>CAVQCF010000017.1:0-103430 GCA_963710885.1 uncultured Acidobacteriaceae bacterium
ATCTGCCTTGCCTCATATGCCGATTTGCCCAGTTCTCTCGTGGGAAGCACCTGAAGGAAGTCAGCGCGCTTTCGCGCCCGATGTTGTCGATGGGACTGACGCAACCGGTATCCGTTCCATTACAGAGCGGCATTCGCTTTCTCCTTCCTCTCATGTCCGCACCGCCATCGGCCCATCTTGCGATGTGCTTTCCCTTGTGGGGAGCGATACGGATTTATCCTGTTCCGTTGGAGTGACGCGATAGGTTAGGTCCGCTCTTTACGCCGACAGTGTGATATGACCATGACGGAGTAAACCACTGCGCTCCGTACCCACTGTGAGAAGAACCACGCAGCATCTTAGGTTCTCTTAGGGTGACGACGCCTGCGAGCATTTGTGTATTCTGACCTTGCTATCAAGCCTAGGCCCTCTCCACATTGTGCTAGTAGATACACCGTCGCCTCGCGGTTCCGATGTTACCCTCACGGGTATGGGTACATTGTCCGAGGGCTTCGAACGGTTTGTTGCCGCCCCGCTCCTACCTCGTAGGCTACGTCCGATGGTACGCACGGTCTGATAGTGTTTGCTTTTCCTCCTTCAGACAATCATTCCAACAGCTTTCAGTTCGCAGAGCGGTATCCCTACCGCGATCTCAAAATGCCCAAGGGGTTCCAAAAACCTCTCTGCCGGCGCTACCAGAACCCACTGATTTTGCAGTGTCGAAATGGCGAATTCTGCGCCTTCCAGAACCACTTGTTTTTGGGTAGGGTGTAGGTGTCACAATAACCTCTGATAGGCCATCGCACTCAGTCTGTTGGGGGAATCCTGGGTAAGCCTACACTCAAGCAGATTCTGGACGCATTGAAAAAGCAAGTCCTCGTAGGGAAGTCTTATTTGGAACTTGCAAACGGGTTGCTAAAGGCAGACCCCGTGATCCTTCAGAGTGCTCCGACCTTCTTTGGCTTGACGACGAATGGGAGTCTCGAACTAGCCCCAGATGGCCATTGCGCGGCTCTACGATCAGACAAGCGGCGCTGTGACGATACAAAAGATGCTAGTCCAGGCAGACCTAGAGGTCACTTCATTCAAGCGTGGCAATAAGGTGGAGGTAAGCGAATCGATTGCGAAATCCAAGAAGGTTGTGGTTGAGCTTGAGCCGGTCCTCACCGCGATTCGCAAACGTAGGAACCAATGGCTTGCGCATCTCGACCCGCGCACTGTGCCTGATCCAAAGGCTCTAGCAGCCCGTGCAAAACTGACGATCCCGGACCTCGAGCGGGCTTTCAAACAAACCGAGAAAATACTAATCAAACTGTCGTGCCTTTATGAAGGAACTCTTGGAGAGTTGAAATTCATCGGCGAGGATGACTACGAAACAGCACTGGACTGGATACACCGAGCAAAGTGTGCCTCGATTGAGAGATACGAACAGGAGTTTGGCGCGGGGAGCTGGATGGGGGCCCGACCGAAGGATTGCTCTCGCGGGGAACTTGATCTGCTGTGAGATAAGTGAAGACTTCCAAAAACAAGTCTTTCTGGACGGGCGGGAAGGGAAAATCAGATATTGCAAGATCAACGAGTTCAGGCAACCGCGGAGGGGAGGGTTTTGGAACGCCCTGGCGCACGGTTAGCATTTCCCTGAGGCCGTTAGTGCGCGGGTTGGTCGCGCTCGGCCAGGAAGCGGTCGCGGCATCGTTTGGCCTGAGTGAGCACGGCGGAGTATACGGGTGATTGGCGAAACGAGGCCAGTATGGGATCGAGCCGCACGTAGTCGTAGCCGCAGAATCCGCTGTCGATCGCGGACTTGATCAGGCGCGCTGTAAATTCGTTTCCCAAACAGTGGTTGAAGGTGATCGCCTGGGTGAATCGAGGCTCGGGGTCATGAAAGGCAAAAAGATCTTTCTTGGTCTGCTGCAAAAGTTCGTCGGAGCCCGCTGGCCTGGGATTGGAATAGCAAGCCTCCAGAGCGCGGGTGTGAAAGAAAGGACTGTCGTGAAGCTGGCGCATCCGATCAAGGGCCTCGGTTGTTTTCCCGTCGTACAAGAGAAGGCGAACTTCCAAATGGGTGGACCACTCGGATCCCGCATCCAGACTCGAAAAGTCGCGGGCGTACGCAACCTGGCCGGTCATGAAGAAAACGGCGGCACAGGAGCGGAACTGGTAGTTGCCCGGGTCGAGACGCACGGCGGTGTTGCACTCGTCAGCGGCCTCCTGGCTCAGGCCCGCATAGCGCAGGACGTAGGACAAGGTAAAGTGGGCAAAGCCGCTCTGAGGGCGCTTGTCGATCATCGCCCTGGCCTCTTGATAAGCCCGCGGTAGCTTGCCTGCGTCGGTATCGAGGCTGACTATCTGCGCGGCCGCATCTTCGAGATTAGGATCTAGTGAAAGAGCACGCCGCAGAGTTGGAATCGTGCGCGACATCGTTCCTGTCCCGCCGCCGTATTCTTCTTCGTAGTAGTAGCGCTTTCCCAATGCGGACCAGGCAGGAGCAAACGTGGCCTCGAGCCCCACCGACCGCTCCAGCATGCGGATAGCTTCCTTATTCTGGTCGCCATCATGTGCGAGAGCAACGCTGCGCAAGTAGAGGTCGTAGGCCTCTTCGTTGGTCGGACGCGTGCCGCTATCGCCGGTCGCCTCGTTTGCGCCGAGTGCGGGGATCAGTGCTAGCCGCACCTTGGAAGTGACTTGCTCACGCATGGCCACTAGGTCGTCGGCGGGAACGCTCATGGTTTCCTGCCAGAGAACGCGATTATCGCCGACGTCGACTGCCTGCATGGTCAGCTGCAGCTGGGTGCGGATTTTCTGGTAGTGTCCCATGACGATACGGCCGACGTGCATATCTTTTCCCGCCTGCTGTACGTCGAAGTCTCCGGCCGTGTATTTCGTAGTGGACGCGAAGGGGCGGATCGATAATGTCCGTACCGAACTCAGAGTGGTGGCGACTTCGTCGGGCAAGGCCATGCGGAGGAAGTCGTCTTCTTTGTCTCCGCCGAAGTTTTGAAAGGGCAGAACGGCGATGGAGATGGGGGCAGAGACTGTCTTGGTGGTCTCTTGCTGTGGCGATTTCCCACGGAAGCGCCAAGTCAACAGTCCTGCGATGCCGGCAAGAATCAGGGCGGCGGCCATCCAGAGCCATCTTTTCGCCGGCATTTGGCGTGGCGGTGACGCCGGAGCGGCTACTCGTCCCGACGGAGAGGAAGTTGTATCGCGCAGCGCACGCGCCAGATCGGCTTTCATCTCAGATGCGTGCTGGTAGCGGACCTCCCTGTCTTTTTCGAGAGCTTTCTGAATCACGCGCTCGAGTTCTGCTGGGATCTGCGGATTCAATCGGGCGGGTAATGTTGGAGTGCCGTGGAGTACTGCATCAAAGATCGCGCCCGAGGTGTCGCCCTGGAAGGGCAACGCACCCGTGCTCATTTCGTAAAGAACGATGCCGAACGAAAACAGATCTGTGCGCGCATCGAGCGGCTTGCCAAGGACCTGCTCGGGCGACATGTAGGCGACTGTTCCCAGAGTTGATCCGGGGCTGGTGAGATGATCATCGTCGGACAGCGTGTTGGCGGTTGCGATTCGGCTGGCTGAGGCGCCGCGCTCGTCCAACTTGGCGAGCCCGAAATCCAGAATCTTCGCGTGGCCGCGCTTGGTGACGAAGAGGTTGGCCGGCTTGATGTCGCGATGGATGACGCCCGCGCCGTGAGCGGCATCGAGGGCGTCGGCGATCTCGATGCCGAGTGCGAGAATGGATTCGGTTTCCATGGGACGCCCGGCGATACGATGCTTGAGCGTCATTCCGTCCAGAAATTCCATGACCAGGAAAAACTGGTTGTCCTGTCGGCCGATTTCGTGGACGGTGCAGATGTTGGGATGGTTCAGGGCGGAGGCCGTGCGCGCCTCGCGCCGGAAACGCTCAAGAGCCTGCGGGTCTTGCGCGACTTCGTCAGGCAGGAACTTGAGGGCGACGTAGCGGCCTAGGTCGGTGTCCTCAGCTTTGTAGACCACACCCATCCCGCCGCCACCGAGTTTCTCGATGATACGGTAGTGCGAAATGGTCTGACCTATCATTGGGCTGAAATCTTAGGATCAAGGCTCGGGCAAGTCAATGAAGGCGGGGGACTTGGCCGCTCGTGCGAACAGGTCAATTGGCTAGAAATCCTGACTACGCTCAACTGAGCCCGCCGCGGACAGGATTACCAAGCGGTGTCAGTTCGTCTTGGGGTTCTGTGCGCTTTGCTGCATTGCTGTGCTTGACCAGTGCTCGTAATCCATTGATTCGGCTAAACCGTTCAGTTCTGTGCACCTCGGTGCATCAACCAGAATCACGTCCTAAGTCTGGTGCGTCTGCAGATGCCGTCAACTTCTTCGTTTTCTGCAGCACCCAAAAAAACTCAAGGTAACTTCACCACGAGCCGTACCTGGCCAATTCCCTTCCCTGGGCATCAATTAGCACCAAACAGGACTTCGCATTTGCAGTCCGACCGATGCGGTACACATTTCCAGGCTGCCAGAAAATTCCCAAACCCTGCGCATGTGAAATCTCGTTGACCTGGGCATAACTGAGTTCTGATACGGGATGCGCCTCTGTCACAGAAACGCGTTGCAGCAGTTGGCCTATGGTCGCAGCCAACCCGGTGGAAACGGTTCGAGTTTCTGGCTGCGGTACCGCCGGAGCCTGCCTTGGCGTCGGCTTCCAAGTCTTCCGCTGATGGTATGTCGCAATGACCCTCCGAAGAAAAAGCGCGCGATCGGGACGACCGGCACGAAAGCATTCGGCTCGGCGGGCGTTGATTCCCAGATCTTCAGGATCTAGCCAAAATGACTTCTGGGATAGTCCAACGCCGGGATCTGTGGCCAATGGCTTTCGCTGATGCTCCCAGGACAATAAGTAAACCTCCACTTGTTTGGTAGTGGGCAATTCTCCCTCGGGCCAGTCTGGCATTCGCACCGGAATTGCTTTTTTCACTTCGGACCTCCATTCTGGCAATCCCAACTGAGTGGGGGTTCATAACCTAGCAGTTTCCACCCTCTCCGGAGTATGTTTTCCTATCCCATTTCCGTTGGAGTGCTAATGCAACGATCCCATCGCTGCCATCCCATTTATGATTGGGATGGCTGGAACAAGACCGGCGAATCGAAACAGTTTCAACGCTGCATTCACCGCGGCGGCTAGACACCGTGGTGCTTGCCAGGTAACCGAGCTCAAATATGGTTCGATCGCGAACCACATAGTATTCGGCTTCGAAGCATAGCCGCTTGCGCGAGGAGTAGAGAATGCTCGGACATATTGCCGGTGATCTCTTAGTGAAGGCTGGCGCCAAACTACTGGAACTCCTGGGAAGGGGCCTCGGCAATCTTGACCTTTGGTTCGAGCGAAGATTCGGGCGTTCCCTGAGTGGCCGGATGAACAAACTGGAAATCCAAACACTCTTCCACGGGAACACCAAAGATCAAGATCAAATCTAAGCCTGTTTTTCATGGCACGGCCATTGCAGAGACTGTGCCGAACAGGGTGAAAACCTCCGCAAACCGATGCTCTCATCCGAACGTAAGTAATTGATCCAAACAGGCAGGCCAAAGGCGGGGGCTTTTAGGAAACCGCTGCTCTATCCATCTGAGCTACGGGGCCGATGCCAATTTGCCCCATTATCTCATAACGATTTGCGGGCCAAAAGATGGCGAGAGCGCTCCGGGTCAGGGCTTTGGGGCGAGATCGTCCAGCGCGAGATTGAGTTCCAGGACGTTGACTCGTGGTTCTCCGAGCAGGCCCAGATCGCGCTGGTAGGTGTGCTTCTGGACCAGGTCGCGAACCGTGGATTCGGGCAGGCCGCGCTCGCGGGCGATGCGCGGAACTTGAAACTCCGCCGCCGCCGGGGAGATTTCGGGATCCAGACCGGAGGCGGAGGTCGTGAGCAGATCGACTGGAATCGCGCTGCGTGGGATTTTCTTCGTGCAGAGTCTTGGCATCGGCCTGAATGCGGTCGATGAGCTTCTGGTTGGTGGGAGCGAGGTTCGTGCCGCCGGAGTTGGCGGCGTCGTATCCGTTGCCGGCGGCTGAGGGGCGCGGGTGAAAATACTTTGCCGAGGTGAAGGGCTGGCCGATGATGCGCGAGCCGATGGCTTCGCCGTTGCGATAGCGAATCTGGCCGTTCGCCTTGTCTTTGAACAGGACCTGCGCCACGGCGGTGATCACGCAGCGGATAAATCACGCCCAGCAGGATCGTCGTGGCGATGGTCATCAGAAATGCGGTGATGAGATGCTTTTTCATAAGAGTCCTCAGGCCAGGTGCGCCATCGGTGATCAGCATGTCGATGAGCTTGATGCCCACGAAGGGCGCGATCAGTCCGCCGACGCCATAGATAAAGAGGTTGCGGCGCAGCAGGGCCTCGGCGTTCATGGCGCGATATTTCACGCCGCGCAGCGCCAGCGGAATCAGCGCGATGATGATCAGCGCGTTGAAGATGACCGCCGAGAGCACCGCCGATTGCGGCGTTTTGAG
Source organism: uncultured Acidobacteriaceae bacterium (assembly GCA_963710885.1). Lineage (GTDB taxonomy): Bacteria > Acidobacteriota > Terriglobia > Terriglobales > Acidobacteriaceae > Sulfotelmatobacter. The sequence continues at coordinate 6,474 of CAVQCF010000017.1, forward strand.
ATGCATGATGTTCAGCGCGTTCAGCACCGGGAAACGTCACCGCGAACATGGCGGGGATGATCGCGAAATATTTGGCGACGTCGTTGGCGATCGAGAATGTGGTCAGCGCGCCGCGCGTCATCAGCAATTGCTTTCCGATTTCAACGACCTCAATGAGCTTGGTGGGATTGGAGTCGAGATCGACCATGTTCCCGGCTTCTTTGGCGGCCTGCGTGCCGGTATTCATGGCGACGCCCACGTCGGCCTGCGCTAGCGCGGGCGCGTCGTTGGTGCCATCGCCGGTCATGGCGACGAGTTTGCCGCCGGCCTGCTCGCTGCGGATGAGCTTCAGCTTGTCTTCGGGCGTGGCCTGCGCGAGAAAGTCGTCGACTCCGGCTTCGCGCGCGATGGCCGCGGCGGTCAGCGGATTGTCGCCGGTGATCATCACGGTGCGAATGCCCATGGCGCGCAGCTGCGCGAAGCGGTCGCGGATTCCGCCTTTGACCACGTCTTTCAGATGAATCACGCCCATGGCGCGACGGTTCTCGGACACGACAAGAGGCGTGCCGCCGGAAGATGCGATGCGCTCGACCGCGGCGCGGACTTCCGGCGGCATGATGCCGTTGTTCTGCTCGAGATAACGTGCGATGGATTCGGCGGCGCCTTTGCGGATCTCGCGGCCATCGAGATTGACGCCCGACATGCGCGTCTGCGCGGTGAACGGAATGAATTCCGCTTCGTGCGCTGCGAAGTCGCGGCCACGCAGTTTGTACTTTTCTTTGGCCAGCACGACGATCGAGCGGCCCTCCGGAGTTTCGTCGGCGAGCGACGAGAGCTGCGCGGCGTCGGCCATCTCGGCTTCGGTGACTCCGGGCGCAGGCAGAAATTCGGTGGCCTGGCGGTTGCCGAAAGTAATCGTGCCGGTCTTGTCGAGCAGCAGCGTGTTCACGTCGCCGGCGGCTTCGACTGCGCGCCCGGACATGGCCAGCACGTTGTGCTGCACCAAGCCGGTCCATGCCGGCAATGCCGATGGCCGAAAGCAGTCCGCCGATCGTGGTGGGAATCAGGCAGACCAGCAGCGAGACCAGCACGAAGACGGTCTGCGGGGAGCCGGAATAAATCGCAAACGGCTGCAGCGTGACCACCGCTAGCAGGAAGATGATGGTCAGTCCGGCGAGCAGAATATTCAGCGCAATTTCGTTCGGAGTCTTCTGCCGCGAAGCGCCTTCCACCAGCGCGATCATGCGATCGAGAAAAGTCTCGCCGGGGTTCGACGTGATCTTCACTTTGATGTAAGTCGCTGAGAACGCGCGTGCCGCCGGTGACGGCCGAGCGGTCGCCGCCGGCTTCGCGAATCACCGGCGCAGACTCGCCGGTGATCGCGGATTCGTCGACCGAAGCAACGCCTTCGACGATCTCTCCGTCGCCGGGAATGAGTTCTCCGGCGGCAACTGAAACCAGATCGCCGGCGCGCAGTTTCGCGCTGGGAATCTCTTCGATCTTGCCGTTGCAGGTCAATGCGCTTCGCGATGGTTTCCGACCGCGCCCGCCGCAGCGTTTCCGCCTGCGCCTTGCCGCGGCCTTCCGCCATGGCTTCGGCGAAGTTGGCAAACAGCACCGTGAACCACAGCCACAAGCGTAATCTGCAGATTGAAGCGAAAGCTTCGTGCGGATGCAGAATCAGAAGCGCGGTCGTGATCACGCTGCCGATTTCGACCACGAACATGACGGGATTCCCCATCATGTTGCGCGGGTTCAGCTTGAGCAGCGAACTCCAGGCGGCGCTGCGCACCAGATTCACATCCCAAACCGATTTGCGATGGCTTGCCATATAGCTCCTAAAAAGTCTTTCCCACGTGCATGAGAAGGTGCTCGAGAATCGGCCCCAGGCTCAGAGCCGGGAAGAAGGTGAGCGCGCCCAGAATCAGGATGACGCTGATCAGCAGCAGCGTGAACAGCGGCGTCGTGACCGGGAACGTTCCCAGCGACGGCGGCACATATTTTTTCTGCGCCAGGTTGCCGGCAATGGCCAGCATCGGGATGATCATGAAGAAAGCGGCCCACCAGCGTCGTAATTCCAGTGGCGGCGTCGTACCACAGCGTGTTGACGGTCAGGCCCCCGAAGGCGGAGCCGTTGTTTCCGGCCGACGAGGTGAAGGCGTAGAGAATCTGGCTGAGGCCGTGCGGGCCGGGATTCGAGATGCCGACGGTTCCGAAGCCCTTGACCACCGAAATTCCCGCCAGCGTAAGAATGATCAGCGGGAAGACCAGCGAGACCAGCATCGCCATCTTGACGTCGTAGGCCTCGATCTTTTTGCCCAGATATTCCGGCGTGCGCCCGACCATGAGGCCCGCGATAAACACGGCCAGTACGACGTAGATGAGAATCCCGTACATGCCCGAGCCGACGCCGCCGAAAATAACTTCGCTCAGCATGATGTTGACGAGCGGGACCATGCCGCCCAGCGGCGTGAAGGAATCATGCCAGCCGTTGATGGCGCCGCAACTGGCGTCGGTGGTGACGGTGGCGAACAGCGCGGAGTTGGCGATGCCGAAGCGCGTTTCTTTGCCTTCCATGTTGCCGCCCGGCTGCAGAGCCGTGGCGTGCTGCGCGACGGTCGCGGGATACAGCGGATTGCCCTGCGCCTCCGCCCAGTAGGCGACGCGTGACGCCGACGAGAAACAAGAATGCCATCGCCGACCAGACCGCCCATCCGTGCGCGGGAGAACCGGTCATGCGGCCGAGCGTGTAGGTCAGCCCGGCGCCGATCGCGAAAATGGAGAACATCTCGAACAGATTCGTGATGCGGCGTGGGATTCTCGAACGGATGCGCGCTGTTCGCGTTGAAGAATCCGCCGCCGTTCGTGCCCCATTCCTTGATGATTTCCTGCGAAGCCACGGGGCCCTGCGCGATCGTCTGCGTGGTCACCGGTATCCATCACCGGCTTGCCGCTGGCATCCACTACGCCTTTGCCGTCCGCGCCGACGCGCTGCACCTGCTGCGGTTCGACCAGTTTCACCGTGTCGTAGGGCTTCAGGTTCTGCACCACTCCCTGCGAAACCAGGAACAGCGATCCCACAACGCAAAAGGGCAGCAGCACCCACAGGCAGCAGCGCACGAAGTCGACCCAGAAATTTCCCAGCGTATTCATCTGGCGGCGAGCGATTCCGCGAATAAATGCGATCGCCAGCACAATGCCCGTCGCCGCCGAGGCGAAGTTGTGAAACGCGAGGCCGGCCATTTGCGTGAAGTAGCTCATGGTGGTCTCGCCGGAATAGGCCTGCCAGTTGGTGTTGGTAGTGAACGACGCGGCGGTATTGAAGGCCAAGATGCTCCGGCGTCACCGCCCCGAAATGCTGCGGATTGAAGGGCAGCATGCCCTGCACGCGCTGGATCAGGTAAAGCACCAGCATCGACACCGCGCTGAACACCAGCATGGTGGTCGCGTACTCGGTCCAGCGCATCTCGTGCGATTCGTCCACGCCGGTCACGCGATAAAGCAGGCGCTCGATGGGCCGCAGCACGGGGTCGAGAAACGTTTTCTCGCGGGCGAACACGCGCGTCATGAAGACGCCCAGCGGCTTGGTGACGGCAAAGATCAGCGCCAGAAATACCAGGATCTGCAGCCAGCCATTCAGAGTCATTTCAGAATTTCTCCGGACGCAACAGCGCGTAGAACAGATAAACGGTCACCGCCGCGCTGATGATGAGCATGATGATTGACTGTGTGTCCATGACTTTCTCCTCACTTCATGCGATCGCAGAACTGCACATACGCGATCGACAGCCGCGAAAAATGCGATCGTGACGGCGATCCAAAGAACGTCTTGCATAGGTACTCTCCCTACAGCCTCGAGTCCCGGTTCGCTGAAGTCAGAGCGCGATCCGCTCGGTCGCGTCTGGCGGCGTGCCTTTTCGCTTCTGAACCTTAGAACTCATCTCTATAAGTATCCCGCGCCGGCCGCGATTGAACTTCGCAAGCGACCTGTACGGGCGCAGGCGCATTCATCCTCTTTGACCAGAGCGCCAGGACGCGCAGCAGGAAAGCCACTGCGCCGATGCACAGAATTGCCAGCGCAATTCTCATAACGCCCACCGGCGTACATTCGCTCCGAAGGCTTCTGACTTCATTGTTCAACTCCGCGCGTAAGAGCGGAATCAAGAGTTCATAAAGAATTCGTAAGGAGATCTATCGCTGAACGAGACTCCGAGGATACAGCCGAGCACCTTCAGCAGCCCCACTCGGCCTCGCCCGGCTTGGCGTAATACTTGCGACCAGGCTCCGGTTGCGGCGATGTGCAGTAGCCAGTTCGAGCAGCGTCAAGCGGGCTGCCGCCACCATCAATTTGCGCTCGTTCTGGGGAGTGCGCTCCCAGGATGGACCCTTCTCCTTCCGTGCCATGACCACCGCAATCATGCGTCAAGGCTTCCCGATAGTGATGAAACGCCTTCGCAAGTTGCTCGGCGGAGACATCCTGAATCGTCGACATTAGATTCCCCAATCTTTCTTGTGGCCCGGTGAACTAATCGTGCGGGTCATCTGCCTTCGAACGATTTGATGATGAAAGGCGTAAGAGATTGAATAAAAGGTTCGTAGAATATTCGTAAGAAGAGCGGGCTAAGAATGTCACGGCTGTGTCTCGTTGGAGGTGCGAGGGACGCCCCTTCGGTAAGCTCAGGGCAGGCTCTCGCGACAGCCGATAGGGTGCTGGCGCTACCGTAGGTTGGCTTACTCCCCCGGTTCGAACCGATATCCAACCCAGGGCTCGGTGACGATGTAGCGCGGCGAAGAGGCGTCGGGTTCCAGTTTCTTGCGCAACTGGCCGACGAACACGCGGAGATATTCCACCTGCTCGGTGCTCTGCCCGCCCCAGATAGCGCCCAGCAGAGTGCGGTGGTTCACGACTTTGCCGGGACGCCGCGCCAGAAACACCAGCAGATCGAATTCCTTCGGAGTAAGCCGCACTTCGTTGCGCCGGACCGTAACTTTGTGCGCGCGCAGTGTCGATGCGAAAATCGCCGATCTCGATCACGGGATCTTCCGGTTCGCTCTCCGCGGGGACGCGGCGAAGATTGGCCCGCACTCGCGCCAGCAGTTCGTTCATGCCGAACGGCTTGGTGACGTAGTCGTCGGCGCCGGCGTCGAGCGCTTCCACCTTCTGCTGCTCCTTGTCGCGCACCGAGAGCACCACGATCGGAACCTGCGAAACCGCGCGCACCGTGCGGCACAACTGCACGCCATCGATCGACGGCATCGACAGGTCGGTGATGATCAGGCTGGGCGACCAGTCTTTCATGATCTCCAGCGCCATCTCGCCGCTGTTGGCGATGCGAATGTCATAGCCCTGCGCCGACAGGCTGGTGCGCAGCACGCGCGTGATCTGCGGTTCGTCATCCACGACGAGAATGTGCGGGCGGTCGGCCATCAGCGCGCCTCCTGGGTCACGATGTGGACATCGACCGAAGGCGAGTCGCGCAGAAATCGCTGAATCGCCGACAGGTAAAGATATCGCTGCCAGCCGGTGCGCGCCGATCGGCCAAAGATGACCTGCGTGATGTGATGCTCGCGCACCAGTTGCGCGACGCCGTCGGCGATGCTGCGACCGGAAGCGCGCACGACCTTGGCGCCCAGGTTCTCGGCGAAGCGGATATTTTCGGCCAGCGTCTTCTGATCTTCCGGACGCGTGTCGCGGCCGACGTCGATATAGAAAACATAAAACTCCCCGCCCATGGCCTGCGCCATGCGCGAGCCGCGGGCGATCAAATATTGCGCCGCCGGATTCGAACTCACGCAGACGCCAATGCGTTCGCGCACCGTGTGCGCCGGTTGCGTCGCGTCCTTGTCGAGAAAAGCGTCGAGACTGCGATCGACCACTCCGGTAACCTGCCGCAGCGCCAGCTCGCGCAGTGCGATCAGATTGCCGGGACGGAAGAAATGCGAGAGCGCCCGCTGCGCGCGGTCGACGGGATAAATGTCGCCGCGCTCCATGCGCTTCTGCAGCGCCTGCGGCGTCAGATCGGCGAGCACGATTTCGTCGACCCGCTGCATCACCCAGTCGGGAACGGTTTCGCGAACCTGCACGCCCGTGATCTGCTGCACCGTCGGGCCAACGCTCTCGACGTGCTGCACGTTCATCGTGGAGAGCACATCGATCTTCGCCTCCAGCAGCTCCATCACGTCTTCGTAGCGCTTGGCGTGCTTGCTGCCCTCGATATTGGTGTGCGCCAGTTCGTCGATCACGACGACCGCCGGCTTGCGCGCCAGGATCGCATCCACATCCATCTCTTCAAACGTTGTGCCCTTGTATTCGAGTTTGCGCGGCGGAATGCGGTCGAGTTTGCCGGCCAATTCCGCGGTGGCTTTGCGGCCGTGGCTCTCCACCACGCCGACCACCACGTCTTCCCCGCGGCTGGCGCGGCGAATCGCTTCGCTCAGCATGCTGTAGGTCTTGCCCACGCCGGGAGCGTAGCCGAGAAACAGCTTGAAGATTCCCCGCGGCTTTTCCGGCGAAACTTCGTTGAGCCATTCCTCGGGCGTCTTGGCCATCTGGTCATCGCAGCTATTGTCTTTCGCAAACTCGGAATTGTCACGTCCATCGTACAATGCGGGTGTGAAAACCGGGGCTCGGCACGCAAGCGGTGCGCTACGCTGTTTGTGGTCGCGGCCATCGCGCGTGATCACGGCTGTCGATTTCAAGCTGCACGTCAATCACACCACCGTCGCGCTGATGTTTCTGGTAACGGTGCTGCTGACCTCGGCCTACTGGGGCTTGCGCTACGCGGTGGTGATGGCGGTCGGCGCCACGGCGGCGTTCAATTTTTTCTTTCTGCCTCCGGTCGGGACTTTCACCATCGCCGATCCGCAGAACTGGGTCGCGCTGTTCGCCTTTCTGGTGACGGCGCTGGTGGCCAGCAATCTGGCGGAACGCGCGCGCCGCGAGGCCGAGGGAGCGAAGCAACGCCGCCGCGAAGTGGAGCGGCTTTTCGGTCTGAGCCAGCGGCTGCTGGCATCGGAGAATGTTCTCGAACTGCTGAATGCGCTGCCGAAATATGTGCAGGAAACATTTTCCGTCGGGCAGCGTCGTGGTCATGGCGGCCGACCACCCCACGGTCTATCGTTCATCGCTCGACGCGAAGTTCGAAGAGAGCGTGCTGCGCTCCACTCTCTTGCGCGGCGAGCCCATCACGCAAGGCGGCGTTTCCTACGTGCCTCTGCGGCTTGGGAATGCGCACGGTCGGAGCCCTGGGCGTTACCGGAGACGAACTCTCGCGCGAAACTCTGGATGCGCTGGGAAGTCTGGCCGGACTGGCGATCGAGCGCGCCCGCGCGCTCGAAGCCCTCAGCAAGAATCGCGCCGAGCAGGAACATGAACGCCTGCGCACCGCCCTGCTCGATTCGGTGACGCACGAATTCCGCACGCCGCTGACTTCCATCAAGGCCAGCGTTACGACTCTGTTGTCGGGCGCGGCCCTCGACGATCAGGGCCGACGCGAACTGCTGACTGTCATCGACGAAGAGACCGACCGCCTGAATCGCCTGGTGGGCGAGGCCGCGGAGATGGCGCAACTCGATTCCGGGATGTTCAAGCTCGATCTGCAGCCGCATGCGATCTCAGGATGCGCTCGAACCGGCGCTGCAGGATGCCAAAGCGTCGCTGGAGAATCATCCGGTGGAAGTGATCGCCTGGCGCCGGACTTGCCGAAGGTGCCGCATGGACGTGCAGCGCATTCGCGAAGTGCTCATGCACCTGCTGGAAAATGCCGGCAAGTATTCCGATCCGGGAGTTCCGATCAAAGTGACGAGCGAAGTGCAAGGGCGACCGGCTCGTGACCAGCGTTGCCGACCGCGGGCCGGGCATCGATTCGTTCGAGCAGTCGCTGATCTTCGAAAAGTTCTATCGCGGCCAGCACCAGCGCTACACCGCTCCGGGCACGGGCATGGGCCTGGCGATCGCGAAAGTAATTGTGGAAGCTCACGGCGGGACGATTGGCGTCGTCAGCCAGTTGGGCAGCGGCTCGGTGTTCTCGTTCAGCCTGCCGATCGACAAGGAAGCCAGAAGATAGAGCTCGCGCGTCCCGGCGAGCCGTCATGGCGAAGCGAAATTGGCGGGTTGCGCTGCAATCCTACGGCTACAATTCAGAGTCCTTCAAAGAACAGCCAGTTGATCAGTTTCCCGGACATCCAGGTGACCACGAATCTATGACTGCTGAGACGCAACGGCACTCCGCCTCGACGACAAGAAGATTTTCTATAACCGTTTTCTCCTGATCGTGGCCGGCCTGGGCGGCTTGCTCTATGGCGTGGACGTCGGCATCATCGCCGGCGCGCTGCCCTATCTGGAGGCGACCTCGGGACTGAATGCCGGCCAGCTTTCCATCGTGGTCGCCGCGGTGCTGCTGGGCAGTGTGATCTCTACGCTGTTTGCCGGACTGCTGGCGGACTGGATGGGCCGCAAATCGCTGATGGCGCTGAGCGGCGTGATGTTCGTCATCAGCATTCCCGATGATTGCGTTGTCGCACGGTTACGGGCCGCTGGTGTTCGGCCGCTTGTTGCAGGGAGTGAGCGCGGGCTTGATCGGCGTGGTCGTGCCGCTTTATCTGGCGGAGTGTCTGACGGCCTCGAATCGCGGCAAAGGCACCGGGATCTTCCAGTGGCTGTTGACCCTGGGCATTGCAGCTGCGGCGCTGGTCGGCGTTTATTTCAGTTTCCGCGTCGACTCAGGTGGCGAAGCTCGGCGACTGCGGCGAGCCTGCTTGCCTTCAAAGACTCGGCGTGGCGCGGCATTTTCTGGGTTTCGTTGCCTCCGGGAATTCTGTTCGTGATTGGCAGCTTCATGGTGGCGGAGTCTCCGCGCTGGCTGTTGCGCCGCGGCAAGAAAGATGCTGCGTATGCCGCGCTTCTGCGCTCGCGCACGACCGTAGCAGGCCGATCTCGAACTCAAGGAAATGCAAGAGGTGATCGCCGCCGAAAAAGCAAAATCTGCGGCCGGCACAAAGAGTCACGAATCGCTTACTGCGGCGCAAGTACGTGATTCCGTTCGTGCTGGCCTGCATCATCCTCGCCTGCAATCAGGCCACCGGCATCAATTCGATCATCGCCTACAACACCAACATCCTGTTGCAGAGCGGACTGTCGGATGTCGCCGCGCACTTGGGCTACGTCGTATTCACGATGCGTCAATTTCGCGGTGACCTTCGTCGGCGTGGTGCTGGTCGACCGCAAAGGCCGCAAGTTTCTTGCTCGGGATCGGCACCGCGGGCATCATCGTCTCGCTCATCTGCACGGCGATCACTCTTCCTTCGGACCGAGAAGCAGCGCGTGGATGCGAAGAGCTGCAGTGCAGTCGATGGTCACCGCCGACCAGAAACTCACTTTGCTCTACAACCCGAAACAGCTGGACCGACTGAGCTGTGACAATCGACGGCAGCGCGGCGAATCGGCGCGACATCGCTGGTCGTGATTTATTCCTACGGAGATTTCCGCGCGGCCAGTCAGGCCGTGCGCTCCGACGATCCGGCCGCCAAGCCGATCGAAATCACCCGCGACGAGCTGCGTGCCCGCGAACAAAGTCGTCGCGTTTTTCTCCGAATCCGTTCGGCAACCTCGACGCCGCGCGCGCGGCGCCGCTTGAAGATCGAAAACGCCCTGATCAGTCCGGTCCCGCTCCGCAGCAACGGCTGGATGGTCGCGATCACGCTGTTTATCTTCATGGCGTTCTACGCGGTCGGCCCGGGCGTGTGCGTGTGGCTGGCGCTTTCGGAATTGATGCCGACCCGCATCCGCTCCAACGGGATGAGCATTGCGCTCTTGCTCAACCAGGCAGTGTCCACGACGATCGCGGCGATCTTTCTTGCCGACCGTCGGCAAGTATGGATACTCGACCATGTTCTTCGGATTCGCCGCCTGCACGGTGATCTATTTCGTCACGGCGACGTGGTTCCTGCCGGAGACCAAAGGCAAGACGCTGGAAGAGATTGAAGCGCACTTCGAGGGCGCGGCGACGGCGAAATCGTAATCACGTTGCGCGAAACCGTCAGCTGTCGAGTCGCATGCGAGTGAGCGACGCCCCTCGCAGGCTCAGCAAAGATCCCGCGACACCCGGCAGCGATGCCGGCGCACTCGCTCGTTTGCCCGTTGCACGGAAAATGATTTACTCTCAGCCTCAGTCCCCATGACTCCTACTAAACAGAAGAAGATCGCGTCGAACCAGAAGCATTCCCACGCCATGCGGCGGGAAATCTACGAGCAGCCTGCGGCCATTGCGAAGACGGTCGCGAAGCACCTGAAGGACGACATCATCTTTCCCGGCGAACTGGATGCCATCGAAAGCGCGCTGCTGACTTTCGAGAAGCTGATCATCGCCGCCAGCGGATCGAGCCGGCACGCCGGCCTGGCGGGCGAAATCATGATCGAAGATCTTTCCGGCGTCGCCGTCGACGTGGAGTACGCCAGCGAATATTGCTATCGCTCGACTCATGCCGCGGTCGATCCCATCGTGATGGTGATTACGCAGTCGGGCGAAACCGCCGACACGATCGCGGCGCAACGCGAGGCTTTGACGCGCGGCGTGAAGACCATCGCAATCTCGAACGTTCCCGACACGACGATTGTGCGCGAAGCCGGCGCGGCGTTGATCTCCGGCGCGGGGCCGGAACTGTCGATTCCGGCGACCAAGAGTTTTACCACGCAACTTACCATTCTCTATCTGATGGCGCTGTTTCTCGCCCGCAAGCGCGGACGGATGACTTCGGAAGTGACGCGCTCGTATCTGCAGCGGCTGATGCGGCTTCCCGACGCGATCGAAAAGAATCTTGCGAACTGGGACGCTCTCGCCGAGAAATTCGGCGGAGTGCACTTCAAGGCAGAAAAGTTTCTCTATCTCGGCCGCGGCGTGCATTACGCCATCGCTCGCGAAGGCGCGCTCAAGCTGAAGGAAATTTCCTACGCGCATGCCGAAGGATATCCGGCCGGCGAACTCAAGCACGGTCCCAACGCGCTGGTGGATGAGAAACTGCCCGTCGTCGTGCTGGCCACTTGCGACCACCACGATCCGGACTCGTTGTTGCGCTACCGCCGAACGCTGGAAGTCATGAAGGAAGTGCGATCACGCCGCGGGCCGCTGGTCACGGTGGCGACCGAGGGCGACAAGGAAGTCGCGTGCCATCGCCGACCACGTGTTCTACGTCCCGGCCGCGCCCGAACTGCTGCTGCCGATCGTCGAAGTGATTCCGCTGCAACTGTTCGCCTATCACGTCGCGGTGAACAAGGGATACGACGTGGACCATCCGCGAAACCTGGTGAAGGCGGTGGTCACCGAATAGGGAGTGACTCCACCACGGAGGCACTGAGGCACGGAGAAATTCAACCAATTGTCGGTTTCGTGTTTTCGCCAGCCGTGTGCCTCGCCGAAGACTGGCACGAGATGTGATGTCGGTTTTACGCGCGGGCGAAGTCGATGAATCCCTTTTGCACGTCGGTGCGGATGAGTTTGACGCGAAGCTTGTCGCCGACGTCGAGTCCTTGCTGACCTTGCGCGAGCAGTCCTTCGATGTGCGGTTGCAGAACGCGAACGAAGGTTCCGTGCTCGGTCACGCCGGTGACGATAGCGTCGAAGACTTCGCCGATGCGATTCTGCATGGCAACAGCCGCGAGCCGCTTCGACATTTCGCGCTCGACTTTCTTGGCGGCGTTTTCTTTCTGCGTGCAGTTGGCGGCGATGGCGGTGAGTTCGTCATCGGAGTAGGGGTTCTTCTGGCCCGCAAGCAGGGCCTTGATCAGGCGCTGGGTGACGACGTCGACGAAGCGGCGGTTGGGCGCGGTGGAGTGCGTGTAGTCCTGAACTGCAAGGCCGAAGTGTCCGGGAGCAACGTTCGCCGGCGCGCTCCAGAACATACTCTCCGGGACCGATGAGTTTGATCACGGTCAATGACACATCGGCGAAGTGATCGGGATCGGCGGCCTTGCGGCGGAGCAAGAAATCGTTGAGCGCCTTGGAATCCGGCTGTGCCGGGAAGTTTTTCGCTCTTGGTCGCGGCCAGTTGCACGATGCGGTCCCAGCGCTCGGGAGTGCGCACGATGCGGCGCAGCGATGAAACTTTCTCGAGCAAGCGGGCGACCACGCCGTTGGCCGCGACCATGAAGTCTTCGATCAGTTCGGTGGCGCGATTTTTCTGCTGCTTCACCACGTCGACGACTTGATCGTTGAGCACCAGCGGCTGAAGTTCGTCGGTCTGCAGGCTCAGCGCGCCGTGCTGGAAGCGCTGGTTCTTTAGTTTCTGTGCGACTTCATCCTGCAGTTTCAGTTGCGCCTGCAAATCGGCGGAAGCCGCGACCTTCGGCGGAGCGGGCGACTTCCCTTCCAGCCATGCGCCCAGCGCAGTTGTATTGCAGTTGAGCCTTGTTGCGGACTAGGGCGCGATAGACGCTCGGCGACTTCACGGTCTCCGGTGGAATCGACAACGAATTCGATCACGACGCTGAGGCAATCCTGATTTTCGAGCAGCGAAGTCTTGCCGGTGGAAAGTTCTTCGGGCAGCATGGGGAAGTTGCGCACTCCGGCATAGACCGTAGTGGTTTCCGGGCGGCGTGCTGATCGATCGGGGTCTGCTTGGGGACGAAGGCATCTACGTCTGCAATACCGACCATGATCTTCACGTCGCCGTTCGAGGCGCTCTCGGCGACTTCGATCTGGTCGAGGTCGCGCGAAGTGTCGTTGTCGATGGACGACCAGAGCAGATTGCGCAGGTCGCGAATATCGCCTGCGGGGGCGATCTGCGGCGGATGGGCCTTCAGGTCGGCAAGCTGCTGCGGAACCTGGGGAGGGAAATCCGGCTCGAAACCGTAGCGCTGCATGACTTCTTTGGCGGTGGCTTGCAGGTCGAGATGCGAAGGATTGGCGGCGTGGCATGAACTCCCCGTGCAGAATTGAGATGGCTTCAGGCTAACACGCGAAAGACGATGCATGTGGGCGCACCGAAGATTCCCTCGCGTCCGCGCAGCAGGCTCTTCCCTTTGCAGCAAAAGAGGCTCCGGTCTGGATGACGCCGCCTGCAATACCCGGTGCAACCACAGGTCAGTTCTGGTGCAGCCGTTCGATGTCGGCATTGGTGTAGACGCGCTTGGCGTGAGGCGTGCGAGCCTTCCAGAAGGAAGCGGCATAACCGATGGGAACTCCGTATCCGCGTTCGCGAAGGGACTCCGCTGTGGTCATTCCGACGACGCCGACGTCGGTGATGCTCGCCGGCAACTCCCGAGGAAGTTCGGAAGAGGAGAGCTCTACCACGCTGATCATCTGGTAGCCGTAGTAAACCGGGAACAGATTCGCCTGGTGCCGGAGTTCTGGATTCACGAGGTAAGGCTGAGCTTGAACCTCAGGTCCGATTTCGGGCAGCTTTGGAATTCCCGGCAGGGGAGCTTCCAGGGAAAGCGACGGCGTTGCGATGGGGCCGGCGAACAGCGGCGAACCCGACGTCATCAGATACTGCGGGCCCACGGAAAAGTTTGTACCTTGTGCGGCGCTGACACCGACCAGAACCACCGATAAGCAGAGCAGGCTGGCGAGACGCATACGGACCTCCGGGATGTCCCTGTGATTCCGGCCTGATTATGAACCGAAAACGAGACAAATACCAGATGATTTTGCTCTAGATCCGGCTTCTGGCACGGGTTTCAGCCTACTCCTCCCAGGGCAGCCGCGCGGCGCTCGCGGCGGTTGTCGCGGATCACGTAGATCATGTAGATCACGACTGCCAGATTGCCGATCAGCATAGCGCTGCGCAGCCAGGTGATTCCCCTCATGAGTTCGCGGATCTCGAGGGGCAGGAGCAGGGTCCCGGAAACAAGGGCAACCCACTCGGCCCAGTGGCGCGCCTTCCACAGGCCATAGGCCTCGGTGAAGCGCAGGGCGGCATAGGCAAAGGCGATGCGGGCCGCCGCCCACAGTCGCGCATCGGTAACGTTATCTGCAAAGTCGAGGAAGAGTTGGGCCGAGCGGCGATCGGTGCTGATGTGTAGCAGGGCGAGGAGACTCTCCGCGTAGTACCACGCATCCTTGTGGACGAGGGCAAGGGCGCAGAACCCCATCAGCACGACAAAGGTGCCCTTAAAAAACTCAAAGGTGGCGACCGCCTGGAGCACGCGCCGTTGGCGGCGGTGGGGATCTGGCTTGGTTCCGGGTTGGCGCATTTATGCGAGCAGTGACTGAAAGCAGCGTACCACGAGCAGGACCGCAGATACAGAGCTTCCCTGCGTCCCGCCGTTGCAGATTCTGTTCTCTTACCTCGGTAACTGGAGAGGACGCAGGAAGAATGTAACGATCAGAGCGGGTGATGGATTATGAGAAGATTCGTCGTTTATCTAGTGTTTGCGACGCTGTGGGTGGGCAGTTCGTGGGCAGGAACGACTGCGGGCGCTCCGCAGGCGGCTCCGCAAACCGCGCGCCAAGCGCTGATTGAAATGTTTTTCAGCAAGACACCCGGAACGCTGATAAAGCATCTTCCCGTCGTAACGCGCGCCGCGTTGGAGAAGTCGGGCGCGCTGGCGTCGCTGCAGCAGTATTCGACGATGGCGACCCAACTACAGACGCAAGGACAAAATGTGCAGACGTTCGAAACTGGATCGGTGCTGCTGTCGGGCGAGAATCCAAAGACGGGTGACAAAGTCGAGATCACGGTGGAGAATGACGCGCTGCGCGGGGATCAGGACGACATCGAGGTGTCGTTTCAGACTTACAAGAACGGAGTGGCAAAGAAGGGTCCATTCATGCCACAGATCACGTTCTCCATGAAGCAGGAGGCGGAGATCTGGACGCTGAATGAGATTTCCGTAACGATTCACCTCCCGTTGGCGGACCCGGACTTTCTGAAGGCGATCACCGAAAAGATGACGCCGCAGGCTGGGTCCGGTACGACTGGGACGACCAGTGCAACGGGGACGTTCGTCCCGCGCTCTGAGGTTTCTGCACAGGCTGGGGGCAGCGACGCGATGGTGGTCTGCCGCCATGCGAACGATTCTTACGGCCGAGGTGACGTATGCGACCAGCTATCCGGCAGTTGGTTACAGCTGCACACTGTCGGACCTGGATGGTTTCGGAAGCGGAGCACCGAACGAGCATCAGGCGATGCTGATCAACAGTGGACTGGCGAGCGGGAAGCGGTATCGGCTTTGTGTTTACGCTCTCGGGATGCGGCGGGACGCCGGCCACGAGCTTTCATCTGACCGCTGCTCCCAACGAAAACAGTTATGGGAGCAAGTCGTTTTGTGCGGATCAGTCGGGAGTGATTCGGTCCGCGAGCGATGGGAATCCGGCGACGTGTATGGCTAGCGGGACACCGGTACAGTAAGAGAGCGTGCGTCTACCTAAATTCATCGCTCGAAGGCGCTGCCCCACGAATCCTTCAGCACTTCGTCAACTTTTCTTTTCTGTCGAATTGCGGCGCGCAGTTCGGCTACGATTTCCTGCGATGCTTTGATGGCCGCGGCGTGCTGGTTCACGTTGAAGGAGATCGCGCCGACGCGGGCGTGGCCGCCACCGCCGTAGCGCTCGCAGATGCGGGCCAGGTTCACTTCGGGTTCCTGCGGCGCCCACGGGTTCGATCCCACCGAAACCTTCACGCGGAAACTGCTCTTGCTCAGACCCTACGCTGTAGACCGATTCCGGGTGCAGGTAGTAGGGGATGAATTTGTTGTAGCCCTCGAGATCGTGATCGGTGACGTCGAAAAAAATCGTGCCGTCTTTGCATTCGGTGCGCTGCTCGAGAATCCCGATGGAGAGTTCGTGGCGCTTGAGCAGCGGCGGAAGCAGAGGCGCGACGAATGGTTCTTCGAGAATTTCCGCCAGAGATTTCGTGGCCAGCAGCGGAATCAGGTTGGGAACGAAGCCGTGGTCGGGCGCCGATTCGATGACCATGGTCAGCTTCATGGCGGGCGCTTCCATCTCGACGGCGGTCTTGGCGTCGGGGTAGAGCGCGCCGTCGATGATGTCGGTCCAGTGCACGAGATCGGCGACCGGCGCGGGATCGAAGCCGAAGCGCTGCTGCGCGATCATGGCGATGAAACTGGTGCAGGATTTGAAATCGGGATCGTAGAACTTGCGGTTGCTCTGATCCTGCTCGAAATGTTCGGCGTCGGCGGGCGAGAGGAAGGCGCTCTCGTGATGGTCGAACCACCAGGTAATCTTGGGCGAACTGGAGTACTTGAAGTCGACGATGGCGTTCTCGTCGCCGTCGAATTGCTTCTCGTCGAACAGCGCTCCGGCGCGGTGCACCAGGCCGGTGAATTCGAACTCGGCGTCGCCGCGAATGCGCTCGCGGTAGAAGCGGGAGAACAACGCGGCGGAGGAAGCTCCGTCAAAGCATTTGTCGTGATAGAAGACCCGAACTCGCAATGAATTCCCCAATCGCCCAACAGGATTCCCGCCGGCCGAAAACCACGCTGCCTGGCGTGGGATTGGGACGCGGGTAAAAGTTAATAGGATTGACAGCTTACAGGAAGAAAGTCAAGCGTGGGAGATTTGAGGAGTGGTGCGGTCCGAAGTCTTACATCGCGTTCGCCTGCTTTTCAGCTAGGTCGCCGATCACCGGCAGCTTGTATGTCTGGCCCTGGCCCGCTTTTAGAGCCAGAAAAATCAGAAGAATTAATGTCGCCAGGGAGACCAAGCCGTGTAGCGGAAGGGTTAAAACAATCATGAACGGGACAGCAGAAACAACCCCAAGCGCGAAGTGAACAATCGCCACGACCACGAAGAGGAAAATGCATTGCAAAGAGTGGAAGCGGACGAAGCGGCTCTTGTTGTAGGGCTCCATCACGAGAAAGATGATGGCCGGGATGAATGTCACATAGGCCAGCATTCCGGCGGTGTTGTCGTTCAGTCCTGCGACACTGGGAGCGATTGGAGAAGTGCCTCCAGTCCGTCCGGCGCAGGCGGGACAAACGGTAGCACCGTCGGCGATCTGTGCACCGCACTTATTGCAGAAAGCCATGGGAATACCCTCATCGCCACCGCGGGTGCAATTCACAACTGAACCCCAGTCATGCCCCAAGCGGCGTGGGCGGCAAAGTATCAGGAAAACCCGCAGAAAGCAATTTATGTGTGCGTAAGCCCGCCGGGCGGGCTAGATCGAACCAGCATACTGCGCGGCAAATTCGCCGAGCATCGGCAGTTGGAACATCTCTCCCTGAAAGGCCTTTACCACGAGAACCAGCCAGATCACAATGGCCGCAAGCACGACGACGACGGCGACGACCCAGACCAGCAGAGGCCCAAGCACGGGGACGATGAAGAGCACTACGCTGGCGAGTTTCAGGGCGATTCCAATCACAATGGCCGCGCCCCAAAGCAACAGGCACTGGAAGGAATGGAAGCGCAGAAAACGATTCTTGTTGTATGGCACAAGGAACAGGAACACGATTGCGGGAATGAAGGTGAAATACGCGAGCGCGCCGCCGATATTTTCCTGAAGGGCGCCGACGGTCCCTTGAGCGAGCATTTGCGCCTGCATGGCGCGGCCGCAAGCCGGACAAAAAGCGGCGGTCGCGGGCATTTGGGCGGAGCATTCGGGGCAAGAGATTGGGGGAACGCTCGTTGGATCCATTGTGGGGCACCATATCAAATGGCGGGCCGGGCGGCAAATCACGAAAAGCTCAGTCAGAGAGCGCGGGGCGCGTGGTTCTTCTTGCGGCAGTCTTCGCAGACTCCGTAGATCTGAAACGTGTGCCGGGTGGTGAGGTAGTGGTACTTGCGTCCGATCTCCTGCTCGAGCTGGCCGACTTCCTGGGAAAAAAATTCGACGGAACTGCCGCAACCGGTGCAGACCATGTGGTGATGGCTGCGGCGGTTGTACTGGTGCTCGTAGCGGGCAATGCCGTCGTGGAAGGCGACTTCGCTGGCCAGGCCGCACTCCGCCAGCAGCTTCAGCGTGCGGTAGACGGTGGTGTAGCCGATGCGCGCGTCTTTTTTCTGCACCAGGCGGTGAAGTTCGTCGGTGGAGAGATGGTCGCGGGTTTCGAGGAAGGTGCGCAGGATGGCGTCGCGCTGCGCAGTCTGCTTGAGGCCGACACCCTTCAGATGCCTGTGAAGGATTTCCTGGGCTTCGCGGACCATCTGGCGGGAGATGGTGGGCTGATCATCGATGCGCTTCTGCAGCATGGCAGGTGGAACAGAGTCATGTCGAACGAGGTCAGGATACCATCCGGCATCTTGAAAATGAAATTCATTTTCAGCGCCGACGCAGCGCCACGGGGCGTGGAATACAATCAGAGACTCCTCATGAGCACACTGACCCAGATCAGCCCACCCAAGTCGCGACGTTCGCCCGTTCTCCGCATATCTGCTGTGGCTCGTGCTGGCCGTGATCGTGATTGTGGCGGGCCTGGTTGGGTATGGCTACTACGTCGCGCATGCTGCCCTTCCTCAACTGGACGGGCGGGTGCAGATCCGCGGGCTCTCGGCGCCGGTTACGGTCACGCGCGACGGCCACGGGGTTCCCACGATTGAAGCGGCCAGCCTCGACGATCTTTTTTTCACGCAAGGCTATGTGACGGCGCAGGACCGGCTGTGGCAGATGGACGTGATGCGCCGCTACGGCGGTGGCGAACTCTCGGAGATTCTGGGCGAGGACCTGTTGAGACTGGATCGCGAACAGAGGATTCTGGGCCTGCGGGCAGCGGCGAAGAAGGCCATGGAACTGGCCAGCCCACGGGACCGCGCTTTCTTCGAAGCGTATGCGCGCGGAGTCAACGCGTATATCGGCACCCATGGCAACCGACTGCCGATCGAGTTTCGGATCCTGCATTACTCTCCGAAGCCATGGCAACCGGAGGATTCGGTGGTCATCGCCAATTCGATGGTGAAGGATCTGAACTATCACTACTTTTATGACGCGCTCAGTCGCGAGAAGATTCTCGCCAAGCTGGGGCCTGAGTTGACCTGCGGACCTGTATGTGAACCGCTCGTGGCACGACCGTCCGCCAACCGTGATGCGAGAGGATCTGACGGAGCCGGACAACACGGGGAATTCCGATGACGAGGACGACGACGATTCTCCGGACAACTCAGTTACACGAGCGTTTCCGGCGAGAGCGCCGATAGGTTTGCAGGTCGGGGCCTCAGGGGCTAAAGCCCTACCGGAGGAGAATGGTCTGATCCCAGCGCTGAAAGCGCTGCGCCACCCGAAAGCAGATTTCACTCACTCAAAGCCAGATTTCACTCACCCAACGCCGGGCTCCTACTACCCAAAGCCAAGTTTCTCAAAGATACCTAAAGCGTCGCCGGCCAAGGCCTTGTCGATCGAGCCCTGGTTGACCGCATCTTCGACAATCGAATCCTCGGCGATCGAGGAGGTGCCGGTGAACGGATCGAATGACTGGGTGGTCTCCGGGGTGCATACGGTGACGGGAAAGCCGCTGCTGTCGAACGACATGCACCTTGGCCACCAGATGCCGAACCTCTGGTACGAGGCGCACCTGCACTCGGGCACTCTCGATGTTGCGGGCGTGACACTGCCCGGTATGCCGTATGTGATTGTGGGACACAACCAGCGGATTGCCTGGGGATTCACCAACGTCGGTCCGACCGTGACCGATGTGTTCATTGAGAATTTCAATCAGGAAGGCGCGTATCAGACGCCGAGCGGATGGGTGCAACCGGAGCACCGCTCGGAGATCATTCACGTAAAGGGCAAGCCAGATGTGAGTGTGGATGTTAGGATCACGCGTCACGGACCGGTAATCACGGAACTGGTTCCCGGGGAAACCCGGCCACTGGCGCTGCGTTGGACGCTGTATGACGGGTTGCACATCCCATTCTTTGACGTGAATACGGCGCAGAACTGGGATGAGTTTCAACGTGCGTTTTCTCAACTGGACGCGCCGGGGCAAAACGTGGTCTACGCCGACGTGGACGGAAACATTGGATATCACGCCACGGGCAAGGTTCCGATCCGGGCGGCGGGAGACGGCAGTCTTCCGGTGAGCGGCGCTGACAATGCGCACGAGTGGATTTCGTACATTCCGTTTGGAAAGCTGCCGAGCATCTACAACCCGCCATCGGGAATTATTGC
Organism: uncultured Acidobacteriaceae bacterium; assembly: GCA_963710885.1. Lineage (GTDB taxonomy): Bacteria > Acidobacteriota > Terriglobia > Terriglobales > Acidobacteriaceae > Sulfotelmatobacter. The sequence goes on from CAVQCF010000017.1 coordinate 26,514, forward strand.
AACGGCGAATGGAAGAATCACGCCGGACGGTTATCCGAACTCGATCAGCATGGAATGGGAAGCTCCGTGGCGCACAGCGCGCATCTATCACGTGCTGGAGTCGGGACGGCAGTTCTCGGCGGCGGATATGCTCGCGCTGCAAACTGACATTCAATCGGAAGCCGTGCTCTTTGCCGCGGAGCGCCTGGTTTACGCCGTAGATCACGCCGCGAAGCCCTCCGCACGGGCCAAGCAGGCCGCCGATTTGATGCGCAGCTGGGATGGACGCATGCTGGCTGCGTCGGCCGCGCCTACCATCGCGGAAAATTCAATTGGCGAACTGCGCCGACTGCTTCTCGAACCAAAGTTGGGAATGGCTCCTTCGGAATCTCGCAAAGAGGCCGACTCCGAGCTCTATAAAGAAACCGAGAAGAAGATCATCGATTGGAAGACCTATTCGTGGCTGCAAAGATCGGTGTGGATGGAGAACATCCTGCTCCACCGGCCGAAGCGCTGGCTGCCGGATCAATATCCGAATTATGACGAACTGTTGACCACGGCGGTCGAGGCTGCAGTTAACCATCCACAGGCGCCAAAGGATTTGGCTTCGTGGCGCTGGGGCGCCTTCAATGCAGTCGACATCCAGCATCCGATCCTGGGCAAGATTCCGGTGATCAAACACTGGTCAGGACCAGGAGTGCAGGCGCAATCCGGCAGCGGGTACACGGTGAAGGCAGTGACGCCGTACCATGGGCCGTCCGAGCGCTTCACGGCAAACATGGCGAACCTGGATGAGTCGACGCTGAACACAGTCACCGGCCAGGGAGGAAACTTCTTGAGCCCTTACTACATGGATCAGTGGAAGGCGTGGTACGGGGGAACTACGTTCGGTCTTCCCTTCACCACGAAAGCCGTCGAGGCCGCGAAGGCGCACCGACTCTTGCTGGAGCCCGCGAGATAAGAATTGGACCAGCAAGGACGAGACCCCTCGGTCCAGCCGGCACGATGCCGACGCTATACCCTCAGAAGAAATCGATCGCCTTAATGTCGCCGACGTAGCCCACGATGTTGATGTTCCCCTGGGGCAGGAAGTCGTTGATCAATAGTACATCGGTCAGGGTGTCGTAGACGCGGAGGCTTCCACCTTCGGCAACATACTCAACGTCACGGGTGGTGAATCCCTGCAGGCCGTTCACGTCGCCATTGTCCGGAGGAAAGAGCACGGAGTTGTTGGCAGTGCGGTAGATCGCGAGACATCCGCGTACTTCCCCGACGGGGTTATTGACGTTGCCGATGTTGGTGCAATGTTGCGATCCGACGAAGACCTGGCCGTTCGTAGTCATATCGATGCGCCAATGAAAGCCGTCCGGGATCGCGATCTCGGCACTAGGGTTGTTGTAGTACGGGTCGGACATCGTGTTCAGGTCGATGATGTCGAGGGTCCCGCAGTAAGTGGCTGCGGTAGGGGCAGCGCTCGGGATGGATTTGCAGGGAAGCCCGGTGGGCGTTCCGTTCCCGGCGACAAACAACTGGGAACCGCTTATTAAACCGATGGTGGCGCCATTTACCAGCACCGGCGGGCCCACGGCGAGAGAACCCAGATCCAAGGTCTGCACGCTAGCTTGAACGCCGCCGCACTCCGCGCCGCAGTTCATGATATACGCGGTGTTACCACTGACGACGGCCCACACCGGCCGGTCGAAGCCGGGGACTTGGGTGCAAACCACGTTGGGAGCGGACTGGCAACTGAGATCGACCGGGGACACTGCATTCGAGGGAGTCAGCACCGTGATCGAGTCGGAGTCATTACTGAAGACAAGGATCTGGGTGCCGTTGGAGTTGGCGATCACGGTTTGCGCATTCGTGACCGCAATCGTGGTGAGCTGTGACCTGACGTAATCCAAGATATCGACGGCGCCCACAAAGGTATAGCCATTGACCGTGGCCGTCGGGATGGCGGCGTATCCGATCGGCTGGGCAGTCGGAAAGGCCATGCTTGAAGTCGGCCCAGGGATGCGCACGTTTCCGATATCTGCTTCCGTAAATGTGTCCACGGCGTAAACGTTGCTGCTGCCGGCGTCAAAGGTCGCAGCAATGTTTCGGCTCGGCGAGATCGCCATCACGCCGGGCGAGTTTCCTGCTGGGATTGGAGCGAGCCCCGGTATGGTGTCATTGTAGCCATTGAGGATTACCAGGCCGGCCCTGCTGAACGTCGAACTTACCCCTTGCGAGGCCAGGACGCGGTCGGGCAGGCCGCTGGGGGGATCCTTCGGCTTGCTAGAGCCACCGCACGAACTGAAACCTAGGCTGACCCACAATCCAACCAGAAGAACGAGGATGCGTTTCTTCAAACGACAGGCTCCTAACGACATGAAAAAGGGAGATTTAATTGCAAAATGATGGATTATAACAGACCCGGAACAGGCCCTCATGTAGAGCGTTCAGGATTAACGTGCAACAGCTCCGCGATTTTTCGCTGCTGCTGGCAAAAGTCATCGAGATGCACGAACTAGCGCTAATCCTGTATTCTCAGAACCTATATGGCGGCTGACTTTCTTGCTCGGATCAAGCAATCCCCGGTACTGTGCGACGGCGCCATGGGAACCCTGCTCTACGCCAAAGGCATCTTCATCAACCGGTCTTATGATGAACTGAATCTGTCCCAGCCCGACCTGATTCGCGGTATTCATCACGAATACTTGCAGGCTGGAGCCGAGATTATTGAAACGAATACTTTCGGTGCCAACTCTTTCCGCCTGGGACGCCACAGCTTGGCGGACAAGGTTCGCGACATCAATCATGCCGGCGCTCGACTGGCACGAGAAGCCGCCAAAAGCTTCGATGTATGGGTCGGGGCATCGGTTGGCCCGCTCGGCACAAGAATCGAGCCGCTGGGAAAGACTTCGTTCGAGGAGGCGCGAGCGGCCTTTCGTCAGCAGATTGCGGCGCTGGTAGAAGGCGGCATCGATCTGCTGATTCTGGAGACATTCGGATATCTGGAAGAGATCCACCAGGCCATGCTGGCCGCGCGCGATGTAAGCAAATCGCTGCCGATCGTGGCGCAGGTCACGATTGACGAGGACGGGAACTGCCTCGACGGTTCCGATCCGCAGACGTTCGTTTCGAAACTCGAAGAGTGGGGCGCGGATGTAATTGGCTGTAACTGCAGCGTGGGCCCGGTTGCCATGCTCGACGCGATGGAACGAGTACGGGCGGCCACTTCCCTGCCGCTGGCGGCGCAACCCAATGCAGGCATCCCACGGTCGGTGGACGGCCGGAATATTTATTTGTGCTCGCCGGAATATATGGCCAGCTACGCGCGGAAATTTGTCGCTGCTGGAGTCCGGCTCGTTGGCGGGTGCTGCGGAACGACGCCGGAACATATCCGGGTCATGAAGTCGGCTCTGCGGGTAGGTGAAGCCCGATCAAAAACGGCGGCCGCTCACGTGGTAGGTGGCCAGACCGCGCCACTCGCCGCGCCGGCGATGCCACTGGAGAACCGATCGCTACTGGGTGCTCGGCTGGCTCGCGGTGAATTTGTAACCATGGTCGAGATCGTGCCGCCCAAGGGGATCGACGTTCGCAAGGAGATCGAGGGTGCGCAATTTGTGAAGTCCGTGGGCGTGGACGCGGTGAACATTCCCGATAGCCCGCGAGCCTCGGCCCGCATGAGCAACCAGGCGCTTTCGCTGCTCATTCAGCGGGAAGTAGGCATTGATGCCATTCTGCACTACACGTGCCGCGATCGGAATGTGCTGTGCATCCAAAGCGATCTGCTGGGTGCGGCGGCGGTCGGCATCAAGAATCTGATCTGCATTACCGGCGATCCTCCCAAGATGGGAAACTATCCCGACGCGACCGCGGTGTTTGATGTGGACGCGATCGGCCTGGTCAACATTGTGCACAACCTGAATCGGGGGCTTGATCTCGGGGGAAATCCGATTGGGGCCGGCACGGCCTTCGTGATTGGCGTGGGGGCCAATCCGGGACTGACCGACTTGGACGAAGAGATTCGGCGTTTTGAGTACAAAGTCGAGGCGGGAGCGGAATATGTGGTAACCCAACCGGTGTTTGATCTGCGGCTCCTGGAGAACTTTCTGAAACGCATTGAGCACTGCCGCATCCCTGTCGTGGCCGGAATTTGGCCGCTGGTCAGCGTACGCAACGCGGAGTTCATGAAGAATGAGCTGAGGGTGTCGGTGCCAGACTCGATTCTGGAGCGCATGGCAAAGGCCCCGACTCCGGAACTGGCGCGGGCCGAGGGCGTGGCGATTGCTCGGGAAATGCTGATTGCGGCCAAGCAGATGGCACAAGGAGCGCAGATCAGCGCGCCGCAGGGGCGGTACAGTTCAGCCGTTGATGTGTTGGAGGCGCTGGGCAAAGACCCGGGCTCCAAAGCGACCGCTTAGAGCGCATCCTCGGACACAAACTCGTCCACAGCTCCTACTCTTGGATTACGGCCCGCTCGTGGTCTACTATCGCACAAATAATTCAGTGCCGCCGGCGGCGGTACCACCGGAACCTCGGTGTGGCCTCTTAGACGGAACGCGGCGAGGCTCGTGAATCGATTCAGTGTAATAGCAAAACGATATTGCAGATTTTCCAGCCTCAGAACCGTTCCCGCACTGGGACTTCATCGATCATTTTTATGGGTCCGACTCATTAAAAAGACGGGACTCTCGTTGCAAAGAGGTGCATTACAATAAGAGACGGAGCAAAAACCCGTTGGCCAAATTTGAGGAGTGCCTCCAGCGACTGGAGAAAATAGTTCAGGAACTGGAAAAGGGAGAAGTCCCGTTGGAGAAGTCTCTGACACTGTTTGAAGAAGGCATGCAGCTTTCTTCTTCCTGCCGGAAGGAGCTGGAACAAGCGGAAGGTAAGGTCGAGATTCTGCTGAAAAAGAACGGGAAGCTTCAGGCTGAACCATTCGAAGCGCTGACAGAGCAGTCGCCTGCACGCCGGTGAGCCGTGGGGATTTCTGGCCGTGATTCGAGAGCTTTAGATGTCTGTGGTGCAGTGGTTTTCCCAGCCACCCCGCAGCCCTAGTCCAATGTCGACGTCCGCCGTTGACGACGGTTGAAGATTCGGGGGAATTATGACACAAAGTGTAGTCGTTTTTGAGAAAGATCCTAAAGTGGCCAGGACTCTGGCTGGTGGGCTCCGCCCGCACTTTTCAGTTCACGTAATCCGCTCCCGCGAAGAATTGCGGGACAACGTCACTCGCAACCAGCCGGAAGCAGTAGTCCTCAACATCGAGCACTGGCTGCTGACCGATGTAGAGAATTTGCATCGGGATTTTCCTGCCTTACCCATCGTGTGCACGCATCGCATTCCTGATGAAGAAATGTGGATGGCTGCACTGGCGGCCGGCGCCAGCGATGTTTGCCCTGCCGATGACGTGGGGAATGTGCTGACTTCGGTGCTGCGAAGCATGGCGCTTTCGCGGACCGCGGCAGCTTAGTTTTCTCTTGCCAGTCGAGGACGCCCGCGGGCGTCCTTTTTCTTTGCCGCCGTCTTTCCACTTCCCTCTTCTCCTGCATCCCTTCGCGCCGTTCCCACAGGCGAGGCCTTGTTATACTCACTGCTTCATGCTCACGGAAGCTCTCGAACAAGGACGGCAACTGGCTGACGCTGCGCTCGACCGGCTCATTCCGCTGGAGACGCAGCATCCCCAATCGATTCATAAGGCCATGCGCCATAGCGTGTTTGCCGGCGGCAAGCGCCTGCGGCCCGTACTCTGCATGGAAGCAGGACGTATGGTGGCTGGGTCATTGCCGGCGCGCATCGAGGAACTGGGCGCGGCACTGGAGATGCTGCACACATATTCGCTGATCCATGACGACCTGCCTGCGCTCGATAATGATGATCTGCGGCGCGGGCGTCCGACGTGTCACAAGGCATTTGGCGAGGCTATCGCGATCCTGGCTGGGGATGCGCTGCAGACGCAGGCCTATGAGGTGCTGGCCCGTTTGAAGTGTCCGGCGGAAGCGCGCGTGAAAATTATCGAGGAGATCGCCCACGACACGGGAACCATCGACGGCATGATCGGCGGGCAGGTCGTGGACCTCGAGTCGGAACACATACAGCCGACAGCGGAGATGCTGGAGTACATTCACCGCTCGAAAACGGCCGCGCTAATCACGGCAAGCCTGGTGAGCGGAGGGCTCTACGCCGGTGCAAAAGGCAATCAGGTGGCGAAGCTGCGCGCCTTCGGACTAGCGATCGGCCTGGCGTTTCAGATTGTGGACGACGTGCTCGATGTGACCCAGACTTCGGCGCAACTGGGGAAGACTGCTGGCAAAGACACCGCTTCGGAGAAAGCGACGTATCCTGCGCTGTTTGGGGTTGAAGCATCGGTGCGCAGGGCGGACGCGCTGGTGAATGATGCGTTTGCGGAACTCGAAAGCTTCGGGGAGTCGGCGGAGACGCTGAAGGAGTTGGCTCGGTTTCTGGTGGAGCGGAAGAAGTAACTAGGCGGGAGCTCAGGCGCCAGCACTCGGACCTTCGGTGACCTGTGCTGCGGCATGTCGTCTGTGATAGAAAATAGTTAGGGCGATGGAGTTCGCCATAAACCGCTTGCGCGGGTTGCAAGCTGATAACTCCTACAGAATCTGACTTTTGTAGGGAGCTCCATCGTGAAGGATTTCCTCGCTATATCCGTCGCCGCGATCGTCGGCGCCAATCTGCGTTACCTGCTCAGCCGTCTTGCTGCACGAGAGCTTGGCCCCCTGTTCCCTTACGGAACGCTCGCCATCAACATTATTGGAAGTTTCATCGTCGGATTCTTTGTGATCTGGACGACTGAGCGCGTGCTGGTGGATCCGCGGTGGCGACTGCTGGTTGTCGTCGGATTCTGCGGGTCGTTCACCACTTTTTCGAGCTACGCGTTTGAATCCATGGCGTATTTCGAGCAAGGACACTGGGGACTGATGCTGGTCAACGTACTCAGCAATAACCTGCTGTGCCTGGGCAGCTCTCTGGCTGGAATGGCGCTGGCACGGGCGATCTAGCCAATGGAGACGCGTCCTACTCTGGAAACTGCGCGGCTGAGGCTGCGCCCTTACCGCGAGGAAGACATCACGGAACTGCTGCCCATAATCGGCACTCATGAAGTAGCCGCCACGACGTTGCGCATCGCGCATCCCTACACCGAGCAGGATGCCAAGGACTTCCTCGCATTGACGAGGGAACCGGGCAAGATCTGGCTGGCGATCACGCTGCGCAATGACGGGAGGCAGATTGGCGGCATCGGATTGCGCGTCGACGACCAGCATCAACACGCCGAACTTGGCTACTGGCTGGGACTTCTGTACTGGGGACAGGGCTATGCGACAGAGGCAGGGCGCGAGTTGCTGCGTTACGGGTTTGAAGACCTCGGTTTGCACCGGATCTTCGCCTCGCATTTCAAACAAAACCCAAGCTCGGGCAGGATTCTGGTGAAGCTGGGCATGCGCCACGAAGGCTGCCAGCGCGAACATCTGCGAAAGTGGGATCAGTTCGTGGATTCGGAGTTATCCGGCATCTTGCGGCAGGAATGGCAGATTTCCAGGAGGGATCACGAGTAAAATGCCAGATGCAATGGCAGTGCAAGTCACCATCTATCTCAACGAAGCGGACCAATGGCATCACCGGCCGCTGCACATGGAGATTCTCAACTACCTACGCAAAGAGAACGCTTACGCGGCGATCGCGCTTCACGCAGTTGCGGGCTTCCTGGGGCGGCAGCGCGTAGAGACCTCGCATCTAGTGGAGGCCGGAGGCAAGCTGCCGGTGATCATCATTTTCGTCGACACCGATGAGCATGTGAGTCGCGTGCTTCCCACGCTGAAGGAAATGGCGGCGCACCGGCTGATCGTGCGCGAGAACGTAGTGCTGGAGCAAGGCAATCTCGACTGACATGTCCTCGACCCCACTCGACATCCAATCTCTGGACATTCTCGCCATCGCCGCGCACCGCGACGATGTAGAGCAAACGTGCGGCGGAACCCTACTGAAGGCCGCGCAGCGCGGGCAGCGCACCGGCATCCTGGACTTGACGCAGGGCGAGATGGGGACGCGGGGCACCGCGGGCGATCGTGCGCGAGAAGCCGATGACGCAGCCAAGATTTTAGGCGCGAGCTGGAGGCGGGCGCTCGACATTCCTGACGGGCGCGTGGAGAACACTTACGAGAACCGGTTGAAGGTCGCCACCGTGATTCGGGAGACGCGGCCGCGGGTAATCATTCTGCCCTACTGGAAGGGGCGGCATCCGGATCATTACACCGCGTCAGTGTTGGGATATGAGGCTTGCTTCTTGGCTGGCCTCGCGAAGTTGGCTCTCGGATCTTCGTCCCTCGCTCCGCATCGGCCGTTCAAAATAGTTTATGCGACGCTCTACTACGACATTCGGCCTTCGTTTGTCGTGGACATTGGCGAGCAGTTTGAGGGAAAGTTCGCTTCGATCCTCGCGTACAAGTCGCAGTTCAGCGATCAGGAAGCGGGCAAGGATCTGTTCCCTGCCCAGGCCGAGATTCGGGCCCGCGTCGAATCCATGGCGCGTTTTTACGGCGCCCTCGGGGGCGTGAGCCACGGGGAACCCTTCCTGCAAAAGGAAGTTGGCTTGGTCGAGGACCTGTTGGCCATTCCGGTCAAATCCATTTAGCATTACTAAACTTCAATTCACTGGGAGGACCGTTACTGAAATGTCTCGTTTTATCTTTTCCCTCATCACCGCTGCGGCTTTGGTTGCCACTGCGGCAGCTCAGGCTGGAACCTGGCAGATCGATCCCAAGCACACTGCCGCGCAATTTTCGGTGAGGCATCTCGGAGTCTCGACCGTCCGAGGCGCATTTACCAAGGTGAGTGGCTCAGCGACGTATGATCCGGCCGACCCCTCGAAGGACTGGCTGGAAGCCACGATCGACGCGAGTTCCGTGGACACGCGCGTCGAAATGCGTGATAACGACTTGAAGAGCCCGCACTTCTTTGATGTGCAAAAGTATCCGACTATTACTTTCAAAGCCAAGTCAGTGAAGAGCGCCGGGGCCGGGAAACTGGCAATTACCGGCGACCTCACCATGCACGGCGTAACGAAAGAGGTAGTGCTTGACGTGGACGGTCCTTCCACCCCGATCAAAGATCCGATGGGTCCCGGGCAGCGTATCGGCGCGTCGGCGAGTACCAAGATCAATCGACAGGATTTTGGCGTCGCGGGTGCTCCTGGCATTGCGGGCGACGAGGTTACGATTACGATCGACGCGGAGTTGACCCAGGCTGCGGCGAAGTAAAGTAACGTCCGCATCATCGTGGCGCCGGTGCCCCGTGGGATTCGCGCGGAGGTGCGAGGGCGAGACGCCCTCGCGACAGCGGGCAGGTTACTTCTTCAATGCGACCGCAAGACCGTCCCGGATCGGCAGCAGCGTCGTGTAGAACTCCTTGGTGTCGTAAAGTTTGCGATTGAATTCGAGGATGGCTCTGGTGCTGGCGTCGGTTGGATTCTTTTCCGCGACGCGGCCGCTCCACAGCACGTTGTCGGTGATGAACAGGCCGCCCTTCCGCAAGCGCGGCGCCACCAGGCGCAGCACGCGAGGATAATCTTCCTTGTCTACATCATTGAAGATGATGTCGAACTCCTGCTTCTGCTCCGAGAGATACTCCAGCGCATCTCCGGTATGCAGCGTGATGCGGTTAGAGACTCCAGCGCGTTGGAAGTAACCGCGGGCGCGTTCTGCATTCTTCGAATCGCCGTCGGTGTAGATCACTCGTCCCTTATCGCCCACCGCCTGCGCCCACCAGATGGTCGAATAGCCGATGGCGGACCCAAGTTCGAAAACGGTGCGTGCGTTGATCATCAAGGCCAGTTGCTGCAAGACTCGAGCGACGGCTGGGCCCACGATGGGGACGTTGTGAGCGGTGGCGTAATCTTCCATCTCCGCCAGCACTTCCTGCCGCTTGGGCAGCATGGAGTAGAGGTAGTCATCGACTGGTCCGGCGGTGGTGAAGTTGTAGTGGCGCCAGCTTGCGGCGGAGTCTTTCTTCTTAGCCTGAAGTACATTCGCCTTAGTCACGCGCTTTCCTTTCGAGTGCGACAGTCCTAATGGTTAACCGGTTGATCGCTGGACCGATGACGGTTCAATCGCCGATCGTGATGCCCGGCTTCATTTCATACACTTCAAGGTTTGGAACCAGTTTCTGCAAAGCGCTCGGGGTTCCGGTGAGCGCGGGGAACGTTCCGAAGTGCATTGGGATGACAGTCTTCGGCTTCAGCAGGTTGATGGCATACGCTGCTTCCCGCGGTCCCATAGTAAAGAGATCGCCCATCGGAATCATGGCAATTTCAGGAGCGTACAACTCGCGGATGATGGCCATGTCGCCGAATACATTCGTGTCGCCGGCGTGGTAAATCTTCACGCCGTTGGCAAACTCGATCACGTAGCCGCAGGCCTCGCCGCCGTAGATAATCTCGTCGCCGTCCTGAATGCCGCAGGAGTGATCGGCGTGGACCATGGTTACTTTGATATCGCCGACGGTCTGCGATCCCCCTTTGTTCATCGGAGAAATCTGTTTCGCGCCTTTCTGCGCCATCCAGAGACAGAGTTCGTAGATTCCCACTACGAGCGGGTTGTGCTGCTTGACGATTTCGACGGCATCACCGATGTGGTCGCCATGGCCGTGCGTGCAAAGCAGGACGTCGGCCTTCTTAACTTTCTTGTCGGCTTCGGGACACATGGGATTTCCCATGATCCAGGGATCAATGAAAATTGCCTTTCCGGCGGGAGTTTCAATGCGAAACGTCGAATGGCCCAACCACGTGAGTTTGACGCCTTTCAGATTCATGAGTGCTTACAGCTCCTTGCTGCTCCCTGGTCCCAGCACTCGCGCGGGGCATGGTGTCAGGAGAGCTCGCCTTTTCCATTAATCGGCCAACCTAGTTTAATATGAAACGCCATGACAGAACTCAAGGTGCTGATTTCGCGGCAGGACATCGCTAAACGTGTAGCCGAATTGGGCGTGGAGATCACGAAGGACTTCGCGGGTCAGGCTGTGATCTTTGTTGGTGTGCTCAAGGGCGCGGCGATCTTTCTAGCCGATCTGGCAAGGCAAGTTGAGCTCGATTCCACGTTCGATTTTATTGGAGTCTCGAGCTACGGAAATCGGCCCAGCCCCGCCAACGAATTGAAGAGCGGATGGGACTCGACGGGGGAAGTGCGACTGCTGAAAGACGTGGATCAGTCGATCAAGGACAAGAACATCATCCTCGTGGAAGACATCCTCGACACGGGCCTCACCATGACCTATCTGAAAAAGATGTTGCTGGCGCGGCAACCGCGGTCGCTGAAAGTCGCGGCATTGCTCGACAAGCCGTCTCGACGCAAACTTGCGCTGGAGGGAGACTACGTCGGATTCAAGATTCCCGACGAATTTGTAGTCGGGTATGGGCTCGACTACGCGGAAAAATACCGCAATCTCCCTGATATTTGCGTAGTACCCAGGGGATAGGCTGGCCAGAGTAAGGCGCCCAAGTTCAGTCGCAATGCGCCTTTCACGCCGACGTTCCTTCGTACTCAAGGGCAACACGGAACACGGCTGCTATCATACGAACGAATGAGTTCAGTCCTTTCCAAGCCGGATCGACTACCGGTCGAGTCGCTGCTGCTCGACGTAGCGGATGTTCTAGCTACGTCGCTCGATCTGGATACGACCGTACGGCGCGTCGCTGAAGTCGTGCGCAAGGTGATCGATTACGAGATTTTTGCCATTCTACTGCTGAACGAGAAGACCCAGGAACTGCGCTTCCGCTTTCAGGTTGGTTATCCGCCTGAGTTCGCGGAGCGCAGCCGGATCAAAGTCGGCGAGGGCGTTACCGGGCAGGCGGCACAATTGCGGCAGGCTGTTTTGATCGACGATGTGACCAAAGATCCGCGGTACATCGAAGCGGTTCCGAACGTGCACTCGGAACTCGCTATCCCGCTCATCACCAAGAACCGGGTGATTGGGGTCATCGACATCGAAGCACGCGAGCCCGGCTACTTCAACGAAGAACATGTCCGCGTGCTGACTCTGGTGGCATCGCGTATGGCGGCGGGCATCGAAAACGCACAACTCTACACGCGCACCACCAAGCAGGCGCGGATTCTCCTGTTGCTCAACGAGATTGCGCGCGAGCTGACATCGATTCTGAACTTGGACGAGTTGCTTGGCCGGATCGCGGAACTGGTGCGGCGGCTCATCGACTACCAGATGTTCAGCATCCTTCTGCTGGATGCTGCTGGAGAGAAACTGCAGCACCGGTTCTCCCTGCGCTTCAATGAGAACATTCATCTCAAGCACGAAATCCCGCTAGGACGTGGACTGGTGGGCCTTGCGGCGGCGAGCCAACAGGCGGTGCTCGTGCCCGACGTTACCAAGGATGCGCGCTACGTTGAGGCAAATCCTGAAACGCGGTCTGAACTGGCGGTTCCGCTCGTCTATAAAGGCAAAGCGATTGGCGTACTCGATCTTGAACACACGCGGCGGGGCTTCTTTACCGAAGACCACAAGCGCACGATGACGACTTTGGCGGCGCAGATCGCGATTGCCGTCGAGAATGCGCGACTGTACGAAGAGATCGAACGGCAGGAGCGCCGGTTGGAGCGCGATCTGGCTCTGGCTCGGGAATTGCAAGGACGCCTGCTGCCGCAGAGCAGTCCGAAGATGGCACATCTCGATGTGGCTGCGAAGTTCGTTCCCGCCCGGGCCATCGGCGGCGACTTGTACGACTTCATTCCGTATTCCATGTCGCGGCTTGGCATTGCGATTGGCGACGTCAGCGGTAAAGGAGCGCCCGCGGCGATCTATGCCGCACTCGTGAGCGGAATCATCCGCTCGCATGCTCCCATTGAACCTGGGTCGGCAGAAATGCTTTCAGCGGTGAACCTGTCGCTGGCCGAGCGACGAATCGAGGCGCAGTTTGTCTCCATCATCTACGCTGTATGGGACGACGAGCAGCGCACGCTGACGGTGGCGAACTCCGGACTTCCCCGCCCGATTTTTGTGCACGGCGGAAAGAATGAAGTGATCGAGGCGACCGGGTTACCACTCGGCCTGTTCGACGAAGCGGACTACGACGAGTTCAAGTTCCGCATGAAGCCCGGCGATATGTTCGTGTTCTTCAGCGACGGCATTCTTGACGCCCGCAATCGCAAGGGTGAACTCTTCGGGCGCGGCCGCGTTGAGATGATCGTGGCCGAGTGTGCCTCAAAGTCGGCGAACTGCGTAGTGGATTCGCTCTTCAAGGCCGCGGCCGAGCACTCCGCGGGCGTGGAAACCTTCGATGACCAGACGGTCGTCGCCATCCGGGTGCACGGCAGCGCGCACGCCTCCCCAAAAAAGAAATGAGCTCGCGCCGTCCGAACCCAGCAGTGCGGCCCCCGGGATTTGTCTATCGCGAAACGAAACGCGGGATGCTTCGCCGTGGCGGATCCTCGGTCCTGCACTGCGAAGATGTTTCTCTGCAAAAGTTAGCTCTACAACAAGGCACGCCACTGTATGTGTACTCGGCGGCGATGATCCGCGCACGCTATGCGTCGTTTGACGCGGCTTTTCACGACCAGTTGCACACGATCTGTTATTCCGTCAAAGCCAACTCGAACCTGAGCATTCTGCGGATGTTGGCCAGGAAGGGCTGCGGGTTCGACGTGGTCTCTGGCGGAGAACTGGAACGCGTGCTCGTTGCAGACCGCAAGTCGGCGAAGAAGGTCGTGTTCTCGGGCGTGGGGAAGACGCGTGAAGAGCTGACCGCGGCGTTGAAGGCCGGGATCATGCTTTTCAATGTCGAAAGCGAGTCGGAGCTATGGGCACTAGCGGAGTGCGCGGGACGGTTGCGCAAGACTGCCCCCCTGGCGCTGAGAGTAAATCCTGACGTAGCAGCGGAAACGCATCCTTACATTTCCACTGGGCTGCGGAAGCATAAGTTTGGAGTGCCCATTCGCGAGGCCCGCGCTCTCTATGCCAAAGCTTCGGCGGCTCGGCCTCTGAAGGTTCGCGGGGTCAGTGTCCACATCGGCTCGCAGATTACGGATACTGCGCCCTTCGGCGAGGCCATGGCGCGGGTGGCGGACCTGGTCCGCGAACTGCGCTCGGATAGCCACAGCATCGATTACATCGACGCGGGCGGTGGGTTTGGGATTGCTTACGAAAAGCCCAGTGTCCTTGGATTCTCAGCAGACGTGGCCGCGTACGCGCGGGCGCTGGCAACTCCCCTGCGCGGCTTGGACGTGCGCCTGTTGCTGGAGCCGGGGCGATCGATCATCGGTCCGGCGGGCATTCTGCTGACCTCGGTGATTTACCGCAAGCAGAATGATGGCAAGCGCTTTCTGGTAGTGGGTGCCGCGATGAACGACTTGATCCGGCCCGCACTCTACGGCGCCTATCACGAAATCATTCCAGTGACGCGGAGTGCGAACTCGGAGGCGAAATCGGAAGTCACGGATATCGTCGGCCCGGTGTGCGAGACAGGAGACTTCTTCGCGCGAGACCGCGAGTTGCCAGTGGTCGAAGAAGGCGAGTTGCTTGCGATTCTGGATGCCGGTGCCTATGGAATGGTGCTGGCGTCGAACTACAACACGCGCCCGCGTCCGGCGGAAGTATTGGTGAGTGGAGTCTCGGCGAAGATCATCCGGCGCCGGGAAAAAGTGTCAGACCTGCTGCGCCCGGAGTCATAGGCTTTTCTGCCGCGATTATCACGATTCCTTCAGTCCTGCCGTTCTCCCCACTTCAGCTTGGTACGAAGCACGTGGAAGAAGTCCGCACCGGTGCGGAACAGGTTCACGTGATGCTCGGAGCGACGGCACCGGACACGGTCGCCATCGCGCAGGTCGAGGCCCGGCTGTCCGTCCAAGCTCAGATAGGCCACTTCCTCTTCGCTGCGCAGCAAGATTTCGATCTCCACCGAGTCTGGCACAACCAACGGGCGATGGGTCAAAGAATGTGGAGCGACCGGCGTGATCACGAAGGCGTTGACGGTCGGCATCAGCACAGGTCCGCCGGCCGACAAAGAATACGCGGTTGAGCCGGTCGGCGTGGCCACGATCATGCCGTCGGCGCGGTAGCTGGCAACAAACGCCTCATCGATGTGAAGCTCGTACGTATTGAGACGCGCGAGAGCGGTTTTGTTGACTACTGCATCATTGAACACCAGATAGCTGCCGCGCACCGAATCGCCTCGCAGCAACTGGACCTGCATCAGCGAGCGATGTTCGACTGCAGCGCGTCCCTGCGCGATCGCTTCCAGCATTGTGTAGAGCGACGGCAGGGGAATTTCTGTCAGGAATCCGAGCGATCCCAGGTTAACGCCCAGCAGAGGAACATCGACCGCGGCTGTAACCCTGGCGGCTGACAACAATGTTCCATCGCCGCCGAGCACTACTACGAGATGAAGCGGCTTCGAGGACATCCCCGCTCGTGGAACGACTTCCTGACCGCTGGTATATTCCGCTGTTTCCTCGTCAACGATGACTTTGTAGCCATGCTCGGTGAGCCAAGTGAGCAGGCCGGGAAGAATCTGCGCGACTGCTGGCCGATCGGGCCGGGCAATAATGGCTGCGGTTTTCTGGGAAGACGGTTGCGGACTGGCCATAGCGAAAAGGAGATTGTACAGAAATTCCGGGAGTTCACCACAGAGGACACGGAGAACGCAGCCGGTTAGAACTCGGAATGGAGCAAGAACTCGCGATTGCCTTCGGCGCCGAGGATAGGCGATTCGATGGTTTCAGTCTGCAGGGCACCTAGATCCCTCGCTGCAGCTTTGACTTTTTCGACGGAAGCCTGTTGTGCGGCTTCGTCGCGCACAATACCACCCTTGCCCACGTGTTCCCTACCCGCTTCGAACTGAGGCTTCACCAATACGACAATCTCCCGTCCCTGGCGTTCGCCTGACGCTTCCGGAAATGCTGCCGCGATGACGGCCGGAAGCACCAGAGTTGCAGAGATGAACGACACGTCCATCGCGACGAAATCCACCCTCACGCCGAGGTCTTCGCGCTTCAGATATCGGGCGTTGGTCTTCTCCAGTAGCCGTACCCGTGCCTCCTGGCGCAGTTTAAAGTCCATTTGGCCATAGCCGGTGTCGACGGCGATGACTTGGGCAGCGCCGCGCTGCAGCAGGCAATCCGTGAATCCACCGGTAGAAGCGCCGACATCGAGACAGACTTTCCCCGCGACAGCAATATTCCAGTGCTCGAGGGCGCGCTCCAGTTTGAGTCCGCCGCGGCTGACATACTTGAGATCAGCGCCCAGCAGGCGGATAACACATTCTGCTGAAACTTGGGCGCCGGCTTTCTCAACCTTCTGATCGTCGACCAGCACCTTGCCTGCGAGAATGAGAGCCTGGGCCCGCTCACGCGACGCGGCCAGACCTCGGTCCACGAGAAGTTTGTCGAGTCTAACTTTCAAGAAATATTTGCTCGCGAGTTCTACCACGAAAGTGCCAGCACTCGCAGTAGTGCAAACTGTTGAAGCATCCGTTTGGTGTATCACTTACGAAGGTACTTTGATTCTTTTCCACAGTGTTTTCCACGAAGGTGTTGAAAACTTCGGTCCGCGGAGTGCACAACATAAAAGATGAATTGCCCAAGATAAAAGCCGCCCAAATGAAGGGCGGCTCTACAAGCTTCACCGTGCAGCGAAACTATCCGGCAACTTCTTCCAAGGTCTTCTGATCGATGTCGAAATTCGAATGCACGTTCTGCACGTCATCGTGTTCTTCGAAGGCTTCCATCAGACGGATCATGGTGTTGGCCGCGGCGCCTTCCAGCTTGATGTAGTTCTGCGGAATCATGGCAACGCTGGCGGATACGGGCTCGATGCCGGCTTTCTTCACTGCTTCCAGCACGGCTTCATAGGCAGAGGTCTCAGTCAGGATTTCCCAGTTGTCACCGTCATCATTCAAGTCTTCGCCGCCATATTCGAGGACGATGTTCATCAAATCGTCTTCTTTCGCAGCAGTCTTAGGAACGAGGATGTCACCCTTCTTATGGAACATCCACGAAACTGCGCCGGCTTCGGCCATGTTGCCGCCGTTCTTGCCGAAGACGTGACGGATTTCGCTCACGGTGCGGTTACGATTGTCGGTGTTAATGTCGAGCAAGACGGCTGCCCCACCTGGCCCATATCCTTCCAGCGAGAATTCTTCGTAAGTGGCGCCAGGTAATTCACCCGTGCCGCGCTGGATGGCCCGCTTGATGTTGTCGGCAGGCATGTTCTCGGCTTTGGCCGCAAGGATGGCGCCGCGCAGGCGCGGGTTGGAGTCAGGATCGCCGCCGCCGTTCTTTGCGGCGATGCTGATTTCCTTAATCAGACGGGTAAAAATCTTGCCGCGCTTGGCGTCGAGCGCGCCCTTCTTGTGCTTGATTGTGGCCCATTTTGAGTGGCCGGACATGGTTAGACCTCGCGTCTGGATATCTTCTTTAAAGAGCTATGGATGGCGCAGGATTCGCCTTCAGAGGAGATCACAGGATTTGCCTCGGTTCGTATGCAGGCGAACAGAAATTATAGCACGGGCATTGGACTGGACTGTAGCGGATTTGGTTCCCCGGTTCCCCCTAGCGTTCCTCGGCTTCGAGCCCCCAGTTCCCCGTTGTGGTCTTGACTGTCTCCGCCTGCCACACCTAACATGCGATGTCACCGCAAGGTCGCTTCCAGCGCGTGCGTACTCAACCATGGATGGCAGGTTGGTCGGGCATTATCGGGTCCTCGAAAAGATTGGAGCCGGAGGGATGGGCGAAGTCTTTCGCGCGCGCGATGAGAGGCTTGGGCGCGATGTGGCCCTCAAACTGATCCGGCCAGCATCCAGCGATAATCCCGATCACCTGCGCCGCTTCGAGCAAGAAGCTCGGGCAGCTGCCGCCCTGAACCATCCCAACATTCTTGCGATTTACGACGTTGGCTTCGAGGGCACCACACCCTACATTGTCTCGGAACTGCTGGAGGGAAAGACCCTGCGGCAGCGGCTCTCTGAAGGCCCAATTCCGGTGCGCGAGGCTACAGACTACGCTCTGCAGATTGCACAGGGACTTACCGCAGCTCACGACCGGCTGATTGTTCATCGCGATCTGAAGCCGGAGAATCTGTTTCTAACGAATGACGGACGCGTCAAGATTCTGGATTTCGGCGTGGCCAAGCTGCAGACACCCCCCGAACAGAATCGTCCGATTGAAAACCTGACCACGATCACCAAGCACGGCGCAGTCGTCGGCACGGTCGCCTACATGTCGCCGGAGCAACTGCGCGGCAAGCCCGTGGATCATCGCAGCGACCTCTTTAGCTTCGGCGCGATTCTCTACGAAATGATGGCGGGATGCCGCGCCTTTCGTGGCGAGACCGAAGTCGATACAATGACGGCCGTCCTGCGAGAAGAACCCGCAGCCGCCTACTTGCAGGAGGCGGCCATCCCCACCGGATACCAGGACATCGTCAAGCATTGTTTGGAGAAGGATCCGGAAAACCGCTTCCAGTCTGCCAAGGATCTGGTTTTCGCGTTGCAGACTCTTTCTGGTTCTTCGCCAGCCAAATCGATTCCGTCGCCCAAGCGGGTAACTCGAACAAGGTCCGCCTTTCCATGGGCGCTCGCGGCGACACTAGCCGTGGCGACCGCGGTTCTTCTGCTCATACAGTTACTGAGCAAACCGCCCGCGTCTCCGTCCTACCAGCGCCTAACTTTCGAGTCAGGGACGGTGTACTCAGCGCGCTTTGCATCCGCGGGCCGGTCCATTGTGTATAGCGCTGCTTGGAACGGCAAGCCGGTACAGCTTTTCTCCACGATGGGAGACTCACTCCTGACTCAGGCGATTGATTTGACGGACGCGAGTTTGTTGGCCGTCTCACGAGACAACGAACTCGCAGTGCTGATGCATGGAACACACGACGGGCAAATGGAAACTCTTGACGGGATGCTGGCCCGTGCGCCTTTGGCCGGAGGATCTCCCCGCGAGGTGCTACCTGATGTGCGATGGGCCGACTGGAACGCCGACGGCGGCCTCGCCGTCGTGCATTACGTGGACGGCCACAGCCGTCTGGAGTATCCGATCGGCAAGATGCTCTATCAGAGCGGCGGATGGATCAGCAACATTCGTTTCGCGCCCCAAGGAGACAAGATTGCATTCATGGATCACCCAGGGCTTTGGGATAATCGCGGATCGGTGTGCGTGGTTGACTTGGAGGGGCATGTTCTTACTCTCTCGAATGGATGGAGCTCGGAGCGTGGAGTCGCGTGGCGACCGGATGGAAAGGAAATATGGTTCACCGCCATCGAAAAAGGCAACACCCTGAATCTGATGGGCGTGACCCTTTCAGGCAAAGTCCGCACTCTGTTGGACTTGCCGACGGGCATCACCTTGGAGGATATCGCCCCCGACGGCCGTGTGCTGGTCGCGCTGAACTCTAAGCGCCTGGGGATGGCCTTCGGCACTTTGGGCAGCAAACAGGATGTGGAGCTTTCCTGGCACGACTGGAACGTCGCCAAGGATATTTCGCACGATGGTCAGTTCGTGCTGTTTGAAGATTCCAGCGAGGTCGCCGGGCCTAGCTACGCCGTAGCGCTGCGTAGGTTGGATGGCTCGCTTCCGGTTCGTCTCGGCGATGGCAGCGCGGGCGGGCTTTCACCGGATGGAAAGTGGGCAATCTCCGTCTCCACTGGCAACCCCGAGCGCATGACCCTGCTGCCGATCGGCGCTGGCGAGCCTCGTACCGTAAACCTCAGCGGACTGGAACATATTCAAAACGGCGGCGCTCACTTCCTTGCAGATGGGCAGCGGATCACCGCCAACGGCAACGAACCAGGCCACGCGAACCGTTGCTATCTCTTGGACTTGGCCGGTGCAAAACCCAGAGCCGTCACCCCGGACGGCATGCTGTGCGGACCGTCGTCACCGGATAGCCGATTCGTTGTGGGCGTCGGACCGAGTTCCGCTGTGGCAATTTATCCCGCCGCAGGCGGTCCCGCTCGACCCCTCGGACTGCCGACCGGCTTCCATCCGGTGCAGTGGTCGCAGGATAGCTCAGCGCTGTACGGATATCGGATAGGCGAACTCCCCAGCAAAATCTCGGAGGTTGAGATTGCGACGGGAAAGGAAACCGTGGTGCAGGAACTCACTCCAGGAGCGCCGGCTGGCGTGGTCACGGTAGCACCGGTTGTAATCAGCCGCGATGGAAAGCGCTTTCTGTATAGCTACAACGAGGCTTTATCTGTACTGTATGTGATCACCGGGCTGCACTAGCAGCGTAAACCAGTTTCTTCTTAATCCAAAGATCCCGAAAAATCTGCAGCGACATAATGGAAAAAGATTGAAGTCGAAGTCTGTCCTTCGCTCAAAACGCGGCGATAGTGAGGCAGTCGAGTTCCGCGGTAGGCCAGTCCGTCCCCCAGAGCCTGATAGACCGTAACTGTGCCAGCAGGAGTATCCAGATAGATCGGCCACGGAGTGGCAAGCGCCGGCTCGGGAGAAAAATCCAGGCACAGAGTCACGCTGAATTCACACTGTTCCCGATCCGTGTGCTTCTTTAGTTCGGCTCCGCTTAAATACGAGGCAAGGTATACATAAGATGGCTTGATCGGCTCTCCTGCCACCAAGCTCAAGGATGCTGCGATGTCACGATGGAAAAAGCGCGCCACCGGCTCGTTGTAGGCCACGTAGCGGCGCGGGCTCTGGCCGTCTCCAAGCTTGATCGCGCCGGTGCGGATCAGGTAGCGATAGTAGCGGCGCAAGGCAGCCAAATGAAATGGATGGATCAAATTCCCGAGAGGTGCGTAACCCCTCTCGCGAAACATTGACACCGCTCTCCGGATCGCTTCTTCGCGCTGCCTATGGCGCTGGCCGGTTTGGTCTGGCTCGTGAGGAATCAGGATGTTCGCTGCGGCCAGCAGAAGCCGCGTCGTGTCAGGCAAGGACGATGGTGTTGGTTCATCGGGACGCGCACCTCGCACAACCTCTTCCAACTGCGGCCCGAGCCAGAAAGGAAGGAGGTTTGCCGTCGCCGGACTTCGCACCCAAGCGATGGTTCCCTGCAGAGCAAATCCTGTGAGAAGATCCCTCTGCGACGCTAGTTCGTCTGGCAATTGCCCGTCTTCACACAATGTGCAGTCAGGATTCAGGAAAAGGGGTTGACGCCCGCCCTCTGAAAGCTGCGATCTCTTGAAAACGAGCTGCGGGATCAAATGCAACGGAAGTTCATCCAGCATGCAGTGGAATCGAGCAGGAGGGAGTGTCGCGGTAAGCGTATGCCGCGACACTCTTCCCATCAGGTTTGTCATCCACTCCATCCACGCCGGGTTGTTTAGCGACGAAGCCATCCGTTTAGGGTGAAGCGTCCATCGGCGAATTGCTGCGATGCGCAATTCACCGGAGTGATTTCGTGCAGCAGTTCGCACGGGAAGAAGACGATCTGATTCTGTTGTGGGACGATCGATTGGTAGCTGCCCTCACCAACGTAAACGCCATTTTTCAGGCGTGAGTCGTGGATCAGCAGCTCCCCGCCCTCGAACTGTCGAGGCTCGCGATGGAAGAAGTAGACAAATGTCAGATATCGGGACGCTACCCGTTCGCTGCCGTTATCGCTATGGAAGTGGAAGAAGTCTCCGTCGTTACTGGCGGTGGCTTGCATCTCTACTTCAGCGATGTTGAATGGCTCCATCCCGAGCTGATCCAGAACCTGTGGCAAAACGGATTTGATGCGTTCGAGCATCAGGTTTTGGTGCTGAGCAAGATCCATCAGAACGCGAGAGCGACGATGTTCATAGTTGACGACGCCGCTGTCCGCATGTGGCGAAACCACTTCGCTGACGTTAAAGTCGGCTTCGTGTTCCAGAGCGAAGCGGGTAAGTTCCTCAAGTTCCTGGGGTGCCAGGAACTCGTCCAGAACCACAGACTGCGCGGACAAAACCGCCGGCCTCACGGCGACGGCCGCACCCGTTTCAGATACGACCGCGGTTCGAACTGCGTTCGGCGGCTGTGGATCTCTCGGGGGCGTGGGCATCTCCTTTTGCGGCGCTCGGACTCCCGGCCCCGGTCCGTGCGATGGCGGATCCGGCTGCCCTGGGGACGAGGGAACACCGGGCGTGCGCATCGGCGCACCAGGCGGTTGTGGCTCGTTCGGGGGATGCGGCACCGGCCGGTGAGGTTCCTTACGCGGCGCTCGCACGCTGGGCGGCGGGCCTTTCGGCGTACTTGACGGGGGATCGGGCTCCGACATCGAGTGCACCGACTCGCTTGGAGTCTGCGGACCAACTGGGCCTAATGGAGGCCTGGGCGTGTAGATGTCGGCCGTCCGCCCTCCAGCACCCTCGACAAGCGGCACCGCGCTGTTCTCCAGGATGCGCTCGACAATGCTTCCGCCCAGCACTGCAAAAGCCCGCTGAGCAACGGTTTCACCGACAGCCGAGGCAATGATCTCGCGGACTGCTTTCTGCGTCTCGGGATTTTCGTTCATGGCAGCCTTGGCATGCTGCAGCAACGTCGCTACCAGAGCGCGCTCTTGTGTGCTCAGAATGCGCTCGTCCCACATTAATGTTTCTGAAAAGGAATCCAGAATCTGCTTCGGTGTCATAAGAGACACGCCTCCCCGCGTGTGCTTTTGCAAACACAACCAGGTTTTGAGAACCTGTACTACAGGGGAAGAAGTGACGACAATATACCGGAAGCCTGTTGATCGCCAAGAGAATTCTTCGAACGGCGGTGCAGTTTGAGTGGACTACCGCTGAGCCATGGCGCCGACCATCGACTGAAACACCTTCATCCCGTCGGTGCAGCCCAGTTCGGGTTCGGCCGAGCGCTCGGGGTGAGGCATCATGCCAACGACATTTCCCCCGGGGCTGCAGATGCCGGCGATGTTATCCAACGACCCGTTCGGATTCGCGGCTGTGGTGATTTCGCCCCCTGGAGAGGAATAGCGGAACACAACCCGGTTGCCCCGGTGCAACTCTTCGAGAGTTGCTGGATCACAAAAATAGTTGCCCTCCATGTGGCCGATGGGGATGGTCAATACTTCCCCGTTTGCGCAGGCATTCGTGAAGGGCGTCTCGATATTTTCAACGCGTACTTCCACCGGTTTGCAGACGTATTTGAGGCCGAGGTTGCGCATCAGAGCGCCCGGGAGCAGTCCCGACTCGCAGAGGATTTGAAAGCCATTACAAATGCCGAGCACTAACCCACCGCCGTCGGCGAACTTGCGAACCGACTCCATTACCGGGGAAAACTTTGCAATCGCACCCGTCCGCAGGTAATCGCCATAGGCGAACCCTCCGGGAACAATCACGGCATCACAGTTCTCCAGATCGTGCGATTCATGCCACAAGAACGTGACCGGCTGCTTGGCAACGTGTTGAATCGTCCAGTATGCATCGTGATCGCAGTTCGAACCGGGGAAAATGATGACGCCGAATTTCATGGATGTCCTCAGTTGAGCGAATTTGTGGCTAGTCTAACATGCTCGACGAAGATTGCTCCGAGGCCTCCGCTGAAACCGGGCCTGGACGGAGACGATGATCGTCCGCGGTACTATAGGCAACGGTATGCCAGTCAGCGGCGCTTCTGTCAAAGACGACCAGCCCACGGTCATCGCAATTTCAGCTTTGGCTTGTATCCTTCAGGATCTCCTTCATGAGGGTCTGGGTCACGGTGTGACCGCCTGGCTGAGCGGCGCGCGGAGCGTGACCATGAGCACGGTAGCTCTGCAATCCGACATCGAAACGCGATGGATCTCGGCCAATGGCACGCTGGTCAATCTCTTTTTCGCGGCGATCTTTTGGCTCCTCCTGCTAAGAGCTCAGCACTACCGTCCGGCGACTCGTTACTTTCTGGTGCTCGCCCTGGCGGGAAATATATTTACGGGCACCGGATACTTGTGCTTCTCCGGAGTCTTCAACTTCGGCGACTGGGCGGCCGTGATCCAGGACTTGCGTCCCCATTGGATGTGGCGGATTGGGCTCGTGCTGTTGGGCGTCGTTTCTTACTATGCGTCCGTGCTGTTGGTAAGGGTCCAGTTGAGGCGATTCCGTGGCGATGCGAAGAATCCACAAAGAGTTCGCGCGCTGTGCTGGACGCCTTATTTCACGGACGGAATTCTGGCGGGAGTCGCCGGCCTGCTCAATCCTGCCGGGTTGTTCTACGTGGTAGCCTCAGCCCTGCCCTCGACACTGGGTGCGAATGCGGGCCTGCTGAGCCTACCAAGTATGTTGCGGGGAGAGAAAACCAGCGAAGAGAAAGCGATCGAGCCAATACAGCGCAGTGCCGGATGGATCGCAGTGGGCGTCGTCGCGAGCCTGCTATTCATCCTCGTGCTCGGCTGTGGGATCACATGGTTGCGACGATAATATTGGACTATCCAAAGCTGAACTGAAGGGACTCGAGTCACACCGACGCTTCGGTCGCGATCTCCTTGAGACGGCGCAGGTCGAGCTTCCCTGTCCCCAGATACGGCAGCACGTCCACGTGTACAAACTGATCGGGGCGCGGCTTCCATAACGCAGCCAGGTCCGACTTGGCGAGTAGCGCGAGGCATGCTTCTAGTTTGTCCTCCGGCAGCGTGTGCAGCACGATCAGGCGCTCGCCTTTCTTCTCATCCGGAACCGCGGTGACAGCAAATGTTTGCTCGGTCGAGCCGCTGAGTTCGTGCAGCTTGTCTTCAACTTTGATGTGTGGCACCATTTCACCCCCGATTTTGCTGAAGCGGCTCATGCGGTCGGTGATGCGGATGAATCCGTCTTCATCCACCGCGGCAATGTCGCCCGTGTTGTACCATCTGTCACGCAAGACCTCAGCGGTTTTTTCCGGACGATTCAAGTATCCCTGCATCACGTTGGGCCCGCGCACGAGAAGGAGGCCGGTCTCTCCTAGCGGCATCGGATCGAACGTTTCAGGGTTCACGATCCTCACGCTGATTCCCGGCAGTGGATGCCCGATGCTGGCACGCTTGGCTCCCACCTGGCGGAACTGCGCCGCCCGGAAGTCGCGCGTGTTTACGGTTACAGCCGGCGAGCACTCAGTGCAGCCGTAGCCTTCAAGCGGGCGGACTCCGAAGCGATCTTCAAAGGCAATCGACGTACGCTCGGGTAGTTTCTCGGCACCGGCCATCACATACTGAAGGCTGCCAAAGTCTTCCGGTTCGCAGCGACGGATGTAGGCCTGCAAGAAGGTCGGCGTCGCCAGCAGAAATGTGACGCCATATTGGCTGACCAGCGCCCCAATAGCCCGCGATTCGAGCGGGCTGGGATGGAACACGACGCCCATCCCGATGGTCGTGGGGAGGCAAAGCGTTCCGGTGAAACCGAAGGAGTGAAAGAACGGCAAGATGCCGAGGATCTTGTCGTTCCGCCCGAGCATAAAGACCTGATTCAGTTGTTCGACGTTGGAGGCGACGTTGTAGTGTGTGAGTATGACGCCTTTGGGATCCCCCGTGCTTCCGCTGGAAAAGATGATCGTGGCGATGTCATCGAGCGTCGTCTTGCGGGTTGTTCCGACAGCTTTCTCGATGAGCCCCACGGGCAGGAGCCATGAAATGAGAGCGGCGCTCAACCGCTCGAGGGAACCGGGCTTGTCGGCTAGATCCTCCAGCATGATCGCTTCCGCCGGTACCTGAAGATGGACGCGTTCCAGAAAAGCCTTCGACGTGATCACTGTCTTCAGTTCACACTGCTTGGCGCACGACGCGAGAACTTCATTCGAGGCCGTGTAGTTCAGGTTAACGGGAACCTTCCCCATGAGCAGCGCGGCCATGTTGATGAGCGCGCCTGGGACCGACGGCGGCAGTAAAATGCCAACCATCTTTTGATCTCCCCAGACAGAGCGAAGCCGTCGCGCCAGAAACATAGTACTGGTCAGAGCCTTGCCAAACGCGACTTTCGGGGTGCGCCCGTCCGCCATGGCGAAGCGGAACGGATGACGCCGGGCGGTCTGGACGAACGATCGATGCAGCGTCCGCATGTATCGCTTGCGGAAGTGATACGCCTCGGCGCCGAGTTCCTGCACCGCCTGCCGCACTTCCTGCGCTCCCGTAGTCGCGGGCATCGGCTTTCCAAACGTCAGAGTTACCGGATACGGAATCCGCCGCGGCATCTTCCACAGAAACTTTCCACGTTCGAAGCTGAAGATCGATCCCCAAACGCCGCCGAGATTCACAGGAATAATGGGCACGTCGACGCCTTTTACGATTCGCTCCATGCCGCGGCGGAACGGCAGCATCTGGCCGATGCGCGTCATCTGGCCTTCGGGGAAAATGCACACCACTTCCCCATCCTTCAGCGCCTGGGTCGCCGTGCGCAACGACTGAATCATCTCGCGAGGACGCAGCTGCGACGAGATCGGAATCACGCCCATGATCTTGGCGAATGGCTTCACCAGCGGATGATCATAGGAACCTTTGAACATCAGGAAGCGGATCGGACGATCGATGGAGGCTATGAGCAGCACCGCATCCACCATCGAAACGTGATTCGGTACCAGCAACGCTCCGCCCTTGTCCGGAACATTGTCGCGGCCTTGCAGATGAACTCGATAGAGGGAATGCGTCGCGATCCACAAGAGCAGCCGCAATAGGGCGTCAGGCAGCAGATACAAAACATATATGGTCGCCGCGACGGTCATCAGCGAGGCAGCCAGAAAAATGTGGGGCGGAGTCAGATGGGTGTAGTGCTGGAAGACATAATAAATACCCGCCGCACCACCGATGCCGACAAACGAAAGCAGGTTTGCGGCCGCAATCACGCCGCCTTTGTCTTTTTCATCCGGACGATGCTGAATCAGCGCGTTTACCGGCACGGCAAAGAATCCTGCCGAGAAGCCCAGTGCAGCGAGCAGTGCGAGCACCTGCGCGAAAGAAAGATTCTGCCCCGAAAGAAACATCCCGAACACGGTCATGCCCACCGAACCCAGCGGAATCAATCCGTATTCGACCTTGCCGCTGGAGAGATATCCCGCAGCCAGGCTCCCCAGCCCGATCCCAATTGCAACTGCGGCTTGAAGAATTCCCGTGCGCGTCGGGCTGATGTGCAGCACATCGCTGCCATAGAACACAATGTTCGCCGTCAGCAGCGCACCCAGAAACCAGAAATAAGTGTTGCCGAGCACCGCGAACCAGAGGACGCGATCCTTGCGGATCAGGCTGCCCTGCACCCACAGATCGCCAATCGGGTTGGCTCGAAATTTCTTCGCGGGATCGGCGGCAGGAACTTTGGAAATCCCGCGGCTAAAGAGCAAGCCCACGCACGACAGTCCTAGAAAGATGAGTCCCGACCTACCTTGATGTGATTGGAAAAAGTCAGCCAGGAATGCGCCGGAGACGCCCCCGGCAATCACCGCCAGAAACGTCCCGAGTTCGAGTACGCCGTTGCCCCAGGAGAGCAATGGTTGGGGCAACAATTCCGGCAGCAATCCATACTTCGAGGGACCGAAGAGCGCGGCCTGCGTGCTTGCCAGAAACACAGCCGCCATTTCGAGATTCAGGTTCTGCCAACCGAGTCCCGCGATAGCCAACACCATTACGGCCATCTCTAATAACTTGGTGCCGATGGTAACGGTGCGCTTGCTGAAGCGATCCGCGAGAAAGCCGCCCGTCATCGAGAACAAAATGAATGGAACAGAGAACAGCGTGCCGACGACGAGCACCAACCGGTCGCGATTAGCCTTCTGCATGGCCATCCCAAGGATCAGGAAGACCACCAGGTTCTTCAAACCGTTTTCGTTGAACGCACCCTGAAACTGAGTGACGACCAGAGACCAGAAGCCGCGCCGCCACGGCCGAGCGGCGTTCGCCACGCTCTCGGGCGCGCTTTCAGTGGGGGCGTTTGCAGCGGTCTCGACTTCAGGCACAACCGTACCTTGGCTCATAGACGTGCTCTCACAAGCTCCTGTTGTGGTTGGAGTTGTGCCCATATTGTCACGAAGGGGACCTCAAATCCAGTCACCACAGATCAGAACGTTAGTAACTTTGGAGTTTGCAGGTGGAAAGAAATGCAAGACCGGGCCTCACGCGCGTTCTAGTATTTAGGCTACGGAATCACGAACATACGGGGGAGTGCCAATGCTGGAACTCGTTCTCGTAGTGATCGCGGTATTAGCCCTGAGCGAGCCAACAATAAGTATCGTCTTCGCTCTGGCCGCAGTCGGACTCAGCGCGTGGAAGCAAAATAAACTTCGTCTGCAATTGCAGGATCTGGCCGAACTGAACACCAAGCAGAATGATGCCCTGCATCGTGAACTGTTGGAATTGAAGCGCCAGACAGCAACAGCGCCCGCGACTGCGGAACCAGCCCACGAAACGCCGCAGTCCGTGCGTTCGGCGGTTCAGGCCGAGCCCGCCAAGGTATCGGCTCCGGCTATGCCAGTGGAGCAGAAAGCTCCGGAACCGGTAAGCGCTCCTCCGCTGGTTGCAGCTCAGGCGAGCCCCCCACAGGCGCCGGCTCATGTCCCAGCTGTTGAAAGTGTTCTCGATCTCACTGCCTCGAGAGATAAAGAGGAAGCGAAACCGCCAGTTCCTGAAGTCGTACGGGCGCCTAAGCCGCAGCCCGTCCCGCCTGCCGTTGTTCCTCCGCCAATTGCAGCCAAGGTCACGGCTGAATCGAAACCAGCCGCACCCGTCGTACTGGCTCCGGTGATTCCACCACGGCCTCCGGCAGAGACAACTCCGCCTCCGCTTTCGCGGATTCAAATGCCGCTGACGACAGCGTCTACGACCCCGAAGGTGCACCCTCCGGTTCCGGCAGCACCGACCCCGCCAGCCGCTCGCGTCACTGCGCCTCCGCAGCATGCCGCGTTTCGCGCTTCCGCACCGGCTGCGCATGCGCCAGATACTTCTGTTTCCAACACTAGTTCTCAGGAGCGCATGAAGTCTGTGTTTGCTCTGGAGGAGATCCTAGGCAGGAACTGGCTGAACAAGATCGGCATCGTTCTGATTGTGCTGGGCGTCGCATATTTCGGCATCAAGGAACTCGGCCAGCTCGGTCCCTGGGGAAAAGTCGCGCTCTCTTATGTGATCTCTCTTGCACTTCTCGGGGGAGGCGTTTTTCTGGAGAAACGCGAGCGCTACCGCGTCTTCTCTTACCCCGCCATCGGTGGCGGATGGTCGCTCCTGTTTTGGACGACCTATGCGCTGAACCACGTGGCGGCGATGCAGGTGCTGGGTTCTCTGAGCGCTGATCTCATCCTCATGCTCACCGTGGCCCTCGCCATGGTCGCACACACGCTGCGCTACCGCTCGCAGGTGGTCACAGGGATCGCGTTTCTTCTGGCCTACGGCACGGTCGCGCTCAGCAATGACGACGTGTACAGTCTCTCGGCCGGCGTGATTCTCGCGGTCGGACTCGTTGCCATCGTCATCAAGATGGGATGGTTCGAACTCGAAGTCTTCGGCATCCTGTCGAGTTACGCAAATCATCTGTACTGGCTGTACCGGCTGCTAGGAGCCAACGGCGCCGAGGGGCACGCTTTCCCCGACTATCACGCCAGCACTGTGATCCTCTTGTTTTATTGGATCACCTACCGCCTTTCGTACATCGTCCGCAAAACGAAGTCCCCGATCGAAGAGCATATTTCCACCGCTGCTGCGCTACTCAACACTCTGCTGCTGCTGGGAACCATGAAGTTTCAGTCGGTGCAGCCTAAGCTCGCGTTCTGGGCGCTTCTCATCATTGGAGCCATCGAGTTCAGCCTGGGACAGCTTTCGATCACCAAACGCCGCCGGGAGGCATTCATCGTTCTGAGCGTTCTGGGTGCAGCACTGATGATTGGCGCGGTTCCGTTTCGCTATTCCGGCAACAACGTCGCTATCCTCTGGCTGATCGGCGCCGAAGCGTTTCTCGCCGCTGGCGTGATGGTCGGTGAAGTCGTGTTCCTCCGACTGGGATTACTCGCAGGCTTCCTAGTCGGCTTGCATCTGATCGGAATCGATTTTCAGCAACTCATGGTCGCCCGGCGAGTCGGCGACGATGTCGTCCTCGACGCCGGAGTCACGTTCGCACTCTGCGCCTTCGTCTTCTACTTGAACAATCTTCTCGCCGGGCAACGCTGGCAACAGTTCTTCAGCGATCCGCCGGACGCACCCATGCTCACCGCTCATTCTTATTTGGGATGCTTCGCGGCTGCGTCCGCGGCTTGGGCATTGTTCTCAGCCGACTGGACTGCCCTCGCCTTCGCTGGCGTGATGGTCACTCTGGCCGTGCTCGGACAGATGCTGCGATCGACCCACCTACAAGTGCAATACGGCGTCCTCGGTGTGTTGACCCTCTATCGCGTCGGCGTGGTCAACCTGCACAGCGAAGTTGCGCAATACACCCACGTTCAGAACCGCCTCATTACGTTGCCGATTCTCGCTGCGGCTTTCTATCTCACCGCAAAATGGGCAGCGACTCGAGAGGATCACTCTAACCAACGTTTCTTCCGCGGGATGTTGGCCTGCGCGGGCACGGCGCTGATCACGGCGCTCATCTACTTCGAAGTGCCTGAACTCTGGCAGCCACTAGCTGGGATTGCCTTCGCAGTTCTGCTTTTGGAAGTCGGCCAACAGATCGGATATCCCGTACTGGCGTGGCATGCGCATCTGTTGGGAATCTTAGCGGCCCTTGCTGCTCTGAGTGCCGACCGTGCGGGCCAGCGTTGGCACAACATTCCGCTGCATGCGTTTGCCGCGTTGCCAGTCGTCGTAGGAGTTTATTGGATCGCCCGGCGAATCAATGTTCCGCATCAGGACCAGGTGCGCTTTGGTCGTATCGCGTACAGTTCGGCGGGCTCCGGATTGATGGTCTGGGTGCTCAACGAAGCGGTGCCCGGGCCTTGGATCGCCGTCTCCTGGATCGTCTTCGCAGTTGTCCTCGCGCTGGTGATGCGTCGGATCAGTTACCGACCACTCGGGTGGCAGGCCAATGTGGTGGCGGCGTGTGCGCTGGTGCGCGCTTACACGTTCAACCTTGAACTGGAGCAATCGGTCTGGCCGGGCGTTTCTCTGCGGCTGGTTACTATTGCGATCGTGGCCGCTGGGATCTACTTTCTGTCGCGCCAATCGACGACCCCCGATTCCGAATTCCGGAAGGCCGTCGCTTACCTGCACACCTTCGCGGCGACGGCTCTGCTGGCCTTCCTGGCATGGCATGAAGCACCCAACGCATGGCTTGCCGTGATCTGGGCTGTATTTGCTCTTGTGCTCGCGCTCGTCGATCGCCGGTTTGAGCTCGAGGATCTTCGATGGCAGGCTCATGCGCTCGCCGCTCTTACCATGGCTCGCAGTGTCACTGTGAACCTGTACGTCACCGACCGTTGGCATGGCATTAGTGTCCGACTGCTCTCGCTGGCCGTCGTCGCAGTGATCTTTTATGCGATGTCGCGGCTCATCCGCATGCCGGGACAATTCCGTGAGCGCGAATTCCATCACATCTATTCGTGGGCGGCATCCGCGTTGGTTTCCTTGCTGCTGTGGTACGAGTTGGAGTCGCTAAGTATTGCCGTGGGCTGGGCTGTCTTCGGACTGGTTCTCTTCGAGTATGGGCTCTGGCGAAAAGTCCGGCAGTTTAGATTCCAGGCCTATGTGGCCCTGGCCGCTTCTTTCGGACGGATATTCTTCGCAAACCTGACTGCCGGGAACCCTGGCGAATTCTGGGGACCCCGGATCTACACGGTGCTGCCGATCACCCTCATCTTATTCTTCGTCTACTTTCAGTTGGACGAACAATCGGCACGCGATGACCGTGGCTTCCACTTTGACATGCTACTTGCGTACCTCGGCACGGGGACGGTTGTGGCTTTTCTTTACTTCCAGTTTGCTAACGAATGGCTGGTCACGGCGTGGGCTGCCGTGGTCTTTGTTCTGTTCGCACTCGCTGTTTGGCTGGATCGTCCTCTCTTCCTCATTCAATCCTTGCTGCTTACTGTGGGTGTCTGCACACGCGGGGTGATGCACAATCTTTTTGGTGCGAGCTATTTCACCGGTGGAGATTGGACCGGCCGATATTTCGTCCTGGGCTCGGCCATTGCCGTCTTGCTGGCATGCCTGCCCTCCGCATTCCAGTGGCGCGACCGTTATCGTGCCAAATTCTCCGACAACTGGTTCGGAGCGCTAATGCGGCATCCTGAGCAATTCATGTTCTTCGCGCCCATCGCTCTTATGACGCTCATGCTCGCCATCAAGATGCGGGCCGGCATGGTTACCGTCGCCTGGGGCGTTGAAGCGTTATCGATCATGATCTTCGCCTTCGTGATTAAAGAACGGAGCTTCCGGCTGACGGGATTCCTGCTGCTGATCGCCAGCTTTGGGAAGATGTTGCTGCTGGATATGTGGTCGGGTGCCTGGACTTGGCGCGATCGCTACATCACGTTCGTGATCGTCGGTGTCGCAATGGTGTCGGCCTCTTTTCTGTATAACAAATACAGCGAGAAGATTCGCCAATTCCTATGAAACGTGCTGCCGCGTTCGTGGTTGTGCTGCTGGTCGGAGTCGCAGGCCTCTATCTCAGCCAGCGCCGCCACGACCCCACGCCAGTGTCGGCGAACGCCATTGTCGCCATGGCAGCCGACGCCCAGCGCGATCTGAGCCGCGCGCCTATGCGTCTCACCCGCCTCTCCGATGCCGAGGAGATCGCCGTCGGCAAACAA
Organism: uncultured Acidobacteriaceae bacterium; assembly: GCA_963710885.1. GTDB lineage: Bacteria > Acidobacteriota > Terriglobia > Terriglobales > Acidobacteriaceae > Sulfotelmatobacter. The sequence goes on from CAVQCF010000017.1 coordinate 59,078, forward strand.
CTGGCTGCCGGATACTCCATCTCCACCGAAAAGCTCAGCCCGGAACAGCAGGCGCTCGACAGCTATGTGCGACAAGTGGGAAACGCCGTTAGCGCGAATGCCCACCGGCGTTTGCCGTATTCATTTCACCTCGTACCCGACCGCAGCATGATCAACGCCTTCTCCCTTCCCGGAGGACCGGTTTATGTCGGCGAGGGCATGCTCGACCTGATGACCAGCGAAGACGAACTCGCCGCCGTGATTGGACACGAAGTCGAACACATCGATCACTACCACTGCGCCGAGCGCGTCCAGATCGAAGCCGGCCTGCGCAATCTGCAGCTTGGCATCGTGGGTGCCATCCTGCAAATCCCGGTTCAGGTATGGGAAGCTGGCTACAACAAAGATGAGGAACTCGAAGCCGACCGCGAAGGCATGCGTCTGGCGGTCTTGGGCGGTTACTCACCCTACGGGGCGGTCACTATGTTCGAACGCTTCAGCAAACTGCACAGCGAGTATGTCGTTCATGCGCGGAATCCTGAGGAAGAGCTCACGCAACTTGCCATTCAAAGCCTGCAGGGATATTTCCGCTCCCATCCTCTGCCCTCCGAACGCCTCGCGCAGGCTAACAGCCTGATCGCGCAGGAAGGCTGGCAGGATCGCAAAACCCAGAAACCTTTCCGCATCGAATACGAAGTGCAGAATGGACAATTCGTAAAGTAAGCGCTTCGAGCTGGGTCGGTTTCAATCCTAGTGGGGATTGTCGGCGGGTGAAATCTTGGGTGTGTTCTGCGGCTCAGCGACTGCCGGCGATAACGTCGGCGCAGTTGACGTCGACGGATCCGAGATTGCCTGGACCACTGCGGAGCCGCTGGTTTCCGCCGCTGTCTGCGGCACATTGCCCGAATACGTCTGCGGAGGATAACCTCTTGCTTGCACCATCGCCCAATGCCATTCCTCGTCGCCAGCAAGCTGCGTCTTGAGCGGAGTACTAAAGACTGTCGTCTCCCATGGCGGCGAGGCCGCCCGCATCCGGTAGATGACGGTTCGATCGGGCTTCTTCTCGGGTCGAAGATCAGTCTCCGCATCGCCAATCGAGATGCCACCAACAAGGACGTTCTTCTTGATGACGGTCAGAGCCACCCCGACCTCGCTGACGTGCCAGTCCGTCCGGTTATAGACTGCAACGATCAGAGCATCGCCTTCGATCGTGGCTGGTCCATCGAGCTTCGCCAGTTCGTCGGAAGGCAATTCCATCTGAGCATATTGATTGGAGAGCAGCGACTTCACATTGGCAGTAAAAGCGAGACTGCAAGTCACATCCGGCGCGCTGACCCGGAATCCTTTACTTTCTCCCGCCATCAGGTATCTCAGCGCCGAACCCGGCGCGTGGCGGCTTTCCGCCTGATCCATCACCTTTGTTAAATTGTCGTCATCAATAACGCTCTGCGACGACGGAGTCTTCTTGCGCAACGTACGGGCCACATCTCCCAAGGGAGTGTCGTTCGGATCGCCAGTCGGATCATCCTGCGCAGCCAGCCGCAAGGGGATTAGCGCAGCCAGAAGCATGGGCAGCGCGAGGATCAAACGCGTTTTTCGCAGCCAGAACATGAAGCCCAGAGCGCTCGCCAGAGAGGCCCTGAGCTAATTGTATGGAGAATCGAAGAAACCGGGACGATACGGGCAAACCTTGGTAACAGTTACTTCAGGGAGCAGGAAGAAAGCAGTGGGCGCGCGCTTGACGAAATGGAGGCGCAACGGGGCGCACGCCCAAGCCCGGAGAAAACCGTTCTACAGAAGTCCCTGCGACCGAAACCGTGTGACTGGGTCGACTACCGCTTGCCGCTTGAAGATCCAGCGGGCCACCGCGAAGCCAAGTGCCGCATAGAACAGATGCATCTTTCGCACAGGACACCTCCCAATCCGAATCGACCTCGGTGATCCTTCAGGGGAGGAAGCAACTACAACCTCTATCGGCACAATAGCAACAGGGCTTGGAGCGAACAAGGCACAACAGTGCCATCGAAGTGGCACGGAAGTAATAGAAGTAACCCACAAACACAACAGGCTGGAAACACGGCCGTTATTCCTGGCCGTTCCCCAGCCTGTGCAAGTTTCGCGCGGTGGTTCAGTGCGCGGGAATCGCCTCCTCCGTAGCGCGACCCGCTGGCGGCACTACAACGGTAGACAGGCTGCCTTCCACCGTGAGCTTCTGAAATGTGGCTAGATCGCGGCGCTGCAGATCCTCCCAACGCCCAATCAGCTCTCCACTCTGCCGCTTCAGCTTCTCAAACTGCTTTTGTTCGGCTTCGGTTGGCGCGGAATCAGCGGTGCTGACATCCATCGCCAAGTACGCTAACTTCGCATCGAGTTGCGGAGGATAGGCCAGCGAGTCTTCATTCGCGCTGATGGTCAAGTTGATAAGCTCTTCGCGGACGGCGATGAGTTTCTTCTCCAAATCATCCGCAGCGCTCACAATCGTCTTTGTACTCGCGTTTTCCGGAAGCCGTCGCTTCAGTCCTGACAACTGTGCCCGCACATCCTGGATTTGGTTCACCGCATCGTAGACTCGGCCCAATTCGTCGCGCGTCTGCAGCAGCAGGTTGAATTGCTGCTCCAGATCGGCCTGGCTGACCTGCACCCGCGGATCCAGTTTCAGATCGAAAGCCGCCGTCTGCGTTTGTGCTCCAACCGTTAACCGAACCTGGTAGTGACCCGGTACAGCAACCGGGCCTCGGGCTCCGCCGCCATATTCCCAGAGGTAATAGCCAGGAACGTGCCGCGCTTCTTCGTAGCGCAAATCCCACACGAACCGGTTCAATCCGACATCGAGCTTGAGTTGCTTCTCCGGCTTTTTGTCATCTGGGTCGGGTGGCTCTTCCAGCGTGTTGTATTCGGCGCTTGAATACTTGCGAATAACTTTGCCGGAAGCATCCAGAATCTCGATCTTCGCTTCGGTGTCGACCTTCGGCGCGTCCTTCAAGAAGTAGTAAATGACTGCGCCAGCTGGCGGATTCTGTCCGGTCCGTTTCGAAGGATGACGCTCGCCGCCCGCTCCCGCCTGAATCCGGTACGCCGTTCCAGGTGTATACAGGAACGCGTCTTTCTGCGCGATGTCGTCGCTGTACTGACGGAGCGGAGAGATATCGTCGAGGATCCAGAACGCTCGACCGTGGGTAGCAACCACCAGATCGTTGTCCTTAACCACCAGATCATGCACCGGCGTAGTTGGCAGGTTCAGCTTCAGCGGCCGCCAATTGGCGCCGTCGTTGAACGAAACATACAATCCAGTTTCCGTCCCCGCGTAAAGCAGACCGCGCTTCTTCGGATCTTCCCGCACTGCTCGCACAAACGCCGTGTCCGGAATCCCCTGGGTCAGCTTCGTCCAACTCTTGCCGTAGTCGCTGGTCTTGTAGATGTAAGGACGCAGATCGTCGAATTGGTGACGATCGACGGCCACATAGGCAGTTCCGGCATCATGGGGGGAAGCATCGATCAGGCTGATGCGCGCCCACTCCGGCATATCCTTCGGAGTGACGTTGGTCCAGGTCTTGCCATCATCCTGCGTGAGCTGAATCAGGCCGTCGTCGGTGCCGACCCACAGCAATCCCTTCTTGAGCGGCGACTCTGCCAGCGCGAAAATCGTGTCGTAATACTCTGTGCCCGAGTCGTCGAGCGTAATGTCGCCCCCTGAGACTTTCTGCTTCTCCTTGTCATTCCGCGTCAGATCGGGACTGATGGCCTGCCAGTGCACGCCTCCATCTGTGGTCTTAAACAACCGCTCCCCGGCGTGGTACAGCGTGTTGGGATCGTGCGGAGAGAGCATGACGGGCGCGGTCCACTGGAAGCGATGCTCCAGGTTCGCGGCCCCGTGCGCGTCCGAAAGTTCCGGTTGCTCGGTGATCGCCTTCACCTGTCCGACGTGCCGGTCGTAGCGTGTGATGTTTCCCTGATAATCGGCTGCGTAAACAATATTCGGATCGCGGGGATCCGGCGCAATGTAGCCAGCCTCGCCGCCGCCCACGTCGTACCAGTCACTGTGGCTGATCGATCCGTCGTCGCTGCGGCTGACGATGGCCACCGTACCGCTATCCTGCTGCGGACCATACACGCGATACGGCGTAGCCGAGTCTGTGATGACGTGATAGAACTGCGCGGTCGGCTGGTTGTCCTGCAGACTCCACGTCTTGCCGCCATCCAGCGTTATCGTCACGCCGCCGTCGTTGGAAGCGATCATCCGGTGCGTATTCTGCGGATCGATCCAGAGCCCGTGGTTATCGCCGTGCGGCACTCGAATCTTGTTAAACAGATGCCCACCGTCCGTCGATTTATAGGACTCGACGTTCATGATGTAGAGAACGTTCTCGTCGAGCGGATCGGCGATGACGTGCATGTAGTACCACGGGCGCTGCCACAGGCTGTGATCGGGATTCACCAACTGCCATGATTCGCCACTGTCATCCGAGCGATAAAGTCCGCCATCCGGATTGTGTGCCTCGATCAGCGCGTACACGCGGTCCGAGTTCGCCGCCACGGCCACACCGATCTTTCCGTATGGCCCCTTCGGCAGGCCATGTTCCTCGATGCGCTTCCAGGTCGTCCCGCCATCGCTCGAGCGGTAGAGGCCGCTGCCCGGGCCTCCACTCGACATACTCCACGAAGTGCGCCGTGCCTGCCACAGCGCCGCAAAAAGAATGTTTGGATTATGCGGATCGAACGCTACATCAATGCCGCCGGTGTTTTCGTCTTTATAGAGAACCTTCCCCCATGTCTTTCCTCCGTCGGTTGTGCGGAAGATGCCACGTTCGGTGTTCGGCCCATAGGGATGCCCCAAGGCCGCGACAAAGGCGATATCCGGATTCGTCGGATTAATAATGACCTTGCCGATCGCGCGCGAATCGTTCAAGCCGACGTTCTTCCAGGTTTTGCCGCCGTCCAGTGACTTGTAGACACCATCCCCGTGCGAGATGTTGCCGCGAATGCAGGCCTCTCCCGTCCCTACATACAGGACATTGTGGTTGGAACTCGCCACTGCAATGCTCCCGATGGCGGAGGTGCCCTCTTTGTCAAAGACCGGCGACCACGTCATCGCGCCGTCGGTTGACTTCCAGACTCCGCCACCAGTCGCGCCGAAATAATACGTCGTCGGATCCCCCGGAATTCCAGCCGCCGTTAGCGATCGCCCGCCGCGGAATGGCCCGATCATGCGGTACTTCATCCCTTTAAAAGCCTTGTCCTCGAGCTTGGAGTTTTCGGCAGCGTCGGAGTCTTTCACCGGCTCAGCCGGTGGCTGCGCCGTCTGCGTTGTAGGTGACGCCTTCACGGCCTTGGACTGCCGCTCGGGTTTAGCTTGTGAGTGTGCGGGAACTGCAATCCCGATTGCGAATATCACCGCGATGGTCAACGAAGAAAAGAGTGACGCGTTCACGCGAAGTCTGGATGGGCCCATGTTTAGGTTATCTCCGGGAAGAATTCGACAATTGGACTATGGTAATTCAACCTAGGCTGGCCGCAAAGAGCGGCAAGCATTTCCCGCCAGCCCCGCTGACTGTTAGCCACACCGCGCGGGCGCAGAATCATTTTTTCGAGATCAGAATTTTCTTCGCGGCTTCCAACTCTTTCAGCTTCGCCTCTTCCACCTTGGGGTATGCAAGGTGGAGAGACTCCAGTGTCTCCACCACCACCGCCGAGACCACCAGCCGCGTAAACCATTTATTATCCGCGGGCACCACGTACCACGGAGCGTGTTCGGTCGCAGTGTTGGCGATCATGTCTTCGTAGGCCTTCTGATAGTCGTTCCAGCATTGGCGTTCGCGAATGTCGGCAGCCGAGAATTTCCAGTTCTTCTCCGGCTCCTCCAGACGCTCCAGAAAGCGACGCTTCTGCTCCTTCTTCGAAACATTCAGGAAGAACTTGCGGATCACCGTTCCGCTCCGCGCCATATGCCGCTCAAAACACCGGATATCCTCGAAACGCACCTCCCAAATATTCTTACCCACCAGCGAAGGCGGCGTCTTTTGGCCCCTAAGAATTTCAGGATGAACCCGCACGACCAGCACCTCTTCGTAATATGACCGGTTGAAGATGCCGATATGCCCACGCTCCGGCAAATCGCGCGTCGTGCGCCACAGAAAATCATGTTGCAGCTCGACGTCTGTCGGCGCCTTGAAGGAAAATACCTGGCAGCCCTGCGGATTGACTCCCGACATCACATGTTTGATGATTCCGTCTTTGCCAGCCGCGTCCATCGCCTGAAAGATCAGGAGTAAAGCCCAGCTGTCCTGTGCGTACAGTTTGTCCTGCAGATCCACCATACGGGCGATGCCCTGCTGCAAGGCCTCAGTAGCGCTTTCTTTGGATCGCCAGTGCCCCGTATCCCCTGGATCAAAATCTTTGAGACGGAACTTTTTGCCGCTCTCGACACGGTAGGTCTTCGCCAATTTGTCAGTCTTCATTTTGTGAGCTATTCCTGGGAGGAAATATCTTCAAGAAAGTCGCGGCTTTGAATCTAATGACTAGCAGAGCGAGCGACGTCAGAACCCACGGCATCAGCCACTGTCTGAGAGGGAATCCCTCTATTCCCAGCCATCTTGGTGTTAAACCGGAACGTCATGCCAGATTCCGCCTGCACCGGCACGCCCTTCACCGCCATGGCCTTGAGCTTCCACTTCAAGAGCTGGTCGCGCGCGGCATCCTGCAACCCTGCATTATCTGCGTTCAGCGGATACGCCTCACGCACCCGCCCCTGCCGGTCCACGGAAATGTACATACTGAGAACGCCCGACGTTTTTCCGCTCTTCACCACGGGCCAAACCATCGCGGGCTCGCTATCGGAGACCTGCTCGATGGTCGATTGCGTGACGTGAATGGACTGAAGCTTCTGTTCCGCTGGAGTCGCGTGTTCAACCGTGAAGAGCGCTGCATCCGGCTTCAGTTCCTCCAACAAAACTACGTTCGCAACGAGATCGGTTCCCGGCTCGGGATCGTATTGGTACCGCCGGGCGATCATCATCTCACCGAATTTCTGGTAGTCGTGAAATTCCATGCCGTAGCCAGGCGATGCGACCATCTTCAAATGGCCGGCATCATCGAAGCAGATACTTGCAAATGCATCGTTGTTAACCTTGTCCGATCCAACCTTGAACTTCATTCGCGCGCATGCATCCGAGCGCTGGCTGTTCAGAAGCGTCATCTGCGTGACCTTGGAGTCCTGCTTCTTCCAGACGTCCGCGTTCGGGACAGGATCAAAGAGGCCGTTCACAAAGGCCCTCAACCATAGCGGATAATAGTCGCCGGCGATCTGCTCGCTGCTCTTATCTCCGTTGACGATCAACGTCTGCTTGAACTCAGGGGTTTCAATCACTCGAATCCATTGCTGGGGCGAAGCCCAGGATTCCTCAATCTCGGCACGATACGGGGGAGCCGGATTGCTCGACTCGGACAACTGCACTTTCACGTGAAAGGCCCTGGCCCGCGCCCCGGTGAGCGAGGACTGCTCCAGCGACTTCTTCAGCTTGTCCCCCAACGGAGCCGACGATTGGTTGTATTGCGCGAAGCCAGCGCTGGCACAAAATAGAAAGATTGCTGCGATAGTAAAGCTCTGCAGTGTTCTCGCGTTCATCATGGTCGCAATCATAGCCCCGGAGGCCTCGCAATGAAAGCGCCGTAGCAACGTGGCTGGCCAATTCGGTGGAAGTGAAGCCGCCCGGCGCGTCGCGAGATGATAGGATCACTGGCATGCGATTGTCCGCGCGTGACGGGTTTGCAGGAGCGCGGACATCCAGCGCAACTTGGCCTGACCGGAGTTTCAATATGAAGGCGCTTCCCCTCGTCGGAATTTTGCTGCTGATACTAGGAGTGTTGTCGCTCGTGGTGCCCGTTCCTCACCGCGAGAATCATGGCGTAAAGATCGGCGACGCCAAAATTAGCGTCCAAACCGAAAGCAGCGATAAACTGCCTCCTGCGGCCGGCATTGTTCTTCTCGCCGGCGGCGTCGTTGCCCTCATTCTCGGATTGCGCAAAACGTAGACTGCCCCAGGGAAGAGGCGCTTGTTCGAATCTGAGTTCTTGACTCTCACGCAGGAAGGCAAAGATCAGTATCAGAGGCTTGTCTCCGAAGCCGCTCGGATAGTCTGCCAGTCTTTGCCAGAAGCTTCCTCTTCCGGAAAGAACGCCGCTACGCTGGCGAACCTCATCAGCAACGATTTTCTTCCTCATGCTGGAGGCACCTCCGAACAAATCGCCGCTACGTTGTGCACAGTCGTTTCGAACTCGGTCGCAGTGAACCATCCTTACACCGCAGCGCACCTGCACTGTCCGCCGTTGCTTGCCGCGTTGGCTGCCGAAGTTGTCATCAGCGCACTCAACCAATCGATGGATTCCTTTGACCAGGCCCCCATCGCCACTGTCGTTGAGCAGAAGATGATTCGTTGGTTGACCGCGCTAGTTGGGTTGCCCGCCACTTCCGACGGGACGTTCACGACTGGCGGCTCGCAGTCGAATTACATGGCACTCCTGCTGGCGCGCGACGCGTTTCTTCAGAAACATTGGAACTGGTCTGCGCAGAAATCTGGCCTTTCTCCCGAGGCTCGCCGGCTGCGCATTTTCTGCTCTGAGGTTGCGCATTTCACGGTAGAGAAGGCGGCATCGCAGTTAGGCCTAGGAACCGATGCCGTTGTACGCGTTGCTGTCGATGAGCACTTCCGCATGAGTCCCGCAGCGCTGCAGGATTCTCTCGATTCCACTCACGCCGCAGACCTGCTTCCCCTGGCGATTGTCGCTACGGCAGGCACTACCGATTTTGGCTCCGTCGATCCCTTGCCCGAGTTAGCTTCTCTGGCGCAAGCCGCGGACGCATGGCTTCATATAGACGCGGCTTACGGCGGCGCTCTGCTCTTTTCCGACCAGCATCGCGCCAAGCTGAAAGGCATCGAGGCCGCTGACTCGCTCGGCATCGACTTTCACAAACTTTTCTGGCAACCGATTCCGTGCAGCGCATTTCTGCTGCGCGACTCCCGCCACTTCGACTCCATCAAGTTGCACGCTGATTATCTCAACCCCGAAAATCACGGGGACGAAGGCATCCCCAACCTCGTGACCACTTCCCTGCTCACCACGCGCCGCTTCGACGCCCTGAAATTATGGATTTCACTTCAGACCATCGGCCGCGCCCAGCTCGCCGCCATGATCGACCAGACGATCGATCTGGCCCGGCACGCAGCCAGAGCGATTCGGGATACGCCACGGCTCGAACTGTTGTGCGAGCCGCAATTGAGCACGGTCGTTTTTCGCTACGTCGCGTCCCATGCTTCAACTGATTCCGATGCGATCAACTCTGCTCTCCGTCAGCGTCTTTTTGATTTTGGAGTCGCAGTCATCGGCCACACGCGAGTCCACAGCCTCCAGGCCCTCAAGTTCACCTGCATGAATCCCACAGTGACAGAAGTTCAGATGGACGAACTGATCCGTCTGATCGTGAATCAGGGAATGGCCATCGAGTCGGCAGCGGCTCGCCAGACCTAGGCGAGGAACCGAGAGCGGGTGCCTTCGGTGGGTATTGGGCACGTGTCATACCGCCCGAAGATGCGGTAACGGTGGCGCGCCACCAGTCTATACCCCCAATCGCGAAGCGAGCTGGGAACCATCCGTAGGGCAAGCCCGGTCAGCCGCCAGAATAAAGACCCGGGTGTTGGTGTTGTTTGGGTGGGTCCCGCTCTCGGACCCGGACGGGCCGAGCGAAACTCGGCTGCTCCCAGGTGCTGGAAGATAAGACTGACAGCATCCGACCGAGACAACAACTGCTCGTCTGCCAGTTCGTAATTCACCACGACGTACACAGTATCGAGGTCCCGAGCATCGGCCCCATGCCGCGTCAGTATTCTCGTGGCCAACTCACTCTGCAACGCAGCAAATCTAAACACCGCCGCCGGATCCCTTCGCAAAACGAAATGCACCATCCGGTTGCACAATCCACAAATGCCGTCATAGAGCAGGATAGGATGAGCTGCCTTTTCGGCCGCTGCCCCATCTTGCGGAGGATCGTCGGTCACGCAGAACACCTCAGATCACGGACTCCGAATGCTCCTGGCTCCGGCAAGCCGCTGCGAATCTGCTCGGGAGTGAAGCGGCGCGACGGCATCAAATCCGACGGCAGCGGATCGCACTCCGTGACTGGTTCGACGACCCCCTCTGACAAGATACGGATCTGCGCCGTCGCCACGAGCGGAACCTTCATCGTCCACTCACAAACTATAGCTAGTCCATAGTGAAACCAGAGCGGCGCGGGAACAATCACGATGCGTCGGCCGAGCACTTCGGCAACCCGTCGTGCCGCATCACTTAGGTAGAACTGCTCGGCTCCCGTGATAGCAATGGTTTGCTTGGCCAATCGACGGTCGACTAGCGCCGCGTATAGCACCTTTACCAGGTCCTCGATGGCGAGAGGCCGGATTGCCTTCTGCTCGAAGCCGACCGTGGCGAGAATCGGAAGCGTGTGAAAAGCGTGGCTCAGGTGGTCGAGCATATGATCACCGCGCCCGTAAACCATGCCGGCCTTGACGACCGTATAGTCCAGCCTTGATTGTCGTACGGTTTCCTCCGCGGCCCACTTGGACTCGTGATACGCCGAGCCGCAATCGGGTCGGGCACGTAGAAAACTCATTAGAGCAATGCGGCGCACGCCAGCGCGCTTTGCCGCTTCCACCATGTTGCGCGTTCCCTCCACATGGATGCGTTGAAATGTTTGACTCCCAATCTCCCGGTTGATTCCTGCACAATGGGCCACAGCATCGCATCCAGTGAAAGCCGCAGCCAGCACCTCAACGTCGGAGAGGTCGCTGGAGACGCGAGTGATTCCGATGGAACCCTCCCCAGCTTCGTGCAACCGATCCGCCGTGCGCGAAAGAAGGACCACCTCGTGCCCTTCCGCAAGCACTCGCCGGGCAAAGTGGCTTCCCACAAAACCCGTTCCGCCCGTAATCGCGATCCTCATGATGTGGCCTCCTTCTCTGCCTTTCGCCCTTTCCGCCTGTGCAAAACCTGGGTGGGGCAAACCGCGCTCAGAAAGTCCCCCACGGCGCTGGCAATTTTCTCGGGTTCCAGCCGGTAAAGGATTCGATTGGCATCCCTGCGCTCGGAGACTAAATCGGCGCTTTTGAGAATGGACAGGTGCCGGGAGATCGAGGGACCTGAGATGGTGAAGCGCGATGCAATCTCACCAGCCGCCATTTCGCCGGCCTTCAACTCCTGCAGGATCTGGCGCCGGGTCGGGTCAGCGAGGGCGCGGAAGACGCGGGAAATCGCTTTCATGGTTCCATGTTAGCTATTTTGCTAAATAGCGTCAAGCGAGATATGAACCTACCAAAACGCTTCGACAGTGAAATCGACTAAATCGAAACTGGCTAGAAACTCACCGCTTCGATCCTAACCAGAGAAGTTCTACGCGCAGCCGCGGGTGCCGCTGCGTGAGGCGCAGATAGCTCATCTCATTACGCCCAGCCTGCGCGCGGATGACCTTGGCCGCGTCCGTCTTCTGCTGCAGCGTCCAGCGGCTCAGATTCGGAATCAGAGCCAGCACCAGCGACCAGTTTTCGAATGCCCCTCGCTCCGCCACACTCCATCGGGACAGATTGATCCCCAGAGCACGACTCACCGCGGCGCCCGACGCGCGCCGGATGCTTTCGCTGTCTCCCCGGAACTCGCGCGCCATGCGCCGGTTCACCAGCAAGCCCAGATTGCGCGTTGAGAACGTGTCCCATGCCCCCGGCGCGGAGGCCGATGAGGCATCGATTCGCTTCAGTTCGTAGAACACATGCGCTTCCGCCAACTGCTTCAGGGTTCTCTTCGGCGTGCGGTATTGTGGGTTCGCCGCGATCCTCTGCTCTTCCCGTCTGGCGAGTTGCTCCAGATCCCTACTGCCCGACCGGAAACCTAACTTGCGATAGAACCAGAAAGCGCCCGACTCCAGCGCTTCGTCATTGTTCTGTCCGATCTGATACGGGTAAACGGAGATCGTGGTCGCGCCCGTAACCGCACACAAACAACGCAGCGCCTGCGCATAGATCCAGGCGGTTTCGCCTTGCCGGTAGGTATAGAAAGTATTGAACCCCACTTCGATCCATTCGCACAGACCGATGGCCTCGATATAGTTGATCGGCACGCCATTCTTCAGAGTGAACCCCGCGACGTAGGCACGCAGGGGAAGTCGCCGATCCGCCGGCAAATTCCAGAAATACATGACGACGCCGCGGCCCAGACTGGCGCGCACAACGGAATTGGGATCACCCAAGGTTGTGCCATAGAGTTCGCGATAGCGCACAACCATCACTTCTCGGATGGAGTGCATAATCGACTCGCCTGCGCGGCGAGAGGGCTTGACCAGCCGCGGGGTTGGCCGCGTGAGTTCGTGCGCCAGCGAAACCTGGCTCCGCACCAGCAGCGGCTCGCGGTGATAGTAGAAGTCGTTGGGGCGCATCCAGTTGCGGCTGCGCGAAAGTTTCAGATTCTCAAGACGCCAGCGCAGCGGCAGGCGCAGCGAGTCATACAACTCCGCGCGTTCGCGATGCGAGACCGGCAACTGTTCGAATCTTCGGATCAGCCATGCAGTATCCCGCTCACGTCCCCTCGCAGTGTTGAGCCAACGACGCCACGGGATGTTCGCTTCCACGTCAGCATCTTCCGAGAGCAGCGGAATGAAGCGCGGCCAGGTTGATCCCATCGCGCGTTCTTCTTCAAAGTCATCCCACGCGATCTCAACATTGCGCGGGATGCGGCGCACCAACCAGCGAGCGGCCTCGAAGTTGAGGGCATCCTGCATGGTCGTGCCCGCGATGCCGGAAGTGTCGAAGTCATCGAACGCCGACATGTCAACGCCGAGGTCGCGGAGTTTCTCGACCCTCGTGTGGAATGTATCCAGTAACCTTTCGATCTTCGCAACGACCATGCGCCACTGCGGGAACGCACGCAGAAACAGCAGGCTCTCATGAAAACGGATGAGCGATCTGGAGTCGCGAAACGGATGGCGCGCCAGTTGATCGAGCAGAGCTTGCGTGTGGGAACTTGCGCCGCGCCCGAAACAGTTTTTCCTGGCTTCGAGGCTGGTCAGGAGCGCGTCAAGGGTTGAAGGCATCTGGAATCCGCTGGCAAGTCTACCTCACTTGGTCCGAACACCCACCGTTTATGCGCCAGACAGAGAAGCGACGACATCACACCCAAAGGAGACGAAGTTCACTTCACTCTCCGACTGGCAACCAGAAGATGAGTCCAGGGTTCGTCGTCGAGGCGGCTGATCTGGACCACCGGATGCCCATTGGTTGTGTCCTGAATGAATCGCCCATCGCCGATATACATCCCGGTGTGGTCAATTTTGCGAGCCGACGCGCCGAAAAAAAGTAGGTCCCCCGGCTGCAGATCTTTGCGGTCCACGGTGACCACACCTGTCCACGCTGCTTGTTTGTCGGCATCGCGGGGCATGTTGAAGCCGCGGGCCCGCACCACCATTTGTGTGAAGCCAGAGCAGTCGAATCCGAAGCTCGACGTGCCACCCCATAAATACGGAATGCCCAAGAAGCGCTTGGCGAGTGCGATCGATTCTGGAATCGACAACGGCCTCGTGTCCGTTACCACATCGCTCGATTGAATCCAAGCGCTTCGCTTATCGGGAAGCCGGACCTGCAACCATCCCTCATGGCTTCCCTTCCCGGCAGTCATTTTTTCGTCGCTCGGGTCATCGGCAATCACTTCCAGGCGTGATTCGAAAGGAATCGTGATGACCGGCTTGTGGCGGGTAACATCCGGTTCGCGATAGACATTGGCGAACAGACTATCGACTTGAACAACCACCCCTGCCGTGGCGTATCCCGCTCCACTCTGCACCAGACGGAGATGCCTGCTCGGGACCCATCCTTTGTAATGATCGGCGGTTTGAATCCTGCACCATTCACCCTGAGCACTCAGCAGAGTCACGTTGCTGCCGTAAATCGCCTGCGACACGACGTCGGCCTGGTCGCTCGGCCCGGAATACATGTTGGCAACCGGGACTACGACAATCTGAGTGCTGTTGGCGAGCGCGCCCGAAACGCAAAGGGCGATGAGAAGGGCGAGCGTACCGAGAGCATTACGTTTGCAGTTCGTTGGCATGAGGCTGATCGCGGAGGGTGATCCTCGGAGTGAGATGGTAACGGATACGCAGGCCGCCCGCCAGTGGAAACCAGAGCGCGACGCCGCCCGAGAGGATTCCCCGCAGTAGGATAAGCTGTATTCTAGGAAAGCTAAATCCGAGTACGGAGAACCAAGTTGGCTCCATCTCACCCCAGGCAAGGGTCTTCCATCTACGATCTGGATACCCCGACAACGCTGATCGATCTAGACCGCATGGAAAGAAATATTCGCGAGTGGCAGGCTCACGCGGACAAGTGCAAGGTCCAGTTTCGAGCGCACATCAAGACCCACAAGATCCCCGAAATCGCGCGTCTGCAGATTGCCGCCGGCGCTCGCGGCATCGTCTGCGCCAAGGTGAGCGAAGCAGTGCCCTTTGCCGAGGCTGGGATCGAAGATATTTGCATTGCGTATCCCGTCATTGGTGAAGTGAAATGGCAGCGCCTTGCCGCGCTGGCGTCACGCATTCGCAGCCTTACCGTGAACTGCGATTCTGAGCAAGCCGCCCGTGGTTTATCGAAAGCTGCGTTCGACGCAGGCGCTACGATACGGGTGCACATCGATATCGATAGCGGACTTCACCGCGGCGGAATCCCGTCGGATGATCAACCCTCCATCAAACATCTGGCCGCCGAAATCAACTCCCTGCCAGGACTGCATTTCGCAGGTATCACCACATATCGCTCCGGCAGTTTTCCTGGAGCACCGAACCCCAAAGATGCCGGGCATGGCGAGGGGAAACTGGTGGTTGATGTCGCGAACCAACTGAGTGCCAGCGGAATCGAAGTCGGCGAAGTCAGTGCCGGAAGCACGCCCACCGGCAAATGGGTCGCCGAAGTGGCCGGAGTCACCGAGACCCGCGCCGGCAATTACGTTTTCAATGACCTCATGCAATTGGATAACGGCATCGCCGGTGAAGATCAACTGGCGCTGTCGGTGTTGTGCACCGTGGCGAGCACGAACGGAAGTGGTCGTCTCACAATCGATGGCGGCACGAAGACTTTCAGCGGAGATGCAGGCGGAGTCGGTACTGGGCGCGCTGCTCCGGCTACCATCGCACGGGCTGTCGACCGGAAAATATTCGTGGAGCGGCTCAACGAAGAGCACGGTATGGCGCGTACAGAGGAGAGCGTGAAACTGGGAGACAAAATCCGTTTCTTCCCCTACCACGCCTGCACTTGCGCCAATCTGAATGATGAGATCGTTGGCTTCCGGGCCGAGCGGGTCGAAGTGGTTTGGCCAGTGCGCGCTCGAGGACTGCGAACATAAAGTTTTACCGATCGGAGGCACGATGGCGAAATACGTTATCCAAACCACGAAGGGAGCGGCCCCGCAGGGAGCCTACTCACAAGGCTGGCGCGCCGGAGACTTTATTTTCGTAACCGGAACAGGCCCAATCGATGCCGCTACTGGCAAGCTCGCGGGCGATACGATCGAAGAACAGACCGAACAAGTGATCAGCAATATGGACTCCGTTCTCGCCGCCGACCACGCCACTCTGGCCGACGTCATCAAGGTGACGGTTCATCTGAGCGATACTGCCCTATTTGCGCGCTACAACGCGGTCTATGCCCGCCGTTTTTCCGCCCCTTACCCAGTACGTACCACCGTGGGAAGCGACCTGCGCCAGTTGCCGGGCATGTTGATTGAAGCGGATTGCATCGCCTATGCTCCTCCAAAGAAATCCAGCTCCAGAAAATCGAGCCCGAAGAAACAGAAGAAACTGAAAGAGGAAAAGAAGCGCAAATCACGCCGCACCAGGTAATCAGTGGTTAGAGCCGGCATTCGGCTCCATGCGCGCACGCGTCCTCCGAAAGTAGAAATAGAGCGGAAGACCCGTGGCAATCAGTCCCAGCCCGACCGTCGACTCCAACGGCCGCGTGTGAATCGTGTTCCACACCAGCCAGCAGGCGACAACCACAAACACCAGCGGAAGAAACGGATAGGCCAGCGTCTTGTAAGGGCGTTCCACAGTGGGCATTTTCCGCCGGAGTGCGAAGACGGAGGTTGTGACCAGCGCGTAAAAAATCCACGAAGCAAAGACCACGCAGTCCGTCAGCTGATCATAGGTTCCTGAGATCGCCAGCAAACTCGCCCATATCCCCTGCAAGACAATCGAGAATATCGGGACCTGAGTCGCGCCGCTGACGCGGCCGAACGGGGCGAAGAACAGCTTGTCGCGCGCCATCGCATAAGGCACGCGAGCGGAAGACAGGATGGTTCCGTTCAGCGCTCCTAGAGTCGAAAGCACAAACACGAGCGAGATGAACGTCGCGCCATAGCGAGCCAGAAAAGTCGTCGCGGCCTTGGCGGCGACGGGCAGCGCGTCTTGATAAGTCGTCGAATTTGAGGTCAACACTTCCGAAAATGGCAGCGCGTAGAAATATGAAAAGTTGGCCATGCAGTAAATCAGCACCACCAGCCCGGTGCCAATGATCAGGCCGCGCGGCACATTGCGCGTTGGGTTCTGCACTTCCCCGGCACACATCGGCATCTGATTCCAACCTTCATAGGCCCACAGAGCCGCGAGCATTGCGGTGCCGAACGCCGCGAACCCTGACCAGGCCTTCACTCCCGCCGGACGCGCCAGATTCGCCAGTCCTCCCGCCCGTGAAAAGAACAGGATGCCTCCCACGAGAATCGCTATTCCACCGACTTTCAAAATCGTCAACCACAGTTGAACCTGCCCTCCGAGCACCACGCGGCCGCAGTTTAACGCAGAGAGCAGAATGATCACGCCCAACGCCAACGCCTGTTGTGTTCCGAAGCGCCAGACTAAAGACTGTCCGAATGCATGGTATGGATATTCGGCCCAAACATAATTGATCGGCAGGATGGCGGCGAGGAATGTGGCAAAACCCACGGCTAGGCTGGCGATCGATCCGGCGGATCCCATCACGAATCTCATCCAGCCAAAGAGAAACGCGGGCCCTTCCCCATAGGCCTCCAACAGGTAAACATATTCGCCACCCGCGTGCGGCAGAAGCGCGCCGAGTTCCGCATAGGTGAGTGCGCCCGCCATCGAGAGCAGTCCGGCAAGTCCCCAGGCCCAAAGCACCAGGCTCGGCGATCCCACAGTCTGCGCCATCACCGTAGCTTTGAGAAAGACTCCGGTACCAATCACGGCTCCCACAACCAGAGAAATCGTGGGTCCGAGCGTTAGTCCCCGATAAAGCTGTTGATCGTTCTCTCTGTGGGAATGATTCATCCGTATTCCTGCACCCGCTCACGACAACCCAAGTTCAGGTCGAGGAAGTATATGGGCCAGAATGGAAAACGCCAAACTTCGCGAAAACAGCATTTTCAGGGTTGAGCGGGAGGCGGGCTCTCGGGAGGATGCTTTTGAAGGCGCGGCGTAAATTTCCTCACGACAAACTCCTGCAATACATTGGCCAGGGCGGTTTCTCCAATTCTGATCAGCGAGTTCTGCAGGACCAGGTTCATCGCATCGCGATCGTCGGCCGGATAGTACAGATACGATATTGCGCCGGTTGCAAAGCTTCCCCCGAGTCCAGAGTAATTCGGCTGCCAGTGTTTGTTGTCGCCCTTGCAAATCACGGTATTAGCGACCGCGTAGAGAAACCGCGATCGAGGAGTGCCGGTTCCCTTATAGAAGTAGCGAGGATCCTGTTTCAAAAGAGAGGGCAAAATTGCACTTCCAATATACGTACCGGTAAGCACGTCAGCATAGTCTGCTCCGAAGCGTTTCGCATAACCTTCCACGCCTTGCCCGTATCCGTTGAAGTCGTCGGTCGCCTGCTGCACTCCTGCCAGCGCGGCAACTCCCACGAAGGTGAAGGGATCAATCGTCGACTTCCATGCCAGCTCGAACTTCTGTTTCGCCACCAGGGGCGCGGCATTGGGAACGTAACTAACGAAGTAGTTTGGAATGAAACCGAGCACCCGTTGCTTCTCTTGCTCCTTAATCTGATCCTGCGCCACTTCGACCTGCGTCAGTGCCACGGCCACTCGCACTTCGGTGATACCCCCGGAGACCGGTAACCTGATTTCTGGCACAAGGTATGTCTGTCCCGGGAGCAGGACTCCCGAAACCTTTTGAGTCTCGAAACCGGCCGCCGAAATCGTGATTTCAAATGGCCCAGCCGGGAGATTGGAAAAGACGAATTGCCCGTTATCCCCTGACAATACCTCTCGTGCTGGGGACTGGTCTTGCCGCGTCAGTCGTACTTTAGCTTCAGGGGAAATATCGCCAACCTGATCCAGCACCGTCCCGTGAATATACCCCAAAGGCGGCCGGCCCGGCTGTGCGTCGTCGGCCGATGTGCTTGTTTTCTGCGCCTCAGATCGGCTAGGCCCACTTGCATCCTCGATCGGAAGCGGAGCAGTTTGGGCCTCCGCGGCGATCGGAAACCCGCAGGACAGCACAACAACGCTCAGCCAGATCAAAGCTCCGGTCCGAAGCAGCTCTTCGACGCTCCGGCGCAATGACATCCTGAATGATCCTCCTTGACCAGCATGCGGCACTCCTGAGCCTAGCCTTTCCAGCTTACGATTTCACTACGGTCTGCTCGTATGGGCACCTGTCACTTATGACAGCTGTCCGCTCGTCCAATCAACAGACCGATGTTGATGTTGTAAACCGATGTTGATTCTTAAGAGGTCCGGACCCAAACCAACTTGTTGGCTTCTGAGCGGAGTGACGAATTCACTGCGCGCCAGTCAAATTATCCATCAAGTTGTTTTAACAGACCGTGTATTCCTTGGGTACACTGGTATTGCAACCTGTATGTTTTGACAGTTAACTATCTGTACCGGGTTGCCTATCCTCGTGTTACAAGAGGGAAAATCCCAGCAAGACATTTCCTCTAAAAATACGGGTGCAGGCAAACCAGAGGCTGTTGTGAGACTGAGTATTCTGAGCGCCATTTTGCTCTGCTTGTGCCCAGTGGCACAGGCGCGGACCGGAGCTACCCTGCTAGTGGGAGAGCCGTACGGTCATGACGGCAAGTGGGCGGGAACAGGTCATGCTGCGGTCTACCTCAGCGGCGTCTGCGCAACCACACCAGTTTTTCTGCGCCCTTGTACCCCAGGCGAAACCGGAGTCGTCCTCAGTCGTTATCGCGGGATCGGCGGCTACGACTGGATTGCCATCCCGCTCA
The DNA here is from genome assembly GCA_963710885.1 of uncultured Acidobacteriaceae bacterium. GTDB lineage: Bacteria > Acidobacteriota > Terriglobia > Terriglobales > Acidobacteriaceae > Sulfotelmatobacter. The sequence continues at coordinate 78,331 of CAVQCF010000017.1, forward strand.
TCCCGTACCTTTACGCCGTAGAGAGGCCGGAAGACGTTCCGCTCTTGTCCGACAGAAAACTGGTCGCGTTCCTGCGCGACCGTTACCGGCGAAATCAGCTGCAGTCGATCATTCCCGATCTCCCCGGCGGCGGCACACCCGGTGGCGACTGGTATGAGTTGATCGGGGCATCCTACCTACGCACCATCTACACTTTCGAGATCGAGACCAGTCCCGAGCAGGATGCGAAGCTGATCGCCCTGCTCAACGACCGGTCAAACCGTCAGCACTGGAACCTGGTCACCGCGAACTGCGCCGACTTCGCGCGCAATGTCATCAGTACTTACTATCGGCACTCCGTGCATCGCAGCATTGTCGGCGACTTGGGAGTGACCACCCCGAAACAACTGGCCAGAACGTTGTCCAAGTACAGCGGCCAACATCCCGAATTGCAGCCATCCAGGTTTGTGATTCCACAGGTCCCGGGGAGCATTCCGCGCTCCAAGAGGATCAAAGGTGTTTTCGAGGTCATGCTGACCGCCAAGAAATACATGTGGCCGATCTTCCTGGTCCACCCGTACGCCGCGGGCACCGCGGTTGCGATATACGTGCAACACTGGCATTTCAACCCCGGGAAGAACTCCCCAATCCTCGATGCTCAACGGCAGTTGAGTGCTCCCCTGACCAGCGCAGACCGCCGCATTTTTCAGAATCAAATGGACGACCTTCTCCGCGCCTCGTCTTCGGCAGACGCCGACACCGATGAGCACCAATGGACAGCTTTAAACGCCACAGCCCAGCCCGCCCTTGACGCCGCCGTAGGACTGATCCTGCAGGTGAGCGATGGCAGTGAAGTCACGTCCGTGGGCATTGCGCGATCCAACATCCTGGACGTTCCCGCCAGCTCCGAATTTGCCGCGGGTCTTGTGAAAGCTCGCCTGCGCGAAGAACTAAAATCCGCTGCCGTCCGAAAGACGGCGCGTGCCGACGTTGAGAGCGATCTTGCCCTTCTGCGGCACCTGCTCGCCTCGCACCCGAGCCGATTAGCTGGCACCACCGATTCCGCCGAAAACGCGCCTCAGTCCGCTGTGGGCGAGCAGTAGTCCCGCTCGAACCCCATCGCCCTCATGCGTCGCGACGATTGGCGGAATCACGATGCGTGGATGACCTTCATTCAACATCTCGGCGCTCTCGCTGTGATTGCCCTGCTCACAGCCCGCGCCATAGCCCAGGGAACACCCACTAGTCCGACTTCCGACGCCTCAAAAGCTACCCCGAACCCATGGGAATACTCTCTTACTACCAGTGGCTACATTGTGCCGGGGGGCCCGTCCTACGTAGTGCCGGATCTCACCGCCGATCGTGGCTGGCTGCACCTCGAAGCTCGCTACAACAATGAGGCTCTGAAGACCGGCTCGCTCTGGGCAGGCTACAACATCAGCGTCGGAAAGAAGCTCGTGCTGGACGTAACTCCGATGCTGGGCAGCGTCTTCGGCAATCTCAACGGCATTGCTCCGGGCTGTCTGGTCACACTCACTTACAAACGAGCTCAGCTCTACGCCTCGAGTGAGTACGTATTCTCTTTTCAGAATCGCAACGCTAATTTCTTTTACACCTGGAATCAAATCACATACTCCCCACTCCAGTGGCTGCAGATTGGACTCGCGTCGCAAAGAACCCGGGTGTATCAAACCGGCCTCGACGTGCAACGCGGCGTGCTAGCGGGAGTTACCTACAAGAAGATGAACTTCACAACCACCGTGTTTAACTTTGGATGGACCACGCCCACCGAGGTCCTGGCGCTGGGTTTCAACTTCTGAGTGATTTTTCGAGGGAGAGGAATAATGAAAACTTTGGCTGCCCCCCAGGGATTCGAACCCCGATAACCTGCTCCAGAGGCAGGTGTCCTAGCCGTTGAACGAGGGGGCAACTTCCGGCTCGCGGCCAAAGCTCGCAGGCGCACTTTCATTTTATGGTTGAGAGCGAGGCGGGGTCAACCGCAACGATCATTCCCCAGCGCCGGCATTCGCAGGCGAGCGCTTCGCCTTCTCCACGCCCGGCTCGCTTCAAGCGGTAGAATCGGATGACGCTATTTTCCCACCAGGAGCAGCCATGACTATCACCCTCGATTCCATTCACCCCGCCGCCGAACATGCCGGGATGGCCCGCCGTCCGCTGGAGCCCGAGCAATGCGCGCTGGTTGTGATTGACATCCAGGAGAAACTGCTGCCGCCGATTTTTCAGAAAGAGCAACTCCTGCGGAATTCACAACTCTTGATCCGCGCTGCCACCATTTTTAAAATTCCAGCACTGGTCAGCACGCAATATGCGAAGGGACTCGGAGGAACCGTGCCCGAGGTCGCTTCCCTTCTGGCGGGAACGGAAGCGATCGACAAGACACTATTCTCCTGCTTCGGCAGCGACGTGTTTTGCAGCGTGCTCAAGCGCCTCCCCAGCACGCGCAACACTCTCTTGCTCTGCGGGATGGAGAGCCACATCTGCGTCACGCAGACGGCGTTGGGGGCGCTGCGTGACGGCTACCTTGTGCACGTAGCGTCCGATGCGGTCGGTTCGCGCACCGAATGGAACTGGAAGATCGGCCTCGAACGCATGCGTGCGGCGGGCGCGGTGATCTCCTCCACCGAAATGATGATTTATGAATTGATGCGGTCTTCTTCGTCGGCTGCGTTCAAAGAGTTGCTGCCACACTTGAAAGGGTGAAAAGCCACATCGGTTATAAGATGGAACTGATGGAACCGTTCGACTGATCTCGATGATCTCCTTGCGCAAGGTGTTCGCGTGCTTCTGTCTCGTGGCTGTCTTGCTGGCCGCGTTCACACCCGTTTCTGCCAACCTGCTCTGGGCCATTCTCGTTCCACTCTTATTCGTAATCGGCACGGTCCCTATCGCTTGGTCCGAGCCACAACCGGACGAAAGCGGAATCCCTACCTTCGCGTGCGTACCCGTCGTTGCCTCGCGACCGCCTCCGGTCGCATGTTCGCTGATCTGAAGTAGCTCAGACAAAACCTAATTCACAAGCACAGGCTGGTGCCCCCGGCCGCAGAATGCGTTTTTTGCGCTGCGGCCCAGGTGTCCGCCGGGAGGGTGTCATGTCTATTAAGCGCCGCATGCGCACGCTGCTGTTATGTCTGCCGCTTCTGCTGGGCGCGGGTATCGGGATGCCGATGCGTCCTGAAGAAATTGAGGAATTGATGCACAGCGCAAATCAACAGACGATCACCTACACGATCCCGGGAGATAGAGACACGGCGGATGAGACGATCCTAAAACTAACCGAAGGAAAGCCCTAACTAAGGGATCATTCCTTTTTCTTCACGCGGACCACCGTGATCTTTGCGAATCCCTCATCAAACGCCGGCGCCTTCAGCTTGGCAGCCATGCGGCGCATGATGTCCTCGGATACCACGCGATCGCGGCGTTGATGGCGGTCGATGCAGACTTCCAGCGGAACATCGAAGAATACGGCGTGCACTTCGTAGTTGTAATCCTTGGCCAGTTTGATCCAGTGCTGGCGCTCCTGCGGCGTAAGGTTCGTCGCATCCACATAGTTCATGGGACGCTTGGCAATCAGTCGCGCCTTGAGCATGGAACGCAGATTGGAAAATACCAGATCCTGAAAGCGCTGTTCGCGCACGTCATCAAACAGAAGTGAGCGAACCATGTCGCTGGACAAGGGGACCACGTTGTGGCGTTTAAACCAGGAACTCTTGCCCGAACCGGGCAGCCCGATCGCTAGAACAACGATACCCTTCGGCGGACGCGCTGATGCCGCGGGAATGGCGGCTGGAACGCGGGGCGCTCGCGGCGCGGCCTCAGCCTCGGGTTCAGCCGCTCCCAGCGCTCCTTGTTCTGGCGCGATTTCTTCAGTTCCTGGCAAGTCGGGAACAATACCATTCGCGGCGGCCGGAGTGAACGCCTGCGCCACAGCTTGCTCGCGTCCGCGACCACCGCGCCCTCGCCCACCACGCCGGCGCCGTCCGCGACCTCGCTGGCCATCCCCACTTGCGGGCGGCCGCGATTGCCCGGCGGCGCTCGCCGCTTCTTCACGTGGGGGTTGTGCTTCAAACTCGGATTCAGAGGCCGCTGGAGCCTCGGGCTCATGCGAACTCGACTCGGGATACCCAGATTCAATATGAATTGGCGCTGCCAGGGTGCTCGGAACTTGCTCCGCATCGAAATAAGCAGGCTGCAGCGGCGGAAGCGCCAGCTCACTTCCCTGCTCCGGAGCTTTCTTCTTGCGGCGCTGTAATCGATCTTTCATCCATTTACGCATGTTCAGGCTTGTAACACATTAGACGGGATCGGAGCAATCGGCGCTGCCCAGTTGGTACCAGAGACGACAGGAGTTGGCGCATTTACCTTCATCGGCGGTCTTCTCATAGCGCCAGCATCTTGCCTTTGCGCGTGCGATCGCCACGATGCTGCGCCGATCGAGCAGCGCGAGTCTAAAATGGTTTTATGGCTAGCTCGATTCCCTTAACCATTCAGGCTCAGAAATATATTTCTCTGACAACGCTTCGCAAAACCAGCGCCGCAATCGCGACCCCCGTCTGGTTTGGCGAGGACAACGGCAAACTTTACGTAATGACGCGCAGCGACATGGGAAAAACGAAGCGGATCCGCAATAATCCGCAAGTGCGCGTGGCGCCCTGCACGATTCGTGGAAAGGTGACTGGAGCGGAGTTTCCCGCGACAGCGCGCATTCTGCCGCCAGAAGAGCACGCCCGGGCACGCCAAGCAATCAACCGCAAGTATTGGGCGGCTCGCCTTCCGCTGATTTGGTCGCGCACAGATACCTATATCGAAATCAGTTTTGAATAACGCAAGGTTTCAAGGTCTCAAGGTTCAGGGGTTTGTTGTTGACTTAAAACTTTGAAACTCCGAAACCTTGAAACCTGTCTTTCGTAACTACTCGTCGTTGGTCAGATAGTCGTGAATCGACTTCGCCGCGCGCCGCCCTCCCATAGCCAGAATCACGGTAGCGCTCCCGGTCACAATATCTCCTCCCGCAAATACGCCCTTGCGGGCCGTTCGCTCACCACGGTGTGGATGTTTTCCTTGCGCGTCATCTCCGCGATCGCCCTCATCATCACGATCGGCCCCACGGCCACCATCAGGTCGATGCGCGTTCCGTTCTCGATCAACTGGCGCAGCTTGTCAGTGACGAAGCCCTTGTCGGCAAAGCTCCCATCATCGGTCGTGATCATCAAAGCATCACTCACCCGCGCGCATTTCCAGCCCGAGGATAACTAACTCTTTGTTGCGCGGACCCACGATAGAAATCACGCGATTTCCCGCTCTGTTGAGCGCAGAGGCCGTAGGATACGCCATCGCCGTGCCGACTCCGCCACCCACCACGACCACCGTCCCGTATTCGCAATCTCCGAAGGCTTCCCGAGCGGACCGACTACATTCGAGAATGTGGACGCCGCTGTTCAGCGAATTCAACAACTGGGTCGTCTTTCCCGCCGATTGCACGACGATGTTGGCTGTCCCGTGTTCCGGATCGGAGTTCTCAATCGTTACGGGGATCCGCTCGTCCTCTTCGTAAATGCGAAGGATGACGAACTGTCCCGGCTTTTGTTTCCGAGCAATGCGAGGCGCCTCAATCACAAAGCGTTTGACTCCGGGCGCAAGGAATTCTGCGTGGATGATTTTGAACACATCCCCCAGGCGTGCACGAAATAGCGGTCTTCCCGACCTGCACAATTGTGTTCGGAGGGCTCAAAGCAGGCTGTGATTTGGATCACAGAAGGATGTGCGGCGGCTTTCTGGCGCCGATCTAGAATCTCGAGAATAAGCACTGTCACTGAGGCCCGCGTCCTTTGCGGGCCGAAGGACTATGCACTCCCTGCTGATTGCATAGGTCCTTCGCTTTGCTCAGGATGACAACCGTCCAAGCCAGTGAAGACTCACGAAAGTTCTTCCGGCTTGAAGATCACGCCCTGGCTGCTCCTGCTGTTCATCACCACACGCAGCGGCTGTGCGAATTGCAGATGGCGCACGCAGCCTTGTTCCTCGATAGCGCTCTGCTCGGCCAGCCACGGCCAATCGACGGAGCCCTCGCCCGCGTCGGGGTTCACGGTGAAATACCCAACTTGGAAGGCAGTGAGGTTCTGAAAGAAGTGGCTCCCCTGCGAAGGAGTAACGCGGAAGTCGTGAAAGCCAGCTTCAACAATGACGCGGGCACCCGAGATTTCGTCCCACTCCACCGGAATGCCGAGCCACGGATCGTTTGATCCCCAGCGGCCGACACCGATCAGCAGGTACGGACGATTTTCCGCGCTTAGCGTGGCATTAAAGTGCGCGACTGCGCGGGCGACTTCCTGACTGCGGCTGCGCTCGAAGCGCTGAGAATCGACGACCACAATGTCGTGCAGATTCTCGATGCGGCCGTTGCCCAAAACCTTCGAACTGTTGCAAACCAGTCCCAACGGATCCACATCTCCGATGCTGAGATCCTGATGATCCCGAGCCAAAGTCAGCGGTCGAATCTGCAGGAATCCAAACTCCGCGGCTTCTTCCGCTCTAGGCAGGCGAACAGCGAATTCAATCTCCACGGGATTTCCCAGCGCGTCTTCCCCAGCTCGCATGAGCAACTCCAGAATCGCCGCCAGCGGAAAGATGCCGTGCTTGAGCATCGGTGCGAAGGTCACTATGCGAGTCCCGGTGCGGCTCAGCCCGTCATAGACCGCATGATTGTCGGCAGAATAAGTCGAGGCGACCGAGTGCAGAGTGCCGTCGCTCTCAGCAACGTCAAGGCCGAAACGTGCTTCCCGCAGATGGCCGGCACCTCCGCCATGCGGACCACCATCCAATTCGAGGGCGCAGAACTCGGTCTGCGTATTCGCCAGAATGTCTTCCACCGACGAGAACTGCAGCAGGTTGCGCGGAAAGCGCGGACAGAAACTCAGGCACTTGCCGCCATCGACCACCGTGCGCCCGAGTCCAAGTGCGACCGCCGCGATCCCGTCGGCAAACGTCATCGGCTCGACAGGATAGAAATTCTGCGACCGCACCACACCCGAGACGTCCGCATAGAAGCGCGTCCCATGCGCCGTACCCACCACTTGCTGCAGAATCACCGCCATCTTCTCTTCTTCCAGGCGGTAGGGAGTGGCGCGCACATATGCCTTTGCGTGCTGGCTGAAGGTTGAGGCGTAAACGCGTTTGATCGCCTCCGAGAGTTCGTCGAGACGGGACTGCAGCGAAACCTGCCGGTTGCCGAGCATGAACGTTTCGTAGACACCAGTGAACGGCTGGTATTGCGAATCTTCGAGCAGGCTCGAGGAGCGCACTGCCAGCGGATAATCTACCTCGGCGAGAAATGCCTTCAGGTTCTCCTGCAGCGGAACGGGCAATGCAGCATCGAGGAAGCGCTGCTGGACCTCGCCGTCGTCGTCACAATGCAGCGCAAAGTCGCTCAGATTATTCTCGGCGAGGAACAGGTCGAACATGTCCGTGGCGATCACTACGGCGGGCGGAACGGAAATGCGCACGCCTGGAAAGCGCTGCGTGATGCGGCGGGTGCGCAGCAAATGCCGCACGAAAGCCAGACCTCGAGCTTTGCCGCCGAGCGAACCGGAACCAACCCTAAGGAAACTGGAGTCTGAGGGCTTGAATGTATCGGGCCTGAAGTCCCCGATCAGCACTTCGTTTTGTTCGCGGCGGTAATCGTTGATGGACTTGATCAGGTCGCGGCGCAGGTGCTCGGGGCCGTTGAAATCAGATACCTTGCGCGGCCTCAGCTTGGCGGCCAGCGCAAATTCGGTCCGCGCCATCAACCAGTGCGAGAAGTGATTGCGCTGCGCGTGGTACATCAGGCTCTTTGCGGGCAGCATTTGCAGGGTCGCTTCCAGTTCGTTCAAGTCTTTGGCACGTCCGACTTCTCGCTGGTCGGGCATGCGAAACACAAAATCGCCGAAGCCAAAGCTGTCCGTGAGAATTCGACGCAGATCTTTGAGCAGCGTGGGCGAGCGTTTCCGCAGGAACGAGTACCCTTCGGCATGCGCGCGCGGACGGAACTCGGTGCGACTGGTCTGTAAAACCACGGGCACGTCGGGCGTCAGGCTCTTCACCATCCGCGCCAGTTCGAAACCGGCTTCGGGACTGAGCTTGCCCTCCCACGGAAACTCAACATCAGAGACGAGACCGAAAATATAATCGCGGTACTGCTGTACGAGTTGCGCCGCCTCTTCAAAATTAGACGCGAGCAGAATCTTGGGCCGCGCCTGCATCCTCACCAACTTGTGAGCAACGTTGATCCCTTCCTGAATCACGCGCCGCGATTGCTTGATGATCTCGGTATAAATCACTGGCAAGAACGACGAGTAGTAGCGGATGTTGTCTTCGACCACCAGCAACACCGGCACGCCCATGGCGCGTGTGTCGTGTTGCACGTTGCGCTTGTCCTCTACGTACTTGACGATCGCGATCAGGATGCGGGCAGTTCCCTGCCAGAGAAATACGCGGTCAATATCGGTGACGGGATTGCGAGCGACGAAATTCTTGATCTCGCGATAGTCGTAGCCGAGTACGACCACGGGCACGTCGAGTCCTTTGCGCCGGACCTCGCGAGCGAGCTGCGCGCCGTCCATGTCGCCGACGGCGAGGTTAGTCACGATCAGGTTGAACTGCGGATTCGAACTCGCTAGATCGAGCGCCTCGGCACAGCTGGAAACGTGCGTGATCCCGGGAATCTGCCGCAAGTTCAGTTCGAGCGATTCATCGATGAGCAGTTCGTTGAGCCGTCCATCTTCGCGCAAGATGAACGAGTCGTAGAGGCTCGAGACCAGAAGAATGTTCTGCACCCGAAAGGGCATCAGGTTCTCGAAGCCTTCAAACCGCTCTTCGGCATCGAGAATGGGCTCGGCGATGGGACGGACGATCATGAAGCGCGATCGCTAACTGCTCATCATACTCGCCTCGGGATTCTGGTGCGGTGATTGCGAAGGGCGGGCCCCAGGTTGCCTTGGTGAGCCGCACTTATGAGGAGCAATTGCGTCACGAGGGTCAGCAGCGTTGCGAGGGATGCGCTGCATTACGAAGGATCGGCCGCGTTACCGGGAGGACCGGTATCACACCGGATGCGCCGCGCAACCGTGGAAGAGCGGCCCTTCAGAGCTTGCCCTGAGCGTAGCCGAAGGGGCCGCGTAAGTCGTATGAAATCGCCGCGCCCTTTTAGGCCCCTGCAATCCTTGTCCCCCCCTACAATATCCGGACCCCCTCATTCGTCTACACAAGTGGATGAGCGAAGCGGCGAGCCTCGAACCGAGCCTGAACCGGATGGCACTCGAACAGGACCAGCGCATCTCCGAGGTGGTCAAGCGCGAGCAGTCGCGGCTGCGCAACTTCATTCGCCGGCGCGTGCCCGATCCGCTGGATGCAGAGGACATTCTGCAGGACGTCTTCTACCGGCTGGTGGAGGCGAACCGGCTGCTCATGCCCATCGAGCACGTAACCGGCTGGCTGTTTCGCGTGGCGCGGAACCGCATTACCGATCTGTTTCGCAAGAAAGAACCGGAGAACTTCAGCGAGATCGAGTCCGCGCAAGAGGACGAGGAAGACGCGTCGCTGCAGTTCGAGGACCTGCTGCCGTCGCCCGATGCCGGACCGGAGGCGCTTTATGCGCGCAGCGTGCTGCTTGGTGAACTGCAGCGGGCTGTGGCTGAACTTCCGAAGGAGCAGCGCGAAGTGTTTGTGGCCCACGAGTTCGACGGGCGCAGTTTCAAAGAGCTATCCGCGGAAACCGGGGTCAGCGTGAATACGCTGCTCTCGCGCAAACGATATGCGGTGCTGCACCTGCAGGAGCGGTTGCAGCAAGTGTATGACGAATTTACGGAATAAGTGACCGAGGAAAGAGGGACGGACTATGAGAAAACGATGGTTTTGGATTGCGCCGCTGGCGATTGTAGCGATTCCGCTTTTTCTCTTCGTGGGCGGCGAAGTGGTGATGCACCTGTGGAACTGGCTGCTGCCACCGCTGTTCGGCTGGCGGACGCTCGGCTTCTGGCAGGCGCTGGGATTGCTGGCGCTGTGCCGGATTCTGTTCGGCGGGCTGCACCACGGCGGTCCGGGCCGGCATGGTGGGCGCCGATGGCGCGGGCGCTGCCGGAACATGACTCCCGAGGAGCGGGAGAAGTTTCGGAAGGCGATGGAGGAGAGCTATGGGCTCGGAGGGCCTGTGAGCGAGAGTAAGGGATAGCAGTATTCCCGGCAGCGAAAAAGGGTTTGTCCTTCTGAGCGAAGTGAAGAATCTCTGTATTGTGCCGCCGCCAGCAAATTGCATAGGTTCTTCGCTTCGCTCAGAATGACAAGGAGTGTAGGTTTTCTTCTACTTTAGCGGCTTCGCTAGCGTCGCTCTGCGAGTGCTTGCCTAAGAGTCACAAATCCCGACGTCATCCCCGCAAAACACCCAGGAACGAGGGCAGGCACACGCAGAGATTAATAAACGCTATGATCTTGAGTCGTTGCGGTGATCACCGTTCTTCCCTGAACCTGTGCGCTTAATCGACGAGCCGGGGGCATCGTCGGATTACTTGGATAGGTTTTGCCATCAAAGACAAGTACCGCTTCGTAGAGCGGTTCAATTCGGTTTATCCTCGCGATCAGGCTGATGCCGTGCCAACCATTGGATTTTTTGTTCAAGACACGAATTGGAAGACGTGTGACTGTTGTTTTTGTAACGACTCGGTAGGCTCCCCCTCGGGAGCCAAGATCAACATCACACAGCCACCACTCCCGCACCGTCCTCGACCACGGACGTAGACAATCACTTCCTTCGTTCCATCGTCCATGACATCGACCAAGGCGGAAGCAAATCGCATCGCCGCCTCTTTTTCAAAACTTGGATATGGCTCTCCTCGGTACTTCTGAAGAAAAACTCTTAGTAGAGAATCCGCGCGCGCGGAGTCCGGTTCCTGCGTCGTTTGCGCTGCGCCACTAGACGCGAATATCAACGCGCCAACACACACCGTTGCCCAGCCAAACACCTGGGAAGCATCGAAGCCATCGCATAGCCTTCCTCATCCGATTCCAAAACCCGCAGCATGCTATCACAGTGGGATTCAAGCGATCGCGTCGGGTGAAACATAGAATCAAGAACCCCACCTTGCCCCTGCAACAAACACAGGGACAAGGGTGGGGCACTCGTCTCGGTGACAGTTCCACTACCGATTACTTCCACCGGGCTTTGCTGGCGGGACAGCCGAGGGCGGCTGTCCCCACACAAATCGACGTCAACTACACCAGGCCCTGATCCAGCATCGCGTTGGCTACCTTCAGGAATCCACCGATATTGGCGCCGTTCACCAGGTTGCCGGGCGTGCCGTATTTCTCGGCCGTTTCGAAGCAGTTCCGGTGGATAGCGATCATGATCTTGTGCAGACGGTCATCCACCTCCTCGCGGGTCCAGCTCAGCCGTGCGCTGTTCTGGGACATTTCGAGGCCAGACGTCGCTACGCCGCCCGCATTGGCAGCCTTGGCCGGTCCGTAGAGGATCTTGGCATCGAGGAACAGCTTGGTCGCTTCCAGCGTGCTTGGCATGTTCGCGCCTTCGGCCACCAGCTTGATGCCGTTCTTCAACAGATTCGCCGCATCCTTCGCGGTGATTTCGTTCTGTGTTGCGCTCGGGAACGCGCAGTCCGCTTTGATGTTCCACAGCGGGTTGTGCTCCAGCTTGATGTCCGTGGGCATGAAGATCGCTTTCTTGTAGTGATCGGCATAGTCCCGGATGCGTCCGCGCTTCAGATTCTTCAGTTCGATGATGAACGCCAGCTTCTGGCGGTCGATTCCGTCCGTATCGTAAATCACGCCGTTCGAATCGGACACCGTCACCGGCTTCGCACCCAGATCCAGCAGTTTCTCGAGAGTGTATTGCGACACGTTGCCGCTGCCTGAAACCAGGCAGAGCTTGCCGTCAAACGAGTCTTTCTTGCTCTTCAGCATTTCGGAGGCGAAGTACACGCAGCCGTAGCCGGTGGCTTCGGGACGAATCAACGATCCTCCCCAGCCCAGGCCCTTGCCCGTCAGCACGCCGGTGAATTCATTCCGCAGGCGCTTGTACTGGCCGAACAGGAAGCCGATTTCGCGGCCGCCCACGCCGATGTCGCCGGCCGGGACGTCGGTGTCGGGGCCGATGTGGCGCTGCAGTTCGGTCATGAAGCTCTGGCAGAAACGCATGACTTCGTTGTCACTCTTGCCCTTGGGATCGAAATCCGATCCGCCCTTGCCGCCGCCCATGGGCAGCGTCGTGAGCGAATTCTTGAAGACTTGTTCAAACGCCAGGAACTTCAGGATGCCGAGGTTCACCGACGGATGGAAGCGTAGTCCGCCCTTGTAGGGGCCGATGGCGCTGTTCATCTCGATACGGAAACCGCGGTTGACTTGAATGTTGCCCAGATCATCGAACCACGGCACGCGAAACATAATGACGCGCTCTGGTTCGACAATTCTTTCGAGCAGACGTGCGGATTGATACTCGGGATGTTTCGCGAGCACTAACCGGAGAGAATCGAACACTTCGGCCACCGCCTGATGGAATTCAGGCTCCGCGGCATTCTTGGCCTTCACACTGATCATCACGGATTCAAGGTAATCCCCATGAGTTTTCACTCCGGGGCGTGTCAACACAGACATAGTCCTACCTCCGTAGGTACAACATAAACATAATGCCGTTCCTCATTGTCGGCCTCTCATAATACGCCGCAGTGATAATTCTCACGCGCGGGCGTGATTTGGGGCCACGGGGTGGATTGTGGTTATGAATCAAGGGGTTACGGCGGAAACGGAAGCGGGGTGGGAGTGATTCCATGAGTAGCTCTGGCTGATGACAGGGAACCCGGCGCAACTAAGAAAGCTTTGTCATTCAAATAAGCATTGTCGTTCTGAGCGAAGCGAAGAACCTATGTAATCTGCTGGCACAAGCAAAATGCATAGATCCTTCGCGGCAAAAAACGCGGCTCAGGATGACAACGCAATTTTGGCAGACGAATCAGCAGATTCTCGGCAACTGCTCGCCGCTCAGCATGTCGACGACGCGATTGCCGCCGATACGACTCTGCAGCACAACCGTGCGGCCGGTGCTTTCTTCCACTTTCCCAATGCGCACCGAATCCTCGGATACCGCAACTCTCTTCATCACTTCCAGGGCAGCATCCGCCTGCGCGCCGGGAACAAACACTGCGAATCGACCTTCATTCGCCACATATAACGGGTCGAGCCTCAGAATCTCGCAGGCACTTTGCACAGTCTCGTTAACCGGAATCAGCGTCTCTTCGAGTTTGATGCATACATTCCGGTCGGACGCAATCTCATTCAGGGTCGTGGCCAGACCACCGCACGTCAGGTCACGCAGGCAACGCACTTCGATGCCGGAATTCAGCAACGCCTCAACTGCTGGCCAGGCCCACAGCGGTGTCGCTCAAGATCGGCGATTCGAACTCGAGATCCTCGCGCACGGAAAGAAATCGCCACTCCATGCCCTCCAAGATCACCGCTGACGATCACCGCGTCTCCAACTTGAACTGATGCCGGGCCGATCGTCCCTGTGACATTCGATTCGATCAATCCGATGCCAGCGGTGTTGACGAAGATTCCGTCGCCCTTGCCCTTGTCGACGACTTTCGTGTCGCCCGTCACCAACTGCACTCCAGCCTTGGATGCCGCTGCCTGCATGGAGGCGACCACGTGCGAAGCGTCTCCACGGCGAGACCTTCTTCGAGAATGAATCCCGCACTTAATAAAGCGGCCGCGGGCCGCACATGGCGAGATCGTTGACGGTGCCATAGACCGCGAGATCACCGATGGTCCCGCCGGGAAAAATCAGAGGGCGCACCACAAACGAATCGGTGGTAAAGGCGAGTAGCGAACCGTTGACCGGAAGCACTGCGCCGTCGCGCCCCTGTTCGAGCATAGGATTGCCGAACGCCGGCATAAAAATCTTCTCGATGAGTTGATGGGTCAGCCGTCCACCGCCGCCGTGCGCCAGAACCATGCGATCGTCAGCGATCCAAATCACGGTCTTTGCATTTTGGGCTAAACGGAAGTAACTACGGCCGATGAACAGTGAAGAGATGCTTCGACTGGTGGTTTTCACGGCACCCGAAGCAACGCGAACAAGGAGCAAAAGGGAGAAACGACGGAATTCAGGCCGACGATCGGCTGCCTCAGATCCTTTGTCGCACGGAGTGTGCAATCCGATCGGCGAGGTAGGCAGCGTACAACCCGGTGACGAGGCCGGTAAACACATCCATTGAGTAGTGGGCACGCAGGATCAGCACGGCCGCAGCTTCGAAAAGCACGATTCCGATTCCGAGGACCGTCAGCCAACGCCTGCCAACCCGTGCCAGTTCGGTGGCGCCGAGTACAGCGATCGCAGTGTGCCCGGAGAAGAAATAATCGTTGGCCACGCCATAAGTCACGAGCAACGAGGGGGATCCCGGAGAGTGCCAGATCGCATCCGGCGGAATGGGCAGCGCGACACAGGCCTGCATGATCTGGCGCAGGCCGAGCACGATCACGAGTGCCAGGAACGGCCGCGCTTCGCCGCGAAAGATCCACATTGCGAGCAGGAGGATTCCCAGCAGATCGATGATGCCCGAACTGACGGCGAGGAGCGCATTCGCGGCGACCGGGTGAGCGTGCAAATAAAGATTTGCTGGAGCTGTCAGGGCGTGGATGCGGTCTCCGATGCCGGAAGCGGGCGCGGCTCGCGCGCCGATCAGGGATTGCGTCCAGAACCAGATGACCAGCGCAGCGGCCGTCACCACCAGCCGGAGTGCCAGTGAGGATTGGACAGAGGACCGCTCGGTCTGAGCCAGAGGCATGTGTGCGGGAATTATATCGTTAGTGCAGGTCCTAACTTGCCAGGGACTAACTCCAGTGAGTAACTAAGGTCCGCGAAATCATAAGTTTGGGAGCAACAATCGAGGGTCACCAGCGGGTGGTGACTGCCGTACGTTGCGGCCATGAGATTGATCCCTTAGTCTCGGGCAGATCAAGTCTAGGGGTCACGACCATGCCACACTCTGCGAGAGTAGCGCACACCGCACCGATGGTCCGTAATTCAATCTCCAAGCGCCGCAGTAACCGGATCGCTTTGCATGCATCGGTGGGCCTGACGGGCCAGGATCGTCACAAAGCCGACTTCACAATGCCCGCCAAAGCGACCAACCTGAACAAACACGGAGCCTCCGTTCAGCTGAATCGGGATCTGCCGGTCGGGTCGGTCATCGTCGTGAAGAATCAACGTGGAACGCAGGTTTCCGCCCGCGTGGTTTCGCACACCCGTGCAGTGGCAGGAAGTCGCACGTACGGAATCGAGTTTGTAGAAAAGGATGAGCAGGCCCTGAATTTCTGGGGAATCTCATTCCCGACGGCCTAGAGAACAGGATCAACTCCACTCCAAACTTGGGTCTTTTTGTTCGCCAGACAGGCAAAATGAGAGCGCACGCTTTGTGCTCTGGCGATTTTTCGCCAGTCAGCCTAGGCGTACACGACTCTCTTCTTGACAACCCCTCCGGGAGCGCCCTTTGTGCAATGGTACGTCGAACGTACTCACCAGAGTCATCCGCAGAAAGCCGATTCTGCCTGAGCAGGCCCTTCCGGTTCTTCGGCGCAGTCCACGAACACCCCCGTGCCCAATTCTGGTGGACTTAGAAGGAGATCGCCATGCGGATCCACACACTCAACGAGAATCTTTTCTGCAGCGCACTGTACTTGCTGGCCGCCTTGAGTCTCCTGCCCAGTCAACGGGTGCGGAGCAGCGGCTCCGGAAGGCGGGTGTGTCCTCCGGCGACTCCCTTTCTTTTCGGCCGGCGGTAACCTACAACTCGGGTGGGTCGTATCCCATTTCGGTAGCGGTCGCGAATGTGAGACGGCAAGCCGGACATCTTGGTGGCAAACCGTAAGGACCAGGCGGTACTGTCCTAGGCACGGTGAGCGTTTTGCTAACAATGGCGGCGGGACGTTGCAGCCCACAATCAGCTACAGCTCAGGGCAGCTTCACCACCTCCGTGGTGGCTGGGGATGTAAATGGCGATGGCTCCCTCGATCTGGTGGTAACCAATGCTGCTCCCAATAGCAATACGGTGGGCGTGCTCCTGGACCGTGGCGGCGGAACTTTCGCGCCAGCTGTAACCTTCGACTCCGAAGGGTATTTTCCAGAATCGGCCGCCATCGCAGATGTTAACAGAGACGGCGTGCCGGATATTGTTGTAGTCGATTGTGGTACCAGGCTCGCTGGATGTGGGGGTGGTCAGAACGGCACAGCCGTGGTCATGCTGGGGAAGGGCGACGGGACGTTTCGAGCAGGTGCGTCTTACGATGCAGGCAGAGGTCCAATCTCGCTAACGGTAGCGGATATAAATGGAGATGGTAACCAGACATCGTGGTAGCGGATTGCGGGGCGAACATCTTTTGTCCCACGAGGGCGACCGGAGCGCTGAGTATCCGACTAGCCCACGGGGATGGAACCTTCCAGGCGGCGGTGGTCTGTAGCTCGGGCGGCATCAGTACAATCTCGGTAGGGATCGCGGATGTGAACGGTGACGGCAGGCTTGATTTGCTGACAGGCAGTCTTGAGAGCAACACTGTGAGCGTACTCCCGGGCAATGGCGACGGAACCTTTCAGCCGGGGGTGACTTACGACTCGGGCTCGGGTAGCGGCCCACAGTCGATAGCTGTGGCAGATGTGGATGGGGATGGCAAACTCGACTTGTTGGTGGCCAATTATGGGGACGACACCGTGGGCGTTCTCCGGGGCAATCAATCCCCGCCAGCAAATATCGATGACGATGTGGGGCTTTCGGGAGTAGTTGATGTAGACCCATTGCACCGATTGCGTGTGCCATTGGCGCTTTATCGACAGCCATCTGATTTGGCGTTGATCTTTGGTCAGCACGACGGGTTCACAATAAAGTTTCGGCCGCACTTCCAAAGAGACCGGTTTCGCCGAGTCTCGCCCGTGCGAATCAATCCGAGCCTGGTGGCGAGGCGCTGCGACGGATCGTTGTCATCCGGTATTGTGGCGCTGATGGAACTGACGCCGGGTTGTCGAACGACCCAATTGAGAACCGTGGCGGATGCCTCGGTGGCGTATCCCTTCTTGCGAGCGTTCTCGATCAAACTCCATCCAATTTCCACGTCGCCATCAGAGCTCGGTGGCCCCTTCAAGTTGATCGATCCCACAACAGTGTTGGAACACCGTTCGACGATGACACGGATGCGCCACAACGGTTGGGTGCTATCGGCCCGCAACGCCCTGAGATTCCATGACAAGTCGACGCCTAGTTTCGGATCCTCTGGTAGAAACGTGAAACCAGTCGGCAGAGAAACGCGCTCCAAGTCACCAGCGATAAGCGCCTCGATGTCCTCCGGCAATAGCGCCACGAGGAGCAGGCGTTCGGTCTCGCTGCTCGGTGGCCTCTGCATCATGATTGTTGGTAACAACTCAGACGCTCACTCCTTTGAAGGAGCAATGAATGGAATCTGTCGCCAACCCTCGGCTGACGCGTGACACTCCACACCTTCACTTCTATCAGCCTCGAACGGCATACCGCACAACGATCACCCCTTACGGAAGCGTCGCTCCTCGACTAGATCGAGATCCAGGTGCACACCATTGGGGAAAAAACCGCTTTCCGCCGCCAACGATTGCTGGGCAGACAATCATTTGGAACTCGTCGACAAGACCTGCCCGTATCGTTTGCGCGGCGAGTTCTGGACCGTCCACCGTGATGTCATGCTCAGCGTCGGCCTTGAGCCGCGAGACTGCGTCAGGATCGAATTCGCGCTCGATCTTCGTCCGCGCTCTGCGCGGCTCCTCGAGTAGACGATCTTCTGCGCCGCCTGTCACTGCCTGGCAAAATCGAGCACGAAGCGCGGTTGATCGGGAACCGTGTGCGCGGCCTCCCAGACACCATGGTCTCGTACATCCTCCGTCCGCAGAGATAGGCGCCGAATGACGAAACAAGTTCGTTGATGTAGGAGTGCACCTCTCGTCGGGGGCGCCCAGCCAAAGCGGCCGTGCTCATCTTCCGTATAACCGTCGAGTGACGTGATCATTGCGTAAATCAACTTCGCCATGCACCACCTTCCCTACCCGTCGAGCACTTGTTCCGTGCTTTGGGCAAGTTCCAATCCATCGTTCGCTTAGATTGCCATAAAGCCAGTGGAAGGAAAACAGCGAACCATATGACACGGGCTTCCGGCGAGCAGATGGGAGTGGTTGCAATTTTACATCCGAGGGTTGAGGTAGAAGAGTCTGGCTAGAACGGCTTGGCGACCAGAACGTAGACGAGCACGACCACGCAGAGAGTCAGCAGCAGGTATGACAACTTCTCGACTCTGAGGCTGTCTTTACGCTGGTTGGTTTCGGCTGCCATGCTGAGTAGTTTGCGACAAGAGACTGGCTTTGAGAATGGCTCGACTGTGGGTGGCACGGTAGTAACGTACCCAAAGTTTGCCGGTGCTGCAGAGTGCAGGCCGCGGGACGCATTTACAGCGCACCGGCTTAGGCAGGTCACTGCCCTCCGGTTACTTGTCAAAGGCGTGGTTTCGCGGTGAAATCGCCTCTGCGGAGGGACTCATGGGTCGCATGTTCGGCTTTCTCAGCGTCATCATCGTGATGGCCATCGGCATGTACATTTATTCCAAACAAATACAGGGCACATCTGCGGAAGCCGGGGCCAGCACGCCGCGGGGCGCTATCAACATCACGGGCGTGAAGACCGACTTGATGACCATCGCCTCGGCCGAGCGACGGTATTTCGCGACCGAAGGCAAGTATGCATCGCTCGACGATCTGATTTCGACGAACTACATTGTGGTCGCCCGACAGAGGCCACCGTATAGCTACGCGGTTGAACTCAGTTCAGCCGGATTCCACGTGGTCGCGACTCGCTCCGGAGAGAATCTGGCAGGCACGCCGAAGCAGCTTTCGGTAGACGAAAACATGGAGTTCCAGAGTTCTGAGTAGGCCGCGAGGATGAGATCTGAAGACAGGAAGAAGCGTAAGGGATTCCGGCTTTCACGAGTTTGATTGTGGTTCCGCCCCACCTAACAACCTCGCAATTTTGAGCAGATAGCGCATTCGTTGAGGGGGTTGAGCGCTATGGCCCGGTTGCTGCCAGCGCAAAATCCGTCGTTCTAACACGACGGCCTCAAAGAGGGACGAACCAAAGGCGCAAAGCTGCACAATGAATTTCGTCAATTACATCGAATGATGCTCGACGTAGCGGACGCACTGTCCTTGATTCTTGAAGGGACCGGCTGGCGGACCGAACTTTAAATACCCGTGATGCTTGCACTGCTCTTTATCCGTCGGGTTCGGTGGCGCAGGAGTGATGGCTACGGCGACAGGACCCGATCCGACAGGAATGGTAGCAAACACCGTGTTGGTCGCGGTGTCGATGACCGACACGGTGTCAGAATCATCATTCGTCACATACGCGCGACTCCCGTCTGGCGTGATGGCTACACCACTTGGAGCTACTCCAACCGGAATGGTCGCAACCACAGTATTGGTCGCGGTATCGATGACCAAGACGAGGTTTTTGGGGAAATTAATCGTCACATAGGCGCGGCTTCCGTCTGGTGTGATGGCCACCCCAAAAGGATTCGAATTTGTACCAAGCGAAATGGTAGCAACCACGGTATTGGCCGCGGTGCTGATGACCGAGACGGTGCCTGCCCCGGGACTCGTCACGTAGGCTCGGGTTCCATCCGGCGTAATGGCGATCCCCGCAGTACCTCTATCCGGAATGGTCGTAACCACAGTGTTAGTCGCAGTGTCGATGACCGAGATGATGAAATCCTGTTGATCGGGGACGTAGGCTCGAGTCCCGTCTGGCGTGATGGCTATCTCAGAAGGACCTAGCCCAACAGAAATCGTCGCAACTATTGTGTTGGTCGTGGTATCGATAACCGAGACCGTGTTGCTGCCTTGATTGGTAACAAGTTGGTTGACCACATATGCTTGGGTTCCGTTTGGCGTGATGGCTATTCCCGTAGGAAATTGGCCCGAAGGAATTGTCACAACAACCATGTTGGTCGCGGCGTCGATAACCGAAATGGAGTTGAAGATATTCGTTACGTAGACTCTGGTTCCATCTGGCGTAATAGCTACCCCAGAAGGAAATATGCCAACCGGAATCGTCGCAACCACGGTGTTGGTTGTGGTATCGATGACTGACACGGTTCCGGACAAATTCGTCACGTAGGCGCGAGTATGGGATTGTGCCGCCGCGTTGACGAGTCCTGCTTCCAAAGAGAGCAAGATGATCAGCACTCTTGAGAGGTACTGCCAAGCAGCCGCGTGCCCCCCTTCATGGGAAAATCCACGACCACAGGTGGCGAATGGGCCTTGACTACTCACTTTTTGATTGTAGTCCAAGAACGGCACGGTGAACGGCCAGCCCCGCGGTTGAACGTATGTCGCGCCATTTAACTCAAGATTCCAATCGTGGAGTTCGATTGCTTCGCTCGTTCTCGGGTTGGCACGCCGGGATAGTACGCACGTGATTGCCACTCTGGGCTTCCGACGTGCGCCAAGTTTCCTGTGCCAACCAGATAGCCGGCCGGGTTGCCGCCCTCTGACCTCAAAATGTCCGTGCTCGTCTGCGACGACGGTGAAGGACGGTCCTTCCGGGAAGATTGAGACAATTGCCCACTTGCGCGTATCTCGCCGACTTTCCTTCCGCCAGGGTCACTCTTCCCGAAATCATGCCATCCGTATGAAGTAGAAAATCGACATCCACGCAACCGCGCTGCAAAACGAATGTCGTCGTGTCCGGTGCCCACAGCCCCCATTCCGTGTTGGAGGTCAAGCTATAGGAGCTCGGAGGCAGCTCAAACTCGTAGTGTCCATTGCCGTCCGTCAAGGCAGTGTATTCAGCGCCATCTGATACTCGCTTTGCGATTTGAAGGGGGTTTGGGCGCTGTGGTCGTGGTTACGACAATAATCAATTAAGAGGTTAGCTTAGGGGTCGAGCGGGTAAAGGCTTGCCGCACTGTGCGGCAGACACCCGAGCTAGGCATCAAGAGTCGCCCGCGCCACCAATCAATTTTTGGGTTGTGGTGGTGGCTGCGGCTTCGGTTGAGATTTCGGTGCCGGCTTGGGTGCGGGCTTTGAGTGGGAAGGCGTCTGCTTCTGCGGCTGAGGTCCTCTCGACGGTGCAGGTTTTGGTGCAGGTTTCGGCTGGGGGACGGGCCGCGTTGTAGCGGGCGGCGCCGTCGGTCTCGGCTTCGGTTGCACTGGGCGCTCTGGTGTCGGCTTCGGTTGGGGGGCGGGCCGCGTTGTGGCCGGAGGCCTAGTGCCATTCGCCGGAGGCCGATTTGTACCGGGAGGGTTTGGCTTCCCTTGAGCCGGTGGATTTGGTTTTACAGCCGGCGGCCTGGTTGAACCTGGCGGTCTGGGCGTCGGCTTAGCTATTGGTTGGGTGGGGGTGCCGGGTCTAGGCTGCGGCAGTGGCGGACGGCCACCTGCTGGAGGTCTGTGTCCTGGCCGGTTGTTTGGTCCCCAAGGCGGACGATTCGGTGGACGGGGTGCCGGAACCGGGGGCCGATAGTTCGGAGGACGATAGTGCCAGTTGCCGCCATAGCCGGGGCGAGTGTTATACGGAACCGGACGCGGACGGTACCAGACGTTCGGCGGGCGGTAAGGATTTCCCCAACGAACCCAGACCGTGTGATTGTAATAGCATCGGCGCGTTCCCCAGTTCCATCCCCATCCACCCCATCCCCACGGCCGGTTGTCGACCAGCAGCGCCCCAATCGCGATCCCAGCTCCGAAAGTGATCAGTGACGTTACGACTACAGTGCTTGGGCTAGGTTTGACATAAACCACGGTGGGGTTGTACACGGGCACATAAACCACCTGCGGGCTGGCCGGCTGGATGACATAGACAGTCTGCCCCGCCGATTGCTGTACCTCCACTTGCTGCTGGGAGGTACTGTGCAACGCTCCGGCCGCATAAGCTTGAGCTCGTAATCGCTGGATCGAAGCAGTGACCGCTGCCTGGTCCGCCAAAAAGGCCTGCCCAATGGCGGCGTAATCGTCGATGTTTTGTGCCATCATGTCCAGCACTTGCGGAAAATTCGTCAGCGCGATGAATGCCGGATCGAACCCCTGCTGCTCGGCGGCGTCTGTGAGAGCCGTGCCCGACAGCGCGGAGTTCTGCTGCAGCCAGTTATCGACGTCCAGAATTTCCTGCGGATTCGTTGCGGCGGTCGTGATCTGAGCCAGCAGAGAATCAGGATAGAGGGCGACCGGAGCCAACAACTGGTCCAGTTGCTGGGGGGTGGGAACCGCCGTCTGCGCCGACAGCGAAGGTCCAAACTCCGGGGAGACTACGCTGGCGATTAACAAAATGACCGCAGTAAAAGTCGGCTTCGATCGCATTAAACAACTCGTCATGGCAGGCTGCGCGCTTTCGCTGCAATTACTAGTGGCGAAGTGGAGAATAGAGGTTGGTTTTTTTCTCGCGCGACCGCGCGATCATTATGTCATGGTCATTCTGTGAGGTGCTAGCGCCAGACAGGCTGGTGTCTTAGCTCCATAATTCTGTCACCCCCTAAACGGCAACGTGAAAATGTTACCCCATGAGCGGAAGGCCGTTCGCGTTGCGTCAGAAGGAGCTGCAACGAGTGAATGTGATTTCCAGTTGTGCTAAGGGAGACATAGCGTGCCGCAAACGCGGGCAGAAGGTAACTTCATGAAATTCACCAGAGAGGTACCTTCATGAATGCCAAGATCAATTTGCCAAGAGACCGCCCAGACTCAACTCCGAGGGATGAGTTTTTCACGCCAGCGGGAGTCGCGGCCGCGTTGGGGCTCGGTGGTGGAGCAACGAAGGCACTTTACGAAAAACTCAAATCCGATGATCCACTACTCATTCAAGTTCTTGACAGCGGGGTGTCAGGTAAGAACCATCAGCTGTCGTTAAGAATCATGAACCTCACATTGCATGGAATCTATATTGACGAAATCGAGGTTGAGAAGCCAAAGAAAACAACCTTGACGAACAGCGCGTCCGGATGGCGCTGGTAAATCCACCGCCACCTTTGATGAGGCAACGCAAAGCAGAACGCACCTACATTACCGTTTCGCCTCGCTCCCGAAGGGGCGATTTCCATAGGAGTCTTCATTCCGTTGGGAGCGGACAAATCCAAACCTCATGGCACGCTGGAGATCAAATATTCCAAGCGGGACGAAAAGGATCAGAAAACACTGAAACAAGATGTGTTACTGACGTGGAGTTGAATTTCGCTCGAGCGCTTGAAAACGGCACCTTGATGGTTCGGTTTGCGCCGTGGACGGACTTCAGACTCTGAGTCTTCCTCGAGCTAACCCCAAGATGCCGATCAGCCCGAGCCCATTAGGACCAGTGCGCTTGGCTCGGGAACCGGCGTAAAGTTACCGGCGTGGTGTGGATCGTGTCGGCAAACATGGCGCTTGACAGGGCACAACAGAGAACAGAATGGCCCAGAGAGATCGTTTCATATATCGCCTCCATGGCTCCGATGGTAGATGATAGATCCCCACAGAACGTTTGCTCGAAATTTCGCGTGATATCACTTGCTGACCCGAGTTGCTGGGCCTCTCTAAGCGGCGTTCTTCAATTGTTTTGACTTTGGAGTTGCTCTCCGGTTCCCGAGCCTGCCCTTGAGCTCTCGTCGATTGATGAGCGCCATGAATATCGCGAAGGCAATCAGAGCGCATGGATATGGAAGTAGATACCAACGAAGAAACAAACGCCAGCCACTCGCAAAAAAGAGGATCCAGGGCGAGGCAACTAGCACGGCTGCAGGCAGAATGAGAAGTACAACGACAAGGTAGTCCTTGAAAACATCTTGATCGCACTCGTTGATGGAAGCTCGGGGACGTTTGCGGCGCGCATGAGGATATTAGTTCACCGGCAAGAAGCTTACTTTGGCTTTGCGGATGTGCGGGTGTCGACCTGGATTGCGGCAGGATTGCCAGTCTTGCCAGTGTCAACCCAGACTTCATGCAACTGGCCGTCAGAATCCGGGGCGAGGGTCGTTTGGGTCTGATAGGTCTTGCCGCTCGAGCCCGGTCGCACGATATCGATTGTTTCCGTCGTGACGCGCAGACTGTCGCTGGGATTGCCGGGGTTTGTCTGCTGCACTTGCCGAGAGGTGCTCTGCGCGCCCGTGGCAGTGCTGCGGCGAACCGTGCTGTCGCGCTGGACAAGCTGCAGGGCATCGTCACCCGCTTGACCCGGGACGTTGGTCGAATAGGTTTCACTTGTGTTGTGTGTTTCCCCTGGGCCGGCCTCGGTCTGCCTGGTGACGGTGCGCTCGACGACTGCGAGAGTGCCGTTCGCATTCGGCCGCAGGACACGCTCGTCCTTACTGCGAAGCTGACCGCTTTCCTGTTTGCTGGTGCTTTCGCGAACCTCGCTCAACTGCCAGCGCCCAGAACCGTCGGAGAGCAGTGTGGATTTCCGGGTTTCGATGGTGCCGTCGCTGGTCTTCGTCTCGCGCTGATCAATCCGTACGGCCGGAGCCAGACCTCCGTTAATATCAGGAGTGAGGAGTGTAGTGTGCGTCTCGTGCAAGCCGGGACTGGACTGCTTGGAATCCTCCAACTCGCGCCGCACCACCTGCAGCGCGCCGTTGGCGTCAGGACTGGAAGTCGTCCTGACAATTTTCTGTTCGCCGCCGGGAAGGCTACGCGACTCCTCCTGCTTTTCCTGAATCAGAGTTCTCTCGCCATTGGGGCCTGGGGCGAAGGTCCGCTCAACGGTGCGCACCGTCGTATCGTTGACGCGGACCGACTCCTTCTCCGTTTCGGAGTAGGGCACATAGCGCCCATCAGGACCAAGAGCTTGAATCGATGTTTTATCAACGACTCGGCCGTTGACCTCGGTATGGGTTTCGGTGGTGCGGGTGGGATTGACGCGTCCATCAGGGTCGGACTGCTGGCTGGTGGCAGACCATGACTGGCTCGCGGAGGACTCCTGCGCGAGAGAGACTTGTGTGAGGCAAAAGATCACAGCTACGGAAATTAGGGGAGAAGATTTCAGCCATCGGTGAAATGACATAAGCCGGAATCTCCAGCCCAGCAAGCTGGGAAGAAT
>CAVQCF010000018.1:0-32225 GCA_963710885.1 uncultured Acidobacteriaceae bacterium
ACGCTGATATCGGGGCGAACGTGGCCAGCGGTTCTTATCCCGCGGACGCCATGATCGTCATGCCTTGCAGCGTGGGCACCTTGGCCCGTATCGCCAACGGCGTCGCTTCGCAACTGATCGAGCGCGCGGCTGACGTTTCGCTCAAAGAGAAGCGTCCGCTCGTGTTGTGCGTGCGCGAAACGCCACTCAATAAAATCCACATCCGCAACATGTACCGGGCCGCCGACGCCGGAGCCACCGTCTTCCCACTCATTCCGGCGTTCTATTACCGTCCTGCTTCATTAGATGAGATGGCGCGTGAATTCGCATATCGCGTGCTCGCTCATCTGGGCCTTCCCCAACCTGATGCCTTTCGCTGGAAAGGCTGACGAATCAGTGACTTGGACTTCTAGGGAAAAGACCCTCTTCCCTCAGGAATATCGGCAGCCGGAGGGTAGGATTCAGTGTAGAGAGCCAAAGGTGCCGGTCCCAAGATGCCCGCCGGACATGTCCAGTCGGGGCCAGCGGATCGTTCGAAAACCTGACCATCGCAATCGGCCGGCTGTCATCTACTAAGGATTAGGAAGCCAGTTATGACAGCGACTCACCAAACCGATTGCTGCATCGTTGGCGGAGGGCCAGCCGGGATGATGCTCGGCTTTCTCCTGGCTCGTTCCGGCGTCGAAGTCATCGTGCTCGAGAAGCATTGGGATTTCCTGCGCGGATTTCGTGGCGACACGATTCGCCCCTCTACCCTGGAACTGATGTTTGAACTGGGCGTTCTGGAGCAGTTCCTGAAGCGACCGCATCAGGAAGTGCGGGAACTTGCCGCGCAGGTCGGGAACAAGACGATAACGATCGGCGACTTCACTCACCTGCCAACGCAGTGCAAGTTTCTCGCATTCATGCCGCAGTGGGAGTTTCTGAACTTCATTACCGATCAGGGCAAACGCTACGCCCCATTCCACGTCGGGATGCAAACTGAGGTTACCGATCTTATCGAGGAGCGCGGGCGGATCACGGTGTCAAAGCAAAGACTCCCAATGGCGTGACGGAAACTCGTGCGGCGTTTACCGTCGGCGCTGACGGCAGGAATTCAATCGTCCGCGAACGTGCCGGACTACAAGTGATGGATATAGGCGCGCCCATGGACGTCTTGTGGATGAGATTCAGCCGGCGCAGCAACGATCCGGGCCAGACTCGGTCGCGCAGAGGCTGGCAAAGTGTTTGTCATGGTCGACCGCGAGGAGTATTGGCAATGCGGCCTTGTGATTCCAAAGGGCGCAGCGGATGAGATCCGCCAGCGCGGAATAGAGCCTTTCCGTGAGGAAATTGGGAATATCCAGCCCTTCTTGCGGGACCGAGTCGGCGAACTGCGCAATTGGGGTGACGTAAGTTTGCTAACCGTGAAGGTGGATCGCTTGCGGCAGTGGTCTCGGCCCGGGCTTCTGTGTATTGGCGATGCGGCGCCGCAATGTCCCCAGTCGGCGGGGTTGAATCAATTTGGCGATTCAGGATGCGGTGGCTACCGCGAATGCTCTGGCAGGAAAGCTGGTTGCTGGCAATCTCAGCGACGATGACGTTCACGCGGTGCAGCGGCGCCGAGAATTTCCGACTCGGGCGACGCAGTGGCTGCAGGTCATGGTGCAGAAAAGAGTGATCCGGCAGGTTCTATCCAGTTCCGAGCCACTCACGGCGCCACTGCTCCTTCGACTATTGCAGAGGTGGCCGGTGCTGCGGCGCCTGCCAGCCCGCATCGTTGGATTGGGCTTCCGTCCGGAGCATGTGCGAACGTCCGAGGATTCCCGCAGTCTTCACTGACTATTTATCCGTCACGCGAGCGGGACGATGCTACTATCTCTGCCCGAGGTAACTCGCTTGGAAAACTCTCCATTGCAGAGTGGGATAGACATCATGTTTCGGAATCAGGCCATGCGTTGTTTTCTCCCCCAAGGTTCAGGTCGCGCATTCTTTTCACTTTTGCGCTTGTCCACATTGGTCATACTGGTGCTTGGCGTCAACCTCGGTTTCGCGGGCGACGACCACAATCCTTTTGCGGGTGATGCCAAGGCAGCCAAGGCTGGCGAGTATGAGTTCCGCATCAACTGCGCGCTGTGTCATGGACTGGGAGCACGTGGCGGAGGACGCGGGCCCGATCTGACGCGGGCGGTGAAGAAGCACACGCATTCCGACGCGGACATGTTTCAGGTCATCAGCAACGGCATTCCCGGAACCGCGATGCCGGCCAATGGGACCAACGGCCAAGGCGTCGGCATGACCGATGAAGAGATCTGGCAGATCATCACCTACATTCGCAATCAGGAAGTGAAGGCTCCGGCTACTGCAGTGGGCAGCGCCGCGCATGGCAAGGATCTGTTTTACGGCGATGCGAACTGCTCGCTGTGCCATATGGTCAAGGGCAAGGGTGGAAGGTTGGGACCCGAGTTGACGGCGGTGGGGGGATCGCGGACGCGAGAGGCGATCATTGAGTCGGTGCGCGATCCGAGCCGGAGGCTGGCTTGGGGATTGACGGAGTCAACGAAAGAATTTCCGCAGGAATATGAGAGCGTCACCGTGGTCACCGCCGACGGGAAAACAATCAAGGGCGTGACCTTGAATGAAGACAGCTTCAGCGTGCAGATCATGGACATGGGCGAGCAAATTCATCTGCTGGAAAAAGATCAAGTGCGATCGTTTCAGAAAAGCCGGCAGTCAGCGATGCCGAAGTACGATTCCGACGTTTTGAGCGACAAGGATCTGGCCGACATCGTGGCCTACCTGGTCAGCGTGGGGGCGCAATGAGTGGGCAGGGTTCGCAAAAGGGCGGGACGCGAGATCGCCGCGGTTCTGTGGAATCCGCGCAACCGTGGAAGAGCGGCGCTTCAGCGCCGCGTCGAGATGCCCCTGCTCGGGCGGGCTTCAGCCCCCGTGGACTGCAGGGCCTAAAGGCTTCTTTCTCACGGATTTGCAACGCGGCCCTCAAAGGGCCTCTCTGCCACGGTCGTCTCACCTGTGCGGGAAGGATTCTGGCGATTTGGTCGATGGTCGGTCTTTTCGCGAGTCCCGCTGTCGCTCAGGTGACGTTCGAGCGATTGGCGAACTCCGCGAAAGAATCGCAGAATTGGATGACCTACTCCGGCGACTACACCGGAAAGCGCTTTAGCGCACTCGACCAGATCAACATTACGAATGCCCGGACCTTGGTCGCAAAATGGGTTTATCAGACCGGAGCGACGGGAAAGCTTGAAACCACGCCGCTGGTCATCGACGGAATTATGTATGCGACTGGGCAGGATGACCGCGCGTTTGCTCTCGATGCCCACACCGGGCGGCCGATTTGGATGTATCAGAGGCAAGTTCCGGGAGATATTCGCCCGTGCTGCGGGCACGTGAATCGCGGGTTGGCGATTCTGGGAGACAAGGTTTTCATGGGCACGCTCGACGCCCACGTGATCGCGCTCGACGCGAAGACCGGGGCGGTGATCTGGGACGTGGTCTCGGCAGATTATCGGACCGGACACAGCTTCACGGTGGCGCCGCTGGCGGTGAAGGGGCTGATCGTCGTTGGGATCTCCGGTGGCGAGTACGGAGTGCGCGGATTCATTGATGCTTACGACGCCGACACCGGCGCGCGCAAGTGGCGCGTTTACACGGTGCCGGGGCCGGGTGAGCCTGGACACGACAGCTGGGAAGGCGATTCGTGGAAAGTGGGCGGCGCCCCGGCGTGGAACACGGGCACCTATGACCCGGTCACGAATCAGATTTTCTGGCCGACGGGGAATCCTGCGCCGTCGAATCGCGGCGAGGGGCGTGCGGGCGACAACCTCTACAGCAATTCCCTCCTGGCCCTGAATGCCGACACCGGCAAGATGAACTGGTATTTCCAGTTCACCAAGCACGACGAACACGACTGGGATGCGACGCAGGTTCCGGTAATGATTGACGCGGGTAGCAAGCGCCTGATCGCGCAGGCCAACCGCAACGGATTCTTCTACGTGCTCGATCGCACGAATGGCAAGCTCGTTTCGGCAAGTGCCTATGGAAGGACGACTTGGAGCGATACGAAGGATGCCGAGGGGCGGCCAATAGCAAATAAACAAGCATCGCCGACGCTTGAGGGGCACACGGTGTGTCCTGGCGCGCTGGGGACGACGAACTTCATGGCTCCAACCTACAGTCCGCTGACCGGGTTGTTCTACGTGACGGCACGCGATCAGTGCGACATTTTCAGCACGGCTCCGCAACCTTATGAAGCGGGCCACGCGTACTACGGGAGCGCGTATTTTCCCTCAGAGGAGGCCCGGCCTTATCTGGGATTTCTGAAAGCTATCGATCCTGCGACCGGGGAAATCAAGTGGAAGTTCGAGCACACGTCGCCCACGTGGTCGGGAGTGCTCTCGACCGCGGGCGGTCTCGTGTTCTCGGGCGACGCGGAAGGAAATTTCATCGCGTTCGACGCGGCGTCGGGCCAGCCGCTGTGGCATTTCCAGATGGGTGGCGCGGTCTACGCGGCGCCGATGGGGTTTGCTGTGGACGGGAAGGAATATGTTGCGATCGCGGCGGGCAGCGCGGTGTACGTGTTCGGGCTGCCGTAGCGCGGCCCCTAATTGACCATTTTATTTGACTATGATCTAATAGAATGTCTATGAGAGAAGTAGCTATCTCCGAGTTCAAAGCGAAGTGCCTGGCGTTGCTCGCACAGGTAGAAAAAACGAAGAAGCCGATCCGGGTAACGCGGCGCGGCCGCCCCGTGGCTGAAGTTGTACCAGCGACTTCAGTTCGCTCGGCCGACTGGATGGGTTCGATGAAGGACCGCATGCAGATCCTGGGGGATATTGTTTCCCCCGCCAGTGATGAGGACGACTGGGAGGTACTCCGCGATTGAGGCTCCTGCTTGACACTCACATTTGGCTCTGGAGTTTGCGAGAGGCCACACGCCTCGGTGCGGGCGTGCGCCACGCGATGCTCAACCCGGAAAATGAGCTGTGGCTCTCGCCGATCAGCACTTGGGAGGCGCTAATCCTGCATGAAAAAGGACGCATCCACCTGATCGGAGACTTGGATGACTGGGTGGCCGATTCTACCGCACCCTTCCTCGAAGCTCCGTTGACGCACGAAATCGTCAGGATCTCGCGCATGCTTGCATTGCCGCAGCGCGATCCCGCCGACCGATTTCTGGCTGCAACCGCCAAGGTACTCGACCTTACGCTAGTCACGGCAGATGCCAACTTGTTGGGACTGGGCGAGATTGCCACTCTTGCCAATCGCTAACGCGACTCTAATCGTCTATTGCCTCCTCCGATACCCACTTTCGTGCCGGTTGACGCACAGGCTGTTTTCGTACTAATGTGCAAATTACACCGGAAAGGAGGTGGTCGGATGACAAGTTCTGAAGGCAGTAGTTGGGGTTATCAAAGACCAGGTGAGGTGGCTGAGACTTAGAGCGGTTGCTCTAAGCGGGGCTTCTGGCGCAGACAAGAAACGCGCGCCGGAAGCTACAGCCCGCACACTACCGGTGAAGCAAGGATTCAATTCCGCCTGGCGCAGGTCGGTCAGGAATCGTCGATTCGACGAACCCGGAGTTGCCGTAGAGGCCACGTTAGAGTGACCACCTCTTGGTCAATCCCAAACAGTCCACCGGGCAGCCCGCAAGCCTTGTTTGAATAGACAAGTGCTTGCGGGCTGTTCTATTTTTCGCCGTGCCCGCTCGCGAATGCAGCAGCTAGGTTCGAGGCTTTTCCTTGGGTACTCCCTTCGTGTGGCAGTCTGCGCACTTCACGGTGTGGACGTCGTGGGAACTCTTCGCCGATTTGAAAGTCGTATCCATGATTTCGACGTTGAGTCCGCAGTTCGAAAGCTGGGGGTGGCACGTTGAGCAGGATGCGCGTGTTTTCTGGCCGTGCTTTTCGTGACACGCGAAGCAACTGAGGCCTTTGTGGACTCCGATCGGCGTGCGGTCGTGGCCGGAGCCGACCTGACTGCTGGCCTCTGGGGCGTGGCACTGATAGCACAGAGCCTGGCGCTGGTCGGGGCTGATCCTGATAGTGCGGGCGCCATCGCGCATCCGCGGAGGGGCAGACTCGCAAGCGAAACGTAGTCTTGTTCGCGACCATCAAAGAATGCCAACGACGTCCTCGATATTTCCTCGCGGGGTCCCGCGTCATCCGCTTTGACCGCGGGACGCGCGAGGGGTGCGCCGTATCGGTGCATCTGATGGCAAGCCAGACACGGGATCGCGGGTTGGTCGGTTAGTTTCGAATCGAGGAGTCGCCAGGGACCATGTGTGTCCACAGGTGTGACTAGATCGCGAATGCTGCCTTCGAAGTGCAT
The DNA here is from genome assembly GCA_963710885.1 of uncultured Acidobacteriaceae bacterium. Classification (GTDB taxonomy): domain Bacteria; phylum Acidobacteriota; class Terriglobia; order Terriglobales; family Acidobacteriaceae; genus Sulfotelmatobacter. The sequence goes on from CAVQCF010000018.1 coordinate 6,310, forward strand.
GGCGTGACAACGAAGCCAGTCGTCCATCAAGCGGCGGCGCTGGTTGTGATCTTTGTCGAGAAAGATGCGTGACTAGGCTGCGCCGTGTGGACCTGCTGACCAGTCGGCGAATTCCTGGCGGTGACACTTGGCACAGCGGGCGCCGACCTTGAGAACGTCCTCGGTCTTCAGACGCACTTGTTCGGGGATTTGGCCCGGCAGATGCGCGGCCAGTTGCCGGATGTTTTTCAAGTGAAAACCAGCGTCGAGGGTGAGGACATCGCTGTGACACTCGGAACACGGCACGTTACGATGAGCCGATTCGTGCCAGTCGCGGTAAGGTTGCCAAATTTCGTGGCAGCGCGCACAGGATCGTCCGCCGGAGTAACTGTAGTAAAAGCTAGCGCTGGGCAGGAACACGATCGCGAATAGTCCGATCGCCAAGGGTGCAACGACGCGAGGGCGAAAGAATCTGCGAGCCGTCATAGGGCGCGTCCCTCGCGACAATCGTTAAGACCGGCCATGAGTTCCCTTCCACGCCTTCACCAGGATCTCCGACGCGTAGTAAGCGATCGCCATGATCGTGAGGACGGGGTTAAATCCGCCGTTAGTGACATGGACGCTGCCGTCGATGACGTCCAGGTTGTCGACGCCATGGATGCGGCAGTATTTGTCGACGACTGAGGTCTGCGGATCGTCGCCCATGCGGCATGTGCCGGCCTGGTGCTGGCCTCCGCTGGGGGCCGTCGCGAGAAATCCAGTTGAAGGAGATGGTCGTCGTGGCGCCCGCTTCCTTCAGTAACGCCTCGGCCTTCGCAGAGAGGAACTTGGTTCCGAGAAGATCGTTGTCGTGCCAAAGGAATTTCCCAGGACACAGGTGCGCTGGTTGCGCAGGTCGTCTTTACGATCTTCGTGGGAGGTGCACCATTTGCCTCGTTCGAGTAGGACGACGCTAAGGCCGGCTTCGGCAAGTTCTTTGGCGACAATGCCGCCTCCGGCTCCGCCACCGATCACAACCGCGTTTACGTGCTTGAGAGACATTCGGTTGAGTCCAGTGCACTACGGCTTGGTGAGGTCATAGCGCAGACGTCCTCGAATCGGCGGATTTGGAAGGCCCAGCATCTTCCAACTCACGCCGTCGTGATTGCCTCCGTGCCGGGGATCGCCGTAGTAACCCTGCATGGTGTGGTCGATTACGAGTCCAAAAACCTCAGGGGGCGAGGTCTGCTTCCAAATTGCACCGGAAGCTTGGCCGCTCTCGGGTCGATGCAGTACCTCGATTTGTTGCCGGGCCGCGACATCGGCGAATGTGTTGCCATAGAGCAAGCGGCTGCTTTCGTCGATGCCGACAATTCCGCGACGGTAGGTTTGCTGGAGGTTTTCAAGCGGGCCGCAGAGCGGGCGGTCGATGTAGTTCACAACTCCAGCCCACGCGGCACCTGGGTCCTGATCGGGTGGAAGGATGTGGTCGCAAATTGCGGCGAGAGTGCGGGCCTCATCGACAGTCAGAAATCCCACGGAGTTCCATTCGCGCTGCACCCTATACCCGCTCCTGCTGCGGCGACAACGGCCGCCTGCAGAAAGGCACGCCGGTTCAATTTGAGGCTTGCTTCCACTTTCCGTTTGTTACATGCAGGGGCGATGAAGTCTGTGATCAGCATCAGCAACGAGTGTCGACCGCTCTATTTGCTGGGAATCGTGGCCAGCAGCGCAATTCCCGGGCCGTCAAGTGGAGTATGATTCCGAGCCATGGCGACAATAGATCCTGAGCAGGAACGCCGGCGATTGGCTGAGTTTTACGCTTACCAGATGGACGGAGAATTGGAGAAAGTTGCAGGTCAGGCGTATGACCTCACTGACGTGGCGCGCGAGGCGCTACGGGCGGAGATGGTGCGCCGAGGCCTCCCGACGGCGCTCGCCGAGCATGCGGGCACTGTCCCTCCTCGGTCCGCGCTTCCCGCTGCCCCACCGGCGACGGGTTCGCCGGTCGCAGTGTCTCCGGACGAATTCGAAACACACGGGATGGTAACGATAAGGCAATTCCGAGACTTGCCGGAGGCTCTGTTCGCCAAGGGAAGTCTGGAGTCAGCGGGGATCGAGTGCGCTTTGCTCGATGACAACATGGTGCGGCTGGACTGGCTTATTTCGAATCTGCTCGGCGGCGTGAAGTTGCAGGTGAGACCGGAAGACGCGGCAGTAGCCGAAGAAATTCTCTCGCAGCCGATCCCGGAAAACTTTGATGTGTCTGGTGTAGGGGAATATGAACAGCCGCGATGCCCGAAGTGCCAGTCGCTGGACGTGAACTTCCAGGAGGTGGCTCCGGCGGCTTATCTCAGCGCCGCAATCAGCGTTCCGTTCCCATTTCACCGCCGCGCGTGGCGATGTCATTCCTGCGATGCGGAGTGGGAAGACGACGGAATTGATGCCGCAGAGCCTTATTCCCATTCCTAGAATCGTGCTCCCCAACGCCCGAACTGCCGACGAAACGGTCTCGAGTTGAGCTTAGAATCATGCGAGAGATTGACCGGAGGGAAGCCATGAGAACCGTTCTTATCCTGATGCTCCTAACGTTATCCGCTTTTGCTCAGCAGGAAGCGCCTGCGGTCGCGACGGCGTGTGGACCCAAGGATGTTAAGTACGACGCGAAGCTAGACGAATTCCAGCACACGCTCGCGCCCCCCGAAGCGGGGAAGGCGCTGGTTTACTTCATCCAAGATATGGGCGTGGTGAACTGCATCGGCGGCTGCATGACGACCCGGATTGGAGTTGACGGAGTATGGGTTGGCGCCAATCAGCACAATTCTTATTTCTCGGTTGATATGGAACCAGGCGAGCATCATGTGTGCGCCAGTCCACAATCGCGACTGTTGCCGAAGCCATCTGCAAAGTATGCGGGGATCCTATTGGCGCTCACTCATTTCACCGCGGACGCCGGGAAGGTCTATTACTTTCGGATGCGCAGCTTCGGTGATCCGAGCCAAATGATCTTCGAGATGGATCCGGTCGACAGCGACCAGGCAAAGTATCTAATGGCTTACTATCCCTTGAGCGTCTCGCACCAGAAACCGTAACCTGGGCGACTACTATCACCCAGTTCTTGCCGCGCTTGCTATCTGAGGCCCAGCGTCGCGAAACCTTTGCGGATTACGTCTTGTGTATCTTCGGCGAGATTGAGCGGAGTCAGTTCGTCTCGCGTAAACCAGCGGACTTCCGCGGCGTCGCTGGCGGCTGCGAGTTCGCCGCCAACCCTGCGACAGAGAAAATCAATCAATACATAGTGATATTGCACGCGCTCTTCGGCATTACGCAGGATGCGGTCATAGACTCCCAGCAAGTCGCCGGGCTCGACGATGAGTCCGGTTTCTTCACGGGCCTCGCGGATTGCGGCTTCGCGGACGAGTTCGCCGACTTCGAGAACACCTCCGGGGATGGACCACTGGGCTTGCAGCGGCGGGTGGGCGCGCTTGACGAGAAGGACGCAGTTGTCCTCGATGATGATGGCGCCGACGCCGGCCAGTGGGATTTCGGGGAATTCGCGCTGCATGCTACGAGCATTCTAAAGCTGATCGGGAACCGGAGTTGCGCCGAGGACACCGGCCGAGCTTCGCTCGGCGGAATGGACGGCGGAGGCGCCCGTGCCCACGTAACCCATACCCACCCGACCCGCCTACTCTTGCGAGTTCGGCTCTGTGGTTAAATATAGCGTTCTCTATGGCGCTTGAAGAATACAAGCGGAAACGGCGGTTTGAAGAGACACCCGAGCCCCCGCCGAAAGTGGCGGCGAAGGCGGGGAATCGCTTTGTCGTGCAGATGCACGATGCGACGCGGCTGCACTACGACTTCCGGCTGGAGATGGAGGGCGTGCTGAAATCGTGGGCGGTGCCGAAGGGTCCATCGCTCGATCCGGCGGACAAGCGGCTGGCGGTGCAGGTCGAGGATCATCCGGTTTCGTACTTCGATTTTGAGGGAAACATTCCGGAAAACAACTACGGCGCCGGAACCGTGATCGTGTGGGATGTGGGCACGTGGCAGCCGCTCTCGCCTGTTGCGGTGAATGGGAAGTATCCGCCCGGGACCGGGGCCGAAGCGGCAGCGATGCTGGCTAAGGGGGATCTGAAGTTTCGTTTGAACGGGAAGCGGCTGAAAGGGGATTTCGCGCTGATCAAAATGCGCGGGCGGCGTCCGGGGAGCAAGGGCAACGAGTGGTTGTTGATCAAGAAACACGACGATCATGTGGTGGAGGGATACGACATTGCGGCGATCGACACGTCGGTGCTCAGCGGTCAGACTCTGGAACAGGTTGCCGGCGACGCGGGATCGGCGCAATGGAAGAGCCGTCCGACGGGCCGGGGGAAACTGAAGGCAGCGTGGCTGGCGGATGCTGTGGCTCGAGTCGAGAAGAAAAAGAAAACCACAGAGGACGCGGAGGAAGGCAGAAAACGAAAAAACATCTCTTCCAAGAAATCCGCCGAGGCTGCGGCTGGCCCTCCTGCAAGAGAAGCGACAAAATCCTCCGTGTCCTCTGCGTCCCCCGTGGTTCAAGCTTCCGCAGGATCTGTGAAGCGGCCAATGCCGTCGAGGATTCATCCCATGCTGGCGGAATCGGTTGAGAAGCCGTTCGACGGGGCGGCGTGGCTGTTTGAGATCAAGTGGGATGGGTATCGTGCGATCGCGTTCGTCGAGGGCGGAAAGGTGCGACTGGTCTCGCGGAATCAAAATGACTTGACGCCGCGTTATCCAGAGTTGAAGGACATGGGGAAGTTCATCCATGCAAAGACAGCGATTCTGGATGGTGAAGTGGTGGCACTCGATAAAGATGGGAAGGCGTCGTTCAGTCTGATGCAGCAGCGCACAGGATTTCGTCCCGGCGGAAGGCGGGCGGCGGGGAATGCGGAGGTACCTGTGCTGTATTACGCCTTCGATCTGCTGTATCTCGACGGCTACGACTGGCGGCGCGTCCCTCTGGAAGAGCGCAAGCGCAAGCTTGCGTCATTATTGGTGGCGGGAGATCACGTGCGCTACTCCGACCATTATGAAGAGCGCGGCAAGGCGCTGTTTGATATGGCGCAAAAAACGGGACTGGAGGGGATCGTTGCCAAGACCCGCGCCAGTTTCTATGAAGAACGCCGCAGCCGCGAGTGGCTCAAGATCAAGATCCGCAAGCGCATCGAATGCGTCGTCGGCGGATACACCGTGCCGGAAGGGAGCCGCACGCATTTTGGCTCGCTGGTGTTGGGGCTCTACGACAAGAAGGGGCGACTGATTCACGTGGGACAGGCCGGGAGCGGGTTCGATCAGAAATCGCTGGGCGAGATTTGGAAACTGTTGGAGAAAATCGAGACGAAGAAAAATCCTTTCTTCGGAGAAGTCGAAGCCTTGCGCAAAGTAAGTTGGGTGAAGCCCGAGTTGGTGGCGGAGATCGAGTACGCGGAGTGGACAGGCGGGACGAACGAGGGAAGCGGGCCAAAGCTGCGTGCCCCGGTGTTTCTGGGACTGCGCGACGACAAAGATCCGAAAGAGTGCTTGCTGGAAGACGCTCGCGCCTAGCTTCGCATTCCTAGCGATGAGTCCTTACTTCACGTCTTTCATCGCCAGCAGCGTACCGTAGTCGCGCGCGCTGGGATCGACCGCGCGGGCCACGACGCCCGCGAAGGCGTCCCGCAACTCCGGATACTTGGTGACCAGCGCTTTGATGACGGCGATGTTGTTCTGGTAAGCCAGATTCGTATTGGAGACGTCGACGGCTTGATACTTCACAATTAAATCCAGATCGTTGCCCACAACTTCCGGATAGAGAGCTGTGAGCTTGTAGCTAGTGGTGCCAGCGGGAAGATCGACGGTCTTGCCGTTGGTAGGCACGTCGGCAGGCTGAGCGGCTTGCGATTCGTCATAGAGTTTGTCGGTCGCGAGGGTGCTCATGAAGGGCACTGGAGAAATCAAGCTGCGGGCTTGTGCATAAAATAAGTATGCATTGTGCGTCTGTCCCTTGGTCTTGTACTCCCGGGCGCGTGCGAGGAACCAGTCGCTATCATGACCGCCAACTTGGGCCGCCTTCATGTAAAGGCCGCCAAGTTTCCAGTCGGTACCCGCCTGCTGGAGAATTACCGAAACCATCATTCTCCCCTTCGCAAACGTCGCGTCCATGAGGACGACACCATATTTTCCTGCGGGCAGATTGTCGAAATAGAAAACAGCGCTGCCGGAAGTCTGCCCGTTCTTGCCAAAGACTCCGCAGTAAAATTCGGCGTGCGGGACTGGGATCGTACCATCGAGTAGAAAGACATTCTTCACGGTCCCCTGGGCGCCGGCTAGATCCGGCTGGTGATCCTTGACCGTGGTCTCAATGCCGGAGAAATCCGCTGCGAGACTCGGGATGGAGTTTTGCCGCAACGACGCAACATCCCCCTTGGCGGCCATGTCGAAGAAACGCTGGCCAGCCGCAGTAATGACGGCCTTGGAGGCCACCTCGAGATCGCTCGATGTTTGGCAACTCTGGGCGCCGGCGCTCAGGGGCAAGTAGGCCAGCAAAGACAGGGCGATGTAGAAACCAAGGTTGCGCCTGCGGGACGTCCAATTCATCGTGCTTCCGCCTTTAGTCTCATAAGAGTTGAAAGGCCTGGCCCAGTTTACGCCTGCTTCAGCCTCCGCTGTTAAGATTTCGCGCGGCCGGAAATGGTTGACTGCAATCGAGTTATAGATAGCCTCCCACTTCGGGCCATAGCATCTAATCTGTGCAAGAGGATAGTGTTAAGACGTTCTACCGATGGGAGATCATGCCTGCTGTTCGTTGTACGTCCGGCCGGTGCTAGAATTCCCGTAACGACGTCCTTGCGGTGTTCCCCGAAGATGAGATCCATGGGAGGAAGGCAGTTATGAGCACAGGGTGGAAATTCATTACGGCAGTTGGAGGCCTGGTCCTGTGCGTCGCCTCGGTGTGTCCGGGGATCGTAAATGCCGCCGACGCCGCGACCTCTCAGACCCACAAGAAAGCAACAAAGAAGCCAGTGCCGCTGCCACCCCTGCCCTCGGGCCCGACCGGGCCAGTCCAGCCAATTCCGCTGGATTCGATGGCGCCGGTGCCGCCACAAGTGAGTTACCAGAATGGGCAATTAACCATTGTTGCGCCCAATTCTACCCTGGGCGACATTTTGCGGGCGGTCCGGAAGCAGACCGGAGCGGAGATCGAGGTTCCCTCGGCACCGGAGCGCGTGGTTACGCATCTGGGACCGGGCCCGGCGCGAGAAATCATGGCGGAACTGCTGAACGGATCGCGGTTCAACTATGTGCTGCTGGGATCGCCGTCGAATGATGCGTTCCTGACGCGTGTGGTCTTGGTGGCAAAAACTGGGCCTGACACGGTGAGCCCGCCTGGTGGCCCGTCGCTGGCGGAGCAACAGCAACCCGGGATGCAGGTCAATCCTGGGCCGCCGCAGGCTGAGATGGGGCCCGATGCGAATGAGGCGGACGCGACTGAGGAGAACGCCGATGACAACGCGGACCAGGCGGCCGCTGAAGCGGAACAGCCACCGGCCAACGCCGATCAGCCTCCCGTGAAGACCCCGCAGGAAATGCTGCAAGAGATGCAGCAGCGACAGTTGATGATGCAGCAGCAATCACCGGGACAACCGCCGGTTCCTGGAACGGGCGCCCCCCAACGGCCGCCGCAGCAAGAACAGAAGTAACAAACAGAAGGCTACGGCCGCGGCCTTCTTCTCACCTTACTTTTCGTGCGCGACCAGTTGCGCTCAACCAATTAACGATGGCTTCCGAGGACATTCTCTGAGTGCTGCCCGGAACCTGTGGTCTGCAGCGATTCCGCCACTGTCTTCTGGAGTAATTTCCAGTCGCGATCCACTTCGGTCTCGGAAAGGCCCTGCGATGATTTGCTCCGCAGTTCCGACTGCAGGCGGGCCTCAAGCAACTGACGCACTAATTGCGGCGGAGCATTCCCGTCCATCACGTTGTCAGCAGCCACGCCGATCTGCACGGTGTTATTTCCAACCTGCACTTGCAGGACTGGTCGCCCCTGTTCATCGACGCCCGTCTTCGCTTTCGATTGCAGTTTCTCCCATACCTTGTCAGCATTCTGTTTCGGCTTTTCCGGATACGCGCCTGCGAGAAAATGCTTCAATTCGAGCTGGTAGGCCCTACGATCTTCCCGGTCCAGCGGTCGCTCCGGATCGTTGCCGACGACGAACACCATCGCGTTGCGCGCGGGTTCGAAGTGGCTGGCACCTGTGCCGACATAGACTGCAGCCACGCATCCCGCAAAGATCGGGCTGACCACCACGCTGGGCACGATGTATTTCTTCGAGGTAAAGAAAGATTCGACGACGCCGTGCACGTGCGAACTGCGGGGCATGCTGCCAGGCACCTGCGAGATGATCAGGCGTGAAAATTGCAGTTCGGGATGGCGATCACTGAACTTCGTCAGCATTTTCGCCATCTGCTTCGGCGTGGTGATGCCTATATCGGCGACCAGACTGCGATGCAAGGATCTCGGGAAATAGAAGTTAAGCACGCCCTTGGCGAAATCGGCGCAATTGTTGGTGACGAGGTGGAAGTGGGACTGGTTGGACGACGAGTTGAGTTTGCGTATCAGCGCGTCGTCCTGCTCCAGCGTTGTTTGAATCTCGAAGCCGTAGATGGTGCGATCGTAAGAAGACCCGATAAGTTGGTACCAGTTCCCGCCGGGAGTTTCTCCGTTCTTCACGTCGGGGGCGATTTCTTCCAGATATTTTCGACGGTAGCGGTCGCGTAGAAAAGCTGCCATCTTCGCGTTGGCGAAAAGGGGCACATCTTCGGGACGCTCCACCGCATACAGGTACGGGATCAGAGGAATGGCGACCCAATCGTATCCGCCCACGCCGTCGTACCGGCTGACCACGACTCCAGTTTCACCGGGGGCACAGCGACGCAGCCGGAGAGGCGTGTCGGCGCAGACGCCTGAGAGATAGACGGCGGCATGGCCGGTCGCCGTAAAGAATCCCATCGTGCCGTAGGGCTCTTCCAGCAGGAGGGTGGCCGAGGCGCCTGCGAACGAAACGCAGACCAGGAGCATCACAACTAAACTGCCCACCCGCGCCGCACGGATTGGATGTGGCGTGAAAACATTATTCCCCCAGACGTCTCAGACTTAAGCCACTTAGTAAGAACCCTTTACACAAAGATTAGTTGCTACAAATCGGGAGCGCCAGTTACGGAAGGACGGCGAATTGGGGGTTGGTCGGGAGCGAAGATACAGCGAAATGAGCAGGTTCTGCGGCTATTCGGCGGATTTCAGTACGCGTGCTTTCGCCCATTGAGCACTCTCGCTGATGGTTTGGTCTTCATCAGCCGCCAATCGGTCCAGCAGCGGAAGGAATTCCTTGTTCCCGCTGTTGCCTATGGCAATCGCGGCATTACGGCGCAGGCCGGAGCGTTTAGTTCGGCGAATCGGCGATCCGCGGAACACTTCGCGAAATTCTTCGGCAGATATCTCTGCGAGCCAGGCAAGAGCAGGATTCACCAGGCCGGGGCGGGGCTCGAACTCGGGCGCCGCCGATGACGGGGCCTTGCGGTTCCAGGGGCAAACATCCTGACAAATATCGCAACCGAAGACGTGGTGGCCAAGGCCCGCACGAAGTTCCTCGCGGATCGATCCACGTTTTTCAATGGTGAGATATGAAATGCATTTGTTGGAATCGAGCTGGTACGGAGCGAGGATAGCGTCGGTCGGGCAGGCCTCGATGCAGCGAGTACAGGTGCCGCACCGATCCGGCGCTGGCTTGTCGGGCGCGAGCTCGAGCGACGTGAGGATCACGCCAAGAAAAAGCCATGAGCCTTTTTTCGGATTGATGATGCAAGTGTTCTTGCCGATCCAACCCACGCCGGCGTATTTCGCAAAGACGCGCTCGACAATTGGGCCCGTATCGACGTAACTCCGGGTGATCACAGGCGACTGCAGATCGGCGGGCAGCGCCTGGCGCAGGATTGCTTCGACTTGCTTCAGGCGGCGCAAGACGGCGACGTGATAATCCTCGCGGCTCCATGCATAGCGCGAGATCCATCCGCGACTTGGGTCATGAACCTGCGTCGAGTACGGATTGTTTGTGTTGTAGTTGATGGCGCACACGACGATGCTTCGTGCCCAGGGCGCGACGCCGCCCAGCGAGGCCCGTTTGAGAGTGCCGTGGTCATCGCGCGCTTCCAGGTATTTCATCTCGCCGGCGTGGCCGGCGGCGATCCATTCGGGAAAATGCTTGAGTTCAGCAGCATCGGTCGCAGGAGCGATGCCGGCAAGGTCGAAGCCGGCCTCTTCGGCGGCACGCTTGATGATGGCTTTGACGTCGCTAATCTGACTGGCCAACGATCACCTCTGAGCAGGCGGGTGGCGGGTGGAAGGAACGGCTAGACGCCGAGCTTCTTGACCTCTTCGTTGTAGTACTTTCGGTAGAGAATGTCCCACTCTTGCGAGCCTTCGAGGATGGTGCGTTTCTGGCTCTCGATTTTCTGGCGGGCGGCCAGGTCGATGCGTGCTTCCTGCATGAGCAGTTCTTCCAGAATCTTGCGGGTTTCCTGCCGGATGGTATTGGGGTCTTCGATGAACTCGACTTCATCCATCTGCTTGAGCACGTCGGACACGGCCCGGGCCAGCACATTGACTTTATCGCGGCTGAGTCTCACAGCACCGCCTTGTACTTGCGCACGAGTTCGGTCTTCACCTTGCGGAACATCTCCTGGTAGTTGGCGCCGCTGTTGCGCATTTCGTCGGAGTAAGCTTCGAGAATCACGCGCACCTCGTCGTTGATGCGGTCCTCGAGAGAAAGTTCATCGACCAGGGCGGCGTTCACCCGCTCGGTCACGGCGGGTTGAGCCGTGACTTCGATGAACTTGCCAGCAATCAATTTCTTGGTGACTTCGCGGGCCAGATAGCCCACATATTCCTTGGAAAAAAGCATTTGTGGATTGGGTGTCCTGCGTCTAACAGATTCTCAATATGAATCAAAAAGTGTAACACAGCGGGAGGCGCAGCGGAGCCGATCGCCGCGACTCGTCAAGGTATTTGCATGGGTGGCTGGTCGCGCAAGGTATACACAAATTGCCGGATTTCGTGCCGCTCGCGCTCCGCTCTCTCGGCTGATTCCTTCTCGATCCGATCGTAGATCTGGAGTTCTGTTTCCGCCTTGGCGGTGTCCCCGATCTGCCGATAGGCTTGGCCCAACCGATAGTGCGATTGCCCCATTTGCGGGTCCGCCCGGATGGCTTGCTGGTAATCGGAAATCGCTCGCGGGTTATCTCTCTGCTCCGAGTGAAGAATGCCAAGTTGAAAGTAGGCAGCGGCGAACTTGGGATCAAGACGAACCGCGTTTTCTAGGAGGGATTCCACCTGTGCCGCACCGGCTTCGCCCTGTGACCTTTCCCGCAGCTTCCATAGACCGATCGCATAGTAATAATTCGCCTCGGCATTGTCTGGCTGCTGCGTCACGAAACGGTGCAACCTTTCGACGCTCTTCTCGGAGGGCTCGGATTGCGCGGCTTGCATTTTTCCGAGGAACAAGTACGGCGCGGAATCGCTGGGATCGATGTCGGATGCCTCACAGACGCGCTTCACTGCCTCATCGTAAGAGCCACGCGCGAACCAAGCCGCGCCGAGTCCGATCAGCATGCGCACCGAACGAGGAAACAGGAGGTTGCCTTTGGTGAAGACATCTGACGCAGGTTCCGGAGCGTGATGCAGCAGGAGTTCGGATCCCCAATCAAAGATAAAAGGCTCGCTGGGCTCGAGTTCAGCCGCACGTTGATACTCGCGCACCGCCTCGAGCGAATCGCCCAGTTGCTCTTGGATGTCGCCCAGCAGATGATGGACGTCAGCGTTGTCCTTATGCGCCAGCAATGCCTGCGCGCTGTGGCGCGCGAGGTCGTAGTTGCCGACGGCATCATTCGCCAGGGCGAGAGAATAGGAGTTCTCGAAGTCGCCCGGCTTGAGCTCCGAAGCCCGCTCGAAGTATGCGATAGCCTCATGCGACTTGCCGTTTTCAGCCAGCAATTTCCCGAGACGATGATTCGCATCGAAACTGCCAGGGTCGTGCTGTACCGCTTCTCGCAGAGATCGCTCCGCTTCAACCGCAGCAACCGCATCGGCATTGGACGAAGCCTTGCCCAGAGAGACGGTTTGTTTCGCGATCGTTTCGCGCGTTCTCACCACCGTGTCGGAACCGTGACCGCCAAGGCTTGTGGTATCGGTAACTCCAGAGATCGTGAATTGGGGCTGGTCGAAGAACTCCGGCTTTCCAGCAGTTGTGGATGGCGAACCCAGGGGCTTGGCTTCTTGCAAGGTGAGGTCGACGGTCTTCCGTTCTTTTGGGCCAAAAAAGAGTGCGGAGATTTCGGCGCCACTGTATCCGGCTTTCTCTGCCCGGAGGGTATAGGTTCCACTGCGTAGCGCCGCAAAACTGTACGCACCCTGCACGTCGGTATGAGCGGTTTGACTGGGAGTTGTGTCCTGAGCGCGCAACTGAATGGTTACTCCGGTGAGAGGCTTCCCTTCGACATCGCGGATGGTACCTCGCAAGGAGGCGGCCTCCTGCGCTTGCATGGAAAGTGCTGCGCACAGAGCGAACGCTCCAAAGCTGCGGACGAAAACGCCCAGCGCTCGAGGTCGCCGTGAAATTGCGCAGAGCACACTCATGTAGAAAGGTGCGGAAGCGAGCATCGCACTAACTCAAGAATTCTATCTACGCGCTGTATGCCTCGCAACGTGCCCGCTTCCCGCGGGACGAAAAAGCGCTAGCGAAGAACCCGAGCACAAAATAGAATGCAAAGCTTTGCGAGGAGGAGAGATGCGATTGGGCCGACCGTTGTTAGCAGGAATCGCGGTTGTGTTGTTGGTGTGCGGCCCCGGGTGGGGCCAGTCATCGGATAAGCGCAAGATCCTCATCGATCAGGATGCGGCGGGACCAGGAGGGACCGATCAGCAATCCATCTTGCTGCTGATCCAGTCTCCGCAAACCGAAGTTCTCGGCATCACCGTCGTCACCGGTGACGCCTGGCTCAAGGAAGAAGTCGCGCACACGCTGCGCATGCTCGAAATCATCGGACGCACCGATATCCCTGTGGTGCCCGGCGCTGAGTATCCGCTCGTGCGCCGCAAGGACGAAATCGAACTCTGGGAGCAGCAATATGGCTCCGTCCCATGGGTGGGAGCATGGACTCCTCGGCGCTATCATCCGGCCGATCAGTTAGGCGATATGCCAGAAGGAAAGCCGACCACGAAACCTCTGGACGAAGACGCGGCGCATTTCCTGCTGCGCATAGTGCACAAGTATCCGCATGAGATCACGATCTATGCCGGCGGGCCGATGACCAACCTCGCACTCGCCCTCACCATCGACCCTGAATTCGCGGGCCTGGCGAAAGAATTGGTCTTCATGGGCGGGAGTCTGAATCCGAAGACGGACGATCCCGAGTTTGTGAACACGCCGCGGCACGAATTTAATCTCTGGTTTGATCCAGAAGCGGCGCATACGGTGCTGATGGCTCCATGGAAGAAGATTGTCTGCACCACCGTCGATATCTCTGTGAAGACACGACTGACGCAGGACTTGATCGACCGCGTGAAGGCAGGCAACACGCCCGCGGCGCGATATGTGGCTTCGTATTCGCGTCTCTTTGGCAAATACAACTATTTGTGGGACGAACTTGCGGCGCTGGCCTGGCTCGATCCTAGTTTGATCACAGCGAAAGAAACGCGCTATCTCGATCTGGACCTCAACCACGGCGCGGGATATGGAAATACTCTGAGCTGGACGGAGCACGACAAGCCCACTATTGTTGGACGGCCGATCGAAGTGCAAACGGATCTGGATACGGAGCGGTTCTACAAGATGTTCGTCGATCTGCTGACGGCGCCGACGCCAAGGCCCTGACTCACTGTTGCAACTGCTCGAGAGCCTGCTTGGCTTGCGGATGATCGGGATGCTGCTTGAGCAGATCGAGCAGTACGCTGCGAGCCTTGTCGCGCGCGCCTTCCAGGGCATAGACGCGCGCCAGATTCAAATAGGCCTGGTCGAATCGCGGGCGCGACCGAATGCATTGCTCGAAGCTTTCGACGGCTTGATCGCGCCGCTGTGTGACCAGATACAGGACGCCCAGATTATTCAGCGCCTCGGGATACGCCGGGCGGGCCTTCAACGCGCGCTGCAGGTATTCATAGGCTTTGGCTGTATCACCAGTCTGCGCAAACACCATTCCCAGACTGTAGTTTGCTTCGGGATCTTGAGGAGCAACTTCCAGCGCGCGCTCCAGAACTTTGCGGGCGTCGTCCCACCGTTTTTGCGCGCGATACGCATTGCCCAGATTGTCCAGTGCCAACAGATGATGCGGATTCAGCCGCAGGGCTTCCAGAAAGCAAGGGACCGCATCGTCGTACGTGTCCCTCGCGCGTGGCGATGACGCCAAGATTGTTCCAGGCGTCAGGCAGAGTGTCCGGGATAGTTCGCCGGAAGTTTCACGCGCGCGTTCGAATGTCTCGCGGGCTGCAGCATTCTTGTTTTGATTCAAATAGACGCTTCCGATGCCGTAAAGCGCTTCTGCGCTCGAAGGATCGTCGCGCAAGCCTTGCTGGAATGAGGCTTCGGCTTGGTCGAGATATCCGCGCTGAAAAAACAATGCTCCGTAGGAGAGATAGTTCCGGCCAAATTCGAGCGAGTACGTCGTGCTCGGGAACGGCAAAGCCTGAGCCAATCGCTCTGCGTCGGTTCGCGGAATGTGCTTGAAAATCTTGTTCTACATGTTCAGGGACGATCGGGCCCTGATACACCTTAACGATGTCGCCATCGCCGTCGATGCAGGAACGATGTCGGCAAGGCTGAGATCGCGATGCCGATCGAATAACTGGCGATAGAGAATGTTGTAGATGGCCGCGACGTCCTCGGACCCGCGCAGAATCGGAAACGTAAGGCTCTGGGCGAAGGTGCGGGATTTCATCGCCAGTTGGATCATCCAGGTTCACCGTGAGCAACTGCAGACCCTTCGCCGTCCAATCTGCATGGGACTTCTGTAGCAGTGTCAGCTCTTCCCGCGAATCCGGGGATTTCGCAGTCCAGAAGTTCAGGAGCGCCGGCTTGCCGCGGGTCGAGGAAAGGCTGTGAACTTGTCCGGATCAGATCTGGGAGCGAAAAGTCTGGAGCCGCAATGGGAGCGAGAAGCCAAGTTTCAACCTTGGTCGGGATCGTTTCGCGCTCACCTGAGGCCTCGGAAACAAGTGCGCTAGTCGCCGGCTTCTTGAACGGTTCTACGCGCGAAGGTTCTGAGCCTTCTTCCACCCAGACTCTGTGATTGACGGGAAGATCGTGCAATTCCTGCACCAGTCCGCTGGGCCAGCGAATCGACGCTCGCACCGGGCCTTTCGCATCGCCAAGGCCGAAGAAAACATCTTTGCTGTGCTGGGAAAGGAAGCCCGACCCGGCCTGAAGCATCCGCGTCTGCCGCCCTGATGCAGTTTCAATCGTGACGGTGGCGCCGATCGCGTCGCGGTTGCTCTTCGTGCCTTGCAGCCGGAACGCGATCGACGGCGGCAAATCCTCCATCACATTCTTCAGAATCCGCAACTGCGGAGCGTTGCGATTCTTCAGGAACACTTCGAGCCGGCCATCGTGATCGAAATCGGCAAGGGCAAATGATCTGCCATCCTCCACGAAGTCCAGACCCGACCACGCCCGAAACATCGGAGAACGTTCCGTCCCGGTTGTTGGCGTAGAAGACATTTCGCTCGTAGCCGCTCCAGGTCCCGTCGGATCGGATGAGTTCGTTGATCGCGTTCCATCCCTGCTCGTATTCGTGAGACGCGCCGGCCTCGTCGGGAGACATGGCGACCACCTGCCGCCAGAAGAAACTGTTGAGGTCTTGTCGCGAAGGGTCCGGAAACCATGCCGTTGGCGATGTAGAGATCGAGGAAGCCGTCGTGATCGAAATCGAATGCGTCGCTCGACCACGCCCAGCGGCCCATTCCAACCCCGGCCGCGACTCGTCGAATCGTCGAACGCCGAATTGCCGCGATTACGGAGTAGCGAATTCCCCATCGCGTGTTTCTGATAGAGCGCCCGAACTTCCTTCGACGAGTCCTTCTTGAAGATTTCTCTGCGTCGAGATGCGCTCGCCGGCCGCAGTCCACATATTGCCGACGTAGAGATCCTGCTGCGCCGTCGTTGTCGTAGTCGAGCCAGGAGACGCTCATCCCCGCGCCGATGTCTTCCGCCGCCGCCTGCGGCAGCGACATCGGTGAACGTTCCGTTGCCATTGTTGCGATAGAGATTCTTTCGCCCAAAATCGTTCACCACGTAAAGATCGGGCCAGCCGTCGCGATTGTAGTCGCTCCATCCGCAGCAAAAGCTGTAGCGCGTGTTGTTCTGATTGAGGCCGGACTGCGGCGGTTACGTCGCGGAACGTGCCGTCGCGCTTGTTGCGCATCAGAAAATTCGGCGGGCCGTTTTCCGCGTCGTGATAGGGCGACGGATATTTGTATTGGCCGGTGCCCTGGTAGTAGGCGTACAGGCAGAAATAGATGTCGAGCCAGCCGTCGCGATCGTAGTCGGCAGCGGCCGCGCCGGTGAAGGTTCCCTGCGGAGGGTTGGCAAACTGAAACGCGTCGGGCTTTTGCACGAAACTTGCCGCCGCCTTCGTTCAGAAACAACAGCGGGCCGTTGGCGCGCACCACGATCACGTCCTGGCGGCCATCGATTGTTGAAATCGGCGAACAGCGCGCAGGCCGTGTTTTCCAGAATTCCCAGACCGGACGATTCCGTGATGTCTTCGAAAGTTCCGTCGCCACGATTGCGATAGAGGCGATTGGGCAGGCCGGCAGGCTGGCAGATGTAGAGATCGTCGAAGCCGTCGTTGTCGATGTCGGCGACCGAAACTCCGTTGTGTCCGTAGATGTCGATGCCGGACGCGCCGTCGAGCACCGTGCGCCAGTAGTCCGTGCCATGGAGCAGTTGGGCGGAGTAGGAAGAATTGCTGCCGAGCGCGGCAGGCGTGATGTCGACATAGACCGGCGAAAATGGGAGCGGGCCAGGGTTTCGTCAAGCGCGCGCCAACTGCGGAGACGAAATTCGCCGGACACAGCCGGCTCCCAGACCAGGTCCCAATTGCCGACGCGTTGTTCGCGGTGAAAACCGGCGCCAGTGCCTACGATTTCGTAGCGAACGCGAGTCTGCACGCGGCCCGGAAGTTGAGCTGCAGACCGCGCTGCCGCGATTGCCGCATCGATCCCTGTGATCTGGAATTCGGCGGTCACGATCGCTGAGAAGCATTCGCAGCGAGTCCTGCCACTCCCGAAGAAAGGCATCGCGGTCCAGCGTTGGCTGGTGTGCGAAAGCTGTTCTGGCGCACTTCGAGCACCGAACTGGAGCGCACGATCCGCGACTCTGCTGGGCGAAGCGACGCGCCAGAGAAATCCGGCTGCGAAGACTTTTCCGATCGTCTGTGTGTCCACGTGGAGACCGCAACAGGCCGGCGCTCCACTCCGCGAGAATCGCCGCAATCTGGTCGGCATATTTTTCGGTGATGAAGTCGTCGAGGCCCGCCTGCACCTTAAGCAGCGTGGCATCAAGCGGCCGCTCGCTTCGATAGTGCGGGTGAAGATGAAATCCTGCGGAGTCCGGCCCGCGCGGTTCCAAGGATCTTAGCGCCGGGAACCCCTTCCCCCACAGACTCGAGGGAACCAGAGTAGCCCCGGCGCCCTGGCAGAAGCGGACAAGAAACTCGCGCCGGCGAAGATCGACGGATCGATTCGTCTTCCCTGCCCTTTTCAGAGTGATGTCCCTCGAAGAGTCACGTGTGGAACCGAAGCTAACATTCGCCTTTGGGCCGGTCAAGGCGAAGTGGCCTGACGCAGCTATGGTAGGCTAACGGCGTTCCCTAGCTTCCGGAATCTGACCGGGGATTTCATCTTGATTGTTCCTCGCATCGCCGTGGTGGGCAGTTATGCCACAGGCCTCACCATGAGGGTCGGGCGGATTCCTGCCACAGGCGAGACGCTGCTGGGCAGCGGGTATCGCGTCGATTTTGGCGGTAAGGGATCGAATCAAGCAGTGGGATGCGCGAGGCTCGGCACTCGCGTAGCTCTTGTCGCCAAGATTGGCCAAGACACCTTTGGACACATGGCACTTGGTTTATATCGCGATGAAGGCATCGACGTCACCTACGTGACGCAGTCCGCTGAGGCGCCGACCGGAGTGGGATTCATCGTTGTCGAGGCGGCGAGCGGACAGAATTGCATTGTGCTGGATCCGGGCGCAAACGAATTGCTGACGGCTTCGGATGTCTCCACCGCAGCTAGCGCGTTGAAGTCTGCCGCAGTCGTGCTGACGCAACTGGAGATTCCTGCAGAAGCCGCTGAAACCGCGCTGACCATCGGACGAACATCAGGTGCGGTCACGATCTTGAATCCGGCGCCCGTGCGACCTCTGCCTGCGTCGTTGCTTGAAATGATCGATGTGCTCACGCCGAACGAAACGGAAGCCAGAGTGCTTGCAGGTCGAGCGCCCGATGTCTCGATTGATCCCGAGATCGTCGCGCAGGAACTGATTGGCCGAGGCGTCAAGCAGGTCGTAATGACACTAGGTGAGAAAGGCGCCCTGCTCATCACCAAATCGTCGTGCAAGCGCTTCCCTGCTGTTCTGGTGAGGACAGTGGACACAACCGGCGCCGGCGACGCCTTCAACGCCGGCCTTGCGACTGCTTTGGCTCAGGGTGCGACTCTCGAGGAAGCCGTACAGTTTGCGGTGATCGTCGGAGCCATGGCAGTCACCAAAGACGGCGTGATCCCCTCGCTGCCCCGGCGCCACGAAGTGCTGGAGTTCTGCAAACTGCATGCGACGATTCCGCCTCCGTGGCTCGGTGAGGTCTTGGCAGGTTGAAGCGTGATACAGGAAACAGCGAGAGCGGAGCGACGAGCAACGTGAATCAGTCTCACTCCAACCACGAATTCGCGACAACGGAGGTGGCGCAACTCGCCCGCCGAATTCAGCATACGTTGATCTCAAACGTGCTCACGGACGCTCTCTGGAAGGCGCACGTAGCGGAGTGTTTGAAATACAGGTTTCACGCAGCCATGATTCCTCCTGCGTGGGTCAAAAAGACCGCTGAGAAATTGCGTGATACAGGAATCCGCGTTGCGTCATTTATTGACTTTCCGTACGGGACAATGACCAGCCACGGGAAGGCGGATGAAGCACGGCATCTCGTCGAAGACGGAGCGGAAGAAATCGACTTGATGCCAAACGTTGGCTTCCTGCTTTCCGAGATGGAGAGAGAATACTGCGACGACATTCACGAAGTCGTCGAAGCGGCGGGAAAGGTTCCGGTGAAGATCATGCTGGAGCTTCCGTTACTGAACCCTCAGCAACGCGAGCTCGCAGTGAGCCTGAGCGTTGAGGCAGGCGTCGCTTACCTGAAGAATGCCAGCGGCGGTGCCGTGGGTGTAGCCACTCCCGATGACATCCGCTTTCTGCGGCGAGTCGCGCCCGCCCACATTCGCATCAAGGCCTCCGGCGGCATCAAGACAGCCCAGCAAGTGCGCGAGTTGCTGCTCGCGGGTGCAGACTTGGTGGGAACCAGTTCCGGCGTACGGATCATGGAGGAAATGCACCACGGCGCCGATCTCGGAGCGGTGCGGCACTCCGATTATTAGTCTCGATTTCCTCACAAGGCGCATACTCTTACCCGACCCGCAGCTACAATCTTCTTCATCTTCCGGATGCGGAACTCGCATACATCCATGCGTACAGTACGGCCGCGGCACCGCGCCGTATTGGTCGCCGTTTTGGCGGTGCTCTTTTTCCTGCCACCGAATATCCTGGGACAGACCGCGCACGCTACGCAGCTCCCCGATACCGCGGAACCCCATTTAGGCAAGGGCTACGACGCCCTGAAGCAGGAGCACTACGAAGTAGCCGCGGAAGAATTTTCGAGCCGCGCTCGCAATCGATCCGTCACTCGTTCTGCGGGCGCAATTTCCCCTGGCAGTCGCGTTGTTCGAGCAACACAAATCCGCCGACGCTCGTCACGAGTTTGAAGCGTGCGCCGCGAGGTGGGGACCACCCCAACATTTTGTACTATCTAGGCAGACTCGACGTCGAAACGAGAGATTTCGCCAGCGCCATCAAGAACTTGAACGCCGCAATGGCCAAGCCTCCATTTCCCGACACCGCGTACTACCTGGGATTCGCTTACTTCAAGCAAAACGATCTTCCCAACGCCGAGAAATCTTTGAAGGAAGCGGCGGAACTCAACCCGCGAGACTCTCGCATCCCGTACCAACTCGGGTTCGTCTATCACAAAGAGGGCCGCGAGGACGAAGCGCAGAAGTCTCTTACACTCTCGGAAGACCTGCACCGCCAGGATGACACTGAAGCTCAACTTCGCACCGAATGCGGAGAGAAACTCGATAAGGGTCCACGCGACGAGGCTCGTGCCGCCTGCAGAAGCTCTACCACGCCGACGATGCAGAGAGGCTGACGGCGCTGGGGATGATCTACGGCCAGCATGGCGATTTGGAAGGCGCTGAAGCCCTTCCTAAGTGCGGCCGAACTGTCGCCGCAGTCTCCGCAGGTGCAGTTCAATCTGGCACTGACCTACTTTCAGTTGAATCGGTTTGAAGATGCACGCGCTCCTTTGGAAGAGGCCTTGAAGCGCGGGCCCGATTTGTTTCCTCTGAATGCTCTGTACGGAGCCATCCTGGCAAAACTAGGAGAACTCGACCGGGCCTATGACATACTGCAGCATGCCCATCAACTCAACCCGCAGGACCCTTCCAACACGAATTTTCTTTATGCCACGACTCTGAAACTAGCAGAGAAGCACCAAGCGGCGCGGCAGTATCCGGCAGCGCTGCGTTATTTCGGGGAAGCAGCAAAACTGCGGCCCGAGGATCCTGCAACGCACCGGAGCGTGGCCGAAATCTACACTCACATGGGCAAGCCGGCACAGGCTACTGAAGAGCGCCAGGAAGCCGACCGCCTCGGAAATAAATAGAGTTCCGTTGGGAATGCTGGGGCCAGGATGTTAACGTAGACTCTCTTCTACTTTTACTTTTTCGTCTGGAGGCTTCATTGGCTGGTGGCTCCAAAATCTCTCCTGCACTCAAAAAGCGGGCGGCGAATATCCAACTGCTTCTGATGGACGTGGACGGCACGATGACCGATGGCAGCGTCACTCTCCTTTCCCAAACCGACGGCACTGCGCTCGAAATCAAAACGTTCGACGCGCACGACGGCCAGGGTCTGACCCTCGCGCAGAGTGCTGGCCTGCGCACTGGATGCATTACGGGCCGCGAGAGCGCCGCACTTCTCCGACGCGCTCACGAAATGAAGATGGAGTTCATTTACATGAAGCAGCCGTTAAAAATGCCTGCCTATGAAGAGATCCTGCGGAAGGCAGGCGTCAGCGATTCCGCTGTGGCTTATGTCGGCGACGATCTTCCGGATATTCCACTACTGCGTCGTGTCGGATTAGCCGTAGCAGTCGGAGATGCCGCACCTGAAGCCAAGAAAGCTGCCCACTACACCACGAAAGCATTGGCCGGCCACGGTGCGGTCCGCGAAACTGTGGAACTGATTCTGAAAGCCAAAGGCGTCTGGGAAGCAATGATCGATAAAGCGCGCGCGTGAGTGGCTTCGCGCACTTGCAATTGAATTAAAGGCCGGGAAGTCGGCTAATTCAACGACCGGAATAAGTGGTCGGGGAGAAAGGATTTGAACCTCCGACCCCTGGTCCCGAAGCAGTTCTGCTGGTCTAACTTGTTGAATCGCTTAGCGCGCTTCTGCGTCTTGTACCTTTTCGGCTAAACCGTCTTTCCACAGGGGTTTTCTTCGATGCTACTTAATGGTTCAGTCCTCCCCCTGTACAAATGGGGGTGAACTGCCTGGAGGACAGTGCGAGGACGCGGTGGAACAGTTGCACATGGGGTTGATGCCAGTCGTTGACTCAGCAATCGACAAGCTAGCAGCTCGACTTGGCTCAAATTGGAAGAATTAGCAAGCAGCCCGTGATAGGGCACTCGAAAAGCGGCGTGATCTTCAGACTGATCTCTCAGAATTCAGTAGCGCTGACTCTAGTATCATCGTCTTTCGGCTCCCTCGGAAGAAACGAATTCACAGTAGGAAGTGACCTTGACTGGACCCTCCTCATAGACGGGATAGCCGATCCAGCTCATTTTGATGTTGCTCTCGTTATTAAAATTAAAGAAAGACTTGAAAAGCTTGGACACAAGCCACCTGGCCGGAAGCGGTCTTCGGCAGTCTGGCTTTCAGTCATGAGCTGATACATCAAATCGGTGGACAGGACGACACTAACGCAACCACAACTCGACGAATTCTCCTCCTGCTCGAATCGGCTGTCATTGGACGAGGAGACGCCCACAAGCGTGTCGTATCAAATGTTTTACATCGCTACCTCAAGGAAGACCGAGGATTCTGGCACGGGTCAGGAAAGTTCAAGGTCCCCCCTTTTCTGTTGAGCGATATCGCAGGCTATTGCCGGACCAAGTTCAGCCGCTTGATTGCTTCTTCCTGCGAACCATCCAGGATCGCCTCGGAGATCCCGTGCTTGTGACCTCATGCGGCACGGGTCGGCTGAAGGGGTCCCGGGGCCTTCCTGAATTGGTCACACGTCATGATCAAACTTGAGCAACTTCAACGAGGCAGGGTTTACCGTCTACAGTCGCGCAACCTAGAAAGTGGCGTTTGGAATGGCAAGGATGGCTTTATTGGTATCCATACCAAGTCTGGCGGGCGATTTCTTGACATGGAGATTCAATGGGACTTGAGCGAGAGATTCGGCACGTCCCGGGCCGTGGAACACTGGGCACTATTTCCGAATCAATACCATTCGCCGCTTACTCCTTTTTGTTCCGCGTGACGTTTGACGTAGTTCACCGGTTTATGGCAGTTCCCGCATTCGGTACCAAGACTAATATCCAGAGACCTCCATGATGATGGTAGCCCGAATTGCAATGTTCCTGTCCATGACAGCACGGCCGGCAAGGCCAGTCCAGTGGCGACTCCAAACGATGCGCTCTTTGCAGAATTGCAAAAATACGATTGTGATACGTAGTAGTTCGCCTGCGAAGCTGCTCTCGAGCGGTCTACTTTCTTTCTGAAACGGGTTCACGGTTCCCCAAGAGTCTCAGGCGTCCTTTGATGCCCGCTTCGATGGACGACGCAACCTCACCAGGAAAATCTCGGGGGAGGCTGGCCACCACAGCTTCGACCGCAGAGGCGGCGCCGTCCAGCAGTTCCTGGATAATCGATTCGATCACCTGTTGTCCAATACCAGCTTGATCTGCAGTCTGAAAGAAATGATGCGGAGCAATCTGCCGAATCTGGTAGTGCGGTTTTGTACCAAATGCCATGGCCAATCGAAACTGTCTCCACAAGATCTGCTTCGAGTCGACACTAGGCTGGGCTGAGATTACGTCGTAGAGCGGCGCCATACGAAAGCGACCACCCGGAGAGAGAAAGATGCTGAAGTTTTTCGCATGCCCATCGGTGGCTCCCATAAGCCAGAAGACGATGGTTGCCTTTAGAAATGAGCGCTGATCTGAGAGTGGTTCGTCGCTTCCCCGAAGCAGCTTGAGAATATCCGTTATGCCTGGGCCGCCGTCGCTCTCGTACTTGAGGTTTGGAGGGACCGAGAGGGCTTGGCAAGAATCTTCTTGTGGGAGACGCAGCAATCGCCGATCTTCAGTCCAGAGTCTGTCGAAGCGCTCAACAATCAGAACGCGCCTGTCCCCGAAGGTGTGCATTTCTGCTTTAGCAGCCGCAAGACCCAAAGCATTCAGGAGCTTGAGGCATAGATATTCGTTCTCCACGCTTGAAATTAGGTCCACCCCATTGGGGAGCTTCCCAATACTAGGCTTGAAGATGTGCGTCGTCGCAGTCGTACCGCGGGGCTTGCACCATCTGCCATTCCAGCGCAGAAGTGCGGTCTTCTCTTGAGCGCCGGCTATAGATATCCGGAAGCTCTCATCTTCGGTGATTCCCAGGGGCGCCGTTGCTAGATTGTCCAGAATGATTCCAATCTCGCGTCCACTGACGGGCACTGCATCAATAGCGCCAGCCGGAGTCGGTTGTACCTCAGGGGGAAGGAACTGTAACGCACCCACACAATCGTGGCCAATTGCGCGCAGCAAGCTATAGGCGTCGGTTCCTTCGGCACGCGCGCGCGCAGCGATCTGCCGCCGCAAACTATCGTTGTCCGGCAATAGATTCTCGAAAACTGCCAAGACGGGCGCGCCGACGTACGGCTGTTCGCGTAGGGGCAATGAGAGTGAAGCGGGCAGAGCGGGCTGCCATTCCAGCCACGACCGCTCGTATTGGAAGATGATGGCCCCCGAAGTCTCGCGTCGAAGTTGGCCGATGAGTCGGCTGTTGAGAAACACATTCAGAGTTTCGTAGCGCGCCCGACGTGGCATCAGAAGAGTCTCTCAATATCTCGGGCTGAGCCCTTGGTACGTGGACGGATCACTAATTCCAGGTCGAGCGCGGCAAGCGTGCGCAACACGGTATCGAATCGAGCTGCTGCAGAAGTCTCAATGTCGGAAATCGTCCGTTGGCGCACCCCGACTTTGGCGGCCAGTTTCTCCTGAGTTAAGCCGAGTTCGCGGCGCCGCTGTCGAATGTAGTTCCCAAGTTGAAGGGGAGTTCGGGCAATGGTTTCCATGTTCGGGTTCTCTCGCGGTCTAGGCGCTTTCCCGCCTAAATGCATACTAGGCGCTTTTCCGCCTATTTTCAAGTTAGGCGCTTTTTCGCCTAGGCTAGGTCGATTGCGCGAGCCTAGGGCAAGCGGAGACGGGTACGACGACAAGGTCGAGGTGGTAAAGAAAAACGAGGGCAAGAAGAATAGAAAAGTGAAGGAAGGGAGGACGAATCAAATAAGGGGTTTTATGTGCTGACGGATCCAGTCGAGGATTTGGGTAAAGCGGAATTCGTGCTGGTCCATCGAGCCATCAATGAACGCGTATCCCTCCAGGGCTTCGACCTCGATGTAAAAGCCGTTGCGCCGCAGGAAGACATCAGTGGCGATGAAAGCAATGCGCTTATTGCCATCGAGGAAGCCGTGGTTGTTGCCGAAGGACTCCATCAGCGCGGCAGCTTCTTCTTCGATGGAGTTGTAATAGCCCGTTTGCGGACGAAAAACGGCGGCCTCAACAGCGCCTTTATCGCGGACGCCATGGAGACCGCCGAACATTTCGATCAATCGATGCTGCATCCGGTAGACTTCCGCTACCGAAAGGTAATCCGCCATTTACTTAGCGAGGCGCTGCAACAGATCACGATTGCGAGCAACCGACTGCTCGAAGGCATCCATCACTTCGGGGCGGACCAGGTGCTGGGACGGAACCACGTTGTGCAGGTAGAACGCAAGCGCCTGCTCGAGAACATGCCGCTTCGTTTGCCCATTCTGTTCGGCAACCGCAACGAACTCATCGTAGAGCTGGGCGTCGATCTCAGGAGTGAATTTCTTGGTCATCGTGGCCGGCATAGTCGCCACCTCCCTGTTCGACTCTTATCTTACTTCTTTACCAAGATTAATCAAGATAAATATTTATATATCCATATCACTGGAAATAAACGTATTACTGCATGTAAATCCCTCTCCTACCTGGGCTGGCGGCTTGCAGCCACAGAAGAACAACTCCACTGAAGCATCGTTCCCCCTTGCCCGGACGGCTGTTCCGGGAAGCACTCTTCGGTGAAGCCGCAGACGCGGGAGGCTGCGAGTACAACCGCGGTGTTCCACGGGTTGAAGCTCTTTCTCCACCCGCGATTTCACAGGACGGGATCTCGTGGCGTTTGCGTCTTTATCATAGTGGCAGCACCGTTCCGTTTTGCTGCTCGGCCCAACTCACTTTGAACGCGCTGGACGCAGAAGTGACTCTGAGGAGCGGTCTGCGG
>CAVQCF010000019.1:0-11556 GCA_963710885.1 uncultured Acidobacteriaceae bacterium
AGTTTCAATCTAAATCAGCGGTTCACAGTTGAATACTCGGACACACTCCTAGGACGGAACCGGTTAGACTTTGGATTGACGAGCAAGGACACAGCGGAAGCTCTGATTTTGTGCTGCTTGATGCTAATCAGAACTTCCGTCGCCTAAACGGTGCAAGTCGTTGATTCTTCGTACGGCCAATCTGACGAAGGAGGGCGGCCGCATTGTTTAACCGGGCAGTGTGGACTGCAGCGAACACTGCGATTGCCCGTCCAAATTGGAGTTTGCGCAAAAGGGTATGTCTCAGCAGAGAGGTGGTTAGGGACGTTCTTCACGTGCTTAACCCTGCCGCCGGCAGCCCGCTACTACCATTGCACGCCCGGATATAAGCTCGGAATCCGGAAGCCCCGGTAAACATCCTGACCGGTTATTTGCATCTGCCAAACGGGTTGTGCCGGCGCTGACTGCGAAACTTCGAAAATCTTTCCTTCGCTCTGAGGGAAAGGAAGGGGAGCACACTCATCGAATTCGACATTCCCATTCGCAAGAGTCTCAGCGTTTCCGCCGAAAAAAGAGTAGTCAGGCGTGGTTGGATTAAATGTGAGAGTCGCAGTCATGGCTGCTTCGTTGACATTGAGAATTGGAACAGTACTGTAACAAGCGGGCTGCCCCGATACTCCACAAGTGCCTCCGGCCACGGTAGTGACGCCCCGATCGTCGCCGTTGTCAAAAAGAATCAACGAGAAATTCCCTGTAGTGTTTGTCGTTGTGAACAAGGGACCGTGTTGGGCAAAGAACCAGTCGGTATCGTTGTTATCCGGGGCGCCCGTGTTGTCTAGGAGCGTAAAATCTCCCTGATAGCCTAGCTTCCAGATCACATGTCCATCCCCAGTTCCGTTTGCGTAGTCCACCTTGACAAGCCAGTTCTGGTGACGGATCGAAACGACCAAATTCCCATCGTCTGCGGAATAAATTACCGCATTCGTATGAGTCCAGTCCGGATACATATATGGTCGACGGTTCGTATCCAAGTAATCGAATTCGTTCCACAGCCAGAGTGGCTGTGGAATATGATTGGGATTATTGCCACCGACGTTCTCCATGTCACCCAAATCAATTAGGACATCGCCAGTCGCAGTTGTGTTGTCCTCGAGAACTTTGAGAGTCGATGCAATTACAATCAGGTGTCCATTCGGAAGACTGATGAAATCATGATGTGTTCCGATTATCGTGACGTTGCACCCGGCACATGTGGCGGCAGCCAAAGCAGTGTTAAGTTGGGCCGCGGTCATTGTCCAGATGACATCGTTGCCGAGGTCAACCTCTTCCAGCAAGGAGTCATTACCATCCGGCAGTCCACTGAAATTGAGCAGAAAATGTCCATTTGGTAGCAGTTTGATAGGATTTGGGCCAGATCTTGGTGTTTGGAAAGCCCAGATAACATTTCCCTCTAGGTCAGAGACGAAAGCGTTCTGCATACCTCCATTGAGGGACACAGGGTCGACGAGCTCTACTCCAGATTGTGGAGTCACGCCAGGAGAGGTAGTCGCAATGATCGTCGGAACTAGGCCAGAGGGAATCGCCGCGGTAGTAAACGTTTGGTCCGCATCATTAAAAGTTGTTCCATCGGAAAACTGCACTACACCTCGCATGTGATAAGCAGTACTTGACTTCATTCCTGCCACAAATAGACTCACCGCTCCTCCGTTCGCGGGTGCGGGCTGGGACCATGTCGTCAATCCATAATTCGTAGACTGCCCAAACTGGGCGCTTACGTTCGCAGATGCAGCGGGAGAAATCGTGTAGGACGCAACCTGCGGATTATTCGTCGTGCGAAATATCCCAGGCGACACAATGTTCACCGTCGAAGACGCAGTTTTCGTCTTCTCCGTCTTGCTCGTCGCTGTCACTGTAACCGTCGTACTGGCTCCGGTCGGAGCAGTAAAATTCCCGTTCGCATCAATCGTTCCAGCTCCGGTTGCACCTCCGCCCGCCACAGACCAAGTCACTCCTGCCGGGTCACCTGTCGCGGTGAGTTGTGTCGTCTGCCCGCTTCCAATTGCCGTTCTTGCTGGCGAGACGGTGATCGCAGGCACGGTGATCGCAGGAGAAGAATTTCCGCCGCACCCGGAGGCAATGATGAATGCGAAAACCACGAAAAGGCACCCGACCCAAATTTCGAAATTTGTGCTCTTGGACATCCGGTATCACTCCGTAGCAAGAGATTTGCCCGAGGCTGAAGCCATTGATTTTTAACACAGCCGACTGTGAAATATGCAATCTTTTCTTTCTCGAATGCCACAGACGATCTACGTCGATTTTTCCCGTGATGTCGCCGGCTGAGGCGATGTATGCGCTTCCAAGCTCAGAGGGTCTTTCACGAAAACCCCATGACTGGCAAAGTGTGAACTTCTCCAAAATGAAACTCTTAGTGGTGATGCCTGTTTATAACGAAAGTGCGACACTTCGGCAAATGGTTCACCGAGTGCTTGCCGAACCTCTGGAGATCGAACTGCTATGCGTCGACGATGGCTCAAAGGATGGATCTGGCGATATCCTTTCCGAATTGGAAAGGCAGCACACTCAGTTGCGAGTGCTGTTGCAACCGCAGAACCAAGGCAAGGGCGCCGCCTTGCGCCGGGGAATCCAAGAGACCAGAGGTGATTTCGTTATTATTCAGGATGCGGATTTGGAGTATAACCCTGCAGAATACTCGAGCTTGCTGGAACCCCTTCTCCAGAGGAAAGGCGGACGTAGTGTTTGGCTCGCGGTTTATGGGCGGCGCGCCACACCGTGTTCTGTACTTCTGGCATTCGGTAGGCAACTGGCTACTAACGCTTCTCTCCAATATGCTAACCAACTTGAACCTCACCGAAATGGAAACCTGCTACAAGGTATTCCGGCGCGACGTGATTCAGTCGATCCCGCTAGAGGAAAACCGATTCGGGTTCGAACCGGAAGTCACTGTAAAAGTGGCGAAGAGGCGCCTTCGTGTATACGAGGTTGGAATCAGCTATTCGGGACGCACATACGAGGAAGGCAAAAAGATTGGGTGGAAAGACGGCTTCCGTGCTCTGTGGTGTCTGCTGAAGTATTCGATCAAGGAACCGGTTGCATACCCACAGGGACAAGAGCTAGACGCGCAGCTCAGGCGATCTGCTTCGGGTTCCTAGGAAGTGCTGCCCGGAGTCAGCGCACTCATATCGTCAGATATGCGACCTCATCGACCTTGGCCTCCAATCACCATTAGTGAACTTCCGAATGGCACTGATGCCCGTGTAACTGTTCTCTGCTCGATCCGAGAGAGCCAGTAAAGTGGGGTATTTACCCAAACTGGGGGCACACTAGCAGGCTCGGGTTTTGGGCGCAAGAGTCGTTCATATAATCGAACCCCGAGTTTCGCAAAAAACGTCCAATGATACATGTAGCGTTCTTGGAAAATCTGGAAGCCAGCTTGCTGAGCCACGTCTCGAAAGCTCGATCTCGTGTAGCGGATAAAATGGTGATTCAAAACATCGTGGTTAGTCCAGAGGAACTCAAACGCCGGTACCGTAACGACGAAACGCCCGTCCGGAGCTAGGAGGTCGAGAGCATGACGAAGTGCGCCTGCAGGATTCTCAAGATGTTCCAAAACGTCGAGCATCAGAATCAGCGAGTAGAGCTTACCTGGCCGGAACCGCTCGTCGAAGGCGCATGTATAGATGCGGTTACGATCGGGATTGTCAGGTCGCACCAGTTCGGCAAAAGGTTCGACCCCTTCCACGTCTCCGAACTCTCGGAGGCGATGAAAGAACAGACCGTCACCGCAACCTATATCCAGAATAGTTGCCCATCTTCCAGCAGGCTGAAGCCGCCGAAGCACTTCAACGATAAACTCAGTGCGAGCGCGCCACCACCAATGGCGGTCAAAAAGATCGCGGTAACGCTCTCCATACTTCGGGTCCATAGAATCGGTCGTTCACATCATGATGGAGTTATGGGAGTACATCACATCGGCTCTTATTTATTTTATGCACGAAGGGAAGCTATGTCCTCTTTAGGTTGAACTCTAGGTGTTCCGATTACCCTCCGAGCAATGTAATGAGGTCGTGCCTTTGCTTCCTCATAGACCCGACCAACGTATTCTCCAATAACACCGAGGAAAAGTAGGTTAACTCCGGACAGAAAAGTAATTGCGAGAATTAGAGCTGTAAAACCTTGGGGTGAGTGCAGCCAGAATTTCGCATATAGTGCATAAAAGGAGAATAGCGATGATAGAACGATCGCAATGGCGCCAACGATAGAAGCTGCGCGCAAAGGAACGATTGAGAAGGCAAAGATCCCGTCCGAGGCAAGCTTTAGCAGCTTCAGCGGGCTATACTTGCTGAGACCTGCCCGACGCGTAGAACGCTCGATCGGAACGCCGATTTGCCGAAAGCCTACCCAAGTCCTCAGCCCACGTAGATAGCGATGATGTTCTGGCATCCTCCTGATTTCATCTGCGACGCGTGATGATAAGAGCCCAAAGTCACCAGAATCTAATGGTAGCTCGATTGAAGAGAGAGTCGCCAGAAGTCGATAGAAGATCCAATAGCAACTCTTCAGCCACCAAGATTCTTTTCGATTAATACGTCGCGCGTAGACGACATCGTATCCCTGACGATAGTAATCGACGAGGGTCGGTATGGCTTCGGGAGGATCCTGAAGATCGCCGTCCATCAGCACGACGGCGTCTCCCGAAACATGATCAAGGGCTGCCGTTAACGCTGTCTGGTGACCGAAATTTCGAGACAGTTCTACGACCACCAGTCTCGAATCTCGGTTAGCGGCCGCCTCGAGAATAGCTAGCGTGCTGTCTGAACTGCCATCGTCTACGAGGACGATTTCGTGCGGTCCGCCGGGGAGAGCATCAATGACCGCAGTTGCTCGGCGCAAAAATTCGGGTGCAACCTGTTCCTCGTTATAGATCGGGACGGCAATAGAAACGCGTGGTTCAGAATTCATCTCGAAAGTCTTCCTCGGGTCATGAAAGGCATACATACAAACAGAGCTCCGCCACATCAGGCGTCACACAAATTTGGAAAAGCTTATTAAGCATTATCGAAGTTTACAATATCCAGAAAACATCACATCATCAATTCATTCGAGGACTTGCTGGCGGCAGGCGCACTTCCCTTAAAATACAGCATCTTCCATAGCGTGACACCGCCGGCTTTGAGAGGGTATGGCTCGAATAGAATCCTGCGAAATATACTTCTGAAGATGGATTCCCAATCCTCAATGGGACGCACGAATTTGCCCCGATCAGCACGAGCCAGTAGATTAGCTACAGACCCAGCAGGCGGAAGCTCCGGCTCAAGGATGTGGACGCAGCCATCTCCGGTTAGAAGAGTTGTAAGGTGTTTCAACAAGCACGTGACGTCTTGCGTGCAAAGGTGATGCAAGAAGCTGTTAACAAGTATGAAATCAAAGCGATCTTGCGGCTGAGCCTGATATCTGCGCGCATCAACCGCCTCAAAATCAAGGCCGAATCGTCGTCGCGCGGTATCGATATACGCTTGGTTAATGTCGATCCCCAGGTAGCGTGTGTGTGAAAAATACCGGCTGTTCGTGCCGGGTCCACAGCCAACGTCCAAAACGTGACGGACGCGACTAAGGTCATTGTGAGCAAGAATAGGGGCGAACTTCTGGTGCGCAAACGGCGCCTGCCACGATCGGTATATTACGCTGTGCTCCAACAAGAAATCAGTAAAGCTCATCGTTTCCATCTCACCACAAACCGTCCCACGGGTTGTGATTGCGAAAATTCCTTCTCGAGTTCGGAGCTCAGCTCCATGGAAATTGGATTCGAAAAGGCTGGTTCCCGATTGATCACAACGAGATTCACCCCTTTGGAGTGCACCAGTTCAAGGATGCGCTCGGTGCGTCCAGTTGGCTCATCAAAGAAATCAAACAGGGTGCGAGTTGGGTTGCGAAAGCCGTACAGAAAATAGACTTCCGGACAGTCCGGAGTCGCATAAATGTACTCGCCGCCGCGCGCATGTTCAAGAATCACTCGCCCCAGGCTCTCATAGGTTTCCGCTGAGTTTGGTAAAAGACGTAACACCTGACGTCTGAACTTGAGCTCGCGAGTTTGGACATCGTGGGTGTAATAGGATCCCATTGGATTCAGGAATCCGGGAGTTACTTCGAATAACGCATAACAGAGGACTAGACAGTATGTCGTCCCTGAGAAAAGCCGGGGAGGACCCTCGAGGATTGCCAAAATCGTGCTGCAGGTCACAACCGCTAAAGGCGCAACATAGCAGAAGTAACTCGGAACAAAGAACGGGAACTGTATAATGCTGCAACCAGCTGTTACTGACAGAAGCAAAAACAATTTCTGTCGGTAAGCAGCCTTCGTTCGTCCGAAGAGGAGCAAGGCGAGTCCCGCTAAAACTGCGATGGGTAACAGATTCCAGAGGAGGCTCCATATCCCTTTTTGCACTGCCGAAAATTTTATAGCGGCTACAATTGCCGCAGCCAGACCTATAGAAGCTGAGAGCCTGGCCTTCCGCGCAAACGCCGACGGTGCAAAGAAAATATTCCATATGAGAATTGTGTCAAGAATTAACCCGCCAAGAAAGTTCAAATTGGACTGAGTCAGCGCGGCATGATGACCGAATCGCTGCTGAGGCAGGATGAATATTCCCCGAAGAAGTGCACCGAGACCACCAAGACTTCCATAAAATGATACGAATATAAATAGCGGTACCAGTACTCCGAGCGTAAAGAACGCCACGTCCCGAAGCAGCAAAACGGGAGACCCGCGGAGCCGATTTGGTTGGAACTCGAGGCGAAGCAGGTACGCGGCGATAGCTGCTGCCGGTATGAATAGATAGCCGATTGTCACGAGCCTGATCTCGCGCAGCAGAAGGGCAAGCAGCGCCACCACGTAACCGAGACTGCACACGGTAACAAGAAATCTGTTCAGGCCCTCCCAATTTTCAGGTGTCGATAATTCCGAGCGAATTTCCTGCCAACGAAAGACCAAGAATAGAAACGCCGCCGAGATGAAGAACAGTCCAGAAATCTTTGCCAAGAAGGAGCAGCCCCCCAAGAAACCGGCTGCCAGCAGCCATTTCGCTTTCTCCACTTCGATGTACCGAAACAACGCAGCCGTGCCAAAAGTCGCTAAAAAGAGGTTATACCAGGATGGCATCGCGGCCGCATAATTTGGGTATCCCCAAGCGACGGCCAACAATGTGACAGCACAAGCGACTGGCACCGACATAAACCGAGTCGTTATGTAGTAAACAACAGATACCCATATAAGGAAAATTACAAAAGCAACATATCTGAGACTCGCTAGGTTCGTGCCAAGAAGCCTGAAGGCTGCGGCATCAAATAATGCGAGCCCGCCTGTGTAGACATCGTCAAAATCGCGGTGAGGGAGTCCCCACGGGCGACTCGCTCAGCTGCCTGTGCCAATGTGCCCTCATCATGTGGGACCCAACCCCGTTTCAGCTCCCTTCCCATGTACGCTGCGCTCAACACGAGCATCAGCGTAATCATGATTGCATTTCGATATCTGATTTCCGACACCCACTGCAAAGTTGAGCACGACAGCCTCTTGCGGTCTGAATCCCTGCCGAGTTCACGAGATGTCATTCACCATCCTCATGGTTTGTATCTAGTCAGTTCCAGCTCAAGACTTCAGCGGCAATTTTCATCCTATACTAGTTTTTTCAGTTCAAAGAAGTCACATTCGTCAACCACTGATTGCCAGTCCATTCGGGCCGCCACGGTGCCCGCCCACGGTGATTGTGTTAAGGTCAGTGACATGTTGAGTGATCGTAGTCAGGTGTCGGCCAACTCGGGGGAGGCGCTTCCTCGCACGACGTGTCGTCCGGGGTCGATGTTGACTTCGCGACAAGTCGGCTTTCGCCGCACGCTACTGATGACTATCGTCTGTTACCTAGCCTATCTTTTTACGCTTGCGCGGCTCGCCAGCTATCGGGAGTTCTTGTGGGGGTTTGGGATAATTCGCCGTACACCAGAATTGCAGCGGCGATTGAGCACTGGGCTTTTGCCGACCTACACGTCAAGCTCTTCTGGGGACTGCCTTACATGATGGCGGCGGTGTCGTCGGTAACGCGGCTGTCAAATCTCCATGCGCTGTTGGCGATTTCAGTGCTCGCATCGCTAGTAGCCGTCGGGATGATTTACAAGCTTTGGGGTGGCTGGGTGGCCTTGGCCTTCGTGATCCTGAGTCGGGAGTGGCTGGAACGCTCACTGCTTGGTGGCGCTGAACCGTTGTTTCTCGCCCTGCTGTTCTCCGGATTCCTGGCCGCGCGTAGGGAGAAGTGGGGACTGGCTGCGCTGCTCGCCTCACTGGCGACGGTGGTCCGACCAATGGGGATATTCGGTCTAGTCGGGATCGGGCTCGTATTGATTCAGCGCCGCGAGTACCGCAAATTTGCGCTAGCGAGCGCGATCGGGTCGGGGATTGGACTCCTCTACATCCTGCCGTTGAAGCTATATTTCGGCGACCCAATGGCCAACGTTCGGGGCTACGATCATGCAGACTGGAGTTCGAACAGTGCGGTGACTTTTCCGTTCGCGGCGATCGTACATAACGCGCTTGCGGGGGGATCGACTCGGCTGAACGTGGCTCGAACGGTGGTATGGATTGCTTTCATCTTGGCAGCGGCAGCGCTGATGGTGATATCAGGCAATTTATTGCTCTACACAACGGCGCCGACAGAGATAATTTTTTGGGCGCTCTATCTGCTGTTCCTTTTTACCTACAATTCATCATGGGCATGGGAGATTTCCTCGCTTCGCAATCCCCCTAGTTCCTTTTTCCGCATATGCGGTCGAGCGATGGATTCCCAGAAGCTACTGGCTTCTGTTTGCTTTAGGAGTGCTGGCGGCTGTGTTGTCGGCGGCAGAGACAGTTGGTATTGTGAGCACTCCAGGTCGTCTGAGGCAGGCCCTCTAGCCCCAGCAGTACTGCTTGAACCCAATATGAAGACCGTCGAAGCCCAGCCACTGCACCGGATCGGCGTTGTGTTTCTACTGATTGCAGCAACCGTTGAATTCTCGGCTCGCGGGCCAGTCAGGATCGAGCACAGCCAGAGCTGGAACGACTTCATTTCGCCTTATATTCAGTCCCGCCTTTGGGTTCATGGGGAAGATCCTTACCGCTCGGAAAACCTCGTGCGTTTCTGGCCTGCCGGTGCTACGATCCCAAGTTTTGTGCTTCGCGAAAGCGGGGATGAGCGGCTCATTGAACGGCGAGGAGTTCCATCGCCGTACCCTCCAACAAGCTTTGTATTGTTGGCCCCCCTCGCTCTATTGCCCTGGAAGACAGCATTATGGATTTGGATTGGGTTGAGTGTTGCCGCGATTGCGGTAACGCTGTTGGCCCTCGCGAGCGTGGCGGGAATCGGGCTTTCCACACTGCATGGGCTTTTGTTTCTCGCCTTGTGCCTGGGGCTGGCACCACTTCACACGGGACTGGCAACTGCTAACCCAGCAATTCTTGGCGTTGCACTTGCGGTAGTGGCGTTATGGTTCGCTGCTCGAAGGCAAGACGTTTTTTGCGGCCTGCTGATCGCCGGCTCGATGTGCTTGAAGCCAACGATTGGCGTGTGTTTCCTTTTCTTTATCTCGTCGCTCGGCGTCTGAGAGTCGTCGCCACAGCGTGCGGGGTGAGCGCGCTGATCGCGTTGGTGGCCGTTGGAAAAATGATAGGATCTCCTGGTTCACAAGCTATGAAATCGTAACCAAACATATGCTCGCGATAGGCTCCATTAATGATTTCACCACAGCGAACCCAATTTGGTTCCAAATGTTGAACTTGCAAGGACCTGTCTTTGTGATGACCCAAGACGCCAGCCTGGCAAACCTTATTGCCCTTCTCGTTGGGATCGCACTGCTAACAGCATGGACTGTTCTGAAGCTGTCTCCCAAGTCTGGAGTCAGAGATCTGCTCGCGGTGAGCGCTGTTTCTGTCGTAAGTCTGGTGCCAGGGTATCACAGACTTTTTGATGCCAGTCTGCTGATCTTACCTGTTGCCTGGGTGTTCTCGCTTAAGAAGGAAACCGCCTCGGCGAATAGCTTACTCACAATTTTTTTAATATTGCCCTTTCTGATTCCAGGTGCAGCGCTCGTGAGCCAGATTTCAGATCGACTGAGAATACCGCAAGGGACACTGCTCGCCCGCTGGTGGCAGGCAATCGCAATTGGACATGAGACTTGGTGTCTTCTTTCCTTGGGGATTCTCCTCCTGTACGAGATGAGAGGTCCCGCCTACCACAAGAACGAGTAACTTCGAAGGATGCTGAACATCGCCTGTCTCATAATAGGCATCGTTCCGGTGCGAA
This sequence comes from uncultured Acidobacteriaceae bacterium, assembly GCA_963710885.1. Taxonomy (GTDB): domain Bacteria; phylum Acidobacteriota; class Terriglobia; order Terriglobales; family Acidobacteriaceae; genus Sulfotelmatobacter. The sequence continues at coordinate 10,329 of CAVQCF010000019.1, forward strand.
TCGACCCGGGTCATTCGACAACAGTTGACTCGGGGAACCGGTCTTACGTCGGTCAAGTCTCCGCGGTTCGAAAACACGTTCCTCGATAACGACTGTGTACATATACCCAGAGGACTTTTCATAAAGACCGTTACTGCGTAGCTGGTTTCCAATTGCCTTTTTGCCTCAGTGAACACCCAAAAGCGGCCATACATGAACACCTGAAAAGCGGCCATAACTTTCAGAAGAAACGTCCAGGACATTGACAGCAGCGGGAGGGTAAGTAGCCTCTCGCAATATGGCGAATGTCTTGAATGACGAGAAGAAACAGCAAATCATAGCGTTGGGACGACAATAGTTAGTCTCTGCGAAAGATCCAAGAGGCCACGCGGGTACGTCGAGAGACCATCAGCGCCTATCTGCGAGGCGCAGGTGTTGGAGATCTGGCCGCCGGGAAGATGGAAGCGCGAAGGTAAGGCAAAACCGGCCATAGAGGTGATCGCCGGCTCGGAGGCAGCAAAACCGGCCATTCCGGAGTCCGGCGGTCACCCCAACTTCAACCTCAACACCGAAAACCTTTCCCCGAAGGGAAAAGCAACCGCAACTTCAAAACCGGCTATAGCGGTGATCACCGACTTTGGCGTGGGGTTGAGCGGCAAGGAGCCAGAAAACTCGAAAGTCGTGGGCATGCGGAAGTTACTCCTCACCGCCGCCGAGGAACTCCTGGAGATCATCATGCGACGCTATGAGCGTGCTAGCACAATGATTACTTCAAACCGACCGGTAGATGACTGGGGGAAACTGCTGGGCAACTGGTCTATCGACCAGTTGTCGCTTGATTGCTTGATTGCACTGTGCGAGTTCTATTGAAATGCTTCACGTCCAGAGCATCAGCGGTACCTTGGTCGGTTTTTTGCGGTAGACCGGGAATAGCGGTACCCAAACTCGTTGGGCCGGTGCCTGCCGCCGACGCGGACCGCTCCTGAGCGCGAAGGCCGATTGATGAGAAGAGCACGGCCATTGGGAGGAGACATTTGAAAACTATTTTCATGAGAGTTTCCGATCTGTGGGGAAAATTAGTTCGCGTGTAGACTCTCGTGTTCTGAAATCTCGTTCTGTTGAGAATCGAGTCATAGACCACCGGAGAAATAGGTTCTGCACGCTGCCGACCATTTTGGGGTTTCTCTTAGTTAGACTCCCGCAGTTTCTGGGTACGGGGGAACTGGTTGCTTTGACCAGTCGTCTCAAT
>CAVQCF010000020.1:0-39764 GCA_963710885.1 uncultured Acidobacteriaceae bacterium
CCAAGCGCTGCGCTTTCGGCAGCAGAATTCATGTCTCGATAACCACGGCGACGGCGGAGCAGAGCTCTGACGCTTCCGTTGACGGCTTCAACCACTCCCATCGGGACCTTGGTCCGGCAGTAGTTCAAAATAGCCCTCCAGATGATCCAGCAGCAGGCGGGCTAATTTTTCCATCGGTTTCAGCCGCTGCCAAGCGCAACTGGTCGATCCATTTCTGCGGGTAACACAACATGGTCCCTTCGTAGATAATCCCACAAATGCGAGAGGCTCTCCCCAAGAAGGTAGGCTTTAAGGATGCGCCGGTTCAGAGCAAACAGGGAGAGTTCTTCGAGAGGTTCCCTAAGTTTCTTGGGAAGAAGGGAGCCGTTCTTGGTGATTTGGCGAACTCAACATTCATGAGGAGACTGCGTGAGGAAAGCGAGGGTCGCCTTTGGCGTAGACTACAACGACAAAAAAGCTTGCAAAGATGTTGGATATGCTTTTGATTCCCACATATCCGACGAAGCGACAGCTGTCGAAATTGCTTTGAGTCTACATAATCCGATCTCCGAATATGAACACGATATCTTCAAATGCTTACTGGCTCGTGAAAAAGGGCTTGCTGTTGATGCGTTGCTGCTCGATCGTCCGTCCGGGAGCATTCCACTCGCAAGGAGCACCAGGACCGCGTCGGATTTCTGATTTTGTTCTCAAGAAATTCAATTTGCGAGTGCGTCTACTGGAACTCCTGCCCAACCTATAATAAGCGCTACGGCGATGCTTCAACTAATGAAACCTCCGGATCAAGATCAGCAACAGACTGCAGGAACATCATCTCGATCAAAGATTGACAGGAGCACTGGGAATCCCTAATCCGAATTGTTTGTTGTCGATTCGCATCAACCGCGCCCGATCGCTAACTGTCATAGCCTTAATCATTCCGACCAGGCCAGTCGCCAGTTGCCCGGTCGGGGTATAAGTTCCGCCGACAAAGACATTATACGTGGTGTCACCTGTTGCGATGACTCGCCCTGGTGTGTTGTCGTTGGTATAAGACTCATAATCAGCGGGAGAAAACATTTCTAACAGATCCCCCATTTAGATGATAGAGATATGCGATGTCGGTTGAGATGGTCGGAACGCCGTTAAGTGTGCAGACAATCGTAGAGTTATACGGCTGAACCAGGCCGATGCCTCGTTCTCGGCATCAATTCTTCCCATCGGGTCGTAGCTCCAGGACTTGCTTCCCGCTCCGAAACACACAGCTGCGCGGCGGCCGAACACGTTTTTCGCAGCTCCGCCACCAGAAAACCCGATCGGCGTTGGGTGACCTGCCCCCCCGAATTTAGTCCAGACGAAATGTGACTTCTCCCATTCGTAAACAAAGTTTCGCGTCTGTGCGCTGGCACCATTATTGCCATTCTGGATGACATTCGTCAGGTTGTTCAGCGCATCGTAATAATACAGAGTTGGAGTGGTTGCCAAGCTCTGATGTACTCGTTTGATTGTCTAGGTCAAAGTGAGTGCCAGTTCGCTCTAAGGCCCCCGGCGCATCAATGCGTGGAGCTGATACACGGCTACCAAAACTGCCTTGCCCGACCACCTTGCGGACAGCATAGCGCGGACGTCCCTTCGCTTCCTCGTAGACTCGTCCTATATATTCCCCAATAATTCCCAAGAAAAACAGATTCACGCCGGAAAGGAACGTGAAGGCAAGGATCAGCGCAGTGAAACCCTGGGGAGAGTGCAACCAGAACTTTACGTAAAGAGCGTAAATCGAATACAGCACCGACAGCCCAGTAGCGGTTACCCCGAATAATGCTGCCGCACGAAGTGGAACCTTATAGAAAAAGCAAAGATTCCATCCGATGCTAACTTGAGCAGGCGGAGCGGACTGTATTTCGTATGACCCGCCCTGCGCGCCCCGCGTTCAATAGGAACACCGATCTGGCGAATTCTTACCGCACGTCCTCATTCCGCGAAGGTAGCGATGGTGCTCTGGCATCTTCCGCAGAATCTCCCGGACGACGCGGCTTGACATGAGGCCGAAGTCGCCGGCGTCGAGAGGCAACTGAATCGAGGAGAGGACTGTAAGCAATCGATAGAAAAGATAGTAGCAAGCACGCAGCCACCACGCTTCCTTGCGATTCACGCGTTGCGCGTACACAACATCAAAGCCGCCTTTATAAGAGTCCAGCAGAATGGGAATGGCTTCGGGAGGATCTTGCAAATCCCCGTCCATTAACACCGTTACATCACCCGAAACGTGATCCAAGGCTGCTCCGAGTGCAGTCTGGTGGCCAAAATCGCGCGAGAGCGCAATTACGAGCAGGCGAGCGTCGTTTTCCGCGGCTGTTTCCAGTAACTCGAAAGTTCGGTCTGAACTTCCGTCATCCACCAAGACGATCTGATGCGGTCCACCCGGAATCCCATCAAGCACGGCACCGGTCCGACGTAGCAATTCGGGTACGATCTCTTCTTCGTTGTAAACTGGTATCGCGATGGAAACGCTAGGTTTTTTGACCATGTTGTGTGCGCTCCTTTTTACGCGCATTAACTGGAAGTCTTTAAGATTTCCTCTCCAGCACGGCCATAACGGACGTACCCAGAAATGTTTGGGGCAATGGCTCCCATCGCGCAAGAAACGAGAGAAGAGTATTCATGGTATCTCCTCGGGCGTCGAAGCCGGCTTTGCCATCGCTACGCTGCATATCCATCATCTTTCGCACCAGCAGAAGCGGAACGAGGGGGAGGCCCCAATAAGTAAAAGCCCTTGCCTTCAGTCCGTTCTGTTCCGCGACTTTCGCCAATTGGGTCACAGAATATCGCCGAACGTGGCCCGCGGCGCGGTCGTAATCGGAATAAAAGAACTGATGGGCGGGAACATTGATCACGAGAGTGCCAGAGTCGGCCAAATGGAACATGACCGATTCCAGAAACTCTGATTCATCTTCAATATGTTCGAGGACGTCAAACAAGAACAAGACATCAAAGTGAGCACGAAACTCAGGATTACGCTGATGGATGTTGTAACAGTAAAGTGGGCTCAGGCGGCTGACGTTCTTTTGCAGAGCGACCTCATTGAGTTCGAAACCGGCGACCGGTATCCCGTAATGATCCTCTATATCCTTTTGCAGTAGGCCACTGCCGCAGCCAATCTCTGCCGCTTGTTTGGAGTTTCGGACGACGGAATCCGCCAACCGCCGCAAGACTTCAAACCGACGCCGAATCCAGAAATGATCGCTGGTTGCGACGTCGAACCACCAATCGCCCATGTTTACGGGCGTCGAAGCGGATAGATATGCAAAAGCGTGCTCTGGCGGACCCATAGCAAAAGCCTATATCGCGGTTTCAGATTCTTTGAACTGTCGAATGGTATCAGGAAGCAACCCCGCGAACGAAAAGCCATTCTGATATATAATCCTTGACGACTGTGAGATCCCAGAGTTTTTTCTCTCCCAAACTTAATCTTAAATGATCCCTGGATACTGCCAGCAGGATGCCAAGTCTGCTTCGTGACACAAACCTTAGCTCAGGAACAGAACACGATCCGCACGCAGACCCGCTCCGATGGGCGACGCCTCGCGCGATCTGCTGCCGTAGTCTTCATCCTCATCGTTTATTCTTATCCGGCGTTGAGGACAAGAGCGGATCTAGGTGCCCTTAGCCTGCCTCCAGAATTTTCCCCTGACCTAAGCCTGTATTTGAACTTGAGCAACCTCGTGACAGTTGCCCCTGGACAGGTCGCGAATCCCTACTATTTTGTCCCGGTACCCGCCAATGGTTCTGCGTATTTGAAATTTCGTCTAGGGAGCGTTCTGTTCAGCGTTTGGAATAGAGTTCTTGCTGGAAAGATGTGGCTAGCGATGCTCCTGTGGAACCTCTTCTGGTGGGGATTGCTCTGCGCTTTAGCGCTCAGCTTATTCGATCGTTTTCTTCCCCGCACATGCACAAGACACAGGGATTGTGGGTCTGGGCTTGCTGATGCTGGTTAACATTGGTATGGCAAAGCCATTGCTGGACGCATGGCTTCACCTGCCATCTCTTTCCGGCTTCCAGAGTGTAGCCTTACAGCTCCCATTCATGCGTGCTTTCACCCCCCAGATTTCGATGCCGCTGCTGTTGGGCTATCTCGGATTGCAGATGGGTGCTCTGCGAGAGAAAGCGATTTACCATTGGGTTGGGATGGGTGCCCTGCAATTGCTTGCACTCTCCGCTTTTCCCTATGCGACGCTAATGATGGCGGGGTTAACGTTTGTAAGCGTTTTGTGGCAGATGTTTTCATCGGGTCGGCGCGAAACGTGGCTTACGGCCCTTGCCTATGGCACGGCGTGCGCAATTGCTGACGGTTTGTTTCTAATGCGTGGATCATTGAACTTTTACGCCAGCCACTCCTCTCCGATCCACCTTCAATTACAGGTGCTGCCTCATCTGATCGGCGGAACATGGCTGCTACTGTGTTTGCTCACTATTGCTGTCGTCCTCACGAAGAATCTTCCGGCGGAAGTGAAGTGGCCTTTGGTTGGTCTGGGCGCAACCAACGCAGTGCTTATGCTGGGTGATGCGGTGGTTCCTTCGTCCGTTCTGTTGTTGTCACACCATGCCACTTACTTCGCACATACCACGGCCGCGATTCTCCTTGCTTTCATTGTAGCGGCGGCACTGATTCGCATGCATGACCGGCCCAATAGTATGCGCATTGCATTTGGCCTGGCGCTAGGAATTCTTGCGTTGAACGGAATCTTTCTATCCTGGGGGGCATATCGCACGTTTCTGCCACTCAACCGGCGACAGGCGAATGTGGCGCGTCTTCTGAGTTTGTGGGACCCTGCCGAGGGGGATCTTTTTGTCGCGCGTTCGCGGGACGTCGATGATGTGTGCGGTTGGGTCGCCCTGCTAGCAAAACGACAGGTACTTTTTTGTACCGACGCCGAAGTCATGCTCACCCCGCAACAGAACCGGGTCATCCACCGCTTTCGCCAAGCCCTTTACCTATACTTGAGCGGGAAGGATAGTGGCTATTTGCGAAGCATTGTCGCCGATCCGAATCCTGCAGGATCGCTGTATCAGTTAGGTTTTTGGGCGGAAGCTGTCTCGGAGTCAAAAGAGGATCAGAAGGAGGGGCTTCGGGGCATTCAGACAGACCTGTTACCCTTCTTAGAGCGAGTGGAGCAACATGATGCAGCTACCGGCGAGTTTTTTCATCAGTTCCAGAGAGTCATTCTGATTGATGACCTGCGGGATCCTGCGTTCTTTGCGGCACACGGCTCAGCTCTTTCCTTAGACTGGAAGGCCAACAACAACTCGGCGATTGGGTGTTGCTCTACTACACCCCAAAGTAACTACTGCACATTGTTCCCGCCCGACAAAGCTCCAGCGAGCCTACACCCCGACCAGTCCCGCCAGCAACACCCAATGCCTGGAACGCGGCTCGACCTCTGGCGAATCTGGCTTGCGTACCAGTGAGACACTCAAATCCAATCCGTGACCGAATGACCGATGTTGACGCCCCAGCGAGCAGCGGCTGGATTCGTTGCGAAAACACTTCGGGCGTAAGCCACTCCGGCTGCTTCGATGCGTCCCAGGCCGAACGTGCCTCCGCATGCCGTCGCTCCGAGGCCACCTGTTTAGCACGTGCCTCCGGTTGTGTGCCGCTATTAGCCCAATTCGGGCGGCTTCCCAAGGCGTTCGGTCGCTCCATCAATTGAGCATTGGGCACAAATGAGTGCGTCCAGCGGCGATGTTCTTGCCGCACCCTCGACAGAGCGTCTGCAGTCGCGGTGTGCGTGGAGAATGGGAACAAGGGTGGGGCGCCTCTCGCCTGCAGCTTGTCGTCTTGAGTTAGCCGAGTAGCGAACGGAGCGTCAGGTTTGCGTATGGTTGACCAGAACGCACGCGCTACCCACTACGCATAGGGTGCGACGGGCGTCCCCAGGTTGGGCGCAGTCTGGCACAAATGAGCTGCAAACGAGGGACGGTTATCGTGTACGTTCGAACTGGCTGATTCGTGGCGCGCAGCATGACGGCAATGCTGGAAGAATCGAGACCAGGGCTAAGGAAACCGCCAATCGGCACGTCACTTATCATCTGCTGTTCGACCGATCGGCGGAAGCGTTTGCGAACTTCGTCGGCCAGGTCATCCTCGGAACGCGTATAGATGTGATCCGCAGCTGGAAGCGTCAGATCCCAGTACTGCGTAAGTTTGAGCTCCCCCTTGCGCAATGTCGCGTAGTGACCGGTGGGCAGCTTCAGGATGCGGCGGAACACCGCCTTGGGATCGGGCACCCAGAGGAACGTCAGATACTGGTGCAGCGATGCCGGATCGAGTTCCGCCTCAATTTCCGGAATCTGCAAGAGCGCCTTGATTTCTGAGGCCAATGCGAACTGCTCACCATCATGGAAATAGTAAAGGGGCTTGATGCCGAAGTGATCGTGGGCAACGAACAGCGGGGAGTAGAAGAACGGAGATCGCAGATTGCGAAAGAAGACATTCCGTTCAACCGCCGTACGCAATCGGGGCCTTCTTGTTTCATAGAGGTGGACGATCACCTCAGTGTCGGTATGGGAAGTGAAGCGGTGGCCTTTGTTTCGAGTTCCCGGCGAAGTTCGGCGAAGTTATAAGTCTCGCCGTTGCACGTAATCCAGACGGAGCGATCCTCATTGCACATCGGCATGTGACCGACTGGAGAAAGATAGAGGATGGCGAACGGCGGCTGCCCAGACCGATGTAGAGCCGTCCGGAAACTTGCGGCCCCATAAACCGGAGTCGTCGGGGCCGCGATGCGCCTGGACCTGAGTCATCCGCGCCAAGGTTTCTCGATCTCCGCAATTCATCACACCGCTTATGCCACACATTCTGTTTAAGGCAGTTCCCTTCGGGTCGATTGCATCGTTAACTCGTAAATCTTCGCTTTGATGTGGAAGAACTGTATGCCCTGTAAACCACAGTAGATCAGGCCGGGGACACCATCGAGAAAACCCGTGGAGAGAAGGTATTTGTAAGAGAATCGATGCCGAGAGTCGCAGCCGACTTCGCGGCCTGGCAGCAGCATGCGATACTAGTGCGTATCCGATTGTCCGCGATTTGAAGGGATCATCACCAAATTTCCCATGACCTCTACTCGCGCCAAAATACCTCTTCTCGACCTGAAAGCTCAGTACCACAGCATCAAGCGGGAGATCGATTCAGCCATCGCCGGAGTGCTGGAGAGCAGCCAGTTTGTGCTGGGTGCAGAGGTTGACGCTTTTGAACAGGGGTTTGCAGCTTATTGCGGAGCGGCGGAATGTATAGCTCTGAATTCTGGGACCAGTGCTCTCCACCTGGCCTTGCTGGCGGCCGGAATTGGGCCCGACGATGAAGTCATTACGGTGCCGTTCACATTCGTCGCCAGCGTAGCCGCGATTGGCTATGTCGGGGCGCGGGCAATATTGGTCGACATTGATGCCGATTCATTCACGCTCGATCCAGGCGCGATCGAGAAGGCGATCACGGCTCGCACCCGAGCAATCCTGCCAGTGCATCTTTACGGCCAGCCTGCCGACATGGATCCCGTCATGGAAGTTGCGCGGCGTAGGGGACTGGTAGTCATCGAAGACGCCGCCCAAGCCCACGGAGCAAAATACAAGGGGCGGCCGGTGGGCAGCATTGGTGATCTGGCGTGCTTCAGCTTTTATCCGGGCAAGAATCTGGGCGCCTACGGCGAGGGTGGAGCAGTGACGACCAGCAATGCGGGATTCGCGAGGACGATTCGCATGCTTCGGGATTGGGGACAAGACAGGAAATATCACCACCTGCTGCGCGGATTTAACTACCGGATGGAGGGTTTCCAGGGTGCGATTCTGCGGGTGAAACTGCGCTATCTGGAACAGTGGACCGAGGCCCGCCGCGCCCTCGTGGCTCAGTACAACGAATTGCTGGCCGACGCTGCGGTGGAACGACCAAAGGAGATGCCCTGGGCCCGCCACGTTTATCACGTGTATACGCTGCGCAGTCAAGATCGCGACGGTTTGCAGGCGGCGCTGCAAGCGGAGGGAATTCAGACCGGCGTCCACTATCCGGTGCCCGTGCACCTTCAGCCCGCCTACGCCGATTTGGGCTACGGACGCGGAGCCTTCCCTTGTTCCGAAATCGCGGCGACGCAGGTACTTTCGTTACCTCTTTACCCCGAGCTTTCGTCCCAGGCTATCTCCGAAGTAGCTGCCACCGTGAAGAAAGCTGCCTCGCGCAGAGTCGAGAACGTGATTAAGTGAGCGGCGCCGGACTTTGTATGGCATTGTTCCCGTGAGGCGGATCTCAATGGACCGCCAGGAACGAATACACACCCGCGGGGACAAAGGCGGCGGAGTGCTCGGATTGCAGAAATGCAAGACGAGCCGGTTGGTGGCGGCGGGATAGGCGTTTAACGATAGGTTGCCAAAGGCCGCCGGGGGCGTGACCCCGGTGATCTGGTCCAATGTGGTCAACCCATTCGCCGTGGTGGGCAGATCTAGACACTGTTGCGCTGGAACGCTCGCCTTTGGAACAACGTCAGTCTTGAAGATTTTCATTTGGGATAGAGCGGAACCTCCGCCAAGCGTAAAGCTGCTGCCGGGCTGAACCACTACTGGAACGGCGAAGGTTTTTTGTTTGGCCGTCAGTCTTTCCCCCCATCCCTTCCCGTCTCCCTCGTTTTCGATGTAACTGGAAATGGAAACAGGAGCACCGAAGGCGAGTTGTGCCCGGGTCAATGGCACGCTGCCGCTATCAAGACCGATGTAAGTATCGGTCTTGTCGTTGAGGGGGCGATACCCCGGGGTGTTCAGCGTCTTTGTGGGATTGCTATCGACGAGCGTGATGTAGTGACCGCTGTTTACGCTGGTCCGCGGGCCGCGCCCGAAAATCAGGCGGCCCTTCCGGTTCGCTGGGTCTCCGCCGACTGAGATCCCGTACTGCAGTAGTGTGGCGGCTGGTATCGCATTGTTTCCGACCGAGTCCCCGGCCGTGCAGGTCACCCATGTATTCGGCAGCGTTGCCGGTCCGCAATGACTCGCATAGACTGTCGGAACCTCAGCCCCTAACAGGTTGGCAAACGGAGAGATCTGCATGGCGAAACGCGTGCTATTTACGAACAGCATGGTCGAAAAGGCCGAGTTTCCGCTGCTATCGGAGGCAGGACCCAGAATAATCCCACCCGGCCAAAAATCGATCCTGGGGTGGTACTCAGGCGACGAAAACGCATAGCTCGTCGGCGTGCCATTGGAATCGACTGCAGCGCAGATGGGTCCAGTGCACTGCCCAATCCCCGTGGAAACCGCAAACTGGCCGGAACCGGCAGGTGTAAGCCAAGGAACATCAGCCCCTGTAGTTTTCAGCAGGTCATAGGTGATCGTCTTCGTTCCGTTGACCCTCGGCCATGCGACATGAACGGATGTCTTGCCATCGGTTTGAGCGTAACCGATTGGCAAAGGAACGGAAGATCCCATGACCGAGTCTTTCACGACAATCCAGTAGTACGCCACATGTGGACCGGTGTTTGAGAACTGGGGAACCTGTCCGATCGGGTACATGTCGCCGGTGATTGTCACGATGCCACCTTCGCTGATCAGGCCTGCCATGGCCCCCGCTGCGGGCCCCTTTCCCGGATACTGGGGGTTCGTACAGCCGCCGACTTCCATATAAACGTTCGTGATTTGCGTAGGCCCATACCCGCCGCGCATCGTGCCGGTCCGGACGCCGAACTGGGCAAATCCCTGGATAACACTGTCTTCGATGTGGAGGGTATTCCCGCTTTGCCAATCGACGCCATTGCCGTCACATTGATTACTGATCGCCAGGTTCTTCAGCCATCCCACAGCTGACCACTTATTGAAGGGCCCGGGTGCGGTCACATAAGAACCGCAGAACGTGGCATCGCAACGCACTCCGTAACCGCCGGCCGAATCGAGGCCGTCCAGCAAGAAAGCCTGATCGTCATCCACCTGAACGTAAGTTCCAAAGGTGCCCCCCGAGAAATTTATGCGGGCGGAAACGTTGAAAATCCGAGTTTTTTGGCCGTTGGTCTCAATCATGGGCTTCGTGCCCTTTACAACCATGGGCTGCCCTTTGGGATTGATAAGCGTGACGTCCATCACCAAATTGGAGTTGCGCGGATCTCCGACGAAGATGCAAGCGTCATGCGTGTAGCAGTTGAAGACCGAGCCCGAGAAGTCGATGGTTTGGTTGGACGAGCGAATGGAGATGGGAGCGAAAACGTCGTACTCACCTGGGGGAATCACGACTCTGCCGAACTGGGGAGATCCGTCCGGGATGGGTGGGAGCAAAACGCGCAGCGATAGAAGCCTCCTGGATCCCGCTTGAGGCGCTGCTCACAACGTAGCCAGAAGGATGCGGATTTGCCGTAGTAAACTCCAGCGTGCCTCGGCGCCCGTCTCCTTTGCAAGTTCCACCCGTAACTCGAACGGTTTCTGCAGTCCCCGCTCCGGAGATATACACGAAATACCAAGGCTCGGCTGCGATCACGCCCGATGGACAAGGGTCGAGGGTAACCGAGTTCCGGCCGGGCGAATTAAGGAGCGAGAAGGGCTTTGCCGCCAGTTGAGATCGGTCGCAGACCGTATTATGTTGGCAGCAAGGGGCTTCGAATCGGTCGCATTCGAGTAGGAAGCGTGGTGAACCGAGATACAGATTGTCAACACCAAGGCAAGAACCCGGCCGATACGCCCAACAGCCGCTTGGACGATCGCCATGAACGGAACAGGATGCTGGAGAAACGTTCCGAATACACAGTGCCTCCTCATTCTGTGAATTAGTCGATTGAAGTTCCGGAGTTGCATAGCTACTTTACGGCGCGCACCCATTTAGCCAAGCGAACCGGTGGAATTGAGCGTCCGGCACACCAAGCAGAACATTGAACGGCCGTTGATGCGGCATAATTCTGTTGTATCGTGCGATTTGTTCATTGTTGAGACCGGGTGAACATAGCGCTTGTCTGGGATTCAGTTCAGTTGCAGACAGCGAACCAAGCAATCATGCCACTTTCTGGTAACGTTATTGTCGAGGCGATTCTTCCTCTATGAGGACGGCGAGCAAGTCGATCCCTTCCTGTTCACCTTCAAATGAGCATAACAAGTCGGGTAGGTCGAAACGTTGGCTAGCCTTGCCCGTTGGCACGGTCGCGACGATCAGATCGACGAGTTCTGCCACAATGGAGTTCCCAAGAAGGCTCCCGCGGGGCTTTGGAGTACCGGCTCTATTTTCATCGTCTTCATCCCTCCGCTGGCGATGTAACCACCATTGCTGCGAGACTGCATTATGGCGAATGACCTGGTTACTCACAGGCATAATCTGGCCGACGTACGGGATCGATGAAACAGGGCTACCTGCCTACTCTCGATGGCTGGCGGACAATCGCAATTCTCGCGGTCATTGTCGACCACGCGTTCGGACTTGAGTTTCAAGCAAGATCGCCGATTTTACCTCGGTCACACGTATCGGTCCAAATGGCGTTAGCCTGTTCTTTGCGATCAGTGGTTTCCTGATTTGCTCACGTCTTCTGGAGGAGCAAGCCTAGCACAGGCCGCATCAGCCTCTCGGGCTTTTACATCCGTCGCGCCAGTAGAATTCTTCCGCCCGCCATGATTTATCTGGCTTCATCGGTCTGTTCGGGATGGGCGGCGTCATACTTGTCAGCCCTTGGGAGTGGTGGAGTTCCGTTTTGTTCTTCCGCAATTACCTGCCGCCTAGCATGATTTCTACGGGGTGGGGCGGATACACAGTCCATTACTGGTCTTTGGCCGTCGAGGAACATTTTTACTTACTTTGGCCGGCGCTCTTGATAATCAGCGAGTCCAAAGCGAGCAAAGTGGGTGGCGGCCGGCTTGGCCGTTGGAGTTTCATGCTGGCGATCATGGGACCTCCGGCATCGATTTCTTTGAGGGGCACATTCGGGGATTGCTGTTCGGCTCTCGAACCGACATACGGCTCGATGGCCTTCTAATGGGGTGCCTGGCAGCCTTGCTGGTGGCCGAGCCGGAGAGGCCGCTCTTTTTTTCTGCGCGTGATCAAGTCATGGGCTTGGGCAGCCTGCGCGATCGGCTACATCTGCCTGCAGGTCACTCTTCGGCATCACTATTACACGATTTCGAATCCATTTTGCTGGCCGATAATCGTCGACGGTACGGCGCTTCGGCCAGCAGACATGGGCGGGACGAATCCTCGAACTGGGTTGGATGCGGTGGATCGGCCGCCTCTCGTACAGTCTTTATCTCTGGCAGCAGTTATTTCTTCTCCAAGGCGCGAAAGACCCCCTGGTCTTGGCTTCAGAAATTTCCCGTGAACTGCCTATTGTTGATAACTGTCGCCGCACTAAGCTACCGTTTGTGGAGCGTCCCATGATTCGCCTTAGGTCACAGGCTTGCACCTCCATCTACTCCCGGCCGCAAAGACATAGATGTGGCCGTACCAAGTGTCGCGAGCAAGATCACAGAACACGTCGGCTTCGGAAATCGATTAATCTGAGAGCTGCTGGCACCCTCTATCGCGCTACGTTTCCAACCTGATTCGTGCCTCGCGCAGACTTGGAATCCATCAGGGAGCGAGACAACTCCAGGATCTCTTCGACATGCGTTTTCCAGGAAAACGCGTGCGACCGATCCAAGCCGACTGCCGCCATACGCCTCGAAGTCTCCGGTGAACCTACGACTTGCCTCACAGTTCCCGCCAACGACTCTGCCGAAAATCTAGGGAAATAGGCTGCAGCATCTCCACAAATCTCTTGGTGCACCGTGAGGTCCGAGGCGATCACAGGGACTCCGCTGGCCATCGCCTCCACCAAAGGGTGCGCGAAAGTTTCTGTGTAGGCCGCAGTCACGTAGAGATCAGCCTGGCCATACAGCAGATGAAGCTGACCGTACGGGATCGTGCCAAGTTCAACCACCATCTCGTCAACGCCAAGTTCCTTAACCAGTTGCGCCGCCGCTTCCGGACGATACTCTCCGGGGTTCTCGCTGGCGCTCAACCTGCAGGTCAACAAGAGTCTCACCTCCCGATTCGGCAAGAGCTGCCGCAGCGCGGGCAGAGCGCGAATGAGCGTCTCGAAGTTACGGTAGTAATTGTAGTGACTGACGAACAGCAACTTCAGGGCTCCGCCCGCCGAACTCAATTTCGTCTCAACCCCCGGGGCCAGGGGGCTCGTGTCGCAGGAGAAAGCAACCGGGTCGAACCCGTGATGAATGGCGCGGACCGTTCTGCCAGTCCAGCGGCGCAGTTCCGCGGCAAAGACCTCACTCGGCGCGACCGTGCAGTCCGCCCAGAAGATGGACCTCTTAGCCAACACCGCCCTGACGTGAGTGTCAAACCAGGCACGATACTCGCCGCGGGCGATCAAGTTCCTATAGAAATCGGCGGACGTATAAATGGAATTACGTGAAAGCAGTATTTGAGGAATGGGAGAATTTCGCAATGCGAAGTTTCCCGTAGATAGCAGAACGTCCGCGCGACTATGGCGAATCCATTCTGGAAGATTGAATTGCTCAAACCAGAATCGTCTCGCAGGAGGCGTTTCCAGTTCCAGAAAGTCAACATTGCTCGATCTGCCAAGTTCTCTCCGTAGACTTGGGCCGAGAGCGATCGTCAATCGCAGACCCGGCGTGTCTGTCAGATGTGGCATCACGTTGCGGATGTAGGTAAGGCCACCACCCGCTGACGCTGCGAGGGCGTTGATGAACAGATGCATCATGGGCTTGGCGTAACGGCATCCGGTCGCACAGCACTGACGTAAAGGCTATCAGCGACATAGATTATGGCAGACACATGCACGCTAAGGCGCCGCAACCATTCCGAGAGGTGGACGATGGCACGGTAGTGACAGGGCAGGAACCCAAGGTCGCTGACCTGGGGATTGAGCGAGAAGTACCCGTCTACCGAGACAGTCGCCGGACCGATGAAGCGTGAGAACGTAGCCTTCAGCTCGGGTATGGTCCAGTACCGAACCTCGAAATCCCGTGTTTCGCGGAAGCCCCTACGGATCTCGTGATAGAGGCAGCGCACTCCGAAGACGTTGGGCAACTGTACCAGGGATTCCCCACCTGCCTTCAGTACCCTGTGAATCTCGGGAAGCACGATCTGCACGTTTTCCTTGGAAAGATGCTGCAGGACGCTGTAAGAGAACACGCGGGAGAAGGAGCCGGCCGGGAAGGGCAGGAAACGACCATCGGCTACTAGGAAGTGACCCTCGATTCCCAACTGGCGGGCCACGCGGCGAGCCGCCAGAACCCCCTTCAGCGAAGGGTCAATTCCCACTACCCGGTATCCTTTGCGGGCAGCTGCGATGGTCCAGCGTCCCCAGCTACAGCCAATCTCGAGAAAGGCGTCGCCGTCGCTGGATGGAATCCGTAGGTCCGGGATGGGATAGGCCTTAAGTCTCCCCACCAAGTGACGGTAGAGACTCCCATTGGTCGCACCAATGACGTTCTTAACGAACGGATCGATGTCATCGGGACCCAGGGTCAATTTCAACAGGGGTGCCTGCGACAAGTCTCCCTCGGCCGCCAGCAGCGCCCGGTCACCCTCTATATGCGTCTGTTTTTCCTCCGAAACCAGCAAAATCGGGATCCCTTCGACGACCCGGAAGCGATGCGCTTCCGGGCACAGCAGAAAGTCACCCTCTTCCCGAAGGGGCTGCTTGTCGCGCGGGCATACGATAATTCTCAGAAGATCGGTGACCGACGAATTAATGATCGACACCCGACCGCAGAGCATCGAATGCTGAACTCCGTGCCGATGGGCGAGCTATTGGAGTAGCTGAACCGCTGCATCATCGGTTCGGCACAATCTGACCCAGGCGTTGCGTCATAGTCCCGGCGCGCCAGAAAGGAGCGCGACGGAAATTCGGCTGTGCCGGCGCCTGGTCCACGAAGACAAACGCCATGCTCCAATAGAACACACAGAGGTAGTAGCCGGGTGCAAACAACCAGTCCTCTAGACTCGCGTGAACTAGACCGGCCACCATGACCATGGCCAAAGGAACGGCGGGATGCAATGGGTTCCGTGACCTGAACATCCATACAACGGTTTGAACCACTCTCCTCAGAAGAGCAAACAGTAGCATCAAGAAAGGCAGTAGTCCCGCGATCCCTACCCACGTCGTGATCGCGAGATAGCTACTGCCGTGCTCTCCCGAAGCGGCGCTGACGGTCGAGAAGTTCCCCACTGCATCCTTGGCGAGATCCCGCCCGTTGTCCGACGTTCCGAAACCGGTCCCAAACCAAAAGTGGTTACGGATCGAATCGACGGCGTCTTGCCAGGGGGACTTGCGAGATCCCAAGACACCCAGCGCTGGATCCATGCCTTTATATACGAGTGTCGAAGTCAACGAGGAAACCGTTCTCGAAAATGCCTCCGGCCGGAGAATGGCAGCCGCCGTGACGAAAATGACGATCGTTACCACCCCCAGCATAAATAACCTGTATCTGCGCAAAGCCAGACAAAGCAATCCGCAAGATAAGAGAGCGGCAGCCATGCTGGCCCGCGCGTGACTCGCAAAAGTCAGGTACATGGCGATGGTGCACAGTGCCAACCGCCTGCCCCGAACGAAAGGCTGCACGCTAACCAATGTCCCCCAAAGGAGGATCGGAGCTCCCACCACACCCATCACCGCACCCAGCGAGTTCGGGTTTCCCATGACTTCGATTCCCACGAGGTAACAGGTCGCAACTGCTCCAACAAACACCTCACAGCCGGTCAGTAAGCCCTCAAAGAAGCGGTTCTCCCGACCCTTCACCGCGACTCTCGCCCCGGTGCCAGCATAGACGAACAACAACAACAGACTCAGAACCTTCAACAGAGACAGGCTCGTATAGCGCGAGACCGCTGCCGACACGAGCGACGTAAGCACGGCAAACAGGGCCAGCACATGAAACGAGCCGAAATGGTAGTGGCGATCTTTGAGTACCAAGATCGCGCCAACTGACGCTCCTAATCCAAGGATCACCCAGCGAACCGACGTCAAGACCGAGGCGACCGGAAGATTCACGCCTGCGAGGAGGAACGTCATTACGATAATTGGAAAGAAAACGCGTCGATACATCCACACCGCCGCAGCGAGAAACTCTAGAACAACAGACCTACCGAGTAGGTCTGTCCGGTGAAATACCGAGGCCGGGAATAGGCGAGATACGTTAACACCAGCGATCCTAGGATGACTCCCGCGATCAGGACGCTTTTGGGAATGCGCTCAGTCACTCGTACCTCCCGCTGATTCGACCATTCGTTCCACTCCGGCGGCCCATTCCTTCGGTGAATAGGAATTAATGCGTTGAAGACTATTAGCACCCATGGTTGAACAGAGGTCCGGTTGACTGGCAAGACTTTGCATGGCCGATGCGAGCAACGATACATCTCTCGGGGAACCAACAACCCGTTCCAGTTCTCTCTTACAAGGTCAGCGGCACATCCAGCCACGCGACTCAGAACCACAGTCCGACCGCAAGCCATTGCTTCATTCACCACCAAGCCCCAAGGATCAGTATACGTTGGCAGAATCAGCATTTCGGCGAGCGCATAGATAGGTCGCCAACTGCTCCCTCTGCGCGAAACCAGCGAATCTTATCACTCCCGGCGAAATGGAGCGCGATTGCTCCTCCAACTGCCGCCGATATGCTCCGTCGCCCACGAACACCAGGCCGACCTGCTGACGAATCGACTCATCCAGTGTGGCATAAGCGGACAGCAATTCAAACACTCCTTTCGCCCGCACGAGACGGCCGGCAAACAGAAAATAGCGCTCAGGCAAACCCAGCTCCGCGCGGCATTTGGCTGCATTTTGACGAGCAGCGGCCGCGCCCGCGGCAAAGAGGTCGTTGTCTACGGCATTCGGAGCAACAAAGATGTCCTCTTCCTTAATTGCATGGTCGAGAAGGTATTTCCGCGCCGACCGCCCCGGTACGGCGAATCCTCTGCACCGGCGTAGGAACTCGCTTTTCAGAAATTCCACTAGCGCATGGCCGCGGCGCAAATCCTGCGCGTTGCTCTCGGACCACAGAAAAAAAGGAATCTGATGAACCCGCGCCCAATAGAGAGCTTGCCAGGAAGCGACATAGCTGTAACCTCCGCACAGAATGACATCGGGCGCCGCTAGCACTCAGCGCTCGGGCCACACCACCGTTCAGCAGCGCGTTGTACCGCCCGATCCGCTTACGCCACGAAGGAAGAATCTGGTACGCGAACTGAATCTCGTCCTTGTAGATCTGCCAGTGCCTCAGTGTGGCATCAGTCTCGGCCAGGAAGATCACTTGAAGATTCACTTCTGCACGCTGCGCCAGTGCATTGAACAGCGGGATGCGGTAGGGCGAGATAATCTCCGTCAGAATAACCAGACGCCGCTTCATTCCGCAGACTCCCGATAGATTCGTGCCAGGCTCTCCGCTTGGTGCGCGAGTGTAAACTTCTCCAGAATCGTGTCTCGGGCTGCGGCCCCGAGATTGCGCCTGCGAGGTTCGTCGCGGAGAAGCATCGCCAGCGCTAGCGTCAATTCCCTCTCATTATCCGGCCCCACCAGAAAGCCGTTGGTTCCGTGCTCGATGACTTCCTCAATTCCTTGTCCTCTGCATCCGATCACCGGCTTGCCCGACGCCATGGCTTCCAGATACACACAACCCAGACCCTCATAGCGGCTGGGCAGTGCGAACAACGTGCACTGCCGCATTGCCGATGCAACTTGCAGGCGCGAGCGACGCCCAAGAAATGACGCGGTCGCCGATCTGAAGTTGCCGGGCCAGTGCCTGCAGACGGTCGTTCGGGACCGTCGCCAATGATTTCCAGAGTCAGAGTGGAAATTTCGCGACCAGTGATGCCACCGCGCGGATGAGCACATCGTGCCCTTTGATCGGGATCAGGTTGCCGACGCTGAGGATAATCGGCGCCCATCTGAGGCTCAGTCCCAGATTCAGTCCCTGGCGAAAACAACTCCGGATCGACTCCGTTGTACACCACGGATGTCCTGCACGTGCCGGCGCCTTCCAGAACCTGCTCGCGCACGCGCTCGCTAACGCAAATCACCCGCCGCGAGGATCGATACACGCGCTGGGAAATCTTTCGACACCAGTCCCCTGCCCGTCCGCTGACTTGCTTCGTCGAGAATGCATCGAGACCGTGCACGGAAACGACATATGGCACTCCAAGTTCCATACTTAAAAGTAAGGCGGCATGTCCGCCTGGCAGCGGCGCATGCGCATGGACAAGATCGATCTGGCCCAACTTTCGCAATTCGCGAACTCGCCCCACGATTCTTGCAAACAGAAACGCGCCCGCAGTCGGTAATCCTAAGCCGCCGGGCAAAGACAAGTAGCGAAGCCATTCCGCATGCCAGCCCGAGTCTCTGCGCGCAGTACTTTTGCGATAAGCCGGTTGCGCCGCGAAGACGGTATTCACTACACCAGTCTTGGCGAGCGCTTCGAGAGGCTCTGCGACAAAGCAACCGGCGGCTTCGTCGTAGTCGCTCGGATAGAAGGGTGTCAGTGTGAGAACATGAAGCGGCCTCTTCCGCTCTCGCGCTTGCTCCCTCACCTCGCGCCTAGTCCGCCCACGGACAGAAGATGTGCATGCGTCATACACGACGGCTCGAGGCTCCTGCAGATTCCCCACATCTCAGTGTTTACGCCTCTTGGCTGCGGCCTCTTCAAACACTTGCTGCCATTTCCCGGCAATGACATCCCAATCGAATTTCTGCGCGTGAGCAGCCGCTGCCGGTCCCAGAGCACCCGCAAATGCGGATCTCGAATCAGCAAGTCTAGCTTCTCGGCGAGTTCGTCGTCGCTGTCCACAAGAAAGCCGGTCATGCCATTAAGAACGAAGTCGGGACGATAGACCTCCATCGCCATGGCTGGAAGCCCGCTGGCCGCCGCTTGCACCAGCACCTGAGGATGCCTTCAACGATACTCGGGAAAGAAAAAGATGTCGGCCCGCCGCATTTCTTGGCCGAGCTGCGGCTGCGACAGATGTCCCATAAATTCCACGTTCGACATTTGAGTTCGGCTGTAAGATCCTTGCATAGTTGCTCCTCCTCTCCCGTTCCCGCGATGCGAAACTGTACTCGGGGCAAGCGCGCGGCTTGCTGGACGACGATGGTGCACGCTTGTATGGCCGCAGCGATCCGGCATAAAGGACAGTAGTCGAAAGCTGGCGACGTCCGCTCCGGATCCGGCGGGAAAAAATAACGGCGATCGATCCCGTCGTAAATCGTCCGGCCGTGACATCAATTTTTCCTTCACCAGCTGTGCCAGGTAGTTATTATTCGCGAAGACAGAATCGGCTTCCCGAATATTTCTGATTCGGGCTGCCGAGTAAGACTCGAGAAACAGACCGCCGGAGACGATATAGGTGACCATCGCTGTCTTCAGTCGAAAATATCGGCGCAATCTCAGAAAAGCCACGTCAAGCGGGCCTTCCCTCGGGAAAAAATATACATCAGGCACCTTTTCAAGATATGCCAGAATCTTCGCCTGGTATTACCGTGTTCGCGCCAGCGCAAAAACGTGGTATTCGGCCGCGATGCAATGCGTGGGTCAACGGCGCGTTCACACAACATCGTCACCGCCGCTCGATCCGGATCGAGCCGCGCCACGATCTCCTTGACGGAAAGATTTTGCGCGTTGGTATCGGATTCGTCGGCAAACGACGGCGTAAAAATCGTAATCATTCCGGGTACCGAGACGGAAGATTTGCCGATCAGGAAGCCACTGAAGATTTGTCTGCTGGTGGTGTTCCCATTCTAGCCGAAGTTCGCGAAGACGCGCCTGGCCCGCGTTTCCCCGGTCCCGCTGCTCGCGCGATCGCCGCAGGTGTTCCCGCGCGATCTCGAGCAGGCGCCGCCGTACGGGCTTCTGAGCAGTATGCTGTAAGTGGCGTTTGCTCCTGCGGGTCCGCCTCAAGATCATAGAGTTCCTCCGCAGGAGGATCGAAACTAAGCACGAGCTTGAAGCGCGATTCTCTGATCGACAACACGCGGGGGCCCATCCGATTCTCATGGGGAAAGGATTCGTGCAGCCCGCCACGCATTCCGAGATCGCACAGCCTCGGAAATCCTTGCCCTGTCGCACGTCCTCCCAATGGCTGCGGCCCTGAAAATCTGAAGGCACGGGTAATCCTGCGGCGTCCAATATCGTTGGCGCAAGGTGCAGCAGGCTGAAGGGAGATTTCGCCACTTCCTTTTTCTCGCTTCCCGGGCACGCGCAATAACAAAGGCACATGAATCAACTCTTCCATCAGCCGCGATCGGTGGATGATAGCGGCCACCATGATCAAGAAACTCCTCTCCATGGTCGGCCGTGAAGGCGAAGATGCAGTTGTCCCATCGGTTCGAACTGCGCAGAGTCTCGACCAGGCGCGCCATTTGCCCGTCGACCCATCGAATGCCGGCGTCGTAAAGCCCAACGACTTCGTCGCGCTGGCGCGCCAGGCGCCGGGCGCCCGAGATCGGACCGGTTCCAGTAGGAATTCAAATAGCGCGCACGATAAGGCGTCACGGGGGCGTGCCCCATAAGAGCTCGAGCGCTTCTTCCTTCGGGTAATACGGCGAATGCGGGTCCATCAGATGCAGCCAGAGAAAGAACGGGCGCTTCGCCGACGGATGCGAGCCAGGTCAGGCATGGTCCACAATCACGTCGGCCGCGGGAAATCGGCGCAGAGCATCGAGCGAGTCGGCAACCGGCGTCACTCGCTGGCAATACTCAAAGTAAAGCTCGTCATAAACAACTCCCAGAGGCCCCAAGGCCGGGCGAACCTTCTGCAATCTCCGGTTCAGCCGGCTCGCCCAACCGTTGCTGGTCGCGGCGTTCGCCTTCTTGATCCGAAAGCGGCGCCGGTTCGACCTCCAGAAAATCACGGAAGGTGTCGAAGCCCTGTTCATACCCGAACCGCGATGAAATGTAGGGATTGGCGGCGCCGAACGCAGCCGTGGCATATCCAGCCTGCTTCAGAACGGATGCGAGCGTCGGCTCGTCCGGGCCAAGGCCCAACACGTCCCGCCCAGCGCCAGCGGATAGCGCGATGCCAGGATCGCCGGAAACGAGTAGTAGGTCGGGGCGCCGGCAACGATCGCAAGCGGAAAGACAAAGCTCTCGCCGGCGAGCGAATCCAGAAACGGAGTAGTGGGATGCTCGTATCCCATGAAGCCGGCATGGTCGGCCCGCAGGCAATCCACCGTCACCAGAACAATCGATTTCCGTGCTCTCATCTTCATGCTTCCGCCGTCGCATCACTTTGGGCCACGCGTGAATTTCTTCTGGGTCACGTTCACCTGCGCGTTTGCCCTGCGAGCGTCCTGATAGGAACCCTTGTTCACTAATTCGTGCAGATCCTCATCGTGAAGATACAGCAGATCGGCGTGCTTCGACTCCAGCGCCGTGAGGAACTCGTCGAGCAGGTCGCAGAGTACGGCTGCGAAAATCCTGCACCGTTGAATGGAAATTGATGGAATGCACAGAAACAATCGCGGGGATGCCGCGTTCAAAGCAACTTTCCGCCTGGCGCAGACAGGCGTCGACCGAGAAAGCCGCATCGACCGCAGGCTCAAATTCTACCGTGCGAGACAGATGCAGAATCTCATGGCGATCGAAGTGAGGTGGCACGGACGCTCCCGGGACCATTCTGCGCTACGCGAATTCCATGTTGCGCCCACGCGCGATGAGTATCGTCATTGGCGCGATAGCCAGGAGCGCAAGCTGAACGCGGAAGGGTAGAGAACAGCTTGCCGAATGCGGCAACGGTCTGGCCAATTAATTCTCTCTGTGCTTCTGCCGGCAAAAATCGGTCCTGCTCTGGCCTCTCCGTATCCCAGTATTCAAACCCGATCCACGGCATGCGCCAGTGAATGTAGGGCGTCCCGGCCCTCCAGAGCGTTCGCAAGAGATCGGCGCGTTCGCCCTCCGCACTACAGTTGCGCTCAACCGCCGCACGGCAGAAGTGCGTGCGTTCCGTGCAGGGCCGGGTGGAACACTCCCTCGGCAATTCCTCTGCCATACGCTTCCATCCGGCCCGGACGGCTCCAACCCGAGGGAAGGCCTTCGGCCAGGGACAAAAGATGAATCTGCCGAAAACTTTCGGCGCTCATCTTGCCAAAGTCCAGATTGGCCAGAATGAAATTCATCTCCAGGCAAGGATGCCGCCCCACGGAGTCGCGATGCCGCTTAAGCATTCCGATCAACGCGGCCAGATCTTCGGCAGTCTCCAGCGTGTAGAAATCGTACGGACGCTCGCCGAGCGTCAGCCCCGCCGATCGCAGTTGCTCCAGTCCTTCCCGATCGCGCAGCCCAACCCGGCCCCAATCATCGCTCTGCAAAAGCACAATCGGCCGGTCAAAATGAAACCCGGCGATCGGAAGCAGGTCGCGGCCACGCTGCCAGAGCTTCCGAGCGAATGTCACTGGAATGCCGCCTTCGGCTTCCGCAGAACCACCATTTCACATCCTCCCTCCGCGATCGATCCGTATTTCAGAAGTGCCCAGAGAAACACCGAGCCCACGATCGGAAGTTGTGTAAGATGCGCCGCTAGGCGGGTAGATCTGGCGGCAAATCCAGAGGTAGCGCGTTTTCTTAGAAACTGCTCCCGGTGCAGGTCGATCACGGTGAAATCCGGACCAAGAGCCTCCAGAAGTTTTCTCAATCGTCGGTTCGTCGTGTAGGTCAGTTGATTTAGCATCTCCGGCCTGCGACCGCGCAGATTAAGGTATATACGGCCCAGGATTTTCGGTAATAGTGGCGCCCAGAGAATCTTGTAATGCGGTTCGTAGAAACGTAAGTAGTTTGGGCAGGCGACGTAAATCGCGCCTCCCTCGCGCAAAACGCGAGCCGCTTCTCCGACGACCACGGACTGGTCGGTCACGTGCTCGACGACCTGGTTCATGACGACCAGATCAAAGCACGCATCGGGAAAAGGCAAGGACTCTCCCACTCCGCTCACAAATACAGGCGCGTCGAGTCGCCGACGCGCAATCTGGATAGAAGTGATCTTTGCTCCCTGCCCAATCCGGTCCGGCTCCAACCCGAATACGCGCAGGCCATGCTTTTTGCAGGCCATCACGAAACTGCCGACGCCCGAGCCCACATCGAGGATCCGAGAATCACCAGAAATTGCAACGTAAGGCTCAACCTGGCGCAACGGTCCCTCCGCATCGCCATGGATAAGATCTTCGACGATCTGTCGTTGAGTCGCCTCCGGCTGAATGCCGTTCCAGTTCTCACGGCGGTACTCAAGCAGCAGGCCCCGGAGTTCCGATTCGTTGAGGGAGGGAGCACCCTCGATGGGTTGCTTGGTCATTCTCTTAATCTCAAGTTATCTCGATCCCACACAAGGCTTCAAAGACGGCACTGGCCTCGAAGCTTAGACAACAGATTGGACACTCGAATCCGCGGGCCGCTGATGACCTGCCGGTGGGAAGGCAGGAAATGCACGATATTGTCGCAGAACCCTCTTTTGAAGAAAGCGGTGCCATCGCCCACGCCTTCGCGATACTCGCCTCCGCTGAAATCGTACTCGCGGCAGCCTTGCTGTTTCGCCCATTGGATCGCGCGCCATTGAAGCAGATGCCCGGCGCTAAGCTTGTTCCCTTTCGAAGTCGCTCCCAACACATACCAGCAGCGAACTCCGGAGCGAACAACCACAATTCCTCCCATTAAATTGGCGCCCTTGTGGGCGAGCAACAGACCGCCCCGATCAGGCTCACTTCCGAGCCAGTGCAGCACGGAACGAATGTGGCCGGAATCTTCGGCGGCGAACTCTTTTTCCCTGGCCATTTCGAGATAGAGCCGCAACCATGCATCGTGGTCCCGATCGTCGCGTGCCATTCTCACTTCCAGATCCTCCCGTTCCGATCGTCGAATTTCGTAACGCGTCACCTTCCGAAATTTAGTCACAAGGTGATCGAGGTCAGGGCTCAGATTCAAGCGTAAGGAACTCCTCCCAGCCTTAAGAGGTTGCCAATCGTTCCGCCCCAACACCTCTGCTGCAGACTCGGCAAAATCTCCGGTCCATTCCGGGGCAATGTCGATGAAGGCGAAACCCTTCCGTCTGCCTGCCTCCACGAGAAGGCGAAGTCCAGTCTCCAACAATTGGAGATCGTCGCAGACTGGCCCGCGATTCAACATCAGAGCCCGAATTGGGCGGATGACTCTGCCCGCGGGGTAAAACATACCGCACACGGCGAACCATAGAAGTTTCGACTCCTTCCGAAACAGCGCGAGCGACGCGCGTTTGCCGGCCCATTGCGGAAACTGAAAAGGGTGCGACGTCTCCTGGGTATCGAGAAAACCGGCGATTTCCCGGACAACCTCGGTCGAGCACCCTGAGGCGCTGACCAATTGAAAATCAGCAGAGGCGTCGATCTGCAATTCTTTGTCCACGCGACCGTCGGATGGGGACCCACCGGGATCTCCCCCGATGGCACGCGGCGACCTCATAAGTATCCCAAGTCCCGCAATCTCTGTTCGATGATGCGCTGCTCCCCTTCATCTGCCCGGAAGGCGTCGTCCTGCAGCAAATCGCGCAGAACAAAATCCAGCAGTTGTTCCAGGTTGCCAAACTCTTTGCCAAATCGTTTCTCTGCTCGGGCACATAGTTCTGCGGGCAGACGAACGGTGCGCATTTCGGTCAAGATTCCATCCCTTTCACGCTCGGAACTGATCGCCGGACCCGAGACCACAGGGCGTGAACCACGAGGCGGTCGTCTGCGTCCAGGCCCAGAGCCGCCGCTGTACACGCAAAAACGAGGTAGCTCGCCGCTAAGCTCACGGCAATCGCAAGCCACTCATGGCGGACCAGGTCGCCCCCTCCTGACACCCAGTCCGACCATCATCGCGGCAATCGCCGGGACCAGTAGTCTGGCGTAGCTGCGGCTGAATGGCAGAAAACCCAGCGTGCGGCGAACTTCCCACAAGTTCCAAGCATTGGTTCCGGCATTCGTGACGGCAGCCGCCACCGCCGCACCGACGACTCCCCAGATCGGCACGAGTGCAACGCTAGCAATGGTCATGACCGCGGCCATACCCGCCTGCACACGCAGCAGACGCCGTTGGTTCCCGGACATCAGCAACAGCAGGCCGACCGAACCCACGCCACAGTTTACCAACTGCCCGGCCGTACCGATGATCAGGATCGGCCATCCGCCTTCGAAGTCGCGACCGAAAATGCGCAACAGCGGTTTTGCATAGAGCATCACCGTGATGGCTAGCGGCAGCGTGAGGCCGAGAATCCACTTGGTAAGCGCCCGATACAAGCGTCCCAGCATGGCATGGTCTTCTCGCGTATGCAGGTCTGCAATCATCGGAGAAAAAACCTGATTGACGGAATTCAAAATAAGGCTCACATACGCCACCAGAGCCGCGGCGACGGAATAGACACCCACCTCGCGTGCACCCCGGTACACTCCCAGCGCAACCTTATCTACCTGGCTCATCAAAAACTCGAGGAGCAGAACTCCTACTGCTGCGGCGGAAAACGACCACACTTCGCCCTCCAGCCGTGGTGGCCAGTGCCACGTCAGGCGCGCTTGAGGAGGGGTAAGCTTCCACACCGAAGTGAGCAGAAGAACGATGACCAAAACCGCTCCCAGCGCTTGTGCCAGCAGGTATCCCCGCAGTCCCCAGCCGAGGCCGATCAGCAAGACGGCAAGAGCCATCGTAGCCGGACTCCCGATGAAATTCGTGATGAGTGTCCTTCCTCCTACGTCCTTGTAGCCAGCCAGGATTCTGCCGTAAAAAGTGGATATCGAGCCCAATAACATCAGAGCCGCAAACCACGGAATAAAATGGGCCAACGCCAGGGAATGATAGAAACGTACGGCTACTATTTTTCCCATCCCCAGGAGAACGGCACCAGAGACCACGTTCGCGGCGAGCAGGATCGCACCGCCCCGCCAAAGCAAAGCCCTCAACTGTTCCAACTTATTTGCGGCCCGGTAGGTGGCAGCAAAGCGGACGGCAGACTCAACCAGCCCCAGGGAGTTGAAGGCGCCAAGGAATCCAACGAATGTGATGCCCAGAGCGTAAATTCCCAGAGCTTCGGCACCCAAGACGCGCGCCAGGTAAATCTTAAAGATGTAGCCCAACACCACGCTAAAGATGGTCCCGGCAAAAAACACTCCCGAGTGACGCGAGATGTGTCCGACCTGCGAGCGGAATTGTTTCGCCGCATGCGTGACGGTGTCCGGCGATGCCCTGAAGTCTGGATGGCTCATGAAACCGACCTGACGGCGACAGGATCGTCGGACTTAGTCAACCACCCTTGCAACTTCGCCGTATCAACTGCCGCCGACAGTTTCACATTCATCGCCGGTCGTTTCTGAAAATCGGCGAGCCGGCTCGGGATTTCCGAGAGTTGGAGAGCATTTTGCAGAACTTCCCCGACCTGAAATCTGGCATATTGCTCCCCGTATCCGTAGGGCGACAGCGACAGCCAACTGCAGAGGAAACAGCAAACGCCATTTTGCAGGCAGTCGATCGCGGTGGTCGATTCGACCGTGATGCCAAACCACGCCTGCGCCATCAGTTCAGCACTAAGGGGACCCTCCACCACCACCACGAGTGCGCGATCCTGAGGCGTGAGGATGGCCCTGATTGTCCTTCGGCGCTGGGATAGGCTCTCGAAGGGGTGCAACTTGATGATGACCCCACGAGCATTCTGGCGGGCGATGCGACACAGCGACGGCAACAACTCGCGATAAACCTCTTCTGCACGCCTTCCGGCAACTTCATAGGGCTCCGAGAACACGACCACCGACGAAGACCTGCGCTGGCAATCACGATCACTAAAGGAACGAATGTCCACGCTCGGCGGCGCACCGGAAACGACCCTCTCCGCCGGAAGACCGCAGACTCGTAACAGGTAGTCGCGCTCCATTTCGCTCTTCGCCAGGTATCGGTCGCAGGGCAATTCTTTCAACAGATACCGGCCATCAAGCGCCCCGTGATGGAAATCCACTGTAGGTATCTTTCTTCGGGCTGCTAGCAAAACCGGCAGCCGCGTGTACAGGTTGCTATCGTCGCCGCACAGAACTCCGCTTACGGGCTCGCGCTCAAGCACCTCACGCCACGCATTGCGTGCACTCAGACCGTCGCGAATCCAATCCGGAAATGAGTCGAGAAGACCCACCTGCGACAATAGCCGCAGCTCTCGAGATGATTGCAGGGCCGCTCGCAACTTCCTCCAACATTCAGTCAAGGATGTGACCTGTGCTATGGGAGAATCGGTCCGAGCATATGCTGCCAGGTCTTGCATCTGCACGTTCGGCGGCGGCACAAATTTCTTTGCGCTCTCCCGCGTCGCAACCATGAGAAAAGGCTGCTCCGGAAGCAGACTCGCATAAGCGGCCGCCATGCGCGAAGCATTTCCGTAAGCGCTGGGCAGCAACACCACGGGTCTGACGCAAGCCTGCCTCGGCGATACAAATCGTGAACGCCATTGATATCCAGCATCGTATTTATCCAGAAAGATCTCTTTGAACTGAGCCGCGGAGAAACGTCGAACGAGTCCGGCATAATGCATCGCCCGGGCGGCCGAGCGCGCCAGATCACTCTCTCCGAAATTCTGGATTGACCGGTTGAGCACAGCGCCCAGCATGAGAGCAGCACCTCCAGGGCGCGTGGCCCAGAGTTCTGCAGACTGGCTGATCTCGTTTGCCAACGCTAGCACAGACGAGAGGGTTAGCACATGAGGTGCCACCAACAGCGATGTCAGGTCCCACCAGTCGATGCCCTCTTCATCGATCAACTGGCCTCGGCCTGCGGAGAAGATCTCGCGTACCTGTCTTACGTCTGCGATCCCATGTCTAAAAGAATCTGAGCGCAACACGGGACAACCACAGACGAGACCCACTTTTCCTCTGAGAACGTGGACGACCTCCCCAAATCAACGATGAGATCCCAACGCTGCCGGGACCAGGGTCCTCGTTCCGGCGACTCTTCGGATTGAAGCAGGAGACCTCGCATAAGATGCCAGTCCGCCGCGCCGTCAAGCGGGCAGAGACCTCCGCTGCGGGCGCCTCATCAAGCCTGGGTGTCTTACCCGCGATCCACTGCCACCCCAAAAGCCCGCCGGCGTACCAATGAATAGCGCCTCTGAAAACCCGACTTCTCCAGACCTCGAACCGACGCAACGTTGCTTGGCCGCACTGAAGATCCACGGTTTCTTTCCTTTCTCTCGCATCCGATTGGCGATCAAACTGATCGCTTGCCCGTAGTAGCCTCGGCCGCGCGCAGCGACAGGAGTCCAGCAATCGAAAAGCATCACGCAGCCCTCCGCTGGCGCGTCTACGTTGGCATTCAATTCTGAGAGAAAGAAATCCATCGAACGCAGTCACCCCATGCGAAATGCAGGAGTGCTCCCCCTGCATCGACCAATCCAAACCCTTCCGCATTGCCTTCCCGCAGGCGCGAGGCGGAGCGCAGCAAGTATGCGAGAGTGGAGGGTCATTGACATACTGCGATGCCGCCGAGGCCAGTTGGTTCAGATCGAGTGGCATCAGATCTGCCGGCCTGCGTCAGGAGGAACTTGGCCGACCCACTCGGAAAAGAAGGACCTCGGTCTCCGACCAGAAGAGTGACGCTGCCGCTCGATTGGCTAACCGCCGGAGCGTGCGGCGACGCCTTCGTGCCCCACAACCTCTTTGAGTTGCTGTAAGCGGGCTGTCGACTGCTCGTAAGCACGCCTCCAGCCTTGGCAAATACTTGATGATTTGGAGCCGCGCGGTAGCGAGAATTTCGCGGGCATGTTGCGCCGGAGTCCTCAGCGTCACATACAACGTTTCGCGGGTCTGGTTTGCGAATCGTTCTTTATATTTTTCTGCGCCCAGCCCAAGGTCGACGGTGTTCATGGCAGGGTCGTCCGCAGCTTCTTCGATCAGCTTGGCCAGCAGACAAAACCCTGGAGAATATTTTTCCAGGTCCACTGTCGAATGTGGGTTGGTACCAGAACCATGTGTCCTGAAAACTGAAACCCATAGTTCCAGGCAAAAGCCTTCTCACCCGCCATCATGCGCGTCAGCAGTAGCCAGCCGGACTCGGAAAGCAACTTTGTCAACTCCTCCAGAAAAACGCGGCGTTCCGGGTGTGCCACGTTGCTGATACGTCCGGTAACCAGAAAGCGCGCCACGTGAGCGTGCATGAACTGCGGCAAGAAGGATGCGGCCGCTTCCCAGGAGCGCGCGTGTTCGAGACGCACGGGTGCTTCCCGCCCCATCGATTCAGAAATCGTGCGTAACATTTTCCTTCGCGGCACCACAGGCTTATCTCCCCCGGCCGCCGCTCAATTTCGGCCAAAGACACTTGCGCGCAGACGTATGCGGTACGGGCAAAACAAAGATAACTGTTCTGCGTCGAGGCCTTCGGATGGCCGCGACCGTATCCGATCGGCCGGCAGGTTGGTGAGCGTAATCTCTTCTCTGCCTTGCTTCCTCAACTCTGCCAGCACTCCGGCGACGAAGGCAGTCTTGCGCTCCGGCAGGCCAGAAAATCGCAGTAGTCGCCGGTCGTGGCACAGAGAAAAGATACCCGGCCCCCGTCAACCTCGCCAGCCAGGGCCGCGACCCCACAAAGCGACTCTCATCGTCATAGGCCAGAAAAAGCAGCGGATGCAGCATTGCATGGTACGCGCGCTGGACCGCCAGCGACCACTCGTAGGTGTAGAAGACCTGGGGCCGATCCACGCGCTGCACCAACGAGTTCCACTGCTGGCGCAGGTTCGCATCTTCCGGAATTTTTTGAGCAGGACGAGTCTCAAGGTTCGATTCACTTCTCGCAAGGTTTGCTGAACACGTAATAGTACCAATCTGTCGCGTACGGATGACTCGGTCGGGGATGGTCGTCGCCGAGGATGCGCTCGGGCCGGAAATGGAAGGCAGCCAGTTCAGGTGATCACGCGACTCGGGATCGAATAGTGTGTAAGCAGCCCCCCATGGGCGGAATCGACAAGATTCCCTTCGCCACGCCAGAACACTCGGGTGGGAATTCTCTCAGGACGCGCACCAGAGTTGCGCCTACCGCCCGCCAAAGGCCAGTGCCCACCGAGCAGACGTAAGAACCTCAACAGCAGCCAGTACACAACCTTCGAATCCCAGCCGAGAATCGCCGCGCCGTCTGCCGCAAGCGGTCCCGGTTCCACCGCGGGCGGACCAATACTGCCCGGGCGTTATGCGAAGAGAAAATCAAGACGCCCCCGCCTTTGAGAACACGGTGAACGTGCCCAAAGCAGCTTTGCCGGGATTGTTCCGGAAGCACGTAGTCGATGCCGTTGAACGCAAAACACCACAAATCGAAGAAGCATCGGGAAAAATCGACAGGTTCGCCGCATCCGCGACAACAAATTCCAAGCCTGGAAACTTGCCCCGGCAAACCTTGACCATCGCGGCCGCGTAATCGACGCCAACATAGCGTGATGCCCGGTTCGCAAGATAGGACGTAGTGCGTCCGCCTCCAACGCCGAGATCGAGAATCGCGCTCCCCGGCGGAATATAGGTCTCGAACAGCACTCGTTCGCAAGGCGTCAGATAATCCAAGGTAGCGTAGTGGGCAGCAACTTCCGCCGCGTCGTAGGTCTGAAAGTTCGTATCTACGCTACGCTCAGTCATTTCGATGCCTACGGCCCGGTCCTCCCGAGCTGCGAACCCGGCCTGCAGCCGCTGCAATCGCGCGTAGAAGCCGGAAACATGGGCCTCGAACTCGGCCAGACTCATCCCCGCCGAAACATGGACCCGCGGCAGCGCATACGGCTGGCAGATCGGCACCCAATCCGCCGCCAAAATTCAGGAAAGCAGCCTGGTACCCAGCCTCTCTGCCATCGCCAATACTTGCGCGTGACCGACTGCGGGTCCCCGAAGGGATACGCAAACGCCCATACTCGTTTCTGAAGAGCAGCCTCAAGTCTCGCGCGGCTCTCGGAGATTTCGGCAGTAAGCCAACTCAGGCGGCGACTGCGAAAGCAGGGGATGACTCAGAGTGTGCGCGCCAATCGTCATTCCGGCTGAGGCCAGTTCCCGGAGTTCGGCACGGGTCAGCAATCCAAACCGGCGGCACGATGCTGAATTTCCCTCTCGAAATCCCGCTCCGCATCGCTTCCAAATTGAATCCGCAAGGATGCAGAAATAAGATGCGCGGGTTCCTGCATCCACCTGCGAGAGCCGCTTTACGGAATTCCACCAGGTCGCACGCCGCTCCTCCGCGACCCTAGTTCACCCTGAATCACAACTCCTTCGCATGAAACTTCGAAGTGCCCGGCCGGGGTGCGGAGAAACAGTAGAAACAGCTCTTCATACCACAGCATGGTCCGGGAATCTCCGGCGGAAGCGCCGGTCACAAAGAACAGGCAACTGACTTCCTCTTGCTGCAGAACCGGCAACATATCAGTCAGGCAATTCAGCAGCCCGTCGTCACAGGTCAACAGAACCGCCCGTGGCGGCAGTTCACGCCGACCCTCCCGCCAGGCAAGCACATCCTCAGGCGAAATCACGTTGTAATGCGCCTTCAGCAGACGCAATTGCTGCCGCAGCACATCCACGCTGATGAGGTGCCCGTCAAACGCCGAATCGACGGGTTCGTATCCCGGCGGAAGCACGCCGTGATAAGTAACCACTGCAAGTCCCCGCGCAGAAGTGCGACGAAAAACTCCGGCCAGCGACAATGCGGGATAGAACACTTTCTTCAGGAAGGGACTGACAATCCTCATTGCGGGTTGACCGGGTTGACCGAGTTCGCCGGGGTTGACCGGTTTGACCAGTTCCCAGCTCAACGGAGTTCCGCGCTCAATGTCGCAGGCGGCGCGCCGTCCCAACACCTCCGCGAGATGGCGCGTATGCAACCCGTGCGCTGGACGGATCGAGCGGACATTTTCGGCGGTAAACAGATCGCCCCGTTTCACATCCTGCACCACGAACAACGATCGCCGGAACACCCTGCTGCTCGCTTCTTTCGGGCTGCATCCGAAATAGATTTTGCCCAACGCCTTCTCCGTCACGCGAACCGCATCCACCATGGCCTTGAATTCATGCGGCTCCAGAGAGAACGCGCTGTCCGGCCCCGGTTCCGACCGGGACAGGGTGAGGTGTTTCTCAATGATGCACGCGCCCAGCGCTACCGCCGCGACGGGAACTGCAATCCCCATCGTGTGATCAACGGTGTGATCCGACAACCCTGCCGGAACTCCAAAGCGTCGGGATAACTCCGGAATGGTGCGCAGATTCATCTCCTCTGCCGTCGCCGGATACGCGCTCGTACATTTCAGAAGCGCAATCTGCTCGGCGCCGGCCTGTCGCGCCGCGCATACCGCTTCTTCAATTTCCTCGACCGTAGCCATCCCCGTGGACATGATCAGCGGCTTTCCCGTCCGCGCCATCGTCTGAACGAGCGGGATGTCCACCAGTTCGAACGATGCCAATTTGTGGGCTGGCACGCCCATCTCTTCCAGGAAATCCACCGCCGTAGCGTCGAAAGGGCTCGAGAACAAATCGAGCCCAAGATCGTTAGCGACCTGCTTCAGCCGAGGCTGCCAGTCCCACGGCGTGTAGGCGTCGCCGTAAAGTTCGTGCAGGTTGCGCCCTCCCCAGATTGTCCCTTCAATGCGGAACTCGGGCCGGCTGCAGGCAATCGTTATCGTATCGGGCGTGTAGGTCTGCAGCTTGATGGCATCGGCACCGGCGCGCTTGGCTGCGCGAATGATGTTGACGGCTTGTTCGAAATCCTGATGATGATTGGCGGAAACCTCTGCAATCACATAGACAGGCTGAGCCGGACCGATTCGGTGGTCGCCAACATTGATCTCGGTGGTCGTCATCTCGGTAGTCATCAATGATTGTCAGATTGCAACGGCTTTTCTCCGACCGTGTCGCTGATCCCTGCCGAATTATAATCGGGCCGGCGATTCCGCTCCGGCTTCTGATTCTGCGGACGATTTGAGACAATGGCCCGCATGAAGAATCAGGATCGCGTACCGTCGCCCAGCTATTCCGACAATCCAACGCAGTCTACGGGATTCCGCGTGGTTGAGGACGCCACCTATGGCTTTCGCCGCTTGGATCCGATTCCACCCCAGGGCGAAGTAGCCGACTTCTACGAGAGCCGGTATTACGATCTCGTGCGCAAGGGAAATCGCGCCCCCGAACTGCGGCGGCTGATGCAGGGTGGCGACGCTGCGACGAAAGAGCTCCAATGGCTCCGCGACGGGCTCTACACCGATATTGTGAACACCCTGGAAACGGCCGCTCCTGGCCGGAAGCTGCTGGAAGTAGGTTGTGGCACGGGTGATTTTTTGGCATTTGCGCAGGGACATGGGTTCACCGTTGTGGGCACGGAACCATCCGACGAAGCTGCACAACTCGCCGCTTCCAGGAATTTATCCGTGCACAACATGCCCCTCGAAAACTTCGTGGCGGAGCATCCCGACCAGCGCTTCGACGTGGCTGTGATGATTAATGTTCTGGAGCACGTGCCGGATGCGGTACGCACGCTGCAGGAATGCATGCAAGTCCTCAACCTGGGGGGGATTCTCTGTATCCGCGTGCCCAACGACTTTAGCGAGATTCAGGCAGCGGCCCAGGAAAAGACCGGCGCCGCCCCATGGTGGATCGCGGTCCCCGACCACATCAACTACTTCAACTTCGAATCCCTTCGGCGGTTGCTGGACAGGCTTGGCTTTGAGACCATTTACGCGCAAGGCGACTTTCCAATGGAAATGTTCCTGCTCATGGGGGAAAACTATATTGGCAACCCCCAGGTTGGAGGCAGTTGCCACGCCCGGCGCGTGCAATTTGACCTGGGCATTCCAGCGGAACTGCGGCGGAAGATTTACTCCGCGCTTGGCCAGGCCGGCGTGGGACGGGACTGTCTGGTGTTCGGTAAGAAGGTTGGATAAGAAAATCCTTTCGTGAACGTCCTCATCACTAGCGCCTCGCGTAAGGTTGGCTTGGTGCGCGCGTTTCAGTCGGCATTGGCACGGCATGGCGGCGGGTGCGTGGTCGCCGTGGACACCAGTCCTTTCGCTCCCGCGCTCTATTTGGCAGACCGTCATTTTCTGGTGCCACCCACCACTGATCCCCACTTCATTGATCAGATCGCAGAGCTTTGTCAGCGCGAATCGGTCGGTCTAATCGTTCCCACGCGCGACGAAGAACTGCCCATCTTCGCCGCTGCGCGCTCGCGCCTGGAACGACAGGGACGCCGCGTTCTGGCACCCCGGTCGAAACCGTTCGCTTCTGCCAGGACAAACTTGCTTTTGTGGACTTCTGCCGTACCCATCAGTTCGAAATTCCCCGCATTTACCAGCCGGGCCAGTGCTCGCATGCCGAGTTTCCCCTCTTCGTGAAGCCGCGGTTCGGCAAAGGAACGCAAGGAGCCCGTCGCGTCGATCGCGAAGCGGACCTGCGCGAGGCCGCGTCTGATCCCGAGCATTGGTTGATTCAAGAATTTGTCGATTGCTCGGAATATACCGTGGATTTGCTGGCTGACTTTGAGGGCCACGTGATCTCAGCAGTGCCCCGCTTGCGACAGCTGGTAGTGGCTGGTGAATCCTATGTCAGTCGAACCGTCAACGAGCCGGTGCTCATCGCAGAGTCCGCCCGCTTAGCGACGGAGCTGCTCTTACTCGGGCATAACACGATTCAGTGCTTTTGGGATGGCAAACAAGTGAAGTTCATCGAAGTCAATCCGCGCTTCGGTGGCGCCTCCGCGCTTGGCATCGCCGCAGGGGTCGACACGCCGGCCTTGCTACTTCGCCTGCTCGAGGGCGAGGCAATCTCGGCACGGCTGGGCGAGTTTCAGTCCGATCTGATCATGATGCGTTTCACCGATGATCTGTTTCTGCAGAGCGGCCAACTCGCCTCAGTGAAGCCAGATCACGCCCCAGCGGCGACAAAATCCAGGGAGCGCCGACCACAATCAGCCTTCAGGCTGTGCTCTTCGACCTGGACAACACGTTATATGCAGAAGAGCAATTCGTGGCCAGCGGCTTTCGCGCCGTAGCACAATGCCTGGCCCAGCATCAGAATCTCGATGCCAACACTCTCTTCGAACAAATGATGCTCACCCTGCACCGACAGGGCCGCGGAAGGGTCTTCACCAATCTTATTCATGATCTTGGGCTCGATTCCGAGGTTTGGCTGAAAACGCTCCTGTTCGTCTACCGTTCTCACGAACCCGCCATCTCGCTATTTCCGGAAGCCGAGAACGCCATCAGAACGCTCAGGAGTGCCGGCTTGGGCGTGGGCCTCGTAACCGACGGGCCCGGTTAATTAATTAGGTTCAAAGATTGCCTCCCTACATTTGGAGCGGGACATGGACGTGATTGTCTGCACGGGCGAACTGGGAGACGGCTGCGCCAAGCCTTCCACAGTTCCGTTCGAAGTGGCGCTCACCCTGCTCGGTGTGCCGCCAAATGCGGCGGCCTATATCGGGGACGACATTAGTAAGGATTTTGGCGGGCCAAACCGTTTGGAAATGAAGACCGTGCACGTTCGCAGCTCAGGTTTGGTGGGCGTTCGACCACCTGCCGCTCCGGATGACCCCATTTTTCAACCCCAGATCAAGGCGGCATCTCTAACCGAGGCCTTGAAAACTGTCGGGCTGCTCTGAGGCGGAGACGACGCCTGTGAAGATCACCGCCGCAGGCTTGTTTCTCGATCGCGGAGATCACTCGGCTCGCGCCGTCGCCGTCAACCAGTTCGCGACCGTGCTGCGACAGCGACTGTCTGGTCTGTCGCTCTTGCAACAGCCATTCGATCGATTCTGCAACGCGATCAGCGCTGAGACTTTGCGGGTCCAATTGCACTACGCAATTCCGCTTTTCCAGTTCCCAGGCCGCGGCTTGCTCATTTTCGGCAACTGCAACCACGATCGCAGGAAGCCCCAGTAAACACATTTCGAGGTAGTTCTACCTGCAGCCGAGACGGCTAGATCGGCCCACGCCATGAGTTTCGCCATGTTCGAGACATTTCTTTCCAGGCGAATCGCACGATCCGGATCGGGCGCGAATTCTCCAGCGAAGCGAAATGAGGGTTGCTCGCGCCAATCACAACTACCGTTTCCCGTCCTGGAATCTTGAGTTGCCGGATGGATTGCATCACGATCGCGGTAAAATTTCCGGGATCACTTCCGCCAAAGGTGACGAGTACCTTGCGGCCCGTCTCAGGGATTGCCCGTCGCCAGTCCTTCCAAGCGCTAAACTCGCAACGCAACAAGCTGTAGCTCGTACCGAGCAGTAACTGAGTGTACGGTTCTCGAGGGCCGTACATGTTTTCGGCGGCATGCACGTTCTGATTCAAAACCAGATCGGCGCTATAGGACCCGGCATGGCCGTTGTCGTCCAGAAAGAGAATTCTTAATCCCGCCGTCTTCAGTGCGCGTTGGAAATCGCCTCCGAATTGGCAACATCCACGACCCCCCATTCGGCACGTTGCTCAATCGCGAGAGAAGCAGTCTGCCGCGAATCCTCATCGGTCCCGGCTCGAGCGGAAACCGAAACCACATCAAAGCCTGTCGTCCGCAGCATCTCGAGAACGGCAGCTGTGGTCCCCGCCATCGCGAACACAGCGCGACCGCCCGCATCCTGCCAGGCCTGCGCCAGCGCCAGACAGCGCATCACATG
The DNA here is from genome assembly GCA_963710885.1 of uncultured Acidobacteriaceae bacterium. Classification (GTDB taxonomy): domain Bacteria; phylum Acidobacteriota; class Terriglobia; order Terriglobales; family Acidobacteriaceae; genus Sulfotelmatobacter. Next base: position 36,572 of record CAVQCF010000020.1, read on the forward strand.
GCCGGTCCCAATGGAGACGCTGGCATCCGCGCGCAAAAGGAGTGGACGGAAAGGTAGTAAACCGGGAGTCATCCGCCGTGTAGGGCTTTCTGCCTGACCGATCGATCGACTCCACCAGCCCCGGCTCCCCATCGAGAAGATCAAGAACATCGCGCCACAGAAACGTGGGCTTGCCTTTGAGCCGCGCGTAAATGGCCTGCATCAGCGCCAAGTCCTCAGGAGTATCCACGTCCAGCGATGGCCGCTGTAATCTGCATCTCCGGTTACTGACAAGAGCTTAAGTCTGCCGGATGCTCGTAGAAGTACGGCATAACGTGCTCACGTTCGTAAGGCTTTCGTGCTTCCCGCCAGGCTCGACCCAGCGCCGCACAAGACACGACTTCCGTATCCAGGCCGCGCGGGTAAGTGCGAACCAGGGCGTTGGAAGCATAGTCAGGACGCGTCTCCAGAAATGCAGCGATGGTCTTGTCTGTAATCTCCGGGTCGATCAGCGGACAATCCGAGGTGATCCTCACCACAACGTCCGCCTTCGCCAGTTGCGCCGCGCGGAAATAGCGGTTGAGCACATCGTCCTGATCGCCACGGGAGACGGCCACTGGGAGGCCACGGCACTCCTTGACGATCGCGTCGTCTGCCGCGCGATCCGTAGTGGCGTCCGGCACTCCATCGATCAAGCGGGCACGCCGCAGGCGATTCACCACGCAAGCAAGCACGTTTCGCCCTCAAGATCTTGAGCACTTTGCCCGGCAGGCGTGTGCTCCCCATTCGGGCTTGAATAATGGCGACACCTTCAACCGGCTTCCATGAATCCGGTCGGGCATTTAGCTCTTCTTTCTCAGAAGAAACACGGTGTCGACGTTCGCGTTAGCCAGATAAGGAAGCCGCTGTTCCGCACCAACTCCAGATCGGCAAAGCGTTCGGATAGCCCCGCGTAATCCATCTTCCACAAAAGTCCGCTGTGACTCCGGTAGCTCACCTCAGTGACCTCAGGGGCGTAGTACTCCATTCCCCAGATGTATGTTCGGCTGGAGCGATGAATTTCGTCCAGTGCGAGAGGAAGATCGTAGGGGGAAATATGGATCAACACTCCCGACGTGAAGACAACATCGAACGACGAGTCCGCATGGGAAGAGCCAGCGCCAAGCCCAACTTCAGCAAAACGCCCGGCAAGCGCCCGCGCGCGATTTTCAGCGCGTACGGCTGCAGTTCGATACCAGAGAGATTCGAGTAACCCATCTCCTGCAGCAACAGAAGCTGGTTTCCCGTGTTGCAACCGACTTCCAGGAAGCCGGCGTCCTTCGCGATGTCACGGAGAAACCGATCATTGATCTCCCTTCTGGCGACGCCGTAATACTTGCTGTAGAGGTCGTCAAGGCTCGCGGTGTCGAAGGTGTTGCGATCGGTGTACTCGCGGCCAAAGTCGCTCTTCCAGACTGCGGTCTGCACACTGTCCGGCCCTTCACACCCCGCGGAGGGTGCCTTTTACAGGTTTCTCGTTTACGCTAGTCATTGGAGTAGTGGCCCACGATTTTCCTTACGGCTTGGATCACGTCCTTCACATCCTGATCGGTCATGCCGTGAAACATGGGCAGGCTGATCAGTCGCGCATAAGCGTCTTCGGCCACGGGAAATTCTCCGCCCCTAAAACCAAATCGCTCGCGATAGTAGGGATGCGAGGTGCACCGGAATGTAGTGCACATTCACGCCGATATTTTCTGCGCGCAGGGCGTGGAAAACCTGGGCCCGATCCGCCGTGAGTTTGGCGAGGTCGAGGCGAATCGGATACAAATGCCAGGCCGGATTCACATCGGCTCGTATCGTCGGCGAAACAATGCCGGGAATTTCCCGGAACGCCGCTGTGTAGTGCGCCGCGATTTCCCGCCGCCGCGCCAGATTCGAGTCGAGCTTCGCCAGTTGCTGCAACCCGAGCGCGCAGGCGAAATCCGGCAGGCGATAATTAAACCCGAGCAGCACCATCTCGTAGTGCCACTGGCCGGCGCTCTGGCGCTGGCGGGCGTCGCTCGAAATTCCGTGATTGCGAAAGCGCCGCAAGGTCTCGGCGAACTGCGGGTTGTTGGTCGCGACCATTCCGCCTTCGCCGGTTGTGATGTGCTTTACGGGATGAAAGCTGAAGACGGTCATATCCGCCACGCTGCCAACTCGCTTGCCTTCATATTCTGCGCCGAGGGCGTGGCAGGCGTCCTCAATCACGACCAGTCCGTGACGCTGCGCAATCTCGAAAATCGGATTCAGGTCCGCCGGATGCCCGGCGTAGTCGACGGGAAGAATGGCGCGCGTTCGCGGGGAAATTTTCTTCGCGACTTGTTCGGGATCGAGATTCAGAGTATCTGCGCTCACGTCCGCGAAAACCGGGGTCGCTCCCTGGTACAAGATGCAATTCGCAGTTGCGGCGAACGTCATCGGGGTCGTGATTGCTTCGTCGCCGGCTTGGATTCCGGCGGCGAACGCGGCGGCGTGCAGGGCCGCCGTGCCAGAGGTGAAACTCACGGCATGCGCCGCGCCCACGCGGGCGGCGAATGCTTCTTCAAATTCTGCTACCTTGGGACCGGTGGTCAGCCAGTCGGAGCGCAGGACTTCTACCACTGCTTGAATGTCGGCCTCGTCTACCGACTGGCGGCCGTAAGGCAGAAAACTGGCGCGCACCGGTTGCCCGCCATCGATGGCAAGCACTTCGGAAGAAGCGGTTCGCGAAGCAATCGTGATCGCGCTCACAGTGTTTAATCCTAGGCTGAGATTCGCGCAGGGACAGGTCGTTCCTCGCCGGTTCCGGCGTCTCTTCGGGCGAGATGAGTTCCTGCAATTCGCGGTTCGTCAGCCAGCGATCATTACTGTCGCTGGCGTAGCGAAATCCTTCCGGCAGCGGTCGCGCGTTCACCCAATTCTCCCGGCGCCACCAGGGATGGGCCGGCTGAATGATGTAGCGGTCTTCGACTTCGAGGGTGTTGCGCGCCTCGTCTTCAGAGACCAGAACTTCATGCAACTTCTCGCCCGGCCGAATGCCGATGGTCTCGATCTCGCATCCCGGAGCGATGGATTCGGCCAGATCGACCATGCGCATGCTGGGAATTTTGGGAACAAAAATCTCTCCTCCGTGCATCTGCTCGATGCAGGTCACGACAAAGCGAACGCCCTGTTCGAGGGTGAGCCAGAAACGGGTCATGCGGGGATCGGT
>CAVQCF010000021.1:0-30572 GCA_963710885.1 uncultured Acidobacteriaceae bacterium
AAATAGATTCATGACCGGCGTGCGAATGGACATATGGCTCTGGGCCGCACGATTTTCAAGACGCGGCCGTTGGCGAAACGGGCTTGCGAACTGGGCAGAATCTTGTCCAATGGGCAGATTGCCAAAGCGGCACGCGAGGTTAGGGTTGGAGATCGCCTGCGCATCACCAATGAGGGTGGCGATTTTCAAGTAGAAGTGTTGCTACTGAGTGAGGTTCGCGGCCCGGGCTCGGTGGCGCAGACGCTCTACCGGGAATCCGAAAAAGCCGGGAGTTGCGCCAGAAGGTCCGCCGAACGGAAGGCGATGCGGGAATTCGAGCTGCTGCCGGAAGGGCGGCCGTCGAAACGTGACCGGCGGCACATCATCCAGTTCCGGGTAGAGGGTAGGCTGATTCTCATTTCCGGGCTTGACAGCGGATTGATTTTGTCGCAATATGGCGCTGTACGACATGTCGCCACAAGCCACAATGGAGCCGTTGCCACTCACCGAGCCTGTGTTCTCATCCTTCTTAGCCTGGCGGGGCAGCCGCGGCATGGCTATTCCGTTCTGAAGGATGTCGAGCAGATGAGTGATGGGCGCGTCGTGTTGAGCACGGGCACGCTGTACGGGGCCCTGCGGCGTCTGCTCGAAGATGAATGGATTGAGCGGATCGAAGAAGAGGACACTTCGCGAGGGCGCCAGGCTTATCGACTGACCGCGCGGGGCCGCAAGAACCTGCAACTCGAAGTCGGCCGGATGAAACATCTCACGCGCTTGGCAAATCTTCGGATCGTGGTGAAGGAGGCCTGACCGAATGCGCAGCGTTAGCATCTATCGGAGCCTGCTGCGTCTGTATCCGGCGTTGCACCGCGAGCAGTTTGGCGAGGAGATGATTGCGGTGTTCGGCGAGATGCAGGCCGAGATGGCCTCGAAGAGCAAGCTGGACAGGGGAATGTTTTTTGTCCGTGAGATTGCTGGAGTTCTGGGCGGGGCGCTGCAGGAACATTGGCAAGCGCTGGGTGACGCTTCGATCGGGCTGTGGTTTCCACCAAGGAGGTTTACGATGCGTACCGAATTCCGTTTCCCGAAGACAACGGCCGTGCTGATGACGATCATTCTGGCGGGGGTTGTGGTGGCCATCAAGAAGGGGGAAACGATTTCGTCCTCCCATGTAAATCCTCCGATTGGACCGCTCCCACCGACACACTCCGTATTGTTGGGGGGCATTTTTCTAACCCTCGCATTCTCTATGCCGCGGGAATGATCGGGTGGGTGATCCTGTTCGCCCTGCGACGGTCGGGAGTGCACCGGCTGGCCGAGACTTCGGGCTGCGCGAAGTAGTTTGCGCTGACGTCGGGTTATGGGCACTACGTTCATCTTGCGGGCGAAGGACTCTTGCCGATAGACTCAGGGGCGCAAATCAGCGCCCCTTTTCACTTCCATGAGCCTTCGCCAATTTCCTGCTTACGCCCTTTGTCTGACATTCTTCCTCACAATCTCTTTCGCGGCTGCGCAGACTCCTGCGGCTAATGCTGCTGTCACCGATTACGTCAAAGCCGAGATCCACCGGCAGCACATCCCCGGGCTAGCCCTGCTTGTTGTAAAGAGCGGCAAGATCGTGCGCGCCGAAGGCTTCGGGCTGGCCAATGTTGAACTGCAAGTGCCCGTCAAGCCGGAGACGATCTTCCAGTCGGGATCCGTAGGGAAGCAATTCACGGCGACCGCAGTCATGATGCTGGTGGAAGAAGGAAAGATCGGTCTCGATGATTCGCTCACAAAATATTTCGCAGACGCCCCGGCCAGTTGGAAAGAAGTGACCGTGCGGGATTTGCTCAGTCATAGTGCGGGGTTTGGCGACTATCCAAAGGACTTCAACTTCCGCAAGGATCGGACCGAAGACGAGGAACTAAACCTGATCGAGAGCGTTCCTCTGGCGTATCCTCCGGGGACGAGCTGGGCGTACAGCAACTTCGGGTATGTGACTCTGGGATCCTGATTCATCGAGTAACCGGGGAGTTTTATGGCGACTTTCTGCAGCAGCGAATCTTTCAGCCGGTGGGGATGACTTCTACGAGGATTATTAGTGAAGCCGACATTGTCCCAAATCGTGCGGCGGGCTACCGCCTGGTCAAAGGCGAATTGAAAAATCAGGAGTGGGTGGCGCCCGTGGTGAATACCACGGCTGACGGCAGCCTGTACTTCTCGATTCTCGATCTGGCGAAGTGGAACGACGTTTTGTACACCGATAAATTGTTGAAACGCTCCAGCCTCGACCTGATGTGGACTCCGGTCAAACTGAAGAATGGGCAGCCGAACAAGGGCAACTATGGCTTTGGGTGGTTCATTGACGAGAGGGCGGGACACCGCTGCATTCATCATGATGGCTCCTGGCAGGGATTCGAGACGGCCATCGACCGGTATGTGGATGATCAAGTGACGGTGGTCGCGCTCGCGAATCTGGCGGACTCGAACCCGGGGAAGATCACACAACACGTGGCTGAGATGTATCTAGCGGATAAGTAGCGATATTCACCACAGAGGACAACTGAGGACACAGAAGCTTACTGGGAACATTCTCTAAGAAGTGGGCCTTATTTAAGAAGTTGGTATGGGGTCGCGCGACTCGACCCGCATGCGCATGCCATACTTTGGGCGCAGAGTAATCAGCGGCTCGGGCTCGACGCGATGTCCGGGAACAAGACTCAACTTCCATTTCTGCGCGATCGTCGCCAGCAGCAACACACCTTCCATGCAGGCGAACGATTCACCGATGCACTGTCGGACTCCGGCCCCGAAAGGAAAATAAGTCAGCTTCGTGCGCCTTGCCTTGGCTTCGGACGTGAAGCGTTCGGGATCGAAGCGCAGAGGATCGGGGAAAAAACGCGGATCGCGATGAGTGATGTACTGGCTCATCAGGACGGTCGTCTTTGCGGGCAGAAAAAACTCTCCGAGTTGAAAGTCGGCGCGGGCGTAGCGGCCCATTGCCCATGCCGGCGGGTAGAGCCGCATGGACTCGGCGAGCACTGTTTCCACATAACGGAGGCGGGGAACATCGTCGAACGTGGGCAAGCGGCCCTGCAACTCACGGTCGATTTCATCGTGAAAGCGGCGTTGGCACTCGGGATTTTGCGAAAGCAGATACCACGTCCAGGAAAGTGCTTGGCGACGGTCTCATAGCCGGCGAGGAAAATTGTGATGACCTGATCGCGCAGGGACTGCTCGGAGGCGGATGATTGATCGGGCGAGGCGGCGAGCATCATATCGAGCAGGCTGCCGCCGTGCGGACCACGCTGCCGATGTGCGGCGATCATGCGGTGAACGACTGCATCGATTCGCTTGCGCGCGCGCACGAACGCGGCCAGGCCGGGAGGCCGCACATGAACTAGCCACTCCGCGGCCGGCAGCATCACCAGAAAATTGTAGAGGCCCATGATGCGGTTGATGGCGCTGGCCAGCTCGTTCACTTCGTCAGCGAGATCGGTGGCAAACAGGGTTTGCGCGACGACGTTGAGCGTGAGGTGCATCATGTCGATCGCAATGTCGCGCCGCTCACCGGAGCGCCACCGGTCGCGCACGCGGACCGCTTCCTCAACCATCGTGCTGGCGTATTCCGCAAGGCGCTGGCGGTGGAAGGCGGGCTGAGCCACTTGCCTCTGCGTGCGATGCTGGGCGCCTTCGGCGGTGATCATGCCTTCGCCCAGCAGCATCTTCGTACGCTGCACCGTGCGTTCTTTGATGAAATTGTCGTTCTGGACGACCAGGATTTCCCGGATATAGTCGGGATGATTCAGAAAGACGATGTGGTGCCATCCGATTTTGTAGTGAGCGATGTCGCCGTATTTCTCGGCGAGCTGCTGAAAAAGCAAGATTGGATTCGCCGGACGCAACTTGCGAAGGGCGAACCATAGGAGATTCCTCTCGAGGCCAGGCGGGTAGCGGTATGCCGCGGCGCTGGAGACGTTGCTCTTGGGTACGCTGTGCCGGGCTGCGGTTGCCATCTTCTTAGTTTACTTGGTGGACTCGATTTGTCGGAGGAAGAGACGCGAATTCAGGATGGAATTTTCCTGGGAATACCGAATCCGTTGGGTTCTTTGACACCGAGGGGGCTCCGAGGGGGCCAATACTCGCTGAGCTTCGCTCAGCGCACCGCCGGGGGCGGCTGTCCCCACATATTCGCTCTTTCGTTCTAGCGCGTTGCCGCTTCCGCTTTCTGGAGTACGTCCAGTTCGGCTAAAACTTCGGCGCTATGCTTTAGGGGATCGACGCTGGTGTAGGCTTTCGCGATCTTGCCGGTGGGAGCGATGAGAAATGTATGCCGCGCGGCAAACTTCACCACGCCGAGATTCGTGAGCGATCCGTAGGAGTCGGTGACTTTGTGATCCGTATCGGCCAGCAGCTTGAAGTTCAGTCCTTCCTTGGCGCAGAACTTTTTGTGCGAGTCGACGCTATCGAGACTCACACCCAGCACGACCGCGTTCCGCTCGGCGTACTTCGGCTGATCGACTTGAAAGTTGTGGGCTTCGCGGGAGCATCCCGGCGTCTGATCCTTAGGATAGAAATAAAGGACGACCCATTTTCCGCGGTAGTCCTTGAGGCTGACGGGGGAGCCTTCTTGCGAGGGCAGAGAGAAGTCGGGAGCGCTGCTGCCTTCGGAGGGCCCGGCTGAATGGGACAGAAGCCGTGGGACTAACACGATCAGTACCACCACAACGGCCAACAGCAGCACCATGCGCAACATGGAATCCTCCGCGGTGACTTCGAGGTACCGGGGCTAAGCGAACTCCAATCCGATTCTTTTCGCGGCACGATCCAGAGTCACGATGCGAAAACTGCGGACTTGCCCTGCGCGAACGGGCTCTGTCTTGGGCGGGCCGCCGGAGCCGCTCTTCCAGCGCGCCTGCAGCATGGAACTTAGCGACGACAGATCGGCTTTCGCTTCTTTCGGAGCCTCCGTCTTCGCCAACGCTGCCGCGGTGACTTTACAGGTGGCATGGATGCCTTCGCCGAGTTCCACTTTCGCTTGGCCGCCGGAGTCGTCCATCAGGCGGCCTGTGACTACGTCGCCTTCGTTGTGCTCGGCGATGTATTCGTCGAGACCGGTGGGCACGAGTTGCTTCATGCCCAGCCGCATCTGACGCTTCTCGAGATCGATGGCCAGTACCTGCGCCTTGACGACTTGTCCGACACGCAGCATGTCTGCCGGCTGGTTGATGCGCTTTTCGGCGCTGATGTCGCTGACGTGAACCATGCCTTCGATTCCTTCCGAGAGCAGCACGAAGGCCCCGAACTTGGTCAGGTTAGTAACGGGTCCCTCGACAGCAGATCCAACCTGAAAGCGTTGCGAGATATCGGCCCAGGGATCGCCGAGCGCCTGCTTGAGCCCCAGTGAGAGGCGGCGTTCGCCCGCGTTGACTTGCAGGATCACAACCTCGACGGTCTCGCCTTCCTTCACAACGTCGCTGGCTTTTCGGATTTTGCCCTTCGACCACGACATCTCGGAAATATGGATAAGGCCCTCGATGCCGGGCTCGAGCTCCACGAAAGCACCAAAGTCCATGAGGCGGGTGACGGTGCCTCGTACGCGATCGCCAGCCTTGAACTTCGCGGCGACAGCATCCCAGGGATGGGGTTGCAGTTGCTTGAGTCCAACGGAGATGCGCTTCTTGTCAGATTCAGGTCCAACTTTAAGCACTTTCACTTCGAGCGCTTGGCCGACAGACAGGACGTCCGACGGCTTATTGACGCGGCCCCAGGAAATGTCGCTCACATGCAGCAACGCATCGCCTCCGCCGAGATCGACGAAGGCACCGTAATCGGTAAGGCTGCGCACAGCGCCGCTCACCGTGTCGCCTTCCTTCATCTGCGAATAGAACTTGTTTTTGGCGGAGCGTTCCTCTTCCTCTGCGACTGCGCGGCGGTCGACTACGACGTCTTCATCGGTGACGTCGAGGTTGATGATGCGGCAGCGGATCTCCTGCCCGACCAACTTCTCCATGTCGGTGGCTTCGCGAACTCCGCTGCGCAAGGCGGGCATGAAGGCGCGCACGCCCACGTCGACGCTGAAGCCGCCTTTGATCACGCCCGTCACCGTGCCCAGAACCGTCGTCTTGTCGGCAAAAGCTTTTTCCAGCGCCGACCAATCCATGGGGCGCTCGACCTTGAAGCGCGAAAGCTCGTAGTAGCCGTCGAGATCGCGGCCTTTGACCGTGACCAGGCACTTGTCGCCGGGCTTCAGAGTTTCGCCCTGGAGCGCGGTCAGGGGCAGGATGCCCTCGGACTTGTATCCGATGTCGAAGAACACCGACTCGGCGTTAACGGCAATCACCGTGGCCTGCAGCTGCTTACTACCCTCAGTCTTGCGGGAGTGGCTCTTGGTGAACTGAGAGAGAATGTCGCCGAAGGATTCCGTGCTTTCGACGGCAGGTTGGATTTCTGGAGTTTCTGGATTGGACATGAACGGTTACGGCCCTCGTCGCGGGATACGATTTCTTAGGATAACACCGGAGTTGAGAGTACGGGCTGCAGGCTGGCTATGGCGTTGCGCCGAATACTCCTGCGCTCCCGCGAGACGCCAGCGCTACTTGGAATGCAGAGCCCATTGCGGATCGTCTTCCGGCCGCACGATCTGGCCGTCACGCATGTGAATGATACGGTCGCCATACTCCGCCGCCGCCGGATTGTGCGTGATCATCAGCACGGTCTGCCCCAGTTCCTGATTGGATCGGCGCAACATGCTGAGCACGATGTCGGAGTTCTTGGAATCGAGATTACCGGTGGGTTCGTCGGCAAGCACGACCGCGGGCTTATTGATGAGGGCCCGCGCCAATGCGACGCGCTGTTGCTCGCCACCAGAAAGCTCGGACGGGCGATGCCCCAGACGCTTGGTCAGGCCGAGAAGGTCGGTGATGCGATTGAAGTGCGCGGGATCGCCATCGCCGTTGCCAGAGATTTCGCGGGCAATGCCAATGTTCGACCGGGCGTCAAGGGTCGGCAGCAGGTTGAACTTTTGAAATACGAAGCCGATTTTGCGCTTGCGGATGCGGGTGCGTTCCGCGTCGGAGAGCGTGGCGAGGTCGTCGCCGTCGAGCACGACGCTGCCGCCGTCAGCGCGCGTGAGTCCGCCCAATAAATAGAAGAGAGTCGATTTTCCGCTGCCCGACGGGCCCACAACGCTGACGAACTCACCCTTCTGCACGTTGAAGGAGATGTCGCGGAGCGCCTCAACCTCAATTTTGCCTACGTGATACGTCTTGCGCAGGTTCTTTGCTTCGATGAATGCGTCGGCCATGCCTGATAAGAATCTTACACGAAGGCTTGCGCCGAATGCGGGCGGGCGGTGTGTCAGTTCTCAAACTGTACGGAAGGACCGACTCTAGGCTGCGCCGATTTGGCGCGCGATTTGTGGAGGGCGCGGCTGCTGTTGCATGCGCTTGGGCCCACGCTTGCGCACCAGCAGAAGACGGACGCGTTCCAGCAGATCGACGGGCGCGTACATCCCTTTGGTCAGGAAAACGTCCGCCTGCGAGTCGTGATCGTAGATGCGGACTTTACTCGAGATGAGGATAGCCGGGGTATGAGGAGATAAGTCCTTGATCTTGGCAATGAGTTGCGGCCCATCCAGGCCGGGCATCGCCATATCGGCGATGACGAGGTCGACTCCGCCTTGAATGAAGCGCGAAAGCGCTTCCTCGCCGCGCGAAAAACTCGCCACGCGGTAGCCACGGGTTTCCAGTACGATTTTGCGGTGGGAAAGGGACTGCTCGTTATCGTCTACACACAGAATAGTGCGCTTGGGTTTCATCAGCCTTCCGCAATCTGCCGCGCGACGCCGCACCAGCGGATCGCAAAACCAACAGAGGCTTTTCTCAATATGAAGAATGTCAGAGCGAGATGAATGCTAACGGGAAGAACGCTCACTGTAAAGTAGCGTCGATGCTAATGGGACTTTCTGGCCATTGATTTTCTTGCGAGTGAGTGCGCCACAGTGTTTTCCGCACGTTGCGCAATGTGAGTTAGAGGAAAACTTCGGCGCGCATGACTTCAATTGCGTTGCCCCCAACACGAACGTTAACTATCCGGTTATCGCCGTTCTGGTTTTGTTGAGAAGCGCGCACAAAAATCCGGCTGGGACGACGCATCTCAATGCCTTGCTCAATGAGGACGCGCTCGTCGGGCTTGGCTACTGCGTGCGCGACCATCCATGCCGCCGCGCATCCCGCTGCCGAACCCGTGGCGGGGTCTTCGCCGTTATAGAACAGCATGCGAGCGTGCAAACGGGCCGAAGGATCGACGGTTTCACGGGTCACAAAGTAGAAGAACTTCCCGCCAGTCTTCGCCATGTAGTCTTCGGCGAGGTTGAGGTCGATCCGCAGTGTTTGGATTCCGGGAAGGGATCTCAGCGGAACAACCGTGTAGGGGAGTCCCGTCGACACGGTCTCGATCGGCAGCGACGCATCGAAATTATCCTCACGCAACCCGATCGCGCGCGCAACCGCTTCTCGGTTATGCTGCATCCCAAAGACTGGTTCAATCTGAGTCATCTCTCCGAACACAGGCTGGCCCGCCGACTCTTCAAATCGAACTGGAACCCTTCCTACGTTTAGCTCGAGCGCAATCTCCTTGGCGTCAGAGTCCCCGCGCAAGGCAAATGCTGTCCCCAGAGTGGGGTGGCCGGCGAATGGCAGTTCCTCCTGCACGGTGAAGATTCGCACACGCACGCCACGTTTGCTTTCCATTTCGGCATCGCGCGGAAGAATGAAAGTCGTCTCCGAGAGATTCATTTCCCCTGCGATCGACTGCATCTCCGCGTCACTCAGTCCACGCGCGTCAGAAAATACGGCTAGAGAATTTCCTTCGAGAGCCTGCGATGAAAACACATCCCACTGTGCCATGGAGAACCGCCGCGAATTGCTCATGAACGTCCCCGCAATCTGCGAAATGTCGTGCCAGAGAACGGATGCGAGCCAATCCGCGACGATGCAGAAAAGATGTGCGGCGATGACGTAGGGCGAGGCGGCCGGTTTGACACTGACCGGCAGCGCTTCTATCCTAACAATATGTTTTCCCCATCCATCGCCTGTGCCATGTGCTGTTGTTGCCCGGCGCCGGCGTGTGGCTAGGGAGTCAGCGAGATTCTTCCCAGCCCACCCGGTAAAGCGGGTGGGTTCCGTTTTCATCCGCTTTATACCAAGCCTGGCAGCAGGAATGGGCCGAGTTTTCGAATCCGCCATTTGCATTCACCAAGGAGACGACCATGACGACTGCGACTGAAACTTACAGCGTTCCCCGAATCAACGATACGGCCCCTGATTTCAGTGCTGAGACCACGCAAGGGACAATCCATTTCCACGATTGGATCGGCGACGGTTGGGCCATTTTGTTCTCGCATCCCAAAGATTTCACGCCGGTCTGCACCACCGAACTCGGCTACATGGCGAAGTTGCAACCGGAGTTTGCCAAGCGCAACACGAAGATCATCGGACTGAGCGTCGATCCGGTCACCAACCACAGCAAGTGGGCAGCCGACATCGAAGAGACCCAGGGCGCGAAAGTGAACTACCCGATGATCGGCGACCCGCAACTCAAGGTCGCCAAGCTGTACGGCATGCTGCCTGCAGAAGCAGGCGAAACCAGCGAGGGGCGCACTGCCGCAGACAATGCCACGGTACGCACCGTTTTTGTCGTCGGTCCCGACAAGAAGGTCAAGTTGCAGCTCAGTTATCCCATGACTACGGGACGCAACTTCGATGAGATCTTGCGGGTCATCGATTCCATGCAGCTCACCGCGAAGCACAAGGTGGCGACGCCGGTGAACTGGAAACCGGGCGAAGACGTGATCATCACCGGTGCGGTTTCAAACGAGGAAGCGCAGCAGAAGTTTCCCGGCTTTAAGACCATTAAGCCGTACTTGAGAGTCACCGCGCAACCCAAGTAGTGGATGGCGCAAGGCATAGGTAAGAGAATCGGCCACGGATCGAACGGATTCTCGTGGATCAGAATAGAAGTCACTCTGATCGACAGCGGTCTGACGGTCCGTGGCTTTTTGCTCGCAGGGCCACGGAAGCGCATGCGGTCCGGTGATCGTCCCGGTCTTCAAAACCGGCGGGTGGCAGGCAATCCTGTCACCGGTGGGTTCGACCCCCACTCGCTTCCGCCATTTTAAAGGACTTAGCTGGCCTTGCGCTCTGTTTGCGCTCCGTTGAGAGCTAGGCCAACTACTTTTGAATGCGCCTGTTGCATTTCATCCGTGACAACGTCCCCGTAGACGTTCATCGTGGTGCGAATGTCGCCGTGGCGCATCAGTTTTTGTTGTACGGCGAGGGTTGTACCCACAGCATCTAGCCAACTACGGTACGTGTGTCTCATTGTATGGGTGCTCACGGTACCGATTCCCGCGGCCTTAGCTGCTTTCTTGTAGGATCGCCCGCATCCATTGACCACGGTAATCGGCCGATGTGTGCCGGTGAGGCAAACATCCAGTCATCTAAGCCAGAAAACTCACTGCCTTGTTTCCAAGCTTTGAGCACTTCCAGCATTGCTCCGTCAATCACGAGTGGCCGATTGGAGTACTCAGTCTTCGTCTCGCCCACGCGTTGTCGCACAATGCCGCGCCGAATGTAGAGCCTAGAATTAAACCAGTCCACATCCGCCCACTTCAACGCAAGACACTCGCTGATGCGCAAACCGAAACACACACTAACGAGTGCGATGGTGCGGAACGGTTCCCTATTTAGCTGAGCAATTAGTTTTTGAAACTCTTCCACGCTCAGGCTGCGCGGGTGCCGCGTCCTCTTGCTCGCGTTTCTAACCGCGACCAGCTCCATAGGATTGCGCTGCAATGAAACGTCGCCGCACCATTGAGCGTAATCCCACAAACTGCGAAGCAATCCGCGAATGTGCGCTTTGCTTTTCGGTGCTAGTTCGAGAGTGCCAAGCCACATTTCCACAGGGCGCGCCTGCAGATCCGTGATCGGACGGTCCCGCCACCGAGGCAGGATGTGATTCTTCAACCACATCTCGTAGCTTCGTCGTGTACTGTAGCGGGTTGCCATCTTCTCAACTCGGTAGTGCTCTACCAATACTTGCATCGTACATGCGGTTGGTTCGGTCCCTGTTTGTTGTACCGATGCGTGGACAATGTCCACTGCTTTCCAGGCGGATGCTTTTGTCGGGTATTGCTGCTTGGTTCCGATCAGTTTTGACCGACGCTTGCCGGCCTCATACCACAAGTAATTCCAGGTCCGACGCCTCTTGTCGAAGCGCACAGATCCATGGACGTGCCGCTGAACTCTCATAGCTGCCTCCTATCAGCAGAGCCAGCAGATGACGGGACAAGCATAGCATCCAAATCTGATTGCCGGAACCGCCAGACGTGGCGAGCGGTGCCGGACAGTTGAAAAGCTCTAGTCTTCCCCTGCCGGACCCATTGCAACCAGGTACGTCGTTCGACTTTCAAGTATTGAGCCGCTTCAGCGGCCGTCATCCATTCAGTTGCTTGCATTTCTGTCCCGTTTATCCGTAGTGTTCGGCCATGACAACCTCGTCTGTCCTCGTGCTACCGGCCCTTCCGCCGTTCCCGGCGTCTATGACCGGCCCGGAATGTCAATCGAAGTTTGGTTTGGGGCTTCGATTGTGTGCCTTCGTTTTCTAGCGGAGAGTTCTTGTGCAGACGGGCGAGGGTTCGGTCATAGGTCGAGCGAAGCGAGCCGGAGGGAAACCTTGACGGGTTCCTCGCCCGTCTGCATCATTCGCAGCAAAACCAAGGCAAAGCAGCCGTTCCACTGTTCCACTGAACCTCCGATCTAGAGAATTTGGTTCTCTCTGCGTGTTTGTTGGAAGGTCGGAGGTAGTAAGAGCGTAAGAGCTGGTCAGCGTGTTCGGAGAGAGGGGGGTAAGCGGTGAAATCGGCCCGGATTTGACCGGAGTTGGATTGGCTCAGTGACGCCGATCGAGGGGACTTTTCCGATGGAAAGGACGAGTGCACCCCAGCCATCAGCAACGGCGCAGCCGACAGTCACCCAGAGCGAGTGCGCATGGCGGCACTCGAGTTCCGATTGGCAGAAACGCTGGGGGGCACGCCGAAGCCGGGATGGAGTCCGAGGAAGGGACGGCGTTTGAGTCCCTTCCTCGGCGCAAGCCGTATCGCAATACGCCCGATCAGCCGTTTCTTCTTTCAACTTGGAATCCACAATTTCAGTGAGCGCTTCGCGAACCACAGGTTAGTTACTGGTGGACGGACCGCTGAAGGTTGCGATTCGAGCCAGGTGACGAATCTTCCATTGGTCGGACAGCCAATCGGATAATTCGCTCATTTTCGTCTGGGGCAGATTCATCAACAGCTGCGTGAGATAGAGCTGCGGATCCACCTCGTGCCGACGACAGGTGCTGGTTAAGCTAGCCAGAATCGCCGCCGTTCGCCCTCCGGGACGATTAAGCAACCACCGAAAGGTGGGGTGAGCAGACTGACGGAGTCGCTTCATTTCTGCCACAAGAGCATGGGAGAGCGATGGTTTCGGCCTCTACGCTGCCCACGGCTGGCGCATGAGCACCGCGCAGATCAGTTCAACCCGACACTTCCGTCTAACCGACAGTCAGCCGATCGTTCTTTCTAGATCGCCGGCGCTGCGAGCTCAAATTCCGTAAACAATTGGCACACCGGGTTGTCCCACAGTCAGTTACCGTCCGAATCCAACGGAGTACCGCTGATACATGATCGAGTTCAACGGGATTCAGAGCGTGTGTGTGTGTAAAAACAAAACTGCGTGCATAAAGGAGTTTGCTTCCCTGACAATTGTTCCTTTAATCCTCAAAATGTCAGCTCGGGAGGCCACAGAGACCGAGCGGAGGTACAAGAATGTTGGGAATGTTGGGATTGTTAAAGCGCCACGAGGTCGAAATCTTGCTCAAGGTCGGTCACAAGCGAACCGAGGTTGCCCGTCTGACGGGAATCTCGCCCAGCTCGGTCCAGCGCATCGCAGGGGAGGCACGAATTGAACATATCAATGATACCGCCGAGAGAAGGAGGCGGCGAATCGGCAGGCCAAGCATCGTTGAGGGCTTCCGGAAAATCATAAGCGACATCCTTGAACAGGAGGCTGACCTTCCCTCCTTGGAAATCCTTCGCCAAGTCCGGAAGGCCGATTACAGTGGGGGCAAGACCGCCCTTTATGCCGTGGTGGCCTCTTTGCGCCCGATCGAACTGGACATTAAACAAAACGAGGCCTTTGCGTGGATGAGGGCAGTTCAACAAGGTGCGATCCCCCGCTCCACACTGGAAAAGGAACTCGGTCATGTCATCGAGTTAGACAAACTGTTGAAAGGCATGCGTAGCGGGCCGTCGCCGCAGCGCAAAAAGGCGATGGCAGTTCTCTCTTTGGAGCGAGGTATTAACTCGCATTATTCATATATTTGAAGACAACAAAAGCCTCCTCTGTTACAAACATGTTGTCTAGACAATGTTTGAGCAACAAAAGAGGCTTCTGAATGTCTGAAGATAGCACAACACAGTGTGTGTTGTTCCCGGGAATTTATGGCAAGCCTGTGGTGGCCCAGTTCGATCAGCGCGAGGGGAGTTCCGACGGCGGAGCCCTGCTGCTGAAGGCGGCCGATCGGCACTATGGATTGGTGGCGGGACTGGCTTCCTGCCTGCGAGACGAGCGGCAAGCGGGCAAGGTGGATCATTCGTTGCGCGAGTTGGTAGGGCAGCGAGTGTTCTCGATCGCCTGCGGCTACCCGGACGCGAACGATTCGGCCCGCCTGTCCGAGGATCCGATTCACAAACTACTTCTGGATCGCGATCCGATCGAGGGTCGCGACCTGGCTTCGCAGCCGACGTTGTCGCGTTTCGAGAACGGGGTTGGGGTCAAGGAACTCTATCGTTCGGGCGAGTTCCTGGCCGAGAGTGTGATCCGGCGCCACGCCAAGCGGCTGCGCCATCGCGCTTATCGCGTCACCATCGATTTGGACCCAACCGACGATCCCACGCACGGCGCGCAGCAGTTGTCCTTCTTCAACGGACATTACGACACCTGGTGCTACCTGCCGGTGATGGGTTTTGTCAGCTTCAATGACGAAGCCGACCAGTATCTCTGCGCCGCGGTGTTACGGCCGGGCAACGTGGGAGCAGCGGTGGGCGCGGTCGCCCTGTTGCGGCGTTTGGTGAGGATGATTCGGCATCATCTTTCTGGAGTACAGATTCGGGTACGCCTGGATGGCGGTTTCGCGCATCCTGCCGTGCTCGAGTTTCTGGACGCCCAGCCGAAACTGGAATATGTGGTCGCGATGGCCAAGAATGCGGTGTTGAAGCGTGTGGCCGAACCCGGAATGAAGCGAGCGCGCCGGCTCTCGCGGCGCAGCGAAAAGACGGAACATATTTACGGAGAAGTCCGATACAAGGCCGGGAAGTGGCCACGCTTACGGCGCGCCATCATCAAGGCCGAAGTCGTCCGCGCTGCCGACAAAGAGCCCAAAGACAATCCCCGGTTTGTCATCACCAACATGAAACAGAGCCCGCAATGGATTTACGAACGGGTCTACTGCCAGCGCGGCGACATAGAAAACCGCATAAAAGAATTACACCAGCTCGAGATTGACCGTACCAGTTGCAGCAGCTTCTGGGCCAATCAGTTCCGTGTTCTGCTCACCGCCGCTGCGTATGTTCTGATGCAGGAGTTACGCTTGCGGGCTGCCGGCACCACTTGTGCCCGCGCTCAAGTTTGCATGTTGCGCGAACGCCTGCTGAAGCTAGGCGCTCGGGTCTTGGTCTCGGTACGACGAATCGTCGTCCATCTGCCGGCTTCCTTCCCGTTTCTACCCGCTTTCCGTCGAATCGCTCTGGCGCTCGGTGCGGCAACCGGCTAAGTCCCTCTTCGTAATTTACCAACTCAACGACAATCAACACCGGCAACGGTCAGAGCTCCCCTGTCTCTCTATCCTGCAATTCGACATCCCCATATCAAAATCCTGCGATTCTTTCGCTCGACCAACTCCAACTACTGGGATTCGTATCCCACCTTGCACACTGACTGTCGTGTTAGTGTATGCCTTCTATGGCCGGTTCCCAACCAGGAGGATCGCTTGGAACGTCACAATAGGTTGGATACTTCGCCAGAACTTTCTTAATGAGGGTTGCATCGTTCAGGTCGGTGTATGCGGTTGGGTATTTCTTTCTAATCTTGTCGGCACACACTGCAACGCTCAGCGTTGTCTTGATTGGCTTAGCAATCGAAGCGTACGGGTCAAGCTGCATCTGGGGCCTTATGCCGCGCTGTTCTCGGTAGCGAGAGATTTCATCGTGCAGCGAGGTGGCTTACTCTCTTCTTCCTCGCACTCCCTCTGGGCAGTAGCTATTGCATCCTCTTCTTGTTGAGGCGTCGGATTCTCTGGCAGGAGATATATCGGACATACGAGAGCACCCTTGGGGATGCCACCGCCTCCCTGCGCTGGAAAGCACTTGGGAGCCGCGACCTTCGCAACGGCACATTCATGAAGTCTTCGATTACGAACTCTGGCAGCGTGTTCATCCCAGATGTAGTAAAGAACCACACAGACGACACCAACTGCAAAAAGGATTAGCACTGACGGGAGAGCGCGAAAAGGCCACTTCTTGCCGCCTCCGAGCCAAGCGACAATCGCAACGACGGCAAGAAATAGCAGAGCCGACGCTAACGCCAGCATGTCCGAATTCATGCTTGAGGATTATAGACACGAATGCCTATGGGAACTAGGTTAAGGTTTCCCCGCGCTGTCGTAACATCCTTTGGTTTTTCGGCGGCGCATACACCGGCATGTAACTTTTGACGGTACGGGGATGAGTGGAGAAATGCTCGGCAGGCGAGCAAGGAGTTGGAATATTCTGTGAACGACAGTATGAACAAATACACATTCACTTTTAAGGTCAAGCCCGGCATTGATGTGGAGTATAAGATCAGCGTTGCGCCGTTCGATGCCGTGATCCGAGAAGAAACACTGGTGCTAACGGCGACTGCTGATGAGGCTGACGAGGATCGTCGGCGCAAGCAGGCTGACCAAGCAGCACACGACCTCATCAGAAGCTTGTCTTATGAACTGGCTGATGGATTCGCCGTGGAATTTCAAGGTCGCCATGTATTACGCGATACCGGCCAGCAGAGCGTTACATTTACCGTCAAGGTGGACATTCTGCCAGCCGACCTTGAGTCGCGTAGAGCAGTTGAAAGACGCGAACGGCAAGCTGCACAGTCTCGCATTGCGGACCTGGCAAAACGTGCGACCACCGACGCCAACCTGCGAGATATGCTGGAACACTGGTCCCGGTACGCCGCCGATCCCGACGGACGCCTGCATCCTTTATATGACGTGCTCCAGGTGGCTGAACGGCTATATGGAGGGCGCAAGAAGGCTGCGGCTGCTCTCAATGTGAGTGAGGCCGACCTCAGAGATCTCGGGCGCATCAGCAATGGTCCAACGGTCTTGAATGGCCGTCACCCAGGGCGTGCGCAGGGACCTCATAGAATTGCCTCGGAAGCCGAAGTGAACGATTGTGAGCGAGTGGCACGAGTCTTGATTGAGAATCAGGCAGCGAAGGTCGTTATTTAGCAGGATTCATGGTAGCGAAGAAAAGGCGAACAGTGTAGACTGCTGCGATGGATGAGGGACGTAAGCGCGTGATCGGCATCATGGCGGCGATCATGGCCAGCCTGCACATGCGCACCGCCGATGATCTCTTCGGAGGTCCGGAAGGAAGTCCGCGCACTGACAAACTGATAACCGGCGAGCGTTCAGTGGGCGGAGTTGATTATGAAGAAGGTGGACAAGGTGTGCGGAAGGGAGTAAAGGAGTGGGACTCGAAAATTATCCCGACCAACTGGAGCCCGCCGACAAGGACGTGGTGATCTGGCGGTTCATGGACATGCGGAAGTTCCGCGATCTCATTACCACGGGCGAGCTTTACTTCTGTCGTGCGGATCTCTTCAAAAACGATCAACGCGAAGGGCTGCCGCCAGAAGAATACCTGGCGGGCTTCGGATTAAACCCGTTGGACATAAAGGAAAGACAAGAACTGATCCACACCATCGGTTCGGACGCACAGTTCCGCGAAGACTTCTACATTAGCTGTTGGCATCTATTTCGCGAGGAAACTCTCAAGATGTGGAGGGAGTACGGCGACCAAGGTGTGGCGGTCTGCTCGCAATATCGACTGCTCAAATCCGCGCTCAATGCGATGAATGATCGAGCGTTTATTGGGCTTGTTCGGTACGGCTCAGAGCATCTCATAGGCAAGCGCGCTAACGTGTTCCGACTCATTACCACGAAACGACTGGCGTATGCGGACGAGCGAGAGGTCAGGGCGTTCTTGTGGATCATGGACCCGCTCGCAAGCCTTAACCGACATATCGACGCCGACAACCGAGTTCATCCACGCCCACTTACTCCTCCACCGGACCGCGTGTTGAAGGGGCACAGGCGCAAGGTGGATTTGCAGTCGCTTCTGACGGAGGTGGTTGTATCGCCGTGGGCGTTGCCAGCGACGTTCGAAGCGATCAATCAGCTAATAAAGGACAATGGGTACACGTTGCCTGTTGAACTCTCCGCACTGAGTCGTTATCGGGCGCTTCTTCCGTAAGACGAGAGGAAACATTTTGATTTCGCTACGTGCCTACCTTGATAGCAGTGGCAAGCTGGAAGACAACTGGATGACGCTCGCTGCTATTGCTGCCCCGGACGAGATCTGGGTTGAATTGGAAAAGGAGTGGGATCAGGTTCTGCAAGGCCACACTCCCAAGGGCTCCTACATCCACATGAAGGAAGTGTACCGTCTCGAAAAAGCTTTCGATTCGAACCTTGGATGGAATCACGACAATGCGTTCGGCCTGGTAAACAAATGCTTGGTCTACATGTCGCGTCTTCCAAAGGACAAGTTGCGAGTGTTCTATTGTTCCGTTGATCTGCTCGCATGGCAGAAGTTGCGAGCGGAAACTTACCAAATGCCTGATCCCATAGCCCTGTGCAACACCATTCTGTTCTGAATTTGTCCTCACATGGTACGGCTTTATTTATCCCCGGTATCCAGGCGGCAGACATAGTTGCATGGGGACGGAACCGAGAAACGTTCGCGAAAGAAGGAGATATAGCCAGCCACTTGGCACATATACTTCGCCAAGTCATGCCAACTTCCTACGTCATCTGGAACGAGGCGAAACTGAGAGAGCAATTCAAGCCCTTGATTCACTTGCCATGAGAGATACGCGCACGCCCTGCTATCATTCCGCAGGGGTCCCAAATGAAGAACATGACTGCAGTAGTCCAGCAGTTACGAAGAGAGCGCCAGCACACACAGCAACAGCTTCAACGCATTGACGCAGCGCTTGCGGCGCTCGGAAGCAGTTCGAACGGCGCATTACGCTCGATATCGGCAGCGGGTCGACGCAGGATCAGCCTGGCGCAGAAGGCGCGCTGGGCAAAGCACAAGGCGAAGGGTCACGCGCCGAAGCCCAAGAGAACGATATCGGCGGCAGGACGCAAGCGGATTGGGGCGGCGCAGCGGGCAAGGTGGGCGAGGTTAAAGCGCGCGGCGTAAGGGAAGCGGGGCGGTAAGATGCGGGCCGCCCTGTCCCATCACTTTTGGGAGGTGGCGATGCCTAAAACAGCTGCGCCTGATTCTGCGTAACCTCCGCAGGGGCGCAGCAATCCGCATCATCATTCGCGGGGTTATTGATTCGCGCACTTACTGGGTAAGATCGCATCAAGCGGGCGTCATAGGCCTTTAATTAATAGGTCGGCCACATCCAGGAATCCAGGATCTAGCCACAGATCGTAACTGTTCGGATCAATAATGACCGGCATGCGGTCGTGGACAGCAGAGGTCAGAATGTTTGGCGTGGTCGTCAGGATCGAGCACGTCTCCAGCAATTTGCCGGCCGGGCGCCACTGGGTAAATCTTGTGGAAGAAGTCATCGTCTGAGACGATTTCGTCCACGTAGGGCAACGCTGCAATCAGATGGAACTTGTCTATCAGCGTGTTCCGGTCTGCCACGACCCTGAGCATTCCATTCATGGTCCGACGAAGCAGGAAGGTTCTATTACCTGATCAGCGAGGCCGTCGGCGTCTTTGCTTAAGGTAGGGGATATGCTGGCTCGGGTAAAGGTGACCGCATCGTATCATGAGGTGTTGAGCGAGTTGGGTGACGTCCGCCACGCCAACATCCCTACAGCCACAAAGCACGATGGTTGCGCAGGCCATTGCGTCCTCTTCGACTGCGTGGTGCGCGAACGGTAGGCCGAGATAGTGCGAAACAAGCTCCAAGCCGTAGCTGGGCAAGGTCGTCCAAAGGGCGTGAGAGATGGCTCGAGTGCAGTAGTAGTCCAATTCCGGGTAATGGATTTTGTAGTCGTCAAGTGTGTACATCAGCACAAATTGGCAGGGAAAGCCCCTGAAGACTCTCGAAATCATGTTGGGGTACATTCGGGGGACGAGCACGGCTACCGGATTGAAAGTAAAAGCCTTCTTGGACCGAGGCCTTTATAAGAGAGGACAAAAGGTGAAAAGTGAAGATCTCGAACGACTCAAGATGGAACCTCATGCCATCTGTTCCAAGTGGAATTACACGCTACACCCGCGGAAAGTCCAGGAGTAATCGAAAACGGGGCCAAATCAGGTATAACCCGCGCCTGATCAAAAGAGGCATGCTTTCCTGTTTTTTTTAACGGCTGCAGTTTGGTGTTTTATCCGCTGTCGGTGGCTGCGGGCGCAAACTAGGACCTAATCGGGTCGTGAGTGCTGTCCTTGGGTTCTGCCGACCTTTTCACTTGCGGCTGCTGTGGGAAAAGCCCTCTTGACCACTGGGGGCTGGGGAAAGCCCGAAATGTTGACTTGCGATGTGAGGAGCAAACCGCCGTCCAGCAAGTCGAGTAAGGATTGCGCCCCGCTGCCCGGTCTAAGCAGCCTTCTTCTCGCGCTTCAGCCTCGCCCACCCGTGCTCGCTGTGCCGCCGCGATCTTACTGCGTGCTGATGCGGACATGCTGTGCCTGGGTTTCCCCTTGCCCAATTGACCTTTCGCCTTTGCCCATCGTGCTTGCTGCGCGAAGCTCATCCGCTTACGAGCCGAGGCCGTGACTCCCGGGTTAGCAAACCTTCCCTTACTGGATTATGGAAGGTTTGCCCGTGATACGTCCGCAATCGCTGGCAAAGCTTTCGACAAGCCGATTCTCGTTACCGATCACTGAAGGTACTTCGCAGTCGCCGACAACCGAAAAGTAACGGGTTTGAATCTGTGAACAGTGGGGCCGTTGCATTCACGATCGCTTCCACGAACGAGCGTGACATGCTGTCAGCTTTGATTGACCTGTGGGGTTTTATCGACGTAAGATTCGGGCCGTGATCGGCAAGACCATCTCGCACTACCGCATCCTCGAGAAGCTCGGCGGTGGCGGGATGGGTGTGGTCTACAAAGCAGAAGACACCCGTCTGCATCGCTTCGTTGCTCTCAAATTTCTGCCTGACGAAGTGGCCCGTGATCCCCAAGCCCTGGCCCGTTTCCAGCGCGAAGCACAGGCGGCTTCGGCTCTAAATCATCCCAACATCTGTACCATTCACGACATCGGCGAGGAGAACGGCCTGGCCTTCATCGCCATGGAATATCTCGAGGGCGTCACACTGAAGCACCGCATCGGCGGCCGCCCGATCGAGCTCGAAATTTTACTTCCGATCGCCGTCGAGATCGCCGACGCCCTCGACGCCGCCCACAGCAAGGGTATCGTTCACCGCGACATCAAGCCCGCCAACGTGTTCGTGACCGAACGCGGCCACGCCAAGATTCTCGACTTCGGGCTGGCCAAAGTTACGCCCCCTGCCATTTCGTCGAGCCAGATTGCGTCTTCCAACACGCAGACCCAATCTCTGGACGAGGCGCATCTCACCAGCCCCGGCACCATGGTCGGAACCGTGGCTTATATGTCGCCGGAACAGGTGCGCGGCAAGGAACTGGACGCCCGTACCGATTTGTTTTCTTTCGGCGCGGTCCTGTACGAAATGGCGACCGGTGCCTTGCCCTTCCGCGGAGAAACTTCGGCCATGATCTGCGAGGCGATCGTGAACCGCGCTCCAGTCGCGCCCGTGCGCCTGAATCCCGATCTCCCTGGCGACTTCGAACGAATCATCAACAAGGCACTGGAGAAAGATCGGGACCTTCGCTATCGCACCGCCGCCGACCTGGAAACGGACCTGAAACGCCTCAAGCGCGATACGGAATCGGGAAGGGCGCCTGCGACTAGCGTGGGTGCAACACCGCAGGCTGGATCGCGAAGCCCGGCACGCTTGCTCAAATGGAGTGCCATCGCAGCACCCGTCGTTGTCTCCGTCGCCCTGCTCTTAATCTGGCTGCGGACGCCGCCGACACCCCGAGAATTCTAGGATCTAAGCAGATCACCAGCGACGGACTTCCAAAGCTTAACCTCGTGGGCGACGCGAATCGTCTCTACTTTACCGAGAATCCTCCGACCCGTTATTCCATCGCTCAGGTGTCCGTGAATGGAGGCGAAACCGCGCCCGTTGACGTGCCGTTTGACAATCCCATTGTCACCGACGTTTCCCAGCAAGGATCCGAACTGTTGGTTACGCAGATGGCAACGATTGATGATTTAGAGGCTCGCTTCTGGGTGGTGCCTATCCCCGCCGGTTCGCCGCGCCAGCTCGAAGATGTATCCGCGCATGATGCCCTTTGGGCACCCAACGGGAACTTGATCTTTGCCAAAGGGAACGACATTTATAGCGCAGAGCACGACGGCGCAAATCCCCGAAAAATTGCAACCGCGCGGGACGTTCCAGGAACTCTCAGCATCTCACCCGACGGATCCCGCATTCGATTCTCGGTTTCGAACATCATCAACAACACTTCCGAACTTTGGGAAGTGCGTACCGACGGCAGCGGCATCCACTCGCTGTTACCCGGCTGGAACAATCCGCCCAACGAGTGCTGCGGCAGGTGGACGTCCGACGGTAGATTTTATGTTTTTCAAAGCACGCAGGATGGCGCCGCTAACGTCTGGATCGTGCCTGACCAGTCCCATTGGTGGAGGAAGGTGTCGCGTGAGCCGGTTCAGCTGACGACCGGACCACTTCAGTTTGGTGGTCCGCTTCCCAGTAAAGACGGCAAGAAATTGTTCATGGGTGGCGTCCAACTGCGCGCCGAGTTGGTCCGCTACGACGCGAAATCTGGTGATTTCGCTCCTTATCTCGGCGGCATCTCCGCCGGCGACGTGGATTTCTCGCGCGACGGCCAGTGGGTGACTTACGTTACCTATCCCGACGACACACTCTGGCGCAGCAAGCTCGACGGGACCGCTCGTCTCCAGCTTACTTATCCTCCCATGCGGACCGGTCTGGGTCACTGGTCTCCTGACGGACAGCAGATTGCGTTCGCCGGGAGTTCTGCCCGGCAAGCCATGGAAGATATACCTGGTTTCAAAAGACGGTGGCAGTCCAAAGTCCCTGACATCGACAACGGAGGAAATTCAGGAAGGCGACCCCACCTGGTCACCGGATGGGAATACGCTTGCCTTTGGACGTTGGGGCCTGGGTTCTAATCCCACATCCGTCGAACTGTTCGACGTTAACACTCACCGGGTTTCGCAACTGCAAGGCTCGCAGGGACTCTTCGGTCCTCGTTGGTCGCCCGATGGCCGCTACGTGGTCGCACTGTCTCACAACGGTAACAAGCTTATGCTGTGTGATGTTAAGGGTCAAAAATGGCGAGAATTGGCTATTAAGCTGGATTCGTTCGGCTATCTTGCCTGGTCCCATGACAGCGCCTACATCTATTTCGACACGGTTCTGAGGAGTGATAGCGGATACTATCGTTTTCGAATCAGCGACGCGAAACTGGAAAGACTAGCCGACCTAAGGAAGATTAAGGGTTTCCCCATTCAATTCGGCCCGGGCACTTGGACCGGCCTTGGCCCCGGCGACGTACCCTTGCTGTCTCGCGATATCAGCACCGAGGAGATCTACGCCTTCGACCTGCAGCTTCCCTGATGCTTTAGCCCTCTCGCTCCGTAGAAAGTTTCACCCCGACTAGTGCTGGGAAACGCGCAAGTGTTGACCAATCCGATCAACTCCCGGTTTGTCGGCATAACTGGCCAATCATGATGCCCGCGCGGGCGTAACTCAAACAGATGGAGAGATTTAAGAGCGCGTGCACAGATTGGACCAGTTATGCCGAAATTAACCGGCCAAACTCTTTGATTTTAGGGCGCTTCGCTGAAAAGCAAGGATCAAAAAGATTTGGCCGGTTAATTTTGGCAACCCTTCCCTAATCGGTAAGGTAAGGTTTGCCCGTCATCCGCCCGGAATCCGAAACCAGCCACTACGGGTGGTGGGCGCTACCGCGTGATAACAGAAACTATCCGCAAACAGCAAGCGATTGAGGCCGGTACCTTTCCAGCTATTGCAGCTTCCCGTACTCCGCTTTGGCCTGCTTCAGGATGGGGATGTCGGGGTCGGCGTCTTTCCAGAGGGTGAGGAAATTTTTGTAGGCAGCGAGCGCCCGGACGCGGGCGGCATCGGCGTCCGCGCCCTGCGATGTTCTCGATTGCAGGGCGTTGGCACGAGCCACGCCCAGATGCGCCAACGCTCCCGTCCAGCAGTTCCAGACGATGCCGCTGTGCTCGAGAATCTTTTGAAACTCGGCTGCGGCGGCGCTGCCTTGTCCGGCGGCCAGGTATGCCTCTCCGCGCACATACACGTGATAAAGGCAGGAAATATTGTTGGCGAACGGAATTTGCCCCAACTCAATGAACTCAGCAGTTTGCAGGGCAGTCACAGCGGAAGCCGGGTTGTTTCTATCCAACGCCAATTGTGCCTGAATCGCAGGCAGCCAAAGCGACTGCATCTGCGTATCCAGCGGGAAGCGTTTTCCCAGATCTTTAGCCCAGGACTCGGCTCTCGCCGTATCGCCCGCCATGGCAAACGCCAGCGCGGCCTCGGCTCCCGCGCCAGGGCTCGTGGGAGCCAGCTTCAAAGCCTCTGCCGCTGACCGCCGCGCTTCCGCAGCGTTGCCATACGCCGCTTCTTGAACAGCAGCATTCGCCAGATAGATTGCGCCGCCCTCTTTGTTGTCAACTCGTACGGCGGAGTCCACAGCCCGTTTGGTCAACTCCCGCGCCTTCGCCAGGTGACCGGCGTCGGCCGCGGAATCGGAGGCCACCGCCAGTCCCCAGTTCTCGTAATTGGGCTGCCCGGCAAACCACTGTTGCTGTTCCGCCATCGCCCCAGAGTCCGCCTCGAGAAAGGCCAGGGCGTAGCGAGAAAGGCGAAGGAACGCATCATCGAGTTTTTGCGCCTGTGCCTCGTGGATGATTTGCCGCGTTTCGTCAAAATGTTGCAAGGCGAGAGTGTGGTTGGCGAGATTCCCGTAATCACCTAACCGATCCGGTCCAAGGCGCGCAGCTTGCCGCGCGCTCTCCACAGCTTTCTCATGCTGGCCCAACAAGGCAAACACTTCGCCTAAACGGCCGTACGCTGCAGATTCTCGCGGGTAGTTATCAATCTCCTCCTGATATATCGGGGCTGCTTTATCCAGTTCCCCGGTTGTAAAGGAATAGTAGTCTCCCGTGATCGCCAGTCTTTCGCGCTCGCTGGCATGTTCGCGCAACTGGAACGCTTTGGCGTAATACTCGCTGCCCCGACTGAGTTCGCTGAGAAAGAGATAGGCCCTACCCATTGCGTTGTAGCCCATCGCAAAATTCGGATCGAGTTGGATGGCACGTTGAAAGTAAGGGAGCGCTGCGGCGGTGTCCTCGGTGTTGTAGGTCTGCAGTCCAAGGCTGTACGCTCTCAAAGCTTCGAGCGAGGAAGTAGTGGCCTGTTCCAGCGGAACATCAAATTTCTTCACCGTAGCCAGCGATTCTCCCAACTCTGCGCGTAACTTGGATGCCGCCTCGCCCAGAGCGTCCAGCACCTTCTCCTTGGACGCAGCCGTCACCTGCTCCTCAGCCAGCGTGTCTCCGTTCTGGCAATTCACCGCCTTCAATCCCAGCACATATTCGCTGCCCAAGCTGCCGATCGATCCGGCCAGGTAAACCTTGCTGCCCGTCCGCTGGCAAAGCTCGTGCGCTAGCTTGGGTGTAAATTTCGTGTTGGCGGGACGCGTCATCAGTTGCAGGGTCTTCGCCACTTCGCTGTCGGAGAGCACATTCAGGAAAGGTGACTGCCGCAGCGAGACGGTGAACGCTGTCTTCAGCGTGTCGTCGAAGATCGCATCACCGGTGCTGTTGGCAAAGTCGGCGAGAATGATGGTGTCGCTCTCGGTCAGGCGCTTACTTTGCTGATGCGACCGATAATAAAGCACGCCTGCCACGAGCAAGCCCACAAGCAGCACGGAAACCGCAAGATTCCTGACCTTCGCAACCCAATCCATGGGAGCTTCTGCCACCGTTCCTGAGCTCGGGGCAGAAATGTCTCCGATTTCAGAGTCCCGCTTCAGGCGTTGCAAATCCGTTCGCATATCGGCCGCGTGCTGATAACGTAGATCGTGGTTTTTCTCCAGCGCCTTGTCGATGATCACTTCGAAGTGCAACGGTATCTGCGGATTAAGCTGCGACACCGGGCGGGGCTTCTGGTGCAGGATCGCTCCGCAGATTTCTCCAGAGCTTGCGCCCTCGAATGACATCTTTCCGGTCGCCATCTCATACAGCACCGCACCGAAGGAAAACAAATCGCTTCGCGCATCCAATTCTTTCGCCCTAACCTGCTCGGGAGACATATAGGCTACTGTGCCAAGCATCGTTCCCGGATTGGTGAGAGGTTCATCGGCGCTGTTGGCAGCGGTCTGAGTATTCTGTGCAGCTATTCGGCTCGCCGAGCTGACGGGAAGCGCAACCTTCGCCAATCCAAAGTCGAGTACCTTGGCGTGTCCGAGCTTGGTGACGAAAATGTTGGCGGGCTTGATGTCTCGATGAACGATCCCTTCAGCGTGCGCGGCGTCGAGCGCGTCTGCGATCTCGATTCCCAACGACAGAATCAATTCGGTCTCCATCGGTCGCCCAGCAATACGGTGCTTCAGAGTCAGCCCGTCCAAGTACTCCATCGCAATGAATGCTTCGCCGTGCTGGTCGTCAATTTCGTAAATCGTGCAGATATTGGGATGGTTCAGTGCAGAGGCAGCTTTGGCTTCGCGCTGAAAGCGGCTGAGGGCTTGAGGATCTTTGGCTACGTCGTCGGGCAAGAACTTTAGGGCGACGAAGCGACTGAGCTTCACATCCTCAGCCTTGTAGACAACACCCATCCCGCCGCCGCCCAGCTTTTGCAGAATACGGTAGTGCGAGATGGTTTGGCCGATCATCCGCGAGAATGCCTGGCTTTCCCGGTCGCCTCATCCTAAAGACGCGGCATCCGCCAGTCAACGGATGATGCTCTCGCTACCTCCCGGGTAGTCGGCAAACCTTACCTTACAAGAATAGGGAAGAAAAGCCCGTCACCCGGGAAGAGTCCCAGAATGAAAGATCGATTCCGGTCTTTTCCCGACCGATTCGCGAAGGGCAGCAGTTTTCGAGTTAGTTCTATCTCTGCGAGACACCAATGGGATCGCGAACTCTTAGGCTGAGGATCAGGCCTCCTGCCGCAACATAGACGAGCGCTATGAACGCGAAGCTGGCTGCAAGTGAATGCGTTTGATCGTTGAGAAACCCAATCACGTAATTTCCGGCAAATCCGCCGAGTTGCCCGATCGAATTTATCAGTCCGAATGTAGCCGCGGCCGCTGCTTCGCTGAGCATCATCGTCGGGATCGCCCAGAAAGCGGGATAGTACGCATACAAGAAACCGCTACCCAGAAGCAAACACGCAATCGCCAACGGGACTTCGTGATGGAAGGCGGTCAAGAGCCCGAACATCGATCCGGCAGCGACTAGCGGAATAGCACTGTGCCAGTGCCGCTCGGCCGTTTTATCGGAGTGCCAACCGTTGATGAGCATTCCGGCGATTCCTATCAGAGCTGGAATCAATAGCAGCGAAGTCACAGTCTGAGTAGAAGATCCAGAAAGGCGCTTAACGAAGGTCGGTATCCAATAGATGGTTCCCAGAGCTCCTGTGAGAGCCAGGAAGTACGCGACAATCAGTCTGACAATAAGCAGGTCGCAGAACGCCTCCATGATTGTGTAGTTTCGTATCTTTTTCTTTGCTTGCAGCTCTGCTTGCAATTCGTGGACGAGCCAGTCGCGTTCGTCCTGAGGAAGCCAGCCCGCCTCCGCAGGCCAATCCGTCATATAGAAGTAGGTGACGATCCCCACGACGATGGCAGGAATCCCTTCCAGAATAAACAGCCATCGCCAGCCAGCGAGCGAGTGCCAATGTACCCCGAGGAGCCAGCCTGCCAAGGGCGAGCCAATCAAAGCAGCGGCGGGATTAGCTGCATATAAGCAAGCGATGGCTCGGCTTCGGTCGCGCACGCAAAACCAGTGTGTCAAATAGACGATCATGCCGGGGAAAAAGCTCGACTCAGCAGCCCCCAGGAAAAAGCGGGCGACATAGAACTGTCCCACAGTGTGTACAAAGCCAGTCAGAATCGTAACTATTCCCCATGAAATCATGATTCGTGCAATCCACTTTCTTGCACTCCAGCGTTCGACGATGATGGCGCCGGGAATCTCGAACAAGACGTAGGTTAGGTAGAACACACCGACCCCTAAACCGTAAATGCGGTCGCTGAAGCCTAGATCTGCACTCATTCTGAGGTTGGCAAAGGAAACGTTGACGCGGTCGATGTAGTTAACGACGTAGAGGAGAAAGACAAAAGGAAGGATACGGTACGCAATTCGCCTTCTCGCTCGCTGGCCGCGATCACTTAACTCCGCCATCGTCGGGGCTGCACTTCCATGTGAGTTCATGCGCATCCCTTCGGCCCCTTTGGCCGAATATTGACAGTCAGTTCAATTTCTTCGCAACATAGACGAAGCGAGAAAGACGCCCTTCTCTGGCAACACAAGCGGCAACGGCAAGGAACTCCTGCTGGCTGTCATAGGCTTGGTTGCCTTCGATCTCACGAAGGGCGGCACTTCTCGATGCGCGGGCGGCGCGTCTCGCATCGGCGACTTTGGCCATGTTCGCAGTTACGTCTTGACACACGAGCAATCGTAGTCCGCACTGTTGTATAAGGCGTTCGTCGTAGCCGTGCGGAACGAACAAATAGAAACCTGCCGAACTGCGGGTCGCGATTTCCGTATTCGTCAGCGCTCCGGTCAGAGTGATGGGATCTGTGAACAACAGTCGTCCACCCACCTTCAGCAGCCGGGTCCACTCCAAAAGGACACGCGACCGGTCGGAAAAGTGGTTGATCGCATCAATACAGCTGATGGCGTCGAAGGTGGCGTCAGAAAACGGTAAAGGCCCCGTAGCATCCGTAGACCGAAACTCGGCGCGTTCGGCCAAGCCGCGCTGAGCCGCAAGCGACCTCGCCGTCGTGACCGCTTCTTCGTGAACGTCAATACCGACGACAGAACAGCCGGTGCTACCGACGATTCGCAGCGCCGGCCCCCCTGCTCCGCAAGCAACATCGAGCAGGGTCTTCCCTGGGGAAAGGTCGAGCCACTCCAAAAACCTGTCCTGCTCGTCTGAGGTAAGCCAACTGTTCTGTCCAATGTCCTCGCCAAAGGCTTCACGGCGGATCTGTGCGTACAGCTCCGTCTGAAAATTCCCGTAGTTGGCGTTGTAGTGACCGGCCGGAGGCAGCGAGTTGGATTTGCCCATCTGGAGCTCCG
The DNA here is from genome assembly GCA_963710885.1 of uncultured Acidobacteriaceae bacterium. Lineage (GTDB taxonomy): Bacteria > Acidobacteriota > Terriglobia > Terriglobales > Acidobacteriaceae > Sulfotelmatobacter. The sequence goes on from CAVQCF010000021.1 coordinate 28,709, forward strand.
CTCAAAACGACTTAAAAGCTCTCTGTGCTTCGTGATTTCGAAAGCGCGGAGAATTGTACGCTTTCTATGCGCCCCGTGAACCCTTGTACCCGTTCATCAACGGTTTGACCAAGCCACTTCTATCTCACAGACGGCAGCATTGGGTAGTAAGGTTTTCGCTGTTCGTCTGTGCGGAACCGAACCTGGCAGTTCTGGGCGCTTGGTCGGCAAACCTTCCCTTACGGGATCGGGGAAGAGTTGCCCGTGACTCGGGTGCAATGCACTCCTCATATTTTCAGGCTTCAGTGGAAATTCTCGACCAGCATGATGTCGCTTTCGAGAGCGTCAACACGCGTGTAGATGATCGTTCGTCCATCGGGAGAGACATCAAAGCCCCTTGCGGTGTTGGCGCGAGGACCAATGTCCAACACACCGAGGCGAGTCTGTTTGTGCGTGGATAAATCCAAAACGTCGAATTGCGCTTGGATGGCGGAAGTATCCAGAAGCCAGACCGCATTACCGCGCAGGAGAAAGTCTTGCGATTCGGAGTTATCAGCGACGCGGGCTTCATCCTCGCCGGTCAAAGTACTCTTCCAGATTGCCAAATCGCGATAGTAGTAGACAGATTTGCCATCAGGTCCCTCGAATCCACCCCAGCCACCGCTCTTCGTGACCTGAACGGCGACGCCTCCTTCGGCCTGGATTTTCCAGATTTGATTGCCACCGGAGCGCTCTGAAGTGAAGTAGATCCAGTGACCGTCTCTTGACCAGCTAGGCAACTCGTTGTCATAAGGCTCGGTCGTGAGACGGTGCGGTGAGCCCCCTTCGGCGTTGATAACGAAGATGTCGGAGTGCCCTTCGAGACGAGAGTCAAAGGCGATCTGTTTTCCATCGGGAGACCAGGCCGGTGTGCCAGTATCCGGAGCCTTCATTGACGTAAGTTGGACAGGACTGGATCCGTCGCCGCCGCAGACATAAATCTCGTACCTCCCTGAACGGTTCGACGCGAAAGCGATGCGTCGTCCATCCGGGGAGAACGCCGGCGACATATCCTCGCGCGTGGAAGCTATCAACTTCAAAGGTTGACGGTGCATTGCCGCGAAAGCTGGTGCTTCCCATATATTGGTGTCCACTTTGTAGCGGAGAAATGCCAGCCGGTTTCCTCGCGCGGAGATCGTGACCTGCCTAGCATCATCAGCAGCAATCGAGAGTGGCTCTGGGGCGCCGCCAGTCAGCGCCACTCTCCACAGAGTGTCGAGCCCCAGGTGATTTGAAGAAAAGACAAGTTCCTGGCCATTAGACATCCACGCCGGGCCCCTGATATGAGCATGCACTGAGGTCAGTGGCCGCGACTGGCCGCCGGATACTGGTACAACGTAAATATCGTTTGACAAGAATCCAGACCCGCTAACAAACGCCAGGTACTTCCCATCTGGATAGAACGCCGGACCGACGATGAATGGAGCTGGCGATTCAATACCCGAATCCCGCATTTCACCGCTTTCGACTGAAACGAAAAATATGCCAGCCCGGGAACCGTTGGGCGAGCCGCGATCGGCGACTGCTAAGTATTTGCCATCAGGCGACCAGCTAATGCCGCTGCCGAATGCCTCTGGATAAGCATTGGCCAATTTGCGCTCCGGGCCGCCTAGGGCTGGCACTATGAAGTAAGCATGCGACTGTCCCGCCTCACGCTCGAAGGCAATGAAACGGCCATCTGGAGACCATGCAGGGGAGAGATCAGAAGCGCGTGCACTGGTAAGTCGAAGCGGCGAGCCTGCGCCCACAAGCTGCACGTAAATGTTATAGATATTGGGGTCTGTGCTCTTTTCCCCCTGCCAGGAGAATGCGACTTCATTGCCGTCCGGCGACATTGCAGGAAAAT
>CAVQCF010000022.1:0-356803 GCA_963710885.1 uncultured Acidobacteriaceae bacterium
ATAATTTAGATAAGAGAAATACACATCCCTCCGCCTGCCCCCTTTCTGGGCGACGGTCTCTTGTGCAAGAGCACGCACTGGAGGCTGGCATGAATACGATACATACCCCAAACTGTTGGATATGCGGCAGAGCTGTTTCATTGGGAAACTCCAAAATCGACGAAAATCACTTGGCAGTGCACGAATCGTGCTATCTCGCAAAGATGGCGCTTGAAAACGAGCAATCCCAACCGAGCACAGTCGCAAAGGAGGGACGATCCCAACCAAGTAGGCCGCAAAAGCCGACTACCTAAGCCTATGGCGAAAGAGAGAGAGCCTGGGATTGTTGGGCGCAAAATCACGATTATACTCATCGACCCGGGTCGGCCAATTTTCAACTTGTACCCCGCCGCTACTAACAGGCTCGTCGCGGTCGAACTCTTATTCTCACGCTGCAGCTCATTTATTCGTCGCCGCGAGATTGCCGCTGACGTTGAGGCTTTGCTGGCCACCACACCACAGAAGAACTAATGCCCATCACCGATCCGCGCCAAACCTTAGAGCACCTGCCTGATGAATCCATCTTCACAGTGGCGCGGAACCCCTCCGCTGCACACAGGGCGCTCGCGATTAGAATTCTGGTCGAGCGTGCCAGCCTGTACGCCGGTCATCCAGACATTGCCGAAGAAGCACGCGACTTAGTCCTAGAAGAGCCGTTAGTGTTAAAGCAGCTCGATCCCGGTAGCAGCGTTTATGCGCTCAAGTTGCCCGGTGTAATTGACGTGATTGCTGATGCGCAAGCGAAGCGCATCGCATTATCGAATGTCGTCGCCGAACACAACGCAGCCCACACTCAGCACATCGCCGCAGTCGAATCCACAGTCGTCACCAACAAAGTCGCAGGCGAGCACGCACTCCATGATGCCTGCGTCACGCTCTGGCAATACGTTCTTCATCGAGCATGGCAGACCGCCGAAGACGCCGCCGCGCAAAAGGTCGCGTTCGAAGCCGGGATCGCCGAGCTGCGATCGCAGCATGACAAGGATCTGCAAGTAGCGTCGGAACGGCTGCGGCTGCTTGAGCGCTCACAGTGGCGCAAGGTTGCTGACTGGTGCAAGGAACGCTGGACACGACTTCGGCGCAAGTCCGACATCCGTCAGCCACTCACCAACGCGAAAAACCAGAACAGCAGCATCCCCAGGCTGACGGCCAGTGCGTGCCAGCGCAACGGATTTGGACGCCACGTCCCGCAGGCGGCAAATAGAACTGCGGCCAAGGCGACGTTGAATCCCAAGGAGTTCGCAAGGTCAAACACGGCGGAGTATAGAGAAGATATGCCCACGAGCAGTAGAGACGCCGTGGCTAATGCCACGCCGGTCAGCGACAAGATCGAGTAGATGGTTCGTGGCTGCTTGGCTCTTGCCCATCGCGCCCAGCTCCAGGTGAGTCCCGCAAACAAGGTGCCGCAGGCGATTAGGAATACAAAGACGAACATCAGTCAGGCCCTCGGCTCGGGAAACATCACGCCAACTACACCCACGATTCTACTGGCGCACTTAGCCCACTGGACTCTGCGCGCCGATCACAATCGCAATCAATCTCACTTCATAACCTAAATCTACGCTCGCGCCCTCCGGCGTGATGGTTGCTTCGCAGTACTGCTTCCTCCACGAAAAAACGGACTGCTAATAACGAGCGCTTCGGCGCGACCGACCGCCATGATGGCGGGCTACCCGGTAAGGTTCCGGGATGGTGTTGTGAGTCTTGGGAAATCCTGGCAACGGGCTGGTAGTTGATCCAGCGATAAACGGCGAACGTCCAGGTCTTAAAAGGTGCCCGCAAGGGTAAAGACTAACCGAGACAGCACACCAAGAGCATCAGCGTAGATCAAGAGTAAGTCAACACCTTAGGGGACGCCGTCCATCTCAAACATAGATCGATGGACATCGATATACAATCACCACCTGGAGAACATGCTTCCTATGCCACTAACTTCTGCCCAACACGCCGCCCTGATGGAAGACTTCAACGCGGAACAATTCGCGCCGTTGGACCTCAGCGCATTTGTCGATCTTCAAGAACAACCTGCCACCGAGGCGCGAGATGATCGTTGGTCGCGCGATTGGCGGGATACCCCACTGAATGCCAGCGCCGCTGCCCTGCGAGCCTTCGTAACGGACCCGCCACTCGACGTGCTGGATAGAGTCGGACAAGAGACAGGCAACGACGACTTTCGCGCAGAGGTCCGCGATAGAAAAGGTGAGCTGGTTGCAACCGCCTTTATGCGGGAGTGCCCTGACTATTTCAGAAGTGATGCCAACTATCGTGCGATCGCCGAAACTGTTGCTTTCAATTCATCATTGTCCGCCAGCGAGCAAGAGCAGGACATCGACGAAGTGGTCGCCTTGCTCATCGAGCGCGGTTTCTGGATAAAAAATCGACTGGTCGATGCATATCATGCTTTGCGCGAGGGCGGCTACCTTGATGTGGCTGAGGGCAGCACACGTGCCCTGACGAGCGCGGAACGCTTACGAGTTACCAGGCTGGCCCAGAGCGGACGTGTGGACGCCGCCATCGGCGAGCATTTGAAGTGTGCGCTGGACGGCGAAGAGCCCGGCCTCTCGATACTCGACGATCCGAACTATTTAGGGGCGTGTAATAGCGCCGTATATGCCGTCTTCTCCGACACACAGTTTGACTACTCGCCCACGCCGGAACATGAAGATTACCTGTCGCGTTACGCCGGTTCGCGCCCACTCACACTGGAATTGCTGCGGCAGGCGTGGAAGAGCTGTCAGGCGAATGAACAGCGCCACGAACGAAGTGAACTGCTGAGCCCACTGCGCGAGCAGGATCAGGCACCGAGCGAGCGCGAGCTGAATGCGCTCAACGATGACGAAGTGGACAGGCTCTACAGGGCCTCCCTCCGGGAGTACGTTCGCTCCATCAAGGCACCTGGAGTGCTGCTGTAGATGACGATCACGGACCTCGCACTCAAGCACAAACTGAAAGTCCGCCGCGACCCAGACGACGGCACCGACATCATCCAAGGCTCACACGACCAGAGCCACCTGTACGAATTGAACGATACTGAGCTGGCGGTGATGTTCATCACGCCTGCCACCAAGCCTGCGCGTGCGTTCTACTGGAGGAAGCACCGTGATGTTGGCATTGCAGCCGGTATGCGGCTGATCCAGGACGGTGAAGCTGAGGGCTGCCTAGGTTTCGATCCGGCCAAGCCCGACCAAGTAAAGATCGCCATCAGGCTGGCTGGGGTAAAAAGGAAGAGGAAGATCAGCCCAAAGCAGGCGGCCACGCTCGCTAGGTTCCAATTCGCCCCGCGACAGACGGCCTAGTTTCGATCTAATTTCGCGTCGGGCGATGTTGGCGACCCTGGGAGCTTCACCATACGTCACGCCGCCTTCTGGTTCGACGAGTGCTGTTCCAGTTCCTCCGCGAGTATCGGCAGACCCAGGTTGAAAGTCTGAACTCCTTGAACGACGCAGAGCTTGAGCACTTCCATGATTTCCTCCATGGTCGCGCCAGCCTTTAGCGCGTTCTTGATGTGGCGGCGAGTGCCGGGCGCATACATGTGTGTGACGGAAGCATCAAGGGCGATGCTGAGGAGTTCGACCTCCTTGGGTGACATAACTCGGCTCTTGTACAGGCCCGCGCCCATTGCCATGTATTCGTCCGTGAATACCGGATCGAGTGCGAAGAACGGATCCCACGCAGTGTTCCACTGTCCCATCTTCCGCATCGCGTCACAGGCCGGGGTCGGCTCGGTGTTGGCTCGTGGAGCCAATTGCACGTTGGCAGCTTTGGCTTCTTCCAGAACGATGGGAGCGGCCTGGCTGCAGCAATGAATGGACAGGATCGATCCGCACTTGAGGGCGAAGAGGATCTCCTCGCGAGTCGCCCCCGCTTCGAGTGCGGCCCGAATGTGGTGCCGAGTTCCGTCCGAGTTGAGATTGGTGCAGGCGGCATTCAGGCTGACGCTGACCAACTCGACAAATTTGCGAGGCAGAACAGAGTGGGTCCATGGGTTGGTGCTCACCTTGAAGCATAGCTCGGCCCACTGCGGGTCCCATTCGAGCAGAGTGTCAAGAGCCGAATCCCAAGGACCCGCAGGCCGATCAGTCACCGCTCGCGAGTCTGCCTTCAACTCCTTCGTTTCCTTAGCCATAATCTTCCTCCTGGAGGATGCGACTCCTAAAACGATTCGGCCCACGACTCCCCAGCTTAGGCAACCTTAACCTTGACCGGAACCTTGGCAGGAACCTGCAGATCCTTTTCCCACTCACCTGCGTGAATGTGTCCACATCCCCCTTGAGCCGCTGGATGGTACATTCCGTCCGTTTCATGCACGATGAACCCCATGTTGCCGGGGCGGCGGTTGGGCGGCAGACCGAGGTTAGCGAGCGTTTCCTCGGTGGATTTGTAGGTAACACCGATCTTCAACATTTGGCGGGCCTGTTCGGCTGTAGCGATTGGGCGGCCCAGCTCTTCTGCCATGCGGACGTGACGCTCAATCATTTGAATCGTCGTCATGCGCACACCCTTCGTTGTGTTCCATAGGTTGTCCTCGATGCCGGCGCGGGTGTGTTGTCCGAGAGCAATGCAAATCGCGGAAACCGGGTGGGTCAGGCGAAACGTAGTCTGATAAGTAAAGAAAGAGCCGTGTGGTGTGCGACGGATTAGCTCCATCAGATCGAATGGGTTTGCTCCACACGCGCCGCCACTGCCGATGGTGAAGAAGCCGTTCATCGGGCCCATGTAGTAGCCCTTGCGAATGAGGCGCTCAACCAGTTCGAGACCGTGCACGTGGGCAAGCGCGAAGTAAGGCTGAATCCCGTTGTTCACCATGCGCTTGATGTTTTCAAGATAGAAGTCCGGCGTCGAGTCAGCCACAAGGTTGGCCATCGCATGGAGCATCGCCGGGTTGGTGAACCGTGTTCCGTCAAAAGTATCGACAGGGTGTAACGCCGTCAGATCATAGAGGGTGGTGCCACAAGCAACCGTGACCTGATCCGGCTTGGGATCGATTTCGGCCAGCTTATGGCGAGAGTCGTAGCTCTGGAACTTGGCTTCCTCACCCGGCTCGGGCGCAAAGGAGATCGACCCGCCGAGTTGAAGGATCATTTTCGGAACAGCCTTGCGCAGACGCCCGACCTGATCGTTGTACTGCTTAAAATCCTTTGAGATGTGACCGGTTTTTGGGTCGCGCACATGAATGTGCAGAACTGTTGCCCCGGCATTGAAGCAGTCAACCGCAGCCTGGACCTGTTCGTCCCAAGTGACAGGGAGTTTCTGTTCAGGTGTGCAATCCACGGGCATCCACACTGGCCCATACGGCGACGCGGTGATCATCAGTGGTGCCTGATTCTCGGGGAGCAACGAGTCATCTGTGAAGTACATTAAGGTCTCTCCTTTTCGACAGTGGGCCTGGGACGGAAGAACTGAACCACTCAATACTACGGAGGGTAGTAGCGCCGAGGGGAGCGGAATACTGTCAAAAAGTACAGTGCCTTCGCCGCAAAATCCTAACCATGCCTGGGCGTCAACCTTCGGGTTTACCGGTGAGCCCGATGAGCGGGGAGTAAGCAACTCTTGACGGGTCCGGCTTGCTCCTCGCATTTCCTTTCAACCTTCGCCGCCGAACCTGGCGGCGACGCTAACAGGGCGGTGTTATCACGAAGCCCGCTCCGCCGTAGGTTTATTCATTGCCTCTTCCCGGTGGGCTTCACTCTTCATGGACTTTCCTCGCACCGTAGCGCACCGGCTCGGGGAATTCAGAGCGGGTGCGGCGTCAGCGCCGCGCTTGTCCTTGCAAAAGTTTCAGGTGACTAACCAACCTGAAAGATGTGCGGGAGTACGTTCTTCTGCCAGACGACTACTCCCTCACAAAAGCTTCCCAACTCGCACTGGTTGGGAATTGGGGCGAGCGCAATCGCACGCATCGAACGCTCGCTCCGACCTTTCATTCCACGACATCACCTATGGGCACGGCGGCGATCATCGTCGCGTTCGGCGCGGCGTCGCTCTATCACGAAAGGGTAGGCGGCGAGATGCGCGCGCAAGTGTTCTACGTGTTCGTGCAAACTGATCCGGAGTTCGGCGAGGATCTGCCTTTGTTGACCCTCATTCTTGGAGGAACATAGGTCAGCGCCGAGCTTACGGATTTTATCTTCTGCCCGGCGCATGACCTACTACTGTTCGGGGAGGAAAGACGCAGCGGCGCTAATGTAAAGTACCCTGGCGCGTTTCTCCTGTCTGTACATTTCAAACTGTAGGGCTCCCTACAGTCCGGCCAGTATCTTCTTCTTCCTCATCCCCAGTTCCGCAGCTCAAGCTGCCGCGAAGTTCCATTCATGCCTAACATTCCCATCCAAGACCAACCGACAGCCGGGCAGATGCTAATGGGCCAGCCCCAGGTGCCTGATCCACAGCAGGTGGGTAACGTCCCACTGGCGCAGCGGCTCGCCCTACCACTAGGACCGCCGCAGCAACAGCCGCCGCCGCCACAACCGCAGCAGCCAACACCGCAGCAAGCCGAGGCCGCGCGGCATCAAGCTTTAGGCAAGGTGACGAGCCTACTATTCGGCCACGTCACAGATCCCAACACTGGCGAGCCGGTCCCGCAAAAGCCAGGCGCGATCTTCCGCAGCCTGTTGGCTGGAGCCTTGCTCGGAGGGGCGATGGGCAGTGAAGGCCCTCGTGCTGGTAGCGGTGTCGGCGGCTTTCTCACTGGGTTCTCGCGCGGCGGTAATGCCGTACGGCAGCAGACCTACCAGCGCCAACTACAGGGACGAGAAGAACAGCGTAAGCAGCAAGCGGAAAGCCGCGAGCAGCAAGCGTTTGACACTGAGCAGACGCACAGGCAGGCGATGATTGCTGCAGAAAATATGCAGACGATCCGGACGCAGCAGCTCATCAAGGGCGGAACGTGGGACCAGTTTCAGCGCGAAGCTGAGAATGGCAAGGCGAAAGCACAGCCGTACATTGAATCCGGCATACAGGCAGACATCCGCGACAAAACCTGGCAGGAAGTTCAAGCGATTGCTGCTGCTAATCCGAAAGCTGTTGGCCTCGACTGGGAACAAACCGGCGTCAAGGCTGTAATCAATCGTGACGGCACCACAAGCTACGAGCCAACCTTCGATGCCTATAATCCCAACCGCACGGTTACATTAACCCAGGGATTCATTGATCTCATGAAGAAGGCCAAGATCGATGACACATACCCTGGAACCACAGACCCACTCTACGCCGGACAGACGTTGAAGCCGGTGGAGTTCTCAGCGTTGAAAGGCTTGTACCAAAAAGCCTACAACGATCAGCTCGCGCGACAACAGGCTGGACTCGCGACCGAAAAAACCAAAGCGGAGATCAACGACTACAACGCCCAAGCCATCGAGAGAGCAGCAAAGGCGGCGAGGGACGCGAAGGCAGACAAACAGTCACAGCTTTTGTCTAGCGGGCTCGACGAATGGAGTAGCACTTTCGCCAGCGCGCACTGTAGCAACTCCACAGAGGATCATCACTAGCAGACAGACAACGACCGCCTCAAAGAAGGTGTAGCTGTGAAATAAGATTGCACCGGCGAGCACATCCCACCCGATGCCAATCGCGCCGAGGAGGATAATGGTGGCGATTGCCCACTGGAAACCTTTTCCTTCGTTTGGTCCGCGAGGGCCAATGGCAGCGGTAGGCTGAGGCAGCATTGAGGCATCGCCTCTTGCCTGTGACGCGTTATCGTATCCGGCTGGAGCCTGCACTCCGCACATAGGGCACACCGCTACGCGCCGCGCGTCTCCGCATCGATAGCACCACCAGTCGCGATGGCTCCCGTCAAAGAACGTCGCAGTCATCCGTTACTCTCTCGGCGCGGTTTGGGCAGCGGCCTTCTCCCGTCGCTTATTGCGCCTCATGCAGCCGAACGCTCCGACACAGCCCAGCAAAGGCATGAGAACGAACGCGAGATGCCCGGCCATCTCGCCGCTGCCTCCCCACGCACCTAACCCAGCCCCGATGGCAACGCCGCCAGTCATGCAGCCGAGAATGATTAGGAGGTTCAAGAGCTTCCATTTCACGCCCTTGCCACCGGCCACAGCCACGCAACTGAGAACGATCAGCCCTACGTAAAAGACAACACTCATCGGATTCGAATTCGCAGGTTGAGCGGTCATGACATTCCTTACGTTGATTACTGGCACCGGGCAAACGTCCAGCGTCTGGCCCAATTGACCCGTGCGGCGCGAGAATGCTATCTGTGCGGCGGACTGCGTGTCTGTGGCACGTTGGTTGAGCTGCCGCTGGCACCTTCGTGGTGGAGGGAGATGAGCAGGTGTATCATCCTCCATTCGTAATTCTAGGGTGGGTTCTTCGCGGAGGGTCGATGGACGCAGAGTCGGTAGCCTCGCGAACACTGCCAGAGGATAAGACGTTCGGTCGGAAGGGACTTCAGCCAGGAGCTTACACCTTAAACCTATCTGCAGTGGCCGACGTGCCGGTGATAATCAACGGAGAAGTATGGAAGTATGCACGTTCCTAGACGCTTACTACAGGTTGAGCGACGCCAAAATTCCAGAGATGCCGGAACTGTCCTTAGCGTCCAGCGCGGACAGATACGTTACCGAGGATGGCGTCGTCATATTCGGGGCCTACTGGAGGCTTAGATCCGCGATGCATACCCTGATTGGCTTTGCGCGGCAAGGAATGCCTCCCGGTGATGTAATGTGGTTCTACTACGATCACGACGTGTCGAGCGGTGCCGATGAACTCTATGTCTTTTTTGCGGTTCACGGCGGCAAGGTGGTTCCGGACTCTTGTCATTTCAGCCCAGAGGAACCTCTCGTCCTCGAACGCAAGCAGGATGATGATCCGATCTGGCGCACACATCCGTTGTTTGATAAGGCGTTAGAGCGCTATTGGTACCGCAAGTTCTACACCGAGACTCTCACAGGGCAGCTCATGGTTCTGCGGCCAGACGAACCAACCCTCTACCATTATGCCATTATGAGCGCCCTCAGACCCGAGACGTAGTCAAAGATGTTGAACTCATCACGCTCGTAAAGTCATACCGCCTGCTCTGGATCGTCATTACACTCTTAGCCGCCATTGCGTTCCCGTCGATTAAAGATGCGATGGGGATCTTGGCTGTCGCGCTGACGATTGATGTTTTGTACCGCTGTTGGGCGACGCGCAACGTCGGTGAATGATTGAGATCCAAATCGCTCCCATGCTGCCGATCTGAACTTGCCAACTGGTAGTCTCACCGCCATCTCCATAACTGCTTCCATATCGTGACCAGCGTCTGGATCTTCTTCGGGCTTGGCAGCTCGTGGATCAGTCGGCAGTCCTGATGCGCGCGCTCGTAGAATTCACGAACCGATGGCAGGCTTAGATGGGCCAGGTTGTGCCGCAGCTCGTCCAGATTCTCCTTACTCAGGATCTCCGGTTCTCGCGGATCGGGACGGCGGGCCATGGGGAGGGATTATACATCTATGGGCGAATTAAAGGCGAAATAGGTCTCACCTTGTACGCCATCGGACAGACGCGATGGCCAGCGCGTGTTAGCATTGCCGTGACGGTGGCTCATACCCTGCTCGCGCTGAGGTCACGTCTTCTATGGGAGTGTGCCTTTATGGCCTGCGCAGTATGTTCCTCGCTGAACGAGGCGGAGTTCGCCGGTGAGTTAACGCTTCACTTTCCCAGCTCCACACTTGTTACCAAGCCTAGCGTCTTAACATACCCGATGATCTCGGTCTGCTTGGATTGTGGCGGAGCGCGGTTCAGTACCTCCCACGCCAACTTGCGCGAACTACGCGAAGGCATGGCACCGGCTGCTTAATCGGCGCTGACAGTTTGAGCTTGCGTCATAACCTCTGAGCCAACAATCCATCACTGACAAACTCACGCTGGCCACACTGGTCGAACTGTGAGTGTGCACTATTGAACAGACAGCGCGTTGGGGCTTGCGTATCCTGCGAGCGTGAAGGAGTGTCCTTATGTCCTGCCAATCCTGCGCATCACTCAACGAGAGAGAGTTCACTACCGAGATGATGATCCATGCCAGCGGTATTGATAATCCCGGAGTCTTGGCGTGCCCGAAGATTGCGGTTTGCATGGATTGCGGCTCTTCGCGGTTTACTATGTACGATGCCGACTTGCAGGACCTACGCGACGGGATTGCAGCGGCTGCTTAATCGGCGCTGGCAGTCTGACCTTGCGTCGTGAACTCTTGAGCCGTCAATCCACCGCTGACAAACTGTCTGCCGCCAAGAACCGCGTCCACGGCGGCGAGTAAATCGCTCGCGAGCCTCGTCTTCACGACGTACCCAGCCGCCCCCAGATTGAGAGCCTCTTGCATGATGGCAGGGTCGGACTCCTGGGTCACAAAGACTATCTTGGAGTTCGGGGAGAGTTTGCGGAGTTGTCGAGCCGCCGCAAGTCCATTCAGACTTGGCCAGCCGACATCCAACAGGATTAAGTCCGGTTGTAGCTCTTGGGCTTGACCCACCGCTTCCAATCCGTCAGACCCTTCTCCGACGATCTGTAAGCTACTGTGTCTGCCTAGGGTCGAGCAGATGGCCCGGCGAAACGGTTTGAAGTTTTCCACCACTAAAACACGGACTGCTGGCGCACTCCGGTCGTTAGTCATCACAACACCTTTCCCATAAAAAAGATGTTTGCTTGGCTCTGGCAGGTTCTAATCCTAGTACGGATGAATCAGTTTGTCGGTACGCTATGGGACCGACATCGGTTGTCACGGACGGTAATATGCTGGCCGAAATCCTCCCCCAACAACACTCGCGTCGTACAGGATGACTCCTTGCGGCGCGGGTTTGAGAATTCTAACGACGGCGGACAGACCGGCGGACATTCCCATGACACCCAATGAGCGTGAACGGTTGCAGGTACTCTGCGAACAAATTGCTACGGAGCAGGACCCTCAAGAATTTGCGGAGCTTGTTCAGCAGTTGAACGCTTTGCTGGACGCAGCAGACTGTCGGCTTGTGGTTCGGATCTGGACCCGCAGTGAGGGCAGAGGTACGTCACGACCAAAGGAATTCTACTGCTGACACTCAAGCTCCGATCCTGCCCGCCTGCGCCTCCATCTCATCCAGGTCGTTCTCGTCCTCGTTGATCGCGCAGGTTAGGATGACGCGATGCGCAAGATCCACCGCGCCGCTGTCCTCGCCGCTCAGAACACAACCTGTCCGGCGTGCGGGTACGCGATCACTCCAGCGGAGATCCAGCGGGTCAGCACCGAGGAGATGAAGTGCGGGAGCGTGTTTAAGACGATGAGAGAGATGCTGTTCGCCGCGCGCTGTGGTGATGAAGGAAACCGGAGGCGTAGTGAGAAGGGAAGAGCGCGCCGTGATGAGCGTCTGATACCAAGCTGTGACCAAATCATCTTGGTCACAACCATGCCTAAAATAGCCTCTTTTCGCCTATCTGTACTGCCGGGAAATCGTTGAAGCCATTGGTTTTCAGTTGATGTCATGGAAACAGTAGGTTGAAGGTTCGATTCCTTCCGCGCTCACCAACCTCTTCAACAACATCCGGCGATTCCGGCTCTTCCTGCAATACCTCCAGTTGCGCGGGAGTTGCATTTTGTTGCGGATTTGTTTTGCGATCTAGCCCATCGATCCAGTTGATGTCTGCTCCAGGGATGAGGTGTCCGTAGGTGTCGACGGTGATTTGGATCGAGCTGTGCCCCATCTGCTCTTTCACATATGCGAGCGATGCGCCGTCTCGAATCAGAAGGCTGCCGAATGTATGACGGAGGTCATGGAATCGAAATCGACGCAGCCCCGCATGCTCTAGGCATGGCTGGAATTGGTAGTGCACGAGGTTGTTGGGGTCAATCACTGTCCCAGCCTTCGAGGGGAAGACTAAATCATCTGCAATGCTGGGACGCCCAGCCAGCATGGCCTCAAGCATCCTCTTGTCTCGCAGTTCCAGTAGCGTGCGCCGTAACTCGCGAGAGAGGTCTACGCGGCGCGATTTCTTACTCTTCGGAGTTGTGAATTTGCCTTGGACGAAGTTGCGCTGTACGAAAATATACCGGTTTGAATCGTCCTCGTTAATGCCGAACTGAATGTCGCCCCATTTGACCGCGAGCAACTCGCCCTTGCGTAAGCCTGCACGGAAGGCCATCAAAAACAGCGGGTGATAGTCCGGGCACCACTTTAACGAATTTGAGGGCAAGAAGCCGCCCGACGACTGCGAAAAGGGCAGGCACGATCCGGCGAAAACCAAAGCCCAGTTGATTAAGTATCTCAAGGACTCCTTCGACTACTCCAACCGTGTCCTCGCCACGCTCACGGCGAACAATGCACTCGACCGTGTCGAAGGCCGCTATGCCGGACCGAACACCAAACTGGGTATCTCGGTCATTGCGGTCTGGAACATTACCGACCATTACGGACAGCTAGTCGCGTACCTTCGCTTGAACGGTATCGTTCCTCCGTTCACACAGAAATACGGGGAAGGTTCGGTGAGTCGTTCGGGGACCGCGCTCCGACTTTTCCGATCCTTCGAAATCCTCGTTTCGTTCGCGTTCCCGACGATTCTGGGGTCCGCGCACCAAAACAGATAACGTCACTCCTGCGCTGAATCGGCCTATCATCCAAGGAACAGTCAGTAGGAGCTACGCTCATGGCAGCAAATCAAGTAGTACTTTACTTCGAGAAGCCCGAGGATGCTTTGCTTTTCACTCTGGCTGCCAGTTCCGTCATGTCAGCAGAAGGGGCGGTCCATAGCAGCAAGGCAGCGGTCAGGGTTGCGCAGGAAATTTGCAAAGCCAATCGAATCACGACTGAGGGCGCACTCAACATCACGTGAAGGACGGCAAAATTAGATGATTCGAAAAGCTGCGCTGCAAATAGGAGTCCCCGCGCTCCTCGCTTTGATTGCATGGAATGCCTACCTCGCCGTTACCCATCTAAAGCCTGTGGAGAAATCTGGGGCGCTCACACTTGAAAGTTCCGCGATCCAAGCGGAACTGTCCGGCGTCCTGAAAGATGTCACCGATATGGAAACGGGCCAGCGAGGATACTTGCTCACCGGAAACACTGCTTACTTGCAGCCCTACGCTGACGCGAAGAGCAGGATCGAAATAGATTTTGCCAATCTTCGCGCAGGACTCTCGACTCGGACGCAGCGCGAACGATCACTGGAGTCGCAGTTGGAGTCCTTGGCCACATCCAAGCAAGCTGAGATGGAACACTCTATCGGTTTACGGCAACAAGGGTATCGCCGTCGCTCATTCCAGCTAGTCGATACAGACGAAGGAAAGGGCTACATGGATGAGATTCGGCGCATTGCGTCTTTGCTCTCCTTATCGGAGAGCAGCAACTTCGCGGGATTGAAGGAAGAGAGGGCTGCCGCACTGAAGAGAGCATTCTCTGCAACCATTATTTCGAATTCGGTCCTGCTGGTGCTCGCAGTATCCGCCTTTGGGCTGATCCGCCATCATGGGCGACTGCTCCGAGAAGAAGCCGCCCGGAGTAGGAACGAGCTAGGCGCGCGGAATTTGCAGTTAGAAAAATTGACCGCTGCCCTTTCCGGGCAGGCGCGTTCGAACATGGTTGCCCTCAATATGAACTCTCGCTTGCTGCTTGAGAACTATGGAGGGTTTCTGCCACGACAGGGGCAGGCGTATGCTGAGCAGATGAAAGAAGTAGCGGCAGAAATGGAACAACTCCGGCAAGATTTGGTTGGCAGCTCATCATCGAACGGTAACGGAAGGGCAGCTTAGCAAGCATTATCGAGGGCGCTGGCTGATAACAAGGATTTCCTTCTACAGTTGAAAGCTCCGACCCCGACATCCCCATCCTGAAGCAAGCCAAAGCCGAGTACGCGAGACTGCAATGACTCTCTTTTGTTTTGGGGTCGAGGTCTTGGGTGTAAACTCCCACCAGTTGTGCGGGCGAGGGTGGAGGCGTACGGGTATGACTAAGAGAAAACACGTCTCTCCAGAAGCTCTGGATGCGAGCTTGCTGCCCAAGCAGCGCAAGCCTATTCCACACGCATTCGTGCTTGATGCCATTTCCACACTATCGCCGTACACGCGTCCGATGTTTGGCTGCCTTGCAATCTATGTAAAAGACAAAATCGTGTTGATCCTACGGGACAAGCCTAAGAGCACTGCGGATAACGGAGTATGGCTCGCCACTACCCAAGAACACCACCAGAGCTTGCGGAGTGAGTTCCCGAACATGCGATCCATTCAAGTGTTGGGCAAACGCGTAACGGGTTGGCAGGTCTTACCAGTCGATGCGCCTGACTTTGAATCAGCGGCACTGCGGGCATGTGACCTTGTTCTGGCTGGAGACACTCGGATCGGCAAAATTCCGGGCGCACGAACCTCGAAGTCCGGATCAAAAGCGGCTGGAAAATCATCGAAGCAGATCAAAACCTCGAAGAAACATGGCAGCACAATCAACTTCGACGCCGTGCGAAAGATCGGCTTGGCGTTGTCCGGCGTGGAGGAGAGCACGGCATACGGCGCACCCGCGCTCAAGATTCGCGGAAAATTGCTGGCGTGCCTGCCTACTCATCGTTCGGCTGAGCCGGGTTCCCTAGTGGTTCGTGTCGGCTTCGACGACCGCGCTGAACTTCTCGCAGCGGCTCCCGATGTTTACTACGTGACCGATCACTATGTCGGCTACAGTGCGGTGTTGGTTCGCCTGTCCCGTGTCACACCCGATCTCCTGCGCGACTTGCTCGGCATGGCTCACAAGTTTGTGACCGCTGACGCGGCACGCCGCTCGCCTTCGCGGAAACGCCGCAAGCCTGTCTGATTTTGGCTGACTTCCGAGTAATCCGAGAGCGACAGGCCTCATATTGCTACGATAGGCATTGATCGTTGCGGGAGAGGAACCATGACTGTCGCATCCACTACGAGCGTTAACGTCAAGCAGGCGGTGCCGTTTTTCGGCGTCACCAACATGGAAGCCTCACTGCGGTTCTATGTTGATGGGCTTGGCTTCAAAATGAAGAACTACTGGATTCCCGACCGCGCCGAGGACAATCCTGACGGGAGAATTCGCTGGTGCTGGCTTGAGCTTGGCGAAGCCGCCATCATGCTTCAGGAGTTTTTACCCGAACGCCGCCCGAAGGAAACGCTGGGGACTGGAGTAAATGTCTGTTTTCAGTGCGAAGACGCGCTGGCTCTTTATCGCGAGTTCAAATCACGTGGAATTCAGACGCGGAAACGTCCCTTCGTCGGAAACCGTCTCTGGGTAGTTCCGCTCACCGATCCCGATGGCTACCGCATTGAGTTTGCAAGCCCCACCGATGCGCCGGAGGAAAGCGAGCTAGAAGAATAGCAGCGGAAAACATAGGAGGCACCATGCGTCGAGAACGGGCACTGAAGATCATGTGGGTGGTGGTGGGATTGTTGTTTACGGCGGGAGTTGTTCCGCTGACAATGTTTTTCTCGCGAGAGCCTGCGGTGCCCATGATCATGATAATGAGCATCTATGTCACACTCGGAATTTTCTTGCTGCTGGCGGAGCGTGACCCAGCGGCGAACCGCAGCCTGATCGCCTTCGGCGGATGGGCAAATTCTTGCGCATGCTGGAGTAATGGCAGCGCAGGAATACCGGAATGTGATCGAGCGTCGAGAACTCGCGGGAGTGGTTGTGTTCGCAATCGTCGGTGTTGTGCTGGTCGCACTGGCTCCGGCGAAACAGCCAGTCGAGCGAGCTTCTACTGTAGGGGCGTAGGGCTTGCCACTACGTCTTGTCGCATACCATCAGCCCCGCGAGCGCGGCAGTTTTCTCGTCCTGCGTCCACGGCGGACCGACGGTTTTTCCGAGACTAGAGATTCGTTGGCGCACGCGAGCCGCATCCTTACCGAATGTCGCGTCCGCACGTTCATCCAGTTCGCGCTCGCGAAAACCCACGACCGTGATGCCGCAGCGTTCACATGCTTCCCGAACGACCTTGCGAAAGAACTCTCCTTCGGCGGTATGCACGAGAGCGTGGGAAGCTAGGATTTTCGGAAGGGGAGGCAACGCACGACCGGAGGCGAGCAGCATCGCGCAGCCGACAACTCGATAATTCCGCGCACTAACCGCGTCCAACGATTCACGTATAGCCTGCACCGCAAGACGCTGCGAAACCGCTGCACAGTTCTGGAGATGACGCTCTGCTTCTTCAAGCCCCAAGTTCTCCGCAAAGTGATATGGCTGTTTTGCCCCTTGCATCATGGAGTCAATGATGACAATGCGCCTTCGATCAACTAGCTCTGGAATTGCGGCGTCGCCGGATATGCAAACGAGTGCTCCCCAGCCCGAATGCATCCGAACACCGAAGGCTGCGATTTTCATGCACGCACCGTAGGTCGTCACTGGCATTCTAAGCCTTAGCTGGACACCGAACTCTGCCGCTTTGGGAAGCACGTTGTCCCGGCATGCTTGGCAGCCCCCTCTCGCGTGAATAGCGCGTTGCAGATCAAGCATTGACGCACGCCATGCGTGACGATAAAGACCTTGCCGATTTGTTCGGAAAACGTGGTGTTCATTGAGCACCGACCGCTGCGCTCGCCTGCTCCGGCTGGCTCCCGGCGAACGCGGGAGCCGGGGCATCCGGGTTGGTGCTCGCCTCCTTCATCAGCCTGCACACCGACGCCCGCTACGACGCGATCCTGAATCGCGACCCCGAGCCGCCAGCGAAGCTGAACCGGGAAGTTCCGGCGAAGCTGGAAGAGATCATCAACAAAGCGCTAGAGAAGAATCGCGGTCTGCGTTACCAGCACGCCTCTGACATCCGCACCGATCTGCAACGCCTCCGGCGTGACAGCGAGAGCGGGCGAGTGTCGGCAGCTGGCTCGAGCGCCGTAACCGTGCAACATATGAATATCCTTCAGAGGTGGAAGCGTTTGACAGTAGGCGCGATGGGGTCCGTCATCATCTCCGCGCTGATCGCGGGTTGGCTTTACTACCGTTCTCATCAAAGCAAGACGCTCAGCGACAAGGATACGGTTGTGCTCTCCAACTTCGACAACAAAACCGGGGATGTCGTTTTTGATGACGCACTGAGGCAGGCGCTGGCCGTGGAGTTGGGCCAATCTCCTTTCCTGAACATAGTCTCCGACCGAAAGGTCGGTGAGGCCCTGCGCATGATGGGTCACCCGACAAACGAACGCATCACTGCGGAGATCGGCCGGGAACTGTGCCTGCGAACCGGAAGCAAGGCCTTGTTGGGCGGGACGATCTCCACCCTGGGCAGCCATTACCTGATTGACTTGAATGCCGTTGCCTGTAGCACCGGCGACACCTTGGCCAACGAGCAGGTCGAAGCCACTGGCAAGGAAGACGTTCTGAAAGCGCTGAGCCGAGCCTCGTCGAGTCTGCGCGGCACGCTGGGAGAGTCGCTCCCATCGGTGCAGAAATTTGATGTGCCGATTGAAGCTACGACATCGTCTCTAGAAGCCCTGAAGAGCTACAGCATGGGGGTCAGGATAAGGGACGAACAGGGAGACCCCCGGCCCTTCCGTCCCTGAAGCGAGCGATTGAACTCGATCCAAACTTCCCGATGGGATATGCCGTGTTGGCGATGGTATATGACAATCTCGGTGAACCTTCGCTTGCGTTGGAATATGCGACGAAGGCCTACCAATTGAGAGATCGGGTCAGTGAACGGGAAAAGTTCCGTATCACCTCAGCCTTTTTTCGTTCTACCGGAGAACTCGAGAAGCAGGCGCAGACCTACGACCTTTGGGTTGCGAACTACCCAAAAGATTCTGTCCCACACCTCGACTTAGGTGCGTACTACGCATTATTGGGACAACATGAAAAAGCGCTTGCGGAATACCAGCAGGCGATGCGGCTTGCGCCCGATGCTCTCTTCAGTTATGTGACTCTTGGAGAAACATATCTCAATCTGAACCGACTGGAAGAAGCCAAGGCTACTTTTGATCAGGCATTGGCAAGGAAACTGGACGGCGGATACCTGCGGGTACAAATCTACGGTCTTGCGTTTCTGCGGGGAGATGCCTTGCAGATGGAACAGCAGGTAGCTTGGGCTTCGGGAAAACTGGGAGACGAAGATACCTTATTGTCGCTGCAGGGTGATACTGAGGCCTACTTCGGAAGGCTGAGCCTGGCGCGGGATTTTTGGCGTAGATCGGTGGGCTCAGCTATCCGTGGTGACACCAAAGAAACTGCTGCAGCGAACCAGGCGGATAGCGGTTGGACAGAAGCAGAGTTGGGGAACATTGCCTCCGCGAGGCAAGAAACCTTGGCGGCCTTGACGTTATCTTCGGGACGGGACGTTAAGGCGCTGGCCGCCCTGACGCTGGCTCGCATTGGCGACACTCCCAAAGCTAACATTTTGGTCCAGGGACTGGAGAAGAGCTATCCGACTAATACTTTGTTGAAGTTCTACTGGCTACCGACCATCAGGGCGGCAATGGAACTTAGCAAGGGCAACTCATCGCAAGCGATTGTGGATTTGGAAGGGGCCGCTCCCTACGAACTGACGCAGAGAGGAAACCTGGTCCCGGCGTATGAGCGTGGCCAGGCTTTCCTACGGTCCCACAACGGTACCGCTGCAATCCTCGAGTTTCAGAAGGTACTCGATCACCGTGGCATCGTGCAGAATGGAGTGACTGGAGCGCTGGCTCATCTTCAAATCGGCCGGGCCTACGCGCTTGCAGGCGACCCCGCCCGTGCGAAAGCGGCCTATCAGGACTTCCTGAGTCTCTGGAAAGACGCCGATCCCGAGATCCCCATCCTGAAGCAAGCCAAGGCGGAGTATGCAAAGCTGGTAGGTACAAGTTAGTCTTCTTCCGGAGATGCGGCCTGCTAGTGCGGAGCCGCCAGATGAGCCGCGAAAGTTCCGATGGACGCTGAACGCTGGAAACGCGTGGACGAACTGCTGCAGGCGGCGCTGGCGATGCCGGCCGGGCAGCAGGAGGAGTTCCTGCGCCAGCAATGCGGCGGCGATACTAACTTGCTAGAGGAAGTTCGGTCGCTGCTCACTTCGCATCGCAAGGCGGGAAGCTTTCTGGAATCGCCCGGGCTGCACGTGGGCGAGGTCGCGGCGCAACTTCCCACTCTCGGTGTGACTCCATCCTCCGGCGCCCTGATCTCTGGTCAAACCGTTTCTCACTATCGCGTACTCGGTCCGCTCGGCTCGGGCGGGATGGGCGTCGTCTACAAAGCGGAGGACACTTCTCTGGGGCGGCTAGTGGCCCTCAAATTCCTTCCCGAAGATACGGCACGGGAGCCGCTAGCGCTGGAACGTTTCCGGCGGGAGGCGCGGGCGGCGTCGGCGTTGAATCATCCCAACATTTGCACGATCTACGAGATTGGCGAGCACGACGGACGAGCCTTCATCGCAATGGAGTTTCTGGATGGCATGACGCTGCGGCAGCGGATCGGCGGGCGTCCGCTGGAGATGGAAACTTTGTTGCCCCTAGCCATCGAGATTACGGACGCGCTGGAGGCGGCGCATGCCGAAGGCATCGTGCATCGCGACATCAAGCCAGCAAACATTTTCGTGACCAAGCGCGGCCATGCCAAGGTGCTGGACTTTGGTTTAGCGAAGCTGACGGGGCCGCAGAAGAAGGGATCATCGAGCGGAAAAGGCGAAGAGGAAACGGTGCTGACGCTGGAGCCGCTGACGGGCGGAGGCGCAGCGCTCGGAACGGTGGCCTACATGTCGCCGGAGCAGGCGCGAGCGAAGGAGTTGGACAACCGCACGGATTTATTTTCGTTCGGAGCGGTGCTGTACGAGATGGCGACGGGGCAGCAACCGTTTCGCGGTGAGAGTGAAGCGACGATCTACGACGCGATCCTGAACCGCGACCCAGTCGCGCCAGCGGAATTGAATCGGGAAGTCCCGGCGAAGCTAGAAGAAATCATCCAAAAGGCTTTGGAGAAGGATCGCGACCTCCGCTACCAGCACGCCGGCGACATCCGCACCGATCTCCAACGGCTGAAACGGAGCACCGACTCGAAGGCAGCTACGCCCGCCGCGCCGAGCAAGCACAAGGCAAGCTGGACCATGGGAGCGGCGGTTATGGCCTTCGTAGCGGCAGTACTTGCAATCTACAAATTTGTTCCTCGTGACGGTCCTTTGCCGTTCCAGAACTTCATCGCCACTCAAGTCACGGATAGTGGCAACATCGATGTAGCGGCTATCTCGCCCGATGGAAAATACATAGCGAATGTACAGAACGAAAAAGGCCAGGAGAGTCTGTGGCTGCGAAACATCGCCACGGGTAGCGATACTCAAATCGTTCCTCCAACCCCGGTGGGTTATCGAAAGTTGAATTTTTCGGCCGACAGCAACTACCTATACTTCACTAAAAGCGTGGCGTCATCGGTATGGGATTTGTTTCGCGTCCCGGTGCTGGGTGGGACGCCGCATCTCATTGCTCATGACGTGGACAGTAACGTCACGTGGTCCCCCGACGGCCGGCACATTGCCTACGTCCGCGCTAACGATCCGGATGCCAGAAAGTATCGCCTCCTCACTGCCAATCCAGATGGGAGCGACGAAACCGTGCTCGATGTCGAAACGATGGAAAATGGCGGAAACGAGAGTTTTCCTCGCTCCGCCTACTGGTCCGACGATGGTAAGACCATTGCCTATTGCTACGGAACCCATACTCCGCAAGCAGGTTTGATTAACGGGTTCGACTTGGGCAAGAGACGTCAAGTCTTCTTGGCTGCACTTCCCCGGAACATTCTCTTCGAATTGCTACCGCTAATGAAAGAGAAGTTCCTTGCGCTCTATTCGGAGACTGGGCGCAGTTTCACTCGCCGACAGATCGGCTTGGTTTCAACCGGCAGCAGCACTGCGCAGCCGGTCACTCGCGACACCAATAGCTACGTCACACTGACTCTCTCCGCCGATAAGAAAACCGCGGCCACCGTCCAATTGAAGACGACTCACACCTTGGACCTGATTGACGGCGTGGGCCGCGCCGGTCGCGTTGTGACTGTCCCGCGCTCGCGGGTAGAGCGTGTCACTGCATTCGATTGGAACCCAGACGGAAGTCTCATCGCCACCGATGGCTCGCGGCTGATGCGACTGACCGCACTTGGCGTGAAGCAAGCAGACCTGGTCAGCGAGGTGGATGGGGACATTTTGGGAGTAGCGAGTTGTCCTGACGGATCGATACTCGTGAACTGGGCCTACCACAGCGGAACGGAAGGTACGACCATTTGGAAAGCCAATCGCGATGGCTCCAACCCCGGACAACTTACACACGGCCCCAACGACACCTCTGCCATATGCGCCCCGGACGGTCAATGGGTGTACTACCTGGATAATTTGTTTGGAGTGATGCGGGTGCCGACAGCCGGAGGCCGGTCCGAACTTGTCACCGAACCCAAAACTTCAAATGTAATTCAATATGTGGGCGGTATTGATCTTTCTCGCGATGGAAAGAGCCTGCTTGTCTATGGCTCGGGGGGAGTCGACCAGGCCTCCCACCCCGGGCAGCATATATTGGCGATCGTAGACTTGAATAGCCCAGAGTTCGCAGCGCATTTCCTGGAGCCTGACCGTCGTGCAACATCTTCGATTTATGCCGGCGGCCCGAAGTTCAGCCCGGACGGCAGAGCCATTGCCTACATGATCGAGGATAAGGGAATCTTGAATCTCTGGATGCAGCCGTTCGACGGCTCGCCCGGCCACCAGATCACCAATTTTGCCCCAGAACGTATCAACGACTTTCGCTGGTCGCGCGACGGAAAGACTCTAGCCGTAGCGCGTGAATACGACACGTCGGACGTAGTCCTTCTAAGGGACACAGGTCAATAGCGGTCCGCTTGGTCCGGGATGATTGAATCGATCCGGAATGGATACTGAACGCTGGAAACGTGTGGACGAACTACTGCAAGCGGCACTGCGAGTGCCGGCCGAGCGGCAGGAGGAATTCCTGCGCCATCAGTGCGGTAGTGATTCCGAACTGCTGGAAGAGGTTCGGTCGCTGCTCACGTCGCATCGCAAAGTGGGAAGCTTTCTGGAATCGCCCGGACTTCACGTCGCCAATGTCGCGGCGCAACTGGCCACTCTAGGCGTGAGCGCGTCGGAATCATCATCTTCTATCGCTGGTCAAACCATTTCTCACTATCGTGTGCTGGAGCCCCTAGGCGCGGGCGGCATGGGCGTGGTCTATAAGGCGGAGGACATTTCTCTCGGGCGTCTGGTGGCCCTCAAGTTCCTTCCCGAAGATACCGCGCGGGAGCCGCTGGCATTGGAGCGCTTTAGGCGAGAGGGTACGAAAGATGAGACTCGCTCGCGTTACACTGCTAAGCATAGGATTGTGAAAATTCTGAATGGGTCAGCAGAGCCTGATCGACGTTATTTGTCGGACGGGCTTACCAGAGACCCCGGCATTCATCGATTTCCGAGATGAGTTCCAGACTCCTACGAGGTGTGCCATAAGTGTGCCGTACGCTTCGATCCCATGTGCGCTAAAGCGCTTCTTTTCAATACCAGACCAGATTGCTTCCGTGCGGGCTTGGTTGTGGATAAGTGATTGACTCTTAAAGGTGCTAAGGCATGGAAGAACCGTTCAGACTCGCCTACTCTTGATCAGTAGGTTGAAGGTTCGATTCCTTCCGCGCTCACCAGAATCCTCAGTAAACATGCGGCTTCCGGCGATATTTGCTGGGGCGTTCTTCGTTGGCCTTGCTGGTGCCGCCTCGCCCAGAGGCAGAGGCCACAGAATCGACACAGACCTCAACCACAATCTGGGAATGGTTGGCCATGCGCCTATTCAATGCCCAGCTGCTTCTGGATCTGCTCGAGGGGTACGCCCTTAGTCTCGGGGACGATGGTTTTCACCCAAAGTAACTGAAGCACCATCATGGCGGCGAAAAACGAGAAAACGTAACCGGGCGGGAAGGACACGACCATCCGCGGGAAGAATGTTGTGAGCAGGGCAGCAAAAATCCAGTGCGTGAAACTGCCCAGCGTCTGACCCTCCGCACGATGACGGTTGGGAAAGATCTCAGAGATAAAGACCCAAATGACCGCACCCTGGCCAACAGCGTGAGCGGCGATGAAAGCGAAGATGCAAACCGGCACGATGGATAAATGATTCGTGAAGAAGGCCCAGGCGACCAGGCCGAGCGAAATAATGTAGCCGAACGAGCCGAGGTAGAGAAGCGTGCGCCGTCCCAGTCGGTCAATCAGCCAGAGGCCGACAAACGTGAAAACGAGATTGGTGACGCCAATACCGATCGATTGCAGGAGCGCGGCTTTCGCCGCAAGCCCGGTCAGTTCAAAGATGCGAGGCGCGAAATACAGAATCGCGTTGATGCCGGAAAGCTGGTTAAAGAACGCAATCAGTATGGCAAGCAGGATCGGTTTTTGCAGTCGCCGAGTCCAGAAGTGTCCCGATGAGCCTTGCGCGGAAGACGCAGCGAGGATCTCGTCCGCTTGCGCTGCGATTTCGGCCTTCGAAACTTCGGGCTCGATTCTTTGCAGGACTTCGATAGCGGCCGCACGATCGCCCTTCCGGCTGAGCAGCCAGCGCGGACTCTCGGGCAGTCCGAAGCAGAACACAGCATAGAGCAACGACGGAAACGCCGCTACGCCCAGCATCCAGCGCCAGGCGTTTTCACCGATGCCCGCCAGCAGCGCGTTCGAGACGAACGCGATGAGGATACCAAAAACAATGTTGAACTGAAACATCCCGGCCAGTCGTCCGCGATGCTTGGGCGGCGCGATCTCCGAGATGTACATGGGGGCAACCACAGTCGAGATGCCGATACCCAGCCCGCCAATCAACCGCGCGACAATGAACATGGTGACGTTCGTCGCCAGACCCGATCCCGCCGCACCGACAAAATATAGGACGCCGATCCAAAGCAGCGTCGCTTTGCGTCCGAAGCGGTCTGCGGGCCAGCCGCCCAGCAGAGAACCCACGACGGTTCCGTAGAGTGCGGAGGCCATGGCAACGCCATGCAGGCCCGGGCTCAGTCCCCAAAGTGTCTGGATTGTTTTTTCGGCGCCCGAAATAACAACGGTATCGAAGCCGAAAAGAAATCCGGCAAGAGCCGACGTGAGCGACCAGAAGAAGATGCGACCATTCATAAGAGGGTAGCGCCGTGCTTCACAACGAATCGATCTGACATTGAGCAACGGAGAGCATCTCTTACCCTTTGGTCAGGGGATAGCCCTTCTCCCGCCAGTCGCGAATTCCCCCGTCCATCGAGATGACGTTGGTGTAACCCATCTTCTGCAGGTTGTCTGCTGCCAGGGCAGAGCGGAATCCGCCGCCGCAATAGAGGACCATCTCTGTATTGAGTTCCGGTACGCGTGCTTCGATGTCGCGCTCGATGATCCCCTTGCCAAGGTGAATGGCACCGGGCAGATGGTCTTTCGCAAACTCGCTTTCCTCACGAACGTCTACGAGAACGAACTTGTCGCCGCGATCCATTCTATTTTTCACCGCATCGACGTTGGTTTCGCGCACGCGGGTCTTGGCGTCGTCCACAATCTTTAAAAAGCGCGGAGGATGTTGGTGGGCCATGAGATCTCCTTTGCGAGATTGGCGCTGGATCTTGCCGATGCGCTCAACATGCTTGCGCCCAACATGGTACCAAGTGTCGAGCGATTGCGCATGAACGAGGACGCCCGCTTCGATTAGCATGATCGCGTGCTGATGAAGCCAACGTCCCGCAAGATTGGTCTGGCGCGTGCGCTCTCGAAGTTGGGATATTGCTCACGCTCGCAGGCCGTGGAACTGATTCGCGCTGGCCGGGTACAGTTGAACGGGAGAGTGCGACGCGACCCTGAGACGCCGACCCGCATGGAGCAAGACCGCATCGCGGTGGATGGCCGTGCCATCGACTCGCAAGAGAGGTTCTATTTCATGATGAACAAGCGGCGCGGCGTAGTGACCACGGCTTCCGATGAAAAAGGTCGCGAAACCGTGTATGGAGTCATGCAGAGGGCTGGAAAATCGCTACCCTGGGTTGCACCCGTTGGGCGGCTGGATAAGGCGAGCGAGGGACTGCTGCTGCTAACCAACGACTCCGAGTGGGGCGCAAGAATCACAGCGCCTGAGACGCATCTGGAGAAAACGTATCATGTGCAAATTGGAAAAGTCGTCGACGAGCGCTTTACGCGGGCCGTGCTGAACGGCATCAAGAGCGCCGAAGGCGACTTTTTACGCGTGGCGCACGCTCGACTGCTGCGTGCAGGCGAGAAGAACTGTTGGCTTGAGATTGTCCTCGATGAAGGCAAGAACCGGCAGATCCGCCGCATGCTCGAAGCGCTGGGCGTCGAAGTGCTGAGGCTGATGCGAGTGGCCATCGGGCCGCTGCAGTTGGATGATCTGGCGAAGGGTGCATTTCGAGCATTGACGACAAAAGAGAAGCAGGCGTTGGATCGCGCGATGACAGACAGGCAACCCTCAACCACGAAGGGCACTAAGAAACGCTAAGGAAACCGCCCTGTCTACCTCCGTGTTACTTCGTGGTTGAGGGTTGGCGGCATGCTAGACTCGGCTTTCTTAGGGGCATCATCTCGAAATGAGTGATCTCACTTTTCTTCCCGCCGTTGTCATGGCCCAGCAAATCCGCGAGAAGAAGATCTCTCCCGTCGAACTCGCCGATGCTCATCTGGCGAAGATCGAGCGACTGAATCCGAAGCTGAATGCTTTCGTTCACGTGGACGCGGAGCGGGTGCGCCGCGAGGCCCGTGCCGCCGAAGCTGACGTAAAGAACGGCGAAGTTCGAGGCCCCCTGCACGGCGTTCCGATCAGCATCAAGAGTTCGCTTGACCTGGCGGGACTGCGTTGCGAAGCGGGCACGCGGTTGCGTGCTCGATACGTCGCAGAGCAAGATGCGCCGCTGGTCGCGCGCCTGCGCAACGCGGGCGCGATCGTGCTTGGCCTAACCAATACGCCGGAACTGCTCATGGCATGGGAGACCGACAATCTTCTGTACGGCCGCACCAACAGTCCCTGGGATCTGGAGCGGACTCCGGGTGGTTCCAGTGGCGGCGAGGCAGCAGCAATCGCGGCAGGCATGTCGGCGGGGGGCGTAGGCAGCGACGGTGGCGGATCCATTCGAGTGCCGGCACATTTCAGCGGCATTTGCGGACTCAAACCGACTCCGGGGCGAATTCCCGCAACTGGACACTTTCCCGTGTCCGGCGGGCCCTTTGCCATGATCGGAGTAGTCGGTCCGATGGCGCGCACCGTTGCCGACTTAAAGGCATTGTTTGAGGTGATGCAGGGTCCAGATGACGGTGACACATGCGCTGCGCCCGTGCCCGTTCGCTGGCCGACCGAACGCGGAGCGAAGAAGCTGCGCGTGGGCTATTTCGAAGATGACGGCCGCACACCTGTGACTCGCGAAACTCGCGCCGCCGTGGTTGCCGCTGCAGAAGCTCTGCGGCGCGCAGGCTTTCGAGTTGAGCGGTTTCGTCCCGAAGGTCTGGAGGAAGCGCGCACACTCTGGAAAAAATTCTTCGTCACTGCCGGCGGAATGCTGATTCGCCCCATGTTCCGTGGGCGCGAGCACGACCTGAGCCCGGCATTGAAGCAGTTTCTGGAGTGGTCGGTAGCCGAGCCTCCTCTCACCGGCGAGACCTTGCTCGAAGCGTGGATCGGCCGTGACGCTCTGCGGTCGAAGTTTTTGGCGCAGATGCGGTCCTATCCCGTTCTGCTTTGCCCGGCCGCCGCGATTCCAGCCTTCCGCCACGGCGAGCGCAGTTGGACGATTGAAGGCGAGACCGTGAACTACCTGGACGCGTGGAGTTATACCGAGTGGTTCAACCTGCTGGGAAATCCCGGGGCTGTGGTTCCCGTGAGCCATTCTGCCGAAGGGCTGCCGATTGGCGTGCAGATCGTCGGGCGACCGTGGGAAGAGGAGCAGGTGCTGGCCGTTGCTGCAGCGCTCGAGAAGGAATGTAACGCGTGGAGAATCCCGCCAATCAACTGAAGCGCGGGCTGATTTCCCCGATAGTGTTTTTGTATTATTCCGCCTGCCGTCAGGCCTGTATAACTTTATCTGCGCGGGGTTTCAGCCACTGTGGGGACTGATTTCTCCGTCACGCGGTTGCACGTCTGCCCATGCGGGAAATGCCTAAATCTGGGGGATTCGTCGGTCGGGCTCTGTCTTGGCTCGTGCTTTTTCTCGTTGTCTCGGCGGCGTACCTTTACACCTTTCCGCAGCCTAACATTCCTTATGCGGCCGTGGTGCTGCTGCACGCGCTCAGCGGCGTGCTGGTTGCGATCCTGCTGATCCCGGCCTTTGTTCGCCTATTGAGTACGGGAAGTCTTTCTTCCCGTGTGGGATGGTTACTGATTGCCGCAGGAGCCATCCTGGGGCTGATTCTCATTAAGACAGGAACTCCGCGCACCGAGTGGAACAAGCTCTATTTCCACATCGTGATTTCTCTCGCCGGCGTGGCTCTGCTGGTTGCGGCATGGCTGGGCGGCCGCGAATCATCGGACCCGGCGCCGCTTGGATCGAGGATCGTTGCAGGCGCGGTGCGCGCTGCGATCTGCCTGGCGTTGCTTGCCGGAATCGGCTATGGTGCACGATACATCCGCGAAAGCTGGCAGACGCGGAGCCGCATACAGAATCCGACGATGCCGCCCGACAACATGAACGGGGAAGGCGACGGCCCTGAGGGCGCGTTCTTCCCGAGTTCGGCGCAGGTTTACGGCAAACAAAAGATTCCCAGCAAGTTCTTCATGGAGTCGGACTCCTGCAAGCGCTGCCACGAAGACATTTACAACCAGTGGTTCAGTTCGGCTCACCATTTTTCGTCGTTCAACAACCAGTGGTACCGGAAGTCGATCGAGTACATGCAAGACACGATAGGCACGAAGCCTTCGAAATGGTGCGGCGGATGCCACGATCCCGCTGTTCTCTATGCGGGCATGATGGATACACCGATTAAGCAGATCGTGCACCGTCCCGAAGCGCAGGCCGGGCTGGGCTGCATGATGTGCCACTCCATCGCCGACGTGAAGAGCACGATGGGGCAGGGCGACTTTTATCTGGAATATCCGAAGTTGCATGAACTGGCGGCAACGCAGAATCCGGTGGCGCGTTCGCTGCATGATTTTCTCATCAAACTGAATCCCGAGCCGCATCGGAGGGTCTTTCTTAAGCCTTTCATGCGCAGCCAGACGGCGGAGTTCTGTTCTTCCTGTCACAAGGTTCACCTTGATGTTCCGGTCAACAGCTATCGCTGGTTCCGTGGCTTCAACGAATATGACAATTGGCAAGCCAGCGGAGTGTCGGGCCAGGGAGCGCGGTCGTTCTACTATCCGCCGAAACCACAGCAATGCGCCGATTGTCACATGCCGGCGGAGTCTTCGAAAGACGCGGGAAACATCAACGGCTTCGTGCACTCGCACCGCTTTCCCGGAGCGAATACAGCTGTGCCCACAGCGAACGAGGATGCTCGCGCAGCTCAAGCTGACCGAAGATTTTCTGAAGAGCGGCGCGCTCACAGTTGATATTTTCGCGCTGTCTCCGGCGCAGGCTCCGTTGAAGCCGGGCGCGACGACGCAATCGGAACTGTCGACGACATTCGCAGTGGGAGAAGAGGCCGAGAGCAAGATGACCGCCGAAACCGGTGGCGAAGTTGCTCCCGTCACTGCTCCGTTGAACCTGGTGCAGCCGGCCGTGCGGCGTGGCGATACGGTGCGCGTGGACGTGGTGGTGCGTACGAAAAAAGTCGGCCATTTCTTTCCCGGCGGTACTGTCGACGCCTATGACACTTGGCTCGAACTGAAAGGCACCGACGACAAGGGGCAGACGATTTTCTGGAGTGGCATGGTCGAAGACAATGGCCGTGGCCCGGTGGAAAAGGGTGCGCACTTCTACCGCTCGCTGCAGATCGATGCGCACGGCAATCCCATCAACAAGCGCAATGCATGGGCGACGCGGGCGGTCGTGTACGTGCGGCTCATCCCTCCGGGTGCGGCCGATACTGTTCACTACCGCATGCTGATTCCGCAGAATGTGGGCAATAAAATTACGCTACACGCGCGGCTGTGCTACCGGAAGTTTTCGTGGTATGGAACGCAGGAGGCGTTCGCTGGGATTCCTGATCCAACGAAACCGAACGCGGTTGCTCCCGACTACGATGACCGGCCGACGATATTCACCGCGTCTCTGAATGGAGTTTCCGCGAAAGAAGAAAAAATTCCCGACTTGCCTGTCGTCGCTCTTGCCGAGAACGAAGTCTCGCTGCCTGTGATTGCGCACAACGCACCCGCGCCTGAGCCAAAAACAATTGTGCGCAAAGAGGAATGGCAGCGCTGGAACGATTATGGAATCGGGCTGTTCCTGCAGGGAGATTTGAAGGGCGCGGCGGGGGCGTTTCAGAAGGTGACCGAAGCGGATCCGAGTAATCCCGATGGCTGGGTGAACATCGGCCGGTGCGCCGTGCAGGAAGGCGACATGGCGCGAGCTCGAACGGTGCTGGAAAAAGCGCTATCCCTGTCTCCGAATCTGGCCCGCGCCGATTTCTTTTACGCCAAGGTTCTTCGCGCGGACGGGAACTATGAGGGCGCCGCACGGCGATTGCGAACTGTGCTGGCGCAATATCCTCGCGACCGCGTGGCCATCAATGACCTGGGACGCATTCTCTTTCTACAGCGCAAATACGACGAAGCGGTCAAGACTTTGAAGTCAGTGCTGGCGATTGATCCCGAAGACCTGCAGGCCCACTACAATCTGATGCTCTGCTACAACGGCCTCGGACAGGAAAAATTGGCCAAGGAACACGAGGCCCGCTACATGCGGTTCAAAGCAGACGAGTCGTCGCAGGCGATTACTGGGCCTTACCGCCAGATTCATCCGGAAGACAACAACGAACGGCAAGCCGTGCATGAGCATGTTTCGGTTGCGTTGCCGGCGATCAATGCAAAACATCTGGCGACAGCCGCCGGAGCTTCCAGATAATGCGCTGTCCTTCTTATCACTTCACGGAGGCCCAGAGTCACGGAGAAAAGCAAAGGGTCGTTTTCTTTCGTTTCCTCCGTGCCTCGGTGACTCCTTGGTTGATGGTTTTGGCGCTATCACTTATCAGTCAGGCGCAGATACACTTCCGCGACATCACCGCGCAGGCGGGAATTCATTTCACCCACAATAACGGCGCCTTCGGCAAGAAGTGGCTGCCTGAAACCATGGGACCGGGCTGCGCCTTCATCGATTACGACAACGACGGATATCCCGACATCATTCTCATCAACGGAGATGATTTTCCGGGCCACCCGCACGCCGGCGCGACCACGCTGAAGCTGTACCACAACAATGGCAACGGTACCTTCACCGACGTCACGCGCAAAGCGGGCCTCGCGGTTCCCATGTTCGGATTCGGCGTGGCTGTGGGCGACTACGACAACGACGGGTTTGACGACATCTTCGTCAGCGCCCTTGGGCAGAGCCATCTCTTCCACAACAACGGCAACGGCACTTTTACCGACGTCACCAAGTCCGCGGGCATGTGGGGGCCGAACGAGTTCTCGACCAGCGCCGCCTGGGTCGATTACGACCGCGATGGCAAACTCGATCTCGTAGTCGCGAACTACGTGCAGTGGAGCGAGCAAGGCGATCTCTACTGCACAATCGACGGAGCGCACAAGTCCTACTGCACGCCCGAGTCGTACAAGGGTACGTCGGTGCGCCTGTGGCACAACCTGGGCGGCGGCAAGTTTGAAGACGCCACACAGAAAGCTGGCATGGGCGATCCCACCTCGAAGAGCCTCGGGATTGCAATTCTCGACTACAACGGCGATGGCTGGCCCGACATCGTGATCGCCAACGACACGCAGCCCAACAAGCTCTACCTGAACAAACAGAACGGAACGTTCGAGGAGCGCGGCGTTGCGGCGGGCATCGGGTTCAGTGAAGACGGCATAGCGCGCGCAGGCATGGGCGTCGATGCCGCCGACTACGATCGCAGCGGCCACGCCAGCATCCTCATCAGCAACTTCGCCAACCAGATGGTCTCGCTTTACCACAACGAGGGCAACGGACTGTTCGTCGACGAGGCCCCGCAGTCCGAGGTCGGCCGCGCGAGCCTGGTCACGCTGGGATTCGGCTGTTTCTTTTTCGATTACGACAACGATGGCTGGCAGGATATTTTCGTCGCCGACGGACACATTGAAGATCAGATCGAACGCGTGCAGAAGCGCGTAAGTTACGCGGAGCCTCCGCATCTGTTCCGCAACCTTGGCGGCGGTAAATTCACCGAAGTCACGGCGCAGATGGGGAGCATCTTCGCCGCGCCAAAAGTGGCGCGGGCCGCGGCTTACGGCGATATCGACAACGACGGCTTCCTCGACCTTTTGCTGACCACGAATGACGGGCCGGCTTACTTGTTCCACAACGAAGGCGGGACGAATCACAGCCTGCGCGTCAAACTCGTGGGCACGAAGTCAAATCGTGACGGCATCGGTTCTGTTGTCCGCGTGACAGCAGGAGGCGACAAGCAGTGGAAGATGCTGCGCTCGGGATCGAGTTACCTGGCTCAGAGCGAACTTGTGTTGACCTTTGGCCTGGGCGCGCTCACGAAGGCTGACAGCGTTGAGATTCAGTGGCCCAGCGGACAAGTCGATAAGCTCTCAAACATCGATGCGGGACAGACCGTCACCGTGCAGGAAGGGAAGGGTGTGGCCTCGAAGCGCGCGTATGGACCCAAGAAAGCTGAAACCACAAAGGGCTCGAAGGTTCACGAAAGAAAGACAGACCTTACGCGAAATCGGTTTCCTTTGTGATCCTTTGTGTCCTTTGTGGTTAAATTCCTGTGATGACTTCCCGAATCTTTGCAGTTCTTCTCGCCACGTTGCTCGCTGCCTTCGGCATGCTTTCCTCGGATTCGAAACCGAATCCCGTCGAAGCCGCACGCCTGAACAATCTCGGCGTGGCTTACATGAATCAGCAGCTTTTCGAGAAGGGGCTGAAGGAGTTCCAGCAGTCCGCGGAGGCCGATCCCAAGCTTGCGATTGCCCGGCTGAACGTCGGAGTCGCTTACCTGAACCTTCAGAAGATCGATGAAGCCAAGGCGTCTCTGGAAGACGCGCTGAAGCAGGATCCGAAGAGTCCGAATGCGTGGTACAGCCTCGGGATGCTGGCCAAGAACACCGGCGACGCGCCCGCGGCGATCGATGCATTCAAGCGCGTCATCGAGATCGACGCGAACGACGCCGACACCTGGTATTTT
Source organism: uncultured Acidobacteriaceae bacterium (assembly GCA_963710885.1). Lineage (GTDB taxonomy): Bacteria > Acidobacteriota > Terriglobia > Terriglobales > Acidobacteriaceae > Sulfotelmatobacter. Next base: position 32,164 of record CAVQCF010000022.1, read on the forward strand.
CTCGGCACGGCATACGTGCAGGCCAAGCAGTTTCCGCAGGCCATTGAATCGTTTCAGCACGCGCTGCAACTCAACCCGATTCATGCTTCGGCGGAATTCGGATTGTCGCGCGCCTACCAGCAGTCCTCCGACACAGACCACGCCCGCGAGCACCTGAAGAAATTCCAATACCTCACGCAAAACAAAATCAGCACGCCCATGAGCCTGGCTTACGGTGAACAGGGCCAGTACTCACGTGCGGTGGAATCGCCGTCGGCGGTGCTGAAGGCTCCGGCGCCGATCAAGGTGCGGTTTGTAGATGTCAGTGCCGAGGCAGGCCTGGCTACCAGCACACCCCCTGATCCCAAGTCCCCGCTGGACATAGCTGGCACAGTTCCCAATCTGGTCGGATACGGTGCGTGCTTTCTCGACTATGACGGCGATGGCCGCCCGGACCTTTTTGTCGCCGACCGCGGTAAGGAAGGTGGTCTCGCACTATACCGCAGCCTAGGCCATGGCAAGTTCGAAGATGTCACGCGAAAAGCAGGACTCGATCCGACTCTTCACGCGACAAGCTGTACCGCCGGCGACTACGACAACGATGGCTTTGAAGATCTTGTCATTGGACTGGATGGTCGGCTGCTTCTTGAGCACAACGAGAAGAACGGCACGTTCAAGGATGCGACCGGAACCTCCGGCATTCAAACCGACGCTCTTATTCTCGGTCTGACGTTTATCGACTATGACCACGATGGAGACCTGGATCTCTACGTCACACAGTTCAATTGGAACCATCAGGTGTCCTCTGATTCGGGATTCTCATTCTTCGCAAAAAACACGGCCAGCCACGCTATGTGGCGGAATAATGGGGATGGCACGTTTACCAATGTGACCGATCCAACCGGTCTGGAGGCGAGCGGATCTGCTGTTGGCGCGATCGGCACTGACTACAACAACGATCGTGCTGTCGATATCGTCGTAGCTTCGGCAAAAGGCCCTAAAGTTTTCGAGAACCCACGGGAAGGGAAGTTCAAGCCGCGACAGCTCGTGGCCGATCCACTTCCAACATTTGGCGTGGCGATTCTCGATTTCGACCACGACGGTTGGATGGACCTCGCCTTCACCCAAGCAGGAACGCCGGCTCTCAGGTTAATGCGCAATAACCACGGAAACTTTGAACCGGTCGCGCTTCGAGTTCCCGATTGGGTGCATGCTTGGGGCGTGGCCGCCTTCGACTACGACAACGACGGCTGGGTCGACCTCGTCGCCGTGGGCGAGACCAAAGATGGCAAAGGCGAAGTGCGCCTGTTCCGCAACCTTGGGCCAGACGGCTTCAAAGATGTCACTACCGACGTCGGCCTCGACAAGATTCAGCTGAAAGATCCGCGCGCCATTATCACCGGCGATTACGACAACGATGGCGGGACCGACTTGCTCATCACGCAGAATCACGGGTCAGCCGTGCTGCTGCGCAATGAAGGCGGCAATCAGAATCACTGGCTGAGGCTTTCGCTCAAGGGACTGGCCGACAACAAGTCCGCGATCGGCACCAAGGTTGAAGTTTTCTCGGGCGGCAACCGGCAGAAGTTTGAAATTGCTGGATCGAACGGCTACCTGGGACAAAATTCCACCGACATCGTCGTCGGCCTGGGCGATTCCAAGGAAGCCGACATCGTGCGCATGCTGTGGCCCACGGGCGTGCTGGAGGACGAAATTCAAATCGCCGGCGACAAGCAGCAGAACTTCCAGGAGATCGACCGTCGCGGCAGTTCGTGCCCCACGCTGTTCGTCTGGAATGGCGAGCGCTACGAGTTCGTTGCGGACATGCTGGGCGCGGGCGTCGTCGGGCACTGGATTGGCCCGAACCAGCGCGACGTTCCGCGGCCGATCGAGTACATCAAGATTGATCGCAGCGTGATTCGGGAGAAAGAAAACTCGGCAACAAACGGCCCTTGTCATCCTGAGCGGAGCGAAGGACCTATGTACTCTACTGCCAGTTGCACGGATCCTTCGCCGCTAAAGGCTGCAGCTCAGGATGACCAGCGCACACGAGACAAGAAGCAGACTCTAAGCTTCCGTTTCATGGAGCCTCTCGAAGAGGCCGTTTACCTTGATCGGGTGCGGCTGCTGGCGATCGATCATCCCGCGGATACCGATGTATATCCTAACGAATATTTTGCGTCGAACCCGCCCTATCCTCCGTTCAAGGTGGTGGTGAGTCGCGACGCGCGTCCGCCGGCCGGAGCGTGGGACGACCATGGGAATAACGTTCTGCCCGATTTGCTGGCGCATCGTTATTTCGGCGATTTCGCGCTGACGCAGTTTCAGGGGTTTGCCAAACCGCACAGTCTGACACTCGATCTGGGCGAGGCTTACCGCGGCGGCCCGCTATGGCTGCTGCTGCACGGCGAAGTCGAATACTTCTCGGCAAACAGCATGTATGCAGCGTCGCAGACCGGAGTGGAGGCAATCTCGCCTTACGTGGAGGCACTCGGCGCCAACGGCCAGTGGAAACGCGTGATCGACGACATGGGATTCCCGGCCGGTGGTCCACGCACTATGACCGCCGATCTGACCGGTAAGCTACCGGTAGGGACGCGGAAGATTCGCATTACGACCAATCTTCAGGTCTATTGGGACAGCATTCTCGTTGACCGCACCGAGCAGGCGTCTCGCGATCAAGCCCGAAGCCCGCACGTGATGCTTGTTCCCCTCGTGCGTGCCGATCTCGAATTCCACGGATATCCGTTGAAGATCGAAGGCAAGCCCGCCGGCAACGTGCAGTACGTTTACGAAAAGGTCAGTGCGACCGGGCCGTACACGCGCCCAGCGGGATCCTACACGCGCTATGGCGACGTACTGCCGCTGCTGACTGCGACCGATGACAAACTCGCCGTGTTTGGTTCGGGAGATGAAGTGCGACTCGACTTCGATCCATGGCATTTGCCCGTACTTCCCAAGGGTTGGGTGCGCGATTATTTCTTTGCTGCCAACGGCTACGAAAAAGATATGGACTTCTACGCCGCGGAAGGGAATTACGTGGCCCCGCTGCCGTTCCTGAGCATGGGAGAGTATCCGTACACGCCGAAGAAGTCGTTCCCGCTCGATGATGCGCATTTGAAGTATTTGCTCGAATACAACACCCGAAGCATGTCAGGCAACGAGCAGCGCGGATACTGGTTCGACTATGGCGAGAACAAATGAGAATATGTACGGAAACGTTTTAATATTGACAATTTTGCCCCTGCCATAATCCAATAGCCGGACCCATGGAAAATACTGTCGCGACGTCCTCTGCCCCGCCCCGGCTCCGCCGCACGCTCACGCTTTGGGATCTGATTTTCTACGGCATCGTTCTGATCCAGCCAATCGCCCCGGTGCCTTTGTATGGCGTGGCGCAGAAACTTTCCGATGGTCATTTCGTAACCATCATTCTGATCGCGTTGTTCGCCATGCTGATCACGGCGGTCAGCTACGGGCGCATGGGCGCGCTGTATCCGACCGCGGGTTCGGCCTATACGTATGTGGGCAAGGGACTCAACCCACATCTGGGGTTTCTGGCGGGTTGGGCCATGATCCTCGATTACTTGCTGCAGCCACTGATCAATACCGTGTGGATGTCGACCGCATTGCACGAGCGCTATTTGCCGCAGATCCCCTACATCGTGTGGGCCGCGCTGATTGCCGGGATCATGACTGTGCTGAATCTAGCCGGGGTGAAGTCTTCGGCACGAGCCAATAAAGTTCTGCTCGCCGTCATGTCGGTGGTAGTGGTGTTCTTTGTATGGCTCGCGATTCGCTACCTGTGGCACGGACAAGGATGGGCTGGCTTGCTGTCGACCGAGCCGTTCTACAATCCGAAGACTTTCAATTCTCACAAGATCCTGACAGCGACGTCGTTTGCGGCACTCACTTATATCGGCTTCGACGGCGTCACTACCCTCGCCGAAGATGTCGAGAATCCCAAGCGCAACGTTCTGCTGGCCGTGGTGCTGACTTGTATTTTTGCCGGCGTGTGCAGCGGGTTTGAGGCTTATCTCGGAGCGCGCGTATGGCCGGACTGGCACACCTTCCCGAATCTGGAAACCGCGTTCATGGACATCTGCAGTCGGGTCGGCGGCGTATTCCTCTTCAATGCCATGGGAGCGATCCTGATCGTCGCGGCTTTCGGAAGTGGATTGACCGGAACGCTGGGAGCGGCACGATTGCTCTTTGGGATGGGCCGAGACAACGTGCTGCCCAAGAAATTCTTCGGCTATTTGAAACCTGGGACCAGCACTCCGACCTACAACATTCTTCTCATCGGAGGGCTCGCGTTCATTGGTGCGGTCGCACTCAACTACATTGGGAGTGCATACGAGCATGCGGGAGAGTTGCTAAACTTCGGCGCGTTTCTAGCGTTCATGGGAGTGAATTTCGCCTGCTTCTGGCAGTTCTCGGTGATCGCAAAGAAGTCAGGCGCTGAACGGCGGCTCGTGCGCGATGCGATCCTTCCGATTATCGGCTTCCTTTTCTGCCTGGTGATCTGGCTGAATCTGAACATTATTGCCAAGACCGTGGGCGGAATCTGGTTTGCGGTGGGCTTGCTTTACGTGGGCTACAAGACGAACTGGTTCCGTTCCGCGCCGGTAATGATTGATTTCAGCGACAACTGAGGAGATTTCTCAGTCGCGAATTGAGAGGGAGACTTGAGCTTGAGATCACAAATCGTGATCTCAAGCTTCTTCCCTGGGTCGCGTACCCGATTTCACAATCACTCAATTGCTCTATTCCACGTTCCAACCGCTAACCTCCACTGCCGGCTTCGCAGCGCCTAGCTCGCTGGCGCGGTACGTTGCTGTGACTTCGCGCTTCTCACCGGGCATCAGGGAAATGTAGTTGTCTTCCCACACGACCGGCAGGATCTCTTCTCCCTGGATGCCTTTGTTGACCTTCAGGCGGACAAAGAATGCGAGACTCTTATTCGGGTTCTCGAGGGTTACGTGCGTGACTTGTTCTTCGCCTTTGCGCTCGCTGTGATCGCTGATTTTCAGTTTCACCTTCGGCAGTTGTGACAGCGCCGTGAAGTCGGCATAAGAAGCCGTCGGAGTCATCCACCAATTGCTCTTGGCCCAGTCCAGAGTCTCGGGCTTGGTGGAGAGCCAGTAGAAATTCGATCCCACCAGCTTCCCGGAAGAATCTTCCAAGCGCAGCGAGAGGAAATACGTGGGGCTCAGTCCGCTGACATCTGGCAATGCGAAAATCTTCGTCGTACTGTCCGCGCCCGCATCGACCGTATTCGTCTGCGTGAACTTCTCGGTTATGTCGAGGTTGTAAATTTTAGTCGTCAGCTTCAGGCCCTTCACATCGTCGTACTGGCTGCTCACTACCCAGATCGAGTGATCGTCGTAGCCGTAGACCGGATGCAGCGCTTCCATGGCGCGCTTGGCGCCGAAGTATCCACCGCCGGGTCGCAAGTAGTAGTCATAGAGGTGCCAGATCATCGACGGCCAGGCGTTGTTGAGCATCCACTGGATCACGCCCGTAGCCTGATACTTATTGCGGCTATAGGCCTCGTACATAGCGCGGACGCCTTCATAAGTCTGCATCTGCGACTTTGTGGCGAAGTCGTTCACGTTGTCGGATTTGCCATAACGGTTCGCCAGCGCCTCGCTGAACACGCCGATGGTTTTGAATTCACCGCCGCCCGCGTGATAGTTCCAGACATCGTCGATCGGCCACATGTGATCTTTGCCCACCATGGCGCGGATGCTTTCGACCGGCGGGACGGCTGGTCCCATGCTGGTTTCCATATTGAAGCCGTAGGCACCGCCGCAGCCTCCGGGATTGCACTGTTTGCGGCCTGGCTGCCCTTCAGGCGTATCGACCTGCCAGTAACTGGGCGCGACATACTCATATGGTCCAGTCATCTTGACGCCGCTGTCGCCAGTGACGCTGGTCTTCTTTCCGGTGGCGGACGAGACGACCGGGTTCGGCCAGAACAAATCTTTCTCCACATCGAGATACATCTGCTCGACGTCTGGCGGCGGAGCATTGTCGCTGCCGTTCAGCCACATCACAATGCTGGGATGGCTGCGGAGGCGGTAGATCTGGTCGCGCAGGGATTGCTTGGCGATTTCAAAGTCCACCGGCTTCCAGCGCGGCCAGCGCTCCCAGAAATCGCAGCAGCACCACCCGGCCATGACCAAGATTCCCTGACGATCGGCGAGATCGAAGAATTCCTGGGTCTCGAGTTTGCCTTCGAGACGGACGGTATTCAGTCCCATATCGCGGACGTAGCGAAGTTCGTCCTGCAGGCGCTGCGAGTTCTCGCGCAGCATCAGGTCGGGGGTCCATCCGCCACCGCGAATGAGAATGTTCTTGCCGTTGATGTGAAACTGGCGCCCGCCAATCGAGTTGAAGTCAGAGGTGATTTCGCGAATGCCGAATTCGGTGGCCGAGTGGTCGCTGACGGCGCCGCCGACCTCCAACTCCATATGCAGAGGATAGAGATTCGGTTTGCCCATCTGCGTCGGCCACCAAAGGCGCGGGTTCGAGAAGACGAGTTGAGAGTACTTGTCGGGAGTGAAGGTGACGTCTTTCGTTTCGTTGGCTGCGAGTTCTACGTCTTGTTCGAACTTGATGCTTTCGATATCGCCTTTTAACGTGCCCTTGACTGGCTGATTGGTGCCGTTCTTGACCTGCGCGGTCACGGTGAGTTGCGCGCTGTCGTTGGCTGGAAGATTCAGCTTCGAAACGACGGTGGAATATCGCAGAGCGACGGGCCCGCTGTACGTGAGGTAGACTTCGCGCCAAAGTCCCATGTTCTTGTCGGGCGGTGCTGGATTCCAGTCGACGAAGGTGATGGCGAGGTCGTGGTCGGTGGGCGAAAAGACTTGCACTGCTAGGACATTCTCGGCTCCAGGCTTGGCTGCTTCGGTCACATTAAACTCGTAAGTCCGCCAGGCGCCGGCAACGTCGTCCGACTTCGCGATCTGCTTTCCGTTCAGCCAGATGTTGGCGCGATAATTGATGCCATTGAATTTGAGCCAGGCGGTCTTGCCCTTGTAAGACGCCGGCACAGCGAACTGCTTGCGATACCACCACGAAATGGCGTAGGGGCTGTCGGGCGCCATCGGGATATTCGAAAAGTTGGCGCCGATGGGATAGTTCATGCCCGGGTAGTCGCGCAGGTTCATTCCGAACAAGGGATCGGGAAAGGTCTTATCCTTCACGAGCGCGGCAACCACCGTGGTGGGAACGGTCGCGTCGTGCCATCCCGTGGGAACGAATTGCGGCGTGGAGATGACTTCTCCCTTGGCTTCGACCTTGGCCGACGTTTGCAAAGACCAGCCAGCGCCGAGCATTAGCTTGGCTTCGGCGGCGTGCTTCATTTGTGCCGCGTCTTGCGCAAAAAGCAATGAAGCCAGAAGAAATTGGGCCAGAACAAAGAGGGAGATTGCCAGCCGCTTGCTTGAGTTCATGACGCTCCTATCAATATCAATGGCGGTTCGTGACTTGTGGTCGATCAGGGGCAAGTTCGCAAAACGTCCCGGAGAATGGATAACATTTATATTAATACGTTTCAATAGCGGAGTTTCGCCGAAATTGGCGGCTCAGTGCGGAAGATGCGCAAGCGCAAACAAACGGTCTTTCTGCAGGCGGGCCGTAGCGCTGCGCAAGCAAGGATAACGCCCGGCGCAGGCGACCCGGCTAGTTTATAATTAAAAATTCGCCTCTCTACTCTGGAGTGATAAGAAAATGATTCGTTTCCTGCAAAAATCCGGGCAGACCACGAAGTACGTTCTGGGTGGCCTGCTCCTGATCATCTGCGCCTCGATGGTGATAACGCTGATTCCCGGCGGTCTGGGTGGGGACGTCTTCTCCGGCACACCCGGCAGAGGTATCGTTGCCAAGGTGGATGGCAGTGATATCACTGCAGACGAGATCCGCACGACCGCGCGCCAGATGGCGCAGCAGGATGCGCAGCGCTATGGCGAAATGGCGTCGAAGCTGATGCCCTTTCTCATCCAGCAGGAGACCATGCGAGCCGTCGACCAGATGATCAACCGCCAGGCCCTGCTGAGCGAGGCGGCACGCATGGGGCTGAAGGTCACGCCGGCGGAAATCAAGGACGAACTGCAGCACGGGCGCTACGCGGCGACCTTTTTCCCGGGCGGCAACTTCATCGGCCAGACCGAGTATGAAGACATGCTGCAGCGCGCGAATCTGACGCCCACCAAGTTTGAAGAGGCCGTGGGCAACGACATTCTGCTCACCAAGCTGCAGGCGCTCATTTCGGGCAGCGCCGACGTGAGTGAGGCGGAGATTCATGAGCAATTCATCAAGCAAAATTCCAAGGTCAAGTTCGATTACGCGGTCCTGAAGCAAGATGACCTGCGCAAAGGGCTGCATCCCACCGACGAAGAACTCAAGGCGTTTTACGAGAGCCACAAGCAGGGCTACGCGAACTCTGTGCCGGAGAAGCGCAAGGTGAAGTACGTTGTCGTTGAAACGGCAAAGGCGGAGGCCGGCGTTCAGATTACTCAGGACGACCTGCGCTCCTACTACGATCAGCATCGTGCTCAGTACCAGGTGGCGGAACGAGTAGAAGTCAGCCATATCTTGATCAAGACTCCGCTGCCGGGGCCTGATGGCAAAGTGGACGAGAAGGGCGTGGCTGAAGCGCAGCATCGTGCCGAGGACTTGCTGAAGCAACTGAAGAGTGGCGCCAAGCTGGAAGACTTGGCCAAGAAATATTCCGAGGATCCAGGCAGCGCCAAGCAGGGCGGATCGCTCGGCTGGATTGGCAAAGGTCAGACTGTCCCCGAGTTTGAGAAGACCGCGTTCTCGCTTCCAAAGGGTCAGATCAGCGATCTGGTGAAGAGCAGTTATGGATTCCACATTATTCGCGTGGACGATAAGCAGGAAGCGCACACGAAAACATTGGATGAAGTGAAGTCCGAGATCGAGCCCCTCCTGAAGCAGCAAAAAGGGCAGCAGATCGCCCAGAAACAGGCGGAGACTTTGCTGAAGCAGGCTCGCGAACTGAAGAGTCTGGACGCGGCGGCTGCAGCACAGAAGATCCCGGTGATCAACTCGGATTTTTTCGCCCGCAAAGACATGTTGCCCGGACTGGGGCCCTCCACGCAGTTCATGGATGCGGTGTTCAGCGAGGCCGAAAACGCTCCACCGGATGTGGCTCCGGCATCGCAGGGCATCGTCGTGTTTCAGTTGTTGGCGGTGAAGCCGGCTGCAACGCCGACGTTTGAAGAGATTCGCAGCAGGGTTGAAGAAGAGTTCAAAAATGAACGCTCCTCGCAGTTGTTGAATCAGAAAATCCAGGAACTGTCGGACCGCGCCAAGGCCGAGCACGATCTGAAGCGCGCGGCGAAAGAACTCGGTGCCACGGTTAAGACCAGCGACTTCGTTCTTCCTGACGGACAGGTGCCTGATGTCGGCTCGATGGGCGGGCAAGCGTCCGTGGCCTTCAATATGAAGCCCGGCGAAATCAGCGGTGCAATCAACAACGGCGCCAACGCCGCGGTGCTGGAGGTGCTTGAGAACCAGCAGCCTACCGAAGCCGACTATGCAGCGAAGCGCGATCAAATTCGCGATCAGCTACTGCAGCAGAAGCAGCAGGAGCGTTTTGGGCTCTTCGTTGCCAGCCTGGTCGACGAGATGACGCGGTCGGGGAAGATCAAGCGCAACGAAGAAGAGATCAAGCTACTGGGCCGCAACGGCAGCGAGCCGGGAATGTAGCGCGTTGACATGCCATTTCCGCGCGCCGCAGGCATTCTGTTGCATCCCACGTCGTTGCCTTCGCGCGGCGGGGTTGGTGATTTTGGGCCGGCCGCTTACCAATTTGTAGACTTTCTCGCTTCCGCCCGCCAGGGCCTGTGGCAGGTTCTCCCGCTGGGGCCGCTCGGCTATGGCAATTCTCCCTATTCCTCTACTTCTGCCTTCGCTGGCAATCCACTGCTGATCAGTCTGGAACGGCTCGCCGAGCGGGGCTGGATCGATTCCGTAAAACTTTCCAATCTGACCGCCGGTTCCGGTGCCGTCGAATACGAACAGGTTTTCGCCCTGAAAATGCCGTTGCTGTTTGAAGCAGCACGGACCTTCCTGCGTTCGACCTCGGGCGATGCGATGCGTCGGTTCGAAAGTTTCCGCATGGAAAATGCCTGGTGGCTAGAGGACTTTGTCGTCTTCGATGCCCTGCGTGCCCGGCAGAAGTTGGATAGCTGGAATCACTGGCCACGGGATCTGGCCAATCGAGAGCCGGCTGCGTTGGAGAAGGCGCGTCAGGAATTGGCGGCTGACATCCGGATCCGCAGCGCGTTGCAGTTCGCCTTCTACGAGCAATGGCGAGCGCTGCGGCGGTACTGCTCCGAGCGAGCGATCCGTGTTGTGGGCGATGTCGCCATCTTCATGAACTATGACAGCGCCGACGTTTGGACGCACCGCGAACTGTTTCGGCTAAGCGGGGATCTCGAGCCAGAAGTCGTGGCGGGCGTGCCTCCCGATTTTTTCAGCAAGACCGGACAACGCTGGGGCAATCCACTCTACCGCTGGGATGTGATGAAAGAGCGCGGCTACCAGTGGTGGATCCAGCGCCTGCGCTGGGCCACCCAGAACTGCGACTACATTCGCCTCGACCACTTCCGGGGCTTCGACCAGTTCTGGGAAATACCCGCGTCCGACCCCACTGCAGTGAATGGGCGCTGGGTGGATGGGCCGCGCGATGACCTGTTTCTGAAGCTTCGTGAGGCGCTGGGCGGCCTGCCGTTCTTCGCCGAGGACCTGGGTTACATCACGCCGTCGGTGCATGCGCTGCGCGATCGGCTGCAGATTCCGGGGATGGCCGTTCTGCAATTCGGATTCGGCGACGAAGGCGCGCATATGTACTTGCCGCACCGCGCGGAAGGAAAGGTCATCTACACCGGAACTCATGACAATGACACGGTCGCGGGCTGGTGGAATTCTGGCGCGGCCGAACACGAGCGCCGCAATGCCGAGGCCTATGTGGGACGATGTGAAGATGGCATCCACTGGGCGTTCCTCCGTGCCGCGCAATGTTCCGCGGCCAGTATGAGTATTGTTCCTCTGCAAGATGTCCTCGGATTGGGCAGCGAGGCTCGCATGAACACTCCCAGCCTTCATGGGGGCAACTGGCGTTGGCGCTTTGACCAGGGCCGTCTTACGGGCGAGTTGGCCGCGAAGCTCGCGCTTCTAGCCGAATTGAGCGATCGCCTTCCTAAACCGTTCGCCGCGATCCCGAACGAAAACTTCGCCGCCTGATTTGTGCGACAGAGCGCCGGCATCCCTTCGACTTCGCTCAGGGCAACATCCGCCGGCTGTGGCTTGAGCCTGCCCCTTGCCGGGCAGCGCCGAGCTGCGATGCCATCGTTTGTGAATGGACTGTTAACGCGAGCGCGCTTTGCGCTTCTGCGCAGTTCGTGTATAGAGAGAACGGGAGTATTAGCTGTGAGCGACGCGATCATCCACGCCGTAGGAATTGAGAAGTCCTATCCGCAGGCGGATGGCACGCGGATTCAGGTCGTCGGCGTGACCAACCTCGAGGTCGAGCCGGGCAAGATCGTTGCCTTGCTGGGGCCCTCCGGCTGCGGCAAGTCCACATTGCTGCGCATGTTGACCGGGCTGGCGCAACCTTCATCGGGAACGCTGTTGTGGCACGGCAAGCCGCTCGACGGCCAAATGCCTAACGTCGCCATCGTCTTCCAAAGCTTTGCGCTGTTCCCCTGGCTCACCGTCCTCGAAAACGTGGAGGCTCCGCTCGAAGCGAAGGGAGTGGCCGGCCGTCGAACGCCGTAAACGCGCTCTGCGCACCCTCGATACCGTGGGCTGGATGGCTTTGAGACCGCCTATCCCAAGGAACTCTCTGGCGGCATGAAGCAGCGCGTGGGATTCGCGCGCGCTCTTGTGGTCGAACCGGAAGTGTTGTTCATGGACGAGCCCTTCTCGGCGCTCGACGTTCTTACCGCAGAAAACCTGCGCGGTGAACTGCTGGAACTCTGGCTGAACAAGAAAATGCCGGCCAGCGCGATCTTCATCGTCACGCACAACATCGAAGAAGCGGTCATGCTTGCCGATCGCGTCATGGTGCTGGGGAGAAATCCCGCTCGCATCCGCTCCGATTTCAATATTCGCCTGAAGCATCCGCGGGACCGCAAGTCCGCGCGCTTTGTGGAGTTGGTGGATTACATCTACAAGGTGATGACGGAACCGGAACTCGAACACGACCTGCCCGACGCAGAGACGACCGCGGAGATCATTCTTCCCACCGGCGGGTTGACGAAGGACACGTTGAAGAAGCAGGAGGCCCCGGTCCGCACGGCGCGATACCAATGTTGCCCCACGCGCGTGTCGGCGGAATCGCTGGGCTGACTGAACTGCTGCACGACCGCGGGGGGCGTGAGGATCTGTTCCGCCTGGCCGAGGAACTGGTGATGAACGTCGAAGATCTGCTTCCGATTCTTGAAGCCTGCGTGCTGCTGGGCTTCGCGCTGCTGAAAGAGGGCGACGTGCAGATTACCCCGCAGGGCGCGGTCTTTGCCGAAGCCGACATTCAGCAGCGCAAGATCCTGTTCCGTCAGGCTGCGCTGGAACACGTCACCATCCTGAAGCAGATCGACAGCATCTTAAAGCGCAAGTCGGATCACTCCATCGCGGACGAGTTCTTTCACGACATCCTCGACGAGCATTTTTCGGAGGATGAAGTGCAGCGCCAGTTCGAGACGGCGATGAACTGGGGCCGCTATGCCGAGATGTTTGACTACGACCGCGAAAAGGGTCGACTGCTGCAGACCGAACCTCCAACGCCATCAGATCATCCGGCGGCACCAGCGCTTGAGACGCCGGCTCCAAAGCCCTGAAGAAACGATGATCCAACCTGACGCATGAAGAAATCGATCAACCTGCGAGGATTCTCGGCCAATCGAATCTGGGCGCAATTGCCCAGCATCGAGATCTCGTACCTGCCCGACCTTCTTATGTTCGGGGCGGGCATCGCCTTGTTCTATGGCGTGCTGGTCGTCGGGCGAAACTGGCTGGGCCCGTTCACTCCCCAGGTAGAGATCTCGCGCAGTCCGCTGGCGCTGGTGGCCTATGCAGGATATTCGCTGCTGCGCATCACGATCGCGTACGTGCTGAGCCTCGCCTTCACGCTAGTGTACGGATACATCGCGGCCTATAACCCGCGCGCCGAGCGCTTCATGATTCCCCTTCTCGACGTGTTGCAGTCCATCCCGGTGCTCAGCTTTCTTCCCGGCGTAATGCTGGCGATGGTGGCGCTGTTTCCCGGAAGGCAACTAGGCGTTGAAGCAGGTGCAATCCTGCTCATCTTCACCGGCCAGGTCTGGAACATGGCGTTCAGCTTTTACGCCTCACTGAAAAGCATTCCGAAAGAAATGCGCGAGGCGGCTAAGATTTATCGCTTCAGCTGGTGGCAGCGCTTCATTGAGATGGAATTGCCGTTCGCGGCAATCGGCCTGGTCTGGAACTCGATGATGTCGGTGGCGGGCGGCTGGTTTTTTCTGATGGCCTGCGAAATGTTCGTGCTGGGCTCGCGCGACTTCCGGCTGCCGGGCCTGGGATCGTATCTGCAGACCGCGGCCAGCGCCGGCGACACCCGATCGATTCTCTGGGGCGTCGGCACCATGATCGCGGTGATTGTGCTGCTCGACCAGTTTATCTGGCGTCCGGTGATTGCCTGGGCGGAGAAGTTCAAGGTGGAGCAGGTCGAGAGCAGCGACGCCCCGCGCTCCTGGGTGCTCGATCTGATTCGGCACTCGCGCAGCTTGGCGCAGATTCGCAAAAAGACGGTCCGCCCGCTGAGCGAGCGCGTGATGCTTTACTTTTCCCGCGCCGCCTTCCAGCGACGAAACCGAGCCGCGCAGCGCATGGAAGACTTGGTTGCTGCGCGCGTCTGGCCGTCGTGGTGCTGGCTGGGATCAGTTATGGCGTCGTCCGCGTGGTGATGATTCTGACCGGGCTGCAGAAGGCGGAGGTACAGGAAGCGGGCATCGGCCTGGTCGCGACGTTTCTGCGCGTGAATCTGACTTTGCTGCTCGGCGCGTTGTGGACGATCCCGGCAGGCGTGGCCATTGGCTTCAATCCGCGGCTGGCGCGGATCGCGCAGCCGCTGGCACAGATCGCCGCTTCGGTTCCCGCGACGGCGCTGTTTCCAGTAGTACTGCTGTTGCTGATTCGCGTGGGCGGAGGGCTCGGGATCGGCTCGATCGTGCTGCTGCTGTTGGGAACGCAGTGGTACATCCTGTTCAACGTGATCGCCGGCGCAATCGCGATTCCGACAGACTTGAAGGAGTGCTGCTCGGTTTTCCGCATGAAGGGAATCGAGCGCTGGAAAAAATTGATCCTGCCGGGAATTTTCCCGTATCTCATCACGGGCATGGTCACGGCATCGGGCGGAGCCTGGAACGCCAGCATCGTCGCCGAATATTTTCATTTCAAAGGCCACATCTATACCACCGTCGGGCTCGGCGCCACGATTTCTCAGGCCACCGATGCCGGCAATTTCGACCTGCTGCTGGCCGCGACCATGATGATGGCCGCGACCGTCGTCACGATCAATCGCCTGGTGTGGCGCAAACTGTATGCGCTCGCCGAAACCCGTTACCGACTCGAAACCTGACGCGCTTGGCGCGACCCGAGTGGTTACCTCTGGTTACTTTCGTGCTTCCTCAAACCTCATTTCATCAGCTTTTAACTTGCACTTCATGCTGGCGCAACGCGAGTGCGCTATTGGTAAGAAATGCCATCAGGCCATCTGCACGCGGATCCGACGCAGTCTGGAGTGTTGGCGCGCGTCGCTGAATTTCCCGGTTTGGTTGGAAAGTTTGCTCCCGTCGGCAAGGTAAGGGATCTGTACCGTAGGGTGCAGCAATCGCCCCAAGGCTTTCGCCTGGAAAATTTGCTCGCCGAGATGCGGGTCGGGTTGCAGGTCGGTGATGCGGATCAAGCGCGGATTCCCGCGACTGGTCCCGTTGTAGTAGTTGCGAATCATCCCTACGGCATGTTGGATGGCGCAATCCTCACGGTGCTGCTGACACGTGTACGGTCCGACGTGAAGGTGCTCACCAACTTTCTGCTCGCCGATGTGCCGGAGTTGCAGAAACACTGCATCTTTGTGGATCCCTTTCAGTCCGACCGATCGGCGGAGTCGAACCGGCGAGCACTGCGAGAGGCTCTTGCTTGGCTGAGGCAAGGCGGAATGCTCGCAATGTTTCCATCGGGCGAAGTGTCGCACTGGCAAATGCCGGCCGCGCAGATCGTCGATCCAGCATGGAATAATGCGGCGGTGCGGTTCCTTCGCAGGACAGGGGCGACGGCGCTGCCGATCTATTTCTGTGGCCACAATGGCGTTGGATTCCAGCTGATGGGCATGCTTCATCCCAAGCTGCGCACCGCGTTTCTGTTGCAGGAATTCCTGCAACAGGCGGGCAGGACCGTAGACGTCCGGGTCGGCAGTGCGATTCCGGCGGACGCGGTGGAATCGATCCACGACGATCGCGAAGCCACCGAATATTTACGCTGGCGTACTTACTTGCTCGCACGCCGCAGCAAGCCCGAAATACTGTGGCATACCGCATTGCGCTCGCGGCTGGCGTTCAAGATTCAGGAACCAGTAGCAGCGCCCGTGCCGGCCGAGTTGCTCGCCGAAGAGGTGGAGCGGCTGTCGGCAGACCGGTGTTTGGCGGAGACCGCTGATCTTGCCGTCTACCTCGGAGCGGCGCACGAGATGCCGCAACTCCTGCGCGAGGTGGGACGCCTGCGCGAAATTACGTTCCGAGGCGCAGGCGAGGGAACAGGCAAGAGCCGCGACCTCGATGCCTTCGACGATTACTACTCGCACATTCTGTTGTGGCACAAAACGAAGCGCGAATTGGCGGGGGCCTACCGCGCCGGCAACACGGCTGAAATTATCGCGGAGCGTGGAGTCAGCGGACTCTACACCAGTACCCTCTTCCGCTATGACGAGCGAGTCTTCCAAAAGCTCGGCCCGGCCTGGGAATTAGGACGTTCCTTTGTGCGGCCCGAATATCAGCGCCAATACGCGCCGCTGCTGCTGCTGTGGAAGGGCATCGCCCGCATGGTGGCGAGGCAACCAGAGATTCCAGTGCTGTTTGGCGCGGTCAGCATCAGCAACGACTACAACGAAGCGTCGCGCGAAATCATTTACCGCTTCTTCGAGGCCCGCATGCGGGAAGATGAGTTGGCGGGCTTGATCGAGCCACGACGGCCTTTTCGGCCCGCCCCTTTGCGCAAGTGGGATTGCCGTGGAATGTCCCACGCGCTGCGCGACCTCGATGAACTTTCTCAGCCCATCAACGACGTGGAGACCGATGGCAAGGGTTTGCCAATTCTTTTGCGGCAGTATGCCAAAATCGGCGGCAAATTGCTGGGCTTCAATGTGGACCGCAAGTTCTCCAATGTGCTTGACGGGCTCGTGGTGGTGGATTTGCGAGAGACCGAGCCGTCGGTTCTGGATCGTTACATGGGGCGGGAAGCCGCAGATCGATTCCGGCAGGTGCACACTACCTGAAATCCTGCTGAAAGCCGCTTTCAGGTCAGCTCACGGTTTGCCTTCAATGGCAGCGCACAGGCTTGCGCCGCGTCTTTGAGCGCTTCGTCCAATCTCTGTCCCAGAAGTGCGAGTTCTTCCGGAGACATCAATTCCTGCATGCGCTCAAAGAGTTGGCGTTCCTCTTTGCGGATGTGGGTCGGACATGCGCTGAGCGAATGCCGACAATTCTGCGGCAGACATCTTCGCCGATTCCGCTTTCGCAAAGCTGTCGCGCAACGCAACGTGATCCGTCAGGAGTTCCTCCAGCAACGGAACCAGCTCCGGCAACTTCCGCGCTGCCGGAAACAAAACCTGCTCTTCCGCCGCGAAATGAATCCCGATTTCGCTCTGAAAATGCTGCGCGATTTCCGCCTGCCACGCCGCCAGATCGGCATCACCGACCGGTGACGCGCGATCGATGCGGACGCACAGCGCCAAGCGCGTGCTGGTGCTGGCGCGAGAGCGGAATCAGATTTTTATCGCGCAGCATTACAGTTCCGTCGCTTTAGGAGTTCGCGCTCGACACGCGGATCACGGCAGGCTCTCCGTCGACCTGCTCGGTTCGGCTGCCGGGCGCACGGTCAGCCAGTCGGTGCGGACGCGCTGCCATTCCTGGATCAGCATCCCGTTGGCTTCAAAGAAGCTGCGAATGCGGTAGCGCTCCCAGCCCGCGACTTCCTCGAGAATCGGCGCCAGCACAGCCAGAGCGCTGGTGCTCAGCACGGTGCGCTTCGCAATCTGCGAAACATCGGCCGACTCCGAGACGGCAATGGTGAGTCCGTCGCGCGAGTTGATGTGCAGCATGACGTGAATGTCAGAACTGCCGTCGCCGGTATAAATCACGTGATCCGGTCCCGCGACCTGCTGCTCGAGCAGACGGTTGAGCACCGCGACTTTGCCATAGCCCGCGGTGGCGCGCACGATCGTGTCGATCTCACCCGAAGGCTTGTAGCGAAACTCCGTGCCGTAAATGTGATCGGGCGGGAACAATATCTTCCAGGGCAGAGAGGACGATCTCCACCGGCGCCGCCGACAGCACATAAAAATCAAACTGGTGGCCGTCGATGCCCGCATCGAGCAACTGATAGAGCAGCTTGATATCGCTCTTCAGCCGAATGCGCTTTCCCACCTCGCGGAGATGTTCCTTGCGGACTTTGGCCTTGAACTCCGGATCGTGCAGCAACAGGTAGGCCAGTTCCGCGCCTTGCTGCACCAGGTTGATCTTGGCCATTCCCTTGGCTTTGCGCTCGAATTCCTCGGTGGGAATGCCGACCAGTTCGGCGAGCACGTAGCCGGAATCGTTGAAGGTGAGCGTCTGGTCGAAGTCGCTCGCGAAAATGTAGCGTTTCAGAGGTTTGTCTGCCATATCTATTCGATTCGCGCCGGGCCTACGCGCCCCATAAAAAGAATCGATTGCGATTATATGCCCGCCTTGGTTAAATCCTTGTAAAGAAAGCCCCAAGGCTTCGCTTTAATCTCGAAGATCACGAAGAAGTTTCATTTTCCATTTCGACCTTCGCGAACCTTCTTGTCCTTCGTGGTAAAGTGCCCGCGCCTTTACTAAATTCGTGGTCACGTCCAGAATAGAGTGTTCGACAGATTGGTACAGACAAATAGAAAGAGGAGTTCTCATGGCAGTTGTGACAGGTGAACTGATTCGAGCGATGAACTACGTGGACGACATCACGGCGACCTTGCGCCGCATTTGTATTTACATTCCCGGCATGAACGCCGAGGAGCGCAAGCGGCTGGCGGAGAGTCTGCGCGGCACCGTCGCGGCGGTCAATGCAGCGATCGCCGACCTGGAAAAGGTGGAGAAATAGGTGAGCGGCGTCCAGACGATTGCGGTGATCGGCGCCGGCATCATGGGGCGGGGCATCGCGCACGCCGCGGCGCTCGGCGGCTATCGCACCATCCTCGAAGACCTGCTGCCCGGGGCGTCTGCGCAAGGCGGAGACCGAAATTCGCGCCAATCTCGACAAGGCTGTCGAACTCGGCAAGGTCACTGCGCCCGACGCGGATTCGGCTTTCGAGCGGCTGGAGTACGCGGGTTCGGTCGAAGAAGCCGCGCGCGAAGCCGACCTCGTCATCGAAGCCGTTCCCGAGGAGATGGAGTCGAAGATCGAGATCTTCACGCTGCTCGACAAAATCTGCCGTCCCACGACGATGCTGGCCTCGAATACGTCGTCACTCAGCGTGACGGAGATTGCCAGCGTGACCTATCGCGCGAAGAAATGTGTGGGCATGCACTTCTTCAATCCCGTGCACAAGATGAAGCTGCTCGAAGTGGTGCGCGCGCTCGAAACCGACGACGACACGCTGGCCACCGTCGTCGAAGTCGGCAAGCGCATGGGCAAGGAAGTCGTGGTCATCAAGGAGTCGCCCGGCTTCATCACCAGCCGCATCAACGCCATGATCGGCAACGAAGCGTTCTACATGCTGCAGGAGGGGATTGCGTCCGCGGCGGATATCGACAAGGCGCTGAAACTGGGCCTGAACCATCCCATGGGCCCGTTCGAGTTGGTGGATCTTGTCGGGCTCGACACGCGGCTGAACATCC
Source organism: uncultured Acidobacteriaceae bacterium (assembly GCA_963710885.1). Lineage (GTDB taxonomy): Bacteria > Acidobacteriota > Terriglobia > Terriglobales > Acidobacteriaceae > Sulfotelmatobacter. The sequence goes on from CAVQCF010000022.1 coordinate 51,288, forward strand.
TGGAGTATCTGCACAAATCGCTGGGCGACAAATATCGTCCCGCGCCGCTGCTGGTGCAGTATGTGAAGGCCGGGCGACTGGGGCGGAAGTCGGGGCGCGGAGTGTACGAGTATCCGGAAGCCGCGTCCGCGATCGCGAAGAACCACCCTTAGTTCCCCTCCTTTGTCATCCTGAGCGAAGTGGCCCGTACGCGAAGCGGACCAGCCCCGTAGTCGAAGGACCCTACCCGGACGGAGCTACGACAAATCTAGGCTCGTTTCCCGATGACGCGCCGTCCGAAACCCAGGCCCGCCAATGTCGAGACCTTTTCCGGTTCGACTCCCTTGCTCGCCACGAGCACATGAAAGCTCTCGCCCATGCCGGCGGGTGTGACCAGGTGTTTGAGTTGTAGCGCGACTTTGGCGCGCTCCTGCGGCAGGCGGCATTCCTCGAAGGCATCGGCAAATTCATTCTCTTCCCCAATCCCCAGCAGAAATTGCGACTGTGTGATGAGCTTCTGCGCTCTCATACCCTGCTGTTCCGCAACCGCTGCCAGAGCCGTGAAGTTTACGTCGGCGGTGATGTCCTGCTCGCCGGGGGCTTCGTAAGGATTTGCGCTCACCGAATGCTGGCGCATGGCCTTCAGCGTTCCCCGATGGCGTCCGGCGAGCTGCTCCTCGCGAGTGTATCCGTAGTCGATGATCACCACGAATCCGCATTCTATGTTGGCTGCGGCGCGTATGTGCGTCTGAGACTGCAGCGGCACTTCCACGCGTTCTCCCGGCGCGGGATGGACCGAGTAGCGGTCGAGGAATTCGAGTTCTTCGGGCGAAGCTGGCACCCAGGTCTCGACGAATCGTCCATCGCGGAAGTCGATGCGAAGCGACCCTGTGAACTGAGAACTTCGACCGGCAGGGCATCGAAGAATTCGTTGGCGAAGACGATGTTGGCCGCACCGCCATCAGGCTCTGACACCAATGCCGCCTTGCCGGTTTCCAGATGCTTGTTCAGCGTGGCCTTGATGCCCTGGCGCAACGCAGGCGATCGTTCGACCAGCACATAACGGAGCGCGCGGAAAAAATCCGGAAACTTCTTCTCCGACCAGTCCAGCACGTCCTGCGCGAAAAGGCCGCGGCCGGGGCCGAGTTCTTTGACCATGATGTATTCTGGGGATCCCAGAGCCCGCCACATTTCATCGAACTGGCGCGCCAGCAGGCGGCCGAAGACCGCATGCACATCGCTCGAAGTATAGAAGTCTCCCGCCTTGCCGAACTGCGCGGCGTTGCGCGAGTAGTAGCCGAGTTCGGGATCGTAAAGGCACAACTCCATGTAGCGCGAGAAGGGAATCGGACCGCGTTCGCGGATCTCCTGTTCAATCTTTTGCCGAAGCGCGCTCACAGTCCCTTCCGTTGGCGGTCGGCGCGGTCTTGCGGTGTGCGGATGAACATTTCCATGAAGTAGTCATGCAGCGCGTCAAAGAGCTGGCGCTGGAAGCTCCACTCGAACTGAGAATCGTCGAGATCGCGCGGGTGCAGGTCGAAGTAGTAGGTGTGAACGGGAATGCTTTCATCCTTGAACTTGATGATGACCTCTACCCCTTCACCCTTGGCGCGAGCGGAGAAATTCAGCAGCGGATGTTCATACAGCCGAAGTTGTGCGAGCACGCGCTCCAGGCGGATCTGTGGGGGCTCTGGCATCGAAGGATTGGTAAGTATAGCGAATCGCTCACCATCACCATCCAACCGCATGCTCCAGTTCAACGCGCGCGGGAAGATTCGCCTTTGGGAAAAACGCAAAGCCAGCTACAATGCCGCCACTCTGAGCCTCTCGCTGCGTGCTTTGTGTGGAGGCCTTCCGCCGGGGAGCGGCGATCTCCTCAGACTTGGGGAAAATCAATGGCCACTGCCGTCGCGCCCGTCAGGCGCTCGCGTTCTCAATCCAAACTTGTCCTTCTTCGTGATCTTCTGTTTGTTGACCGTCTTTGTCACATACATGAAGAACGCCCGCATCTTCGATCCCACATCCGAGATCGCGCAGCACTTCGCGCCAGTGAGATGGTATCTGGTGCCGCACGCTTTCTTTGGCATTCTTGCCATCGTGTTGGGAGTGTTCCAGTTCTCCAACCGCCTGCGCGCCCGATATCTGAAGATTCATCGGACTCTGGGCTACGTGTATGTAGTGAGTGTGTTCATTGCCGCGCCTCTGGCCATTCCAATGACGATGCGCTCGGTCCGTCTCTGGTTGCGGCCTCGAGCATGCAATCGTTCGGGTGGATGTTGACCACCGCGATCGCACTCTACTGTGTGCGCCACGGCAACATCACTCAGCACCGTCGCTGGATGATTCGCAGCTATCCCTTCGCCATGGTTTTTACCGTGTCGCGGATGATCATTCCGCTGCCGCCTGTCTTCCGGCTCGGAGTGGTTGGAATTGAAACTGTTGTGTGGACCGTGATTGCGCTGGCCGCCATCCTGCCGAATATTCTGTTGGAATGGCAGGCCATCGCGGCCCGGCCGATTCCCAAGGCAGTCGCTGCGGACTGATCCGCGCGTCATGAGCCGTTCGTAATACAAAAACCACAGAAGACACGAAGGACATAGAGTCTCGAAGTTACTCTGTGTCCTCAGTGTCCTCGGTGGTTCATCTACTCGTAGCGCAGCGCTTCGATCGGATTGAGCCGCGCCGCTTTGATCGCGGGCAGCATGCCGCTGATGATTCCGACAAAACTCAGGATCGCCGTCGACCAGATCAGCGTGGCGGAGTCGATGTAGAGGTGAATGTCGCCTTCGCTGGCGTTGTCTTCAAACGCGCTCCACAGGGTGAGCGATCCCACCGACCATGAGACCAGATAGGCGAGGACCACGCCCAACAGGCCGCCCAGCGCGGTGATCACCAGCGCTTCCGCCAGGAACTGGAACAGAATGTGCCAGCGGTGCGCGCCCAAGGCCTTCTCCACGCCGATTTCGCGCGTGCGCTGCGTGACCGAAACCAGCATGATGTTCATCAGGCCGACGCCGCCAATGCCCAGCGTGAGCAGGCCGATGAAGCCGAGCAGAATCTTGATTCCGGTGGAGATCACCTGCAGATCCATCAGATCGGCGAACACGTCGAAGACGAAGATGGCGCGCTGATCTTTCGGATCGAAGCTGTGGTGGAAGGCCATGGACTCGCGCACCGCCTTCACGACCTTGGCATGGTCGCCTTCGTATTCCATGACGACCGAACTTAGGTAATACGTGTTGGTCAGGTCGCTCATCGCGCTGTAAGGGAACGTAGACGTGCTCGTTGATGTTGTCGTCGCCGTTCTGCACCTGATGCTTGAGCACGCCCGACGATCTGGTAGGAAATGCCGTCGAGGCGGAGGTTTTCGCCGAGCGCGTTCTGGCCGGAGAATAATTTCTTCTTCGCGTCGGAGCCAATCACCGCGACGCGCGTGTGCGTGTAGTCGTCGGCCTCGCTGAAGAAGGTGCCTTCGGCGACATCCATTTTGCGCATGCGTCCGTACGAGGCATACACGCCGCTGACTCCGTAGTTCGAACTGCGCGTGCCGTAGGCGACCACGCAATTCTTGAAAGCTTCCGGCGAAACGCGCTTCAGCAGCGGAACTTCGGCCCGAATGGAGTCGAGATCGTTCACCGTGAGGCGAACCTGCGTTCCAGCCTTGGTGCCTCCCGCCTGCAACTCGGTGCGGCCGGGAAAAATGAAGACCAGGTTCGTGCCGAAAGAGCGAAAAGCGGACCACAACCCGCGCTCGAAGCCAGTACCGTAGGCGAGGAGAAGCACAACCGTCGCGATGCCCCAGGCCATGCCGAGCATGGTGAGCACAGCTGCGCCGCCGGTTGTGGCGGAGCGCGTTGTAGGCCTGGGTTGCGAGATCGACGATCATGAAAAAAGCTCCAGCTCCTAGCTTCTAGCTTAAACTTCTGGCCACCGCATTTGGCTAGAGCTAGGAGCTGAAGCTTCTTTACTCCTGCCGCAACGCTTCTACCGGAGGCAGCAATGCCGCTTTCCGCGCCGGGTACAAACCTGCTGCGATGCCCGCAATCGCCAGCGAGCCGATGGCGGCAACGGCCGACGCCGGAATAATGCGCGGCGTGTCAAAGCCTTCTGGCGATGGCAGCATGGCCAGCAACGTCACGAAACCGGTCGCGATGGCCAACCCAATGCCGCCGCTGAACGCCGTGAGAAACGCGCCCTCGATGAAGAACTGTGTCAGGATCGCGCGGTAAGTCGCGCCCAGAGCTTTGCGCAGGCCAATCTCTTTCGTCCGCTCCGTCACCGAGACCAGCATGATGTTGATGATGCCGATCGCGCCTAGGCCCAGCGTGACCACGCCGACCACGCCCAGGAACCAGTCCATCGCGTCGAAAATCTCTTCCCACGCGCTTCATGTTTTCGATCGTGTCCCAATCCTCGAACGCGTCCTGACCAGCTTGGGACTGAATCCATGGCGGCGCGCAATGATGCGATGAATCTCGTCCTTGGCCTCGGCGTGCAGATCCTTCGTAATGGGCTGATAGTTGAGGAACGAGATCGCGTCCTCGGAATTCGCCTTGGTCAGGGGGAACAGGTCGCGCATGGTTTCGATGGGGATGAAGATGCGTGAGTTCGTGCCGTTATTGCCGTCGCGGCCAACTTTCGCGACCACGCCGACAACATCGAAATTGATTCCGTTCAGCAAAATCGTCGAGCCCACGGCCGGCCGTCCCGGAAACATGTTCTTGAGCAGTTCCCATCCCACGACGGCCACGCGGCGGCGCTCAGTATTGTCCTGGTTGTTGAACCAGCGGCCGGGTTCGATGGGGACGTTGCGAATCTGGTTGTAGTCGGAGGCCACGCCGAATACCTGGCCGTTGGTCGATCCGTAATCGCTGACCGCGCGAATGTCTTCGCGATTCAGCACCGGCGACAGCGCGCCCACAAACTGAGCCTCGTTGCGAATCGCCAGATAATCTTTGTAAGTGAAGTAATAAGTCTGCCCGGATTGCGTGCTGCCCTCAACTGCCGGAATGCGCCCGGGAAACATAAACATGATGTTTTGTCCGAGAGTGGCGAGTTGCTTTTCCTGGCCGCTGCGGAAGCCCTCTCCCAGGCCCACCAACAGCAGCAGCGAGCCCACGCCCCATGCGATTCCAAACATAGTCAGGAACGAGCGCAGCTTGTGCGCCCAGAGCGTCGACAGCGACTGCCGGACAATGTCGAGAAGCATTCGCATAGTGGATATCGCAGAATCATGCCCCCACGCCTCCGGGGAGGAGCGTGGGGGCACCCGGGTAACGTTCAGGCGAGGGGTCTCAATCCCGCCCAACCATCTGATCAGATATACGCAGCCGGGTCCGGTAAAGTTCCCTGCTGGCATGTACATACTTAGACCCCGTAAGGGCGAAAAAGGTTAGCCAGTGAGTCTTTTCCGCGCGGGGATAAAGCTTCTGAACACCTTGCCGATACCTAGAGGAGACGTCAAAGCTCGATTCTGGCGAGGGGGGCAGTGAATCATGAGGATCTTGGCTACGGGGGAGCCTCTGCGAGTCCACGCGGTCAGCAGTTCCTTAGCCGGGCCGCCGAGTTTGTCATGAACCCCGAAAGAAGGCTGGTTTCCATAAAGTTCGGCAAGACTGTAACCTTTGCAGATATCGAACGATACGCGAAGCGGTTGCGGTTGAGTCCCTCGTTCCACCCCGAGTATTCGGAAAGCGTGGACCTGACAGAAGTTGAAGAACTTGACCTTCAGGCCGATGAATTCCTGAAACTGGCGGACAAGATCGATCCGTTTTCGCCTGTGGCCAAGCGTGCGTTTGTCGTGCGGACCTTAGTCCAGAGTCATGCCTGCCCACATGCACAAAGTTCTGCGGACGCAAAGGAACATTGAGATTTTCCGTTCCATCGAGGAGGCAGAGCGCTGGGTGGCCATGTAACCCGCACGCTGCTAAGAAATCAAGAGGCAGCATCGACCTTCAGATCAAGTCTTTTGGCCTACGGCTTTTCCTTGGGTCGCTCATACGCCTTCTGCAGATATTTTCGAGCCTCTTCCAGTGCACCGAAAGTGTTGTCGTTGGTTTGTGTAGCCTGGCGGTATTGTCCGATCGCGCGTTCGCGTTGACCGGTGATGTCGAAAATCTTGCCCAACTGGATATGGCTCCAGACTTCAGTCCAGCGCGGCTCGCCATCACCGTCGATAGCCGCTCGGTAGGCATTTGCCGAGGATTGGTAGTTCCGCTGATAGAAAAACACCTCAGCAATCCGGTAGTGGGCGAGAGAACTGTTCTTGTTGAGATCCAGGGCCTTATTGAACTCGACCAGCGCGCCCGACAGATCTCCCTGCTGCTGCAGCGCCTGCCCTCGAAGGATGGACGCGCGCAACTTCACATCAGTGGAATTGGTCAGCACATGGTGGTCGGGATCGATCGCGATCCGTCGTGGACGCCCAAACGTCTCGATCGAAAACGGCGAAGTTGTGCCCACAACCTCAATGCGTTTGTTCTCCGTTTTCCCGTCTGTATCGATGCGCAGGTCGACCGGCATGCGGAACAGATCCAGATCCTGCGTGATCTCACCGGTCACGCGGAAGCCCGGCGACCGTTCCTGCTGGGCCGGCGATTCCTTGGAGTAGTTTCCGCCGAGACGGTAGGTCGTGTACTTCAACTTAAACTCCGGAGCGCCGGTGGAATCAAGCCACTGCGAAAAGAACCAGGTCAGTTGGTCGCCATAGTTTTTCTCGGCAATCGCCTTGAAATCATCCATGCTCGCAGACTTCCCAGCAAACTCTGTGGCGAACTCTCGCATGGTCTTGTTGTACTTGTCCTCGCCCAGCACCCAGCGCAGCATGTGCAGAATCATTGCCCCCTTATCGGTGGCCAGCGACTGAAACTCCGTGGAAAAGATGTCAAGTTTGCTGGCGCTGGAGAGCGGCACGGTGTCATACGCCAACGCACCCACCGACATGTCTTTTACCGCTTCTTCCAGTCCGGCCGCCCCGGCGGCGTTCTCTACGTACATGGCTTCCGAATAGCGTGAGAAGCCATCACTCAACCACCAGTCATCCTTCGTTGCCGGACTTACCGAAACTCCCCACCACTGATGCGCGATCGCGTTCGCCAGCAGCCGGTAATTCGTCTTCTCGGTGATCGAAGGACCAGCCATCCCGGCCATCTCCGGCGCCCACATATAAGGAAGCGTGTCGCCGGGCAATTCCACCAGATTCAGCTTCTGCGACGGCGGCAGCCCGTAGAGCGTGATGAAGTAAGTGAACTCTTGAACCGCAGTCGTGGTGTATGCCGGAGCCTCGCTCTGGTGGGTGGGCTTGAAGAAGACGTGCAGGTCCAGACCAGCCTCATCGCTCTTGTACTCCTGAAAAATTCCAGCCACGATGGTGCCGGGAAAACTGCGGCTTGGTCGAAACAAATCTGAATGTCTTGGTCGGCAGCACGCTGGCGGTCGGCTTCTTCGAAGCCGCAGCCTCACCCACGGTCGACTTGCCGCTGCCGATCACCAGCATATGCGCCGGCACGGTCACGCTGATCGTGGATGTGAAACGGTCCAGCCCGTAGCCGATGACGGGAAACCATCGTCCGGCATAGAGGAGAAAGCTCGTATCGTCGCCGATGTGGGCCAGTTTCAGTCCCGGTACGGGACTGTTGTCGGCATTCTCCAGCTGTCCTTCGTACTCAAAAGTCAGAGTCGTTGAGGCGTCCTTGGACAATCCCGCGGGCAGAGGAACACGTATTGTGAAATCCTGAGTTACCCGCTCCGCGGCTAGCGGCTGGTTCTTTTCGTCGAGAACCTTGGTGACGCGCAGGTCATTATTCAGTTCGAAGACGGCGACGGCCACATCCTGCAAGGCCGTGATCTTGACCTTGGCGCGCGCCGTGATTTGGTGAAGATGCGGATTGAGTTCAGCCTCGATCTGGTAGTCGTCCACCCGCAGGCGCGCCTTTTCGGCCGCCCACGAAGAACTCGCAAGCAGGACTACCAGCGACAGAGTAAGGGAACTCGTAAGGACGCTCAGAGCGCGCCGCGGAGAAATCAACATTCAGGAGAGTCTCCAGGAAATGATAACCCATTTCCTATGATGAAGATTCTGACGTAAAAGATGGTCGGAGCACAAGGTTTAGCCGCGATATGTCAGGATTTTGTCATTTCGGGCGCCGCGGGCAAACCGCATGCCGCCCCTATTGAACTCGGCGTTCGTTCAGCAGCGCAAGAATGATGTCGGCGGCCCGGTCTGCCGGGTGGTGCGCCGCTCCGGAAGCCTGCTTTGGGGCGCGAAGCCGCGCTTTTACCCGCGCCAGGCCCTCCAGCATGCGGTCGCGAGCCGAACCGTCGGGCAGGATTTCTTTCAGTTTGCTGACCACTTTTTCCACCGTGAAATCTTGCTGTACGAGTTCTGGAACAATTTCGTCCCCTGCAATCAGATTCACCATGGCAAATCTTGGGACCTTCACCCGCGGCTTGCCCAGCATATAAGTGAGTGGCGCGACGCGGTAGACCATCACGAAAGGCGTGTTCATCATGGCAGCTTCGACCGTGGCAGTGCCGCTGGCCACGATCCCAGCGCGCGAATGCCACAGCGCCGGCAGGGCCTCGGGCACGAGCTTGATCTTCTTCTGGCCGATCAGGCTCAACAGGAAACTACGGTCCAGCGTGGGAGCCACTGGAAGAAGAAACTCATAACTGGCGCCCAGTTGAGCCGCCGCCTCCAGAATCGTGGGCAGGTTCATGCGGACTTCTTTGACGCGGCTGCCTGGCATCAGAGTGATCCACAACTTTGCCGGATCCAGTTGATACTTCGCAGCATAGTCATCGTGCTCGATCGCTGGGTGCGGCAGTTCCGCTAGCGGATGGCCCACGAACGTCGCGTCTACGCTACGATCGCGGTAAAACTCCTCTTCGAATGGGAAGATCACCAGCGCCTTGTCGATGTAGTCCCGCAGCAGCCGCACCCGCCCCTGACGCCACGCCCAGAACTGGGGCGCAACGTAATAGACCGTCGGGAGGCCGCGCTTCTTCATTTGCCGTGCGACTCGCCAATTGAATGCCGGGGAGTCGATGACGATCGCCAGATCAGGACTGCGCTTGTCGGCTTCTGCAATCAAGCGTCGATACAGTCCGAGAATCTGCGGTAGGCGGCTCAGAATCTCTGTGATGCCGACGACTGCCAGATCTTTCGTGTCGATAATGGTGTCGCACCCGGCAGCCCGCATCCGGTCCCCGCCGACACCAAAGAATTCGAGCTCTGTTTGTGTGGGGACAGCCGCCCCCGGCTGTCCTGCGGAGCGAAGTTCCGCAAGGTTTTGCGCCACCGCCCGCCGCAGGGCGTCGATAAGCTCCGCCCCATACATTTCCCCCGAAGCTTCGCCCGCTGAGATCAGTATGCGCAAGAGAGCATTGTAAGGGAGCGAGAGAGTCGTGTGGCACGCCGCTCCCGCGCAAGCCCTACCGGAACAAGTCGCGGCTTGCCATGAGTTTAGTCGTCCGCGCTGGCAGTCACTTCTGGCTGCTGCAACCCCGACCCGTTCGCGGGCGTGGCCACCCGCGCCACATTCAGTTCCTGATCCTTGTACTGCAGTTGATAAAGCTTGAAGTACACGCCGCGATGCGCCAGTAGTTCTTGATGCGTCCCCATTTCGCGGACCTGCCCCTTATGCATGACGATGATCTTGTCGGCGCGCTGCACCGTCGACAGCCGGTGCGCGATGATCAGCGACGTGCGTCCCTCCACCATGCGTCCCAGCGCGTCGCGCACCTTGAACTCCGTTTCGGTGTCGACGCTTGACGTTGCTTCATCCAGAATCAAAATCTTCGGCTCATGTGCCAGCGCGCGAGCGAATGAGATCAGCTGCTTCTGGCCCGTCGAAAGCGTCGATCCGCGTTCGCGAACTTCCTCGTTGAAGCCGTTAGGTAGAGCGCGGACGAAGTCTCCAAGATTCACATCTTCCGCAGCTTTCGCGACCTGCTCGTCCAGAATCCGCTCGGTGCCAAGGCGGATGTTCCCGCCGATCGTCCCAGTAAACAGAAAGGGATCCTGCAGCACGACCCCGAATCGACCCCGAAGGTCCGCGAGGTCCATCTCTTTCACGTCAACGCCGTCGATGCGCACCGCGCCCTTCTGCACATCGTAGAAGCGCAGCAGCAGGGAGATCAGCGTGGTCTTGCCGGCTCCGGTATGCCCCACCACGGCAACCGTTTCTCCAGGCTCGATGGAAAAGCTCACATCGCGCAGCACCCAGTCGGGCGTGGCAGCAATGCCCATGTGGGGACCGCCGCCTTCGGGCGTCCGGTGGAGCGAAGATCGACTGTTGCCGCCGGAGTCAACGCTCTCCTCTAGCATGTCGCGGTACGCGAACCAGACATGGTCAAACTCGATGCGCCCCGGGCCTTCGGGCTTCTTCGTCACAGCGGGCGACACGATGTCGACCGGGGTGTCCACCATCTTGAAGATGCGTTCGCTAGCCGCCATCGCCGACTGCAGAATGTTGTACTTCTCGCTGAAATCCATGATGGGCCGGAAGAAACGCTGCGCGTACGCCGTGAAAGCGATCACCACGCCAAGCGAAGCCGGCACCGCAACCGCGTGGAAGGCCACGTGCGCCGGCCAATGGTACTCGAGCGAGAGGCTGGTGGCGCTCACTCTCCGCAGCACGTCCTGGCCGCCGAACCAGATCACGCACGCAATGGCGATCGCCGAAAAGAAATCGACGACAGGGTAATACACCGAGTACGCCATGATTGCGTCCTTGAACGCATCCATGTGGCTGCGGTTAATTTCGGAAAATCGGTCGTAGGCCTTGCGCTCGCGATTGAACAGTTGCAGCACGACCATGCCGCTGACGTGCTCTTGCAGATACGAGTTGATGCGGGCGATGGCGGTGCGAATCCGTCGGTAGGAATCGCGCACTTTGTCCCGAAAAAACTTCGTCGCCACCACAATGAACGGCAGCACGGCGAAGGTGATCAGCGCCAGCTTCCAGTTCATCCACAGCATGATGCCGAGAATTCCCAACAGCACGAACAGGTCTTCAAAAATGGACACCACGCCCGACGTGAACATTTCATTCAAAGCGTCAACGTCCGTCGTGACGCGCGTGACCAGCCTTCCCACTGGATTCTTGTCGTAGAAGGCGACATGCATGCGCTGCAAGTGCCGGAAAATCTGGCTGCGCAGGTCGAACATCACCTTCTGCCCGGTCCACTGCATGTAGTAGGTCTGCAGGAACTCGAACACGAAGGTGAGGCCCAGCAGAATGAAATAAATGGCCGAGATCTGCGCGATCCCGCGCAGCGGACGCGGGCTGAGCCAATTCCAAAGAGCCGAAGTTGTACCCTTCGCGGGCGCCAGGTAGCGGTCGACTGCCACCTTTACCAGATAAGGCCCCAGCACGTCGCAGAACGACTTCACGATGATCGAGGAAATGGCAATCGTCACTTGCCAGCGATAAGGGCGCAGGTAGGTGAGCAGCCGTCGCATCAACCGGCTGTCATACGCTTTGCCTAATACCTCTTCTTCCTGAGCCATTGTTTCCTGGTCAAAATACCTTAGAAAGCGGGTGGCCGCGCCATTCAACAGGGTACCTCAAATAGATGGCCCCGGCAGCCACTCCGATGGAAAACGTTTGATGTGGCGCGGACCTGCCCTGAGCGAAAGTCGAAGGGGCCCCCGCCCGCGCGGGTGGGATAATCAAAGCGTGCCCATGGGAATCTACATCTCCGTGCCTTTCTGCCGCACGAAGTGCAGCTACTGCAACTTCGCCTCGGATGTATTTTCGCGCGTCGTGTTTGAGAGCTACGTAGATCGTGTCTGCGCGGACATCGCCCATGCGCCTCAACTCGCAGAGGAAATCGGCGGGCAAATCGAACACGAAGTTGACTCCATCTATCTCGGCGGCGGAACGCCCACCGTCCTCGAGGCAGGACAACTGCAGCGGATCTTTGACGCCGTCGGTCATCAATTCTCGGTGCGCCCCGATGCCGAGGTGACCGTCGAGTGCGCGCCTGGGACGCTAGGGCCTGAGGTACTTGAAAGCTTGTTGCGCTGCGACGTGAATCGCGTGAGCTTGGGCGTGCAGTCGTTCGTTGACGCCGAAGCTTCGGCTGTGGGACGCCTGCACAAACGCGCGACGGTGCTCGACGACATCGCTAGCCTCCGCGCCGCGGGCATTGCGAGCATCAACGTCGACCTGATCGCCGGTCTTCCTCACCAGACCGCAGAGTCCTGGCAGGAATCGCTGGCCGAGACTCTGGCGACCGGAGCTCCCCACGTCAGCGTCTACATGCTCGAGGTGGACGAGGATTCGCGGTTGGGGCGCGAGGTGATCGCCGGTGGCACGCGCTATCATGCCCACTTCGTCCCGGACGAAGAAGCTACCGCAGATTTCTTTCTTGCTGCCTCCGAGAGCCTTGAAGCTAGCGGCATCATGCAATACGAGATTTCCAACTTCGCGCGCCCGGGCTCAGAGTCGCGCCACAACCTCAAATACTGGACGCGCCAGCCCTACCTGGGCTTCGGCGTCGACGCTCATTCGATGCTGAAATCGGCAACACCCGAGGCCGAGGCGGTGCGCTTCGCCGCCACAGACGTCCTCGAAAAATATGTTGCTGGATCTACCGCGCAAAAAACTGCAGTATCGACTGCCAACGCTCTGGAAGAACGCTTTTTCCTGGGACTGCGTTTGAATCGTGGTGTGGACCTCAGCGAAGTCGCTGCAGATTTCGGCCAGCCGGCCGTCGACAATCTGTCAACCGCAGTTTTCGATTTGATCAGCGAGGGCCTCTTGCGACGCGACGGTAACCGCATCAGCCTCACACCCCGGGGCCGCCTGCTCTCCAACGAGGTCTTCCAACGCTTCCTCGTAGCACCCGGTGTCGCCGTCCAACCTTGAGCGTATAATCGCCTTGGATCTTCAGCGCTGGCTCCAGAAGAGCGTTCCCCCGCGAATATCCAAACCATCCGGTCGGTTGGGTGGCCCCGCGAAACCTGCAGAATCGCCAGTGTTCATGCGGTTCGCATCATCTTTCCCCCTTTCCCTTCCGGCGGTAACTTCATACTGTTCCAACGCTATGTTCTAATCACAATTCGGGGTGTTGCAAGCGCCCCTTTGGCGGGACCGCGCAAGCCGCGGTGCCCGAGCGTCCTGGAGGGCCCTTGGATTTTCTACTGAACGAAGAACAGTTGCACCTGAAGAAGAGTGTCAGTGAGTTCGCCGAGCGGGAGATTCGCCCCAATGTCATGAAGTGGGACGAAGCCGGCGAGTTCCCGCTGACCACCATCAAGGAACTGGGCAAGCTTGGGATGCTGGGGATGATTTTCCCGCCCGAATACGGCGGCGCGGGCATGGGTTACGTCGAGTACGTTACCGCAATCGAAGAACTCTCACGCATAGACGGATCGGTCGGCATCATCGTGGCCGCGCACACCTCCTTATGCTCGAATCATATTTTCCTGGCCGGCAACGAATCGCAGAAAAAGAAATATGTCAGCAAACTGGCGACGGGTGAATTCATCGGTGCGTGGGGCTTAACCGAGCCTTCGTCTGGATCGGATGCCGGCAGTGCGCGCATGACCGCTGTCCGAAGAGGCAATAGCTGGGTGCTGAACGGCACCAAAACGTTCTGCACCAACGGGCACTACGCGGACGTGATCGTCGTGCTAGCAGTCACCGATCGCGCCGCGCACACGCACGGAATTTCCGCATTCGTCATCGAAAAAGACACCAAGGGATTCCGTCCCGGCAAGAAAGAAAACAAGCTTGGACTCCGCGCCAGTGACACCGCGGAACTGATCTTCGAAGACTGCGTGATTCCCGCTGAGAACCTGCTCGGCGGCGAAGGCCAGGGATTCCCCGACGCTATGCGCGTACTCGACGGTGGCCGCATCTCCATCGCGGCATTGTCGCTGGGTATGGCCGAGGGCGCCTACGAGGCGGCCCTGAAATATTCCAAGCAGCGCCAGCAGTTCGGCAAGGCCATCAGCGATTTCCAAGCGATCCAGTGGAAGCTGGCCGACATGGCCACCGAGATCGACGCCGCCATGCTGCTCACCATGCGGGCCGCGTCCATGAAAGACGCGGGCATGAAGACCACGCAGGAATCGTCTATGGCGAAGCTCTACGCCAGCGAGGTTGCGGTACGCTGCGCGAACGAAGGTGTGCAGATTCATGGCGGCTACGGCTTCATCAAGGATTATCCGGCGGAGAAGTTCTACCGCGACGTGAAGCTGTGCACCATCGGCGAAGGTACCAGCGAGATTCAGCGGCTGGTGATCGCCAGACAGCTGCTCAAAGAATAGAACGCACTTGATAGATGTATTTGGGAAGGGCACGGCTTCAGCCGTGTCGTCAGAGCCCATCATCATTCGCCGGCTTTAGCCTCTGAGGTCATCTGGTTCTGTCCTGCGCAAATACTCATGAGATCGAGCCTTCAGTTCTCACCTCTTAGCCACACTTGCCACACAAGCAATCCCCAGTAGCTGCCGGCGAGCGCCACGAACAGACTCGTCAGAAGGATGTGGCCGATGACGAACTCGCGACCCTGAGGCCAATCCTCGTTAGAAAAATAGAACGCATCGACGAGGACGCGCGCCGTCCAGTAACTCCCGATAAAGCACGCGAGTCCCATCGCCGCGCGGTCTCCGCGAAGTATTTCCCTGTGCAGAGCGAGAGTAAGCGTCCCGAATGCAATGATCGTCAGTACGGTAAACCCGCCTTGCACCCACAGCAACTTGCGGTTGAAGGGCATGAGTTGTGCCAGATCCTGTTTCCAGTGCAACCGGGACGGCACCTGGGCGCTGGCAAACAGAATGACGAAGTGCCCGGCGCCGGCGAGCCAGAGAATCATATCGAAGCATCGTTCCGCCAGAGTTTGCGTCATAATGCGTGCACCGCTCGCATGAAGGGAAGTATGACACGCAACACGAACGGCGGATGAAAAAGCCAGAACGCCGGAACTGCAGTCACAAGCACCATGAATATCCACGCCGACGGACCAGTCTGCAATCCGAGCCGCCTGCCGAACCTGGACCGCTCCAACATCACACCCAGACCTTGCAAGATGAAGTATCCGGTGGGCAAACCGTACCCGCCCCGAGCCGGCAGCGAAATCACCAGGTCGTGAATCAGACCGGAAGCGACAAACACCAGCAACCCCGCCGTGGCTACGCCAACCCGCTTGTGCAGCGGACGGAAGATCCGGTCGTGCGCCAATTGGCGAAATCCTAGATTCCAGCGCTTGCCCCAGAACTCGCTCAGAGTTTTCGACAGAATCGGCTTCGACATGATCGGCTGCGCGTCGATGCCTACCGCCTGCCAGAACAGGGCAATCAGATGGAAGCTGCCGAAGTGCAACAAAAAGATCAGACCGAAAAGGCCGATCCACCCCCGCAGCAGACCGTGCTCTTCAGGGATGCGGCGCGCAACGACCCACAGCAACGCGACTCCCACAGCCGTTTTCAGAGTCCCCCAAACCCACTCCCGAGCGGTGGGGGTGGGCGGATGCTTGCCTGCGTCGAGAAAGGCCTCCGCATCCATCCCGGGCCATGCCACCAGATAAGCAATCGAACGCCGCCAGCTGTGTGCGATCCGGGTCCGAGCCTTCCACCAGGTCATCCATTTCAAGCCAGCAAAAATGGCAAACGACAGTGCCCACATGAATACCCACGCGGGCATTCGGGGTTGCATGCTGATCGCGAATGTAGGGAAGGCAAGCAGCGGCAGCGTCTGAATCCAGACGCTGCCCGGTCCCGCGGTACTCGTTGGCGTAGAGACAAAGATCAAGGTTCTTCCTTCCGCGACGCCAATTTATCACCGGCCGCTAACTAAAGGAGTGGGGTAATATACAGCAGCCTCTGGCGAAGCCACCATGTTGATCGTCTATGGCTCCTACCATTTCTGGCCGAAGAAGGTTGGCTTTCGCGACGACTATTGCCTCGGCTGCCAGGCTCCCCGCCGATCCATCGCGATCCGCACTCTCGATGTCGGGCACCTCTTCTGGATCCCGATTCTGCCAGTCGGCTTTTGGAAGCACTGGAAGTGCAGCATGTGCCACCGCGATCCCCACGCGAATACCAAGACGCGCCGTTCCTTCAAGTGGATCGGCCTGGTCTGCCTGATCCTGATTGCGCTCGGCTTTTGGACCATCCCTGTCGATCCGGACGCGTCGGGCTTTTACTGGGGTTTCCGACTTGTCCCGCTAGCGGGCGCGGTTGCGCTCCTGATTCACTTGATGGTTACCCCGAAAGAGCCATCCCTGCGCGAGAGGCTTGCGGCGATCCCTCCCGCTGCGGATGTAATCTGTCCGTTCTGCTCGACGCCGCTGGTCGCTAGTACTGGCCCCCGATGGTCCTGCCCAGGTTGCAGCGCGGAAAGGTACTAGTCTCTGGGAATTCTCAAGCGGGGACAGCCACTTTCGGTTAGTTTGCCCTGAGCGAAGCCGAGGGGTCGAGCGAAGCTCGACACGGCGTTCCACGCGAAACGCAGAAGACCAGCCTTTCTTTCCCAGACTCCACTCCTGCTTTACACTGTTTGCTTGGACAACGCCCGCTTGGACACTGCAGCCTCGAATCACGAAATCCAGACATCGATCGACTCGCTGCGCTCCGGCGACGTGCGCACCTTGGCCCGGGCCATTTCCACCGTCGAGAATCGCCGCCCAGGATGGTCCGATCTTCTGAAAGCATTGTTCCGGCACAGCGGCCGCGCTCGCATCATCGGCCTGACAGGCGCTCCCGGAGCCGGCAAGAGCACCCTCGTCGACCATTTGGCACGCCTCTATCGCAAGCAGAACCAAACTGTGGGAATCGTCGCCGTTGACCCCACGAGCCCCTATACCGGCGGCGCGATTCTCGGCGACCGCATCCGTATGCAGGAGCATTTTGCCGACCCGGGAATTTACATCCGCAGCATGGCCACTCGCGGTTCGCTGGGCGGACTGGCGCGCACTACCGCCGACGTCACCACCGTGCTCGACGCTTCGGGCCGCGACGTGATCCTGATCGAGACCGTCGGCGTCGGCCAGGACGAAGTCGACATCGTGCGCCTCGCCGACATCACCGTCGTGATTCTCGTCCCCGGCATGGGCGACGACGTGCAGACGATCAAGGCGGGCATCATGGAGATCGCCGACATCTTCGTCATCAACAAAAGCGACCGCGAGGGCGCGGAGCGCGTGGAGCGCGAGATTCGCGCCCTGCAGTCGCTCGCCCTGCGCCACGATGGATGGACTCCGCCCGATCGTGAAAACCGTCGCCAGCGACGGAACAGGAGTAGACGACCTCGCGGCCGCGATCGCGGCCTACCTTAGCATATCTTCAGAAAGAAAATCTGGCGCTGAAAAAGAGCGTGCAGAATTGGCAGGAGCGCCTGGTGGAAATGCTCCGCGACGTGATGCTGGAGAAAGCGCGCGCGCAGTTCGGCGATGGCAACATGGCCAAGCTGGCGGCAGAAGTCGCCGAACATAAACGCGATCCGTACACGCTGGTGGAGGAAATCGCGGCGAAGGCACAGAACACGTAGCCCCGTGCACATTCGTCTGGGAGCTTTTGAAGTCGGCTGGCAAAGACGAATGCGTCCGCCGCTACGTAAGCGGGGAATGAGTCCAATGTTTCAAATCGATCATCTCGGCATCGCGGTAAAGTCACTGGCGTCCGCGAAAGCGATTTACGAAAAGCTGGGCCTTACAATCTCGCCGGAGGAAACCGTCGAGCAGGAACAGGTCCGCCTGGTTATGGTTCCTGTCGGCGAGAGCCGCCTGGAACTGCTAGAAGCGACGTCTGAGAGTTCGACGATCGCCAGGTTCATCGCGAAGCGCGGCGAAGGACTGCACCACGTATGCCTCAAAGTGCCAGATCTGTCGGCTGCCGTCGAGCGACTGAAGAAGGACGGCGTGCGTCTTGTGTCAGAAGAAATCAAGGTCGGCGCGGGTGGGCACAAGTACGTGTTCGTTCATCCCGCAAGCACGGGGGGCGTGCTGCTTGAGTTAGTGCAGGGTTGAGAACCTAAATCAGAGATGCTTCTTCTCGTCACCGACACTTCCGGCAGGAACGGCACAGTCGCCCTCGCTCGCACCGAAAGCGACGATGTGCATATCCTCGAAGTCGTGCCGCTCGCCGGCGGCATGTTCTCCGCGCAGCTAGTCCCGCAAATCGCAGCGCTCCTACAGAACCAGGCACTCAACAAGACCGACATCGATGCCTTCGTTGTAGTCTCAGGCCCCGGATCGTTTACCGGCCTGCGCGTGGGCCTCTCCGCCATCAAAGCGCTGGCTGAGATTCTCCAAAAGCCCATCGTGCCGGTCTCGTTGCTCGAGTCGTTGGCAACCGCCAGCGGTATCCAAGGCAGAGTTGTTGCTGCCCTGGACGGCGGCCGCCGCGAAGTCTTCTTCGGGGCGTACGAGATTGCCGGCGAATCGCTCCAGGTTCTTCGCGAGGAATGGTTGTCGCAGCCGGATTTTGTATCCGCTGCGCGAGACTCCACTGTCGTCACCTCAGACGCCGCGCTCGCCACACTCGCGCGTGAAGCTGGCCTCCGCATCGCAGAGGTCGAGCCCCTCAACTCTGAAATGATCGCGCGCTTTGGATGGAAGAAGCTGCAAGCCGGAGCAACAGTCTTGCCCGAGAAGTTGGAAGCGAACTACATGCGCCGCTCCGACGCCGAGATGTTTGTGAAACAAAGCTCCTAGCTGCTAACTTCTAGCTTGTCGCCGCCACGGCGCCGGAGAACCCGTGCAGATCCGTTCCGCAACTCTCGCCGACATTCCCTCCATCTTGCAGTTGGAGCGGCAGTCCGCCACCGCCGGCCACTGGACCGAAGAGCAATATCGCCAGGCGTTTCAACGCGGCGGCGCCGCTAGGCTTGTACTCGTCGGCGCGGAAGATTCAGAAACTTCCCTGGCAGGCTTCCTCACCGCTCAACATGTCCCCCCCGAATGGGAACTGGAAAACATCGTCGTAGCTCCCATCGCCCGCCGAAAGGGCCTAGGGAAGCGCCTTCTCAACGAACTGCTAGCCGCCGCCAAAAAAACAAACAGCACCGCGGTGTTTCTCGAAGTCCGCGAATCCAACGTCCCCGCCCGAACTCTTTACGAAAAAACGGGTTTCGAGCAGTCCGGCCGCCGCAAGTCCTACTACACAAATCCCTCCGAAGACGCCATCCTCTACCGCCTCAGCCTCCGCTAGCGCTGTTTCTCACACTGAGACTGCACCACTTTTTTGGCATTGAACCGGGTTTTGCCCTGTGCTAGCCTCAGCTCATATATCCCGGTTGGAGGTCTGCTGGATGCTGACTTCGAGAGATGAACTCCTCACCACCCACGAGGAATTCCGCAAACTAGCCCAAGAGCACACACAGTATTCGAAACGCCTCGATTCACTCACCCAAAAACGTTATCTCAGCGAAGACGAGAAGTTGGAAGAAGTCCGTCTAAAAAAACTGAAACTCCGCCTCAAAGATCAGATGGAGTCCATTGAGCGCGAGTATCGGTTGCAGTACGGCGTCAACGTAGCCTAAGAACTTTGGCCAACTCCCCCGCGGCCTCGCCGCTGAGGGAGTTTTGCATCTACCACGGGGCGCGATGAAGCGCCTTGTTTTATTGAGACTTACAGCGCTTCCGCTCGATACGTCCAGTCGCCTGAGCTTCGGCCCCTACCTCGAATCCCAGTCGTCGGTCCCGATCTTCTCGCCGCGCTTCAGTGTCCGGTCAAAGAACTCGGCAGTCGCGGTATAGGCCCGCATCCAGTCCTTCCACCTCAGAAACGCATGGATCTCATCCGGCATGATCAGTTGCTCGAAGGGAACGTGCTGCGCGCGCAAGCGCTGTACGAGGTCCACCGTCTGGCTGAATGGGACGTTGCGATCATCGTCGCCATGAATCAGCAGCACCGGAGACTTCCATGTACTCACGTAAGCATCGGGCGAAGACTCCCATGCCAGCTTTACCGCAGCTTCCGCGTCCGGTGGCCGAGTGGCCACATTCCCGAAGTAAGGACGTTCCGTAAGAAAGACACTCCAGTCATGCACGCCGTGGAAATCCACCCCTGCCTTGAACAGATCTGAATTGCGCGCCAGCCCCATAGCGGTCAGAAAGCCGCCATAGGAGCCGCCCCACAGGCCGATCTTGTCTCTATCTACCTCTACCAGCGATTGCAAATACCGTCCTCCCGTGACAACGTCCTGATACTCGGCGGCTCCGCGCCAGATGCCATTAGGCGCCTCGCGAAAAGCCCGCCCATACATAACGCCCAGCCGGTAATTCACCGATAACACGGCGTATCCGCGGCTCGCCAAGTACTGGTTCATCGCGTAGGCGTTGTGGTAATAACCCAGGGAATGAAAGCCCAGCATCATCTGTCGCCGCGGCCCGCCGTGCGTGAATACGAGTCCGGGAATCTTGCTCTTCGAATCACGCGGCAGAAAAAGCTGGCCGTGGAGCGTGACTCCGTCTTCGCTTTTGAAAATTACCTGCTTCGGCGTGACCAACGACGCCGAAGGAAAGTCAATCGGCAGCGCCTGCTTCGCGATCATCTCGCGGCCCTTATCGTTGACCTCATATGGCATCGCCGGCGATGTTGCTGTTGAACCCAGGCAAACCAGGCTCTTTCCGTCGCCGGTCTGGACTGGGGACCACTCCATGGTTTCAGCGCTGGTTAGCGCTTGTGGCGTTCCGCCAGACACGGGCACGCGCCATAAGTGCCGCCGATCCACGTCCGCTTGATTCGAGGAGTAGATCACCCACGCTTTGTCCGCGCTGAGAGTGACGTCTTCCACGTCAAAGTCGCCCGGCGTCAGCAACGTGGCTTGCCCGGCACCCATGGCGATGGAATATAAGTGATTGCGCCCATCTTGCTCGGACGAAAACACCACTCGTCCGTCGGCGGCAACATTGAGTGAGCTGTCTTCGCTCAATCGGGGCAGAGAATCCTCTGGCTTCCCTCCGCCGCGCCACAACACTCGCCCTTTGCCGCTGGAAGCATCGGCAATCCACAACGACCAAGGCTCGGGGCGCACCGGAATCAGCGGTAGCTTCGTCTCATCTCCGGCGACGCGAACAAAGACCACCCATTTGCTGTCTGGCGACCAGCGCGGTATCGAATCCTTGTCCACACTCGGCTCCATGTACCGGATCGAGCCGCCCTCGAAGTCGAAGATGGCGATCAGGCTATGGCCTTCGCGCCCGCTCTTGAACACAATGTGTTTGCCGTCGGGCGACCACTTGGGATCCTCTGCTGCGCCGCGTACCGATGCCAACTCTTTGGCCTGCTGTTTCCCGTCCACACTCGCAAGCCACAATTTCTTCTTCGCAGACCACACCGCCCGCGTGCCGTCAGGCGAAATCTCAATGTCTTCACAGTCTTCCTCGGGACAGCCCATGTCGCCCAACAGTCTGGGCGCTGCAGCTTTGTCTTTTCCATCCAAGTCGAGCGCGAACACCTGCTGCCTGGCTCCCTTCGTCACGCTCTCAGGATTGGCGCTCTCCTGCGCATCGTTTAACTCCGAGCCCAGAGCGTAGAGCACCGTCTTGCCGTCGGGCGTGAGCCGCAGGCTGGCAATGGGCTGGCCGTCATCCGCGCTGTAATGCGTCACTTGGCGGGCGCTGCGGACGAAGTCCGGGCCATCCGCGAACCAAACGTTGCGGACACCTTTCGCATCGAACACCCACGCCACACGGCTGCCATGCGCGGCCGCGACCAGTTCGCTCGGAAAAGGCGAACTCATGACCTGCTCAAGGGTGAACGGAGATTGGGCCCAGCCGGTTATGGCGCAGGCCATCAACAAAGCAATAGCGACTTGCAGGCGAAGTGCAGTGAGTGACATAGGCCGCTAGGGTATGTCAAAGACGGCCCATCTGCCAACCGAAGTTGTCGCCGCCCTCCCAAATCGGCCCTGTCAAATCGGCTTGACCGCGCCAGCCTGCTCTATAATTAAAGGCTCTCATGGTTCGTGACGGATATCTATACGCTCTGCCACTCATTGCCGCTGCGGTTTTGCTCGGCTGGCTGACCCAGCCCGGGTGGGGCGTCATCCCCTGCCTGCTGGCGTTTTTCTTTCTGTGGTTTTTTCGCGATCCCGAGCGCACCATTCCCCAAGACGCAGGCGCGGTCGTTTCTCCCGGCGACGGCAAGGTCACCGACGTTTCCCCCGTGACGGTGGGAAGCCAGAAGCTGACCCGCGTGAGCATCTTCCTCAACGTATTCAATGTGCACGTCAACCGCTCGCCCATCACGGGCGTGATTCGCGACGTGCGTTACCAGCGCGGCCAGTATCTGAATGCCATGAATAAGGCCTCCGCCGAACTGAACGAGCAGAATATCGTTACCGTCGAGGACGACGAGCAGAAGGTTATCTTCAAGCAAATTGCCGGCCTGCTGGCGCGGCGTATCGTCTTCTATCCCAAGGTCGGCGATCGCTTGGAGCGCGGCCAGCGCGTGGGCCTCATCAAGTTCGGATCGCGCGTCGATGTCTTGCTCGATGCCTCCGCCCAGATCGATGTAAAAATCGGCGACCACGTCCGAGGCGGCGCCACTGTCCTCGCCCACCTTCCGTCGCAAGGCGCGCTGGTATCCGCAGGCCGCGCTTCCGCCACAGAAAGGGCGCATTGATGGATCAACTTCCCTCCAAACCGCGTCGTCGTCTCAGCAAAGGGATGTACATCCTCCCGTCGCTGTTTACTACCGCCAATATGGCGTTGGGCTACTACGCCATTCTCGAATTGATGCACGCCACGCTTGCGGAGTATTGGCACCTCGACAACGCGGCCAAAGCGATTGGTTTCGCGGTTCTGTTTGACGGCATTGATGGTCGCATTGCGCGCATGACCGGTACCAGCAGCGATTTTGGCAGGGAACTGGATTCTCTTGCAGATGCGATTACCTTCGGCGTGGCCCCAGCCCTGCTGGCTTGGACCTGGGGATTTTATCTGATGCCCCCTGTCATGTTGACCGACTGGCACAATAATTGGCACGTCAAGCTGACGCAGTTGGGTGCGATCGCCAGCTTTCTTTTCCTGGTAGCCGGAACCAGTCGCCTGGCCCGATTTAACATCACCCACAATCCGCAGCCCTCGAACCCAGGTCGTCCGGGAAAGAAATATTTTGTCGGCATGCCCATTCCAGCTGGCGCCGGCGTGATCGCCGCCGTGGTGCACTTCACTGCCGGGGATCCCCTTGAGTCGTGGTACACCGCGCTGGTCTGGCTGGCCATGGTGACGACCGTCGGCTACCTCATGGTGAGCACCTGGCGCTTCTACAGTTTCAAGGACATCGACTTCCGCTCCCGGCATCCCTTCCGACTTGTTCTGTTTCTGGGCGCCTTGTTTGCCTCCATCTGGTTCTTTTCGCGCCAGATGCTCTTTTTCATCGCGCTGCTCTATATGGTTTCCGGTGTGTTCTGGCGCGTGCAATGGATGTTTCGTCGCAAGCATGACCCTCCACCGCCGCCTTATAAGGAGGCGTCGCAGACCTCATGAGCGATCCCGTCAAATCGCCCTCTGCATCGCATCCCGTCGCCTCTCGCGGAAGCCTGTACCGTGCCGCCATCGTGGGCGCCGCTTCGCTCAAAGGCAAGGAAGTTGCTGAGATGCTCAACGAGCGCAATTTCCCGGCCGCGGATATCCGTCTGCTCGACGATGACGAATCCCTCGGCCAACTCGAGGCCATGGGGGACGAAATCAGTTTTATCCAGCGCGTACGGGCTGAACAGTTCGAGCACGTGGACTTCACTTTTTTCGCTTCGGACAAAGAGTCCACCCGCAAGAACTGGAAAGATGCTCGGGACGCCGGCAGCGCCATCATTGATCTTTCCTCCGCTTTGGAAAATGAAGCGGGAGCCAGTGTGCGATCGTTGTGGGTCGAGCGCGAGCGCGGACAGATTCTCGCCCCGGATTTGCAGCCCGGTCCTTGCGTTGTCGCCCATCCTGTTGCCGTGACTCTCGCCCTGCTCCTGTTGCGAGCCACCGAGGCCGGTGTGATTCGGCGCGCCGTGGCCACCGTCTTCGAACCAGCCTCCGAGCACGGCCAGCGCGGCATGGACGAGTTGCACCAGCAGACCGTCAACCTGCTTTCGTTTCAACCGCTGCCTAAAGACGTCTACGATGCGCAGGTCGCCTTCAATATGATCGCGCGCTACGGACAGAAGTCGCAGCCCGCGCTTGACTCCGCCGAGACTCGCATCGCCTGCCACTATCAGAAGATTGCCGGAGCCGCTGTTCCGCGGCCTTCCCTCATGCTCTTGCAGGCTCCCATCTTTCACGGCCATGCACTCGCGCTCTTTCTTGAAATGGAAGGTGCGATCGATGTGAAGACCATGGCGCAAGCCCTGGCCGGGGATCATGTCGCGATTCCGGGTGCGGATGAAGACTCTCCGAGCAACGTGAGTTCCGCGGGCCAAGCGGATATCCAAGTCGCGATCAAGCCCGATCCCACGCAGCCCAACGGCGTCTGGCTGTGGGCCGCCGCCGACAACCTCCGCATCGCAGCCCTCACTGCCGTGGAATGTGCCGAGAGCATGACGGCCACCCGGCCCACGGGAAAAATCCAATGAAGATGCGTGCGGCGTGCCTGCTCGCACTGCTGCTGGCCTTCCTGTTTTCGGGATGCGGCTACCACACCGCAGGCCACGCGGTGCAGCTTCCCGAGAACGTCAAGACAATTGCCATCCCCACCTTCAAGAACGAGACTCTCACCTACCGCATCGACCAGATGCTGACCGCCTCTGTCGTACACGAGTTTACGATGCGTACTCATTACCAGATTCTCAACGATCCTGGCGAAGCCGCTGACGCTACTCTGCGCGGCACCGTGCTCTCCACCACGGCTTCTCCGCTCACCTATGACTCAGCGACCGGTCGCGCTGCCAGTGTGGCGATCGTGGTCAGCGTCAAAGTCTCGCTCACTGACCGCAAGGGCAAAGTGCTGTATCAGAATCCTGCGTACCTGTTCCGCGAGCAATACGAACTCTCGCAAGATCTGTCCAGTTTTTTCGAAGAAGATTCACCCGCGTTCCGGCGCCTCTCGCAGGATTTCGCTCGTACGCTAGTCTCAAATATCCTGGAGGGATTCTAGGCAGTGAGGCGATTCTTTCTTTTGTGGATGCTTGCAGCGACGCTACTCACCTCGGCTTGCGTCTCCGGTTCGCGGCCGACCCGCATCGGCGCTGCAGCCCGCGAATTCACCGTGCGGGACTCCGAGCGCACGGTGAGCCTCAACCAATTCCGCGGCCAGGTTGTGATACTGAATTTCTGGGCAACGTGGTGTCCCCCTTGCGTCGAAGAGCTTCCGTCGATGATCGCCATGCAAGACCGCGTACGCGCCAAGGGAATCGTAGTCCTGGGCGTCAGCATCGATGTCGATAACGACGCCTATCACCGCTTTCTCAAACTGCGCAACGTCAATTTTCTGACCGTGCGCGATCCGGAACAGAAAGTTGCTGGCCTGTACGGCACCACCGGTTGGCCCGAAACCTACATCATCGATCGCCAGGGTGTCCTGCGCCGGAAATTCGTCGGCGCCGTCGACTGGAATTCCCCTGAAGTCATCGACTTCCTGAACAAGCTATAGTGATTGACGCTCGTTTTGAATTTGGTGTCATCCTGATCGGAGCCGTTCTTCAGGCGAAGGAAAAGGATCTCAGCAGTCACGGTGCTGCGTTACTTCCGAACCACTAGTCGAATCGATTTCTCGATGCTAAAGTCGAAACCAATGACCTTCGCGACGACAGAGGAAATCGGATGAAGGCCTTCGCCCAGGCCGAGCGCTTTGTCACCGAACTGGAATCGCGCAAACTGCGCGCCGCCTACGTCTTCGTAGGCGACGAGGCCTTCTTTCGCAAGCGCTTTCGCGGCGCCATCCTCGAGCACCTCGTCCCATCCGATCTCCGCGACTTCAGCTTCTTCGACTTCGATCTTGCCGAAAATGATTTGGCAGAGGTGCTCGACCGTGCCCGCACTCCCTCGCTGATGGCTCCATTTCAAGTCTTCTTCGTGCGCGGCGTGAAGAATCTTTTCGGCCGCGGTTCCAACGAAGAAAAGCTCGCCGCCATCGAACAGTACTGCAAGAATCCCAATCCCGACGCTCTGCTGGTATTTGTCGCCGACCACATCAGCATCCCCGCCGACGTCCGCCGCATGGAGATGCAGGACAAAGAGCGTTACCAGCGCATCCGCGAAACCATGGGCCAGTACTGCGGCATCGTCGAACTGGCGCGCGTGGAAGAGGGCGAAGCCGTCCGTTGGAGCTCCGAGTACTGCGCCAGCCGCGGTGATGGAGTAAAGATCGATCCCGACGGCGCCCGCGAATTAGTCGACGCCCTCGGCGGCGACATGATGATGATTTCCAACGAACTCGAGAAGTTGATCCTGTACGTTGGCGAAAAGAAGCGCATCACTCTGGGCGATGTCGAGACCATGGTGCTGGCCGCCAAGCAGCGTTCGCTCTACGAACTCACCGACGCCATCTCGGCCAAAGAACGCGTGCGCGCGCTCGAAGTTCTCGACGCCATTCTGCTTTCCGGCGAAGGCGAAGAAGCCGCCATCGGACACATCTACATGCTCGCGAAAACCTTCCGCCAGATGCTGGTAATTCTCGAGCGCAACGTCCGCGACCAGCGCATGCTGTGGGCCGCGCTCTGGCAGGGCTTCCGCGTCCCCCCGTTCGCCGCCGACGACATCATCAAGCAGGCCCGCCGCTACAAGAATCGTCGCGAACTCACGCGCGCCATCCGCCTGGTGGCGAAAGCCGACCTCGCCCTGCGCTCCAACCCCGTCAGCAAGCGCATGGTCCTCGAGCGCCTGGTCATGGACCTGACGACTGAACCCAAACTCGAAACCCCGGGCTGGATGCAGGAACAGTTGCCTGTTTGAAAACAGTTTCCTCCCTTAGGCCGGTTCCTCCGATTCGAACATCTCCGCAATCTCCGCATTGCCACACTGCACCGCCATCACCTTGAACGATCTCCCCCGAGAGTCGCCCGCTCCCCGTAGAGCCGGAAACCGCTTCAGGAATCGCGCAACCCACTCGACCTCTCCTCGTTGGATTGCAAAGCCAAAGTCATCCAGTTCAATCCCCAGGAATCCGCCCATCTCTCGCAGGTATTCAATTGCCCACCCCGCCGGCGTCGCGCCGAATTCGCTGTCCGCCGCGTTGATGTCCGCGCCCTCCTCCACCAATGCTCGAACGACATCGCGATGTCCGCCAAAGGCCGCATGGTGAAGCGCGGTAGCGCCCAGCTTGTCTTTTTGGTTGATAAGCTCCGCTTGCCGTTGCGCAATGGCTCGAACATCCGCTACGTTGCCACTTTTTGCGGCCTCGATGAGTTTCTCGAAGTCACCCATGGCACACCTCCACATTCTTGGGTGTGTAACCCGTCACCGTTGTCTGGAGAGAAAGAATATCGCACAATCCAGCAGCAGGCGTGCCACCGCTCTGTTCTCGCTCCGGGACCGTTGAGCGACTGTGCTACCGGCTGGGCCGGTTGGATTCCTTAGGGCTGCGGTATCCCTTGCGGCTGCGAATGCGCAGGCCTTTCTGGTTCTGCGCCTGAACTTCGATCGTGCGGTAATGCCCGTCCCGCTTGAACTCCGCTGGCTTGTACGACACCGCGTACTGGCTGCGCAGCTCTTCTTGAATGGCGGCGAAAGCGTTGCCTACCTCGCTGATCTGCGAAGGGACGAACGATCTCCCCCCGGTTGCTTCCGCAATGCGTTCCAGGTTCTTGTTGCCGCGTCCTTTGGGGTTAGTGCTGATGGTATACACCGCAACCTCCGCCTGCTGCGCAATCTCGATGGCCTTTTCACGGGGCACGGCGCTTGCGTTGTCATTGCCATCGCTCAACAGGATGATGGCTCGCCGGACGGGTCCAGCCTGCGGTTGCTTCAGGAGTTTCTCTTGGCAGGTAAACACAAGAGCATCGTACATTGCCGTCAGCGTACCCGGCCGGAGCGCGAGAATGCCCGCCGAAAGCTTCTCAGTGTCGCTAGTAAAGTCCTGCGTGACCTTGGGAGTCAGGTCAAAGCCAATGACAAAGGCCTGGTCGTACTTCGCTCGGATCGTCTGCTTCAGAAACTGGATCGCCGCTTCCTGCTCGAACTTGAATCGGCTGGTCACCGATTCACTGGCGTCGATCAACAACCCGACCAGCAGCGGCAAATCTGTCTCGCTGCCGAAACTCAGGATCTCTTCCGGCGGCTTCTTGTCATCGAGAATTTTGAAATCGCTTTTCTTCAGATCCTTGATGTAATGGCCCTGCTTGTCGGTCACAGTGAAAATCAGGTGGATTTCGTTCGCCGACGTGCGCAGCGTGTAAACCGGTTCGTCGGCGGGCGCTTTGGAACCGGAGTTCGTTGCAGGCGCATTCTGTGCTTGTCCGCTTCGACCCGAAGCCAACACGGCTTCATCCTGTGCCGGCTTGGGCAACCAGATGGCCGGCGTCAACAGAGCAAGCGCGGCGAGCAACGGAGAGATGAGAAGGAATTTCATCGATTTTGCGCCTAGTCTCGTTGCCAGGTCGAAAGCCAGCCCGACACGCTGACACGCACGTCTATTCACGAATTATCGCTGGGGCCGAGAGCGGTACAACTGTTAATTGCAACAGTTGGGGCAGTCACTTAGGAGGCGGCCCTCGCCCAATTTTCGCGGTTTTCCACAGCACAAAACTCAAATCCTGTGACGGACAACCTTGATCGAGCATACGGAAAGTGCAAACTGGAAGAGTGCAAGACTACTCAGAAACTGATCAGCCGGAGGCAAGATCTGTCGTGCCCCCATCCGCCGACAAGTCCCCTGCGGCTCAATTTACCGCCACTCGACGCACCCTTGGAATCGCAACTCATTGAAAATAAATACTCGGACAACCATCGATCAGAAACCCGGGATGCTAACCTCTTATTTTTCAATATTTTACCCGCAAGCCCTTGCGGATCAGTATTTTACGGAGAGTCCCTTGATCTATGGGCCGGCAACTCTTTTAAAATGAATATTTTAGAAATCAGCGCAAAAAAAAATGTGGAGGGAGCCAAAGCAGCGGTCCAAGCAAAAAGGCAGACCTAAAAGGTCTGCCCTGATTCTTATGGTGCCGGAAGCAGAAAGCGAAAGCCGGAAGCCCTAGTGCAACGCCGCAACCCGCTTGCCCAGCCGGGACTTGTAGCGCGAAGCCGTGTTCTCGTGCAGCGTGCCCTTCTGAATGGCCCTGTCGAGGGCCGACACCGTCTTGCGATAAGACTGCTCGGCAGCCGCTTTGTCGCCTTTTTCAATGGTCTCGCGCAGGTCGCGCAATTGAGTCCGCAGAGAGGAGGTGTTGGCGCGGTTGCGCACAGTGCGTCGTTCGGTTTGGCGCGCACGTTTCAGCGCCGAAGATGATTTGCCATAGCTGGTTGTTACCTTTGTAAGTGCAGAGAGATATTCGGGGTAGGTCCGAATTCCTTATTATAGGGAAGCATTTCCACCCGGTCAAACTTTGAAGAGGTGAGGTTATGCTGGGGACAGCCGCCTTCGGCTGTCCGTCGAGCGGAGCTCGACACGGGGGCAACAGCAGCGCGGATCTCAAGCATGACAGACGGCCTCGATCGCCTCAAAGTACTGATCAACTCTTCCACCCCCATCATCGTGATGGAGACGTCGGAGGAGACGCACGCCGTCAGCATGGTGCGTACCGCATGCACTGAGCTCAACATGGCGACCTTCGAGTGGACCATCGCCGACGGCTTGCAGCGCTCGGGCACGAACGTTCCTGTCGAAGCACAGAAGACGACGCTGCAGGATCGAATCGACCAGTCCACCATGCGGGCCCAGGCCGGACGCGCCTATTCGCAAATGCGAAGCGCGCTCAGCCCCGGCAGCGCGGAAGCCGACAGACTCACTCTCGCGATGTCCTCCTCATTGGGGGCCGGTCCCTCGGGCGCGGCCGCCGGTGCGGCCATCTACAACACGCGCGAACCAGCGCAGGC
Organism: uncultured Acidobacteriaceae bacterium; assembly: GCA_963710885.1. GTDB lineage: Bacteria > Acidobacteriota > Terriglobia > Terriglobales > Acidobacteriaceae > Sulfotelmatobacter. The sequence continues at coordinate 81,186 of CAVQCF010000022.1, forward strand.
CCTGGCCAACATGGAGTCGACGACACTCGAAGCCGTCTTCATCCTGAAAGATTTTCACCGCCACATGGACGATCCCATCGTCGTGCGCCGTCTGCGCGATGTGGGCCAGAAGTTCGCCACCAACCGCCGCACCGTCATCATCACCGCGCCCGAGATCGCCGTTCCCGCGGAACTCACGCACGCTGGTGGAGTACTTCGATCTGCCGCTTGCCCGACCGCGAGCGTCTGCACGAGATCATTCACGAGACGTTCACGCGACTCTCGAAGACGTACACACTGAAGCTGCAACTCGATGCTCGCCGGTGTCGACGCGATGTCCGCGAACCTGCGCGGCCTGACAGAAGAAGAGGCGGAGCGCGCCATCTCGCAGGCTCTGGTCACGCGCTATGCGCTGTGTCCCGAGATCGCGTCACCGACGTGCTCGAAGCCAAGAAGCAACTGCTCCGGCATTCGGGCATGCTCGAGTTCATCGAAGCCTCGGACAACATGGCCGCCGTCGGCGGCCTGGAGAACCTGAAGCACTGGCTCGGCCAGCGCCGCGGCGCGTGGGAAGATTCGGCCCGCGAATTCGGTCTGGAGCCGCCGCGTGGCATGATCATTCTCGGCGTGCAGGGATGCGGCAAGTCGCTCTGCGCCCGCGCCGTTGCCGGGGAGTGGAAGCTGCCGCTGGTGAAGTTCGACACGTCCGCGGTCTACGACAAGTTCATCGGCGAGACCGAGAAGCGCATTCGCAAAGTCTTTCAGGTCGCCGAAGGGCTGGCCCCGTGCGTGCTCTGGATCGACGAATTGGAAAAAGTATTCGCCGGGAGCGGGCCGGATTCGGCCTCGGCCGATGCCGGTGTTTCGTCGCGCCTGCTGGCGTCGTTTCTGTCGTGGATGCAGGACCGCAAGGCGGCCGTGTTCGTCGCCGCAACCTGCAACAACGTGACTGTCCTGCCGCCGGAACTGATTCGCAAGGGCCGCTTCGACGAATTGTTCTTCGTCGATCTGCCCAACCAGGCCGAGCGCAAGCAGATTTTCTCGATTCAACTGACGAGGCGCAAACGCAATCCCGCGGACTTCGATCTGGAGAAAGTTGCCAGCCGCTGCGAAGGGATATTCCGGGGCCGAGATCGACGCCGCCGTTCAAGGCGGGCTCTACGCTGCGTATTCCGAGAAGAAGCAACTCTCAACGCAGTCGCTGCTGGATGCGCTGGCGCAGACCGTCCCGCTTTCGACTACTCGCGCCGAAGAGATCCAGACCTTGCGCGATTGGGCCCGCACCAGGGCCGGTTCCTGCGACTGCGGCTCCCGATCGACTAGCCGTCGGTCACGTCGCTGATCTTGCCGGAGCTCTTCCGGGCTCATGAACCGTCTTGAAATGCTGATCGAAAGCCTGCTGCAATTGCTGGCTGTATTCCTCCCGGTTGGGCCGATGGCTGACGGACGTCGCGCGGAACTTCCATCTCCGGGCAGGCTGTGCATTCGATCTCAACAGGAATATCCCCAAGCCATTTGGTGACGCGCAGCAACGGCTTCTTCATCTTCATCCTCAAGTTTCCCACAGGCAGCCTACATTTTCCTCCCATTGACTCCCTCTTCGCCTCGGGTTAGGCTTTAACGCAATGGTAGTGACTTGCCTCCTGGGCATGCGCATTCCGGCTGGTCCCGTCTCCAAGCGAAACCCTGCTTTGTCTGTGAGGTGCACAGGTGCATCTCGCAATATTCGCTGCTGCCGGGCTTTGCCCGGCCCGACAGGCTCGGACGACTCGTACCCACACAAGCATGAGCCTCAAAGGCATGAACACAAAGCATGAAGAAAAGCATCGGGATCAGCCCCAACATCGAGACCTTGTTCGGCACGCGGGATGAGAATGTGCGCCTGCTGGAAGACGGCCTCAACATCACCATCAATCTGCGGTCGAACGCCATCGAACTGGAAGGCGCGGCGCGGGACGTGGCGCGCGCGGAACAGGTGTTTGCCGACTACGAAAGCCTGCAGCGCTCCGGCCACACGTTCAACAACGGCGACCTCAACAGCATGCTGCGCGTGCTGATGTCCGACCCGAATGCGACGCTGCGCGGACTGGCCGACGCCGGGCGCCAGCGTTCGTTCGGGCGGCGCACGGTGCAGCCCAAGAGCAGCAACCAGCGCCGCTATCTCGAGGCCATCGAGAAGCACGACATGGTGTTTGGCATTGGCCCGGCGGGCACGGGCAAAACTTATCTCGCGGTGGCGATGGCGATTTCGGCGCTGCTGGCCAAGCGCGTGAACCGGATTATCCTGGCGCGTCCGGCGGTGGAAGCGGGCGAGCGGCTGGGATTTCTGCCGGGCACGCTGCAGGACAAGATCGATCCTTACCTGCGTCCGCTGTACGACGCGCTTGTACGACATGCTCGATCCCGAAAAAGTGGATCGCTACCTGGAGAAGAACGTCATCGAGATTGCGCCGATCGCGTTTCATGCGCGGGCGCACGCTGAACGATTCGTTCGTGATTCTGGACGAAGCGCAGAACACGACCTCGGAGCAGATGAAGATGTTCGTCACGCGCCTGGGGTTCAACTCGAAGGCGGTGATTACCGGCGACGTCACGCAGATCGATTTGCCGAACGCGCGCCGCAGCGGCTTGATCGAGGCGATGGAAGTGCTGAAGAACGTGGAAGGGCTGGCGTTTGTGCACTTCGACGAAACCGACGTGGTGCGCCATCATCTGGTGCAGCGCATCGTTCGCGCCTACGACGAGCACAAGACGCGCGTGGCCGAGCAGCAGATGCTGCTGCTGGCCGAGCCGCGGAATGCGGACGCGGCCAGCGCCGAGAAGCAGGCCGCGGCTGCAACGCCAGCTGCGAATGCAGGAGAAGCCGGCATCGGCCGAAGCCAAGGGATAGCGGCGTACAGACTGAGCGGGAGGGCCGCGACCTGGCCCTCCTGTTTGTTTTTGGCTGCTCAGAGCGTCTGTGCTCGACACCGAGCCAGGGAGAGGCAGAGAAAGACTTGGTGATTCTGCAAAAGAAAGTTGCGGGATTGACCGAAGGCACGCTCGATCGCTTCGTGTTGCGGGCGCGAAAAGCCGTGGGCCTGCGCGGCCGGGTGAATGTGCTGGTCACCAGCAGTGCGGCCGTGCGCTCGCTGAACCGCCAGTTTCGCGGCAAGAACAAGGCGACGGATGTGTTGTCGTTTCCGTCGCGCGCTTCGGTTCGGAATCTCGGCGAGACGGCGAAAGCTGGCCGGCGACGTCGCGATTTCCGCCGACATCGCGCTGCAAAATTCCGTCCGGCTCGGACATGCGGTCGAGCGAGGAAATCAAGATTCTGGCGCTGCACGGAATCCTGCATCTGGCGGGCTTTGACCATGAGCGCGATAATGGTGAAATGGCGCGCAAAGAAGCGAAATTGCGCCGGGCGCTCGGGCTGCCGGCGGCGCTTGATTGAGCGAGTGGAGACCGAGCGTGCGGCGCAGATCCGCGCAAACTGGCACTACGCTGCGCGACAGGAGCGCGGAGGACGGCATGAACTATCGCCGTCGCCATCGCGCTGTTTCTGCTGCTCGGACTGCTGACGCTGGTCTCTTACGTGGATCGCGTCTACCAGGAAGTCGGGAAATTTCTTTCCCGCGAATTCCAGGACAACATCGACGTCTTCGAGCAGAAGGTCGAGCCCGAACTGGGCGTCGGCCGCACCCGGGCTGCGCTTTCCATGGCGGTGCTCACGCAATTGACCATGGCGGCGATCGCGCTGCTCATCGGCTTTCTGGTTTTCAGCGACCAGACCTGGAGCATCTACGAGATTCTGCAAGGCACGATCAGCCTGATCCTGATCGTCATCGTGTGCAACCGCTTTCTGCCGTTCGTATTTTTCTCGCGCACCAAGGGAGAGTGGCTGGTTCACTGGACGCTGGTTCTCAAGATTCTGATTTACCTGGTCATGCCGGTCACGATCGTGCTGGGCTTCCTGCAGTCGGTGGCGGCGCTGACCAAGCAAGAACACAAGCGAGCAGCCCGAGACTTCAGCCGAGGCGGTGGACGCGTTGATCGAAGCGGGGCAGGAAGAGGGAATTATTCAGGAGGGCGACCGCGACCTGATCCAGTCGGTGGTGGAATTCAGCGGCAAGACGGTGCGCGAGGCGATGAAGCCGCGTCCGCAGATGTTTGCGGTGCCCTCCGATACGACGGTCGAGCGCTTCATCGAGATGCTGCGCGTCAAGCATTATTCGCGCGTGCCCGGTGTATGAGGGCAGCATCCACAACATCAAGGGAATCGTCTATACGCAGGATGTGCTGCAGGTGCCCGACAGCGAAGCGCACGTGCGCACGCTGGATACCATCATGCGGCGCGATGTTTATTTCGTTCCCGAGAGCAAGCTGGGAAGCGATCTGCTGCGCGAAATGCAGAAGCAGAATATCCGCATGGCGATTGTGGTGGACGAATACGGCGGCGTCGCCGGGCTGGTCACGATCGAAGATCTGGTGGAAGAAATTGTCGGCGAGATTCGCGACGACCACGACAAGCCGGAGATTGTGCGCGAAGGTGAGCGCTCGTTCATCGTTGCCGGCGGAATGGACGTGGACCGTCTCGATGAACTTTTCGGCAGCAAGCCGGAAGGGAAAGAGTCGGCCACCATCGCCGGCCTGGTCAGCGAACTTGCGGGCCGCATTCCACGCAAGGGCGAAGTGGTCGAGGAAGACGGCCTGCGCTTTGAAGTGCTGGAGTCCACCGACCGCAAGGTGGAGCGCGTGCGAGTCACGGCGGTGCAGCCGCGGCAGTTGAAGTTGATTTGAAGCAGCTAGCTTCTAGCTCCTGGACGCTAGCTTCTAGACCATAATCCTCTTGCGCAGCTCGAGGCTCCGTCAGCACCTCAACTCGCAAAATAGCCTAAGATGAATGGAGCAGGTCAATTTCTATGCTAGAAGCTAGTAGCTAGTAGCTAGAAGCTGATTCCCTATGCCATTCCGCTCTGGTTTCGTTTGCATTCTCGGCCGCCCCAATGCGGGGAAGTCCACGTTGCTCAATGCACTGGTGGGTGAAAAGCTGGCGATTATTTCGCCCAAGCCGCAGACCACGCGGAACCGCATTCAGGGCGTGGTCCATGTTCCCAAGCGCAAAGGCAAGGGCGGCGGGCAGATTGTGCTGGTCGATACTCCGGGCGTTCACAAGCCCGACAGTTCTCTCGGCCGCAAAATGATGGTCGAGGTGCGCGAGGCGCTGGAAGGCTGCGACCTGGTGCTGGTGATCATGGACGTCACGCGCAAGTTCGATCCCCGCGATCAGTTTGCGCTGGATTTGCTGCGGCGGCCGAAGACCAAGGCGTTTCTGATTCTGAATAAGGTTGACCTGATCCGCGAGAAGTCGAAGCTGCTGCCGCTGATCGAGCAATACCGCAAGCTCTACGACTTCGCCGAAGTGGTGCCGATTTCGGCGCTGAAGCGCAACGGGCTCGACACGCTGCTGGAGATGGTGATCGCGGCGCTGCCCGCGGGCCCGGCATATTTCCCGGAAGATCAGATCACCGACCAGCCGGCGCGATTCATGGCGGCGGAAATTATCCGCGAGCAAGTGCTGCTGAATACCAGCGAAGAGATTCCTTACGCGACCACGGTGATGGTGGAGAACTTCGAGGAAGGCGCGCGGCTGACGCGCATCGCGGCGACCATCTATTGCGAGCGCGACGGGCAGAAGGGAATTCTGGTCGGCAAGGGCGGGCAGATGCTCAAGAAGATCGGCACCTCGGCCCGCCTGCAGATCGAGCGCATGCTGGGGACCAAAGTCTTTCTTGAGCTTTACGTGAAGGCGGAACCGGGATGGCGCGATTCGCGCCGCTTTGTGGAAGAACTGGACTGGCGCCGGCAATTGGAGCACCGGATGCTGGAACACGGGACGCCGCAGGATCGCACGCCGAAATGACGCCGAACCGCTGTCGGACACGCGCAGCAGACCGGGTATCGACGGTCGAGACGCGACGGCGCTCGTAACCACACAGAAGACTGACGTTGTGTTATGGTAACGAGCGCTTCGAGTAATGGCGGCCATTGCCGGATTTGCGCCTTGCCACTAGAATCGCGATAGGCCCGCAGTCGCAACTTCCAGCAAACGGGCGGACAGGGGACGAACGGGCCAACCATGGAATCTGGGGCTTCTTCCGAGGAACAACTTTCCGGAGCACGACTTCGATCCAGCAAAACTTGAGCCTGCGCGTGCGAGTCACGCTTGCGGCCGAACCGCAAGTCCGTCGACCCGGTCGTGGCGCAGGTCATGGAGTCGGTCCGCCAGATGAAAAACGTCGACGGCAAGGAAGACGCCATCGAACTGGCTCTGCAGGAGGCGCTGGCCAATGCCGTGGTGCACGGCGCCAAGGAAGATCCCACCAAAGTCGTGGAGTGCCTGGTGGCGTGCGACGAGCAACGCGGCATCCTGATCATCGTGCGCGATCCCGGGCCCGGGCTTCGATCCGCAGGCAATTCCCAGTTGCACCATGGGTGAGAATCTCTACTCCAATCACGGCCGCGGAATTTTCCTGATCAATCAACTGATGGATGAAGTGCAGTTCCACAAGAACGGCACTGAGATTCACATGGTGAAGCGGTAGCTCTTCGGGGTTCTGCGTCTTTCTTGCGATAAGTAATTGTCCATCCTGATCGGCTCGCGCCGAGTGATAATCTTGCGATATGCCTGACGATCCTGCCGTTCCTCGCATCTCGCGAAATCGGCGCGACCCCGCGCGGTTGTTGTGAGCGCTCATCCTCGGGTTGTTCCTCGGGGTGATTGTTCTGGGCGCGGTGGGATGGGTGATGCTCTCGCGCAGTTCAGGACGAGCCTTTGAGCCATCATGTGGTCGGCGGTGACGGGCAGAACGCTGACCATCGACGTGAGCCAGCCCACCGTGGTCGATCGCATTCAGCGGCTGCAGCGACTGGAGACAGTGATCTACACGATGGACAAGATCGTGAGCGGCGCGAAGGAGAATCCGGTCTTGCCGAATTTTCTGGCGGGAGATCGGCTGCTGATGTTGGTGCACGGCGAAGTGGTCGCGGGAATCGATTTCGCAAATTTAAAGCCGGGAGACGTTCGAGTGGATGGCAAGCAGGTGCGTTTGCGACTTCCTCCGCCGCAGATTTTCAGCACACGGATCGACAGCGCGAAGACTCGGGTCTATTCCCGGCAAACCGGGCTGCTGGTGCCCACTGATCCGGATCTGGAAACGCAAGTGCGTCAGGAGGCGGAACGCCAGTTGCAAGAGGCCGCCATGGCCGACGGCATTCTGCGAAACGCCCAGCAGAATGCCGCTTCGACGATCAAGAGCCTGTTGCAGGGTTTGGGATTCGAGAAGATTGATTTCGAGTGATTCCAGTGCCGAGCGGTGGAGAAGGTCCGCGTACGTCAATCGAACTGAAGCATGACGATCTCCGGATTCGATCCCAAGCGCAGCGGCGGTCCCCATGTGCCGGCGCCGCTCGAGGTGAAGATCTGCATCTTCCCGATCCGCTTTAAGCCATACACGACATCACGGTACATTCGCCGGGCCATCCAACTCCACGGAATGAACTGACCGAGGTGCGTGTGCCCGGATAGCTGCAATGAAACCCCCGCGGCTTCCGCGGTGGCTGGATGGTCGGGTGCGTGTATCAAGAGAATGCTGGCGCGGTCGCGGTCCACCCGCACATTGCGCAGGGCGGACGCAAGGTGCTCCTCGCGAGTGGCATGATTGTAGGGCACGCCAATAATCTGCAAGCCGTCCACTTCCACCTTCTCGTTGCTGAGCACTCGAACTCCGGCGGCTGCAACTGCGTGCAGATATTTGCTGTCGTCTCCAAACTGTTCGTGATTGCCTGCGACAAAGTAGACGCCGTGGGGAGCCTTTAAGTCGCTTAACGGCTGCGCCGCGCGTTTTGCGTCGATGGCGGTGCCGTCATACAAGTCACCGGCAATAAAGATGGCGTCGGGCTTTTCGCGTAGAACCTTGGCCACCAGGCGGCGCAGAAAGTTGCCATTTCGCACATGCCCCAGGTGTACGTCGCTGATGAGCGCCGCGGTTCGTCCGCGCCATGCGGGAGGCAGGTTCGCGAGTCGGACCGTGGTCCGTGTGATTCGTGTCCAACTGGCGTTGAAAACGCCGCAGAGTCCGGCTACTACAGCAGCGCCGAAGAGCCACTCCACCATCCTTTGAAAATCGATGCTCAGTCCAGCGATCGTCGCCACTCCGAAAACGACCCATGCAGACAGAGCTGCGAAGAAGAGGAAGCTGACCAGGCCAGTCCAGATCGCAGCCACTTTGTAGAAGGCTCGAACGGCGGCATTGGTATATCGGAAGGCAAGCAGTGAAGCGCCCACAAAGCTCACCGACATTAGGCCCAGAGCCAGCTTGACCGACAGTCGTCCCGGCGATCCGCCGGGTGAGGACGAAAAAGTCCAGGTCTCATACAGAAGAAGATGAGTCAGAAAAAGAAGGGACTGAATGACGGCAATGAAACCGATCATGCCTCGACGTAGGCGCATGTTTCATTGGATGATGCCCAGAGGTATTTCGATTGAAAATAGTGGGGCACGGAGCGAAACGGACGGAGTCGAACGGTGAGCTACTCTTTCGCCGCGATCCCCAAGGCTTTCATCTTGCGATAAAGATGGCTGCGCTCCAGTCCCAGCACTTCAGCGGTGCGGCTTACGTTGCCGTGGTTCTGGTCGAGCGTCTTAAGGATGTAGTCGCGCTCGTAGGCGTCGCGGGCCTGGTGCAGCGTGGAGAATTCGCTCTTGGGCGCGCGCCGGCTGCCTTCGCGGTAGACCAGCGGCGGCAGATGTTTGCTGTCGAAGCGCGTTGTCGTGGGGTTCATGATCACGATGCGCTCGATCACGTTGCGCAATTCGCGCACGTTGCCCGGCCAGGAGTAGCGCATCAGGATTTCAATGGCGTCGTCGGTGATTTCCCGCGGCCGGCGTCCATAGGTAGCGGCCAGTTCTTTCAGGAAATGCCGCGTGAACAGCGGGATATCTTCTTTGCGTTCGCGCAGCGGCGGCACAAAAAACGGAATCACATTGAGCCGGTAGAAAAGATCTTCGCGAAAGTTGCCGCGCGAGATTTCTTCTTCCAGATCTTTGTTGGTCGAGGCGATCACGCGTACGTCAACGGTGATCGTCTCGTCGCTGCCCACGGGCGTGAAGCGCTGCTCCTCGAGCGTGCGCAGCACTTTCGACTGCGTCTTCAGGCTCATGTCGCCGACTTCGTCGAGGAAGAGCGTTCCGCCGTGCGCCCTCTGAAACTTGCCTTCCTTGTCGGCGGCCGCGCCGGGAAACGATCCTTTGTAGTGTCCAAACAGCTCGCTCTCGATCAGGTCTTCGGGAATCGCGGCGCAGTTGACCTCGACAAAAGTCTCGTCCTTGCGCAGGCTCTGGGCGTGGATGGCGTGGGCGACGAGTTCTTTGCCCGTTCCGGATTCGCCGTAGATCAGAACGCGGCCGTTGGTGGGGGCCATCAGGCCAATCTGCTGGCGCAGAGCTTTCATCGGGATGCTGTCGCCGACGATGATGCTCTTCACCTGCAGCTGTTTTTTCAGATCGACGTTCTCGCGCTGCAGCTTCTTGGAGTCGATCGCGTTCTTGACCAGGATGAGAGTTTTTTCGAGCGAGAGCGGCTTTTCCAGGAAATCGATAGGCGCCGAGTTTGGTGGCGCGCACCGCGGTCTCGATGGTGCCGTGGCCGGAGATCATGATGACTTCGGGAGGATTGTCGAGTTCGCGAATTCTTTCCAGAGTCTCGAGGCCGTCGACGCCGGGCAGCCAGATATCGAGCAGCACCACGTCAAATGCGGTTTTGCGGAGCAGGTCGAGGCAAGCCTCGCCACTGTCCACCGACGAGGTCGCGTAGCCTTCGTCGGCCAGAATGCCGGCCAGAGTAGTCGCGGATTCCGGCTTCGTCGTCAACGATGAGGATGTTATGCATGTTGGACGGGGGCCGCTGCTGGCAGCGGCTTCGCGGACCACCGGAAGCTCAACGATGAAACGCGTGCCCACAGGATGATTTTCTTCTACCCGAATGGAGCCATGATGATCTTCCACGATGCGGCTGACGATGGCCAGGCCGAGTCCGGTGCCGCGCTTCTTAGTGGAGAAATAGGGCAGGAAGAGTTTTTCTTTGAGCTCGCGGGTCACGCCGTGTCCGGTGTCGGCGACGGTGATCTCGACGGCATCGCGGGTCGCCACTAATGCGGTTGAAATTTCAATCTCGCGCACGACGGAATCTTGCGAGGCCTCGGCGGCATTGTCCACCAGATTGGCGACGGCGCGCTTGATGGCTTCGCTGTCAGCCATCACCTTCGGGAAGATCGGAGGCCAAGGTAGTGTGCACGCCGATTCCATCGAGCCGGCCGTTGAACATGGAGAGCGCATTCTCGATGACCTCGTTGATGTCGGCGGGTTGCGGCTTGGCCACAGGAAAGCGCGCGAGCGTGGAGAACTCGTCCACCAGGCGGCGAACGGTTTCGACGGCGCCGGCAATCGTTTCCGCGCAGGAGCGCACGACGGCGAGCGATGCGGGATCGTCGGGCGTGGCGCGGTCCAGATGCCGCTGAATGCGCTCTGCCGAAAGTGCGATGGGCGTCAGCGGATTCTTGATCTCATGCGCGACCCGCCGCGCCACTTCCCGCCAGGCAGCTTGTTTTTGCGCTTTCAGCAAGTCGGAGAGATCTTCGAACACCACGACATACCCAGAGCGCTCGCCCTGATGCCGCAGCGTGGCCACAGTGACGGCGACGTTCAACGAGACGCGGGGCAACTGCATTTCCATCTGGCTGGTGGTCATGCCCATGCGGTCGGCGCGCCGGAGCAGCGGCTCGAAATCCTCCAGCACTTCCGCGGGGAAAACATCGCGTCAGAGAAGCGCCACGAAGAATCTGAGTCGCGCTCTCGTGTCCGGCTTCGGGATGAAACATGCGGAGCAATGCCTGATTGACGTGGGTGACGCGCCGCGTCGGCATCGAGCGAGAGCACGCCCGTCGGAATGCTCTCGAGGATGGTTTCCATCTGCCGGCGGCGCTGGTCGAGTTCCGCGTTGGCGGCGCTCAGGTCGCGGCTGGAAGCTTCAATCTGCCGGCGGCTGCTTTCCAGGTCTTCCGCCATGCGGTTGAAGGAGCGCACCAGATCGCCGATTTCGTCGGCGGAGCTAACGGGCACGCGATAGTCGAGACGTCCGCGCGAAATTTCCTGCGTGGCTTCGGCCAGGGCCGACAGTGGCCGCGTCACGATCTTCGAAAGGAATAACGCCAGCCATGTGGTGACGAAGAGCACGATCATGGTGAGCAGCAGAAGAAGGCCCATGTAGGTGCGGCGCACCAGTTTCCGCTCGCGGGCAAGATCGTAATAGCGCTGCTGGCTGGCCTCGACTTGGTGTACCGTTTGCGCAAACTCGCGGGGAAGAGGAATCGCCACTAGAATCAGGCCTCCGCCAGCCACGGGAGCGCTGCCTAGGGTATAGTCCGTTTGCTGCCACGTGAATTGAGCGGGATGTGCCAGGGCAGCGTCGGCTAGCGGAAGCTTCGGCTTTAGGGCTGGCCCAAGGGGCAGGCGCATTGAAACTGGCTTCTTCATTGTCATCCAAGACCGCGAGGGCAAATCCGCCCTGCAGTGTCGGTTCGTGGCGTTGAAATTCGCTAACCACCCCCGAGAAACCGTGGTTGGAGAAGCCATGCTCGATTTCCGGAGATGCCGCAATCGCAGACGCTTCGGCGCGCGCGTTCTGCATGGCATAACTGGCCAGCAGCGTTGCCATCGCGTGCGTGTCGGCCCTCACTTCTTCGACCGGCGTTGAGAACCACTTGTCGATCGAGCGATTCATCAACCCGTACGCGAACCAGTACATGACCATCACCGGCAGCGAGGACAGCAGAAGCGCACCAGCCACCATGCGGGTACGAAACTTCGAGCCCAGCACTCCGAGACGGCGCTCGGCAAAGAGTTTGAGCAGATTGCGCAGCAGGACGAAGGTCAGCGCGACGAACAGCAGGAAGATCAGCGCCGAGAGAGCGGCGAAGACTACGATGTCCTGATTGTTTCCGGGACGCAGGAAAGTCAGATCAAAGGCCGTTTGCGAAACCAGAATGGCCAGCAATACAAAGACAGAAATCGCCAGCAGGATGATGACCTGCTTGCGATGCGAAGTCTTCTGCGGCGGGATTGGGGCTAGCTGTGCCACGGGTATTTCGCATCCTCGCTCGGTGATTCCAGGATGTGCAGTCATTATAGATGCATGGGCTGAAAGGCGCGGTGCATGGATGTTGGGTGTGGGACCAGCTGTGGGACCGGGGTCTTCGACCGGGTCGCGCCGCGGTTTTATCGCTGGAAGGAATCGATCGGTCAGTCGCAAAGCGCGGCCCTTCGGGCCGGGACCGGGTCCAAGACCCGGTCCTACGCGATCAGTTGAGGCGATCAAGGCTTACGAGAAATCTCCTGTGCGTCATGGCGTCGTACGCACGTTTAGGCTTGTAGGTGCCGTCGAAGAACAGCGCCGCACCGCGCGTGCCGTGAGAGGGGGAGCCGATCCATGAATACTTGTCAGTGAATCCCCAGGTTTGAATGGCAGCGTAGCCTGGACTGTGAAGGCACGCTCGCACCACGCCGCGATAGACCTCGGCTTGGCGAAGCAGATCACTACGCCGAGCCTGGCCGCTCGAGTCCAGCGCGAGAGATACATCGAGTTCCGTGATGTGAACCTGCAGACCTAAGCGACGTGAGTCGCGCGACATTGGCGGCGATGACCGAGGTGTCGAGGTCAGGCTGCGAAACGTGCAGCTGCAGGCCAACTCCGTCGATGGGGACGCCGCGATGCTTGAAATCCTTCACCATCGCATAGATCGCGTCGGACTTGCGATTCATCCCTTCGCCTTGCGCCTCGTTGTAGAAGAGCCGCGCCTGCGGATCCGCCTCATGCGCCCAGCGGAAAGCCTGCTCGATCTAAGCGGTGCCCTTGTCGGATAGTCCAATGCCGGGGTGGTTGTACCAGGGAGAGTTTTTTTTCTTTACGTGTCCGTTCTCATCCCGAGCTTCATTCACCACATCCCATGCAAAAACCTGACCGGAGTAGTGTTTCATGACTGTCGCAATATGCTCCTGCAGCAATTGGGATAGCGGTGGTGGAGTGAGTGTCCCTGAGCCGACCAGTCGGGATTGTTGTGATCCCAAAGCAGGCAGTGTCCGCGAACTTTCATGCGGTGGGCCAGGGCGAACTGTACCACTTGATGGCCTTCACGAAAGTCGAACACGCCAGCAGTGTGGCCTCACAGTCCACCACTTCATCGCATCTTCTGGCTCGACCATGTTGAATTCGTGAGACAGAGTTGCCGAGTAGGCGGCTTCGGAGAACAGGGAAGGGCGAACGGCGGCGCTTGCCAGCTTGTTTCGGGCCAGCGCCGCTTCGCGATGCGTCTGCGGATTCGTGTTCCCCAAAACCGCCGTGGCCAGTAGACATTGGACAAGGCGATTACGGAGGAAGAACTTCATTGCCGACTCAAGCCTTGGCTACCAAAGCCTGCGCTGCGGTGGGCCGCGATAGGCGAGTGCTGAACTCAGCGGTCAGATCTTTCCCACCTTGAAAATTCGTCACCAGCGATTGTATGGTGAAAATCGGTCCCCACGGAATTCCCCACCAGCCCGCAACCAGGCTGAGCAGGATCCAGGGCAAGCCTTTCGAAACCCTACTTTCTCCTGCACGAACAAAATAAGCGTCCGAGGACCGGCGGAAGCTCATTACCAAGATTGAGATGCAGTATTGGTAGCACACCAATTTTGCACCCCGTTGAATCTCAAATTGCACCTGATCAGGCGACATTCCCTCGATGCCGAGAATCTTCATCATTTCTCTCCTTGGGGGATGCGCAATTGTAGGCCCCCCGAGGGGCCCGTTAAAGCAGTCGAAAGGGTACGTCCTATCGACCAGCCCTCGACCGCATCGTGTTCTTTTTACGGTGTTGGTAGGTATGGCCGCAGCGGACATTCCTCGCACGCAGCTTTGGTTTTTCGGCAATAGTACTTTCCCACTCCCACGATGAGCCCGTGCATCTCGTTGAAGACCTGAGCCAGCGGCGTACGAGCCGCTGTGCTCATGGCTGAGGGTGGATGTGCGGCGCCGAGAATGGCCGACTCAAGCTGAGCCGTTACCTTTCCGGGCTGCTTACGAGCCACTGGCGTCAGAGCCTGCTCGAAGAGTCCCCGAATTTCTTCGTAATCCGTCTTTGCGGGGAGAATCAGGTGCCGATCCAGGATGCGCCGTGTGTATGCATCCACAACGAAAACTGGATGATTGCCTGCGTAGAGAAGAATCGAGTCTGCAGTCTCGGGGCCCACGCCGTTTAGTCCAAGCAGTTCTTCACGAAGCCGATTGGTCGGTCGGGCAAATAATTGATCCAGCGAGCCGCCGTATGTCTTATCGAGGAACGCGACAAACGTTTTGAGGCGCCTTGCTTTCTGGCGGAAATAACCGGAAGGACGAATCAGGCGCTCAAGTTCTGCCAGCGATACTCCGCGAATGCCTTCGACGCTCAATACATTCGCTGCGCGCAGGTTCGCGAGCGCAAGTTCCACGTTGGTCCATGCGGTGTTCTGCGTCAGGTAGGCGCCGACGATCACCTCAAAGCGTGTTTCGGCCGGCCACCAGCGCTGCGCGCCCCAAGCACGATATAGGGCGCGATAGTACCGACGCATTTCTTTCTTTTTGTCTCTCAGTCCCGGCGACATGTTAGAAATGCCTCAGCCCCGAGTTTACTCGAGCTTGGCTTTCCGATGGTTCTGTAGCTCGCGAAGGTGACGCAAAGGCTTACTGAAGTGCATGTACTTGAGCTGACAAGGTTCCGACATAAGCGAAGAAAAATGCATTTGGCGCGGAGTTCAGCGCAAATCTTGCCACTCGCGCTCAATTTCTCCGTGAGGTCCAAGTACCAAAGTTACTGGTGCAGTAATCCGCTTGCGTTGACAATTTGTGTCAACGCGAATGAGCTGCGTCTCTCCCAATGATGGGCGGCCGTTTGCGCTATGCCCGCACAGAGTGCGAGGCGTCGTTCCACCTACGTGGATAGGAGATCTGCGTATGTCTCAACGGCTGGGTGACCTTCTCGTCA
The DNA here is from genome assembly GCA_963710885.1 of uncultured Acidobacteriaceae bacterium. Classification (GTDB taxonomy): domain Bacteria; phylum Acidobacteriota; class Terriglobia; order Terriglobales; family Acidobacteriaceae; genus Sulfotelmatobacter. The sequence continues at coordinate 96,258 of CAVQCF010000022.1, forward strand.
AAGAGAAGATCATTACCCCAGAGCAGTTGGAACAAGCGAATAAGGTGCAGAAGGAACAGAGCTGTCGCCTGGGCTCTGCGCTGGTGAAGCTCGGCTTCCTCACGGACGAGGACGTCACCAATTTCCTCTCGCGCCAGTACGGCGTTCCCGCCATCAATCTTTCTTATTTTGAAATTGATCCCGCGGTCGTCAAGCTGATTCCGTTCGAGACCGCCAAGCGTTACCAGATTCTTCCGCTGAGCCGCGTGGGCGCGTCGCTGACCATTGCCATGGTCGATCCCACGAACGTGTTCGCGATGGACGACATCAAGTTCATGACCGGCTTCAACATCGAGCCGGTGGTGGCTTCGGAAAGCTCCATTCTGGCGGGGATTGAAAAGGCTTACGGCTCGACCAAGGAAGAAGATCTCGAAACCGTCATGCAGTCGATGTCGGAAATGGGCGACAGCGACGTCGAACTGCAATCGGAAGAACAGCAGATGGAGCTGGCCGAGCTGGAGAAAGCGGCCGACGAAGCTCCTGTGGTCAAGCTGGTCAACGTCGTTCTCGGCGACGCGGTGAAGCGGGGAGCCAGCGACATTCACATTGAGCCTTACGAAAAAGAATTCCGCGTCCGCTTCCGTATTGACGGCGTGCTGCAGTCGATCATGTCGCCGCCGCTGAAGTTGAAGGACGCAATCACGTCCCGCCTGAAGATCATGTCGAAGCTCGACATCAGCGAAAAGCGTCTGCCGCAGGACGGCCGCATCATGCTGAAGATGAACATCGGCGGGCGCAAGAAGCAACTCGATTTCCGCGTCAGCACGCTGCCCACGCTTGTGGGGCGAGAAGATCGTGCTCCGGTTGCTCGACAAAGAGAACCTGCGCCTCGACATGACCAAGCTCGGCTTCGAGGCCGAGTCGCTGGTGAAATTCGAGAAAGCCATTCTGAAGCCGTACGGCATGGTGCTGGTCACGGGGCCAACGGGATCGGGCAAGACCAACACGCTGTATTCCGCGATTTCGCGCCTGAACCAGCCGGACACCAACATCATGACCGCCGAAGATCCGGTCGAGTTTCAGTTGGGCGGCGTCAACCAGGTGCAGATGAAGGAGCAGATCGGATTGAACTTTGCCGCTGCTCTGCGATCGTTCCTGCGGCAAGATCCCAACATCATTCTGGTCGGCGAAATTCGAGACTTTGAAACCGCTGAAATTGCCATCAAGGCCGCTCTCACGGGCCACCTTGTGCTCTCCACGCTGCACACCAACGGCGCTCCGGAAACCATTACCCGCTTGATGAACATGGGTATTGAACCGTTCCTGGTGGCGACGTCGGTCCACCTCATCTGCGCCCAGCGCCTGGTCCGGCGCATTTGCAAGGACTGCATCGAGCCGATTGACGTTCCGCCACAGACGCTGATGGACGCCGGTTTTACTCCCGAGGAAGCCAAGACGGTGAAGATTCAGAAGGGCAAAGGCTGCGGCGTCTGCAACAACACCGGATACAAGGGCCGCTGCGGTCTGTACGAAGTGATGGAGGTCGACGACGAGATCCGGGAACTGGTTCTGGTCGGCGCCTCGGCAGTGGAATTGAAGAAGAAAGCCATCGAGCGCGGCATGATCACTCTGCGGCGCAGCGGATTGATCAAGGTTGATGGCGGGCATGACCACGCTCGAAGAAGTGGCCCGCGAAACGATTCATTAGACCGTCGTTGGTCGTTCGTCGTTAGTCGTTCGACCGACGACCAACGACTGACGAAGAGAGATCTAGGAGATTTCAACGGAAGGATCTTCCATGGGTTTGTCGTTAAGCGATCTGCTCAAGAGAATGCTGGAGATGAACGGCAGCGACTTGCACATCACCACCAACTCGCCGCCCCAGATTCGTGTGCACGGCCACCTGGTGCCGCTCGATCTGCCGCAGATGACGCCGGCCGAGACCAAGCAGCTGGCCTACAGCGTCATGACCGATTCCCAGAAGCACCGCTTTGAAGAAAGCCTCGAGCTGGACTTCTCCTTCGGTTTGAAAGGGCTGGCCCGCTTCCGCGCCAACGTTTTCAACCAGCGCGGCGCCACGGCTGCCGTCTTCCGTTTGATTCCTTTCGAGATCAAATCGTTCAACCAGCTCGGTCTGGCGCCCGTCGTCAGCAAGATGTGCGACAAGCCGCGCGGCCTGGTGCTGGTTACGGGGCCGACCGGATCGGGCAAATCGACCACGCTCGCCGCCATGATCGACAAGATCAACAGCGAGCGCCACGACCACATTCTCACCATCGAAGATCCGATCGAATTCGTGCACATGAACAAGAACTGCCTGGTCAACCAGCGCGAACTGCACGCCGACACCAAGAGTTTCACCGACGCCTTGCGCGCCGCGCTTCGTGAAGATCCCGACGTCGTGCTGATCGGCGAAATGCGCGATCTGGAAACCATCGAGTCGGCGCTGCGTATCGCCGAAACCGGCCACTTGACCTTCGGCACGCTGCACACCAACTCGGCGACGTCGACCATCAACCGTATCATCGACGTCTTCCCGGCCCACCAGCAGCCGCAGATTCGCGCCCAGCTGTCGCTGGTTCTGGAAGGCATCATGTGCCAAAGCCTGCTGCCTCGCATCGACGGCAAAGGCCGCGCCATGATCATGGAGATTCTGGTGCCCAACGCCGCCGTGCGCAACCTGATTCGCGAAGACAAGATTCACCAGATCTATTCGTCCATGCAGTCCGGCCAGGAAAAATTCGGAATGCAGACCTTCAACCAGTCGCTGGCCACGGCCTATTTCCAGAAACAGATCACGCTGGAGACCGCCATGGCGCGTTCCAGCAATACGGACGAATTGCAGGAAATGATCAACCGCGGCGCCAGTCTGACCAACCGTCCGACCGCGGCGGGAACGACTTTGGCGCGAGGAGCGGCTCCGTCCAAGCACTAAGCGGTGCGGAGCAGCAAACATTTTGCAGACGAAAGTTGTGATACGCAGAACGGTACCTACAGTGAGGAGAAGCTAAACCATGCCAGTCTTTACATTTTCCGGCAAGGACGCATCCGGACAGAAGATTTCCGGCGAGCGGATGGCGGCCAACAAGCAGTCGTTGGCGCAGGCGTTGCGGCGCGAGCGCATCACGCCCGGCGCGATTCGCGAAAAGGGCAAAGAATTCTCCATGCCCACGTTCGGCTCGGGCAAGGTCGGAACCAAGGACATCGCGATCTTCTTCCGCCAGTTCTCGGTCATGATCGATGCCGGCCTGCCGCTGGTGCAGTGTCTGGAAATCCTGGCGGCCAACCAGGAAAACCAGGCCTTCCAGAAGGTTCTGACCGGCGTGCGGACCACGGTGGAAGGCGGCGCGACGCTGGCCAACGCCATGCGCCAGTATCCCGTGGTCTTCGACGACCTCACCACCAACATGATCGAGGCCGGTGAAACCGGCGGTATTCTCGACATCATTCTGCAGCGCCTGGCCACCTACGTGGAAAAGGCCGTGCGTTTGAAGTCGGCGGTGAAGTCGGCGTTGATTTACCCCGTCGCCGTCGTCGGCATGGCGGGTTTGATCGTCGGCGCACTGCTCAAGTGGGTCGTGCCGATTTTCGCCAACCTGTTTGCCGGACTGGGCGTTGCCCTGCCGCTTCCCACGCGCATCGTCATGGGACTGAGCGCGTTCGTGCAGACTTTCTGGTGGATGTTCGTGCGTGGGCGGTTTTGGCCTGTTCTTCGGAGTCAAGCAGATCCGCAAGCATCCCCGCGGCCGCTACTACTTTGACAAGATGCTGCTCTTCATCCCCGTGATCGGATCGCTGCTGCGCAAGATTGCAGTCGGCCGTTTCACCCGTACGCTGGGCACGCTGATCACTTCAGGCGTTCCGATTCTGGAAGGCTTGAGCATCACCGCCAGAACCTCAGGCAACGCCGTGCTGGAAGAGGCGCTGATGAAGGTGCGCAAGGCCATCGAAGAAGGCCGCACCATCGTCGATCCCTTGCGCGAATGCGGCGTGTTTCCCAACATGGTGACGCAGATGATCGGCGTCGGCGAAGCCACCGGCGCCATGGACTCGATGCTGCAGAAGATTGCCGACTTCTACGAAGAAGAAGTCGACGCGGCCACCAAAGACATGCTGGCCATGTTGGAGCCGGTCATCATCGCCGTCCTGGGCGTCAGCGTCGGCGGCATCGTCATTTCGCTCTACATGCCGCTGTTCGCCATGATCGCCAAGTTGGCTGGCTAGAAGCAGGTTTCAAGGTAAAAGGGTTTCAAGGTTCCAAGGTGTGACCTGTGACACTCTGAAACCTTGAGACCCTGAAACCTTGAAGACTTTGAAACCTTCGGTCTTCATCAATGCAATCGACGTTTGACGAGCGCAATTGGCTGGTATGGCTGGTCCGGGTCCGAATTTTCATTCTGACCCTCCTGCTGGCCATTGAGCTGGCGGTCGCCCAGTTCAGCCCGGCGCCGCTGCCCATGCGGCTCTTCATCACGTACCATTCTGTTCTGGTACAGCCTCTCGTTGTTCTACGTGCTGCTGCTCTCCTTCTGGCAGGAGCACCGACTGCAGGCCTCGCTGCAGGTTCTGACCGATCTGATTCTGGTCAGCCTCGTGATCCACGAAACCGGAGGATGGGACAGTTCTCTGAACTTCCTCTATCCCCTGGTGATCATCGTGGCCAGCGTGCTGCTGCCGCGGGTGTGGGCGCAACTGGTCGCTGCTCTGGCGTTCATCCTTTACGGAACCGTGCTGGAACTGAACTACTATGGCGTGGTTCCTTCCTACTGCACCACGCATCCCGGGCACGAAGGCGCTGCAGGCGATCATCTTCGTCAATCTCTTTGCCTTCCTGGCGGTAGCGTATCTTGCCGGACTGCTCACTGCGAAACTGCGACAGGTGGGCGTGCAACTGAAGGACACCAGCGGCGCGCTGGAAAGCCTGCAGGCGCTGCACGAAAACATCATTCACTCCATCAGCAGCGGCCTGATCACCACCGGCCTCGACGGGCGCATCACGCTGGTCAACGCCGCGGCGCAACGGCTGCTGGAGCGTACTCCCGCAGAACTGCTGGGAGCGCCGGTGCATCAGCTGTTTCTGGATCCCTTGCCCACGGTGGAATCGCAGCAAGCGCACGGGGAAGTCCGCTTCGAGCCACCTACGAAATTCCGTAAGACGGTTCGAGTGCGAGTGGCGGCCCTGACCGTGCCGGAGCGCGGCGATCTGGGATATGTCTATGTTCTCGACGATCTCACCGAGATTCGCCGCCTGGAACGCGAAGTCCGCATGCAGGACAAGCTGGCCGCCGTCGGCCGTCTGGCCGCGGCCATCGCGCACGAAATTCGCAACCCGCTGACCTCAATCGCCGGTTCGGTCAGCATGCTTGTCCGGCATACCGGAGATGAACGAGGATCACCGCCGCCTGCTCGACATCGTGACCCGCGAGTCGCAGCGGCTGAACAGCATCATCACCGACTTCCTGGCCTACTCGCGCACCAAGCAATATCACTTCGACCGGGTCGATCTGATTCAGTCCGTCGAAGACACGTTGACGCTCATGGATCACCGCATGACCGCGGAGAAAACCGGGATCAAGATCGAGCGCCGGTTCACGGTGCGCCAGGCGTGGGCCATTGCCGACGGCGACAAGCTCAAGCAGGTGTTCTGGAACCTCTGTGAGAATGCGGTACGCGCCATGAAGAGATGGCGGCACGCTCACCGCCGCAGTCGAGTCTTTGGGCGACGACTGGCAAGTCTCATTCATCGACACGGGCACGGGCATGACGCCGCAGCAGATCGAAAAAATCTTCGAGCCCTTCCAGTCGAATTTCGAGGGCGGCACCGGGCTCGGGCTGGCTATCGTCTACCAGATCGTGCAGGCGCACGAAGGCAAGGTGTGGGCGCGATCCAAGCCGGGGCAGGGAACCACGTTCGTTTTGCGACTGCGCCGACTCGATGCCGAGCGGGCAGCCTCCAGTGGAGAGAATGCTGCTCGCCAGGCGGAGCAATCCGGGGCTCTGGGCGCGGCGCGGTCCGCCGCGGCTGCTGCCGGAGGAGGGTTGCGTGGCTAACATTCTGGTCTGCGACGACGAACGCTCCATCTGCGAAATGCTCGACATCTCGCTGCGCCGCGAGGGACACCGCGTCGAGACCGTGCAGGCGGGCCAGCTGGCGAAAAACAAGATCGACGGCGCGCTCTACGACGTCATCATCACCGACATCAAGATGCCGAATATCGATGGCATCGAAGTATTGCGCCATGCGCACCGCGTTTCGCCCGACTCCGCCGTCATTTTGATTACCGCGGTTGACGACTACGAAGCAGCTGTGCAGGCGGTGAAAGCCGGAGGCGCCACCGATTACATTCGCAAGAGCCCCGGGCTGGTCGATGAGATCAAGCTGGCGATCAACCGCGCCGTCGAGAAACTGAATCTCAGCAAGCAGAACTTCGCCCTGCGCCGCGACGCCGCCACTCGCAACTCGCTCGACAACATCATCGGTTCCAGCGGCGCCATGGAGAAGCTGAAGCAGACGGTGCGCACCGTCGCCTCCACGGCCAGCACGGTTCTGATCCACGGCGAAAGCGGCACCGGTAAAGAACTCGTCGCCCGCGCCGTCCACGTCTGCTCGCCGCGCGCCACCGACGCCTTTGTTTCGGTCAATTGCGGAGCGTTTCCGGAGACCCTGCTCGAGAGCGAACTTTTCGGCTACCTCAAGGGTGCATTCACGGGTGCGAACCAGAACAAGCGCGGCCTGTTCGAAGTCGCCGACGGAGGCACGATCTTCCTCGACGAAATCAGCGAGATGACTCTGGCCATGCAGGTGAAGTTGCTGCGCGTTCTGCAGGAGCGCACGGTACGTCCCGTGGGCAGCGCCAGCGAGATTTCGATCGACGTGCGCGTCATCGCCGCCACCAACCGCGACCTCGACAAAGCCGTCGCCGAAAATGTATTTCGCGAAGATCTTTACTACCGGCTGAACGTCATTCCGATCCGCGTGCCGCCCCTGCGCGAGCGTCGCGAAGACATCCCTTTGCTGGCCAATCATTTCCTGAAGAAATATGCCACCGCTGCCGGCCGCAGCATCCTGCGCGTGAACACGCCGTCGCTCGATTCCCTCTGCGGCTACGAATGGCCGGGCAACGTCCGCCAGTTGGAAAACACTGTCGAGCGTGCTGTGGCCTTGGAAACCACCGAAGAATTGCACATCGAACTTCCGGCCGAGCGTCCGAAAGCGCGCGCGGCCGCGGCTGCCGGCGATGGCGGAACTCTGCCGGATATCGGTGCAGCCGTGACTCTCCCGGAAGGAATTGGCATGGAAAGCTATGTGGCGGGCATCGAGCGCTCGCTGCTGCAGAGCTGCTCTCAATCAGAGCGGCGGGCGTGCAGACCAAGGCCGCCGACGTGCTCGGCATTTCATATCGCTCATTCCGCCATTTGATGAAGAAGTACGGATTGTAGCTCCGAGCTTTGAGCTCCGAGCTTTGAGCTGCGAGCCATTCTTGCAGCCACCCGATCATTTGCTCGCAACTCGCAGCTCACGACTCGAAGCTAGCTTTTCTTCAACTGCTGCTTCCACCCCAGCACTCGCGCTTTAGCGCCTTCCGCTTCGGCCTCGGGAATCATCCCTTTCTTCTGATACAGCACCGACAGGCTGGTATGCGCCAGCACGTCGTCGGGATCGAGTTCTGCTAGGCGCTGCGCGACGGCGATGGCATCATCATAGCGTTGCAGATCCTGCAGGACGCGCGCCAGGCCGTGCATCGCTTCGGTAAATGTCGGATCGGCAGCCAGCGACTCCTGATAGGCAGCGACGGCCTGTTCCAGGTGCCCGTCGGCCATCAGATCGAGCGCGGCGTAGTAATGGTCTTCGGCCTTCTGGCGGGCGTTGGCGTCAGGCATGCGGAAAATTCCAGGCAGAGGCTGGATTCTAACACGCTCTGCGAGCGTACTCGGGGCTCAAGATCTTTACCACGAAAGGCGCCAAGGATCACGAAGGGAACCCATGCAACGAAACCCTTCCTGATCGTTCGTGCCCTTCGTGGTTCAGCGTGTTCTCTCCCAGCGTGTCCATTTGATCTTGCGGGTATGATGGCTGAATGCGCTACAAGGTCCGCTTCCTATGGAATGCCACCAAGGGCCATCGTCTGGCGCCCTGGCGAAGTCCCTACCTGTTGTGGCGCATCGAGACCTATACCGGAGTAAAAATGACGCAGATCGGCTTTCTGGAATTCTGGGAATTCATGTGGCGCGAGCGGCGTGATCTGTGGCGCTTTCTCAAATGGACGGGCGAGATGGAGCGCTGGGCCCATCCCAAACCCAAGAGTTCGTAAGTCAGCCAGCCGGGGCTTCGACGAAAGCGTATGTTCGAAACTCTCCAGAAGAATTCGCGCTCCACACTTCAAGTTTTTCTGGGATTTCTGCTTGGTGTTGTGATCGACCTGGTGTGCTTCTTTTTTTCGATCATGCTGGGCTTCGCGGTCGGACTTCACCAGACGTGGTTGTACTCGGCATTCAATGCCCTTGGCTTGATTGGGGCGAGTATGGTCGCGTTACGACACTTCCGCGAGTCGAGCTACACCCAGGGCGTTGTGATCGCCCTGTCTCTGGGTCTGCTTCTCGACGCGGCCTGCGGAGTTTTTCTCCACTAGAGGTCGGAAGTTAGGCTCCCTTACCCGCTGCTGCTGCCTCACCCAGGAAGATACTGACGTCACTGCCCTTGCCAGCGCCGGTGATCTGCGCGGCAGCGGCGCGGTTGGCCACGATCTCGAGATAGCCCATGCTCCCAATGATGCCGAAGACCTCTCCCGGCGCTCCCTCCGCGTAGGCCTTGCGGATATCCGTGATCTCCCGGGTTCCCACCACGACTTGAAGGTCGCGGAAGATGCGAACAGTGCCGGAGCATCTTGCGGCGTCACATTGGTGATCAGGTTGCCGAAGCGGTCGACTTTCAGTACCACGGCGCGCATGCGGCCCTCGCCCGTGGCCTTTGGCCGGGGCGCGGCGAACTCACGTAGTCTTCGATCTCGTCTCCGAACTTGTGCGAATCGACTTGCTTTGCCAGATAGGCTGCGACCGGGGCAAAGATGTCGCGCGCGTGAAACGTATTGCTCACCGGCATGCGGAAGTAGTGGTCGGAGGTGATGTGCCGCACGTGGATGCGCTCTTCCTTCGCATAGACCATCGAGAGCACGCCGTTATCGGGCGCGACGAAGTGATATCCGTCGCTCGAAGCCAGAATCGGCCGCCGCGTCGTGCCCACGCCCGGGTCGACGACCACCACGTGAACCGTGCCGTTGGGGAAGTAGGAATACGACTGCGAAATCGCCAGCGCGCCGTCGAGCACATCGAAGGCCTGCACGGCGTGGGAAATATCGACGATCTGCAGCCTCGGGACGATGTCGAGAATGACTCCCTTCATCGCGCCCACAAAATGATCGTTGGTTCCAAAATCGGTGGTAAGAGTAATGATCGGACGATGTGGCAACTTTCCCTCGCTGGAAGACAAAATTCTAGGTACAGCGAGGGTAATTGGATGGGAAATTGCTGCGTCAAGGCACGGAGGTAATGGGAAGCATGGCCTCTACACTGGTCGAACCTGCGTGACGTGTGTATTCACGGGAAGCCATCTATGCTGGTGTTGCCATGCTTAGCTTGCCCCACTGGAATCGTCGCCGCGGTGTGCGGCAGTCGCGCGCGATAGGCTTGACCCTCTTTCTCGGCCTGAGTCTCGCCGTCGCTCAAGCTCCTGATGCACACCCGAAGCCAACCGAGTTGGTGATCAGGCGATATGAAAAGTACATTGCCAACGGGGCTCTGTTGACGCCCGCCGGATGGAAGCGAGCCTCAAGACTCTTCGAAGGATCGGACCCATATTCTCGAAATAGTGAGATTCAGCTCGTTTCTACCGGCGGCTCGGTCGGGGAGAACTGGATGCGTGGAGACGAGGCAGAAGTCGTGACCAAGTGGAACGATTTCTACGGCACCGTAGGCGCAGATCTTCGCTATAAGCCTTCGCCATACGACGGAAGCGTCATGCTGGGCCAGATATTTGCCATGGTTCAAACTCATCGACCATTGGGGACCGACCAGAGGGTCAAAACGACGGGCACTACGGTTGCAGGAGAATGGAAGATCAAGGGAACTCAAAGGGTCCGGTTTGCCACGATTCCCGTCGCAATTCAGTACCTGGAAGGAATTCGCGATCAATCAGAGGATCCGGTGCTCCGAGAGAATGCCCGCAAAACGATTGCCGCTTTGAAGCGACAGCGCCACGGGTGCGGCTCCGCAAGCGCGTGCTAGCCTAATTTCCTTCCAAGTGTCGGGAGCCTGCGGCTGCCTACTCGTACCTTAGCGCTTCAATCGGATTCAGCCGCGAAGCCTTCAGGGCCGGGAAGAATCCCGAGACGATTCCCACCAGCGACAGAATCATGAACGAGATGATCATTACGCTCATGGAAGCGTGCAGGAAGATTGCGCCTTCGTGGTCGGCGGTCTTGTAGAACTCATCGTAGAGCGGCATCGGAGGAATCGCCCAGGTCAGAAACTCGGCGACCGACCATGCCGAGGAGGCCGCCCACAAATGTGAGCACCAGCGCCTCCAGCAGAAACTGCACGAGAATGTGCCGCGGCCGCGCGCCAATCGCTTTGCGCAGCCCGATCTCCCGCGTCCGCTCTGTGACCGAAACCAGCATGATGTTCATCACGCCGATGCCGCCCACGGCCAGCGTGACCACGCCGATCAGTCCCAGCACGGCCTGCAGTCCTAAGGAAAAGCCGTTGATCATGGCGCGGTCTTCAATCGTGTCCCACTCCGGCGTGGCCTTGTCGTCCTTGGGATCGAAGTGGTGCCGCCGCGCAATCACTTCGCGCACCGCCATGAGCGCCTTCTTGTTGAGTTCGGGCGCCGTGGGCTGGATGATGATCTCGTCGGGATCGCGAACGTTTTTCAGATCTCGCATCAGCGCGAAGGGAATGAATCCATTCTCATTGTCCGGACCCTGATACATCGAGTCCTGAATCTTGTTGCGCATGGTGCCGATCACTTCGAAATCCAGCCCGCCAATTTCGACGTGCTGTCCCACACCGGGCGCGCCCTGAAATATTTTCTTGGCGGCGTCGTAGCCCAGAATCACGACGCGGCGATGGTCGGCGAAATCGCTCTCGTTGAAGTAGCGCCCGTCGGCGAGATCCAGCTTGCGCATCTGCCCGTATGGCATGTCCACGCCGCGCACCTGAATGGAAACCACGCGGGTGCCGATCTTGAAGCCGAAGTCGCGGTCGATCTCTCCGCTCACCGCCCGCACAATGGGAACTTCGTCGCGAATGGCTTCCACGTCCTCCAGTTCGTACTTGACCGCCTTGCCCGCCCGCTGGCCGCCGGCCTGCATGCTGGTCTGCCCCGGCCAGATGACGATCACGTTGTTTCCCATGTTCAGAAAGGCATGCAGAACGCATCCGCCCAGGCCTTGTCCGTAGGCCAGCAGCAGCACGACCGAGGCCAGGCCCCAACACGATGCCCAGCATGGTTAGCGCCGAACGCATGCGATCGCGCATCAGCGACTGCCAGCCTTGCGAAATGAGTTCTTTCATGTACATGCAATCATTCTTATGTCATCCTGAGCGACTAGCGAAGGGCCGATGCATTCTCTCGCGGTCAGCAAATTGCATAGATCCGTCGCTTCGCTCAGGATGACCAAGCTTCAAGCCGTCCTACTGAATGTGGATGTCGCCCGAGCCGGTGCGCACCCGCAGCAGCGGGCCGCCGCCGCGCACTTTGCCGCGAATCTGCTTGTGCGTATCTCCCACGCGTCCCTGCACCGTCATCTCGATGGGCGCACCCACGTCGACCGTGCCTGAGCTCGTCGAAATGTCCGCATCAAAAGCCGCATTGCTGGGCAGGCGCACATGCACGTTGCCGGAGCCGGTATGAATTTCCCACGAGCCGGTCTGCGTTCCTTCGGCCGTAACATCGCCGCTGCCAGTTTCGCCGCGGAAGCCGCCCTGCACACCGCGCGCCGTAATGTTTCCCGAGCCCAGTGTGCAGATCGATGTCGCCCGAGGCCGGTTTCCTCAATCTCGACATCGCCGCTGCCGGTGCCGCCCTTCACCGCGCCGGAAATTTGGCGTGCGCGAATGTTGCCCGAGCCCGTCTGCAGCTGAATCTCGCCCGTCAGGTTCGCGAGCTTCACGTCGCCCGATCCCGTCTGTATGTCGACGTTGCCACGCGTGCCTTCAATGATCTGATCGCCCGAGCCGCTGCGGGTGCGGACCGCGGTATCCGCGGGCACAGTGATCTCGTAGTCCACCGAAATGTTGCGCATGTTCACATAGTCAATGTGAATGTTGTTGCCCTCCTGGCGGATCGGAGGATTCTGCTCGATCTGCGTGGACGTCGGCGTCGCCGGCCAGCCCGACAGCCAGTGGTCGCCCACGTAAATTTTGCCGCGAATGAAGACCGATCCGCCGACGAACCGGCGCGCACGGTGACGTCGCCGGAGCGGGTGAGCACTTCAAGATCGACCGGCCCGCTGACGTGCAAGGTTCTTTCGAACGTGGCCCTGCGGGCTGGAAGCAAAAACAGCGGTAGAGGCGAAACAGCACGACCAGCGCGATCGCGACAACGATCGCTGAACAGACGATCGGCCGGACACGGGGAGAAGTTGAGCGGAGAATGCGAGTGTTTATTCATAGCGTAGTGACTCCACAGGTGTCATATCCGCGGCGCGCTGGGCAGGATACATGCCCGCGGTCACGGTGATCAACGAAAGTGTCAGAATCGAAGCAACAATCGAAATCCACGAAACAATCGGGTGCGGAACGAAGTCGGGCAAGGGCAAGCGCTTCCAATGCAGCGCAAATGCCGATTCCGAACGGAGAGCCCAAGAATGCCGCTGACCACGGTCAACATCGCGGACTCGGCAAAAAACTGCCGCAGGATGTCGCGCTTGGTCGCGCCCATCGCCTTGCGCGTGCCAATTTCGCGCGTGCGCTCGGTGACCGAGACCAGCATGATGTTCATCACGCCGATCCCGCCCAGGCACAGCGTCACAATCGCCACGCAGCCGAAAAACAGGGTTACGACGCCGAAGATCTTGTCCAGCATCTTGGCGCCGTCCATCGTGTCCCAAATGAAAAGCGCGTCTTTGTCCGGTGGCATCGAAGTGGTGCACTCGTGCCAGCGCGCTCCGCACCTGCAACACTGCGGCCTCATGCTCTTCCGGATCGCCCACTTCGAAAACGATGTCATCCAGATAGCCGCGCGTAATGCCGGCTCCAGGCTTGGTCGGGCGGCGGAAAATCGCGCGAAATCGCCGAGTACGGCGCGAACAAGTAGTCGTTGTCCGGGCCCGCTGTAGTTCGAGTTCTGCTTTTTCTCCTGCAGAACTCCAACCACCAGGTACGGAACGCTCTGCACCAGCACGGTGGCGCCAATCGCGGGCTGGCCGGGAAATAGCTGCCGGTAGGCCTTCGAACCCAGCACCAGCACGCGCCGGCCTTCGCGCTCGTCGTCGTCGGTAATCAGCCGGCCTTCGGAAATCTGCAGCGACCGGAAATCCTGATACGATGGCCACATCCCGACCACGCCGCGGTTCGCCAGGTTGTACTGGCTGACTTCCGGAATCGTGCGCCGCAATTCCGGGCTGACGTTCTTCACCAGGTAGCATTCGTCGCGAATCAAGTCGGCGTCATCGACGTTGAGGTGAATCTCTCGTCCCGGCCGCGCGCCCGCCCACCTGCGAACTGGTCCGCCCGCCCCACACGATGACCAGATCTTTGCCCAGCGTCTGCATGTGTTTTTTCTGGTCGACGCTGAAGCCCGCGCCCCAGGCCCACCAGGATGATCACCGACGCGATTCCCCACACGATGCCAAACATCGTGAGGAAGGTCCGCATCTTGTGAGCCCGGAATGTGGCGAACGCCTGGCGCAGGATTTCGGAGAGAGTCATGGCAGACCCTAAAACGGCATCCGGCTTCTCGGCTCTCGGCTTCCGGTGGTACGGATAAGCACTTTGAACCGGAAGCCGGACGCCGGAAGCCGGAAGCCCTCGTCTTTACTGCAGTACTACCTGATCGCCTTCCTTCAGCCCGCTGAGCACTTCGGTCTTGGCGCCGTTGGAGATCCCGATGTTGACGGCAATTTTATCCTTGCCGTCTTTGCCCTTCGGGTCGGGAATTTCCACCGAGGCCTTCTTGTCCTTGTCGTAGAGGATCGCGCCTTCGGGAATCTGCAGCACGTTCTTGTGTTCTTCCAGGATGATTTCCGCGTTGGCGGTCATCTCAGCCTTGAGTTCGCCGCCCGGATTCTGGATCGACACGCGCACTTCAAACGTCGTGACGTTATCTTTCTCCACGCCCATCGGAGAAATCTTCGTCACCTTGCCGTCGAAGGTCTTGTCCTTGAACGACTCCACTTTGATGCGGGCGCGCTGTCCGAGATACACCTTGCCGATATCGCTCTCGTCGACCTTGCCCTTCACATACACTTCGCTGGTGTCGCCCAGCGTCATGACCAGCGTGGCCGACGAACCCAACACCAGGATCGAACTCACCGCGTCGCCCATCTCCACATCGCGCGAGAGCACGATGCCGTCGATCGGCGAGATGATGTCGGTATAGCTGAGCTGCTCTTCGAGTTGCTTGAGATTGGCCTGGTCCTGCGCGACTTGCGCCTGGGCCTGCGCGATCTTCGCCTTCAGCACCGTGACCTGCGCCTTCGACACGTTCTGCTTGTTCAGCGCCATCTCATAATTCTTCTCGGCGTCGTCGAGCGCGGAGGCGGAAACGACTCCGTCCTTTGCCATGCCGATGGCGCGGTCATAGGCGCGCTTCAGCAGCGGAACATCCGGACCTTCGGCGTCGACCTTGGCGCGTTCGAAGTCGGCCTGCGAACTCTTCAGGTTGGCCTGCGCGGCCTCCAGCGCCGCCTGCGACTGCGCCACCTGCGCTTCGATCTCGATCTTGTCGAGCTGGGCCAGCAGTTGGCCCTTCTTGACGCGGTCGCCGTAGTCGACCAGAAGCTTTTTCACGATGCCGCTGGCCTTGGACTTCACTTCAACCTTCGTGATGGGCGTGACTTTGCCGGTCGCCACCACGCTCTTGGCCAGGTCGCCCTTTTCCACCTTGGCGAGTTTCGACGGATCAATCTTGGTGCCGCCACGCGTCGCGGCGAAGACTCCACCCGCGATCACCAGGACGATGACGGCCACCACGCTGCCCCAGATAATCAGTTTGCGACGCTTCTTCTTATTATTTCCGTTACCGTTCACAACGCCTCCTGTAGATACCGCCAAGTGGAGATTGGGAGCCATTCCGCCGCCCTCACTCCTCTTGTACGCGAGCCCAACTTACTTTTGTTCCTGCAAAACTATGATTTGCTAACTGGAATGTCAAAAAGAGACCACGCGGCAGCCGCTAACCCATCTGCCGCCTGCCAGTTAGACCCGTGACCTCTTAAAAGGATAGCGGATATTGGGAAGGAATTTTGTGCCCCCGCGCACCTATTAGAGACCATGTGGGGACAGCCGCCCTCGGCTGTCCCTCGAGCGCAGCTCGAATGGTTTTAAGCCCGTACCAGGACGACTGAGAACCACTCGAGCCTTCGGCCCGAGGACAGCCGAGGGCGGCTGTCCCCACATTTCCGATCTCTTCGCCTCGCCACGTACTGCGAGCCATCACGCTACAACTGGTTTCAAATGTTAGAATTACCCTTCCATGATCGCCTTTGTGCTGCTCCGGGTCTTTCTGATCCTTCTCCTGGTGGCGGCCAATGCCTTCTTCGCGGCAGCCGAATTCTCCCTGGTGAGCGTGCGCGATACCCGCATCCAGCAACTCATCTCAGCGGGACGCATCGGCGCGCGCATCGTGCAGCGCCTGCACCAGCACCTCGACGAAGTCGTCAACGGCGTTCAACTCGGCATCACCATGGTCAGCCTTACCCTGGGCTGGATCGGCGAGCCCATGGTCGCCCGCCTGGTGGAAGGCATGCGAGTTCGTCCACCGACGTTCCGCACGCCGCCGTCTACGCCCACACCATCGCCATCGCCATCGCCTTCAGCCTGATCACCTACATGCACGTGATCCTGGGCGAACTCGTGCCGAAGACTCTGGCCCTGCAGCGCGCCGAGCAAGTCGCTCTCGCCGTCGCCGCGCCCATGGAGGCTTTCCTTACCCTCACCCGCCCCGTGCTGTTCTTCATGCGCCGCTCCGGCGGCCTGGTGCTGCGGCTGTTCGGCGCGCAGGCCACCCGCCGCGGCGGCGCCGTCCACTCGCCCGACGAACTCAAACTCATCGTCACCGCCAGCCGCCAGTTCGGCCAGATTCCCGAGTTTCAGGAAGAGATGATTCACAGCGCCATCGAACTCGACAGCATCACCGTCCGCGAAGTCATGGTCGCGCGGCCCGACATTTTTTCCCTGCCCTCCGACCTGCAGCTCGACGAAGCCCTGGCCCGCGTGGTCGAAGGCCAGCACTCGCGCATCCCGGTCTACGATCCGCAGCGCGGCCCCGAGCACATTGTCGGCGTGCTCTACTACAAAGACCTCATGCGCTGGATGCGCCTGCGCCTCAGCAATCTGGGCCAGTCGACGTCGACTCGCATCTCCCGCATGCAGATCGGCCAGATCATGCACGACGTGCTGGTCGTGCCCGAAACGAAAGTCCTGGCGGAATTGCTCGCCGAATTCAAAGACCGCCGCCGCCATCTCGCGGTCGTGGTCGACGAATTCGGCTCGACCGCCGGAGTCATCACGGTCGAGGACATCCTCGAGCAGCTGGTCGGCAACATCGAAGACGAATTCGACGTCTCCCCCAGCGAGCCCGCGCTCGAAGACGAATCGGTTCTGGTGCTCGAAGGCTCGGTCAACATCCGCGACCTCGAAACCGAATACGGCCTGACGCTCCCGCGCGACGCCGGATTCGAAACCCTGGCGGGATTTATCCTGGCGCGACTGCAGAGAATTCCGACCCTGCGCGACTCCTTCGAATACGAAGGCCGCCGCTACACGGTAGAAGAGTTGGAAGGCCACCGCATCGCAAGAGTGAGAATCGAAAAGACCAGCGAAGGTAGAAGGCGAAGCCGAAGCGGCGAAGCAGGGCGGGGAACTATGCGAATCGAGGTTCCGCTCCACTCTCCATGCTTGTCATCCTGAGCGAGCACGAGGGCGAGCAAGCGAGTCGCGCGCAGTCGAACGATTGCTCTCTGCGTACGCTCGCCTCGAGGCGTTCTCTCGGTGCCCTTGATGTCCAGGGCATGAAGAGAATCCCCAAACACGCTGGAGATGTGACGATCGAGTGTAGGGATCCTTCGACTGCGCGAGCTCATTCGAGCTCGCTCCGCTCAGGATGACAGGGAGCAAGTAGTTTTCTAAAGACTGAGGACTCAAAACCGACCATCGCGCCGCCTGCTCTTCCGCCTCCTCCAACGCGTCCTCTACACCCTGCCAGTCATCTGGCTGGTGGTGAGCCTCGTCTTCCTGCTCATCCACCTCGTCCCCGGAGACCCCATCGCGCAGATGCTCGGCGAAGGCGCACCCGCCGCCGACATCGCCGCCACGCGCCACGCCTACGGCCTCGACGCCCCACTCGGCGAGCAATACATCCACTACTGGAAAGGCGTCCTGCACGGCGACCTGGGCCGCTCCATCCGCTACAACCAGACCGTCACGGCCAGCCTCGCCCAGCCTATCCCTACACGCTGCGGCTCACGCTGGCGTCGCTGCTTGTGGCGATCGTCCTCTCGATCCCCGCCGGAGTCCGCTCCGCGCGCCGCCGCAATCGCTGGGACGACCGCCTGCTCTCCGTCGTCAGCCTGTTCGGCTTGTCGTTCCCGAACTTCGCCCTCGGCCCCATCCTCATCCTGTTGTTTTCGATCAAGCTCGGATGGCTCCCCGTCTCCGGCGCCGGATCGTTCGCCAACCTCGTGCTGCCCGCTCTCACCATGGGCAGCGCCCTCGCCGCCATTCTCACCCGCATGGTGCGCACCTCCATGCTCGAAGAACTCAGCCAGGACTACATCCGCACCGCCCGCGCCAAAGGATTGCCTGAGCGCACCGTCGTCTATCGCCACGCCCTGCGCAACGCCATGATCCCCGTGCTCACGGTGCTGGGCCTGCAGTTCGGCGCGTTGCTCGCCGGCGCCATCGTCACCGAAAAAATTTTCTCCTGGCCCGGCATCGGCCGCCTCACCGTCGACGCCATCTCAGCTCGCGATTATTTCCTGGTGCAGGGCTGCATCCTTGCGATCGGCCTGACGTATGTTGCCGTGAACTTTCTGACGGACGTGCTGTACTCGGTTGCGAATCCGAGGATTCGGCAGTGAGGGCGAATCCGGCAATCAGGTCCATCCCTTGCAGTCCCCAAACGGTCGTCCTAAGAGCAGAAATTGCGCGCGATCGTAAATCGACTGCCAAAAATCGGTCATCCCGAGCGTAGCATTGCGATTGGCACTACCCATCGCAATGCGCAGTCGAGGGACCTGCTGTCGCGTTGGCTATGAAAGATCATTGCTATAGCGTCTACATGATCGCCAGCAAATCGCGCGTGATTTACATCGGCATGACCAGCTACTTCAGTCGCCGCGTATTTGAACATAAGAACGAGTTAGTAGAGGGATTCGCAAAGCAGAACCGCTGCCATCGCCTTGGGTATACGAGTGCTTCGACGACGTAAGCAAAGCAATTGACCGCGAGAAGCAGCTCAAGCGGTGGAGTCGAGTGAAGAAGGGTTGGCTAATTGAGCGGCGAAACCCAACGTGGGAGGACTTATCAGCCGACTGGTTCACGAGGCACGTGTACCAACCTGAAAAGCAGGTCCCTCCACTCGCCCAGTTGATCCGCTTCGCAACTCAACTGACTCGGTCGGGATGACAGGTTCGTTTTGACTACGGCGATCTCGAGCGGAGGTGGGACACAACTGCCCCACCTCCAGCCCGCTGCGAAACTACGCTGCCTGGGTTACTTTCTTCATCCGTTCTTCCAGTTCCTTGGGCGCCACATCTTCCACATGCGTGGCAACACCCCACAGATGTCCGAAGGGGTCTTGCAGGAAGCCGGAACGATCGCCGTAGAACTGGTCCTCGACCGGCTTCAGGATTTTCGCTCCCTCGGTAGCCGCGCGCTCGACCACGCGGTCCACGTCGGGAAGGTAGACATAGAGGCTCACCGGGCTTGCGCCGATCGTGGCCGCACTGGTGTGTCCTTGGCCCATGCTGGGATTCTCGTCGGCCAGCATGATGCGCGAGTTGCCGATCTTCAATTCGGCGTGTCCCACTTTGCCGTCCGGCCCGTCCATGCGGAATAGCTCGGTTGCACCGAATACCTTTTTGTAATAGTCGATCGCCCGCGCGGCGCCTCGGATGATGAGGTAGGGGGTAATGGTGTTGTAGTCTTTGGGAATATACGAGACTTTATTCATGATTTTCTCCTTAGGAGTTTGGGCTAAGGGTGGAGGTTACGGCGCGCACGCGGAGCGGGCGTGCGGGTCTTGGCTATTTCCTCTATGAAAACACATCCTACGGGTCAGCTCAAGACCCCAGGCGCATGATTCTCGATAATCCTTACCGGGAAACCACGGGCACTATGTGCATCGTTTCCAGCCACGTCTCCACCAGCTTCGGCCAATCTGTGACTGGAAGCTCCGTGCGCCGCAGTCCATAGCCATGTCCACCGTTGGCGTAGAGGTGCATCTCGGCCGGAACTTTGGCGTTTTTCAGAGCGAGGAAGTAGACGGTTGAATTTTCGACGTGCACGGGATCGTCCTCAGCCTGAACAATAAAAGATGGCGGAGTTTTTTCGGTGACGCGAATCTCGGCGTTGGGTGCAAAGTTCTGCTCAGAGGGAGCCAGATAGCCGGGATAAACGATTACGGCGAAATCGGGGCGGCAGCTGATTTTGTCGGCGTCGTCGACGGGTTCGTACAGCCGCTGCTCGAAGTGCGTGCTGAGAGCTGCGGAAAGATGAGCTCCGGCGGAGAATCCGAGTACTCCGATTCGCGCCGGGTCAATGTGCCACTCTGCTGCGTGAGCCCGCACGATCCCAAGGCCGCGTTGCGCATCCTGCAACGCGGCGGAGGATTTCGGATAAGGCCCCGAGTCTGGCACTCGGTATTTGAGGAGCACGCAGGTGATGCCGGCCGAGTTCAGCCAGTCGCATACCTCGGTGCCTTCAAGATCGATGGCTAAAATGTGATAGGAACCGCCGGGGAAGACGACAATTGCGGCGCCCGTATTCTTCTGCTTCGGCGAGTAAACCGTCAGAGTCGGCGTCGACACATTCCCTAAACGGATGACTGGCTTGTCGGCGACTAGACGATCCTTGGCAGTTGTGGTGTCGATCTCGGCGGCAGAAGTCGCCGCGGTGCCAGGCGCGCCGTGCGGCCAGAGGTCCAAAGTTAGATGACCAGGTGCGGGCTGCCACGCTGGTTTTTGCGCGAACAGGCTGACGGAGAGGAGCATTATTGCTGTGAGGAAAGGCAGGCGGCGCATGCCTCGATCATCTCAGTCCTCCGTGGCCGGCGCAACTTCGGCGGTTACTGATTGTTGATGTGTATATACAAGTGTATCAGTATGTATATATGCGAGGAGGAGTGTATGGCGGTGACCATGACATCTATCCGGCTCGATACTGGCCTGGCAGATGAGGCCGTGAAGGTGCTGGGTGCAAAATCCCGCACCGAAGCCGTTCACGTCGCGCTACGGGAGATCGTCGCGCTCAAGCGATTCAAAGTCTTGATGAAGAAGAACGCTGGCAAGCTGAAGTTTGCCGGGTCCGATGAGTAGTGCGGCATGAGTGGCTTGGTCATCTTCGACACATCCGTCCTGCTCGATGACCTGCGAAGCGGACGTCATCAGGAGCGAATCCGATCTGTGACTGGGTTGATCCGAACCTCTTCCGTCGTACTCGCGGAGTTGTGGCGTGGCGCCACCAAAGCTGCGGAGCGCGAATTCCTGCGCGCGTTGGCGAGGAATCACCCGATTCTGACTCCGACGGGAAAAAATTGGCTGGAGTCGGGCGAGATTCTGGCAAGAATTCACGCCGCTCGCGGCTTTATGCCGGGCAAACTCCGCGACCTCCACTTCGATGTGCTGATTGCGCTTACGGCACGCTCGCATGGCGCTCGCTTGATCACTACCAATCCGGCGGATTTTGAGTTGATTCACCACTTCCGCAAGATCCGGCTTGAGATATGGTAGGTTCATCTGAATCCATGTCGACCGCCGCCATCTCGTTTCGCCGCAAACTTGCGGGAAACGCCCGCCACAATCCGCTAGCGGCGGTTGGAGTGGTCTTGGTGGTGTTGTTCGTAATCTTTGCGCTTTTCGCGCCTTGGATTGCGCCGCAGGACCCGGCCTCGATCCATCTTCCCGCGCGTCTGGACTCTCCATCGTCTGCCCACTGGTTTGGCACCGATGAACTGGGCCGCGACATTCTTTCCCGCGTCATCCACGGCGCGCGCATTTCCATGCTGGTCGGCACTTGCGTTGTGCTCACTTCGCTCGCCCTTGGACTCATCATCGGCTCGATTGCCGGATACTACGGTGGCGGCATCGACCGCTTCGTCAACGTCGTATTGATGAACGCGTTTCTGTCGTTCCCCGGAATCCTGCTGGCGATCGCTTTCATCGCTTTTCGCGGTCCGGGAATCTTCAACTTGGTTCTCGCGCTGTCTCTGGGCGGATGGGTTGGATATGCGCGCCTGGTCCGCGGACAAGTTCTCGCCGCCCGCGAACGCGAATTCGTAGAAGCTGCGCGGGCGCTCGGTGCAAGCGATCTGCGCATTATCGTTCGCCACATTCTGCCCAACATTATTCAACCGGTGGTGGTTCAGGCCGCAATCGGAATGGCGGGGGCCATCCTCGCCGAAGCCACCATGAGTTTTCTCGGACTCGGCGTTCCTCCGCCGACCTCGAGTTGGGGAGCGATGCTCAACGACGGCCGCGCCCACCTGTTCGACGCTCCGCATCTCGTGCTGTTTCCCGCGCTCGCCGTGATGCTGGCCGTGCTGAGTTTTAACTTCATCGGAGACGCGCTGCGCGACTATCTCGATCCCCGCTCCCGCATCGAAGCCGGACTGTAGGAAGACACCCCGCTACCCCTGTTTCGCTCAAAACCCGCCTCAGTCAAGCCATCCGAGTCTGTAAGTGCTTGACGCGAAACCACATAAAAACTCGCAACATATCTTGACACTCTGGGTTTCTTCTCCCGTGGCCACAAGGTTCTAAGAAGATTCGAAAAATCAGACCAAACCGGAGAGTTCCAATGAAGAGCACGATCAAGATCACGTTTCTGAGCACAGCGCTCGCAATCCTTGCGCTGCCAGTTGTGGCCCAAACCACTAACCCCGCGCCGGTCGCCGGCGAAAGCATTCAAGACCGAAAAGAGAACCAGCAGGACCGCATCGCCAACGGCGTAAAGAGCGGCCAGTTGACGGCAGGCGAGACGGCGAACATCGAAAAGAAAGAGTCCGACCTGAACCACGAAGAAAAGGACATGCGCTCCCTCGATAATGGCAAGCTGACTGCGGCTGACAAGACTACGCTGAACCAGCAGCAGAACAAACTCTCGAACCAGATCTATCAGGACAAGCACAACACGGCAGTGCAGAACACGGCCCCAAAGAGCGAAGTCGGCCAGCGCCAGGAGAATCAGCAGGACCGCATCGCGCAGGGGGTCCAGAGCGGACAGTTGACGGCCGGGGAAACCGCTCACCTGGAAAAGAACGAGGCGAAGATCAATAAGGAAGTGCGCAACGACCGCGCCGCCAACGGTGGCAAGTTGACTGCTCAGGAAAAACAGCAGGTCAATCATCAGCAGAATAAGATGTCGCGCCAGATCTATCGCGACAAGCACAACGGTCGTAAGCAATAAGCCGGTTTCGACCGCCGTAAAGAACATCGCTTAAAGAAAAAAAGAGGAGAATTTGGAAACGCCTCCGGTCAGCCGGAGGCGTTCTTTCTTATCACAGTTCGGTCGGGCCACCTCGTAAGCCTATGAAAACACGGCATATCCTATTCTTGACATACATCGCATATTGCAATATAACTATTGCGTATTGAGATATACCGAGGCGGGAACAGTGAAGCTGGGCGAGAAAATTCGGTACCTGCGCGAAGTGGAAGGCTCCTTGCGCGGTCTCGGGCGTCCCATGACGCAGCTCGAGTTGGTTCGCGCCATCCGCGAGGAACTGGGCAAGGGCAACACCATCAGCCAGTCCTATCTCTCGCAGATCGAAAACGGAGCGCGCCCCCACATGACGCAGTCGTCGCGCGCGCTGTTGGCGAAGTTTTTCAAGGTGCATCCCGGCTTTCTCGTGGATGACCCCGAGGGCTACCACGCCGAATTGACCTCCGACCTGCGTACGACGGAAGGCCAGCTTGATGTCTGGCTGCTGCAAGGTTCAGAGAAATTCGCCAACGATCCGGAAGTCAGCAAGGTGCTGATCAAGGCCGCACGCGAAAAAGATACGCGCCGCAGTTTTCTGCTGCTGGGCGCGATTCTCGAAACGCCGGGACTGGCCGACCGCCTGCTGGAGGCGCTCCGGCCCGAGGTTGCGACGGGCAAGGCAACCATCGCAAGGCCGCGAATGGGGAAGGGAGGCGAATCCGATGACAGTCGACACAGTTTTGACTGGTCCGATTTCTATCTGATCTGTTTTGCGGTCGGCTTCTGCTTCAGTTTTTTTTCGTTTGTATTTGGAGGAGCGCGTTTCGGACGTCTGCATCTGCCGCATTTTCATGGACACGGTGTCCCACACCTGCCCGCAGGGCACGCACCCATGGGACATGCTCCCGTCGCTGGTGGGCACGC
Source organism: uncultured Acidobacteriaceae bacterium (assembly GCA_963710885.1). GTDB lineage: Bacteria > Acidobacteriota > Terriglobia > Terriglobales > Acidobacteriaceae > Sulfotelmatobacter. Next base: position 120,021 of record CAVQCF010000022.1, read on the forward strand.
CCCGGCAGCAGCACACGGCGCGGCACCGCACACTCCGGGCGGGCATCAGGCATCGCGCGGCAGCAGCGTTTCGCCGTTCAATCCGCCGTCGCTGGCCGCCTTCCTGGCCTGGTTTGGCGGCACGGGATATTTGCTCACGCGTTTTTCCTCGGTGTGGGTCGGTTTGGGGCTGCTGTTGTCGGTGGGCAGCGGACTGGTTGGAGGCGGAATCATTTTTCTGTTCCTCAGCCGAGTGCTGATTTCGGACGAAGAGAACATGGACCCGGCTGATTACGAGATGGTCGGGGTACTTGGCCGATTGTCGGTTTCCATCCGCGAGGGGGGCACGGGCGAAATCATTTACTCGCAAGTCGGAACGCGCCGCGTGTGTGGTGCGCGCAGCGAAGACGGCAGCCCCATCGCCAAGGGAACCGAGGTCGTGGTCACGCGCTACGAGAAGGGAATTGCCTATGTTCGATTGTGGAGCGAAATGTCGGGGGAAGACGAAAGGACCGCCGGCAATTCGATGGAGCGCTGACCGGAGCGCTGAATAATCCTGGTGCCTGGAGACAGTATGAACGGACGTTGGTACAAGACGCTGGTTGCGCTGATGTGGCTGGCACTGCCGATCGCGGCGGTGGACTACTCGAGCAACTGGGATCGTCTGCCCGGGAGGATGGCGGTGCACTTCGACGCAAACTGGCAGGCCAATGGCTACACGTCCCGCGAAGGCGCTCTAGAACTGGGGCTCGGCATCATGGTCTTCGTGCTGGTCGTGTCGACGATTGGATTATTGATCGCGCACGCCCTGAAGCCGGCCGCAGCCTGGCCACTGCTCGTGGTCTTTTACGTGACGATCGGATTTGTGTGGTTTGGAAACCACTCGATTATCAAGTGGAATCTGAACCCGCCGCCAGCCCATTCCGAGTTGATGGGCCCAGATCCCCAGCGGTACGTGACTCAAGCGCACCGGAGTATCTAACACTGCTTTCGTAACAGGAGGCTCTATGTTTAACGGAATTTCGAACGTGGTGGAGATTTGGATCTTCGTCGGGCTGGGAGTGATGGTCATTCTCTTCCTGATGAGCGGAATGGCCAGGCTCTATCGCAAAGCGGGGCCGCACGAGGCACTCATCGTGTACGGCCTCGGCGGAACGCGCGTGGTACAGGGCCACGGCACCCTCGTATTGCCCATGGTGCAGATCTGCCGCGACCTGTCCTTGGAATTGATGTCGTTCGATGTGGCGCCGCAACAGGATTTGTACACCAAGCAAGGCGTCGCGGTGACGGTGGAAGCAGTAGCGCAGATCAAGGTGAAGTCCGATCGCGAATCCGTGCTGACCGCGGCAGAACAATTCCTTACCAAGTCCGATCAGGAGCGCGAAGGCCTGATCCGGCTGGTGATGGAAGGTCACCTGCGCGGCATCATCGGCCAGCTCACGGTGGAGGAAATCGTCAAGCAGCCGGAAATGGTTTCCGACCGCATGCGCGGCACCTGCGCCGAAGACATGAACAAGATGGGTCTGGAAGTCATCTCGTTCACCATCAAGGAAGTTCGCGACAAGAACGAATACATCACCAACATGGGCAAGCCGGATGTGGCGCGCATCAAGCGTGATGCCGACGTGGCGACGGCGGAAGCCGATCGCGATACGGCGATCAAGCGCGCCTGGCGCAGCGGGAATCCGCGGTGGCCAAAGCGCAGGCCGATCAGGAGCGCGTGCTCGCCGAAACCTTGTCGCTGGCCAAGCAGGCGGAATCGCAACGCGATCTGGAAATCAAAAAGGCGCAATACTTGGAAGTCACCAAGCGCCAGCAGGCGCAGGCCGACAAGGCCTATGACATCCAGACCAACATCATGCAGCAGCAGGTGATTGCCGAGCAGGTGAAGGTGCAGCAGATCGAGAAAGAGCAGCAGGTCAAAGTGCAGGAAGCGGAAATCAACCGCCGCGAAAAGGAACTGATCGCCACCGTGTTGAAGGGGGCCGAGATCGAGCGTCAGCGAATTGAAACTCTCGCCGCGGCCGAAAAGCAGCGTCTGATCGCGGAAGCCGAAGGCCAGGCGTCATCGATTCGCGCGCAGGGCGAAGCCGAAGCCGAAATCATCTTCAAGAAAGGCGAGGCCGAAGCCAAAGCGATGAACGTGAAGGCCGAAGCGTTCCAGGAATACAACCAGGCGGCTGTCATCGACCGGCTGTTCGCCAGCATGCCGGAGATCGTGAAGGCCTTGGCCGCTCCACTGGCCAACGTCGACAAGATCACCATCGTCTCCACTGGAAATGGCGACGGCGCGGGCATGAGCAAAGTCACGGGCGACATCACCAAGATGGCGGCGCAAGTGCCGGCGCTGTTCGAGACGCTCTCGGGCATGCCGCTGTCGGAGTTGATGGGCAAGATCCGGCTGATCGGCGACAAAGCCCCGAAACCGGGCGATGCGCCGAAGGCCTAGCGAGGGGTGCGGGAACGAGCCGGGGCTCGTTGCCGCCTTTCGGCTTCCGGCGTTCGGCTTCGCGGAGCCAGAATTCGAGTCGCCGGAAGTCGGAAGCCGGAGGGCGAAGCCTTTCAGGAGCACGGTCATGACGAACAAATCCAAATACGCTGGAGTGGGGATCGCGCTGGGCGCGGCGCTGGGCGCGGTGTTCGGAGTGCTGGCGGGAAATATGGGCCTTTGGCTCGTCATCGCCGCCGCGATCGGAGTGCTGATCGGCGCTTCGTTTCGCGGCAAGCCAACGCACTGTCCGCAGTGCGCGCAGATCCACCGCTCACATGAATTAAGAAGGCAGGTATGACGGCCTACAGAACGCTTGACAACCAACAAGACCTGATCCGACCCAACTCACAAGGGTTGGCTAAAAGCTAGGAGCTAGAAGCTAAAAAAGGAGTCCATCATGGCACTACTGGAGCGCGTTTCCACACTAGTCCGGGCCAACCTCAACGACCTGATCGACAAGGCCGAGGAGCCGGAAAAAATGATCAAGCAGGTCATCCTCGACATGCAGAACCAGCTTCTGCAGGTCAAGACGCAGGTCGCGATCGCCATCGCCGACCAGCACCTGCTCGAAAGAAAGCAGAAAGAAAACGAAGACAAAGTGGCCGAATGGATGCGCAAGGCCGAACTCGCCGTCGACAAAAAAGAAGACGACCTGGCGCGCGCCTCGCTGCTGCGCGTGGAGAGTTATCGCGAACTTTGCGAAAACTTCACGCAACAGGTCGCCGACCAGAAGGCGCAGGTAGAAAACCTGAAGTCCGCGCTGCGCCAACTCGAGCAGAAGCTCACCGAAGCGCAGGCCAAGGCCGACGTGCTGATCGCGCAGCATCGCCGCGCCCGCGCCGTGGGCAAGGCCAGCGACGCGCGCATGGCCTCAGGCGACGGCTCGAAAGCCGCGGCCTTCGACCGCATGAAGCGCAAAGTCGCGCACTCCGAAGCCGTCAGCCAGGCCAAGTCGGAAATCGCCGGCGACAACCTCGACGACCGCCTGGCCGCGCTCGAAAAAGAAGACCGCATCGAGCAATTGCTGGCCGATTTGAAAACGAAGCGCGGGGCGTGAGGGGACGATCTCCTCGCGCCCTCCCATAACGCAGTAACTCCTAGGAGGGAGTATGACTCGCAGCAGGAGTAGTTTGTCTACCGCAGCGGGGATATTAGCGTTGTCCCTGGGCCTCCTCGTGAGGCTCTGGACCAATGGCAACATCGCTCATTTTGCCAGCGGCTTTTTGTTGGGTGTTTCTCTTGCATTGCTGATCCTAGGTCTGGCAAGGCCGTCGCGTCGCACCTCGAAGTGAAGATCGGACGTGCTTGGGGCGAATCTTCTCCAGCGCCTTCGGAAACCCCGCCGGCAAAACACGAAAACCGCGATTGCTCTATCGCTTACAGCTCAGCTGCAACCTTTGCACTGAGCTCGGGTTCTTTCCTTATGGAAGGGGGGCCAACCGTATCCTGGCATCCTTGGCGGGCGTTGGCGGATCCTCTTATCGTGCCGCTTCGGGGTCCTGGAAAAAGGAGCTGTTACTCATGAGTAAACTTGTCACCGTAGTGTTGTTGGGCATCACGCTGATCTTCTCCGGCTGTGGGTCGAATTCGAGTTCGAATGCCAATATCAATGGGACGTGGTCCGCAGCCCTGTCGAGCTCGTCATCGGTCAACATGTTCGCCTTTACGACGCATTTGACCGTGAAGGCCGACGGGTCTTTAGGGACGACCAGCTTTACCCTTACCTTGGACAATTCGCCCTGCTCGTTCCCCAGTTCGACCGAGAGCGGGGCATTCACGCTCATGGGGAATTTCAACGGCCAGGTCTCAGGGAAATTTCATTATGTTGTGATGTCTACAGGCGTAGAAGTGAATACCCTTACCCTCGACGGCACCGTGAGCGGCGGGACCATCACCGGCACATGGACCGTAAGCGGAGCAACCGCGCGCTGCGCCGGCAACGGGACGTTTACCATGAGTCCGGTATTAACGCCAATGGCGCGATAGTTGGTGGAGAAGTTTGCCCTGTAATCCGCTCTTCGCGCGGCCGCCCCTGGAAACTTCCTCCACGGGCGGCGTTCCTTACATCCATTGACGCACCTGCCCGCATCTCTCTATTCTCATAGGGGACCCCAATTTTCAAGGACGGTACATGAAGAAGCTTGCATTTCTGACGCTGCTGGCGCTGGCGTTCGCTGTTAGCAGCTGCGGCACAAGCCCCAACACCAACCCTACCACCAGCACCTCTGCCAACGGATTTTGGGAAGCCCAACTGGTTGGAGGCACCGGCGATGCCAGCAAGCTGGGTTTCGTAACCGCTTTCAACGTCATCAACATTGGGCAGCTTAACATCACAAGCTTTGGCTTCTTCAACGCGGGGGCCTGCTTTGCCAATGGCGTCGATGGCAGCACAGAAGCCGGGACAGCCGCATTCACCACGAATATATCAACGGGGCAAGTTACGGGTTCCCTGACCTATACGGTGACGTCCTCCATCCCGCCGGGCAATATCCTGACATTAACTAGCGCCCAAGGCGGGCTCACCGGCACATCCAATGGCACAACCACAACCACGGGAACTCTGAGCAACGGCGTGGCCGTCGGGACGTGGCAGTTAACCGGCGGTCAAGGGGACCCCAGTTGTGTGGGTCAGGGTACTTTCATTATGTGCCAGGGAAAGAATACTTGCACGGCTCCGTAGATCCTGTCGGGTGGTGGCGGGGGCGAATCCTCCACGCTCCCTTTCGCACCGTCCCTTCCTTCCTCTGACCTCGCTGCTATACAGTGAAAGCCATGAAGCGCTCTCTGCAACAGATCGCCGAGGCAGTCGGAGCCCGCCTGCTTGGCGACGGCCACGCCAGAGTGAGTGCCGTGGCCAGCATCGAATCGGCCACGGAGCAGGATCTAGTTTTTGTCGAGGATGAGAAACATCTGGCTGCGGCTCTGAAGTCGCGGGCGGGTGCGATCATCGCGGGAGAGTTTGCGGCGTCGGCGCTGCGTCGTGCAACGGCCGCTTCTCATCAGCGATCATCCCAAGCTTGCGTTCGCCCGGGCCGCCCGGCTGTTCCGGGACGGAGCGGCGCACGATGCTGCCCCGCATGTATCGCGTGCACTCGACCGCGGTGATGCATCCCTCCGCTGTGCTGGCTGCCGGCGTTTCGTTGGAGGAACGGGCCGTGGTGTCCGAGGACGTCATGGGCGAGCGAACACGCGAATTGGCGCGGGTTGCGCCATCGGCGCTGGCGTAAAAATTGGGCGCGACTGCGAGATTTATCCCAACGTTACGATGTATCCCGGCACCACGCTGGGCGACCGCGTGATCGTTCATGCGGGCGCGGTGCTGGGCAGCGACGGCTTCGGCTATGTGCGCGACCGCAAGACCGGGCGCTACGAAAAATTTCCGCAGGTGGGGCGGTTGGTCATCGAAGACGACGTCGAGATCGGAGCCAATGCGACCATCGATCGTGGCGCGCTCGATGAAACCCGCATCCGGCGCGGAGCGAAGATCGACAACCTGGTCCACATCGGCCACAACTGCCAGATCGGCGAAGACGTCGTGATTGCCGCGCAGACCGGCCTGTCGGGAAGCATCGTCATCGAGAACGGCGTCGTGCTCGGCGGGCAGGTCGGCATCGGCGAGCACGCGCGCATCGAAGAGGGAGTCATGCTCGGCGGCCAGGGCGGCGTTCTGCCCAACAAAGTTTTGCGCGGCAAGGGCGTGGCGTTCTGGGGAACTCCAGCGCAGCCGGTGCGGGAGTATCTGAAGCAACTGGCGACGCTGGCGCGGCTGGCGAAAAAGTGAACAGCCGGCTGCCGGCTTTCGGCTTCCGGATGCCAGTTCAGACCGGCTGCCGGATAGCGGAAGCCGGAAGCCGTTTCTTATGGCAATCGTCGTCATCGGCGGACATTCGCGCAGCGTGGGCAAGACCAGCGTGGTCGCTGGCCTGATCTCGGCGCTGCCGCGAATTCGATTGGACCGCGGTGAAGATCACGCAATACGGCCACGGCATTTGCTCCGCCAACGGCGAGGCCTGCGACTGCGCGACCGCCGACCATTCCTGGGCGATTTCCGAAGAGCGCGACCGGTCCGGCGAGTCGGACACGTCGCGATTCCTGGTCGCGGGAGCGGTGCAGGCGTTGTGGGCGCGCACCGAACAAGGCCGACTCGCCGAAGCGATGCCCGCCTTGCGGCAGCGCATGGAAGGCGCGCGCAACGTGATCATCGAATCGAACAGCGTGTTGAAATTTCTGCGCCCGGATCTGTACCTGACCGTGCTCGATCCGGCGACCGCCGATTTCAAAAACTCCGCCCGCGAATTTCTGGACCGCGCCAACGCCGTGATTCTGCACGAAGCGCCAGACGGCCCGGCGTGGCAAGCAGTTTCCCTGAAGCCGGTAGCGGACCGCCCGATCTTCCGCATCACGCCCGCCGCAATACGTCACGCCGGAGATTGTGGAGTTCGTCCGCGAGCCTGTAACCGCGCGCCAAGTCGAAGATCCGAAACTGAAGCAACTGAGCAACTGACAACTGAGCAACTGCTCTTTGCTATCCTTTCCCGTGCGGCAAATTCATTTCAGCGCCTGGCTGCTGGTCGTGCTGTCGGCCATTCTTCAGGTCATCATCTTTCCTCTTCCCGGCGTTTACGTGCTGTCCTGGTTCGCGCTCGCTCCGCTGATGGTGGCGCTGCTGCGCGCGCGTCCGGCGGGCGAACTCGAAATTGCCGGTTCGGTGCGGCTGCGCCCGGCCACGCCCTGGCAGGGATTTCTGCTCGGCTACGTCTGCGGAATCCTCTGGTACGCCGGCACCTGCTATTGGATCTACGACACCATGCGCCAGTACGGCGGCCTCAGCGCGCCGGAGGCGCTGCTCGCGCTTTTTCTCTTCTGCTGCTATCTCGGGCTGTATCACGGATTGTTCGGCCTGCTGGTCAGCCTGCTGGCCGGCTCGGGGCGCGACTTCCGGCGGCCGCTGGTGGTCGCTCCGTTTCTGTGGGTCGCGGTGGAACTGGCGCGCACCCGCGTCACGGGATTTCCCTGGAACCTGCTGGGAATCGCGCAGGTCGACAACGTTGCTCTCTGCCGCATCGCGGCATCGACCGGCGTTTACGGCATCTCGTTTGAGATTGCGCTGGTGAATGTCGCGCTGGCCGCGGCGTTTCTGGTTCCGCGCGAAAAGCGCGGCGCCCTGCTGGCGGCGGCGCTGGCCGCGGCCGCGGTCCTGCAGGCGGGAAGACTGGTCGACGCTCCTCCCGCCAAGGCCGATCGCGCCGCGCTGCTGGTGCAGCAGAATATTCCGGTCTCGGCCGACTGGACGCCGGCTTATTCTGCAGCAGACGTTGAACGAACTGACCGAACTCACCGTGAAGTCGGCGGCCAGTCAGCGCCGGCAGCGAAAGTCGATCTGGTCGTCTGGCCGGAGTCGCCCGCGCCGTTTCTTCACCAACGACGCCGCATTTCGCGACGCGGTCAGCGCCATGGCTCGCGACACCAACGCCTGGACCGTCGTCGGCGCCATCGGAACTCGCCCATCTCGACGGCCCCAGCGGCAGACCGGCCCGCTCTTCAACTCCGCCGCGTTGATCAGCCCGCAGCGGCGAGTGGACCGCGCGCTACGACAAGATTCATCTCGTGCCGTTCGGCGAATATCTTCCATTCCCCAGCCTGTTTTCCTTCGCCGGAGGCCTGACCAAAGAAGTCGGCGAGTTTCAGCACGGCGCATCGCGCCAGCCGCTGGACGCCGGCGACCAGCGCCTCGGCCTCTTCATCTGCTACGAATCCATCTTCCCCGATGAAGTCCGCCAGTTCGCCGATCAAGGCGCGCAGGTGTTCGTCAACATTTCCAATGACGGATGGTACGGCGACAGCGGCGCCTACGCGCAGCACCTGAATCAAACCCGCATGCGCGCCATCGAAAACAATCGCTGGCTGCTGAGCGCGACCGACACCGGCGTCACCGCCTCCATCGATCCCTGGGGACGCGTGGTGGCGCAAATTCCGCGCAAGCAGCGAACGCACGCTGGTCGCGCCCTATGCCCTCACTTCCGTAACCACGTTCTACACCCGCCACGGCGACTGGTTCGCGTATGGGTGTGCGATAATTTCAATGGGAGCGCTGCTCGCGCGCTTCACATTTTCGAAGAAACGCAAAAGGCTGACGCGTCCTCATGAATCAAGAGCTGGTCCTCGAATACGAAAAACTCAGCAAGAAGGTCCACGAACTTCGGGAGTATCTTTGACGCGGAGAAAGTCCGTCCGCAACTAGCCGAAATTGAAAAGCAGTCCGCCGACCCGAACCTGTGGTCGAATCCGCAGCGCTCGCAGCAGGTAATGCGCGAAAAAAAGCGGCTGGAGCACGTGCTCGCCACCGACGCCGATCTGGCGCGCCGCAGCGAAGACATCGCCGCCTACTTCGACCTTGTCCAAAGAAGGCGAGAACGTCGACGCCGACCTGCAGCGCGAAATCGGCGCGCTGCGCGACGTTGCTCGACCGCCTCGAAACCGAAACTCTGCTCTCGGGCGAGAACGACGCGCGCAACGCCATCGTCACCATTCATCCCGGCGCCGGCGGCACCGAGTCGCAGGACTGGGCCGACATGCTGCTGCGCATGTACCTGCGATGGGCCGAGCGGCAGCGGGTTTGAGACCGTGCTCTACGACTACCAGCCCGGCGAAGAAGCGGGACTGAAGTCGGCGACGTTCGCGGTGAACGGCGAGTACGCCTTCGGACTTCTGCAGGGTGAAATCGGCGTGCACCGCCTGGTGCGCATTTCGCCCTTCGATCAGGCCAAGCGGCGGCATACTTCCTTTGCCAGCGTTTACGTCTCCCCGGAAATCGACGACAGCATCGAAATCGTCATCAAGCCGGAAGATATCCGCATCGACACTTACCGCTCCAGCGGCAAGGGCGGACAGCACGTGAACACCACCGATTCCGCCGTGCGCATCACGCACATCGCCACGGGTCTGGTCGCCAATTGCCAGAACGAGCGCTCGCAGCACAAGAACAAAGAGCGCGCCATGAGCATGCTGCGCTCGAAGCTCTATGAATTCGAAATGGAGAAGAAGCGCGCCGCCACCAAGAAAATTGAAGACTCGAAGCTCGACATCGAATTCGGATCGCAGATTCGTTCCTACGTGCTGCAGCCCTATCGCATGATCAAAGATCATCGCACCAAGACCGAAGTCGGCGACGTCGATCGCGTGCTCGACGGCGATCTGCAGCCGTTCATTCGCGCGTATCTGCTGGCGCGGCGCGGAGAGAAGCAGTGACGATGGCGGCAACTCGCGCAAAAAAGCTCGACCACGAGGTGCGCAGAGCAAGCACAGAGTCAAGCTCGGTCCCCGCTTCCTGCGCGCTTTTCGAGTTCGCCGCGGAGAAGCATGCCGGACAGACCCGCAAGGCTTCGACGATCCCTTACATCGCGCACCTGATGGGCGTCGCTTCGCTGGTGCTCGAAGCCGGCGGCGATGAAGATCTGGCCATCGCCGCGCTGCTGCACGATGTGGTCGAGGATTGCGGCGGAGCGCCGATGCTGAAAGAAGTCCGCCGCCGCTTCGGGACTCGCGTCGCGAAAGTGGTCGACGGCTGCACCGACGCCGACACCGATCCCAAGCCGCCGTGGCGCGAGCGCAAAGAGAAATATATCCGGCATCTGAAGACAGCGGACGCCGACACGCGCCTGGTTTCGGCCGCCGACAAACTGAACAACGTCCGCTCCATCCTCAGCGACTACCGCGCCATCGGCGAATCTGTCTGGTCACGGTTCAACGGTGGACGCGAAGGCACTCTTTGGTACTATCGGACTTTGCGGGATGAATTTCTCCGGCACAAGCCGAATCGCATCACCCGGGAATTGGAACTGGCCGTGCAACGAACTTGACGCTGCTGGCCGCGGGAAAGCGCGATTTCCGACGGCCGATAATCGTCACGATCGCCATCGAGGCATGAAGCTATGCCGCGCACGATCGATCAAATCCGCGCTTCGAAGCTGCCCTCCAACATGATGCAGTTTGCCGCGCGCGGCGCGCTGCAGGTGCCCGCCGCCGAGAATATCGAGATTCTGGTCTACCTCGCCCGGCATAACAAAGTCTTCGGCGACCTGGCGCGCATGACGCTGGCCGGATGGGACGAAAAGTCCTCGCTGGCGGCGGCCAGGCGATCCCCAAACCGCCGCGCGAAGTGCTGGACTACTTCATCTCGCCCGACAATCTGCGGCCAGCTTGCTGCCGGCGCTGCTCGAAAATCCCTCCGATCTCCGAAGGCCAGGTGGTCAAGATCGCGATCGGCAGCTTCGCGAGACTCGATCGCAGTGATGCTCAAGAGTCCGCGCGTGCGGTCGCTGAGCGGCGTCCTTGCAGGCTCTCAAGGCGAATCCATACCTGGACAAGGAAGAAGTCGAAGAAGTGCGGACGCTGTTGTCCAGTGCTCACCAGATCTCCACAACCGCCTGTTGCCCCGGAGCGACGCGGCACCGGCGGTCGAACACGCTCGAGGCTTCCGCGGGAACGACTGCAGTCATGCGCGTCCAGTCCCGCAACCGGCGACGAATGGGCCGACGACGAGGCCGTCGCCGCCTACCTCAAGGAACACGCCGCACGACATTGCCGCCGAGGGCGACAAGCCGTTCCAGGCCATCGGCGGGATCGTGGATTTGCTGGGCGAGGATTATTTTCCGGTACACGAAGTCGCCGAGACTCCGCACCGGTCGCGCCTGCGGCACCGAGTCCCGCCGCCACGCCAGAACGGCCGCCGATTGCACCCAAGAAGCCCGACGTCGCCCGCCAAGCGCGAGAACGCGCTGCAGAAAATCAGCCACCTCGACGTGAAAGGCCGCATCCAGTTGGCTTTGAAAGGCAACAAGGAAGAGCGCTCGCTGCTGATTCGCGACGGCACCAAGGTCGTCGCGCTGGCCGTGCTCGAAGCTCCCAAGCTCTCCGACGGCGAAGTGGAAAAATTTGCCAGCCAGAAAAACGTGCTGGAGTCCGTGCTGCGCCAGATTCCGCTGAAGCGCCGCTTCATGAAGAACTACAAAGTCGTGCGCAATCTGGTGGCGAATCCGCGCACGCCGCTCGATCTCGGCCTGGGCTTGATGAAAAATCTGTTGATCGCATCGATTTGAAAAACATTTCCGGCAACAAAGAAGTCTCCGAGACCATCCGCAAACTGGCGATGAAAATGTACAAGCAGAAAGAAGAGCAAGCGAACAAGAAGTAAGGCCGGAGTCGACCGCTCGCTTCCTTGACTCAACCGGATCCGATCGCCGAACTTGCTGCAGCGTTCCAAGACCATCGCCGTCGTCGGCCTCTCTGCGAATCCCTTGCGTCCCAGCCACGGCGTCTCGGCTTACATGCAGAGCCACGGATATCGCATCATCCCGGTCAATCCGCAGATCGAGGAGTGCCTGGGCGAAAAGGCCTACGCGTCATTGCTCGACGTGCCGCGAGAAAGATCGACATCGTGAATATTTTCCGCCGCCCGGAGTTTGTGGAAGAGATTGTCGATCAGGCCATCCAACTCAAAGTCCCGGCGATCTGGATGCAGGAAGACGTGATCCACGAGAAGGCCGCCGAAAAGGCGCGCCAGGCAGGCATCTTCGTGGTGATGGACCGCTGCATCCTCAAAGAACACCGCGCGCGATTCCGCTAGAACTAGCGTCCCGACGCCTACAAACACCACACTGGCATCGTCACGCAAACTTGACCCATTGACGAATGAGCGCACGTCATCGACGATGCTTACCGCCGATGCGTCCGGCTTGAGCGCATGTTCTGCCAGGCGGCAGAGGCCATATTCTTCGGCATTGGCGTTTTCCGCTTCGGTAATGCCGTCACTGTAGAAGATGAGCTTCGATCCCTCGGACAACGTAACCTGCGTCTCGGAATAATCTCCGCAGCCCAGACCCAACGGCAGCCCGCGCTCGGTGTCGAGGAAGTGCTCGCCATCGTCGTCGATGAACAGCGGCCGCAAATGTCCGGCATTCGCAAAAACAACGGTGCGCGTTGAAGGATCGAGCACCGCGTACACCATGGTCACGAATTTTCCCGCAGGAAAATCATCCACCAGCAACTGGTTCAGCTTCGTCAGAACTTCGCCCGGAGTGCAGCAGGCCTCGGCTAGCGAGCGCAGCACTCCGCGGGTAGCCGACATCAACAGAGCCGCCGCCGTGCCTTTGCCCGAAACATCGGCCAGAACCAGTCCCCAGCGCCCATCGGGAAAGGGAATGAAGTCGTACCAGTCGCCGCCCACCGCGCGCGCCGGTACGCTGAGCCCGGAAACCACAAACCCTGGAATGTATGGAGAACTCTTGGGCAACAGCGCCTGCTGAATCGTCCGCGCTTCCTGGGCTTCGCGGTCCATGGCGGCGCGTTCGGCGCGTTCAGACTGAAAGCGCCGCGCGTTGTGAACGGCGATCGCAACGTGATCGCAGAGCGCTTGCAGAATTCTCAGCTGTTGGCGGGGAAAGCCGTCCACCTCCGGATGCGATGCCGTGAACACGCCCACCAGTCGCTCGCCGACGCGCAGCGGAATGGCCACCTCCGAGAGGGTTCCCGGTTCGCACGCGATGTAGTACTGGTCCTCGCGAACGTCGGGCGCATAGCGCATCTGCCCGGTGGAGGCAACATAGCCGACCATTCCTTCGCGGCCGATTTTCAGCCGATGACCTTTGCATGGTGCAATCGTGCATCCGCGCACGCCGGCCAGCACCATCTCGCGCGTGATCCTCGTCGTGCAGGTAGACGCTGGCTTCCAGACAGCCAAAGGACTCCGCGACTTCGTTGACGACGCTGTCAATCAGTTGGTCGAGATCGAGAATCGACGTGATTCTCTGCGCGGCCTTTTGCACGCGCTGCAGGTCATCGACAAGATCGGAGGGCAGAGGACGGACGTGGACGAATCTCGTTGCCGGCGGCACTGGGAAGCGTAGCCATAGAACAATCCTGCTCTGGCTGAAGGTGGCCGTAACACATTCGCCTAGGAAATAGGATGTCGCATGGGGCGCTTACGATTCTTTCTTTGGCGACGGAATCGCGCCCTCGCTGACCCGCGATCGCTGCCGTTTGACGTCTTCCATGCGCTCCCGGATGCGCTTTTCAATGCCTTCATTCGTCGGCCGGTAATAGACGCGGTCCCGCAGATTGTCGGGCAGGCACTGCATGTCGGCGACTTTGCCTTCGAGATCGTGCGCGTACTGATATCCGTGGCCGTAGCCCAGTCCCTTCATCAGTTTGGTGGGCGCGTTGCGCAGGTGCAGCGGAACGGAATCGGCCGCAGTCTGCTCGACATCTTGTCTGCACTTCGCCGTAAGCGGTGTATAGCGCATTCGACTTCGGCGCGACCGAGAGATACACAACCGCCTGCGCCAGCGCGAGATTGCCCTCCGGCATGCCGATGAAGTCGACCGCATCGCGCGCCGCCATGCACAGCGAAAGCGCGTTCGGATCGGCCAGGCCAATATCTTCCACCGCCATGCGCACCACGCGCCGCGCCACATAGAGCGGATCTTCTCCGGCCTCGAGCATGCGCCCCAGCCAGTACAGCGCCGCATCCGGATCGCTGTTGCGCACCGACTTGTGCAGCGCGGAAATCAGGTTGTAATGTTCTTCGCCGCTCTTGTCGTATAGCAGAATGCGCTTCTGCAGAGCGTCGCGGACGATGTCGTCGGTGATCTCCAGTTCGCCCTTCGTATTCTTCCGCGCCAGCCCGGCCGCCACTTCCAAAACGTTGTATGCGCTGCGCGCATCGCCGCTGGTGTAGCTGGCAATCTTTTTCAGCACCTCGTCCGACGCGGTCAGATTTTTCTGGCCCAGCCCACGCTCGTGATCGGTGAGAGCTCGCCGCAGCAGAAGCACAATCTGATCCTCGGTGAGCGGTTTCAGCACATAGACGCGGCAGCGCGAGAGCAACGCCGAGTTGATCTCGAACGAAGGATTCTCGGTCGTCGCGCCGATCAGCCGGATGTTGCCTTTCTCCACGTGCGGCAGAAACGCATCCTGTTGGGCCTTGTTGAAGCGGTGAATCTCATCGATGAATACGATCGTCCGCGTGCCATATTGCCGCGCCCGCTCGGCATCGGCCATGACCTGCTTGATCTCTTTAATTCCTGCCAGCACGGCGGAGAACTCGATGAACTCCGCCTTGGTCATGTTTGCGATGATCTTCGCGAGCGTGGTCTTTCCCGTGCCCGGTGGCCCCCAAAAGATCAGCGATCCCGAGTCGTCTCGCTCGATCTGCACGCGCAGCGGTTTCCCCGGCCCAATCAGGTGTTCCTGGCCGACGTACTCGTCGAGCGTTCGCGGACGCATGCGATCCGCCAGCGGACGAGTCGAATCCCCTGCGCTGCCAGCATTCGGAATGGGCTGAAACAAGCTCATGGAAGGCTTCGCTTCAAGAGTGCAGGTTTCAGCTTAACTCAAGGCCCGCTATGGTGGTTGCTGTGCGCCCAATGTCCAAGCGCACACAATGCACCCTGACCTATAATGACCCGCACCATGGCGTTGGCTCCCGGTGCCAGACTCGGACCCTACGAGATCATCGCGCCTCTCGGCGCCGGTGGCATGGGCGAAGTTTATCGCGCGCGCGACCCACAGCTGGGGCGCGAGGTCGCGATCAAGATTCTCCCATCATTTTTGTCTCGCGACCCTGACCGCTTACGCCGCTTCGAGCAGGAAGCTCGTGCCGCGGCTGCGTTGAACCATCCCAACGTTCTCGCCGTCTACCAGATGGGAACCCACGACGGCGCGCCTTACCTCGTCTCTGAGTTGCTCGAGGGCAACACCTTGCGCGACCAATTGTTGCGTGGGGCGGTACCAGTTCGAAAGGCGGTCGATTACGCAGTCCAAACGGCGCGCGGGCTGGCAGCCGCTCATGAGAAAGGCATTGTCCATCGCGATCTAAAGCCCGAGAACCTGTTCCTGACCAAAGACGGACGAATTCAGATTCTCGACTTCGGCCTGGCAAAGCTCATCCAGCATCCTCGTACTTCCGATCCAGGATCGCCCACAATGACCGAGGGACGGAACCTGGAGTTGTGCTCGGCACAGTCGGCTATATGGCACCAGAACAAGTCCGAGGGCAGACTGCTGATGATCGCGCCGATCTATTCGCACTCGGAGCGATTCTCTACGAACTGCTGACGGGCAAGCGGGCGTTCCACAAGCCCACTTCTGTCGAGACGATGAGCGCCATTCTGAACGAAGAGCCGCCCTCGGCGTCGCAGATCACCCCGGGCATTTCTCCGGCGCTGCAAAGAGTTGTACAGCGCTGTCTGGAAAAAACTCCCGAACAGCGCTTTCATTCGGCATCCGACCTGGCATTTGCGTTGGAAGCACTGTCAGAATCGGGCAGCGCTCCCACGGGAGCCTTCGCCGCGGTTGCGTCTCGAGCAAGATGGCTTTGGATGATCGCGGCGGGACTTGTGTTTGCGGTTCTCTCAGTTTTTGCTCTATGGCTGAACCGCTCGCCTGCCAATCCAGTGGTCGAATCAGTTGTCCAACTTACCAATGACGGGCAGTCCAAGAACGGCTCAATGGAGACCGATGGCGCGCGGATTTACTTCAACGAGGGACCTCGGGAAGCCGGCGCGTCGCACAGGTTTCGGTCCATGGAGGGCAGACTGGTGACCTTCCGTCGAACCTTCTCAACCCGGAAATTGGCGGGCTCACTCACGATGGCTCCGACCTCCTGGTCTTGAGCGGATCGTTTGTCGCGACGCGCCGAACCATGTGGCTGGTTCCCTTGCCGGTGGGTGAAGCCCGGCATTTAGGCGACGCCGATTTCACAGGCGCGGCGCTGTTTCCAGACGGTCGTCTTCTTTACCGGCTGGACTCAGGAACATTCGTTGCGGGAAAGGACGGGTCGAATCCCCGCAAGCTGGAAGGGTTTCCAAATAGGTTCTCGTCTCCGCGAGTTTCGCCGGACGGGACGACACTCGTATTTTTCGTCTATGACGAGAACGAGAATTCCTGGACGATCGACGAGGCGGCCAGCAATGGAACTGGAATTCACCCGGTGTTGAAGTGGGCACCCGATCTGCCGGCCGATATCTGCTGCCTCAGGTGGACCGGGGATGGCAAATATCTGCTCTTCCTTGGCACAGCCAATGGGCGATCCGACCTTTGGGTTTTCCCTGCGGAGAAGCACTTGCTGTCCCCAGCCGCCACCCCCGTCCGGCTGACCAACGGACCCATTTCTTACAGTTCTTTTGCCGCCAGCCCCGACGGGAAACAGATCTTTGCGGTAGGGGCCCAGCGCCGCGGCGAACTGGTTCGCTACGACCCCAAGACCCGCGAGTTTCTGCCCTACCTGGGTGGCATTTCCGCTGCCGATCCTACCTTTTCGCACGACGGAAAATGGATGGCTTATATGTCGTATCCGGAGCACACACTTTGGCGGAGCCGTTCGGACGGCAGCGATCGAGTGCAGCTCACCTATTCCCCCACGATGGTTATTTTTCCGCGGATCTCACCCGACGGCACGAAAGTCGCATTCAGCGATTCGAACGGAGCCCCGTACGTTGTCAGCATGAATGGCGGAACACCTCAGAAGCTGACTGAGTACGGAGTGGCTCCTGACTGGTCACCCGACGGCAATTTTCTGGCGACTACTGTCTACATGGACGGAGCCTATCGCTCACGGCTGATCGATGTGCGCAATGGAAGCGTGACGATGGTTCCGGATTCCAAAGACACGCTCGGGCCATGGTATGCCACGCAGGACACGTTGATCGCAGTCGCGAATGACCAATCCAAGCTCGTGCGCTACAACTTCAAGACTCGGAAATGGTCCGATATCTTGACGAGCCCCGGCAAATTTGTGAACTGGTTGCCTTCATCTGACGGCAAGTTCTTCTACTATTCAACCGGAGGCAGCGATCCCACAGTCTATCGGCTCAGTTTGGCGAATGATGCCGTGGAGGAGATGGTGAAACTCAATGGTGTACGATTGGTGAACGATCTCCAGATTGGTCCGAAGCTCGACATCACACCGGACAACTCCGTCCTCGTGCTTCGGGATATCGGCACCCAAGAAGTTTACGCGCTATCGGTGAACTGGCACTGAGGGCGGCACGCCCTCATTCTGCGAGCGCGTTCGCCATCTCTACAAAACGCAGCTCCGGCGCTGCAGGCAAGGCCCCGATCTCAGTCGCATACTGATAGAACAACTGCAGGCCCTCCAGGCACCCTGGATCGAGCTGGTAGTGAATATTTTGAGTCAAATAACCCTGCACTTCGGCCTCGCCGATATCCAGCCGCGGCGCCCATTCGCGTGCGATCTGGTTCAGATTGGCAGGCCCCAGCCCGTGATCGCGCGATTGCTGAAACACGGCAGCTAAATCCAGAGAGGGAGAGGCTTCTTTCAACGCATCGCTTCGCACGGCCCAGAACGCGAAGACAAAGGGCTTGCCCGTGAGACGAATCCATTCTTCCGCCAGATCGAGGGTCTCGATAGCGTGCGCGATCGATCTTCAGCGCTGGGTCCCCGATGACGAGCCCTGCATCATGCCCAGCCAGCATCGTTTCGATATTCGGCCTCATGGCCGTATACGTCCTGCCTCCGCCCAGCCACTTCTCGAACAGGACCTTCATCAGCGCCACCGAGGTCATCGACGAGGTGTCGAGTGCAACCGTGCGAACCTTCTCGATCGGAACTTTGCTGACCAGCAGAATCGAGCGCACCGCCCGCCGCGAGGCAATCGCGACTTCCGGCAGCACCTGCAATCCTGGAATTTCCGCATACGCCGCCGCCGGAATGATGCCGATGTCGGCCGTTCCCTCGGCCAAGCGCGCGAGCGCAAGCCGAGGGCAGGGTGTAGGAAATATCGAAGTCGCGCCCGGCGTCTCCATGTTCGAAATCCCACATCAGGGGGGCGGTATTGAGGTAAGAAATGGCGGAAATACGTAAACGTCGCATTTTCCACAATTTTAACAAACCCATGTGACATATGACCTTGACGCCCTGCCTCGTGGCTGAGTCTGATTAGAGTCCGCTCGGAGTCTAATTTGTCGAACGTCGCAGTATACTCGGCCGCCACCCATCTCCTGGAGTGGCTGGCTATTTCGCTGACTCCCGGCCTCGGACCGACGAAGTCGCGCAAAACTGGTTGAACATTTCGGTTCTGCCAGAAGCGGTCTTCCGCGCCTCGTTGACCGAACTCGAGAGCACCGGCATTCAGGCCGTTTCCGCCCAATCGCTGGCCACGGGCAAGTCGGCGGAACTGGCGCGCGAAGAGATCGCCCGCGCCGCCGCAGCGGACATCAGCATGGTCTCGATGGACGATCCGTCGTACCCGCCGCGCCTGAAAGAAATCTACGATCCGCCGCTGATCTCTCGCGTGCGCGGCAATCCCGAGGTGCTGACCAGGCCCGGCATCGCCATGGTCCGGAACGCGCCATCCCACGCCCTATGGATCCGGTATGGCCGAGCGTCTGGCGTGCGATCTCGCCGCGCAAGGACTGGTCATTATTAGTGGCATGGCGCGCGGCGTCGACACCGCCAGCCATCGCGGCGCGATCTCGGCCAAAGGCAAGACCGTCGCGGTGTTTGGCACCGGCGTCGACGTCATCTATCCCAAAGAAAATTCGCGACTCGCGGAGCAGATTCTGGCCTTCGGCGGCGCGCTGATCTCCGAATTTCCTCTGGGAACGTTTGCCGCGCCACAGAACTTTCCCATCCGCAACCGGATCATCAGCGGAATGTCGGTCGGAGTACTCGTCGTTGAAGCCGCCGAATATTCCGGCACGCGCATCACCGCCCGCTGCGCCCTCGAACAGAATCGCGACGTTTTCGCCGTCCCCGGCAACGTCACCAACAAGAATTCCTGGGGACCGAACACACTCATCAAACAGGGCGCCAAGCTGGTCGCGACCTGGGAAGACGTGTGGGAAGATCTCCCGCCAGAAGTACGACTTGCATTGACTCCGCCCGCCTCGCCTGAATCCCCAGGCTCCTCGTCCGCATCTCTATTCCCGGACGAAGGGCTCCCTCCTCACGAAAAGCGAATCCTGAGCCTGCTGAAAGCCGACGAAGCCACGCACATCGACGAAATTGTCGAGAAGCTGGAGAACGATTTGTCGTCGTCAGAAATCTTCGCCGCCCTGTTCGAACTGGAATTGGCCGGCAAAGTCAGGCAGATGCCGGGGAAGAATTTTGTAAAGAGCTTTTAGCTTCGAGCCATGAGCTTCGAGCTGTGAGCTACGAGTTGCAACTGACGGCATTTGAGTATTGAGGAGGACGCGTGACGGATTTCAAACAGCTGAAAGTGTGGCGGAAAGCGCATGAGATGACGCTGGACACATATCGGGTTACGGCGGCCTTTCCCAGGGAAGAGATGTACGGGTTGACAAGCCAACTGCGTCGGGCCGCTGCTTCGATTGGGGCGAACATTGCCGAAGGTTGCGGCCGCCGATCGGACGGCGAGATGTGCCGTTTTCTGCAGATCGCGCGTGGGTCGGGCTAGTGAGGCGGAATATCCACTTCCTACTGGCGAGGGATCTCCATTTTCTCGCCCAGAAGGACTTCCAGATTTTGACTCCGAAGTCCGACGAACGGCAGCGCATGCTGACCGGTGTGATGCAGAGCATTCGGTCCCCCCAAAGCGCATAGTCCGGACTCGAAGCTCATAGCTCGAAGCTCGCAGCTTCCGTCCAGTAACTTGTTGCCAGCTTGACATTCGTGCTAGCTTCAAAACGAACTCCAGAAAAATTGAGGATCCATTGTCAAAAGGTTTAGTCATTGTCGAATCGCCGGCCAAGGCGAAGACCATCCAGAAATATCTGGGCAAGGGCTTCACGGTCGAAGCCTCGCTCGGCCACGTGAAAGATCTTGCCCAAGAGCACTCTGGGCGTGGATACCACCAACGACTTCGAGACGGATTACGTCGTCATCCCCGGCAAAGAGAAGGTTGTCGCCAAGCTGAAGAAGCTGGCGGCCTCGGCCGATTTCATCTATCCTGGCGCCTGACCCGGACCGCGAGGGCGAAGCCATCGCCGCCCATCTGGCCTTCGAACTCGGTGACAACGGCAAGGGGAAGAAGAAAGCCAAGAAGCAAATTGAAGAAGGGCGAGGAAGCCCCTCCTCCGCGCATTCAGCGCGTCACCTTCAACGAAATTACCAAGCGCGCCGTGCAGGCCGCGTTCGAACATCCGCGCGCCATCGATCAGAACCTGGTCGACGCGCAGCAGGCTCGCCGTGTGCTCGACCGGCTCGTCGGCTATCAGGTTTCCCCGCTGCTGTGGGATAAAGTTCGTCGCGGTCTTTCCGCCGGCCGCGTGCAGACCGTCGCGCTGCGCCTGATCGTCGAACGCGAACGCGAGATCAAGGCGTTCCAAAAAGTCGAATACTGGACCATCGACGCGCACCTCGCCGCCAGCAAGCCTCCGGCATTCGACGCGCGGTTCGTGGGCAAGGGCGAAGAGAAGGTCGAAGTCACCAACGGCGAAGACGCCGAAAAAATTCGCGCCGCCCTGGAAACAGCCGACTGGGTCGTCCGCTCGGTCGACAAGAAAGAGCGCCGCCGCAACGCCGCGCCTCCGTTCACCACCAGCAAGCTGCAACAGGATTCTTCGCGCAAACTGCGCTTCAGCGTGAAGCGCACCATGATGATCGCGCAGCGCTTGTATGAAGGCGTGGAACTCGGCGAAGAAGGTCTCGGTCGGCCTCATCACCTACATGCGTACCGATTCGACCCGCGTCGCGCCTGAGGCCATTCAGGAAGTGCGCGAATACGTCGGCAAGGAATACGGTCCGACGTATCTTGCCGGAAACGCCCAACACGTTCAAAGAGAAGAAAGACTCGCAGGGCGCGCACGAGGCCATTCGCCCGACTTCGGCGATGCGCCATCCCGACCAGATCAAGCAGTACTTAAAAGAAGATGAATTCAAGGTCTACAAGCTGATCTGGCAGCGCTTCGTCGCTTCGCAGATTAACCCGGCGGTATTCGATCAGACCACAGTCGACATCGACGCGAAAAACGGTAACGAAGTTTTCTGGTTCCGCGTTACCGGATCGGTGCTCAAGTTCGACGGCTTCCTCCGAGTCTACGAAGAGTCGAAAGAAGGCAAGGACGAAGAAGACGAGGAACTGAAACACAAACTGCCCGCGCTCGAAGCCGGACAGAAACTCACGCTCAAGGAACTGAAGCCGGAGCAGCATTTCACCGAACCTCCCCCGCGCTTCAACGAAGCGTCGCTGGTGAAAGAACTCGAAGAGCGCGGCATCGGCCGGCCCTCGACCTACGCTGCGATTCTCACGACCATTCAGGAGCGCCAGTACGTGCAGAAGATCGGCGGGAAAGTTCTCGCCGACCGAAATTGGCCTGGTCGTCACCGATCTGCTGGTCGAAAACTTCCGCGACATTTTCGACGTGCAATACACCGCGCGCCTCGAAGAAGAACTCGACGAAATCGAAGAAGGCAAAGAGAAGTGGCAGGACGCTCTCGCCGACTTCTACAAGAAATTCCAGAAAGATCTCAAATATGCCGAAAAGCATATGGAGAACATCAAGCGGATGGAGAAGCCCACAGACGAGAAGTGCGAACTGCTGTGGCGCGCCGCTGGTCATCAAGTGGGGCAAGCACGGCTCGTTCTACGCCTGCAGCACCTACGATAAAGAAGATCCGAACACCTGCAAGTTCACCAAAGAAAATCCCATCAACCTGCCCGACCTCGATTCGGCCGACGTGCAGGAGACCACGCAGGAGGAATATTGCGAAAACTGCGGCCGCGTGATGGTGCTGAAGCGCGGGCGCTTCGGCCAGTTCATGGCCTGCACCGGATATCCCGACTGCAAGACCACGCGCCGTCTCGACCAGGGCAAGAAAGTTCCCGACATCCCGCTCGACGAACTTTGCCCGAAGTGCGGACGCAACATGATGATCCGCCACGGGCGTTACGGCGAGTTCACAACCTGCAGCGGATATCCCGAGTGCAAGTACGTGAAGCAGAATTTCATCGGCGTAAAGTGTCCGGACTGCAAAGACGGCGACCTGGTCGAAAAACGCGCCCGCAAGGGAAACACGTTCTACGGCTGCGGAAATTATCCGAACTGCAAGTTCACCTCGGCGCATAAGCCGATCGCGGAAAAATGTCCGCGTTGCGGCAGCGAATATCTGGTCGAGAAGAATCTGAAGGCCGGCCCGGTGATCGCCTGTCCCAACAAGGAATGCGACTTCGAGCGACCAGCACCGCCGCCGGAAGCCGCCGCAACCGGCGCATAGTATCATTTCTAGCCATGAAGGCAGGCCGATTTTCCCTCCTGACGATCGCCGCGTCGCTGCTTACCAGTCCTCCCTTCCTTGCCGGCCAGCAAACCGATTGGGATCGCTTGGTGGCCGATGGCGATTCCGCGATGGCCCACAAACAGTATGCTCAGGCAGAAGATTCCTACCGTGAGGCGATGAACTATGCCCAAGGGCCTTGGAAGAATGATTCTCGCCTGTCAGCTACGTTGATCAAGCTTGCCGAAGCTTGCAACGCCGATGGCAAGAAAGACGAGGCGGAAAGTCTGGCCCATCGCAGTGTGACGAAGCTCCATGAGGCACAGAAGAAGCACAAACCGAAGGACGCCTCGGACGAGTGGTTCCAGGTCGACGTTTCAGTAACCGTACTTACAAAAGCCGGGGAGCTGTTCGCTGCAAATCAGAGGTTCTTCGACGCCGAGGACCTTTACCAGAAAGCAACTGCGATTCGCGAGCACTACACCGCCGAAAAACCGCCCGCCAAGCCCAACAACGAGGATGTCTTTCGGTTTATCGCGCAGAGCTTGGGAGAGGCCCAGCCAAAAGTTGCGGATTCGGATGACAAGCTGGGAGGGCTGTATCGTCGTGAAGGCAAGTACGTGGAAGCCGTCCAACAGTATCAGAAATCTGAAGCGATCCGAGAGAAGCAATTCGGACGCGGTCGTCCTCAGGTGGCGCAAAGCCTCAGCGACATTGGCATGTGCTACGCTTTACAGGGAAAATATGATCAGGCCGAGCCACTCTACAAGCGCGGGATCACGATCCTGGAACATAACAACGATCGGGAAAAGCCGGAAATGGCGGTTGCGCTGGAGAACTATTCCCTCGGTTTGAGGAAGATCGCACGCGATGCAGAGACGAAGACTGCATCCGATAGAGCGCAAGAGATCCGAAGTAACTTGTCAGCCACTTCAAACTGAGACGGGAGACACTCATGGCTAAGAAACCAACCCTAGCCGATGCCCAGCTGATTCTGCAACTCTACGAT
Source organism: uncultured Acidobacteriaceae bacterium (assembly GCA_963710885.1). Lineage (GTDB taxonomy): Bacteria > Acidobacteriota > Terriglobia > Terriglobales > Acidobacteriaceae > Sulfotelmatobacter. The sequence continues at coordinate 143,694 of CAVQCF010000022.1, forward strand.
CTGCGCCGCGAAGCCGAAATGCGCAAAGCCCGCAACTGGTGGGGCGGCGAATTTTTTCCCCAGAGCGCCGACGACGTGATGAAAGTCGCTTTCGCCATGGGGGCGCAGGAAAATAACTGGTTCCGCCAGGTGGCCGGCTACTGGAACATGGCCGCGTCTTTCGTGCTGCTGGGCGCCTTGAATGAGGAGCTGTTCCTGCAACCGGCGGTTAGTGGCGAAATGTTCCTGATCTTCGCCAAGGTCCATCCCTTCCTCAAAGAACTGCGCGAAAAGATAGGCGATCCGCATTTGTTCCTCAACATCGAGAAGGTCATCACCCACACCAAGTGGGGCCGGGACCGCCTGCAATTCATGCTCAAGCGGGTGGAGATCATGCGCCAGAAGCGCGCTGAGCGTAAAGCCAGCTAGGCTTTCCGTCCCTGGATTGCCGGGGCGTCGCGAGACTCATTTCTTGTGAGTACAATCACCTTCCCGCGCCGCCGCATCTGTTATCCTAATCGGCTGTGCGGATGATCTGGTGGTTTCTGATCCTGGGCGTGAGCACACTGGTCGTAGTGTGCGTGGCCATCGCCCTGTATGTGCGCTTGCGGCGGCATCTGCAGAAAGCGCACGTGTCGCACGACGCTCCGCTAAGTGACGTGGAACGCCCGCGCCAGCCCGAACAGCGTTGAACCCGGAAGTTGGTGCGATTGGAGGTTCTGTTATGGCAAAGTCTGCAATTCAAGCTCTAAGCACTCCGCAAGAGCGCGCTCTTGAGGCCTCGCGCCAGGTCGCGCTCGTCGTAGGCGCGAGCTTGGTCGTGGCACTGTGCGCGCGCATCACAATTCCCTTAATGCCCCTTACGCCGGTTCCGCTCACCGTTCAGAACATGGGCGTGCTGCTGGTCGGATTGCTGCTGGGCAGCCGCCGCGGCTTCGCGGCGCTGGTGCTCTATTTGGCGGAAGGCGTGGTTGGCCTGCCAGTCTTCAATCCCACCGGTCCCGGCGGGATCGCCCAGTTGCTCGGCCCGACCGGCGGATTTCTGATGGTGTACCCCTTCGTCGCTTTCCTGGCCGGCTATATCTTCGAGCGTGGCACGAAGAGTTTCCTGCGCGCAGCCACTGCCGGACTGCTGGCTGAGATCCTGCTCTTTGCCGGCGGCCTGACCTGGCTCTACATCTTCACGCATTCGCTGGCGAAGGCGGCCTATTTCGGCCTGTACTGGTTCCTCGCCGCCGAAGTGATCAAAGTGATGTTAGCCGCCGGCATTGCCGATCGCTGGCGCCGCACCGCAGTCCAGCAGTAGATTCATGGAGAGAAGATGACAGCAGTATCCGAAACGACCAAAGCGCCGGGCAGCAGTTCCTCCGGTCAGGTGCGCGAGATTACCGTGGCCCACAGCCCGGATTCCGACGACGCCTTCATGTTCTACGGTCTGGCCACGAACAAAGTCCGCACTCCGGGCCTGCGCTTCACCCATACGCTCTGCGACATCGAGACGCTGAACCAGAAGGCGCGCGAGGGCGTCTACGACGTCAGCGCAATTTCGTTCCACGCCTATCCCTACGTGCAGGACAAATACGCGCTGATGAGCTGCGGCGGCAGCGTGGGCGAGGGCTACGGCCCCATGATCGTTTCGCCGCGCCCGTTCACCGCGAGCAGAAATCAAGACCAAGCGCATCGCGGTCCCGGGCACGCTCACCACAGCGTATCTGGCGTTGCAGTTTTTCGCTCCCGGAGTCGAAACCGAAGTCGTTCCCTTCGATCAGATCATTCCGCAAGTGCTCGAAGGAAAATTCGAAGCCGGCCTCATCATTCACGAAGGCCAGCTGACCTACGACAAATCCGGCCTGCACCGCATCGTCGATCTCGGCCGCTGGTGGCAGAAAGGTGACCGGCCTGCCTCTGCCGCTCGGAGGCAACGCCATTCGCCGCGCCCTCGGGCCGGAACTGATGCCGCTGGTTTCGGCCGCATTGCGCGAGAGCATCCAGTACGGACTCGATCACCGCGAAGAAGCTCTTGTCCTACGCCATGCAGTTCGCCCGCGATCTCGACACGTCAATCCGCCGACAAATTCATCGGCATGTACGTGAACGAGCGCACCCTCGACTACGGCCCCGACGGCCGCGAAGCCGTCCGCCGCCTGCTCGACATGGGCCACAAGGCCGGCATCATCGGCCCGGAAGCGAAAGTGGATTGGGTGTAGGAGAAGCTCTTAGCTTTTAGCTATTAGCTCTTAGCTTGGAACGCCTTTCCAGGCTCCTTTACCTTAGCCAAGACTGTCGCGAGAATCTGAGTCACGGCTCTGCGAAATCCCAATAAGCCTGAGACGTTGGGATTTGAGCTAAGAGCTAAGAGCTAAGAGCTAGAGTGCTTGCCCCAAACCCTCCTCATCGACGCCGACGACACGCTCTGGGAGAACAACATCTACTTCGAGCGCGCCATCGCGCGCTTCATTTCGTTTCTCAATCATCACGAGTTCTCGCCCGAGCAAGTGCGCGAAGTGCTCAACGACGTCGAGCGCGAATGCATCGTCACGCACGGCTACGGCCTGCACAGCTTCGCGCACGCGCTGGTCGATACGTTTGAGCGCCTGAGCGTTGCGCCCGGTCACACCGGAGTTGCACGCCCAGATCCACAGCTTCGCGCACACCATCCTGCGCATCACCCGATCGAGTTCTTGCCCGAAGTGCCCGAGACTCTTCGAGTACTTGTCGCAGCGCCATCGACCTGATCCTGATGACCAAGGGCGCGATCGCCGAGCAGTCGGGAAAAGTCGAGCGTTCCGGCCTGAAAGAATATTTCGCGGCCGTCGAAATCGTGGCCGAGAAAGATCCGGCAGCCTACGCGCGCGTCGTCGAGAAGTACGATCTCGAGCCCGACTCGACGTGGATGGTCGGCAACAGCCCGAAGTCCGACATCAATCCCGCGCTGGCCGCCGGACTGCACGCCGTCTTCGTCCCGCACGGCGACACCTGGATTCTCGAGCACGAAGAGGTCAACCCGGCTCCTGCCAAGCAGAAACTGCTCATCGTCGGCCGCTTCGCCGAACTCCGCGAACATCTTCTAAACTCAACCACAGAGGACACGGAGGACACAGAGAAATAAATGACCTCTGTGTCCTCCGTGTCCTCTGTGGTTGAAGCCTTTACGTTGTAAAAGCAACGGCGCCGCCGCCCGCTATGGCCCGCCCGTGGCGGAATCAGCCTCGTCACCGTGTTTTCATCTTCGTCACTACCGCATCAAACTAACCAACACGCGCCCTCGCGCTCGAGCATTTCCCGCATGTTACCCTCATCTTGCTCTGCGATCTGGCTCCCACTTCGTCAGTGGCGATTCAGACCCACAATTTACGGCGGCTGTTGCATACGGTTGAGGCGCTTTCCGAACTCGGTCCCGCGCTAACGGCGGAGCGCGAGTTCTCGGAAACTTCGCGGCTGATGCTGTCGGCCATCATGGAAGCGGCGGGCGCGCGCGAAGGTGCGCTCCTGCTGTTCAATGACAAGCCCGCCATGCTGACCTCCGCGTCGGCGCAGGGATTCGCCCTGATGCCCGATCCCGCCTTCATTCCTCTCCTGCCCAAACATGTGCACGCGCTGACCGCGGCGCGCGGTCCGATTGTGCTCAACTCGTCGACTTATTCGGTGTTCCTGAGTTCCAACGGCAACGTCGCGCCGGAACTATTCAAATGCCTCGCGCCCGCTGAAAGCCGGAGGACGCCTGGCCGGAGTCGTCGCTCTCGGCCGCCGTCCCGGCGATGCGCTCTATGAAGACAGCGAACTCGACGCACTCGAACTGCTGTGCAGCTACATCGCGCTGGCCGTGCAGAATCACGCGCTGACCCAAACCATCGCGCAGCGCGTTTCCGAAAATCTGCGGCTCATGGCCTCGCTGCACGGTTTCTACGACAACGCCCTCGAAGCCTTCGCCACCGCCATCGACGTAAAGCACGTCAACATTCACGGCCACTCTCTGCGCGTCGGCCGCTACGCCGCCGCCATCGGCGAGGCCATGGGCATGGAGTCCGAGCGATGTCGCGGCCCTGCGCAGCGCCGGATATCTGCACGACATCGGAAAAGTCGCCGTCGATCGCCGCCTGTTCGGCAAGGCCGGAGCGCTCGATCCCGAAGAGATTCCGCGAGATGGCCGACCACACCACCGTCGGCCACCAGATCGTCAGCAGCGTGCAATTTCCCTGGCCCAAAATTCCTGAGACGGTGCGCTGGCATCACGAGCGCAGCGACGGTTCCGGCTATCCCGACAAACTCGGTCAAGACGATTTGCCCATGGCCGTGCGCATCGTCGGCCTCGCCGATTCTTTCGACGCCATGACCAGCGCGCGTCCCTATCGCGCTCCGCTGTCGGTCGGCAGCGCGCTCAGCGACCTGGTCCGCATGGCTCCCGAGAAATATGATCCGAACGTCGTGCAGGGACTGCTGATTCAAGTGCGCCGCGACGCCGTGGGCAGCAGCCGAACGCCCGCTGCTCGACAGCATGCCGGTGAACATCGCCGCCGCCGACATCGATCAACTCGCCGCCACTCTGCAGCACAAAGTTTCACGCGGCAAGAATGTATCTGACCAAGGAAAACGGCTCCTAATTCCCTCCGCATCAGCGGCGTTGTGCCCTCTGAAACCCTTGTCCTGCAATCACTTTCAGGCCCTCCCGGAATCACATCCGACAGCAACTTTTTCTCCCGTGAGGGTTCATAATCAAAGGATCTGCCGCGTTGGGGGAGTCTCATGAGATCCAGTTTTGGGCGCTCCGGCCTGGGGAAACTTGCGCTGTTGTTGACGTGTCTAAGCCTCGCCTGGGCGGTTCCGCAACTGCTCGCCAGGAAGAAAGACAAAACAGTCGATTCCGGAGCCAACGAACAGAAACGCGCCGTGCACGCGCTCAATCGTCTGACCTTCGGCCCGCGGCCGGGCGATGTTCAGCAGGTCATGGCGATGGGCGTCGATCGCTGGATCGATCTGCAACTGCATCCAGAGAAAATTCCAGACAGCGCCATTGAAGCCCGCCTGGCGCCGTTTCGCACGCTGCGCATGAGTTCGAAGGAAATCGTCGAGGAATTTCCCGACAACCAGATGATCAAGCAGGTCAAGGACGGCAAGAAGTCCATGCCTTCCGATCCCGCAAAGCGCGCTGTATATTGAGGTGCAGATCGCGCGCCTTGAGGAAAAGCAGCAGCAGAAGACAGATAAGAGTGAGAACCGGCGGAACCAGAACGCCGGGAGAGATGCAGCTGCAGCCACGGCTCCCGCTCCGGCCGGACCCGCCGCCAACGATACCGCCAAGACCGCTGAAGAACTCGCGGCCGCTGCCGCCGCCAGTCGCCGAACGCCACGCCGACACGGTCGATAACAAGTTCGATGAACGGGATGAGCGCCGCGAACGCCGCCGCGAACGAAATCAACGGCGCCGGCGAACACGAAGACAACGCTCCGTGGACGATGCCGAAGCCCGCCGCCGCGAAGATCGTCTCTACGCCGACTTGAAGATTCAGGGGCTCATCGATCTTCCTCCCGACCAGCGCTACAAGAAAGTCATGGCGATGTCGACCGCCGACAAGCTTGCCTTCGCCGAATCTCTGCGCGGCAAGGGCCAAGAATTTCTCGACGGCATGGAGCCCAAGCAGAAAGAAACACTGATGGCCATGAACAATCCGCAAGGCGTGGTGCTTTCGGAACTGGTTCAGGCCAAGCTGCTGCGCGCCATCTACAGCGACCGCCAGCTCGAACAGGTGATGACCGATTTCTGGTTCAACCACTTCAACGTCTTCGTCGGCAAAGGGCCCGAGCGCGTGTTGCTCACCAACTACGAGCAGGACGTGATCCGCCCGCACGCGCTGGGCAAATTTGAAGACCTGCTGGTCGCGACGGCGAAGAGTCCGGCGATGCTGTTCTATCTCGACAACTGGATGAGCGTGGGCCCGAACTCCCCGCAGGCGCTCGGCATGCCCGCGCAGGCCGCCGCGGTCCTTACGGCGTCCGCGCCGCTTCCCGGCGCCGAATCCGAACGCCAAACGCAAGCAGGCCAGCGGCCTGAACGAAAATTACGGCCGCGAGTTGCTCGAACTGCACACGCTCAGCGTGAACGGCGGATACTCGCAGCGCGACGTCACCGAAGTCGCCAAGGTCTTCACCGGATGGACCATCGAGAAGCCGTACGAAGGCCTGGGCTTCAAGTACGATCCGCGCATGCACGAGCCGGGCCCGAAGTTTGTCCTCGGACATCACATCAAGCCCAAGGGCGAAGACGAAGGCAGGGAAGTGCTGCACATGCTGGCCACCAGTCCGCAGACTGCGCATTTCATTTCGTTGAAACTCGCGCAGCGTTTCGTCTCCGACGATCCGCCGCCCGCGCTGGTCGACCGCATGGCGAAGACGTTCCAGAAAAAGAAAGGCGACATTCGCGAAGTTCTGACCACGCTGTTCCATTCGCCGGAGTTCTGGGCCGACAGCGCCTATCGCGCCAAAGTGAAAACGCCGCTCGAGTTCGTGGCGTCCGCCGTGCGCGCGACCGGCGCCGACGTCGACGACGCCTTCCCGCTCGCCCGCCAGATCGGCAACATGGGCATGCCGCTTTACTCGGCGCAGCCGCCCACTGGCTATTCGATGAAGGCCGATACCTGGGTGAGTTCGTCCGCGCTGCTGAACCGCATGAATTTCGCGCTGGGCATGACCGCGGGCAAAATCCGCGGCGTGAAAGTGGATGCCGTGCAATTGGCTGGAGGCCCGCCTCCGCCTGCCGGATGCGACCATAGCGCTGTCCGCGCTGGAGGCGAAGTTGCTCGCCGGCGACGTATCGAAGCAGACTCACGACTCGATCATCGCGCAGATCGCAAGCCCCGGCGAAGAATGCTGCGGCCGTCAGCCGGAGCGAATGAGCAGAAAGAGTCCGCCAAGCAAGCCGGCCGCGTACCGCCAGGACACGAGCACAATCGCCGGCCTGCTGCTGGGTTCGCCAGAATTTCAGAAAGGTGATGAATCAGCTGTCAGCTATCAGCCGTCAGCTGATCGATCGCCATAAGCTATCGAGCTTCGAGTAGACAGCTGAAAGCTCAAAGCTAAGAGCTAGGAGCTGTCACTTATGTCCATCACGCGTCGCATCTTCCTTCGCAACAGCGCGCTGGCCGTCGTCGGCACGGCGGCCGTGCCGAGCTTCCTCACCCGCGCCGCTTTCGGCGCGGTCGAGATCGCCGGCCGCAACAAGCGGCTGGTCGTCATTTTTCAGCGCGGCGCTGCCGACGGACTGAACATCGTCGTGCCGCACGCCGAGCCGCAGTATTACGCCATGCGGCCCAGCATCAACATTCCGCGCAAATCGGTGCATCGATCTCAATGGCTTCTTCGGCCTGCATCCGTCGCTCGTCGCGCATTTCAGCCGCTCTGGCAGCAGGGCCATCTCGCCATCGTTCACGCCGCCGGATCGCCCGACGCGACGCGCTCGCACTTCGACGCGCAGGACTTCATGGAAACCGGCACGCCCGGCGTGAAGATCACCGAAGACGGATGGCTCAACCGCTCGCTGCACAGCGTGCTTGCGACAACACCGCAGGCCTCTCCGTTTCGCGCGATCGCGCTCGGGCCGTCGGTGCCGCGCATCCTCAGCGGCGCAGAACCCGCCGTCGCCATGAACAACATCAACGACTTTTCGGTCGGCGGCAAGAATCCCAAGGCCTTCGCCCGCCGCCAGCGCCTTTGAAGCCATGTACGATCACTCGTCCGACAGCGTGCTGCACGGCACCGGCGAAGAAACCTTCGACGCGGTGAAAATGCTGAAGGCCGCCGATCCTGGAAAATACGCGGCCGCTCCCGGCGCGAATTATCCCAAGGGACGATTCGGCGACAGCCTGCGCCAGCTCGCGCAACTCATCAAAGCGAATCTCGGCGTGCAGGTCGCGTTCGCCGACATCGGTGGCTGGGACCACCACGTCAACGAAGGCGCGACCGAAGGCCAGCTCGCCAACGTGCTCGACCGATTTCTCGCAATCGCTCGCCGCCTTCTGGACCGATCTCGGCGATCTGGGGGAAGACACGGTCGTCGTCACCATGTCGGAGTTCGGCCGCACCGCGCGCGAAAACGGCAACCGCGGCACCGACCACGGCCACGCCAACGTGATGTTCGTTCTGGGCGGCCCAGTGAAGGGCGGCAAAGTCTACGGCCGCTGGCCCGGCCTCGACCAGTCGCAACTCTACGAAGGCCGCGACCTCGCCTTGACCACCGACTTCCGCCAGGTGATCGGAGAAGCCGTTGCCCTCCACATGGGCAATAAGAATCTCGCCAACGTTTTCCCCGGCTACGACAATCAGCCCGCGAAAGTTCCTGCACTATCTTGGCTGAACGGAGGACCGATCGCGCGACACTAGGCCGCTAGCGAGGCCGGATCTACAGCACCCGGCTGATGCGCACTTGCATGTTGCCGCCTGTAGTCCACCCACGCCTCAGCGGCGAGAGACGTAATCGTGAATCCCAGCCAGAACGCGATCCCAAAGAACTCGTGCGGTGTCATCCGGCGAAACGCGAAGAACATCCCAACGATCGGCCGCGTCGTGGCTACGCCCAGCCCTACGCCGTACATGCGGATCATCCACTCGCGATGACGCGCCACTTCTTTTCGGCGGATGTGCAGGTATGCCTTGCTCAGGCAAAACAGAAACACAATCGCGTACAGCGTGGTTGCAGCGGTTTCATTGGGCCCGCCTATGTTCATCTTGAAGCTCATGACCAGGGCTGATATCCCGACAATCAATCCGCAGACGACCAGGACTCTCCCCATCCAGCGGTGATACTGCAGATGCTTCTGCCGCACCCTAAGCATGAATTGCAACGGCGCGAGGACAAGAAACAATCCGGCGGGAAGAATGTGGACCAGTGTCAAAGCCATGTGCCGCGCGAATCCTGCGTCGAGTACCGCGGCCGAATTCGACGTCCCACCTGACAGGCTCGGCCAGAACAGGACGATCATTCGGCGCGTTACGGCAGCCACGCCGATCACCACCAGAAATATCACGGCAGTCCAAACTATGCGGCTTGCTGGTCTCGAAACAGGCATAAGGTACACCTTCCCACAAAGCGTACGAGTGGCTACAGATGTAGACGGATTTCGAAGCCTTTTATTGCAGGGTGCGGTTGTTTCTAGCGCGCTACAGCTCGACGAGCACGTCCCCGTTTTCAATCTTGAGAGGGTACACTGCGAGCTTCGCGTTGGCGTTGTGCGCGGCCTCGCCGGTCTTTGGATCCCATGCCCACCCGTGCCATGGGCAGACCACCTTGCCGTTCTCGATCATGCCTTCACCCAGCGGGCCGCCGCGGTGCAGGCAGACGTTGTCCATGGCGCTAAATGTGCCATTGACGTTGGCGATGCAAATCGTCCTGTCGCCACAGGGGAATTCCTTGGCGGTGTCGGCTGTGGGGAGTTCGGATTCGGTTGTGAGCTTGGTGAAGTTCGGCATGGGGTTAATGTCACACAGTCAAGACGCCAGTTACAGCTATTGGGTCACCGCCTGCATGGTACCGACTACGGTGATCGCGACCGAGAGCAGGACGACGCATGACCAGACGAGGGCTGGGATCTTTAGAGCTCCTTTGCCTAAGAAACTTAGAACGATGCCGGCCGTTCCCAACAAGAGTCCTGCCACAACTGCAACTACGAACAGCGTCGCAGCGAATGGGTTGTCGCCTCGAAAGTGCATTACGACGGTGCGGATCAGGTCGCACACTACAGAGATCGTTGCGCACACAAAGCCCGAGAGTGCCGACTTTTCGCGCCATCCGGACCAGACGCGTTTGACCCGAAGGGCCCAGGCCCAGGTGCCGGCCAGCAGCACGCCTTCCGAGATGGCGATGATGTCACCGCTCTCAATCATCTGGCTCGCGACATCTCGCGACAGCAAGGCCGCCAAGCGGCGCTCGGCGGACAGCCGCGGGCGGCTGCCCCCACATGAAAAGGCTTGGCTGACAGCTGATGGTTGAGTGCTGACAGGTTCGAAATCCTTCGATTTGCTCAGAATGACCGCAACCGACTCCTCCTTCGCTAACGCTCAGGATCACGCCGTTGATCGCGGTCACTTTGGCTGCAGCGTTTGCGCGATCATCACTTGGCGCTTGAAGTTCTCGACCATGTTGGGGTCGAGGCGGACTTCGGTTGGCTTCTTCGCCAGTGTCATGGTGTCGATCTTGTCCTGCAGTTTGAGCAGCGCGTAGAAAAGGTTTTCGGGACGCGGTGGGCATCCGGTCACGTATACGTCGACTGGAACGATCTTGTCGACACCCTGCAGCACGGCGTAAGTGTTGAACGGGCCGCCCACCGACGAGCAGGCACCCATCGAGATCACCCACTTCGGGTCGGGCATCTGGTCGTAGATGCGCTTCACGACCGGCGCCATCTTCAGCGTGACCGTGCCGGCGACGATCATCAGGTCGCTCTGCCTCGGGCTGGGACGGAAAACTTCCGAGCCAAAGCGCGCGATGTCGAAGCGCGAGGTGGACGAGGCGATCATCTCGATCGCGCAGCAGGCCAGTCCAAACGTCATCGGCCAGACCGCCGACTTGCGTGCCCAGTTGAAGACGTAATCAACTGTGCTGATCATGAAATTCTTTTCAAACTTGTTCTGCAGCCAGCCCATGTTTAGTCCTCGCGAAGCTCTACACAGGCAGTCTAGGTAACGCCAGTGGAAGGTGTCAAACCGCATTTTGGTGCTTCCGACACAAGATAGATGCTGCCACTTTGGCGTCCATCTTGTAGTGACGCGCCACTTCCGAGGCATACTGTGTACCAACTCGCTCACGGTGGTCGGCCAGCCATTGGCTCAGGCGAGTCTGCCCCGAAGAAGTTCCGCCGGGGGCGAGAAGGTCGCCCATCAATCCCTGATATTCCTCCCAGGTAAGAATGATGTCTCCGATAAACCACCCGCTCACCAGCGTGCAAAGATATGCCAACGTCATTGGCAGGTGAACGAGACGGACCGAACTCCCCACTTGTCGAGCGATAAGCCTCACCAACTCCTCGAACGTGAAGGTTTCGGGGCCTGTAGCATTGAGCACAGAGTTTTCCGATTGATCCACAGCGTCGACGATAAGTCGTGCCATGTCCTCGACGTAAATCGGACGAATCCCATATCGGCCATTTCCGGGAATGCCGAAAACGGGGAAGCGGCGGACGAACCAGGCGATGTTGTTAAGGAGGATGTCTTCCATTCCGAAGATTACCGTCGGTCGCAAGATGGTGTACGAAAGGCCGGAGTCGATGATGCTCTGTTCCACTTCGGCTTTGCCGCGGTAGTAGCCAAGAGGAGATTCTGACGAAGGGTTCGCGATGCTGACGTGCACGATGCGTTTGACGCCCGCGTTTCTCGCAGCAGTGATCAGCGTGCGCGTGTTTTGAACGGCAGTTTCGAAGGTGGACTTTCCTCGCGGGAACCGCACCCAGTACGTATTAATGAGAGTGGATGCACCGCGAAGAGTTTGGCTGAGCCGGTCGGGATCCTCGAAGCAATACGGAAAGACATCGACTCGATCGCCGAAGGGATTCGCCCGGTCGGGATGGTACGTCAGGGTGCGCACCCGATATCCGCGGTCGAGCAGAAGTCGCGTCGCGTACTTACCGGTATAGCTGAATGCTCCGGTTATCGCGACTGTACCGATCAGATCTCGATTTTTCGACATGGGGCTGCTCCTTTCGACTTAGGCTCCCTCGTTTTGCACCAGTTCCAGGACCGCCTTTCGAAGGGGCTTCATGAGCGGCAAGGTGGAGAGGCGCAGGAGGTTTACGAGCAGGCCGAGGCTCTGGTCCATCAGGCGGCGAGTCTTCTCCTGGGTAGGAGAGCGGTCGTAGAGCCAGAACATGATCAGTGCCATCTGATACAGCCACAGCAGGTAGGGCAATTGCGGCTGGAGGTCTGGAGGCACTTTGGCGTCGCTGCCCTCCACGGCGATGCGCATGTGTTCGATCGCGCCCTCGCGGATGGCGCGCGTCTCGTCGCTGAAAGGAGAGAGCGGGTCGGCGCTGTCCGGCGCGTGACGGAAGAGCGCGGCGCAGAACTTGCGGTTCGGCTCCAGCAACTCGAGTCGCTTTTCGAGGATGCAGCGAATCCGCTCCTTGACCTTTTCGTGTCCGGCGAGGGCTTGGAGCACGGGTTCGTTGCTGCTGGCTTGCATCTCGCTGTAGAAGGCGAGCACGATGGCGTCTTTGGAGGAGAAGTAGTAATAGGCGCCGCCGAGGGCCACGCCGGCTTTGGCCGCGATGTCGCGCATGGTGGTCGGTTCGAAACCCTTTTCGCGGAACAGCTCCATCGCCGCTTCGTAGATCTTGCGGCGCGTGTCTTCCGCGCGCGGCGTGGTCCTGGGTTTCAAAGACGAGGGCTTTAGAGTCGTGATCGTCATTGCAAGTACTCCCTAACGGTCGAGACCGGCGCGCTGCCGGCGGGCAAGGCGCAGGGCTCGAGTTCAACCTGGCGCAGTTCGACGGCGATCGCCTCCGGATCTTCGGAACTCAGCAAGTTCGACAGCCAGTGGCGGTTCTTGGACAGTGCCGCGAAGGCCTGTCGGGCCAGCGGCGCGAGGATCGGATGAGTGAGCCGGGCCGCCCAGTCGCGATACTCGACCATGGCGTAGAGAACCATGATCCAGGCGTGATTGTTGAGGTACACCGCGCCTTCATCGCTGATGACTGCTAGATCGTCCTGAGTGGCAAGCTGCTCGAGCTCGGGAAACAGCCGCCGGGCTTTCTCCGAGCCGGCTTCGAGCACTGCGATGCCGATCCAGGAGCGCTGTACCAGGATCCAGTCTTTCAAGCGGCGGCAGATCTCGCATTTCGGATCGTAGAGCACATAGAGCTTCTGCATATGCGTACCTCCTTCCTTAATGTATGTACCCCTTGTAAGCGTTCACCGGGGAATCGCAACCTTCAGCACGGCATCGGGCGCGACGGGCGGCGGAGGCACGAGCGGGCCACGGGCGTTCCGCGCACTGCGGCGGATGCTCGAGAAAACATAGAGGTTGAAGAAGTGCATCACGCCGAGGATCAGCAGGACCATGCCCATCTTGTCGCTGAGCAGTTCGATGGCGGCGCGCGAGGTGTTGATGATATCCGCCGTCTTCAGCGCGAGCGAGACGAAGCCGATGTTGATCAGGTAGAACCCGACCACCAGCAGGTGGTTCACGGAGTCGGCCAGTTCCGCGTTGCCGTGAAAGGCCTCAACCAGGAAAATAGCGCCGCGCTTGTAGAGCGTGCGGGCGACCCAGATGGTGAGCGAGAGGCTGATTAGGACGTAGACCAAGTAGGTCGTGACGATGATGTTGTTGGCGGTTCCCATGGTTATGTTCTCCTCCCGTAACTATCTTGAACGTGTTCAAAATAAATATAAGTCTAGAGGGCCGTTGAGTCAAGGGAGAAGTTGAACGCGTTCAACTAGTTGAAATTAGAGGTATTGCGCAAGGCTGCTCGAGCGAAGGTCTGCGTGAGGGTGCGAAGTCGCAGGAGGAGTTCGCAGGTGGGACGATTGACCGCTTGCCGGAGGTGAGATCGGAGATCTCGATTTTTTTTGCGCCCGATCTCTAAAATCCTAGTTTTAAAGGAGTTGTGAACTGTGGATCGCTCGCTATCTCCGCAAAATCTTGAGCCGCAGGGACTTACAGGCAAAATATTGCAGAATAAGGAGTTAGCTCCACATTGTGCGGAGCGGAGTGCTGAGGAGCCGATTCCGTCGGGTTAGGCAGGTGCTCCTATGAGCCATTTTGCATTTTCCGGATCTCTCAGTAAAGGCTGTTCGTCACAGGAATCCGACGGAAGGCCGTGGAAATACTGGAAACCGCTTTTGACGCCCCCAAGAAGAAACCCAAACCACCCACCACGAAGGGCACGAACGATCACTAAGCTCACGCACATCTTGGTTGATCAGAAGACGTGGCTTTCAATCGAGGGAACCATTTTCTTCACAGCGACCTGCCAGGACTCACATCCTCTTTCCTGTTTTGCAATCGATATGGTTGACCACGCCTCGGAAAATGGTGGGTTCCACTTGACAAACAAGTGAAGAAGCTGTTCACTTGATTACCAAGTGAATAAAATGCAAGCCAACATCCTGCAAGGCACGCTCGATCTCATGATCCTCAGGACCCTCTCCACGATGGGGCCGCAGCATGCGTACGGAATTGCCAACCGGCTCCAGCAGGTTTCGGCGGACTCTCTGAATCTCAACCAGGGAACCATCTATCCGGCGCTGGTGCGGCTGGAGCAGCACGGCTGGACGCGCGCCTCCTGGGGGAAGACGGAGAACAACCGCGAAGCCAAGTACTACGCCATCACGAAGGCGGGAGTGAAGGCGCTCGAAAAAGAGACCGCGCGCTGGCGTCAGATGTCGGGCGTGGTTGAAAAGCTGCTGGCGGAGGAGCAATAGCCATGTCGCGCGCCAGACGAATCCTGTCCAAGTTCCGCGATCTCTTCCGCAACAATCGCGCGGAAGAAGAGCTGGAACGCGAGATTACATCGCATCTTATCCTGCTGGCCGACGATTTCGAACGCCGCGGCATGTCGCCTGAAGAAGCTCGGCTTGCCGCGAAGCGCGCCTACGGCGGAGTGGAACAGGCAACGCAGGCGCATCGCGACGAGCGCTCACTGGTGTGGATCGAACAGACAGCACAGGACCTGCGTTACGCGTGCGCATGCTGGCAAAATCGCCGGGTTTTGCCGCGGTTGCAATCCTCACGCTGGCGCTCGGCATCGGCGCCAATACCGCGATCTTCAGCGTCATCGACGCAGTGATGTTCCGCTCGCTGCCGGTGGAAGACCCGCAGCGCCTCGTGATCTTTGGCTGGAACGCGCATCATGAGTCCACACTGCGTGGACACAGCGTCTATGGCGATTGCGACGACGATGACCACACGATGGAGTGCGCATTTTCCGTGCCGTTTTATGAGGCACTGCGCCACACGAACACATTTTCGGGCGTGACGGCGTTCGCGGGTCCCGTCGAAGTGGGTTTCAGCGGCAACGGGCCGGCGAATCTCGCGCGCGGCGAGTATGTCTCGGGCGATTACTTCTCGACCGTCGGCGTAAGAACGATCCTGGGGCGGCCGCTGGGCCTGGCCGACGATGCGCCCGCTGCATCGCCGGTGATTGTGCTGGACTACCGCTACTGGCAGCGCGCTTTTGGCGCCGACCCTTCCGCGGTGGGTCGTACAGTCCGCCTCAACAACGTGGATGTCGCCATCGTGGGCGTGGCCGAGCCGGGCTTCAGCAGCCTGACACCCGGCAAGAGCCAGGATTTCTTCATGCCGCTGTCGCTTGCGAAGCGCGTACAAAGCGAAATGTCGGGGACAATTTCGGGGACACAGTACTCGCTGTCGGATCCGGCAGTCTGGTGGGTCGTGATAGCCGGCCGGCTCAAGCCGGGCGTTTCCGTCGAGCAGGGACAAGCTGAGACTACGACACTCTTCCACGCGGAGGTGCTGGACGCCGCCAAGCCGATCTTCATGGAAGGCGACCAGCCCGCTCTCCGGCTTTTGCCGGCACGAGAGGCCTTGACTGGCGAGAGCAGCCAGATTGCAGCCATGCTCGAACTCATCATGACCGCGGTGGGGTTCGTTCTGCTGATCGCCTGCGCCAACGTGGCCGGCCTGATTCTGGCGCGCTCTGCTAATCGCCAGAGGGAGCTGGCCATGCGCCAGGCGCTCGGCGCAGGGCGCGCGCGGATTGCACGCCAGCTCCTGACCGAGAGTCTGGTGCTGGCAACTGCCGGGGGTGCCCTCGGTATTCTGGTTGCCGTCTGGGGCGTGCGGGCGCTCACCAAGTTGATTCCAGCGGCCTCGATCAACCATTCCGGTTTGTCATCGCTCCGGACTGGCGGGTGCTGGCTTTCACCGGCGGCGTTACGCTCGCCACAGGCGTCCTGTGCGGCCTTGCGCCCAGCTTCCGCAGTGCGCGCGGGACCTTACGCCATCGCTCTAGGAGAACGCGTCGTCCATCCCCGGCGGCGCATCGCAGGGCGCCCGGCGTGTCCGACTGGGCGACGCGCTGGTTGTGGCGCAGGTGGCGCTCTCGATCGTGGTGCTGGTTGGCGCCGGCCTGCTGGTCCGCACCCTGCATAAACTGCAGACGCTTGATCCGGGTTTCGACACCCACAACGTCCTGCTCTTCGGCATCCATCCCAGCCTGGCAGGATACACAGACCACCAAACGGTACAGCTCTACCAGCAGTTGCAGGAGCGGTTCAAAGCGTTGCCGGGCGTGGTGTCTGCCAGCTATTCTGCGGACGCGCTCTTGAGCCAAAGCTGGTCAGCCAGTGACGTGCACCTCGACGGTGCTCCTCCTAAATCGAATGCCAATACCGCTATGCTTCGGGTGGGGCTGGATTTCTTCCGGACGATGCGCATTCCCGTCATTGCCGGCCGCGTATTCACGCCCGCCGACTTTGCCTCGGCAGAGGCGACGAACGCGGCAATGACCGCGGCGGCGGAGCGTGCCGCATCCGGCAATCCAGTCAAAGCCGCGCCGCCTAAGACCGAGTTGCGGCCGGCTTCCGTGCCGGTTCTCGTCAATCAGGCGTTTGCCGGGAAGTACTTCCCCAGCGAGAATCCCGTGGGCCGGCATATGGGCAATGCACAAGGGGATGGGCCGGCAACGGGTCCGCAGCCTGGCTATCTCATCGTCGGCATTGTCGCTGACACCAAATACGCCCGGTTGCGGCGAGATATTCTGCCTACCATGTTCCTGCCCCTGGTGGGGAACAGCGCCCACTTCGAGTTGCGTACCGGCGGCGACCCGATTGCCTGGGTGAAACAGGTGCGCGCCATCGTCTCGCAAGCCGACAACAACCTGCCCCTTTCCGATGTGCGGACGCAGACCCAGCAGATTGAGCAGACGCTCTATCAGGAGCGGCTCATGTCCCGCCTATCGAGCTTCTTCGCGTTCCTGGCCCTGATGCTGGCGTGCATCGGCTTGTATGGATTGCTCTCGTACGAAGTGGCGCGGCGTACCCGCGAGTTGGGTATTCGCATGGCCCTTGGCGCGCAAAAGCGCGAACTGATGCGGCTCGTGGTGCGGCGTGGGGTTCTGCTGGCCCTTACCGGTGCAGTCATTGGCATCGGTACGGCCACGGCGGTCACACGTCTCATGGCCGCTTTTCTTTATCGCGTGCATCCTTACGATCCTGCCACGTTGGCGTGCGTTGGCATCCTGCTTGTGCTGGTGGCGCTGGCTGCGGGTTTGATACCTGCACGGCGGGCCATGCGCGTTGACCCCATGGTCGCGCTGCGCTATGAATGAGTCCCATTCTTTCGCGTTTTTTGCGAATGCGTGGGGAACAATGCAGTGAATGCGTATTGGACGTGCGACAGCGAAGTTGCAGGGGGAGAAGTCGTATCCGCTGCACTGGAACGCGGGTGAGTCTTATCCGTTTGCGTGGTGCGCGCGGCGCATCATGGATGGGGACGGGGACAGCATTTGGATCAAGTATTCGACTCTCAAAGATCCTCAGGGGAAGCAACACCTCTCGGGAATCCTCGCCAAGTCGAAGCATTGGTTTCTCGGCGGGCAAACCAGCTTGATTTCGCTTGGCCGCCAACAATTCAAGGGTGCCCGATCCCTGGGATGTTTTTGCAAAGGGTGGGAGCGGGACGATCTAAGCGGGACGATCTAAGATGGGTCGACCATCCATCCGACCAATCTGCATTCTCAAAGAAGACACGCAAGAATCCAAAGGCTGGTCCACCCGCCCGGCTAGGTTTATGATTTTCGTGCTTTGAGGAGGACACCATGAGGCATTTTGGGATGTCGCTTGCTGTTATTGCGATCATCATGACGGCCGTGCCGGGGGCGAGCGCCCAGGCGCCCAGCCCGCACGTCCGGACCACCTACCATGGGCCTACTCAAGTCTTCGGGTTCGGTCCAGCTGGAACGATCATCTCGGCGAAGGCGCACGCTCCGTTCAGTGCGGTTTTGGTCGAGCACATGGAAGAGACGCTGAGCGATGGAACCAAGATCACGCGCGAGAATGAAGAAGTGGTGATGCGGGATGGCACGGGACGGATTTATCGCGCCCGGAAGATCATCAAGGCAGCGGAAGCCAGTGAACGCAATGCAAGCCCCAGAACGCTGATTACGATCACCGATCCGGTACAGCACGTACAGTATGTGTGCACGCCGATAAAGATCTGCAGGGAGATGGGATACAAGGCGTGGCCCGATGGGCGCGGGCCGCGGCCAGGGCCGGGTCCCGGACCTTTGCCGGGGCGAGACCGGAACGTAACGGAGGAAGACTTGGGCACAACGGACATCAGTGGACTTGGAGTTGTTGGCAAGCGGGTGACGCGGGTGATCCCGGAAGGCATGGTGGGGAACGATCGTCCGTTTACGACGGTGGAAGAGCTGTGGCATTCCGAGGAGTTGGACATCGATGTCCAGGCGAAGCGAACGGATCCGCGCCTGGGAACGCGGACGAGAATGATGACGGAGGTCAACCTGGAGGAACCGAACCCGAATTACTTCCAGGTTCCTGAGGGCTATCGAGTCGTGGAGGAAGGGAAGATGCCGCCGCAGCCGCAGGCGGAGCCGATGCTGCCGCAGAATCACTGAGCGAGGTAGTCCCGGCACTGGGGGAATCGGCCAGCGAGTGAGCTTGGTGGGTCAGCGGCTAGTCCGCTAGAATATTAGGGTTCTGTGGATTTCTTATGTCCTTAACCAAGCAGCAAGCGCTGGAGATGTTCGAGTCCGACGACCTAATCGGCATTGGGATGGAGGCCGATGCGGTGCGCCGCAAGCTGCATCCCGAGCGAGTCGTCACCTACATCATCGACCGCAACATCAACTACACCAACTTTTGCACCGAGTACTGCACCTTCTGCGCGTTTTACCGGCCATTGAAAGGGCCTGCGGCGAAGGAAGGATACATTCTCGACTTCGACACGATCTACGAAAAGATTCGCGAGACCGTCGAACTCGGCGGGACGGGTGTGCTGATGCAAGGCGGACTGCATCCCGACTTGAAGATCGACTGGCACGAAAAGATGTTGCGCGGAATCAAGGAGCGCTTTCCGAAAGTTCATCTGCATTGCTATTCGGCGTCGGAGATTATTGCGATTGCGGAGTACAGCTCGCTCTCGATTCGCGACACGATTCTGCGGCTGCGCGATGCAGGACTGGATTCGATTCCGGGCGGCGGCGCGGAAGTGCTCGATGACGAAGTGCGGTACAAGATTGCGCGGCTGAAGTGCCTGACCGACGATTGGCTCAATGTTCATCGCACCGCGCACCAGATCGGAATGCGCACGACCGCGACCATGATGTTCGGTGTGGGCGAGAACTACGAAAATCTGGTCAACCATTTTCAGCGCCTTTATGAATTGCAGGAAGAGACCGGCGGGTTTACGGCGTTTATTCCATGGAGCTTCCAGCCGCAGAACACAGCACTGGGCGGACGGCACTGGGACGAGGCGACTGCTGTCGATTACTTGAAAGTACTGGCGATCTCGCGTCTGTATCTTTCGAACTTCCTCAACGTTCAATCGAGCTGGGTAACGCAGGGGTTGAAGGTCTGCCAGATGGGGCTGCGCTTTGGCGGGAACGATGTGGGATCGGTGATGCTCGAGGAGAATGTGGTGCGAGCAGCGGGCGTGACTAACTGCACGACCGAAGAAGAGTTGCGGCGGATTATTCGGGATGCGGGGTTCCGGCCGGCGCAACGTGACACTCTCTACCGACAGTACTTCCTGAACTAACACCTCAGGGGCTAAAGCCCATGAGAAAGAAACGTTGATCGCAGCGCTAAAGCGCTGCGCCACCCAAAGCCAAGCGCGGCGATCATCGCTGCGCCACTTAGAATCTAGTCGCAGCGCCAGGGCGATGCGCCGCTTAAGAACCACTCGCAGGCGATTAGCTGCCGACATTATGTCTTCCTCATCTTCATCGATCAGAAAACACGCGGGACCTGGGCCGAGCGATCAGCCATCTGTTCCCGAGCCTTCGTTTGCCGAGCGGGTAAGAACCCTCGTGTATCTCGGGAGGCTCGGAAGTTTGTCGACGCTTTCACGGAAGCAGCCGGGGTTTCCGTTTGGGTCGGTGATGCCTTACGGACTGGACGAGCAGGGGCGTCCCCTATTTCTCATCAGCACGATGGCCATGCATACGCAGAATTTGAAGGCGGACCCGCGTGCTAGTTTGCTGGTGACGCAGGAGAGCGGAGACGCAGATCCGCTGGGAGCATCCAGAGTCACGCTGGTAGGAAATGTTGTGCTGGTGCCGGAGGCGGATGTTGCGGCGGCTCGCGAGGCCTACTTGGCTCGCCATGCCAACAGCAAGTATTGGGTGGATTTTGAAGACTTCTCTTTCTACCGGCTGGAGGTGTTGGATATTTATTTCGTAGGTGGATTCGGGGTTATGGGATGGGTAACCGCCGCGGAATACGGCAGCAGCCAGCCCGATCCTCTCGCTGACTCGATGGGCGACATCATTCAGCACATGAATGCCGATCACAAGGATGCTCTGGTTCTGCTGGCGCGGAAATTCGCTCACATCGAGGCCCAAGAAGGGACGATGACGGCGGTAGATCGGCTGGGGTTTCATGTTCGATTGAAGTCGCAAGAAGGTATGAAGGGCGCCCGCATCGCGTTCCTGCGCGAGGTGAGGAATTCAGCGGAGACGCGCAACGTGCTGGTCGAGATGGTGCGACAGGCGCGGTAAGCGAATCCCGGCGCGCCTTGGAGGAGCGCAGGAAGTTTTGTGCTCGGATTGTTATCATAGAAGCGAGATGGCATTTCCCATCAAGGTGTGCTCCGTGTGCGCGGAGGAGTTTGAGTTGAAGCCGGGGAAGCCCGGTTTCGCCAACCGCTGTCCTGCCTGCAGCGAACCTGAATCGGCGGACCCTGTCACGAAGAAGGGGATGGATGCTGATGAGCGCAAATCCCTGGCGGAAGCGAACGAGGCTCGGAGACGAGCGATGCGGGATCTGCTGTACCGCAAGGATAGTTAGGGCTTCCACGCTGTTTCCTCGAAGAATGATGTTGCGGACTGGATCCCAACGGCGCGCTGCGCGCGGCGGACAGCCGAAGGCGGTTGTCCCAACAAACATCATCCGGCATCATCCGGGGCTTGCTCGTACATCAACTCACTGCTTCAAGATCCAGGTTGCCATCTTGTCTAGCGCGACGGGAGACATTGTTTCTTCGATCGTCGAGTACTCCGTGGGCGAGCCGGTTTTGGCAGTTTGGAACAAATGGTTCAGGCCCGGCAACTCGTCGACCTCAGCACGCTGGTTGCCGGCGTCTGCCAGAGCTTTGCGAATGGGGGGCAAGTTCTGGCTGGGCAGCACCTGTTTGTCGAGCGATCCGTTGAGCGCTAGGACGGGGCACGTGACCTTGCGCAGCGCGGTGGCGGGATCGTAGGTCAGGAAATAACGGAACCACACCGAAGTGATCTGGCTGATCTGCAGGCCGATTTGCGCTTCCGGAACCTCGCCCGCCATTTTTTCTTTCAACTCTTTCTGCAGGACGGCGTCGTCTTTTTCCGTCTCAACCAAGCTGAGCATCTCCTTTTCATTGACCGCGTTCTTGGCCGCTTCTTCCGGGCTCTTGCCCATTGCGATCTCGATAGCCTCACGTTGAGCTGGGAGTATTTGATCACCCGGGACGCCGGTGCCCGCCATCATGACGATGAATGCGACGTCTTTATTGCGCGCCGCGATCATGGGCGCGATGACGCCACCTTCACTGTGACCAACGAGGCCGATCTTGTGCGGATCGACTTCAGGGCGGGTCTTCAGATAGGCGACTCCGGCTTCCGCATCGGTGGCGAAATCGGCAGTCGTGCCTTTGGCGAAGGTGCCCGTCGATTTGCCAACGCCGCGGTCGTCGGCGCGGAGCACGGCGATTCCGTGGCGGGTGAGATAGTCCGAGAGAACCAGGAACGGCTTGTGGCCCAGGAGGCTTTCGTCGCGATCCTGCGGGCCCGAGCCGGTGATGAGCACTACTCCGGGAAATGGTCCCTTACCCTGTGGAATGGTGAGGGTTGCGGCCAGGGTGACGTTCTGCACTTTGTTCTCGTAGGAAACATCTTCGTCATGGTACGGATACGGCTTCACTGGATTCTGCGGCCGTTTCGGTTCCAGTTCTGCCGTATCCTTCACCGGCTTAAGGACCAGCGGCAGTGTGCCTCCGCCCTGCGACCACTTGCCATCGATGGAGGCGAGGTTGGGGGCGATTTTGCCCTCGAAAAGCCCGCCTAGTTTTTGGACCTCGATTTTTAGCGAGGAGCCTTCGCGACTGACAGAGCTTGTCGCCATGCTCATCAGTCCCTGGTCGGGACTGTCGAGAGTGGCAATCAGGCCGTTTTCGGTATTAGCGATGTGGAAGACGACGCGCAGCTTGATTGCCCCGGTGTCGAGCGTTCCCATCCATGCGCCGTCGATGTCGGAAGGCGAGACGGCCTTGTGTTCTGTCTTGATTGGTGCGGCGGCGCGTTTGAATTCCAGCGGCAATGCTACGCCCTGCGTCCACGTGCCGCTGATTGTGCTACCGTCAGGCGCGATCTTGCCTTCGTAAGTGCCGTGGACCATTTCGACGCCCAGATTCAGCTTGGAATCTTTAAGGGAAATGGAACTGACGGGAATGCCGTTGCCTCCGGGCTGGTCGAGGCTGTCCAGGGTGGCTTTGAGGCTATTGTCGGGCGCCTTGGTGATGTGCAGGACGAGTCGCAAATCCTGACCGCCCGCGCTAATAGTGCCTTGCCAGTCGCCGGCGATGTCTTGCGCGCGCGAAACGGCCGCCGCAAAGATTATGAGTGCCGCCATAATCATGAATCTCTTCATCACTTCCTCCTTAACTTCGTTCCGGGTTTGGTGTGCACTGGTGTTCTAGTGCGTGGCCGTGCTGGGCTCTTCCTTGGCACGCTTGAGTTGCAAAGGGCTACCTGAGCCACCCTGGTTCCAGTCGCCGGACATGCCGTCCATATTCTTGTCGATCTTGCCCTGGAAATAGCCGCTGATCTGCTTCAACTCGATCTTGATCGATGAACCTTTTCGCGAGACCAAAGTGGACGGCATTCCGGTCACCTTTTGGTCCGGGCTATCCATGACGGCCATGAGACCGTCTTCGGTGTTGATCAAACGGAAGATGATGCGCAGTTTGTTTGGGCCCATATCGAGGGTGCCTTCCCACTTGCCGTCAATGTCGGAAGGAGGTGCGGGCTTGTGCACGGTCTTGACAGGATTTGTCGTCTTCTTGAAATCGAGCGGGAACTTCTGTCCCTGGGTCCAGTTTCCGGTAATGGAGTCAGCACCCTTCAGCGTGCCCTCATAGGACGCCTTGAGTGGAGCAGACGCAAACTTGAGCTTATTTCCTTCGAGCGTGATCGAGTCGATGGCAATGCCAGCGACGTTTTGATCGGGGCTGTCGACTGACGCCTTAAGCATTCCGTCAGTGTTCTTAGCCACGTGCAGCACGAGTCGCAGTTCGCCCATGCCGGTTTTGATGGTGCCTTGCCAGTCACCGGCAAGGTCTTGTGCGGGGGCGAAGGTTACCGAGAGAAATGTCAGGACTGCGCTCGTCAGGAATCTCTTCATTCTTGTCTCCATGAATTCGTTCTTGGACTTCCAGGCCTCCCCTAGTTCAGTTCTCCGCGGTGCTCCAGTTGTTTGTAGTACATGAGTGAATAAATCACGGGCACGAATGCTGCGACAAGGATTGCGATTACAGGCACCGAGAAGGGCGCTCGCAGAACGATTGCGAGCAGGCCCAGCAAGCCGCACACAAAGAAAGTCTTGGCGCCCAGGCGATGCGTCCGGTTCCAGACGGCATCACTCGGCAGTGTCCATGGCGTGCGGATTCCGACGTAGAAGTTGCGCCGGACCTTTCCGAGGACGTTTCCCAGCAAGGTGATCAGGAGGCAAACGCCACCTTCGATAGCGCGGCCGACATCGAGCGCCATTCCCAAACTCGATAAGAGGATCAGGATCTGGATATAGGCCAGGGCGGCAACGATCACAATCATGATGTAGAGGTAGGTGCTGCGGAAGGAATCGACCTCGAAGTTTTTCGGAGAGAGCCAGGGAAGCGCGGCGGTGACCAGCACCATCAAGGCCATCATGCCTGGACCATAGAGCAACAGAGACCACTTCGCGCCCCAGCCGTTTACCTGTCCATGCGCGTCCCAGTGGATGGGGACGATGTTGGGGAGCGACGGGTACGCCACTAGCGTGCCGACCAGCGTGGCAAAGATCACGGCTGCCGCGCCCAGGTAGTACTTCTGATTGAGAGTCATGGATTTCACCGTCATTTATCGCCTTCGTCGCTGGACTTCTTTGCTCCGGACGCGTCGTCTTTCGACCGAGCATCGCTGCGCATTAAGTCCATGGCCCAGCTCATCAAGTCTTGAACCACGGTTGTGTTCAAGCCGTACCAGATCTGCTGGCCGTCGCGGCGGCTGGTGAGCAGGTCGGCCTCTTTCAAGACGGCGAAGTGGTGCGACATGGTGGGCTTGGTCATGTCGAAGCGTTCGGCGAGATCACCAGCCGTCATCTCCCCACGGCGCAGCAGGCGGAGGATCTCGCGGCGGGTGGGATCGGCGATTGCCTTGAACGCTTCGTTGGACGATGGGGTCATAGTTAGACTGTCATTTAATTAGATAAATATCGAAATATAAGAAGGGAAACACCGGATGTCAAGTGTTTTGATTGGCGGCAGCGCTTGGTTTACACGGCTCGGTTCAGGATGACGCCCTAAGAAAAGGGTTCTTGGGCAGGTTCGATTTAGAGGTAAAATGGCGGGGAATCATTGGCCGACCCTCACGGCTGCTAGGGAATCTGCTCCCGGGGCTTTCCAGTTTGAATCCATGAATCCAAGATCGATGAAACCAGGTTCGATCAGTCCATGTTCGATTAAGCCAGCATCTTTGTGTTTGCTGATCTCGCTACTCGGTGCGGGCGCTCTCGCCCAAGTCGGGGTCAATGCTGTGGCGAGACCTACGGCACGCTCCGTCATCGAGGGCGTGGTCACGAAAGAGCCGGGGAGCGAACCGGTGAAGAAGGCGCTGGTCGAACTCATCGCTGAGAACCAGGCGGAGGCCGGAGATTACACCGCGGTCAGCGGTCCCGATGGCGGGTTTCGCATCGAAGGCATCGTTCCGGGACGCTACCATCTGTTTGCCGAGCGCACAGGCATGCTGGAAGTCGATAAGCACCGAACGCGAGCCGACGGGCGCGTGCTGACTCTGGGTGCGGGGCAAGAACTGAAGGACCTGAGAATTCGGCTGCAGGCGGGGGCTGTCGTGCGAGGGCGTGTCACCGATGAAGATGGAGATCCGTTGGCCAACGCGCAGGTGACGGTGCTGCGCCAAATGTACGTTTCGGGGCGAAGTCGGTGGGAGCAGGCGGGCGCGGAGCGGACGAACGATTTGGGAGAATATCGCGTGGCGGGGATGTCGGCGGGGAGTTACTACGTGTCGGTGAGTCCGCCGCCGGACTTCAAGAGTCTGATCGAGGCGGCCGGCGTGGCCGCGGCGGATGCGCGCAACATGGGCGCACCGGAGAAGCCTGCTACGTCTTACCAGACGACGTACTATCCGGGGACCGCGGATCGCAGCCAGGCGTCGCCGGTCGAGCTGCATGCGGGCGATGAGTTTCCGGTGAACTTTTCCCTGACGCCGAGCCCGAGTCTGAGTATTCGCGGGTCGGTGGTGAATCTTCCGCCGAGGTCTTCGGCGGCGATCATGCTGCAGTCGCACGATTTCAGCGTTGTGCTAAATGGCGTGGAGATCCATCAGGATGGAAGCTTTGTGATTCGCGATGTGGCGCCGGGAGCATATACGATTCTGGCGACGGTGGAGAATGCCGCGGTGCCGATGATGGCGCGGCAGGCTCTGCAGGTCGTATCCAACAGCGTCGACGATCTGCGACTGGCGCCGCAACCGGGAGGATGGATTCACGGGAGGCTGCGCATCGAAAGCAAAAGTGGCGGGCGATTCGACGCCAGCCAGATTTTTCTGCAGTTGCGTTCGGCGGATGGCGACGATGAAGCGTTGAGCGGGTTCAGCATGGGAGAAGGATTTTCGCACCGGGCTCACGTGGCCGCGGACGGGAGCTTTGAGTGGAAGAGCGTTCCGCCAGGAAATTATTACGTGCAGCTGGCGGGCGAGGGCGGAGCGAATGCCGACCTGTTTCTGAAATCAGCAGCGGCAGGGAATCGCGATGCGGGCGACACTGGGATCATCGTCAGCGGGGGCGCGGTCCTTCTGGATCTGGTGGCGAGCGCAAATGGGGGACTGGTCGAGGGAGTTGCGGTCGACTCGAAGGGCGAGCCGGTCGCGAATGCGGTGATTGTTGCGGTTCCAGATTCGCGGCTGCGTGGCCACGTTGAGCGCTATCGGAAGACGGTTAGCGATCAGGATGGACGGTTTGCGTTGCATGGTGTTGTGCCGGGCGACTATACGGTTCTGGCCTGGGAGAGCGTCGAGGGGGAGGCTTATTACAACTCCGAGTTCCTCAAGAACTATGAGGCGCAGGGCAGCGCGCTGCGGGTGGGTGAGGGGGATCGGAAGAGTCTGCGGCTGGAAGCGATTCCGGAGGGCGAAGAGCCGTAGTGGTGGAGCGGTCGCTCAGGGTCTCAAGTCAAAATCCAAAAAGTCAAAATCCCCACCCCTTCGACTTCGCTCGAGTTCGTGACTTTTTTGATTTTTCGACCGTTTTGTCGCCGTAACTATTTCATCCAGGGCAGGCTTTGTCGCAAAGAACGCGACAAGGATGGGGCACTCTTTCTTCCTTGGTTGTGTTGTTTCGCTCTCTTACCAGTGATGAGTTTCCACTACCGGCGAACTGCTGTCGGCGGTCTTGGTTTCGTCGCCATGGATCTTGCCATCGTTCTCAGCGTAGAAAGAGCGGTGCTGGGCGTCGAGATTCTTTGGCGTCATGGTGAGCGCGAAGTTGTCTTTCTTCGATTTGAAGCCGACCGTGTAGTCGCCGCGTTCGGTGCTGACCAGGCGCTGCGTGAACGTCCCGGTATGAACTAACTGGGACAGAGAGGTCGCGTAGTGGCCGTACTGCTTATGGAAAAGCATTTGAGCGCGCATGACGACGCGCATGTAGGCAAGCGCAGCGGCTTCGGAATCGGAGTGGGCGGGATCACCGTGAAACTTGGGTTTGTACGCGGGTGCGTTCTGCTCCGCGGGAAGGGGCGCTGGTGGCGCGTCCTGCGCCCACAGCGTACAAGCTGCTAGCAAGAAAGCGATAATGACGGCGGATGATTTCGTGGATGTTTTCTTGCGATCGATCATCAAGCAGTTTCTCCCGTGATGAGGTTACCTGCGGTTACGTGTTTGAAAAGCCGCCAATCCGCGCGGAGCTAGACTGCCAAATCTGGGTTCAGCCTTGTTTTTCCATGTTACTCCCGTAATTTCCCTCCGGATACCTTCTCTTTGCATCGCGATGAATTATCACTATGCTGGATACAAGAAATCAAACCCTACAGGGAAAACTATGAAAGCAGCAGTCGCTAGAAAACCAGTAATCAAAATCGCGGTGGTGGAAAGCGATCCATTGCGCTTTGTTGGGTTCCGCGCATTGTTCGACTCTGAGCCTGAGTTCGAACTCGTCTCCGCGGCACTGCCCGAGATCAGCACGCTGCAAGGTATTGATCTCATCCTGCTCGGCAACCGTTCCGGACAAAACCTGTTTGACGTGATGGCGAGCCTGAAGGCCACGCGGCCGGATTTGCGCATCATCGTGACCGGGTCTGGAATCGACGAAGAAACCATTTTGAAAGCGATCGCGTCAGGGGCCAAGGGGTACGTCGACGAGGCGGCTTCGCCGGCGGAGTTTGCGCAGGCGATTCGCATCGTCAACCAGGGATCGGTCTGGGCTCCGCGCAAAGTGCTTTCGATGTTCATCGAGCGAGTGTCCTCGGCGCCGGGACGGATTTTTCCGGCGGGCCGGGTGACGTTTACCGACCGCGAGAAGGAAGTGCTCGAGATGCTGGTGGCCGGCCGCTCCAACAAAGAGATTGGCGGTCAGCTCGGGATCGAGGAGCGCACGGTAAAGGCGCACGTCGCGAAGTTGATGCGCAAGGTGGGCGTGCAGAACCGGATTGCCTTGTCGGTGCATGCTATTACGCATTCGCTAGTGACGACGAAGTAGGGAATCCCGAGCTGTGAGCTTCGCGCCAACTCACAGCCCTCAAGACTCGAAGCTCACAACTCGTAGTCATCGTAACTTTGGGGCACTTACCTTCGTAATCTTGTTGGGTTTGAGGGGCCTACGGCATACTTGCCTCACCTACCACAGAACCTGGGAGACGGGGTTGAGAGTGGCGATTAGGGTCACTGCTTTCAGCCCCGCATTTTTTTGTCCGCTCGCGCCCAGGAACCTATCCAGCTAGCCCGATTGCGAAAAACCTACGGGGTGACTTCCTTGCATCCTCACTGCTTCCGAGCGGAATGCAACTTTCTTTTCTTCGTTTACAATCCAATTACTGATTTCTAGTCAATTTCCATGTGGTGAGGAACGATGAAGAGACTTGTTTTGCTGACCCTAATTGTGTGCCTTGGCAGCCTTGCGTGGGCTGCGGATGACGAAGCGAAGGCATCGAAGGCGTCCGACCGCGTGCAGGCGGCCGCGGACGTGCTGAATCAAATCCAGTCGGCGCCCGATTCGGGCATTCCCCAGGAGATTCTGAGCAAAGCGGAGTGCGTTGCCGTGGTTCCGTCGATGTTGAAGGGCGGATTCATCGTGGCCGGAAAGTACGGGCGTGGCCTGGCGAGTTGCCGCAATCCCAAGGGCTGGAGCGCACCGGCATTTTTTACCATTGCTGGAGGCAGCTTCGGCTTCCAGATCGGTGGGCAGGCGGTCGACCTGGTCATGCTGATCATGAACAACGACGGGATGCAGCGGCTGCTGTCAAGCAAAGTCTCGCTGGGCGCGGACGCATCGGTGGCCGCGGGCCCCGTGGGACGTCACGCCGAAGGCAATACCGATTGGAAGATGCGTGCCCAAGTCCTAACCTATTCGAGGGCTCGCGGAGTGTTCGCCGGAGTGAGCTTGAACGGGGCGGTGATGAACCAGGACAAGGACAGCACGCGCGAGTTCTACGGCCACATGGTGACTTTCAAAGCTTTGCTGACGGGCGAAGTGGAACCGCCCGTGGCAGCGAATTCCTTTTTGACTACGCTTGCGCATTGGGCGCAGGAAGCGGCGAAATAGCCAGTGGGGAACTGGTAATGGAGTTTGAACATGAGTCCTGCGATCACGGCGCCACCACTTGCTGGAAATGTAGTCGGGTCGGTAGACGCGGATTTTGTGGTCGCCGAGCGGAAGGACGCCGGCGGGCCGCCTGGGCCGCCGCGCTGGATTGCGCCTCTTCATCTTCATCGCAACGATGATGAAGCCTGGTATGTGATCGAAGGGACTCTGTGTGTTCGCGTGGGGAAGGATGTCGTCGAGGCCAAGGCGGGATCTGCCGTTTCCGTGCCGCGGGGTACGCCTCATACCTACTGGAATCCGGGCCCGGGCTGGTCCAGTACTTACTCGTTATGACGTCGAATATCTATTCGCTGATTCAGGATATTTACGCCATAACGGACCGGTCTCCGGCCGGGTTGCGGGCGGTCTTTGAGAAGCATGATTCGCGGCTGGCTGAGGAATAGGGACTGCGCTCGAGCAGCGCTCGATGGACAGCCGAGGGCGGCTGTCCCCACATAATCTTTTGACAAGCCATTTGCACGGGTGATACGGTCACGCTTCCCCTGATGCGGCGGAAACTCGAATACGCGGCGGCCTGGCCGTTCATCAAAATCCTGGGTACTCTGCCACGCCCCCTTTCGCGCGCCTTCGCCATCGCTCTCGCCCAGGCCGTCTATCGGCTGCATTTCCGATTGCGTGGGGTGGGGATGCGCAATCTCGCGATGGTGTTTCCGGAGAAGAGGGAGGCGGAACGAAAGCGCATTCTGCGTGGCGTGTTTACGTCGCTGGGCCGGCAGCTTGCCGAGTTGTGCCAGTTTCCCCGATACACGCCGGAGAACATCGACCAGGTTGTGGTGTATGACGGGCTGGAGAATTATGAACAGGCTTACGCGCGCGGCAAGGGCGTTCTGTTCTTGACGGGACACTTCGGCAGCTGGGAGCTTTCTGCTTTTACGCATTCCCTGCATGGTCACTGGCTGCACGTGGTGATGCGTCCCATGGACAATCCGTATCTCGACCGTCTGCTGCAGCGATATCGCACTATGTACGGCAACAAGACTGTGGCGAAGGACGATTTCGTGCGCGGGTTGCTGGCGGCAATGAAGGCGGGCGAGACCGTAGGCATATTGATGGATACGAACATGACGCCGCCCCAGGGAATTTTTGTGGACTTCTTCGGCATCCCTGCGTGCACGGCGAGTGGACTGGCGCGCATTGCCCTGCGCACGGATGCGGCGGTGGTGCCGGGGTTCACGATTTGGGACGAGGCGTTGCGGAAATACCGGTTACGATTTGATCCAGCGCTCGATCTGGTTCGCACCGGCGATCTGGAGGCCGATATCGCCGCCAACACGCAGATGTTTACCAAAGTGATTGAGGATTACGTGAGGAAGTATCCCGACCAGTGGTTGTGGGTGCATCGGCGATGGAAGACGCGGCCCGAGGGTCAACCGGGATTGTATTAAGACTGGAACACAGAGATGGGCGTGTCCGCTCGTGGACACGATAGGGCAAAACCGGACAGAACAAACTTTCCGGCACAAACTGTTTCTCCCCCAGAATACGTGACTTTCCCGCCTCCGCCATTGGTGACCGACGTGCGACCTGCTCGTCCATCCGTCTGAGGGACACGTCCATGCAGACCTTGCTTCAGGACTTCCGCTTCAGCCTTCGCCAACTGTTCAAGAGTCCCGGCTTCAGCCTGACCGCTGTGCTCTCGCTGGCGTTGGGGATTGGTGCGACGACCGCGGTCTTCAGCGTGGTGTACGCAATCCTGATGAATCCCTATCCCTACGCGGCTTCGGGCCGAATGATCCACATGCGGTTGCTCGACGATTCGCAGCAGCCGCGAGGCTTCGGTCTTACGGGCGCGCAGTGGCAGCAGATTCGGAAGTCGCCGGTGGTCGAGGACGCATTCATGGAAGATGACTGGAGCCTCACCGTCACCGGGAAAGATTTGCCAGAAGATGTGCAAGGCGTCTACTTCAGCTCCAATGGTTTCACTTTCATGGGAGTTCCACCTGCCCTGGGTCGGGGATTGATTCCTTCCGATGCGATCGATGGTCAGGAGCCGCAGCCGGTGGTCGTGCTGAGCTACAAATTCTGGCAACGTCATTTCAACGGAGATCCCTCTGTTCTGGGCCAGAACCTGCAACTTGTCCGCAAGAATTACACCATCGTAGGCGTGGCCGGCCCGCGTTTTACCTGGGGGGATGGCGACGTCTACCTGCCGCAGAAAGTTACGCAGGACCTGGTTAAGGCGTTTTACGTCGGCATTCGGTTGAAGCCGGGCGTGACCCACGAGGCGGCCAATGCCGCCTTGCAGCCATGGATCCAGCAGTTCGCCAAGGAAACACCGAAACATTTTCCCTCGGATCACTTCCGGTTGAGTGTGGTTGGGTTGAATGAACAGTTCGTTCACGATCTGGGTGGGACGCTGTATCTGCTCTTCAGCGCGGTTGCGCTACTGCTGGCGATCGGATGCGGGAACGTGTCGATCCTGCTGCTGGCGCGAGGCACGGCACGTCAGCATGAATTCGCGGTGCGTACGGCGATCGGCGCGAGCCGAGGGCGCATCATCCGCCAACTGCTGACGGAATCGTTGCTGCTTTCGCTGAGCGGGGCTGCGTTGGGCGTGCTGCTGGCCTATCGGGCGCTCGCGCTCATCGTGGAGTTGCTGCCGAAATATTCCTTCCCACATGAAGCGTCGATCCAGATCAATTTGCCGGTGCTGGCCTTCAGCGTGGGGGTCGCACTGTTTACCGGGATTCTGTTTGGGCTTTGGCCTGCGCTGCAGCTTTCACGGCCCGAGGTTAGCCAGGTCATGCAGTCCAATACCCGCAAGATCGCAGGTGCGGTGCGCGGACGCACCACGCACGGCGTTCTCACTGCCGTCCAGGTCTCGCTGACGCTGGTGATGTTGGCCGGAGCGGGCGCCGCGATGGAGGGATTCCTGCGCCTCATCCACACAGCCTTTGGGTTATGACCCGCACAACGTGATGTCGGTGGGAATTCCGGTGCATGATGGCGCGTATCCGACATGGGAGGCGCGCAAGGCGTATTTCGAGCAACTGCGGAGTAAGGCGGCCACTGTTCCTGGCGTGACCATGGCGGCGATCTCGAGCAATGCGACTCCGCCGTCCAACGGGTGGCAGACCGGTATCGAGATCTTAGGCAGGCCGCAGCGCGACGGGCAGAAGATCCGCGTCAACTTCGTAAGCCCAGGATATTTTCCAATCCTGCGAATTCCACTGGCGACGGGAAGAATTTGGGATGAAGCGGAAAACCACAATGCCGCGCATGTGGCCGTCATCAATCAGACGATGGCGAAGCTCTACTTCCCGAATGGCGATGCGCTGGAGCACTCGCTGAGAGTCCCGGAGATAAAGGACGAGCCACCGTACGTCACGACCTCGTCCGGCGGGGACACCTGGCTGCAGATTGTCGGCATCGTTGCGGACAAGCGCGATGACGGGTTGAGAAATCCGATTCTGCCGGAAGCCTTCGTGCCGTACACGCTGTCGATGCGGGTATGGACGCAGATCCTGGTGCGATCGGACG
Source organism: uncultured Acidobacteriaceae bacterium (assembly GCA_963710885.1). Lineage (GTDB taxonomy): Bacteria > Acidobacteriota > Terriglobia > Terriglobales > Acidobacteriaceae > Sulfotelmatobacter. The sequence goes on from CAVQCF010000022.1 coordinate 176,394, forward strand.
TGCCGCCGTTGTCGTTGTTGCATGCTGTGGGGCTGCAAGTAAACTCGGTCGATCCGGACCAGCAGGTTAACGGTCAGGTCCAGGATCTGGACCACTGGATCACGGGCCAACAGGAATACGAGCAGGAGCAACTGGTGGCCTGGCTGTTCGGCGCGTTTGCTCTTCTGGCCCTGGCCTTGGCGGCGGTGGGCCTCTACAGTGTCGTCTCCTATTCGGTGGCGCAGCGGACGAACGAGTTTGGCATTCGCATGGCCCTGGGTGCACAGCGGACGCACGTGCTTCGGATCGTGTTCGCATCCACGGTAGCGAGCGTGGGGAGCGGGATCGCGGCGGGCATCGTGCTGACGCTGGCGCTCAATAAAGTTCTGGCGCGATGGGCGGAAGGCAGTTCCCGCGATCCGCTAGTGCTGCTGGCGGTGACCATTCTGTTGAGCGTGGTCGCGGCGATTGCCTGCTCGGCGCCTGCGCGCAGGGCGGTCAAAGTGGATCCGATGACGGCGCTGCGGTACGAGTAGACATGATTAAACGTCCGACCTGATAATCGGTTCCTCTCGCTCGAGTCATTCGGGCTTGTCTTGTCTTCTGTCTGCACGACAAAGAATCCACAGCGCTTGTCTGCTTCGAAGTGCTCCTTCCGGTAAAATTGAAGCTTCTTATGGATATCTTCGAACAAATCGCTGAACGTGAACGGCAATACTTGCTGCAGACTTATAACCGCTATCCGGTCGTGCTCACCCGCGGCAAGGGAGTGTTTCTCTATGACATCGAGGAAAAACGCTATCTGGACTTTGTTTCTGGGCTGGGAGTGAATGCGCTGGGGCATGCGCATCCGCGGATTGTGAAGGCGATTCGCGAGCAGGCGGCGAAGCTGATCCATGTTTCCAACCTCTACTACCACGAGTACCAGGGGCCGCTGGCGGAGAAGTTGTGCGGGCTTTCGGGATTGAACCGGGCGTTCTTCTCGAACTCTGGCACCGAGGCGATTGAGGGGTCGATCAAACTGGCGCGCCTGGCGGGACATCGCGCGGGCGGCGAAGCGAAGAGCCGGCTGGTGGCGCTGGAAGGGTCGTATCACGGGCGCACTTTTGGTGCACTGTCTCTGACCGGGCAGGACAAACATCGCAAGGGATTTGAGCCGCTACTCGAAGACGTAACGTTTGTGAAGCAGAACGATCTGGAAGGACTGCGGGCGGCAGTGAACGACGATACCTGTGCGATTGTGCTGGAGCCGATTTTCGGTGAAGGCGGAATCTATGAGTGCTCGGTGGAGTTCCTGCAAGAGTGCCGCGCGCTGGCTGATCGTCACAAGGTGGCGCTGATCTTTGACGAGATTCAGTGCGGGCTGGGGCGGACGGGGACGATTTTTGCCTTTCAGAGTTTTGGGGTCACGCCGGACATTGTGGCGATTGCCAAGCCGATTGCGGCCGGCTTGCCTCTGGGAGCGTTCATTGCGAAAGAAGAGTTTGCGACGGCGATTTCTCCGGGACAGCATGGCACCACGTTTGGCGGGGGTCCGCTGGCCTGCCGCATCGCGCTTGAGTTTCTGGCGATTGTGGAAGAAGAGAAGCTGCTGGATAACGTCAACAAAGTTGGGGCGTACTTGCAGCAAGAGTTGAAGGGATTGGTGGAGAAGAAAGCGGCCGCGATCGGGGTGCGCGGGCGGGGGTTCATCCAGGGGATTCAGTTGGAGATCCCGGCGCGTCCGATCGTCGATGCGGCCCTAGCCGAGGGAGTGCTGTTCAACAGCACACAGGACACAGTGGTGCGGTTCCTGCCGCCGTTCTTGATGGAGGAGAAACACATCGACAAGGGGATTCGGGTGTTGAAGAAGTTGTTGGGGAAGAAGCGGAAAGCGGCGTAATTCCGCTTGTCTCGTATACTGCTGAGAACTCCTTGCGACGTCTACAGTGCTTTAGACGGGGGGCCTTCGACACTGCCACCACTGTGCCTCGCACGGTGGTGGCTACGCTCAGAGTTTGTGACTTTTTTGATTTTTCGACCGTTTTGTCGCCGTAACTATATTGTTTGCAGCGCTGATTTTTGGCGATTTTAAAAAAAGTCACAAACTCTCAGGATGACAACCGGTCTGGGATCGCTGAAAAAACGGGGAGCCGAAGCTCCCCCAAGTGAAGCGACAGAGGCGTTCTCCTAACTAGAGTCGTAAGCGCCGGAAACGGTTGTCTGAGATTGAAGATTCTTGTGACGAATGAAATTCAGGAGATCGCAGCCGATGCCCCAACGTTGAGCGAGGGCGTGGAAGAGTGCTGGATGGATCTTGATGGCTCCCGCATGCGTTATCTACGTGCGGGGTCGGGGCCACCGCTCATCCTGCTGCATGGTTTGCTCGGATATTCGTTTTCCTGGCGACACGTACTGCCGGCCCTAGCTCCGTATGCAACGGTATACGCGCCTGACATGTTGGGGGCAGGGTTTTCGGACCGCCCCCGAGGGATCGATCACTCCATGCGGGGGACGGCTCGGCGGGTTTTGGGGTTCGTAGAAAAGCTGGCGCTCCCATCCTTTGACCTGCTGGGCACGTCGCGCGGCGGAGCTGTCGCGATGGCTACAGCCGCGGAATGTGTCAAAGCGGGTGCTTCGAGGCGGGGGCTGCGGCGTTTGGTCTTGGTATGCCCGGTGAATCCGTACTCTTCCCATGGGACCTGGCTGGCGCCGTTCTTCGGAACCACGGTGGGTGCGGCTTTGTTTCGCCTGGGTAGCGAACGCATGCCGTTTCTGTTTCCCCACTGGCACGGGCGGTTGTATGGCGAGCGCAGCAAGATTCCGCCCGGAAGCCTCGCAGGCTACAAGGCACCGCTCGCGATTCCTGGATTGTTCGAGCATGCGCTGAGCATCGTCCGCACATGGACGGTCGATCTGCAGGAACTGGAGGCGCTGCTGCCTTCGCTGGCGCCGATTCCCTCGCTGCTGATGTGGGGCAGCAAAGATCCGGCGGTGTACGCTTCATCGATGGAGCCGCTGGCGCGGAATTTTTCAAATGTGCAGACGGTGGTCTTTCCTGGAATCGGACATTTGCCGTATGAGGAGTGCCCGGAGGAGTTCAACCGGGCGCTCATCAAATTCCTAACCTCTGCCGAGAGGACGTCCTCACTTCTCGCAAAGAACGCGAGAAATGGGGCACCCGCAGTCTGAGCCGATTCCAACTCTGAAATCATGACCCACTCCATTCTCGACTTCCTGCGGAATGCGGTGGTGCATTACGGATACTGGGCCGTGGGCGCGGCTCTGTTGATCGAGAATGCGGGCATTCCGGTGCCGGGAGAAACGATTCTGCTGCTGGCGAGTTTCCTGGCGTATTCCCGACACGAACTGCAGCTTCCATGGATCATTGTGGTGGCGACGATTGCCGCCACGCTGGGCGACAACATTGGGTTTGCGCTCGGCTACTACGGCGGACGTCCGGTTCTGGAACGATATCGGAATGCGTTCAGGATTCAAGACGCAAAGCTGGCGCGTGGGGAAGAACTGTTTGCCCGTTACGGCGCGGTCACCATCTTTTTTGCGCGCTTTATATTCGGCATGCGCATCATCGCAGGACCCTTGGCGGGTGTCCTGCGCATGCCGTGGCGGAAATTCACGATCTTCAACTTTCTTGGGGCGGGAGTCTGGGTCACAGTCATATCCGGCGCGGGCTATTTGTTTGGGCAGCATCTAGGCCGCCTCGAGCGGGATATAAGACGCTTCGATGTGGTGGCCGCAATTCTCCTACTGATGGGGCTGGGGCTTCTGTGGTGGCGTACCCATAGCAAGCGTTAAGGCGGGGCATCTGCGGAGTAACCTTTGCGGCGCGGAGGATTCGAGGTGAACGGCTATACTGTGCGGAAGTCACGGGCTTTTCGGGGCGGCCGGGGCGATGTCCGTGACAGAACCAAGCACACCGGTTGCGTCCGAGCCGAAATTCGGACGAGGAGGAACTCGTGAAAAAGATCGGTTTCTTGACGCTGCTGATTATGGCAACTCTTGTATTTACGCTCGCCTTTCCGGCGGCTGCAGCTGGGCCCAAAGCACCGGCGACTCCCGCGCCCGTGGTAGCACCCGCAGCTCTGGCTGCCGTTGCCCCGGTGCCCGAAAAACATCCCCACATTGACGAAGCCTTGGAGTCGATGCGGGCAGCCAAACATCAACTGGAGATTGCGGAGCACGATTTCGACGGCCACCGTGCGAAATCGATCGAACATCTCAACGCCGCTATCCACGAAGCCGAGATTTGCATGGGAATGAAATAAATCAGGCTTGTAATCAAAGACGAAGGCAGCGTCCGGCGACGCTGCCTTCTTTACTTTTTGAAGCGATGTTTTGCGTGCCGTCGATGCGGATCTTAGTCGGTGTGGAACGTGTAGCCGACCGATACGCCGAGGCGAAGAACGCTATTGGAGTGGAAGTCGTTGGTGTTATTGATGATGTAATAGTAATCCGCTTCGGGCCGGACAAAGAGATCTCGCCACGCCCGGTAGTTGAATCCGCCGCTCACGTGAAGCAGAAAGTGATTACTGTTCAGATGGGTGGTGCAACCGTTCCCATAGACGCAGCCGCCGTATGGGTTGTAGTAAAGCACGGTCTGTCCGCCCGCGCCAGCGGTGAAGATAGTGCTGGTTCGCTTCGAGATGCGGGCTGGGAACGGATTGAAGCGGGGAGCTAGTACGGCATTAAAGTCGTACAGAATGGGGCGGTATTTCTGATAGCCGTTGTAGAGCGCCTCCTTATAGCGAAAGGTGACCTCTCCACTATAGCCGAATCCGTTCTTAAAGATGCGGTCGAAACCGGCGCTGGGGTAAAGGCCACCTCTTTCCGGAGGGGGCAAGTACGCGAGAGAAGCGGTATTGTTGCTGGTGGAGAACAGAGTGTTACCGCCCGCGAAAAAATCAACCTGCTGAGCAGAAGCGAGAGTGGCAAACAGAAGAAGCGCACACACGGACGTGATTCGCGCGAACTTTCTCAAATACAGCCCCCTTATTGTATTTCGTCCCGTTCTTGAAGTGTATACGCTGGAGGGATCGAGCGCCCGGCAGAAGCATCCACGAGTGGATGAGCTAGCACAAGAAAGAGGCGGCCGAAGTCGAAGCTCGCGGCCGCCGCTCAATCAATGCCTAGTCTGGGCCAATGGTGTAGCCGATGGACCCTCCCACGTGAACAAGGTTGCCAGAGGTGTAGTAGTCCGTGTTATTGATCACGTTGTAGTAGCGCACTTCAGGCCGGACGAACACATGTCCCCATACGTAGTACCGGATCCCGGCTCCCACGTTGATCTGGAAGTGGTTTGAACTGACATAGTTATTGCAAGTGAAACCGTTGGTGCAGTAGGGAAGATAGAAGCGAGTGGTCTGCCAGCCAATGCCCCCCATCAGATCTAGTCCGGCCTTTTTGCTCAAGCGTGGCTGGTACATGCCATCGAAGGAGAAAAGAATGGGGCGGTAGGGCTGACCAATGCCTCCAAAGTTGCCCTGGCTCGTCCTCCAGTCCGCATCAAACGCGAAGCCGATGCGCTTGTGAAAGATCACGTCGCCGCCGATGTTGGTGTACAGGCCACCTTTCTCGGGACAAACCACAAAGAGACCATTCGACGAGGAGAGTCTGCACGGATCCGCACCCGGTGACATGAGGGTTCCGAAGCCAAAATTGGCATCGCCCTGTTGGGCCGAAGCGAGATTGGGCAGGGCAAAAACAGCGATGACGGTCGCGAGGAAGGCAAGCTTTCTCAAGAGAAACCTCCTAGAAGGATCGTTGTCGGCGGTAAGATGCAACCGCCAAACCATTTGGATGCAAGCGCATGCACGATGCATTCATCTTAGTTTCAACAGCGCCGGAATTCAATGGCCGGTGTTCCTGGCATCGCGAAGGCCAATACCCCGCGTGAGTGCAGCAGCCGAAGAATCCAACCCAATGAACCGCAATAAGTTGCGCTTGCGGTGCAGCCACGCGGCTCAACTCGATCCATTAACGGTTGGACGCTCTGCTGCCACCTCCGCGGAGCCCATGATCGAATGCGATGGGACCCGCGCCAAAGAAGATCAGCGCGAAGGCAAGGCTGGCGGCTGCCAAGGGAAACTCGTACCCCGGTCGATCAGCAGACCCCATAAGCCCATTGTGCAGATGAACTTTCCACAGCGCCACTATCAGGTCGACGAAGACGGCCAATGCGGCAATGCGGGTGAAGAACCCGGCGATAAGTAACAGTCCGCCCAGGAGTTCCGTGAGCGATGAGACGTAACCGAGCCAGCGCGGCACGCCGAGGCTGGCGATCCACTGCGCGTGGTGCTGCAAACCTCCGAACACATTGTGATAGCCATGCACAGCCATGATGGCGCCGACGGCCAGACGCATGACGAGAAGGGCAAGGGGCTGCAAGCGATCGAGGTAGCGCAAAATGTTCCTCCGAAGCGACGACATAGATTACAGCAGCGAACCGTTCTGAGGAAAGCGGTCAGCCGCAGGCTGGGCAACAACCAGCGCCGCTAGCTCTGGTCCAACCCCAAACAATCGAGAAGGGACAACTTTCCGACCAAGTGCAGTCCGCGCTCGGCAAGCCTGACAAGGTGTGATCTGCTTTCTGAGCAGGTCTACGGGTACAAGCATCGCAAGATGACATTTGTGAAAGGCAAAGTGCGGGAAGTTCAGTAGGAATTCGTCTTGTGTTTATTGCTTTGGAGCTGAGGAACAAGGCGCTGTCAATTCAAACTTTGCTGCTTAGTAACTTTACCTGTGCTCGATTAAGGCCCTGCGAATACAGCACTTTGAGCGAGCGATATAGTACCTCCGTACCGTGCCTAGTACTTCAGTTACCGGTTCGCCAGTGACTGGGTAGCTTCTGCACAGCGGATACTTCTAATAGACGTTTTAAGCGCCAGACCACAACCTGTAGCTTTGCCTCCTGGCACGCTTTTCTCAAATTCCAGAAAACAGGCCAAAAACCCAACGAAACGCGGAGATTCGCTTCGAGCCGGGGTTTTTCAGGGTTGAGATATGCTCGGAACACCGAAAGCCCTCGGAGCCGATATTGAGGGCGAGGCATTGTTCGGCAGCAAAGCCCGCGGGCCGGGGAACCGGGGCGGGATGGACGGAGCGGAAAAGGCAAAGGGAACCATGGCTGACTCGCGAGAAGTGATGAACATCCGGCAAGCGTCGCAGTACCTGGGCGTGAGTCCGGACACGCTTTACAAGTACGTAGGCGAGCAAAAGATTCCCGCGTTCAAGTTAGGCAACCGTTGGCGCTTCAAGAAATCCCGTTTGGACCAGTGGATGGAAGATAAGTCGAGCGAGATGGAACCGCAAGCAAAGCGTAAAGCGAAGGCAGTGGGAAAAGCAGCCGGACAGGTTTAGGGAAAGCAAGTTAGACAAAAACGTCGCGGGCAACGGTGCCCGCGCCACACAAAAGGTGGGCACATGTTTGGATTGGGATCGAAGTCCATTGTTGGCCTGGATGTAGGCTCTTCAAGCATCAAGGCAGTCGAGCTAAAGAAAAAGGGTGGGCAGATTGAAGTGGCGCACCTCGGACTGGAGCCGCTGTCTTCCGACATCGTGGTCGATTCGATGATCGTGGACTCGGGCACCGTTTCGAGCGCGATTTCGAAGCTGTTCCTCGACAACGAGATCAAGACCAAGGCCGTGGCCACCGCGGTGAGCGGGCACTCGGTGATCGTGAAAAAGATCTCGCTGCCTTCGATGAGCGACCAGGAACTGGCCGAGACCATCGAGAAGGAAGCGGCGCAGCACATTCCCTTCGATCTGGCCGACGTGAGCCTCGACTACCAGATTCTTTCCGACGAAGTGGGCAGTCCGCAGATGGACGTCCTCCTCGTCGCAGTCAAGAAGGACAAGATTCTGAACTACACCAACGTACTCTCGATGTCAGGGCGCACCCCGGCTATCGTCGACATTGACGCGCTGGCGCTGCAGAACTGCTACGAGTACAACTACCAGCCGGCGCCGGGCCAGGTGGTCGCGCTGCTGAACTTGGGCGCGAGTGTGATGAACATCAACATTGTGAAGGGTACAACGCCTCTGTTCCCGCGCGACGTCAGCGTGGGCGGGCATCAGTACACCGACTCGTTGCAGAAGGAACTGGATTTGAGCTTTGAAGACGCTGAGTCGCTCAAACTGGGCAACAAGGTGGGCACGGTGAGCGAGGACGCGAAGCAGCCGATTCTGCAGCAGGTCACCGAGATCATCGTGCTGGAAATTCAGAAGACGTTCGATTTCTTCCGGGCCAGCGCGGCCGGGGAGCATATCGAAAAGATCTACCTGGCGGGCGGTTCGTCGAAGGTGCCCGGCCTGGTGGAAGCGTTGCGGCAAGAGTTCTCGATGCCGGTGGAACTGTTGAATCCGTTCCAGAGGGTCACGCCTCCGGTCGAAGGACACGGAGCGGAGCTGGTGGAACAGAATCCCGGCCAGATGGCAGTGGCAGTGGGCTTGGCCCTGAGGAGCTTCGAATCGCTATGATCAAAATCAACCTGCTGGAAAATTCCAAGGGGAAGAGCAAGCGCGGTGGCGGCGGCGGACCGTCGATGCCCACGATGGAAATGGGCGACATGGGCTCGCCCAAACTGAAAGTCCTGGCGGTGTTGGTGGTGGCTGGGTTGTTTAACCTGGGCTACTGGTACCGGCTGGACCATCAGGCGAAGGCGATCGAAGCGCACATGAAAGTCGCCGAGCAGAAGAACCACGAACTGGCTGATGTGAAGGCGCGCTTTCTGGAGCGCCAGACCCAAGCCAACAATTACAAGCGGCGCGTCGATGTGATTGACGGGCTGCGGGCCAGCCAGAACGGTGGTCCCGTCAATCTGATGGCGATGCTGGGCGAGACCGTCAACAACACCGAAGCGGTGTGGCTCAGCAAGATGGACGATTCAGGGCCGAGTGTGAATCTGCAAGGAACGGCGCTGAGCACGGATGCAGTCGCCAATCTGATCGCGAACCTGCAGAAGACTGGTTTCTTCAGGACCGTCGAGATCAAGGAAACTTATCAGGACGACCAGATCAAGGACATGCAGGCATTCCAGTTCACGCTGACTTGCGAGAAGGGAAAGTCGTAAAGGCGGACCTATGGCGAATTTTAGCGAAATGTCGGGCATCAAGCAGTGGGCAACCGTGCTGGTTGGGGGAGTTGTGGTGACGGCAGCGTTGTATTTCACGCTGTTCAAGGCCCAGAACGACCACAACGTAGCCGCGCAACACGCCCTCGAAGACAAGATTCGTGAAAACAACGAACTCGAGTCCTACCGGCCGAAGCTGAAGCAGATTGAGCAGCAGTTGGCCGAACTCAAACAGCAGCTGGAAATCGAGCAGCGCATCGTTCCCGATGAGAAGCAGGTTGATGGTTTCATCACCATGCTAGACGCAGAGGCCCAGAAGGCGGGTGTAGAACTGCGGCGCTACCTAGCGAAGGATACCAGGGCGCAACAGTACTACACGGAAGTGCCCTTCGACCTCGAACTGGACGGTCCGTATTACTCGGCGCTGAATTTCTTTGACCGGGTCAGCAAACTGGAGCGGATTGTCAACATCAGCGGATTGCTGGTAGCGACAACGAAGAATCCGAGCTGGGCGAAAGCCAAGCATACGTACCAGTACGCACCCAACGAAAGCATCATCGCGACTTTCACCGCGACCACATACTTCAGTCACGATCTACAACCTTCAGCGGCAGGCGCCGGGACGAAACCGGGAACGCCAGCGGCGAAGTAGGGATGGCTATGAAGCTGACGACAGGCATTTTGGCAATGGCACTGATGACGGGCGGGGCCGCAGCACAGAGCCCTGACGCCATCGACAACGCGCGCAGCACGGCAAAATCGCTGCAGCAGACGCAGGCCAACCCGGCTCCCAAGGCCGCCGCAGTTCCGGCGGCAGCCAAGCCGGCACCGGGTGCTCCGGCTCCCGCGGTGAAACCCGCGGTGGTCGCGACGAAACCGGCATCCTCGTCGCACAACCAGCTCCAGCGGGTCAATGTGGTTCCCGCGGCGGATGGTGTCCAGATCGAAATCAGTTCCACCCAGGCGGTAACGCCCCAGGTGACCAAACTGACTTCGCCGGACCGGCTCCTCGTGGAACTGCCGGAGACGGTGGTGGCCACCGCGCAGAACAAGATTCCCGTGGGCAGTGGCGGAGTGAAGGGCGTACGCATCGGCATGGACGGCAAGACTCCTCCAACGACTAGCGTCGTAGTGGATCTCTCGCAGCCTTTGGCCTATGAGCTGACTCCCGGACCTGGCGGCCAGGTGATTCTGAGTCTGCACTCGCAGGGAGGAGCGCCGGTCGTTGCGAAGAATACTCCGGCGCCCGCAGTAAAGACTGCCGCTGTGAAGGCTGCTCCAGCGAAGGCATCGGCTCCGGCGACCCAGTCGCAGGCTGCGGCGAAGCAGGCTCCCGCCGCGACGAAAGTAGCCGCGGCAAAGGCTCCCGCCACAAAGGCAGAGCCGAAACAGCCAGCCAAGGCGGCTGCACCGGTGACGGCAAAGGTTGCGGCTCCGGCCGCGAGCGCGCCGGCAGCGGTTGCGACCAAGACCGATTCCAAGCCCAAGCCAGAAGAGAAGAAGTGGGCGATGAACGGGAAACGCGATCCGTTCTTCAGTCCTGTTGTGCAGACGAACGGCTCGGGTTGTTCGACCGGAAAGAAATGCCTGGAGATTGGCACGATCAATCTGCGGGGCGTGGTGAAGTCCGACACGGGCTTCATCGCGGTGGTCACCAACAACCTGAACAAGGCTTATTTTCTGCGGGAGAACGATCCCGTGTTCAACGGTTACGTAGTGAAGATCACGGGTGATTCGGTGGTGTTCCAGGAAACGATTCAAGACAAACTGGGCAAGCCGTTCACGCGCGAAGTGGTGAAGAGAATCTTTACGCCGGCGGTTTAGTGCAGGACGGCGTACCCGGAAACCGGGAACGCCGAAATCAAGTTGCAGAAGGACACGCGGGCCAGGCCCGCGGGTGGGGAGAGGCGAAATGCGAAAGCAACAATTGACAATGTTCGTATCGTTGCTGGCATTGGCGGTGGCTGCGGTGGCGCAGACTCCGAGCCAGCTCGATCGAGTCAACGTAGTCCGGAGCACGGACGACATCCGGGTCGAGATGAGCTCCCACGGCACACTCACGCCGAAGCTCAGCACTCTGGACTCGCCCGCTCGCGTGGTGGTGGATCTGCCGGAGACCGTCATGGCGACCGGACAGACTCGCATCGCGGTAGGCGCGGCTGGGGTCAAAGGCGTGCGCATTGGCATGGATGGCCAGGCCCATCCGACCACACGCATCGTCGTCGACCTCGACAAGGCTTGTGCCTACGAGCTGACGCCGGGCCCGGCAGGGAAGCTGGTCCTGACCCTGCACGCCAACGCGGTGGCCAAGGCTGCCCCTGAGGTGCAGATAAAGACGGTAGCCGCGAGCTCGCCGGTTTCGGCCAGCCCGGCGGCCGTGGCTGAGACTCCGAAGGCTGTGGCCACGGATTCCAAGCCCACGGACTTTGTCTTTGTAGAGCCTTCGTACCAGGCCAAGAACCAGGCTTCGAGCGACCTAAAGAAGGACGACGCCGAGCCCACGGTTCGCGCCCAGGAAGCGGCGGCGCGGTTCTCCGACAAGACTGCCGCGGAACTGCTTCCCGTCAGCGCCCACGCCGCCCAGCAGAGCCAAACGACGATTACTCCTGCCGTGAACCTGGCGGCGGAGCAAAAGTCTCAGGCCGGACAGCAGCCCGCTTCGACCGGTCCGAAGTACACCGGCGAGCCGATCTCAGTCAACCTGAAAGACGTCGACCTGAAAGACTTCTTCCGGCTCATCCACGAAATCAGCGGTCTGAACGTCGTGCTCGATCCTAATGTGCACGGCACGCTGACCGTGGTACTTGATGACGTGCCGTGGGATCAGGCGCTAGACATCGTCCTCAAAAACAACGACCTGGCGCGTGAACTGGAAGGCAACGTCCTGCGCATCGCCACGGTGGAAACTCTGAAGCATGAAGCGGACGCCCGCCGGGCGCAGATCGAATCCGAATCGCTGGCCGTCGAAAAAGTTTCGGTCACGCGCTTCCTGAGCTATGCCAAGGCGAAAGACGTCATTGTCACGGTAAAGAAATTCCTTTCGCAGCGCGGCGACGTGGTGGCGGACGATCGCACCAACGCCGTGATCATCAACGACATTCCGAAGACGATTCCAACCATCGACCGCCTGCTGACGCAGCTGGACCGCAAGACGCAGGAAGTTGAAATCGAAGCCCGCGTAGTGGCCGCGACGCGACAGTTTGCCCGCGACATCGGCACGCAACTCGGCTTTGGCTGGGGCAACGGCGCCAGCGCCATCGGCGGAGCTTCGGCAGTGGGTTCGTCACCGACCACGGTCAACGGCCTGACTCCGGGCTACATTACTGTGCCGGGAACCGGCAGCGGCGGCACCGGATCATCGATTCCGTTGTTCTCGAACCTGGGGGTTACATCGCCTTCGAGCGGCTTGACCTTTATCAATGCCAGCAACACCGTGCGGATTGACGCTGTCCTGTCGATGGCCGAGTCGCGCGGCTTGCTGAAAGTTCTCTCTCGTCCGCGAGTCGTAACCCAGAACAACATTCAAGCGCTGGTGAAGCAGGGCGTGCGCGTTCCGATCGTAACTCAGGCGCAGTTGGGCGGTCCTCCGACCGTGACCTACGTCGACGCGTTCCTGCGGTTGACGGTGACTCCGCAGATCACGTCGGAAAACACCATCTTCCTGAACGTGGACGTGGAAAACACCACGCCGAACTTCGGTCAGGAAGTACAGGGCAACCCGGAACTGATCACGCAGCAGGCCACCACGCAGGTGCTGGTGACCGATGGCGGCACGGTGGTGATCGGCGGCGTCATTCAGACGCAGAACTCGATCAACATCTCGCAGGTTCCGCTGCTCGGCAACCTGCCCTATCTGGGCAACCTGTTCAAGCACACGCAGGTCAACACCTCGAACCAGGAGCTGATTTTCTTCATCACGCCGCGAATCATTCAGACATAACAGCGTCAGACGCTAGCAGCGAGTTCGAAGATTGAAACCGCCGGCCTGAAGAACCTGTCAGGCTGGCGGTTTTGTTCTTGGTGAAGCGCTCGGATCTTTCCCTCTCTCCTGTTAAACTCACCAGCAATGGACTTCTCCGCACGCCAGAAAAAACTGCGGGAGCATCTCGCGACCACCCGGTTCGATGCACTGCTGATCAGCCATCTTCCCAACATCCGATATCTCTGCGGTTTTACCGGAAGCGCCGGGCTACTGCTGGTCGAAGAAGCCGGCAGCGTGTTCTTTACCGACGTCCGCTACGAGACTCAGGCGCACCAAGAGGTGAAGGGCGCGAAAGTGGTGATCGCCCGCAAGGCGGTGCTGCCGGCCTTAGGCGAGTTTCTCGGCGGCGCGGCGCAAGCGGGCCCGGGGATGGACCATCGGCCTGGAGGCTGAGCACTTTACGATTGCAGAACAAGAAGCGCTTGGCCCAGGTGAAGCCAGCCGGTGTCCGGTTGAAGGATGCGCCTTCTCTGATTGAACGTGCGCGCATGATTAAGGATGCCGACGAGTTGCAGCGAATTCGTGCTGCCGTCGCGCTGGGAGCCAAGCTGTTTGACCGGGTGGTCGAAGTGATTCGTCCTGGAGTCAAGGAAACCGAGGTCGCTGCGGAGATGGAGTTGGCAGCTCGCCGGGCCGGGGCTGACGAGATGTCGTTCCCCACGATCATTGCTTCGGGTGCGAGGTCGGCGCTGCCCCACGGGCGAGCTTCCGGTCAGACGATCACCGCCGGAGGGTTCGTGGTCTGCGACTTCGGTGTTATACTTTCAGGTTATTGTTCCGATCAAACCCGCACTGTGTGGGTGGGACCTGTCCCGAAGGAAGCCCGCCAGGCTTACGAGGCAGTGCGAGAAGCGCAGCAGGCAGCGATCGATGCCGTGCGGCCGGGAATCGCGGTCGGCGAGGTCGACGCGGCAGCCCGTAAGGTATTGCGTAAGGCCGGGTTAGGACGCTATTTTACCCACTCGACCGGACACGGAGTCGGGCTCGAGATTCACGAAGTTCCGCGAGTCGCGAACGGGCAGCGGGAGATTCTGCAGCCCGGGATGGTCATCACAATCGAGCCGGGAGTATACTTCCCCGGCAAATGGGGCGTGAGGATCGAGGACATGGTGGCGGTCACCGCCGAGCGGTTGTGAAGTGATGACTCCGACGAGTAAGGATTTTCTGGCAGTTTAGCCTTCTTGAACTTTCAGCCGGGCAGGATTGAGGCCCGGCTTCTTCGCGTGAGCCATGAATCGCTGGCGGTTGGGCTCGCGGGAGGTTGGCGAAGGGTCCCACCCTATACGAATGAATCAAAAAGAGCTGAAAGAACTCATCGAGTTTTTAATCGAAAAGGATATTGCCGAATTCGAATTGGAGCGTGGCGATGTCAAGGTCCGGATCAAGCGCGCCGGGGAGCATACGTTCGTCCACTCTCAGGCCGAACCGCGCTTTTATGCGGTGCCCGCGGCCACAGCAGCGGCGCCAGAATTGGGTGCCGTGCCCGTGGTAGCCGCACCTGCACCAGCGCCAGCCGCCCCTGCTCCCGAAGAGGGGCTTCACATGGTGAAGTCTCCGATCGTGGGGACGTTCTACGAAGCTCCCTCACCGGGGGCTCCTCCGTTCGTGAAACCGGGAGACATGGTGGAAGTGGGGCAAGTGCTCTGCATTGTCGAAGCGATGAAGCTGCTGAACGAGATTGAGTCGGATTTTGCCGGGGAGATCGTCAAGAAGCTGGCGGTCAACGGCCAGCCGATCGAGTACGGCCAGGAATTGTTCGTGATCCGGCCGAAGAAGTGAATCTGGGATCGATCTGGGCGCGCTCTGGGCGCGCCTTTTTGTGTCCGTTAACTACGAACCGCGAGCTGTGAGCCTTGATCTCGTAGCTTAAAGCTGATAGCTCGTGGCTTTTTCCTCATGTTCAAGAAGATCCTGATTGCCAACCGCGGAGAGATTGCACTGCGCGTGATTTGCGCGTGCAAGGAGCTAGGGATCCGCACGGTCGCCATCTACAGCGAGGCCGACCGCAACTCGTTGCACGTCCGCTTTGCCGATGAGGCGATCTGCATTGGGCCGCCGCAACTCGCGCTGAGCTACCTGAACATTCCGGCGGTCATCAGCGCGGCCGAGATCGCCAACGTCGAGGCGGTGCATCCCGGCTACGGGTTGCTGGCGGAAAACGCCAACTTCGCCGAAGTGTGCGAGACCAGCGGGATCAAGTTCATCGGACCGCGGCCCGAAGTGACGCGGCTGATGGGCGAGAAGGAAAAAGCGCGCGCTGCGATGAAGCGCGCTGGAGTGCCGATCCTGCCCGGGTCGGATGGAATCATCGCTTCCGACGCCGAGGCAGTGGAGTGGGCGCGGCAGGTGGGATTCCCGGTGATCGTGAAGGCCTCTGCCGGCGGTGGCGGTCGTGGAATGCGCATCGTCCGGAATGAAGAGGAACTGCCCGGGCTGTTCAAGGCTGCTCAGGCCGAAGCCGCGGGAGCGTTCGGGAACGGCGATCTCTACATGGAGAAGTACGTCGAGCATCCAAGGCACATTGAATTTCAAGTGCTTAGCCGATGAGCACGGCAACGTGGTCAGCCTGGGCGAGCGCGAATGCTCGATCCAGCGCCGCCACCAGAAGTTGCTCGAGGAATCGCCTTCGACACAGGTTACACCCCAACTGCGCGATGAGATCGGGGCCGTGCTCTGCAAGTCGCTGGCGGAGATCGGATACAGCAACGCGGGCACGATTGAGTTTCTGATGGACCAGGACCGACGCCTCCATTTCATCGAAATGAACACCCGCATCCAGGTCGAACACCCGGTGACGGAAATGGTGACGGACGTCGATCTGGTGAAGAGCCAGATCATGATCGCGGCCGGAGCCCACATGCGGGATGTGCTGCAGGGGCCGATCGTCCATCGCGGGCACGCGATCGAGTGCCGAATCAATGCCGAGCATCCGGAGAAATTCACGCCGTCGGCAGGGAAGATCACGGCGTTCCATCCCCCCGGAGGAACGGGAGTGCGCGTCGATACCGCCGCTTATGCCGAGGGCGTGATTCCGCCGTATTACGATTCGCTGATTGCCAAGCTCATCGTGCGCGGCAAAGACCGCAGCGAGGCGGTTTCGCGCATGGCACGGGCACTTGAGATGTTTATTGTCGAGGGCGTTTACACTACCATCCCCCTGCATCGGAAGATTCTGGCGGATGAAGACTTCCGGGCGGGGAAGTTTGACACAGGATTTATCGAGAGATTCTTGAAGAAGAATGGCGCCCACTAGCGCCGAGTCGGCGAGCTTTGCAGCGAGTAAATTCTCGCAATTCGCGTTGGTTGGTCCCGTTCTCGGTTTGGTTCTGGGCTGGCGGCTATCTCTGGTCTCGGGAAACGCCTTCGTGATCATCGGCGTCGGCGCGCTGGGGGCAATCGTGGGAGTCGTTCTCGCAATCGTCCATAGGAATGACCCATGATTCAATCTGCCCTTCGCCCTGAAACGATTCAACTCCCCCCTCTGTACGCCATTTTGGATGTTGGCCAAGTCCAAACAACTTCTGACCTCTTGGTATTCGCCAAAGAACTGTGCGCGGGCGGCTGCACACTGCTTCAGTACCGCAATAAGAACGGGAATGCGCGGGTGATGCTGGAGCAGGCGCGGGAACTGAAGGGGCATCTGGGCGATTCCGTTCGTTTGCTGATGAATGACCGCGCCGACCTGTGCCTGGCGGCCGATTTCGATGGAGTTCATGTGGGGCAGGAAGACCTGTCTCCGGAGTCTGTGCGCAAGATCATTGGTCCGGATCGCTGGCTGGGCGTCTCGACTCACAATCCCGACCAGCTGACGGAGGCGAATCTGACTTCCGCCGATTATCTTGCGATTGGACCGGTGTTCGCCACCTCCAGCAAAGAAAGGCCTGACCCGGTGGTTGGGCTCGAAGGCGTGCGTCGGGCTCGGGGTTTGACGCGCAAGCCGCTAGTCGCCATTGGGGGCATCACTCGGGCGAATGCTGCGTCCGTGATCGAGGCCGGGGCCGATTCGGTCGCCATGATATCCGATCTGTTACGGGATCCCCGCAAATCAGCAGAGGAATTTTTCTGAATATTGCGATAGAGTTCTCAAGCATCGCGAGTACTTGGTTTCGAATGTCATGCCTTCGCCGGGCAAAGATCGCCCTTCTCAGGATGACAAAGCGAGTAGCTGACAACCGAATGCCAGATGGCCAACGACTGATGGCCAACGACTAACGACAAGGAGTGAGCCACTGAGTACACCGACAACGCAGCCGTCTACAGGCAGCGACTGGGAAATCCACAGTCATCAGGATAAGGAACTGGTCCAGGGTCTGGGCCTCACCAGCGCCACTATGCTGGTCATGGGGTCAATGATTGGCTCCGGCATCTTCATCGTATCGGCGGAGATCGGCCGCGAAGTAGGGTCGCCGGCGTTGCTGATTGGCGCCTGGGCTGTCGCAGGATTCATGACGATTGTGGGTGCGCTCAGCTATGGCGAGTTGGCAGCCATGATGCCGCGAGCCGGCGGGCAGTACGTTTATCTGCGCGAGGCGCTGGGCCCACTCTGGGGCTTTCTCTACGGCTGGACGCTGTTTCTGGTGATTCAGACCGGGACCATCGCCGCGGTGGGCGTTGCGTTTCGGCAAGTTCCTGGGGGTCTTCGTTCCCTCGATTTCCTCGTCCAATTGGATTCTGCATATCTGGAAGGTTCCGTCCTATTCACATAGGCCCGATGGTGCTGGGCAATATGGATGTCGGAATCAATACTCAGAACCTGATGGGGATCCTGCTGGTGATGTTCCTGTCAGTGGTAAATATCTTCGGAGTGAAAACCGGCGCGGCGATTCAGAATGTTTTCACCGTCGCCAAAGTTTCGGCATTGCTGGGATTAGTGCTGTTCGGCTTGGCTCTGGGGCGCAACGCGCAGGCGCTAGCCGCGAATTTCGGCGCGAACTTCTGGCACAACGCGGGACTTGGCGCACAGCACGCGGTTCAGGTCGGCGCGAGCGGGCCCATCGTGATGGTGGGCGCCCTGACCATTCTTGCCGTGGCCCAGGTTGGATCGCTATTTTCCGCCGACGCCTGGAATAACGTCACGTTCACCGCCGGAGAGGTCAAGAATCCCAGCCGCAACCTGCCTTTCTCGCTGGCTCTGGGCACGGGCGTGGTCATTGCGCTCTATATTGCCTGCAACTTTATTTATCTGAGCGCCCTGCCCCTCGATGGAGCACCCGGCGCAGCCACAATCTTGGGGCGGGGCATTAAGTATGCCTCGGAAGATCGGGTGGGCACGGCGGTCATGACGCAAATGTTCGGCGGGATCGGCGGCAAGCTTATGGCGGCGGCCATCATGATTTCCGGCTTCGGCTGCGTCAACGGGCTGATTCTTTCCGGCGCGCGCGTATATTATGCGATGGCGAAAGACGGCCTCTTCTTCCGCAACGTGGCCAAGCTGCATCCTACGTACAAGACGCCGGCGGTTTCGCTGATGGTGCAGATGGTGTGGGCCTGCGTGCTCTGCATCTCGGGAAGCTACAACGACCTGCTGAACTATGTCATTTTCGCGGTGCTGGTGTTTTACGTCCTGACAATTCTGGGATTGTTCGTTCTGCGGAAGACGCGTCCTGATGCGAACCGGCCTTACCGGGCGGTAGGGTATCCGGTGTTGCCGCTCATTTATATTGTGATGGCTTTATTCATCGATGTCGTACTCTTGCGCTACAAGCCAGAGTTCACGTGGCCGGGGCTGATCGTGGTGCTGCTGGGAATTCCGGTCTACTACGCATGGTCGAGGGGGTCGCGACGTGGCAACACAAGTGAGTCCGCCTAAGAGCCAAGGAGAACCCAAACGGATGGCAAATCTGCTGGCAACCAAGCCGCTGAATCTGCTGATGGAAGAGGCCCGCGAAACGGGCGAGCACAGCCTGAAACGCACATTGGGAGTTTTTCAGCTCACTGCGCTCGGCGTGGGTGCGATCATCGGCGCCGGAATTTTTGTCATGGTGGGACTGGGCGCGCAATATGCCGGACCCGGCCTCTCTCTCTCGTTCGTTCTGTCGGGTTTGGGTTGCGCATTTGCGGGTCTGTGTTACGCAGAGTTCGCCGCCATGATTCCACTGGCGGGCAGCGCTTACACCTACGCCTACGCCACGCTGGGCGAGTTGCTGGCCTGGATCATCGGATGGGACTTGACGCTCGAGTACGCCATGGGTGCCAGCACGGTGTCGTCGGGTTGGTCGAATCACTTTATCGAGTTGCTGAATATCTTTCACATCAAGATGCCGCTCTGGCTGGCATACGATCACTGGACCGCTCTGAAGACGGCCGAGAACCATGGTTGCGCGCCAGATGGCGGTCGCTTCGGATTCATCCCTTGTTCCGGGTACACAAGCCTTTCTAGACAAAGTGAGTGGGCTTACCAGCGCGGCCTCTCCCGAGTTATTGCAGCGGGCGCATGAATTGCTCGGCGCACCGCATTTGTTGGGGATGGAAATTGGCTTTAATCTTCCCGCCTTCCTCATTGCCCTTGTTATCACGGCGATCCTGGTGGTGGGCATCAAAGAGAGCGCAAGGTTTAATGCCACGATCGTCGTGATTAAGGTGGCGGTCGTGCTCTTCGTGATCGCGCTGGGCTCTCACTACATCAATCGCGCAAACTGGGGCATGGACTGGCACTCGTACGCACCCCACGGCTTGGGAGGAATCTGGCAGGGCGCTGCCTACATATTCTTTGCTTACATTGGATTCGATGCGGTATCCACCACGGCGCAGGAAGCCAAGAATCCGCAGCGTGACCTCCCCATCGGAATGATCGCGTCGTTGGCGATTTGTACGGTGTTGTATATCGCCGTAGCCGGCGTGCTGACCGGGATGGTGCATTGGCAACAGATCAACATTGAGGCGCCAGTCGCGGTTGCATTCCTGGATCGCGGTCTTACTACGGCGGCGAACATCATTACGTTGGGCGCTCTGGCCGGACTGACCAGCGTGATGCTGGTGATGTTGCTGGGCCAGACCCGAGTCCTTTATTCGATGGCGAATGACGGTCTTTTGCCCAGGAAGTTCTTTGCCGGATATCCATCCCAAATTTCGCACGCCGTGGAAGAACACGATTCTCGTAGGCTTGCTGGCGGCCATTGTCGGCAGCGTAACGCCGATCGACGACATCGGGAAGATGGTGAACATCGGCACGCTTCTTGCGTTTGTGATCGTCTCGATTGCCGTGATGGTCTTGCGCTCGGACCAACCCTAGCCAGCCGCGTCCTTTCCGAACACCGTGGGTGCCACTGATCCCAATTCTCGGCGTAATCTCGAACGGCTACATGATGTACAAGCTGGGATGGGTGAACTGGGCTCGGTTGTTTATCTGGCTGGCGATGGGCTGGTCGTGTACTTCAGCTATAGGGTGAAGCACAGCCGGGTGCAGGCATTGGCTGCGGGACGAACGCCGGAGCCTGATCGCGATGATTCAGGAATGGCGTGAGAGCCGATTTGCTACAAAGGCCCTGCCGCACAGCGTCGAAAAGAGGTGCTGACTGATCTTTGCTTTATAGATCAGTGATCACTGGTCACTGATCACTAGCCGATGCACTTCCATGAAAGCCTTCCGCAATCTTCGAACCATCGGCGCGCTCTTCTGCTGGTCATGGCGATTGGCACGGCCGGATATCACTACATCGAGGGCTGGCCGTGGTTCGATGGCTTCTACATGGTGGTGACCACGCTGACCACCATCGGATACCAGGAGGTACATCCACTCTCGCACGCCGGGCGCGTCTTCAATGTGTTCGTAATTCTATCGGGTGTGTCGCTCTTGCTGCTAGGCGTCGGAGCGCTGAGTCAGGCTTTGCTAGAATTCGAGTTGCAAAGCTTCTTCGGAAGGCGGCGCATGGAGCGCGAAATCGGCCGGCTCGACCAGCACTACATCATCTGCGGTTTGGGGCGCGTAGGACGCAGCGTGGCGCGTGAATTAGGTCGAAAGCCGGTGCCCTTCGTAATCCTTGAGAACAACGAAGCCAAGCGCCAGCGCTTCGCGTCAGAAAACTGGCTAGTGCTGGCCGGAGATGCTACGCAGGAGCAGACCCTGCGCCAGGCGCAGATCGAGCGCGCCCGCGGGCTGATTGCTGCCACTACCACTGACGCCACCAATCTCTACATTGTGCTCACCGCGCGTGGGTTGAACCCGCACTTGAAGATCATTGCCCGAGCCAGCGAAGATGCGGCGGAAAAGCATCTGCTCACCGCCGGCGCCGATGCCGTGGTTTCGCCGTATTCGTTTGCGGGGCAACGAATTGCGCAGTCGCTGCTGCGTCCGCACGTAGTAAGCTTTCTCGATACCGCGACTACTCACCTCGGCATCGATCTGGAAATCGGCGAGATCCACATCACATCAACGTCGGCCTTTGCGGGTAAGACGATTGAGAGCTCGCGAATTCGGCAGGAGCGCGGAGTGATTGTCCTGGCGATCAAGCGGCGCGAAGGCATGCGCTTCAATCCTGCGCCCGACGAGCGCATCGAAGCCGATGATTTCTTGATTGCCATGGGTGAACCTGCGCAGCTGCGGCAGCTGGAACTGACCGCCTCCTCTTCGTCATGAGGATCAGAATCGAATGAAAATCGTGACTGCAGCAGAAATGCGCGCCATCGACCGCGCGACCAGCGAACGATTCGGCGTCCCGTCGCTGACGCTGATGGAAAACGCCGGAACCGCGGTGGCCGAACACGTTCTGGCGCAGCACGGCGACGCGCAGAAGATTCTGGTGATCTGCGGTAAGGGCAACAATGGCGGCGACGGATTCGTGGCCGCCCGCAAGTTGCATGAGGCAGGGAAGGCAGTTCAGGTCATCCTGCTGGCCGATCGGGAGGATCTGCATGGTGACGCTGCCGCCATGTTCGTGACGTTGCCGGAGCCTCCCTTCGTAGTCCGCTCCAGCGAAGATCTGAAAGAAGAGCGCGTGCGGCGCGCGCTGGTTGCGGATTTGTATCTCGATGCGATTCTTGGCACTGGATTCAAGCCGCCTGTGAGTGGATTGTACGCTGCTGCGATCGCGCTGCTGAATACAGGGAAGGCGCCGGTGATCGCCGTCGACATCCCTTCCGGCGCGGATGCGGATGCGATGAGTCCGCAGAAGGGCACCATTGCGCGAGCGGACTCAATCGTGACCTTTACTGCGGCGCGCCCGGCACATGTCTTGGGCGCGGTGACTACGGGCCCGACCTACGTCGCCGACATCGGCACTCCGCCAGAGGCGATCGTTTCCTCGCTGCAATTCAACGTCATCACGGCTCGCGATTTTGCCCAGCTGATCGGTCCGCGTCCGGCAGACTCGAACAAGGGTAATTACGGGCACGTGCTGGTTGTCGGAGGTTCCCTCGGCAAGGCGGGGTCGATTGCGATGGCGGGTATGGCTGCTCTGCGCGCTGGAGCGGGACTGGCCACGGTCGCGACGCCGAAGTCTCTGCTGCCCACGGTGGCAGGATTTCATCCGGAGTTGATGACGGAGCCTTTACGAGAAACACGCGAAGGCACGATTTCGGAAGGCGCAGCGGCGCGGCTCGATGCTTTGGCGAAAGGAAAGAGCGTGCTAGCAATCGGCCCAGGGATTTCACGCCATGCGGCGACGGCTGAGTTCGTGCGAGCTCTGGTTGCTGGCGCTGAGATTCCCATGGTCCTCGATGCCGATGGTTTGAATGCCTTCGAGGGCGCGACCGATGGCTTGAGCGGCCAGGGTCGAGTACTGGTGATCACTCCTCATCCCGGCGAAATGGCGCGCCTTGCCGGATGTTTGACCGCCGACGTGCAGAAAGACCGCCTCGGCGTGGCGCGGAAGTTTGCACACGAGCATAAATTGATCGTTGTGCTCAAGGGGAACCGGACGCTTGTCGTTCAGCCCGATGGCGACGCCTGGGTCAACACCACGGGGAATCCGGGAATGTCAACCGGGGGGACGGGCGATATTCTGACCGGCATGGTCGCGGCAATGATCGCGCAGCATCCGAAAGATGTGACGATGGCCGTCTGTGCCGCGGTGCACCTTCATGGTCTCGCGGGCGACGTGATGCGCCAGATCGTTGGAGAGCATTCGATGGTGGCGACCGACTTGCTGCGCGGGCTGCCCGATGCCTTCGACCGCGCGCAGAGAACGGCGGCGGCAAAGTTTGTGGCTTGGATCGGCTGAAGGCAATATGCCTGCCGTGGAATCGCGGCCTTTACGCGGGCGCTGTTCCACAGGATGCCTTACCTCCTCGCCGGAAGCACGACTGTTTTTCCCTCTGAGGCGGAACGCCGCGCTGCATCTAAGATTTCCGTCACCGTCACATTGGTTTCCAGCGATGAAAGCGTGTCGGGCTTGGCTCCATCCAGGATAACTGCCCGCAAATACGACAACTCATTGTTGTACGGCGCCGGCACTGGCTTGGCCGCCGACTGTTCTTCGCGTGCGTTGTCTCCGCCGCGCCGCACGCGAATGTCGTTGCCCTGAACCGTGATGGCATATCCGGTCTGGCCGTACACTTCCATGTCCTTGCGCCCGAAAGGCCAATTCCAAGAAGCCTGCACAATCGCCTGTGCCTTCGGATACGTCAGGATGATCGTGGCCTCGTCATCAACTTTCGAATAGATTTCCGGCTTGAAGGTCTGCGTGACCGCAGTGACGGTCAGCGGCTGCTGGCCGTCCATCAGCCACGTCATCAGGTCGGCGCCGTAGCATCCGAAATCGAACAGGGCGCCCCCACCGTTGAGTTTGGGATCGGTCAGCCAGGCGAGGAACTCCGGTTCGACGCTAATTTCCTTTGGACCATTGTGGCCGTCATGAATCACCACCTTGCGGATGTCACCCAAGGCTCCTTCATGCACCAGGCTGTAGGCGGCGTGATTACTGCGGTACCAGGAAGTTTCGTAGTTAACCAAGACTTGAATCTTGCCCGCGTGCGCTGCCGTCTCGATGGCCAGCGCATCGTCGAGGCTGACCGCGAGCGGCTTCTCCATCATCACGTGCACGCCGTGCCGGGCGCAGGCCTCGACCACGCGCCGGTGATCATAAGTATTGGTGTAAACCAGCACCGCCTGGGGATGCGCCTTGATCAGCATTGCCTCGAGATCGGTGAACAGCATCGAACCCTCAAAGCCGTATCGAGTCGCGGCCTGCGAGAGGAGGTTCGGATCCGGTTCCGCGACACCTACGATCTGAATCTCGGGGCTGTGCTGGAATGCACCCAGGAATCCATGTACGTGTCCGTGAACCAGGCCAACAATGCCAACGCGGAGTGGCGGGTGCGCGGCTGAGCCCTGTCCGAACGACACGCTGGCGACCAACAATGAGAGCAATGCAAGATGCGAAATTCGGACCATGAAGTTCCTTCCTGGGGTCAGTCAGAGATAGTAAATCGGCCAGTCCTCGCCGGCTTTAAAATCCGCCATTTTAGGATCTTTAGACTGTACTGTAGGACATGTATTAACTGGTAAACATCCGCTAACTACTTCATACCGCAAGGCTAAGAAGCCCTCACTCGCGGCTCCCACAGCGGAATCCGGACGAGGGGCTTCAGTAATCTATTACGCAATAGGGACTGGTGCGATAGTGCAAACAGCCTATGACTCACTTCCCCCAACCGCACCCATCGCGGCGCGCGGCCCGAGTCCAGCTAGGAGATTCGGTCCTGGCTGCGATCCGCCTAGAAGACGGCCGCCGCACCAAAGCTAAACTCCAATCCATTTCCATCACCGGCGGCTTGCTGCAGCTAGCCCAATCATTAGCCCAGGGCGACTTTGTCGAGGTGGCCTTCCAGACGCAAGCCGGCCCGGTGCACGGAATGGCCGAAGTTCTCAGCCCCACACAGAAGATGTCTGACGGGGTGTTACAGCCGTTCCGCTTCGTGGCGCTCGAGGATGACGACCATCGGCGCCTGCGCACCTCGCTCGATCACGTCGTGGACCGGAAGTTACTAGGGATGAAGGTCAACGCGTTCTCCACCTATTGAGGCGAACATGTGGAGACAGCCGCCTCGGCTGTCCAGCGGGCGCAGCGAGGCCCTGAGGGGCTAAAGCTACGGCATGGTTGCGCGCTCACGCGACCCTGAAGGACCACTCTTCCACAAGGCACTCTTCCCCATATACTGATCGGGTGACGAACCCGGCCAGAGCCAGCGGAGTGCTGCGGGAAATCACCACGCAATCGGCTGAGGAAACGATCGCCTTCGGGCGAACGCTGGCCGCGTTGCTCACCCCGCCCAAACTCGTGCTGCTGCGCGGCGATCTCGGAGCAGGCAAAACCACGCTAGTCAAGGGAATCGCGGCGGCGTTCGAGGCTGCAGCGGAGGAAGACGTCACGAGTCCCACCTTCACTCTGGTCCATGAGTATCGCGGTCCTCACGCCAACCTCTACCACATCGATCTTTACCGCATTGACACGCCGCGCGAACTGGAAACGCTTGGGTTGGATGACTTGCGCGCCGAGAGCAGCATTCTGCTGATTGAATGGGGAGAGAAGTTTCCGAGGCTGGTTCGAGAGCGGGAGGTTGAGATCGCCCTGGAGCAGGAGGGCGAGACTCAGCGGCGGATCAGAATCAGCAGCTAGCGTTTGCTTTGAGCCACGTTAGACGAGACCAGAATCGACCTTGCACAAAACACCGGAGCGCTCCATTCCCGCACCATGGAGAACAGGATTGCGGCCGCAAAGAGAGCGAACGTCAGACGCCGGTTTCGCATACCTTCAATTATCCCATGGAGCGCTGGCGAGGGGGCGAGTCGAGCTGCGCTCGACCTAACAGACCAGGGCGGCTGTTCCCACATGATTGCGGAACGTCCTGTCAAAATCCCATGATGTTGAAACCGCAATCGACGTAGATGACTTCGCCCGTGATCCCTGAACTTGCATCCGAGGCCAGGAAGACTCCGGTGCTTCCGACTTCTTCGACTTCCACGCGGCGGCCGAGTGGGGCGCGCTCTTCGTGACCCTTGAGCATCTCGCCAAAGCCAGCGATGCCGCGCGCGGCGAGCGTTTTGATCGGGCCGGCGGAGATGGCGTTCACCCGAATTCTTTCTTTACCCAGCTCAAATGCGAGATAGCGAACCGAGCATTCCAGTCCAGCTTTGGCCACGGCCATCACGTTGTAGCGAGGGACGACCTTCTCGGAAGCGTAATAGGTCATCGTGATGATCGATCCGCCATCGGTCATGAGCGGGACGGCGGCGCGGGCTACGGCGATCAGCGAGTACACGCTCACATCCATGGCGATGCGAAAGCCTTCCCGTGTGGTGTTGACGAATTCGCCCTTCAATTCGTCGGCGGGGGCGTAAGCGACCGAGTGTACGAGCGTGTGCAGCTTACCGTGGCGCTCTTTCAGCGTGGCAAAGAGGCGGTCGATTTCCTCGTTCTTGGAGACATCGCACATGTAGGCTTCGGCGCCGGGCAGCGAGAGGATGAGGTCCTTAGCTTCCTGCTCGAGGCGCTCGTTCTGATAGGTGATGGCCAGCTTCATACCGGCGGCGTGCAGTCCCATGGCGATCGACCAAGCGATGGAACGCTTGTTGGCGACTCCGAACACGACGGCATTGCGGCCTTGCAAGTCAGCAGACATGAGTGCTCCTTACGAATGGGATAGATTAACAGCCGGAGGCAGTGGTTGACCACGGAGACGCGATGCCTCTGCGGCGCTCACTCGGCCGCCACTTCCTCGCGCACGGTCGCGGCCACCGGCCAACTGGCGGCCACGAACGACATCCCGTACACACACGCCAAGATCGCGAACGCAGCCACCAGGCTGACTTTGTGCGCGACCACGCCTACACCTACAGCCAACACCAGTTGCAGAAACGTTCCTGCGAAGTAGAACGCGTTCTGCACCCGGCCCATCAGGTGTTTCGGCACCATCTCCATCAAACTGGTATTCATGGCCACGCCGCCTAAGCCGCGAGCCGAGCCCATGAGGAAATAAATCGAGATAGCGATAAAGAGAAACGGCGCAATGGGAGCGCAGACCACACACACCGAGAGCAACGCCATGGAGTACGCGATGGCACGGCGGCCGCCGAGCCACGCAATGGCTTGCGGCGCGTACAGCGCGCTCACGAACGCCCCGGTGCCCCATCCGGCGTTGAGCCATCCATAGCCTTTGGCTCCGGCGTGAAAGATGCGATCGCTCAGCGAAGGCGTGACCACGACGCCTGTAATCATGGCTCCCAGAAACAGCGCCCAGCTAATGCCGAGCATGACGACCGCACGATGATCGCGGAGAAAGTGCAGGCCTTCACGCATCTCACGCCAGAAGCGTTCAAATTGGCTTTCCGCGGCCAGAATGTTAGCCTTCAGTTCCTGCGGACTCAGCACCACATGCCGTCCCTTGCGCACCGCCAAGTAGCAAAGAAATGAGACCACATAGGTCGACACGTCGATGGTGAGAACGCCACCCAGACCGATGTGGTCGTACATGAAGCCGACGATCGCGCCGGCGATCAACCACCCGCCCTGCACGCCCGCCAGGAGGAATGTATTGGACTGCACGAACTGGCCCTCGGGCGTCAGTTCCTGGATCAGAGCTGTGATGGTTGGCCAGAACATCCAGAATCCGGCGGCAACCAGCGTATTCATCAGGTAGAGTTGCCAGACTTGCGCGCGATGCTGGAAGGCAAGAACGGCGACCACAGCAATGACGACGCCGCGCACGGCATCGAGCCACATGACCAGGCGCCGGCGGTCCTCACGATCAATAATGACGCCCGTGAAGGGAAGCATGAGCATGGCCGGGACCGTTTGCAGCACGGCGAAGGTCCCCAATGCCATTTCGGAGTGCGTGGCCTGCAAGATGTACCAGGCGACGGCGGCCGAGTTCATCCCGCTGCCCAACATGGAAATCACGTTGGCCGCGAAGACGAAACGCAACGGACGCTGGCCGAGGATGGCACGCATCTTTCTACTTTAGCGAGGGAAGGTGCGGATGCGCAAAAACCGCGAACCACTAAGGACACGAAGTATCACGAAGGAGCCGCAAAACCTATGGAGGTTTCTGCGTATCTTCGTGTCCTGCGTGGTGGAGGCCATTGTGTCCAACGCCGAAGTGATCTCGGCCCTTGCGCGAGGCTGCATTCGGCGCTACGATTCGCCTGCATTCGAAGTTGCAGTCCTAATTCTCGCGAACACCGGAGGCGGGCTATGAGACACTGCAGCGGTTCGGCACTGCTGGTTGTTCTTTTCCTCTCACTCTCGGTTCTTCTTCCTCACGCCAGCGCCCAGGTTGATCACATCACGATTGGGGCGGGCACGGATGAGGATCGCGCGCTGCAAGCCATCACCAGCGAGCAAGACCCGCAAAAGAAAATTGCTATGTTCGAAGAGTTCGTGCAGAAGTTCTCGGCGAACCCCGCGGCCGTCGCCTATGGCAACTGGCAACTCGCGCAAGCCTACCAGGCGGCGGGCGACCTGCAAAAGGCGCTCGACGCAGGTGACAAGGCGCTGGCGGCGTCTCCCCATAACCTCGATATTCTGGTGACCGATGCCGGCATCGCACAGCAGGCCAAGAACAACGTTAAGCTGATGGAATATGCCGCAAAAGGCGGCGAGGTCTGCGCCTCCGTCGCCAAGCAGGCCAAGCCCGAAGGCATGAGCGACGAGGACTTTGCCAGCAAGGTGAAAGAAGAGAAGGAGTCGGTGCAGAACAACTGCGATTTCCTGGACAGTTCGGGGTTGAACGCGATTGCCAATGAAACGGATCCGAAGAATCGGATGGCAGAAATCGAAAAGTTTTCGGCGGCCTTTCCGGACTCGAAGTACGGAGATCAGGTGTCGAACTATGCCATGTACACCCTCGGCCCTGACCAGTTGAACGACAAAGCGCGCCTGGTTTCGTTCGGGGAAAAGACGCTGGCTTCGAATCCCAACTCGCTGGCGGCGCTGCTGTTGCTGGCGAATTATTACGGTGACGATACCAAGCCCGGCAGCGCAGCGAAGGCGATCAGCTATTCGCAAAAGGCGATTGAGGTCGCCAAACCAGATGCTCCCGACGCCGACAAATCGCGAAAAGTTGCCGCCGGAGTCGCCCATAACACCATTGGATGGGCTTACCTGAAGCAGGAAAAAACCGCTTCCGCAATTCCCGAACTCAAGACGGCTTCGACGCTTCTCAAAGGTCAGGACGAGCAGCAATATGCCCGCGCTCTTTACGGTCTGGGGTTTGCATACGCGAAGTTGAATAAGCTGACCGAAGCCCGAGAAGTGCTGACCGAGGTTGCGAAGATGCAGGGTCCTTTCCAGACGATGTCACAGGACCTGCTGACGAAGGTCAACACCGCTCGGGCCAAAGGGAAATAGGTAAGCGAGCGCGGAGTGCCAAGACCGCTTAAACGACGGAGGACAGACAGGAAGCCTCCCGTGTCCTCTATGGGTAAACAAACTTACTTTTCTGGCTTAACCAATTCCTCGGAGAGCACCTCGGCCTTCCATGCCAGAGTATGCGCGCGTTCGAGGTCGCCGGCGTCGATGGCTGCCTTTGACTGGCCCATGAACTGGCGGACTTGATTCACCATATCCTGCTGGCCCGCGCTGAGTGGGTGCCCTGCGATTTTCTTGAGGTTCGCGTTGGCCGATCCCAGAATCTGGTTGGCGGCGTCCCGCTGGTGCGCCGTCTGGTTTGCGGCACCCCCGGCTAATTCAATACTGGGTTCTGAAGTCCCTCCCTGTCGCACAACCACCTTGGGGGCAGGGCAGGGGCTCGGCGTTTTGGATGTTTGAGTCGTGCCAGGAGCAGCCGAGTCTGCTGGTGATGGGCTCGAGCCCGACGGAGGCTGGCCCGCCGCGGGAGCGTCGCAGGGCGGAAGCACTCTCTTCTTATGGTGTGACTGTGTCGTGGTGGTATGAGTTTGCCCGGAGGGCGTCTGCGTCGTCGCGGGCGGTGTCTGGGACGAAGCCGGCGGGTTCTGCGCTGCCGGTGCCGTTCCTTGATCTGGCGTCGCGGCCGCCTCGGGTGGTTTGGTCGCAGGCGCTGACTGGGGCGCGTCCTGGCGACTAGCCGCAGACGATGCGCACACCATACTCACGAGAAGGATTGCGGCCAGAGTCATTCCCAGATCCTTAGCGGTCCAATGCGACACAAGTTGATTTTACGCCTTACCGGAACCAGCGTGACGAGACCTTCCTCCATGCTTCTCTTCCGCACACTGCGATGCATCAATCTCCTCGGTGAGCCGTCGCGGCGCCTTCGGCGTACCGAGGACCAGATTCCACTCCCGCTCCACTGGCCGGAATGTGGAAGCGGAAAACCGTCCCTTGCCCGTCGATCGATTCAAAGTCCAGCGATCCATAATGCCATTGCAAAACCTGGTAGGTCTGAGCAAGGCCGATGCCGCTGCCATCTTTCTTGGTCGTGAAATAAAGTTCAAAGACTTTGTCGTGCATCTCTTTCGGTATTCCGCCACCCTGGTCTTGCACCTCGGCGAGCACGGCATTATTTTCACGCCGGGCCGAGATGGTGAGAAGCCCGCCCTGGGGCATCGCCTGCACTCCGTTGATGACAACGTTCAAGAAGGCCTGTTTCACCAGATCCACGTCGACCTTGATAGGCAGGGGCTGCTCCGGCATGTGACGTTCGATGGTGACGCCGTGCTGCTCCGCATCTGGAGCGGCGAGTTGGGCCACCTCTTCCATCAGGCGTCGCAAATCGATTTCCTCCAGATGCAGGTCGCGGGGCCGCGTGAAATCCACCAGCGTCTGCACTACGCGATCGAGGCGGCGGATTTCGCTGTCAATAATATCCATATGGCGGCGCGTATCCGGTTCCTGCTCGGCCAGTTTGTTGCGCAGCAGCTGCAAGTGAAGCACGATCGCGTTGATGGGGTTTTTTACCTCGTGGGCCACGCCGCGCGTCAGGCGCCCGCTGGCCGAAAGGCGCCGGGACATTTCGATCTCATCTCCGATGCGGCGCACTGATTCAGGGTCGCGCATAATCAGCAGCGCACCAATCTGCGAATTCTTCTCCTGTACGAAGTCGAGTGAAACCTGGACGCGCTTCCCGCCCGCTGCATCGAATTCCCTCTGTGACAAAGGACGGCGACGCTCGAAAGCATCGAGCAGGGCCGCGCCGAGAAGGGAGTCGCGGTCAAACACTTCGTGAACGGTGTGCCCGAGAAGTTCCCCGCGGGGACGGCCCAGGAACCCTTCCACCGGCGCGCTGACGAGCACCACGCGCGAATCGCGCGCAAACAGCATCAGCCCGTCCTGCAACTTGGACATCAGTTGGTCCACGTTGTCCTTTAGCGCTGAGAAGATTTCCCGGCTGTCGCGAATCTGGCGGCCCAGGTTGGCGATCTTCAAACTGACGAGCCCGTACTCGTCGTGATTGGACTCATCGCTGGAAAGTGCGTCGCCTGCGCTCACGCTATCGAGGTTGAGGCTCAGTTTTTTCAGCGGGCCCAGGGCCACGTTGGAGATTCCCGCCGCCAGAAACAAAGACGCAAAGATCAATGCGATCGAACTATAGCCAGCCCTCATCAGCCGGGTCTGCACCTCCTTCCTCAGAAAGGCGGTTTGCACGCCGATGCGGATCGAACCAAAAGGCTCGCCATTCAATTCCAGGGGGTACGTCACGTCATAGACGGTGGCCGGACTAAAGACCAGACGAAGCTGTTCAAGGAAGCGGGCGCGGACAATCTTCTGGAAATCGGGGCGCGGAGCAATCATCTTGCCTACCATGCTGGCGTTGGTATGCAGCAAGGCCTTGCCGTTGATGTCAACAATCGTCACGTCTTGGACGAGTTTCCAGTCGCCAGAAACGGACTGCAGCAAGTTCGCGAGCACGACGTCGGTTTGCAGGTAGTCCGCTAACGCGCGACGCACGGCGACCGGGTCGCTGGTGTCGATCGAAGTGCTATTGAAGTCGGGTACGGCGTTCGTTAGCGCATAGGCCAATTGGTGAGTCAGATTGCTGGCAGTGTCGTTGTCATTGTCAATGCGCAAGCGAAGGATCTGAGAAATATAGAGGTACGAAAACGCGGTCACCATCGCCGTCACCATAAGAGCGATGGCCAGCACGATGATGGTCTTTCGTCGTAGCATGATGGGAAATAGGGAGCGGTTCGAATCACCGCGCGAGCAGGTCTTAGCTACTAGGAACCTCCTCCTTCCCGGGGATGGCCTCCGCACCGGCGCTGCCGTATTCCTTGAGTTTGTTGTGTAACGTCTTCAAACTGATGCCGAGGATTTCCGCGGCTCGCGTCTTGTTATTGCTGGTCGCCTCCAGCGTCTTCAGAATCAACATTTTCTCGGCTTCTTCGACGGTCGTGCCGACGCCCAGGCGAACGGCATCGGGATCGTTGGCCGCGGTCCGCAGCGGAGCCTGTCCAAACCCTGGTGGCAAGTGCTTGGTCTCGACCACGCCGGCGTCGCAGACGATGATGGCCCGCTCGATCGTATTTCGCAACTCTCGCACGTTGCCCGGCCAGGAATAGTTGTTGAACTGGTTCAGCACGGCTTCGCTGATGGCGGTCACTTTCCGTCCGTGTTTGGTGCTCATCTCGGCCAGCAAAAGCTGTACCAGGCTCGGAATGTCCTCTTTGTGCTCGCGCAAGGGAGGCATGTGGATGTTGAATACGTTCAACCGGTAGTAAAGATCGCTGCGTAACTCACCCCGCGCTACGGCCTCGTCCGGCGTCTTGTTGGTAGCCGCAAGCACGCGCACATCCACGGAAGTTTCGACCTTGCTGCCCAAGCGCCGCAGTTTCCGGTCCTCCAGAACGCGTAACAGCTTGGCCTGGGTTCCCACTGGCATTTCTCCGATTTCATCCAGCAGCAGCGTTCCCCCTTCGGCGAGTTCGAAACAGCCGGTGCGGCGTTCCAGCGCACCGGTGAATGAGCCTTTTTCGTGGCCGAAGATTTCACTTTCCATCAGCGTCTCAGGGATGGCGGCGCAGTTGATGGCGACGAAAGGCCGGTCCTTGCGCGGGCTGAGTTCGTGGATGGTGCGTGCCACCAGCTCCTTGCCCGTTCCACTGGCGCCGGTGATCAGCACCGATGCTGTGCTCGGCGCCACCATCTCGATGAGCCGGAAGATTTCCTGCATTTTGCGCGAGGCTCCGTTGAGCCGCCCCAGCGAGCCCGCGTCGCGCAGCCGCCGCCGGGTCGCTTCCAGTTCCGCGCGCGTGCCCAGCAGAGCCGACGCGTTCCCCAGCATCGTTCGCAGTCGGTTCGTGTCGATCGGCTTGGTGACGTAGTCATACGCGCCCATACGCATGGCCTGCACGGCGCTATCGATTGTTCCCTGGGCGGTGACCAAGATCACGGCAATCGTCGTTGCCTGTTCCGCAAGATGGCCCAGCAGTTCGATCCCGCCCATCCGTGGCATTTTGAGATCGGTGATGACGATCGATGGCGACCACTGCGTCGCCTTGTCTAAACCCTCTGCGCCGTCGCGGGCCGTTTCGACTCGAAACCCCCAAGAAGACACCAGTTCGGCCAGCCCCGATCGTTCGTTCTCTTCGTCTTCAACGATCAGTATCTTTTCGTGGCTCATCGGATTGCTCTTGCTGCAGGTATTTGCCTGGTCACTCTTCCGTCCAATCCCCGGATCGAACCGCCAATCCGATCGAATCCCAACGATACGCGGCCACCTTCCCGCACGGCAAGGTCAGTTTGTTCACATCCTCGGCAGGCACGCGGTTGTCCGTTCGGAATTTCACTTTGAGACGAAACCGTCCTGAGGGTTTTGCTTTTTGAGGGGCAATACTCCGAGTCTACGCTTTCGCTTTAAGTTGGGGTACGGTAGAATTGCCAGTTCCCAGGCCCCCGACCTCGTCGTATACCCATATTGCTATACCTTTTTCCCCGTAGAGGTCTGGTTGTACAGGCACCCGGGAACCAGTACATCCTTGGAGGATTCGATGAAATTTAACAACACCCCACGAGCCTGCCGCCCCTTTCTGGCCGGCCTGTCAGTCGTGCTTGCAGTGGTTTTTATCTCTTCATTCGCGCTCGCTCAGAGCGATGCCCCTAACCCGAAATGGGACGTATTTGCAGGGTATCAATATCTGTATCCAGGGGGCACGGTGCCAGCGCCCGGCAGCGATCCCAACAGCCCAACGGCGTTCAAGCTTCCAGGAATGGCGAAGGGAATCGGCGGTGCCTTGACATTCAATTTCGATCGGCATTTCGGCTTAGAGGGTGACTTTGGATATAACCGGGGTACGAGTTCGGGTGATGCCGCTTCCGAATGGACAGCCGGCGGCGGACCAAGGTTTATCGTCCGCACTGACAGCATGGCGGTTTTCATTCACGCCCTGGCCACATTTAATCGAGTGACCTACAACAACGGATTCATCACCAGCAATGGAATTGGTATGGTTCTTGGCGGCGGCCTCGATGTTCCCTTTACAAAGATGTTTTCCTGGCGGGTGTTCGGAGCCGACTACGTCTGGGCTCTCCACAACTTCGCGAATTATGCCGCTCCAGAATTCCCGCAGGTGCGGCGTCCTCAGTTTCAGGGCGCGAGACTGCGAACCGGTGTGGTGATGAATTGGGGTGGCGCACCGGAACTCGTTCCGGCTGCCTCCTGCTCGGTGCAACCGACCGAAGTCTTGGTAGGCGAACCGATCACGGCTAATGTCACAGCCAGCAATTTCAATCCCAAGCACACTGTCGCATACGGCTGGAGCGGCAACGGCGGCACAGTGACCGGAAAAGATACCGCCGCTAGCATCGACACAAACGGCGCGGCTCCGGGCACCTACACTGTCTCTGTGCACGCCACTGACGCGAAAGCCAAGAAGAACAACGAAGCGAGCTGCTCGGCAACTTACACAATCAAGCCGCTGCCTCCTAAGAATCCTCCGACCATCAGTTGTTCGGCGAGTCCGTCCTCCGTCGTGATCGGCGGCTCTGCCAGCATAACCTGCACTTGCACCAGTCCGGATGGCGTGCCGGTTTCCGTTGCGAACTGGACTTCCACCGGTGGTTCGGTGTCTGGAAGCGGAAATACAGCCACCTTGAGCACGGCGGCAGCTTCGGCGGGCTCAGCAACTGTCGGTGCGACCTGTACCGACTCACGTGGTTTGACGGGACAGGCCTCCGCGCAAGTTACCGTGGAAAATCCGCCGGTCAACAAGCTGGAAACTAGGCTCGCGCTGCATAGCATCTACTTCATCGTCAACCAACCCCGGCCGAGTGATCGCACTGGCGGTCTCTTGCCGAGTCAACAGCAGACGTTGATCGCCTTGGCGACCGACTTCAAGACTTATCTCGAAGACAAGCCGGACGCCCACTTGATTCTCGGAGGACACGCGGATCACCGCGGTACTCCGGCGTACAATTTGGCGCTCTCCCAGCGTCGTGTTGACGGTGTCAAGAACTTCCTGGTCGCACAAGGAGTTCCCGCGGCCAACATCGACGTCAAAGCGTTTGGCGAAGACGAAAACCTCACCACTGAACAAGTGAAGGAATCGGTGGATGGCAACCCCGATCTGAGCACAGAAGAGCGGGCTCGGATTCTGAAGAACATCAATGTTGTCAGGATGGCGAGCAATCGCCGTGTTGACGTCACATTGAGCACCACTGGGCAATCCTCGGCGAAGGTGTTCCCCTTCAACTCGACCGATGCTTTGACACTGATCGGCGGTCGCGAACGTGCCAAGAAAGCTACGCCGGCCAAGAAGCCGGTGAAGAAGCAGTAACGGCACTGGTCTTAGCGAACTCGGACACGGAGGGCGGGCTCACCGCCCTCCGTTTTTTTCTTCCGAATGGATGGTTTCCCGTGATTGGACCACCTTGCCTCTTGGCAGAGCCGGCGCAACCAACATGCCGTCCCGCTCATCCAACGCAAAAACATGCCTCTCACTAAACTCGATGCCAACGCGGCCTTGGTCGTGATCGACCTGCAAAAAGGAATCATCGCTTTACCCACCGTGCATCCCGCCGGTGAGATTGTCAGCCGTGTTGCTGAACTCGCGCGGGCTTTCCGCTCGCAAAAACTGCCCGTCGTTCTTGTCCACGTGACTGGTGCGGCACCAGGCCGAACCGATGCCGGAGTTCCAAATGTCACCCGGCCTGCCGATTGGGCGGAACTGGCTGATGAATTAGAGGCGCACCCTGACGACCACATCATCGCCAAGCAACGATGGGGCGCGTTTCTGGGCACAGATTTGGATCAATATCTGCGCCAGCGAGGAGTGACACAGGTCTGCATTGCAGGCATTTCGACGAGTGCCGGCGTGGAATCAACGGCGCGGAGCGCCTACGATCTGGGATACAACGTCGTGCTGGTCGCTGATGCCATCACAGACCGGGACGCCGACGCTCACCGTCTCACCATCGAAAAGATTTTCCCCCGTCTGGGTCAGACCGATAACACCGCCAAGGTGTTGCAACTGTTGAGCAACCGCTGAACTAATTTCTGCCGGGAATTCCTCTTCTCGGTTCCGCCGAAAGATGGCAACAAACGCCCCGAGCGGAAGAATCTACACGACCTACCCTAAAGTGCCATCGCCAAGTCATTGATTTAGTGAGACTGTGTCTGGTACTCGGGTTGCCACTTCCTTGTCCAAGAGACGCAGGCGAGGATCATTGCGATGAGTCGGTTCCGCAGACCCCATGGTCTGACGATTTGGCTAAGGTCGCTCATTTTGTTGGCCCTGGCAGGGACGGTCAGTTGTGCCCGTCCGGCTGGCCTGCAAAGTGATGACACTGCCGCTCACGCGGATCCCCCCGCCGTTCCTTTTCACGAAACGGCAACGTCCGACCGTTCGGCTGAAACTTCAGCAACTCCCGACACTCCGCTCAACTCCCAAACGAGCCTTCCGTTCCAGGATTCCAACAATCTGCCGGCCGGCACTCTGCTAACTGTGCGACTAAAGGAACCGATATCCGCTGATAACCCAGACGCCAACTTGGCTTTCGAGGCTGTCGTGGACGAGCCCGTTGTGGTCGATGGCAATCAGTTGGTGGCGCGTGGCGTGACGGTTTCTGGTCGAGTGGAATCGACTCGGGCATCGAATCTAAAGCGCAATCGCGGCTCAGTCCGCCTGACTCTTGATTCGATTCATCTGTCCGGGGCAACTCTCCCGATTCAAACCTCCAGCCTTTTCGTACGGGGAAACGCCGGCAATGCCGAAGTGCGGCCGGCTGCAAGCCCGCAAGCCGATGATTCTACGGCCGTAATTCATCTCGAGAAAGGTCGGCGCCTCACCTTCCGTCTGAGCGAGTCGGTTTACGTTGCGGCCGGCCAACGGACCCGGGCCGACCGCTAATCCCTTCCGGCGAGTTTTCCACAGATCCCGGTTTAGTGACATCTGCCCTTTCGTACCTACCTGCCCCATTCTCTATAGTGGGGCTCGAAACAGGATTGATCGCGACGAAAAGCAATCCACGGTTTCCATTTCTGGAAAACTAAGGTCTCCGGCGCGGGAGTAACTGGTTCCTTCCGGAAATGAATCCGCTCAAAGTAGGGGTATGAGCACTGCTACTGCTTACGTGGACTCCGCAGGACTCGAAATTGGTACTGAATCCTCTCTTTGAAAACGCTCCCTTTGCAATGGTGCAATGTCAGCGCGCGGGCAACATCCTCGCCCCAATGCTGCCCACGAATTTCAATCCTGAACTTGCGGATGGGAACGACGTTCCGTTAAGGAACGCCGTTCTGGCCACCGGCAGGAAACGCATTGGGCCCAGACCTTGCAGGAGGGCGCGACTCGCCTGCGTGAACAAACCTATTCCACCGCCGTCATCGACCAGTTTCTGATCGAGACCGAACCGGAAGAAAGCGATCAAATGATCGAACGTCTGGGAACCACGTTCCCGGTTTACGTTAACTTCGGCGTCACCGGCATGGAGCGTCTGGTGCGCGAAGCGCGCTCGGCCTTGCATCGCCGCAGAGGCGAAGAAGGCACTGCCCGCCGGGCGGTCGCCGCACAGATACATAGCGAGATGAGCGAGACTCTAACCGCCATGCTGCTCTCCTGTGAACTTGCCATGTCGGTGCCCAACATTTCGAATCCCGCGGCGGAGAAGATTCGCGCGATCGACAATCTCGCACGCGAACTGCGGCTCCGGCTAGAGGTGAACTGAGCTTTGATTTTGCTTTCAACTGGAGAGCTGTCTCTCCAATACAGCGCATTGACCTTGCCGCCGCCGAGCGCAAACCAGGATGTCGAAGCCGCTGCATCAAGACGGCCCCCGCATCTCGGTTTCCGTTGCGAACGCTGTTGCAAGTTGGGAGAAGCTATCTCCACCCTCCGCACAGCCCCCTGCTTGATCGCGGCGTAGTATTTTTGCGCTATTGTTTGCATCCGCAGCCTCCGCTAACGTTTTCGCTGCTCGTTGGTTCTGTGGATTGGGGTCCAAGAAAAATTTAAGCGATGAGGATGGGTCTTCGCAGAAGTGTGCCTGACGCAACGGGACTTTCCCTGCCTGGAATTAACGAAAGAACTACGAACCGCCAGGAACCTGAACCGCCTATGACCACTCTCAGAAACATGATTTTCGCTGTGCTGGCAATGGGCTTGACCCTGCACGCTGCCGCCCAACAGATCTCGGGTAGCATTCGTGGAACTGTTGTGGATCCCACCGGAGCGGCGGTGCTAGGTGCGGACGTCAGCGCCACGCAAACCGAAACGGGTTTGAATCGCACGGCGAAGACTGATCGTGCGGGGGAGTATGTGCTCCTCGAACTTCCAGTCGGTCATTACCGGCTGAAGGTGGAGGCCAAAGGCTTCCAGGCTTACATCCAGCAGGGCATCACACTGGACGTTAACGAAACGGCGACAGTTCCGATTCGTCTCGCAGTGGGAGCGGAGACGCAGCACCTCGACGTGCAAGCCGATGCTCAACTCATACAGAGCACAGTAACCAGTCTGGGCAAGACGGTGTCGGAGCGCGAAGTCCTTGACCTGCCGCTGAACGGCCGCAACTTTACGCAGCTTGGCCTGCTGCAGCCGGGTGTTGTACCTCTGACCCCGGGCTTGGCAGAGGCGGGCGGATCGCTGCGCGACGGCCAAGCCTACGCGGTGAATGGCCAGCGCCCGGAGTCGAACAATTTTCTGATCGATGGGGCCAACAATTTTAACGGCGTCGACGGCGGCTTTGTTCTCAAGCCGCCCGTGGATGCGATCTCCGAGTTCAAGATACTCACCCACAATGCTACGGCCGAGTTCGGCAACACCTTGGGCTCGACGACCAACATCATTACGCGCTCGGGCACGAACAGTTACCACGGGGCGTTGTGGGAATTTCTGCGGAATGATGTTTTGGATGCCACCAACTACTTTGGCACCACCACGGAACCTCTGAAGCAAAATCAATTTGGCGGGACCTTCGGAGGTCCCATCCGCAAGGACAACAGTTT
This sequence comes from uncultured Acidobacteriaceae bacterium, assembly GCA_963710885.1. Classification (GTDB taxonomy): domain Bacteria; phylum Acidobacteriota; class Terriglobia; order Terriglobales; family Acidobacteriaceae; genus Sulfotelmatobacter. The sequence goes on from CAVQCF010000022.1 coordinate 215,715, forward strand.
CTTCTTCGGATATTTCGAGGGTTTTCGCAATCGTCAGGGGGAAACGGATTCATCCACCGTGCCTTCGAAGGCTGAGCGGCAAGGGAATTTTGGGGAAATTTGTCCGGAAGGTTTTATCGGCGGCTTTTGCAACAATCCCAACAACCAACTCTTCAATGTGTTTCTCAATCAGCCTTATCCCAATAATCAGTTCGACATGTCGTCGATCAGTACCCTTACGCAGAATCTTCTGAACTATTTTCCGGCGCCCAATAATGGAACCAACGTCTACACGGCAACGCAAATTGTACGTCAGGATAGCAATCAGTTCGGATTACGGCTCGATCAGTACTTCGGCAACGCCGACGTCCTGAACTTCCGCTACGCCTACAGTGATGGTACGGAACTGCACCCAATCGCGACCTCCGGAGCGAGCGTGCCTGGTTTTCCCGTTGGGCAAGATCAGCGGGCACAGAACTTTGTCGCTCAGGAGACCCATACGTTCTCCCCGACCGCGATCGGAGTCTTCCGGTTTTCTTATCTCCGGAATAAATTCCTTTACGGCGAGAGCGAAAACAATACGACGCCGGCCAGCCTAGGCTTTGGTTACCAGCCGAGTCTGGATGCAGCCATCGGGCCTCCATTCATCCAGGTGAATGGCTACACTACCATCGGCGATCCAATTACCGGACCGCGCGATACCTACGAGAACGCGTTCGACTACTCCGGTTCGTTCAGTTGGGTGCATGGCCGGCACGATTTCAAGTTCGGCGGCGGTTACCAGCATTTGCAGGTTAATGTGCTGCAAGGCATTGCCAGCAACGGTTTCTTTGTGTTCGCACCTTTTCCCGTGGTGCCGGACGCGTTCGCCAGCTTCCTTTTTGGCCAGCCCGTGTTTTTCCTGCAGGGACGAGGCGATTTTTCACGTGGCATTCGCGGCAACGCGCTCAACGCTTATGCGCAGGATACGTATAAAGCCACGCCGCGTCTGACTTTGAATATCGGCTTGCGCTACGAACTCCCGTTTCCCTACACCGAAATCCACAACCGGCAGACTCTTTGGATTCCCGGCCGACAGTCCAAAGTCATGCCCAACGCGCCTGAGGATCTGCTTTATCCCGGAGATCCGGGAGTTCCCGCGGGTCTGATTCCAACCTTCAAGAAGGGATTCGCGCCTCGAGTCGGTCTCGCGTGGGATCCGACCGGTAATTCGAAGTGGCTCGTGACCTCGGCCTATGGAATCTTTTACGAGCCGTACTATACCGGCCAAGGCGGACCACTGCAGGCGCCGATCAGTGCTCCTCCGTACCTGCAGACTCAGCAGATCAGCCTGACTCCCACCACATTCCTCAATTTTCCCGATCCCTACTTCGGCAACCCGCCGCCCAACGGCACGTTTGCCACGCCGCTGACCAACCTGACTCTGGCTCCCAACCTCCCTCTGCCTTACACGCAGGACTGGGACCTGAACATTCAACGATCCCTGGGAGCGGATCTTTTGCTCGAGATTGGATACATAGGAACCAAGGGGACCAAACTCCCACGTTTCGTGGAAGGCAATCCGGCGATCTACATCCCGGGATTCGATTCCAGCGGGAACCCGATCTCTACCTCCAGCAACGCGGACTTCCGGCGCATTCATTCCGGATGCACGCTCGATCCGGCGTCGCCGCCATGCACGTACTCGTCGACGGGGCTGATCGAAGGTATCGCCAATTCTTCGTACAACGCGCTGGAGGCCAGCCTGACCAAGCGTTTCAGTCACGGGCTCGCGTTTCTGGCGTCGTACACTTACTCGAAAACCATTGATGATGCTTCTTCGTTCAATATGACCGGTTCAGCGGCCAAGCCCGTGGCCGGAGAGAATGATCTCGCGCAAGATCCCTTCGATCTGGGTGCCGAGCGCGGTCGCTCCCTGTTCGATTCCCGTAACCGCTTGGTGTTCAGCTATCAGTGGAGTCTTCCTTTCTGGAGACAGCCTCATGGCTGGTATCAGCACGCGTTCGGCGACTGGCAGATCAACGGAATCGTCACTCTGATGAGCGGTACACCGTTCACGGTCTTCGATTCCACCGATTTTTCGGTGCAAGGCTCGGCGCCGGAAATCACCGGATTCTTCTCCAACCGTCCGAACCTGGTTCCCGGGAAGAATCCGAACTCGGGCCCTCACACGGCCGGCGCCTGGCTGAATGCGAGTGCTTTTCAGCGCATCACTCAGGACCCTAATTCTCCCGTGCAGCAATTCGGCACCGCAGGCCGCAACTTCGCGCAGGGGCCCGGTTATGCTGACTGGGATTTCTCGGCGTTCAAGAACATTCGCGTGGCCGAGGGCAAAGAATTTCAGTTCCGGGCGGAGCTATTCAATTTGCTGAACCACCCGAATTTCCATTTGCCCGACAGCGACATCGGCTCGCCAACCTTCAATCAGGTTCTCGAAGCTCAAGCCCCCCGCCAGATCCAGTTTGCCCTGAAGTTTCTGTTCTAAGGAGAAGAGGAACCGCCAGAAGAACCATGTGGGGGGCCGCCCTTCGACTTCGCTCAGGGCAGGCTTTTCGGCCGTCGCGCCGGGCCGCAGTCCGGCGGCCGGGAATCGCCTGTCGCCATGCAAATTCTTGCACAGCCGTGCGCAAAATCCCTTTCCGTCCGGCCCGATTCACACTAGAATGGACGCGCCTGCTACGCGGAATCCCCAGCCTTCAAGGCATTTCCGCAAGTTTGCTCCGGAGGTTCCGTGCACGTCCTCGTCACCGCCGACTCGCTCTCGGGTTCATGGACTTACACCCGCGAACTTGTGACAGGCTTGGTCACGCGCGGCGTACGCGTCACGCTCGTAAGCTTTGGCGAAATTCCTCTTCCCGAGCAAACCTCGTGGATGGATCATCTGCACGGCCTCGACTACCGCCCCACCGCATTTCATCTCGAGTGGATGCAGGAGGCGGAAGAGGATCTTCCTGAGTCGTCCGAGTTACTCGCCGCGCTGGTGCGCGAACTACGGCCCGACGTTCTGCATCTCAACCAGTTTTGCTACGGAAACCTGTCGGTCGATGTGCCGCGCGTCGTGACGGCGCATGGCGATTTGATCACCTGGACGCAAGCGGTTCACAATCATATTCCCCGGTTTGAGCGCCCCCTGACTTGGTATCGCAACACCGTACTCGCCGGCCTTGCGGGAGCAGACGCAGTCGTCGCCCCTTCTCGCTGGATGCTCGATCGCATTTCCGCATGCTACGGGCGCCCCCTTCGCGGAGAAGTCATCTACCCTGGACGCAATCCCATTTTCTTTAATCCCTACGTGAGCAAAGACGACTGCGTTTTGGCGGTCGGCCGCATGGTGGATGCCGGCAAGCAGGTCTATCTCCTCACGCAGCAACCGTATTCTGTTCCGGTCTGCATCGTCGGCGCTGAACACACTGTGCCGGTGCCCCGCATTCCCATTCGTGCCGATGTGAAGGTTGCGACCGATCAGACCTCGGTTGCAATCCGCGGCCCACAGACCGAGGCGCAGTTGCGCGCTCTCTATAGCCGGGCTTCCATCTACGCCGCTACAGCGCGTTACGAACCACTCGGGATGGCGGCTCTCGAAGCTGCGTTCTCGCGATGCGCAATCGTGGCCAATGATATTCCGAGCTTTCGCGAGATCTGGGGAGATGCCGCTCTGTACTTCCGTACCAACGACGCCTCCAGTCTTGCGGAAAACATTCAGACGCTCAACGCGGACCGTCCCATGCGCCGCGCCTACGCCGAGTTAGCCTACTCCCGCGCCCGCGAACGCTTCACCACCAAGCGCATGATCGACGAATACTTACAGCTTTACCGCAGCTTGAGTTCGGTGCGCGTCGAAGCGGCCTGAGATTTGTGAGTCGCTGGTATTGCGGGTTGTGCCCTTCCGGCTTCCGTTGCCTCTAAGACAACCACCAGCCATTGATGATATCTTTTTAGCCTTACTAGAAACCCGTAAGGTTGGAGGATGCATTTATGGCACAGGTAAAAATCACCGTCAGACCGAATGGCCCGTTCCGGGTCGAGGCTCCCGAGGGTTCCATCGAATTGGTCGACGTAAACGGCACCCCCTACGACCTCACTGGCAAGACCGCGTTCTCGCTTTGCCGCTGCGGCGGGTCGGTGAACAAGCCATTCTGCGATGGTACGCACAGCCGCACCGGCTTCCAGGCCGCGGAATTAGCCGTAAAGAAAGCCGACAGCGGATCTTAGTCGTTCACGAACTGTGTAGCAACGCAAGCTTCGACGGCTCAGGCTTCATCGCGGCGCAAGTCATATGGTGGCGCAGGCTTAACGGGCGCAGAGCTTTTGGGCGGCGCAGCGCATCAGCGCCGCGATAGCCGCCTTTCCTGATCCTGCGTCAGGCCATTTACAGCAGTTCATATTCGCGGAGGAGATCGTGCACGATTCACGGGACCGGGAACTGGGGATGCAGCGCAAGATCACGCGTCGTGACTTTCTCAACGGCGTGGCGGTCACGGCAGGCGCGGCCATGATGCCGTGGGACCTGGCCGCCGCCGGGTTTGGCGAAGGCCAGGCCGCCGTTGGTCCAGAGACCTCTCCCAACTATTACCCACCTGCACTCAGCGGTATGCGGGGCAGCCATCCCGGATCATTCGACGCCGCTCATGCCTTGCGCGACGGCACGTTCTGGGACTTAGCGGGCAAGCCCGAAGACACCGGCGAAACTTACGATCTGATCATCGTCGGTGGCGGCATCAGCGGCCTGGCAGCCGCGCATTTTTATCGCAAGGCAACTGGCGGCAAGGCGCGCATCCTCATTCTTGAGAACCACGACGACTTCGGCGGACACGCCAAGCGCAACGAGTTTCGCGTTGGCAATACGTTCCGCCTGGGTTTCGGCGGCACATTTTCCATCGAGAGCCCGGCGCCCTACAGCGCCGTGGCCAAGGGCGTGATCGAAGAACTCGGCATCGACGTGCCCTCGTATCCGAAGTTCTTCAACAAGAGTCTCTATCCCTCGGCCGGCATGCATCCCCGGGTGTTCTTCGATAAGGAAACCTGGGGCGTCGACAAACTCGTCATCAATCCCAGCCTCCGCGGCGGAGGCGAGAGTGAGGACTCGGCCGGTCCATCGTCTGAGTTATTGAAGCAATTCCTCGCCGACGCGCCGATGTCCGACCAGGCGAAGCGCGACTTGGTGCGTTTGCATCAGGAACCGAAGGACTATTTTCCTGGCCTGACCTCGGACCAGAAAAAAGCCAAACTCGCGCGCATCAGTTATGCCAGCTTTCTGAAAGACATTGCCAGCGTTCATCAGGACATCATCAAGTTCTACCAGACCCTGCCGCACGGTCTTTTTGGCGTCGGGATCGACGCCGTATCGGCGCAGGACGCCTGGGGATTCGAACTCCCGGGTCTCGACGGCATGAAGTTGGACCCGACCCCGGGAAAGGGCATGAACCGCGACGCCATTCCTAATGAAGAAGCGGAGAAATATTTCTTCCACTTTCCCGACGGCAACGCGACGATCGCGCGCCTCCTGGTTCGCAAATTGATTCCGGATGCGATCCCTGGAAATTCATCGTCGGACGTCATTCTTTCCAAAGCGAATTATGCGAAACTCGACGATTCGAATTCGCCGGTTCGCATCCGCCTGAACAGCACGGCCGTTCGCGTGAAGCACTTAGGCGACGCCGCCAGCGCCAAGGAAGTGGAGGTCGCCTACGCCCGCGGCGGCAAGGTCTATACCGCCAAGACAAAGAACTCGATTCTCGCCTGCTGGCATGTCGTGATCCCCTACATCTGCGCGGAACTGCCCGACAAGCAAAAAGAGGCCCTGGCCTCAGCACAGAAAGTTCCGCTGCTGTATACCAATGTCGCGGTGCGGAACTGGACTTCGTTTCAGAAACTCGGAGTGAATTCCGTCTACGCGCCGGGCATGTACCACAGTGGAGTGAATCTCGATTTACCCGTGAGCATTGGCGGATACGAGTGCGCGCGCAAGCCGGAGGAGCCCATCGTTGTGCACATGATGAAGGCAGCGTGCCACCCGGGTCTGCCGGCGCGCCAGCAGCACATGTATGGCCGCATGGAACTCTACACTACGACTTTCGAGGCCATGGAGCGCAAGATTCGCGACCAGTTAGCTCGCACTCTCGGTCCCGGGGGCTTCGATCCTGCTCGCGACATCGCGGCTATCACTGTCAACCGCTGGCCCCACGGCTACGCCTACGAGTACAACTCGCTCTTCGATCCGTTCTGGCTAGATGGGGGCGAGACTCCGTGTGAAGTCGCGCGCAAGCCATTCGGACGGATATCCATCGCCAACTCCGATGCCGGAGCCTACGCCTATACAGACGAGGCGATCAACCAGGCGTGGCGAGCGGTGGGCGAAATCACGAAAAGCTAATGAGTTATGTGGGGACAGCCGCCCCCGGCTGTCCGCTGAGCGCAGCTCGGCTGCCGTTCGTGAACCTCAATCAGTGTTCTGGCCGCTGAGCTGTGCCGCCTTATTCCGCGCATCCTGCGCTTGCTGCTGCATGCCCTTGGCCTGATACGCATCGGCCAGCGCGTTTTCCAACTCTGCATCGTCGCCCGAGCGCTCCCGCTCCTTTAGGTAGGAAGCGATGGCATCGTCATACTTCTTTAACTCGACCTGCGAAATCCCCATCCGGTAGTAGGCGTCTCGAGCGTCTGGGTCGAGACGCAGCGCAGTCTGATACTCGTTGACCGCCGCCTGATGATTGCTCTGGTCCGCAAGCGCCATTCCCAACCCGATATGCGCATTCGGGTTCTTCGGATCCTGTTCTACCAACTTGGCGAACTCGTCCTGCGCCTCTTTCGGTTGACCTTGCCTCAGGTAGGCGGCGCCGAGGTCCATGAGGGCTCGCGGGTTCTGGGGCTGTAGTTCCAGCACGCGCTTCAACTCGTTCTCGCCGTCGGGGAATTGTCCTTTACTGAAGTAGGCGCGCGCGAGTGCATAATGTGCCGCAGGATCCTGTGGGTTCTGCTGCACCTTCTTTTGAATCTCGCCAATCATGCGATCGATGTTCCGTTGCGCGCCCATGGCACCAAAATGCATCCCAGCGCCGCGCCAGCGATATACGCCTACGGCACTTCCGGCCATCAGGACAACTACGAAGAGCAGAACACCGATGCGCGCCATGGGCTTGTCGCGTCCCGGCGCGGCGACCGCGATCAGCGCCCCGAGAATCAATCCGCTGACCAGTCCACCGACGTGGCAGGCATTGTCGATGCCAGGGACAACCTTGCCAAGAAAAAGACTAAAGCCAGCGAAGAATAGGAGGCTGCTCAGCGTTCCCCTGATAGAGATGCCCGACAATGAAAACTCGCCCAGATAGAACGAAGCGATCAGCGCTCCGGTCAGTCCGAAGATCGCTCCCGACGCGCCAACGCTGAGCACGCTGGGGTTCCACCCGACGCTCGCCAGACCCCCAGCGACTCCCGTGATGAGGTAAATGGCAGCGTAGGTAAATCGTCCGTAAAGAGACTCGCAAAGCGATCCCAGGTTCCACAGACACCACATGTTCATGGCGATATGGAAGAAGCCGCCATGCAGAAACATGTAGGTCAGCAGGCGCCACCATTGGCCCGACAAGGTATAAGGGCCGAAGTTGGCGCCGAAGTGCACCATCAATTGCCCAGTGAAGTCCAGAGAGGGACCGCCCTGGAGGACCATCGTGATCGCCATCGCGATGTATACCATCACGTTGGCGCCGAGGATGACTTTGGTGAGAGAGATACTGGTTTCGCGGCTGACCCACGGCGCCGCCATGACCGGCTGAACCACATCGTCGCCCTCTTCGCCGCGCTGCGCGGCTTCGTGCCGCACACACCACTGGCAGATCTTCTTCCCAAATGTCAGCGCCGGCAGTTGCCGCCCGCATCGAATACAGTTCGCCATGTCTTACAAAAGAGTATCAGCACTTGAGAATGTTTTGGGAAGGGGGGCGCGGTGGAAGCGCTAAGAGCTTGAGCGAGGTTCAGCCGACGGTGGAACAGCCGCACTTCGGCAGGGTTCGAAGCACCGTGGAAGAGCGGCGCTTCAGCGCCGCGTAAAGCACGGCTCAATGTGGGCTTTAGCCCATGAGGACCAGCTGGCGAATCAATGAATCGTCTTGGTCTTGCGCGACATGTAATCCATCAGCAGATACTGTCCCAGCGTATACGGCGTCGTGAAATACGCTTTCCCGCGGCACATCTCCGTCACTTTCTGTACGAACTGCACCAACCCGTAATCCGACGCCAGCATGAAGGTATTGATCAGCACGCCCGCCCGCTTACACTTCGAAACTTCTTCCAGCGTCTGGCTCACGACCAGCGGATCGAGCCCAAATGCATTCTTATAGATGCGCCCATCCTCGAGCGTCAGAGCCGACGGCTTGCCGTCGGTGATCATCACGATCTGCTTCATGTCTTTTCGTTGCCGCTGCAGTATCCTCTGCGCCAGCCGCAGCCCCTCCCGCGTGTTGGTGTAATAAGGCCCAACCTTCACCCGCGCAAGCTGCGACAGGGGAATCTCCTCCGCGGAATCGTGGAACAGCACCAGCGAAAGCGAGTCCCCCGGATACTGCGTGCGGATCAAATGCGACAGTGCCATCGCGACTTTCTTTGCCGGAGTGAACCGGTCCTCACCGTACAGAATCATCGAATGCGAACAGTCGAGCATCAGCACCGTCGCGCACGACGACTGGTACTCACATTGGTGGACCTGCAAATCGGAGTATTCAATGTTGAGCGGCAGCCTCAGGCCCTCGCGCTGGATCGCGCTCGACAGCGTAGCCGTGATGTCAAGATTGAGCGTGTCGCCAAACTCGTAAGTCTTGGCGGATCCGCTGGTTTCGATGCCGGTCGCAAGGTCGCGCGTGTCATGCCGTCCAAAGCTCGATTTGCCCAGGGAGCCGAGAAGGTTCCGCAGCGACTTGAAGCCGAGAAAGTCGAGGCTCTTGTCGGTGATTTCGAACTTGGCTTGCTGGGCCTCGCCGGTCTGCCCGCCAACGCTCGACTGCCGCGCCGGATCTTGCGGCTCATCAATGGAAATATAATCTTCCTGCTGCATCCTCTCGATCAGCTTTTCGATCAACTCGTCGAGTTGTCCGTCGGCAACCATCTGCTCAATCTGCTCCCGCAGGTTCTCGTCGAACATCTCGCCATTCATCAGCGCCTGCTCGATGGCCCGCTTGAGTTCGTCCAGCGTCTGCTCGCCCTCGGGCATTTCGTACCACATGGATTCCTGAAACCCGCTCTGCAGCAGGTAATCTGAGAGCGCGCTGAGCAGGTCCTCCATGCTCATCTCGCCCGCGGGGTCGGGCACGTATTTGGAGTAACGGATGCGTTTCATGATGCAGCTATGAACTGTGAGCCACGAGTCGCTAGCAGAACGGATTGCAACGGCATTGCGATTCAAGCTCGCAAGCTCGAGGCTCGCGACTCAGTTAAACTGTCTTCTCTGTCGATACGGCTTTTCTTCCGGCTCGAACCCCTTCTCTCGCACAGCCTCCGGCTTCTTCTCTCCGCCCTTGAATACGCGTTCCTCGCTGCGTCCGATGCGCTTGTGCGCATGCAGACCCTCGAGGATGAACTCGGCAGCCGAGACCTGCTGCTCTGGGCTGTCTTTCTGCGTCACGCTCAGCGGTCCGAGTTTGTCGACCAGGCCCTGGATCCCCTTCAACTTTTCCAGGGCTTCCTCCGCCGCGACAGAATCCGACAACTGAATCTCGCCCCCCAGATCGAACCACTGCACGATCTGCTGCACGTTGGCACCGGTATAGTACTCGTCATATGTCTTCGCGATCGCAGCGCGGATCAACTCGCGCCCAACGTGGTCCGCGCCCTTCATCTCGCCTTCGTATTCCAGTTCCAACTTGCCTGTAATGGCCGGAAGCGCCGCATACACGTCGCTGATGCGTGGGACGACCACCTTCTCGTCGTTGCGGATCGCCCGCCGCTCCGCATTCGAAACCACATTTTCCATGGCCGAGATCGGAAGCCGCTGACTCACGCCCGAGCGCTTGTCGATCTTCTTATCCTCACGGGCGGCGAACGCGACGCGCTCGATTACCTCCCGTACGTAGTTCGGCAGGTGCATCGGATGCCCGTTCCGTCGCGTCCACGCTTCCTGCGACGTAATTGCAATTCCTTCCTCCACGGTCGCCGGATAGTGCGTGCGAATCTCCGAGCCGATGCGGTCTTTCAGCGGGGTGATGATCTTCCCGCGGGCCGTGTAGTCTTCGGGATTCGCGCTGAACACCAGGGCCACATCGAGCGGCAGGCGAATGGGATATCCCTTAATCTGCACGTCGCCTTCCTGCATGATGTTGAACAGTCCCACCTGGATCTTGCCCGCGAGATCAGGCAACTCGTTGATGGCGAAGATGCCGCGATTCGCACGGGGCAGCAAGCCGTAGTGCACCGTCAATTCACTTGACAGTTCGTGCCCACCGCGAGCCGCTTTGATGGGATCGATGTCGCCAATCAGATCGGCAATCGTCACGTCAGGGGTAGCAAGTTTCTCCACGTAGCGTTCATCCGGCGGAAGATAGGCTATGGGCGAGTCATCCCCGAGTCTCGCGATTTCCTCGCGGCAGCGTCGGCAGATTGGAGCGTACGGATTATCGTGCACTTCGCATCCCGCGAGATACGGCAGGTGAGGATCGAGCAGAGTCGTCAAGGCGCGCAGGATGCGGCTTTTCGCCTGACCGCGCAGTCCGAGCAGAATGAAATTATGGCGCGAAAGAATCGCATTGACGATCTGCGGAATGACCGTGTCCTCATAGCCCACGATGCCGGAAAACACTGGGGCATCGCCGTTGTTGCGCAGGCGAGCGGTCAAGTTCTCCCGCAGTTCATCTTTAACGTGACGCGTGCGCAAACGCTCTTCGGAGAAAATACTGCGGCGCAGTTCACCCAGCGTGCGCGGAAGACTACTCATCAAAGGACCCCCACAACCAACTTTCCCCGATTATACGCGCCGTAACCCAAGAGCGTTTCGGCCGCACTCCGCAGCCGACGCCGCATCCCGACCACCTAGCACCTAGCTCTCGGACTCTAGAGTCGAGAATTACCGCGCGTGCCCGTTGCCGCCAGCCTTCTGCCGTGCCCGGGAGGCGCGCCGCAGATTCGGAAGAATGCCTTCCAGATACGCGGCGACCGACTGGAGGCGTTCGCTTTCCGACCGCATCCCCAGCAGTTTCTGCTTGAAGTCGAGATCCAGCGGCAGCGACCCTGCAAGATAAAACGAAAGTGCGTTCTGGTCGGCCGCGGAAAGATCCTGCACGGCTCCCGCCAGCGAGAGAATCTCCAAGTGCACCTGAATGGCTCGGGCCTTATCATCCGCGGACGACACGGCAGGCTCGTCGGGAACCAGCAATACTTCCGCCTGCAGAAACGATCGATCCTGGTTCAGCGCAAGCACCTCGAAACGCTTGCGGCCTTCCGCCACAAGATCCATGCGCCCGTCTGGATATTCCTTCGTGACTGTAACAATTTCCGCGGTGCATCCAATTTCCGCAACACCTTCTTCCAACGCCCGCACCACTCCGAAGGGCGCATTGTTGGCCAAACACTCGCCAATCATTTCTTTGTAACGTGGCTCAAAAATGTGCAAGGGCAGGGGAGTGCCGGGGAGCAGCACAACATCCAGCGGAAACAAGGGAAGAAGTGCCACGAGTCTCCCGATCGCAAGCGCGTGAAGATGCGCGAGTCTCGATTGTACGACATCATAATCTTGGAGTTTCCTCCGTGGACATTCGTTTCCTTAGTGGTAGAGGTTCTCAAGATCGAACCACCACGGAGGCGGAGGTTATCTTGACTTGCCGCGCCGTGGAGAATACAACCCGAGCATGGAACTGGTCGGCAAAGTAGTCGTCGTCACCGGCGCCTCGATGGGCATCGGCGAAGCAATTGCCAAGCTATTTGCGGAGGAAGGAGCCAGCGTCGTGCTGCTCTCGCGCGACTCTGCCCGCGCTGAAGCGGCTCGCGCCCGCATCGGTTTTCCAGACCGGACCGCCGCGTTGTCCTGCGACGTCCGCCACTCCGAGGAGATCGACCGTGTCCTGGCGCTAACCTTGCATCATTTCAAGCGGATCGACGTCTGGATCAACAATGCCGGGCACGGCCTGCTCGACTCCGTTGCGCAAACGGACATGCAGGCCTGCCACGAGATGTTCGAAACCAATTTCTTCGGCGCCATGTCGGCCATGCAGGCGGTGATCCCGGTGATGCGGCAGCAGGGCGGCGGATCGATCATCAACATCTCCAGCGTCGCCGGTCACATCCCCATGCCGTTTCACGCCTCGTATAGCGCCACCAAGTTCGCACTCAACGCCATCGGGAAGGCAGCGGGAGTCGAGTTGAAGAATGACGGCATTCACGTGCTTACCGTGTGCCCCGGCTACGTGCGCACCGCTTTCAGCGAGAACGCAATTCGGGGAAGCGAACTCAAGAAAGTTCGCCCGGGTTCGGTTCGCGGCATTACCGCTGAGCGCGTCGCCCGCGCTACCCTCAACGGATACCTGAAGCAGAAGCGGGAAGTGATTGTTCCCTGGACGATGCACGCACCCGCAAAGCTCTATCAACTCTTTCCGGCGTTAGTGGAGTGGGCGATGGGCAGGATGGCGAAATGAAGAGGTTTCAAGGTTTCAGAATTGCCAGGTTTCAAAGCGCCGGCGTTGAAACTTCGAAACTCGAAGCACTGAAACCCTGAAACTTCGCTCTACCCCAGTTCCGCCAGCATGGCTTCCATTTCCGACTGCGCATGCAAGTTGCCGGTGCGCCGCGCCGAGGCGATGCCGTCCTGTAGCATCTTCTTCGCGTCGTCGACTCGCTCGGCTTTCACCAGAGTCTGCGCCGCCATGAAATATCCCGCAGTGTAATCAGGAAAGCCCTCCAGCAGAATCGAAAATTCTGCCAACGCCCGGTCGAGATCACCCTGCTTCGAATATTCCATGGCGAGCCCGTAACGCGCAAACGCGTCTTTGGGATTTTCTGTCAGAATTTCGTTGAGCGCGGCGATGCGGTCCATAGTGTGGTGGGAACAGTCGCAGTCCCCCGCTCACGAGATTACTACAACCACCGCACCCCAGCGCAGGTAGCTCCGCGGAGAACATGGCTCCGCGAAGAACTGGCCAGACCTCCGGCAACTGATTACAATTGCCAGTCCCGACCATTTCTGCGTCTGAGAAGAACCAATTGGCCTGCCCATATTTCATGCCAGTAGCGAGACTGGAAAACGGCACGTGGCCGCACCCAGCCAGGCTTCCGCTCGGGGCCGGATGGTGCGGTCATTGCACGGCTCCCGGCCACGAAGGCGAAACTCCTCGGCAGGATGTCCTGGAAGCATTCTGCAATCTTGGCTATGCCAGCAGTTGCAACTGGTCGCCGCAGGAGCGAGTTTGGGATGCAGTGCGCTTCGCGGTCAACGCTCCGCTCGACTCGGTAACGCATTCCACGCCGCGAAACTCGGCAAGAGTCCCGGCCCGCATCCTTCTTCTGCGTTATGTATGCGAACAAAATAATCGACCGGGCGAGTCCGGTGATCTCGAATTTGATCTCTCGCGAGCTACCTGGCTGCGTCGCCACGCTGACGCCCGCATCCAGAAGATGGCCGAATGTTTCCTGGAGGCGTACCTGAAGAAGAAAGCTTGAGAAGGCCGGCCCCACTCCCGAAAGGAAGACAAGCATGACCCATGACCCCCTGGCGCCCCGCCCGGTCCGCGATTCGCAATCCGAGATGGCTGAAATCGTCCTCCCCAACGACGCCAATCCTCTGGCCGCCCTGCTCGGCGGACGCCTCATGCACTGGATCGACCTGGCTGGCGCCATGGCCGCGCACCGTCACTCCCGCAACTATGTAGTCACCGCCTCGGTCGATCACATCGACTTCCTCGTCCCGGTGCGCGTCGGAGATCTGGTCATTCTGCGCTCTTCGGTCAACCGTGTCTTCCACACGTCAATGGAAGTCGGCGTGAAAGTCTTCGTCGAGAACTATATCGCCGACACCGCCCAGCACGTGGGCTCGGCCTACCTTACCTTTGTGGCCATTGACCCGGCGGGAAAGCATCTGAAAGTCGCTCCAGTGATTCCCGAGACCGACGAGCAGCAGCGCCGTTACAATGATGCCGGACGGCGCCGCGAAATCCGGCGTTCCGAATTGGAACGAAGGCGCAAAGCCCTCTAATTTCCACAGACTGTTGTGATTTGCATCACATAAACTGCTTCGGCAAACGGTTTAGCCTATCGGGGCGTCGAGGTTTTGCATGGATAGTGCCCTCCTAGTTCATCGTCTTCACTTTGCCTTCACCATCACCTTTCACTATCTGTTCCCGCAACTCACTATGGGGTTAGCCCCGCTCATCGTCGTGCTCAAGACGTTGGGCCTGCGACGGAACGATGAGACTTACCACCAGGCCGCCCGCTTCTGGGCTCGAATCTTCGGCATTAACTTCGTGATGGGCGTGGTGACCGGCATCCCCATGGAATTTCAGTTCGGCACGAACTGGTCGCACTTCTCCCGCTTTGCTGGAGGCGTGATCGGCCAGACCCTTGCCATGGAAGGCATGTTCGCCTTCTTCCTGGAGTCCGCTTTCCTGGGCCTGTTCCTTTACGGAGAGAAGCGCCTCAGCCCGCGGGCTCACTGGTGGTCCGCGGTCGCGGTATTCCTGGGATCGTGGCTCTCGGGATTCTTTATCGTCGCGACCGACGCCTGGATGCAGCATCCCGTGGGCTATGCCAAAGCCGCCGACGGTTCGGTGCAGCTCGCCAGCTTCTGGGCTCTGGTTCTGAATCCGTGGGCGTGGTGGCAATATGCCCACAATATGTCTGGCGCAGTGATTACCGGCGCGTTCGTCATGAGCTCGGTGGGCGCCTTCTATCTACTGTGGGGCAAGTTTGAACAACACGGCCGGATCTTTGTGCGCGTGGGAGTCGCGGCGGGACTGATCTTTAGCGTCTTGCAGCTATTTCCCACCGGGGACGGCCAAGGCCGCATGATTGCCGAGAATCAACCGGTCACTCTAGCCGCGATGGAAGCCCTGTTCGAGACGCAGCCCGGGCGCTCCGCTCGTGCTGATCGGCCAGCCTAACGTCGATCAGCACAAGATCGACAATCCTCTGGTAATTCCCAACGCGCTCAGCTTCCTAACATATCGCGCGTGGACAGCCGAGGTGAAGGGACTGAACGCCTTCCCCGAAGACCAGTGGCCGTCGAACATCTCGCTGCTCTACTTCAGCTACCACATCATGGTCGGCCTGGGGACGATCTTCATTGCGATCGCAGTGGTGGCAGCGTTCTTATTGGGGCGCGGCAAGCTGTTCTCCAGCCATTGGATGCTCTGGATCCTGCTGCTGTCCCTGCCGTTCCCCTACATCGCGAATACCGCTGGATGGATCACGGCAGAAATCGGACGCCAGCCTTGGCTGGTCTACTCCCTGATGCGCACCGCTGACGGTTATTCGAAAACAGTCTCCGCTGGGAACGGCATGTTCACCCTGCTGGGATTCATGGGCATGTACACAGTTCTCGGCATCTTGTTCTTGTTCCTGGTCCGCCGCGAAATCGAACAAGGCCCAGAAGCCGAAACAGGATCGGCGCACTAGCAGATAGAGCGGCCATGCGCGCATCACCGCATGCGTGCATCACGGACGCTTCATGACCAACGCGTGTGACCGAGCGTGTGACCCACGCGCATGACCGACACGCATGACCGACGCGTGCACCACCGTGGAAGAACGGCCCTTCGGGGCCGCGTAAAGATTGGCAGGATGTGGGGCTTTAGCCCCTGAAGGACGAGGATAAGATGGCAACCCTTTGGTTCATGATCGTCGCAGTAATGGTGGCAGCGTATGTGGTGCTCGATGGCTTCGACCTGGGCGCCGGCGTGATTTACCTCGGCGCCGCCCGCACGCCCGACGAGCGCCGCACCATCATGCGCGCCATCGGCCCCGTATGGGACGGCAACGAAGTCTGGCTCCTCGCCGCTGGAGGCACGCTCTACTTCGCCTTTCCCCTCCTCTATGCCTCGAGCTTCAGCGGCTTCTACCTGCCGCTCATGATCGTCCTCTGGCTACTGATGCTGCGTGGCATCGGCATCGAACTTCGTGCGCACATGAAGAATCCGGTGTGGCTGGGATTCTTCGACACCATCTTTTGCGGCTCCAGCCTCCTGCTGACGATCTTCTTCGGCGCGGCCCTGGGAAATGTCGTCCGCGGCGTCCCTCTTGGCCCCGACGAGTATTTCTTCGAGCCGCTCTGGACGAACTTCCGCGTGAACCAGGGCATCGCCGGCACAAACAACGGCATCCTCGACTGGTACACGGTTCTCAGCGGAGTGATCGCGCTGGTCACGCTGACGGTGCATGGCTCTTTGTACATCGCGGTGAAAACCGAAGGCGACTTGAACCATCGTGCCAGGGCTGTAGCGCTGTGGGCGTGGCCGGTGCAACTGATCCTGACCGTAGCCGGATTGGTCGCGACCATCTACATCCGTCCCACAGTGCTAGACAACTACAAGCAGCACATCATTGGATTCCTTATCCCCGCCCTTGTGTACGCAGCGCTCGCCCTGATGATCTATGCCATCCGCAAGGGCGAAGACAAGACAGCGTTCGTCGGTTCGGCCCTATACATTGTGGGTATGCTTGTAGGAGCGGCCTTCGCGCTCTATCCCATAGTGCTGCCCGCCAGCACCGATCCCGCACTCAACCTGACCATCTACAACACCGCCGCCGGCCATCACGGCCTGACGGTTGGCCTCACTTGGTGGATCCTCGGGATGATTCTGGCGCTCGGCTACTTCACCCTGTTGTTTCGCATGTTCAAGGGCAAGGTGCGGTTGGAAGGCGAAGGGTACTGAAAAGACGACGGATCTCACGGATTTTCACGGATCCATCCGAGAAAGTTGATTTTGATCCGTGATAATCAGTGAAATCCGTGGCGATCTTAGACAATGGGCCCAAGTCCGCTCTCTTGCCAGCCACCGCCTGTATAATCAACCTTTGGGGTTCTGCCTCATCTTTATTTTCGCAGTCCCTCTCTGGAGTGTGATCTTTTGAGTGCACATATGCCGCATCAGCATGGACAAGGTCAGGCGCCGCAGGGCCCGCAGCCGCTGCCGGGCGTCGACGCCATCATCGCCGTCGGTTCGGGAAAGGGCGGCGTCGGCAAGACCACACTGTCGGTGAACCTGGCCGCCGCTCTCGTCAAGATGGGGCACAAAGTCGGCCTCCTCGACGCGGACGTCTACGGTCCCAATGTCCCGCTCATGTTGGGCGTCAACACCCAGCCGCGTATGGTCGGCGAGAACCGCATTGAGCCGATCCAGGCGTTCGGCCTGAAAGTGATTTCTGTCGGATTCCTCAATCCCGGCGACAAGCCCATCATCTGGCGCGGCCCCATGCTGCACCAGATCGTGCGCCAGTTCCTGGGCCTGGTCGAGTGGGGACAACTCGACTATCTCATCGTCGATCTCCCGCCGGGTACCGGCGACATCGCGCTCTCGCTGGTGCAGACCGTCCCGCTGACGGGCGCTGTGGTTGTCTCAACTCCCTCGGACGTTTCTCTGCAGGACGCGCGCAAGGCCATCGAAATGTTCCGCCAAATGAAGGTCGACGTGGTGGGCGTGGTCGAGAACATGAGCTACTTCACCTGCCCGCACTGCCAGCACGAGGTGGACATCTTCTCGCGCGGCGGCGCCGAAAAAATGGCAGCTCAGTTCGGGGTGCCGTTCCTGGGGAACATCGCGCTGGACCCGGAAGTGCGCAAGTCCGGGGACGGCGGAACGCCGGTCGTACTGGAAGGCGAGAACTCCCCGCACGCCAAGTCGATCTACGCCTTCGCGCAGAACGTAGTCGCGCGCGCCGCGGAGATCAAAGCCAACGCCCCGGCCAGCGTGATTCAAATCCAATAGTCGTACACGCTGTCAGCGTTTAAATCGTACCAGCCGCCAGAATGCGTCCGCCTCGCTGTCCTTCAAAATCAGCTCCGCCAAAATCTCACCGACCGCCGGCCCATGCTTGAAGCCGTGCCCAGAGCCTCCCCCGACAATCCATACGTTCTGCGCCACGGGATGGCGGTCGATGATGAAGTGACTGTCCGGAGTCTGTTCGTACTGGCAAACACGTGTTTCGATCAGCGGCGCGCTTTTCAAGGCAGGGAAGCGGAAGCCGACATATTCGCGAATGTCCCGCAGGGTTTCCGGACTCACCACGCGCTCGCCGAAAGTTGGATCGAACGCCGGCCCCCGCGTGTCGTCTGCAATCTTGAACCCGCGCCGATCGCTGCCCGGGATGCCATAGCGAAAGCGTCCGCGATGATCTCCCCAGACTGGCAGATGCGCGTCGCTAAACCGATCATCCCCGGCAGGAGTGCCAAAGAAAAAAATATCCTGCTTGGTAGCCTGCACCAGATCGCCAACGGCTTGCGGGAACAGCTTTCCGAGCCACGGCCCGCAAGCAAAGACGTAGCAGTCAGCCTTGAGTTGTGAGCCGTCGGACAACATGAGGCTGCGCGGAGGTCCGCTTTCTAAGCCCTCAGCTAGCGCCGCAACTTGCCGATACTTGCCCCCCGCAGCAACGAACGCTTCCACTACCGCCTGGCAACTCGCGCGCGCATCCAGATATCCGCACTCCGGCTCGAAAATTCCCCACTCGATTCCTTCAAAGTTGATCTGCGACCAGCGCTTCCGCATCTGCATAGCCGATAGTTCATGAAACTTGACCTTCGCCGCCCGCAGCGCCTTCACGGAACCTCTTTCGAATGCATCGTCATGCACGGGTGCCATCCACAACACGCCGGTGCGATGCAGAAACTGCCGTTTCCACCCCCGCTCATACTTCGCCCAAAGCGTGAGAGCGCGGGCGGCCATCTCGGTGTAAGGCTGATCGGCCCCATAGGTCCCCCGCATGACTCGCGTCTCCCCGCCCGAAGACGCCCGCGAATTCCCCGGCCCCCATGCGTCAAGCAGCGTAACCCGCGCCCCGCACTGCAGAAGATGCAGCGCCGTCCATCCGCCGAAGGCCCCAGCTCCGATCACTGCAATTTGTGGTTTGGATTTCATCTAAAGAGATAGAGGATACCAGCACCTGCGGTTCTCAAGGTCTATGGGTTGAGGTCTCCAAATCAGAGGTATTCTGAAAGGTGCCGGCGAATGAGCCGAATCCCGTGGCGGGGCGGGTCGATGTGCCGTGCCCTGTCAACAACCAGCTGAGCGAAAAGGGTCACCATGGGCGATGAGCCGCTGCAAGAGATCAAGCGCGGAGAGCATCAAATACCGCTATGGATCAGCATGCTTTGGCTGGCATTTGTGATCAGCCTGGCATTGACGTCGATCGTTGTCGCCGTTTGATTGAAGTGTGACTTTGTGCGAGCGGTCGGCTTCCTCGTGGCCAGTTCAATACCCATCTTTGCACTATCCGTGGTTGCTTACTTTGCGCTGTACGGGCTGAGCGTACTGCTGGAGGGACTCGACGATCACCAGACCCACTGCGACGACAGCAAACACTGGGGAGGGCTGGCGGACTTCATGCGATGACTGTCTGCCCAACTTTGGTCCAAAACCCAACCTTCTGCATCTAAAATAGTTAGGTAGAATGAATCGGAAGCGGTTTCTCCCCCGGCTGCCGCCGTTTTGGATTGAAACAACGGACAAGACTGTCTATACCGGCTAACTATGCCTGCTGACCCCAACATCGGGAATCGCGAACGCGAAATCCTGACCGCCATCGTGGAGACCTTCATCTCCACCGGTGAGCCCGTCGGATCGCGCACGCTTGCGCGCTCGAACCGCGAAGGGCTCAGCCCCGCCTCCATCCGCAACGTGATGGCCGACCTGTCCGACGCCGGGTTCCTCGAGCAGCCGCACGCCTCCGCTGGCCGCGTGCCTACCACCGAGGCCTATCGCTATTACGTCGAACAAATCTCCGGCACCGCCCGCCTGGCTCCGCAAGAAGAGACCATGATCTCCGACTCGCTGGCCGGAATCACCGACGTGCAGGAGTTCATGGAGCGCACCTCGCACGTGCTATCGCTGATCTCGCGGAACGTGGGCGTCACGGTGGCCACCAGCGGTCCGAAGAACGCGCTCGAACATGTCTACTTCTCGCGCCTAGGCGATCAAAAAGTGTTAGCGGTGCTCGTGACTCGTTCGGGCCTGGTGCGCGATCGCGTGCTGCGTCTTGATCTGTCTCAATCGGAACTGGACCTGGCAGCCCGTTACATCAACGAAAATTTCCGCGGATGGACCATGGAATCGATGCGCGCCGAACTCTCCCGCCGTCTCGAGCAGGAGCGTGGCGAGTACGACCGCCTGATGAACTCGATTGAGCAACTCTACAAGCAAGGCGCCCTCGCTGCCGAACAGGGATCGCAAGTCGTCTTCGTCGATGGCACTTCGAACCTGGTCACTGGCGATCAAGACAGGCAGCGCCTGCAGGAGATGCTCAAGACGCTGGAAGAAAAAGAGAAAGTTGTCCAACTCCTGGGTGCCTATCTCGACGTGAAGCAGGAAGCGGTCCGCGTGGTTATCGGACTCGACCAGGCGTTGCCGTCGATGCAGAATTTCGTGCTGATCGGGGCCCCCGCGCACGCCGGCAACGAAGTCATGGGATCGCTGGCCGTGATCGGCCCTACGCGCATGGACTATCAGCACACCATCACCGCCGTGTCTTACATCGCGCGGCTGTTCGACAAGATCTTGAATGAATCGGAGTAGTGCAACGCTGTTATGAAGAAAGCAAACGGAAAATCGGAAAGAGAAACGGCAGGACTGGATCTGGAACACGAACTTCCGCCCGCGGACGGCGACGAGAACTCCTCCTCAGCCGCTCCCAGCGGAGCGGCAGTCGGCGAATCCGCTGGCGGAGCAGAACTGGAAAAGCTGAAAGCCGAGCGCGACTCGCTGCTCGACCGCCTGGCTCGTGCGCAGGCTGAATTCGAGAACGCTCGCCGCCGTGCCTCCAAAGAGCAGCAGGACTTCCGCGACTACGCTGCGGCCGATGCTATCAAGCCGCTGCTGCCGGTCCTCGACAGCTTCGAGCGCGCCCTGCAGGTCAAGTCGGAGCCCGCTGACTTCCGCAGTGGCGTCGAACTCATCTACAAGCAGCTGCAGGATGCCCTCGCCAAGATTGGAGTAAAAGCCATTCCCGCCAAGGGCGAGCAGTTCGATCCGCACGTGCACGAAGCGATCGAAATGGTGGAGACCTCCAACGCGGCCGACCACGAGGTGATCGAGGAGTTGCAGCGCGGCTACAAAATCAAAGACCGCCTGCTACGCCCCGCGATGGTCAAAGTCGCAAAGAATCCCTGAACTCAGCCGTTGCAGGTTCTGTTTTTGGGTGGCGCAGCGCTTCCAGCGCTGCGATTGCTTGGAACTCAGTAGGAGCGGGTTTCAGCCACCGACGGTACTTAGACTCTTCATTAGCGAAAGGTTCTATTCTGACGACGAACGCAAAACGCGACTACTACGAAGTGCTGGGCGTGACCCGCACCGTCACCGAGATCGAACTCAAGAGCGCCTATCGCAAGCTCGCGCTGCAGTACCATCCCGACCGCAATCCCAACAACCCGGACGCGGAAGAAAAATTCAAAGAAGTCAGCGAAGCCTACGCCGTGCTCGCCGACACCGACAAGCGCGCTGTCTACGACCGCTACGGTCACGCCGGACTCGGCGGTGGCTCCGGTGCGGCGCGGCTTCGATCCTACGGTCTTCCAGGACTTCAGCGACATCTTTGGAGAATTCTTCGGCTTCGGCGACATGTTCGGCGGGGGCGGCAGTGGACGCCGTCGCAGCCGCGTGCAGCGCGGCGCCGATCTCCGCGAAGACCTCACCTTGGAGTTCGAGGAAGCGTTTTTCGGCACCGAGTCGCGCGTCACGGTTCGCCGTCACGAAGCTTGTGAAGACTGTCATGGCTCCGGCGCAGCGCCCGGAAAAGGACCGAGCAGTTGCCGCTCTTGTAGCGGCCGCGGCCAGGTTCGCTACCAGCAGGGATTCTTCAGCATCGCGCGAACCTGTCCCACGTGCCAGGGCTCGGGAAGCGTGATCACCGATCCCTGCCCGAAGTGCAAAGGCGAAGGCCGCATTCTGCGTCAGCGCACCGTCGACGCTAAGGTTCCCGCAGGAGTGGAAGACGGAACGCGTATCCGCTTTTCCGGTGCAGGCGAAGTCGGCCAGTTCGGCGGCCCAGCGGGAGACTTGTACGTCGTGCTGCACGTGAAGGAGCACCCTTTCTTCGCCCGGGAAGGGAACGACCTGCATTGCGTGGTCCCGATCTCGGTGGCGCAGGCCGCCATGGGCGCAGAAATCAAAGTGCCCACTATGGAAGGCGAGCACAGCTTGAAGATTCCCGATGGTACCCAGCCCGGCGCCACATTCCGCATCCGCAACAAGGGCGTACCCGTGCTGAACGGACATGGCAAGGGCGATCTGTATGTCCAGGTTCTTGTTCAGATTCCGACCAAGCTCAACAAGCGCCAGAAGGAATTGCTGCAGGAGCTCGATGCGCTCGCCAAGGTCGATAACCAGCCCTTGCTGCGCTCACTTCTCGGCAAGATGAAAGATATTTTCGGATAACGCAGAGACAACACCTTCGCAATCGGTGCAGGCCTTCGACCGATTGCCGGAGGAGCACTAAGCTGTTGCAGGGTTTGTTTTTGGGTGGCACAACGCTTGAGCGCTGCGGTGGCCGCCCTTTGATCACCTTGGGCTTTAGCCCCAGAAGTGCGTGATGCGAATTTCCTCTCGAATGGAGTGACGCACCTCAGAGGCTGAAGCCGTCACCTCAGAGAAAGAATTTATCGCAGCGCTGGAAGCGCTGCGCCACCCGAAAGCAGTTTTCCAGGGAAACACTTCAGCCGCTGAGCGCGTACCACCCCCATGACCCGACGCCGATGGATCGCCGATGAAGTCTCGGGCAACCGCGCCGCTCTCACCGGCGAACACGCTGATCACCTCTTCCGCGTCCTGCGCGCCCACCTCGGTCAGGAATTCGATATTGCCACCGGCACCGTAGTCCGTCGGGGACGGGTCGCGACCATTCAAGAAGGCCGAGTCGAATTCGAACTCGGAGAAGAAGTTCCCGCCGCGAACGTACTCAATCTCACTCTCCTGCTCGCCGTCTTCAAATTCGACCGCATGGAGTGGGCCCTCGAAAAATGCACCGAACTGGGAGTCTCTCGCATTGTCCCGGTGATCGCCCGGCGTACCGACGCACACCTGGCCTCAGCCGTTGTAAAGCGCGCCGAGCGCTGGCGTAGAATCGCGGTCCAGGCAGCCGAGCAATCGCGGCGAGCCAACCCTCCTGAAATCGCGGCACCACTGAAGCTGAAAGATGCGATGATCGATGGCGCAGCGCGCTTGCGGATTGTTCTCGCTGAATCGGAGCAGGCAACCCTGCTGCGCGACGTCCTCGCCTCATCCCCCGGGCGCGAGATCGTTCTAGCGATCGGCCCCGAAGGCGGCTGGGCCGACGACGAACTGCAACTCTTCCAGAAATCGGGATGGATGTCCGCGTCCCTCGGCCCCACGATCTTGCGCGCCGAAACCGCCGCCATCGCCGCCACCGCGATCACGATTTCCGAACTCGCCTGATTGCTATCGGGGCCTTCCCCGCGAGAAAATCGGCCTATGAACAAAGGACACGTCTACTTCGAAATTCAGGCTGACGACACCCAGCGCGCGATCAATTTCTATTCCCAGATCTTTGGCTGGAAATTTTCAGAGGTCAAGGGCGCCCCCATTCCATACTGGACGATCGAGACTGGAGGCTCGCGAGGTGGATTGCTGCAGCGCCCCGCAAAGACTCCTCCGCCGCGATCGGGCACGAACGCGTTTGTCTGCTCGCTCGAAGTTGAAGATTTCGACGCAACCGCCGCGACCATTCTGAAGCAGGGCGGCCTCGTCGCACTGCCCAAGTTCGCAGTCCCCAAGACGTGCTGGCAAGGCTACTTCGTGGACACAGAGGGAAACACTTTCGGTATTTTTGAAGTCGACGCGAAGGCCGGCAACTAAGTTCGATCGGCGACCCGGAAGGCGGGCGTGCTTCTCGCCCGCCACGTGTCTGGCCCTCCTCTTGCACACGTCTCGCAGGTGGTATCCTGACCCCAGATGCCGCCGTCGAAGTCAAGCTCACGCCCCGCTCCGTTCACTCCAGATGACCGCCAGCGCGAAGCCATCGAACACGTCCACGGGCCCATGCTGGTGGTCGCCGGCGCCGGTACTGGCAAGACCTCGGTCCTGACTCACCGCATCGAGCGCCTGGTCCGTGAGGGCCATGCCCAGCCGCACGAGATCCTCGCTCTAACCTACACCGTCAATGCGGCCAAGGAGATGCGCGACCGCGTGGGCAAGTTGATTGGCAACAGGGAAGTGAACGCCGCCACCTTCCACGACTACTGCCTCGACATGCTCAAGCGCGTCCACAGAGATTTTGGCGTCCTCGACGACAAGGATCTCTGGATTTTCCTTCGCCGCCGCATTCGCGAACTGCATCTCGAGTACTACATCCGCGCCGCGAATGTCCCCCAGTTCCTGAACGACCTGCTGGAGTTTGTCAGCCGCTGCCACGACGAACTGGTTACGCCCGAAAAATACGCCGAGTACGTGCAACGCCTCGAGCGCAAAGAGGTCCCGATCCCGCGCGTCGTGAAATCCAAAGTCGCTCTTGAAGACGAAGAGGTCCTGGGCCGGTGCCGCGAAATCGCCCGTGTCTTCACGACCATGGAGCGATGGCTGCAAGACGAGAATCTCGGCACCTTCAGTCACATGATCACGCGCGCCCATGCTTTGCTGCACGGCGAGGCCAGCGTTCTAGCCGAGGCACGCTCCCGAGCCCGCTTCATCCTGGCCGACGAATTTCAGGATGCCAACTTCGCGCAGATTCAGATTCTCGCGCGCCTCGCCGGACCTGGCGGAAACATCTTCGCCGTCGGTGATCCCGATCAGGCGATCTACCGCTTCCGCGGCGCCTCCAGCGCGGCCTTCGATCTTTTCCACCATCATTTCTCCAACGCTAAGCGGGTAGTCCTGGAACAGAATCGCCGCTCCACCACGCCGATCCTGCGCAGCGCCTTCGCCCTGGTCGACAAGAATCCGCCAGTATTCGCCAAGCATGCTGATGCGAAACTTGCCTACCGCCGAGCCCCGCTTCAGTCCGCCCGTGAAGAGGAAGCTCTGAAGGCAGGCACGCAGTTTCCGAGTCCTCAGGTCGCAGTCGTGGTTCTCACAACAAAAGACGCCGAGGGCCCTGACCTGGTCGCTGTCCTCCGCGAGCAGCAGAAAAAGTCGAAATGCAAGTGGTCCGACTTCGGCATCCTTTACCGCTCCCACTATCAGCGCGATGACGTCGTCCAGGAACTAGCCAAGGCCGCAATTCCCTTCGTCATCGAGAGCATGGACATCTCCGACACGCCCGAGGCTCGCGACCTCTTCGCTTGCCTGAACGCGGTCGTGTCCGGGGGAGACGACGTCAGCCTGTTTCGCGTGGCCGCTCTCCCATGCTTTCATGTCGATCCCGAACAGCTTCGCGATGTGATGCGCTCCATTGCCCGCGACCGGCGGGATGGCCAGATCGTTCCACTCTCATCCGCTCTCGACCGGGTTTCCAGTGGCGCCGCCGTCCTCGCGGCCGTGCAGCGTACCCGCGAAGATATCCGCCGCAGGCAAGCGAAGGCTCGCAGCGCGCTCGACATCATCGTCAAGCAGTTTGCGCTCGACGCCTCCTCGCCCATTCTTCAGGCAGCATTAAAGTTCGTAGAGACTTGGGAAACAAAGAAGGTCAACAAAACCACTGAACTCGAGGAACTGGTCGACTACCTCGGACTCTTCCGCGAGGCCGGCGGTGTGATTCCGATGGAGGCCCGAGAGACTGAGAACGCCGTCCGGCTCATGACCGCGCACGGCGCCAAGGGACTCGAATTCCCCCACGTCTTCATCCTCCGCGCAAATCCACCAGCGTTCCCCGCATCGTACAAAGAAACTCTGGTCGCCTTCCCCCGCGAACTGCGCGATCCCGGTTCCGTCACCGCGGCCGACGACAAGACTCTCCACGAACAAGAAGAGCGCCGCTTGTTCTATGTCGCCATGACCCGCGCCCGCGACACTCTGCACATCTATGCCAAGCAGGGAAGCGGCAAAATTAACAAGAATCCCGCGGGCTACATGCGGGACTTGATCGAAGACAAGACCCTCACCCGCTGGCTGACCGCGATTCCAGCCCGAGGTGCCCAGCAGACGCTCGATATCTTTGGCGAATCATCCCTCGCATACCCGGCCGAGTCGCAGACGAATGTGTGGTTCGACCTGCCCGTCCTTCCCGGTTTGCATACCCGGCTCAGTGCGTCCGCCGTCGACACCTACGAGCGTTGCGGCTTGCAGTTCAAACTCGACCGCGACTGGCGCTTATCCGACCGGCCCGCGGCTGCCATGCAGTACGGTGCGTCGATCCATCGCGTCCTCAAGACTTACTTCGATTCCGTGAACCTCGGACGCCCCAAGACCGACGACGAACTCATCGACCTTTTCCGCTTCGATCTGGCCGAGACGAAGATTCAGGAGGCGTACCAGCACGAGCTCTACGAAAAGCAGGGAATCGAACAACTGCGCGATTTCCTTGCCAAGATACGCACTCTTCCATCGCCGAAGGTTCTTCACACCGAGCAGTCCTTTGAGATTCGCGTGGGCGAGATCGCGGTGGTAGGACGCATCGATCGCATCGACCGTCGGCCTGATGGCAGCGTGGCCATCGTCGATTACAAGACGGGCAAGGCCCGCGATCAGGAAGATGCCGACGAGAGCCTGCAGTTGTCTCTCTACGCCATCGCCGCGCGTGAAAAATGGGGGTTCACCGTTGGCGCGTTGATTTTTTACAACCTGGAAGAAAATGTCCCGGTCATCACCATGCGGACGGAAGCTCAATTGATCGCCGCGCGCTGCCGTGTGCAGGCTGCTGCCCAGGGAATCGCAGATGGCATATTCAAAGCGAAGCCTGGGATTCACTGCAATTTCTGCGCGTATCGCAGTCTGTGTCCTGAGAAAGAGAAGCGGATTCCGCATCCCGTGGAGGGCGTCCGCCAAGCGCCCGAACTAGCTGGCCGACGCCGAACGGTTCCTGTACACAAAAACTTAGGGGACGCTCTTGAGCGTCCCCTTTTTACTCGTACTGAACCGTTCTTAATGCTTCTTTTTCTTCTTTGCCTTTTTCTTGGTTGCCATTGTTCCTATTCTCCCTTCCATTTTTCATGGAAAATGTTGCAGTGGTCTTTTACTGCAACTAGTTGATGTATAGAGTTAATGAAAAATGAAGTCAAGAAAAAAATGATGATCGATCGGCGCAAGTTGTGACACCAAAGTCACGCCGAGAGAAATTCGCAACCAAAAGTCAACAAGAATTTTGCAGAGCGCATCGAGTCGCGAGAGGTTTTCATCTCGCAAGCGGGTCGAGCATTGCCTCCAGCGCAGCATGCATCGGCAACAATTTCACTTCCTCACCCGACATGCGCAACCGGTCGTATTCTGTCCGCGTGCGACGCATCCTCACAGTCTTGCATCTATAATGAAGTCGCGAAATCTTCGCGGGAGCTTGATTCATGGCCTCTTTTGACGATGTTGTCATCATTTCCGGCTGCCGCACCGCCGTCGGAAAGTTTCAAGGCAGCCTTTCCGATCTCTCCGCTCCCCAACTCGGAGCCCTCGCGGTTCGCGAAGCCGTCAAACGTGCAGGTGTCGATCCGGCAAAGGTCGACGAGTGCATCATGGGCAACGTCGTCTCCGCCGGACTCGGTCAGAATCCGGCGCGACAGGCCGCAATCTTCGGCGGACTGTCTCCGGCGACAGGTGCCATGACAATCAACAAGGTTTGCGGCTCAGGTTTGAAATCCGTCGCTCTCGCGGCGCAAGCGGTGCAGACCGGAAACAGTTCCATCGTCGTCGCCGGCGGCATGGAATCGATGAGCAACGCTCCCTACCTTCTGCCGCAAGCGCGCAAGGGATATCGTCTGGGCAACGCGCAGATCGTCGACTCCATGGTGCACGATGGCCTTTGGGATATTTACAACGACTACCACATGGGTATCACCGGCGAGAACGTCGCCGAGAAATACGGCATTACGCGCGAAGAGCAGGATCAGTTCGCATTGAACTCGCACCGCAAAGCACTCGCCGCGATGAAAGAATGCCGATTCAAGTCACAGATCGTTCCCGTCGAGATTCCCGCGAAGAAGAAGGGCGCGCCTCCCACGATCTTCGACAAAGACGAGAGCCCCCGCGAAGACACGACTATCGAGGTGCTACGCGCCCTGAAGCCCGCTTTCAAGAAAGATGGCACCGTCACCGCCGGCAACGCGCCCGGAGTCAACGACGGCGCCGCAGCCCTGGTCGTCACCAGCGCGAAGCGCGCCGCGGAACTCGGCGCAAGCCCGATGGTGCGCATCGTCGCGCAGGCCACCAGCGGCGTCGAACCCAAATGGGTCATGATGGCTCCCGTGGGTGCCGTCCGCACGATCTGGGAAAAGACTGGTTGGAAGAACGAAGACGTTGATCTCTATGAACTCAACGAAGCTTTCTCCGTCCAGGCCTTGGGCGTGATGCGTGAGTTGGGTCTGAATCCCGACAAGGTCAACGTGAACGGCGGCGCTGTCGCGATCGGCCACCCCATCGGCGCCAGCGGCGCACGCGTGCTGGTCACTCTCATCTATGAAATGATCCGCCGCGACGTGAAGCGTGGCATCGCCGCCCTCTGCCTCGGCGGAGGCAACGCCGTGGCCATGGCAGTCGAGCGCTAGGAAGATCGGGGTGGAGACAAACGTATGTGGTGACGGGTCGCCTCGGCCGTCAGGTTTTTGGCGGAGATCGGTGGCCGCATCCAATCGTCTGTGATCAGACCTACGGAGCTTTCCGTGCGGAATCCTCTTGCACTGGGGTTGCTGTTCTTGCTGACGAGTTCTACTCTGCAAGCCCAAAGCCGCTTCACCGGCACTTGGGAGATGAAGATGGACACACTCCAGTTCTCCGGCCCGCCTGAAGAATATCTGCTCGACAAGGGCACGTACCACTGCGAGACCTGCGTCCCGAAGGTCGACGTGGAAACTGACGGGACCGATCACAAGGTGACCGGACATCCCTACGACACCCTTGCGGTCCTGATCCTGGACAACCGTTCGGTCAAGTTCACGATGAAGAAAGAAGGCAAGACAACATTCGAATGTGTCGAAACGGTTTCCCCGGACGAGCGAACCATGACGGAGGAATTTACCAACACGGCGGAAGCAGAAACCGTTACCGGGAAGGCGAGCTTCACCAGACTCGCTGCCGGCCTGACTGGTTCGCATGCGCTTTCTGGAAAGTGGAGCATGCAGACGGTTAAGAACTCGACCACCGCCGGCACTCTGACCACGTATCAGAGCATTGCCAATGGAATGAAGATCTCCGACGGCAGCGAGAGCTACGAGGTGAAGTTTGACGGCAAGGACTATCCCGCAGGCCGAGGCTCCCACTCCACGGTCTCGCTCAAACTCATCGATGAGTACACGCTCGAGGAAACGGATAAGCAGGACGGCAAAGTGACGACAGTTGCTCGCATAACTGTAACCAAAGACGGCAAGTCAATGAGAGTCGAGTCCTCAGATAAGCAACGCGGTAGCACGATGACGTACTCTGCCGAGCGGCGCCCGTAGCTCTTTACATCGCCGCCGACGACACCGGTAAGGTTACCGTGAACACCGCTCCCCCCTCGGGAGAGTTCGCCGCCTCCACGCTACCGTTGTGTTCCTTCATCACCGATTTGCAGATGCTTAGCCCCAGGCCTGTCCCGCGCCCCGGCCGCTTCGTGGTATAGAACGGATCGAAGATGCTAGCCAGGTTTTCCTTCGGGATTCCGGGGCCATCATCGTGAAAGCTCACCCACACCGAGTTGTCCCCTTTACCCAACCGGATGCGCAGCGTCCCTTTATCCCGCGCTTCGCGGATCGCCTGCTCCGCGTTCACAATCAGGTTCAGAAACACCTGCATCAACTGGTGCGGATCGCCTAGCGCATACGGCACCCCAGTTTCTTTTAGAAAGTCCACGGTAATGCCGTTCTTGCGCAACGAGTAGGCGTGCAGGTTCAGCGTGCGCTCCACAACCTCCACGAGGTTAATTCTGCTCTTGCCCGGAGCGGGAGGCCGCGAGAAGTACGTCAGGTTCTGCACGATCTCCGCCGCTTTGCGGGCTTGTTGCTGCAGCATTGCAAGTTGCTTGCGCGAGCCTTCGTTGGTCTCAGTGTCCTGCAGCAGTTCGCTCACCCCCATGATGGTAGTTAATGGATTGTTAAGTTCGTGAGCTACACCACCGATCATCGCTCCCATCGCCGCCAGACGTTCGCTCTGCACCACCTGCTGCTCGAGCTTTCGTTCCAAGGTAATGTCGCGCACCGAAATAATGACCCCGCTGATCTTCGCATCGGCATCGACCAACTGACTGCCCGCCGCGCGCATTGTCCGCCAGTTTCCATCGCGGTGCCGTGCTCCATATTCCGCTGCCGCGAAAACCTCTTTGCCGGAAACGACGTCATGGTAAAGAGTGGCGAGTTCCGGCGAATGATCGTCCAGTTCCGAGATTTTCTTCCCCAGCATGTTTTGCGGCTCGTGGCCCAAGAGGTCGCGCGCCCGCGAACTGACAAACGTATATCGCTCCTCGAGATCCACTACCAGAATCAGATCCGGGAAGCTTTCCAGCAACCGCGCCCGGAACTCCTCCTGCTGCGCCAGTTGCCGCTCCATCTTTCGCCGTTCGGTAATATCGACCAGCGTCCCCTGGTAGCGCACAATGTTTCCCGAAGTATCCCAAACTGCGCGTGAGGAATCGAGAAACACCGCCGCGGTTCTATCCTTGCGTCGGAGTTTGACCTCGCGCGTGCGCACTCCTCCGCGGTCGTCCAGCGCCCGCCCCAGTACCGGTTGTCCGGCTTCAAAATTCAACGACTCCGGTTCCACCGCCAGCAGTTCACGCTTCTCCGTGTAGCCCAGCATGCTCACCAACGCCGGATTTGCGTCCAGCAGATGTCCCTCCGGTGTGCTGAAGTACACGCCTTCCTGCAGGGTCTCGAACAATTCGGTGAAGCGCATTTCCTTCTCGCGTTGCTCGGTGACGTCGCGCCCCAGCATGCTCGCGCCTACCACCTCATCACCCTTAACAATGGCATTCAACACGCATTCAAAATAAAGCGGCCGGGTACTGTTCTTCAGCCGGATCTTGACCGTGCCGGCCCACCGCTTCTTTTCCAGAAAGCGGCCCAGCCCGCGCTCCACTTCCTCCCGCGCCGGTTCCTCAATCAGGTCGTAGATCTTGCCCCCTACCAGATCCGAGTAAGTTAGTCCCGTCAACTCAGTAATCCGCTTATTGACCGTGCGCAGCGTGCCGTCGAGCGAGACGGCGCACGCCGGATCATCAAAGGAATCGATCAACTCCTTGAAGTTGCGCTGCGAGCGCATGATGACCTGGCTGAGTTGGTCGAGTTGCTCTTCCGAAGGCGCTGCCCCCACGTGCTCCTGCAAGCCGTGGAGCAACTGCTTCAGCTCTCCGACTTCGCGCCGCCGCCCTGCCGCGTACACCGCGAACAATATTGCGAGGGTCACGATGCCGAAAGGAATGGCGCGGAGCTGAAACGGAATGTTCTCCAGCCGCTCATAGAGCAAGCCTGCCAGGGCGAAGGCCAGAAGCAGCATGAACCCCAAGATCCAGCGCCACAGTTGGGATTCTTCTCGGTCGAGATTGCCCGGAGGGCGAGGGGTACGCGAGGTAGTAACAGGGTCCAGGCTCATGAGGGAAGACAGCCAATCCTACTAAAAACCATCTTAATTCTATACGCGTCGCCGGAACCGCGCTTTTCTGGGATGTTCCGGAAACTGAAACTCTACTCATCCGGCTCCGGCGCTGCCCGGGTCGGGTCGTCGAGCTTTGTCTGATCCGAAACGATCGCCTGCCAGTTGAGAATCGTGTTCCACAGCAGCCGCTGGTCGCCCCGGTTCAAATCACGGTGCATAGGATTGAAGTTGAAGCTCACCACGTGCCCTTTGCCCACCGGCATGTCCAGGATCGCAGGGCGTCCAATCAGATTTTCCTCGCCCCACGCCTGTCCGCTTTCCACGAACGGTGCGCCCGAAGTATCGCCCCATTCCATCACGACACCGCTGCGGTCCTCCGGGCCATCCAGGCAAGTCGTGCAGTAAGCCATCCGCAACCACCGTCGCGGCGTGCTGTACAGCGGGAAATTTTGACGGAAGACATAAGTGTGCAACGGATATCCATACGCAATGGGATGGTCCGGGCGATCAAACGTGACCCGGACATGAGCACCTGGTGTCCGGGTAGCCGCCTGCTGTGACGCAGCCGACGACGCTCCTCCGCCTCCCGCCGTGCTGCGCGGAACGCCACCCGACGATCTCCGCACAAACCGCACCAGCCCGCCTTCCAGCGCCAGCATGCTCCCGCTGCCCAGCGTCACCATTAGCCCACCGCCGTCGACGAAGCGCTGGATCTGCGCGAGCCCTTCGTAACCGATGCCTCCCGTAATGTCATCCGACTCGGCGGGCGTTCCAAAGCTCGGCGTCTGTGCCGTCTTCTTAAACGGCATGGGCGACCAGGTCTTCGGCAGACCTTCAATCTGTTCCGCCAGTTCCAGATCCACGTGACCGTACAGCAGGACGTCGATGCGCGTGCTCAGGATTCCGGCGCGAATATCCTCATCGCGCAGATACGTATAGGGAACCTTCCGCTGATCCAGCGAGTACCGGATCCAGCCAATCGAATCGGTGTCCGCCCAAGGCACCCACAGCCCGATGCGCGGCGCTTTGGCCTGGTGACGCGGCACGTCCGGCGCCGCAGAAACTTGCACGAAGTCGAGGCCCAACTCCGTCGCCGTCGACTTAACCGCTTCGGACAATCCATCTTGAGCGGCAAGAATCCACGACCCAGCGGGAAACTTCGTGCCGCCCACCTCGAATTGCTTGTTCGGCAATCTGAATCTGAAAATTCGCCAGCCGATAGCGCGCCGCTAGAAACGATTCCTGCCCCGTGTCCTTCAGCAAGTAAACGGAGCCGCTGCCCGTGACGCGTCCCGTGGGGTGCGGCACCTCGGTCAACGTTGTGAGCGCAGCACCGTGGATCGATGCATCGGCGGTCGCGATCGCCCGCAGATGGTAGTGCGCGGGAAGTTCCCAGGAAACATCATCGTAAGGAGCTTCTCCATCCTTGGGATAATGCTGCGGCGTGAGCAGATCGACCGCATAGTTTCGGTAGGGCTGATCGAGCTGCACGACATAAGTGCCAGCAGGGAAGCTTCCTTCCTTCACCTGGATTGCCCCCTGCGCCCGCCCAACTTCGATGTGCTGCCCCATGAGTCGCCCCACCATCGCCGCGACCCGCGCCGGGTCTCCCTGATCTTCGGGAATCAGAAACGCATACGGCGGCTCCGTCAGTCCTTTTTGCCACGAATCCCACGACTTCTTGTAGAAGTTGTGCAGCATCTCTTTCGATTCGCTTGCCGTCTCGTCCAGGGCCGCGAGCGCCCCAGTTTCCTGGTAGTTGAGATTGTCGCGGGCCGACCAAGTGACTTCTCGCCCCGCCGGAAGAGGCCGGTACCACTCCATCGAGGCCGCGGACGCCGACACCGACCGCTTCTCCGTCTCCGCGCTCCCGTTCCCGAAGGTCTCGTAGCCGCGCCCAATGCTGTTGTGGTTCATCGCGACGGAATCGAGATACAGATGCGCAAATGCCTCCCCAAAATTCCAAGTCGAGACCCCTGGCATCCCCATCGCAGTCATAGCTTCGACTTCGTGAAAACTAAGCGCCAGAAACTCGCTGTAAGTAATCGGATCGATGTTCGGGTTGTAGGGCCCCGTTCCGTTCCACGTCATCATCAGCGGCGAGCCTTCGTGTAAATCGTGCACGACCGTCGGATGCCACTCATGAAACATGCTGTGCACGGCCTTCGTAGTCTCGTGCGTCTGCTGGTGCGTGTCGCGGTTGATGTCGACGAACGTGTACTTCGACCAGTACGGCGGCGACTGCCGGGGAAGCGTGTTGCGGTCCGTTTGGCCCTTGAGATAACGGTAGAACCAGTCCACCATCTTGTCGCGCCCATCGGGATTAGAAATCGGATTAATCAGCACAACCACGCGTTCCCGAATCCGCTGGATCATTGGCTGGTCCGACACCGCCAGGCGGTACGCCAGTTCCAGCATCGCTTCGGTCGAGCCGGTCTCATCGGAGTGCAGCGCCGCATTAAAGTAATAGATCGGACGCGAGGCGGCGATCAATTTATCGGCAGCAGCCTGGTCGGTTCGCCGCGGGTCCGCCAATGCCGCAGTCGCCGCCTTCAGACGGTCCAGATCGCGAATGCCAGCTTCATCGGCGATCGCCAGCATGATGATGTCGCGCCCTTCTTCACTCCGCCCGATCGTGAACACACGAACCCGTGGACTCGCCGCCGCCAATGCACGAGCATAAGCATAGGTTTTCTCAGTCCCGAGCAACTCGCCCGGAGCCCCCATGATCCGACCTAGAAATTTTTCAGGGGATGGTACGGTGCTGGACTGCGGAACATATGAAACCCAAGGCGACACAAAATGCGGATCAGTCGTAGCCGCCGCAATCGCCGCAACAGACCCAGGCTCAGGGACGTCGGGGTTCTGCGCACTCGCATGTAAAACGAACAAGGCAAACGACAAGAACCACACAAGCACGGTTCGAACCATGGGGCCCCCGGATGTAGTTTGACGCGAAAGTTTAGCACGCGCACTACTCCTGCCGCAGGGCACTCATGGGTTCCACTCGCGCCGCCCTTCGCGCCGGAACGTATGTCGCAAACAAGGCAACCAGCAGAATGGTGACGACCACGATGAAGTAAACCGCCGGCTCGCTCACGTGTAGATCAAAGAATAGAGCGTCAAAGAGTCTCGGAAGCGGCAGCGCCAGCACGAGTCCCACGATCCCTCCGATCGCAGTCATCTTCATGCCTTCGCCGAGTACCATCCGCAGGACGTCCTGGCTTCTTGCGCCCAGGGCCATGCGTATCCCGATTTCGTGCGTTCTTTGCCCGACCGAATATGCGATTAGCCCATAAATTCCGATCGCCGCCAGGGTGAGCGCCAGAAGGCCGAAGGCGCCCAGCAAGCGCACGAAGAGGACGTTCCCGCCTTTCTGCGAATCGATCAGAGCAGGCATGGTCATCATGCGCGCCAGGGGAAGTTCCACATCCATCTGCGTCACAGCTTCGCGCAAAGCGGATGCGAGGATGTTCGGATCGGAAGTTGAACGTACCATAATCGAGAAGGAGGATACGGGCCGCTGCAGAAACGGCTCATAGACCGCCGGGTCGTCGCGAGTGGATTCCGAATACGTCTTCACGTTGCCGACCACTCCCACGATCTCGCTCCAATCGGGCGCCACGCCAGGTATCTCAAGTCGAATTCGTTTTCCCATCGGATCCTGGCCGGGCAGATACTGGTCCACAAACTTCTGGTTGACCAACACCACCCGCGGCGTCGCGGGGGTATCTATTTCCGTGAAGCTCCGTCCCCGCAGCAGAGTGATCCCCGCTGTCCGGAAGTAGTCCGATGTGACCACGGAATCGAGTGCGTTGAGTGCCTGTTTAGTCGGCAGATCTGGTTGGCCTTGAATCCGCAAACTCACCGTACCTGTGAAGGTCGCCGGCAAATCGGACGCCACAGCGGCGCCCTCGCTGCCCGGAATGTGTTGCAATCGCGAAATCAGGTCCCGGACAAACTGCACCTGCCGTAAAGCGTCGTGGTATCGTGCCTTATCCAGCATCACGCTCGCGGTGAGAAGGTGGTCTGCCTGGAATCCCAGATTCTGGTGCTCGATCACGAAGAGTGCGCGGATGAGCAACCCGGTCCCAACCAGAAGAACCAGAGCCAGCGCAATCTCACCGGTCACCATCACCGTCCGCAGGCGGCTGTGCACGCGGCTCGGTGAGGCCGCGCGGCCTTCGTCTTTCAGATTCGTAGTGATGTCCGTACGCGATGCATTCAGCGCCGGCGCCAGAGCACAGACTACTGCGCAAACCAGCGACAGACTCGCAGAGAAGAGGAGAACGTTACGGTCCAGAGCTAATGGGACGGCGCTGATCGCTTCGTTAAAAGTCATCCTCGCCCGAACCAGGTTGATGCCCCAATACGCCAGTAGAAGACCCAGACCGCCTCCCAGAACGGCTAACGCCAAGCCTTCCGTCAGCAGTTGCCGGATGACGCGCAGGCGACCCGCTCCAAGCGCGCGGCGAATGGCCAGTTCCTTTCGGCGTCTCGTCGCCCGAGCCAATAGCAGGCCGGCCACATTGGCGCACGCCATCATAAGAACAAACCCAACCGTCGTCATCATGACCGCCAATGCGCTGCGAATGCCGAAACTGTAAACGAGAAAATCGGGCAGCGTGCGCACGGTCGCGCCCCAGCCCTTTTCGCTCTCGGGGAAGCTCTCCTCGGACCGGCGCGCCAAGGCGCTGAATTCGGCCCGGGCCTGTTCGACGCTGACACCCGGTTTCAAGCGCGCGAACAATTGGAGCGACCGGTCGTGACGGGCTGCCACCGTCTGGTCCGCAGCCGACAGCACCAGCGGTGTCCACAGTTGCGGCGTGTACCCGAGCAAGCGGAAGTTCGCGGGCATGACGCCGATCACTGTGAAGTTCTCCCGGTCAAGCCGGATCGTGCGTCCGATCACCGACCGGTCGAAACCGAATTGCCGCTCCCAGAGTTCGTGGCTCAGAATCACAACGTGATCCTGTCCGGGTTGGTCTTCTCCTGCAGCGAACGTCCGCCCGAGTTGCGGCGTGACGCCCAGCACGCTGAAATAATTCGGAGACACGGCCGACGAGCGCACCGCCTCGGATTGTTGCTGCATCGTCAGACTGACCGTGCGATAGTCGTTTGCTGCGGCCATGTCTGCGAAAACGTGGTTGGCTTCGCGCCACGCCAGATAATTGGGCACGGAGACGGGACTTGCATCGGCTTGAAAACCCTGCGCCGGATCGATGGTCGAGACCACCGCCACGCGTTCAGGCTCACGACCGGGAGGGCGCCGCAACAGAAACGCGCTCACCATACTAAACATGGTCGCGTTTATCGCGATACCGAGCCCCAACGTAAGCACTGCGATACTGGTGAATCCGGGGTTCTTCCGCAACTGCCGCAGGGCATATCGCAAGTCTTGAACCATTGTTTCCATAGTCCGTTCACTCCCGTTAGCCAGTCAGCGACAAGGATTTCGAAATGCTCGCACCGTGCACAGCAAGTCTTACACCAGACTCTGCAGCCGTAGGGCATTGGCAACAAAGGAAAAAGCGGGGCCCCGGAGCGTTGGTATCAAGTGCGATCTGTCCGAACATGGACCTGGGTGACCGAGAACGGACACTCTGCGTCCCCTCGCCTTGGTCGCGATGTTTTCCACAGCCCGCTGGTGACATCCGTCACAGCCAACGCCACCCCCGAATCCGTAAGGTTGTATCTGGCAGACTAGGACTTCGTGTCTCCCGGGTGCTCCAATCCTCGCGCTCTTTGCGAGAAAGCCTGCCCTGAACGAAGCCGAAGGGCGGGGACTTCGACCTCATGCTCTACAAAACTCTCAGCGCCGCGGGTTACGGCATCGATGCCAATATCATCCAGGTCGAGGTCGACTGCGCCGGCATCAAGTGCGATCAGGACCACTTCCACACCGTCTGCCTGCCTGACGCCGAGGTCCGCGAGAGCCGTGACCGCGTCCGCGCCGCGCTGAAAAACTGCGGCTACGACATTCCCCCCGCGCACATCACCATCAAACCTCGCCCGGCCGACATTAAGAAAGAAGGCTCCGGATTCGACCTGCCCATGGCCCTCGGCATCGTCGCAGCCTACGGTGGTCTCACCAAGAAGGAGATGTCGGACTGCCCTTTGTTTGGAGAGCTCGCCCTCGACCGCGGTGTGCGCAGCGTTCGCGGAGTCCTGCCCATCGCCATCGAAGCCCGCGGACGAAAAATTTCCGGCATGGTCGTTCCTGAAGCCAACGCTAAAGAAGCCGCCATGATCGCTGGTGTCGACGTCCCAAAACTCACTACCGTACATCCTTCGACATATTGACAAACTATTGTGAATAGTAGACATTCCTTCGCGGCGCGAAAGTGCTGGCAATTCTGCCTCCCCCCGTCGCGCCGAGAGCCTCAGATCCACCCGATCTGGGGCTTTTTTCAATTTTCTACAACCGGTCACGGCAATCTTAAGTATGAGATTTTACGGTGGGCTTGTAAAAGGCATAATTCCGGAAATAAAGGGGCCTCTCGTCAGGACGTGGGTGGAGGGGTCAGCCCTTCCCTCGGACGAAGCGCTCTCTGCACTCGGGGCATTCCAAGATTCTCGTATAGCCGTGCCCGCGAGGTGTTCACTTCGGGGGACACTATCTGGGCGGCTGCTCGCGGACTATTCCCGGCCAGAGTTTATTGTTGCAAAAAGGGTTCTTTGCGGAACGCTTCCGGCCGATGGATTCGACCTCGGAGAATCAGGAGGTTGCGGTCTCGATGGCAACTGGTTTTTTGGAACGGCTCTCAGGGATAGCTTCTCCAAGCGCGGGGAGAAAGACATCTGAGCAACTCTGTCAACAGATTGTTGTGACGGCTCGTTCCAACTCGACTTTTTGCGAGTATAGTGTCGGCCATGGCGACCGTATCCCGCGAGCTATCCTCGTCAAGCCCTGCCGGCGTAACCACCGAGCCCGCGTCCCCTCGTTTGATGTGCCTCGATCTCTTTCGGGGCCTCTGTGTCGCGGGCATGATCGTTGTGGACAATCCGGGCAGTGACGCCAAGGCCTATTGGCCCCTCATGCATGCGGAGTGGAATGGTTGGACGCCCGCCGATTTTATCTTTCCTTCGTTTCTTTTTCTTGTCGGGATTTCATTGGTTTTTTCGCTCTCTTCGCGCCGGCAGAGAGGCCAATCGCGCTCCCAGATACTGGTCCATGCTCTCTGGCGCACCCTGATTCTTATCGCCATCGGTTTCCTCGTCAACGCATCGCCGATCGTCGGTTTCGACATTCACACCTTTCGTTTTGAAGGCGTGACGCAACGCATCGCTCTCTGCTATCTGGCTGCCGTAGTGTTGGACCTGTGGTCTGGCCGCCGCGGGCAACTGATCGCCTTTGCCGTGTGTGTCATCGGGTATTGGGCGATCCTGCGATTTGTTCCAGTGCCCGGCTATGGCCTGCCCGGACGCGATATTCCATTTATGGATCCCGATCGCAATCTGGCCGCCTGGTTGGATCGCAAACTGTTCATGGGACATTTGTACAACGGCACTCGCGATCCGGAAGGCATCCTGCACACTATCCCGGCAATCGGAACCACGCTGGCCGGTGTACTGACCGGACATTGGCTGCGCTCTATGAAATCGTTGGCGGCCAAAGCGCGGGGAATGTTCTTGATTGGCATAGTGAGCCTGTCTGCAGGCTTGATCTGGAACCGATGGTTTCCGATTAACAAGAACCTTTGGACGAGTTCCTTTGTGCTGTTCAGCGCAGGAGTCGCCCTCGTCTTTCTGGCATTTCTTTATTGGCTCCTTGAAATCCGCCGCTGGCGCGGGGCTTGGACTATGCCGATATTGGTGTTTGGCATGAACGCAATCGTGGCATTCGTTGCCGACTCCGTAGTGTACGGACCCGGATACTCCTTCACGGCGAAAGGCCCGAGCGGAGCCAGCATGAGCTGGCACGAGGCCGTTCAAGCCTACCTTGAATCATTTGGATTGAGCACGCCCACCGCCTCGCTTATCTACTCTCTGGCAGCCCTGTCGTTCTGTTGGATTCTGCTTTGGCTTCTCTGGCGGAAAAGAGTCTTTATCAAGGTTTGATGCCGGCCGAGATGCTCAGAACGACTGCCAAGGCTGTGCCTACCCAAGTCAAATGACGAAATCACATTGATGCGCTCAATACCCACGGTTACGGGTCAGTGATTAACCGGCCAATCGATGCTCGTTTTCTTTCAGATGGCTCGTAGTTGTCGTGGTTCGCTGAGGATTTTGGTGAGATGGTTTGCGAGCCGATCGAGGCTGGTGCGTTGTTCATTTTTGAGAAGGGAGCGACGAACCGTCAACATGAGATGTTGAGTAGCAAGCAAGGCGTCGATGAGGCCGTCGAGAGCTGTGCGCATAAGTGCGGGAGAGTTTTTGGGCTGTGGGACCAGATGCCGAGGTTTGGAGCGAGCCAGTTGAAACTCCCGCTGGAGATCGCCATGGGAGTCTTTCAGCAAAAAAGTTAAGCCGTCCGTGGTTGTTGGTTTTGTTCTTCCGATTGGGCAGGCTGTTCTGATGCAACCAGCCTTTGGAATTTGGCGGCATTGGTCCATGCCAGACTCGTACCCGGTATGCGATAGATTTCGATCGGCAGCGTCTCGATATACTCCGCCAGCGGTCGGAACAAGCGGTACGAGGAGGCATATCGATTCCCGCAAACTGCGATCGCAACTGCCGTACTCTGCCGTACTCTGCCGTACTCTGATTGCCTGATCGAAGTCAGCGTGCTAACGTATGCCCTCATGCGAACCACCCGGATGATCATCGTGATTCTTCTGTTCGCGTCATTCACGAGCGCAGTCGACAACGCTACGATCAGTGCGCGTCGAAAGCGCGCCGCCAACGCGTTTCATGACGGCATCCTGATGGTTCACGCACTGTCGCGGTTGGATCTGGCGGCCGATGGCTACCAGCAAGATCCCTACTTCTACTACCTCACTGGCCTTGAGAATACCGTGGGGGCCATATTCGTAGTGGACGGCAAGACAGCGGAGTCATGGCTCTTCTTGCCCGACCATCCTCCGTATCAAAAGAGGGGCCTCCAACCCGAAGTACTGCCCGGCCCGGAAGCCGCTAGGCGTCTCGGCATCGATCACCTCGTGGACTGGTCGGAGTTCGACGCATTCCTGTCGCGGCAAGCGGCATCGGCGCCGCGCATTTTTTACGCCGATGACCCTATCGCCTATCCCGAGCTACCCGCAAACCTGCTCAGTGCAAAAGTTGGCCAGGCTCCGCTCTGGCTACAGGCGATTCTCCAGAAATACCCGGCGATTGAGATTAAAGAAGCGAGCGACGATCTCAATACGCTGATGTTCGTGCAGGACGCCGCGGAAATGGCTGCCCTTCGTTCTGCCGCGAAATCCACAGTGACGGCGCTGCTGGCGGGACTGCGCACGATTCGCCCCGGTGTCTCGCAGAGGGTCGTCGAATCCAGCGTCGAGAACTCATGCTGGAATACGGGCGCCCACGGGACCGGTTTCTGGCCGTGGGCATTTTCGGGCGAGAACGCCGTAT
Source organism: uncultured Acidobacteriaceae bacterium (assembly GCA_963710885.1). GTDB lineage: Bacteria > Acidobacteriota > Terriglobia > Terriglobales > Acidobacteriaceae > Sulfotelmatobacter. The sequence continues at coordinate 256,982 of CAVQCF010000022.1, forward strand.
TTCCACGGCCATTTTTTTCTTCAGCCGTTTACGACCATCTCAACACACAGATGCGAGCCGGAGACTTGGTTCGTCTCGACGTGGGCTGCGAGTGGCAACACTACCAGGGCGATCTGGGCCGCACTGTACCGGTTTCAGGGCACTACACCGACGAACAGCGCGAAACCTGGAACGTCTTTGTGGCCGCGTATCATGCCGGCGTGGCCACGCTGCGAGCGGGCGTAACGGTCGACCAGGTCTTCGAGGCGTGGCGCTCGGAACTGCTGAAGCATCGGGCTGCGGCCAAAGGCATACTCGCGCAGCATGCGATCGATTCGTGGTCCAAGCGCGAGAATGTTCCTTTCTGGCAAATTCATGCCACGAATCTGGTCGCCGCTCGGCCTCCTGCCACCCTGCCCGCCGGAATGACAATCAACTTTGAGCCCATCGCATCCGTGGATGGCCAGGGATTCTTTCTCGAGGATATGTTCCTGATCAAGCAGGACGGTGTCGAACTGCTGACGCCAGGAGTGCCGTACTCCGCCGAAGGGATTGAAGCCTTGATGCGATGACCAGCCGTCCTCCCAGATGCCCCGCAGCCATACAATCCCCGATCAGCCTGCCTAACATCCCGGTCAAGGTTAAAATCTCCGCCTGATGTGCCGATCCCTCCAATTCTGCTAAGCTTTTTGCCTTAGTCATAGAAATGATAGAGGACCAAAACCGTGGAAGTAGTAGCTGGGGTAGATCTGGGCGGAACAGCAATCAACTACACGCTAGTGAACGCGAAAGAGCAGTTTCTCATCGAGGAATTGTGCGAGCATCCGGCACTTTCCAAGCAGGGGCCGGAGGTCTGCCTCCAGCAGATTGCGGACGGCCTGAAGGCCGCCGCCGATCTTGCCGGCGTTGCGCTGGACGACATCGTAGCCATTGGCCTCGATACTCCGGGGCCGTCCAGTGCCGCTGGCCGTCTCAGCGCGCGCGGGTCCACGAACTTCGTACATCCCATGTGGGCTGGATTTGATATCCGCGAGGGCCTGGCACGCAAACTCGGGAAGCCCGTTTCTTACCTGAACGATGCGAACGCCGCGGCGCTCTGGGGGCACTACGCGATCTTCGGGGCCAATAGCCGCGAAACGTCGATCTCCGATGTCGTCGGCACGGGAAATGGCGGAGGGATCATCCTTGACGGCAACGTCGTGAAGGGCAAGAACGGGTTCGGCGGAGAGCTCGGTCACGTGTTAATTCCCTACCAGAGCATCGCCGGAATCCCAGGCATTGAGCCCCACTGCAATTGCGGGAGAATTGGTGACCTGGAAGCGTTGTGCTCCCTCACCGCGATCGAGAGGACGCTGCTGCCGTATCACCTGCAGCGCTATCCCGACCATCCTTTAGCGAAGCAGGAACCACATCAGGCGGCTAAAAACGTACGCGGCCTCGCCGATCAAGGGGATGCCATGTGCAAAGAGATTTTCCGGGTTCAGGCCCACGCGCTGGGACTTTTCTTCGATGAGATGGTGAATACTTTTGACCCCGATGCCTTGATCGTAGGTGGAGGTGTCCTCGAAACTAGTCAGGACTTTCAGAAGTGGTTTCTGGCGGAGATCCGCGTAGGAATGCCGACCCAGCGGGTGGAGCAGGCAGACATCCCCATCCACGTTATGCCCAATGGGGATACCGCTGGCGCCCGCGGCGCTGCGCTGGAAGCATTAGCTCTTGCCAGACAGAGCGGGCTCGCATAACCGATCCAGCATCACAATCCAGATCCTCCGGATGCAGCGCTCGCGCCATCGCTGGGTGCCATTTCTCGCGTTCTTTGCGAGAAGCGGGGTCTTTGATTTTTTGGCCGAGACGACTTCTAGAACCCCTTCGCCTTCAGCATCACATCCAGATCCTCTGCATGAATCGCCCGCACCATGGCATCTTCCCGCGCCAGGTCATTCTGAAACACCAACTGCGCCAGGGATTCCTCAAGCGTGAACGACCCTTGCTTGCGCGTGATAGTAATTTCCTGATGTAGATGTTGCAGCGCGTTCTTTCGGATATGCTGTCGCGCCCCATATCCCACCATCAACAACTCCGCCGCTGGAACACGTCCGCCGTTCCGCCGCGGGATCAAAGTCTGCGTCAGCATCGCGGCCAGGGCCATTGCCATCTCCGCGCGTACCGAATGCTGCCGCTCTTGCGGAAACGAATCCGCGATGCGCGACACCGTCGACGCTGCGTCGGTCGTGTGCAACGTCGTGAACACGAGGTGTCCCGTCTCAGCCGCGGAAAGCGCAATCCGAGCCGTCTCCGGATCCCGCATCTCACCCACCACAATCACGTCCGGCGCCTGCCGCAGCGCCGCCCGCAGCGCGGTAGGGAAGTCCGGCGCATCGATTCCGATCTCCACTTGTTCGATCACACTCAGCTTGTGCCGATGCTCGTACTCGATCGGATCTTCAATTGTCACAATATGTCGCGCTTCTCGCTGGTTGATTTCGTTCACCAACGCCGCCAGGGTCGTGGTCTTCCCCGACCCGGTCGCCCCCCCGATAATCACTAACCCGCGCCGCAGCTTGGCTAAGCCCGCAATCCCCGCTGGCAGACGAAGTTCTTCAAGCGCCGGTATTTTTGACGGCAGCGCGCGCACCGTCGCAGCCGCCCGTCCCCGCTCCCGATGCAGATTGATGCGGAACCGCCCCAACCCTTCCACTCGATACGACGAGTCCGCGATATGCCTTCGCTCGTACTCTTCGCGCGCATGCTCCGCCATGGCAGGCAGCACCGCCGCCTCGATGGCATCGCCCGACAGCGGGCTATCTCCGATCACGTGCAGCGTTCCCTCCACTCGAATGGATGCTGGCGCCAGCGGCACCAGCAGCAGGTCACTGCCATTTCGCGAGACCAGTTCTTCCAGCCACGACCTGAGCGGCGCAGACTCGTGCGCTGAGTGAATGACCTGAACGCGGGCGGGATTTCCTTCGGCTGTCATCGTCCTCCCTTAGATGCAACAAGGCTGATCTGCGCACTCACTCATGTGGACTCCCACACCAGAACGGCCCGCCACTTGGATCTTGCATGCACGCCGGTTCTCCACTAAACCGCTTGACCGCGGCCCGCCGCAAGAATACCCTCCCGAAGACACTGTGCCGTCCACGTTACCAGGAGGCTCCGCATGACTCCGCTCTCCGCTCTCTGGCTCCCGATCGTACTCTCGGCGGTCATCGTCTTCGTCGCCAGTTCCATCATGCACATGCTGCTGCCCTACCATCGCAGTGACTACAAGGGACTGCCAGACGAAGATAAGATCCTCCCCACTCTCCGCGCCGCAGGCCTCAAGCGCGGACTCTACATCTTCCCCTTCACCACCCACAAAGACATGAAGTCCCCGGCTGTGATCGAAAAATACAATCAGGGTCCGGTCGGCATGCTCACCGTGTTTCCCAGCGGTCCGCCCGTCATGCCAAAATTCCTCGGCCAGTGGTTCGCCTACTGTCTCATCATCGGTTTCTTTGTCGCCTACCTCACCGCGCCCACGGTTGCGCCTGGCACGTATTATCTCGCGGTCTTTCGCATCGTGGGCACGGCCGCATTCCTCGTCTACGGTCTGGGCAACGTCAGCAACAGTATCTGGAAAGGGCAGACCTGGAGCATGACCATCAAAGAGATGATTGATGGACTCGTCTACGCTCTACTGACCGCGGGAACCTTCGGCTGGCTCTGGCCGCGCTAGGACGAATGCTTTTGCGAGGTCAACATTTCGGAACTTAGAATTCTCCGCCGCTAATTCTGTCGTAACGCCGGCATCGGAATCGGAATGTTGAAAGCCGTGGCAGCGCCCCCCATTCCGTTCTGACAGGTGTCGGGCGGAAAGGTGCAACCCGTGCCGTTGCCTTGGCAACCAGCCGCCCAGAACATATAGCCCAGCATGCCGGTGGTCGTACCCGCACCTGCCGGCGCGAGATCTTCCACGAAACTGGCAGCTGTGTCCTGATCCGAGTTGCTGAAGTTATCGCAATTCGGTTTACCACCAATCAGCCACAAGCTTCCTGTCAACTTCGCCGGCGCCTGCGGAGACACCGATCCAGAGACTCCGTCCACATGCTGTTGCCAGCCGGTCTCCAACGTAGCGACACTCGTCTTTTGCGATGCCACCATCGCATTGGCATAATCGAGCACCGGGGCGCTCGTCTGCAGCCAGTTGGTCACCGCATAATTGGCCAGTTTCGTCAGATACAGGTCGTCATTTCCCAAATCGATCGTCAACCGCGCCGCAAAGTTCGCGCCCGTGGCATCGTACCGAATCTGTGAACGGTAGGCAGTCACGAAGCTTTGCAGTCCGCTCAAATTCGGGCTGCTGCTGTTCTCGTAGTCAATCTCCACCCCCACATTGAATTGCTTGGCGGCATTCGCCGCGTTGATGCCCAGTTTGGTCGGATTGCTCGACAGCGCCTTGTCCCAGTTCTTCCGATAACTGGCCCCTCCAATCGAGAACATCACGCGCACCCCCCGGCTCTGAAAGTAATTGATCACCGCCGTATTCATGCCGATGGGAATCCCATTGACGTCGCCCGAATCGTTGGTCAGATTCATCAGCTTCACGGGGTCGACAAAGCTCAGAATGACCAGGTTCACCGACGGCAGATACGTACCGTTCATGTCCCGGTCAATCATCCACCGGTTATCCGTATCAAAGGTTGTCATGTTCGGGACCGAAGCCCAGCTGCAACCGTCCGTATAGCAATGCCAGGCGCCATAAATCTGCATTTGAGTTTGCGCGTTCACGCCAGGAACCATCCCGAGCAAGACCAGGCTCATCACGCCACCATAGAACAGCACCGCGATCTTCGGCATCATAAGATCTCCTTTGATCTTCACAGCGGGGCCGGGCCGCCAGCCATCACTGGCGGGCTAGACAAGGGAAAGGGAAGGGAGAGAGGCTCGATTTGCAATCGGCCCGGCTCCCTTCGAATCGAACTACGGATTTCCCGACGGCGCTCCTGCAACCTCCCACGCGAATCCCAGGAACGACGACGAGGTCAGATCGATCGCCGGTTCTACCGTGGAATAAGACTGCACATTGTCTTGAAACACCGCGCCGTTCCCGTTGAATGCCGCGAACGAATCGACGCCGTTCGGTGGACACGCCACCATGCCGCCGAGCGTACCCCGCGCTGCAAACGAGTTCGGACCCTCCACTGCCGCCCCCAGAAGGAACGGAGGCCCATTCGGCGGCACATCCACGATGTTTGTGACTTGATGCTGCATGCAGAGCGGGAACGTTCCGCCATCACCCACGATCAACGACGTGCCCCAGGCGTTCGCTCCCAACACATTGGACTGCCACCGATTCCCGTAGGCCGCATACGCCGTGGAACTGGTCAGATAGTCGTACTCGTTTGCCATCACCACCAGTCCGCCGCCGTGAGACGTGGTGTCATACGTATTCCACGGGAATCCGAAGCCAAACGGATCCTTGCCCGCCTGCGAGACCGCCTTGTCCAGTTGCTTCTTCAAGTCCGCCAGCAGCGCCGCTTCTGACACGGCCAGTCCGCTCGGATTTCCTGCCAGCGCAATCGCGCGGTACAACTCGTAGTGAGCGAGTCCGCTCACGTCATACAGATTCAATGTGTCAGCCGCATCATTCGGACCCGTGATATAAGCATGCGCCCACGTCGCCGCCAGCGGCAGGTAATACATGGGATCGGTGTGCGGCAATCCCGACGGCAGCCCGCTTGCGCCTTGCAGGGCGAGATACAACTCGGTCGCACCAAGTTCCAGATCATCCCGCCACTCTGTTTCAGGATAAAAATCAAACGGTCCCGCGGTCAGCAGATTTCCCGTCGGCGCTGTATTTGCCAGATCGAAAATGTGTTCCCCTGAGAGCAGGCACTGATTCGCATACGCCGAGTTGCTGGCGGCGAACACTTTGTAGCAAAGCGCAAAGTCTGCCGCCAGCCGTCCCGCAATGTTCGGACTGATCGACGCCCCTGCGCCTCCCGCCGTATTCTGAAACACTGGCCGGTGACAGATGAATTGATACGGCGACACACAGCCCTGGTAGTTGTCGTCCGCCTGAGGCAACCGCCAGATGTCGTGATCCCCTGCGTAGTTGTGTCCCCCCGACGCCACGGCCACCTGGTAATAAAGCGTCTTGGAGGTGTCGACCCACATCTTCTGAAGCCAGTCCAGGCCAAACTGCGCTTCCGCAGTGAAGTTCGACGTGCTGGAGCCCGAGCCTAGCTGTCCCGGAAAATCGCGCACGCCCACCAGCATCATCGCCACGGTGTAGCTGTGCGTCTCGACAAACTTCATGTAATCGCCTGCGTCCCACCATCCACCAGACGCGTCGAGTACCGCGCCCGTGGGGGTCAGCGGGCCGGCGTTGTCCTTCTTATTGAACGAAGGAGTGAAATACGCCTTCGCAATCTCGTCGTTCAGATGGCCCGGCGCGGTACGCAACGCGTTCGGGATGTAGTCCGGCCCATCCCGCGACGTCTCATAGTAATAGAGTGAATTCGCCAGCGGAGTGGAGTAGAGATTCGCCGCCGTATCAATCCTGAAAGCCACTGACGTGGCCGCGATCGGAGACGCCACCGAGATCGTATACGTCCCCGCGGTCGTTATCGAATCGAAGTCCAGCGCGTACACGCTGGTAAACGTTCCCCACGCTCCCAGACTGGTCCCCACCGATGCCGAAAAGACCGTGGTACCGCCGGAATTCTTGACCACGAACGTGGCCCCGGCTTCCGCGCCACTCGCCATCAGGTAAGCACGCTTCGTGGAACTTCCAATGTAACCAATTTGATTGACGCGGATGTAAGCGCTCGCACCCTGCGCCAGATCGGCCGCAGCGAAGACTGTAAGCGCCACAAAGAAGAGGTGAGACAGAAGGCGGGCGGACGACGCTTGCCCGAGAAGGACTGCCATGGGGCGCCTCCCAGTGAACGGTTTTAATAAAACGCATGAATAGTGCTACCCGCCCACCTTTCTGTCAATAGGGGAAACACCGCAGAAGACTCTAAACTCTCTCCGACGGCTGGTCTGGTTCGCGAATGGAGTTTGTGGAAGGGCACGGCTTCAGCCCTGCCGTCAGAGCCGAGAAATCGCCGGGCTTTAGCCTCTGAGGTTCCTGCGCCTAATTCTCTTCCCGCGGCCGCATATGCCCGCTCCTTGGGCGAAAGCCCGCGCAAATCAGCCAGTCTTCATGCCGATCTGGTCGCCGGAGCGAATCAAAGCTGCCGCCTCTGCGGCGCTCATGATCCTGCTCTCAAGTTGGGGGTTCAAAACACAGGAAGTGGTCGGGGAAGAGACGGCCATCGAAAAAGCCCTCACAGTCTGCAAAAGAAGATCAACCCTAACGGTAGCGGTCTGCTTTTCACCGTGCTGTGATCTAAATCACACCCCACTGTGGCGGATGAACTAGAGACGGAGCAGAAGATCGCGGAGGAGAAGATCGCTTTTGGGTGGCGCAGCGCTTTCAGGGCTGCGATCAAGCCGACTTTACGAGGGCTTTACAGAGCGCTGAAAAACTCAAGATTCGTGTCAGGGCATCGCTTTAGCGATGCCGTAATTGGCGCAAAATCGATTCCGGCTTCAGCCGCTGCACAGCTCGAATGGCAAGAGACAGCACCCTCTTTAAACCCCCGAGGTACTTGAATCGGGCTGATCGGCGAACTGCGCCTGAGATACAGAATTTCCTTCCGAGTCTTCCCCGATCCAGGATTATGATTTCCCGATGCCACGGTACCTGTTCGCGCTGATCGCAGTACTAACGCTGGTCTGTAACGCCCAGGAGAAGACCGCAGCCAAAGCCATCGACCATACCGCTCTTGCAGCTGCGCTGGCCTTCGAAGCCGAGCCCGTCGGCGGCGTGCCCGGCGGCTGGAGCGGCGGTCCTCCCAGCACCCTCTTCGCGGACGACAAAGTTGTCCACGGCGGTCGATGGTCCGCTCGAATCGAGCGCTATCCCGACACTCCCAGCACCTTCTCCTCCATTACTAAATCCATTCCCATGGACTTCGCGGGGCAGAACGTCGAGTTTCGCGGCTTCCTGCGCACCGAAGACGTGAGCGATTTCGTAGGCCTGTGGATGCGCGAGGATGGAGAATCACCCGCCCTCGCCTTCGACAACATGCAGGCTCGCCAGTTGAAGGGCACGACGGACTGGAAAGAGTATTCCATCACGCTGCCCGTGCATCCGGAAGGCAGGCGACTCTTCTTCGGCATCCTCGTGGCGGGTACGGGAAAAGCTTGGGCGGACGATCTGCAACTCCTCGTCGATGGCAAACCCGTTTGGGACGCGCCCCGGGTCGATCGCCCAACCACCGTCCTCGATACTGATCATGAGTTCGATGCCGGCTCGGGAATCAGCATCAGCGCGCTCACCAAAATTCAAATCGACAACCTGGTCACGCTCGGAAAAGTCTGGGGATTTCTCAAGTACTACCATCCCAAAGTGACGTCGGGTGAGCGCCACTGGGACTACGATCTCTTCCGCCTGTTGCCCAAAATTCTCGCCGCCCAAGATCGCACCGCCGCAAATGCCGCCCTGCAACCGTGGATCGACAGTCTGGGTCCTGTCTCCCCGTGCAGGCCCTGCGCCAAGCTGGATGAGAAGGATCTCTACTTCAAACCAGATCTCGATTGGATCTCCAACAAAATGTTGCTCGGATCCCTGAGCCTCACCCTGCAGTCGATTCGCGACAACCACCTGCCTGACAAACAGTTCTATGTTTCGAAGGTCCCAGAAGTCGACAATCCTAAGTTCGACCACGAGCCGGGCTACCCAATGCTGAAGTTCCCCGATCCCGGCTTTCAGCTGCTCAGCCTGTATCGCTTCTGGAACATCATCGAGTATTGGTCTCCCAACCGCGACATCGTGGGCGAGGATTGGAACGCCGTTCTCGCCGAATTCATACCGCGATTCGCTTTGGCCAAGAGTTCTGAAGACTACCAGCGCGACGTGATGGCGCTGCTGGCCAACGCTCACGACGGCCACGCCAACATCTGGAGTTCGCTGCAGGTCCCGGCCTCCGGTCGGCAAGTGCCAGATTCCGGTGAATGTGCGTTTCGTTGAAAACCAACCCGTGATCGGCAGCTTTCCAGCATCCGAAGCGAACAGCGTTGGCGGCTTGCAACTCGGCGATGTCATCACTAAACTCGATGACGTTCCGCTCGCCAAACTGATTGCCCAGTGGTCGCCTTATTACTCAGCCTCCAACGAAGCGGCACGCCTGCGCGACCTCGGCCGCTACTTGACGCGCGGAGATTGCGGCGATATCAAAATTGGCATTCGCCGTGGCGCCGACGCTCTCACAATAGCGACGACGCGCGTGTCTCTCGCGATCAACGATTTCAGTCCCGGCTTCCACGACTTGCCCGGCCCCACTTTTCGCCTGCTCTCGAAAGACGTCGCCTATCTCAAGCTCTCCTCCGCCAAAGACGCCGAGGCAGCCAGCTATGTCCAGCAGGCCGCCGGTAGCAAAGGACTCGTCATCGACATCCGCAATTACCCTTCCTCCTTTATGGTCTTTGCGCTGGGGAACTTGCTCGTCGACCATGAAACTCCGTTCGTCAGGTTCACCGAAGCCGATCTCTCCAACCCCGGCGCCTTCCACTGGGCAGCCACAGAGTCGCTGCAGCCAGAGAAGCCCCACTACAACGGAAAGGTAGTGATCCTTGTCGACGAAACCTCGATGAGCCAAGCCGAGTACACCGCTATGGCGTTTCGAGTCGCGCCCGGCGCAATCGTCGTAGGCAGCACCACCTCCGGAGCCGACGGCAACGTGTCTCCCTTCCCTTTACCCGGAGACTTTCACACAGGAATCAGCGGGATCGGCGTGTTCTATCCCGACAAAGCTCCTACCCAGCAGATCGGCATCGTGCCCGACGTGAAGTTCACTCCGACCATCGCCGGAATCCGTGCCGGAAGAGACGAAGTACTGGAGGAAGCCGTGCGTCAGGTTCTGGGCCCTCAAACGCCCGCCGCAGAGATCGAAAAAATGACCAAACCGTGATCCCGTTCAAACGCGGAATAGCCCCTACTAACTCGTTTTAATAGAATGTCTTATGAGACTTCTCGATCGCGATCCAACCATTGGTTCACCGCCGATATGCGCCTCGCGGTCCGCTTCAGGGCATCTTTACCAGCTTTTACACATAGCCCTCAAATAATTACTTGACCTCTCGCATTCTTGCAGCTACATTAGCGGGTTCTAGGACATCCGGAAGCTTCAGGGCAGTTTTCAAGTCACTCTGCGCCCCCGAAGCCAGCCCAGAAAATCGAGCATCTTCGGAGTCCTGTCGCGCATCTATTCAAGAGGTGAGTTTTTACGCTAACTCCTTTACAACTTACTAGGAATCAGTGACTTAGGACGGACTCTGGGGTTCCGGTCACCCTCCCTGGCAAAGGACGAATGCGGAAGGCCACAATCATAAAGTAAGGAGAATGAACGCTCATGCGCTCTGATCGTGTGTTTGATGCTTTACAGACTCTGCGAAACCGGTATATGCTTTGTCAGCTTGCCTCCAAGGCCACGCGGAAGTTCCACCGGCCCAGCACCAGAATCCAGGAAACAATGAACGGTGTGTTGGATCGTATCGCTGGCTCGGATCGGCAAGAAGTTTTGTCGGAACCAGAGAATTTTGCTGAGGCACAACGGCGGGCTGCTTAACCCAGCCCCGCCTTCCTGCCTGGTGGTATTTGCGTCTTCCCTGCGTCCCCTCCTTTTGAAAAATCTCCCGTTGACACTACTGATTACGCACTAGTGCACGGGTTTAGGTGAATCATGACCATCGCTGAACTGAAAGAAAAGAACATCACCGAGCTGACCAAGATCGCAAGGACCTTGGATCTGCCCGGTGCCAGCGGTATGCGCAAACAGGACCTGATTTTCAAGATCCTGCAGGCGCAAAGCGAAAAAGAAGGACACATTTTCGCCGAAGGCGTACTCGAAATCCTGCCCGATGGCTACGGTTTTCTCCGCTCTCCCGATTACAACTATCTCCCCGGCCCCGACGATATCTACGTCTCGCCTTCCCAGATCCGCAAATTCGATCTCAAGACCGGCGACACCATCAGCGGCCAGGTTCGTCCTCCGCACGAGGGCGAAAAATATTTCGCGCTCGTCAAGATTGAAGCCGTCAACTTCGAGTCGCCGGACGAGGCCCGCAACAAGATCCTGTTCGACAACCTGACGCCGCTGTATCCGCAGGAGCGCCTCAAACTCGAGACCACCCGCGAGAACGCCAGCGCCCGCGTCATGGATTTGCTCACGCCCCTCGGCAAGGGACAACGCGGCCTCATCGTCTCCCCGCCCCGCGCCGGCAAAACCATGCTGCTGCAAAACGTCGCCAACTCGATTACCACCAATCATCCCGAAGTTGTTTTGATGGTTCTCCTGATCGACGAGCGCCCGGAAGAAGTCACCGACATGCAGCGCTCGGTCAAAGGCGAAGTCATTTCTTCGACCTTCGACGAGCCCGCTGCACGGCACGTCCAGGTCGCCGAAATGGTGATCGAAAAAGCTAAGCGTCTAGTCGAGCACAAGCGCGACGTCGTGATCCTGCTCGACTCCATCACTCGTCTCGCCCGCGCCTATAACACGATCGTTCCGCCCTCGGGCAAAGTGCTCTCGGGCGGCGTCGACTCGAACGCCTTGCAGCGCCCGAAGCGCTTCTTCGGCTCCGCCCGCAACATCGAAGAAGGCGGTTCGCTCACGATCATCGCCACGGCCCTGATCGACACCGGCTCCCGCATGGACGACGTGATCTTCGAAGAATTCAAAGGCACGGGCAACAGCGAAATCATCCTCGAGCGCAAGCTCGTTGACAAGCGCGTCTTCCCGGCCATCGACATTCAGCGCTCCGGCACCCGTAAAGAAGAACTCCTGATCCCGAAAGAAGATCTCTCGCGCATCTGGGTTCTCCGCAAGGTCCTGAATCCGTTGTCTCCTGTGGAAGCCATGGAATTGCTGATCGACAAGCTCAGCAAGACCAGAGGCAACAGCGAATTCCTCGCCAACATGAGCGCCCTGTAAACGCGTAGCCCCGGACGCATTCGTCCGGGGCACCCGCTAGTGCCGATTCCACTCACGGAAAGCTGCGTCGGCGTTCAAGTAACTCCTCTGTGTCCCCCGTGTCCTCAGTGGTGAATTCCTTTTTGTCCGACGTATAATTTTCTAGAGCGCGCATCCACACTCTCTGCGAGGTTCTCGTGCGATCCAGACTCTACTTAGGGATAGCCTTCCTCTTCCTCCTCTCTCTCCCCGGCACTGCCCAGACTCGCCAGTCGAGCCCGCCCTCCACCCACGACGTCAACCCGCCCATGGCGGATGGAGACGACGCCCGTGCCCGCATCGAAAGCGACATGGCCAAGAAGGCCGCCAAAGAACGCGTCGCCTCACTCAAACACGATACCGACAAGTTGTTGAAGCTATCCGTCGAACTGAAAGATTTCGTGGACAAGTCCGACGAAAACGTCCTCTCCCTCGAAGTGGTCAAAAAAGCCGAGGAGATCGAGAAACTGGCCCACAGCGTCAAAGAGAAAATGAAGGGTCCGAACTAAACGGCCCACTCCCAGCGGTCATTCCAATCTTTCTGCAACTCAATTACCTCCACGCTAGGACTACCGCAGCAACTGGAGCTGGTATCACCGGTCGTATCTCAGGCCGCCTGCTTACCACAACCTGAATTGCCTTCTTCTGGAAGTGCTGGCAACATTGTCGGCGCAGCCGGTTCTGGCGGAATATGCCAAACGATGGAATCCTAAGCGACTCTCCACGTCCGATCGCGCCGAAATCTATCTGGGTTTCGTGCTTACGAAAAATGCAAATCGCTTGCGACGGCGCACCTGGCGCCAGAAGGCTAACCAGTCGCCCGATGGCTTCGCCCGCGTTGGGGCAAGCGCCGATTTTTCCAGCCATGCAAGTTGCGATCTCAACGGTCGGCAACAGACGCGGAAAATCTCGGCACCGATGTCCGCTCCCTGAAAAAGGTTGCCCTTTTGTCGAACGTTCGCACCTCCTCCCATACCGAAACTCCTCCCCGCGCCACGTGTTTTATCCACTAACCGCGAATTGCGGTCGGAGGACAACTTATGAAACGCGCGATTGCTGGGATTCTTTTGTTAGTCGGAACAGGTGTGGCCCCTGCGCTGGCCTGGGACGGTGACCGAGGCCTGCACCGCGACATCCGCCACGACCAGGCGAAGATCGAACACGATCGCCGCGAGTTGCGACGCGATCTGTATTACGGAAACTATACCGCCGCGCGCCATGAGCGCCGTGAACTGCGTCATGAGTATCGCGACATCAATCGTGATCGCCGCGAACTGGACTGGGACCGCCGCTGAGATTGCCAGGCCGCGGGTGCCAGCGGAGCCCAAACTTGCGAGCGCGACTCGCCCTTGAAGTCGCATAAGGGCAGTCGCGCTCCTGTATTTTGTGGCATCCAAAGTGATCCCCCGGACTCGCCCGTTCGAGAAAATTGGAGAGAAAATTGGATTGTCTCTTCACCCCCGCCGCGCCATAATGCAGGGTGAGCTCATCCTTCGGGCGCTTCAAATCGCGCCTCTGGGTTGTTGGCCGATGGAGGCTCGTCATGCTGCAGTCAATCGCATTCGCCCTGCTTTCTCTCGCCCTGGTGGGTGCTCCTCGTATCGCTTCGGCACAAATGCCCCGCTACCCATCTTCTGTCTCGCAGGGCCCCGGCGGGAATGTGCCCCTCACACCCAGCGACGACATTCAGAAATCCCAAGCTCAGGCCGCCAACCTGCAACGCCAGGCCGAGATTCGGCGCGACACCGAAAAATTGTTTCAGCTCACCTCCGAACTGAAAGACTCTCTCGAGAAGTCGGCCCAGGGCGTCATGTCCATGGACGCCATCAAGAAAGCTGAGCAGATCGAAAAACTTGCTCACGGCGTGAAATCAAAAATGAAGCAGTCGCTCTAACGACTCATGAAGGGACAGCGGCCTTCGCCTGCCCAAGGGGCTGTTACCAAGCTGCTAGAAGCCCAAAAACAAGAACGCCACCCGGATTTACTCTGGATGGCGTTCATATTCTTTCTGTTTCCTACTCTGCGCCCTGCTTGATCCGCATCCCATAGAACGACCGGTACACGAAGGTAGAACGACACCACGAAGAATGCCAGCGCCAGCACTCGCGTCAGCGTCGTACCCTGATCGCTCGCCAGCTTCACGGCCAGTTCCACGGCCAGCAATCCGAACAGGGTCGTGAACTTGATGACCGGATTCAGCGCCACCGACGACGTGTCCTTGAACGGATCGCCCACCGTATCGCCAATCACGGTCGCATCATGCAGCGGCGTGCCTTTCTGCTTCATCTCGACTTCGACAATCTTCTTCGCGTTGTCCCACGCCGCGCCCGCGTTGGCCATGAAGATCGCCTGGTAGAGACCGAAGATCGCAATCGAGATCAGATAGCCCACGAAGAAGAACGGATCGACAAACGCGAATGCCAGCGTCCCGAAGAACACCGCAATGAAGATGTTCAACATGCCCTTCTGCGCATACTTCGTGCAGATCTCCACTACCTTCTTGCTGTCGGCAACCGAAGCCTTCTCCACGCCTTCGAGTTTGATGTTGGCTTTGATGAACTCGACCGCGCGATAAGCGCCTGTCGTTACGGCCTGCGTCGAAGCGCCGGTGAACCAGTAAATCATCGCTCCGCCCGTGATCAGTCCCAGGAAAAACGGCGCGTACAGCAGCGACAGCTTGTCGACGTTCTGACGGTCAGTCCGTTGGTCAGCGCCATGATGATGGAAAAAATCATCGTCGTCGCGCCTACCACGGCCGTGCCGATCAGCACCGGCTTCGCCGTAGCCTTGAACGTATTTCCCGCGCCGTCATTGGCTTCGAGCAAATATTTGGCGCGCTCGAAATCCACGCTCATGTTGAAATCTTTCTTGATCTCCGCCTGCACATTCGGCACGGCCTCAATCAGCGAAAGTTCGTACACCGACTGCGCATTGTCGGTAACCGGACCATAGGAATCGACGGCAATCGTCACCGGCCCCATGCCCAGGAATCCAAACGCGACCAGCCCAAACGCGAACACCGCCGGAGCCAGCATTCCCGCCGCCAGCGCCAGTCCCATCGTGCTCATGTAATAGCGCAATCGCCATCAGCATCATCATCGCCAGGCCCAAGATAGTAGCCGGAAAAATTTCCCGCCACGAATCCCGACAGAATGCCGAGCGACGCTCCGCCTTCCTGCGCCGAAATCACAACTTCTTTCACGTGCCGCGATTCAGTCGAGGTGAATACCTTCACCAGTTCCGGAATCACCGCCCCCGCCAGCGTGCCGCACGAAATAATCGTCGCCAGCTTCCACCACTGCGTGCCGTCCGCCGCCGAGCTCCGGAATGATGAAGTACGAAATCAGATACGTGATGCCGATGGAGATAATCGAAGTCAGCCACACCAGCGAAGTCAGCGGCGCTTCGAAGTTCATCTCATTCGCCGAGCCATACTTCGCCTTGGCAATTGCGCCATTCAGGAAGTACGACAACGCGCTCGACACCAGCATCATCACGCGCATCACAAAAATCCACACCAGCAACTGCACCTGCACGTTCGGATCTTTCACGCCCAGCAGAATGAACGTGATCAGCGCCACGCCCGTCACGCCGTACGTCTCGAATCCGTCAGCCGAGGGCCCAACCGAATCGCCGGCGTTGTCGCCCGTGCAATCGGCAATCACGCCCGGATTGCGCGCGTCGTCTTCTTTGATCTTGAACACAATCTTCATCAAGTCCGACCCGATGTCGGCGATCTTGGTGAAGATGCCGCCCGCAATGCGCAGCGCCGCCGCGCCCAGCGACTCGCCAATGGCGAATCCGATGAAGCACGGTCCCGCATAATCGCCCGGAACAAACAGCAGAATGAACAGCATGATCAGCAGTTCCACGCTGATCAGCATCATGCCGATGCTCATGCCGGCCTCCAGCGGAATCTGATAGACCGGATACGGCTTGCCGGGCAGGGAAGCGAACGCCGTTCGCGAGTTGGCGAACGTGTTCACCCGAATGCCAAACCAGGCCACGCCGTAGCTGCCCGGCAATTCCCACCAGACTGAACCCAAGAATGATCGGTAGCGTCAGCCCGACGGATTTTCCCGGCACCGGCGACAGCCAGCCGAAATACGCCGCAATAATGACCGCGATGAAAGCCCACAGCAGCAGGATGAACTTGCCCTGCGTTACCAGATAGGTCTTGCAGGTTTCGTAGATCAGTTCCGAAATCTCGCGCATGGACCGATGCACCGGCAGGTTCTTCAGCCGCATATAGATCGCCATGCCAAAGCCCAGCCCGAACAGGCAGAACAGGATTCCGATCAGCAGCAGTTTGTGGCCATCGATGGCGCCATTGAAGAAGCTGACCTGCGAAAGGTCGGGCAGTTTCAGGGAGGCTTCGCCCCGCCTTCGCCAGCAGGTTGAGCGAAAGCGGAAGCGGCGCCGACGGTCAGCAGCGCGGCAACAGCCGAGAGTTTCGTGCCCATGCGGCGTGTAAAAAACGCAGCAGTGGCGAGCCATGTGTACGCATAAATAAGTCCTCCGGAAGAGTACGGTTTTAAGGAATGAATAACGTGTTAAAACTCCGCCCGGAAGCAGTCTCCCGCCTCGCGAACTACGGTCCGATCCCTCAACCGTGAGCACGCCCATCGAGGCTTGGACATCTGTTCCGGAATTCCGAACACGCTTCCACCGCAAAACCTGAAGAGTGTTGGAGCTTGGCCGCGTCGGAGTTCGCGCTGGATTTTAGTTAAGAAAGCTACGCCGCTAAATCTCGGACAGAGACACAAATCCCCACCCCCGGCATACCAGAGCAAAACGGGCATTTATAGCACGTTGGATACCCCCGGTCAAACCCATTCAGCCGGGATGCTCTCCAGCCTTCCCATGTTGGTTAAAGAATCGATTTTCTAGCCACTTTTTGCATGTCCTTCGCTTCCGGACGGTCCACACAAAGACTCTCCTCGCCCGCGAGCCCATCCGCTGGGTGCCCAGGGTCGTATCAGAGTCGACGAGTCCAGTTTCGGACTTCCGTTCCACAAAGCGCGGGGGCTTAGGATTCTAGATGGACAATCTCCGGTGTGCCTCGGAAGCACAGGATTCGCAGCGTCGATTTTCTTCAAATGTCCGAGTGCGGGGAGCGGTTCATTCCCGCGAAGCGTGGGGAATCACGTCGATGACTGAAATGGCCTTAGAGAATTCTCTATCATCATCGGCGAGCAGCAGCATCGCCATGTTCAGGGCTTCGATCTCCCTTTGCACTTGCCTCAGTTCTTCCTGCTTTCGACGCAGTCCAGCGAAGAGAGTCTGTGGGCTGCATGAAACGTGCACGGATTTCCTTGATTCTAGCGAGCCACCCAGAGCCGAACTGGAGATGAACTTTGATCGATCAGTTGCCTCATTGTCTGGAGGAAGTTGGGTGAGGAATTCCAAGCCCAAACAATCGCCAGTACGATTACGAACTACCGCTTTGACGCGCGGCGAGGGTGTGGGCGTTGGAAATTGAAGATGCATCAGATCGCCCGGGTTGAGAGTAACCGGGGCGTACAGCGCCATACCTGCCCTGCTTATTTCGCTTCCACGAGCCGTGACCGGAGTGGTTAGAATCCCGTTTAGCGCGATAATGCGAACCGGCAGATCGACCTGATGACGCGGCCATCGTCGCGTGCTTTGGACGTGACGTGCTACTCCTAATATTTGTTCCATTTCGTCCCCAACTTCGCGTTTGCGAGAAACCTGTGCTTGACGTTTGGCTCCGGCCAGAGTGAATTGCCGTCCGCGCGGCTCCTTCCAGGCAGGAAGATACCGGTAATGGACTTCGAAGTGGTGGGCAAATCGATTCTGACTACAGTGCCAATTACTTTCAAATTACGAACGTGTACTAAAGCGCCAGTTACCCCGATTCCACAAGAAAATGAAGGGAAAGGGCCAGTGACTGAGGATATTTGCGGGTCGGCTTTTGAACGCGATGGCGTGAATTGATTACAGCAATTGACAAGGAGCGAAGCCAAACCACTGCAGCTGACGCCATTTCAATTCCGGTTTCTGGAACAAAACCACTTTCTTTTTCCGAACCACCCCCGAGGGAGATATGCTGAAGGTTCGATAGGAGGTATATGTATGC
The DNA here is from genome assembly GCA_963710885.1 of uncultured Acidobacteriaceae bacterium. Lineage (GTDB taxonomy): Bacteria > Acidobacteriota > Terriglobia > Terriglobales > Acidobacteriaceae > Sulfotelmatobacter. Next base: position 275,105 of record CAVQCF010000022.1, read on the forward strand.
CCGCCGCGAACCGACGCCTGGCCGACCGAATTGAAACCATTGTAACGAAGGCGCTGGGCACCCGTGATGCCGACCAGCTGGAACAAGTGATTCAGGAGCTTCGCGAAGCACTCCATGAACATGCCAAGCGATTACGGGAAGCCGATGCTGCTCGCTCGAAACGAGACTCCGCTGCCTAGCCCCATACGGGAGGCCCCTAACTAAGCTACCTGTGAGTCTGCGTTGCAGCAGCACCCAATGACCTTACCCCAGGTATTTCTGCAGAGGTTCCCAATAATGGGTCCACCACCCCGGCGCGAGGTGCGCCGCCGCACCTTTCGGGAATCCTGTGTGATCAAAAACCAGCCTCGTCTCCGCTCCTTGCTCGTTGAGTTGGAATCTCACAATCGAGTAAAGACCTGGATCCCAATCCTTCTCGCGCCACGCCTGCACGATCCTCTCATCGGGAACCAGTTCAAGGTTCCACCCTACGATCATTCCTCCAAAAATGGAGAATGCCCCGCCCCCTTCCTGGCTAATCTTCGCGGAAGCGCCCTTCATCACAAAATCGGTCACCTGGCGGAACTGCTTCTCTTGGGTCAGCGCGTCATAGACTCCTTCCGCGGTGCTTTGAAGGCAACCTCCTGATGGATGCGTTCACACGCGTTCGAAATGCCATTCCGGTCCGCCTGCGGACTCTGGCTGAACGCGCTTTCCGCGATCCCGAAAAGCGGCAGGATGACCGCTAGGCGCAGTGGAAAATCTCTTCGCGTGTACCGTGGAAGATTCATTGGCTGTTAGCTCCGTGCCACGGTTTAGTGGGTTGTTTTCAATGAAGCGTTGTACGTCGCAACCATCAAGTCCTGCGAGTGGCCATCGAAGTCAGCGTCGAGCGACCACATGAAGCCGGAGAAGCTTTCGCAAAGCGAGGTCCAGTTGCAAGTCCGAGGATTCTACCACGGCAAGTTCGCTCCCCATCTGGCATCGTTTTCCGGAGGATGGACGTTCCCACGCCTATGCAACCCATGCTGCAAATGAGCGAGATCGACCTCGAAGGTTTGAAGCGCGCCTAATCGCAAGAGTAATCTGTAGATGTCCGGAGAACCCTGCTATGACCTCTCCCGCCATCCCTACCAACATCGCTCCCTGGCTTTCCGTTCGCAACGGCGCCCGCGCCCTGGAGTTCTACAAATCCGCTTTTGGCGCAACTGAGTTGTTTCTCATGGAGGAGGGCGGCAGCGTGGTGGCTCGCCTTTCCGTGGGCGGAGCCGAGTTTTGGATGAGCGACGAGTCGCCCATCCATGGCAACTTCAGTCCCCAGACTCTCAACGGCAGTTCCGTTCGCATCATCCTAACGGTTGCTGATCCCGATGCCGTCTTCGCTCGCGCCATGGCCGCCGGCGCGTTCCAGGTCTATGCGGTCACCGAGGAGCACGGCTGGCGCCTGGGCCGCGTCGTCGACCCCTTCGGACATCACTGGGAAATTGGACGCCCGCTCGCGTAGTCTTCCGTCGGCTTCGCGTTCGGCCAGGCGTATAGCGGCGACTTCGACAGATTCATCTTCCGCTTCAGCATCTTCTCGTGATGCCGCATGCACGAAGCGCTAAGCTCCGGATCGCAATGGGCATGAAACACGTGTGTGCCGACGGCGATCCCGAGGGCCGATCCAACCCACATATCCGATGCCCAGTGATCGCGTCCCAGGAATCGGGTCATGGTTACGGTGAACGCGGCCGTATAGTTCAGCACCTGCACCCACGGCTTCGGATACTCTTGCGCCACCACCGTCGCCATCGCCCACGTGAACATTGCGTGTCCGCCTGGAAACGACGTGTTCAGCGCGTGATGCTTCCAGAAGTCTCCGTGCCCGTTGCCCTCTCCCGGACGCTGCCGCCCGGCGATGTACTGCATCGGCGCATAAATCAGAAACGTGTTGACCAGCGTCTCCAGTTCCAGGTTCCCCGTCTCTCTCGCATGAGGATGGTCGCCTTTGATCCCATAGATCCATACCCCGGTCAGCGTCGCCGCCAGTCCCCCAATCGCAATGTCGGAAGCATTTTGATAAAACGTGTAATGCCCGTCCGGCAGGCTATTCTCAATGTGCCGGTCGGTCGCCAGGAAAACCGCCGTCGGTGCCAGCACCAGTGCGTCCCACCGCAGGTTCGACGGTTTGAATGGAGCTTTGTAGATTTCCTTCTGGTCGTCCAGTGTACGGCTGACAGACCTTCTCACGATTCCGTGATGATGCTGAGTATCCAGTTCAATGCTGGGCGTCGACGTATCGTTGTTAAACTCTCCCGCCTGAAACGAGGACACATCAAACGTCGGCATCGCAACCATACTCGTTGACGGATCGTCCGGAGGTGGCGTGGGCCCGAAGCCGGATGCTTGGCAAACAGCAGTGGCGGAGAGCAGGGAAGCAACGAACGTCTCCAACAGTGTTTTGCGAATATCGAGGAAACGGTAGTCCAAGCGAACGCTCCGAGCGCGCGTGGTTTACACGAGTGCGCGTGGTTTGGATGCAATCTGCCCCAAAGGGTGAACGGATTTTTCGTGTACTACACATACAGATGAGTGGGCCGCCCACCGGCACGTCACGCTCGTGCTGCCAAAGAAGAATGGGGGGGAAATGGTAGGGCCCTCAGGGAAACACAGTACCCACATATCCTGCGAAACCGAACCTCACCAAACCGCCAACCCACTGATTCCCGCGCCGCATCTGACCTGCCGACGATCTGGTTCTCCGCCCGCTGGTAGCCCGCTCCTCCAGCGTCCCAATCGCATCGAGGCTGCGCGGTCTTATGTTCATCTGGTGGCTTCCATGCTCGTGTCCTCGTTCCACTCGCGAGCTGTTCCAACTCCGCGCGGGGCGATTGTTTCCCATGCGCTTTGATTCCCACCAACTCTGGCGACAGTTTCGCCGCAGGTACCTTCGCGGGAAGGTCCTCGCCGTTCGAAATTCCCAAGACTGACACTCTCAACTCGAGGCCGCGTCACCGTTTCTTGAACGCCGATAGCGGAGGCCCCGCCGCCATCCGCAGCAGCATCCGTTGGTCGCTGCTGTGCGCATCGTGACAATCCATGCACTGCCCTTCCACCACCGGCACATGCTGCTGCAGTTCCGCGGATTTCTCGTGGCAAGCAAAGCAGATCAGTTCCTTCGGCACGGCCAGGCTCAGCGTTGTCATGTCCCCCTCAGTCGTCGCCACATGACACACCGTGCACTGCGTCGACATCGCGGAATGCACTGACTTTCCGTTGACCTTCTTGGCGTGACACGAAGCGCACTCGACGCCCACAGGGATCACGCCGGGATGTTCCACTCCCCAAGCCAGCATCGCCAGCAAGAATAGAAAGAGAAGCGCCCCGCGCGTTGAGTATTGATCTCATAGGCTCGTCATTCTATTAACGGCGCGACCACCCGATCATTACTAAGAATCAGTTAGAGCGCAGGAAGAGAACAGCACAGGAAGGTATAAGTCGTTTGAATGTAAAGGGAAGCAACTTAGTCGTGACCACAATCGCGCATGCATGCGATTCCACGCAGATGTGGCGCTCTCTTGCTTCAGTGCCCACCCATCGCTGCGCGCAATCTTTTCTCGGCGTCGGCGCTCCAGTAGCCGCATTCCAACCGGATAAACACCGACGTGTACGGAATCGTCATCCTGGTTTTCAGCACTAGAATATGAAACGTCTTACCCGCTTCATCCAGCTTGGAAATGATCTCCTCATGCGGCAGCGACTGCGCGTCGGTCTTACTTAGAATCGTCGCCAGCGCTTCGCGATAAGCAGTCACCCCTTTGGCGTCACTCTCAGGAACCACCTTCAGTTCCGCATCCGTCAGAACGACCGGCCGAACATGTTCGCTCCTGGCGATCTGCGCAAGCACCGTCTTCACCACGTCGAGTTGATCGTCTTTGGTCACAACGGTCTCGATGCCGGCGCTGGTCTGCAACGGATACGCCGAATCTACCACCGCAATCCAATTCCGATGCCCCATCAACTGCAATTGCTGGTTCAGTCGCGCGCGCCAGTCGCTGTGTTGCCCCGCGTCCGCCGATGTGTTCTGAGCCAACGCGAAAACTGGCGCCAGCCCAACCGCAACAAGAATAAAGATGAAGCCCCTTCTGAATCTCGCCATCACAATTGTTCTCCTGACGAAACCTGCAGAGTGCCTCATCCTACCTCACAGCATCCCGCCGAAGAAGTCGCCTGCCCGTCACCCCTGCGGAGGCGGAGGGGGTGGCGTCGCACGGTCAGGCGGAGGAACCGGCGCCGCGTGATCGCTTCCCGCCGGGTTCAGCATCGGATCTTCAACCCCCGCGTTGCTTTTCACCAACTCAGTCTTCACTTCCACTTTCTGATTCGCCAGAGCGTTGATCTCCGTCTCAAACGTCTGATACCCGGGCAACGCGACTCTGATCTTATGCGCGCCCGGCGCAACCAGCATTCCGCGCCCCGCGCCCTCGAACTCTCCCACGTGTCCCACAAATTGTCCGTCAACAAAAACGGCCGCCCGGTTCGGATTCACCTCGATCTTCACCGTCGCGGTGACCGGAGGCATGGGCTGCGTCAGCGCTTTCTGCATCTGCACGCGCACAAGGTATTTCTTCCCCGGCTGCACCTCGACTCGCTGCTCGAAGTCCTGATACCCGTCCTGCTTCACCTTGATCACATGTTCGCCCGGCAGCAGCAGAACTTTTTTCGATCCCTTGAGTTCCTTCAGATATCCCACGTATCCGCCGTCGACCCACACGCCCGACGTTCTCTCGACCTTAGTTTTCCCTTCAAACTCAATTTCCCCCATCACATCGTTCCCCGCGTGAACTGTTGGACTGAGCAGCAAGGCCGAAATCGCCATGACCGTCCACAATACCCAGCTTCCCCTTCGTAGCGCGCGCATTGTCAGGCCTCCTTATCTACACAGATAGAGAGGGAGCAAGAACCCCACCAAACCTTGCAAACCGCTGAAACGAAAGGAGACTGAAAGCCTACATGGATGAGAAACCAAGCCGGTGCTGTGCAGATTGTTCGCCTCCGCGAGCAACTATTTCGGTCCAGCTCGGATGAAACGCCCTGCCCGATTGAGACAGAAAAGTATGGTGCGGGGAACGACACCCTCGCTAAAAAGCTCAACTGTGTCACGCTCGCGTCTCAGCGCACCGGGGCGATGCTGATCGAGTTCGCCCGGCAGTCGCGCGCGCTCTGGCACGCCGTTGGCTCGAGTTGTTTCGATAGACAGACCAGAACGCCGGTGAGGTAATTATTTCCGCAGCTGATAGCCAGGTCTTCGGCTTTCAGTCGCGGGTTCGCAGATACGAAGTCTTCCTTGAGCTGCTGCGGAGTCATCGAAAACATCTGCGTGGGAGCGGCAAGACGTGCCGGAACCTTGACCGACGTAAAGGCTCGGCGCACCAGTTTGAAATAGTCCTCGGCACCCAGGCCGCTGCAGGTTCCGTGCGTCGACCATTCATGGACCACGAGCGAAGGATCCGGCATGATGTCCGTCATGCTCGACGGATCCGCAAGCCCCGGCTGCGTCGAACAGTGTTCGGGATACCCATCGACAAATTGCGGCCACAGTCCGTGCACCACCATGCCAAAATGCCCGGAGCACTGCGCATTCGCGGCATAGCTGTGGCAGAACTCCGGTGACCAGGAAAGAGCCAGCAGATAGTAATCGAACACCCCGGGCGGGCTCGGACCATGCTGGTTGTGCCGACGGCTCGATGCGGCAAGCATGGCCGATCCGACCACCAACAGAAGCAGCATGACTAGGGTGTGTGATCTTCTCAAGCCTGCACCGCCTTTCGTAATTTCCTTAGAGGGGTGTCTCCCCCTTCTCGCGTTCTTTGCGAGAGGAGCCTGCCCTGAGAGTTTGTGACTTTTTTAAAATCGCCAAAAATCAGCGATGCAAACAATATAGTTACGGCGACGGTCGAAAAATCAAAAAAGTCACAAACTCTGAGCGCAGCCGAAGGGTGGGGGTTTTGACGTTTGAACATTCTACCTCCGCTGCTGACCCGCGCCGGTCCGAGGCCCTAAAGGCGTCCCTTCTTCCAGCAGAATCGGTTCCGCCTCCGCCCTTACTTCCCGCGTCGCCTCCCCGCCTTGTACCCCAGCACTTCCCAAGCCTCCCGATATTCCTCCCACATCGGCCTCCGGCTCTCTCCGCCTCCGTCATCTCCAACACCCACTCCACCCCGCTCCCCGATTTTTTCTCCACCCACCTCACAAACACTCCTCTCCCTCCGCGTCCTCGCCGGACCCAGAATCCATCCCACCCCGGATTTTCAGGCAGATGCTCAAAAGTAAAGATGAAGCAAATACAAAAGCAGTGAGCGCAGCTACACACACTGTGACCGAAAATACGCCGTGACGAAGCACACGCCACGGACCGAAGATGTCGGCCGCCCTTCCCAAGATTTTGTCATCCCGTGCGCAAGCGAAGGATCTCTGTACTCCTCGCTCCGAGACGACAGCTTCAGGGAGTCCTCCCGAGAACGTCAACAGGGGTTCCTTCGATACACACAAGGAGGACCCCATGTACAGCGGACACTCCCGTCCGCTGCCATTGACGTTGACGGAACGCCCCGCCGCACCCACCCCGCCCCAGCCGCGAAGCGGTCGCACGTCAACCGTACGTGAGGTCGGTGCTCTGTCCGATCTTGATAATGTAACCGTCAGGATCGCGGATGTAGCAGCGAATCTCGCCGTACTTTTCCTTCGGCTCCGTGATGAACTCGGCTCCTCGACTTTTCCATAATTCAGAGCACGCTTGAATATCCGCAAGGCGGATCTTCAAGAAGCTGCTGACCTTGTCCGGGTCGGCGGGGACGCTGAGCGTTACCGACGGCTTGTCCGGGGTGGGCCCGCCCCCGACGTTGACAATCGGCCAAGTATTCGCGACCTGAATGTGCCCAGACGCACCCTTGCTCACGCCTCTGCTCAGAATGCGGCCGCCGAAGACCCTTTCATAAAAATCCGCCGATCGATCGATGTCGGCGACGGTGATGAAATGTGTGACGGTGAACCGGTCGCGCGGGGGCATCTTGTAGCTCTTTTGTTCGATTTGTACGCTGCGCATTGACGGCTCCAATTCCGGTAAACAGTGCTCATCTGCTGATTCTGGTTCCTCCGTGTTCATACCTGCTGCCGACTAAGCCTGGCGAGGAAAGGCAAAACAATTGGACCAAGGTATCGCGCGATACCGTCGACATCGCGACTTCCGGCGCCTTTCCAACTAGGGGCACCCTCCATCCTGCGCGAGGATACATTCGCATCAGCAGTTGATGTAGGTTATGGCTGCGGGAATCCGAACATCAGCCACGACTGATTGGCTACCCAATGCGGGTACAGCTCCGTCATCTGATCGAACAGCTCTTGGTCGGAGGTCGCGGTTTTCTGCACCCGATCGAAGTCCTCGAGGTAACGCTTGGTGTCTTGGATCGTCGAGGGAGAATCGGGTGCGCCAGGCTTCTTGTGACCGGCTACAACAATCGCCGGGTTCAGTGCCGCTAACCGGTCGAGCGCAGCGATCCAATTCTTCCGGCTCTCGGGGGTGGTGTCGCCGACGTAAATGCGGCATTGGTTGTACACAACGTCGCCAGCGACGATCAGGCCGATCGATGGAACGTATAGGGACGTCGAATCGGGACTATCGGTGCGGCCCTGCTCGATGATGCGCAATTCGTGGCCTTCGAGAGTGAACGTGTCGTGCTCATAGGGCTCAGGTGGAACCAACTTGGTGGCCACTTGCCCAGGAAAGAGCCGGCGGGCTAGCCGCTCCACTGTGGGAGAGAAAGACATCTGCATGGCGTTCACCGTCTTCGGCGTTGCTATCGCCCGAGCGCCCGGGAAACGGTCGAGCAGAATGCTCAGACCGTAGAAGTGGTCGAAATGGGCGTGCGTGATATAGATGGTCTCGAGGTTGCGGTTGTGCAGAGCGACCCAATCCGCGAGAGCCTCGGCCTCAGCCACCGTCCCCATTGCGTCCACCAGCACCGCGTCGTACTCGCCGAAGATTAAAGTCGACGTGATCGGGTCAAAGCCGAGCGCTTCGCCGAACGGCTTCGGCCGCTCGCCAACCATAGTCTTTCCCGGGGCCGTAAAAACGTTCACACTAAGCGTTTTCGACGCGACAGGCGCGGTCACGCGCGTGGTCTCTTTCGGTCCATTTGTGCCGTCCATTTGGTACCCCTTTCGATGTCAGAACGAGTCACTGTTCAAGGCAAGACTGGCAGAAGCGCGACGATGAATCTATTTGGACGAACGTATCGATCAATGCCGAAGTATTGGCCAGACACGGCCAGCCCGGAAGGCGTCAAGCAGGAATCCGCAACCGTTGAAATCCGCATCGCATCTGGGCCGAGCGTTAACCGTACGTGAGCTCGGTGCTCTGTCCGACCTCGATGATATAACCGTCAGGATCGCGGATGTAGCAGCGTATCTCGCCGTACTTGGGAATCGGCTCCGTAATGAACTCGGCTCCTCGACTTTTCCATAATTCATAGCACGCTTGAATATCGGCAACGCGGATATTCATAAAGCCGTTGATCTTCTCCGGGTCGGGGACGCTGAGCGTCACCGTCGGCTTGTCGGGGGTCGGGCCGCCCCCGACGTTGACCAGGAGCCACGTATTCGCGATCTGAATGTACGCAGGCGCGCCCTCGCTGTCGCCTCTGCTCAGAATGCGACCACCGAAGACCGTTTCATAGAAATGAGCCGACCGGTCAATGTCGCTGACGGTGAGAAAATGTGCGATGCTGAACCCCTCCCGCGGGGGCATCTCATAGCTCTTCTGATCGATCTGTACGCTGTTCATTGACGTCTCCTTTCGATACAGGCTCATTACAAATACAGTGTCCCGCGAGTTCCGGTTTCCACGGAAGGTCAGGGACGGTGATTGCAGTGCTCATCATTTCTCCGGCCCGTTGTTAGCTTGATTAAGCCAGAAAGGCGACGACGAATCTATTGGACGAACGTATCGATCCATACCAAAGTATTGGTTGCACATTGCGGTCAGGAAGGCGGGGCTGGCCCACCCTTCCGTCACCACCACAGAGGCTGCCCCACCTTTCGCGATTTTCGAAAGGTGGGCACCACGGACTTCGACATCTTTTTTCTCCACGTCTCCGTGGCAAAAAATCCTACGGCTTCACTCCCAACTGCCAAAACAAAAACGAATACACGTCCGTAAACTCTTCGATCTGCTTGGTCACCGGTTTCCCCGCGCCGTGTCCTGCCTTGCTCTCAATCCTCAGCAAGATCGGACGCGTCTTACTCGCCCCATTCTTCGCTTCCGCCTGCATCAGGGCCGCCATCTTTTTCGCGTGCATGGGATCGACCCGGGTGTCGGTATCCGCCGTCATAAATAAAATCGCGGGATACTCCGTGCCCGCCTTCACGTGGTGATACGGCGAGTACGCGTAGAGCCACTTGAACTGCTCGGCGTTTTCCGACGACCCGTATTCCGGGATCCACAACTTCGCGATCTGGAAATCCTGGTAGTGTAGCATGTCGAGCAGCGGCACCTGGCACACCACGGCACGGAACAGGTCGGGACGCTGCGTCATCATGGCACCCATCAGCAGCCCACCGTTCGAGCCGCCCTGGATCGCAAGATGATTCTTGTCCGTGTATTTCTCGGCGATCAGATGCTCGGCGGCGGCGATCATGTCGTCGAAAACGTTCTGCTTCTTGTCGAGCATGCCCGCGCGATGCCAGTCTTCGCCGAACTCGGCCCCGCCGCGCAGGTTGGCCACGGCGTAGATGCCGCCGTGCTCCATCCAGAGATAAGCAGTGCGGCTGAAACTGGGCGTCAGGCTTACGTTGAAGCCGCCATAGGCGGTCAGCAGCGTAGGATTCTTTCCGCTTTTCGTCACACCTTTCTTATGCACGACGAACATCGGGACGCGGGTGCCGTCCTTCGACTTGAACCACTCCTGATTGACGTCGTAGGCCGAGGGATCGATCGAGGGGGCGTCGACCTTGGTCCAGAGAGTCGGCTGCACGAAGGCGGCGGAGTCAACCTTTCCGCTAATCTTCAGGTTTATGGGGGTTAGCTCAGTCGTCAGATCAACGCGATAGATGCTAGGCGGTATGGTGAAGGACTGGAAACCGTAGAAGATTTCGTTGCGATCCCATCGACCCCCGGTACCGAATACGGTGCCGATGGCGGGAAGCATGAGATCGCGTAGCGTCTTGCCTTCGAGATCGAAAATCTTCAGCTGCGAACTCGCGTTCTGTTCGTACTGGGCGAACAGCTTGCCGCCGAAGACGGCCGCGCCCTGCAGCACAGCGTCCGTTTGTGGGATCAGTTCCTTCCACGCCTCGCGGTCATAATTCCCGGCGTCGGCGACAAACACGCGGTAGCGGGGGGCATCCTCATTCGTCGTGACGTAGAGTTTGCCGTCATAAACTTCGCCGCCGTAAAGAAAATTCTTGCCCGTGGTGATGCGGGAAGCCGGCGTACCTTTCTTCACGTCCATCAGGAAAAGTTCAGACTTGGTCCATCCCTGCGAAACGCTGATGAGAAGCCAGTGCCCGTCGTTCGAGAGATGCACGCTGGGCCAGTCTTCCGCGTCGCGTCCTTCGCCAAAAATTAGTTTGTCGTCGTTAGCGGCATCATCCCCCAGCGCGTGATAGTAAACGTGCCGGTTGTACATCTCCTGCCCGGCAGGCACGTCCCCCTTTTTCGGATAGCGCGTGTAATAAAAACCAGAATTGTCGAGCTTCCACGCAATCGATGCAGCGCGCGTGCGCTCAATGGTGTCGGGTAGCACGGTGCCAGTCCTGGTCTCGATGATGTGCAGCGTGCTCATCTCCGACCCGCTCGGAGAAGTTCCGTAAGCAACATACTTCCCGTTCTCGCTGGGCTGAAACCAGTCGAGCGCAATGGTCCCATCCGCCGCGAGCGTGTTGGCGTCGACGAGAACGCGGTCCTCCCCGTTGAGCCCCTCGCGCACATAAAGGATGGGCTGGTTCTGCATCCCCTCGCGCTTGGTATAAAAATAATGTTTGCCCGCAATCATGGGAGGCGTCACGCTCCCGATCGACAGCAACTGAGTCAGCCGCTGATGAATCGCCTCGCGTCCCGCCAGAGGATCAAGCACAGCGCGGGTGTAAGCCATCTCCTCCTCCACCCACTTCTGCGTTGCGGGACTGTTCCCATCCTCGAGCCACCGATAGTTATCGAGCACTTTGACCCCATGAAACATGTCGATCGCAAGCTTCACGTCGGTCTTGGGAAGGGAAGAGGTAGAAGAGTTGGAAGTAGAAGATTGAGGATTGCCGCGCGCCACGACCGCCGCCACCAGCAGGAATAAAGAAGAAAAAACAATCACGAAACGCACCCCTCCCGCCATAGTCACCTCGAAAGCCCTCGAAAGCCCTAGGTTACCAGAGCGCAGTGAAGTGTTTTCAGACCGCAAGCCGGAATGCTATGATAAAGAAGTCAGATCGAGCGCCAAGCCCGATCCACCACACTCCTCAGTAGCTCAATGGCAGAGCATCCGGCTGTTAACCGGAGGGTTGTAGGTTCGAATCCTACCTGAGGAGCCATTTCTTTCAGTAGCTTAGCGAAAAGCTTGAGATCGCCAAGAAGTTGGGCGCCGAGGAGGCACTGCTTTCGAGCGACTCGGCGATCACCACGTTCACGGATATCAGGCGGGGAAGGGGCTCAGAACCGGTCCTCGACATGGTGGGAGTGTCTCCTACGCTCATGGCCGCTCAACTGGCCCGAGTGCTGGGCCACATAACCATTGTTGGTCTCGGTAGTGAGTCCCTGCCAAGCGTACCACCTCCTCCATGACGGGAAGATCCAGGGACGCGCCGTCATGGTGCCGAACGGATGAGCCGGACGCCGCCGGCGCAGATCTGTAACTTCGCGCTGCGACCTGTGCGCCCGAAGCGTGCATGCGACCGCGGCGGCGCTTGGCGTGCCGAACGAGACGGATGGGCGTACGGACCGCCTGTCACAAGTACCAGTTCCGCCCCGACCCAGCCAGTGAGATGCTGCCGTAATCATCTGTAAAGCCGAGCCAGACTTTGCGAGGAGTGAATGCCGACGCCAGAGCTCGCGAGTTGGAAGGCTGGCATGACTTGAATGATGCCTGATTGATGGTTTGAGGTTGTCGATTCCTACTTCGAAAATTCCTGCGGTGTCCCACTGCAAGGATGAGATTGGTTGAGGTGAAACGTGACTAAGAATCCTGAAACCGCCAGATTAGAAGAAGCCCGTGTATCCAACATCCCGTGGAGGAAGTGGGGCCCCTATCTTAGCGAGCGTCAGTGGGGCACGGTTCGTGAGGATTACAGCGCCGACGGAAATGCCTGGGACTATTTCAGTCATGACCAGGCGAGGTCGCGCGCATATCACTGGGGGGAGGACGGCCTTGCCGGCATCAGTGATGAGCAGCAATTTCTCTGCTTCAGCTTGGCTCTATGGAATGGCAAGGATCCAATCCTCAAGGAACGCCTCTTCGGCCTCACGAATAGCGAGAGCAACCACGGAGAGGACGTCAAAGAGTATTACTTCTACCTCGACAGTACGCCAACTCATTCGTACATGAAGTATTTGTACAAATATCCGCAAGCCGCCTATCCCTACGAAAATTTGGTCGCAACCAGCAAACGGCGCAACCGCGGCGACATGGAATACGAACTGCTGGACACAGGCATTTTCAATGATGATCGCTACTTCGATGTTTTTGTCGAGTATGCCAAGCAATCACCCGAAGACATCTTGATCCAGATCAGCGTATCCAATCGCGGGCCGGAGCCAGCCACGTTACACGTTCTGCCTACTCTTTTATTTCGCAACACATGGACGTGGTGGCCGGACGCGCCGAAACCATCCTTGAAGCAGATCGCGAATAAGAATAACTACGCTTCGGTCGCAGCCTCACACACCCTACTGGGTGAGCGCTATCTATATTGCGAAAAAGACACGCCGCTGCTGTTCACGGAGAATGAGACAAACAACGAGCGGATCTTTGGCACGGCTAGCGCCAGCCCTTACGTAAAAGATGGAATTAACAACTATTTGGTTCACGGGGCGAAGGCGGCGATCAATGCCGAGCAAACAGGAACAAAAGCTGCAGCCCACTACGCAGTGAGTGTTGGGGCGCGCCAAACAGCGACGATCCGGCTACGACTCAGTGACCGGGCACCCACGGCGATGGGCGATCCCTTCAAGGGCTTCGCGGACATTATGCAGGCTCGCCAGGGTGAGGCAGACGAGTTCTATCGCGACATTACGCCGGAGAGTGTCAGCAAGGATAAGGCGCTGGTCATGCGCCAGGCACTGGCCGGAATGCTGTGGAGCAAGCAGTTCTTTGGCTTCGATCTTCACAAGTGGCTCGTGGAGCACGGCGTCGATTCGATGAAGCCAGGGCAGAAGTCGATGAGGAACAGCGACTGGTTCCACATGGTGAACCAGCACGTCATTTCGATGCCGGACAAGTGGGAGTACCCGTGGTATGCAGCCTGGGATTTGGCCTTCCACACGATCGCCCTATCTACTGTCGACGTTGATTTTGCGAAAGACCAGCTCGACATGATGCTACGAGTGTCCTTTCTGCATCCGACTGGTCAAATCCCGGCCTACGAGTGGAACTTCGGCGACGTAAACCCGCCAGTCCACGCATGGGCGACGATCTTCCTGTACCGGACCGAGCAGGCACTCAAGGGTAAGGGGGATCTGGAGTTCCTTAAACGTTCTTTTGGAAAGCTGCTGCTGAACTTCAGCTGGTGGGTGAACCGCAAAGACCGCTTTGGCAAGAATCTTTTTGAGGGCGGCTTCCTAGGACTCGACAACATTGGTGTCTTCGACCGCAGCGCTCCGTTGCCCACCGGTGGCAACCTGGAGCAGGCAGACGGCACGGCTTGGGTGTCTTTGTTCTGCCAGAACATGCTTGAGATCAGTGTAGAGTTGGCCGCCCACGATCCGTACTTCGAAGAAATGGCCGCGAAATTTGCTGACCATTTCCTTCTTATAGCCCACGCCATGAATCAGATGGGCGATGGTGGTATGTGGGACGAAGAAGATGGGTTCTACTACGACGTTTTGCGTCTTCCCGATGGTAGTGCGACTCGGCTCAAAGTCCGCTCCATGGTTGGCCTGCTGCCGATCTGCGCCACCACCGTGATTGAACCCTGGCAGCGGGAACGCGTACCCCACGTGGCGGAAGTGATCAAGGAACGCTTGGAACGCATGCCCGAGCTGCGTGAGAGCATTCACCCTACCGGACAAGGCCATCTCGGCTATGGGGAGCGCGGCATCGCCGCGCTCGTGAACCCAGTGCGATTGCGCCGAATCCTAACCCGCATGCTCGATGAGAAGGAATTCCTGAGCCCTTACGGTATTCGGGCACTCTCCCGCTACCATAATGAGCATCCCTACATCTTTAATGTGGGCGGCCAGGAATATCGGGTGAATTACCTTCCAGCCGAGTCCGACACGGGAATGTTCGGCGGAAACTCAAATTGGCGTGGTCCGGTATGGATGCCCGTGAACGCGCTACTAATTCGTGCCCTGATGTCCTATTACCTTTATTACGGAGACGGCTTCAAAATTGAGTGTCCGACTGGATCGGGCAACTTGATGAACCTGTTTGAAGTGGCGCGTGAAATTGCCAATCGCCTCACGCGAATCTTCCTGCAGGACGAATCGGGCCGGCGACCCGTGTACGGGTCTACCGAGAAATTCCAGACCGATCCTCACTGGAAGGACTACATACTGTTCTACGAGTACTTCCACGGAGAGAACGGCGCTGGCCTGGGTGCAAGCCACCAGACCGGCTGGACGGGTGTCGTAGCAAAACTGATTGAACTCTTTGGTCGGCTGGACGGAGCTCAGGTTCTCCAGACAGGCAGGGCAGGAGCATTTGGCAAACAAGAGCCAACACGGGATAAGCTCGTCGCTTGATTGAATGCGACGATTGCCATGAAGAAAAACTAGCAGCGATACGCTTACCACGAGTGTGAAGTGCAGGTCATCGAGAAGTTGGATGAATCGACCAGGAATCGCAGAGAGCAGCTGCGTGGGCCCCGCAGTCTCAACCTGAGCCTGGCTATTTTCATATTGGTTGCATCAGCTGGCTTTTCGCAGGTTCACGTTCCGACATCCTCGGCGCCTCCGCCCGCCAAAACCGAACCCACGCCGGTCGATCCTTTCGGACGTGAAACTCCACGTAGCACGATGATTGGCTTGCTGACATACGAAGCACGTGAAGACTATGAGAACGCCGCACGCTACCTGCAACCGTCACCGGGTCGAAAGACGAACCTGACCCAACGAGCCGAGCAAATTCGAGCACTGCAGCGAAAGTTCAGGGTCAATATCGCCTTGTTGAGCGACGATCCCAAGGGCACGATCGAACCCGGACTTCCCCCCGGCCAGGTACGTGCGGGCGTGCTAGTCGCCGGTGCGACGACCGTGGACGTTATCCTGGTGCGGGTCGATGACCCAGATTCAGGGAAGATCTGGTTGGTTTCGAAAGAAACGGTTGCGAGTATCCCGGAGCTGTATGCCCAGGTAGAGAGCGAAGTGCCGACACTAGCCGATCGAATCGTTCCTGCTGCACTGACCAGTCGACGCCTTTTGGGGATGTCGCTGGCGAAATGGTTTGGCTGGCTGGTCTCGATTCCGATCTCGTGGTTGCTGACTTTGCTGTTGACCCTTGTCCTGACCGCGCCACTGCGAATCCGGAGCAAACTTCGAAACCTTCCATTTAAGCCAATCTTGGAGACACAGGTTGGCGTACCGCTTAAGTGCATCGTTGCGATCTTATTACATGGCGTCTTCGTCTACCTGCTGGAGCCACCCCTTTTGTATCGTGTCTATTACGCTCGTTTCATCGCGAGCCTATTAGTGGGATGTCTCGTATGGCTCATGGCCACGATTATTGACCGGGGCTACGAACACGCATTGCACCGAGCGCGGACCCTGCAAAAGGGAGGGGAATCGATCCTCATCGTGCTGCAGCGCCTCACGCACATTGTTCTGGTAATAATCGCTTTGCTAGCTGGACTTTCTCTATTTGGGTTTAACGTAACGACGACGCTGGCTGGCCTCGGCATCGGAGGACTGGCAATCGCACTGGCCGCGCAAAAATCCCTGGAGAATCTCATCGGTGGGGTCTCGTTGCTGATGGACAAGGCGGTCCAGATCGGGGACTTCTGCCAGATCGGCGATCAACTGGGGACAGTGGAGGATATCGGACTACGCTCTTTGAAGCTGCGAACACTCGATCAGAACCTGTCGGTCGTTCCTAACGGATCGCTTGCGCAAATGCAGTTCCAGAACATGGCGCGCCGCAACAAGTTACTGATTAACCAAACTTTCTCGTTGCGAATTGAGACTCAAGTCGAACAATTAAGGTTCGTGTTGGACCGCGTGCAGGAAATGCTCGACCAGCATCCTAGGATCGAACCCGGAACCTGTAGAGTCCGAGTGACAAGTTTTGTCGGCTCTGCGTTCCAGTTGGAACTGTTCGCTTACGTCCAGATTGGCGATTGGGCGAAATTCACCGTGATTCGACAGGATGTGATCTTGAAGATCGCTGAAATCGTCGAGGCTTCTGGTACCCGGTTCGCGGCACCTACGCAATTGGCATATCTGTCTAGAGATGCGGGCCTCGATGCGGAAAAAACAAACAAGGCTGTGAGTCGTGCGACCGATCTCCGCGCCAGCGACATCTTCAGATTCCCGGGTGAAGTGCGGACCGGCACGGAATAATGCCGTTCATCCCGGCGAGGCAAGTGCCGCAGTGCGTGGAAGCAAGCTTTGCCTCAAATGTACTGATCCCCAGATCAGCCTTCATCCTTCGCGGCTGCAGTTTGCAACCTGGCCTCCGCCGCGATCGAGCTTGAGCCATGGCGCGTCGGACTGCGTCTGGGTCGCACAGCAATACCTTCGAATTGGGGCAAATACCACAGAGATCGGATCCTTTATGAACACACGAGTAACGTTCCTAGCCGCACTTGTTCTTACTACGCCTCTCTTCGCTCGAGAAAAGACCGATGTGCTGGTCATGAAGAACGGTGACCGCATGACGTGCCAAGTGAAAGGGCTCGACGCGGGAGTGCTGTACGTCAGTTTCGATTACATCGACGGCACAACCTCGGTTCAATGGTCGAAAGTGGCCCGTCTGGAAAGCAAGCAGTTGTTCATCGTGAAGACGGAGGATGGCTCGGTGTACACGGGGAGCCTCAATACTCCCGAAACACCCCTTGGCCAGCCGGTAAAGATTGCGATCGTGGAGACACCGGAAAAGGAAGTGATGATCAACAGCCCACAGATCGTCGGAATCACTGAGACCTCCGAAAAGTTCTGGCAACGCTTCAACGGTCAGTTAAACTTCGGAGTCATCTATTCCAAAGGCAATAGCTCGACACAATACAACTTCGGCTCCCAGGCCGAATACCTGCGCGAACGGTGGTCGGCGCAAGCCAGTGTGAGTTCCAACCTGTCGTCGAGTAGCGGAGTCAGCGCCTCCACCCGCAATCTGTTGAATGTTGGTAGCAGCCGTTTGTTGCCGTGGAATGAGTATTTTTATGCGGGCTTGGGTAGCTTTCTGCAGAGCTCGGCGCAGGGCATCACGCTGCAGACTACCATTGGCGGAGGCGTCGGACGTTACTTCAAGAACACCAACCAAAGCAAAATCTCGGTGCTGGGCGGCCTTGCGTGGCAGAGCACGAATTACCAACCTACTGTAGTCCCACTCGGCACACAAAATCTTGCAGCCGCGGTGATTGCTGCCAATTTCAGCTTCTTCAGATTCAGCAAAACCAATCTGACTGCAACCGCCACACTGTTCCCCGACCTGACCCAGGCGGGTCGCGTGCAGTTCACTACGAACACGACCTATTACGTGAAGCTGATCGGCAACTTGTCATGGAATGTCTCGTTCTACGGCAACTGGGACAGCCGGCCGCCAGCCGGCTTCTCTGGCAGCGACTACGGCTCCAGTTCCGGACTTAGCTGGACATTCGGGCTTAAGTGACATGAACACTATTATAGTGCGGCTTGACTTGTTGGTCTTAGCTCGAGTGGGCCAGACGACGACTACTTGTTCAATCAATTCAAAGCCCTGACATGAAGAAAGAAGTCTATGCTCTCCTGAAGAGCGGACGGGATGTGCTCTCCAAGGCGAAGCAACTTTACTACATCAATCCGCCAAAATAAGCAGACGCCTGGAAGTCCTCGCAGATGGCGGCGTTCAACGACCGTGCCGGCTCATAATGGAGAACATGGAGAACATGGAGAACAATGACACTGCTCCCATTCAGAATGATTGGTGTCACTATAATAAGTATTCTGAATGGGAACACATTGACCTATCGGTGAGTAACCGCCTTCTCGTGGGCCATTTAGAGTCATGCGTGGGACCGGCACGATCTTGAGTGTCAGGCAGTACAGCGCAGAAATGTGTTGTTGATTTTCAATTGACTCTTCGACTAAGCGACTGCAGATCGTAAATGTCCCCCTTTACGAATCTACTGTGTTCCCGTAGAGGTTTCCCAGTATTTCCCGGAGCGCCCTGTACGTGCATACTCCGGGTAACTACCTGGTGCCGCGCGTTCGTTCGAGCCGTTGTTACCCACACGGGCGGCGGTGGGCCTGCTGAACCCCTGCATTCTTCTTCGGAACTTATTTGGAGGACACGATGCACACAACGAGCGAGCAGGGTTTCTCCTTTTTTATGCGCGACGTTACCGTCTTGGCGATGTTGTTCATGCTGCACACCCTCGGTGTGGCACAATCGACCGCCACTCTGCAGGGCACGGTCACCGATCCCTCGAATGCCGCCGTGGCAAATGCTACCGTGCTGATACGAAGTGAGAGCACAGGCGTAGAGCGGCGAACGCAGACTGACTCCGTTGGTGCATATCTAGTTCCGGGACTGCTGGCAGACCTCTATCGAATTGAAATTAGTGCGCCCGGTTTCCAGACCTTCGTGATCAAAGACCCTAAACTCGATGTCGCGACGACTTTGTCACAGAACGCTCAGTTGCGAGTCAGCACGGCTTCGCAGCAGGTCGAGGTTCAGGCAGGCGCTCCGCTGGTCGATACCAGCACGGTTTCGCTTGGGCAGGTGATTGAAGGAAAAATGGTGCAGGAGGGTGCGGCCAACACGTTTGGTGCGTGTTAGGCATAGCGGTAGAGATACTTCAGTAGCCGGCCTCAGTGCTGGCGGCCGACCCGACCGGACTGTCTCTTTTGCCAGTTGTCCCCATCCCATTCACAGGGCTAGAACTTCAGACAGAAAAACGAAATGGTACTTCGAATCGCCCTAGGCACAGCGGTTTCGTTCAAAACGGTCGAGCCATGGCAGCTTCGTTTCCAGATCAGCAGAATCTGGTGCTGCGCAGTTGCATTTTGATTAGTTCCCTGGTGGGGGAGTCGCGCATATGCCGTGATGAGCAGGTAATGGAGTATGCGCGTGATCAGGGTGAAGCGCTCGCCTGACTAAACCGATACGGGTCTAGGGAGCCAAGGCACGATGGAAAAAAACAGCAGTAACGGGGGTGACGTGGTGGCCCCCGCGAACTGAACGGTATTGGAAACGGTCATCGGGGGAGTCCAGAAGCTAACGGTGATGGCCCTTGCCGGGATGCTGGTCGTGGTGATGTTGCTTTCCACGGTGCACCTGGGCGTGCTGATCGGAGAACAAGTCTGGAAGCCGCCGCGGTGGCTGATTCCAGTGCAGGGCCTGCTTGAGATTTTCGGATATTTCCTTCTAGTGCTGATCGGAGTGGAACTGCTGGAGACGCTGAAAGCTTACTTGCGGAAGGACGTGATTCACGTGCGAGTGGTGCTGGAAGTTGCCCTCATCGCCATGGCGCGGAAGGTCATTATCGAAGAACCGAATGCCGTATCGAGCATGACATTGCTGGGGATCGCGGCGCTGATTCTTGCGCTAGCGATTGCGTTCCATTTCGAGCGGCAAGCAAAGAGAGAACCAGGACGCGTGTAGGAGCCGCAGCATTTTGGGCAGTCTTCGAACTGGCAGTAACCTGCGATCGGCACGATTGACCATTCGCGGTTTACGGGGGTGAGCGAGCGCCGCCGCCGCCCTGCAGGAATACCGGCAGGGTTCATTGGCTTTGCGGCGGGCGCAAATCGCACACCGATCGGGTGCCAGGGAGGCGTATCGGAGCTAACGCCCAGGACATTGACATCCTGATCGCCGATACAAGATCAAAGGCCGGTGCGGCGGCGGGATAAATTGGGCAAACGGAGGTGCATTTCGATGATCGGCATGCTCTTCCCCAACGCGGTAGTTCAAGCCATGACGTTGCTGGACGAATGCGCTGACGACATAGAAGCGGCTCAGATGTTTGTTCGCACAAGATTAGCTGGAAAGGATCCTGAGGAAATTGTCTGGTGGGGAGAAGTTCTGGAAGCTCTGAGAGTGAATGAAAGAAATCAGGCGTGAACGGGATCGACGCGCCGAAGTTCTATGAGATGAGCGAATGAGGGAGAGTCGCCGACAGTTGCAATAGCCAACCATTATTGTTGAACTTACCAGCACCAAAAGACTGAGCGCGACAGGCAGCTTGGTCTCCTGCCTCCGCTGCTCTGCATTCTTTTAATGCGATGCCCCACAGTTTTGCCGAAAATGAGGATGCTGGCCATCGGCAGTGTCCAGTTGGAGAATTCGTATCGTCCTGTCTGGGTCTTCCTCCTGGCGTAGAAGAAAAACATAAGGCACTGTACTTGTTCGGCGGGATGAACGAGACTACCGTCGGTCGTATGGCTGTGCCAATAGAGTTCAATGCCAGGGGGGACAGGTGAAAAGCTTCGGACTCGTGGGTTGGGTTATGGCATTCGTGGTTGTCGCGACAGCGGTCTTCGCTGAACCGGTTCGCCTGCGGTGCGAATATCTGGAAAACCCTATGGGACTTGACGTGGTGGCGCCCCACTTGTCGTGGCAGAGTAACAGTGCCGAGCGCAATTGGAGGCAGACCTCGTACGAGATTCTGGTGGCGAGCAGTGAGGAGAGCTTGCGAACTGGGAAAGCCGACCTATGGGACAGCGGCAAGGTTGATTCCGCGGAGTCGGTTGGAATTGCCTATCGTGGCCCGGCACTGGAATCGCGGAAACGGTACTACTGGAAAGTGCGGGCATGGGATGCGGGAGGCGGAACTTCGGAATCGGCGGCAGCTTGGTGGGAGATGGGGCTTCTCCATCCCGCGGACTGGAAGGCGAAGTGGATTCACTGGAAGAATCCCGAGGACGATGCTGACCGCCAGGGGATGCGTTGGATCTGGCTGCCGGATCAAGACGCGCTTGCGGTTGCGCCGAAAACGGCCGCCACGTTTCGCGTCACCATCAAGCTTTCTGAGAAAGCAAAAGAGGCGGTTCTGCTATTCGCGACCCGAGGAGATTTTGTCGCGAAAGTAAACGGTCATGAGGTGGATGCCAAGAGCCGGTGGAGTACGTTCGAGCGCCGGGATATATCCGACGAACTGGTGGTGGGGCAGAACTCGATCGAAGTGACCGTGACTGCTCCTGCGCCGCCGGACTTCGGACCGAATGCGAGAGCCAAAACCACGATAGCGGCGCTGGCGGCATTGGTAAAGATTGTTGGGGCGAATGGCCAGATGATGCGCGTTCCGACGAATGAGAAGTGGGAGGCGAGGCTCGAAAATGTTTCAGACTGGCAACCCGCCCACGTTGTCGGGGCTTTGACCGATAAGCGGGTGGGAGATCCAGGAGAACTGCCGCAGTCGGCTGCGTACTTGCGGCGAACTCTTGCCCTGTCGAAGAATGTGCAGCGCGCGAGGCTCTATGTGACTGCTCTCGGGAGCTATCGCGTGTTTTTGAATAGCCGCCGCGTTGGGAGCGATGTGCTCACGCCTGATTTCACCGACTATCGCAAGCGCGTTTTGTATCAGACTTACGATGTGACCAGCTTCATGGTGAATGGCGACAATGTGATCGGCACCGTCCTGGGAGACGGCTGGTATGGCAGCGGACTGACTTGGGTGGGAATGCACTTTTTCACTCCTCCCGACCGTCTTGCGGCGCAACTCGAACTCGATTACGCAGACGGCAGCCACGACATGATTGTGACCGATGAGTCGTGGAAGGCGGCGGCGTCACCCATCATTCGGTCGGACATTTACGGCGGCGAAGTGTATGACGCACGGCTTGAACAGACAGGATGGGAAAAGTCTGGGTTCGACGACTCGCAATGGAAACCGGCGGCGGTTGCAGGCGTGCCGGCCATTGCGATTACGAGTCAGATCACTGCGTCGCCGAGAGTGATCGCCACGCTGGATCCGAAGAGCGTGACGCCATTGGCGAACGGAGTGTACATCTTCGATATGGGCCAGAACATGGTGGGATGGGCCGCTCTGAAAGTGAAAGGCGCGGCTGGTACCAAAGTCCGATTGCGATTTGCGGAGATTCTGAATCCGGACGGGACGATCTACACGGCAAATCTGCGGAATGCGGACGCGACCGATGTTTACATCTTGCGCGGCGGCGGTGAAGAAACGTTTGCTCCGCATTTCACTTTCCACGGATTCCGCTACCTGGAGATGACTGGATATCCGGGCACGCCGGGTCTAGACGCGATCAGGGGACAGGTCGTGAGCAGCGTGAATGGCGATCCTGTCGCCAAGCTGGCGACGTCGAGCGCGCTGGTGAATCGGATGTGGTCGATTGGGCATGTGGGGACAGCGAGGAAATTTTCTGAGCATTCCCACGGATTGTCCGCAGCGCGATGAACGTTTGGGCTGGATGGGAGACGCGGCAGTTTTCTGGCGAACGGGGAGCTATAATTTCGATATCGCTGCGTTTTCGCAGAAATTCATCCAGGACATTGTCGACGCGCAAAGTCGGCAGGGTGCATTTCGAAATGTATCGCCGAATACTCTTCCTTCCAGTGCCGATGAACCTGAGGAAGTTTCGCCTGGAGAGCGACATGGTCGGAGCACCGGGTTGGGGGGACGCGGGAGTGATTGTGCCGTGGACTACGTGGGTGCAGTACGGCGACAAGGCCGTCATCGAGAAAAACTGGGATGCGATGCAGCGCTGGATGGAATTTATCGAGAGCAGGAATCCGGATTTCCTGCGCACGCAAGGAGTTGGGCCTAATTTCGCGGACTGGCTCGCTCCTGATGAACATACGAATAAAGATCTGCTCGCGACGGCGTACTGGGCTCTGATCGCGAACATGATGTCGCAAATGGCGCAGGCAGTGGGAAAAGAGGGGGACGCGAGGCGTTATGACGAGGTTGTGCAGAACATTCGTGCGGCTTTTCAGAAAGCTTACATTAAAGATGACGGAACGGTCGGCACGGGAACGCAAACATCGTACGTCGTCGCGCTGTACACCAAGATGGCTCCTGCAGCGACTAGAGCCACTCCTGGTTGACAAGCTTGTCAAAGATATTGAGGCGCGCAACTGGCACCTTTCAACAGGATTCCTGGGCACGCCCTTCCTGCTGTTCACCCTTGCGGATCACGGACGTTCTGACGTCGCTTATCGACTGTTGTTGAATGAGACATATCCGTCGTGGGGATACATGCTGTCGAAGGGCGCGACGACCTGGTGGGAACGATGGAATGGCGATACGGGTGATCCCGCGATGAATTCTTACAATCATTACGCGTTCGGGTCGGTGATGGCATGGGTTTACAGTTATGTGGCTGGAATCGACACGACGCCGGATGCGCCGGGATTCAGGGAGATTGTGATTCATCCGCATCTTGATGCGCGCATGACGTCGGCGAGAGCGGAATATGAATCCGTCTACGGCACGATCATCAGTGATTGGAAAGGAACCGCCGCCGGGCCATTCTCGTTGAGTGTCACGATCCCGGCGAATACTTCGGCGAAGGTTTTTTTGCCGGCCGTGGGGAGCGTGCACCTCACCGAGGATGGGACTCCGGTCAATGCGCAGCCCGTCGACGGATCGTATGTACTTACGGTCGGGTCGGGTTCCTACAGCTTTGGAGTGAAGTGATCTGGCGAGGTAGACGGGAGTGTGTGGAAGGCTCCGTATGACTGACGAAAGCTATCCGTTTACCTCGCCGAATCCCTTCGAGGACGACTCGAAGCGCGGGCAACTAGCTTCGAGAGGGTGGCGAGACCGACCCTCAGAGTCTCTGGTAATTGGAATTCGTCGTAGTGACAACGAGTTGCTTGGCCGTTGCGCCCAAGATGGTCTGGCCCGCATAGTTCGTGCCGTCGGGAAGAGTCGCCATTTGAACCTGCAACGTCACCACATCCTTCTCTTGGCCCATGTAGGTTTTGATGCTCAAAGAAATGATCTTTTTTTGTTCGGGGTCAAAAGAAACCGTCATTTGGTCGCCGGCTTGAGCGTAGTCGGTGAAGATGAAATTCAGGATGCCGCCAGCGGGATTGATGGAAAGTTTGCCGGCCGCGTAAGCCAGTTGCATTTTCTCAGGGTCGGGCGGAACGTACATGGTGAGGAGGTCCTTCACGTCGCCCATGTAGTCCTGGATCTCCGCTTTTTTCTTGGCGATCATTTTCTGCTTCAGTCGGCCGCCGCTGGGTGGTTCGGGCGGAGGACCGATGGCGGTTTTGAGAACCTGGCCGTTGGAACTGTACTGGCACATGTTTTGAGTGGGAGGCTTTTTGTCACCTTTGAGAATGAGCTGAGTGGTTTCAATCCACCGATACTGATGCAGCCTCTGCCTATTTTCTGCGGCAGCCTGCTTTACGGCGGCGACTTTCTGCTGCAACTGAGGATTCTGCGCGAGCAGCGGCAAGGCGCTTGCAAGCAATACGGCACCTGTCGTCAGGCAGCGTTTGCGCACGCCTGCAAACCCATCGGCGGCTAACTGCGTCACTTGTCTAGCGGTGGTCGCGTGCATGGACACTCTCCTGTGTCGAGATCCTTGGATCTCTATTCGCACCCGTTTCCAGGAGCGAGGTGAACTTCTCTATTCCAATCGGTTTGGGGGTTGTGTGGGAACTGTCAGTTACGACAGTGGGGCGCCCGCTTCGGATGCGGGCAATTTAAGAGTCGGCGGAGACGGCAGGGGGCAGTGGCGGCTTGCCATCGACCTGGCGGAGTTCGTCGCGGATCATTCCGAGCAAGACCCACAGTACGGATACACTGACGGGGCCGAGGAATAAACCGAGGAAGCCGAAGACCTGGACGCCTCCCAGGACGGAAAATACCAAGACGAGCGGATGGAGTCGCACCTTTCCTCCGACCACCCAGGGGCGGATGATGTTGTCGGCGGTGCTGACGACGGCGACTCCCCACACCAGAACGAATATGCCCTTCCAAGTCGCTCCGGTGAAAATCAAGTAGAGGCCGGCGGGAGCCCAGATGAGAGCGGCGCCGGCGACCGGCACAACGGAGGCGAATGCGGCGCAGAGTCCGAGCAAGAGGGGAGACTGCATACGCACCAATGCCAGTGCGATGCCGGTCAGGGCACCTTGCGCTGCTCCGACGGAAACGATGCCGTACACGTTGGCGACAATGGTGTCGGAGATATTGCTGAACAACTTTCTTGCTGTTCCCGGTGGAAGGGGGATGGTGTCCTCGGCCTGTTGAACCCAGCCGGGGCCGTCTCTGAAAAGGAAGAAGACGACGACGAGCGCGATGAGGGATTGGGCAATCAGACTGGCAAAATTGGTGAGCATCGAGGCTCCGGACCCCAAGACCCAGACGCCAGCCTGCTGCACGTGCGAGGTGACGGTGCCTCGGATGTCATATTTGGAAATGTCGATCCAGCGGCCAAGGAACTCCAAGGCGCGCTCCGCCATGGTGGTGACGAACAGAGTGAATCCACCCAGCTCCGCGCTCTGACGCGTCAAGTAGTGAGCGGCGTTGACGGCCTCCCTGGCAACCACAATGACGATGATGAAGGCGGGCACGCAAAAGACAAGGAGCAGGGCCAACGTCGAGATCAGCGAGGCCCTGCCGGAGTTTCCCTTTGTCCACCGCAAGATACGTTGATAGGCCGGGTAAAAGACGACAGCAAGGATAGTTGCCGCCACGAATGGAGACAAAAAGGGGCGCGTGACGGCATAGGCAAAGCCCGACGCAATGAGCGTGAGGATGCCCAGGAACCAAAGAGTCGTCCGCTTGCTATACATGTCGCGCGTTGATCGAACTGCGATCGCGTGTCAGTTGCCTTGTTCCTGCACCAACGGAAGCTCTGCGGCCAATTGGACGTCGAGCAAGAGGTCAATCCGGCGATCCATCTGGAAGAAAGTGACGGTCTTTTTGCCGGGGAGTGTCTTGCCCACAAGCGGAACGTACTTCTGGCGCAAGGCCAGGACGGACTGCTCGATCTCCTGAGAGCGCTGCCAGTAGTTCAGAGCCTGGTCGTCGGTGACCGTTCCCCAGTTCTGAGCATAGTCTTTGATCAAAGCGATTTTGGCATCGCCGATTTTCTGATACTCGGCCTGGTATTGATCGTAGACGGGCCAGAATTTTGTGGCCTCGGCGTCAGTCAAAACGAGATTGCTGGCGATCAACTGCTTCTTGCCGGATGCGAGATCCTGCCGGAGCAATTGGATGTCCTGATCCACGGAAGACTTGGTGGTTGCCGGCTTGGACGCGGCTGACTGAGCTACGACGTTGGGGACTACCGCGATGCAGAGGACTGCCAGTACCAGCACGGCGAATGCGTTCTTATTCATGCTTGCCTCCAAATTTTGTAGAGCTTCCAGATGAGGCTATTCGTTCTGTAAGGGCAGGGATACTGTTCGAACTAACAGTGGTCTCGCCCCGGGCGTTTTAGGTGTTGCGGAGACAGGCTGTACACCAGAGGGCCAATGCCGCATGCGTAGCGACCGCAGGCCACAGGCCGATGCCGGAGAGTCCTAAGCCGAGGCGGAGGTACAAGAAGAGTGTCACCACAGCGACGTTGTAGAAGAGCATGGCTACGACAGGCGCGGCCGCCGCGGGGCTCGGCCGATTATTCCGCGACAGCCAGCAGAACAAACCTAGTGTCAGTAATGCGACCCCGGCCAGCCGCCCCACGGCAAATGCGGAAGGCGTATCAAGAGGTGAGCCGAGTAGAAGAGAAACGAGTAAGGACGGAGTAGTGGCCAGGACAAACCCGGCGGCAACCTCAACCAGTGCAGTCACGATGAGCAATGGCCTCATGAACGTCTCCGATGCTTTAGAGGAGGAGAATGTTTCCGATGAGAGTTGCGAGGAGAACGATGCCCAGCAGCAGAATTGCGGCGGCCATCTGAAAATTCGGGTTGCTGAAGATGCTCTCTTTTCTGCCCATTCGCTTCAAGATCCGGGAATATTGAAGCATCATGGCGAACAAGGGGATGACACCCACCAACAGCATAAACCCTCCGATATTTCTTGGAGTGTGCGGTCGCATGATGACTTTGACGGGAGAATGGTCTTGGATGTACTTCAGGACATTAAAGATGGTGAATCCAAATCCGATGAGGGCCATGGAAGTGCGCACTCCGGCGAGCATGGTGCGGTCGGCGGCCATGACGGTCCGTTCCATGGCGAGCCTGTCGGCGAGTTTCAGTTCCTGAGTGAACTGTTCCTGCTCTTCGACGACCGTTCCGTTTTTTTCTTTTTCTCGGTCGCGCATTTTACTTCCTCAGCCTGTTCGTGGGCACCTTAGTTGGGTCGTCCGAGCCATGAGTATTGCCAGCCGGCTGACACGTTCTGGTAGTTCCCGCCGTAGAGGATGTAGGTGCCGTTGCTGTAGCTGAATTTCAGGGACTGGTGCTTCGAGATGGGGATGGCGGCGGTGGCGCCGAGACGAGAGTTCCTTTGTTGGGTGAGCGGATTTTCGATGCCGTTCACACTGGTTTTTCCGCCGATCCAGTAGTTGCCATCGAGGGAGACCCAGAAGCGTGGCCTGAAGTCGTAACTGAGGTGTGCTTCGAAAGCTACCATCGGGTTTTGCGATTGAGATCGGGTTCCCGCGTAGAAAGCATTGCGCGACCAGAAATCGTGATTCGTAGTGAAGAACCAAGCTCCGGCGTAGCCATCGACAACCCAATGTCCCCAGCGTTCGGAATAGCCGAATTCAGGTTTAAAGGACCAGCGGTTGGTGCCCCAGTTAATCAGCTTCGTAGGATCATACTGACCGGTAGGAGCGATCACTTTCAGGCCGGCGCCCAGCAAGAGCTTCTGATGCCATTTGCTGAACTCCAGCGGTTTCATCGCCGGACCGCCTTTGAGGTTAATCGAAAAGCGGTAGACAGAATCCACGAGGCCGGAGCGGTACAACTTCTGCCCCGCTCCCGCCAGGGTTCCAGTGAAGTTTCCGATGCCATAGGGCAAAGCGGCGACGATGTTGGCTGAGCGGCCAAAGAGGCCGAAGGAGTGGTAGTAGCTGATGAGCGGGAGGCTGTACCGACCTTTGGCGTCGCTGACGGGGAGCGCGCCATTGAAATTGATGCTTCCGTCGTAGAGGGTATAGGTCAGCGTGATGGCGTTGGAATGGAGCGGCGTGATGAGATAGGCGCGGGGAGCAAGGTCCTGGGCCCGGAGCAACTGCAGCGGAGACCACAGCCAAGCCGCCAACACTCCGAGCCCGAGGCCGTATCGAATTACGAAATTCGAAATTACTTTCACCCAGTGCCCTTTCCCGAGCAGGATCGTGCGTTTACTGCCCGAGAGGCCTGTAATTGGCGCTTGTGGTCGTCACCACTAGACTCTTGGCGGTGGCGTTGAGGACGGTCTGCTCCACATAGTTCGTGCCGTCGGGCAGACTGGCAAACTGAACCGCCAGGGTGACTACATCCTTGGGATTGTCCATGTATGTATTGACGTTCACAGAGGCAATTTTTTTAGTAGCAGGGTCGAACGAGAGCGTCATCTGATCGCCGGGCAGGGCGTAGTCTTTGAATACAATCTGCGCCAGGCCGCCGGCATTGGGATTCAAGGAGACTTTTCCGGCTTGGAAGGCCTGTTGCATGCTCTGCGGATTGGGGGGCACGTACTTGCCGAGCAGGGCCTTAACTCCTCCCATGTAGTCCTGCATTTCTTCTTTCTTATTCGCGATCACTTTCTGCTTCAGTCTTCCTCCGCTCGGAGGCGGGGGCGGAGGACTGAGCGGAGTCTTCTGGACTTTTCCGTCCGGACCGTACTGGCACGCGGATTGGCTGGGAGGTTTGGGGTCGCCCTTGAGAGTGAGTTGGGTGGTTTCCGTCCATTGATACTGGTGAAGTTTCTGCTGGTTTTCAGCGACGGACTGCTTCACGGCGGCCAACTTCTCCTGGAGCTCTGGGCTGGGTCCGGCCTGAGCGATTGCGGGGATGACAGCTGCCAGCAACACAGCTGTGATAAGAAGTGTGCGGGTATTGGTATTCATCATGGTGTCCTCTCTGATTTCAATTGATTACTAGTCGTGCGTTTAATTCAGATCGCTATCTTTGTAGTACTTGGTGCCCTTGGCGGTGATTTCGAGGGCGATGCCTTTGTCGGTGAGCTGGTACATCCCGACGTCGTCAGCGACCGACACGGCACCGGCCATGGCTGCGCCTTTGTTTCCGGTGGTCGCAGCGGCGGTAGTTTGTCCGCCGAAGTCCCAGCCGGAGTTGATGAAGGTTTCTTGCTTTCTCTTGTTGTGGACGGCGAGGCCCTTTCCGTTGCCGGATCCGGCGACCAGAAGTTTTGTGCCCATGTTGCTGAAGGCGGCATACCCGGCGGCAGATGCGCCGGCGGACTTGGTCTTGGGCTCGGCTTTGTAGAGGCGCAGCAGAGTTTGCTGCGCCAAGTCGCGAATATCTTGCTGCTTCTGCGCGATCTTGGGATCGGCGGCGTGCGCCGTCGCAGCCAGCGCGGCGAGGAAGCTTTGCATTCTTGTCTTCATCGTTGCCCTCCGATTGCGTAGTTGTTAGCGGGAAAAATGAACATTGGTTCAGTAAGAATGACGTTGCCTAGAACGGCATCGAACGGCGGAAGGCAGGCAACACGACAGAGTCGTCACTCGCGTTTGTGTATTCGCGTCGCCCGATGGCATCCGCAGCCAAGGTGCGGCGGAAGAAGTAGTTTAGGAGCGCTCTGGGGGCCGGGTAACTGGCAGAACTGACAGCCGTGGAGGCGAGGTCTGACCCTTCGCGTCCGACCTCCCTAGGGGTGCTGAAGGACCTTGGGAAATGGCGAGACGAATTCAGAGATTTTGCAGTGTTCGGAGCAGTACGAGCAAATTGCTTCATCATTCTCGCAAGCGCCCGAATTCTCTTAAAATATGTTTCGGTTTGCGGGATGGGGAGGGCTGGAAGGGGAGACAGGTCTGCGGAGCGGCGGTTGAGAGAACCTGGTATCGAACTTCCGGCGCCGCCTCAGCCCTTCGGTACCTACGCGGAAGCGGTGCAGACGGGCAACCTGCTATTCCTGACGCGGGATGCTTCCCACGGAAGGCCACGAAGCAAAATTCGTGGGGCGCGTCGGCGCGGAACTCGACCTAGAGTCTGGTCGAGAGGCAGCGAAACTCGTCCACTCAACGTCATAGGGGTCGCGCGTCAATATTTGGGATCGCTCGACCGAGTGACGCGGATCGTGCGCCTCGGCGTATCAGTGGCCACAGTGGGAGAGGTACGAGAACAGCCGAAGCCGGCCGACGCGGCTTCGGAGCTGTTGCAGGCCGTCTTCGGAAAGGACAAGAGCCCTTGCCGCCTGGTGTATGGCGTGGCAAGCCTACCCCTGGGCACGCCGGTTGAACGGGAAGTCATTTTCGAGGTTGGGGACGTAACCTCTCACGGAGCAATGAATGCTTCTCGGGTCAATTCGACGGAAAGGAACTCTTCATGAACCGTCCGACTTTTAATCGCACGATCCAGATCGACGGTCTTTCCATCTTCTACAGAGAGGCCGGCTCGAAGGACGCACCGACGATTCTCTTGTTGCACGGGTTGCCGTCTTCGTCGCGAATGTTCGAGCCGCTCT
Source organism: uncultured Acidobacteriaceae bacterium (assembly GCA_963710885.1). GTDB lineage: Bacteria > Acidobacteriota > Terriglobia > Terriglobales > Acidobacteriaceae > Sulfotelmatobacter. The sequence continues at coordinate 305,966 of CAVQCF010000022.1, forward strand.
TCGCCCGGCTTTCCGATCGCTATCACCTGGTTGCGCCGGACTATCCAGGTTTCGGACACAGCGACTGGCCGGATCCAAAGACGTTCGCGTATTCGTTCGACCACTATGCCGAGATCATGAATCACTTCGCCGAAGCGTTCGAGCTCTCGCGCTATACGATTTACATGCAGGACTATGGCGGCCCGGTGGGCTTCCGCATGGTTTTGGCATACGCCGAGCGCGCAGGAGGCTCTCATCGTCCAGGATGCGGTGGCTCACAACGAAGGCCTGGCCGCGAACTGGAAGGCCCGGCGGGCCTTTTGGGCCGATCGCGCTGCTAACGAAAGCACCCTGCGCACGATCTGCTTTCGCTGGCGACAAGGCGTAGGCGCCATGTTGGAAACGATCCGAATGTGGATCGGTACGACCCCGATCTGTGGACGGACGAGTTCGCGTTTCTGAGTATGCCGGGACAGGCGCAGATACAAAGCGACCTCTTCTACGACTATCGCACCAATGTGGACTCCTATCCGATATGGCAAGCATGGATGCGCGAGAAGCAGCCGCGCCTTCTGGTGACCTGGGGTAAGTACGATCTCTCGTTCGATCTCGGCGAGCCGGAGCGCTACCGGGAGGACGTACCGAAGGCCCAGGTTCATGTTCTCGACGCCGGTCATTTTGCGTTGGACACGGCGGCCTGATGAGATTGCCGCATTGGTCGGGGATTTTGCCGGCGCTTCTCGCTCGGAGCTCAGGTCACGGCGGGCAGGCTAAATGCGTTACGGATATTTTGCATGCGGTGGCTGGCTAGTTTCGTGTAAATCAGGGTACAACTGCTGTCCTGCGAAAGCGCAAGAGGAGACGACCAGATGAAATGGGGTTTCGCGCTGTGGGCGGGAGGGGCGGCGGCAGTCCTGATGGCGCAGGTCCCGGCTTGCATGCCGGCGGCTGCGTCAGAGCCTCTTGAGATCCGCGTGGTCGTAGTAACCACCTTTGAGGTTGGGAAGGACACGGGCGACATGCCCGGCGAGTTCCAGAACTGGGTCGAACATTATCCGCTGCCCGACACTCTGCCGTTCCCGGAAGGCTTCCGTTCGCTGCGCTACAACGCGAAGGACCATGTGCTGGGGATTGTGACCGGCGCGGGCAAGTCTTCGGCTGCAGCCTCAATCATGGCGCTCGGTCTCGACCCGCGCTTCGATCTCCGCAGGGCCTACTGGATTCTGGCGGGCATCGGGGGCATTGATCCCAACCGGGCCTCGGTGGGTTCGGCGGCATGGGCGAGCTACATTGTTGATGGGGACTTGGCGTATGAAATCGACGGGCGCGAAATTCCGGCGGAATGGCCGACTGGAATCGTCGCCTACGATCGTGCGACGCCATTCGAGCAACCGGCGCCGCCGGCCGTTTCCGACAACGGCATCTTGTCGTATGAGCTGAACGATGAACTTGCGACCTGGGCCTATGGCCTGACGCGCAACCTGGTTCTGCCGGACGATGACAAACTCAAGGCTGCGCGCGCTGGCTATTCAGAGATGCCCAACGCGCAGCGGCCGCCCTTCGTGCTGAAGGGCGATACATTGACTGCTGACCGGTTTTGGATCGGTGCCCGGATGACCGACTGGGCAAATAAGTGGGTGCCCTATTGGACCAAGAGCAAAGGATGCTTCACGACCTCGGCCGAAGAGGATGCAGCCTATCTGCAAGCGCTGACCTTTCTTGCCCACGCCGGCCGGGTGGATCTTGCGCGCGCGCTCGATCTCAGAACGGGCAGCGATTTTACGGTCCCGTCCCAGAGCACGTCGGCCGCGGCTCTTCTCAAGAGCGAGGCGACGGGGAACTACGCCGCGTATGATGAGGCAATCGAAAACGCATATCGGGTTGGTAGCCCAGTCGTTCGCGAACTGGCAGAGCATTGGCCCGTGTATCGGCAAACCGTACCTGCGTCGAAGCCCTAAGTCCTCGGATTACCAACAATATATTTAGGCGGGGGAAGTTCCAGCGCGGCGGGCATCGGCTTCGGCCACCCAGCCACGGCGTAATTGCTCGGGTGGGATGCTGGAGAGGTAGGGCTTGAGATCGAGAATGGGGGTTCCGTCGAGCATATCGACGCCGCGGACGTGGAGGGAGGAGCCTTCACGGCGGAGGAGTTCGACGACTGTGAGTCCAATGGGATTGGGACGGCGCGGGGAGCGAGTGGCGAAGACGCCGTGCGGGCGGTCGTCGATGGGAGGAGTGCCGAGCAATTCGAATCCTTCGGAGCGATTGAAGACCCAGAGAACGAACAGGTGCGAGAAGCCCTCGATGTCGGTGAGGCCGTCGGCGAATTGCGGCAGGACTTCGAGGATGCCTTCGGCATCGTGCTTAGCGCCGGGGCCTTTGGGGATCTGCTTGGTGCTTTGGTAGGGACTCTTGATGTGTCCGATGGGTTGCGGGGAAAACATGGCGCTGGTCCGTCCTTAATTTAATTTACTTGCGTGCGTTCCGCGCACTCTTCTGGTTGAGTCTCTCACTCTTCTCTTGTACGTGCCACGAAGAGAATTCCAATTACACAATTTTCCAAAACTTTACGCGAGATGACAAAACTCTAGGTTTTGAAATGCAACGCCGCGGGAGAATGCGGGCATCCCAGAAATTTTAATCGACCAATTGTGATTGCAGGTGGCGCAGAAGTTTGCGGAGCCATGATCTGGGGATGACTTGCGGTAAATAACTACAGAACTCGGAGGAGCATTTTGTTTTATGTGGGGAACATCCAAGCGGCGAACATTCATTCTTCTAGGAAGTATGGTTTTTCTGGCGGCACTAGCTGCGACGGCGCAGGAGAACCGGTCGGAGATCAGTTTGCAGGGGGCAGGTTTCTTCACGGCGAGCACGAGCGGGAACGGCACGGCGTATAGCGCGACTGAGACGGGTGGATTCCTGACCACTTACCGGTATCACTTAAATCACTGGGCGGCAGCGGAAGCGGCGTAGGGATATGACGCGAACTCGCAGAAATATTTTGTGCCGACGGGAGCATTCCGGATTCAGTCGGGGATTCATCAGGTGACGGGGAGCCTGGTGTTGAATCTTCCGTATCGCAGGAGTTCCAGGGTCAATCCTTATATATTGGCGGGAGGCGGGGCGCTCATGTTCGAGCCGAGCGGAAACCAGTTCAACACCTTGTCAGGAGCGCAGTCGCAGTCGAAGGGTGTGTTCGTGTATGGAGGGGGCGTGAACTATGCGATTCGCAAGCGGATCTCGTTGCGGGCGGAATATCGAGGACTCGTTTATGGAACGCCCGGCTTCGGGTTTGGGGCGTTGAGCGGGAATTCGGTGACGCATACGGCGGTGCCTTCGGTGGGGCTGACATACCGGTTTTAGAGTTGTGCATGATGGAGGCCGCTTTCGATTTGTGAAAGCGGCCCTCACGGTTAAAGCCCGAGTCATTCCGACGTCCTCACGCGGCCCTAGGCCGCTCTTCCACCACTCGGGCGGTCGCTCCGCCACCTTGGCTGTTCGGTACCGGACAGGGATATCCATAGGTGGACAGAATGGCTCACTCTATACCTGCAATTGCCTTCCAGAGTCCTTTCGCAATCAACAAGTTGCCCTCAATTGGCTTTGGTCCGAGGCTTGCTCCCACAGGTCCGCTTGACGAATCGCGAGACGAGTGGGAGCCAGAGGCAAGATATGGAGACTTGGATTCAGGATCTGCGGTATGGCTTGCGTGTGCTGGCAAGGAGTCGCGGGTTTACGGTCGTCGCTGTCGCTACCTTGGCGCTTGGCATCGGTGCGAATACAGCACTGTTCTCCGTGATCAACGGCGTTTTGCTGAGTCCGCTACCATTCCCGCAACCGGATCAGTTGGTCACGCTGCATGAGAACAAACCAAACTTCGAGGGCGGGTCAGTCTCCTATCCTAACTTTCATGATTGGCAGAGGGACAACCACACATTCTCTTCTCTGGGCTTGGCTCGACCATCCCAATTTATCTTGAGCGGGGTCGGCGATGCCGAACAGGTGAGTGGAGAGTTTGTGTCCTCAGACTTCTTCACGGTGCTGGGAGTGAAGCCCGTAATCGGCCGCACTTTGGCCGAGGATGAAGAACGGGTTGGCGCTGGCCCCGTGGCCCTGATCAGCGCAGGTTTGTGGCGCCGCAAGTTCAGTGCGGCACCCGACATCCTGGGGAAGGACATCACGCTGGACGCAAGAGACTACACCATCGTGGGAGTGATACCGGCGGGCTTTCACCTGACTATTCCGGGCTTCCGCGACAGTCAGGTCTATGTGCCCATCGGGCAGTGGAGCAATCCGCTGCTGCTGAAACGCGGCGCTGGGCTGGGATTCCATGGGATCGGTCGGCTCAAGGCCGGCGTGACCATCGAGCAAGCGCGGGCAGACATGGAGGGTGTCACACGCAGTCTCGCGGACGCCTTTCCGGATGCGGACAAAGGGATCACTGCGAAGCTGACGCCGCTCAAGGAGGAAATGGTCGGTCACATCCGGCCTCTGCTGCTGGTGCTCCTGGCCGCGGTTGGATTTGTGCTTCTGATCGCGTGCGTGAACGTCGCAAACTTGCTGCTGGCGCGCGCAGCCAGCCGGACGCGCGAATTTGCAGTGCGCGCCGCGCTGGGCGCGAGCCAGGCGAGAGTCGTTCGCCAATTACTTACCGAGAGCATTCTGCTGGCGCTGGCGGGTGGGGGATTGGGGTTGTACTTGGCGTCGTGGGGAACACGCGCGGCGCTGGGAGTGCTGCCCGCGGCGCTGCCGCGCGGCGAGCAAGTTGGAGTTGACGGTCACGTGCTGGTCTTTACTGCCGGCATTTCGTTGCTGGCGGGGATTTTGTTTGGCTTGATGCCTGCGCTGAAATCATCGCAGCCCGAACTGCAAGAAACGCTCAAACAAGGTGGCCGGGGAACAAGCGGAACCCGTCAGCGGATGCAGAGTGTGTTCGTGGTTGCCGAGATCGCACTCGCTCTCGTGCTCCTGATCGGCGCGGGATTAACCATTCGCAGTCTGGCGAAGCTGTGGGGCGTTGATCCCGGTTTCAATCCGCACAATGTGCTCACATTTGGGCTTTCGCTTCCGCCCACGATGATGCATGCAAAGCCGGATGCGATCCGCGCCGCGTTTCGGGAGTTCGATGAGAAGTTCGGCTTGGTTCCAGGCATCCAGGCGGTTTCCCAGACTTGGGGCGCAATCCCATTCAGCGATGATGACGAGCAACTCTTCTGGCTTGAGGGCCAGCCCAAGCCCGCCAACGAAAACGACATGAACTGGGCGATCGATTACATCGTCGAACCCAGCTACCTAAAAGCGATGGGCATACCGCTGCTGCAGGGTCGGTTCTTTACCGCCCATGACGATGAACACGCCCCTCTGGTGGTCGTGATCGATGAGATCTTCGCCCAGAAATATTTTCCCAACCAGAATCCGATCGGCAAGAGGATCAACCTAGCCCGTTCCGTGCAACTGGCGGAGATCGTCGGCGTGGTGGGGCACGTCAATCAGTGGGGCTTGGCCACAGATGATCAGCAATCGCTCCGATCGGGCCTTTACATTCCTTGCATGCAGATGCCGGACAGTTTTATTGCGATGACTCCGTCGGGTTCGGCAGCAGTGTTGCGATCCGAGGGTAACTCGGATGGCCTGCTCGATTCTTTGCGACAGATCAACGCGCAGATGAGCAACCAGCAGGTTATCTTCGGCGCGCAAACGATGGACTCGCTGATTTCCGATTCAGTGGCCACGCGACGGTTCTCGATGATCCTGTTCGCAGTGTTTGCCGTGCTGGCACTCTTGCTTGCGAGCGTCGGAATCTATGGCGTTGTTTCTTATGTGGTTGGACAGCGCACGAACGAGATCGGCGTTCGCATGGCGCTGGGAGCACAGCAGTGGGACATTCTGCTTCTGATTCTGGGCCGTGGCGGAAAACTAGTCGGGCTCGGGGTTGCGATTGGACTGGCTGCTGCCTTCGGGCTAACCAGGCTTATGGCAAGTCTCCTGTATGGAGTCGCAGCTACTGATCCACCGACCTTTGCTGGAGTCGCGGTGCTGCTGGCAGTGGTCGCGCTCGTCGCGTGCTACATCCCGGCGCGCCGTGCCGGCAAGGTCGATCCGATGGTGGCGCTGCGCTACGAGTAGCGCCACTTCCGATTTGCAGAAGCGGCCCTCAGGGGCTAAAGCCCGACTTATTCCAGCGTTCTCACGCGGCTCTGAAAGAGGTCGGTTCCGCTACGCGAGCTCTTTGCTTCGAAAGCGCGGGCCGGGGGCGCCGCGCCGCATCGTGCTCTCGTCTCTCCAACATCTTTTTTCTAGTCTTCCTTCTTTTCTGGCTCCCTCGTGATCGGCTTTTCGATCGGCTTGCGGGGGAGCATTTGGTCGCGCATGGCGGCTTCGTAGACAAAGCTGGCGACGATGACGGAGATCTGTTTCAGGTCTTCGGGTTGGAGTCGGTCGTATACGTCCATGTTGGAGTGGTGGGTGCGGGTTTCGTATTCGATGGGATCCTGAATGAATTGGAATCCCGGAATGCCGACGGCGTCGAAGGAAAGATGGTCGGTACCTCCGGTGTTCCGCATGGATAGCGTGGTCATTCCGAGATCTTTGAAGGGGCGCATCCAGGCTTCGAAGATGGGAGCGACAGCTTCGTTTTCCTGGAGGTAGACGCCGCGGATTTTTCCAGTGCCGTTATCGACGTTGAAATAGGCGGAGACTTTCGCCTGCTCCGGCTTAACAGTGACGGGTCCGGCGTCACGGCGTAGCAGGGTGGGCATGTCTTTCATATTGGGATCGTCCATGCGCGGGCGCGATCCGAAGTGCTGCTCGACGTAGCCTTGGGAGCCGAGGAGGCCTTCTTCCTCGCCGCTCCACAGGCCGATGCGGATGGTGCGGCGGGGCATGATGCCGATGGCTTTCAGGATGCGCATGGCTTCCATCATGACGATGGTGCCGGCGCCGTTGTCGGTGGCGCCGGTGCCGGCGTGCCAGGAATCGAGATGCGCGCCGAGCATGACGATTTCATCTTTCTTGTCGGTGCCGGGGATTTCGGCGATGGTGTCGTACTGCATGAGGTCATCGTCGTAGAACGTGTTGATGACATTGAGTTCGATCGTGACGTCTTTCTTCTGCTGGAGGAGACGGGCGATGCGGGTCCAGTGCTCGGAGGCCAGGGTGAGCTGAGGAACCGTGGTGGTTTCGCCGGGCTTGTAGGATCCGCCGGACTGGACGAAGACGGTGCCACCGCCAGCGGTGCCGCGGCTGTGGTCGATGACGGCGAGAACTTTTTCGTCGGCATAGAACTGGTTGAGATCTTTCTGAAACTGGCGGCGGCGCGCGATCTCGGACATGCGGAAGGGCGGGCGCTCGCCGGGGATTTCGTACTCGGAGGTCTTGGCGAGATCTTCGTCGCTGTAACGCTTGTAGGGAGCTTCGGCGATGGGCTTTACGTCGGCGTCGGGCCCAGTGATGACGACCATGCCGGCCAGCTTGCCTTTGTACTTTTCGAAGTCTTCCTTCTTTTCGATGGTGACGCGAATGCACTTACCGGTAACGACGCCGTTGGTGCCAGGCGTCCACGCTTTGGCGTACACGAGGAGAGGAACGATGTCGGGTGTTGTCATGCGGGCGTTGACGTATTGATTGGCCCATCCGCGGCCGAAGGGGCCCCATGATTCGAGGTGGGCGTTGCTCATGCCGGCGGCGGTGAGTTGGTCTCGGGTCCATTCGTTGGCGCGCTTCATGTTCGGAGATCCGGTGAGGCGCTCGCCGATGGAGTCCATGAGGCCGGTGGCGTATTCCATGACTTTGGAATTGTGGAAGCCTTCATAGCGGATGCGGGAGATGGCTTCAAGATCGACTTTCTCCTGGGACCACAGGGCGGGAACGAACAGCAAAATGACGACGAGTGAACAGACGAGTCGCGTAGACCTCTTCATGATGGAGCACTCCTGAGTGGGAATCAATCGGGGATTATACAGCCGGGAGTCGCGTGGCACGGGGATAGGAATTGTAAAGTTATTTCAAGGGCGCGACGAAGGCAATCACCACTAAGGACACGAAGGTTCACTTAGGAAAAACATGGACGGATGGTGCGAGACGTAGTATGCAACGCGTACGACCGGTCCTTACGGATTTCTCTCGGGAGGCCCGGCTACTGGTTCTTTGCGCTTTTCCTCGGCCTCGGCAGAGAACAACATGTAGTGATCGAAGCTATGGCGCCGATAATAGCGGTGTTTGCGGAAATCGAAATAGATTTCTGCGCTCTTCGGAAGCCACAGAGAAGTGTTCTTTCTGGGGAAAGCTACGGGCCCGTACTCGACGACTTCGTGTTCATTGAGAAGCCGGATTTCGGGCATGGGGTTGACCATCTCGGATTCAATGCGGACGATCTGGAACCTGTCGGCGGTAATCCAGGCTCGTCCTTTCAAGTCGACCGAATACATTTGATTGCCGACCTTATAACTGTGGATCCGGTTGGGGCGGTCATCGCGCTGGCGGAAGTGGACGAGCCAGGTGGCTTGTCCGTGCCAGTCTCCCAAGCCTTCGCAGGTCATGGCGAAGGTGTCACGCATGTGAGGATGAAAGACGAGCGCGAGAGCTGCGAAGCCAGTACTGGCAATGTGGTCTGGATAGTCCGCGGTGGTGATTTTGTCGGTGCGGTATTCGTCGACCGAGAGAAATCCGGGCTGGGGCTCGGAGATGGAGGCGACGTAGTTGTATTTGCGGGTTTCGGTGCGGATGGGAATGCCGAATGCGTCGAGAGATTGATGCAGCAAGTCTTCGACTGCAGCAAAGCGCGCCACGTCGTCGACCAACTCCTGCACCCGTCTGCCGGATTCTTCAATTACCTGCGCCGAGGGACACGGCACTCCGGGAGCGACCGCGGGGGTGAGGTCATCGATGCCCGGGGGCATCCACGACTTCAAGGAGAGACTTGGCGCGGCCAGAGCCGCTAAAGGATCAACGCCGGAAAGACGAGCTTCGGTCGCAGGTGAATCGGAGGTTGAGGCGGAGTGAGATGGGTGCTGCTGAATGTCCGCGATCAGAGAGCGAACCTGAGGCGCCATGGGATGCTGCGGCGATTGATCGAGAAAGATGTTCAGAGCCTGAATTCCAGCTTGATCTTGACCTAGGTTCACGAGCGCTTGTCCAAGGACGAGTTGGGCTGGGGTGGCATTGTTCTTGCCGATGGTGATTGCGATCTGCGCCTGGTCTCGGGCTTTATCGTAGTCTTGCTGATGAAGGTAGGTGTCGGCGAGCAGGTTGTGGGGTAGCCAGTTTTCGTTATCGGCGAGTATGGCTTGCTCAAGCGCAGATCGCGCTGCCGGGTAATCCTTGCGTTCGAGGCCCGTTCGGCCGAGGAGCGTGAGGGCCTGCGCGTTGTGGGGGTTCAGATTCGCCGCGGTCCCCAGGTAGGTTCCGGCCTGCGCGAAATCTCTTTTCTGAAAATACAAATATCCAAGGAGGAAGTTCAGTTCCGGGCTGGACGGCGCCAATTTATAGGCGTCGTCGAGATGCTTCTGCGCGTCTTTGAGTTTTCCAGACTTGAGTGCTGAAACTGCGTGCTTGGTTTGTTTTCGGGCTTGGGGCGACATGACTGCGTCGGAGACGTCGAGATTGACGGCTTCAGGATCGCGGCGCAGCACGACGTCGGAAAACGATGGCGCCATCGAGTCGACGACCTGCACTTCTTTATGAGTGCTGAGATAGCCGACGGCACTCACTTCCACGTCATAACTTCCATAGGGTATCCCGGTAAAAACTCCGCGCGACGTGTCTTCTGTAGTCTGCCAGGTGGCCGCCTGACTGGTTGGGTTCACCAGCCTCAACAAGGCCTGGCGATCGAGATGAACGCCTTTACGCTCTGCATACACGGTGAAGACGATCACTCCAGTGCCAGGCGGCGTATCGTAGGTGGTGACGAGCTCCATGGGCTGGGAGTCGCGGTCGAGACGGCTCTGAGCGAAGGCAGTTGCCGCCGGCAGGCTAACGAGGAAAAACGAGGCGCACAGAAGGCGCGCGGAAGAACCCAACAGAATGGCGCTGCGGCGGAACATAAAGAATCCGCGAGAAGTGTGGCACAGTCATGGTCGCGGGTCAAACGAACTCCCGGATAATCCTTTCAACGGAGATCCGTGCGAACCGTTGGAAACGGAGGCAGATCTGGTTCGCCAGGCGGAAATGTTTTCCAGTGATTGCTGAATGCGCTGCAGCAGGGACTCGACAGAGTCGTCGGGCCGGGCGGAGGCTTCGCCGACGGAAATGGGAAGCGAACGACGTTCTCTCCACCATTCGATGCCGTCGCCGGAAACCATGCGGCGGACGCGTTCGCGGACGGCGGGCAGCGCTTCCTCGCGGCAGCCATTGAGGATGACGAGGAATTGATCGTCGCTCCAGCGTCCAATGAAGTCGCTGGTCCAGAGCGTTGTCTCGAGGGAGCGCGCGCCGACGCGTAGTAAGGAGGAAGCCGCTTCGGGTCCGAGACTAGCACGAAAGTGAGGCAAGCCTTCAAGACGCAAGCTAAGCACGGCGAAAGGGATCTGGACCTCGACGAAGGTCGCAAGCGTGCGACGCAGGTGAGACAACATCAAAGCGTGGCTGGCGACGTTGGTGACCTCGTCGATGCAACCGGGCAGGTTGCGGGTGCCATCGCAACGAATCGGGGTTACAGCTTGCTGCAACTCTCCAAAGGTTTCGACGGCGCCGATGATGGAGCCATGCTGGTTGTGAACGGGGACGGCGCGGATGCGGACCGGAATTTCCTATCCGGTCTTGTGATGGAGGAATCCGATGGACTCGGTGGCGGGCGAAGTTTTGATGGCGCGGGCGACGGGGCAATCTTCTTTGCAGAATTCGCAGTCAGGCTGATCGCAATGCAGCAAAGGTTCGGAGACGCCGGAGTGGCCGACGACGTCGTGCCGCAGGTGTCTGGTGATGCGTTCGGCTCCGTCGTCCCAGATGACAATTTTCTGTTGCATATCGACGACGCAGAGGCCCGCGGGTAGGCTCTCGAGAATGCTGCGGCAGATGTCGGAATCATGAAATAAGGACATGCGTGGTCGGGCGAAGATCAGGTTCGTGTGACGTCCCTTCCTATCTGACATCTCCGGTTCACGGGTTCCGTACGACGTTTTCAGGCCATGCTCGCAGGTGGCATGGAGCAGGCGTGCCGCTTCCTACGGAGTCGCGAGGAAAATTCAGTTGGTGGAGATGGTGAAGTTGACGGTGATCCGGGTCTGGGTTTCGACGGGTTCGGCGCCTTGGAAGTGCGGCTTGAAATGCCACTGTTTGACGGCTTCCTGGGCGGCGTTGGCCAAGATGGGCGGGCCGCTGACCACGCGGAGGTCCTGGATTTCGCCGCTCCTGCTGATCATCGCTTGCAGAATTACCGAGCCCTGTACCTTCATTTGTCGCGCCAGCATCGGATAGCTGGGCTTCACGGGTTGGCTGACGATTTCGGCCGTGTCGGAGGAAATTTGCACATGCTCGGCGGCTGCGGTGGTGACGCTGGCTGCGTTCTCGGCTGGGAGGCTGGGAGGCTGGGCGACGGGATGAGGCGAAGAACCGGGTTGCAAATCAACGCGCACTGAGTTGGTGCCGGGACGGACGACGCGATGGACGTCGCCGGCGACGACTTCAACTTCGAGCGGCGGTAGCACGGTTCTGGTGGCGATGACGGGCGGAACGGGGGAGTCGTCGGGCGCATCAGCGAGAGCATCGGTTCTAGCCTTAGCTTTCGTGCTGTGCGACTTTTTGTGAGCGGGCGAGTCCGGCTTGACGATACCGGTAGGCACGGGCTGAACTTGTGCCTGCACTTGTGGCTGGTCTTGTGACTGGTCTGCCGCTTCCTGCGTTGCGGGGAACCAGAAATCGCGATCGCGATAAAGAGCGAATGCTAAAGCGGCGATGAGCAGGGCCAGGGCGATCACCATCATGCGCTGCTGCTTGGGCTCGAGGGGCCGCTGGGAGCGCGGGTCCGCCAGCAGGCGACGCTTGGTCTTCGCGAAGAACAGTTCGAGGTCAAACATGCGGGGTGATCCGCTCGAGATTCTGCGGATAGTATGCCTACAAACTTGGCGAAAGGCCAGCAGAAGCGGCAATTAGTTGAACCCGAAGGGGCCTACTGAGAGGAGAATGGTCGATCGTGGTAGATTGGCCGTAACTTTCGAGGTCGTCTCGAATCCTATGATCGAGAACGTGTAGGTGTGGAGGGGTATGGAACCGGAGAACGAAGAGCCGAAAGCCGAGGAGCCGGTGAGCGATGCGCAGGCGGGTGGCGGCGATCCAAGGGGCGCTGAGCCGCAGGGTGCGCCGGTACAACTCGGGATGGATGAGCGCAGGTTCGCGCAGGTATCGCGGCGGGAACTGCTGAAGGTGGTCCCGGTGCTGGCATTGGGGGCGTTTGCGATCCCTCGGCTTCAGCAGCTCCTGCTGAAAAAGGGGCTGGGGTTCAGCGATTGGGCGTCGGAGAAGTTATTCCGGCGCGGGCATCTGGCGCCGATTTTTTCGGATGCGGAGGTCACTCCGTTCGAGAGGTTTCCTATCAATGGATATGACGTGGATGATCCGGGCGTAATTCTTGAGAACTGGACGTTGACGGTGAGTGGGGCGGTGCAGAAGCCGGGAGACTACAGGCTGGAGCAGATCCAGGCGCTGCCGCGGGTGCGACAGAATACGCGGCATGTGTGCGTCGAAGGGTGGGATGTGATTGGGAGGTTCGGAGGTGCGCGGCTGTCGGATTTCCTAAACAGGATTGGCGCGGATACTTCTGCGAGGTTTCTCACGGTGGCGTGCGCGGATGACTATTACGAGTCGCTGGACATGGCAACGGCGCTGCATCCGCAGACGCTGCTTTGTTATGAGATGTACGACCAGCCGCTCACACGGAAGCACGGAGCGCCTCTGCGACTGAATATACCGACGAAAGTCGGATACAAGCAGGCGAAGTATTTGACGGATCTCAAGGTCACCAATGTGCTGGAGAAGGTGGGGTATTGGGAGGATCAGGGGTATTCGGAGTTTTATGGGCTGTAGGGACAGACATTGTTGAGTTCTTGATTGCTGATTGTTGACTGAGGACCTTTTTGAACGTTGGGTCTTTAATCAACAATCATCAATCAGCAATTTGGAGACAATCCATGAGCGGTACGGTAATCGAGATTACGCGGACGACGGGCGATGAGACTGAAGTTGTGGGTCGGGCCGCGTATGAACATCCGCTGGTGGTGCGGGTTTGTCATTGGGTGAATGCGATTTCGTTGTTTGTAATGGTGGGCAGCGGGCTGCAGATTTTTCGGGCGTTTCCGAGTTTTGGGGCGAAGATTCCGCAGAAGGATTTGTTGAATTGGCCGCAGTCGTTTGCGATTGGCGGGTGGCTGGGAGGAGCACTGCAATGGCACCTCACGTTCATGTGGATCTATATCGCGACCGGGGTGATCTACCTCGGGTACCAGATTTTCAGCGGGAATTACCGGCAGGTGTTGTTTACGCATCGGGACATTCCGGGTGTGTGGCCGATGGTGCGGCACTATTTCTTTTTCGGGCCGAAGCCTGAGCAGCACGAGGCTTACAACCCGCTGCAGAAGCATGCATACACGACGGTGATTGGGCTGGGTGTGCTGTCGGTGCTGACAGGGCTGGCGGTGTGGAAGCCGGTGCAGTTTTCCTGGCTGGCGTGGCTGATGGGGGGATTCCGCTGGGCCCGGCTGTGGCATTTTGTGGTGATGTGGGCGATGTTGGGATTTGTGTTCGGACATCTGGTGATGGTGCTGCTGCACGGGTGGAATAACTTTGTGTCGATGCTGACGGGTTGGAAGAAAGATCCGGAGTGACGACCGGCGTGCTTCAGGGGCTAAAGCCCAAGCTGATTTCGCGGCTTACGCGGCCCTGAAGGGCCGCTCTTCCACAGAGCCTAGGCGCATTTGAAAGTTCATCGGGAGCTCCTAGGAACGGTGCCTTTCCCAAGAACGATTAACAGGATGGCTCGTAGAAAGCGCAGCTGCACAGAGACTCGGGCCGGAAGATTGGAATGGTTTTGAACGCCGTCGTCAACAATCCGGGGCAGGCGGGCACGACGCGCGAGCAGGACTTGATCGCGGGGGTGCAGCGTGGGCAGAACGAATTGTTCTATGAGCTGGTGAAGCCTTACGAGCGGCGGGTATATGCGGCGGCGCTGGCGATTTTGCGCAATGAGGCGGATGCAGAGGACGTGGTGCAGGAGGCAATGCTGAAGGCGCTGGCCAACATTCGGCAGTTTCGGGCGGAGGCAAAGTTCAGTACCTGGCTGATTCAGATTACGGTGAACGAGGCATTGATGCGGCGGCGAAGGGAGAGGACGGTGGCGATGGAAGGCATCGACGAGCGGCGGGAGGAAGAGAGCGATTATGCGCCGCGTGACTTTGCCGACTGGAGGGAGATTCCGTCGGAGGCGCTGGAGCGCAAGGAAGTGCGGCAGAAGCTGGCTGCGGCTCTGACTATGCTCGACCGCAAATATCGGGAGGTTTTCGTGCTGCGGGATATGGAGCAGTTAAATATTCAGGAGACGGCTGAGCTGCTGGGGATTTCGGTGGCGTCGGTGAAGACGCGGTTGCTGCGGGCGCGGCTGATGTTGCGCGATCTGCTGGCTGCTGGATGGAAGCAGGGATGGTTCAGCCGGCTGCCGTTCGAGAAGGGAAGCAAGCCATGGTAGACAGAGGATCCGTGAACTGCGAACGGGTGTGGATCGAGATCTCGAACTATATCGAGGGAGAGGTTGACGCTGCGCTGCGCTCGGCGATGGATGAACATTTCCGCACGTGCAAGCATTGCGCGTCGGTGCTGCAAGGGACCCGGAATGTGATCCAGTTGTACGGCGACGAGCGGATGATCGAGGTGCCGTCGGGATTTGGGCGGCGGTTGGAGAGACGGCTGGCGCAGAGTGCGCGGGTAGGCGGTACACGGTGGTCGACGTGGTCGGCATGGCTGGTTCCGGTGGCGGCTTTGTTGTTGTTTGCGGGTGGATTACGTGTGGCGAATTCTTTGACGTCGGCGCCGGAGTTGAAGTCCGAGCACGCGCAGCCAGGGTGGGGGATTCCTCCTGATATGCAGGTGGTGGTAACGGCGGATGCCAAAGTGTTCCACGTGGCGGGGTGCGGTGTGATTCATAACAAGTCGACGGAGCGGACGTTGACTGCGAGAGAGGCCATGCAGCAGGGGTATGTTCCGTGCCTGCGGTGCATGCGGGAGTATCTGCATACGGCGCGGGCGGGGCATGCTGCGCTGGAGACGGAAGCGGACGTGGACGTGGATGCAGAGGGGGAAGTTCGCGTTGCGGGGCGCTAGAAGCCCGCTGACGAATCGGTTAGGAGCCGGACAATGAGCGATATCGAGAGATTTATCAACAACTGATCGCGCTCTCGTCTTTCTTCGCAGGCGAGAGTCATCGCTGCGGGCACGGGAACTTGGCTGGCTCGAATCTTTGTACCGAATCAACGAATTCATTCGTCGGAGCAGTCTCATTGAGCAGCTCCGAACTAACTCCTCTAAGGTATTGGTCGAAGAAGGCTCGAACGTAGCTCCTCACCGTCGCGAGAATCGCAGCGCGCTTTTCCGCATCAGAACGGTTGTGCGCCCCTAGCAACGGCAAATCGCTAAAGTCCATGTGCGAGACTTTCTCGCTTCGCAGCCTCACGCGATAGCTGCCTTCTCCCGTATTTCGCAGCGCCGCCTCCTCATCCGCATCCAGTCTTCGGACAAGCGCCTCGACGCGCTGGCGCGGCATTTGCATCTGGGCGACTTGCTCGTCAGTCAGCGGACGAGTTGGCGGGTCGTGCAGAATGAGCATGAACGCTTGGTCCATGGCCCACCCACGATCATCCAGAAATAAAGGCTTTTTTGCCACGACACCGTCTTCGTTCAGGCATGCCTTGAAACGTCGGTCAAGCTGGCACGCATGCGCTGCCGCAATCCCACCAAACGAGTGGCCGAACGCTCCTACGTGGCTGAGGTCAAGGTGCCCGGCAAAAGGCAGCGCCGACGACGCAGTTAGATTCGCACGGGTCAACTCATCCAAGACGAATCGAATATCGTTGGTATGCCATTCCAATTGATTCAGGTTGGCCTCGCCCTCCACAGAAGGCGTCCCAGGCCAGCGCTTGTCTGAATAAGCGATCAGCCTGGCATCAGGAAAAAGGGTCACGATGGCGTCCCAAGGGTGTGAGATCGCAGCTAC
This sequence comes from uncultured Acidobacteriaceae bacterium, assembly GCA_963710885.1. Lineage (GTDB taxonomy): Bacteria > Acidobacteriota > Terriglobia > Terriglobales > Acidobacteriaceae > Sulfotelmatobacter. Next base: position 322,140 of record CAVQCF010000022.1, read on the forward strand.
GACATAACCGTGGCTAGCGAGGTCTTCGAGCTGTGCCGTGTAGACTTCTCTAACCATACCGCCGCCGGGAGAGAAAATCAGCACGGGCCTTTGCCCGGCAGAACGGGCATAAGGTGCAGCGGTAAAAGCTTGGGTTGATATTCCCTGCTTGAGAGTTTCGGATGCCTCTCGAAAAAAGTTTTGGAAGCCGTCTGCACCCATCGCTTTTTCATATGCGACCGCGTCCAGATAGTCAGCAGGAACTGCTTTGGATGATTCTGCCGGATACCAGATGTCCACCATCAACTCACGCGGCTCGTGACTGGGGGACAGCGGTTCTACGCGCGATTCATCCGTCCAATGTACTGTTACCTTCCCCACAGCGAACGGACCTGTCGCCGGAGGAAGAGCCCCGAGCGTGGGGCCTTTTGCCGAATCAGTTGCCGGCGCGGCTCCGACAGCGGTTTGGCAGAGGAAAAAGATCGCAGCAAGCGCAAAGAATCCACAAGCTTTGCCATATAACGACATATAACCCCGCAAACCGGAACGCCAGTCAACTTACGTTACGAAGCGGCGGGGTTAATTGTTCACAATATGCGTAGTGTGCGCGATCCTAAACATGCGGTGTTGTTAACAGGCATGGCTGTTGAAAAACTCACTCACCGGAAAATGGTCGAAAACAATTCGCAATAGGAAGCCCCACAAACGACGATCTCTGTTTTGGTAGACATTTTCTATCCCCCAAATTCCGGCCACTTTTTGACAAAACGTGAGTTTTTCAACAACCACAGGCCTTAAGGGCACTAAGGTTCACGAAGGAAAATCCGCCGCCCGTCAAAACGATTGACGGCGGACGCGGAGGAACTCCGGTCAGCAGGCCAGTTGGTCGCGGGTGATCTTTAGACCTGGTAGATTCCCTAGGACTGTGACTGCTACGGATTCGGTCTTGAAGAATTCGTTGGCGAGGCTGGCTAGGTCTTCGGCGGTGACGGCTTCTATTTTTTCGATCAGTTCGTCGAGATCGTAGAAGCGGTCGAAATACATTTCCTGGCGGGCGAGGTTTGACATGCGGGCGGTGCTCGATTCGAGCGAGAGCATCAGGCTTCCTTTGAGTTGGGCTTTGGAGCGCTTGAGTTCTTCTTCGGGTACCGGTTCCGCTTTGAGATTGCGGAATTCCTGCACTACCGACTGCACGACTTTGGACGCGGAGGCGAGCGAGGTGCCGGCGTAGACGGCGAGGCATCCGGTGTCACGGTAGGGATTCAGATCGCTGTAGATGGAGTAGGCCAGACCTTGGCGCTCGCGGATGTTTTGAAAGAGGCGCGAACTCATGCCTCCGCCGAGCAGGGTGTTGAGGATGTAGCCAGCGTGGCGCTTTTCATGCGCGATGGGATAGGCGGGGACGCCGAGGCAGAGTTGCACTTGCTCGAGAGCTTTCTTGTTGCGCAGGATGATGCGCGAGACGGTCTTCGGAGCTACGGAGTGGAAGCCATTCTTCCCATCTTTCCATGGCTTCATGTGTTCGAAGGCTCTGGTGACGAGTTCGACGAAGCGGTCGTGATCGAGATTGCCGGCGGCGGAGACGATGATGTTCCCGGGAGCGAAGCGGTGGGCGTAGGCTTCGACTACTGAAGGGCGCTCGAAGCGTTTCACGGTTTCTTTGGTGCCGAGGATCGGCTTACCCAGGGGATGATCCTTGAAAAAATTCTGGGTGAAGATTTCGTGAACGAGGTAGTCGGGATTGTCTTCGTCCATTTTGATTTCTTCGAGGATGACACCGCGTTCGCGGGCGATGTCGGCGGCATCGAACACAGGATTCAGAACGAGGTCGCTGAGAATGTCGAGGGCGGTGGGGACGTGTTCGTCGAGGACCTTAACGTTGAAGCAGATGCATTCCTTGGCGGTGAAGGCGTCCATGTTGCCGCCGATGGAGTCGACCTCGCGGGCGATTTCTTCGGCGGTGCGCTGCTTGGTCCCTTTAAACACCATGTGCTCGATGAAGTGGGAGATGCCGTTCCATTCGGCGTCTTCGTCGCGCGATCCGGTCTGGAGCCAGATTCCAATGGAGGCGGAGCGGATGTGCTGCATCTGCTCGGTGATGACGGTGAGGCCGTTGGGCAGCTTTTGACGACGAATATTGCGGACTTCTTTGGACATTGCCACTTCCTGTTATTAAATACTAACTAGTAAATCAAAGGGAATCTGGTGCGGAAGGATCTTTACTATTCTGACATAGGGGCGGCGGGTGTGCGAGAATAGTTTAGTTATTTAGAATCAGTTGGTTAAGCGGATTCTTCAGTTGGGCGTTCGCCCCTAGGCGAATGCTCGGAGATCGAACAAATCGGAACGGGATTGCGAGCTATGGCAGATTCATCACAAGTCGCGTTGCTCGGACTGGATCGGGCGGAACTCGCCTCGCTTGTCGAAGGCCTCGGTGAGCCAGCGTATCGCGGGCAGCAGCTGCGAGACGCCGTCTACCGGCAGCGGGTGGAGGCGGTGGAGGAGATTTCGACGCTGGCGCAGTCGCTTCGCGGGAAGCTTACAGAGAAGGGCGTGTCAGTGGGTTTGCCGCGGATTGCGCAGAGGTTTGTTTCGCAGGATGGCACTGTGCGGTATCTGGTTGCGCTGGAGGATGGGCAGACGGTCGAGACGGTGTGGATGCCGGAGGGGGATGGTGGGGAAGCGGGGGATGGGAGTGAGGCGGGGGAGTTGGCGGAGCGGTTCGCAGAGAGTGAGAGCTTAAATACTTCGGGGGCTAAAGCCTTCTTAGAAAAGGGGAAGCCTGTCGCAGCGCTGAAGCGCTGCGCCACCCAAAAGCAAGAGCAAGATCAGGGGGAGAATCAGTGGCAGCATCCGCGGAAAGATCAGAGACCGAAGCAGGGACAGAATCAGGGGCGGTCGACGATTTGCATTTCGAGTCAGGTGGGGTGTGCGGTGGATTGTCAGTTTTGTCTGACGGCGTTGCTGGGAGTGAAGCGCAATCTGACGGCTGGCGAGATTGTGGGGCAGGTGTGCGCGGTGCTGAAGGATCAGCAGGTGTCGCCGCCGGAGGATCGCATCAATCTGGTATTCATGGGAATGGGCGAGCCGTTCCTGAATTATGAAAATTTTGTGAAGGCGGCGCGGTTGCTGGTGGAAGAAGTCGGGATTGCAGAGCGGCGGATGACGGTCTCGACCGCGGGAATCGTCCCGCGGATTCACGATTTTGGAGCAGAGGGGATCCGTCCGAAGCTGGCGATTTCTTTGAATGCATCGAACGACGCGCTGCGCACGCGGCTGATGCCGGTGAACAAGAAATGGAATCTGGAAATGCTGATGGCGGTGGCGAGAGAGTATCCGCTGCGGACGCGGGAATGGATTACGTTCGAGTACGTACTGCTCGGTGGCGTCAACGATGGGGCGGAGAACGCGCGAGAAGTGGTGGAATTGCTGCGCGGGATGCGGTGCAAAGTGAATCTGATTGCGCTGAATCCGGGGCCGGGAATTGAGTTCACGACTCCCGATGCGGAGCGCGTGGCGGAGTTTCAGAGAATTCTGCGGGAAAGTGGCGTTCCGGCATATGTGCGGCGTCCGCGGGGGCGGGACATTTATGCGGCGTGCGGGCAGCTCAAGCGTACGGTCGAGATTGCCACAGCACCGGCACAGTAGACTCCTTCGGTTTGGAAGGTGAGGACTGGGCCGCCGGAAGGTAGACGCGGAGAGTGATCGCGCCGTCTTCGCGGCGCTCGCGTGAAATTTGACCGCGATGCTCCTGCAAGATGCCTTGACAGGCGCTCAATCCAAGGCCGTCTTCGGGCTCGAGCGGGGAAGAGGCGTTCGGACTGGCAACGGTCGGCATGGCGTCGGTGACGATTTGCAGGACAGAAGTGTTGGTCTGGCGTAAAGTACTGACAGTCAGGATGCGCCCGCCCCGTTCAGTGAGGACATGGAGACAGCTGGCTACGATCTGCAGACAGACCTGAAGCAACTGATTGGAATCCCCTAAGACTTTTGCCAGGCCAGGATCAAACTGGGTGCGGACTTCGACGCCGAGACCTTCCCACTGGGATTGCGTTAACTTCACGGCGGTGCGTGCCAGGGTGTTGAGATCGAGGGGACTCTTGGGAGCGGGGGCCTGGCGGGCGAAGCTGATGAGACTGGCAACGAGGGATTTGGTGCGGCGGACGTACTGGCCGATTTTGGCCGCCACCGGCTTCTGATCGTCCGTGAGCGGCGTGCTGAGAAGCATGTCGGAATAACCGAGCATGGCAGTGATGGGATTGTTGAGTTCGTGTGCAGCACCGCCAACCAGTTGACCAATGGAAGCCAATTTTTCGGACTGAAGGATCTGGGCCTGCAGACGATTCAGATTTTCGAAAGACTCCTGTGAGTGATTCAGCAGGCGAATCAGTTCGCGATCGAGTAGATGCTGGCGCTGGAAGACCATCACTCCCATGAAAAAAGCGGCAATGAGAGTCAGGGCCAGCCGGAACAGGCGAACGCGGGAAGGTACGTGGTTATCGGCGAGAGCCCAGGCGGCGAACAGAGGCAGTGAGAAGACCGCAATCATGCTGCAGCGGGCAACCCAAACACCGTAAAGGGTGGAGACCTCGCGAGCATCGGCGGCCGGCTTCTCCGCTCTTGTCCGCAGGCCAATCCACGTCAGCCATGCCATCGCAGCAACCATGGGAATGTCATAGAGGCTGCCGCTGTAGTAGACCTTCCGGCCGATTGCCCAGTTCGAGACGGTGGAACTGGAGGCATAACACAAGCTCATGCCGAACAGGCCGGCGTACAGTTTTCGCCATTCGGCTTTACTGGTGATCCAGCAGGCAAAGAGACCGAGCAGGAAGGCGACCTCCTCGGAGGTATAGACGGCATTCAAATGCCGATTATAGGCGGCGATATCGGCCACGACGTATTGCCACGGGATGACGAGCAGCACGTACAGATAGAACCACCACGTCAGCAGCAGAGCGAAATCAAGACGTCCGACCCGGGCGGCATATTCGTCACGAGGAATGTGGGGCCGGATGGCCAAAGCGGCCATGAACGGAACGATATGCAGGAACAGAATAATGTCGCCGGCGAACAGATCCGGGACGTCCGTTTGCAAGACTACTTCGTAATAGGTCCAAAGCAGCTGATAGATGAGCCAGAAAGAAACGCCGAGGGTGATTAACGCCCAGAACAGGCGCATGCGTCCTTGAGAGCGAAGCACCAGGGGAACGAAGGCCGCGGTACCGGAAATCAAGAGGAGGCACTGGACAATATCGCTGAAAGCGGTCAAGTGAAAGGAGCGAGGCAGAAAGAGAGCAGCGAGAACGAAGGCCGCCAATAACCCGGCGACCGCCAGCAACCAGCAATGGGAACGCTTACTCAAGACATGCCTCAGGAGTCATTCTAGACGGGATCGCAGTGGCGCACCGGTTACTGTAGTAACCCTCAGCCGCGAGGTCGGCAGGTGTACTCCAGAGTCTCACTTGCTGGTAAGCTATTCTTATTCAATAATATGCAGCAAAGCCGCCGCGCGTTTGGAGAACGAGTCCATTGAATCTTCGCGTTGAGCGCTACCGACACTCCTGGAGATTGAGAATTCCGCCGGATCCGGGCGAAACGCGCCGGATCGAGCGGTGGCTGGCGACTGCCCGGGTGTTTCTGGCAGTTTCGACGCTGGTGGCGATCCGCATGGATCCTACCGAATTGGGGAATTCGTGGGCGGCGTACGGGCTGTTCGCATTTTATTTGGCGAACGGGATTCTGATCCTGATGCTGCTCAGACGCAGGCAGCAGTCAACCGCAGGTTTTCGGTTGCTTGTGCACGCCGGGGACGTGGTTTGGCCCGCTTTGATTTCCATCTTTGCGGAAGGGCCAAGGGCGCCGTTTTATCTCTTCTTTTTTTTCGTCCTGGCGGCGGCTGCTTATCGGTGGGGACTTTGGGAAACGCTGGCTACGGCAGCGGCCGAAGTCGCGTTGCTGTGGATTGAAAGTTTTGTGCTCATCCACCTGTGGCTGGGACCGGGAGGATCAGCGTCTTGGCGGACTCTGCTGGGTCTGCGAGTGAATGCGGGAACGTTCGAACCGCAACGGCTATTCATGCTGTCGATCTACCTGCTGGTCATGGGGCTATTGCTGGGGTATCTGGCGGAACAGCAGAAGCATTTGCGGGCGGAGAAAGCTGTGCTGACGGGGACGCTGTCGCGAGTGCGTGTGGAAGCGGGCCTGACGGGGACGATTGAGCAGATTTTCCACGAGGCGATGTCGATGTATGGGGCATCGCGGGTGGTAGTGGCCTCGCAAGAGTCGCACAGCCAACGCGTTTTCGTGGGAGAACTGGAAAAGGCGAGTGGACGAGTGCCATCAGAGTTCCGTTGGCTGGACTCGGGTCCGCGTGACGCGAAAACCTATCTGGATGATTTTCCGGGGGACGTGTGTTACGCCGCGATCGACGGGGATCGGTGGAAAACGCTGGCGATGGATGATGGTGGCCAGCCACTGGCAGTGGAGAATCTGGCTCCGATTTCTCAGTTGCGGCAAATGCAGGCTTTTGAGTCGCTGGTCACCGTGGCATTTTTGTTTGGGAGCGAGTGGAGAGGAAGAGTCTTCCTGTTCAACCCGTCGTGGCGGGGCGAGAAGCAGGAGGAACTGCGCTTTCTGCTGGATCTTGTACACCAGGTGGGGCCGGCGGTGTACAACGTTTATCTTCTGCATCGATTACGGCGACGAGCGGGAGCGGCCGAGCGCGCGCGATTTGCGCGGGAACTGCACGACGGCGCGGTGCAATCGCTGATCGCGGTAGAGATGCAGGTTGACGTGTTGCGGCGGCAATCCGATGCGGGCAAGCCGATTGGTTCCGAATTGGGACGCATCCAGGGACTGCTGCGCGAAGAAGTGCTGAAGCTGCGGGAACTGATGCAGCAGATGAAAGCGATCGACGTGGACGCACTACGGTTGCTTGGGGTGTTGCACGATACCGTCGAACGATTTCAGCGGGAGACCGGGATCAGCGCGCGATTCGTGACCGATCTTGAGGCTCTGGACATGCCGCAACGGGTATGCCGCGAGATCCTGCACATTGTGCAGGAAGGACTGGTCAACGTCAGGAAGCACAGCGGGGCTCGGCATGCGCTGGTGCGATTGGCAGCGAACCCAGAAAAATGGAGCCTGACAGTGGAAGACGATGGCAGAGGATTTTCGTTTGGGGGACGCTATAACCAGGATCAACTGGAAGAAGCGGGGAAAGGGCCTATGATCATCAAGGAACGGGTGCGTTTGATTGCCGGCCAACTCACTGTAGAATCAAATCCCGGACAAGGAACACGCTTGGAAATCAGTGTGCCGCGGAGCGGGGAAGTGCCACATGAACTTTAAGAAAGCGCAGCCGGTTCGTCTTGTGATTGCCGATGACCACCCGATTTTCCGCGATGGTCTGCGGCGTTTGCTGGAGGCCGAGGCTGATCTAAAGGTCCTGGGGGAAGCTTCAGATGGGGCCGAAGCCGTGAAACTGGCGAAGCAGTTGAAGCCCGACATTCTGCTGCTCGATTTGGCGATGCCCAAGCATCCGGGGCTGGAAGCGTTGCGGGATCTGAGTATGCCGGCGAACGCGACACCGGTGCGGGTGATACTTCTGACGGCTGCAGCGGAAAAAGGCCAGATTGTGGAAGCGCTGCAGTTGGGCGCGCGGGGAGTGGTGCTGAAGGATTCCGCGACGCAGTTGTTGCTGAAGGCGATTCACACGGTCATGGCGGGTGAATACTGGGTGGGGCGCGAGAGCGTCTCGAATCTGGTGCAATACCTGCGAACACTGATGCAGTCTTCGCATGACGAGGCTCGGCAGAAGAAATTTGGCCTAACGCCACGCGAACTGGAGATCGTTTCGGCCGTGGTGGCGGGGTACTCCAACAAGGAAATAGCGGAATACTTCAAGATCAGCGAAGATACGGTCAAACACCATCTCAGCAATATTTTTGACAAGTTGGGGGTCTCGACCCGACTGGAACTTGCGCTGTTTGCGGTGAATCAGGCCTTGCCGTTGAAGAGTATTGCCTGAGGCGTTGACGAGATGAGGTGCTATACCGTGGCACTTCCGTGCCATTGGCGGTGTAGATCGCGAATACTAGAATCCTCAAATAAGAGATTTGTGGGCAAAAACTATTAATTGTGCAGCGGTGGTGCCTACGCTTGGGGCACAGCCAAAGTAAGTTAGAAAAGAGGAGCCCGTGGCAAAACGTTTACAGCAGCTCTGGAACGATGAGCGTGGCCAGGACATTGCAGAATACGCGGTGATGTTAGCTGTGATTCTGGTAATCGTCGTGGGAACGATCCGGCTCATTGGGTCGAATGCCAACAACGTGTTTTCCCAAGTGGGCAGCGCGATTCAGTAGTCAGCCCTCCGACGACGCCTGACAAAGTTTGTGAGTTGGGGTCGTTGAGGCCGCCGTGTTCTGGCCAACTCATGAAGGCGTAAGCCTTCTCACTTCTCCTTTTTCGCTTCCCGGTTTTCCAGTCCACTTATTATTTCTTATTTCTGTTCCGTCTGCGAGGGTGAGGACGTCGTGAACGCCACCTTCTCCGTGCCGCCGGTAGACAACCTGGTGAGGTAGGGGAAGAAGGGAGTGATCTCGAACTCCATCTTCTCGCGGGCGGAGATCAGAGCGACCGGCTTGGCCTTCGAGAGTTCCGCCTGATCGGTCCAGGGATCGACTTTGATGCGTCCACCCAAAGGCAGAGCCGCGATCTGGTCGACGCTCTTGGCATTGAGTTCGGGAGCTGCGGCGAGCAAACTCGACATACGAATGCTCTTGCCACCGGCAAAACTGTTTCCCAGGTGAGGGCGGATCAAATGAGGCAGGTCGGGTCCCTTCTGCTGCAAGGCCTTCAGGAATAATCCTGCATTCCCCAGCTTGTCTTTGTAAGGAGAGTTCTTGAGCAGTTCGAGAGCCTTCGTGTCGGCAGCTTCCTCGTCCGCCGGAGTGCGCTTGAAGTCGAGGCGCTGGAACGACTCTTCGTCGGGGAAGAACAGCTTGTCATTGAACGCGAGTTTGGTGTCGAAGTGATGGCCTAGCACGATGTGGCTGAGTTCATGAGCGAGGACCATGGCGAGGGAAGCTTCGTCAGGCAGAACGTCGAGCAGGCCGCGGCTGATGACGATAGTGTGACCGATGGTGAACGACTCCAGCGGCGCCGTCAGTAAGACGCGGCAGCGGATGTCCCCTTGCAAGTCGATGTTGTTGGTGACCAACAGATTGTTGACCACGGTCGCTAATACCTTGTCGACTTCGCCGGAAGGCGCGAGCAAACCAATCTTCTGAAGGCGGTCGACTGCGTTCTCTTCCGCCTGCTTCTCCCACATGCGCTCAGCGACAACGGGAGTCGCGTCGGCGGCGGCCGCGCTTTGGTCGTTCACGTTCTGCGGAGAGTCGATCAGAATCTGTGTGAACTCCTCGTTCTTGTTCAGGCCTTTCAAGTCGTATCCCCAGAGCCGGGTCTGCGCTTTAAAGTGCAGACTCTTACTGAGTCCAGTCTTGAGGTCCGACTCTTCCGTGTAGACGTAGGCCGGGAGCCACGTTCCCGGGCGCATGTTGAGGCGCCAACTGTCGAAGTGGAAGAAGAAGTTGATCTTCGGTTGGGGATAATAGCTGCCGTTGAAGCGGACGACGTTGTAATCCTGGTCTTCGACCCAGATTCTGCCCATGAAGCGCGAGATTTTCTGGCCTTGCTTGGGTTGGACATCGATCACGAGGCAGCGGAGTTCGCCGAGAAATTCGCGGCGCACGAAGGTGAAGTTGTAGTACTTCTTCTGGAAGTCGGAGTCGAGCAAAACCATCTGAGCGAAGCCCATCGGTAGGAAATGCAGTGAGTAGACTCCGGTGAGCTTGGCGAGCATGCGATGGCTGAAGCCGGGCTGTCCGACGAAAGAAACGTCTTCGGGGCCGTCGCTCATGTCGAGGCGGCCGAGAAAATATTGATCCTTGACCGGTATCGCGTTTCCGTTGGCGTCGCTCTTCAGGTCTTGCAGGTAGGTTTCGACCATGGGGTGCAGGTGGCGCATCTGCGCCATGAATAAATGCTCGCGTTGCACAACCCGGTCGAGGACGTCATTGAGTGTGACAGCGGCTGCAGGATTAGAGCCTGTGGTTTGAGCGGGCGCCGTAGCGGTTGCGGCTGGTGCCGCGGCGGCTGAGGCCGGTGCATTCGCAGGATTCAAAGCAGGCTGCGCTGGGGAAGAGGGAGAATCCTGCGCGGTGGCGGAAAATGTGCACAACAGCAAAAGAAAAACCACGATGCAGCCCGAACGAACGATTCGCATAAAGACCTTCTGGGAGTCGATCACGCTAATTGAAAAATGATATGCAAGACGACCGTCGAGTCTGAGGGTTGGCCGTCCTGCAGGGCAGGCTTGAAGCGAATCTGTTCGGCGGCTCGTACAGCCGCATCGTCCAGACCGTGCCCCAGCCCATGAACGATTCTCAAAACGCGTAGCTTGCCGGACGCTTCGAGAACAACTTCGAGAAGCACCTCGCCCTCGACACGCTTGGCGCGGGCTTCATCAGTGTAGATGGGAGTCGGCTTGGAAAGGATCTCCGCCGGCACAATTTTTGCCGCGGCTTGTGCTGCCGGGCGCGATTGCACGGTGGGAGGAGCGGGAACGTCGGCGTCCCCGAATCCTGCCTGACGAACTACGCCTCGCGGAGACGAAGAGGACGCGTTACCAGTAGCGACGCCGCCCCCGAATCCCGTGCTGGCTACAACGCCGCGGGTGCCCTTGGCCCCGCCAGTTCCGTTTCCAGAGCCGGGTCCAGTGGGCATATCAAATCCGCCAGACTGCGCGATGTTGACGGCTCGGGTTTGAGTCGTCTTTGCGGGCACGCCGTTAGGATCGCCGAAGCCGCCGGTCTGGACTTTCTCCGGAGCGCGCTCGATAGTCTGCGGTGCGGAGCTGCCGGTGGAGAAGACATTGGTCCGCACGCCTTGTTTCGGGATGATGGCGGCAGTCGGCGGAAGAGGATCTAGTTTCTTGGTGGCGATCTTTACTTCGGGAGCGAGAGAGTCCTCTACTTTGGGCTTAGGCTGCGGCTGAGGAGCGGGAAGGCGCAACGCCGCGGGTGGAGGATCGAGTTTCGCGACTAATATCGGTTTCAGCTGCCGTTGCGGAGTGTGATTCTCAGGGACTGGCGTTGGAACCAACTCGATGGCGTGGTAGTCCTTCTTGGGGCTCTCGAGAATCTCAGGGTGTAGAACCGGGATCCAGACAAGAATCGCGATGACCACCGCCTGCGTGCCATAGCTTAAGACAAACTCGGACCACGGCGTCTTCCATCGCGGAAGAGGAGTGAACAAGTTTGATTCGCTCAAGGGCGACGACATATGGATTTTTGATACTGCAGTGCTGCAAACCCGGTACCGAATGTAAAAGTTTTCCCCGGCCCTATCGAATGCTGGGAATCTGGGAGGGCAGGGTCCACCCAAAGTGTACTATCGCAGTATGGTTATGCACGATAGAGGCCATATTACCCAGCAGAAGATTAGGAGTAAATAGCTCAGCCTCAATGGGTTGCGTAATACCCGTGCAGAAACAGGGTGACGCCAGATGGGTACGCTGCAAAAAAATACACTCTTCGGGGACAGAATTCCCGACGCAATGCCGCGTCGGGGAGCACTCGCTTTGAGCCTCAGCAGAGAACGACCTTAGGGCTCTCAATCCCTTTCGTGGCATTCCGCGTATCGACTACCAATTGGGCCTCGTTAACGATGCGGGCATAGTCGTAGTCGGAGTGGTCGGTCACGATCAGGACGCAGTCGTACTGGCCGAGGTCGTTCAGCTCGGAGCGCTTCATCTGCAGGTCGTACTTGCGTCCCTTCCCGATGAACGGAAAGTAGGGATCGTGGTAGCTGACCTGGGCTCCGTCTTTCTGCAGCAGTTCGATGATGGTAAGGGCAGGCGACTCGCGTAGATCGTCGATGTCTTTCTTGTATGCCACGCCAAGGATTAATACTCGCGCGCCATTCACCGACTTCTTGTGGCGATTGAGCGCGTGGCTCACCGAAGAGAGAACGTGGTAGGGCATGTTGTTGTTGATCTCTCCGGCAAGCTCGATGAAGCGAGTACGGAAATCAAATTCCTTGGCTTTCCAAGAGAGGTAGAAAGGATCGATGGGAATGCAGTGTCCGCCGAGGCCGGGACCGGGATAGAAGGGATGGAAGCCGAAGGGCTTGGTGGAAGCGGCGGCGATAACCTCCCAGATATCGATGTCCATACGCAGGCACAACAGCTTGAGTTCGTTGACCAACGCGATGTTGACGCAGCGGTAAATGTTCTCCAGTAGTTTGGTCATCTCCGCGGCGGCGGGCGAGGACACGGGAACGGTGCGATTGAAAATGGAACCGTAGAGGGCGCCGGCGAGCTGCGAGGCTTGCGGGTTTAAGCCCCCGACGACCTTCGGAATGTCGCGGCGGGCGACCGTCGTGTTGCCGGGATCCTCGCGTTCGGGCGAGAACGCCACGAAGAATTCTTTTCCCGTGAGAGGCTGGTTGCGCGCGGCTTTCAGACCGGCCTTATTTTCCTTTTCGAGGATCGGGATCATCACTTCTTCCGTTGTGCCAGGGTATGTCGTACTCTCAAGCACGACCAGTTGTCCGGCACGCAGATGAGGAGCAATGGAATGGGTGGTGTCGGTGATGTAGCTGAGGTCGGGTTCGTGGTATTCATTCAGCGGCGTGGGCACGCAGATGATGATGGCGTCCATTTCGGAGATCTGGGAATAGTCCGCGGTCGCCGAAAAGCCCTGCGCCTTGGCGGCCTGGATCTCCTCGGGAGCGATTCGGAAGATGTAGGAACCGCCCTTGGCGAGGGTATCGATCTTGCGGCTGTCGATGTCGAAGCCCGTTACCGGGAACTTCTGCTCGCTATACAACAGAGCCAGAGGAAGGCCGACGTATCCCAAGCCGATGATGCCGATTCGGGCCTGGTGCTGTTGAATTCGGGTCTTGAGTTGTTCCAGAGAGGTATCTGCGGCAGAGTGAGTTGTCATGAAGTTTTCCAGTATGAAGCGTTGTGGGGAGGATGAAGCCATTCGATTTTAGCATGCAGAGGGCTGGCAATCTCGTGAGTGGGCCGGCGGGAAGCGGGCAAGACCAATTCGGGGACTTCAAGGGACTGAATTCATTGATATTGATAAAGAGACGACTTGTCTGGATGCTGGCTGCTTTAGGAGTCGTGATGCTGGCGGTGTTCGCGACGAATGCGGGCCGGTGGCTAGTGGTAGATGCTCCCCAGCCTTCCGACGTGATTTTGGTGCTGGCGGGTGAGACGGACCGACGTCCGGCGCACGCGCTCGAATTGCTGGATCAGGGGTATGGACGTCGAGTGATGATTGACGTTCCCGCGGCCGCCAAGGTGTACGACTCGACGCAGGTGCGAATTGGCGGAGAAATACATACAGGGGCTTCCGCAGGCGGCGTCGGTTGGGATCTGTCGCATTGGGGGACTCTCGACGCGGGAGGAAGCTTATGACGTGGAAAAGTGTCTGGCCGGGGAAAAGGGCAGGAGAATCTTGATTGTGACCTCGGACTTCCACACCCGCCGGGCGATCAGCATCTTCCGCCAAGAGGTTCGTGGGCGATCGTTCTCAGTAGCGGCAGCGAAAGACAGCATGCAGTTTGGAACACGGTGGTGGAGCCACCGACAATGGGCCAAAACTTTTCTGGATGAATGGATGAAGCTGATGTGGTGGACTGTGGTGGAACGGTGGCTGTGAGTTTGCGCAAATGATGAAAGTCCGGCTTGAGAACGTGAAAGTCCGGACCGCAAAAGATGAAATTCAAGTGATTGGGACCAATGACATATGCTGGTTTTAGCCCGCTCGAAATGGACCCACCGCGATCAACAGTTGAGGTCTCGGTCAATCCGCCTGCCTCATGTGCTGCGGGCTTTAGGCACGGCTAAAGTATCTCGGGACGGGCGGTGCAGCGGTTGGCGGTCGTTCGTCCGAGCAGCGTAGAACTCGTACTCAGCGCCTCTAAACAATTCCCCTACCAAGTCGTGTTGTTCAGTAACTTCGCAAAAAATAAGAGGCCGAGATTGAAATACCTTGCGCGCCCCTGTCAAAACCGCATACTCCAAGCCTTCGACATCTATTTTTAGAACGTGAGGCGCTGGAAAATAGTTGAGCATCCAATCCAGCGTAACGGTAACAATCGTCTGCGCAGGGCCGCTGCCACTCAGCGAATTAGAGGCTTTTCCGTGATCAGAAATAGACTTGAAACTCCCTGACGGTCCGACAACCAACCACATACAACCACCCCTCTCTGAGCACTTGCGATAGAGCGTGCTCGCAAGAATGGTTGGGCGAGAACGCCTCCGGAGGTCGCAAAAGAAAAAATACATATCGCTGAATTCACTAGCACGCGAAGTGGAAGCAGCCTAGGAGCCCTCATGCGGCATTGCGCCGCGCAACGCATTCCCATGGTTGTCGCGAGTTATTACCACAAACAGGCGTTCATTCGCATAAAAAATCGAAATGCGGTGTTGGCTTTTCATGTTTTGCGCAAACCCACAGGTGGCGATAGGCAGAATGGCTTGTGCAGAGCGGGAATTGCCCGCAATCGCTAGATAAGATTTCCACACGAAAACGATTTCACTAGCACAAAAGGCATTGACTGACAACAACCAGGAGGGATACGATTCCGAGCAGGTCACCAAAACAGTTATTAACGGAGTGTGGGAATGGGCAAGTCCGCGTTTCGCGGTATGGTAAGTTGCGTGCTGCTGATTCTGTTCCCCGGTTCGTTGTTCGCGGCCGATTCCAATGCGGCCATGCTGTATGTAAACACGAATGGCGTCGCCTGGGTGAACGGTGCGCACGTGCCGCGTCCGTCGTCGGCCATTTTTTCCGGTGATCTTCTGCAAACCCGTTCCGATTCCGTAGCGAACATCAATGAGCCCGGCTCGAGCATTGCCGTACTTGCCGGATCTCTGGTGCAGTTCGAAGGGGCGTCAGTAGACATCCAGCACGGAAGTGTCACAGTATCGACTTCGAAGTCCGTTGCGGCCACGGCAGGCGATGTAAGAGTGACGCCCGCATCGAATACGTGGACGGAATTCAATGTCACGGATGTGGACGGGACGGTCCGGATTTTTGCCCGCAAGGGCGACCTTACCATCAACGACGGCAAGGATGTGGTGACGCTGGCGCAAGGCCAGGACACAACCCGCGACGAGTCCAATCCTTCCGCGGAGAACAGCAAGAAGAAGAAAAACAAGAAGGCGCCGGCCGGAGCCGTGCCGGCTGCGGGAGGCGGGATCATGAATTCTCCCTGGGCGGTCGGGATTGGCGGCGGCGCCGTGATAGGCCTCACGACGTGGGTGCTAGTGAAAAGCGACAATCCGGCCAGCCCGACCAAGCCGTAGTCTACTTCAGTAAAGTCCATTTACAACCGAT
This sequence comes from uncultured Acidobacteriaceae bacterium, assembly GCA_963710885.1. GTDB lineage: Bacteria > Acidobacteriota > Terriglobia > Terriglobales > Acidobacteriaceae > Sulfotelmatobacter. The sequence continues at coordinate 337,538 of CAVQCF010000022.1, forward strand.
TGCGAAGCGATCGAAGCGCGAAGCGCGCAAACTGGCGGCGTTCACCTCGCTGAGCTGGCTGTCCTCAACGTAGGCTTAGGGCTTGCGCCGGGCTCCAATCTTTGCCAGTTCTTGATCCCAGGTCTGGAATTCAAGCTTAGACGACTTCCGAAGCGGGCAACCGGTCTTCTTCGGTCGACACCGGCTTACGCTTGCGGGAGCGTTGCAGGAGCGGCGGGGCCGCGGCGATGGTGCACAGCACGTAATAGAGAGCTGCGTTGGCAGGAACCTGCAGATTGAAATCGAGCAGGCTGTGGACCAGGATTCCAGTGACACCCAAAATGCAGGCAAGAGTGACGGCGCCGCTGACGTCTGACGTCCAGTTCCGCATCTTGCGGAGCGCATGGCGATAGAGGACTACCAGAAACCACGCCATCATCCCGAAGCCGAGCAATCCCGTTTCAGATAAGAGTTGCAGATAGTCGTTGTGAGCTTGATTGACAAAGAAGTTGGTATAAAAGCTGCGAAACCTGGGGTACACGGTGGGAAAGGTTCCCAGGCCCCAGCCCATGACGGGTTTGTTGCGGAACATTCGGAAAGCATCACGGTCAATCGAGAGCCGCATGCCGCCGGAGAGTTCGGTGTGAGTCTCAGTGGCGATGCTGGAAACCCGAGAGGTCAGGTCGCTGCCGCCCACCCAAAGGACCAGTACGACTGCAAACGCCGCGATGCCGACGGCAACCCACTTCCCGTACTTATGGCGAAAGAGGGTGACGCCCTGGCGCAGGCCCAGAAAAGCAAAGGCGACAAGCTCAATTGAGATGGCGATCATACCGCCGCGCGAGCCGGAAAGAAAAACGGTGACCGCCATGATGGCTGCGGCGATGCCGGCGGCCATACGTTCTCTTTCACCGGTCAGGCGAGTGAGTGACATGACCAGGGGAACGGGCATGAGCAGTTCCATCAGGCCCGCGTAGTGGTTGTGGTTGACGTAGGGTCCGTAGATCGCGCCACCCATGGTGGGCCGGCGGAGCCAATAAAGCTTGCCGTTGGGAGAGATGCCCTGCAGCAGAGCGAAGGCGGCGATTGCGATGCCATAGAGGGCGACGATCACCGCGATCTTGCGCGCCTGTGAACTGCGCAGCAGAGTTTGGGCCGCGAGAAAACACAACATCGCATACGCGCAGTACAGCAGTGCTTCTGAGATGGTGTCATGGCGGTAGGCGGTGGTCCGGAGAACAATCTGAAGCAGAATGAGGACGCCGAATCCGGCCATGGGAGGGAACAGAGGATTCCACTGGATGGTGAGTTCTCCGTCGAGCCATTGCTTGCACAGCCAGAGAAGAGTGAGGAGAACGGAGCCGGTCTCGAGAACGTAAATCGACCAAGGCTCCACTGCACCGAAGGCGAGAGGGCCGAACATCAAAAGGCCGAACGTTGCGTAAAGCAGGATTGCAGCAATCTGAGCAGATCGCTCTTGGCGGCTGACCCGCATCGGCTTTCTTGAATGAAAACGCATAGGGTGCGGTATTTTCTTCGGCAGTCGGTCCGCTACGACGGTTTTTTAGTGAGGTGCAAGTCGTCGATCCAGAGCTTACCACGGATGGGACTGCGCTCTGGAAGCCGCCGGACGTGCAGTACGACCAGTTTGCAATCCGAACCAGTGGTGAACTCACCGCCCACTGCCTTCCAGAACCCGGAGTCCTTCAATTCATCACTCTCGTAATCAATGGTCTGGCTATACATGTCTTGAATTGTGAAGTGGGGGCCTCCGGCGCCCTCCATTTCGTCGTTCTTGTAATAGGCCGAGAAATCGTAGGTGGTGTTGGGTTGTACGGCGATCAGTTGGTACATTCCAGCGTCGACGACTCCAGGCCCGTCAAACGAAATCGCAAGGGAACGATGTCCGCTATGAGAGTCGTTGGGATCGAGAGTCAGGCGCACGCTATCCTGCTTCTGATAGTGCCAATCAAAGCCGGCATTGAGGACGGCAAGATTGAAACTGCCATTGACGATCAGATTGCTGGCCGATGGCAGATACGAAGTGAGCCCAAAGTTGTCGGCGGTCTGCTGCCAAACCGTCACGGCCTGGTCGACCTCTTTCTGGCGGATCAGGAACTCAAAGTAGTCGTAGGCGTAGCGCCGCTCGAAGGGTTGGTGACTCTCCACCAGCGCGTCCCAAACCTTGAAGGTAGCGTCGGTTTCCTTCTGGATCTGCGTGATCTTATTCTGTAGCTGGTCCGGCGATAGAGGGTCGGCATCGGCGGGTGGCGAGGCGATCTCGCGGATTTGGCGATTTACATCGTTCTGGAGCAGACCAAGGAATGGGATGTAAGCCTCGCTGCGGGGAGGCACGACGTCGCGCAGAAGGGCATCCACATCGGGTTCGATGCGCCAGCAGAACTGCATGGCAGCCGGGGCCAGTGCGGCTGTCATTGGCGATCACAACCCGGAATTCCCGCAAAGCTTTTTCATTTTCGCCCTGCACCAGATAGAGATTGGCGGCTTCCCAGGCAACATCGGGCGTCATGGAATCGGCCTGGATGGCGCGTTCCAGTGCGGATGTCTGGTTGAGCGTGTCTCCCAGAACCTGGTACGCGCTGGCCAGATCGAACCAGTAGCGTGCGGAATGAGGATTGAGTTGAACGGCCGCTTTATATTGCCCAACCGCCGAGGCCGGATCGCGCGAGACCAGATCGTAGAACCGGCCCAGGTGATCGCGATACTCCGCATTGCCCGGATCGAGCCACGCAGCCCTTTTCAGATTGGTCAGGCTGGTCAACTCGATGCGGCTGGGATTTCCCAACCAGTAAGCCGCGAACTGGCTCGAGACGAGGCCGAGGTATGCCATCGCAAGCGCGACAGCAACGGCCGTGACCAGCCATTTGCGGGCGGGAGTGTTGAAAGGAATCTTCATGCTATGGGGCGACAACCCACAGCTATGCGCTGCTTGACGACGGAGTGTGTTCTTCCACGTCGATCTCTTCATCGTGCTCGGAGGAATCACCCTCGCGGTAGTAGCGGGCGTATTTGCCCTTGATATTCGTAGTAGTAGTAATAGTCCGGAGAACTCAGGTCCACGGCGTTGAGCAGAACTCCGACGACTTTGGCGTTGACCTGAGTGAGAATGTCGCGCGAGCGGCGCAGAGCCTGCTTGGTGGTCTGGCCGGAGCGAATGACGAGCACGACCGCATCAGCACGAGGCGAGAGCACGACGGCATCCGTGACGGACAACGAAGGCGGCGTGTCGATGACGATGTGGTCATACTGCTCGCGCAATTGAGCCAGCAGGTCACGCATATTGGTGGAGGCCAGCAGTTCGGCCGGATTGGGCGGGGGCGTTCCGGCGGTGAGCACAACGAGATTGGGAAGGATCGAGCGTGCGCGTGATGGCCTGCTTCCAGGGTGGCACTGCCGGTCAGCACATTGCTCAATCCGCTGTGCGGTCCCATGCCCAGGGTCTTGTGAATGCTGGGCCGCCGCAAATCGGCGTCGATCAGCAGAACCCGCACGCCTTTCTGAGCCAGCACCACGGCGCAATTGATGCTGGTGGTGGTCTTGCCTTCCTGCGGCAGAGCGCTGGTCACCATGATGACTTTGGGAGGAGCGCCCAGGTTCGACAGCAGCAGGGAAGTGCGCAGGGCGCGGTAGGACTCCGCCATCTGCGACTGGGGCCGGACCTGCGTCACAAGTTCTACCGCTTCTTTGGAGCGGCGATCACCAGGCGCTTTGGGATTAGGACCTTCGCGAGCCGACTTGGAGCCGAGAGGAATCATGCCCAGCGAGGCCAGGCCAGAAATCATCTGAGCCTGTTCCGTGGTGCGGACGGTGTTGTCCAGTCCCTCCAGCAAGAAAGCCAGTCCAATGCCGGATGCCAGGCCGAGGACAAGCGGCAAACAGCAGATTCCGCGGGATGTTGGGCTCGATCGGCGCCGGTCGGAGGCGTGCGCCCTGTCGACAATGCGGAAATTGTTGGACTTCAATCCTGCCGCGACCCCCGCTTCTTTGAGTTTCTGCAGAATGCCTTCGTAGAGCGCGCGATAGGTGTCGGCGTCGCGCTTGAGCATGTTGTACTCGATGGCGCTTTCGTTGAGCTTGTTGGCTTCCTGCTTCTGTTTTTCGAAGCGCGTCGTGCAGCATGTTTTCGCGCTGCAGGGCGGTCGTGTATTGGCCGCGAACCTTGCTCGGCGATCTTCTTCATTTCCGCTTGAATCTGCGAGTCGATTTCCTTGAGTTGATTGTTCAGCTGAGCCAGCTTGGGATAGGACGGGCCGAACTGGGTGCTGAGATCGGCAGCCTGAATCTTGAGTTCCGCCTGCTTGGCCCGCAGGGTTTCAAGCAGACTGAGTCGGATTGCGAACCTGAGCCCGCAGTCGTCCAGGCCGCCCGCACTGGAGGCGATCGCGTCCGGATCTCCGGACTCCACCAGCCGGTAGAGAGCTTCCTTGTCCATGCGCTCACTTTCGGCGGAGGTGAGTTGCTTGTTGAGTTCGTCCAACTTCGCGATGGTGATGTTCTGTTTCTCGTCGATGCCCAGGATTTCGTGCTCTTTCTGATAGCGCACCAGTTTTTCCTGGGAGGATTCCACTTTCATCTGCATATCGACGAGTTGTCCCGCAAGCCACTCCGAAGCGTCCATGGTCGAGTCAAAACGGGACTTTCGAATTTTCATCGACGTAGGTCTGCATCAGCGTGTTGACGACAGCGGCGGCCGCTGCGGATCGGCACTGCGGTAGTGGACTTCGATGATGCGCGTATTGGGGACTAGGTTGACTCTCAGATTCGCCCTTGAAACCGCCGACCATTGCCGCGGCCAGCGCCGGGTCGTCTTGCAGAGGGTCGGGTGCGAGATCGAGCAGAGGGAGAAGGGGCGGCCTGATCAGCCAGATCGGGGCGCCGGTCGAGATTGAGATCGCGGATCACCTGCAGAGCCAGACACATCGCTCTGCAGGATCTTGAGTTCCGTCTCCAGTTCGGTCGGGTCGTAGTAGTCCAGGCTAAACGTGGTGGAGTTCTGAAAATTCAGGTTGGCATCGGGCTTGTTGATCTCGATCGTGCCGCTGGCTTCGTAGACCTTGGCGCATCTTCAGACTGGCGATGGCGACGACGAGAAAAGATCGTCGCCAGGCAGCCGATGACGATACCACTTGCGCTTGATCCAAAACTCGAAGATACTCGCGGACGGGAGATTCCTGGGAAGAGGAAGGTCGGGATAGAAGCGCGGTCCGGCGGCCCGTCCCAAGTCCGAATTTTGGGACGGCTGTAATTCGCGCACGACGGGGTTATTCGCCGGTACCAGGGGTCCGAAATCCATGCCTGCTCCTCAACGATTCTGTAGCTGCACCAACGCCCGAGCCGGGGCGGTCCTGCACACACCTAGAACTATGTCCCAGGTCGAAGAGGCTGGTCCATCGCGCAGGGAATTTTCTCGCACTGAGTAACAGAAGAGTTCGTGGGACATTTTAGCATTGGATGAGCAAAAAACCGCGCCGAATTTTCGCGCGCGCGAATCGCGATGCGGCGTCTGGATCGCGCGACGATTCGCCGGGAAAGTCCGCTATACTAGCGGGCAACGTGAGACCCAGCCGGTGGCCGTCTATTCCAGAAGAGTTCGGGACGGCTGTGCCCGTGAAATAGAGCAGTGGCGTGCGAGCGGTTTCGCCGCACGGTAGTCTGATTTTGGCAGGTGACGAGGCGCATGGGATGAATTGGTCGGAACAAGTCGGTTCTGGTGACGGGCGGGACCGGATCTTTCGGGAAGAAATTCGTCGAAATCATGCTGAAGGAGTACCAGCCGAAGCGCCTGGTGATCTTCAGCCGCGATGAACTGAAGCAGCACGACATGCGCGCCTCGGGGCTGGACCATCCCAGCCTGCGCTATTTCCTGGGTGATGTGCGCGATGCAGGCGCGCCTGGAGCGGGCTTTCGCCGGGGTCACGATCGTGGTTCACGCGGCCGCGCTCAAGCAGGTGCCAGCCTGCGAGTACAACCCGTTCGAGGCGATTCAGACCAACATCATGGGCGGACGCAACGTGATTGATGCCGCCATCAATCAGGGCGTGCGGCGCGTTCTGGCGCTGAGCACCGACAAGGCGGTCAATCCCGATCAATCTATATGGCGCCACGAAGCTCTGCGCCGAGAAAATGTTTGTGCAGGCGAATGCCTACGCGGGCGCGCAGGATTCGCGGTTCAGTTGCGCGCGCTACGGAAATGTCGTCGGGAGCCGGGGCAGCGTGATTCCGGTTTTTCAGGAACAGAAACGTCGCGGGCGCATCACGCTCACCGATCCGCGCATGACCCGCTTCTGGCTGACGCTGGAACAGGGAGTGCGGTTTGTGGTGAGCAGCATCGAGCAGATGCACGGCGGAGAGATTTTTGTTCCCAAGATTCCCAGCATGCGACTGGTGGATCTGGCGGAGACGATTGCTCCGGGATGCGAGATCGAGACCATCGGGATTCGTCCGGGAGAAAAGCTGCACGAAGTTCTGGTCTCGGAAGACGAGGCGCGGAATACGCTGGAAGTCGAAGACCGGTACATCATTCAGCCGTCGCATCCGTGGTGGCGGCGCGAGAATTGGGTGAAGGGCGGCCGTTGCCGGAGGGATTCCGCTACGCCAGCGACACCAACGACCACTGGCTGACGAACCGCGAGTTGCAGGAATTGATTTCGCCCGGACGCGCCCGGAGCGAACAGCCAGTCCCGGCGCGGGTTCCAGCCTAGGCGATCAATCATCGATGAGCAACGACGCACGGTCAGCCTTCGCAGACGTCCTTCGCAGCACTCGCAACGGCGGATCGCCGGTGCGCGCGAGTTTCCTGCCCTATGGCCGGCAGTCCGTGGACGAAGCCGACATTCAGGCGGTGGTCGAGGTGCTGCGCTCAGACTGGCTGACGACCGGGCCCAAGGTTGGCGAGTTTGAAGAGGCGTTCGCGGCCCGCGTGGGTGCGGCGCATGCCGTGAGCTTTCAGTTCCGGCACTGCCGCCTTGCATGCGGCGGCGTTTGCGGCTGGACTCAAGCCCGGCGACGAAGCGATCACCACTCCCATGACGTTCGCCGCGACCGCGAATTGCGTTTTGTATCAGGGCGCGACTCCGGTGTTTGCGGATGTCAGCGCAGACACGCTGAATCTCGATCCCGAACAGATCGCAGAAGAAAATCTCTCCGAGGACGAAGGCGATTCTCCCGGTCGACTACGCGGGGCATCCGGCGGAGCTGACGCCGATTCTCGAGATCGCGCGGCGGCACGGGCTGATCGTGATTGAAGACGCCTGCCATGCTCTGGGCGCGGAGTACAACGGGCAGCGCGTGGGCGGCATCGCCGATATGACGGTGTTCAGCTTCCATCCGGTGAAGCACATCACGACCGGGGAAGGCGGAATGGTCACGACGAACAATCCGCAGTTCGCCGAGACTCTGCGGCGCTTCCGCAATCACGGAATTTCCAGCGACGCGCGCCAGCGGCAGAGTGCTGGGCAGTGGCACTACGAGATGGTGCTGCTCGGGTTCAACTACCGGCTGCCGGATATCGTTTGCGCGCTGGGAATTCAGCAGTTGAAGAAACTGGATGCGAATCTGGCGCGGCGGCGCGAAATCGCGGCGCGCTATACGGCGGCGTTCCGCGAAATTCCTGGCGTGATTCCGCCCGCGGTGCGGGCGGAGGCGAATCCGGCGTGGCATCTGTATCCGATTCGCCTGGACCTGGAAAAACTGACGGCGGATCGGGCGCAGGTCTTCCGCGCGCTGCGCGCCGAAAACATCGGCGTGAACGTGCATTACATTCCGGTGCATCTGCATCCGTATTACCGTGAGCGGTTTGGATATCAGGGCGGAGAATTTCCGGTGGCCGAAGACGCTTATGCCCGGCTGATCAGCCTGCCGATGTTTCATGGCATGAGCGATCAGGATGTGGACGATGTGATCCAGGCGGTAAGGAAAGTCGTGGGCCACTACTGCCAATGACAGCGTAAACAAGGCTGCAAACTGAGCATCTCCGTCGAGTGTGAACGCCGGACACGCGCAGACCGCAGTGTGGAAGAGCGATTTTGGGCGTGAGTACACCGACCGAAATACCCTGGACGCCGCGGCGCTCGACGACCTTTACACAAGAATTACGGCTTGAGCCAGAAGGGAAATCAATGAGCGATTTCTCCGGGTGACATTGCGAAGGACGCCGAGTTTCCTGGAGGTGGGCTGCAACACGGGAAACCAGCTTCTGTTGCTTGCGGGAGATGGGCTGCTCGAATCTCTCCGGCGTTGAACTGCAGCCTTACGCGCTGAAATCGCGCGCCGGCGCTTACCGAGGCGTTCTGCTCAAATTGGGCTCGGCGCTGGCTCTTCCTTATGCGGATTCTTCGTTCGATGTCGTCTTCACCTCGGGAGTGCTGATTCATATTGCCCCGCAAGGATCTTCCTCGCGCGCTGGACGAAATTCATCGCTCCAGCCGAAGATACATCTGGGGCCTCGAGTACTACTCGCCCGAAATCACGGAGGTGACCTATCGAGTCACAGCGCACTGTTGTGGAAGATGGATTATGCGCGGCTCTATCTTGAACGCTTCGCCGATCTGGAGTTGGTGCAGGAACAGCGCTTCCATATCTGGATAATGCGAACGTCGATACCGTGTTTCTTCTGAGAAAGAAGAGTCTGAATTCCCGACCGGATTCGTGGAAGCCTCTTTGAAGGTGGTCGCCATCATTCAGGCCCGCATGGGGAGCACGCGCCTGCCGGGCAAAGTGCTCAAGGATCTTGAGGGCGAAACGGTCCTGGCCCGGGTGGTAACCGTCTGCGGCGTGCCCGCTTGATCGATGAAGTGCTGGTTGCAACCACGGATCGTCCCGCCGACGACGCGTCGTCGCGGAGTGCCGAGGCCTCAGTGCGCCGTTTTCCGCGGCGATCAGGACGATGTGCTGGACCGCTATTTCCGTGCGGCGCAACTGGCGAAGGCCGACGTCGTGGTGCGCATCACCTCTGATTGTCCGCTGATCGATCCGGAAATTACCGACAAGACGATCGCTGCATTTCTGGAAATGCGTCCTGACTATGCCTCCAACGCCCTGGTGCGCACTTATCCTCGCGGACTGGATACGGAAGTCATGACCTTGCTGCCTTGGGACGGGCCTGGCAAGAAGCGCGAAAGCCTTACGAGCGGGAGCACGTCACTCCGTACATCTACGAGCATCCGAAGAGTTCAAGCTCTTCGGTCACCGCAGATGCAGACTACAGCGGCCATCGCTGGACCGTGGATACTCCTGAGGACTTGGCGCTCGTGCAGGCCATTTACGCGCGGCTCAAAGGCAAGCCCACGTTTCTGTGGCGCGATGTTCTTGATCTTCTCGATGGGGAGCCGGGGCTGGTGGAGTTGAATCGATCGGTCAGGCAGAAAGCCCTACACGGCGGATGACTCCCGGTTCACTACCTTTCCGTCCACTCCTTTTGCGCGCGGATGCCAGCGTCTCCATTGGGACGGGCCATGTGATGCGCTGTCTGGCGCTGGCGCAGGCCTGGCAGGATGCGGGCGGTCGCGCTGTGTTCGCGATGGCGGAGACCACAGCTGCCGTTCTCGAGATGCTGCGGACGACAGGCTTTGATGTGGTTTCGGTTTCCGCTCGAGCCGGGACCGATGAGGATTCGCGGCAGACTGCTTCTCTCGCGATTGAGCAACGTGCCGAATGGGTGGTCGTGGATGGTTAACGAATTCGGCGCCGATTTCCAACGCGCACTGAAGACGGCGGGATTAAGAATTCTCTTTCTGGACGACAACGGCCATGCCGGGTCCTATAGCGCCGATCTGGTTTTGAATCAGAACGTGCATGCCGCCGAAAACATGTACGGCCCTCGAGAACCGTACACTCAGTTACTGCTCGGTACGAGCTACAGCTTGTTGCGTCGCGAGTTTAGCGCTTGGAAGGACTGGCGACGGGCAATCCCTGAGACGGGCCGCAAGGTACTCGTCACCTTTGGCGGAAGTGATCCCGGAAATTTTACCGCGATCGTGATGCAATCCATCCGGCAACTCAAGATTCCAGGACTGGAAACGGTAGTTGTGATTGGCGCGAGCAACCCTCATTTCGCTTCGCTGGAGAAAATCGCGCCCGATCCGGATCGTGCGATTCGCCTGGAAAGAAATGTCTCGAACATGGCGAAACTCATGGCGTGGGCCGATCTAGCCGTCTCGGCTGCAGGAACAACCTACCTCGAAATGTGTTTACTGGGGCTTCCCGCGATCGTGGTTGCAGTTGCCGAAAATGAGCAAGCCGCGGCCTGGGAACTGGAAAAGCGGAATTGCGTAGTGCAATTGGACCCGCAAAGTCTCAGCGCTGATCGCGTTGCAGAATCGATCGAATGGCTGTTGCAAGAGCGACAGACCAGACAGTCGCTGTCGCAGCACGGTCGCGAACTGGTTGACGGCGACGGCGCGAGCCGAGTGATCTCCGCGATCGAGAAAGAAAGCCTGCGGCGGTGATCTTCACAGGCGCTCGTCTCCGCCTCAGAGCAGCCCGAGAGTTTTCAAGGCCTCGGTTAGAGATGCCGCCTTGATCTGGGGTTGAAAAATGGGGTCATCCGGAGCGGCAGGTGGTCGAACGCCCACCAAACCTGAGCTGCGAACGTGCACGGTCTTCATTCCCAAACGGTTTGGCCCGCCAAAATCCTTACTAATGTCGTCCCCGATATAGGCCGCCGCATTTGGCGGCACACCGAGCAGGGTGAGCGCCACTTCGAACGGAACTGTGGAAGGCTTGGCGCAGCCGTCTCCCAGTTCGCCCGTGCAGACAATCACGTCCATGTCCCGCTCCAAATGTAGGGAGGCAATCTTTCGTCTCTGCGTAAATGCGGGCCCGTCGGTTACGAGGCCCACGCCCAAGCCGGCACTCCTGAGCGTTCTGATGGCGTTCTCGGCTTCCGGAAATAGCGAGATGGCGGGTTCGTGAGAACGGTAGACGAACAGGAGCGTTTTCAGCCAAACCTCGGAATCGAGCCCAAGATCATGAATAAGATTGGTGAAGACCCTTCCGCGGCCCTGTCGGTGCAGGGTGAGCATCATTTGTTCGAAGAGAGTGTTGGCATCGAGATTCTGATGCTGGGCCAGGCATTGTGCTACGGCGCGAAAGCCGCTGGCCACGAATTGCTCTTCTGCATATAACGTGTTGTCCAGGTCGAAGAGCACAGCCTGAAGGCTGGAGTCTGGGCGGCGCTCCCTGGATTTTGTCGCCGCTGGGGCGTGATCTGGCTTCACTGAGGCGAGTTGGCCGCTCTGCAGAAACAGATCATCGGTGAAACGCATCATGATCAGATCGGACTGAAACTCGCCCAGCCGTGCCGAGATTGCCTCGCCCTCGAGCAGGCGAAGTAGCAAGGCCGGCGTGTCGACCCCTGCGGCGATGCCAAGCGCGGAGGCGCCACCGAAGCGCGGATTGACTTCGATGAACTTCACTTGTTTGCCATCCCAAAAGCACTGAATCGTGTTATGCCCGAGTAAGAGCAGCTCCGTCGCTAAGCGGGCGGACTCTGCGATGAGCACCGGCTCGTTGACGGTTCGACTGACATAGGATTCACCAGCCACTACCAGCTGTCGCAAGCGGGGCACTGCTGAGATCACGTGGCCCTCAAAGTCAGCCAGCAAATCCACGGTATATTCCGAGCAATCGACAAATTCTTGAATCAACCAATGCTCGGGATCAGACGCGGCCTCGCGCAGGTCCGCTTCGCGATCGACGCGACGGGCTCCTTGCGTTCCTTTGCCGAACCGCGGCTTCACGAAGAGGGGAAACTCGGCATGCGAGCACTGGCCCGGCTGGTAAATGCGGGGAATTTCGAACTGATGGGTACGGCAGAAGTCCACAAAAGCAAGTTTGTCCTGGCAGAAGCGAACGGTTTCGGCCGAGGGTGCCAGAACGCGGCGTCCCTGTCGTTCCAGGCGCGAGCGCGCAGCGGCGAAGATGGGCAGTTCTTCGTCGCGCGTGGGAACGATTAGACCGACCGATTCGCGCTGACAAAGCTCTGCGATCTGATCAATGAAGTGGGGATCAGTGGTGGGTGGCACCAGAAAATGACGGTCTGCCAAATAGAGCGCGGGAGCGAAAGGACTGGTGTCCACGGCGACCACGCACCCGCCGCCATGCCGTGCCAATGCCGACTGAAACGCGCGCACCAAGCCAACCTTACGCGAGGCGCTAGTGATGAGGACGTTCACGAAAGGATTTTCTTATCCAACCTTCTTACCGAACACCAGACAGTCCCGTCCCACGCCGGCCTGGCCAAGCGCGGAGTAAATCTTCCGCCGCAGTTCCGCTGGAATGCCCAGGTCAAATTGCACGCGCCGGGCGTGGCAACTGCCTCCAACCTGGGGGTTGCCAATATAGTTTTCCCCCATGAGCAGGAACATTTCCATTGGAAAGTCGCCTTGCGCGTAAATGGTCTCAAAGCCAAGCCTGTCCAGCAACCGCCGAAGGGATTCGAAGTTGAAGTAGTTGATGTGGTCGGGGACCGCGATCCACCATGGGGCGGCGCCGGTCTTTTCCTGGGCCGCTGCCTGAATCTCGCTAAAGTCGTTGGGCACGCGGATACAGAGAATCCCCCCCAGGTTGAGGACTTGCATGCATTCCTGCAGCGTGCGTACCGCATCCGGCACGTGCTCCAGAACATTAATCATCACAGCCACGTCGAAGCGCTGGTCGGGATGCTCCGCCACGAAGTTTTCGAGGGGCATGTTGTGCACGGATAAATTCCTGGAAGCGGCGAGTTGTGCAGCTTCGTCGGATGGTTCCGTGCCCACAACGGTGAACCCATGTCCCTGCGCAAATGCCAAAAAATCACCCGTGCCACAACCTACTTCCAGCAGCTTCCGGCCAGGAGCGGCCGTTTCCAGGGTGTTCACAATATCGGTGTAGAGCCCGTCGCGGAGCCATTGGAGCTCTTTCGTCGCAGCGTCGCCACCCTGCATCAGCCGCCGCAGTTCGGGGGCGCGATTTCCCTTGCGCACGAGATCGTAATACCGGCTCTCGTAGAAGTCGGCTACTTCGCCCTGGGGTGGAATCGGATCCAAGCGGCGAAAGCCATAGGTGGCGTCCTCAACCACGCGGAATCCCGTAGACTGCGTTGGATTGTCGGAATAGCTGGGCGACGGTACGCGATCCTGATTCTTCATGCGGGCCATTGTCTCAAATCGTCCGCAGAATCAGAAGCCGGAGCGGAATCGCCGGCCCGATTATAATTCGGCAGGGATCAGCGACACGGTCGGAGAAAAGCCGTTGCAATCTGACAATCATTGATGACTACCGAGATGACGACCACCGAGATCAATGTTGGCGACCACCGAATCGGTCCGGCTCAGCCGGTCTATGTAATCGCGGAGCTTTCCGCGAACCACAATCAGGATTTCGAGAAAGCTGTTCGGCATTCTCCAAGCGGCCAAGCAGGCTGGCGCGGATGCCGTGAAGCTGCAGACCTATACTCCTGACACCATAACCATTCTGCAGCCGATCGAGAGGGTTTCCGAATCGGAGGAGGAACTCTGTGGGATGGGCGCACCCTCCATGAGCTCTACGGAGAAGCGTACACGCCGTGGGAATGGCAACCGAAATTGAAGCAGGTCGCCGATGATCTCGGGCATGGATCTGTTTTCGAGCGCCTTCGATGCGACCGCGCTCGATTTCCTGGAAGCAGATGCACGTTCCGGCCCACAAACTGGCGTCGTGTGAATTAGTGGATATCCCACTCATTCAGAAGATGGCGCGAACCGGAAAACCACTCATAATGTCCACTGGGATGGCGACGGTAGAGGAGATTGAGGAGGCGGTGCAGGCGCGCGCGGCAGGCGGGGGCGGGCAGATTGCGCTGCTCAAGTGTTCGAGCGCGTATCCGGCGCCGGCGGAGGAGATGAATCTGCGCACCATTCCGGAGCTGGCGCGGCGTTTTGAGTGTCCCGGCGGGGCTTTCGATCCGATCACACGATGGGGATCGCGGTTCCGGTTGCGGCGGTCGCGCTGGGCGCGTGCATCATTGAAAAGCACCTGACGCTGTCGCGCCGGAGCCGGGGCCGGACAGCGCGTTCTCGCTGGAACCGCATGAATACAAAGCCATGGTGGATGCGGTGCGCGTGACCGAGAAAGCGTTGGGTAAGGTTTATTTCGGATGCAGCCCGAAAGAGGCGAGCAGCCGGGTGTTCCGGCGCTCGCTGTTCGTGGTGCAGGATGTGAAGCGGGGCGATCTGTTCACCGCCGAAAATGTCCGCTCGATTCGTCCGGGGCATGGGTTGCACACCCGGCATCTCGCGGAAGTGTTGGGACGGCAAGCCGCCTGCGACATTGAGCGCGGAACTCCGCTGACGGTCACTCGGGAACTGGTCAACCGGTCAACCCGCAATGAGGATTGTCAGTCCCTTCCTGAAGAGGGTGTTCTATCCCGCATTGTCGCTGGCCGGCGTTTTTCATCGCACTTCTGCCTCGGACTTGCGGTGGTGACTTATCACGGTGTGCTTCCTCGAAGGATACGAACCCGTCGATTCGGCGTTGGACGGGCAACCTCATCAGCGCGGAGATGCTGGGCAGCAGCTGCGTCTGCTGAAGGCCCATTACAACGTGATTTCGCCCGAGGATGCGCTTGCCTGGCTGAGGGACGGCGCGAACTGCCGCCGAGGGCGGTTCTGTTGACCTGTGATGACGGGCTGCTCAACTGCCTGACCGACATGTTGCCGGTTCTGCGGCAAGAGAAGGTGAGATGCCTGTTCTTCGTTACTGGCGCTTCCGCCGAAGAATCGCGGACGATGCTGTGGTACGAAGAACTATTTTTGCTATTTCTCCGCGCCCCGGCCGGGCACTTCGAGATTTCATCCGAAGGAGTCTTGATTCAGGGTGATTTGGGGTCGCGTGAGCAGCGGCGTGCAATCTGGTGGAATTCGGTAAAGCGGCTCTCGCAAGTTGATTCGGAACGCGCCGGCTTATTTCTTCAGGCCACGCGGATTCAATTCGGAAGTGATCAGAGGCGGGATTTCAGAGAGCGGAAATTCAGCATCGTGCCGGCGGTTTGGATTGCTGACACGCCGCCGAACTTCTGGAACTGGCTTCGGCGGGAATGACCATTGGCGCTCACACCCTGAGCCATCCCATGTTGTCGCAGTTGCCGCCCGTGTTGGCTTCCGCCGAAATCTCTGAGAGCCGCGCGAGACTAGAGTCTGCTCTTCAGAAACGCGTATGGGCGTTTGCCTATCCTTTCGGGGATCCACAGTCGGTCAACGCCACAGGTGGTGGCGATGGCAGAGCAGGCTGGGTATCAGGCCGCTTTCCTGAATTTTGGCGGTGGATTGGGTGCTGATCTGCCACCGTATGCGTTGCCCCGGGTACATGTTACGGCTGGGATGAGCTCTGGCCGAGTTCGAAGCCCATGTTTCCGGCTTTTACGCGCGATTGCAGCGCCAGCAGCGCCGGGGCTTCGCGCGCTCGGGATGGCACACCGAGTCCGGCGTCGAAATGACTGGGCGTATCACAGATACGAATTTCCAGATCTACGAGGCGCCGGAAGTTGCTGCTCACTACGCTGCGCTTGGACTATCTGACGCCTTGCGAGCGAGATATTGTTCGATACCTATATTCCGATGGGGAGCGCGATTTTCGATCTCGGGGTTGGTGGCGGACGCACTACGTCTTATCTTGCGAACCGCGCTTCACGCTATGTCGGCGTCGATTACGCCGCCGCGATGGTCAGGGCTTGCCAGAGAAGTTTCCAGAGCTGGAATTTGGGGTCGCGGATGCGGCGAACCTGTCATTTTCCCCGATGCTTCGTTCGATGTTGTGGTTTTCGCGTTCAACGGCATCGATTATGTTTTACCCGAGCAATCTCGGCAAAGCTGCCTGGCGCATATTCGCCGTGTTCTCAAAGGCTGGAGGCGTCTTGATTTTCTCTTCTCACAATGCCCGGGCAGTCCTGATCCGCCCGCGGTGGAACCGGGAGCGCCTGCGGCAAACCGCGCAGCAATTCGCGGCTGGATTCGAAGATTCTGTACTGGCTCTGGTTGACTATTCTCACCGCAGCGCGGGTCGGCATTGGCCTTCGGTCAGGCAGGGGAGCAAGTTTGCGGTGCCTCCTAAAGAGAATTCCTTCGCGGTGTTCTGGCGCGGCGAGGGGACTCTTGTCGATTCCGCCCATGGTGGGCTGCTGACGCACTATGCATTCCTAGTCGTGTGATAGCTGAACTGGTGCCTTGCATTTTCGGCCTGAGCGTATCCTCGGCGATGACTATCCCCCACGAGCCATCCATACAGCACAGATTGGTACTATTACGTATTCGCCAGACCTTGCGAGAAGTGAATCGAACCTTGCGACTCGTCTTGCTCCAGGAAATTCCCGAAGATGGAAATCTGCGCCAGCAGTGGAATGCGCTGGTGCAGCGGGTGGATCGGCCCCAGGTCTTCTACACCTATGAGTGGTCGCTGGCGGTGCAACGTGCCTACCACACAACGCTGCAGCCGCTGCTTTTTCTCGGTTACGACGAAGGCGGATCCCTGTGCGGAGTCGCGTCCCTTGCCGCCGTGGCGGAAGGGCGCCGCGTGTCGTTTCTTTGCGCTACCACCGGAGACTACTGCGATTTCATCGCCCTGCCGGAATATAAGCCTGCTTTCGTTACGGCAGTTCTGGCCGAATTGAAGAAGCGAGGAGTCGGCGACATTACGCTCACAAATCTGCCGGCCGATTCGAGTACGCTCGCGGCGATCCGCACGGCATCGGGGCAGAACGGCTATCTTTGCCTCGCGCGTACGGCGTACCTCTGCGCTCAGATTTCCCTGGCCCAACTCGAGCGGCAGGCAGGGCAGAAGCCCGTATTGCCACGGAGAAAAATGGTGCGCAGATTTCTGAATGCGATGGGGCGCGACGTTCCAGTGCGTCTCGATCATGCGCGCTCCTGGGATGCGGTCGCGCCCATCTTGCCGGACTTTATCCAGGCTCACGTGGCACGGTTTCTGGCGACTGGACGTATCAGCAACATGGCGCGCCCAGAGCGCCGCCTGTTTCTGAAGGAGTTGGCGAAGTTACTTTCGGAGTCTGGCTGGCTGAAGGTGACGCGCTTGATGTCGGGGGAGAACGCTTATGCATGGAACTATGGTTTCGAGTTTGAAGGTACCTGGTTCTGGTACCAGCCAACCTTCGAAACGGCCCTGGAAAAATACTCTCCGGGATTCTGTTTGCTGGCGAAGCTGACCGAAGAAGCGGCGGATGATCCAGCGCTACGAACCATTGACCTCGGGCTGGGAGCTGAGGAGTATAAAGAGCGATTCGCCAACCAGAGCCGGGAGACGCTGTATGTGACTCTGAGGACGTCTCGGCGGCAGCATACCTGGGAGATACTGCGCTATCGTGCCGTGGAAAGTTTTAAGACTTCTCCGCGGCTGGAAGCGCATGCGCGCGCGGTGACCGCGCGCTTGCGACAACTGAGAGAGAGCGTTGGCCGCGATGGTGTTGCTCCCACGCTCCGGCGGCTGGGTAAGCGCGCGGCAGCGTTTCTGTGGTCAGAGGACGAGGTTTGTTTTTTTGAGTGGCGCGGTCGGGTTCTTCCAGATTCGAGCTCGATCATGACGCTTCTCGACCTGAACCTGCTCGCCTCGGCGGCATCGCAATACGTCGACGACCCAGCGACGCTCGCATACTTGTTGCGCTCCGCTTCGCGTCTGCGCGATGGAAATGCGGAAGGTTTTGCACTGCTTGATACAGACGGTGTCGTGTTGCATATTGCATGGGCTACAGCGTTCAACAAGTTCTTTCTTTCGGAACTAAACGCCAAAGTCGACGGGCCATTTCCCGGCTGCATAATGATTTTCGATTGCTGGACTCCGGTCTCCGCGCGGGGCTACGGATATTACGGGCAAACCGTGAGCCTGATCGCCAAACGTATCCGGGACAGAGGAAATAGTCCCTGGATTTTCAGTGCGGCCTCGAACCTTGCATCGATTCGCGGTTTGGAGAAAGCCGGATTTCAAAAGCGCTATTCGTTAGTGCGGCAGCGTCTGCTGGGTTGGCAACGGATCAAAGGCGAGACGCCGAAACTCGATGACGCGCCAGTCGCGGAGGTGTCGGCTCGCGTTTGACGACGCGGCCGACTGGAACCCAATGCGAGTTCTGTTGCTACAGCCCGAAGATTCGCCGGAACGCGGACCGTGGTCACGGCAGCACTGGGATTTCATCGTCGACCTGGGAAAATCTACTCCGTTCACCGAGGAAAGGTGGGTCCGCGCCTGTGGCTGCACGGTATTGCGCGCCGATTCTTTCCGCCAGGGGATCGCAGACGCGAAAGGTGTACGAGAAATGTTTTCCACAGGACGAGGCCGCCTGATAGATGAGGAGGGAATCGACTGGTGGGATCTCCTGTCATTGTTGGTTGCGCCCTACGCTCTAACCCTACCCGGTCTGTTGTCGGTGGCAAAGCAGATCAGTCCGTCGGCGGAGCTTTGGGCCACGCGCCCTGGCGGGGGCGCCCGTCTGGTGTCGCTCGCCTTGGGCTCGTCGCTGCAGACCTTTGAACCGGGTGGCCTTGCACGTTCCGCCGCGCGCGCCATGCATTATGCTGGGCTGCTTCGGCGTTTCTCTCCGCCCAATTCACAGAGATCTTTCTGGATAAGTATGACTCCGGCTATCGGTGGCGCTCCCGCGTTGCCTCGCGCCCGCGGCGTTGCTCCGAACCGGTGGTGCTTCTGCCCAGCGCTTACGGCAACGTATCGCGAATGGCCGCCGATTATGCGCGCTTGCTCCCGATGAAGCCTTTTCTGATGGTTGCAACCCGACGCAGCGCGAGGCAGTTCGTCGCGCCCGCAAACGTTCAAGTGCGTGACCTTGCGGCATACGCAAAGGCGGGTCTAGCCGGTGCAGAGATTGCGTCCCTGACCGAACGCTGGACAAAACTGAAAGCAGACTTGTGCGAGTCTCCGGAGTTGCGGGTGCTGGTGCAAGCGGGTCTTCTAGACTCTTTTCCGGATTGGATTCGCAATGGCGTGAGCGCCCGCGATGCCTGGCGTGAGGTGCTGGAGCGCGAGCCAGTCGACGGAGTTCTTTGCGGCGACGATAGCAACCTGTATACGCGGTTGCCCGTCATGCTCGCGGCCTGGAGAAAGATAAGGACCGTGGACTTTCATCACGGGGCGTTTGATGGCCGCTATGCATTGAAAACCTTGCCGTGCGATTTATATCTCGCGAAGAACGAGATGGAGCGTGACTATCTGGTTCGGGTGTGCCGCCTTCCGGTGGAGAGGGTCGTTTCCGGTGCGCCGCCGAGCGTGGACATTCGTTCCTTTAGTGATCGT
>CAVQCF010000023.1:0-5756 GCA_963710885.1 uncultured Acidobacteriaceae bacterium
TGACCATGACGGAGTAAACCACTGCGCTCCGTACCCACTGCGAGAAGAACCACGCAGCATCTTAGGTTCTCTTAGGGTGACGACACGCCTGCGAGCATTTGTGTATTCTGGCCTTGCTATCAAGCCTAGGCCCTCTCCACATTGTGCTAGTAGATACACCGTCGCCTCGCGGTTCCGATGTTACCCTCACGGGTATGGGTACATTGTCCGAGGGCTTCGAACGGTTTGTTGCCGCCCCGCTCCTACCTCGTAGGCTACGTCCGATGGTACGCACGGTCTGATAGTGTTTGCTTTTCCTCCTTCAGACAATCATTCCAACAGCTTTCAGTTCGCAGATGACTGTCCCTACCGCGATCGCCAACTTAGGACAGGTTACCAACCCAGGAAGCGGCAACAAAGACCTACGCATTGTGTAATATCGTCGTACGATACAATGAAAGCGGGTGAGCGAAGAATCGAATCGTAAATGACACTTAAACAAGACTCCCGGGAGGACATTCCTGAAAGATGATCGAAAGTAGCCAGAGGACGAGCGGGACTTGGTGGAGAACCCCGCTGTTACATCGCTGGGGCAAGCTGCAAAATAATGAGGATCGTGTAGTTCTGGTTCTGGCACTGGTCATAGGAGCGCTGACAGGCCTGGCGGTCGTCTCATTCATCTTGCTGACGGAACGAATGGGGATGAGGCTCTACCCGATAGGGGGCGCTCCGTGGCGACGTCTGCTGTTCCCGTTCGTGGGCTCGTTGGGCATTGGTTACTTGTTGTATCGCTATTTTCCCTATGCGCGAGGCAGCGGCGTGCCGCAGACGAAAGCTGCGCTTTTTGCGCGCGATGGGCGCATCACGCTACGCACCGTTCTCGGCAAGTTTTTCTGCACATCGGCAACGCTCGCCAGCGGTATCCCGCTGGGACGCGAAGGGCCTTCGGTTCAAGTTGGTGGGGGCATTGCATCCGTCCTCGGACGGTTCCTCGGACTGCGCACTGAACTGGTAAAGAAGCTGATCCCGGTGGGAGCGGCGGCGGCCATCGCAGCTGCGTTTAATACGCCTCTGGCCGCGGTGCTGTTTTCGCTCGAGGAGATCATGGGGGATCTCAACGCACCGGTGATGGGCGCGGTGGTGCTGGCGTCGGCGACCTCCTGGGTGGTTTTGCGTGTTCTCCTCGGCAACAACCCCCTCTTCAAGGTTCCACAATACCAACTAGTCCATCCGGCGGAGTTTGCGGTGTATGCGGTGCTCGGCGTGGCCGGCGGTGTGGTTTCGGCGGCCTTCACGAAGCTCTTGCTAGGAATGCGGGCACGCTTCCTGCGGTTCCCGCAGAAAACGGTCTGGTTCCAACCAGTGGCGGGCGGGTTGCTGGTCGGGCTGATCGGCTGGTTTGTGCCGCAGGTTCTGGGAGTCGGTTATGGATACGTCGGCGACGCTTTGAACGGAAATATGGCGTTCAAAATGATGCTGCTGCTAGTAGTTCTGAAGCTTCTCACCGTTACCACCAGTTATGCTTCGGGCAACGCAGGCGGAATCTTCGGCCCCGCCCTGTTCATCGGCGCTATGTTGGGAGGTACCGTAGGGACCCTAGCACATGGTTTGTTCCCCGCTCACACTGCGACGCCGGGCGCCTACGCTCTGGTCGGAATGGGCGCAGTCTTCGCCGGTATTGTGCGCGCTCCCATGACCTCGGTGCTGATGATCTTCGAGATGACGCAGGACTATGCGGTGATCGTCCCGCTGATGATTGCGAATATGGTGAGCCTTTTTATTTCTTCGCGATTGCAGCGGGAACCCATTTACGAAGCCCTGGCAGTGCAGGATGGCATACACCTGCCCACGGCGGCGACGCGTCAACAAAATGGGCGTCGTCAAGTAAGAAAACTCATGCAAACTGCGAGCCTGTTGCTGCCTGCCGAGATCACGGTTCGGGACGCCCTGGAACAAGTTCGCGTCGAGCGAAGTCCGAGCGTGGCTGGTGACGGATCGACGAGGTGTCATTGGTGTTATCAACTTTGCGAGGCTGGAGGGAGAGCTGGCTGAAGGCGCGGATAAGAAGCTCGGTGAACTGATGGATGCCCAGGATTTTCCGCACGTCCACGCCGACCAAGGGCTTGATTTAGCGCTCGAACGCATGGGCGCAAACCAGATCGAAATCCTGCCCGTTGTGAGCCGTGCGGATCTGCATAAGTTGGAAGGTATCCTGACCCTGCGCGATGTCTTGGATGCATACGGTGTCAGCGCACGCGATCGGGCTTGAGCTTACGGGCCTTCAAAGCTAAGGCTCACCGAGTCAACGAGCTAAGAAGCCCTGTTGACCTGTTGACCGTCTCTTTGCAATGGCTGTACCACTCAGATGAAGCAGTTCTCGACTGAGCACTCGTGTATTGCTTACCTGAGCCTTGAGGATTATTTCTGAGTAAATTGGTAAGTTGACGAAACCAGGCCTTATCACAAGCTTGCGCTTTTACTTCGCCTTTCTCGGCCTTGATGAGCGCTATCGGGATATATCGCCAGTTGAGACGATTGCCTATGGTCGGCGGCTCGGATAGCCTCCGGTTTGCCGACATTACCAGGGGTTCTCGCGCTGTGGGTCGAATCGAAATGCTTGACGCGGCCAATCTACCGGGGGGGATTATTCATACCGCAGTGCCACAATGGGATCGACCCGCATCGCACGCCTAGCTGGGATGTAGCTGGCCATCAGCCCAACAGAAGCAAGGACCAATGATGCAGCCCCAAACGCGACAGCGTCAGTGGAGCGCACACCATAGAGCAATGAAGAAACCAGGTGGGCACAGGCAAATGCGCACGTGATCCCGAGCGCGATACCAATTGCGGTAAGCTGCAACCCGCTCCCCAGCACTTGGCGTGCGATCTGGCCGCGTGTTGCACCCAGCGCCATGCGCAGGCCGATCTCGCGAGTGCGCTGTGCGAACACATGCGACAGAACTCCATAAATTCCTACCGAGCACAACAACAGCGCTATCCCGGCAAACATTGCCAGTAGAAACGTGTCGAAGTGAGATTCTTCGAGCGTGCCCTCAATCTTCTGTTGCACGGTTGAGAGTTGGTAGATAGGCACGCCCGGCGCGATCAAGGCCACGGCAGTTCGCAAATCGTTGGCCGGAAATATGCCCCCTCGCGTCCGCATTACTAAGTCCATGGTGCGCCCGACCCAATCCCAGGCACTTGCGGGTATCTGTGCTAAGGGAAGGTAAAACTCGGGCTGGACTTGACGATCGAGTCCTTGGGCGCGTACGTCTCCGACAACACCGACGATCTCGTGCCACACGGGATTCATGCGCCCCTTCGGCCCATTGTCCTCGCAACATGCGAAGCGCTTGCCGATCGGGTTCTCACCGGGCCACATCGTGCGAGCAAGTGTCTCGTTGACGATCGTGACCAGCGTTTTGTCGCGCGTGTCCTGCGCGGTGAAGTCGCGTCCGGCCTGCAATGGCACACGAGCGGTCGAGAGATAGCTCGCGGAGACGATTTGTAACCGCGCGTTAACCAGGTTCGATGGATCAAGCGCCTTCCCTTCCGCGATGAGGCCATTGCTGCTCCCCCCGCCTGCGAGCGGAGCACGGGAAACTACTGCGGCCGACTGAACTCCTGGTAGGGCTGCCGACGCCTCGATCATGCGCTCGAAAGTCTGCCGCGCAATGGTGGGATCGTGATAGGTGGCATCCGGCAGCCCGACGCGGCCGACGACGAGGTTTGCGGTGTCGAACCCTGGATTCAGATGCAACACGAGCAACGCGCTGCGGATGAGCAATCCGGCACCTGTCATCAACGTCAGCGCCAGTGCAATTTCGCCGACTACAAGCATGCTCTGAACCCGATCGCGACCGCCAGAGTAGGTCCCGATGCCCTGTTTGAAGGCTTCGCTCAGTCGCGGCGAGGCGGAACGCAGCGCGGGCGCAAGGCCGGACAGGAAGCTGGAGAGCAGCGCCACAACGCAGGCAAATGCGAGTGCGGTCCCGTCCACACTCGACTGGTCCAGTCGCGGAACCCCGGATGGCCCCTTCGCTATGATCCATGCTACGGCCCCGTACGCCAACAAAACGCCGACACCACCGCTGACTATCCCCAGAACCACATTCTCTGTAAGCAGTTGAGAGGCGATCCGTTTTGGCGAGGCTCCAAGCGCCGCGCGCACGGCTATCTCTTTCTTTCTCGTTTGTGCGCGGGCAAGTTGTAGGTTTGCGATGTTGGCACAGGCAATCAGGAGCAAGAACCCAACCGAAGCGAGCAACATCCGCAATGTCAATTGCTGATCGCCAAGTAATGCGGTTGACAGCGAAGTCAGGCGAAAGCTGCGGTCTTTGTCGTCGATCGGATATTGCTGCTGCAGCCGCTGTGCGATCACATTAAGTTCCGACTGCGCCGTGTCCAGTTTGACTCCGGGCTTGAGCCGGCCGATCACACTGAGGTAATGATCGTCATGATCGGCCAGTTGCTGTGGAGTGTACGCTGCCGGAACCCATAAATCGCTGTTCTCCAACAGCGGATCGAACCTCCTCGGCATGACGCCAATCACAGAGTAGAAGCGTCCGTTAATGCGTAAGGCTTGCCCAATTATCGCGGGGTCCGCGTGAAGCCGTGCGCGCCACAGCCGTTCGCTGATCACGACTACCTGCGAGTGTCCAGGCTTATCCTCATCGGTCGTGAAGACGCGCCCGGTTAACGGCTGAATGCCGAACGTGCCAAAATAGTTCGCCGTGGCGATTTCTCCCTCCACGCGCTCGGGAGTTTCCCGTGTTGCCAGGTTGAAACTCGCGTTATTTGACGCGCTAAGACTTGCGAAGGAAGTGCTTTGATGCTGCACGTCGGCGAAGTTCCCTACTGAGAGACCGGGAAAGATGTCCCGCCATTGTTCCTGCACGTAAATGACGCGAGAGGGTTCCTGCATCGCGAGCGGCCTGAGCAGGACCGCGCGAATGACCGAAAACATTGCCGTATTGGCGCCGATTCCCAGCGCCAGCGTCATCACCGCGACGGCCGTGAACTCCGGCTTCTTGCGCAATTGCCGCAGCGCGTAACGAAAGTCTTGAAGTAAAAGCTGCATACGATTCCTCCTGCCGGGCGCGCTCGTCCACCCTTTCCAGAAGCAACCTTCTCGCCAGCAGTATCCCCGTGTAACTCTTTGAAATCGAACGATTGTGTCCTAAGAGCCAGCGCACAAGTGTTCAAAGACGACAACGGATGTTCGGAATTGGACATACTGTTGGCGGTTTCCTTTTGTTGTCTGCCCCCGTTTGTGCCCGATCACGGGCTAAACCCGAAGTCAACTGCCGTATCAGGCCATATCACCAGCTCGCGCCATCTGTTCGCCTTTCAGCGATTTCGAGGGGGGAGGGGGGATTTTGAGCGTAACCGGGATTTTTCACCAGCTATGATGGAGAGCCGTGGCATTTCACAAAAGATGGTTCCCGCGAGGCGTGCGTAGCGACGAGGGGTACGAGGTTTCCTTTGTGGGGACCTTACTTCGGGGTCGCAAACTGCGGTACTCGGGAGACGGAAGGTCGATCACCTTCGTCGGCGAGCAAAGCCTCATTGTGGAGGGGGCACGACGCCGATGGGGGCTTCATTTTGCCCTTGACGCAAGGCACTTAACGAACTGGGACGACGGATCAGAAGTCAGCGTGACCCAAAGAGAGCAAATACAAGAGAGAATCCACGTACTGCTGGATTCCTGAGGTTCCCGCACTCACTCGATAAGAAGTAGAGCCCTTTGGCGGGAGTGCCAGAGATCAGTGAGCGTA
>CAVQCF010000024.1:0-14831 GCA_963710885.1 uncultured Acidobacteriaceae bacterium
CGGTTAACAACGGCGATGCCACGCTTTCGCGTGCAACGCCGTCTGCAACTTCTGTACACTTGCGGGGGTTACTGGACTCATCGTCAATCCCTCTGTCCTTCGTTGCTTCTTGCGTTTCCTTCCAACTGAGGCCCCTTCCCTCCACCGGCATTACCCGGTTTCATCAGTACTGCGAGCCTCTCCGTCACCCCAGACGGCCCGGCCTGGCTCTCGCGAGTTGCCAGTTGATCCCGACTGCGATCTCCGCTGGGGCTTCCCGTGTTGCCTCTGGTCCCCTATGTCTGCATGCCGTCGCCACTACCCCGGCAGGACCGATGGAACTTATTCGCTCTTTGCTGCTCCATCGGCTTCGACCTTCCCCACCATTACAGGCGGGTCGGCTCCTGCATCACATTTTTCGAGGCCTGCTCAGCGTTCACTCGCGTTACGGCCTGCAGACTCGCGGAGTCGCCTTACGCGACCCTCTACATCGGAGGCTTCGACGGCTTCGTTACCTCCACCGCCGCTCCGATTGCTACCGGGTGGAGCGACCAGTTCCCGGGCGGGACTTTCACCCGCGAGGACCCGCCTTTCACGGCGCACTGTAATTGATTCCATAACAATGCCGGCTCCCAGACCCGAGTAAGATTTGGTGGTACTGACCAACCAAAGGCTCGGGTAGAAAGGAGCCGACGATGATCATTATAGGATGCGATTATCACCCGAGCTTCCAGCAAATAGCGTTTGTGGATACCGAGACGGGAGATTACGGAGAGCCACGATTAGAGCACAGTGCGGGAGCAGAAAAGTTTTATCGTGACCTCGCTGCCCAGGGGAAGAAGGTACGAGTGGGCATGGAAGCGAGTGGGCATGCACGCTGGTTTGAGCGACTCCTGGGGGAACTGAACATGGAGTTGTGGATCGGGGACGCCAGCGAGATCGCCCGGAAGCGGGAACGCAAGCAGAAGACGGATCGGGAGGATGCGCGGCATATGCTGCAGTTGCTGATGGAGAATCGTTTTCCCAAGATCTGGGTACCGAGTGGGGAGAATCGGGATCTGCGGCAACTGTTGTGGCATCGGCATCGCATGGTGCAGATGCGGACTCGGATCATGAATCAACTGCAAGCGGTGGCTCTGAACGAGGGGCTACGCTGCAAAAAGAGGTTGTGGCGGCAGCAGGGACGAGAGCAACTGGAGGCGTTTCGCTTAGCCCCCTGGGCGAGCCGGCGACGGGAAGATCTGCTGCAACTGCTGGATCGGCTGAACCCGACGATTGCCGATCTGACGCAAGCGATCGAGCAAGAAGTAGAGAAATGTCCCGGAGGCAGGGCGCTTGCGGACGCATCCTGGAGTGGGTGCACTGACGGCCTTAGCCTTCGTATTGATCATCGGAAGGCCGGAGCGATTTCAGTGCGGGAAACAGATCGCGGCGTATTTGGGGTTAGTGCCCTTGGAGGACTCCAGCGGAAATCGGCGACGACTGGGGCATATCACGAAGCAAGGGAGTTCGATGTTGCGCTTCTTGCTGGTGGAAGCGGCCCAAGTTACAGCGCGCAGCATTCCGGAATGGCGCAATAAGTACTTCCACCTGGCCATGCGACGAGGACGGAAGATCGCCAAGGTGGCGATGGCGCGGAGACTGGCGATTGCTCTCTACTGGATGTGGCGCAAGGGATGGGATTACGAGCAGTCAAGAAAGTTCGGTTCGCACGCGGGCCAGCTCGGATCAGGTCATGGTGTGCAGTAGAACACCGAGCAATTGATTGAGCAGCCCGCTCCTCTTTACGGAGGAGTTCGAAGTAGTAATCATGATCGAAGTTGTGACCGAAGAGATGCATGGGTCGGACCGAGTTCTGACCTGAACTGATTACGAGCGAGCCTTGGTTGGTATGGCACTTATTTCTACGAGAGCGAAATGGCGCTCATCTCTGAGTGGATGCAGTAGTGTGAAACAAAAGTGAAAACAAAGTGAAAAAAAGTACTTGACAACGCCGGCATTGTAAGAGAGGCCTGATAACGTCAACGATCAATCTCACCTTCCATCGTTGGAAGAATCCTGGGTCAGCAAAGGCTGGGACTAGCTCGTGAAGTTAAATGAAGGGTGAGTCGCGGTGGCTCACCCTCCATTATTTTCATTACCAGGTTCATTGAGTAACAGCCGCAGTCAGAGCCGTGATGGCACCATTGGCAGGGACTATGCGAGTATCGAGCGGATTGCGCGAACTCGTCCGCTCCGGCAGTCCCGTGGTGGCAGTGGTTCCGCTCACGATGTAACCGGTTGTCATTCTATCGCTGGCTTGGGTCGTAAGGCTCCAAGCGTAGGGTATGGATAGCTTGCATGTTCTTGTCGAGCCAGTTCCAGTGGCCGCGACGCTGTTGGTTTCGGAGTAGACGGTGGGGCTGGTTGTACCATCCACCACCGAAACATCGGCGCTGCAGATGAACTTGGTCAAGGTTGTGGTCTTGACGGTGATCGTGATCGTCACGGTTATGGTTCCCCCAACCACGGTCGCGGCAGGGAGCGCGGAATCTTCTTCCGTTGCCGCGGGCACAGGTCGAAATGCTCCGGTGTGGGGATCGAGGTATCCCAGAATGCCAGTCGTGGCTTGGCTGTTTGCTGCTTGGCCCCATGCTGTCGGTACTGCAATTCCGAGGCAGCAAACACATAACAACAGCTGCTTTGTGATTCTCATAAGCGTCTCCTAAATAGATAGGCGGAAACTGGGGAAGGAATGGCTCACGCAGTCGAGGAAAATTCTTCCAGCGGCTGGCACCAGAATAGGCGAGTTCTCATTGAAAAGACTGGAACTTCGGAGGGAAAGCAAATAGATCAACCGCTAAGTGCTGCGATTCCTTTGACCTTCGCGTAAGAGCGTAGTTGTTGATAAATCTCTATATCGCTCATTGACTTCGGAGAATCAAGATTCAGGCGGTGACCTCTTGAAAAATAGACCCAGAGCTGCCTGGCATCAGGAGAAAAGTTCGAAAAATCGTCCTCTAGGGCCGGGGAAAGTTAGGGTCAGATTTGGGTCAATTGCCTGCCGAAAACCGGCTAAAACCGTGCTCTTTGACGCAGAGCCAAACTAAGCGAATCAACGAGATAGCATTTCGTTAGCTTCTTCGGGACCAGGGGGTCGGAGGTTCAAATCCTCTCTCCCCGACCATTTTTTCTTTAATCATTTGAAGCAGATAGCGGGGATTCGAGCGCAAGCGTATTTTCGCTCGTCTTCGCGCTGTGCCCAAAATTGTGCCCACTCAGCCGATCGAGAGCGGCGAGAACTGCATCTTCGCTCGGGTGAACGTATCTGGCAGACATAGCTACGGAACTATGTCCCGCGATTCGCGCCAGCGTCCACGCATCACAACCTGACTCACCCAATCGCGTTAGGAACGTGTGCCGCAAGCTGTAAAGAACGAAAGGGCGGACCTGGCTTAGTCTCAATGCTTTCTTGTGCTGCTTCTTTAGCGTGGATTTCTCAAAATGCCCACTGCGTGTGGGGGCAGACCACACCCAGCCCTCTGCTGGGCGTCCTGCGGTCTCCCAGCGGGCGTGCAGGATGCTTTTGGCACGCACCGTTAAGGGCAGCACCCGGCGAGCGGCAGGAGTCTTGCCGTGAGTCACTAGAACGGTCCCATTTCTTCCGTTGGTCCAAGTTACGGATTCCCACCGCAAGCGATAGCACTCGTCGGGACGCATGCCTGTGTCAGTGAGAACAGCCGCAATTGAGCCCAGTGGTTCAGGTGCTGCCGCAAGATAACGTGCCTCTTCGTCAGGCTTGACCACATGTTCTCGATGTTTCTCCCCAGAGAGCATCTTGACTAAGCGTCAAAGCGAGCCCACCGTGGATGCGTCTGCTAAGGCCCTGGATCGGTTCGAGGTTTACACCAGTCATCGGGACTTCAAGACTGTTTCACTATTCCCAGGCGGTTGCGTTCAAGAAGCACCTTGCCGAGCAGACCGGTCAGCATCCGGGGAGAAGCTGAGCAAGGCGACCTATATGCGACACTCACGCAGCTCAAACGATTCTTCCAGTGGCTGGCCGGGAGCCTGGCTACAAATCGCGTGTTCAGTATTCCGATGCCGAGTATTTCAATCTGTCTGATAAGGACACGCGCATTGCCACGGCTCAGCGGGAACAAAAAGGACCAACATTGGAGCAGGTGAAACACGTGATCAATACAATGCCCGCCAGCACAGAGATCGAGCGTCGCAACCGCGCTCTCATCGCATTCACGCTTCTCACCGGCGCACGGGACAGCGCTATTGCTTCGATGAAACTGAAGCACGTTGATCTAATTTCGACGGCGTCCATCAAGATGCGCGCGAGGTGAAGACGAAATTCAGCAAAACTTTCCCCACTTTTTTCTTTCCGGTGGGCGATGAAGTCCGGAAATTGTGGAGGAATGGGTGTCCTATCTCCGGGAAGACAAACTATGGGGCAATGACGACCCGCTTTTCCCGGCAACCCGAAGTTGCGTTGGGGCCGAGTCGCCAGTTTGAGGTGTCAGGTCTTGAAACGGGATGCATTGGAGCAACGCCTCGCCCATTCGCGAGATATTTCGCGAAGCCTTCGCCATTGCCGGCCTGCCTTATTTCAATCCGCACAGCTTTAGAAACACGCTTGTCCGACTCGGCGAAGAATCTGCAAGTCCCCCGAAGAGTTCAAGGCGTGGAGCCAGAACCTCGGGCATGAAAAGGTTTTGACCACCCTTGCCAGCTATGGTGAAGTTGCCACTCAGCGCCAAGGGGAGATCATCCGAAGCCTGGCATTACCGCAACAGGCAATACAATCGAATATCCAAGAGTTTGCCACGGCGGTCGCCCAACAATTGCGCAATTTCAGGTATGGAGATGCAGGTTAAATGAATGGAACATTACCAACCCGTACCTTCAGCAATGCATTGCCAACATCGAGGTAGTAGGGCGGTTATCTTGGCCGCCAGATCGTGCAGAAGTGCGACGGCAGCGGCATGATTCTCGACCTTCTTTGAAAATGCATTCGTTAGGCGCGGAAAATGACAGATGCTCATTCGCATCGATAGATTCTGTCGTTCTACAAAACTAGTGCTCATTACGCTTCGGATCAGGGTTTCCCACCGACTGCCTTCATGTCGCAACCGATACACTTCGTTGAAGAATAACGTGCATGGTTCTCAGCAGGAGCACCATAAATCTTCTGCAACAGGGCGTAATCAATATCCGCTCCGAAAGCGCTCTCGACTGCCTCAAGATATGCTCTGTGTCCGTCTGTGGTGATTTTGCACGCGGTTGCTGATTCGGACGGCACAATCCTCCATGCACTCCGTAGCCCGTCCTAGATCGCGCCCACCTACTAGATAGGTGAACGGACCGTGCAATTGGCCCGCAGGTATTATGCGGAACGTGCCTGGCTCTGTAATAGCACCGCTCTCATCCTGCAACCGTCCTGATACGACGAAGAGGGTCTGGACTGTGGTGTGGTAATGCGCGGGAAAGGCACACCCACGTTCTACTTTGGCGAGTTCCATTGTGGCGCCGGTAATTGGATCAAAATATAACACCTTGTTGTAGGTGCCCTTCCATGGCAACGGAATCCACGGATACTTATCATGGTGGCCAATTTGACAAAATACATTCTGCAGTTGCGGGAGTCTTTCCTCAGCAAGATTTGACACAATTTCTCTCCTTCTATCTGAGATTAGAAGCAATCTTCGTATACAACGTAGGGCGGGGCCGATTTCTGGAAAGAGCGCGGATCTTAAGAGCAATCAGCCTCGTGCGAAAAAGAACTATGTTGTGTTCGGTTTTTGTAACAGGGTGAGTTTCAACCCGCGTAATGACCCCGCTCTGAAATGACGTGCTAACGTGGCTCCGTGAGGGTTAGCGTGACGGCTGAGCCTTTTTAAGCGCGGAGCTTAGGCAAGCATGCTTGTGCAGAAAAGAAGTCCCATTATGTCCGGTCTTTGTAACAAACGTTACCGCCCGCATCCGAGGCACTGGTATGCGATGTGCGAGCTTATCCGGCACATTTCATCTAGTCGGTCTGGAGTTCATATGCTCCCATATCGCAGCCGCCACGATCCTCCTTGTTGGGACGCGGCTCGCCGCGTTGATCGGTCTTCAGCAGATTTCCATGGCCATCGGTGCAGCCACTCGGGTTTCCGGCATCAATGGCCGGACTACCCGTGAGCAGAGGAATAGTTGGCGTTGGCCCGCCGTAGTACCCCAACGCGCCGAGCACGGGGTTGGTGTTGTTCCGGTCGCCGCTGTTGATGAAAGTGCAGGAGCCATCGCTGCTCAGGTTGTAGCCATGCGACGTGATGGTGCCGCCACAATTTGTGCCAGAATTGTTCGCGATAATGCTGTTCTGGAGTGTTGCTGTGCCGCCGTTAAAGATACCGCCAGCAGAATTTCCGCTAACGGTGCTGTTATTCATTGAAAAGTTTCCCGAACCATGAACGATGGCGCCACCCGTTCCGCCGCACACTCCGGAACAGCGGTAAGCGCTATTCCCGTCGACGGTGCTGTTGTTCAGGGTCACTGTGCCGCCGACGTTGGAGAAGGCGCCGCCAACACCCACCAGGCAGTGGATGCTCGTAGTGCACGCGGTACCTGCGCTATTGCCGGTGAGAGTACTGTTTTTGATTATCATGAGCGTGCCTTGGTTGTAGATGCCGCCGCCAAAAGCCGAGCAGGGATTTCCATTGCAGTATGAGCCCGCGTGATTCCCGCTGATGATGCTGTTGCTGATGGTCAGCGCGCCAGAATTGTAGATACCCCCACCTAACGCCGTACCGGCTCTAATTTCGCAGAACACAAAAAAGTGGATACATGGAATAGGCGCCCAATTCCCACTGACGGTGCTGTTGGTTAGCGTCAGCGTGCCAGAGTTCTTGATACCTCCTCCGGAGGTGGCTCTGTTGATACGTCCGCCCTCGGTGGCCGTGCCATTGCGAATGGTGAGTTTTGAAAGGGTTACATGGGCGTTAATATTCGAGATCGTGACGACAGTGCCAACTCCTCCGCCATCAATAATTGTTGTGCTGGCACCCGAGCCGATCACCTTCACAATAATGTTGATGGTGAGATTCTCGGTGTAAGTCGCGGCGGCGACCGTGACTGTATCGCCCGATGCAGCCAGCGAAATCGCACGCCCGATAGTCTTGCAGGGGGTCGTCGGTAAGGTGCAGTTGTTGCTGTCACTCCCGCTGACCCCATTCACGTAGCGAGTGGTGCTGGCCAGGGCGTTCAAACCCAGCGTACACACCGCCATCTGCAGCAAAGTGGTTATAAGTCTCTGCTTCATAATTCTCTCCTTTTCCTTACGCCAACTCTGCGGCGTGACCGAACGGATCCCCTCAAGAGCGCGCTAACTAGGACCGAGTGCCACCGATGATGCGTGTCCATCTCTTGGAATTCATGTTCCTCTCCCTTATGGCTTTGTGTGCTCTTTGCGGAACTATCTATTCGGCGATTGCAGGCCGGGGATGTGATAGCGATTGGTCCGCCGCGACCGAGGCGGCCTCTGCGTTGAGCTGGGAACATTGCGACGCACTGCACTTTGTCCTGCTGCGGCTGCGTCCACCATGCTGTAATCGCACCCCTCGATGCCGGGATGATTCTCGTCGCAGGGGATTAGAACGTACGTCAGGCCGCAGATATCGCCGTTGTCACAGCCCGGCGGGTTTCCCGCAGCGACGATCTCTCCACGATCATTGCTCCACAACCCAGCGTTCAGATACACGCCTGGTCCAGGAAGAGTCAACGCATTCAAATCGACGATGGGGCCGCCGTTTTCCCAGAGAAACGCAGTCGTCCACCTATTACATCCGCCTGCATCAGATTGGGAAGCGCCAACCACCTGCCCTGTCGAGTTGATGCTCAGAGCATCGCTGCACGGGTCACCGCCCAACGTGCCCAAGTCTGTCATCACACCGTCTCTCCACAGAAACCCGTGCTTAATCTGATCCCCTGGCAACCATGCAAGCCCAGTAACCGCTCCCGCTTCGTTGATTCCTCTGGCTCCGGAGTAATTCCCGCCCAACGTCCCGAGATCTACAAGCTTTTCTCCGTTCCAAAGGAAGGCATGGTTGTATACGTTACCCGCCACGTTCATGACGCCAGCGACTTGTCCGTGATTGTTGAAGGCGGTGACAATGTCGTACCAAGGCAGAAGACCGTTGTCACCTCCAAGATTTCCCACGTCCGTCATCTTGCCTTTCTCCCAGACGAAGACGCCAACAGGCGGCGTCCCGGTTAGCGGGTCCACGTCGTAACTCGTATAAGACATTCCTGCGACCTGGCCGCGCTCGTTCACAAACACTGCCCAGCTATCCGGCCCGCCCAGCGTTCCCAGATCATGCATCTTGCCGTGTTGCCAAAGGAACCCATGGGTCTGCGTCATTGTCGTCCCACTTCCCAAACCAAGAAGGGAGTAGGGATCGGGCACGTCGTTTAGGGCGACTCCAGTCACTTGGCCGCGATTGTTCAACGTGGCTGCTAAGCTCGAAACGCCGCCCAGAGTTCCCAGATCTAAGATGCTCCCGTTCTGCCATAGAACCGCGCGGAATTCCGGGTTGCCTGTGAATGCGTCGATCTGGTCGTTCTCCGAGACTCCTGCGATTCGGCCGCGATCGTTGATCGCCGTGGCAAAACTGTAGTTGCCCCCGGGAAGCGTGCCCAGGTCTTTCAAGTTGTTGTCTCTCCACACGAAGGCGTGAGAAATAAAACAGTCCAGATTGCCAACTGGGTTGTAGCAGCCTGGCTCCGGCGTGGGGGTGGAAGTATCGGCACCACCAACGACTGTTCCGTTTCCGTTGATGACGTTCTGGAAGGGCTCGATGTCAACGCCATTGCCAGGACCGCCGAACGTGCCCAAGCCGATGAGTTGGTAGTGATGGTATTGGTGGGGATGATCCTGTTTGTCCTGCGCGGCCAATTGAACTGGGATCGTCAGAGCAGCGAACAAAGCCAGAGCGATGATGCGCGTCCATGTTTTAGAATTCATGTCCTTCTCCTTGTACCTTTCTGTGCCCTCGCCGACTATCTGCTCGGCGATTGCAGGCCAGGGACGTGATACCGATTGGACCGTTGCGACTGCAGCGGACGTTGCACTGGGCTAGGAACGTAGCGAGGTACTGCGTTCTGTGCGGCTGCGGTCGGGTCTACCAGGCTGTAGTCGCAGCCCTCGACGCCAGCATGATTCTCGTCACAGGGGATGAGCAGGCAAGCATGTGCGTCCGTGTCACCGGGGTTCGAGCCGAGGCAGCCGATTTCACCGGCATTGTTAATAATGATGCCGCTGGTCACGTACATGGCGGTGCTAGTAACAACCAAAGTGTTCAAGTCGATGGGGAGTCCCCCATCGTCCCAGAACAACCCCATCAGTTCGTCGCCGCAGTTGGACGCATTGCCTACTATCTGACCTTGCGAATTGATGCTGTTCGCCGAACTACAAGTGTCAGTGCCAACGAGCCCAAGGTTCGTCAGCACTTTGTCTTTCCAGAGGAACGCGACAAGCCCGGTATTGTCCGGGGTTGAGGCTTGGCCAACAACCTCTCCATCGTCGTTAAGCGATAGTGCAACTCCAAATCCGGACGGATCGAAGAACGTCCCCAGATCCTGCATGCCGCGAGCCTCAGTCCAGAGGAAGGGGTGCTGAGTCGTGTCTCCGAGCGGACTTGCCGACCCAACCACGTCGCCGCGATTGTTCATCCACAACGGATATCCAAAGGTGCCCCCGAGGCCACCCAGATCGATCATCTTTTTTTGTTTCGGATCCCAGAGGAAGGGATCGATGGTCGGAACGCCGCTCGACGGATTTGGAGTAAAGCTCGTGAAAGACTCACCCGCAACCTGTCCGCGTTCGTTGATGATCCATGCACTACTATCGGGACCGCCCAGAGTGCCCAGATCCTGCATGCCTCCGGTCTTGGTCCACAGGAACGCACGCGTCTCGGTCGCGGCAGGTGCGAAGAGGAACATTTGTGCGAAGGTCCCGCATCCCCCGTAGGGGTAGTAGAACGTGCACGAGGCAACATAGGTATTTGCGAAAGGATCAGCCGTCGTATTCAATGCTGATCCCACAACCTGCCCACGATTGTTGTTAGCGTCGGCGTTGCTTTGATTTCCACCTAACGTTCCCAAGTCGCCGATCTGACCGTCACGCCAGATAACAGCATCCGCTTCGGGATACCCGGTCACTGGGTCAATCGCGCCGTTTTGCGATTCCCCCGCAATCTGGCCGTGGTCATTGATCGAAGCCGCGAAATTGCTTGCACCTCCGGGCAGCGACATCAGCTCCGTCAAAGCACTGTTTCGCGACAGGAAGCTGTGCCACACAAAGCACTCAGGATTGAAGCAGTTTGGGGCGAAGGGATCAGGAACGGAGGTATCCGACACACCCACGAGCGCACCACGTCGGTTCAGGGCAGGAGACGAAGGGTTGGAAATCCCACCGCCCGGCCCGCCAAAGGTGCCCATGTCGATTAGTTTGTAATGATGTTGCAGATGGTGGTGATCTTGTTTGTCCTGCGCGGCCAATTGAAGCGGGATCTCCACTGCGGTGAACAACATCAGAGCGATGATCCGCGTCCACTTTTGAGAGTTCATGTTCTTCTCCATAAAACTTCGGTGCCGTATTCCCCGAAACGTGTCGCCGGCAGTACATTGATCGAACTCGATGTGCCTGAGATTGCGGTGCTCGTATCGGTTGCAGTGATGTGTTGTGGCCCAAGATTGGTCATCGTGGCCTTAAAGCTTCCTGTTCCTTTCGTCAGGGCCGAGTCAGCGGGCAATACCGCTTGTCCATCGCTGCTGATGAAATGCAGCACCCCGGAGTAGCTGGTGACGACATTGCCCAAACCGTCCACCGCAGTTACCGTGAAGTTGAAAGCTGTCCCTGACGTGGAAGAGGACTGTGCCGCGACGGACAAGTGCGTAGCCGCCAGCCCTTGTGTGCCAACCGTGCGAGTGGCAGTCTTACCGCCGCAGGCATTCAGCACCAACAACGCGCCGGCCGCGACTGCAATTAGCAAATGTCTTTTCACGACGCTGCCTCGGTCAAAAATGGGGGAAAGTGTTCTGCGAACCTGCCTTCTTTTGGCCCTGCGGTCAACCGAACTTCCACCGAATCTTGTCTGAACTTGCAACCCTCACCAGGGAAAAGACTTGTTGCGCCACCTGAAGAAATAACGAAGGGCTGGA
Organism: uncultured Acidobacteriaceae bacterium; assembly: GCA_963710885.1. Classification (GTDB taxonomy): domain Bacteria; phylum Acidobacteriota; class Terriglobia; order Terriglobales; family Acidobacteriaceae; genus Sulfotelmatobacter. The sequence goes on from CAVQCF010000024.1 coordinate 11,167, forward strand.
GAGGTATTTTGGTGCTACACTGCTCGGCATTCTTGGGGGAAGACTCGAGTGACAGCGCCATTTCAGCGGGGTTCCGGCGTACGCTTTGGTCAGTTCGAGTTCGATCTTGCGGACGAGAAGCTTTTCAAACGCGGCGTGCCGGTCCGCCTGGAGAACCAGCCCTTTCAGATTCTCGCCGCTTTGCTCGAGCATCCGGGCGAAGTCGTTACCCGGGAGCAACTGTGCTCGAGTCTATGGCCCAACGGCACCTACGTCGACTTCGATGAAAGCCTGAACACCGCGGTCCGGAAACTCCGCGCCGCACTCGGCGACTCCGCAGAAAATCCCATTTTCGTGGAAACCCTTCTGCGAAGAGGCTACCGCTTCATCGCACCTGTTCACACGGATGCCGTCGTGCTGCCAGAAACGGCGCCGCCGGTTGACGCGAACCGCTCGACCGTCCTAGTAGAGCGACGCCGGCCGCCGATCGTCGTCACTCCGCCGCCTTCAAATCCCAATTCGCGTGCTGCTTGGCTCCTCGCCTTCGGATTGGTTGTGATGGCAGCTTGCTGGTTGGGGTATCGCCTCGCATTTCCTCCGGTGCCCCGCGTCACCCAGATCACCCGCCTGACGAACTCGGGCCGTGTCGATCCCTGGGGAGGAATTGCGTCGGACGGTTCGCGCCTCTTTTTCCTAGAACGCGATGGAGACCATTGGAACAACCGTCAAATTTCGGCGGCAGGTGGCGAGAGTGCGCCCTTTAACGCTCCCTTCAAGAACACAAAGACCTTCGCAGTCTCTCCCGACCAGTCAGAGATCTTGCTGGTTCCCTTCATTTCACGCGACTCTAACCGGCCCCTCTGGTCGATGCCGCTTGTCGGCGGCGCGCCCCGCCCCGTGGGAGAGATCGTCGTGGACGGTGCGACTTACTCCCCCGACGGAACCAAAGTCGCTTTCACGAATCCTTCTGGCGTGTACATTGCCAATCGCGATGGCTCCGAGGTTCGCCAACTTGCCGGTTTTCATGCTTGGGCTATTGACTGGTCTCCCAACGGCCGGACCCTACGTTTCGCGGCGAATACTCCCGCTCCAGGTCCACATCTCTGGCAAGTCAATTCCTCAGGCCGCGATCTCCGTCCCTTTCTTCCCGGCTGGAACGCCTTCGATGGACACTGGACCTCCGAAGGCTCCTATTACATCTTCACAGCTTATAAAAACAACAGGCAAGGTCTCTGGGCGGTTCGCGAGTCTTCCTGGCCGTCATGGCGGCAGCCGGTACCCGTACAACTCACATTCCCGCCCGTTGCCTATGCCACTCCTTTGCCCTCTCGCGACGGGCGCTCGATCTACGCTTATGGTGCGATCATTGGCGGAATCGACGTGGTCCACTTCGATCCCCGCACCCACCGATTTAAACCTGTCTTGCCCGGCGTATCTGTCGAGGAGGTCGCTTATTCCGCGGATCGCCAGTGGATGCTCTATAGCAACGGAGACCAACTATGGCGCAGTCGGCCCGACGGCAGCGATCGGCGAAGACTGGTCGAAGATCCCACCATCTCCAACATCCACGGAGCCCGTTGGAGTCCTGACTCCAAACACATTCTGTTCGAAAACAATCAGGGCGGTCTACAGGGCACAATCTATCTGGTTTCGGCCGACGGTGGTCGTCCCCAACTTTTGCTTGCTCCCAATGCCTCCGCATTCTGGCCGGATTTATCCACGACGGAAAGACTGTGCTCTTCACATCGAAGCAAGGAGTGGGAGCCACCTCACAACAGGGCTTATACCTTTTCGACCTCGAGCAGCGACAACCTACGATGATTCCTGGCTCGGGCGGACTAATCAATGGGCGTTGGTCTCCTGACGGCCGTTTCGTGGTGGCCATGTCGGTAGATCAGTCCGCCATTCAACTCTTAGACCTAACGACGCACCGCTGGGCTCAGATCACCCGCGGCGCGGCAATTTCAACTCCCGTGTGGTCGGCGGATTCCGTCCTCTATTTCAGGATATTCTGGCGCCGGGAGAACCTGTTTACCGCTTCCAACCTGGCGGCGGTCCACCGCAACGTGCCTACAGCTTCGAAGATATTTTGCAGGCAGGTGCTATGCGCTGCGCTTTTGGGGGATTTGCTCCGGATGGTTCCTTACTCGTCCAGGTCAACCGCGGGGGCGGCGATATTTACGCCCTCACCGTCAATCTTCCCTAGCGGGCAAACCACGCTAAACGTGCGGATTCATCGCGCGGCTCCTTCAAGCTCAGCCGGGCTCTCACGCTTTACTGCTCCTCGCGAGCGCAGCACCAGGTGAGCGTTCCAAGCGTGGCGAGCGGGCGAGCGTCGGTGGTGAGGTCACGCTGGCCGAGCTGGGCTGCTTCTTGCCTGGGTCGGGCGTACCGGCAGATAGATCTGGCTGCACATAAAAGGCGAAGTGCGTCTGGCGGGGATCGCGTCCTGCGCACAGGCGGTCGAGATCAGTCGCGTCTCCTGTCCATCGCCGCTTGACACGTTTGCTGCGAGTGAGGTGTTGCATTTCTCTCCTTTCAGGCCGCAGTCCGTTGTAAGGCCCGCGTGGCGAGGTAAGGCGTCAGCAACACCAGGAACCTTGGCGGCGTCGCGCTGCGGCTGTGACTGCACGCTCGGGATCTAGATGGCGGGCGGTGCGGTCATCAAAACCTTCCATGGAGTAGCAGCACATGCCAAGCACTTGCTAACCAAATGCTTGACGGCAACTGTGGTCGCTGTTCAACGCGGCCCCGGCTACTTCGGCGTCCCATGAGTCGCGATGTGCTCACGGACATTGGCAGTCAGCGAACCAGCCGTCGTCCTTTCGCTCGCGCGTTCCTCAACCCGGCACGAACACGCTCTTGGATTAACGCCCGCTCGAATTCCGCCATGGCGCCGATGATCTGAAACATCAGCCGGCCAGACGGGGTGCTAAGGTCCAGGTTGTCCCTCAGGCTGATGAATGCGACCCCGAGCGCTGCGAGTTCGGCCAGCGCGTTGACCAGGTGCTTCAGGGATCGCCCAAAGCGGTCGATCTTCCAGACCAAGACCGCGTCAAACCGTCTACGGCAAGCGTCCGACATCAGCCGATTGAGCGCCGGCCGCGATTCCTTGCAACCCGACACGCCTTGGTCTGTGAATTCCTCAACGATCTGCCAGCCACGGCGCCCTGCATATTCCCGCAGTTCGGCGAGCTGCATTTCTGGATCTTGATTGTTGAGGGTGCTGACTCGAGCGTAGAGCGCGACCCGGGTGATTGGGCGAGTGGATTCTTGAGTGAAAGTGGTGCTACGTTGCTGTCTAGCCATTGTTGCCTCCTTCGTAGGCGACTGTGGTTAGCGCTGTGTCGGTGCTTCAACACCGGCACGGCGCGTTTCTTAGCTATATCGCTTTTCTTCTTGCAGCGTTAGAAATCCGCGTTCGAAAAACTGTGCCCAAAATTGTGCCCAGTGGCCGTTTGGATACGTTGAGTTCCGCGTTGGGGCAAAGTGCTGAAACCCGCATTTTTACTAGCGAATCTGAACGCATCCAAACTCCGCTAAAGTGTTGATTCTTCGTGAAACCAATCTTCGGGACCAGGGGGTCGGAGGTTCAAATCCTCTCTCCCCGACCAATTCTAAACACTTATCTGTGGCGCAAGGTTATGTAGCATTTGGCAATTGTCAGACGATCGTCAGGAATGATA
>CAVQCF010000025.1:0-177542 GCA_963710885.1 uncultured Acidobacteriaceae bacterium
TGCCAGTTCCGCCATCCCGGCGTTAGGAAGGCCTTTCAATTGTACGGCAAGCAGTTGGAAATTTTAAATACAATCACGCGGGCTGCGGATTCTGCACGGGCGCAGCGGTCATGGGTAATTCCACGCGGAACGTGGAGCCTTGCCCGGGCTGGCTTTCGACCTGAATCGAGCCGCCGTGTTGCGTGACGATCCACTGCGCGATCGCCAGGCCCAAGCCCGCGCCACCCTGGGCGCGGCTGCGCGCTTTGTCGACACGATAGAAGCGCTCGAAAATCCTGCCCTGCTCTTCTTCGGCGATTCCAACGCCGGAATCCTGTACGCGAACCACGGCGCTCTCGGCTTGCGGTTCGAGCGACAGGTGGACCGACCCCGGCGAGGGCGTGTATTTGAACGCATTGTCGAGCAGGATATCGGCCAGCCTTCGCAATAACGTCTCGTCGCCCATAACGGAAAAATCCGGCGCGTCAAGGTTCGCGGAAAACTGCAGGTTGCGAATGGTCGCCACCTGTTGCCAGCCGTCGACCACGCTGCGCAGGGTCTGACGCAAGTCCACGGGCTCCAAATGGAGCGTCTCGCGGGCCGAGTCGGCGCGGGCCATCGCCAACAATTGTTCAATCAGGGCGGTGGTGCGTTCGGCTTCCAGCAGAATGTGGCGCAGCGACTCCTTGTATTCGGCTTCGCCCCGGGAACGGCGCAGTGCCAGTTCTGCCTCCGTGCGGATCAGCGAGACTGGCGTCCTCAGTTCATGAGAGGCGTCGGCAGTGAACTGGGTGATCCGCTGAAACGCGGCTTCGATGCGGTCGAGCATTTCGTTCAACCCGTCCGACAGACGCTGCAGTTCGTCCCCAGTCTCCAGCTTCTGCAGGCGGCTGCCGAGATTCGTTCCGCTGACCTCACGCGCGGTACGCACCAAGGCATCGACCGGAGACAGAGCTCGCCGGCTGAGCCAGTAGCCTCCGCCGGCAGCCACGAGCAACAGCAAGGGAGCGAACATCAGCAGATACGAACGGAAATCATGAAGAGTCTCAACCGCATCGTCGGCGGGGCCGCCCATCTCAACGGTATAGACGTGGCCGTTTACTTCCAACTTCTGAAAGAGAAAGCGGAAGGGCCGGTGGTCGATCCTGCGGCTCCTCACGATGGGCCGCTTGACTTGATCCGGTGGCAGGAGCGCCGACTGATGGGCCTGCAGGAAGGCGGACCGATAAATCAGCTGGTTGTCATCTGCGTAGACCGCAAGATAATCGCCTGGATGTTCTATGGTGTACGTCTCGTTCACTTCCTCCTGCACCTTGGCGATGGGTCGATCCTTGGGCTGGGACTGCAGAAAGTTCTTCAAGTCGTCGACCTGGGCTTCCAGTCCATCATCGACCAGGTCAAATAGGTTGTTCCGCAGGATGAGCCACATGCCTGCGCCGAACAGAGTCTGGGCGAGAGCGAAAATCGCCAGGTACCAGAGCGTGAGGCGCACGCCGATGGAGAGTCTTTTCATACTGTTGAGTCAAACCTGTTCAGTCAAACCTGCTCAGTAAAATCAGCTCACCCAAGCTTGTCTTCTCAACCTTGCTCTTCCGGACGAATCATGTAGCCCACGCCGCGCACGGTATGAATGAGGCGGGGGCGGCCGGGCGGATCGATCTTGCCGCGCAACAAGTGCATGAAAGCATCCAGGGTATTTTCTTCGATGTCGCGGTCAAATCCCCAGACGGATTCGATCAGAGAGCGGCGCGACACGACTTTGCCGGCACGGTACATGAGGCGTTCGAGCAGATTGTATTCCGTACGAGTCAGAGAGAGGCGCTCGGCGCCGCGCAATACTTCCCGGCTGGCGGGATCGAGCACCAAGTCGGAGACCTGCAGGTGGTTGTCCTGCGCCACCAGCGCACGGCGCTTGACTGCACGCAACCGTGCGATCAATTCGTCGAACGAAAACGGCTTGGTCATGTAATCGTCGGCACCCAAGTCGAGCCCGCGGACGATGTCGGGCACCGAGTCGCGGGCGGTGAGCATCAAGATCGGCGTCCGAACCTTCTCGGCGCGCAGCCGCTTGGCGAGTTCGTATCCGCTGAGCTTGGGCATCATGACGTCGAGAATAATGACGTCGAATTCGTAGGACCTTGCCATGGCCAAGCCCTCGGCGCCGTCAGACGCGCAGGTCGCGATGTGGCCTTCCTCCGTCAATCCCTTGCGGAGCAGGTCAGCCATGCGTGCTTCGTCTTCCACGATCAGCAGCTTCATTTGGGTTCGTTGGCGGTATTTCTGACGTCTTCAACAGTTTAGAGCCGAAGCCGGGACGGCGCTCAGCAACCTGAAGAAATATTAACTTGGCGTTCATTCCTGCGTCACACATCGACTCTAGGATTCCGGGTCATCAAGTCATCTGCATCGTCAGGCGCGTACGGAGGAAAACCTAATCTGACCTCGTGTGCGGCCTTTTCTTGACCCCAAGGAGCTGAATCATGAACCAGCACCGCCGCCTTCCCGTTAATTCTCTTTTCCTGAGATTCGCGCCAGCACTGATTCTAACGACCTTGTTTCTGCTGGCCGGAACGCCAACCGCATACGCCCAAGTTGATCGCGCCGAACTAGAGGGCACGGTCAGTGATACCTCTGGAAGCGTGATCGTTGGCGCGGGTGTGAAGGTGGTGGCGGTCGAAACTGGCCTGAGCGTTGAGCAGTCGACGAATTCCAAGGGCTATTACCGCTTTCCGGGTTTGGCGGTGGGTGCTTACACAGTCACAATCACTCAGAACGGGTTCAAGACGAATGCGATCCAGGACGTCGTCCTGCGTGTCGGGCAGACACGCACTTTGGACGTTGCGCTTGCGGTAGGAGCCATTGAGGAGAAGGTCGAGGTCAAAGCCACGACTGAAGCCGACCGCGTTTCGGCCGAGGCTGCGACGGTCATTGACACCGAGCAGATCGCCAATCTGCCGAACAACGGACGCGACTGGGCCAGTTTCACACTGCTTGCACCATTCGCACAGGATGACGGCGGCGGCGATCAGCGTACCATCCGTTTTGCGGGCCGCGCCCGCGACGACAACAACTTCTCCTTCGATGGCGTGGATGCAGGCGGCATTCAAGAGCAGGCACAGAAATCGCAGACCCGGCTACAAATCTCGCAGGACGCGATTGAAGAGTACCGCGTCGCCAGCGCTTTGTACGATGTGGAATATGGAACCCAGGCAGGGGGCCAGATCGACGTGGTGACCAAGTCCGGCACGAATAATTGGCACGGGACTGCCTTCGGGTATCTGAGAAATTCCGTGTTCGATGCGCGGAACTTCAACGACTACAACTTGCAGGGCCTTCCCGCAGTTCCTCCCTTTCGCATGGGCCAGTATGGAATGACCGTGGGTGGGCCAATCAAGAAGGACAAGCTGTTCTTCTTCATCGACTATGAGGGGCTCCGCCAGCTACAACAGAATACGCAGCAATTCGCGGTGCCCTCCGGGATCTGTTGCGGCCAGCTGGCGTCGGGCAATCTCACGGTTCCATATCAGCAATATGTGCTGACGACCTCGCCGCAAATGTGCAACATTATGCAAGCGTATCCGTGGCGTGCATCGGTCGGGACGATTGGGAACTGCGCCCCGCGTTTCACCTATCCTGACAGCGCGTTCACGGCGACTTCCGACCCTAACGCCGACCTGATCACAGCGCCCACCCCGACCACCATCCACGAAGACACTTGGCTGGTGCGAGTCGACTACAAGATCAACTCCAGCACTCTGCTCTACGGCCGCGCCCAGCGCGACATCAGCCTGGTGGACGCCCCGAATGGCAGCAGCCTTCCGGCGGACAAACTCCAAACAATCAACCATCCGGCGAACTATTTGCTCGCGCTCGAGCACACATTCACGCCGCAACTTTTCAATGAAACCAAGGGATATATCAATCGCGCGCCATTTCACAACCCGCAGTCCAGCGCACTTCCTTTTGCCGTCAGCACCACCAACTTCGTCGGCCTCAACGACAACACGGCCGACATCGAAATCGGTACGACCTTCGGAGTGGTGGATAACATGACCTGGACCCATAGCCGGCACACCTTCAAAGCGGGTATGGAAATCCGGCGGGTTCGGCTCAATCAGGGGCAGACCGACGACAACGTACTGAGCTTTGCCAGCCCGGACGACATGGCGAATGCCCTCCTCTCCAACATCACTTACGTCGCACCGTGGTGCTGCCATGGCCTGCGCCGCATGTTTTACATGCCCTACTTTCAGGATGAATGGAAAGCAACCCCAACGCTTACTCTGACGGCAGGGCTCCGCTGGGAGTACTACGGCGTGGCTCATGAGGCCACGAACCGGACGACGGTCTTTGACTTAAACGAGTTTCATGGGGTTTGCCTGGGAACGGGCTCTTTTAACACGTACCCTGTGCCCCAAGGCTCAGGGCCAATCAACACTCCGCCGTGCCCCGCGAATCCAGCGTTGTACAACCCGGATTACACGAACTTCGATCCTCGCATCGCGCTGGCTTGGGCGCCGAGTGCACTTCACGGGAAGACGGTTTTTCGCGCCGGCTTTGGCATCTACCACGGGGCGGCGCAGAACGACGACTTGAATGCGGGACTGGAGAGTGACACGTATCGCGTAAAGGTCAACCAGCAGATTCCGTTGAGTCCCGCCTTCGAGCAAACGGCTCCGGATCTGTCTGGCGTGACTGTTCAAAAACAGGCTTCGCACCCGCGCGCGTTGCAGCGGCAAGGCCGCAAGGACTTGTACGCCGAGACCTGGGGACTAACAGTTGAGCACGAACTGCCATCAAATTTCATGGCCTCGGCCCAATATCTCGGAAGCCACGGTGTGCGGTTGTTCTCTCGTGGTGCGGTAAATCTGTGCACCACGCCGGTAACGTTCAATCCCATCGACGGCGACTGCGTGCGGCCACTGGATCAGTACTATCCTGACCCCAATAATCCCGATCCGTTTGGGTCAGTGGATTACAAGCATGACGAGGGCGCCAGCACCTACAACGCGCTCGGGCTAGCACTGGAGCGCCGCTTCAGCCAAGGGCTCGCCTTCCAGTCGCGTTACACCTGGTCGCATTCCATCAACGACGGTTCGGTGGGTGGCGGCGAGTCCAACGGGCCGCAGAACGTGAATTGCCTGCCCTGCGATAAAGGGCCTAGCATTTTCGATGTCCGCCAGAACTTCACTATGAATGCTGTCTATGATCTGCCGTTTGGTCCCGGTAAGTCTTACCTGAACAGCCCTGGGATACTTGGAAAGTTCGTGGGCGGCTGGAGTTTAAGCAGTGTCGGGCTCTGGCACACAGGGCATCCACTCACGGTGCAGATGGATCTCAGCGGCAGCATCAGCGGAGGGTCTTTCGACGGACTCCCGTACACGTACCTCTTGCCCGACGGCAACGACCAGACCAGCCAGCGCCCGGACGTCATTCCGGGAGTACCGCTGACTCTGCCCAACCCGCGCCCCGCGACGCCGTTTGCCGCAGGCGCTCCGCTGATCAATGCAGCCGCATTTCAAGCACCGCCATTGGACGCGAACGGGAACTTCGTCCGCTATGGCGATGCGTCAAACGGTCTGGTTCGCGCGCTCAATAGCTGGCAAGTCGATCTTGCGCTGACCAAGGAAACCAAACTCACGGAGCACCTGTCTATGGAGTTTGCAGTGCAGGCTTTCAATATCTTCAACCACGTGCAACTGGGCGATCCGGGCAACTTCACGCTGGTGTACACTCCCGGACTCACCGCGAGCAATCTGTCGGCGGACTCGACCTTCGGAGTCATCAGTTCCACCGTGAATTTCAACAACAATAACGACAATGCAGCGTCGCCGAACACAGGCACCGGGTTGCCGCGGCAACTGCAGTTCATGCTTCGCTTCAAGTTTTGATTTTAACGATCCCGACATTGGGGATCTGAGGACTCACCGGCTCTTCTCTCCACGACCGAGAACGGGCACTTCGAAGTGCTAGTCGTGGGACAATAGACTCTGAATCTGGAGTGGAGCCTTCCTTCTATGAAGTCGAGACGCGCACTATTTTTGTTGCAATCGGTGATGCTTCTGGCGCTGGGCTGCGGCGCACTGGTTGGGTGCACCAGCAAGTCCAATGCGCAGACCTCGACCGTGGATTTGGGTCTCGCTGTGAAGACTCCGTTTCGCTTCGTAGCCTATGGGGACACTCGCTTCCACGATCCCAAGGACACGGACGCGGCGAATCCTGCGGTGCGGGTCGCACTGGTGCAGGCGATCGCCGACGTGAACCCGGCATTCATCTGCTTTACCGGCGACATCGTCTACAACGGCAACGACGCTGGCGACTGGAAGGTTTGGGACAACGAGACCAGCATCTTCCGCGAGAAGAAGATTCCGGTCTATCCGGCACTGGGCAACCATGATCTGCACGGGAAGCCAGAAGTCGCGCTAGGAAATTATTTTCAGCGCTTCCCTGATTTGAAGAACAGCCGGTATTACTCGGTGCGCGCGGCCAATGCGCTGGTTCTCGTCCTCGACAGCTCTTTAGCAGAAGCCGACGGAACGCAGGGGCAGTGGCTGAAGGACAAACTGGATCACGTTCCAGCCGACGTCGACTTTGTGTTTCTGATGTTCCATCATCCTCCGTACACCAGTTCCTCCGACGACAGGAAATATGGCGGAGGACACTCGGCCCGCGCGCCCGAACAGATGCTGGCGAAGGAACTGGAGGCGCGGCAGGCTCGCGCTCCTTACAGAATCGTGGTGTTCTCCGGACACGTGCACAATTACGAGCGCCATGAGCATGGCGGGGTAACATATTTGGTTTCCGGTGGAGGAGCGGCGCACGCATATCCCATTGAGCGCGCCGCAGACGATCCGTTCCAGAGCAAGCAAATAAATTACCACTACCTGCTGGTTGAGGTGGACCAGAAGCAACTGAAGGTCACGATGAACCGCCTCGATCTGAGTACTGGAAAGGCCGTGTGGACCCAGCCCGATTCGGTGAAGATTGGTTTGCCGGCGGCAAACGCGGCGCAGGCGGCCAGGCGTTAGCCCCTAGGTGATCGAGCAAGTCCCTTGGCACACATTGGTCGCCCACGACACTCCCAGCACGTGCAGGATCAAACGGTCGCAAAGCGTCAACTTTTCCGCATCGATTACAACTCCATCGGCGTACTGAACCAGCGGGTCGCAGGTAATGCACCAGCGCTCGTGGCGAATGACGCCGCCGCAATGCTCACACTCGGACGCTGCGTTGTATTGGTTGCTGTGGTGCCAGTTGGCTGCGGGATTGGCGAACACTTGGGCCGCCAGTCCTAATCTCAACAAATTCCCCGAAGCCAACCCTACAGTCCGGCGGAACTGCGATGAATGGAGCTTATTTTGGAGCAGGAGAGAGCCCCTATTTTGGGCGTCACGTTTGCGTGTGATTAAGATCACAGACAGTGCCAAAATGGGCACCGGATAGGCGTGAATAGCCGGCCGCCTATTGCTCCCCGGTGCGTTTGGGCAATTCCTGCCTTATCGTTTATCCTCAAAGGTTGTCTGACGCGGGCTGAAAGCTCCGTCAAAACCCGTCCTTAATTCAACGACACCAGCTCATAGCTAAGAGCCCCTTTATGAAAACCGGCATTATTGGCCTGCCCCAGGTGGGCAAGACATCGCTGTTCCGCATCCTGACCAAGGCGCATCTTTCCGCGCAGGCCAGCAACCCGCGCGAGGCGCATATTGGCGTGGCCAAGGTACCCGACGACCGCCTCGACCGCCTGGCCGCGCTCTACAACCCGAAGAAGCTGACGCACACCTCGGTCGAGTACGTCGATGTCGGCGCAATCGGGCAGGATGCGCTGAAGGAAACAGCCTACATCGGTCACCTGCGCCAGGTGGACGCACTTGCCCATGTGGTACGGGTGTTTGAAGATCCCGCCGTCCCGCTAGTGGCGGAGATCGATCCCCTGCGCGACATTAAGAATGTCGAGTTCGATCTGATGGTTAGCGATCTCGGGCAGATCGAGAAGCGTCTCGAGCGGCTGGAAAAAGATCTAAAGAAGATGAAGACTCCGGAACTCGAGAAAGAATTCGAGTTGCTCAAGCGCGCCAACGCGCACCTGGGGGCCGAGAAGCCACTGCGCGAAATGGAGATGACGCCGGAGGACAAGAAGCGCCTGCGCGGCTTTATGTTCCTGAGTGAGAAGCCGATTTTCTACGTGCTCAACATCGGCGAATCGACCGAACTGGGCAAAGAACTTGACGAAGCGGTGAGCAAGTACAAGCTCACGGAGATTGCCGCCCGCCCGAATGCGGCGGCCACTGCCATTTGCGGGAAAGTCGAAGCCGAACTCGCGGAGATGAGCGATGCGGATGCGGCAGAGTTTCTCTCCAGCTATGGGCTGAAGGAGAGTGGCCTGGTCCGCCTCATCCGCACAACTTATAAACTGCTGGGCCTGATTTCATTTTTCACCGCCGGAGAAGACGAGTGCCGTGCGTGGCAGGTCCCAGCAAAGAGCCGCGCCCAGGAAGCGGCTGGCGCGATTCACTCTGATCTGGAAAAACATTTCATCCGCGCCGAGACCATCCGCTGGGATCAACTGCTCGAAGCTGGCTCGGAAGCCAACGCCCGCGCCAAAGGCACGCTGCGGTTGGAAGGAAAAGACTACATCGTGCAGGATGGCGACGTGATGCACATTCGCCACAGCGGATAGTTGCGTCGTACCGCCGTATACTCTTCCCCATATGCTCACTCGTGTGATGTTGCTTGTTTCGACTTTGGCGCTCGCGGGTTGCCTGTTCGCGCAAGCGAACGCCGCGCCGGGCAACGCAGCCGCAGATTCTGCAGCATCCCGTGCCGCAGCACCTGACTCCCCAGAATGGAGCGAGCCCTTCCCTGCGCATCGGATGATTGGCAACATCTACTATGTCGGCAGCCGCGGGCTGGCATCCTATCTGATTACGACACCCGCCGGGCACATTCTGATCAACAGCAATCTGAAAACTTCTGTTCCGCTGATTCGGGAGAGCATTGAAAAGTTGGGATTCCACTTCAGTGACGTGAAAATCCTGTTGATCAGCCATGCCCATTTCGACCACGATGCCGGCAGCGCCGAGATCAAGAAACTGACCGGCGCAAAATACATGGTCATGGATGGAGATGTGGGCGTGGTCGAATCGGGCGGTCAGACCGACTTTCAGTATGGAGACGATACGACACTCCGGTATCCTGCGACCAAGGTAGACCGGGTGCTGCACGATCGCGACGAGGTGAGACTCGGAGACACCGTCCTGACGGCCCACAAGACCGCCGGCCACACGCGCGGGTGCACCACTTGGAGTTTACGAGTCAGCGAGGCGGGCAAATCTTACGACGTCGTGATCGTGGGCAGCCCCAACGTCAACACCGGATACAAGCTGGTCAACAATGGGCTCTATCCCGGGATCGCCGGTGATTACGCGCGCGGCTTTCAGGTACTCAAGTCACTGCCTTGCGATGTTTTTCTGGGCGCTCACGGAAGCTACTTCGAGATGGAAGCGAAGTACGCGAAACTGAACGCCGGCGGCCCGAATCCGTACATTGATTCCGCGGGCTATAAGAATTACGTTGCGGATCGGGAACAGGCTTTCCTCGCCGAATTGCAGAAAGAAACAGCGGCTGCGAAGAAGCAGTAGTCAGTGCTCCGTACGATCACAATATGGGTGCCATTGCCACCAGCGTGCTTCTCGGATTAACTGCAGCCGCGGCCAACGTCTTTGGCGGCGCGATCATTGTGCAACGGCACTGGGAGCGGCGCTATCTCCGCTACTTCGTAGCGCTGGGCGCGGGATTCATGCTTGCCACAGCGCTGGTCGAGATGGTTCCGGAAAGCCTGGAGCTGCGTGGCAAGCCGGCGGCATTTCTGGTTCTGCTCGGCTATCTGATCATCCACTTTTTTGAGCACACGGTGACGCCGCACTTTCACTTCGGCGAAGAAACACACCGCGACGAGTTCATCCACTCGCACAAGGGATACTCGGTGCTGCTTGGACTCATCATCCACACGTTCTTTGACGGCATCGCCATCGCTTCCGGATTTCTGGTGTCGAACTGGCTGGGCTGGCTGATTTTCCTGGCGATTTTCCTTCACAAAATTCCCGAAGGTTTCACGGTGAGTTCCGTGATGCTGGCAAGCGGCCGCAGCCGGCGCACGGCTTGGGGCGCCTCGGTCGTGCTGGGTGCATCTACCCTAGCGGGTGTGTTGACGATGGCGTTGTTCCGCCATCACGTGGGCGCCGGACTGCCGCTGGCCGCCGGAGTCACGATCTACGTCGCGGCCTCAGACTTGATTCCCGAAGTTAACAAAGAGCCCGCGATGAAAATGGCTCTGCTGGTCTTCGTGGGGGCCGGAGTGTTCTTCCTACTCGATCACTTGTTCCGCATGCACTAGCCCCACAACGAAGGCCCAGTCATCTCTCTCACTAATCCACCGTGTGTTTCGCGGTGTAACCGTCGCGGGCAACAACGTCGATTTTCACGTCCTTGCCTTTTTGATCTTTCACCTTGAGCGGTCCGCCATCGGGCCCAACCACCTGAACCTTGAGCTTGCGATAGGTTCCATCGAGCTTTGAGTTCGAGGGGGCATAGGACAGTGTGTATTGACGGCGAATATCCTCTCCGATCTGCTGGAAGTCCTCGCCAAACTCCGCCTGGAACCGCGGAAAGTAGGCGCGGCCGCCGGTGATCGAGGCGAAAGTTTTCATCTCATTGTCGGCCTGCAGATAGTCGATGGTCTGGATGTGCGGGCTGGCGATTCCGTGGGAGATACCGGTGCAGTGGTGAACTTCACAATACTCCCGCAGGTACCAACCAATGCTGATCGGAAAGATGGTTACGTCCTTCGTGTCTTTGATCTTTTTCGTAATCTTATCGAGTGTGAGCTTGCTGAAAGTGTCGACGCCGGTCGAGATCAGAATGATGTATTTCTTACCTTCGACGCGCTCCAAGCGGTCGAGCGTGTCGTACAGCGCGTCAAACTCATTGGTTTCGGCGAAGCCGGGAATGCGCAACTGGTTCAGCGCCCCATAGACAGCACGCTTGTCCTGCGTGAAGTCCACGAGGATGTGCGGCTGCATATCGTAGTAGGCAACCGCAACCCAGTCATTCTTTTTCAGGCTGTTCGCGAAAGCGTAAGACGCATTCAGACTCTCGACCAGGAGCGGCCAGGTGGTCGAGGCAAACTCCACCAGCAGCACGGCCGTGATCGGCGCCTCCGAGACTGCGAAGTGCGTCACCTGCTGCGGCACTCCGTCTTCGAGAACGCGGAAGTTGCCCTGCTTCAGGCCGGGTATGAACTGTCCATCTTTAGTCGTGACCATGACGTCGACGTTGACCAGCGGCACGTTCACCTTCAACGAATAGTCCGGCATGTCTTCGACTTTTTTCGGCGTAACCGGCCGTGGTGGCGGCGGAGCGTCTTCCGCCTTCTTTTTTGGAATGGCATAAGGACCGACACTGTCGGTTGGACCGCCCGCCTCGGCCGGGACGTCCTGCTTGGGCTTGCTGTTGTCCGGCGTCTGAGCGGGCGTCTGGGAAGACGACTGCCCCTGCTGGTCCTGTGCAGCGACGGGGACCGAAGCGACAATGAGAGCGGCCAGAATGATCAAGGAGATGCCCATCCGGCACCCCGAATTACCATCTAAGGTCTTGTGTTTATAACGATTAAACATGGTGAACCCCGAAAAGTCTCTGTGCTAGTATAGACGCAAGGATTCGCAATTGGGATGTTTTGCCCGGTCCCAGATCTTTCCCCTCCGTGCAACGAGTCGCAGTTGGTCTGAGTCTAATCAGTAGTATGGACCTTTAGTTGGCGGGTCCTGTCGGGGCTTTACATGAAAAGAGTTGTATTCACGCTTCTCGTCCTAGGTCTATCCCTACCCACAATTTACCTGTCTGCTCAAATTTCGCAGCCCACTATTGGTGTGGAGCAGATCCATTCCGGCATGCGCGGTTATGCTCTTACCGTATTTCAGGGCGTAAAACCCGAATCCATGGACGTGGAAGTGCTTGGCGTTCTGCACAATGTGAACGGGCCCAAGGGCGACATTATCCTGATTCGCCTGCACGGGGAGAAAGCTGAATATACGGGCGTCGTTGCGGGGATGAGCGGCAGCCCGGTGTATCTCGATGGCAAACTGGCGGGTGCCCTCGCGTTCCGCATTGGTGAGTTCTCGAAGGAACCGATTGCCGGAGTTACGCCGATCGCCGACATGCTCGAGATCAATGCGCTCGACAAGTCGCCCGCCGAAGAGGCCGCAGCGACTAAGCCCGGCGTGACCAACGCCGCCGGAAAAACCGCGACGCCCGGTGATGCTGGCGCTCTTCCCGGTTCTACCCAGGACTACGCCAGCTATCTGAAGCCCATCGACACGCCCCTGGTGTTCAACGGATTCTCCGAAGACACGGTGCGCCGTTTTGCTGGACAGTTCGCCTCCGCAGGAGTCGTCCCGGTGATGGGAGCTGGCTCGGTCAGTGAAGAAAAACAGCCGGAGCCACTCGAAGCTGGTTCCGCCGTGAGCGCGATTCTGGTGCGCGGCGATATGGACATTGCCGCGACCTGCACCGTGACCTACATCGATCCCCAGCGTTTGCTGGCTTGTGGACATCCTCTGCTGCAGTTCGGATCCGTCGATCTACCGATGAACAAGGCGAACGTGCTGGCCACCCTGCCCTCGCCGCTGAACGCCTTCAAGATCGTAAACACCACCGAGCAGGCGGGCGTCTTTGTGCAGGATCGCCACACCGGCATCATGGGCGTGTTCAACAAGCAGCCCGACATGATTCCGGTGACGCTGACCATTCACGGCAGCAACGGCGCTACACAGAAAGAATTTCACTACGAAGTGCTGAATAACGCACGGCTCAGTCCCGTGGCGATTATGGCCACCGTCTTTAACGCGCTGCATGGTGTGAACGAATACGGCGAAGAGATCACTTACCGGCTCAACGGCAGCATCAATGTGAAGGGCTTTCCCGAGGTCGGACTCAAGAACATGTTCGTGCCCGCAGAGAATGGGCAGCCCGCTGCGATGGCCGCTGCGCTTTCGCTGGGCGAACGCTTCGGCCGCATCTACGACAATCCTTACAACGCCCCGGCAGTGCAGGGCGTGAAGCTCGATTTCGACCTGGTCCGCGAACGCCGCTGGGCACGATTGGAAAGCGCCCGCACCGACGTCAGTGAAGCGCGTCCCGGCGATCAGATCATCGTCGAAACCGTGCTGGCTCCGTATCGTGGCGAGCGCGTAGTGCGCCAGATCCCCGTGAAGATTCCCACCTCAGCCAGTAAAGGAACCCTGCGCATTCTGGTGAGCGACGGCGACACTCTCGACCGCGTGGGCCGCACGAATCCGGCCTTCGGTCGCAAACTTGACCTGGCATCCACGATTGCGCTGCTCAACAAAGAGCATGCCAACAATCGCCTCTACGTTTCGTTGCTCGAAGCTGACCCGGAAGCTCGCGTCGCCGATAAAGTGATGCCCACGTTGCCCATCTCGGTGATGAATGTCATGGACGGCATGCGGGGCAACCAGGAGATGATCGTCAGCGGAGAGTCGAACGTGGATGAAACCGCCACGCCTCCGCTGGATTACGTGGTGAGCGGAGCGCAGTTGCTCACGGTAACGGTGAAATAGAGTTCGGAAGGTGAGGCTCTGGAAGCACGGCTTGTGGAAGGGCACGGCTTCAGCCGCGCCGTCAGGAGCTCAATGACTGTGGGCTTTAGCCCCTGAGGCGCAACCGGGTGCCCCATTTTCTAGCGCGAAAAATGGGGCTTTTGAGTTTCGACGCTACCCTTCTTCGTTCTCGCCCATCTGCTGCGTCAGATATCGCTCGTAACCGAGTTCCTTGATCAAGTGCACCTGGGCTTCGAGAAAGTCGACATGACCTTCCTCGTCCTTGAGGAGGGTCACGAACAGATCGCGTGATCCGTTGTCGCCTTCCTTGGTCGCGATCGCAACCGCATCGTTATACTGCTTCACCGCTCCGATCTCGAGCGCCAGATCGCTTTCGATCATCGCCTTGACCGAGCCGCCAACCGTCAACTCCAGAGGTTGCATCGACGGGCTGCCATCCAGAAACAGAATCCTCTCAATCAGCAATTCGGCGTGCTTCATTTCGCCGATGGATTGTTTCTTGATGAAATCGGAGAGCTTGTTGTATCCCCAGTTTTCGCACATTTCCGCGTGCAGAAAATACTGGTTGATCGCGGTCAGCTCCTCGCGCAGTGCCTTATTCAGTTCAGCAATAACTTTGGGGTTACCTTTCATGGCGCCCCGAGTATTGCAGACTCTACCTCGAAAGGGCAACGAGAAATGTCGTATACCGCACAGATGGGAGTACGACGGGAATCGTAGTCGGGCACCTTGCGGTCGGACGAGACGGGCAAAAGCTCCGCGACCGTCTTGGGATGATCTCAGGCGTCCTACGGACGCGCCACACGAGCTACCCCAGCACCTGATCAATGGTCTTCCGCAGGTCATAGCGCGTGAATGGTTTTTCTAGCAACCGAATCCCACTCTCTAACCCGTGGTTCGCCACCAGTTCTCCGGTGTACCCGGACAGTACACAACTTTCATCTTGGGCTGCGACTCCGTGGGCCGCAGAACGAGTTCAGGGCCGTTCATGCCCTACATCACAATATCGGTGAGGACCAGTGCAATCGATCCGGCGTGCGAACTGATTACCTCCAGAGCGGATTTCCCGTCCTCGGCTTCCAGCACTTGATAACCGTGCGCCTCGAGCATCTTCCGAGTCAGCCGGCGCATGATCGGATCATCTTCAGCCAGCAGGAGCGTGGCGCCTTCCCGCCTAGGGGCAGAGCCTCCGTCTCCGGCTCTGGCGCACCCCCTACCTTGTGCTCGGCGCCTGGGAGATAGATCTTGAAGGTCGTTCCGTGGCCAGTCTCGCTGTAGACCCAGACATGCCCTCCGAATTGCTTGACGATGCCATACACGGTCGACAGGCCCAACCCGGTGCCCTTGCCCATTTGTTTTGCCATGAAGAAAAGCTCAAAGATGTGGGTCCGTGTCTCCTCGTCCATTCCGATTCCGTTGTCGCTGACAGCCAGCATCACCTAGCGTCCCACGACGATCGAGGGATGCTCCCGGGCAAACGATTCATCGAAATCGAACACCGCGGTTTCGATCATCAGCTTTCCACCATGCTGCATGGCATCGCGCGCGTTCACGGCCAGGTTCACGAGAATCTGATCCAGTTGGCCGCGATCGGCTTCCACAATGGCGGTCGCCGGCCGGGGAAGAAGCACAATCCCGACGTCATCGCCCATCAAAGGCCGCAACAGCTTCATCACGTCCTTGAGCCGGTTGTTCAGATCGAGCAGTTGGGTCTGCACTGGCTGCCGGCGGCTGAACGCAAGCGACTGCCGGGTTAAGGACGCGCCGCGTTTCGATGCTTCGCGAATGTTGTCGATGTATTCCAGGCTCTCCTGGTCAAGGTGGCTCCGCAAGAGTTCAGAACAGGCGGTGACAATTCCCAGCAAATTATTGAAGCCGTGAGCGACCCCGCCGGCCAACCGTCCCACACTTCCATTTTTGGCGATTGCCGCAGCTGCTCCTCAGTCTTTTTTTGCGCACTGATATCGCGGGCAATGGTTGACGCTCCCACCACTTTGCCCTCGGCATCGTAGATGGGAGACACCGAGATCGAGACGTTCAGGGTCCGCTTGTCTTTGGTGATGCGCACCGACTCAAAGTATTCGACGCGCTGCCCTCTGCGGATTTTCTCGAGGATGGTCGGGATCTCGTCTTCTCGCTCCCTGGGAGCCAGCATGCTGATCGACCGGCCGATCATCTCTTGCGCCGTGTAGCCATAGATTTGTTCTGCGCCTTTATTCCAGTGCGTAACAATGCCGTCGAGGTTCTTGCCGATGATCGCGTCTTGCCAGGAATCGACGATCAGTGCCAGCCGGTTTTGAGAATCGCGCAGCTCGTTGACACGACGCAGCTCTTCCTCAATGTGCTTGCAATCGCTGATGTCGCGGATGACACTCAGAACCATCGTCCCATCGGGAGGTGGAAACCGGGCCCAGGCTGATCTCGACGGGAAACTCGGAGCCGTCGCGACGCCTGCCGTAAAGATCGAGTCCCGATCCCATGCGGCGAATCTTGGGCTTGGAGTGAAACTGTTCCCGCTGACGGTCGTGCTCGGGACGCTGCCGCTCCGGCACCAGAATCTCGATCCTCTGACCGATCAGCTCGTCGCGCGTGCAGGCGAACAGAGTCTCCGTCTGAGAATTCGCCTGGATGATGACCCCCTGGCGGTTCACGACGATCACAGCATCGGGAACGGCTTCCAGAACGCTGGGAGACAACAGCGTCTCAGCGACGGATTTCGACGACGATGATTGCTGGTTTGGTTCGGGAACTCCGGATTGACTCATGCCACATCCAAACTCTTGGGGGTTTGGATACTATGCGTGAAACTAAGGAGGCGTGTCGGCCGCGAGAGATAAATTCACAAACTCCGCAGTTTCAACGCAGACAGGACTCAACGATCGCTGCCTTTTCCATGTGCCGGAATCCGTCCGTGGCTACGGCTGCCAGCGCCATCAGCGTTCCGTTGTATCCAACATGCACCAGGAAGCTTGCCGCCACCGATTTGGTTACCGCCCGCACAGTCCCCAATACGACACCTACGAGGGTAATCAGCAGCACGGCCCCCCACGATCTGTATTGAACATAGTGGAGCAGTCCAAAGGGTACCGCCGTCAGCACCACAGCCCAGGCCACCGAGGTTTTGCGAGCGACCACGGGATAGAAAAAACCACGAAAGAACAACTCTTCCATCAGAGGCCCTACCGTCACCGCGAAGATCGCGATCAGGTACGCGTCTCTGGGTCGACTGAAGAATTCATCGAAGGGTGAGGTCTTCGGCATGGGCAAAAAGCGGCCAAACACGTCGATCAGAACCGTGAGCATCCCGATGCCCAGCATCCACCACCTCGTGCTGCCCCAATTCCATCGGATCGCTGGCCAGAAACGCTGGCGATACTTCCCTTCCACCAGCATGATCATGTAGACCGCCACCACGATGTAGGACAGAAACTCGGAAAGCAGCGCCAAAGCGGGCTTCCGGGCAACCTCCAACCAGCTCTCGTGCGGATAGGCGACGACCTGCGCGGCCAGAACGATGAGGACTGGCACGATGAATAAAGAGAGCGCCAAAGTCAGCACCGCAATCAGCAGCACGTCCCAGCCAGTCCACAGGGGATTCTCTACGGGCGGCGGTCCGGTTGACAGGGAAGTTCCAACCACAACGGCATCGGGATTAAGAGCGAAGGGATCGGGCGCGTGCGGGACCGACGCCTGAGGCTCGGCGCTTGTCAGCGGTTGCGGATCAAACTGCGGATTGTCGGAAGAGGACAGAGGATTCCCTTTTCAGTTACGACCAGTCTACCGAATAGACCGCGAATATTCGGCACGGGCCGGGCTCGGCGTTTTTAAATAGCAGCAGTCATATCCAGTTCGCCACTCGAAACTGTCATCCTGAGCGAAGCGAAGCACCTATACAATCCGCCGCCCCTTGCACAGATCCCTTCGACTCGCTCAGGGCAGGCTCTTCGCGGCAGAGAACGCCGCTCAGGATGATATCTTCTTGACGCCTGTCGACGTGCCTCACGAGGGCCTCAAGCACCGCGCTTCCCATTCCCAAAGTACGCGCCCAGCGCCTGCCCTGTGTACGATTTCTTTACCTTAGCGACCTGTTCCGGTGTGCCCTGCGCCACGATTCGTCCGCCCTCTTCGCCGCCTTCGGGCCCAAGATCGATGATCCAGTCGGCGTTGCGGATGACATCCAAATTGTGCTCGATGATGATGATCGAGTTCCCCAGATCGGTCAACCGGTGCAACACGTCGAGCAACTTCTTCACGTCGTCGAAGTGCAGTCCCGTGGTTGGTTCGTCGAGCAGGTACAAAGTCTTGCCCGTTTGCCGCTTGCTCAACTCGCGCGCCAGTTTGATGCGCTGCGCCTCGCCACCGGATAACGTTACTGCCGACTGCCCGAGATGAATGTATCCCAGCCCGACGTCGACCAGAGTCTGCAGCTTCTGCTTCACCTGCGGAATGTTCTCCAGAATCGGCAGCGCGTCGGAAACAGGCATTTCCAGCAAATCGGCAATCGAATTTCCGTTGTACTTCACCGCCAGCGTTTCGTGGTTATAGCGCCGCCCGCCGCACACTTCGCACAGTACGTACACATCGGGAAGAAAATTCATTTCGATGCGCCGCTGTCCCTCGCCCTGGCAGGCCTCGCAGCGCCCGCCGGAAACGTTGAACGAAAACCGTCCCGCCTTGTAGCCGCGCTCACGCGACTCCGGCAGCATGGCATAGAAGTCGCGGATCTGCGTGAACACTCCGGTATACGTCGCGGGATTCGACCGCGGCGTCCTTCCGATCGGTGATTGGTCGATGCGGATCACCTTGTCTATGTGCTCCGCGCCTGAAATCGCCTTGTGCTCGCCCGATTTTTCGCGCGAACGGTAAAGCTGCCGCGCCAATGCCCGGTACAAAATGTCATTCACCAGCGTCGACTTGCCCGACCCCGAGACTCCCGTCACGACGGTCATCACACCCAGCGGAAACGTCACATCCAGATTCTTGAGATTGTTTTCCTTCGCGCCCATGATTGTCAGCGCGGCGTCGTTCGCGTGCCGCCGCTCCGGTCGCATCGCAATTGACGTCCGCCCCGAGATATACGCCCCGGTCAGCGAGTTGGGATCGCTCATAATCTCCGCTGGCGTGCCATGCGCCACCAAATTTCCGCCATGTCGTCCCGCGCCCGGGCCGAGGTCGACAACATAGTCCGCGCGCCGGATCGTCTCCTCATCGTGCTCGACGACCAGCACCGTATTGCCCAGGTCGCGCAAATTCTCGAGCGCCGTCAGCAGCCGTCCATTGTCCCGGTGGTGCAATCCGATCGAAGGCTCGTCCAGCACATACAACACGCCGCGCAACTTCGATCCGATCTGCGTCGCCAGGCGAATGCGCTGTCCCTCGCCGCCCGACAGGGTCGCTGCTGAGCGATCGAGCGAGATGTATCCCAGCCCCACCGCATTCAAAAACTGCAACCGCTCCACCACTTCGTGCATGACGCGCCCGGCGATCGCCGCCTCGCGTCCGGCCAGCTTGATGCCTTGCGCCACCGCCAGCGATCGCGCCACCGGCATGGCGGTGAAGTCGGCAATTGACATCCCGTTGACCTTAACCGCCAAACTCTCCGGCCGCAGCCGCTTCCCCTGACATGCCGGACACTCCGTCGCCGACATGTGGTCCATCAGCCAATCGCGATAGCCCTCTGAAGTCGACTCCTCCAGATTCTGCTTCAGATATCCGAAGATCCCGTGGAACCCGGTTCTCCCTCCGCGCCCGGGTTCACCGTTCAACAGAAATTCCTGCGTCTTCTCGGGCAGTTTTTCAAACGGCGTATTCAAGTCGATGCCATAAGCCGCCGCCACAATCTGCAACTGATGAATCAGATTCTGCGATGCCGATCCCGGCCCTAGCCCGCCATCGAGCAGAGGCTTTGACCAATCGCTGATCACCTTCGCCGGATCGAAATCGTACTTGCTACCCAGGCCATGACACTCCTGACACGCGCCATAGAGGCTGTTAAACGAAAAGGACCGCGGCTCCAGTTGCGGCACGCTGATCCCGCAATCCGGACACGCCAGCTTCTCGGAATAAAGCTGCTCGTCACCGCCCACCACAGCAACCTGCACCAGACCGCCCGCCAGCTTCATCGCCAGCCCGACCGACATTTCCAGGCGATGCTCGATCCCCGGCTTCACCAGCAAGCGGTCAATTACCACTTCGATGGTGTGATTCTTCCGCTTGTCGAGATTGATCAAAGCCTCGTCGTCCAAACTGACGAGTTCACCGTCGATGCGCGCCCGCGTATAGCCGTGCTTCACGAGCGTTTCCATCTCTTTCTTGAATTCGCCCTTGCGCCCGCGGACGATCGGCGCCATCACCATGACGCGATCCTCGGGACTTAGCGCCATGACGCGCTGCACAATCTGGTCGGCAGACTGCCGGCTGATCGCCCGCCCGCACTTAGGGCAATGCGGCACGCCAATTGAAGCGAACAACAAGCGAAGGTAATCGTAGATCTCGGTGATGGTGCCCACGGTTGAGCGTGGGCTGCGGCTGGTGGTTTTCTGCTCGATCGAGATCGAGGGGCTAAGTCCATCAATTGCATCGACATCCGGGCGTTCCATCTGATCCAGAAACTGCCGCGCGTAGGCCGACAGAGTCTCGACGTAGCGGCGTTGCCCCTCGGCATAAATCGTGTCGAAAGCAAGCGAGGACTTCCCCGATCCGCTCAGCCCGGTTACTACGGTGAGGGTGTTCCGTGGAATCTCAACGTCGATGTTCTTGAGATTGTGCTGCCGGGCGCCACGGACAGAAATCTTGGTAATCGCCATCATTCGCCGGGGTGCATACCCCTTCCGTAACGTCGACAGGGTCCCAGAATTGTTGGAAAGTGGAATTGCACAGCTCTACTCCGTATCTTAGTCGTCAACAGCGCGGAGCGTCAACGCAGGTTAGATTGGGGATTCGCGCTCAGGCAATAAGAAGGTGGGAGAGGCGCAATAGACTCTGAATTTCTAAGGTTGGTCGACCGTGATCTCGTTCATTATGCCCGTTCTCCTCTTCGTCACCGTCATCGCGTCCGTCAGCCTCGGCGTTCTGGCCGCGTATGTCGCGGTCATCTGCATCCTGAACGCGTTCGGCCGCAACGCGCAGCCGGAAACGGGCCGCCCACGCCTGGTCCTGGTCCCCTCGCAGCACCACGCCAGCGGCGACTAGGTCGATATGCGGGAACAGCCGCGCCGGCTGTCCCCGAAGCGCAGCTCACCGGCTTTAGAACTGCCCCTCTGCCCTTCACTCCACCGGCCCGATCACCTTCATCTTGCTCTCCACGTGTGTGCGCTGGAAGCCTGTGTTCTCCAGCGAGACTGCCATCTCCCGGTTGATGAAGAACAGCACGTGAATCCGGAACTCGGTCCCGAACGTGGCGGGAAACCACACTCCATCTTCTTGCCGCTTGTACACTACGTTGAATCCAATGCCCGGCAGATCGGTTCCCAGGAAGGTCCGCACCGCAAACGGAATGCGGCGCGATAGTTTGGTGAACACGCGCACCGGCTGAAACTCCGCCGTATCGATGTACGCTTCGCCCGCCCAGCTGATGTCGTTCTTGTCCTTAGGGCGAAACTCGATGTGGTATACGTTGCGCCCTGCCTGCATCTCCTGCCCTAGAAGCTTGAAGTCGTAGTCTTTCTGCCCCTCGCTTGTCAGCGGAAATAGGTTTTTCCCCAACCCATCTTTGGACTTCTCGTTCGACAGATCCTCGCGGAAGTTCTGGATCAGCCCACCATCGAGACTGCCGGACTCAGGAACGGGCTCGCCCTCGAAGACCTCGTACTTCCCCTTATTCCAATAGCGGCCGGTGATCGTCCTGAGTTCTTTCTGGGTTCCATCGGCGGTCGGCACGACGTCATAGTCCGCTGTCTCTTCGCGAAGCAGCCGGCCACTGGGCTTGCGGGAGAGGATATGGGTGTGTTGAACATAGACGTACTGCTTGCGGAGTTCTTCGCTGCGGTCCTGGTTGGCGGCTACGCGAGCCATGATTTCGTCGGCGGTCAGCTGCGTGTTCGCCGGCTGGGGCTCCTTCACCTGCTCTGGCGACGTACTCTGCGCGAATGAAACCGCAGCCACCAATAAGAATCCGACAAACCGGAGGATCAGCATATGGGCACACCTCCACTTCTATCACTACGCAACCCGCGTGCGGGAAGTTCCTCTCGCTGGATCGGCGAACTTGCCGCGAACTTGCTTGACATCGCTTGGCCCGGACCGCAGAATGCCCCGTCGGAGGAGATCATGAAACGCAGAGTTCTCAGCATTTTGTCTTTGGCTGTTATGTGTCCCATATTCGCCGCCGCCCAAAACACCGGAACAGCCATGGCCACGCCCCCTGCCACCCGCCAGGGAGACGTTCAAGAGACTTTGCATGGCGTAGTGGTGCCCGATCCCTACCGCTGGTTGGAAGATCAAGACTCCCCGGAGACCCGCGCATGGATCACCCAGCAGAATGACTACACGCACAAACTCCTCGACAGTTGGCCTGGACGCGAGCGGCTAGAGAAGCGCCTGGCCGAGTTGAAAAAGGTGGAACGCATCGGCTCGCCCATCGAGCGCAACGGACGGCTCTTCTACCGCAAGCGCGCGGCCGACCAGGAGCAGTACGTCATCTACACGCGCCTGGGCAATGCGGGGCAGGAAGAGGTTTTGATCGATCCCAACCCAATGAGCCCGGACCACTCGGCCAACGTCGAGATCATGGATATCTCCAAGGATGGCACCCTGCTGGCCTATGTGGTGCGCATCGGCGGCAAAGATGAAACCGAGGTGCACGTACTCGACGTCGCTGCCAAGCGCGACTTGCCCGACGTGCTGCCGGCGAGGGTTTACTTTGATCTTTCGTTCTTGCCGGACAAAAGCGGGTTCTATTACGCGACCATGCTCGACGACGGCCCGAGGCTTCGATTCCACAAGCTGGGCACAAAAGCGGAAACGGATACCGACATATTCGGGAAAGGATACGCGAAGGAGGCCATCGTTATCGGCGATACCTCGGAGGATAGCCGTCACCTTGTCATTCATGTGTTTCACGGCGCGGCGGGAGACAAGGTTGAAATCTGGGCTCGGGATCTGAAGAAGAATGGACCGATCCAGCCGCTGATCAAGGATTTGGACGCGCGCTCCTTTGGCTTCGCGGTCGGCGACGAAATGTTTTTGCAGACCAATTACAAAGCGCCGAAAGGCAAGGTCATGATGCTGGACATAGCGAGGCCCTCCCCCGAGAACTGGCGGGAAGTCGTTCCTGAGGCCGAGGACGCGATCGACAATGTGACCTTGGCCGGGGGCAAGATTTGGATCACCTACGTAAAGAACGCGACTTCGATGGTCAAAGTTTTTCAGCCCGATGGCAAGTTGGCCTTTGAGCCCAGCCTGCCGGCGCTGGGGACGATTTACGACGTGCAGGGACGGTGGGAGAACTCTGCTGCCTATTTCACCTACGCGTCCTATGCGATTCCGGCAACGGTTTATCGCGCCGACATGGCCACCGGGAAGCAGTCGGTGTGGGCGCAGGTAAAGGTTCCGGTCGATGGCTCGAAGTTTGAGGTCAAGCAGATTTGGTACGCATCGAAAGACGGGACCAAGGTGCCGATGTTTCTGCTGTACGCCAAGGGAGTGAAGCTGGACGGCTCGAATCCCGCGCTGCTTGAAGGATACGGCGGATTCGCCGTCAACAACACGCCATTCTTCAACGCCGATGCGATCGTGTGGGCAGAGAGTGGAGGCGTCTATGCGTTGGCCAACATTCGAGGTGGTGGCGAATTCGGCGAAGCCTGGCACAAGGCGGGGATGCTCGACAAGAAGCAAAATGTCTTCGACGATTTTATTGGCGCGTCCGAATGGCTGATCCAGAACCACTACACAAGTCCGTCGAAGCTGGCTATCCTCGGCGGCAGCAACGGAGGACTACTGGTTGGCGCCGCTCTCACGCAACGACCCGAACTCTACCAGGCGGTGATTTGCTGGCATCCGTTGCTCGATATGCTGCGCTATGACCAATTCATGGAGGCGCAGTTCTGGGTCGCCGAATACGGCGCGGCTAAGAATCCCGAGCAATTCAAGTGGCTGTACGCGTATTCGCCCTACCAGCACGTGAAGAATGGAGTGAAATACCCGGCAGTGCTCTTCATGAGCGGCGACGGCGATACGCGCGTGGCGCCTCTGCACGCGCGCAAGATGGCGGCCCTGCTGCAAGCTGACACCGCGTCGGATCGCCCGATCCTGCTGCGCTACGAACTGAAAGCGGGACACTCGGGAGGGCGATCCCTGACCCAGGACATTGGCGATTCAGTGGATCAGTTGAGCTTTCTTTTCTGGCAACTCGGAGTTGCGCCGTAGAAGTCGTCGCCGGTGAACTTGTCGCCGAGGTGCGGCCGAGCGTCGGCCTCCGTGTTGAACACAACCCGTTCCCTGTCCTGGAGATCGTCGATATTGGCGAAAACGGTAGGATTAGGTGAATTGAGCATTGGCCGATCGAGGTTAATCAGAGTTATTTAGGATACTCAACGATATTGTTGACATAACGGGTCAGTCGGCCTGCAATAGTCAGCGTGAACACCTACAAGCGATTTTGGTTGGCTTGATTCTCGGCCTGCCAATGCTGCTGCCGCAGAAAGCAGATCGCCCGAGGAGAACTCAGCAGCTATGTCCGACCGCGCACAGGCGGGCCTTCATGGTCCGGTGAAATCCAGCACGGAGGAGAGCACGCACCCGAACATAAAGGACGTCGCCGGAAACGTTTTGGAGGTCCGTTTTGAACAAACGACCTTATACGATCCTGATGGCCGCCTACGGAGCACCCGAAGCCGAAACTCTGACGGCTCACAATGGGTAACTCGCTACGCATATTCGAGTTCAGGTCAGTTGCTCAAGACCGCCTCAGGGACCGAAGGACAAACCCTGGCCGAAACGACTTACTCGTATGATCGGATGGGGAGGCTCGAGAAGATTGCGACTGATAGTAAGAGCGAGACTCCAGTATTCTTCCATTACGACGAGCGGGGAGGAAAAACCAAGATACAAACCTCACGTGCATCGGACTACCGTCCCCATATGGCCACCGCTGGATCCCCGTTCGAAGCTGCAGACATGGCGCCGAATTTGCCGGACGGAGGGACCACGACCACAATCTACGATGAACACGGCAGGCCGACAGAGGTTCAGGTACGCGATGCCAACGGTGAGTTGGTAAACCGCGCATTACGCGCATACGATGGGCAAGGGCGGGTCAGCGAAGAAAAGCAGATTTACGGCAACCCTGTGACGATGTTCCCTCCAGAAACTCGGCAGAAACTGCTGGACGACTCAGGTCTTTCGGCGGACCAGTTATGGGAAGAAGTACGTGCTCAGCTTAGGAAACTGATGAACGGTCAGGCCGGGCCTTACTCGGTTAACTACCGTTACGATTCCGGGGGTCGCTTGATCCACACCGACCGTAGAATTTTCAATCAGGAACAAGAAATCGACACCACGTACAACGAACGTGGGGACCCGGAATCAGAGATCACACGCAGCACGCGACCGGAAGGAGAAACTGAACCCGCTGCTCCGCGCCCCCCGACTTCCTACTCCGAGACGCGATATTCCTATCAATATGATCAGCGCGGAAATTGGACGGAAAGGACAGTCTCATATCGCTCCAGTTCTGACGCTGCATTTCAGTCTTCAACTCTGATCAAACGCTCGTTGACTTACTACTGACCCATCGCCATCTGGATGCGCCCGATTCGCCTAACCGATGTAATCAGAGAGTTCAGGTTTTGACCGCCGCTGCTAACGTATCTTCGATTCTCTCGCGTTGCCTTGCCGTACCCTTGCACCTAACATTTCAGCCCAATATGGAGGAGGGAGGGAGGGCATCATGTGGCGAGAGCGGGCGTTGAGGTATTGGTGGGGTTGTTCTTTTCAGCTGAAATATATCCCGTCACGGAATCTCTCTTGCATCCGAGTCAAGCGGATACTGGCGACACCACGATGCTGAGCTTCTACCTCGCGCTCGGAATCTTTCTGCTCATGGCGGTGCGCGATCCATCAGCACATCGCAGCCTGATCGCCTTCGCGGCATGGTCAAGCTTCGCCCACTCCGTAGCGATGTGGATACTGGGCCTCGGAATTCCGAGTCAACGCCTAGGATTTCTGGTACTTGCTGAAGTCGCGTGCGTTCAGCGGCAGACTCGAGACCTCTTTGCTGGAAAGATGCTCGCCCCCACTGGCCTGCACAGAAGTCTCGGCGCTGGCAGAAACGGTTCGCAGTTCCTGCCCCACTACAGACATCTGCAGCGACATGGTCAGGACAGCCCCGTCCATGACGACCAGCGGAAGCGGCGCCTTCCAATCTTTGCCTGAAATCCTGGCTGAGAGTTTGTAGGTGCCCCCGGCAATTTCGCCAAAGGCAAATTTGCCGTTCGCGGCAGACGTCGCGGCATAGTCGCGCCCATCGCTGGTCGAGTGAAGTTTAACGGCGGCCTCGGCCGCAGGCTTCCCCGAAGAATCGAGAAGCACGCCGTTCCACGACGCCCCGGAAACGGCGCCGGCAGTGAGAGAGGCCACCAGGATTGCCGACAGAAACAGGGCCCGGAACCGACTTCTGGGGGAGTTTGACATCAACCGCGGAATTATAAACGGCACCCGCCATCGGCCTGCGCTCCGGTGCTAAACTTTCGCTAGGTGGCGCTCAGTGTACGCTCCACAACACCGATGACTCGCCCTTCTCACAGGCTCGCTTTTTCCCTTTGCGCCGCTGTGCTGTGCCTGCTGCTGTGCCCTCGCTCGTTCTCCGCCGAGCCCCCGTGGCTCGAGGTCCACTCCACTCACTTCACCGTGATCACCGACGCCGGCGAAAAGAAGGGCCGTGAAGTGGCACTCCGCTTCGAGCAGATGCGCGCCGTCTTCGCCCTGCTGTTGGGCAAAGAACACCTCAACCAGTCCGTGCCCCTAACTATTCTCGCCTTCAAGAACGACAAGTCCTATTACCAACTCGCGCCTCTGCGCCAGGGCCAGCCCATCGACGTCCCCGGATTCTTTCTCCCTGGCGACGATCAGGACTTCATTGTCCTCAACCTGTTCGAAGACGAGCCGTGGCGCGCCGTCGCGCATGACTTCGCCGGAATGCTGCTGAACTTCAATTATCCGCCCGCGCAGGGATGGTTCGACGAAGGTCTCGCCGAATATTTCAGCTCGATTCGCGTCGACAATAAGACGGTCGAGATCGGCGGCGACCCCGAGCTCAGTCCGTCTCTCAAAGAAGATTTGATTGGCAACCAGCGCGAGACGAACCCGCCCAAGTCGCTCACCGAATTACTCGGAGCCCAGGTCTGGCTGCCCTTACCGGACGTCTTTGCGATGAAGCATGACACTTCGACCCGCAACCAGGGCACGCACCACACGCTCTACTATGCCGAGTCGTGGATCGTGATGCACTACCTGCTGCACGAGAAGAAGCTGCCCGAAACCGGGGCGTTCTTCAATCTCGTCCTCAATCAGCATGTCCCGGTGGAAGACGCCATTCAGCAAGCCTTCGGTATGAGTTCCGCGCAACTGGAACAGGCGGTGAAGGAATATTTCCACGCGCAAACCACGCTGATCACTGCGCTCGCTGCAGCGCGGCAAACCAACTCCAGCACCGTCAGCCTCGCAGATTCCTCTCAGATGTACCGCTTTCCGGCTCCCGTCGGGCCGGATGATTCGACCATTACGACTCAGCCTCTGGCCGAAGCCGATGAACGCGCTCTCTATGCCGAAGTGGAAATCCGGATTCCCGAACGCCGCGACGTCGGCCTGCAGGCTTTGCACGCGCTGGCCACAGCACCGACCGCATCCGACAAGAAATTCGAATCCAAAAAAGAAGAGAGGAGACCCGGGGAGGATCCCGATCTCCTTCCCACCAACGCGATCGGCAGTCCGCTCGCCCACCGCATACTCGCCTGGGACCACATCCAGCACGGCGAATTCGACGAAGCCACCACCGAACTCGCCGACGCAGGCGCGCTCAACCAACGCGATATGTGGCTGCGCTATTACATGTCGGTGCTGAAATACCGCGTTGCGCAAGCAAAGCACGCCGACATTCAGGGCTTGCCCAACATGATGCTCGAACTGCGCGCCGTGCTGGAGTGGTATCCGGAAATGGCCGACGCCTACGACCTGCTCGGGGTCGCCCGCAACGAGGGCGGAAGCACTCCCGCCGCCATGCAGGCCGAGCACGCCGCCGTCAATCTAAGTCCGCGCAATGAACTATACACGTACCACCTGGCGCAGATTTATGTGGCCAGTAAAAAGTGGGACGCCGCCCAGGTCCTGCTCGACCGCCTGAACGCCAGTAGCAATCCACAGATCGTGACACTGGCCCACGACCTCACAGAGCGGGCCAGCGGCGAGCGCAAGTATGGCATCCCGCTCGGAGGCACGCCGCAATCCAAACTTGCGCCCCAGAAGTCGCCGTTCGATGTGCTTGAGGAAGACGCCGCCAAGCGCGCCGCCGGCGAAAATTCCACCACCGCGCCCGGGGACCATCGTCCCGCAAAATTCGTCAAGGGCCGCCTCGAATCGGTGGACTGCACACATGCACCTGCCGCAATTTTGACGGTCACCGCCAACGGAAGGGTGATGAAGCTGCGCGCACCCGATTTCAAATCGCTGGTCCTGATCGGCGCCGACGATTTCTCCTGCGACTGGCACGACCGCCAGGTCACAGTGAACTACAAGCCGGGCGGGTCAACGAACGGTGATGTAGTCTCGCTGGAAATGCGCTGAAAACTGTCCCCCGGATCGGCGAGATACCCTAGAGGAACTGAACGGTCAGCGAGGTTCTTCTATCGACAAGATGCGGCTCTTTGCCCCGAATTTGTGCCAATTTCTGAACCGGACCACGTTGTGTGCACACTCAGACCCTTCCGATTTTTCGCAGACTTCAATTTCGGACTTGCCCGGCAACACGAAGCTGCTCCCATCGCCCAATGGCACGTCTGCATAATCGATCATGGTTTTTGCACGCGTGATGGGAAACCATTTCGGCATGTCAGCAGTCTCTTTCTCCATCCGCATCAATTGAAAGTTGGACTGGCTCAGCCACACCTTCCCGCGGTAAGCCGGAAACATTGTCGTGCCCGATCCGCTCCGGTAAAACGCCTGCAAGTAGTACATCTGGTTATTCGTTTGCTCGACCCGAAACTCAAAAAGCAGCGCCGGGATCGAGTTCAGCTTCACTTCCCCACTGAAGCGGAACTCCGCATCGCTCATGGGTGAGAAGATCATTTGCAGAATCGACGCAAACTCGCCCATGGACCAACTACTGTTCAAGGCCTCAGAGGATGCAGCCGCAGGACTCCCGTTAATCTTGATCCGGTCGTAATACTCCTGTCCGTCCGCGTAAGACACCGTCGCCGTCACGACGTCTTTGTGCGCGTTGTTGTACGCGCGCCAGTTGCGCCTGGTCTCCAGATCGCTGATGACATTGGGCATCTTCCGCGACAAGGAGAGCGCAAACCGGCAAAGCTCAGTCAGCGCCTGGGAGTGTGCGACTCCATTCGTGACTGCGGCACAGTAAGGGTTGATCTCGGAATCTGGATCTATAGGCGAACGATCCACCTCCGCGCTCGTCGAGCCCGCAGGTCCCGCCTGTTGTGGAACAGTGCTGTGTTCTGGGGCGGGACTGGAAGGCTCGGGGGAAGCGGGATGATCTGTCTTCCCACCGTCTTCGGCGGTGTCGGCCCCAGAAGCGACAGGCAGCGGCGGATAGGGCAGATCAACCGAACCTAAGCGGCCGCTCGGCGAGTCACGCACGACCCAGCGCACAAACGCGGTCCCTTCGGCAGGCTGGAACTCGAGCACGCGCCGGACTCCGGTGCGTTGGACCGTTTTGAGTTCCTCAACGCTCATCTCCTGCTGCGTGGGGTATTGCACATGGCGCAGCGGCTTTCCCTGCTCATCGATGGCACACACGCTGAAGTCAAGATGCAAACGTAGTCTCGCGCGATTATCTTCCAACCCGTCTGCCGTCAGGAGTCTTCCCTCCACCATCAGCGCAAACTTCGCAGGCTCGACTGGAGTGGCCTGAAGCTGCGCGGTCAACTTGAGTGAAGTCGCGGTCATGAGGTCGTCACAAGCTGCCTGTTTCAGCCCCATGTCCGGACCGGAGCGCCGCTCGCCGCGCACATAGTAGTACCGTCGGTACGACAGGCTCACATCGCGTCTTACCGTCCTGATCTCGATGCGATGAAACCCTTCGCTCCAATTCGCAGGAGGAGGAGAGTAGGTGATTTCGTAATCGACCAACCCATCGTGTAAGACCCGGTCGAAACAGGTGGCGAGATACGTGTCGTCGAGACAAGCCAGCCCCCCAGTTTGTCCCGCGAACTCCTGCATAGGTACGGTGGCATATTCCGTGCTGGCCTGTACCGGCGTGGCCGCAACGGCAGGTTGGCCGTCAATCCGCCGGGCGCTCGTAGTGTCTTGCTGAATCGAAGTCGGCCCGGGCCGCGCTGGATACAGCGACACCCGCGCGTTCGCCAGCGCGTTCATCACCGTCGCAGCCTGGCTGCGATAGCTCCACGGATCATCGAAAGGGCCAGCACGGGGATTGGGAGCAATGCTGAACGGGAACGCGGTCGATACCCAGATCAGCCTCTTGCGCCCGGGATAGCCCCCCAGATGCCGCGCAATCGCACGTATCGCATCCATCGTCATCTGCACGCGCCGAACCCGATCATTGCCGCTAGTGGGAACGCGATTCCAGTTCTGAATCACTGGTAGCAGCAGCGAAGATCGATTCGCCGTCGCGGAACTGCCATTCGCTGCAACCGCTGCCGCTAAATCCGTTGCCGCCGTTTTCGAGGCCTTGGCTCCAAAGACTTGATCCAACGTGGCTCGCAAGACGTTGCGGTCGGCGTCGAAGTCCTGCAGCATTTTGAGTCTTGGGCCAAGTAGCAGGACTGCAATCGGCACGGTCCTGCAGGTGGGATCAATCGGAACAGCCTGATAACCTGCAGGCCCTTCGATCTCTGCCCTGCTGTCTTCGCAGCCCAGACTGGCCATGCTGGCAACTTGTTCCTTCAGGGAAGGCGCAAAAAGATCAGTATTGAGATTGTCGAGCAGCAGAATCGTAAGCGGCGCTTTGGGTTCGCCGTCTGCGCTTAGCTCTCCCCGCGCATCAGGAGGAGTGCGCAACAGCTCGCGCGGTTGTGTCTTGTTCCATAAGCGGGTCGTATCCGCTATTCGAAACGATTCAATCTGCTGGCGAACTTGCGTGGCCCATCTGACCTTCTCAACGATCTGGAAGTCGTCTTCGGTCAGGCCTGTAACGGGATGGCCTTGCGCGTCCGTCGCAATTACGTCCACGACGATGAACCGGTTCGACGCCTCCGCTGCGCTTGCTCCCGCACCGGTCGATCCCTGGCCAGGCAGCACAGACTTGTCCTGGGTCAACACCGGCGGCACAGCTCCGAAAACGAGCAAGAACCAGAGAAAATAGATCACCACGCAACCCGACTTGTGTGAATCAGGAAGAGTCCGGCGATGGCAGAAGCTTACGGGAGCATCCGTTCTGCACGGTGTCAAGAGATCCTCGCCCGCTGTGGCTGATGAGAACAGACCATTCTACTCAGAATCAGATTCCACCGCTCTACGGCGTCACATTAGTTCGCGGTTGTAGTCTTCGTCAGGTGATCAAAGGTGGTGTACTGCGTCGCCTCCAAGGTGACGTGGTACGTTCCCGGTGCGAGCGGTGCGTAGTAGGTTGCCCAACTCGCAAACTGCCCGAACCAAAGATCACGTGCCCGAACCGACAGGCTGACATCGGTGACGGCGTTGTGAGGGATAGACCAGCACTGTCACTTGGTTGGACGGGGGCAGTCCGCTGCCACTTCCGCAACCGGTGAATAGGGTCGCAGCGATCACCACGACGAATGGGGAAATCGGACGCTGGCTTTGGGACATTGCCAAACCTCCCCCAATACCGCGGCCTACTACTGGTGCGCCAAGCTTGGCATCGCGGATGCCCTGAAGGGCAGCGGAGTTCCATACAAAGGCAGCGCCAAGCTGCGGCTGGGTGACTGCGCCTGAATGCTGTGCAGCCAGGAGGAGCATCAAACAACCGGGGATCAAGAGATTCTTCATATCACCGGACCCAGTCCAGGCATGGCCTCGAAATGTGCACCGATTCTTACTTTGCCTGCAGCGAGCTGGCGCAACGATCCAGTATGTAGTTGCGGGTGTCGCCAATGTGCTTCTTTAATTCGGCATCATTAGTAGACAGGTCCAAGTACTTCAGAATGAATAGGGAGGTTCTGGGCTGCCTGTCAGATGCGGTTTCGACAAGGCTCGGGTCCACGAACAACTCCTCGATCACTAGGACCGCGTTGCCGCTTGTGTTTGATGTCAGATCTCTGCCGGCAAGAATCTTGGTTACAAGAACTGCCCCCGCGTCCCCCAGACGGCCAACTACTTTTTGGTCGTGCCCTTCGAGAAAGCCAGTATCGATCATCCGTTTGATTACGCTTTCAGGGTCGTTCACCGTCTGGGCAGGGGGATGCCAGAAATCACAAGACCAAGACAGATGGCAAGAATCAATCTCATAATTTAATGCGAGCGTGACCTTTTTCCCGTTGCTCAGGTAAAGGATGGGCGTGACGGTTACCCGAGCGATCTCGACGCTGTTATTAATGCACATCGTGGACTTGAAGTTGGCATCGATCATCCACAATCCACCGACCATAGAACGCAGGGGGCCCGTCTTGGGCGGGTTATCCGGAAGTCGAGGCGCGATGGGCCGGTGCGGGGCTAGCACCTTAGGTCTGCTTGCCAACGAGAAATGATGTAGATGCAAGCAGAACAAGAAGGGCTAAGTGATATCGGCGCATCAGAGTCTCCTCCTCTAGTCAAATCTTTTGCGGCAGGGTCCCCAGAGATCAGAACAATAACGGGTCCGAACAAAACGTGCGGATGGCGACAGAAGCTATCGCGAGATTGCAGTTTTCTAAAAAGAGTGTGAGTTTCGTTCTGAAAGCCGAACAGCCTGCTGCAATGCATTAAGTACAGAAGGCGCGCCGTCGATCCGCGTAGCCGAGAGCTGTCGAGTGTGAAGAACGGGGAGCGGCCCAGAAGTTCGTTACAAAATCCGGATTCCAATCTTAGGTTTCAATAAAAAACCCTCCCGCTGGGACCGGGAGGGTTCTCAAATGGTTCGCAGGTTTTATGCGCGGACGACGTTTGCCGCTTGAAAGCCCTTCGGGCCTTTCAGCAAGTCAAACTCCACGGTCTCGCCCTCATTGAGGGTGCGATAGCCGTTCTCCTGGATTGCGGAGAAGTGCACGAATACATCTTCCCCCGTGGAGCGCTGGATGAATCCATACCCTTTCGCCCCGTTGAACCACTTCACTGTACCTTTCTCTCTCACGGAAAAACTCCTTTCACCAATCGCTAAGAATTATTCTCCGGCTTTCTCGATCGTCGCCCCGGTCGATTGAAGTCCCCCTCAAAGAAGCCGGTAGAACTTTCAGGTTGCGTCTACAATGTGCAGAAGAAGTACTCCAAAAAAGGAAAAGACTCCTCAGTTCTCACCGCGGTGTTCGATCCGCTGCGGGAACTTCCGGAGCCCGACAATTTGGCGCGTTTTCCACTACACCCAACAAACGTCAACCACTACTGGTCTCACCACCGGACCAATTCCCGGCGTCGAGCAACAGATAATAAGCACTATTAAAACGATTCGCAAGAAGAATTAGAAAGAAATCGTAATATGACCATAGGTCATTTTACCCATCTCGAGATAACTTTAACAAAGGTAAAGAAATACTCCGGTAACCACCTCTGGCACTTCGGTTTATCGCATTTCCGGTCCAATCTTCCCCCTCTGATACGATGGATCGTCGCCATGCCCACCTCTCCCATTCCGACGTTGCATAGGCCTGGAACGGTACGCCAGCGTACGGTGAACTCCTCGCCCCGGCGTTCTTCGGGACTGGTTCTTGCGACCGTGAAATATCTGATGCGGACCGATGTTCACACCTTCGCATTTTCGGTCGCGGCCAATTCGATTCTGTCGTTCTTCCCTTTCGTCGTTCTGCTGATGACGTTGATCCGCCGCGTCTTTCATTCGCGCGTCATGTATGAGGTCGTGCTGGAACTGCTGCGCGACTACCTGCCTGCCGGTCAGGACTTCGTCATCCGCAACCTCAACTCCATGGTCAACTCGCGGCAGCGGGTGCAGGCGGTCTCGCTCGTTATTTTGCTCGTGACTTCTTCGGGCGTATTTCTGCCGCTCGAAGTCGCACTGAACCGTATCTGGCGCTTCGAGAACAACCGCTCGTATCTTGGCAATCAAGTGATCTCGCTTGGCCTGGCGTTCGCCTGCGGCGTGCTGGCGCTGCTGTCGATAGCATTGACGGCGGGGCCGGTGGCGTTCATGGAGTTTCTGCTGCGCGGCTATGGCACTGGGTTTGTGCGCGTGGTGGGATTTCTGATGATGAAGCTGTTCGCGATTGCCGCCAGCATCGCCATCTTCTTCCTGATCTACTGGCTGCTGCCCAACGGCAAAGTTCCGGCGCGGGCGGTGCTGCCCGCCGCCATCATCATGGGATTGCTATCGGAGGCGTTGAAGTATGCGTATATCCTGGCTCTGCCGTGGCTGAACTTTCAGGAAGTGTATGGCCCGTTTGCGCTTTCGGTGAGCATGATGTTCTGGGCGTTTCTTTCAGGACTCCTGCTTCTGGCCGGCGCCAACCTTTCCGCGGAAGAACATCTGCAACATTCTCTGTAGCCAGTCCATTAGTGCACGGGGATCGATGAGAACGCGACGCCGCGTTTGCGGTTGTTGCGGCAGATCACGTTCTCCACGGCTTGCGGGAGCAGGTTGACTCCCTGCCGGGCATCAGAGCATTCTTCTCGAGGTATTCTTCGGCGCCGGCTTCGAGCAGCCTCTGGCGGTTCTTCTCCGACAAACTGCTCAGCACCACCACGGGGATGTCGGCAGTGATGGGATCACTCTTCAGATGCCGCAATACTTCCGGGCCAGTCATTTTGGGTAGGATCATGTCGGGCAGAATCAGATCTGGGTGCTGCTCTCGCGACAATTGCACCGCGGTTTCCCCGTCTTCGGCGCAGATGACTTGGTAGCCTGCTTTGTGCGGGACGGTTTCGTTCTCCCGTCGGATGGGTTTGCTGTCCTCCACTAAGAGAATCTTCACGTTGTTCTCCCTTGTCGCTACCATCTCTATCGGCACGCGCCAGAAAGCATTTTAGGCCGTGCAGCGGACAAGAAGAAAGCCGCCTGCGCAGACAGGCGGCTTTGCTGCTCCTGATTACTGCTTCTGCTCGCCAATCGAGATCAACTCCACTTCAAACACAAGAGTGGCTCCGGGAGGAATGCCGGGGCGGCCCGCATCTCCGTAAGCGAGATCGGGGGGAATGACGAGTTGCCACTTCGATCCCACCGGCATCAACTGCAGGGCCTCGGTCCAGCCTTTGATGACGCCGTTCAGCGGAAACGATACGGGCTTTCCGTTTTTGTACGAACTGTCGAACTCCGAGCCGTCAATCAGAGTTCCGCGATAGTTGCAGGTGACCGTGTCAGTCGCGGTCGGCTTGGGTCCAGAGCCGGCAGTCAGAATCTTGTATTGCAATCCGCTCGGCAGGCTGACGACTCCTTCTTTACTTTTGTTGGCAGCGAGGAATGCGTCGCCGGCTTGCCGGGAAGAGGCCGCCGCCTGGTGCTGCTGGGCTTCCATCTTTCCGCGGACTTCGGTCTGGAGTTGCGTGAGAGCGGCCTTCACCTCATCGTCGGTCATGAGACCCTTGGTGCCGGCGAGAGCATCCTTCAAGCCGCGCGCGGTGAGGGCTGGGTCCAGCGAGGTACCCACTCCCTGGCGTTTGAGGTCTCCGCCAATCTTCGTGCCCAGGGCGTAGCTGGCTTTGTCTTTCTGGGTCTTCAGCGTCACAGTGGTTGCGGGTTTCGTGGTCACAGGTGCCTTCTTCGTCGTGGTGCTGGACGGCGTCTTGGCGGGAGCGGCGGATTGAGGAGTCGATGCGGCCGGAGTCTGCTGCGCCGGGGCATTGCCCAGAAGCATCATCCCGGCGGCCAATAGTTGGAACACAATGGTGAGCGGTTTTTGCATATAAATGTATTGTCCCATCCGGCGAGAGAGATGGGCAAACCGGGGTGCGCAAGTTGTCATCACGGAAGCCCCGCAACCTGTGGACGTCGGACAAGATGCGGGCGAGGTCCACGGGACGGTTACGCCGAGCGAGTTGCGTTTCCTGGAGAAACTTGGCGTGAGTGGGTCCCCCACACAATTTTTTTCGTCCCTTTCTCTAAAATACTCATTCTTAATAACTTACAGGGGTAATAATTGACTAGGCTAGCCCAATCTGGTAGTCGCGCACGTAAAGCGCGCGACATTACCTCATAACTGATTGTGTTCGGCAGCCGAATCCGCAGGCCTTCATAGCTGGAGAAGAAGAAAGTCTTGTTCTTCCACACCGGACCGCGAATCTGATCCCAGATCAGAATCGCAAATAGCGGGAGCTCGAGACAAGTTTTGGCACCAGTGACTCCGCCCCTGGCGCAGTCAACTGCTTTTATAGAACCCTCCCCCTTACGCTTTCTCCCACTCTCACCCGAAGTACCTTTGCCAACTTCAACTCCATCGAGTACTCAGCCTGTTTCTGTTGTGACATGCGTTCTCCTCTCGAGAACTGTCCCCATTTTCCATGTCTCAGTTTTGGGGTGCACTCCAGCCGTCTGTCCCCAGGTCTCAAAAGCTGCATCGCTCGATAAGCTCGCTTCCTAAAAAGTTGCGACCGTGTCTCACAAGGAGGCCTACAATCCTGCAGGGGTGCAGTGATGAATCTTGAGTGCATAGGTCAGGACATCCGCTTTGGCTTGCGTTCCATGCGCAAGAGTCCCAGCTTCACGGTGATTTGCATTCTCTCGTTAGCGCTGGGCATCGGGGCAAATACCACGATCTTTACCGTCGTCAACGCCGTCCTTCTCCACCCTCTGCCGGTCGCCGAAATCTCTCGCCTGGTGCAACTCGATACCGTTGACAGCAAGACTCAGGTCACGCAGGCCGGCGCCACCAAGCTGGGGATGTCCTATACCAATTGTGAAGATTACAGGCGACACAATCAAGTGCTCGACGGCCTCGCGTGTATCTCGGGCGCGCTACTGACCTGGAGCGGAGAAGTGGAACCCAAACAGGTCGCTGCCCAATTGGTGAACGCGAACTATTTCCAGGTCCTCGGCCTGACACCAGCCATCGGACGCTTCTTCCTTCCTGACGAAGACACCAAACCGGGCGGCAACAATGTGGCCATCCTGAGCTATAGCCTCTGGGCTAACAAGTTCGGTTCGGACCGAAACCTGATTGGCAGGACAGTGACGTTCAACGCGACGCTATTTACGGTCATTGGAGTGGCCCCGAAAGGCTTCAAGGGGACGTTCACAATCGGTCCTGCCGACGAAGTCTGGGTTCCGGTCAGCATGTATGGTCAGGTGCTCGCTGGATTTGCGAAGGATAATTTCAAAGACAGGCGATTTCTAAACACATTTACTGTGGCCAGATTGAAACCGGGAGTTAGCAGGGCAGAGGCGGAAGCCTCGCTGAGGACGATCGCCTCAGGGCTAGAGCATGATTACCCGAAGGACAATGCCGGACGCAGCGTTGCGGTTTCCGCATTGGCTGACGCCGCCGTGGGTATCAATCAACACGGCCAATTTGTCGTGGCCGGAGCTCTCATGATGGGTGTCGTCGGACTAATTCTCTTGATCGCTTGCGTCAATCTCGCCAATCTCCTGCTGGCCAAGGGAGCGCGGCGGGAACGTGAAATGAGTATCCGCGTCGCTGTAGGTGCCAACCGTACACGCCTGGTTCGCCAACTTCTAACCGAGAGCCTGGTGTTATCTCTATGCGGGGGCGCAGTCGGACTCATACTCGCGTTCGCCGGCCGCCGCTTGCTCTGGGCTTTTCGTCCACCGTTCATAGAGGATAACGATCTCGACCTCGCGCTCGATTCTCACGTACTGCTGTTTACCCTCGGCCTCGCGCTGCTGACCGGAATCATCTTCGGGCTGGCCCCGGCCATCAAGGCTTCCAGGGCCGACGTATCCGAGGCGCTCAACGCCGGTGGCCGAGGCGGAAGCGCCACTTGGACTCGCGGTCCGTTGCGCAGCATCCTGATCGTTTCCGAGGTCGCGCTTGCCCTCATCACGCTCGTCGGGGCAGGACTGTTCATTCGAAGCATGCAGAATGCGCAGAGAACAGATGTCGGATTTGAATCGAAGCGCCTTTTCGTCATGGCAATGGACCTTGGGGCCCTTCATTACGATGAAGCGCACGGTCAGCAGTTTTATCGTGACGCCATTCAGAACGTGACATCCTCTCCCATGGTGCAGGCCGCGGCGGTTGCCTCAAACCTCCCGCTAGGTGGCGGCCTTGGGCGCACGGTATTTCCCGAAGGAAAGGACGAGGCATCTGGCTATCGGGGCACCATGACGCAACTGGACGACGTCTCTCCAGGTTTTTTCGACACTTTGCGCATTCCCCTCAAGCGGGGGCGATCCTTCACCGATCTTGACAAGAATCAGACCACACCCGTGGCTGTGATCAGCGAAGCCATGGCTCGTCACTTCTGGCCGGATCAGGATCCGATTGGCAAGCGCTTCCATTTTTTCGGTGACCCCAAGTTGCTTGAGGTCGTGGGGGTCGTAGGCAACACGGTCATCAACCAAATCGGCGAAGATCCTCAACCGCTTGCGTATCTTCCACTCACCCAGGATTATTCTCCGGCCGCGACCCTGCAGGTGCGCACCTCCGGAGATCCACGTGCGGTTATCGCCACAGTGCGCAGCCAGATTCAAGCGCTGGACCACAACTTGGCCATTACGAATGTTCAGACCATAGAAGAGGTGTTGGACCAGGGACTGTGGGCGCCGCGCATGGCAGCCGCAATGCTCACACTATTCGGCGGCCTGGCGCTCATTCTCGCTGCGATAGGCGTCTATGGCGTGCTCTCCTACTCCGTAAGTCAGCAGACGCGCGAAATTGGAATCCGGATGGCGCTCGGTGCCACCCCCGCCGGGGTGCTCCGCTGGGTAATTGGTCAAGGGCTTCGTTTAGCGGGCGTGGGCGTTCTGGTTGGGCTTGTCGCGGGCCTGGGTTTGATGCACTTTGTGGGCAGCCTGCTGTTCGGAGTCAGTACCTACGATCCCGAAACTTTCGCTACTGTAACACTTGTGCTGGGAATGATTGCATTCCTGGCGTGCTATCTGCCGGCCCGACGAGCCACAAAGGTCAACCCACTTCTGGCATTGCGGAATGAATGAGGCTGATTCGATGACCGTGTCGGCTCCTTTCCTTCGAGCCCTGGTTACTTGAGCACCAAGTTTACTCGGCGGCTGGGGAGCCGACACGGTTATCGAATCAGCCGACGTGGAAGAGCGGCGCTTCTGCGCCGCGTCAGAGGCCAGAGAAAAAGGAACCGAGTCCCGAAGGGGACGACAGAAAAGCCGATTGATACCATCGTTCCTTGGTGCCCATGCTTCGAACATCGCGCGAAGCATGGGGCAGCCCATGTCGTGACGGTGCAAAGGTGGGTCAGCCCCAAAACATCGGCCCAGAAACGCAATACCAGTCAGTTGCTAGTGACCAGGCAGACGGTTCCCGAATAGCGGAATACGGTCTGACCAGTGCCAAATCGACCTCTCCGATGTTGTCCATTTCGCCGCGCGCATGGACGTATTTGCCGCTGCCGCCATTGATGTGGACGGGATAGCTTATGACGGCATAGCGCGTCTGGGACAAGGGCATGGTGATGGCCGTCGCTGGACGGAAGGAAATTGTGTCGCCGGACTCGGTCACGAGGTGATGCTGCACAGTGAAGGAGGCGGTTCCGTCCGAGTTCTGCGTGACGTTGAGGACGGCTGCAGGGACTGCGCCTTTCAAATCATCGGTCGCGGTACCAAGGGTGGTGGACTGGTCGACGACAGCCAAATCCGTCGACATGGTTCCACCGACAGAACCGCAGTGCCGCGTGAGATTGCTCTGGCTGAAGGCGGACAGGGTCATGGTCACCAGCGTGGCGATCAGTGCCCCGAACTTGCTGAAACCTTGCGTCTACATATTTCCTCCATTCGGACAAACAAAGTTCGGTGACAAAGTTATAGGCCAGTCCAGTTGGACGGCGCTCCCGAAACGAACCCAAGTGAGCCCGGCCGTTGTCCATCACTCTTCACTCGATAAAGCGCGGAATGGCATGGGAAACCGCAACGGCGATTTCGCGAAAGTCGAAATTCGAGCGGCGGAGAGGTGCGTTAAGATTTCGACCACTGGCTTCAGGGTGTCGTAGATCCAAGCGCTGAACAAGGTCGCTTCCAGCGCTCCCCGCCACGGTTGCGGCTGCGCCGCAGCCCACTGCCGCAGAACTCATGGGTTCTCCGAGTGAGCTTTCTGAGCTGGCGCTTTCCTCGCCGGTCTCAGCATCGTAGCCGCTTCAAGAACCCTTCTTCATTTCACTTATGCATTCATACACACGGAACGTTCCCCGCTCGGCTATTCGCAACGCAGGGAGATCAGGGGATCGATTCGGGCGGCGCGTTGCGCAGGGATGTAGGTGGCGAGCAGCGCGATCATCGCGAGCAACAAGGAAATCCCAGCAAACGTGATTGGGTCCGTCGCCTCCACGCCGAATAGCAGGCTTCGCATCAGCCGCGTAAGCAGGAAGGCCGCAGCCAAACCGATCGTCACGCCGGAAAAGGCGAGCGCCATCCCCTGGCGGACAACCAGACTCAGAATGTTGCGCTGCGAAGCACCCAGCGCGATGCGAATTCCCAATTCCCGAGTTCCTTGATTGACCAGGTACGCCATCACGCCGTAGATGCCGATGGTAGCGAGAGCCAGAGCGACGCTTGCGAAGACTCCCAGCAGCAGCATCGAAAAGCGCTGGCGGGCCAGCGATTCGTTGACCCGCTGCTCCATGGTTCGAACGTAGTACATCGGA
The DNA here is from genome assembly GCA_963710885.1 of uncultured Acidobacteriaceae bacterium. Taxonomy (GTDB): domain Bacteria; phylum Acidobacteriota; class Terriglobia; order Terriglobales; family Acidobacteriaceae; genus Sulfotelmatobacter. The sequence goes on from CAVQCF010000025.1 coordinate 40,629, forward strand.
AGATCCGGATCGAGGTTGCGCAGTTCTTTCTTGGAGGCCGAAAGCATGGCAGACGGACCCGTGCGGCCACGGAGGGCTACCGTCATGGCCCGCGTGGGGAACTGGGTATGGGGCAGATAGAAAGCAATTCGCGGGTCAGAGTCGAGAGAATCCTGTTTCACGCGTCCGACCACGCCGACAACGGTCTGCCATGGGTCCTTCGACTGGAGTTCGACAATGTGAATGCGCTTGCCAATCGGGTCCTGACCGGCCCAAAGTTGGCCGGCCATATACTCATCAACGATGACGGCAATCGGCTTTGTCGTGTCGTCCTGCTCGTTGAAGAATCGTCCATAACGCAACGGTATTTCCATAGCTTCAAAATAGTGCCCGCCAACGATGCGTTCATCCGCATTGAGAAATTTCTCGCCGGGAAGCGGGGTTCGTCCCTCGACGGTGATCGGCGTCCAAGCAAAGGCCTCGCTGAAGGGGAGTGAAGTAACTCCGCCTGCCGCGATCGCTCCTGGCGAATGTTCAAGCCGCTCCCAGAATTGGCGATAGGTATTCAAGATGGTTTGTTTGTCGTTGTATTTTCGACCGGTCATGGTCAGGTCGAAGGTGAGCACGCCGTGCGGGTTGAACCCCGGCGATACGTCCTGTAAGCGTGCGAAACTCCGAATGAGAAGTCCCGCTCCGATCAAGAGGACTACCGACAGCGCGAGTTCGGAAACAGCGAGTAGCCGCCGAAGATTATTGCCACGACCCCAAACCGCGCTCGTTCCTGCCGAACCACGGCTCGCATCTTTCAGAGTCGAATTCAAATCCAGCCTTGAAACACGGAAAGCCGGGACGAGGCCGAAGAGAATCCCGGAGGAAACGGACAGCAGCAGCGTAAACAGGAGGACACGTTCATCCATACCCACGTCCTGCAGGCGCGGAATGCTTTTGATTCCCAAAATGTGGATCCACCGCACGCTGAGAAGGCAGATGAAGATGCCCAGCGCGCCACCGCAGAGCGAAAGCAGGAGACTCTCCGTCAATAATTGACGAACAATGTGCCAGCGGCTTGCTCCCAAAGCGGTGCGCACGGCAATTTCCTGCTGGCGCGCTACGGCGCGCGATAGCATGAGGTTGGCGACGTTGGCACACGCGATCAGCAGCACAAAACCCACCGACCCGAGCAGCACCCACAAAGAGCGGCGCACATTGCCAACAACTTGTTCAAGAAGAGGCACGATGCTGAACGTCAACCCGCCATTGGGAGGATAGCTCTCCGGAAATTGGCGCCGCAACCCGGCTGTGATGGTATCCATCTCCGCCTGGGCTTGCGGGAGCGAGACGCCCGGCTTCAGCTTTCCGATGATGTTGTAATCTTCGTGGTCCCGCGCCTGCGACGCAGCGGCGGGAGCTAGCGGCAAAGGCAGAAAAATGTCGGCCTGCTCGGTTCCGTAGAGCAATGGGAGAACTTCCTGCGACAGAGAGAAGCTCTGCGGAAGGATGCCGACGATTTCACAAGGCTGTCCATTGATGATGACGGACTTACCGATCAGGTGCGGGTTACGGCCGAAACGTCGTGCCCACATTCCGTCAGTCAGAACGGCAGTAGACGGGTGGCCGGGCGAGTCTTCGTCGGGCGTCAGCAGCCGACCGAGTGCCGGACGAGCGCCGAGCATGGGAAGAAGATTCGAGGAGACGCGAATGACGCCCACTCGTTCGGGGTCGCCCTGCCCAGTCAAGTTGTAGTCACCGCCAATTGCGATCGCGACCTGCTCAAACCCGTGGTGCCCTGTCTTGATATCAAAATACTGTGCCGTGGAAAACCAATCCTGGGTGATGTCCAGGCCAGGGGAACGATTCCAGAGGATCACCAATCGGTCGGGGCTGTCGTAGGGCAGAGGGCGGAAGAGCAACGCGTTTGCAACACTGAAGATGGAGGTGTTCGCACCAATCCCAATCGCCAGCGATAATACCGCGGCCAGCGTGAACCCTGGATTCTTCGCGAACGAGCGAAGAGCGAATCGAATGTCCTGCATCCACGTGTTCATTGGGGCGTCATCCTAGCATAGCGAAGAGTCCGCTAATACGGTTGGACGTCCCGGAAAGGAAAATGTGGGGCGCGATATTGACTGTCCGATTTCGTGTGTCACGGCGCGCGGTTTGATGGAAAGATTTCATTTCGAGTGCAAGCTGGGTAGGCCCCCCGGTGCAGGCGTTGGCCGACTCCCACCCTTCGCAAAGTGCGCGAAGGATTGGGGCATCCTCATGGTTGCTGGCGCTTACGAGATCAAAACCTTCGTCCACTTCCTCGCCTCTGCGCTTCATCTTCTCTCGTTGACGGTCCAAAACGGTGACTTTGTCGCTACGAATTCAACCGGCACGCTCTTCACGAATCCCTTCAACCAACGCGAGCATTCCTCCATGCCAGACTGCTCGCTCGGAACATGTCCAATTACGATCAGCGCTTTATTGCGGCCCTGAGTGACTGCGTCGGCTGCGTATTCGACCGTCTCCCATTCGCGCGTTTCTCCCACCAGCAACACTTGGACATCATCCCGCTCGAGTGCGTGCGTCTCTCGCTCGAATCCCGCCGCTCCTGGACTAAACCCCACCTTGGTTACTTTCATCTCTGGCTCGCCGACCACGCGCACCACGGGCGATTCGAGTTTGTTGGCTAACTCCTCCGCTAATTTCTTGACCGTGGTCTCGGGCATAACGAACAGATACTGGTTTGCGGGAGTCTGGAATTTCTTCCAACCGAGGGCATGCACCATTCCGGCTTCGATGCCATCCGGGTGGCGCATGTGCCAATGATCGTGAAACCGCCAGATGACCATTCCATGCTTTTCAATGAACGCGCGCTTCTCCGCCCAGACGGGATCGTTTTCGGGCATGCCTTCAGGCTTGTCCAGGTGCGCGTAGAAGGTCGGCTCATGGGTGATGACGAAATTTAATCCTTTCGTCGACGCACGCTCGAGGACATCCATCGTCGCCATCATGGTGACTGCGATGCCAGTAACTAGGGTGTCGGGGTTCCCCGCCTTGAACGTGTCGACCGTGTCCTGTTTCCATTCCACGCCGACCTGCTTCTGTATCTCTGCAACCACTTCGCGGGCGGTGATTCGCCGTTGCTGCGCGGTCGATTGCGCAACCGCGCCGAGCACAATCGACATCAGAATCCAACAATGAACGATTTTCGTATGCACGGTTCTGCCTCGGGCGACCATGTTAGCAGGGTGCTTCTGGGGGTACTAGAAAGGCGTCAACCACGGAGGACACGAAGGTTTCACGAAGGAAACCCTGTGTGCGAAATTGTAGACGATGATTTAGAGTCCCGCGCTTCCATCCAGGAAGTGTGAGTCGCAGGCCAGGCTGCGGTGCTGAAACGCGAAGATGGCCAGAGGCGAACTATGAGTTCGTTAGTGCACGGTCTGCGTCACAGACGCTGAGCCCCAGCAGGCGCGGGGTGGCAAATGCATGGGACGGCGCGGCTGGAAGCCGCGCCCTTTCAAAGCCATTTATGAGACAAGTTCTAGAAACCCGGCGGCCTTTCTTCCACCACTCCGAATGCGCGCTCCAAGGCAAGGCCCGCATTGACCATGGTGCCTTCCTCGAACAGCTTGCCGATCAACGTCACGCCGTGGGGGACGCGGCGTGGCGGGTTGAAGGTCGGGAGGGGATGAGCCGAGTCGGGAGCCCAATCGCTGCGGGCTTTTGCCACTTCGACAAATCCTGCACGTAGCACCAACGCAGGATGGCCGGTGAAGTTCGTGATGGTCAACATTTCGTCGCGTACTGACGGCACCAGCAGCAGGTCGACTTGCGAAAAGAGTCGAGCCATTTCTTCGGCGACTTGGCGACGGAGACGGTCGGCCTGCACGAAGTCGACTGCAGAGAGAAAGCGCGCCTGGCGGAAGATGTTGGGCCAAGCGTCGGGGACCTGGGCTTTGAGTTCGCGCAGTCCTCCGCTTAGAGTCAGCTCTTCAAACGCGGCCGCGCCCTCCGCGAACAGAATAAGGTTAAGCGAATCGTAGGGCCAGTCGGGAATCGATACCTCGACGGGAACCATGCCCACCTTCTTCACGACGTCTACCGCGGCGCGATCGACTTCTGTGGCGGGATTCTCCTGCATCCACTTGGGGAAGTAGCCAACGCGCAGGCCCGCGAAACTTTCCGCCGCGTCGAAATCGAGATGGCTGGGCACGCTGTCCACATCCCCAGCGTCCGGGCCGGTGATCGCGTGCAGCACGAGCATGGCGTCTTCGACGCTGCGGGTCATGGGGCCGAGTTTGTCGAGGGACCAGCAGAGAGTCATGGCGCCGGTGCGGGCAACGCGTCCGTAGGTGGGCCGCAGTCCGGTGATGCCGCAGCGCATGGATGGACTAATGATGCTGCCGCCGGTTTCGCTGCCGACGCTGAATCCGACCAATCCCGCAGCGGTGGCGGCACCGGGACCGGCGCTCGATCCGGAGGCACCTTCCGCGAGCAGCCACGGATTCATGGTCTGGCCGCCGAACCAGATGTCGTTGAGCGCGAGTGCACCCAGGCTAAGCTTGGCCACGAGCACTGCGCCGGCTTCATGTAGGCGCTTCACAACGACGGCGTCTTGGGTGGGGACGCGGTTGCGGAATGGCTCTGCGCCGTATGTCGTGGGGATGCCTGCGGTGTCGAGGAGATCTTTGCCGCCCCACGGAATGCCATGCAGGGGTCCGCGATATTTGCCGGCGGCAATTTCTTCGTCGGCTTGCTTGGCTTGTTTCAGCGCCAATTCGCTCGTCAGGGTGATCACGCAGTGGACCTTGGGATCGAACTGCTGCAGTCGCTTCAGATAGATATTCGTGAGGCGTTCGGAGGCGAGCTTGCGCGTTTCGATCCAGCGCGAGAGCTGCGTGACGGTCGCGAATGCGATGTCCTCATCGCGCGCTGGCAGCGGGCCGGGATCGGTGGAGCTGCGAACGAAACGGTCGCGCTCGGGACCGGATTTCTGGCCGGGGAGGATCGGATCCCAGCGTGTCGCAGGAGCAATTGTTGTGGGCAACGGGAGTTTGCGCGGCCCGGTGCGGCGTTCATACAGCGCGGCCATCGTCTTGCGCCAGCTGTCGGCGGCTACGACGCGCTCGGCGGGAGTCATCTCGAACTGGACAAGCTTTTCGGCTTCGGCGAACGTTGTCGCAGACACTTCGGGGCCGACAGCCGGGCCTACGCCGAAAGCCGGAGGGGCCCCCGGCGGGAGATCAGCAGGGTTTTGTTGCGCGTTATTTTGCCCTTGGGTGCGCAGCGCGGCCGCCGCACCCAAGACTCCCATCGATGTCACTGTCAGAAATTGCCTGCGCGACTTCGCCATGAATCCTCCGCGGGGTATTTTAGCTGCTATTGCTCGAGCCGTTGCCATCGTGCGCGGAGCAATGGGAAAGGTTACTTCAGCGCCTTTAACCAAAAGCCTTTAACCACCAAGGACACTAAAAGGTTCACGAAGGAAAACTATCGGCTCCGGCGGTTTTTTCCAAAGGGGCATTCGGCAGATTAAACTTCCGCGGCGACAAAACCTAGCCCGGAACTGCGTGATCCGTGCTAGTTTTGAGCCGGCCTCTCCACATGTTCGATGACGAGGATTTCCTGGGGGACTTCGTGCGCCTCCAGTTTCAGGCCAAGCTGGTCGGCAACGGCAGTAAGGATAACTTCCCTGGAAGATTCCGCTGCGGAGGAGTTTTCCGCTCCTGGCTGGCGGTCGCCAGAGGCCGGCCATTGCAGCGTCACGTCATAGTGGGTCGCAAGGCCAGTCTTGTCGATAACGCTGCGACCCAGTTGCTCGGACAAAAGGCTCGCGAGCGTCGCGATCGGAACCTCGCGGCCGGTGATGTGTCCGTCGCCAACTTGAATCACGCGCCCTTGGGCCTCCGCGTCGCCGGGCAGCGACTGTTGCAGCTTCGGGCCATTCACCGCGAGGACAAGGTCATAGACGGGAACCGCTCTGGTGTCGCGGTGAACTACCAGCTTGAAGCGGTCGGCCAGCAGCGCCTGCAGCATGCGTCGCTGCTCAAGGTCGCCCTGCTCTCGACCGAGAGTTTTCAAAATTTCCAAAGCAGATTTGTCGATCTTCGCTTGAACATCGTATCGGTCGGTGTTGAGCCAGTCTGGCCCTCCATCAATCTGATCGAACTCGATCTGATAAGCCTGTCGAATCATCATGGGCAGAGTCTCGTTCTTGATCGTCAACTCACCGGGGCCGACCGTTACGGTCTGCCACTGCAACCCCGATTTGTCGGGCTGGATCGAAAAGGTCGTGTAGGAAGGAACGCCCACAGCCGTGTTCTTCGCAGAGGACTGAGCCCAACTTTGGCTTGCCAAACAGAAGAACGTCGCCGCGACGGCCAGCAATGCAGCGCAGCACTTGCGGTGGGACATGAGGGACCTCCTTGAGGCGGCTCACTGGTTCCGGCAGGACGTCGGAACTCTGTTGAGTGAGAATCCGAATGCCTGCCGGAAGTTGCCCTGCTCCTGAGATGATCTGCCATTAGTTTTGCGCGGGCTCTGCCGGCTTCTCGGCGTGGTCGATGACGAGAACTTGCATTGGGCCTTTCTGCGGTTGCAGCTTCAGGCCCAGCTGTTCCTGAATCGCGGTTGAGAGCGACGCGGCGGAAGCATCGGATACAGGGGCGTTGAAGGTGCCACCGCCACTCGCATCTGACGTCCAATTCAAGCTGAAGTCGTAGTTGCCGGTGAGGCCGGTCTTGTCTACTACGACGGTGCCCAGTTGGCGCGAGAAATGCGACGCCATGTCCGCAGTGGACATGCCGCGGGCTTCCAAACCAGCCTGACTGCCGTCGAGCTTGATCCGGAATGATTTATTCATCGGGATCCCGTCCGGGCCTTTGACCGGAGCGGCGTAACTGCTGGCGGCTTTTGCGGGCTGAAGCTTCGGCCCATCGTCGCCCACAACAAGAGCATAGGTCGACAGCTCTCTGGTTTCGGGATGCAGCGACACCTTGAAGCGCTCTGCCAAAGCCGCCTGCAGTAGCCGCTGGTTTCGAATCCTGCTTTGCTCCAGGCTCTGCTCGATACTCATGCTACTGGGCGATTTGCCATCGTGGGCACCGATTTCGAGATCGAATGGTGCGGCCTTGATCCAATCCGGACCTCCGATGATCTGGTTGGCCTGGACTCCATAGGCCTCTTGAAGGAGCGCCTGCAAAGTCGTATGCATCGCTTGGAATCCGGTGGGCGAGTACATCATTCCCACTCGATGGGCCTCGCCGCCGGCTCCCGATCTGACCATGAGTTCGACGTTGGATGCACTCGCGCCCGCAGTCGCGGCCTGTTCTTGCGCGCGCATCTTCGGCGCATTCACCAAGCCGAATATGAGAGGTAGAGCCAGGGCGAGAACGCCGGCGGTGCTGAGCAATAGTTTTTTTCCGAAATCCAGTTTTCGTGCAATTCGTTCGGACATGATGTGCACCATCCTCTTTTTAAGATCGGACCCCGTTACCCCAGAGACGCAAGCCAGCGGAGATCCCACGCAGAATTCGCAGACTTTCAAAATGCTCTCGGCATAGACTTGGCGTTCGCTGCCCAACTCCACGACTTCTTCATCGCAGGCGCGCTCGCGTTCTTCAACCATGCGCGCTCCCAGCCACCAGACCAGCGGATGGAACCAGAAGACGGCTTCGACCACCATGTGGATCGCAGCCGCCAGATTGTCGCGGCGGCGCACGTGCCATACTTCGTGCGCGAGAATCGCTTCCAGGTGCGCATCTTCCAGATGCTTCGAGATACCTTCGGGCCAGATCAGGACCGGACTGAGGACGCCGAAGATGCCCGGCTCCAGAGACGCGCGCGACGACACAAGGTCAATCGGCTTACGCGTGCCGGCCATGTGCTCCAGACGGCGCAGGGTCGCGGCTTCGCGTCCCTCGCGCAATGGCGCTGACTCGCGCAGGGCGGCAGAAATTCGTCGCCACCGGACGCACCATGCGAGAAAAACGATCGCGAATCCGCAGAACCACGCGGCGACCAGCAACGCCGGCAGCCAGTGGAGCAGACTCGGTGTAGCCGCTGCCGGCGCGGCTTGAGCAATCGCCGGAATCGTGGTCTCGGGCGCCGAGAATGGCTGGCTGATCGCTTCCACGGCAACGTACAACCCGCGCTTCGCTATCGGCGATGCGTGGGGCCATTTGAGATAGCTGCCGATGGTGACCAGCAGCGAAAACGGAATCAGGAATTTCACCGATGCCACCAGCCACAGCCAGTAGCGGGCCCGCGCGTGATTCTTACGCAGCATGAATGTCAGCAATCCAGCAGCGGCGGCGAACAGCGTCGACTGCCACAGATGATTGCCCAAGGCGGGGGCCAGGTCTCTCCATATCGTGGAAGTATTGAGCGCAGACAGGGGTGCGGGAGTCATTTCGCTTTGTCCTTTCTCTCCAACTTGCGGAGGGTCCTCTCGGCTTCCTTCACGTCCTCGAGCGTCAGTTGGCCCGATTCGATTAGATGCGCCATCACCGGCTGCGTGCGGCCGCCGAACAACGCCAGCAGATCGTCAATCAACTTGCTCTGCGCGGAATCGCGCGAGACCGCGGCTTCGAAAATGTGGAAGTTGCCGACTTTCTTCACGCGGCGCACGGCCTTCTTACCTTCCAGCCGATAAATCGTGGTCTGGATCGTGGTGTATGCGGGCCTGCCTTTTTCGGGGAAGGCCTCCTGAATCTCGCGGATGGACGCCTCGCCACGGGTCCACAGCGTTTCCATGATCTGCAGTTCGAGCTTGGCTAATTTCGGTCCGGGCATTTCATCTCCTACCGACGTATGCATTATTACTACATCTGTAGTTTTCATGTCAAGAGCAATTTTCAGCCCGAAACTTCGGCGTAATGTACGGGCACAGGGTATGCAGCGGTTTGATATGCGGCCGCAATTGCGCTAACTTGGCCGTAACAATTCATGGCCACTTCCGACCAACTCGAGCAACAGCTCCAACGATGGACCGACGCTGGCATTCTCAATTCCGAATCGGCCGGACGCATTCGCGAGTTCGAATCCGCTCACGAATCCCCTGGTGTGCGCTGGCCAGTGATCTTCGCCATCGCGTTTGGCTCGATCATGGTGGCCGCGGGCGTGCTGCTGTTTGTGGCCGCTCATTGGGACGACCTCTCTCCGACGCAGCGCTTTCTGTTGGTGCTGACGATGATCGCAGGCTTTCACCTGGCTGGCGGCGTGTTCATGCCGCAATTTCGGGCTCTTGGACTTTCACTGCACGCCATCGGGACGGTAGCTCTGGGAGGCGAGATTTATCTGGCCGGACAGATCTTCAATCTCGAGGAACACTGGCCCGGCGGAATATTGCTATGGGCAATCGGGGCTGTGCTTTCGTGGCTGGTGCTGCGCGACTGGCTCCAGGCCACGCTCAGTGCGCTGCTCATCCCGGCGTGGATCGCTTCGGAGTGGAGCGTGCGGGCCGGCCCCTACCGGGACATGGAGCGCCTGCTCTTTGAGTTCCTCGTCTTGTTATCGATTACCTATTTGAGCGCACGGCGTCCCGGAGTGGACTCCTATTTCCGGCGCGCCCTGGTCTGGGTGGGAGGGCTGGGCGTGCTTCCCATCTGCGCGGCTCTCGCGATGATCCGTGGTCCGTTCATCGGCCGCACGTCCCTGCCGTTGCCGTTTTCTCTGAACGCCGCCGGACTGCTGATGGCCTTCGCCCTGCCCTTGCTGGCTGCTTATTTTCTGCGCGGCAAGGCGGCGATCTGGAACGTGGGATACGCGGTGTGGGTATATGTGATCGGTCGTCTCGACGATCGCAATCTGTTCGAGAACCTGAGCCTCCACTTCCTGTGTGCGCTCGCGTCCGTGGGGCTGGTGGTTTGGGGTCTGCAGGAAAGCCGACGCGAGCGCATCAACGTGGGCGTCGCGGGATTTGCCTTCACCATCATGGCTTTCTATTTCTCCGACGTGATGGGCAAACTGGACCGCTCGGCCGCTCTGATCGCCTTCGGAGTTCTTTTCCTGCTCGGAGGATGGCAACTGGAGCAATTGCGCCGCAGACTGGTGGCGCGCACTAGAACTGCGCCGACCCCGACAGGAGGCGTGGCGTGAAACCCCTTGCCAAGGCGGCCGTCGTCGCGCTGATTCAGATCCTGATCGTCTCTTCGCTCGGGGCCAAGTTGCTCTACGACCGACGCACCCGTCCGCAGGCGTGGTTCTTGACGCAGAGATACGACCCGAACCTGCCCATTCGCGGGCGCTACGCCAGTATGCAGATCACGGTGGACGACCCGCGCTCGCCGGAGGAACTTTCCAAGCAGTGGAGGGGCCAAATGCAACCCGGCGCCCTGAACAATTTCCAGCAGTGGTGCGGTTCGATCGTGTTGCGCAACGGAACACCCACAGGAGAGTTGGACAACAGTCCGGTGTGGGATTGCGCGAACTTGAGTTTCGCCTACTGGCCAGGAAACGGCCCCAGCCGGCTGCGGCTCAACCAGCCGATTCTATTTTTCATCCCCGACACGGCGAAGGATCCAACCGCACTTCCCAGGGGCGATGAGTTGTGGGTGTTGGCAACGATTCCGCGCAAAGGGCCGCCGCGTCCGATTGCATTGGGCGTGAAGAGAGCGGGCGAGACTAATATCACGCGGCTCAAGCTCAACTAATATTGTCATCTTGAGGTCTGCGCTTTTGGCAGACGGAAGAGCCTGCCCTGAGCCTGCCGAAGGGATCTGTGCAGTACACGGCCAGTTGCATAGATCCTTCGCGCAAAAGGCGCGCTCAGGATGACAAGAAATTTGGAGCGCGCAAAAAACGCTCATGCGAAGAGCAGCAGACGCTTCACTTCGCCCACTGATCCACCCAGTCGTTCACCGTCTTGTACCACAGCCGCGAATTCTGCGGCTTCAGCACCCAGTGGCCTTCGTCGGGGAAATACAGCATCTTCGACGGGACGCCTTCCATTTGCAACGTGGTGAAAAGCTGGAAGCCTTCGCTCACGTCGAGGCGATAGTCGCGCTGGCCGTGGATGACCAGCGTCGGCGTCTCGAAATTCTTGGCGTACTGGTGCGGCGACCACTTCTGGTAGCTGGCGCGGTTGTCGTAGGGAGTGCCATTGAACTCCCAGTTGTTGAACCAGAGTTCTTCGGTCGTGCCCCAAGCAGACTCGGCGTTGAACATGCCGTCGTGGGACACGAGGCATTTGAAGCGATCGGTGTGGCCGAGGATCCAGTTGATGGCGTATCCGCCGTAGCTGGCGCCCAGCGCGCACTCGCGGTTTTTGTCGATGAACGGATAGGTCTTCTCGGCGTAGTCGAGGCCGTTCATCAGGTCTTCATACGGAGCACCGCCCCAGTCGCCGTTGATGGCGTCGATGAACTTCTGCCCGTATCCGGTCGAGCCGTGGAAGTTGATCATGATGATGACGTATCCGTTAGCGGCGAACAGTTCGGGATTCCAGCGATAGCTCCAGTCGTCTCCCCATGCCCCCTGCGGGCCGCCGTGGATGAGGAACTTCACGGGATATTTCTTCGAGGCGTCGAAGTTCGGCGGCTTGACGAGGAAGCCTTGGACCTTGTCGTTGTGCGCACCGGTGAACCAGAAGGATTCGAGCGGGGACATGGCAACTTGAGACAGAACGGCATGGTTGATGTGCGTCAGACCATCGGGCAGATGAGAAAGCTGGGCAACACTTCTTTCTGAACCGGCTTCGTAGATCTCGTTTGGAAACGATATCGACATTCGGGTGAATACGACAGTTTTTCCGTCCGGGGTTATGGCCAGATCGTCGTTGAAGCCATCACGCACCACGATCGCAGCGTTGTATCGAGCGGTCTCCTTGGGGTCGCCGTCCACCGTGATTGTCTGATCAAGGGGCCGGTTGACCTCGAATGAATACACCGGCGCCTCGCCCTCCGACTCGTAAACGAAAAAGATGCGCTTAGAGCCTCGCGACCACGCGAATGTTCCAACCCACGCGTCGAGCTTCTCCGTCAGATTCTTCTTCTCGCCCGTCTTGCGGTCGTAGAGCATGAGGCGGAAGCGGTCGCTCTCGTATCCCGGACGCTGCTGGGCGCGGTAGGCGATGTAGCGGCCATCAGGCGAATAGAGCGGCGACGAGTCGCTGGCGGGATTGTCGGCGGTGATGTTCTTAGCCGGGCCTCCGCCGACCGGGACGATCCACAGATCGTTGTTGGTCGAAGCCGCCGGATTCTTATCGTGATTCGAGGCGTAGCAAATCTCCTGCCCGTCCGGCGAGAAGGCGTAGTCGTCCTGCCCGCCGAGCGAGAACACGGGTGCATCGTAATCGCCGGGAGTAAGGTCGCGTGGCGTCACGACCTGTGCGAGCACGTGGTTGATCAACTTTCCTGCGGTATCCGAGGCATGAGCTCCCGAGGGCCGGCCATCGGGGACTAAAACCACGAAGATGTGACTGCGCTTACCTTCTTTGTAAGCATTCCAGTGCCGATACAGGAGGTGCGTGAAAATTTGTGCTTTGACCTTCGATTGCTCCGCATCCTTCAGCTTCTTGGCGTTGCACTCAAACTCCACGGCAGGTTCGCCGTCACACTCGGGATAAACATCCGACGTGAACAGAATGTTCTTCCCATCTGGCGACCAGAGTTCTCCGCCAGCTTCCGTCGCGATCTCGGTCAATCTGCTCATTCCTGTGACCGTTCCTGCTTGGCCGTCGAAATCCGCGATCCAAACCTGCGAGCCGCCTTCCTTCGTCGACAAGAACGCAAAGCGCTTGCCATCCGGCGCCCAGCGCGGGCGGTCGGCGTCCTGATCGGCAATAAGGATTCGCTCTGCAGACGAAGGGCCTGCCGAGCTTTGTTCGGCTGGACGGTCGGGGGCGGCCGTCCCCACATGAGCATCTAATGGCACGATCCAGATGTGCGGCGTCTTCGTGTTGGCTTCCACATCGACGTCGACCACGCTGAAAATCACCCACCTGCCGTCGGGCGATACCTGCGGATCGCCGACGCGCTTCAGCTTCATCATGTCCTCGAAGGTGAAGGGGTGCTTGGCCTGAGCCAGAGCGGGGAAGGTGAAGGCAAGAACGAGAAGGGAGAGAAGAAGACGGCGCATGAAGGCCTCCTGCGGCAAACGGATGAGTGTAGCAGGGGAGAGCGGGTGGCTTCTAGCTTTGCCAAACCTCCTGCCTTGTCATCCTGAGACCTGCGGGTTTGGCAGGTCGAAGGATCTATGCAATCCCTGGCCAGTTGCATAGGTCCTTCGTCGGGCAAAGGACGCCCGCCTCAGGATGACAGGGCTTCTTTGGAAATGACGACGGTTGTGTGGAAAATAATGTTCAGTACTCACAGACATCCGGAAGGAGACTCTGCCACTCTGTGGCGAGGAAGCCCCCATTTGTGCGCGAACCGAAAACATACTTCGTCTATATCATGAGTAACCGGTCCAAAACGCTTTACACGGGCGTGACCAACAACCTCGTTCGCAGGGTACGCGAACACAAGGCTGGGACGGGCTCCTGCTTTGCCGCGAAGTATGGGCTTGATCGGCTCGTGTATTTTCGAACGCTTTGAAGATGTGCACAATGCGATCGAGCGCGAGAAGCGAATCAAAGGCTGGCTGCGGATTAAGAAAATTGCGCTGAGTGTGTCTGTCAATCCGGCTTGCAGGGACTTGAGTTTGGAGTAGTACGAGCAGCATGCGTTTCAACCGGCCGCGGCTCTGTCGGGTAGTCCCACGAAATTGTCATCTGAGGCCTGCGGGGTTTGGCAGGCCTCAGGATCTGTGCACTCTTAGGCCAATTGCATAGGTCCTTCGGCGGGCAAAAAGCGCCCGCCTCAGGATGACAAGGCTTTGAGGGCCGCAAAGAAGCAGGCGACAACGTCCGGCAACCTCTTTCCTGGTTCAGCATCCAACTGAGTGGCAGAACTGCAGCACCCTTCCCTCCGGCCTCACTGAGCGGAGAGGGGTTGGAGGGTTGGGTGGCCGCGGTGTGCTTCCGTAGAGTCGTAGCTTGCTGCGTCTCTTCTCTGCTCGCTGCGTTTTAGTAGCTGCCTGGCCCACCCTGACCGGGACAGCCGCCGTTGTCAGCGACGCCTCTACGAAGCTTCTTGCAATCCGTTAAACTAGACATATGAAATCAGTATCTGTTCGTTTTCTGCTATGCCTGACTGTGCTGGCCTGCGGACTGGCGGGGCTCCCCGCCCGCGCGCAGGAAGGCCCGCTCGACAACGCTGCCCCGACCGGCACCACGCCCGAAGAGATCATCAAGCGCTTCGCCGCCAAGGAATCGGAATTCGCCAAGGCGCGCGACCAGTACACCTACCGGCAGGACGTGAAGGTTGAGACGCTGGACGGCAGCACCGTCACTGGGCAGTATCACGAAGTTTACGACGTGATGTTTAACGACCAGGGCAAGCGGATCGAGAATGTGGTGTTTGCGCCCCAATCCTCTCTCGAACAGGGCGGACTCTCCATGGATCAGGGGGACTTCGAAGACATCCGGCACCGCATGCCGTTTGTGCTGACCGAAGCGGACCTGCCGGAATACAACATCCTTTATGTGGGCCAGCAGCAGGAAGATGAAGTCCACTGTTTTGTCTTCGACATTGCCCCCAAACAGATCGTAGGGAAGAAGCGCTATTTTCAGGGACGCATCTGGGTCGATGATCACGACTTTCAGATCGTAAAAACGTACGGCAAAAGCGTGCCCGACATCCGCAAAAAGCACGGCGACGAAGAAAATCTCTATCCCAAATTTACGACGTGGCGGCAGCAGGTCGACGGACAGTACTGGTTCCCGGTCTACACGCGGGCCGACGACGAACTACACTTCAAGCTGCAAGACATCCACATCCGTGAAATCATCAAGTACGAGGACTACAAGCGGTTTGGCGCAAAGTCCACGATTCTGTTCGAAGGCAAGCAAATTCCGAAGAGCGATCAGAAGCCGGACCAGACGCCACAGCAGCAACCGCCGGACCAGAAGAAGCCGCAGTAGGGGCAGGCTTCAGAGTTTCAAGCTTTAATTACCGCTTGCTCACGAGCAGGTGTCATCCTGAGCGGCGCGTTTGGCCGCGAAGAATCAATGCAACCGGCATCGGGCTGCATAGATCCTTCGCTTTGCTCAGGATGACATGGCTGCTTGGAATGACACGGATTTCCCGCGTCTTTGAAACCTTAGTAGAAGAGATACTTTCTCCACTTATCATCCGAACGTCCCATCAATCGCATGATGTGTCGGCTGGTGTGCAGGTTGAAGGCGCGAGGTTCGCGCATCAGCTTCATGCCGGCTTCGACGGGAGACTGGTTGCCCTTGCGGCGGTTGCAAGAGTGGCAACAGGCGACCAGATTTTCCCAGGTGGACGAGCCTCCGCGGGAGCGCGGAATCACGTGGTCCAGCGTAAGTTCCCCCGAGGGCAGCACCGTGGCGCAGTACTGGCAAGTGTTACGGTCGCGCAGCAGGATGTTCTTGCGCGAGAGTGCGCGGCTCTGGTGAGGAATGCGGCGGTACTCTAGCAAACGGATCACCGAGGGCAGGCGCATGGCCACGCGCGCCGAATGCAGAAAATGTCCATTCTCTTCCTCGGTCATGGCGACGCCCTTGAGCACGAGCACCAGGGCCCGGCGCGCGGCGCAAACATTGATGGGCTCGTAGGACGCGTTCAGCACCAGGACGGGCGCGAGCAGGGCATGGCCGTCCCCGGGCCGGTGCATGGCCGCCGGCGCGAACAGGCCGGCGGCGTGCCGGGATCCTGCATCGTGATGCTCCATCCTTAAAGACATAGGTTTCAGAGTTTCAGGTTTCGAGCTCTCGTTAAACTTGAAATTCGAAACTGCATTTCTCAGCCTGCGGCTGAGGTTAGCGCCTCACTCTCGTCTGCCTCGCGCGGCAGCAACTCAACGTACTTAGATGCCAATTTCAGCGTTCGCGCTACCGTCACAACCCATACCTGGCGGGCTCCGGCGCGGCGGAGTACATGCGCGCATTCGGTCGCGGTGGTGCCGGTCGCATAGACATCATCTACGAGCAGTACATCGCGGCCAGTGACTTCTGCGGCACGCAGCAAGGCAAAGGCTCCGCGCAGATTTTCGCGACGCTGGTGGCTGGTCAATCCGATCTGCGAGTGTGTGTCGCGGGTACGCTGCAGGAGGTCCAAACACAGCTGCAAACGTTCCGGAGCCGCGTATGACTTCAACGCTGCCCGCGCGATCAGTTCCGCTTGATTGAATTCCCTTTGGCGATGCTTGGATTTATACAGGGGCACCGGGACAACCAGGATCGGCTGCTGGTCATACAAGCCGCGCTCAAACATTGCATGCTCGAAATCAGGCTCGAGTGCGGTCAAGGCCTCCGCCAACATTCGTCCCAAGACCTTGGCCGCGGGACGCACACCGTTGTACTTGAGCAAGTGAATCAGTTCGCGCAGTCCGCCCTCATAGCTGCCGTAGGCTACGGCCCGCTCAAATGGACGGTCGATGCGGCGGCAAACGGGGCATCGGCGCGGGCCCTCGGGATCGGTCTCCGCATAGGAAGAAAGCACAGGCTCGCCGCAAATGGAACACATTTTGCCGCGGACCGGAAGAACACCGGACAGGCAATCGGGGCAGACGGGGAGCCGCGAAATATTCAGCAGACGTTCGCCACAAAGGCGGCAATCGGAGGGAAACAGAACGGAGAAAAGACTCTCGGCAGCTTGGCGAATCCAACTTGGGTCCGCCCCAACGTCATCCACCCTGACTCGTCCGAGACCGGACGAAGCCTTCTGCAACACAATAGGAGGCCCTGACACTACCGCACTGGCCTGGCTAGCCCGGATTCGGTCCTCACTACTGCTGAAGACGGCCTCCTCAACACGCCGCGAACACAAAACCGCCGCGGACCATCGTTCTTACAACACCAGCGTTCCTACAACACCAGCAGTATAGCGGTGATACCGTCCGCTAGGCAACGTTGCGATTGGACGTAGGTGCCGGGTGCTTTTCCGGCATGATCCGGGGCGCGTCCGACAGCCGTTCACGCACCTGCGTAAAGATCAGCCGGTAGTCCCGCCGGAAGCATTCTCCGCAGCGCACTGGCCTCAGCAGAAACAGTGGCAAGACGAAGCGCTCCGTCAACGTACGACGACGCGACTTGAACCCTACTTCGCTACCACAATCACGACAACGGTACGAGGGAGTCACAGGCGTATCGGAGGAATCGTTCATTTGGCACCTCTGAGTGACGGACAACGAAGGGGCAGATTACAGATTGACCCCATTTTACACCAGGAGGGATGATGGGCTCAATTCATTCGGGATAGCAACTTTGATGCTGATTTCTTGGGCCTGACGCGAAAAAGGCCACTGACAGGACCTTCAATTTGGACGGGGTTAGAGATGAACCTTGGGTCTCACTGCGTGGCCCACGCGTGCTTAATCTCGGGTGGATGCAGCAAGGTTTGCATGACCACGCAATACTGTTCCGTCTTCGCCTGCAACGCATTCAACTGGTCTTTCGTTGCCTGCGGAGCGCGGATATCGAAGATGACGCGGATGCTCTGAAATCCAACCGGCACTTCCTTCGATAGGCCCAGGGTGCCTTGCAAGTCGAGATCGCCTTCAACCGCGACATCGATGCCTTCGGTCGGAATTCCCATCGCCGCGGCCACCATTTGGCAAGTGATCTGTGCACAGGCAGCCAGCGCGCCCAGCAGCAGGTCGCCGGAACAAGCGCCGGTCCCTGCTCCGCCAACCCCTTTGTGCGCCTGCGCATTGTAGATCGCCCGCCCCAGGTCGATCGAGCAGGAGATCGGTGCATCGGACTGCTTGCCGTGCGCGGTCAGAGTAATCCGGGAACTTGTTGGGTCCTGGCGGTACTGATCTTTCAGCGGTCGTTGCACCGATCGAATATCCACGAATCGCCTCCGAAATCTGGGGTATTATAAACGGACCCCGGGGCTTGCCGCCGAGCCGATCGCGGCACAAATCTAGAATTCAAAAAATATTCGCGCAGCGACGGCCAATCATTCCTGGTATGCCGGTTGCCGCGCCCAGCAAAGTTGATGAACCTGCCGCTCACGCCAGATTCCGTGCCCTCCACCCTTTTGCCGGGAACGCGCTTCGGGATTTACGAGATCCTTCAGCAACTGGGCGCCGGCGGCATGGGCGAGGTGTACCGCGCCAAGGACACCCGCCTCAACCGCGAGGTCGCCATCAAGACGCTTTCCCTGGACCGCCTGTCGCAACCGGAGGCTCTGGCGCGTTTAGAAAAGGAGGCCCGTTCCGCCTGCGCGCTCAACCATCCAAACATCGTCACGATTTATGAACTGGGGCAGGTAAACGGCACGCGCTACATTGCGATGGAGTTGGTGGATGGCGAGACGGTGCGACAGATGCTCTCCTCTGGCCCCATTCCCTTTCGCAAGGCGGTCACCATCGCAGTTCAGATTGCGGAAGCTCTTGCCAAAGCACACGAAGTTGGCCTCGTACATCGTGACTTGAAGCCCGAGAACCTGATGGTTTCTGGCGGAGACACGGTCAAAGTGCTGGACTTTGGTCTGGCAAAACTGGCCGCGGTGAACCGGGCTGAGGGGCCAGATGCTTCGACGACGATCACCGAAGATGGAGCGGTGATGGGCACCGTCGGCTACATGTCGCCAGAACAGGCAACCGGCAGCGAAGTTGATTTTCGTTCCGACCAATTCTCGTTCGGGTCCGTTCTGTTCGAAATGGTTACGGGATTTGCCGCGTTCCGCAAAACGAGCCACGCCGAAACTTTAGCGGCGATCCTGCGCGATGAGCCCGAGCGCCTCGGCCCCAGAATGCTCCAAGCGCCCGCTCCCTTCATTTGGATCGTGGAGCGCTGCCTGGCCAAGGATCCGAAAGATCGATATGCCTCAACCCGAGATTTGGCGCGCGACTTGGCCGCGGTGCGCGATCGGCTGGCCGGATCACCGGCCCGCCTCTCAGAACCTCGCCCCAACAACCTGCCGACGCAGCGCACCGCGTTCATAGGACGCGAACGCGAAGAGGCGGCGCTGCGACAACTCTTGAGCCGGGCGGATGCGCGGCTCGTGACTTTGACCGGCCCGGGTGGCATCGGGAAGACGCGCCTCGCCCTGCAGGTAGCGGCGGAAATCGCAGGCGAGTTTCCGGGCGGAGTGTGCTTCGTCCCTCTGTCCGCAGTCGAAGAACATGGTTTGATCGCTTCTACGATCGCGCAGGCATTGGGAGCGCGGGAGGTCTCCAATCAGTCTCCTCAGGAAAGCCTCAAAGAATACCTGGGCGGACTGAACCAGCCGGTGATGCTGTTGCTCGACAACTTTGAACATCTCATCGCAGCCGCACCGGTAATCGCGCAGTTGCTCACGATCGGGCCACAACTCAAAATCGTAGTCACGAGCCAGGCTCCACTTCACGTATATGGTGAACATGAATTCCCGGTACCGCCACTCGCGCTCCCCGATCCCAAGTCCATGCCGCCATTGGAAGCGCTCTCGTGCCTTCCGGCGGTCGCGCTCTTTGTGGAGCGCGCCCGGGCCGTAAAGCACGAGTTTGCGCTGACGAAAGAAAATGCGCCGACGGTAGCGGCAATCTGCGCCCGCCTCGATGGCCTGCCTCTCGCCATCGAACTAGCAGCGGCGCGCATCAAGCTGCTCTCGCCGCCTTCGATGCTGACGCGTCTGGAAAGCCGCCTGAACCTTCTGACTGGCGGAGCCCGGGATCTACCCAGCCGGCAACAAACGCTTCGCGGCACGGTGGACTGGAGCTATGGCCTGCTCAATCCCGACGAGCAAACTCTGTTCCGCAGGCTTGCGGTTTTCACCGGCGGCTGCACCCTGGAAGGCGTGGAAGCGGTGTGCGACACCAAGGGCGACCTGGGGATCGACGTACTCGACGGCATGACGTCGATGGTGGACAAGAGCCTGACGCAGCACGTGGAGCAGGCCGATACAGAAACGCGCTTTCGCATGCTTTCCACGATTCGGGAGTACGCTCTCGAACGTCTCACCGAGAGCCACGATGAGGCGGCCACTCGTCGCGCCCATGCAGCCTACTACCTCGTGCTCGCCGAAGAAGGCGCCCAGGATGTGGCCGCGCACTCCGAGTGGCTCGACCGCTTTGAGATCGAGCACGACAACTTCCGGATGGCACTG
This sequence comes from uncultured Acidobacteriaceae bacterium, assembly GCA_963710885.1. Classification (GTDB taxonomy): domain Bacteria; phylum Acidobacteriota; class Terriglobia; order Terriglobales; family Acidobacteriaceae; genus Sulfotelmatobacter. The sequence goes on from CAVQCF010000025.1 coordinate 60,695, forward strand.
GATTATCTGATCAAAACAGGGGATGCAGAGTGGGGCCTCCGTCTAGGCGCCGCGCTGTTTCGTTTCTGGGAGACGCGCGAATATCACACAGAGGGCCGCGACGCCGTTGCCCGGCTGCTTGCGCTGAAAGGATCTGCAACTCGTCCGAAGCTCCGGGCGCGGCTGTTGTTTGCTGCCGCAGTCCTGTCTGGCGAGCAGGGCGACTACGCTCGCGCGCGCCAACTGTTCGAAGAAAGTCTCGACACTTGCGTCGAGTTGAAAGACAACCGCGGCGTTGCCGTCGCATTGAACGCTCTAGCCGTGAATGCTCGCGATCGAGGGGACTTCCCTCTTTCAGCCCTGCTATTTGAGCGGTGCGTCGCGATCTGGAAAGATCTTGGCGATTCCGCCGACTTGGCCCGCGCCCTCAGCAATCTCGCCAGCGTGATGAAGTTGCAGGGAGAATATGCGCGCGCGTCGTCGCTGTATGAAGAGTGCCTGGCGATGTTCCGTAAGGCGGGAGATGAGGCCGGAGTGGCATGGACGCTGAACTACCAGGGCGACGTCGCCCGCGAGAAAGCGAACTTCCCTGCCGCGCGCTCATTCTGCGAGCAGAGCCTGGCGGCATTTCGCCAACTGCGCGATGGCTGGGGCATTGCGAGCGCCCTCTCCGATCTCGCGTGCCTGAGCTGCGATCAGGGGAACAACGCCGAGTCGCGGCGCCTATACGGCGAGAGCATCAAGATGTTTCAGGAGTTGGGTCACAAACGCGGTATCGCGAGGGTGCTCGAATACCTTGCTGCCAATGCCGCGGCACAATCGAACGCCGTCCAATCGCTGCACCTTGCGGGAACCGCCGCGGCGCTTCGCCAACGATTAGGCGTACCGCTCGCTCCCGCCGAGGCTCCCAGGCTGGAAAAGGCCCTGGAATTTGCGCGCCGAACGCTAGGCAACGCTGCCGGCACAACGGCATGGATGGAGGGCTGGTCGATGCCAGTCGAACAGGCCGTACAGGAAGCGCTAAACAGCGACGAACTGCCGAATTATCCCGCGTGAAACTCTGCTGCACTCACCCGGCTGTACCGGGATCAATCAAGTGGTGCACTGGCGAGACGCGATTCGCGGGAAAACCTCCGCGGCGCGCATGTTCGCGAACGGTTTCCTCGTCGGGCGCAACGTACACACAATAGATCTTGTCGCCCGTGACGTAAGAGTGGAGCCATTTGATTTCCGGTCCCATGTCTTTGAGCACGCCGACCGATTTCCTGGCGACTGCCCGCAGCTCCGCATCGGATAAATTTCCCGCGCCCGGGATCTCCCGTTCGATCACAAATTGCGGCATGATCACCTCACAGAACGGTGATGTTAGCAGATTCGTTCGGAAACGCCCCAGCGGGAACCTTGGGCCACGAAGGACACGAAGTTGCACGAAGTGAAGATACCAGAGATATCGGCCTTTTGTGATCCTCCGTAAGTTCCGATGAGTTCCCCAAATTCCCGATGATGCTTGGCAGCTGTGCGCTATACTGATCCCGGCGTACAGGACGCCGCCCGTCCGCGGACAGGACCGAGTCCACCTGAGCGATTCTCGAAATCCAAGGTTCTTACGAACCTCCTTTTCGCCCGCCGCTGCGGACCCCGGGAATGACCACGAAGGAGGTCCGTTATGGCCAAGCAGTTTCATGATCGCCACTTTCCCGTCCGTCCCAACCTCGATCAACTCAAGCATCAAGCCAAGGATTTGTTGCGAGCCGCTAAGCAGAATGATCCGGCCGCAGTCGCGGAGTTGTTCAAACATCATCCCACGCAAGGCACGAAGGCAATCGATGCTGCGTCTGCCAAACTAGCCGACGCGCAAGCCGCCCTGGCGCGAAGCTACGGGCTGGCAAGCTGGCCGCGGCTGGTCAGCGCCTGTCGGATGACCGACGCGATCTGGCGGGGCGATGTCGAGACCGTCCGCGCGCTGGTGCTGAAGCATCCGCGGCTGCTGCACGAGGCCGCGTGCGGAATTGCAGACAGCAATTGGGGTCCGCCTATGTCCTACGCAGCGAACGTCGGCCAAGACGCGATCGTCGCGATGCTGCGCGAGATGGGTGCCGAAGACCTGCAGCACGCTTTCGATCGCGCCTGCCTGCAAGGCCAGATCGAAACGGCGCGGCGTCTGCGTGTGATGGGCGCCCGCGTCCTGCCGGGGATGGTGATGGGACCGTGCGAAACCTTGAATCCCGAGGGCCTCGCGTTCCTGATTGAACTGGGAGCGGACCTCGCCGACAAACACGGCGACCGCCTCGCGCCGATCGCATTGCTGTTGCAAACCTATTGCCGCGCCCCCGAAGGGAAACATCGCTGCCTGGAGCTCGTGGCGGAGCAAGGAGTCGCTCTTCCCGACACGCCTCCGATGGCGCTGCATCGGGGCCGCATCGATTTGCTCGATGCGCACCTGCGGCGTGATCCCGGGCTGCTCACTCGAACGTTCACTCACGAAGACATTTATCCCCCGGAGTTCGGGTGTCACGCCGACCATTCCTTCGCGCTGCATGGCACGCCGCTGGCCGGGACCACGCTGCTTCATATCTGTGTGGATTTCGACGAAATCGAGATTGCACGCTGGCTGATCGAACAAGGCGCCGACGTGAACACGCGCGCGGTAATTGATGTGGACGGCTTCGGCGGCCACACACCTCTGTTCGGCTGTGTGGTTTCGCAAGCCTACCTCTGCGGCCTGCAGCGCGACGCCGCCTTCGCCCGCTTGCTGCTCGATGAAGGTGCCGATCCCAACGCTCAAGCATCGCTGCGCAAGCGCCTGCGCTTCGTTCCGGACGAGTCGATGCACGAATACCACGACGTCACGCCCCTGTCGTGGGGCGAGCGCTTTTACAATCCGGGCTCTCACGGCCACAGCTGGGTGAGCAAGCCCGCGATGCAGCTGATTACGGCACGTGGAGGGCGCTTGTGATGAAAGGCGCCCTGACACACTTGTCTTGCAGGCTGGGAGCGTGCTAAGGTGCGCCGTTCCATTGTTTTGTGTCATTGCTGAGCAGACAAGGCAGTCGATGACGTTATCCCACGCTCTATAAGGATCCCATCTATGAGCAGTTCAGCGCCCGACGTGCCCAGCAAGAAAAAGCACGTTCCCTATGTGCCCGAAACCATGGAGATGAAAGAGTTCACGTTGCGGGCCGTCCTGCTGGGACTCTTATTGACGATCGTGCTGGGCGCTGCCAATGCCTACCTCGGCCTGCGAGCCGGCATCACGATCGCCGCCACGTATCCGGCGGCCGTCATCGCGATGGCGGCCATGCGCGCGTGGAAGGGATCCCTGCTGGAAGAAAATATTGCCCGAACTGCGGGTTCCATCGGAGAGTCGGTAGCCGCGGGAGCGATTTTCACGATTCCCGCGTTCCTGATTGCCAAGGCATGGCCGTCCTTTGAGCCCGGTGTCGCGTATTGGAAATCGACCGCGCTCATCATGGTGGGGAGCATTCTCGGGGTGTTATTCATCTCGCTGGTGCGACGGGGTATGGTGGAAGATCCCGAGCTGCCCTTTCCGGAATCGCTGGCAGCGTCGGAAATTCACAAAGCCGGACAGCGCGGCGCGCAGGCCGCAAAATATCTTTTCTGGAATATCGGCGTAGGCGGCTTCGTTTACCTGCTGGGTCGCTTTGGCTTATTTGCCGCCGACCAGGACTTGCACTTTGGAGTTGGCAGCCTGGGCCGCAGCCAAGTGCGACTGGGTTCGGTTGGCAGCACGAATGTAGTCGCGGCCGGCGGGGCGAGCATGGTCGCGGCTCCGAGCGTGAGTCCAGCGTACTTAGGCGTGGGCTACATCATCGGGCTGAGGCTGGCCGCGCTCCAGTTCTCCGGTGGCGTTCTGGCATGGGGTTTGATGGTGCCGCTACTCATGTATTTCCTCGGCCCGCAACTCAAGCAGTACATCCCCGCGGATACGCCCGACGATTGGGCAACCATGGCGGCCGCAGTGTGGCGATTTATCGTGCGCCCCATCGCCGTGGGTGGGATGTTGGTGGGCGCGGCTTACACGCTCTACAACATGCGCGCCAGCCTTACCGCGGGACTCGGGAAGGCCTTCTCCGATCTTCGCCAAACGGCGGATCAGCAAGCCAAGCTCTCGCGCACCGAGCGCTACATGAGTTCGAAGATTGTGTTCGGGCTGATCGCGGTCATGTTCGTGCTGATGTGCTTCCTTTATGTACACATCTCGGGACTGCTTTGGCCCGCAATACTTGCGGCGGTGGTGATGCTGGTTGTGGGATTTATCTTCGCGACGGTGTCGGGAAACCTGGTCGGATTTATTGGTTCTTCCAATAATCCGATTTCTGGTCTGACCCTATCGACCTTAATTGTCGCGGCGCTGCTGATGGTTGCGCTGGGCGTTCACGGAATTTCCGGTGTGGCGACCGTTCTCGGAGTCGCTGCGGTCGTTTGTGTGTCAGCGGCAGTCGCAGGCGAATTACTACAGGATTTCAAAGTCGGCTACATTCTTGGCGGCACTCCCAGCAAAATTCAGACAGCGGAATTAATTGCTGTTGTGGTTGCGAGTTTGGTAATGTACTGGCCCCTTTACCTGTTACACACAGCCTTCGGATTTGGAAGTCGGGAACTCTCGGCGCCGCAAGCGGGGCTTATGGCCACTCTCGCAATCGGCATCGTGGGTGGCGAGATGCCGTGGCCCTTAGTGGTCGTCGGTGTTTGCTTTGGAATCGCGCTGATCATGATGCAGGTGAAGAGCCCGATGCTGGTGGCGGTGGGAATGTATCTGCCATTTGAGACGACGTTCGCCATTTTCCTGGGCGGGGTCTTCCGCGCAATCGGGGATTGGATGGCAAAGCGGCGCGGCTTAAATGCTGCGCAACACGCACGAGCGGAAAATGCCGGGGTATTGACGGCGTCGGGTCTGATCGCTGGCGAAGCCCTATGTGGGCTGATGTGGGCGGGCGTCATTGCATTGTCCTACGCCCAGCAGCCATGGTTGCACACAGCCTCAGCCTGGGCTGGCAAGATCAAGGCAGCTCAGATCTTCGATCATCCGCTATACGTCGGAGGTATTATCGTGATGACTCTGCTGGCCGCGTTGATGATTATTCTCCCTCTTACCAGCGCAGGCGACCCGAACGAACCCGCGCCGCCTACGGCGATGATGTGAGCGAGAACCATTCGGAGAGTGCGCGCATTCATGGCGCGGGCTCTTCGTGTCTCGATGGCCTCTGGGCTGGTGCGGCTTCATACTCCTGACCTGTTCAGTGCGTGATGGCGATTCCCGAGAACATAGCGGAAATTCAAAAACGAATCGCGGAAGCCGCGCAGCGCTCGGGGCGGCGTCCCGAAGAAATTGCGCTGATAGCGGTAAGCAAGACTCATCCGCCCGAACGCATTCGCGAAGCCCACGCCGCCGGATTGCGCCTGTTCGGGGAAAACCGCGTGCAGGAGTTTTCCGGAAAAGCCGCGGCGCTCACGGATCTGGCCGGAGCCGAGTGGCATATGATCGGGCACCTGCAAACCAACAAAGCAGGCAAGGCGGCGGAACTGTTCAGTGCTGTCGACTCGATCGATTCTGTAAAGCTTGCCGAAAAACTTGATGCTGCGGCGCGGAGCCTGGATAAGAAATTAGCTGTGCTGATCGAGATCAACGTTGGAAACGAGGCCGCCAAGAGCGGCGTAGCGCCGGATTCACCAGATCTGGAGGATTTGCTGTTGGCTGCCCGGCGCTTCGAGGCCCTCGAGTTCCGAGGACTGATGACAGTGCCTCCGTTCACTGACGATCCCGAAGGCGCGCGGCCGTACTTCCGCAAGCTGCGGGAATTGCGCGACGCGATCGCGGCACGCAAACTGCCCGCAGTGGGGACGGACGTGCTTTCCATGGGTATGTCCCACGATTTCCAAGTGGCGATCGAGGAAGGAGCGACTTGGGTTCGCGTCGGGACGGCAATTTTCGGGCTACGACCGAAACACTAACCAGATATCTGCTCCCGCAAAGTTGTCATCCTGAGCGGCGTTCTCGGCCGCGAAGGACCCATGCATTGTGCTGATACCGGCAGAGTGCACCGGTTCTTAACTTCGCTCAGAATGACCAGGCCTTAGTACAATTCTTCTTTTCGTGCCACCGTAGTGAAGCCATGCTGTTCATTCAAGAAAACACCAATGGAGTCACCTTCGCGGTCAAGGTCCATCTCCGCGCGAAGAAGAACGCCATCACCGGCGAACTGGGGGACGCACTGAAAGTATCACTGACCACGCCTCCTATCGAAGGCCGGGCCAACGAGACTTGCATCGAATTTTTCGCGAAACTTTTGAAGGTGCCGCGCTCTTCCGTTACCATTGCCTCCGGCCAGATCAGGCGGAATAAAGTGATACGCGTGGCGGGCATTTCCGCCGCCGAGTTGCGCAACCGAATTGGATTATAGCTCTGGCGTCTCGCCAGCTGTGGCGAGCGCTGCTTGCGCGCGCAGTGAACAGCGACAATGCGTGGCAGTACTTGTCTGACTGCGACGAGCGCTGATGACACATAACCTCTAGGAGCCACTTTGTCCTTCTCGCAACGCTTCGAAGAAATCCGCACCGGATTCGAACGTGCCTTCTGGATCGCCAATATCACCGAGATTTTCGAGCGACTGGCCTACTACGGGGCATTCGCGTCGCTGGCCCTGTATCTGCAGGAGAAGCTCAATTTCTCGACCGAGCAGACGGGCACTCTGACCGGCATCTTCGGCGGCATGGTGTGGTTCCTCGCGATCTTCGGCGGAGCCGCCGCCGACCGACTGGGATTCCGCCGCGCTCTGTCGGTGGCGTACCTTATTCTCGGCGCTTCCTATTTCTTGATCGGTTCGATCGGCGCTTCATGGCTGGCTCCGATCCGCAACCTGGTGCCTCTGGGGCTGTTTGTCGGCTTCATCCTGATTCTTCCCGCGCTCGGAGTGTCGCTGGTCAAGCCGTGCGTGGTTGGCACCACGGCTCGTGCTTCGAAAGAAAATGTTCGCTCCATCGGGTATTCGATTTATTACACGATGGTCAACATCGGCGGCGCTGCCGGGCCTTATTTTGCGTCCTGGGCACATCGCCACCTGGGCGTCGAAAACGTGTACCGCGTGGCCGCCCTCAGCGTGTTCGCGATGTTTTTCGTGGTCTTGCTCTTTTTCCGGGAGCCGCGGAAAGCCGGCGATGCGCCGCCACCCTCCATCGCGACGGTCGCGCGGAATTTCTGCATTGTGCTAGGAAATTACCGGCTGGTTCTGCCGGTCCTTGCCGTGGCACTGGTGTTGCGCATTGCGCTTTGGACGAAGCCGGCGTGGTCCGTACCGTGGTGGATATGGATCGCGTTCCTCATGGTTATGCTCGCGGGCATCAGCCGCTTCATGTGGTTCCTCGTGATCTTCACCGGCTACTGGATCGTCTTCTGGCAACAGTACATCAGCCTGCCGGGATTCATTCACGGGTACATCAATGCGCAGGCAGACGTCGAGATGATTCTAGTGGTCGATGGATTGACCGTCATCTGTCTGACCCTCGCGGTAAATTTCCTGACGCGCAAGATTCCAGCATTCGCGGCGGTTATCTTAGGCACGGTGATCACTTCCCTCTCGTGGTTGATTCTCGCCTTCCGGCCCACAATCTGGGGCGCGATCTTCTCGCTGTTCTTCCTCGCGATGGGCGAAATCATACAGGCCCCGCGCTATTACGAATACATCTCACGGCTTGCTCCTCCCGGGCAGCAAGGCACGTATATGGGATTTGCGTTCGTGCCCATCGGCATTGGATCGCTGATCGGCGGGCCGTTTGGCGGATTCCTGCTGCATCATTTCGGCGAAGTCCAGCACCAGCCAGCAATGATCTGGTTTTGGATCACCGGCATCGGACTTGGGACCGCCGCGGCGCTGTGGTTGTATGACAGGTTTGTGAGAACCGCTGGAACGGCTGCTGAGCCCGCAGCGCAATCGTGATTCGGAATACCCGCCCATGTCGAAGGCGAAGGACAGTCCGTCCAGAGTGGCAGCGCGAATTCGTGAAGCGCTGAAGAGCGGTGGCTCGGCCGAGCACGCCGCCGGGGTACAGTGGTTCTTCAAAGAAGAGATTAAGTCGCACGGCTGGTATACAACCGCACTGCGAAGGGCCATCCGGCAATGCCGACGCGAGATTCTGCGCGAGCACGACTTCGATTTCTTAGTGAAAGTGGCCGACAAACTATTCTCCGGCCGGGTGCTCGAAGAAAAAGTTTCCGCCGTGTTTCTTCTGGAGAAGATGGATACCCAGTTCCACGATCGTGAGTTCAAGTTGTTCGAATCGTGGCTCGACCGCATCAGCAGTTGGGCCGATCATGACGGGCTGGTGCAATCCCTGATTGGGCCGATGGTGACTGCGAAGCCGGCGCGAGTAAAGAATGTATTTCGTTGGGCGAGGTCGCCGAAACGCTGGCACCGGCGAGCGGCTTGCGTGGCGATGATTCGCGGCGTGCGGTCAAAAATGTTCTTCCCCGAGATTGCTAAGCTCTCCAATTTCCTCCTCACCGATCGGGATGACATGGTGCAGAAAGGCCTCGGCTGGCTGCTGCGGGAGACGGCGAAGTACGTTCCGAAGCGCGCTGTACCGTATTTGATGCAAATTCGCGGACGAGCTCCGCGGCTGGTGTTGCGAACCGCGTGTGAAACGCTGCCGAAGACCGTGCGGGTACGGGTCCTGACTGCTTAGCGATGCTTCTCTTGTGCCGTCCCTCCAGAACCTATTCTGATTTGGTTGCGCCGACCCAGCGCTGAAGCGCTGGGCTAATTTTAAAGGCCGCGGCTGGATTTGTATTACAACTCATCTACTTGACCGCGCCTACCTCAGAAATAACTCAGCCACGCCTCACTGCGGCGCTGCTTCAATCCCGCAAACCATCGGCACAGCGGATACAGCGTCAGCACTACAACGGCCCATATCAGATAGACAAACGGAAGCGAGTATCCCCAGCCCGGCGGCTGCGTGATGGGGAACTGTCCCATGCTCGGGGATTCGAACATCCAGTGGACTTGCCCGTAGCGGGCGTAGCACACCGCGATCGCGATCAGGTGAATGAGCGGCACATGCAGCAGGTAATAAAACATGGGCACTCTGCCGATGATCAGCGCGGGCCGCAGCCAGCGGGGCGTTCCAGTGTCGACCGCCCAGAGGAAGAGCATCGCCGGACCAAGTGTCATCAGCAGGTACAGCAGCGACGGCGGATATTTCGTCGTGTTGAGGAATGAAAGCACTGTAAACACCGCGGATTTCTGCGTTGACCAGCGTTGTGGATCGCCATAAATGTTGATCGCGCGCAGGATGACAAATCCCGTGCTCAGTCCCAGTCCCAGCCGCAACAAAAATGGCCTGCGCCGCTCCGCGGGCCAACTGTAGATCTGGCCGAGTCCGTAGCCGGCCGCAGTCACGCCAATCCAAGGAATGAGTGGATACCCCACGAACACGGTGCGCCCCGGTTCGTTCAGCAGAAAATTCGGCGAGTGCAGAATGGTCCAAAGCCAGCTGGAAGACCGCACGGAATCGAACAGGTTGTGGGTCGCGATCATCAACAATCCGAACGCCGCTACAACGGGCGTCGGCAGATACAGCAGTGCCGACAGCACGATCATCGCCCAGCCCAGCGCCCACAGAACGATGATGAATACCACGTGATAGTCGAAGTTGAACTGCCATCCCAAGCAACGGGAAACGACCAACTCCAAAAAGATCAGCCAGAGTCCGCGCGTGAACAGAAACCTCGACAGCTCGCGTTTCGACTTCTTGCGCAGCGAGAGATAGGCTCCGGTGCCGGTCAGCAGGAAGAAAACGGGCGCGCAGAAATGTGTGATCCAGCGCGTAAAGAACAGCGGAATGGTCGTCGTGGCAGGGTCTGTGGGATTCAGGCCAGAGTTGCCGAAGAAATCCCGCGCATGGTCGAGCGCCATCAGAATCATGATGACGCCGCGCACCACGTCGATCGACTCAAGACGGACGCGCTGGGCTGGCTTGATAGGGACGGATTCGGCTATCGCGGCCATCTGGCGGAGTTTATCAAAATCCAGTTCGACGGATTCGCCCAAATCCTTGCTCTTGTTTACAATAGAGGTTTGCCCATGGACCTAGCCGCTATCCAGTCTGCGCTGCGCGAACGCAACATTGACGCGTGGCTTTTCTACGACCACCACCATCGCGATCCCATCGCTTACCGGGTGCTTGGCCTGCCCAGGAGCCTGATGGTAACTCGACGCTGGTTTTACCTGATTCCCGCCGAAGGCGAGCCCGTCAAACTGGTCCACAAGATTGAAGCCGGACATCTCGATTCCCTGCCCGGCAAGAAACATCAGTATTCCGGCTGGCAGGAATTGTTCGACCAACTGAAATCGATTCTCGCAAAGCACCGCGATCTGGCGATGCAATACTCGCCGAACAATAGCGTGTTCACCATCTCGCTGGTCGATGGCGGCACGATTGACCTGCTGCGCGGACTGGGAAAGAACGTGGTCAGTTCCGCGGATCTGGTGGCGCAGTTTGAATCCACCTGGACTGAAGAACAGATCCAGTCGCACTTCGCTGCGCGCGACAGCATTGACTCCATTGTGGCAGCAGCCTTCCAAGAGGTCGGCAAGCGCGTGCGCAATGGCGGCACTAAGGAACACGAACTCCAGCAGTGGTTCATGGAGGCTTTCGCCCGGGAGAATCTTCTCGCCGACGATCCCCCGATCGTGGCCGTTAACGCCAACGCCGGCAACCCGCACTACGAGCCGCATGCCAGTCATCCGGTACCGATTCGCGAAGGCGATCTGCTTCTGCTGGATGTCTGGGGTAAGAAGAACACACCCAACGCGGTTTACTACGACATCACATGGATGGGATTCGTGGGCAGTGCGCCCTCGGGAAAAATGCAGGAAGTTTTCGAGATCGTGCGCGACGCGCGCGACTCCGGCGTGAAGACCGTTCTCGACGCGATCAACGGTGGACGCCGCATCGCCGGATGGGAAGTGGACCGCGCCACCCGCGGACACATCAAGAAAGCCGGTTACGGCGATTATTTTATCCATCGCACCGGACATTCCATCGGCACCGACGTCCATTCCAATGGGGCTAACATGGACGATCTGGAAATTCACGACGAGCGGCAGATTCTGCCGAACTCCTGCTTCTCCATCGAGCCCGGAATCTACTTGCCCGAGTTTGGCGTGCGCAGTGAAGTGAACGTGCTGGTGCGGGCAAAATCGGCCGAAGTGACCGGGAAAATTCAACGCGAGATTGTGAACATCTGATGGCAAATTCCACAACAGACAAAACAAGGCCGGCTCAGCAGGAACAGGTGAACATGATGTCGGTGCTTGCGCCGGCCGTGGGCTGGCTGATTCCCGGCGCCGGACACATGATCCAGAAACGCTGGATTCGTGGCTTGCTGCTGTTCGTGTCGATCGTGGCTCTGTTCGTGCTCGGACTCGCGATGCAGGGCCGCATTTACAAAGCGAACGGCGGCGACATTCTCGACATTCTCGGATTCATTGGCGACGTAGGGGCCGGCGCTCTTTACATCGTTACGATGGCCGTGGACTGGGGCCAGGGCGCGATCGCATTCGCCACGGCGGACTATGGGACGAAATTCATGATTGTCGCGGGACTCCTGAACTTTATCGCCGTCGCCGACGCCTATCACATCGCTATCGGGAAGAAACAATAATGCAGCGATCCGCTATCAGCTATCAGCTGTCAGTCAACGCCTTCACCCGGAGTTCGGCGCTGTGACCATCACACTCAATCATTTCGGCGCGGCGGCGGTCTTTGCCCTGTTCGCCTCCATCGTATTCGGCATCACCCACCGCGAGACCACTCGCGAAATGGTGAAGTACGGGCTCTATTGCTTCGCGATGTTTCTCGGCGGCGTGCTCGTGGCCGGCTGGGCAATGTGGGTGTTGCGCAGATAGCTTCTAGCTCTTAGCCTTTAGCTGTTAGCGTGAATCTCTATCTTGACGCTCGAGACGGTTCGCACATCTTCTGCTGTCTTTCTCCACGACAAAACTAATGGCTAAGAGCCAACGACCAAAAGCTGCCTTACCCTTCCCACACAAACGCATCAAAAATTCTCTTCGACTCAAAATTCAGCCTTCGGTAAAGAGCAACCGCACGCCCATTCGCTTCGGTCACCGTCAGCGAGAGAAGGACGAAGTTCCGCTTCTTCAGGCTGCCTTCGGTGGCCGCGAGCAGAGACTCCCCAATTCGGCGCGAGCGATACTCCGGCAGTACACACACCTGCGTGACGTGACCGACATTGTTTCGCACGCGCGAGCACAGGATCACGCCGATCAGACTCTTCGCCTTGCGATCCAGGGCCACAAAAGACGACTCGGCGTCGAACACACCACATCCCGGGAAGCGCACGATGTTATTAAGGAACCGCAGCGATCCGCTGAGGGTGTGGTATTGATCGTTGATTTGAGCGTCAACGTGACCGCGATATGCCGCGGTGATCACGGCAGCAGTGGGCTGGTAATCACCCTCGATCCAAGGGCGGATGTCAACATCGGGATGGGTTGGTACCTTCTCGGCCGCAGCTTTCCCCAGACGCAGAGTCATGAAGAGGCGCGGATGCCGCTGGAATCCCGTCTCGAGAAACGGACGCGACACTGCGTTGGCGTCGTGCGCCAGAAGCTGCGCCTCCACGCGATGAATTCCCGGAGACTGCTGCAGCGTCTCGATCACGTGGGTGAGCAGCTTTAGCTCGACCTCACGGGCATTTGGAAGCCGGGCGCCGTTGATGACATACAGGTCGCCAATGACTCCCTTACTCCCTTCATACACAAAAAAGGAATAGCCGAAGACGCGGCCGCGATCGACGGCGGCATATCCCGGGAGGATTTTCGCGTCGACGTAACGGAGAATCATTTCCGCCGAGCCGGAATAATCCCACGACAGCAGGCGTGACCAGACTTGCGTCTCGTCGTCCAGCAAAGGACGCAGGTCCACAGAAGAAAAATGCCTGAGGTCGAGGATCTCCAAAGGGCTCCCGCCGCGGCCACCGATTATAAGCAGCGGCCAATCTCGCGGCAAAATTTCGAGTGTAGTTGGTTCGCAGACCGGAGGCAAACGAGGCGAATACAGGGCGGCAACACTAGGTTGTTGGTCATCAGGCCTTCAGCTCGCGCTTGCGTGCGAAACTACGCGCCGCCATGGCCAGGTCAGCACGATCGATCGAAACCACGTCAATCTGGCCTTGATGTGCGAAAATTCCCGTGGCCAGCTCGGCAAGGCGGCATCGATTTACAAAAACGGCGTCGCCACCATGACCCAGAACTTCGGTCCGGAAGCACTCGGTGGCGCGTGCAGCGCTCAGCTTGTTCTCTCCGACGAACCAGTACTGTACCCCCACGTGACGCGGCCAGACATCATGGTCGTCATGTCGCAGGAGGCCTACAACCGCTTCGCGCCAGAGCTGAAGCCCGAGGGAATCCTGATCATTGAGAGAGATCAGGTACGCGTCTCCGATCTGAAAGGTGATCCTAAGGTGTATGCGATTCCGGCGACGCCAATCGCCGAGGAACTCGGCAAGCGCATGGTGCTGGACTCGGTGATGGCGCGATTCTTCTGGGCAGTCGCCAAACTTCTGACCGCTGACCCCGTGCGCAAAGCGGTTGCCGACTCGGCGCCGCCGAGTTTCCGCGAGCTGAATCTGCAGGCCTTCGAAAAGGGATTCGATTACGGCAACACCGCACTGGCTGGGGCTCCGACCTCGGATGGGACTGCAGGAGCTTGCGCATTCCAACGAGCAGAACTATACGACAGCGTTCTACGGATTTGTCGCCCTGAGCAAGGCGAAGGATCCCCGCACTCCCGTCGTCACCCTAATGTCTAGGAGTCCATAGATCCTTCGCCAAGAACGCGTGCCTCAGGATGACAAGGATTTATCTTTCCTGCGCAGTTCCCGCAACCCCCGCGGCCGACACCCAGTAATAATCCACACTCTGCGATGCGTAGTTCCCTAGAAATAGCACGCGCCTTCCCGCCGTTTGCACGGCCACGTTCACTTTCCACGTCGCCGGAGCGACCAGCAAATGCTCCGCGGCCGGGATGCCTCCTGTTTCATAGCGCAACGTCTTTTGATTGCGATAAAACGTGAGCCCATACTCCATCTCGCGGGGAACGCCGTAAACCGCGAGCGCAAGCTGATGCGTCTCCACGGCTGCCAGCTCAGTCGCCAATGGACGCGCCGACAGTGTCTGATCGACCGAAACCGATCCGAGCTTCAACACCGCCGCCACCGATAGCACCACAGGAATCAACGTCACAAAACGGAGCATGCGCAAATGTGAGCGACTCACCAGTGTCATCGCGATCGCAGCACAGAGCGCAAATGCAACTCCAAGTGCGACAAACATTGGCCCTCCTGCAGGCAGTCGGTGCTGCGTGATGACATAAGCGATCAGCACAGCTGGAACGATGGGCGCCGCCGCGACGAGAGCATGTAGTATCGCCAACCCCTTGGGTACGGATTCGTCTTGCCGTGTAAGATGCCGTCGTAGATAATCCGCCAGCAGAACCGCTCCAGCTGGGATCACCGGAAGGATGTAGCCAGGAAGCTTCGATTGCGAAAGCGAGAAGAACACGACGGGCACGACTAGCCAGCAGCAGGCGAAAACTCTGAACTGAAGTTCAAAATCAGGCTCGGCTGAACGGGATTTGCGCTCTGCCCACCAGATCCGCACCGACTCCACGAACGCCACGATCACGAACACTGTCCACGGTACGAACGCTAACGCCGTGACCGGAAGGTAATACCAGAACGGCTGGCGATGATGATAGAGATCGCTCGAGAAGCGCGCCAGATTGTGTTGCAGGATGAATTCGCGAAAGAACTGCGGATTTTGCAGCTGCACGGCAAGGTACCAGGGCAGCGCGATCGCACAAAACAGAACTATGCCTGGCAGCCATAAGGTTCTCGCTACCAAGCGCAGGTCGCGCACGGCACTCGCGAAGATTACGATGACCGCCGCCGCTAGAAACGGTGCAACCGGCCCTTTGGCCAGCATCCCAAAAGCCATACAAACGTAGAACAGCGCAAGATAGATTCGCGTTCCACCCTCACGCCAGGCCCACCACGCAAGCATCGCAATGCTGAAAGATGCAGCCAGCGCCATATCCATTGAGGCGGCATGGGCATACCCGATCACTCCGGCACACGAAGCCGTGATCAGCGCCGCATCGACTTCCACTCCCCTGCGAAACTTTCGGAAGAACAGATAAATAGCAATGACCAGGAGCGTCGCGTCGATCGATCCCGGGATACGCGCCGCAACATCGCTCACACCCAAGACCGAGTACGCCAGCATGACCTGCCAGTAATACAGCGGCGGCTTCTCCAGCCACGCATGGCCGCCGAGAAACGGCGTGATCCAGTCGCGGCGTTCGAGCATCTCGCGGGCCACCTGGGCGTATCGCGGCTCATCGGCGCCGATCAGACCAAACTGCCCCATGCCGTAGAAAAACAGGAACGCGCAGAAGCCTGCGATCAACAGCACGTCCGTACGGGTGCGGGTCGTCATGGGGAGAATTGCTGATTGATGATTGTTGATTGCTGACTGAGACGCGCAAGCTGCCAGTTGATGGCCCTTCAATCAACAATGAGCAATCAACAATGGATTTCTATTGTACGGAAGGCCCGCGGCGAAGCTCGAACAGAACCTGGCGAACTGCCTCGGCGAGCGGCCCGTCGACCGAGCATCCGCTGGCGCATTCGTGGCCTCCGCCGCCGAAACTCTCAGCCACGTGCGCAACATCGAGTTTGCCTTTACTGCGCAAGCTCACGCGGTATCGTCCCTCGGGCATCTCGCGGAAAAATGCCGCCACCTCGACACCGCCGATGGAAAGAACGTAGTTCACCAGGCCTTCGCAGTCTTCCTCAATCGCACCGCAGCGTTCCATCTGCTTCTGCGTCACCCATGCGTAGCCGATATGCGCTTCGACATTCAAATTGCGAAGAGCCTCGCCGAGCAACCGGATTTTGCCTATCGAGTGCGCGAAATAAATGCCGCGCGCACAGTGCGCCGGGTCTGCCCCCGCCAGCACCAATTCGCGCGCCAGCGCGAACGTGTTCTCATTCGTTCCCTGAAACATAAACGAGCCGGTGTCGGTCATCAGAGCCGTGTAGAGGCAAGTCGCAATCTCGGGAGAAAATTTCACGCCCGCTTCGCGGGCCAGCCGGAAAACCATTTCCGCCGTTGCCACGGCGTGCGGATCGATCCAGTTCACGTGCGCAAAGGGACGCCCGCTGACATGATGGTCAATGCTGATCAGCACTCTGTTTTCGAGCCCCTCGAGCCGAGTGCGGTGGATGCTGTCACATTCCAGAATGATCGCCGCCTCGTAGTTGCCCGCGATGCGGCTGGCCTGGACAACTTGATCGGCGAACGGAAGCGAGCGGTAAATGCGCGGAACGCCATCGTGCAGCACAACGTCGGCATGCTTGCCCATCGCGCGCAATACCTGGCAGCAGGCCAACGCCGATCCAACGGCATCGCCGTCTGGACGCGCGTGCGATGTCAGCACGAAGCGCTCGTGCTGTCCGATCTGCCGGAGAACGTCTTCGACGCCGCTATGCCTTTTTTCCACCCGATGCCTTGCCTGTCTTGCTCCTCTTCTTCGCCCGCGCCAGCAATTCTTCGACTCGCGCCTTTTCTTGCTCCGCCCGGTCCAGCCGGAAATACAACTCCGGAGCACGTCGTAAATGCAACCGCTCGACGAGTTCGTGCCGAATATATTCGCGCGCTGCCTCCAAACCTTCAAGGCTCTCGTCCGCGTCTTCGTCGTTGCCTTCTACGTTCACCCAGACCTGCGCGGACCGTCCGTCGTCCGCAATATGCACGGCGGTCACGCTCACCAGTCCAATCCGTGGATCGGCTAACTCGCCCTCAACCAGCGTTTCAATCTCCTCGCGCAGAGCTTCGCCAACCCGCCCGCGATGATATTTGAGCCCGCGCTTCTCCACGATTCCCGGCACCTTAGGTAAAACGCATGAGAATATCAGAAAATCGACCCGAAGTGTGTGATCCGGTTGCGCTATTGTGGCCCGATTCTGCAGCAGAGGGTTAAGTACGGAGGTAACAATATGTTAGGGGATGTTAATGGCGGGCCGCAAGCGCGTTCAGAAACTACACATGCGCCCATCGGTACCGTGGAGCACATAGAAACTAGCGGGAGCTAACCTACAAATATTCCACGAACGAATCGGCAATCTCAGCCCCGTGGTTGTTGGCGATGCGGGTGGCCGCGCGCTCCACGTTCTTCATGAGCCCGTCGAGATAGTCGCGGGAGTTGGAAATGCTGACTACGCCGATGGTGGCGCGGTTCCAGAGTTCTGCCGCGTCGAGTTCGGCGACGGAAATGTTGAAGCTGGTGCGCAGCCGGTCTTTCATACTGCGCACAACCTGGCGCCGCTCTTTGATCGACTGCGCCGCTTCGATGTGGAGTTCGAGGGTGAGGAAAGCGATCATGCAATGGTCAGGTCGTTTTGGTGCGTACTCACAGCACTGATTTTGCCCAGAACTTGAGCGCGAGAGCGAAGAGCACACGGACTACAACGCTAAATGCAAAAAGGCACATACCAGTCGCGCCCAAGAACGCGAGAGTTGAGTCAGGCAGCCCGCCGCTTGAGAGGAAGGCGAATCCCAGCATAAGTAGATGGAGGACGGAAGCGCAACAAGAGTCGAGCCCACGAGGATAGCCGGATCCCTTGGACGGTTCGACCGGACGGCGGAATCTCTTTCTTCCAGTTCCTCGCGTAGGCGGAGCCAAAGATCCTGCGCGCCCCAAAGCGCAGCAAACCAGATCGCGAAGTCAACAGCCGCCGCGACTTCGATATCTGTGTTCAAGTGCCCTAAGGAGGCTGGCTCGGCTTCAAATACCTTATGCGCGAGCAAGAAACCCGGTGTCCCAAGCTGAGCCAAACTCCAGGAAATCGGAACCAGCACCGTCGCGAGCACCGCGGCCACAAGCATGCGTACGAGAGGGTTGCCCGGTGTCACGATTCGCATCTGGCCGAGTTCAGGCCGGCAACAAGTCTTGATCCCTAGGCCCTGTTCCTACACCATGGCCTCGGCGGCGATCCGCTCCGTGGCAAACGCTTCGATCACGTCACGCGCCTTGATGTCGCCGTAGTTCGCGATCGAGATGCCGCACTCCATGCCATTGGTGACTTCCTTGGCATCGTCCTTGAAGCGCCGCAGCGACCCGACCTTGCCCTTGAACACGACCACGTTGTCGCGCAGCAGGCGAACTTCGGAGTTGTTCTTGATCACGCCGTCGGTCACGCGGCAACCGGCAATCGTTCCCACCTTCGGGATGCGGAAGGTTTCGAGCACCTCGGCGCGTCCCTGGTAGGTTTCTTTGATAGTCGGTTCAAGCAGGCCGGTCATGGCACGCTTGATCTCGTCCTGCAGTTCGTAAATGATCGAGTGCAGGCGGATGTCGACTTCTTCCTGTTCGGCCAGTTCCTGCGCTTTGCGCTCCGGCCGCACGTTGAAGCCGATAATGATGGCATTCGACGCCGAGGCCAGCAGCACGTCGGTTTCGGTGATGGCGCCGACACCCGAACGCAGCAATCGCAGGCGAACTTTCTCGTTCGAGAGTCGCGACAGCAGATCGCTGAGCACCTCCACCGAGCCCTGCACATCGCCCTTCAGGATGATGTTCAGTTCCTTGGTGCCAGCGGTCTTGATCTGTTCGGCCAGTCCCTCCAGCGATACGCGAGAACTCTTGGCCAGCGCGGCTTCTCGGGCTTTCTGCTCGCGGTATTCTGAAATGCCGCGCGCCTTGTCGCGATCCGCAACGACCACAAACTGATCTCCGGCTTGCGGCAAACCTTCCAGGCCCAGAATTTCGACGGGCGTTGACGGAGGCGCGGACTGCAGCGCCGCTCCGCGATCGTCGAACATGGCGCGAACTTTGCCGAACACGTTGCCCACGACGAAGTTGTCGCCGGCGACGAGCGTTCCGTTCTGCACCAGCACCGTCGCCACGGGTCCGCGGCCGCGATCCAGTTTAGCTTCGAGAACCACGCCGGTTGCAGCGCGCTCCGGAGTCGCCTTCAGTTCCGCGAGATCGGCGACCAGACAGATCATTTCCATCAGCAAATTCAGGTTCGTTTTCTTCTTCGCCGAGACATCGACGAACACCGTCTTGCCGCCCCACTCTTCGGGAACCAGGCCACGATCCGCGAGTTGCTTCTTCACGCGATCGGGCATGGCGTCGGGCTTATCGACCTTATTCACGGCGACGATGATCGGAACTTCCGCAGCGTGCGCGTGATCGATCGCTTCCACGGTCTGCGGCATAACGCCGTCATCCGCCGCCACGACAAGCACGACGATGTCGGTCGCCTTCGCACCGCGCGACCGCATGCGGGTGAATGCCTCGTGACCCGGCGTATCGAGGAAGACAATCTCTCGCCCAAAGGCTGGAGACTCCTTGTCGGTGATACGAACCTTGTAGGCACCGATGTGCTGCGTGATGCCTCCCGCTTCGCCTTCCGCGACGCTGGTCAGGCGAATCGAGTCGAGCAGCGTGGTCTTGCCATGGTCGACGTGACCCATGATCGTGACCACCGGCGGACGCGGCGTAACTTCGGCGACCGATTCTTCTCCGCTCGCAGCGGCGTCAATCTCTTTCGAAGCCTGCTCTTCGAACGTGATCACGTTCGTCTCGGCTCCGAAGAAGCGCGCCATTTCGCTCGCCAGTTCGGCGTCGAGCGTCTGGTTGATGGTGGCGAAAACGCCGCGGCCCAGCAGACGCGAGATCAAATCCTTCGCGCGGATGTCAAGCTTCTCCGCCAGATCCTTAACGCTGATGCCTTCCGTGATCGTGATATTGCGCGTGATCGGCATCGGTTCATTCGACACCACCATGCGCGGCGGTGGCGTGTAGCCCTTCATCGGGCCTTCTTTTACGCCACGCGGAACATAGCGCTGGCCAGGCCTGCGCGCAGGAGCACCCGGACGCGCCCCAGGACGCGCTGGTCCCGGAGGCGGAAGCCCCGGACCCACTCCGAGAGGACGCGCACCTGCAGGCGTCGAACGAGTGGGATGCATGGGACGACGCTCGCCCGGACGCAATGGCCGCGGCGGACCTCCGCCGGGAACCATCGGACGCGGACGCTGAAAAATTGGCTGTCCCGGCACCGGACGCCCGGGTACAGGACGCATGGTCCCCGCAGGCGCACCGGCCTGCGCGACGGGTGCCACCGGACGCGGTGGCGGAGCTTTGTACACCGGACGCGGTCCGGTCTGCGGAACGATCATGCGCGGCGCCGGGGGCTGCGGCGGGCCTGTAACCACCGGTGCAATCGGACGCGGCGGAGCCGCTGGAGTTTGAGGCGCGGCCGACGCCGTAACCGCAGGCGCTGCTGGCGGAGGAGGCGCAACCACTGCGGCCGGAGCAGGCGGCGTCGCGGCACGCGGCGGTACCGCAACCGGAGGCGCGGCTGCAACCACGCTCGGAGCGGCGGAAATCACGGGCGCAGACGGCTTCTCCGCTGGAGGCGCAACCACTTCAGGCCTGGCAGCCGGGGCAGGCGCTTTCGCTGCCGGAATCACAGGCGCAGCGGGAGGCGCGGCCGGTCTTGGCGCTGGAGGCGTAACCACGGGCTTCGCGGCAACCGGAGGCGCGACCGGACGAGCCGGGGGCGCCACTGCTTCCTTCTGCTGTGTGATGGCTTTCAGCACGTCTCCCGGGCGGGAGATGTGCGACAGATCGATCTTGGTCTTGATTTCTTCTTCGCCGCGCAGTGGACGCGCGGACCGGGCAGACGTCGTCTGCGCTTCGGACGAGCCGCGGAGCTGCACCCTCACCTTTTCCGCTTCATGCTCCTCGAGCGAACTGGAATGCGTCTTCTTCTCAGTCACCCCGACAAGAGGTAGTGCGTCGAGAATGGCTTTGCTTTTAACTTCCAGCTCCCTGGCGAGATCGTTGATTCGAACCTTACTCATCCGGCCTTTCTTGTACTCCGCGTTGTGCTTAAGTCTTCATCGCATCCTCACGGAGTCAGCGTCCTGCACTCGCACGCCATCGTAGGTGTTCGCGCGTGACATGACTATTCAGTTGTTTCGGGAGCAGAGCCATCCTTCGGCTCATGCTCTTCGTTTTTTCCCGAAGCGGCTTCGGCTTCCGCCGTCGCCTCAGGCGCAGCCGCTTGTTCTTCCGCGGCCACTTCACCTTCTACCGTCTCCGGCGCAGCTTCAGCTACACCTTCACCCGAAACGCCCTCCGCTGGGACTTCCCCTTCGGCGGCGCCCGCTTCCAAGCTCGCAAAGTAATTATTCACCGCGAGGCTGATTTTTTCCACCGTCTTCGGCCCGATGCCCTCAATGGCCTCCAGTTGTTCCGGAGTCATGTCGGCAAGTGCTTCGACAGTGGTCACGCCCGCTGCGCTGAGCTTTTCGACCAGCCCTTCGCCCAAACCGGTTACGTTTTCGAGCGGAGTCGATGCTTGCGGGGCCATTGCAGCCATTTGCAGTTCGACTTCCTGCCGCTTCTCTTCCTCGCTCTTGATGTCGATCTTCCAGCCGAGCAGCTTCGCCGCCAGGCGGACGTTCTGCCCCTTCTTGCCGATGGCCAGCGAAAGCTGGCTGTCATCGACGACAACTTCGAGGTGCTTGTCGGAGCTGTCGACAACGGTCACGCGGCTCACTTTCGCAGGCTGCAGCGCTTTCTCGGCGAAGGTCACGGCGTCTTCGTGATACTCGATAATGTCGATCTTCTCGCCGCGCAGCTCGCGGATGATCGACTGCACGCGCATGCCTTTCATGCCCACGCACGCGCCCACCGCGTCCACGTCCTTGTCTTTCGACATGACGGCAATCTTGGTGCGCTCGCCGGCCTCGCGCGCAATGGCGCGAATCACGACCGTGCCGTCATAGATTTCGGGAACTTCCGTCTGGAACAAATGTTGCACCAGTTCCGGCGCCGCGCGCGATACCACAACGCCCGGGCCCTTCGAAGCTCGCTCGACGCGCGCAATCACCACGCGCACACGCTCGCCGATCGCGAAAGACTCCAGCCTCGACTGCTCCTTGCGCGGCATGCGGGCTTCTGCCTTGCCGATGTCGAAAATCACATCAGGGCCCTCGACACGCTTCACCGTCGCGTTGACGATCTCTCCCACGCGTCCGATGTACTCGTTGTAAACCGTGTCGCGCTCGGCTTCGCGCACCTTCTGGAAAATCACCTGCTTCGCCAACTGCGCAGCGATGCGCCCCAGAATGCCTTCCGTCACTTTCGGAATCAGCAACTCCCCCCCGACCTCGAGGGCCGGATCGACCTTGCGCGCGTCTTCCACCGTGATCTGCAGGTTGGGATCCTCCACCTGCTCAGGGGTCTCCACCACGGTCTTCACCGCGAAGGCGTTGATCTTGCCGGTGTCCTTGTCGAGTTTGGCCCGCAGATTTTCCTGTGACTTGTAGTACTTGCGCGTGGCCATGACAATAGCGTCTTCCACCGCGCTCACTACAATCTGCGGATCAATCCCTTTTTCCCGGCTAAGTGCGTCGATCGTGTTGTAGAGCTCGCTTGCCATAAGTAAAGTTTCAGAGTTTCAAGGTTTCAGAGTTGCAAGGCGTTTGAAACCTTGCAACTTTGAAACATCGAAACCTTAGATCTCGGGCACCAGGTTCGCCTTCTCCACATTAGCGAACTCGATCTCAATTTTCTCGCCCGCCGCCGCGCCCATCTTCTTGCGCGACTTGTGGCTGGCGACACTCAAGTCCAGCGTCAGGCGGCCATCCTTGAAACTCTCCAGCCGTCCTTCAAAATGGCGGTTTTTCTCCACCGGTTGCCGGGTCGTCAACTTCAAGCGGCTACCGGTGAAGCGGGTGAAGTCAGCAGCCTTGATCAACTTCCGATCCAGGCCGGGCGACGAAACTTCCAGCGTGTACGAGCCTGGCATGACATCCTCGACATCGAGGATCGTGCCAAACTCGCGGCTGAAGTTCGCACAGTCTTCGTGCGTAACCCCGGTCAGCGGATCCGTCCCGGCTGAGGCCTTATCCAGAAATACCCGCAGCATGCGCGCCTTGCCTCCACCGAGGAACTCGATCTCCACCACTTCGAGCCCGCTGGAGACTGCTACCCGCTCCGCGATTTCCCGCACACGTTCAACGTCAAGCGCCATGAATCCAGTAGCTTACAGGCGATGGCTGCAACACCCGAAGGGGCCCAAACTAAAATGTGGGCTTGCGCCCACTGGTGTGCTTCGCCAATTGCCGGTACACAGCAGTTCTCAGTTACTTAATATACGCCCGTCGAGGGCAAAAAGACAAACCGGGTAGCGCCCACTGCCAGCCCCGCGGCAACTTCCACTGTGACATCGGGTTAAAATGCTGAGGAATGCTCCGGAAGCTGGAATGACTTCCCAGCGTTTACTTCTCTTGGTCCTCATCTTTCTTATGTATTTCCTCGTTCGCCTTCGGCCAAACCCGCGGCGGAGGCCAGGGCAGCTCTCGCGGTGTGGACCCTGCCACCAACGCCCGCAAGGCTGCGGTGCTAGGCAAGGGAGATAACAGCAATCTTTCCATCGGTCACCTGGGCTCTGCGAACGATGAGCCCAAAGTCGATTCCAATCCCAGACCGTTCTGATTCAGGTTCCGGTGGTCGTTACCGATAAATCCGGCAACCATCTTCATGGGCTCAACAAAGAAGACTTCAGCGTTCTTGAAAATGGAAAACCCGTTAGCGTCGCAGGCTTCGAGGGAAGGCGTTCTACAACACCAACGATCTGGCCGGCAGCTTAGCCGAGCATGTAAATAGGAGGAGGCGTCGTCGGCGGCGAGCTTGATACCATCTCGACACGAAAAATAACAAGCCCGGTTGGCGCAAGCTGCAGGTCAAGGTCGATAAGAAAGGCACCGAGGTGCGCGCGCGCAACGGATTCTTCGTCACCAATGCCACCATGAATCCTATGCTCAGCCGCGACCGCGACATGGCTAATGCCCTGCATTCTCCGATTGAAGGTACGGGCGTTCCGATGACTGTCCAATGGGTCGGCCTGGCTCCCGACGGCGACAAGAAGAAAGCCGTGTTCTCGGCGCACTTGCCGGGCGGAGGATTAACTTTCGAAGGTCATGGTCGATCCCAGCTCAACTTCGATTTCGTAGCGCTGGCGTATGACAAGGACGGAAAGGAAGCAGGGCAGACCGCGCGGAACTACACGCCGCTTGTTCCTGATGCTCAAATCGCATCGGTGCGAGCGGACGGCATGGACTTTCGCAACGCACTCGAACTCGCCCCAGGAAAATACACCGTCCGCTTTGTGGTCTGCGACAACGTCACCGGCAAAGTCGGCAGTGTCATCGCTCCCCTTACGGTGAACTGACCGACGCAGAAAGAGCCGCCTTTGGCTGTCCCGCGACCTTAGTGGACCCTTTCGAAGTTGACATCTCTGGCATTCACCGTAAACACCCTCAGGCCGATGACGCGATGACTCTCGTCTCTGCAGAACACTAGCGTGCCCAGGTCAGAGCTCTCGAATTCATCCGGCGCGACTGCAATCAGCGTTAGCGGCGTGCTCCAATTGTTTCGGAGCACCAGCCCTCCCTGGTCGATCGTCAGATCGTACGTGGCTTCGATCTCCGTGCTCCTGTATTGCCCAGCGTAGCCTGCAAGGTCGGCCTCGCCAAGATGTGGTGCTTCAATTCTCTTGCCTGCAAAAAATGTTCCACCGTCCGTCACCAGCGTCGCGCTCATCCCGCCATTTGAGCTTTCAAATGTGATGGTTCCCGTGCCAAGATCCCTGAACTGATTCGCCCCCACGCGCCGAAGGTTCCCACCCCACGCCACCAGATTGCCGCCAGCAACAGTGAACGAATAAACAAAATGCTTGTGCGGATCGAGATACTTACCGGCAAAAAGACTTGGGTCGGGAAGGTTGCGCTTGCCAGCCACCGGGACTACTCCGGCCTCGGCATGCAGACTCTTCTCCAAGTAGACGTCGGCAACCGCGCGCACAAAAGCGCTCGGATCGGCGCTCGACAAATTGCAGAGGCACACGACGGTGAAATGTTGCTCAGGAAAACGCAGAATCCCGGTGCGGTATCCGAATAGTGCGCCGTCATGCCCCACGGTGGGCAGACCGCGATAAGTATTTAGTTCCAGCCCGAGGCCATACTCAGTCTCGTTACCGTTGTTCAGCACTCCGCGTGTCTGCATCACCGTGGTGAGCGTGCCCTTTCCCAGCCTGTTCTTATAAAAGTTGTTATCCCAAAGAAGCAGATCGTCGACGCTGCTCATCAGCCCGCCGGGACCGACAGTGTCAAAATTGGTCGACCAGTCCACAAGAAACTTGCCGTCACCTCCAGCGTCGTAAGCTGCCACACGGCCCGGCATCACCAAAGTATGGTTGTCGTAATAGCGGGTGTGCACCATTCCGAGCGGCTGGAAGATATTCTCGGCCGCAAATTCGGCCAGGAATTTCTTCGTCGCGCGCTTCACGACTTCCGCCAGCAGAAAATAGTTCGTGTTGCTGTAAATCCATTCCTCTCCTGGAACGTTATTGAGGCCTTTCTGCCGCATGATCAAATCCAGCATTTCACCTCTGGAATGAAGGTCTGAGAGTTCCCGGCCCGACAGATACATGAGCGTTTCAAAATCTCGAAGTCCGCTGGTGTGGTGCAGCATTTGCCGCAAGCTGATGGCATGTCCATAGTCGGGGAGCTCCGGGATGTATTTCCGGACGTCGTCGTCCAGAGACAGGAATCCTTGTTCAGCCGCCAGCGCCACACTGGCGGCTGTGAATTGCTTGGACACAGACGCCATATAGAAAACAGACTCAGCGGATAGCGGAACCCCCAGTTCGAGGCTGCCCATGCCGTATCCTTTTCGGTAGACGAAATGCCCGTCCTGTATCACTCCAACCGCGCAACCGGGGGAGTTTGGCCTGTTGTACGCAGCAAAGATCTGATCCACCCTTCGCTCTCGTGTGTCGGCGGAGAAAACCGGAGGGCCGACAAGCAACGCCAAGGCAAGTGCGACAACGACTGCAAAGCGCATCGCAGACTCCTTTTCGAATCCAGACTTGTCCGAGCCAGGGACGCATCCGTTTCCCAGATTTCGCGCACGCATCCCGAAACTAGGATGCGGCGGTCGGCTCGCCGATTTGCCTCAATCCCCCTCGGCCGTTGTTGCCTTTGCCGCAACATGTTAGCGTTTTCGACATGGACTCCCCAGCGAAACGAATCATCGGCCTGTACCAGCGGCATGCCAACAGTTTTGACCGCGAGCGAGGACGCGGCCTCTTTGAAAAACCTTCGCTCGATCGCTTCTTAGCACTTTTGCAACCTGGGGCTTCCATCCTCGACCTTGGCTGCGGTTCGGCCGAGCCGATCGCCCGGTACCTTAAAGGACAAGGTTGCCATGTGACGGGCGTGGATTCTTCGCCGGCTCTCATCGAGATTTGCAAATCGCGCTTCCCGGAGCAAAACTGGATTGTCAATGATATGCGCACGCTGTCACTGAGTCGGCGTTTTGACGGCATTCTGGCATGGGACAGCTTCTTTCACCTCTGCCCGGAAGAGCAACCGCACATGTTCTCCGTGTTTAGAGCTCACGCCGCTCCGCACGCTGCCCTCATGTTCACTAGTGGCTCCGTGCACGGCGAAGCCATCGGCGAATTTCAGGGCGAGCCGCTCTACCACGGAAGCCTGGATACAGCCGAATATCGTTCCCTTCTCGAGCACAACGGTTTTGCTGTCGTCTCCCACGTCGTCGAAGACCACCGCTCTGGCGGGCATACCGTGTGGCTCGCACAACTCGGCTTAAGTCTGACGCCTGCTGAAATTGTCGACTCTCGATGAGACAGTCGCCGCCACGTCCGTCCCGATTTGCCTCAATCCCCCGCCCTCTCTAGAATGAAGAATTACCCCATACGGCTGGGAGAGTTCCCGAGAAACTTATGATTCATTTTCCCGTTCCTGAGGCTCTTACTTTCGATGACGTCCTTCTGCTGCCCGCCCGCTCCGACGTCATTCCAGCGCAGGCCGTCACTCAGACACAACTGACCCGCAATATCAGCCTGAACATTCCGATCGTCAGCGCCGCCATGGACACGGTGACCGAATCGCACATGGCCATCGCGCTCGCGCAACAGGGCGGTCTCGGTATAATTCACCGCAACCTGACCATCGAGCAGCAGGCCAACGAAGTCGACAAGGTCAAGCGCTCGGAAAGTGGCATGATCGTCGACCCCGTCACCATGTCGCCCACCGACCGGGTCAGCGACGCGCTCGAAGTCATGCGCAAATACAAGATCTCTGGCGTGCCTATCACCGAGCACGGCAAACTGGTCGGCATCCTTACCAACCGCGACCTGCGCTTCGAGACCCGCTTCGACATTCCCATCGACAAAGTGATGACCAAGAAAAACCTAATCACAGTCCCTGTGGGAACCACGCTCGAAGAGGCGGAAAAGATTCTTCACCAGCACCGCGTCGAGAAACTTCTTGTCGTCGACGACAAGTACAACCTCAAGGGCCTGATCACAGTTAAAGACATCCAAAAGAAACTGAAATATCCCAACGCGGCGAAAGATTCGCAGGGCCGCCTGCGCGTAGGCGCCGCTATCGGCGCGACCGGAGACTTCCTGGAACGCGCGCAGGAACTGGCCGAAGCCAAGGTCGACGTCCTCGCCATCGACAGCGCCCACGGACATTCCACCAAAGTTCTCGACGCCGTGAAGCTGGTGAAATCGAAACTGCCCCACATCGAATTGCTGGCCGGCAACATCGCCACATTCGACGGCGCTTGCGAACTGACACGCGCCGGAGCCGATGGCATTAAAGTCGGCATTGGACCGGGCTCCATTTGCACGACACGCGTTGTCACCGGTGCGGGAGTCCCACAGATTACCGCGATCGCCGAAGCCTACCGTGCCACGAAAGACGCGGGCGTTCCTATCATCGCCGACGGCGGCATTAAATATTCCGGCGACGTCACCAAGGCTCTGGCCGCCGGTGCAAGTGCCGTTATGATCGGATCGCTCTTCGCCGGTACTGACGAAAGTCCCGGCGAACTGATCCTGTATCAAGGCCGCTCCTTCAAGTCGTACCGCGGCATGGGATCGATCGGAGCCATGGCACAAGGGTCGAGCGAACGTTATTTTCAGAGCACAGAAGGCGATTCCTCCGCTTCCATCTCGGCCTCCGATGGCGATTCCAACCGCCTTGCCAAGCTCGTTCCCGAAGGCATTGAAGGACGCGTTCCCTACCGCGGCTCCGTCGCGATGATCGTCCACCAGATGGTCGGTGGATTGAAATCGGGCATGGGGTACTGCGGATGCGGTACGATTCCTGAGTTGCTGCAAAAGACTCGTTTCGTCCGCATCAGTGGCGCCGGCCTCCGCGAGAGCCATGTGCACGATGTGATGATCACCCGCGAGGCTCCGAACTATGCCATCGAGTAATCCGGGCGTTCAGCATGCCGCTATGACAAGTGGGGGTGGCCCATCCCTTCGCTTTGCTCAGGGCGGGCTCTACGCGTTCCTTGCGAAAGGTGGGGATTCCAAAGCTGCGAGCGTCCCGCTCGCTTGACCACCGATCGCCACCAAGCTCTCAAAGCCTGGATCGCCGCTATCCTGTGGCTGATCGTCATCGCCATTGAGTCGACGCAATACCTCTCAGCCCACAACACCAGCCGCTTCCTCTTCCCTCTTCTGCATTACCTCTTCGGCTTGACCCGGCAGCAGTTCGAGCCCGTGCACTTCTTCATGCGCAAGGGAGGCCATGTCTTCGGCTACGGCTTGCTCTGCATACTGCTGTTCCGAGCGTGGAGAGAGACCTTGCCCGCCCTCGGAAATCCCAACTGGACCTTGCGCTGGGCGAGCATCGCAGTGCTGGGAACCGCGCTGGTGGCCAGTCTCGACGAGTGGCACCAGAGTTTCATCCCCTCGCGCACCGGCACCCCGCGCGACGTCCTGCTCGACACCTGCGCCGGAATTGCCGCTCAGATTCTTGTGTTTCTTTGGATGAGATGGCTCTGAAGTTGTTCGAGCCGTGAGTCGTCGTTTCGTACTCGACACGTGCCCCGGGTTGCGGAGCACGCGCCGACATCGAAATCACCGAACGAGAAACAAATCGCTCCGGGGGGAGGTGACTTTCCGAGGATAGGCTGGAAGATGATCCCAGTCTTTGCGCTAAAGCAACCAACGAAAATTTGCCTCTCGAATGCCGGCTGGCCACCGCATGACATCCGCTAGCTAGTCAATCATGAGCGCCTCGGGGTCGTGAAGAAGAAGCCGTCCGCGCCCCTTGGAAACGGTTCCCTCGCGGGCCCAGTTGCTCACCAGACGGCTGGCGGTAAACGGGCTGATGTCCGACAGTGCTCCAAGCTCATCGTTGGTTGCGCGGATTTCAATTCCATCCGGATGTACTTCACCAGCTTTGTCGCTCAGCTGCAGCAGGGTCCCGGCCAGCCTTTCCTCTGCACTCTTGGTAACCAGCCCAACATGCCGTTCGATGTAGGCTCTCACGTACCCCAAGGCGATGTTCAAAGCATTCTCCGCCAGCGGAGGATAGCGCGCCGCTAACTTCCGGATGACGGAATGGTCCCAAGCCAGCAACTTGCACTCGGAAGCTGCTTCTGCCGTCGCCATATATGTCGATTGAGTCCTCAGCAGCGCTACTAACCCAATCACGTCTCCCGGCACCAGCCATCCCAGCAACACCACCTCGCCATGCTTGGTGAGGTGGTAGTAGCGCACCCGGCCGCTCTGCACCTGAAACAGATGAGTGGCCCCATGGCCACCTGTGATGATGTTGTGCTTCGCGGAAACCCGGCGGACCGGTGCGGCGGAAAGGATGGTCTGCACCGCGGCCGGATCAAGGCCTGCCAAAAAGCTGGGGGATCGCGCGACTGTCGAAGCTGATCGAGAATCGAGCATGTTCGATGGACCCTCGGAGTCGAGACGACATCGATTCTCCGAGGTCGTCCCTTCACGAGGAGCTTAGGCTGCCCGCTCGAAACGGAAAACTGTCAGAAGATACAGGCTCGCAACCCGCCTCAACTCTTTGCGCGAGTGGCTGGCTCGGGCCTGATTACCAGCAGCGCTGCAGAGACGGCCGCCAGCCCCGCAGAAACATAGAACGGAATGGGCGCACCATAGTGTTTCCACAACTCCCCAGTGATCAGGCTCGCTGCTAGCGTAGCCACACTGGTCAGAAAGAAATACACTCCGAGCGCTCGACCGCGCACGTCCTGCCCAACCGTCTCAACCACCAGCGCTTTCAGAACCGGCTGCGTCAACGCGTAGTACAAACCGTAGACGGCCATCGTGATCCAAATCGCCAGCGTCGAAGGCGCCCGCCCGAACACAAAATAAACTCCCGCGAAGATCAAATAACCCGCAGCCGCAATCCAGCGGCGTGCGAAGTGGTCGCTGAACCACCCCGCCGGCCACGATCCGAGCGTGTAAGTAATGTTGAAGACCAGCCCGAGCAGCGGCGCCAGGGCCACTCGAATGCCCACATTCTGCGCCCGCATCACAAGGAACATGTCGCTTGAATTCCCCAGCGAGAACAGCGTCACCGCGACGAGGACCATGTAAAACGAACCTGGCAACGCGGTACCGGCGGCACCCGGGAGAGCAGCGGCCTTCTTCGCGACCACGGAATTCTGATCGGTGGAGGACTTGGGTGTGGTCTCGCGAATACCGAACAGCGCTACCATCACGCACAATGCCCCTGGAATCGCCGCAGCCCAGAACACGCCGCGAATTCCGTATCGTGCCAGCAACACCAGAGCCGCCAGAGGCCCCGCAATCGCTCCCGCCGAGTCCATCGACTGAATCAGGCCGTAGGCCGATCCTAACCGTTCCTTCGGCACCGACTCCGCGACCATCACATCGCGCGGCGCCCCTCGCACTCCCTTGGCTAACCGGTCGCTGAAGCGGATCAGCAGGATGTGCCACCACGCGCCCGCCAATGCGAGCAGCGGCTTCACCGCGTTCGCGACGAAATATCCCGCCACGACCAAGGGCTTGCGCCGCTCGATGCGATCCGTGAGATATCCCGAGAAAAGCTTGGCAAACGACGCAACACTCTCGGCCAGCCCTTCGATCAACCCCAACTGCGCCGGCCCCGCGCCCAGCGATACCAGAAATGCCGGCAACACCCAGTACGCCATCTCGGTAGCAGTGTCATTCAGAAAGGAAGTGATGCCGAAGACGTAGATATTCCGCGCAGCAGAAGGCTGAGGGTCAGGGGAGGGTACGGGCATAGGAAAGTTTTATCATGAAGCAGAGAAAGGATTGTTAGCAGGAAAACCTGTCTCTCTGGATGTTCAAACCACAAGATTCGCGGCTTGGCCGACTACTCAATCCAGAGCAACATGGCATCGCCGCTCATAGCAGCGTCGGCGTAGTAGCGCGACAGTTTCTCGAAATACTGCTGCGCTAATTCAACTTTGCGGCGCTCTTGACAGGGTAGACGAACTGCGCCGCCCTCGTACTCTCAAGATCAAAACGCTGGACGAGGTCATCTTTGGAAATCGGCGCCAGCGCCTCCGCAACTTCGCGAACCTGCTTCGGTGTCAGGAATCGTACTCGTCCATAGTCTCGTTCCTCACCGATCTCTTCCCCGCCCAGGACGGCATTTCCCAAGGAGGTGGCGCCTGGTCGATCTGACCGGTGAGCAAATAGTGAATCACCTGCCACGATTTCTCCAGGCTCAGTCCTTCCTCCGCCGACTCGCCTGGAATATGAACCCCAGCCGCTTCCATATCCCTCAGTATCAACGCGCGAATCTTTCCTCCACGGGATCGGTGGCTTTGCCCGACATCGGGAATTCGGTTGCAGTCTTCTTCACCCGTTCAAGTGCAGACTCCGACAGCCGCAGCGTTTTCCAGGGCCCTTGCTCTCCACCAGTGTTGCAACATCTTCCGGATTGTTTTCGCAGCCGTTCCAACTCAGCTGGTGTAATTCTCCTCAAATGCCCGTACATGCCCATGCGTTGATGTCCTCTTAACCGGCCAACTAGAGTGCTACGCGATCCGCCCGACCGACAACGGCGGTTGGAGCAAGACACAGTTGCAAACTCTTTGGACGATGCCGAAGGCGGATAGCGGTGGGCGCTCAGTACATGGCGTCGTATTTCGTCACGAGCCAGTTGCCACCCTGGCGTGCGACGGTGACTGTGAACAAATCCTGATCGATCCCAGCCTGACCCGGGCCCGCGTTTGTCTCCCGCTTGCCGCGATAGTGCAAGACGATCAGGGGACCCGCCTCTTCCCAGTCCACCAGTTCCCACGAGAGCAGCGGGTGCTGCGCCTCGGAACTGCAAATGTACTTTGCGTACTTCTTGTGGTAGTCGTGCTCCCATTTGGACAGCACGTCATCGCAGTGCCCGTCACGTATCTCGCGCAGAAACTTATTCGCTGCCTTCTCCGTCGAGCGATCGCGCAGCGGATTCATCTTGATGCTGACCGGCAGCCCGGTTAGCGGATCGTGATCCTCCGAACGCGCCAGCACTGGCCCCTGATTGCTCAGCCACCAGAGGTAGCCGACAAACACTCCCACCAGCAAAACGCCGGCGCCGACGGCAATCCCAATTTGTGTGCGGGTGAAGGCCATTAGAGGAAAGTTTAAAGAGATCGGGGAAGCGGCGAAAGATTACCACTGGGAGACGCGGAGGGACATGTACGAGTGGGGCAGCCGTGCGGCCAACAAAAAAAGGCACGGCCCGAAGCCGCGCCCTTTGCAAAAACGCAAGCAAATTACGCTTTCTTGTCTTCCTCTTTGCCCTCCGCCGGCGCTGCCTCGTGCTCAACCTGCGCCTGCGCTTCCGCCTCTTCCATGGCCTTCTTGGTTTCGGCAGCCTTCTTGGCGCGCGCCTCGGCACGCTTCTCTTTCTTCTCGTCGAGGATCTTCTCGCTGCCCAGCAGTTCGAGGAAAGCCTTATCGGCGCCGTCGCCCTTGTTCCAGTGGGTGCGGATGATCCGGGTGTAGCCGCCGTTGCGGTCGCCGAACCGCGGCCCGACCGTATCAAACAGCTTCACCACGGCCGCATCGGTCATCAAATACGCCGCAGCCAGACGTCGCGCCGCGAGATCGCCGCGCTTGCCCAGCGTGATCATCTTCTCGACGATGGGCTTCGCAGCCTTGGCTTTGGGCACAGTCGTCTCGATGCGCTCTTCCACAATCACCGAGGTGACCAGGTTGCGCAGCAGTGAGCGCCGGTGCGCGGTGTTCCGTCCGAGTTTATATCCAGCAACTTTGTGACGCATGGGATGATCCCCTGTCTTAAATTCTCCATCGAGCTTCGGATTCAAAGTCTCGGGTGGCCAGTGAACCCGACGGCGACCCAGCGCACCCGAAACTTTGAAACCCTGGAACTTTGAAACCTGCGCTCTTACAGCTGGTCGTCCGGTCCGTAAGCGGATGCCGGCAGCACCTGATTCGAAGTCGGCCCGGGCACGGCATTGCCATGCTCGTCGATCTTCATACCCAGGCTCAGACCCATCGACGACAGAATCTCCTTGATCTCGTTCAGCGACTTACGGCCGAAATTCTTGGTCTTCAACATCTCCGCTTCAGTCTTCTGCACGAGTTCTCCGATGGTCTGGATATTCGCGTTCTTCAGGCAGTTGTAGCTGCGCACCGAAAGCTCGAGCTCTTCCACGGAACGGTTGAGGTTCTCGTTGTGGATCTCGGGCTTGCGGTCGTCCGACGACGACGTGCCGGTTTCAATTTCTTCCTCGAAGTTGATGAAGATGTTCATGTGGTCCTTCAGCAGCTTCGCCGCCAGGCCGAGCGAATCGGCGGGCGTGATGGAGCCGTTGGTCCAAACTTCGAGCGTCAGCTTGTCGTAATCGGTGATCTGTCCCAGACGCGCTGCTTCGACCGTGTAGTTGCACTTGCGCACCGGCGAGTGCACCGAGTCGATCGGAATGAACCCGATGCCCAGGTCCTCATCGAAGTTCTTGTCGGCGGAAGTGTAGCCGCGCCCGCGCTTCAGGCGCATCTCCATGTCGAGCTTGCCGCCCTCGCTGACCGTCGCGATGTATACGTCTTTGTCGAGAACCTCGACATCTCCATCGGCTTCGATCATGCCACTGGTGACCACTCCTGGCTGATCCGCGCGCAGGTAGATCGCCTTCGGAGCGTCGCCCGCAAGCTTGAACGGAATCTGCTTCAAGTTGAGGATGATATCGGTCGCGTCCTCGACCACACCAGGGATCGACTGGAACTCGTGCAGCACGCCTTCCATCTTCACCGCGGTGACGGCCGCTCCTTCAATCGAGCTCAGCAGCACGCGCCGCAGGGCGTTGCCCACAGTGGTGCCAAAGCCGCGTTCAAACGGCTGCGCCCAGAACATGCCGTACTTGTCGGTGAGGCTGGAGGTGTCGGTTGCGAGACGTTTCGGTTTCTGAAAACCCTTCCAAAGCATGTGTTTCTCCTTCGGCCGTTTGGCTCAAAGCTGACTCCCTGAATCGGTCCGGACTCAGGTCAAGCGTCAGCTAAGGCTGATCTGGCTCGAAAATTGGACCCGCAAACCATCACCACTAAGGAGGGAAGTTTCACGAAGGACTTCGTGCGCCTTCGTGTCCTTAGTGGTGGAAGCATTTACTTGCTGTACAACTCAACAATCAACTGCTCGTTCACCGGCAACTGAATATCTTCCCTCTTAGGCAGCGACAGCACCTTCGCCTTGTAGTTGTCGCGATCAACTTCCAGCCAGCTGACCGTCGTGCCATGGCTGGCAAATTCCTTCGCCAGTTCGAGCACTGTAAGCTTCTTGCTCTTCTCGCGGATCGCGATCTCTTCGCCCGCGCTCACTTGATACGATGGAATGTTGACCTTGCGGTTGTCGACGGCCACGTGCCCATGACGCACCAACTGCCGCGCCTGGCGCCGCGACTGGGCGAATCCCAAGCGAAACACGACGTTGTCGAGACGTCGCTCAAGCTGCTGCAGCAACTTCTCGCCGGTCACGCCCTGGGACTTCGCGGCCTTCTCGAAGTAATTGCGGAACTGGCCTTCCTGCGTGAAGTAAATGCGCTTAGCCTTCTGCTTCTCGCGCAACTGCAGGCCGTAGCCAACGATCTTGGCTTTGCGGTCCTTGCCATGTTGTCCGGGAGCGAAGTTGCGCTTCTCGATAGGACACTTGTCGCTGAAGCACTTTGCGCCTTTGAGGAACAGCTTCATGCCCTCGCGGCGGCATAGACGGCAGACTGCATCGGTATAACGTGCCAAGTTTCTTCTCCTTTAGATGACCGGTTTACGGGTTTGGCTTCACCCTTCCTCCCGGACAAAATCAGTTTCGAGTTTCTGGTTTCCAGTTTCGGGCGGTCTCAACGCTTCCAGCTTCACTGCGCGCTTGAAACCTGAAACCGGAAACTACACTCTACGTCGTTTCGGCGGCCGGCATCCATTGTGCGGAATGGGCGTCACGTCGCGAATCGAACGTACTTCAATTCCCGACGCGGCCAGCGCGCGCACAGCCGACTCGCGGCCGGATCCCGGGCCACTGACGCGCACATCCACGCTGCGCACTCCGTGATCCCGCGCCATGTTCGCGGCATTCGAGGCGGCCTGCTGGGCGGCAAAAGGCGTGCCCTTGCGCGATCCCCGGAAGCCGAGCGATCCTGAACTCTTCCACGACAGAACGTTCCCGTTCATATCGGAAATGGTCACGATCGTGTTATTGAAGGACGCCTGCACGTAGCATAATCCGTGCGGCACGTGCTTGCGCTCCTTCTTCTTGAAGGTTTTCTTCTTGCCTTTTTTATCGGGTGTGGCTGCTGCGCCGCCCGCCGCTGCTGGTTTCGCCATAGTTAGCCTTTAGCTCCTAGCTTTTAGCCATTAGCTCGCCGTTTTAGCTAACGGCTAAGAGCTAACAGCAAATAGCTGGTTCTTATGTCTTCGCCGTCGCCTTCTTCTTCTGCGCGACCGTTCCCTTGCGCGGACCCTTGCGGGTACGGGCATTCGTGTGTGTGCGCTGGCCCCGGACCGGCAGGTTGCGGCGGTGGCGGAATCCGCGATACGACCCGATTTCGATGAGACGCTTGATATTCATCGAAACTTCCTTGCGCAGATCGCCTTCCACCAACCCCTCGGCCTCAATGACCGTACGGATGCGGTTGACCTCTTCTTCGCTCAGGTCCTGCACCTTCTTCATGGGCTCAACCTTCGCCTCGTCGCAAATGCGTCGCGAGCGCGGATGACCGATGCCGTAGATATACGTCAGCGCGATGTTGATGTGCTTCTGGCGCGGAAGATCGACGCCTGCTATACGTGCCATTGTCCTTAACCTCTCCTGGCCTCTCGGCTGGGTGCCCCATTCTAGCCGCGTTTTCTGCGGCTAGAGGTGGGGGTTTCCAACTTAGCCCTGGCGCTGCTTGTGTTTCGAGTTGACGCAAATCACCCGCACCACACCCTTGCGGTGGATGACCTTGCACTTGTCACAAATTTTCTTTACCGATGCTCTTACTTTCATAACAGTTCTCAGTTCCCGTCTGGTTCGTGTGGGGACAGGCGCCTTCGCCCGTCCGCCGAGCGCAGCTCGGCGCTTTTCTTACTTATAGCGATACACAATTCGTCCGCGATTCAGGTCATACGGCGAGAGCTCCACCGCAACCTTGTCCCCAGGCAGAATGCGGATAAAATTCTTGCGCATCTTACCGGAAACGTGCGCCAGCACCCGGTGTTTGTTTTCCAGTTCCACCCGGAACATGGCGTTGGGCAGAGGTTCCAGAACCACCGCCATCACTTCAATCGCGTCTTCTTTGCTCATGCACCCCTTAAGTAGCTCTTGGCCTTTAGCTCTTGGCTCTTAGCTAAAAGCCAAGAGCTAAAAGCTAATAGCTCCTACTGCGTCAAAATCATCGGACCATCTTTCGTTACCGCCACGCAATGTTCAAAGTGCGCGCTGAAACTGCCGTCGGCGGTTACCGCGGTCCATTTATCGCCCAGCACGCGCGTCTCAGGCTTGCCGTAATTCACCATCGGCTCAATCGCGATAACCATGCCTTCGCGCAACCTGGCGCCGTGCCCCCGCGCTCCGAAGTTCGGGACCTGCGGCTCTTCGTGCAACCGCGTCCCAATCCCGTGTCCAACAAACTCGCGGACGACGCTGAATCCCGCGGCTTCCACGTGCTCCTGCACCGCCGCGCCCACATCGCCGATCGAGTTCCCGATCCGCGCCTGCTCAATTCCGCGATACAGCGACGCTTCCGTCACGTCCAGCAGCTTCTGCAACTCCGGCTTCAGCGCCTTGCCCACCGGAACCGTGATCGCCGCGTCGCCGTAGTAGCCATCGAGCACCACGCCGCAGTCAATCGAAACGATGTCGCCTTCCTGCAGCACCCGTTTTTCCGACGGGATGCCGTGCACAATCTCTTCATTCACCGACGTGCACAATACACAGGGATAATCGTAGTAACCCTTGAACGCCGGCTTGGCGCCGAGTTCTTTGATCTTCTTCTCGGCGGCGCGCTCGAGATCCATCGTCGACACGCCTGGCGCCACCAGGGTTCTGACATGGTCGAGAACCTGGCGTACGATACGGCCGCTCTGCCGCATCTTCTCTATCTCCGCCGATGATTTACACACAATCGCCATTCTTACGCGTGCTGATCTTCCAAAATTCTGAAAATCTGTTCCGTGACATCGTCCATGGGCAGATCTCCGTTAATCGAGATCAATCTGCCCGTCCGCTGGTAGTAGTCCGCTACCGGACGAGTCTGCTCCTGGTATGCCGTGAGTCTGGGCTGAATGACTTCCAACCGGTCGTCATTGCGGGTCACCAGCTTCTCCCCAGTTTCGTCGCAGACTTCATCTACGCGGGGCGGCTGGAAGTGGACGTTATAAATCCGCCCACAGGAGGGACAAGAACGGCGTCCAGTGATCCGGAGCAATAGTTGATTATAGTCCACGTCCAGGCGGATCACAATTGGCCAGGCCCGGGTGGGACGCGAGTTGTCAAAGAGCTCATGGTCGAGCAACGCATCGAGCCACCCGGCCTGAGCTGCCGTCCGGGGAAACCCGTCCAACACATACCCGCGCTTGCAGTCCGGCTGCATCAGCCGTTCGCGGACCATGACGCACACCAGATCGTCAGAAACCAGTTCCCCTCGCGCCATCACCGCCTTGGCGACAAGGCCGAGTTCCGTCCCGCGGACTACGTTCTCCCGCAGCAGGTCCCCGGTCGAGACTTGAGGAATGCCGTATTGCTCCATGATGCGCTTGGCCTGCGTGCCTTTTCCGGCACCCGGCGGCCCGAGCAGCACAACGGGACCCACTTCACGCGAGGTTTCCTGCGCCATCGGCTTGACCAAAGCCTCCCGAGCTCAGTCTCCCCGGCGCCCCAAACACAAGCCGAGGTGCAGCCACCCCACAACTACAATCTCATCTCGCCCGTGACTCACCAGGAACCAAGTCCGATTACCAGGTCCGGCGGCCGCGAATCCTTCCGCTGCGCGGAGTAAATCCATCGTAGTGGCGCATGATCAGCTGCGCCTCGATCTGCGTGACCGTATCCATCGCCACGCCCACTACGATCAACAACGACGTTCCACCAAAGTAGAAGCTCACTCCCAACCCATTCGTCACCCAGTTCGGCAGGATTTCGAACGCTCTTCCCAGCGCGCCCGGAAGATGGTTGAGGTGAATGCCTGTAATCATCCACTCTGGAATGAACGAAATCAGAATCAGGTACAGCGCGCCCACCAGCGTAATCCGTGTGAGTACTTCATTGATGAAGTCCGCAGTTCGCTTGCCCGGGCGAATGCCTGGGATAAACCCACCGTATTTCCGCATGTTGTCGGCGACTTCGCTGGGATTGAACACGATCGATACATAAAAATATGCGAAGAAAATGATGCCGACCGCATACAGCAAGGTATACAGCGGCTCGCCCCAACCCAGCATCCGGATCAGGTCTCCGAAATAGCGGCTGTTGCGCAGCCCGTACCCGATGGTTTGCGGCAACGTCAGAATCGACGACGCAAAGATGACCGGCATCACGCCGCCCGCGTTCACGCGCAAAGGCAAATGCGTTGATTGCCCGCCCATCACCTTGCGTCCGACCACACGCTTGGCGTACTGCACTGGAATTCGCCGTTCGCTTCGTTCCACCCAGACGATGAATCCCACTACCGCGATCATGAAAATGATCAGGAACACCATCAGCGGAAACGTCATCGCGCCCCACGCAGCGTTCTTAGCCTTCTCGACCAAATCCACCACGCCACGCGGCAAGCCCACCACGATGCCGGCGAAGATCAGCAGCGACATTCCGTTGCCCACGCCGCGCTCGGTAATCTGCTCGCCCAGCCACATGATGAACGCGCTGCCCGTCGTCAGCGTCAGCATGGTCATCATCCGGAACTTCCACCCTGGATCCAGCGCGAAGCCGCCTTTCTCAAGGCCTACGGCGATGCCGAACGATTGCACCGCGCTCAGAATGACGGTGATGTACCGCGTCCACTGCGTGATCTTCTTGCGCCCGAGCTCGCCTTCTTTCTGCAGCTTGGCCAGCGGCTCATACACCACCGTCAGCAACTGCAGAATGATCGATGCCGTGATGTACGGCATGATGCCCAGCGCAAAAATCGTCATGCGGCGCAACTGGCCGCCCGAGAATAGGTCGACAAATCCCAGCAACGATCCGCTCGTGCTGCCCTGCGTGAAGAAACTTTCCAGTTTGGCTGTATCAATTCCCGGCGTCGGAAGGTGTCCGCCCAACCGGTACACGAACAGCATTCCCAAAGTAAACAGGATGCGTTTGCGCAGATCCGGAATCCGGAAGATATTCGCCAGTTTGTCGAACATTACTTCAACACCTCAACCTTGCCGCCCGCCTTGGTGATTTTTTCCTGCGCCGACTTCGAGAACTTATGCGCGTGCACCGTGATCGCAATCTTCAACTCGCCGTCGCCCAGAATCTTCACCGGATGCTTCGTCTTGATCACGCCCGCCTTGCGCAGTACTTCGGGTGTGATCGGCTCTCCGTGAAACGAATCGCCCATCTCCACCAGCCGCTCCAGGCTCACGATGTTGAATTCCTTGCGGAAGATGTTGGTGAAGCCGCGCTTCGGCATGCGGCGGTGCAGCGGCATCTGTCCGCCTTCAAAACCGCGGATCATGCGCGAGCCAGTGCGCGAACGTTGCCCTTTGTGTCCACGGGTCGACGTCTTGCCCATGCCGGAGCCCATACCGCGCCCCACGCGCTTGCGCTTTTCCGTCGCCTTCTTCGGTGCTCGAATGTTCGATAAGTTCATAAGTACACCCACGTTTCAAAGTTTCAAGGTTTCAAGGTTTCAAGGATCGATCAGAGTCCGCATCAAGGCGTTGAGACCTAGCAACTCTGAAACCTTGAAACTTCGAACTAGTCCACTACCTCGACCATGTGCGGCACCTTCGCCACCATGCCGCGAATGGCGTTCGTGTCCGGGCGCTCAATCACCTGGTTCAGCCGCGTGAATCCAAGACCCTTGATCACCAGCTTCTGCTTCACCGGGGCACAAATCGCGGAACGCACCCACTTCAGGTGAATCTTCCCGCTGCCCGAATTCGTTTTCTTCGCCGTCATTTTCTACCCCTCATCCGCATTTGCCGAATCACCCTGATGAACGGCGTCTGGAAAAAGCCCGCTTTTGGGTGGCGCATCGCTTTCAGCGATGCGATAAATCTGCTCTCTCGTTCGAGGGCTTTAGCCCCCGGGGGTCCTACAGCTCCTGCGCCGTCTTCCCGCGCATTGCGGCCACGCCCTCGCGGCTCTTCAACTGCTTCAGCGCATCGAATGTCGCCTTGATCACATTGTGCGGGTTAGTCGTGCCGATTGATTTCGTCAGCACGTTCTGCACGCCCGCCGACGTCATCACTGCACGCACCGCGCCGCCCGCAATCACGCCCGTGCCTTCCGGCGCTGGCTTCAGCAGCACTTTGCCCGAACCGTAGCGTCCCAGCACGAGGTGCGCAATGCTGGTCTGCGTCAGGTTCACCTTCACCAGATTCTTCTTGGCCGACTCGATCCCCTTGCGGATGGCCTGCGGAACTTCCTTGGCCTTCCCGGAACCATAGCCCACCACTCCGGCCGACGGATCGCCCACCACCACCAGCGCAGCAAACGAAAGATTCTTGCCGCCCTTGACGACCTTGGTCACGCGGTTGATGGCGACGACCTGGTCCTTGAGCTGGAACGAATTCGCATCAAGTTTCTTAATCACAGTTGGCATAATTTCTCAAATTCTAGCTGTGAGCCGGGAGCTTTGAGCTGTGAGCATCTAACTCATAGCTCGCCGCTCGAAGCTCGCGGCTGTTCTTAGAACTGCAATCCCGCTTCGCGCGCCGCGTCGGCCAAAGCCTTCACGCGCCCGTGATAAATGTAACCGCCGCGGTCGAATACGACCTTGGTCACGCCCTGGGCCTTGGCGCGCTCCGCAATCGTTTTGCCCACCGCCTTCGCGGAAGCCACGTTGCCGCCCGTGCGCCGGTCTTCCTTTTTGCCCTCGGCCGTGCTGGCAGAAACCAGCGTCTTGCCGTGCAAATCGTCGATCACCTGCACGTAAATGTGATTCAGCGAACGGTACACATTGAGCCGCGGACGCTCCGCAGTCCCCTGCATCTTTTTCCGGATGCGGTCGTGTACATGTCCGCGCTTCTCGTTCTTCGTGATTCGTGTCAGCATTGCTCTAAGTCCCTCTTAGGAGATCCTTCGCTTCGCTCAGGATAGCGGCGGCGGGCTCACGCTTTGCTCGTTCTTAGCCTGCCCTGAGCCACTTCGCAAAACGACGAAGTTGTCGAACGGGCCCGCAAAACGTCGCTATTTCGCTCCGGTCTTTCCAACCTTCTTCTTCAAACG
Source organism: uncultured Acidobacteriaceae bacterium (assembly GCA_963710885.1). GTDB lineage: Bacteria > Acidobacteriota > Terriglobia > Terriglobales > Acidobacteriaceae > Sulfotelmatobacter. The sequence continues at coordinate 102,502 of CAVQCF010000025.1, forward strand.
CTCGCCCGCGTAGCGGACGCCTTTGTTCTTGTACGGATCCGGTGGACGCAGCGAGCGCATTTCCGCCGCTACCTGTCCCACCTTCTGCCGGTCGATGCCCGTCAGTGCAATCTTCGTCTGCTTTGGATCCACCGTCGCATCCACGCCGGTCGGCAGCGGGTACTCGATCGGATGCGAGTAGCCCAAGTTGAACACAACCATCTGCTTGCCCTTCATTTCGGCGCGATAACCGATGCCGACGATTTCCAACTCGCGGGTCCAGCCCTTGGTCACGCCCTCTACGGCGTTGTTGACCAAAGCGCGCGCCAGTCCGTGCAGCGCCGCCTGCGAATCATTCTGGCGGACCGCCACAATGATTCCGTCCTTCTGCTCGATCGTGATGCCGGACGGCAACTCCGTATCCAGCTTGCCCTTCGGCCCCTGCACCGCAATGGTGTTGCCTTCGATTTTGACCGTCACCCCTTTGGGGATCGGGATCGGCTTTTTTCCAATTCTCGACATAAGCTCTCAGCTCTCAGTTTTCAGCTCTCAGCTTTTCACAGCCGCGCCTTGACCAAAGGCTGACGGCTGAGAGCTGACGGGTGCTCTAGTAAATCTGGCACAGCAACTCGCCGCCCACGCCCTCTTTGCGGGCCTGGCGGCCGGTCATCACGCCGCGCGGAGTCGTGAGGATGTTGATCCCCATGCCGCCCAGCACGCGCGGGATCTCGCTGCGGCGCACGTACACGCGGCATCCGGGGCGCGACACGCGCTCCACCTTCGAGATGGCCGCTTCATTGTTGGCGCCGTACTTCAGATAAATCCGGATGACCTTGTGGCCTTCTTCTTCCGTCGGCTTGAAATTCGAGATGTAGCCCTCTTCCTTCAGAATGCGGGCAATCTCCAGCTTCAACCGCGAAGCCGGTATGTCCACCTTCTGGTGCCGGGCTTGGAGTGCGTTCCGCACTCGCGTCAGCATGTCTGCGACCGGATCGGTCAACCTCATCGTGTGCTTCTCCTCTTGCCACCCGTTCGCTCCGCGTTTCGCGGAGAACCTGCGGCAGCTTGTCTACATCTTTCCTGCGCTTGTCATCCCGAGCGAGACGTCCTTTGTCTCGCGAAGGATCTGAGCGTGCCGCGCGCCGCGCTCGCGGTTTTTGCGAGCGTAATAGCGCGATTGGCACGCTACCGAATTACCACGACGACTTCGAAACCCCTGGAATCTCCCCGCGCAGCGCGAGCTGGCGGAAGCACAAGCGGCATATGCCGAACTTGCGCAGAAATGCGCGCGGCCGTCCGCATAGCTTGCAGCGGTTGTGCTTGCGCGTGGAGAACTTGGGCTTTCTCGCGTCCTTAACTCTTTTCGCTGTAGTTGCCATTCAATCCTTCGTCTGCGTCTTTGAAACTGTGAAACTGTGAAACCTTGAAACCTTACCCTTATGCCCTGAACGGCATTCCCATGTGCTTCAACAGCGTCCGCGCCTGATTGTCATTCGCGGCCGTGGTCACAATCGTCACGTTCATGCCCTTCTGCTTGTCGACCTTCTCGTACGAGATCTCCGGAAAGATCAGCTGGTCGTGCAACCCGAGCGTGAAGTTGCCGCGCCCGTCGAACGACTTGGTCGAGACTCCCTTGAAATCGCGCACGCGCGGCAGAACGATGTTCACCAGCCGGTCGAAAAATTCGTACATCCGGTCGCCGCGCAGCGTAACCATCGCGCCGATCGACTGTCCCTGGCGCACTTTGAACGCCGCGATCGACTTCTTCGCCCGCGTCACCACCGGCCTCTGCCCCGTGATCTGACCCAGTTCGTTCACCGCCGGGTCGAGCACCTTCGCGTTCTGCGTCGCTTCGCCGACGCCCATGTTCACGACAATCTTGTGCAGGCGCGGAACCGCCATCACGTTCTTCAGTTCCAGTTCCTTCAGCAGAGTCGGAGCGACTTCCTTCTCGAACTTCGAGCGCAGTCGCGGACGCTCCTTCGCGCTATGCCGCGCCTGATCCGGAGCCTTCTGCTCCTGCGATTCCTTCTGTCCCTTTTTGTCTTTTGCCATATCCTTCAATCCTTCTCACGGTTTCGGGTTGCGGGAGCAACTCTTAGCCATTAACTCTGTCGCTCACTGCGTCTACCGGTTCGTGAGACTCAATTTTCATGCCTCCTGCTCGCACTTGCCGCCACAAGCCAAAAGCTAGTGGCTAAGAGCTAGCAGCTTATTTGTCCAGCGTCGTTCCGCACTTCTTGCACACGCGCACCTTGCGGTCGCCGCGCACTTCGTGCCCAATGCGTACAGGTCCGCAGGTTGCGCACACCAGTTGCACATTCGAGATTGCAATCCGGCTCTCCTGCTCCGCGATGCCGCCCTTGATGTTGCGCTGCGGGTTCGGCCGCACGTGCTTCTTCACCATCATCACGTGCTCAACCAGCAACTTGGCGTCGTTCGGAAACACGCGCAGTACGCGCCCTTCCTTGCCCTTATCCCGTCCGGTGATCACCTTCACGGTGTCATTCCGCCGGAGATCCACTCGCTTGTTTTCAGTACTTACGGTTCTCATAAAATTCCTTGGAACTCTGAAACTTTGAAACCTGCGCTAGATAACTTCCGGCGCCAGCGAAACAATCTTCAAAAACTTCTTCTCGCGCAACTCTCGCGCTACCGGACCAAACACGCGGGTCCCGACCGGCTCGCCCGCATCGTTGATCAGCACCGCGGCATTCTGGTCGAAGCGGATATAGGTACCGTCGCGCCGCCGATGCTCCTTGCGCGTGCGCACGATGACCGCCTTCACCACTTTGCCCTTCTGCACCTGGCCTTCGGGGGCCGACTCTTTCACGGCCGCCGTGATTATGTCGCCCAGCCCGGCATTCAATCCGGTTGAGCCGCCGAGCGGCAAAATCATCTGCAGCTTGCGGGCGCCGGAGTTGTCGGCGACCTCCAGCATCGATCTCATCATCACAGCCATGGCTTCCATCTCCCTCTTGCTTTGTCATCCTGAGGCAAGCGCCTTTGCCTGCCGAAGGATCTGGGCGCGTCGCGCGATCAATCTCGCGCTTCTTGCGAGATTGCGAAAGCGCACGTTTGGCGCGCCTCCTAAATTAGCTCGCCACTTCCGTTACCGCTTCCGGTACCAGCGCAGTCTTACGCACAATGTCTTTCAGCTTCCAGCGCTTCAGCTTCGACAGCGGACGAGTCTCTTCAATCCGCACCACATCGCCAACGTGCGCTTCGTTCTTCTCGTCGTGCGCGTAAAACTTCTTGTTGCGCGCCACCACGCGACCATAGAACGGATGAGCCTTCTTCCGCGTCACCTTCACCACAATCGTCTTCTGCATGCGGTTGGCGACCACTTCTCCCACCACTTCCTTGCGGCGGCCCTGCACCTTCGCTGTTGCTGTCGCTTCCGCCATCATTTTTTCTCCGTTGCGGCCGAGCGCTCGCGCTCGCCGACGATCGTCTTTACCCGTGCAATGTCCTTACGCAGGCCGCGAATTTTCTTCAGGCTCTCCGTCTGGCCCATGTTCAGCTGGAACTTCAGCTTGAAAAGCTGATCAGCCAGCTCGCGCTCCTGGTTGCCCAGCTCCACATCCGTCAAATTCCTGATTTTTTCAACCTTCATAAGTTCCTCAACCAAATCATCCCGCAGTTACTAAAGGCTAAACGCTGCCAGCTTTCTAGTGCGCCGCGCCCTCGCGCTTGACCAGCCTCGTCCGGAGCGCCAGTTTGTGCGACGCCAGCCGCATCGCCTCCGTCGCGTCCGTTATGGTCACGCCTTCCATCTCAAACAAAATCTTTCCCGGCTTCACCACCGCGACCCAATGATCCGGAGCGCCTTTGCCCTTGCCCATACGGGTTTCGGCCGGCTTCTTCGTGACCGGCTTGTCGGGAAACACGCGGATCCATATCTTTCCCCCGCGCTTCACGAAACGCGTCATGGCCACGCGGCTGGCTTCAATCTGCCGGTCGGTGATCCATCCAGGCTCCAGCACCTTCAGCCCGAAATCGCCGAACGCCAGCGTCGATCCGCGCCAGGCCTTCCCGGTCATGCGTCCGCGCTGCTGCTTGCGATACTTCACTTTCTTTGGCATCAACATAAAATCAGCTCTCTCTTGTCATCCTAAGCGAGACGCCTTTGTCTCACGAAGGATCTATGCGTGCCGCGCAATCAATCTCGCGCCTCTTGCGAGATTGCTCAAATACGCGTTTGGCGCGCTTCCCGACTAGAATCCGCCCGCGGTCGTCGCGGCTTCCCGCTTCTTCTGCGGAAGAATCTCGCCCTTGTACACCCAGCACTTCACGCCAATCACGCCGTACGTCGTCCTCGCCTCGGTGAAGCCGTAGTCGATATCCGCGCGCAGTGTGTGCAGCGGCAACCGCCCCTGCAGATACCACTCAGAGCGCGCGATTTCGTTTCCATTCAGCCGGCCGCTCACGCGCACCTTGATGCCCTTGCATCCGAAGCGCAGCGCCGAGTCCACCGCCTTACGCATCGCGCGCCGGAACCCCACCCGCTTTTCCAGCTGCAGCGCGATCGACTCCGAAACCAGCTGCGCGTCCAGTTCAGGCTTGTGCACTTCCTGGATGTCGACAAATATATCTTTGCCCGCCGTCTTCTTCTGCAGTTCGGCCTTGAGCTTGTCGATTTCCGCGCCTTTGCGCCCGATGATGATTCCCGGCCGCGCCGTCCTGATGATGATGCGCAGCTTATTGCCCGGCCGCTCAATCTCAATGGCGCTGATGCCTGCCGACTTCAGCTTGTCCTTCAGCTCGTTCTTCAGCTTGACGTCTTCGTGCAGCTGTTTGTCGTAATCCCGCTCGGCAAACCAGCGCGACTTCCACGGCTTCGTGAAGCCGAGGCGAAAACCATAAGGATGGACTTTTTGTCCCATTGCTTCTCCTAAATCAAAACCAGAAACTCGAACTCGAACCTACTTCGCAACCGCTTTCTTCTTCCCGGAAGCCTTCGCTGCCGGAGCCCGCCGCTTGCTCTTCGCTGAAACCGCCTCGACCGTCCTGGCGTCGCCAGCGTGTCTTGGCCCCGCGTCGCCACTTTTCCCGCGTTCCGCCAGGATCACGATGATATGCGCGATGCGCCGCTGGTACCGGTACGCGCGTCCTTGCGGTGCCGGACGGATGCGCTTCATGCGCGGCCCCTCGTTGGCGATCGCGTTCTTCACGTACAGGTTGTCAATCTCGACGTCGAGATTCTTCTCGGCGCTGAGAAAGTTCGCATTGTCCAGCGCCGACTGCAACAGCTTGCCGACGTGCGCCGCTACGCGCTTCTTGGTGAACGCCAGCGTGTTGCGCGCTTCTTCCACGCGCTTGCCCTTGATCAGATCGAGGACCAGCCGCGCCTTCTGCGGCGAAACCCGCAAGTACCGCATTTCCGCTCGAAATTCCATAGTCGTAATCTCAGTTCTAACCGTTAGCTCTTCGTGTTTCAGCTAAGAGCTAAGAGCCAATAGCTAAAAGCTGCCCTACGCTTTCGGGGCAGGCGCTGACGAAGCCGCAGGAGTAATCGCCCCCGGCCCACCCGGGATCCCGGCCGGCTTGGCCGCCACTTCCGTCGCCGCCCTCATGGAGTGCCCTTTGAACGTCCGGGTGAAACTGAACTCACCCAGCTTGTGGCCGACCATGTTCTCGGTGACGTACACCGGAATGAACTTCTTGCCGTTATGCACCGCGATCGTGTGCCCGACCATCTCAGGGACGACGGTGGAACGCCGCGACCAGGTGCGCAGCACTTTCTTCTCGTTGCGCGCATTCATGCCTTCTACCCTCGTCTGAAGGTAAGCATCCACGAACGCGCCTTTCTTAGTTGAACGTGCCATAAATTCTGCTCTCAGCTTTCAGCCGTCAGCTTTCAGCCGACAGCTTTGTTGTGGGCGCTACTTGCTGCGCCGGCTCACAATAAATTTGTCCGTACGTTTGTTGTTCCGGGTCTTGTACCCGCGCGTCGGCTGTCCCCACGGCGTCACGGGATGCCGTCCGCCAGAGGTCTTGCCTTCACCACCACCGTGCGGATGGTCAACCGGGTTCATCGAAACGCCGCGGTTGTGCGGACGCTTGCCCAGCCAGCGCGACCGCCCGGCCTTGCCGATCGTCACGTTCTCGTGATCCAGATTCCCCACCTGGCCGATCGTCGCCATGCAGTCCTGCGAAATCTTGCGCGTCTCGCCCGAAGGCAGCTTCACCAGCGCATACTCTTCTTCCTTCGCCACCAGTTGCGCCGCTCCGCCCGCCGACCGCACCATCTGTCCACCCTTGCCCGGCTTTAGCTCCAGGTTATGGATCTGCGTGCCTGGCGGAATGTTCCGCAGCGGCAGCGCGTTGCCCACGAGAATGTCGGCGTCGGGACCGCTCACCACTTTCTGCCCTACCTTCAATCCTTCCGGCTGAATGATGTAACGCTTCTCGCCGTCGGCATACGCCAGCAGCGCAATGCGCGAGGAACGGTTCGGATCGTATTCGATCGTCGTCACCGTCGCCGGAATCCCGGTCTTGTCGCGCTTGAAATCGATGATGCGCAGCTTGCGCTTGTGCCCGCCGCCGATGAACCGCATCGTCATGTCGCCCGAGTTGCGGCGCCCGCCGGTCCGCGGCTTGGGCTCGACCAGCGGCTTATGCGGATGCTTGGTCGTAATGTCGTCATTGACGAGGGTCGTGCGATAGCGCAACGTCTGCGTCGTCGGTCTGTATGTCTTGATTGGCATAATCAGCTCTTCTTAACATCTCTGTCCTGCTCTGGGAGCCGGAAGCCGGCCGCCCTCTTACAAATTCTGCGCGTACTCCGGCATCTTCTCGCCGGCCCGCAACCGCACATACGCCTTCTTCCAGTCCGGACGGTAGCCCGCGAACTTACCCCGCCGCCGCTCTTTTCCCGGATACGTCGCCGTGCGCACGGAATGCACTTTCACTTTGAAAATCGACTGCACCGCTTGCTTGATTTCCGTCTTGGTCGCCTTGGGCGCCACCTGGAAAACCAGCGTGTTCTGGTTTTCCTTGATGGCCAGGCCCTTTTCGGTAATCACCGGACGGCGAATGATCTGGTATGCGGATTTCATCAGGCCACCTCCGCCGCTTTTTCAGTGCCGCGGCCGACGGCGCCGCTCGCTGTGCGCCTTCTTCGTGCCTTCGTCTCGTTGCTTCCGGCTTGTGCTGCCGCTTCGACACCGAAGACTTCAGCGAAACCTGCAGCTTCTCGATCGCCGGCTGCGAGAAAATCGCGCGGTCATAGCGCAGCAGATGATAGGGATGCACTTCGTTGCTCAGCACCAGTTCGAGCCCCGCGATGATTGCGCGCGCTCAAGGCCAGGTTGTGATTCTCGTGCTTCGGCTGCTTCGACAATCAGAACCGTCTCATCGACCTTCAGCGAGTCCAGCGACTTGCGGAACTCCTTGGTCTTCGGCTTCTTTCATGTCGAATGCGTTCACCACGATCAGCTTGCCGTCCGCCAGCTTCGCGGCCAGCGCCGAGCGCAACGCGCCCATCAGCTTCTTGCGCGGGAAGGTGTAGTCGTAGGAGCGCGGCGCGGACCATGCACCGTCGCGCCATGCCGCCACAGTGGCGACCGGATCGATCCGATGCGGGCCCGGCCGGTGCCCTTCTGCTTCCAGAGCTTCTTGCCGGAGCCGGAAACTTCCCAGCGCGCCTTGGTTTTGTGCGTTCCGGCGCGCTGCCCGGCGCGGTAATGTTTCACCGCTTCCCAGAGCAGATCTTCGTTGACCGCGCCGAAGATTTCATCGGCGAGATCGAGCGTCCCAACCTTCTCGCCGCTCAAATTATGTATGTCAATCGTTGCCATATGCTTCTCGTGTGGGCGCGGGCGACTCGCCCGTGCACCTAAGATTCTTATGCCTTCTTCGCCGCTCTCTTCGCCGCCTTCAACGGATCCACCGTCGCCGACCCTGCGAATCCGCGCCGTTCTCGTGGCGGCTTCTTCGCCTTCGTAATCACGATGTAGCCGCCCTCGGGTCCCGGCACACTGCCCTCGACCACCAGCAAGTTCTCGTCCTTATCCACGCCCAGCACGCGCAGGTTGCGCTGGGTCACGCGGGCGTTGCCCATGTGTCCCGACATCCGCATCCCCTTGAACACGCGCGACGGGAACGCCGAAGACCCGATCGAACCGGTAATTTGAAACATCGAACCGTGCGACTTCGGACCACCGCCAAAATGATGCCGCTTCACCACACCCTGAAATCCCTTGCCCTTGCTGATCCCGACGATGTCGACAAACCGCTCGCCTTCGAAAATCTCTACCAGCACGCGGTCGCCAACTTTCACCGAGCCGTCGCCGTCAGGTGTACCCTCGACCTCGAGCGGCACTTCGCGCATGAACTTCACCGGAGGAAGATTGTTCTTCGCCAAGTGACCCCGCGCCGGCTTGGTCAGCCGCGACTCTTTCACAAACTCCACCAGTCCGATCTGGGCCGCCTCATAGCCGTCTCGCGTGGCCGACTTATGCTGCGTCACCACGCACGGACCAGCCTGCAGCACTGTGACCGGGCGAACTTCGCCCTTCGAGTCAAACAGTTGCGTCATCCCGACCTTCTTGCCCAGAATTCCCGTAACCTTCGTTGCCATTTCCTTCTCCATTCCCAGCATGGCTTATCGTGCAAGCTATTGGCTGGTGAGCTACTTTGCTCGTGAGCTTCTCTACTCCTGAGCTTCTCTGCTCAGTGGGGAACGGCCGCACCCGGCCGTTCCGCGGGCGAAACCCGCGAGCTCTATTTATGCTCTTTCCCGAACGCCTTGATCTCCACATCCACGCCCGCCGGCAGATCGAGCTTCATCAGCGCGTCCACCGTCTGCTGCGTCGGCTCGAGAATATCGAGCAACCGCTTGTGCGTGCGGATCTCAAACTGCTCCCGCGACTTCTTGTCCACGTGCGGCGAACGCAGCACGCAGTACTTGTTCTTCATCGTGGGCAGTGGAATCGGTCCCGCAATCTGCGCGCCCGTGCGCCGCGCGGTTTCCACGATCTCGCCCGTCGACTGATCCAGAATGCGATAGTCGTAAGCCTTCAACCGGATGCGAATTCTTTCTTTTCCAATCACAGTGTCATCTCTCTAACCCCTCCCGGCATCTCCGGAAGGAAAGAACCGGCGGCAAGCCGCAAGCCGCGTCATTTTAAGTTGTCATCCTGAGCGAGACGCTTTTTGTCTCGCGAAGGACCTGACCGCGCCGCGCGAATCGCCGCGTTCTTTGCGGCGAATCAATCGCGCGTTCGGCGCGCTTCCTTACTGAATAATCTCCGCAATTGTTCCGGCGCCCACCGTATGCCCGCCTTCACGAATCGCGAACCGCAAGCCCTTTTCCATGGCCACCGGCGTGATCAACTCAATCACCAGGCTCACGTTATCTCCCGGCATCACCATCTCCGTGCCCGCCGGCAACTCCGCCACGCCCGTCACGTCCGTCGTGCGCAGATAAAACTGCGGACGGTATCCCTTGAAGAACGGCGTATGCCGTCCACCTTCTTCTTTCGTCAAAATGTAGACCTCAGCCTTGAACTTGGTGTGCGGCGTGATCGATCCCGTCTTGGCCAACACCATGCCGCGCTCCACATCGTCCTTGCCAATGCCGCGCAGCAGCAGACCGGCGTTGTCGCCCGCCATGCCTTCATCCAACTGCTTCTTGAACATTTCAACGCCCGTCACCACCGTCTTGCGCGTCTCGCGGAAGCCGACGATTTCCACTTCCTCGCCCACCTTCACCTTGCCGCGCTCGATACGGCCCGTCACCACCGTGCCGCGGCCCGGAGATCGAGAAGATATCTTCGATCGGCATCAGGAACGGCTTGTCCAATTCGCGCGCCGGCTGCGGAATATACTTGTCCACCGCCGCCATCAACTCGTCGACCTGCGCCTCCGCCTTGGCTTCCCCATTCAGCGCGCCCAATGCCGAAACCCGCACCACCGGGACTTCGTCGCCGGGAAACTTGTACGACTTCAGCAGCTCGCGCACTTCGAGCTCAACCAGTTCCAACAACTCCGGATCGTCCACCGCGTCAACCTTATTCAACGCCACCACCAGATACGGCACACCGACCTGCCGAGCCAGCAGCACGTGCTCCCGCGTCTGCGGCATGGGACCGTCCGTCGCCGCCACCACCAGAATGCCGCCATCCATCTGCGCCGCGCCCGTGATCATGTTCTTGATGTAATCGGCGTGGCCCGGGCAATCCACGTGCGCGTAGTGCCGGTTCGCCGTCTCGTACTCCACGTGCGCCGTCGCGATCGTGATTCCGCGCGCCTTTTCTTCCGGCGCGTTGTCGATCGAATCAAACGACCGGAACGTGTTTTTCGGATTGTGCTTCGACAGAACCTTAGTGATCGCCGCCGTCAACGTCGTCTTGCCGTGATCGATATGACCAATCGTCCCGACGTTGCAGTGCGGCTTATTGCGATCAAATTTTTCTTTCGCCATAACTCAGCCTCTAGCTCCTAGCTTTTAAACCCTTGTCATCCTGAGGCGCCGCTCTTTGGCGCCGAAGGACCTATGCAACTTCTCTCCGCGACCACATCCTTCGAAAAAACGCTCAGGATGATCGCTCCGATTACTTCGCTGTTCCCTGCACCTTCGCGATGATCTCCTCCGCTACCGATCGCGGAGCTTCCTCATAGCGCGCAAAGTGCATCGAGTATTCCGCGCGGCCCTGCGTCGACGAACGCATGTGGGTCGCATAACCAAACATTTCCGCCAGCGGAACGATGGCCTTGATCACCTGCGAACCTGCGCGATGCTCCATGCCTTCGATGCGTCCACGGCGCGAACTCAAATCGCCCATGATCACGCCGGCGTACTCTTCCGGCGTCACCACTTCCACCGCCATCACCGGCTCCAGCAACACCGGAGAAGCCTTGCGGGCCGCCTCTTTGAACGCCATCGATCCCGCAATCTTGAATGCCATTTCGTTGGAATCGACGTCGTGATAGCTGCCGTCGTACAGAGTGGCCTTCACATCGACCATGGGATACCCAGCCAGGATGCCGCCTTCCAGCGCTTCCTGAATGCCCTGATCGATCGGCTTGATGAATTCCTTCGGCACCGATCCGCCCACAATGTCGTTCACAAACTCGTAGCCGGTTCCCGCAGGTTGCGGATCGAGATAAATTTTCGCGTGTCCGTACTGCCCGCGCCCACCCGTCTGCCGGATGTACTTGCCTTCCGCCTCGGCGTGCTTGCGAATCGTTTCGCGGTACGCCACCTGCGGCTTGCCGACGTTGGCCTCAACCTTGTATTCGCGCATCATGCGGTCGACGATGATTTCCAGATGCAACTCGCCCATGCCGCTAATGATGGTCTGTCCACTGTCGGGATCGGTGTGAACCTTAAAGGTGGGATCTTCCTGGGCCAGCCGCTGCAGCGCCATGCCCATCTTTTCCTGGTCGGCCTTGGTCTTGGGTTCGACCGCAACCGAAATGACCGGAACCGCAAATGTGATCGACTCCAGCGCAATCGGATGATCTTCATCGCAGATCGTGTCGCCGGTCGAAACGTTCTTCAAACCAACTGCCGCGCAAATGTCGCCCGCGAGAATCTCGCTGATTTCTTCGCGCTTATTGGCATGCATCTTCAGCAATCGCCCAATGCGCTCCGTCTTTCCCGTGCGCACATTCAGCACGGAATCACCGGTCTTCAATTGTCCAGAATATACGCGGATAAATGTCAACTGGCCGACGAACGGGTCGGCCATGATCTTGAACGCCAAAGCAGAGAATGGCTGCTTGTCGTCGGCATGGCGGTAAATCTTCTCCCCATTATCGGGATTCAAGCCGTGCGTCTCCGGCACGTCGAGCGGCGAAGGCAGATAATCCACCACGGCATCCAACAGCGGCTGCACACCCTTGTTCTTGAACGCCGTCCCCACCACAACCGGAAATACTTTCAACGCGATGGTCGACTTGCGCAGCGACGATCGTAGTTCGTCCGCCGTGATCTCTTCGCCTTCCAGAAATTTGTGGAGGATTTCGTCGTCGTTCTCGGCGATGCTCTCGACCAGTTGGGCGTGGAATGCTTCGGCTTTCTTCTTTAGCTCGGCGGGAATTTCTTCTGTAATGTATTCCGCGCCCATCGTGTCGTCCTGCCACACGATCGACTTCATGTTAATCAGGTCGACGACGCCCCTGAACTTATCTTCCTGGCCGATGGGAAATTGAATCGCGACGGGCTTGGCACTGAGGCGCTTGCGGATGGTATCGACGGCATGCTCGAAATCGGCACCCATCTTGTCAATCTTGTTAATGAAACAAATTCGGGGGACGCCGTACTTATCGGCCTGCCGCCAGACTTTCTCCGACTGCGGCTGCACGCCGTGCACTGCGTCAAACACTGCGACTGCGCCGTCAAGCACGCGCAGCGAGCGCTCGACTTCCGCCGTAAAATCGACGTGGCCGGGGGTATCAATAATATTGATGCGAATGTCGCGCCAGGTGCAGGTCGTCGCGGCCGACGTAATCGTAATGCCGCGCTCCTGCTCCTGCTCCATCCAGTCCATGGTGGCCGTGCCCTCGTGCACCTCTCCGATACGGTGCGTCCGTCCCGTATAAAACAGGATCCGCTCCGTCGTAGTGGTCTTGCCGGCATCGATGTGGGCCATGATGCCGATGTTTCTGCAGCGCTCTAATGGGACTGTTCTGGGCACGTCGTTCTAACTCTTTCTGGGCTCCGAAATTAGCTGTCTCTTGTCATCCTGAGCGGCGTTCTTGGCCGCGAAGGATCTATGCAATACCTACCACCGGTAATGCGCGAACGCCTTATTCGCTTCCGCCATCCGGTGCACATCTTCCTTCTTCTTGATCGCGGCGCCCTTACCCGTAGCGGCGTCCAGCAACTCGTTGGTCAGCTTCTCGACCATTCCCTTTTCGCCACGGCCACGCGCATAGCTAATCAGCCAGCGGATCGCGAGCGACGTCCGGCGATCGGCATTCACTTCCACCGGCACCTGGTAGTTGGCGCCACCGACGCGGCGAGTCTTGACCTCAAGCAGCGGCTTGGCGTTCTCGACGGCTTTCTTGAAGAGCTTCAAGGCTTCATCGCCGCCCTTCTCCTGCACCTTCGCCAGAGCCTCATAGAAGATGCCCTCGGCGGTCGAGCGCTTGCCCTGCCACATCATCGAGTTAATAAACTTCGTCACCAGATCCGATTGATAAACGGCATCGGCCGGAACGGTCCGCTTTGCGATATGTCCTTTACGAGGCATGTAAGCTCCCAGCTCCTCAAGTCCAGTTTCAAGTTTCGTGTTTCAGGTTTCAAAAAAACACTCTCGAAACTCGAAACTGGAAACCCGAAACTCTCTTATCCCTTTTTCGGCCGCTTGGCGCCGTACTTCGAGCGTCCCTGCATGCGGCCCGCAACGCCCACCGCATCCAACGTTCCGCGAATCACGTGATAACGCACGCCCGGCAGATCCTTTACACGGCCCCCGCGGATCAGCACAATCGAGTGCTCCTGCAGGTTGTGCCCAACGCCTGGGATGTAGGTCGTCACTTCAATCCCGTTCGTCAGACGCACACGCGCAACTTTGCGCAACGCCGAGTTCGGCTTCTTGGGCGTCTGCGTGTACACGCGAGTGCAGACGCCGCGTTTTTGCGGACATCCCTGCAACGCAGGGCTCGCCGTCTTGTAACGGGGCCGCTTCCGACCCTGAGCTACCAGCTGGTTAAACGTAGGCACTCTTCAGACTCCTTAGCCGCGCAACGCCAATCGCACAACATCCTGCTTGTCGCGCAGACGGCACAGCTCAAATCCTGCTGCAATCCTGTTTAGACGCGCATCCGTGGGCATGGCCGGCTTTACCGCCAACCATTACTTCTCACCGCAAAATGCCGGAGAGATTCTGGATTCCCTTAGACTTTCGCTGCCGACGGTGGCGCCCGGCCAAACTCCGGGGGCACTCCGTTTCGTCAGCCCTGCCCTGCATATCCTTCCACAATAGGGCGGAAGGCACCGCAGGAACGTTTCAGCGAGGAAAGTTTCCGAACCCGAACTCCATCCGGAAACGTATTTCTCTATAGCTCAACCGCAAGGTCTGCCCACACCGCAGCAAAACTCACAGCACACAGCAAGCCTGGATGTACTCGCGGAACCAAACTACTATAGCAAGTCGCTGCAAACATCGTCAACCCGTGTTTTTGCATCCCACTCTCGACGGACGAAAAAAAACTGGGAGCCAGTTGCCAAGTTGCTTCGCTCGCGCCGCTTGCCGATTCCGCTTCCAGCCTCTACACTACAAGTTTTCCAATTCATTCGATGGCCCTCCTCGCGTAGTTTCGCGCGCGGCGGGGGCAAGGCGTAAAGAGGGGTGCATGGGTAGGTTGCGTTCGAAGGTTTTGGGGCTGGCCGTTGCCATCCTTTCTCTATGGAGCTTTGGCGGTTGTGGCGGCGGCAGCAAGCCCGGTCCCCCTATCTTTCCCGGCAGAGTCAACCTTACCCCTTCCGGCAATACATCCCTCGTGGTGGGTGGGGTCCTTGGCTTTCTGGCATCCGCGCAAACCGCTTCCGGCACCAACATCTCAACTGCTTTCACCTTTTCATCGACCGACACCTCGATCTTGACTCTCGCCCCCAACGGCGTAGCTTGCGCCGGTCATTGGGACGTCAATTATACCGTTTGCACTCCCGGCAACAGTGGCCCTGTTCAGGTAACTGCCAGCGCGCTCGGCGCCAGCAGCGTTCCCACCTGGGTCTTCGTTCATCCGCCGATCGATAACATTACTGTCACCGGAGTTCTGCTCAACGGCGTCCCGGTCCAGGAACCTTGCCTCTCCCAGACCCAGTCCATGACGGTCGAAGCTCACGCTTTCAGCCAGGGAGCCGACATCACCGCAGCCGCTGGCCCTTTTACCTGGTCGGCGAATAACCCAGGCGTAGTCAACCTCATCCCACTCGTGGATTCCTTCTACGAATTCCCCACCAACCAAGCCACGGCCGTGGCCCTTACCCCCGGCATGACCCAGATTTACGCCTCGGCCAGCGGCATAACCAGCTCATCCTTCCTGCAGGCCCAGTACCAGAATTCCCAGGGAAATACCTCTCCAGCTCTCGACTTCTTCGAGACTTGCCCCATCCAGGAGATCTCCCTGGAACTGGGCCACATCGGATCGGGTCAGACCACCTTCGTCTCCGCCAAGGGAGCCGCCAGTCAGACGGTATTCGCCACGCTCACCGACGTCATGGGGAATAGCTCTTTGCCCAACACGAACGGCGGCGTCGTCCTCACCAAAGTCCCTCTCACCTGGACCTCCTCTCAACCCGCCGTAGTCGGCGCTAGCACGGGATGCGTTCAATCTTGCTCTCTCACGATTTCATCGCCCGGGTCTGGCGCAGCGAGCGCCTCCTGCACCCCGCCATCCTGTAACGCTGGCTTTCCACTGGTTCCGATGTCGCTTTCCTCCGCCGCGGCCATCAATGCTTGCACCCAGTATTTTTCCTCCCAGTACCCTAACCTCGTCAGTTGCCAGAAACTCATCCCCGTCCCCATCTACGCCGACGTCGCCATCACCGGCGTCGTCACCGGCGCGACCGGCCCCGCTGGCGTGCTCGCAACCAGCACGGGATGTGCCCACATCTCCCCCACTGCCTGCAGTTCCTCCATCTACAGCCTCACGACGGCCAAGGCCGTGACGGGCTCCGAGACGCCCTTGCCCACTTCGCCAAACTCCATGCTCTTCGACCTCGGGGGGGACAAGGCTTTTATGGGTAGTGACTTCGGCGCTCAGGTCATCAACCCCACAAATTTCGGGACCAGCAACAGCCCTTTCACCGCACTCGGCACCGTGACCGGAAACGTCTTGGCTGCGTCCAACAACGGAACCGTCGCGGTGTTCTCCGATACCATTCACACTCCCAATCAGGCCTATGTCGTCAATGTGGCCAACACCAATTCACCAACGGCCACCGCCCTGAATATTTCCTCCGCCGTGGCTGCGGCGTTCTCTCCCGACGGATTGAAGACCTTTATCCTCGGCGGCAATACCTCCAGCTCGCTCTATGTCTATTCCACCGTGCAGGCCTTGCAGGGACCGATTACGCTCCTGGGACCGGGCAAGGGCGGCGGCTTCTCGCCCAACGGTGGCTTCGGATTCGTCGCGACGGCAGCCTCCGGTGCCGCTTCCGCCAACCTTGCTGCTTATGCCACCTGCAACAATCAGGTAGCTGCGAACCTGCCCTTGCCCGCTGACCCCATAGTGGTGAGAGTGTTGCCGCAGGAGCATATCGACGGCAGAGATTCCTTCGGCTATCTAATTCCCGATGGCGTGCACGTCGTGATTCTCGACGCGACCGGCTTCGACATCATTACCTCCACCATCTCGGCGCCCGCACCCACAAATCTCTGCCCGCAGACCTTGACCTTCATCAGTAACGATCCGTTGCACGCCGTGCAACGCGTCGAATTGAACCAGGGCACACTCCAGCCCCCCCTCAATTTCTTCGCATCCGCCGACGGCTCCCAGCTCTATGTCGCTTCCGGCAGCAACGCCAGCATCTTGGTCTATGATTTCGGCACCGGGGCCGTAACCGGCATCGAACTTATCGGAAGCGCAACGCCACTCAGCGCCGATATGTCGCCCGATGGCGGCACCATCGTAATCGCAGGCAGCGACGGCATGTTGCACGAAATCTCCACCTCCCTCGGCGGCGCCGACCTTGTGCAGTTGCCCTTCCCCAACCTCCCCAACTACTTGAACCCGTTCTGCACCTATAACCCAGCGTCAGGCCCGTGCTCCTTAAACCTGGTCGTGGCCCGCCCGTAAAAGCGGTTCTCGGTTCTCAGTTGTTCGCGCTCATCGAATGGGGAACTATGAAGGAAGAATTTATTGAGGCAGGTCAAGGAAAAAAGAAAAAAACCAGGAGAGCAACTGAGAACTGAGAACTGCCTTACTGCACGCTGCCCTTAGGCTCGAGTTCTTTCCCCACGCTATCGAGCACCCCATTCACAAAGTGCACCGACTCCGGGCTCGAAAATTTCCGCGCAATCTCCAGCGCTTCGTTAATAACCACCGCCCGCGGCGTCTCCGGATACGCCAGCAACTCGGCCACCGCCGCCCGCAGCAGATTACGGTCCACCGCCGCCATCCGCTCCATGCGCCAGTGCTCGGCGTGCTTCTCAATCAGGCCGTCGATCTCGGCGTTGCGATCGATTGCGGCGCGAAACAGGTCGTCTGCAAATCCACGCACTTCTGCGCTCGCCGTCCCATGCTCCGCCCAGAATGTCCGCCGCACCTGCTCGGCATCCTGCTTGCCCATGTCTGACTGAAACAGCATCTGCAGCGCCAGTTCCCGAGATTTACGCCGCGTCCCCATAGAAAGAAGTGCCAGTAGCCAGTGTACTGTACCGGCGCAAAAATCTGCTGCTACAAATCCTTGTCATGCTGAGCGAAGAAAGGGCCGCGCTCAAGCGCGGCCCTCCCGCAGTCGAAGCATCCCTACCTCGACTAGCGAGCCCAGCCTAAGTCACATTGCCCAGGGTGGTAAACCTATCGCCCGCCCCGCTTTTTGTTCTTCTTAGTCGCGGAGCGAGAACGACTAGTCCGCGTTTGTCCGACGTCCGAGGTCCGACGCCCGTCGCCAGAGTTCCGAACGCCGGAGGCCGCACGCCGGATCGCGTCCTTCAACGACGCCATCTCCACCGCCGCCAGCGCCGCCTCAAATCCCTTATTCCCCATCTTGAGCCCGGCCCGATCAATCGCCTGCTCCAAAGTCTCGCACGTCAACACGCCAAACGCATGCGGCAC
Source organism: uncultured Acidobacteriaceae bacterium (assembly GCA_963710885.1). Taxonomy (GTDB): domain Bacteria; phylum Acidobacteriota; class Terriglobia; order Terriglobales; family Acidobacteriaceae; genus Sulfotelmatobacter. Next base: position 120,220 of record CAVQCF010000025.1, read on the forward strand.
CCCAGTCTCCTGCGCCGACTGCCCAATCCCCCGCGTCACCTCATTGACGATCACGTCATAATGCGCCGTATCCCCACGCAGCAGGCATCCAATGCAAATAATGGCGTCATATTTCCCCGTCAAAGCCAAAATCCGCGCTGCCAAAGGAATCTCAAACGCTCCCGGCACCCGCACAACGTCGATGTCCTTCTTCGCCGCGCCAGTCCGAAGCAGCCCGTCGCAGGCACTCAGCAAAAGCCGCTCCGTGATGAACGCATTGAACCGCGCCACCACAATGGCAAACCGCCTCCCCGCAGCATCAAGCTTCCCCTCCAAAGCGGGCAAAGCCCCCTCCGGCACCGACTCAATCTTCGATCTTGATTTCCTCTGTGATCTCCGTGTCCTCTGTGCCTGAATTTGTTTTGTATTGAGTTTTTTCGCCCCAAGCGTTGTCATCCTGAGCGGCGTACTTTGCCGCGAAGGATCTATGCACTCCGCCGAAAGCGCTTCAACTTTCAAAGTTCTACGCCCCAAAGTTTCAATCCTTGAAACATGAAACCTTGAAACTTGCTCCCTCACTTCCCCTTAAACGCAGCCGCCCGCTTCTCCAAAAACGCCCTCGTCCCTTCCGTCTTATCCTCAGTCGCGCAGCACACCCCAAACAGCGTCGCCTCCAGATAAAGCCCCTCCGCCAAAGTCATCTCCATCCCTTTATTGACGGCCTCCATCGCATACTGCACGGCCAGCGGAGCATTCGCAATTATCTTCGCTGCAATCGCCTCCGCCCGTGGAATCAACTCCGCCGGCGCGGTCACTTCATTCACCAGGCCAATGCGATGCGCTTCCTGCGCCGTGATCATCTCCCCCGCCAGCACCATCTGCATGGCCAGCCCTTTGCCCACCAGCCGCGGCAGCCGCTGCGATCCCCCATATCCCGGGATAATCCCCAGCTTCACCTCCGGCTGCCCCAGCTTCGCATTCTCGCTGGCCAGCCGCATCGTGCAAGCCATCGCAATCTCGCATCCTCCGCCGAGCGCAAATCCGTTGAGGCACGCAATCACCGGCTTCCCCAAATTCTCAATCAGATTGAGCACGGACTGCCCGCGATGCGTATACTCCTTCCCCGAAACCGCATCGTGCTTGGCCAACTCGCTGATGTCCGCCCCGGCAATAAACGCCTTCTCGCCCGCCCCAGTAAAGATAACGACGCGAATCGCCTTGTCATTCTTGATGTCGTGAAACGCCGCCCGCAGCTCCTCCATGGTCGCCATGTTGAGCGCATTGAGCACCTTCGGCCGGTTGACGGTGACATAAGCAATCGCGTTTTTCTTTTCGAGAAGTATGTTTTCGTAGTTCATAAAATTCAACCCTCTGTCATTCTGAGCGAAGCGAAGAACTTATGCACTCTGCTGTTGCCCCAAACTGCTTAGTTTCTTCGCGTGCGAAATGCGCCGCTCAGTGATCGACATGCAAGAATCCGTGCCATCCGCAACTACAGCTTCTGCGCCCGCGGTTTCTCCGGGTCCGAATAATCATAAAACCCCTTACCCGACTTCCGCCCGTACCACCCCGCCATCACCATCCTCTTCAGCAGCGGAGGCGACGCAAACCGCCGCTCCTTGAACTCGTCATACATCACATGCGTAATGTAATAAGTCGTATCGAGCCCCACAAAATCCAGCAGCGTAAACGGCCCCATCGGATACCCGCAGCCCAGCTTCATCGCATTATCGATATCCTCAATCGACCCCACGCCCTCTTCATACGCGCGAATCGCATCGAGCAAATACGGCACCAGCAGCCGGTTCACGATGAATCCCGTCTTGTCCGAAGTCCGCACCGGAACCTTGCCCAGCTTCCTGGCAAACTCGTAAGCCGATTCATAAACGTCGTCGGCAGTTGCGATCGTCCGCACCACTTCGACCAGCTTCATCAGCGGCACCGGATTAAAAAAGTGCAGCCCAATAAACCGCTCCGGCCTCTTAACCGCGGTCAACAACTCCGTCACCGAAATCGACGAAGTATTCGAAGCAAAGATCGCGTCCTTCTTCACCACCCCATCGAGCGAGGCGTACATCTTCTTTTTCTCTTCGACATTCTCGATGATGGCCTCAATGATAAGGTCGCAATCGCTGAGGTCGGATTTCGAAGTCGTCCCCCTCAGCCGCGCCCGCGCCGCCTCTTTCTGCTCGGCCGTAATCCCACCCTTCTCGACAGGCCGCTCGGCAAACTTCGCCAGAGATTTCTCAATGCCCGCAAACCCCTTGTCGAGATACTTCTGCTCAACCTCCAGCACCGTGACGTCGAATCCAGCCATAGCGCAAACCTGCGCAATCCCAGACCCCATCAGCCCACAACCGAGAACTCCAACTTTTTTAATTTCCATAATTGCATCCCTCTTAAAAGCCTTGCCATTCTTAAAAGCGTTGTCATTCTGAGCGAAGCGAAGAACCTATGCACTTTGCCGGCGCCAGCACACTGCATGGATCCTTCGCGGCAAAATGCGCGTTTCAGGATGACAAGGGGGCGTTTAATCCGTGCAAATTCGTGGCCAAAAACTCAGCTCATACTCTCCACCACCATCGCAATCCCCTGCCCCCCACCAATACAAGCCGTAGCCAGCCCATACTTCTTCTTCCGCCGCCGCAACTCATACAGCAACGTAATCACCAGCCGCGTCCCCGTCGCCCCCAGCGGATGCCCCAGCGCAATTGCCCCGCCATTCACGTTCACCTTCTCGCGGTCTAATCCCAACTCCTTCTCTACTGCCAGGTACTGCGCCGCAAACGCCTCATTCACTTCAATCAGATCGATGTAATCCAGCGACAGTCCAGCCTTCTGCAACGCAATCTTCGACGCCGGCACCGGACCCCGCCCCATCACCTTCGGCTCCACTCCCGCAATCCCCCAGCCGCAAATCCGTCCCAGCGGCTTCACTCCGCGTTTCAGCGCCTGCTCCAGCGACATCACGACAACGGCCGCGCCCCCATCCACAATCCCGCTGGCGTTTCCCGCAGTCACAGTCCCACTCTTACCGAATGCAGGGCGAAGCTTCGCCAGCCCTTCCATCGTGGTCTGCGGACGCCGGTGATCATCCTCCGTCAGCGACTCTCCCGTCGGCTCGCCCTTATGATTTCGCAGGGCCACCGGCACCAGCTCTTCCTGAATGCGTCCTTCTTTATAGGCCGCATCCGCCCGCTGCTGCGAGCGCAGCGCAAACTCATCCTGCATCTGCCGCGTGATCCCCTGCTCAGAACCATACAACTCTGCCGTATTCGCCATATAAGACCCGCAGTAGGTATCCAGCAGCGCCACCATCAGCGAATCCTCCAGCTTCCCTCCCGGCGCCAGAGTAAACCCATCGCGCCCGCGGATCACAAACGGCGCCTGCGACATCGCCTCCATCCCCCCGGCGAGCACAATCTTCGCCTCATCGGTCTGGATCATCTGCGCCGCCGACACAATCGACTGCATCCCCGACCCGCACAGCCGGTTCACCGTCAGAGCCGGAGTCTCCATCGGAATTCCCGCCCGCAACCCCACGTGCCGCGCCCCATACAGCGCGTCGCCCGAAGTCTGCTGCGCGTTGCCGAACACAACATGATCGAATTCCTTGGCATCGATCCCCGCGCGTTCGAGCGCTCCCTTCGCCGCAACCGCGCCCAACTCCTGGGCGGTAAAATCCTTCAATTTCCCGCAATAGCGGCCAAAGGGCGTACGCGCCCCACTGACGATGGCGATCTCACCTGGTTTCAGCATGATTTTCCCTGCAGAACTCCGGCCAGAACCGATCAGAATCAATCAGCCAAACTCGTTAGTCTAGCAGCGCACGAGGAGATTTGACCAACGAAAGGACTACCAATCGCAAACCTAAAAAACAAAGATTCCCGCGGAAGGAATCGTTAGAAAAATGATTTCCTTCGTGAACCGAGGCCTGTCCTGAGCGAAGTCGAAGGATGTACTTAGTGGGTGACGCTTTTGACCTCTGGATTAAACCGAGCCCACCGACGCGCCACGAATCGCATTTATACTCATTGCACGGAGAAAATAGAAAATCATGTCTACCAGCGAACTGCTATTGCTCGAATGGGATGAAGAAGTAAAGAAAACGCGCACCACCCTCGAACGCGTCCCCGCCGACAAGAAAGACTTCGCCCCTCACCCCAAGTCGATGCCCTTGGGCAAACTGGCCCCGCACGTCGCCCAACTCGCCGGATTCGGACTCACCATTCTCACGACTCCCGAACTTGACTTTTCCAAGGGCAGCATCAAACCGCTGCCGTGCGAATCGTCGGCTCAGCTTGCGAAAGCATTCGACGAGGGCGCGGCCCAGGTTCGCACCACTCTGCAAAAGACTCCAGAGAGCGCCTGGACCGAACCCTGGAAACTCAGCTTTCAAGGCAAGACGATTTTTGAAGGCCCGCGATTTCTGGCCTACCGCGAGATGTTTCTAAACCACCTGGTTCACCACCGCGCACAACTCGGCGTATATCTGCGCTTGAACGAAAAACCGGTGCCCGCCACCTACGGACCCTCCGCCGACGACACGATGGGCTTCTAAGCGGTTCGGTCCGGACCTGCATGGCCGAAGTCTGTGAGATGAGTTGGGTCGGAACGACTAGGTTAGGAAAAAATGAGTTAAGACGGAAGGAAACAGAGGCTATTCGTTCCCTCTTCTCCGTGCCTCCGTGTCGCCGTGGAGAAATCGCCCTACGCCACGGCCGCCGCCGCCAGCACCGCAGCTTGGGCAACGATCTTCCCCGGCCCTTGCGCCATGCCCTGTGCCAGCGCATGCTCGACGCGGTTGATCACTTCCGTGACCACATCCACCGGATCATATTCCGTGCGGATCACCGCCTCCGCCAGCCCCGCGGAGAACTGTGCGGTCGGCCCCGTGCCGGCTTCTTCCTTCGCCGGAAATCGCACCTCCGATACAATCTTGCGCAACTTCTCGACCGCCAGCAGGGCTTCTTTCTCCGCCGTCTCCCCCAGCAAAATCGCAATCGTCGTCGTATCGTAGCGGAACGCCAGGTCGTTCGTGCGGATGTTCGCGGCAATCAACTGCCCGGCCTTCTCCATCACCGCTTGCACTTCCGCCTCGCCGTATTCCTTGATCATCGCCGCACTCTTGCCAAACTGCAGCAGCAACACTGACAGCGCCGACGCATTCTGAATCGCCCGCTTGCTCTCCGCCAGCAGCAGATCGATATACGATGCCCGCTTCAGCAGCCCCGATTTCTCGTCCGTCACCGAAAGATTCTTCACCAGCCGCCGCAGCCCGGCATTATTCAGCGCGATCACCATCTGCTCGGCCAGCGTTTTCAGAACCACCATATCGGCGTGTGCCCAGGCCCGGGGCCGGTTATGCACCAGCACCAGCATGCCGACTATTTCTTCTCCATCACTGAGGGGAATCGCCAACACCGACGACGCTGCCATCTCCACCGTCGCCTTCCGTGCAGCCTGCAATGCGACCGCCTTCGCCGCATCCTCAATCGCCAGCGGATCATGCCCATCCACTGCGTTATGCAGGCAGGCCACTAACTCCGCAATCGCCCCAGCGCCCGATTTCTTCAATCCCTCGGCACAAAACTCTTCCACTGCCGTCGGCGACGATCCGGCCTTGCCCATCGCCGCAATGCAGCGCGACGCTTCCCAGTGCGTGGCAATCTCCCGCACTGCGGTATTCAACACCGCCGGAGCCGTGCCCTGGTGATACAACTTCCGCGAAATTTCCGCGACCCGCGTGAACGCCCGCACATCCGTCGCCGGATCGGGCACAGGCACCGCAGGAACCGCCGCTACCACAGGCGCAACGGCAGCCGGAGCCGCGGCCGGAGGTAACGGCGCCGCCCCCGCATATCGCGGCGTCACTCCCGCCGACAGATACAACCGCTGCAAGTCCTCGTTTCGTTCCTCTTCGCGGGGAAACAGCTCCTGAATCCTCTGCAGACGCTCTACCGCTTTGTTGCGCATTCCGTACTGCACCAGGATTTCCGCCTGCAGCATCAGATCCTGCAGCGTCGAAGCTCCCAACGTCCGGCTGTCTTCAACCGCCGGCGTTTCCGGAGCCTTGCTGGCCGAAGAAAACCGCGCAGCGATCACCCGGAAGCGCGCATCATCCACCTTGCCCTTGAGCATATCCAGCCGCTTCAGATGCCCCGACTCATACGGATCCACTTCCGCTGCCCGATCCAAACACTCGGCGGCTTTGGCATACTCTCCCGTGCTGCAATAAAGATCAAACAACTTCAGCAAGGTCTGGCAGTAATCATTCTCGCGGTTCGAAGCGTTATAGAGTTCGCTCAGAAACTCCAGCATCTGCGACGATGCTTTCCGCGTCGCTGTGATGTCTTCCATGATGGCGATAAACTGCCGGCGCTCCCCGCGCCGCCGCTGGAATTGTTCCAGCTTCCGCGCCAGCGCCACCGCCGCCTCTTCATGTTCGCCGTCCAGCAAATTCCCAATGAGCGCGATCACCTGTTGCACCCGCCCCGGATTCTGCTCAAACAGTGACCACACCAACGGCTCCGCCTCGGCATAGCGGCCCGCCCCCACCAGCGCGTCGGCATAGGTCTCGCGCAACGCTGGCGCCACTTCCCCAGAATTCATTTGTGGTTCGAGAATGAAGATCGCCGCCCCAACTTGCCCCTGCGCCAGCAGACTCTTCCCATACGCGAGCGCAATGCTCGGATCCGAAGCGTCCTCCTGGTATGCTCGCTCGTACCACTTTGCCGCGTCGCCACCTTCACCCGCCACCAACTGCGCGATCTTCTGAAACGAAGACGCCGCCGTCCTGCGATTTCCCAGTTCTGACGCCAGCTCCGCCACCCGCTGCAGGTTCGCCTGCGTCGGCTCCAGCGCCACTACGCGATCCAAAAGCTCGGCCGATTCCTTTTTCTTTCCCAGCTTTCCCAAGTCCAATAGCGCCGCTTCGTACGTGCCCACCGCCAGTTTCTTGTTCGATCCTTCCAGCAACTGTCCAAAGCGGAATTTCTGCTGCCACGTCGGACTGCCATGCCGCGCCAGCTTCTTATAAGTCAAGCTCGCGCGCGTCGCATCCCCCACCCCTACCTGCCGCTCAAACAGGTCGCCCAGCAACCTGACTGCGTCGGCGTTGCGGTTCAGCGAAAGGCACAGATCGGCCGCCAGTTGCCGCACGACATCATTTTCCGTATCGTCTTTTAAAACCAGCAGATACTCTTCCAGGGCGTCCGCGGTCTTGCCTTTTTGTAAAAGCTTCTCCGCGCGCTCCACGCGCTTCCCTAGCTCGGCTCGGTCCAGTCGTTTTGTGATCTCAGGCATGCGGAATGGGGCGGAGTAAACCCTGCTCCGATTCTAGGAGCGCCCTCCCACAGCAGCAATGCGGTAACGACCACCCCCGATTACGAAGGTCACTGCCCCCTTCGTTGTTCACCTCTCTGAAAGTCTCTGTCGTTCCCAGCCCTTCGCCGTCAATACACCTCCGTAACCTTCGGCCGAGTAGGCCCGGGAAGTGCCGGGTAGGCCCGGGGAATTTCACTCCGAGCCTCCCACAGATCCGGACGTGAATCTCTCGATTCATCCGGCTCGTGCCACCCAAAGAAGGCTGCCGCCTTCCATCAAGACAAGGAGTTCCTCCGGTTTCCCGTTGACTCCACCCCGATGTGAGTGGCCTGCTCCCTTTGCTCCACGGGCATTACCCCGTTTCATCGCTCTTACGAAGCAGTGCGCCCCTGGTCGGTGCATCGGTACTTTCGGCCTCGTGGGGTCTCCACTTGTACCTTTTCCCTTCGCATCACCGACCCGGTTCTCAAGTTCCGTACGAAAGCCCAGATAAGAGTCATGCCGCCTATACACCGGACCCCCGCATGACAGTAAGTAGGTAACCTTTCATGCTTATTGCAGGACAGGGTGAAAGCCCTGGTTTTGGGTGTCGTCTAAGAGCTTTTCGATGCTTCCTCAGCGGATCGTTTGCACTCATCTCTCTTATCCACACATGACGTGATCTTCTGTCACGCCTTTTAACCATAACGTTCACCACCGCGGCCTTTGGACCGAAGCAGCTTATGGCAGTTTGAAGCCTCCTCCTACAAGGCGACTCCGAAGGACCTACCTTCATCTCTCGTACAGCATGACGATCACTCGTCTTCTTGACACAATCACCCCGAGCCTCTCACAGATCCGGACGTGAACCTCACGATTCATCCGGCTCGTGCCACCCGAAGAAGACTGCCGCCTTCCGCCAGGACAAGGAGTTCCTCCGGTTTCCCGTTGACTCCATCTTGACGAGCCCCCTTCGCTCCACGGGCATTACCCCGCTTCCTCGCTACTACGAGGCAGTGCGCCCCTGATCGGTGCATCCCTACTTTCGGCCTGGTGGGGCTTCCACTTGCGCCTTTTCCTTTGCCATCACCGACCCGGTTCTCAAGTTCCGTACAAAAGCCCAGATAAGAGTCATGCCGCCTCTACGCCGGACCCCGCATGGCCAGTAAGTAGGTAGCTTCCATGCTTTTCCCAGGACAAGGGAGAGACCCTGGTTTTGGTGTCATCTGAGTTATCTTTCGACGCCTCCTCAACGCTTCGTTTGCACTCATCTCTCTTATCCACACATGACGTGATCTTATGCCACGCCTTTTAACCCTAACCTTCACCACCGCGGCCTTTAGAACCGAAGCAGCTTAGGATAGTTTGAAGCCTCCTCCTACCCGCAGGGCCCACCTTCATCTTTCGACAGCATGACGATTTCTCGTCTTCTTGACACAACCCCCTCCGATCACCGCGTTACCTTGTTCTCACTCGTGCAGAAGATGACCCTCAGACTCCACTCCAAGCCAGATCGTCGCCGTCGCCAACGCCAGTTGCTGAATACCTCCGTGTGCGTATTCAGCGGCCCTCGTCACCTCGACGCCCTCGGCATCAATCTCAGTGACACTGGAATGTGCCTGTTTGCCATCGCGAATCTGCCCGTGGGCGCTCAAATCGAGATTGATTTTCTTCCCCAGCGGTGCAACGAACGGATTCGAATTTCCGGGACAGTTCGCCACCGCGCGCTCTACCTCAACGGAATCGAATTTCTCGAGGACTCAGATCAAACCCGTACCGCCGAGCAACCCGTCGATCACTGTTGGTTTCCCTTCGTGAACTTAGGATTTGTAAATAAATAGAAGTATCTACTTTGTAACTGGCATAAGCTGTGATTTGCAGTATGCTGCTGCGAAGTGGACACACATGCGCGGCTGAAAGCGAAGTTTCGTACGATCTGGCCCATGCTGGACGAACGTACCCGGCGCCTGACGGCAGCCAGTGAGGCAAAGGCCTTGGGATACGGAGGCATAAGTCTGGTTTGCCGTGCCTGCGGCCTTTCGCGCAAGGCGATCCGCATGGGAATGCGAGAGCTCGAGACGGGGGAGAGCTGGCCAGGTCGTATCCGCCGCCCCGGCGCGGGCCGTAAACGCATTACCGAGTTCGACCCCGAGTTGGTGGAGCGGTTGGAGGCGATGATCGAGGAAGAGACGCGGGGCGATCCCGAATCGCCGCTGCGCTGGACCTGTAAGAGCACGCGTGCAATCGCGGAGGCTCTGACCCGGCGCCATCATCCCGTCAGTCACACTAAAGTAGCGCAGATTCTTCACGATCTGCACTACAGTTTGCAAGGCAATCGCAAGACCGAAGAGGGAGACGATCATCCGGATCGGGATGCCCAGTTCCGGCATATCAATCGGGCAGTGAAGAGATATTTAGCGCCAGGCTGGCCAGTGATTTCGGTCGACACGAAAAAGAAAGAGCTCGTGGGCAACTACTACAATGGCGGCCAGCAGTGGCTTCCGGCAAAACAGCCGCGCCCAGTGCGCGGGCATGACTTTCCCCAGCCTGACGTGCCCCGGGCCTATCCCTATGGCATTTACGATATTGGGCGTAACACCGGATTCGTAAATGTGGGGACCGATCACGACACCGGGGCTTTTGCCGTAGCCTCGATTCGGGGCTGGTGGCGCCATGAAGGCAAGCGGCTCTATCCCAAGGCGCGAAAGCTACTGATTACGGCCGATGCGGGAGGTAGCAATGGCTGGCGGTTGCGCTTGTGGAAACTGGAGCTGCAGAAGCTCGCCGATGAATCCGGCTTGGCTCTCTCGGTGTGTCACTTTCCGCCGGCCACGAGCAAATGGAACAAGATCGAACACCGATTGTTTTCATTCATCTCCTCGAATTGGCGGGGTGAGCCATTGCGGGACTACGAGACCATCGTGAATCTCATTGCCGAGACCACGACCGCGAAGGGGTTAACCGTAACCTGCCGACTGGATCGCCGCAAGTATCCTACCGGGCGCAAGGTCACGACAGAAGAGATGAATCAAGTCAATCTCTATCCCGACGAATTCCATGGCGAATGGAACTATGTCATCAAGCCGCGTTGCATCCGAACCTGACAATTACGCTATCTTTATTTATTTACGGTTCCTTAGCGTCCTTAGTGGCTAAGCTTTTGACTCGAATTTGGGCGTTCCCCCAAAACTCTGTTAACGTGCAGCATGCCGTCGGCGCCCGCAACCATCCACGAAGAAGGCCTCCGCCACCAGCTCTCCGCCGGACAAATGGCCATGGTCGCCGTCGGAGGCTCGATCGGCACTGGACTCCTCCTCGGCTCCGGCGCCGCCATGGAAGTCGCCGGACCCGCCGCCATCCTCAGCTTTATCGCCGCCGCGTTCATCAACTGGACCGTCGCCATGGCCCTCGGCGAACTCGCCTGCGCCCATCCTGCCGCCGGAAGCTTCGGCGTCTACGGCGACCTCTACCTCAACGCCTTCGCCGGATACATCGCCCGCGCCGGATACTGGCTCGGCCTCGCCCTCGCCATCGGCGCAGAAATGATCGCCGCCGCTACCTACATGGCGACGTGGTTTCCCGGCATGCGCCCGTACCTTTGGGTTGTGGTTTTCGCCGCCCTGCTGCTCGCGATCAACCTGCGCAGCGTCGGCTCCTACGGGCGCGTCGAGTTCTGGCTCTCCATGATCAAACTCGCCACCATCATCATCTTCATCGCGATTGGCGCCGCCTTGCTCACGAGCGGCCGCGTCACTCCGCAATACAACGCGCAAGGCGGATTATTTCCCAGAGGCCTCTGGTCCCCGCTCATCGCCCTGACCTTCGCCGTCTACAGCTTCGGCGGAGTAGAAATGGTCGCCGTCACCTCCGGCGAATCACGCTCCTCCAAAGAAACTCCCCGCGCCGTCTGGCTGACCTTCCTCACGCTCACCTTTGTTTATGTCGGCGCCATCGTCATCCTGCTCGGCGTCATGCCCTGGAACCATGCCGGAGTCACCGAAAGCCCCTTCGTCACCACGTTCCGCAGCGTAAAAATTCCCCACGCCTCCGGTGTGATGAACTTCGTCGTCCTCACCGCCGCCCTCTCCGGAGCCAACGCCACCCTCTACGTCGCCTCGCGCATGCTCTTCTCACTCGCCCGCACCGGATGGGCCCCCACCCGCCTCGGCCGCCTCAATCCCGAAGGCTCGCCCCAATTCGCCGTCCTGATCTCTTCGTTCGGAATCCTTTTCGCCCTGGCCCTCGCGCTCTGGGCTCCCGATAATGCCTTCCGCTATCTGATCGGCGCCGCCTTCACCGGAATGATCCTCTCCTGGCTAGTCTCCCTGGCAGCACACATCAGGTTCCGCAGTCGTAGCACGCCGGAAGAATTAGCCGCACTCCCCCTCCGCTCCCCGCTCGGGACCTGGGGATCGATCCTCGGCCTGATCGCGGTCACCATCGCCCTAATCCAAACCTGGCTCTACCCAATCGTAAATCTCTGGAGCGGCCTGGCCTGCCTCGCCACGCTGGTCGTCGCCTACCGCGTGGCAAAGTCAAAGCGCAATCCATCCACATAGAGGCCCTCACCCTGACTCGACCTTAATCAAGAAGCCCCTTAGCGATCCTTCGTGTCCTTCGTGGTTAAGGCTTGGGTAGTCGAATGCAGAGCACGATCGAGTTCCTTAGGGCTTGCATTCCACTGGATCCCCCTTCAAATGCACCAGCAGCGATTTCGCTTTCCCATAGTCCGGATTAAACTCCAGCACCCGCTCCACGTACTTCCGCGCCTCTTCCTTCTGCCCCGCCACACAAAACGCCATCCCCAGATTCACCCCGACCGCGCTCCGCTCCGGTACCCTTGCAAACGCTCCCTGCCACAACTGCACCGCGCGCCGCAGATTTCCCGCCTTCGCCTCCAGAATCCCCAAATTCGTAGCCGCGTCATTCAACAGCGGATCGATCTTCAACGCGCGCTCATAAAACTCCCGCGCCTCTTGATCGTGCCCGCGCCCCTGCTCCAGAAAGCCCCAAGCCGCCAGCACCGCCGGATCCTCCGGCCATTCCTTCATCGCCTGCTGAAGATATTTCTCCGCTCTCAGCGGAGCCCCTTCCACGCCACGCAGCGCCAACGCCTCCCAGGCCAGCCCAAAATCCCGCGTCGTCGCCAGCCCCGCATCCCTCTCGGGAAACGACACCAGCGGAGCCCCCGGCGTCCCTCGCACTTCCAGTTGCGGCAGAGGCTCCGTATTGGGATACCGCTCAATGCGGTGGTCCGTTCCCTCCGTGTGCGCCACATCCTTGCTTGGCAACGTTGGCATGTGGCACCCCGTGCAACCCGGCTTGTCCGGATGATGCTTCGCCGCGAACGTCTCTCCATGGCATGCCACGCACTTGCCGCGGTAGTATGCTGCCTTCTCCGCCGGCGCCGGCTCGGCATGCGGATCATGGCAACTTCCGCACCACATCTTGTCCCCCGACTTCCGCTTGCACGCGCTCAACGACAACGCTTCGAACTGGCTCAGTGCTTCCGGCTTCTGCGGATCATTTCCCGACAGCAAGAAATAATGCAGATAATCCGACAGCCGTTCCCCCGGCTGAAACTGCTCCACCCGCTTCCCCGGCTGCCGCTCCGCCACCGTTCCCTCGAAATGACACTCCATGCAAATCGCCTCGCGCCGCTCCGCTGACAACTTCGCCGGATTCACATGTCCATCGCCCCCTCCGTGACACCGCTCGCACGTAATCCCGCCATACAAAAACGGTCGCCCGTTGTACTTACTCTCCGTTCCCGCCACCGGCTCCTGCAGCCCGCTGCTGTGGCAATTCACGCAATCCACCACCGCCGGAAGATTCAACGGAACCTGCCGCGCGTCCGTAAACGCTGGCGCCATATTCCATCGCCCCTCCTGCGAGTACCAGTTGATGGGAGCCTCAAACAAAAATCCGTCGACTGAAAACAGATACGTCCGCCCTTTCACTCCCGACCCGATGTAATACAGCAGCTCGCGCTGGCCCCGAAAACCAGCCTCCTTGGGCCGCTCGTAGCTCATCCATGCACGCCCGTCCTGCTCGTACACCCGGTAATGCACGCCCGACGTCTTATGAGTGAACTCTCCCGTGATCAGCGCTTCCTTCGCCATGCCGCTCGCCCTCGCCATCACGGTCTTCTGATAAGACTTGTAGATTTCTGCGTGACACGACGCACACGCCTCACTCCCTTTCTCTGGGTTCGCACCCCTGGTCTGTGCGGACACCCCGACTGTCAGTACAGCCGTGAGTAACAGGCCCGCCATCCCCGTATCGGTCCGCATCGTTTGTGATTTTATTCCATCCGATGCATAGGCTTGCCCCCCGGCCATAAGCATTCTTGTCATCCTGAGCGTAGCAAGAATTTACGCAGTCTGCCGACATGACCCACTCTCTTGGATCCATTCCGGCAGGCTCCGCCGCGTGGCCGGGCTTCGGAGGCACCTCGAATCCGGCTGGGTGGCTTTTCTTTACGTCGCCTCCTTCATTGAGGCTTCAGTTCGAGAACTTGCGCTGCAGCAACGACGCACCTCTGATGTTTTCGCTACTCTTCTACGGAATGGTTCTGATCTCGATCCCGCGGCTGACGCGGCGTGGCGGTCCCAAACTTGAGTCACCCGTGCCTCGCGCTGGCATAACCAGGCAACCTTGCGCATTTCGTTTACATCGTATACATAACGTCGTATAAATAATTACGCAATTGGGCCCCTACTTCATGGAAAGCTTCCCCGTCCGTATCCTTCTGGTCGAGGACTTCGAACCCTTTCGGAACTTGATTCGCATCCTTCTCGAAGGCAAACCTCACTTGCAGATCATCGCCGAAGTCGCCGACGGCCAGGAAGCCGTCCGCCAGGCTGCAGAACTCAAGCCCGCCCTCATTCTCCTCGACATCGGGCTCCCCTCGCTCAGTGGACTCGACGTCGCCAGCCAGGTCCGCAAACTCTCCCCCGATTCCAAAATCCTCTTCGTGACCCAGCAATCTTCTCCCGAATTCGTGCAGGAAGCTCTTTCCTTGGGCGCGTCCGGCTATGTCACGAAAACCCGCGTCGCCAATGACCTCGTGCTCGCGGTGGAAACTGTTCTGTCGGGAGGAACTTTCGTCAGCGGTACCTCAGACCAGAGCACGCAGCCCTAACTGCCGCATGCGACCACGGCCCCGCCAGGCCACAGGAATACAAACACCGTCGCATTCACTACCACCGAGAACCTCATGCTCCCCTTCGGATGGCAACCTTCCGCCGAGCACAAAACGGACGAATTGCGCGGATCCCTGGTGACATACGAGACCGTCAACGCGTGATTGGGGCTGACTGCGAATCCCGACGGCGACTTCACGGGAGAGAAAAATTCGTCGCTCTCCAGAAAACGATTGGCGAAACACCGCATCCTTCCAGCATCCAAGACCCGTTCGCGCGCTTTCCTGCTGAGACCCTTCTTCGTCGCCACCACGGCGACCGGCAAAGCTGCATGCCCATCCACCGTCACTCCACCTTGCCGTACGATGATCTTCGACTTCGTAGTATTCACGATAGTGGTCGTGAAACTCAGCACCTCGCTGGTGCCGACTCTCTCGAATCCCGCGCGCGAACTCACCTCGACTCCATCATGCTTCACCTTGTGGATCGGATTCCCCGTGATGGGATCGTCAACGCTTGACGACACCGCTCCTGCCCGACCGTCCTCTCCCCACACAAACGCGTTGGTCGCTTCCGTCTTGTACGTTGCAATGTCGTCCTGGGCAGACGCCAACAGCATGCAGCCCAACGCCGTAGCCGTGACCGAAAGAATTTGTCGCATGGTGCCGACCTGTTCCCGAAATTACTTTGTAGGCCATCTTGAATGCCCGCGCGACTGGCAGAAATGCCAGCACCAATGCACTCGACATTCAAGCCGGGTGTTGCCAAAGTTTGTGTATAGTAAGTGTTTCGTTTTGAACGAATCTTCCGCTACACCGGCTTTTCAGAAAGGTAAATCGATTGGGACGAACCTTGGGGCAGTATGCAATTCTTCTCTCGGCAGCTCTTCTCTTCCTTCTTCCTGCTTCTCCCCTGCCAGCCCAGGAGAACTCCTCCGACCGCATCCTGTTCCACGCCAACATCTTTACCGCCGACCCCGAGAAACCTCACGCGGATGCAGTCGCCATTCGCGGAGACAAGATCATCGCCGTCGGAAATCTTTCAGAAGTTGCGAAGTCCGTCTCGTCCAACGCCGAGCGCATCGATCTCGATGGCAAGACTCTCTTCCCCGGATTCATCGACTCGCACACACACGCCATCGACGGCGGCCTCGGCCTGATCGCCGCGGATGCTAGCGAAAAAGTCCTCACCCTCGACGACCTCCCTCCCTTCGTCGCAGCCGCGAAAAAATCCGGCAAGGGCATGCGCGGCGACATCCTCGAAATCCTCGGCCTCCCCCTCGAATTCTGGTCGCACCCCGATGTCCTCAACGCCGACTTCAGTTCCGGCGCCTACGCGCATCAGGACGTTCTTCTCCGCGGCATGGACGGCCACACCGTCTGGGCTAATCGCGCCCTGCTGCAGCGCGCCGGCATCACCGCGGACTTCGTCAAGAAGCTTTCCCCCGCCGAGCGCAGTTACTACGGCATCGATAAGGACGGCCAGCCCAACGGCTTCCTGGTCGACGCCGGCACCGACAAAATCGCCCCCCTCGTCCCTCCGTCCACGCCGGCCGAGTTGCTCGCCGGCGCTCGCGCCGCTCTGCAATACAACTACAGCCTCGGCATCACGGCCTGGCTTGATCCGCGCGCCAGTGACGAGGTCTTGCAGGCCTACAAACTGCTCGCCGACCACGGCGAACTCACATCCGAAGTGAACGCTTTTCCTCAAGTCTTCGCCAAAGATCCCGCCGCCGAACTCGCCGCCGTCCAGAAACGACGCGAACTCTACAAGAACATCCCCACCCTGCACATCACCGGAATCAAAGTCTTCGCTGACGGTGTAGTCGAATTCCCCTCACAAACCGCCAACCTCACCAGGCCTTACAAAAACACGGGCCGCAATGGCGATCTTCTTTTTGATCCCGCAAAATTTGCCGAACTCTGCATTGCCGCCGACAAGCAGGGACTCATCATCCACGTGCACGCCCTCGGCGATGGCGCCGTCAAGGCTGCCCTCGATGGCATTGCCGCCGCACGCCAGGCCAATGGCAATTCCGGCCTTCCCCACACTCTCACCCACGAACAGTTCGTCCAACCCCAAGATTTTCCCCGCTTTCGTGAACTCGGCGTGATCAGCGCCCTACAACTCTTCTGGGCTGAGGCCAGTAACGACACCATCGAAATCGTCAAGCCTTACCTTGATCCCGAGGTTTACAAGTGGCAGTATCCCGCCCGCTCTATTCTCGACAACGGCGGCATCATTTCCGGCGCCAGCGACTGGCCCGTCTCCACCGCCAATGTCTTTCGCGCCACCTATCAGGCCGAAACCCGCAAAGGCCCCGAAGGAGTTCTCGACCCCTCGCAGGACATGCCCCGCGAAGCCATGTTCTACGCCTACACCCGCAACTCCGCCCGCGCTATGAATCTCGCTTCCATCGGATCCATCGCTCCCGGCAAGCGCGCCGATTTGGTTCTGCTCGACCGCGACGTCCTCACGGTTTCTCCTGAGCAGATGCGCGACACAAAAGTGTTGTGGACGATGGTGGCTGGAAAGACGGTCTATCGCGTCAAGTGAGAGCGCATTCCCCCACGCCTGAAAGTTACCGAGAAGAATATCTAGAAAATAAAGAGCGGCCTTGCCAACCACTTTACTCGCAAGGCCGCGATGCCATCGGGGGAAAGACCCACGGATCTCGCATCTTCTCTCTTCGCTACGTCGGCGACAACCCACAGAGCCGGTCCACTGTGGGCAACAATTTCCGGCTTGCGTCGTCTTTGGGGACCACTGCGTCCACCAGCCGGATCGTCTCCTCTGGAACCACGCCGCCCGAAACCATAACCACCCGTGTGTCCGGCCTCAGCCGCCTGATTTCAGAAGCCACATTGTGTCCATTCATTTCGGGCATGTGGTAATCGAGAAGGTGCGTCAAAGCTGAATGACGTCGCCAGCCTCAACGCACGCCGCGCCGAGTCGACCGTAACCACGATGTATCCCGATTGTTCGAATAGCCGTCTCTCGAATTCCAGAATCATCGGGCTGTCGTCCACGCAGAGCAACATCTTCTGTGGTCCGAGGTACATTCGACTCATCAAAGACTCCTAACAGGCAGATATCCCACCCATGGGTGCCATGGGGGCTCTCTCAGTAAGAACTACCTTTCGATTCCCGGCGGGATCCCCAGCTCAATGATCCACACTCTCGGATTAGTGAAGCGCAGAACCACTGCCTTGTCTGTTCAATAGTGAACATGCGGTCTGTCAGACGTCGGGGAATCCCCGAGGCGGCCCGCAGCTAAACTTTTCGTCCCGAGAATACAATTAGGAGTACGCCACCGTACAATGAGAGAGTAGGAGTTGCACAGTAGTCGGCCCATCGAGTTCCCGATGTTCTTATGTCACCCCGTCGCAAATCGCCGCCACGGACTCGCACCCGGACGCCGGTCGAGGCTTCGATCCGCAGGCCTTCTTGATGAGCGCTGGCGTCGGCAAAGCTGTCTGTCACTACAAGCCAAAGCAGCCCGTCTTTTCCCAGGGCGAGCGCGCCGACACCGTCTTCTACATTCAAACCGGCACCGTGCAGCTCAGCGTGCTCTCCACCCAAGGCAAAGAAGCAACCCTGGCGCTTCTCGGCCCTGGTGATTTCCTCGGCGAGGGATGTCTTGCCACCGATCAACCCATCCGCCTGACAACCGCCACCGCCATTGCCAACTCCTCCATCCTGCGCATCGAAAAGAAACGAATGCTCAAGGCACTCCACGAGCAGCACGAACTCTCCGACCTCTTCGTCGCCTACGTCGTAGGACGCCACAACCGCACCCAGGCCGAGCTTGGTCGATCAGTTATTCAACTCCAGCGAAAAACGTCTGGCTCGCGCCTTGCTCATTCTGGCTCGCTTCGGAAAAGAAGAACCCCCCGAGACCATCGTCCCTCACGTCAGTCAGGAAACCCTGGCCGAATGGTCGGCACCACCCGCTCCCGCGTCAATTTCTTCATCAACAAATTCCGCAAACTCGGATTCATCCACTACAACGGCGGCCTGAAAGTCCATAACTCCCTCCTCACCGTTGTCCTCCACGAATAACCGAGCTCCAGCGGACGAACCGAGTTTGTCCTGAGCCAAACGAAGGATGCCCTTTACATTTTCAACGTTTCCGGGAGCCATCACTTTGAAACTTTGAAACTTGCTTTTACGCCTTTCTCTCGGTGGCTCCCAGAAATAAAAAAGGCGCCGGAAGATTCCGGCGCCATCTGAGAACGTCTCGCGAGATGCGGTCAAGCGAGGTCCCTACCAAATTGAGCTCGAAACTCAAGGCTGAGCAGCTCAATAGCTCGCAACTCACAGCTCTACTTGCTCTCCGCCACCGACGGCGACGGCGCCCCGAAATCTCCGCGGCGATTGTTCACCGCGGTCCGCGCCGCACGTACATTTGGCTGGTTCGCCGCTGCGGCCCCATAACGCTCCAGCAAGACCGGCGCCATCGTATTTTCGGCTTCCTTCACGAAGATCATCTTGTTCTCCGAAGCCATGTCAACGCGAACGAAATCCCCCAGCTTCACCTGTCCGGTCGCGACCAGATTGGCCAGCGGAAACACCAGATTGCGCTCAATCGCCCGCTTCAGGTGGCGCGCCCCATACCGCGGATCGGTCCCTTCCTTCAGCGAGATACGCCTTCACTGCCGCGGTGCAGTTGAATACGAACTGGTTCGTTCCCGCTGCCATCAGCACACGCTGCTGCACCATCCCGAGTTCGATTTCCAGAATCTGCGAAAAGATGTTCATCGCGCAGCGTCTTGAAGACCACACTCTTGTCGATGCGGTTCATGAACTCCGGCGAAAACTTGCGCCGCGCCGCTTCCACCGCCGTCCGCTGAATCCGGTCATCGAACGACTGGTCCACTTCAACCGCTTTCGGCGCAAATCCAAATCCGCCATCCACCAGGTCCGTCATCTCCGACGCACCCAGGTTCGAAGTCATGATGATGATGCACTGCGACAAATCCACGCGCCGGTTGTCGCCCAGCGTCAACGTCGCCTTGTCCAGGATCCCCAGCAGCAACTGCCACAACGAATCGCTAGCCTTCTCGATTTCGTCGAACAGCAGAATCGAGAGCTTCAGCTTCTCCGTGAACCACTGGTTCAACGCTTCCTGCGTCAACAGCGGATGCGTCTCGCGGTGTCCCAAATATCCCGGAGGCGATCCAATCAGCTTCGCGATCTCGTGCGAATGCTGAAACTCCGCGCAATCAATCTTGATGCAGGCGCGCGAGTCGCCAAAAAGCGATTCGGCCATGGCTTCGACCACGCGAGTCTTACCGGATCCAGTCGGCCCCAGAAACAGCAGGTTCCCCACCTGCATGTTCAGGCGCGTTCAAGCCGGCCAGAAACATCTGATAGATTTCGACGACCTTTTCGATGGCTGGGTCTTGCCCAACAATGCGCCGGCGAAGTGCAGTTTCAAATTCTCCGGCATCGTTGCTGCGGCGGCTCGGATCAAGAACAGTGGCGAGGTTCTCGTAGATCAGCTCACCCGCGCACCTCTTTGAGAGTTGCCGGCGCCGCTAAAGCCTGACGTCAGCTGGGGTTCCTGGCCTCCGTAAATCTTGAGGTGCGCGCGCTGGCAGATCGTATTCGAGCCAACCCCATGCCGCCCGACATTGACGGCTTGCCGGTTGGTTCCCTGGGTATATGAAATTACGACGCCAACAATTCCCGAGAAGTAAAGGTTCTCGATCGGCTGCCAGCTCGCCCTCACGAACGGCCAGTGCGCCTGTTCGCCGGGTTGTCCCGGAAAGGTGAATCGGAAGTCATAGAACCGATATCCCGCGCCCAGCGAAAAGCGATCGGAGAAATGGTAGTCGGTGAAGGTGCTAACGCTTTGCTCGAAGCTGTCATTGTTCTGGCTGTTGTTGTTGCCGCCGTTGTTCCAAAAAGTGGTCTGATGAACGCGAGCTCGCTGGACCAGTTGCGTCCCCAATAGTGCGACAACTCGCGCATTGAACTGATTGATCGATGCCTGGTCGTTCGCCAGCAGCAGCAGCGCCAGCACCGAGTTGAACTGCGGAGCCTGATCGCTGGTGATGATCGTCGCCACCGTCGGCGCATCGCGGTAGAAGAGTTCATCGAAGCGCAGCTTGGTCGTCGGCGAAATATTTTCATCGTCGGTCGCACTGACAAACTGTCCCTCGCCGGCGCGATCGAAACGGGTTTGATGCGCAAATAGCTGGGCAAAAGTATCGTAGTGCAGCGACGCGTATCTGGCCTCCGAGGTGTAGTCGAGATAAAAGCCGACGACCAGCGTGCCTGCCGAAATCGCCTATCCTCGTTGTGCGTCCGCAGCGGAATATTGGTCGCCGTAAAATCCGTTCGCCTGCAACTCAGGATAAAAGCGAAACAAATTGTCCGCCTGCCCCGTCGCCGGAGCAGCGCAAAGATCAAGCAACGCTGCGAGAAGTAGAATTCCGAGTCGATTTATCATTCTCGCGTTCTCATCATCATGGCACTTGCACCGTGTCTCCGGGTTCCACCGGAACGTCCGCTGAAACATCCCCGCCGATCGCACCACGTTGTAGTTGACCGTGAACACGACCGTCTCCGTTTTCCTTATGGCGCAAAATCCTGATCTTGCCCGCGTCGGCGAATTCCCCAGAGCCCCGGCCTCGGCCAGCGCCTGCGACAGCACTTCGCCCGAATGCAGCTTGTACGCGCCCGGCTTGTTCACCTCGCCCAGCACGTAAAACACATGGCTGGCGGGATCGCTCACCCGCACCGTAGCATTCGCTCCGTGAACATAGCGTGCATAGCGCTTCTCCAGCTCCGCTTTGAGCTGGTCCGGCGTCATGCCCGGCCGCCGGCACCCGCCCTATCAGCGGCATCGAGATCGTTCCGTCCGACGCGACGATTACCTTGCCGCTGAGTTGCGGCTGGGTCCAGACAATGATCTCGAGCTCATCATCGCTGCCGATCATGGTAAGGATCGGTGCGTTCTTCGCCACCGGATGCTGCACCACTTTTTCCTGCACCGGCGAGAATCGAACAGGCTGCACGCCGCCATCGACATCGAAATCGCGACCGCGAGCAAAATCATCCCGACCAGAGCCGCACCCGCTCGCGCAAATTCGGGGGCGAACTCGAATCATTCCAAACTTCATCAAATTATTTTCCAGCCGCACCTTTCAGCGTCGTCTTGCCCCTCGCCACCCTCGGCCGCTCGGCCACTACCGAAAGCCGGCCATAGTGCTGCTGCGCCGCCGGTTCTGCAGAGCGTGGCTCCTCACCGAGCGGACTTTGCATCCGGGCGAATCTATGTTCCTGGGAGTCCCAACCCTTCAATAGAAGATACTGTTTCCCGCGCCGCTGAACCAGTCCGCGCTCCTCCATTTCGTTCAAAAGCCGGCTCACCAGCGGTCGCGAACTCGCGATCATCTCCGCCAGATCCGCCTGCGACAGCTCCGGGAATGATCAGCGTGCCGCGGTTGTCATGCACACCCACCCGCCGGCCAAGGTCGCTCAAGCACAACTTCGAGTCGCTGCTGGAACGGCAGGCCGAGAAAACTCGTCCACCAATGCAGCGTCGAACGACCAGAACGAATTTAGCGTTTGATAGAGTTCTATAGCCTGATCGGGCGTCAAGCGAGCGCAGCAGCCGCACCGCCCGCTCTCGCGTGAACAGCGCAATCGAGCATTTGGTCAGCGCCTGCGTCTCAAATATTTTCGAGCGCCGCCCTTTGCAGTCTTCCGCATCCGCGTAACCGATAATGTCGCCCGGCCCCGACAACCGCGCCAGCACTCGCGCGCCGTTGGCCGTGTTGCAGTAAACCTTTACGTAGCCCGCCAGCACGCAGCCGAACAGATCGCCCGGCGATCCTTCCAGGAACACCATCGCGCCGCGCGGGTAACTGACCGCGCTTCGATGATCGACCAGGTCGTCGATGATAGCGCTGGGCACGCGCCAGCGGCTGAAATTCCCCCGCAGCCGCGCGTAGCCTTCGTCACATGCGACGCCGTTTGCCATCACCCGTTCCTCCGTCTCATACGTGCGCCTTCATGACGCCGAATAGGTCGGTGATCTGATTGATGCTGTCGCCGTAGTCGACGCTCGACACGAATGCCGACCGCGAGTGCGGCGCCGACGGCAGGAAACCGTGCATCCCCGCCAACGCCCGCTGCGCCCATGTGACTCGGCGCGATCACCGTTCCCGATTCGGTCAGAAAAATCTTTTCGCCGTACTTCCCGTCCGGAAACCACGAATGCAGCGTTGACGAGGTCGTCGGAGTCGAGCCATCTTCCGCCATCGACCTCCTTCAAAGCCGCGGTGACCAACTCGCGCGCGCGCGCGGAGAAAAACCAGAAGCGCGCCATCGTGGAATCCAGCAGGCACAGGTAGTCGACGCGACGCCTTTATCGGCAGCGCCGCCAGCCTGCGCCTGGATATCGATCGTCGCCACGGTCGGCGCCATGCCGTGATCGCCGAAGACGTGAATATCCGCCGCGCCGTAGGTCTTCTCCGCGATTTCGTGCAGGCGCGCGAGCGCGGCCGAATATTTTTGCAGCGTCTCGGCCGCGGCCGCGCGATCGTCGGCATGCAGATGCAGAAAATAGTCGAGCTCCGCGAGGTACAGAAAATAAAATTTCGCCTGCCCCGCGCGCAAATCCGCTTCGATCGCGGCCAGCAACTGATCGTCCGTCCCGTCATGGTAACAATACGTTCTGTAGGATTTACCGTCACCGTGCAACAGGTCGAAA
The DNA here is from genome assembly GCA_963710885.1 of uncultured Acidobacteriaceae bacterium. GTDB lineage: Bacteria > Acidobacteriota > Terriglobia > Terriglobales > Acidobacteriaceae > Sulfotelmatobacter. Next base: position 143,374 of record CAVQCF010000025.1, read on the forward strand.
ATCGAGGTCGAACCCGGAATTCCGCCGGGCGCGTAGATATTGCGCTTCTCGCATACGTCGAGCTTCGGCAGATAGCTCAGCGGGATGCCGTAAAGCTGGAAATATCCGGTCAGATTATTCATCCGCCGCGCCAGCGTCTTGACTCCGAAGCGCGCGTAACGGTTCTCGACCATCCCGGCGGCATCGCGCAGATAAATTTCAGCTTCGAGAACGGCGAGTGCCCGTTCGCGCGATGGAACAGCGACAGCCGCCCGTGCTCTTCGGGAAATCGGCCGGTGAGAATCGACGGAATCGCCGCGGTGCTGAAGCCAAGCACCGAATCGAGCGGACGCCGATAAGGCGCAACCTCCTTCAGGAACGGATGCTCCTTGATCCATTCCCAGCCCAGCGCGTCCATCAATACGAAGATGCTCGCTTTCATCGCTTGGCCGGTTTCCTCACGATCGCGAGCAGTCCGGAGCCGTGCCGCGTCGGCGTGTGATTCTCGAGAAAGCTCAGCGCGAGCAGAAACGGCAGCGACGCCGCGAACACAATCGGATTCGGCTTGCTGTCGCCGAGCACGAAAAACAAATCGTGCGCGAGATTGCCGAACGGCCCGTACGTCCACACCGTCTTGACCGGCTCGAGCCCGACCTCGCGCGCCAGCCCGTTTATCATGTCGGGCGAGTAGCCCGGCCGCACGTGACCGATATCCTCGGGCTTGAATCCGATTCGCCGCTCGCGCCACGCGACCATCTTCAGATGCCGCCGCTGCGGCACCGACGGAAACGTCAACAGCAGGTAGCCGCCGGGCGCCAGCGCCCGCGCGAGATTCGCCATCGCGCCGCGATCGTCCTCGATATGCTCGAGCACGTCGGTGTTGGTGATCAGATCGTATTGCGAATTCGCCGACAGATTGAGCAGATTGTCGCGGCTGAAGCGTGGCGTTGCTCAGCGCCAGGTTTCGCCGCGGCCGTGCGGCATCGCTCGACTCTGTCATCTTCCAGATCGATTCCATGCACCCGCCAATCCGGATGCAGCCGCGCGCAATGCAGCGCGATATCGCCGCGGCCGGTGCCCGCATCGAGCAGCCGCGTTCCGCTCTCCGGCAGACCCAGCGCTTTGATCTCGCGGAACACGTGGTTGAGCCGAATCCGTCCCGGAATATGAATCTCGCCGATGAACCGATACGCATTGCGGCGCATCCGCGACGGCTCGCCCGCAGCCTTCTCGATTCCAAATCGCGGTGCCGCTAACGAACTCAATTTGAAATCCCCCGTCGCAGGCCCGGTCCCAACCGTGCGCGCCACTCCAAGCGGCAGGTAGCGCCACAGCCGGCTGATAGTCTGCAGGCTCTTGCGCTGGCGCGGCGCCGACGCGCGCGGCGAAAGATAGAGCGTGCTCCAATACGGCTGCACCGGGGTCGGACCCCATTGCCGCTTGAATTCGAAAATGCCCGAGCCGACGGTCGACCGCCCGAAATCGAAAGTATGGCAGCCGGACTCGATGCCGAGCCGTATCGCCCTCCAGTACAGCGCGTTGCTCGCGTACACGGGACGCGCTTCGAAAGTCGCGCCCGACCACGGCAGCATCATCGAGCCGCGGAAATTCATCGCGAGCCCCGCCGCGACCACGCGCCCATTGCTGCGACGCGAATCAGCGAGAGCCGATCGCGAAAGCGGCTGACCAGATTGCTGAAAAATCGGCGTCCATGCGTTGGCGATCCGAGATCGCGCATGATTCTCCGAATAGGTCGCGCACAAATCCGCCAGCGCCGCCGGCTCGGTCGGTCGCTCACCTCGACGCCGAGCCCCAGCTTCTCGATTCGCTTGAGCCGGTTGCGCCGCTCCGACGGCAGCCGGCGCATGTTGCTCCTCGATCGTCGACGCCAGCGCCAGATGCTGCGCCACTTTTTCCGTGCTGACTTCGAACGGCGGCTGCATCCGCTGCAGGCTGCGGATATGCAGGCGCTTGGCGCGCAGCTTCGTCGCCAGCTCGCGCGCATGCGCGATCAGCTCGGCCTGCGCCGCGTCGCGGCCCGCCGCATCCAGCCCATCGGCGTGGCAAACGCCGCCGTAGTCGATATAAGGCATCGACGAAAGCTCGCTGCCGTAAAGAAAACTGCGCACGAAAATAAATGGCGCCGCCGCGATCGGACGGCCGCGCCCGTCCTGCGCCATCAGGTAAAATGAATCGAAGCCGTACGCCGATCCGACCACCTCGCGCCATTCCCAAAGATGGCCGACTGGTCGCGTCGGCACAGCGCGCGATCAGGTCGTCCCAATCCGCCCGTCGATTCTCACTGCAAACTACTACACTCAACCTAGAGCAATCTCCCCGACTACAGCTTCCTCGGTTCCCAAAGCACCGGCACTTCGCCGGCAAAACATCGCCACAGTCCAACCGCCTGCGCGCAGTTCAGCGCAATAAACTGGTACGCGAAGGTCGCCTTGCCCTCGGTGCCGCGCCGGCGTCGCGATCCATCCCGATCGCCGCGACCAGCGCGAACAATATCTCCAGACCCAGCACAATCTCGGAAAATTCCGCCGCCCCGCCAAGCGGCACGGTCGCGATTACCGCGATCGCAAGCAGCGGAGCGGTCAGCCAGCGCAGCAGTCTTATGCGAGGTCAAGACCAGTATCGAGAGCCATCGCCGCTTGGCTGACAAGCTCCGGCAGCAGGCGGAAATATACCAGCGCCGCCTGCGAGACCATCCGCACCTGCCGCGCAAATTCGCCCGCCGCCGAGAATTCCTCGAGCACGAAAGCGTCGCGCCGCCATCACCGACTGCGCGCCCGCGAGCGACACCAAAATCGGATGCACGAAATCGTTGATCAGCGCCGGGTCCAGCGGCTTGAACAACTCGCGGCGCATCGCATAGAGCGCGCCGTCCGCTCCCGCCACCGCGCCCAGCCGCGACTCGAGGCCTTTCAGCATCTGCTCGTAGCGCTGATACGCCGACCCGATCGTCTCGCCCGGATAGCGCGACACTCCGGTCACCAATCCGATCGATTTGTCGCGCAGCGGCCGCGCCACTTTCTCGAGCGCGTCGGCGGCAAACATCGCGTTCGCATCGGTGAAGACCAGCACTTCGCCGCGCGCCGCCGCCGCGCCAGCATTCACCGCCACTCCCTTGCCGCGGCGCTCGCGCTGGCGAATGACGCGCACCCGTCCCACGCGACGCCATCGACTCGGCGATTTCCGCCGTGCGATCGGTCGATCCGTCCGACACGACGATCAACTCGGCGTCGCCCGAGTAGCGGCACGCGAGAAAATTTTCGATTTTCTGAGCGATGCACCGCTCTTCGTTGTAGGCCGCGACGATCACCGACAACGACGGCGCCGCGACTCGCGTCGCCATCCGAGTCGTCGCGCCGCGCCTGCGATGCGGACAGCGCAAAGAGCAGCGCCGGATACAGCACATATGCGTACAGCAGCAGGAATGCTGAAATGTAAAACAGGCTCGTCAATTTTTTGCGTCCCCCGACGCCGAGCCCCTAAGCAGCTTCTCCTTCCCGGCTCTGACCGGTGAGTTCGGAGTAAAGCGCAACGGTCTGTTCTATCTGCCGCTGCAAAGTGAAATTTTCCCGCACAAATTTGCGTCCGTCCGACGCCAGCCGCGATGCCAATTCCGGATCGTCGAGCAATCGCTCAATCGCCGCCGCCAGCGCAGTCGGATTCGCCGGCGGCACCAGCAGCCCGGTCTTTTCGTGGATCACCACCTCGGGCGTGCCGTCGACTTCGGTCGCGACCATCGGCCGTCCCGCCGCCAACGCCTCGATCGCCACCAGCGGCAGTCCCTCATATAGTGATGGCAGCACGACCATATCCGCCGCCTCGAACAGCTCCGGCACGTCGCGCCGATAGCCGAGAAATCGTACACGATCCGTCAGTCCCAGCGCCGCGCATTGCGCACGCAGGGGATTCTCGAGCGGACCTTCGCCCACCAAAATCGTGACGACGTCGGGCCGGTGCGCAGCGAGTATTGCCAACGCATCGATCAGATGCCGATGCCCCTTCTGTTCGTCGAGCCGCGCCAGCGTCATGATCGTGGGCTCATCGCGAAGTCCCAGCGCAGTGCGAGTTGCGGTGCGCCGCTGAGTATTGGTCGGACCGAAACGATCCAGGTCACGTCCGTTGTGGATAACCCGGATTTTGTTCTTCGGCACGCGCTTGGTTTCGATCAGATGGCGCGCCGCGGCGTGCGACACTGCGATATATTTGTCCACCAGCCGTCCGACCTGCCGATCGACCCAGAAGCTGGCGCGCAGCCCTTTACCCATTCGCCAGACTTCCGGCCCGTGACAGGTCTCGAGCACCGCGCCGACGCCCGCCATCCGCGCCACTCCGGCGCCGGAAAGACTGGCGGTGAACAAATGGCAATGCAGAATCGCGATATTTTCGCGGCGGATAAATCGCAACAATCGCGCGCCCGTCAGCACGTCGAGCCGCGACGAAAATTCGAGCGGCAGGCATTTTACGCCCGCCGCAGAAAGACTCGGTTCCATCGCTTCGATGAGCGCGTCGGGCGCCGCCAGACATGGCTCGAATCCATGTGCGCGTATTTTGGTCAGAATTGACAGTGCATGCTCTTCCGCGCCGCCGAATACTCTTCCCGTTAGCAAATGTAGCACAGCGTTACGCGGCCGTGACGGCATTGTGTCGTTCTCGCCTGAATTTGCCATCTTCGTCATCTAACAGTCGAATAGCGCCACACAGAACAAGGTAGAGGCGAGAAATACCTCATTGAACGAGGGCGGTCCAGTGATTGAGCGACAAAATCCGCTAATGCCAACGCCAATTTCAGACCCACGGTACGATGCCGGAGCGCTTCGCACTCAATGTTTTCAACGCATCGGCGGCTCTAAGGAACCTCTCACGCCGAGCAGTCGCTATTTTCAAAACCGGGATTCTTCGCCGCAGCGGCTCTGACATGACCCGCCGCATTCATCGCCGACGTCAAGATGTATACCAGCTATTCCGTCCTCTCACTGGCCTTGCGCTTCTTCGTCCGCCTTTTGCGCGGCTTCGTCGGCGGCTTCTTTCTCGGCGCGCGCCTGTGCGATTGCCTCGTTGGCCGCATCGATCTGATCCTGCGATGCGCCGTCGCTTTCGAGCTGATTGCGCGAGTCGGTCGCCGATTGTCGAGCGCCTGGTCCGCCGCGTCAGCCGCGTCGTGCGCCTGCTGCACGGCATCGGCCTGCGCCTTGGCCTCGGCGTCGCTCGGATCGGCCTGGTTCGATTGATCATCCGCCGCCGGCGCACTGGCCGCATCGGCAGCCGTCGTCGCTTTGCGCCCGCGCCGACGACGTGTTCCCGAATGCGAGCGCGAAGAGAACGCCAGCGCTGCGATCGCCACCAACCCAAAGTGGAAGCTTCGCGTCGTGCCTGTCTCCGATTTCATGCTACTGACCTGCTTTCATGCGATGTCGATCGAAGATAGTTCTGCCACAGTTCAATCGATCGAGATCGAGCCGCTCAGGGCGCGCCTGCAGGTTGTGATGCGTCGGAACTTGCGCAGCCCGCTGTCGCATCGACCTTTGCCGTCGGAGAGTTCGTTGAACTTCTGAAACTCCCGCTCGAAATCCATCTCCCGTCCCATCATCTGATATTGCTGCGCGAGCTTCAGATGCAGATGCGCGTCGTCGGGGTCGAGCACCGTCCCACGCTCGAGCGTTCGCGCTGCTCCTTCGAAGTCGCCGGCCTTGTTCATCGCCGCGGCCAGCTTGATGCGATAGCCCGGATGCGACGGATCGATTGCCAGACACCGCCCGAAGAAAGCCACATCGTCGTACCAATAATGTTCGGTCCGAATCGCGTAACGCGTATGCCGCCAGCAGCAACGCCATCGCCGTCGCCACCGCTTGCGCGCGCGCGGACTTCGCCGCCAGCTGCATCGCAGCGACCGCGAACGCCAGGCTCCATCCGAACGACGGCATATAGAGATAGCGGTCCTGGACCAGCGCCCAAATCGAATTCAGATTCATCGCCGGCGCCAGCGCCAGCAGACTCTCACGGCGCAAAACAGATAGAGACGCCGGTCAGGACTCCGCCACGACCAGCACCAGTGCTACTGCGGCAAGAATCACCAGCGCGCCCGCCGAAACGAAATGATTGGCGACGCACGCGTGATCCAATCCACGTCATGCGCCGGACCCGCGATTCCGGGAACCGCCAGCACGCCAAGATAGGTCAGCAGCACTACCGGCAGGGTCAACAGGTAGCTGACCGCACCGGGATGCGGGACCGGCAGGTCCAGCCTCGCATCTCATCGACAGTCAGCGGATGCGGCAACGTGAACGCGAATTTGCTCCCGAGCACCTCGACTCGCACGCACATATATCCGATCGCGAGCAGCCGAACGGCGCCGCAGACGCGCACCGCGGCGATGCCACGCTTCATGAACGTCGCAATATCCGGCTCGACTCTGGCATTGCACATCTGTTCCGCGTTCGATCAGAAAAACATAGGCGGCCACGATCAGCGGGAAAAAGAATCGCCGTCTCGTGACTCAGCAGCGCGCCAGCATAAAGCGCCAACGCGAACACATTCCGCGCGACCAGCCCGGCTTGCGCCCGATCAGGCAGACAGCGCTCCCAACTCGAAATCGCGCGTCAGCGGTTCAGGAATCGAGCTGGCCCACACCACTGCTTCGACTTGCGCCGGCATCAGTCCGAAAATCGCCGCCGTCAGCAACCCGGTTCGACGTCGCCCGTGAGCAATTGCGCGACGCGGAAGCACAGCACCACCGCGACAGGTGCAGCGACGATCTTCGCCAGATGCCACGCCGCCGGATGCTTCCCGAAAACCAGCGCATTCGCCGCGAACCACACGTCCTCCAGCGGCCGATAGTACGCGCTCTGCGGCAAGTGCTGCGGATCTTTGAACCACCAGCTGTCGTAGATGAATGAGTTCCAGAGGAACGACCAACTGTGAATCAGTTTGTTGTCGACGAATTCTTCCCGGTCGTCGAACACCCAGCCATTGCGCAGGCTCGGCAGATAGACGCGATGGTCACGATCAGGATCCCGCCGAGAATCGCGGCCTGGCGCCGGCTCAGGCCCCAGAACAGCGCGCGCCGCCAGCTTCATCGTTTGACGCCGCGATCGCCGGGTTCGATTCATCGTGGCGACGGTTCCGCTCGCGCCGCATTGCCCGCGGCTCGCTCTTTGGCCCAGAAGCGCGCCTGCGTCTTTCAGATTTCGGCACTGGAAATCCGGCCGCCGCTGCATCATCGCGTACTGATCCGCCAGCTTCAGATGAAGATAAAAGTTGTCCGGATCGCGATTCACCGCGTCGCGCAGCACATTCATCGCCGCCGTAAAATCGCCCTTCTGATTCAGCATCATCCACCAAATCCGTCGAAGATATTCCGCATTGTGCGGAGCGATCGCCACGCATCGCGAGAAGAATGTCACATCGTCATGCCAGTAGCGCTCGACCCGCACGATCGCGACCGCATAGGCGCCAGCAGCAAGCGCCATCGCGCCCGCAATTGCGACCGCGCGCGCGGCAGCGCCTGCGCAAGCTGCACGATGGCCAGCGCGAGCGCCAGGCTCCATCCGAACGACGGCGCATAGAGGAATCGATCCTGCGACCAGGACGGCCAGCGCCTTGAGATTCATCGACGGGCGCGATCGCTATCAGGCTCCACGCCGCGCAGAAAAGGTAGAGGCTGCCGATCTGACTGCGCCACACTGACACCGAGCAATCGCCGCCAGCACCAGCGAGTATCGCCGGCCGAGACGAACGTGCATTGCCGACGCGCCGTGATCCAATCCACGTCGTGCGTCGGACCGGCCATCCCCGGCACGACCAGCACTCCAAGATAAGCAAGCAGCGCGACCGGCACCGTCATGAATGAGGTCGCGCAAGCCGTGCGGCGGACGGGATCCTCCCATCCCGACTCTCACGCTGATGGCCGGAAGTCCGGCCGCCCGAAGAAATTGGTGGTGCCGAGCGCATTCAGCCGCGCGAACAGGTACGCGACCGCAAGCAGCGACGAACGGTGCCGCGAGCCGCATCGATTCGCCCACGCCTTGCCCTCGATCAGAAAACATACGCTGCGACGACGAGCCAGAACAGCACCGCGGTCTCATGACTCAGCAGCGCGCCCGCGTAGAGCATCAGCGCCAACACCATCCCGCGCGACGAGCCCGGCTTGCGCTTGATGAGGCAGCACAGCGCGCCCATCTCGAATATCGCGGACAGCGGCTCGCCGATCGCGGAGTTCCACACCACCGACTCGACGTTGGCCGGCAGCAGCGCGAAGATCGCCGCCGCCAGCAACGCGATCGCAGTGTTGCGCGTGAGCAATTGCGCCAGCCGGAAGCAGAGCATCACCCCGATCAGTTCGAGCACGATCTTTTCGAGATGCCACGCCGCCGGATGATGCCAAGGATCATGTAGTTCAGCCCGAACCACGTCGCCTGGAGCGGACGATAGTAGGCGCTTTGCGGCAGATGCGTCGGATCGCGAAACCACCAACTGTCGTAGATGAATGATTTTCCGATTCCGCCCAGCTTGAATGCAGATCGTGCGTCGACGATTTGCAGCCTTGTCGTCCCACACCCAGCCGTAGCGGATGCTCGGCATATAGACGAGCGCGCGTCGCTACCAGGATTGTCGCAAGGATCGCAGCCTCGCGCGGCTCGAGGTTCCACATAGCGCCGAGGATGCGCGAGCGCAATCGCCTGCGATCGTCGACTCGCGGTCGATTGCGAATAGTTCGTACGCATCGCGTCGGATACGCAAACCTACCAGATCCGCAAACATCCGGATCGGATCGAGCGGGAATCGCACCTCGTCGCCGCATCGATGGTTCCAGCGCACCGGCACTTCGACAATCTTGCCGCCGATCCGCTCGATAAGGAACAGCAGCTCCGGGTCAAAGCCGAATCCCTCGACGCGCTGCAGCTCGAACGCGCGCCGCGCGATATCCATCCGAAAAAGTTTGAACCCGCATTGAGTGTCGTGGATCCGAAGCCCGGTGAACAGTCGCACCAGCAGATTGTAGCAGCGCCCCGAATAGTCGCGGATCGACTCGCGCAATCCCAATCAGCTCGCGCCTCAGCGCGCGCGATCCAACCGCCGCGTCAGCCCCGCGGACTCGAGCGCCGCGAACAACTTGTCCGCTTCCTCGATCGGCGCCGACAAATCGGCGTCGGTGAACAGCACGAATTTTCTCGACGCGGTCAGCACGCCACGTGCCGCACCGCATAGCCCTTTGCCGCGATTCGGCGCGACTCGAAGGAGCCGCACTCCGGGAATTTCGCGACCACCTCCGCCGTCGCATCGGTCGATCCGTCATCGACGACGATTACCTCGACGGGAATCCTGCGCATCGCGCGTAAGCGCGGATCTTGCGCCAGCGTCGCCTCGATTTGCCGCTCCTCGTTGTAGGCCGGCACAACGATGCTCAAAAAAATCTCAGCCATGAGGAAAGTCGACGCGGCCGCGCGCTGCCTCCGTCACATCGGCGCTGGCGCGCCCTGCAGCCGGCGCCGCCCGCTGGCGCGCTCGGCGGCATGACCGGCCGCTTCAGCAGGCTCTCCCGGCATTATCGTTCAGCCCGGGCAATTGCTGCTCGGTGAATTCCTCGGCACGACGAACGTGTCAGCCGGAAGGTCCTTCACTTCGATCTTGGTCACCGTGGTCACCGTGGTCGGCGGATTACGATTTGCCGCCGCTATATGCGCCTCGTATTGTGCCGCCACCTTGGATCGAACTTCGGCGGCAGCGGACGCGGTACCTGCGTGTAAACTGTCGTCGATTTCACCGGGATACCGTCCGGCACTTCGCCCTTGCGCTCCAGCTTCGATCCCTTGAGCTTGTCTGACAACGCCTTCTGAAAATCGACGTACTCCTTGGCCCCCGGCGCTTCGCTCGCAGCACATAGCGTCACCTCGAGCTTGGAGTCCATCGCCGTCCCGGTCCCCGCATAATCCTGGCACGCGTATCCCGCAGCCTTATCGGTGCCCGCCGCTTTCTCGTAGCCGACGCCTACACCTTCGCGCGCCATCACGGCCGCCATCATTCCCTTGGGTGGCAGGGGAGTCTTGACGAAATTTTTCATCGCCAGGATTCAGCGGTACATGACTCCCGCGTCGAGATCGGTAATCGTCTCGCGATTACTCCTGACTATCTTCTGCTTGCGCCCCTGGATCATCACGGTCTGCATCGCACTGCGCTTGCCGGCCTGGCTGGTATTAACGACCTCCTGCGAGATCACGACGCCTGCGCTCGCCGTCGCTGCGGCCATCGCGAGGGCGCCCGCAACCGCGGCGGTCAAGGTGAATTTCATACCCATTGCTCTCCTTTCCAATCGTTCCAGTTTCAACTTCTCTATCTTAAACATTGAGTGCAGGGATCACATCCGCCAAGAGAGGTGCGGAACCCCGCGCCGGGTTCCACGATAAATCAAGCGATCTCCCCGTCCCCAAAATGCGGACGGCGAGCCATTTCTGGCCCGCCGTCCGGTTACTTCCGTTTAACTCTGCTCGCCTACTTCACGCATCACCTTTAGTTCTTGCAGGTGATTGTGGTCGACGCTCCGGTGTGGATCGGGCAAGCCTCCGACGCGACCGTGAGGGTGTACACATCGGTCTCTGCCGGGGTTTTGGCCGTGCAAGTGCAGTTGACCATCGCCGAGTTGACGATCGTTCCGCCGTTCACGTCGAAAGGCGATCCAGTCACAGTTGCGGAGCAAACCGACGCCGGACCGCTCGTCTTGACGAGCGACGCTTCGATGTCGCAATCGGCCGGGCTCGTGCTGGTAGATCTGATCGGAGCCGACTTCGTTCCCGGAGTCACGTTAACCAGCGTTGACGGCGCCGTCAGGGCGCTGATCGTGCCCGCAGGTACTTGCGAGAAGCCCTGGCAGATGGACTCGCCGCCCGGAGGTACGAATCCGGTCGCGCTGCTGAACAATCCGGTTACCGTGATGTAGTTCGAGGTGTAGGTGGTGCCGTACACGACCGCGCTGGTCGCATAGCCTGCGCCCGCAGTGTTCGCAAGGCCACAGCTGTTGCCGCTTTGGCCGACGAACGCAATCGAGTTGCTCGTGCCATCAGCAAATCCGTACGCCGAAGGTACGGTTCCGCAGCTCATTCCCAACGCAATCGAGCACTCGTTGCCCGGAACGTCCGTGAAGCTGCAGTCGTTGGCGTTGTTCGGCGTGGTGGTTGAGCCGAAGTTGTCGTTGCCGTTGAAGCTCAAGCTTCCGCCAGCCTGGGCGGCGTTAAAGATCTGCAAATCGCCGATGGTCGATTCGTAAGCGCCCGATACTGCAGGCGCCGCGTCATTCAAGCTTGCGACGAAGTCAGTGTCGTTGGCGCCATACGCCTGGCAGCTGATCGTCGTGTCGCCCAGGGTACGGAGCCGTACCGAACGCAGTCGGAACCGCGGGGTCAGAAGCGGTCGTCGTGCCAATCTTCTGCAGCTCGATGGTCAGGACCTGACCGGTCGGGTTGTCAGCATTGTCGGGTTGCTGGTTCCGGTTACAATCGTGGCGCCCGTGTTGTTCTGCACGGTAAACCCCAAAGGAACGCTGCCGGTCGAGATGCTGCCGTCGATCCAGGCGTAGTCCACAACGAGGCTCAGTTGGATCGAGAGGCCGGCGTTGGGGCTAGGGGCAACGGTGCCCGTCATGTGAGCGCCGCCATCGAAACACGGCAAGCCGCTTCCGAGCGCCGACACTGCCTGGTAGCAGACCGACGGTCCGATGTAGTAGGCCCGCAGGACTGGTCTGCACATCGCCGCTGTTGAAGATCACCTCACCTTTGGTGATCGTGCATCCGGTGGCCGTTGTCCGCCGCGCTGAACGTGACTGAGCCGACGCCGTTGGCAATCGTCAGCGCGCCGGGATTGCCCGTGGCTCCCGTCGCCCGAGTGGTGCTTTCCTGGCGCCATTGAGCAGAATCGCGTACGTCTTGCCGCATTCGCCAGGCGCCGCCGCGTTGGCATAAGGCGCCGCCAACATGGCGAGCCCGCCTGCCATCATCAAACTTAGAAGTATCCTTTTCATACTGCCTCCCGAGACCTTTCGTACGTTAGTAACATTTGAGACTCTGGAACTTGATCCCCACTACGCCGGGCCGCATACATAAGCTGCGCGCGCGCGAATTGTCAAACCTCCTTCCTCACGACTCCAGCGGACTCGACAACGTTCCGCGTGGAACCGAAATAGTCTCCCCTGCCCGTCCCGTCAACTCCCCGCTGCCTGAATGCGCATCATGTGCGAGTTGATTTTGCGCTCTGCGGAGCACACCTGACTTCGGCACCCGGGACGTACTATCGGGGGTACTGTAATCAAATCGCAAGGCGCGCGACTATCACGAGTGCACTAAAAAGCGTCAATTTCTGTGAAAGATGAATTCGTCGACGCTTATTTTGGAACATTCTGACAGTCGATGCCTGAATTTGGGGCTTATGGCGCCCGAATAGTGTACCGGTTGGAACATTCTGTTAACGAGCGCGCTTGACAAATTTGCAACGCGCAGACTAGGTTCGCGTGCGGTTCTGACACTTATGCTCGTGATAGCTGGGGCGGGCGAATCCATGCGCACGAGAAGCTGCATGAGCAAAAAAAAGTGTCACCGGCGTCCTTAGGAGGAATTTTGGAAATGCGTTTCAAGTCGTTCTCGCGGTCGTTTACCGGCCTTACCTTCCTGGTGTTGCTACTACTGGCTACGTTCGCGCGGCCGGTTTTGGCGCAATCTTCCGATGTGACGCCCGACCACAAGGGACCCAAGCCGCCCAAGGTCAGCTTCTCCGCAAGAAGCTCGGCTTCGGCCAAATCTTCGTCGGCGATGCCAGTGGACAGCAATTCGAAACGATAACCAACGATTCCAGTACGACCGCGGTTACGATCACCAATATCACCGCCAATTCGCCCTTCATCCTCAGCAGTGACGATTGCGGCGGTACGCTGGCCGCAGGCGCGAGCTGTGAAGTGGGGGTCGAGTTCCAACCCACCAAGAAAGGTAAAGTCAAAGAGAAGAAGGGACTGAATTTTATCGACTCGGCGCAGAAGAGTCCCCAGCACATCGAACTGCAGGGTGACGGAGTAATCCAGACCCAGCCGACTCCAACGGCAACCGAAACGGCCACGCCGACGCAGACGGCAACCGCAACGCCGACGCCGACTGCAACAGCGACCAACACCGCCACCGCGACGGCGACCAATACGGCGACGGCGACTACCACGCCACTGCGACCGCCGGCACTCCGACTGAAACCGCCACGGCGACCGACACCGCTACGGCCACGGCGACTAACACCGCGACCGCAACGGCGACCAACACGGCCACTGCGACGACCGCAACCCCCAACCTCAACCGGTGGCACTCCGACGGCAACCGCGACGGCGACTAACACCGCCACCGCAACGGCCACCAATACCGCCACGGCCACTCCTACTCCAACTTCGACCGGTGGCACTCCGACGGTAACCGCCACGGCGACTAACACTGCAACTGCAACGGCCACCAACACGGCCACTGCCACCAATACGGCGACGGCAACCCCAACCGCGACTGCGACCGCGACCAACACCGCAACCGCAACTGCAACTGCAACCGGACCGGCAACGGCAACGGCAACGGCGACAGCCACCGCCACAGCGACGGCAACCGCCACGGCGACTGCCACTTCCACCCCGACTGAACCGGACCGAGCGCGACTCCAACCAGCACCCCCGGACCTGAAGCGGGCGGCGTGCTGGTAGCGGGCGGCGATACGGGCGGCAAGCTGGGTGGAATCATCAACCTGGCGACTTCGACGGTGTCGAGCGCTTCGCTCAGATCTTCAACACCGCGACCAACACCTTCCTGCTGGTGGGCTCGCTCAACACGGCGCGCGAATCGGCAGCTGCGGTGGCACTGCCCAATAACCTGACGCTGATAGCGGGCGGCGAGACCTGCTCGGCCATGACCTACGGCGGCGTTGCCGGCTTCCAGTGCAACGCGCTGAACACGGCGGAGCTGTACAACGAGACCACCAAGGCGTTCACCTTCGCCGGCAGCGGCAGCAGCGGTCATATGACCATCGCGCGCAGCGGCCCGAGCGCGACCCTTATCTCGGGTAGCGGCACGGCGCTGGACGGCCAGGTACTGATCGTCGGCGGCTCGACCGGCAGCTCGTTCCTGGGCCTGTCGGTCCCGCCTCCGAGCACGGGCGCACCGTCCGGACAATCGGCGCTGCACACGGCCGAGTTGTACAACCCGACCACTGACGCCTTCACTGCGACGACGGGCTCTATCCCCGGATGCGCGGCAGGCGTGTCATCGTGCGCGAGCCGGCATAGCGTCAATCTGCGGCGGACCGTCGGCCGCAATCACGGCCGCATCTGAAAGCGGCACGACCGTAACCATCACCAGCGCCGTAACCGGCATCCTGGTGGGCAACAACGTGGTAATCGCGGGCGTCACGCCGGCGGGTTACAGCGGCACCTTCGTGGTAACCGGCACGGGCTCGGGCACCTTCACCTACACCGCGGCCTCGGGCCTGGGCACCGCTACATTGGCCAGCGCCACCGCGGTTGCCGACACCTTCGAGTGCGGCATGGTGGACCAGGGCGCGGCGCTAATCCCGAACGACGGCGGCAAGGTGCTGCTGGCGGGCGGCGACCTGGTCGAGTTCCTGGGCGAGTCGTCGAACTTCTCGTTCATCTTCGACCCGACGACCCAGACCTTCACCAAGACCACCGGCACGCTGACGACTCCGCGCGAGCTGTTCGCACTGGTCGCGATGGATCCGTCGGTGGTTACCGGCGCGCTGTCGGGCGACGTGGTAGCGTTCGGCGGCATCGAGGCGAACTCGGCGGTCTGCACCAACCCGGCCGATCCGGTGGTGGCGACGACGCTTAACACGGCCGAAGTGTTCAACCCGTCGAGCCAGACCTGGAGCGCGGCGGCGAACACGATGGGCGCCAAGCGGGCGGGCGTGGCGACGCTGATCAAGACGGGCGCCGATGCGGGCGAAGTGATACTGCCCGGCGGCGTTGACGTCGAAGCGGGCACGTTCCCGTCGACCTGCACGGCGACCACGAGCCTCAAGCAGGGCGCGACGGCGGAGACCGACCTGTACGCGCCTGACACCGGCACCGGCGGCACCTTCACGGCGACCGGCTCGCTCAATGCGGCGCGCGAAGGCGCGGGCCAGGGCGTGCTCGGCACCGGCACCGACGAGACCGATGTGCTGATAGCGGGCGGCGCGTGCACGACGGCGAGCCCGAGCCTGCAGTCGGTGGTGATAGGCAGCGCGCAGGCGACGACCACCTGCGGCGGCGCGCAATACACCAACGACTACTCGGAGCTGTACAGCCAGGGGACCGGGACCTGGGCGGTCGGCCCGACCTTCGCCAGCGGCTTCTCGCCGACCAACGGCGCCGCCTCGGCGGTGCTGCCATAGCACGGTCGCTGAACAACTGACGTAACCGGCAACGCCGTTCCCCCTCGCGGGGAACGGCGTTGCCGCATCTGACGCAGATGCAAATTAGTTCTCACTCGCATCGCCCCCAACACATTGATATGTTTTACTACTTTCTGACGATGTACGACGCCGTCACGCAGCCGCGCCGTCAAGCTCGCGGGCCGAAATGGAACAGAAAAACGGACGACTGATTTTCAGAGTCGCCGCAGCCATGATCGCCGTCGCGCTGTACTCGGCGATGGTGATGGGCGCCTCCGGCGACGGCGCCGCCGACCGCGTGCTCGGACAGTTCGACTTCACCCATCACGCCCCCAACCTGGTGGACGGCAAAGGGATGTTCAGCCCCGATGCGGTCGCGATCGACGCCAGCGCCACTCCCAATCGACTCTACGTCGCCGACTCCGACAATAACCGCGTCCTCGGCTGGAACAGCGCCGACTCTTTCAGTAACGGCGAACCCGCCGACCTCGTGATCGGGCAGCCCGACTTCATCTCCTCCGGATGCGTCAACGTCAGCGCGACCAGCCTTTGCGATCCCGAGGCGGTCGCCGTCGATCGATCCGGCAACTTGTACGTGGCGGACGCCGGCAACAGCCGCGTGCTCGAGTATACGAATCCATTCGCGGCTTGCGCCGGCACCTTCCCCTGCGTGGGTGGTGCGGCCAAGCTGGTCTTTGGCCAGGGCGGCAGCTTTACGTCGGCCGGATGCGACAGCGATACGACGAACAGCAACTCCACCAGCGTCGACTTGTGCTCTCCAACCGGCGTCGCACTCGATGGGTCCGGCAATCTCTACGTGGCCGATACCGCCAACAACCGGGTGCTCGAGTTCAACACACCGCTAACGTCCGGTGTCACGGCGGCGAAGGTCTTCGGGCAAGACGGTGACTTCACCTCGAGCAGTTGCGACTTCGACACCGACAACAGCGTCGCGACCGCCGTCGATATGTGCGATCCATCCGGAGTCGCGGTTAATTCGAGCAACCTCTACGTGGCGGACAGCGACAACAGCCGCGTGCTGGAATTCAACGACCCGCTCGGCGCTTCGACCACGGCCAACGCGGTCTTTGGCCAGGGCGGGAGCTTCACCTCGAATGACTGCGACTTCGACACCTTCGCGGACGGCTCAACTGACGTCGACTTGTGCGATCCGATAGGCGTCGCGCTGGACGGGTCGGGCAACCTTTACGTCGCGGATGACGGCAACAGCCGCGTGCTGGAGTTCAACACTCCGCTCAGCAACGAGACGGCCGATACGGTCTTCGGCACCTGCGGTGATTTCACCGCGTCGTCATGTCACGGGCATCAGCCCGCAACAGCACTCTCCGCCCCGAGCGGCGTGGCGGTGGACGCGTCGGACAACCTCTACGTGTCGGACTACGCTGACAATCGCGTGCTGCGGTACGATACGCCGCTGACCACAGATACGACGGCAGACGCTGTGCTCGGTCAACTCGACTTCACGCATGTGGCGGAGAACCTGACCGACGCTCAAGGTCTCTACAGCCCTGAGTCCGTCGCGATCGATAAGAGCGTCACGCCGAATCGAGTCTACGTTTCAGACTCGGTCAACAACCGCGTGCTGGGATGGGCCGACGCCGCTTCATTCAGCAACGCCGCTCCCGCCGACCTGGTGATCGGGCAGCCCGATTTTCTCTCCTATCTATGCAATGGGATCAACGATACGGCCAGCGCGAGCACTCTCTGCGATCCGGAAGGAGTTGCGGTCGACGGCGCGGTAACCTCTATATAGCTGACACCGATAACCAGCGGGTGCTCGAGTACGCGAATCCGTTCACGGCTTGCGGCAACAACTTTCCGTGCGTCGGCGGCGCCGCCAACCTGGTGCTCGGCCAGGGCAATAGCTTCACTTCGAATACGTGCGATTTCGATACTGGTGGCGGGTTCACAGATCCAGCCAGTGCTATCGACCTATGCTATCCAACCGGCGTCGCAGTCGACGGAGGGGGGAACCTCTACGTCTCAGACAGTAGTAACAGTCGAGTGGTTGAGTATAACTCTCCGCTCAGCACCGGCGCGGCCGCCAGCGAGGTCTTCGGCCAAGGCGGAAGCTTCACGTCGAAGGCGTGCGATTTCGACGCCGGCAGTCCTTTCAGTCCACCCAGCGCGGTCGACCTGTGCTATCCCACCGGCGTAGCAGTTGACGGATTGGGCAACCTATACGTCGCCGATATCAACAACCAGCGGGTGCTGGAGTATAACACTCCGCTCAATCCGAGCAGCGGCGAAAGCAGCGCCGGTGACGCCACGGCCGACACGGTCTTTGGCCAGGGTGGAAGCTTCACGTCGAAGAAATGCAATCTCGGCGGGCGCAGCGCCAACAGCCTGTGCGGTCCGACCGCCGTTGCTGCAGACAACGCGGGCAATGTGTATATCGAAGACGGCACCAACAGCCGCGTGCTCGAATACAACACTCCGCTTACGTCCGGAACGACGGCGGAGCAGGTCTTTGGCACCTGCGGCAGTTTCACGTCGTCGGAATGCACCGGTGTCAGCGCCAGCAGCCTGACCTCGCCAAGCGGAGTCGCGGCTGACGCGGCGGGCAACCTTTACGTGGTGGATAGCGGCGACAATCGAGTACTCGAGTACGACCAGCCGCTGGCAGGCCCGACTCCGACAGTTTCCCCGACTCCCACTTTCACACCAACTTCCACAGGTGTGGTTACTCCCACAGCTACCGCGACGCCGACAACAACTACCACCGCAACTGCGACTAATACTCCGACGGCGACCGGCGGCGGTCCAACTTCCACAGCTACCGCGACGCCGACGACAACTCCCACCGCAACTGCCACTAACACTTCGACAGCGACGGCTAGCGCCACTCCCACTCCCACACCAATCCCAGTCAAACTAAGTATCAGTCCGGGCGCTATTTCATTCGGAAGTAAGACCGCGGTTGGACGCACCAGCAAGCCGCGGGCCGTAACGATAAAGAACTCAAGCAAGAAAGGAAGCGGCCTCAACGTGACAGTCGCGATGGAAACTGCCTCACCATCAGTGTTCGTAATTAAGTCCAGCTGCGCAAAAGCCCTCGCGCCCGGCAAGAGCTGCAAGGCGTCAGTGACGTTCAAGCCGATCGACACGATGCGCACAGACCGGCAGCCTGAAGATTTTCGACAATGCTAGTGGCTCACCGCAGATTGTAAGGCTATCAGGAACCGGCAAGACCGCCAGGAAGAAATAGCGATGAGACGTCGATAGCTACTCGCCTGCGGCCCTACTACTTAACAACAATCTTGTAAGCGACGCTGCCGTCCGGATAGTTGATCGTGACGTCAGGCTGGCCGAATACCCGTTCAACGCTTACATACACGAAGACGCCATGCGGCCATTGTACATACGGTCGAGTCTGTTCCAGGAACGAGTACCGGCCGAAGCCAGCTACATGTCCGAATATTCCCGGCTCCTGCAGCACCGGACCTTTTTGAAAGGCAGCGGGCGGATACTGCTGGAAAAACAGCACATAGATGTATGGCTGATTTATTCGCGGCGAAATCACCACTGGGATGTCGCTAGGGTACTTCTTATCGATGGTTTGAAGAACTTCCTTGATGCCGTACTGAAAGTACGGCGCAGCATATGTGGGGAAATCCTCAAAGTAGTTACTCAGGAAGCGGACGCTGTGAAACAAAATGCCGACACCTAGCAGAGCTACAGCTATCCACCGGAGAATAACACTCCTCGAAGTTAGATCGAGCAAAACGACAAATCCCAGTGCCGACATCAAAATCCAGGGCGCCATTGCCATCGCGCCATGTCTGGAATCGGTATGATCGAGCAGCATCGACGGCCTGACGGGCGTCGGAATAATTTTGCTGGTGATCAAGGCCCACGGCGTTGGAACGTTACCCGGTTGATAGAATCCAACTCCCAAGGGCTTTATCAACGCCGCCGGCATAGCTGCAAAGAGAACCCAGGCCAGTATCAGGATAGCCACCTTGCGCCGAACGGAACCTAGCAAGCCAATCAACGCAAGCGCAATCAAAACAGCCTGCTCCGGAAGCAACTCACCGAAGTGCGGTGGATGTATCATAGTCCAGTGATCGCCATGGTCTCCGCGCTGGAAAAGAAATGATGGAGTAAAATTGCTCGCAAAGTTCGCGGCCAGCAGCCAGGGAATCGACTTCATCGCCGATTCTGTTTGTCTTGAGTCGCAGCCCATGCAGATAGCGTCCTTGCTGAATATCGAGAGGTGACTGTACTCCACCTGCATCGCGCTGGTATTGCTGATGAACTTGAACGCTTGCGGCAAGGCAATCACGAAGACAATCGCCAGGGCAGCGAGCGCCTTCATGCGGGCCTGCTTCAACTCTCGCCAGTATAGGACTGCGATCATTGCCAGCAGCAGTGGAACAAGTGCCTTGGTGACAGCATAGGTGTAGAGCGACAGGCCGAAGGATAGACTGCTAAGAAACAGCCACGAATTTCTGCGATCGCGCACCCACATCAGAAAGGACGCCATAGCTATGCTGACGGTAGCTGATGCCGCCGTCGTTTCGATGCCGTAACGACTAAGCTCCAGGTGCCACGGCATCAATGCGCCGAGAATCGCTGCCGCCGCCGCGCCTTCCCACCCGAGCATCAGGCCGGCCGCGCAGGTGATTGCAATTAGGTCTATGATCCCCCAAATCGCCGCGCCTAGCCTTACAACTTCGGTCTGCAGTCCCAGCATCCAGACCATCGGGACCAGCGAATATTGAAACAGCGGCATGCGATAGTCATTGAAGCCCTGCATGACGATCGGCATGAAGTTGCCGTGATGGTCGCGGCCGGTTTTCAGGATGCTGTACGCATCGTATCCGTCAACTGCTTCGTCCTGGGCCAGCCCTAACGGCACGCTACCAAGCCGTGCGACCCGCAGACTGGCACCTGTGAGCACCGCAATCGCGATCACTGCGATGCTCAGAGTTTTCACCAAGCTTGGGTTTGAAGAGCGAGACGCAAAGGTACTCCCGCGCTCCTCGGAGGATCTCTTGCTGCCTATTGCGTCAATCATTCAGCGGAGGGCGGCTGCGACCGCTCGACACCTTAACAACCACCGCGGATTTCAGCAAACTTCTGCTGCGGTGAGGGTATCGATTACTGCTTTAAGCCGAACACGGCTACGCTGGTGGGGGTGCCGACATAGACTTTGCCGTTCGCGATCGTCGGAGTGACGAACTTGTTGTCGCCGAAACTGTCGGCGGAAACCTTACTGCTGTTGTAAAACTCAGACGCCAGATTAGTCGCATCGTAAGCATGCAAGACTCCACCACCGTTCGATGCATCTTCGATCGCCCATACGATTGCGTTGCTGGTGCCGTTGGCCGACACACTTGGCGACGTCCCCGGATAGCTGAAGTCCTCGCTGGTCTTCGACGACCACATCGCGTTGAGCCTGGCCTGCGTAAACGAGAAAGCCTGAAGCGAGGTGGCGACTGAGCCATAATAAACCATACCGTTGAAGTAGGCCGGCATCGCCCACTCGCCGCCGCTCAATGCGCCCGTCAGCGTCTGGTAGGCGTTGGAATTGTCCATGGTCTTTGAATTCCACTTGCCCATGTTGGTGCGATCGACCAGGTAGATGTTGCCGTCCTTCCCCGCCCCGATCGCAAGGTGCCGGACGGTGTTAGTCGAGTCGGTCATGTCCGGCAACACCATCGCTCCGCCCGAGCCCAGGTCGGTGTCGCTGTTCGATTGGCTTACAGTATTGAAGGTCTCGAAGAAGTCGGCGACGGCGAACCCGCTCGAGTTGGTCAGTCTCAGGAACCCATTGCCGAAATCATTCTTCGACGGGAAGCCGTTAGCATTGAGAGTCGTGTCGAAAGTCCCGTTGCCGGAAAGAATATAGATACTACCGGAGCTGTCGGCAGCGATCCCTCCGCCGGACGACCAGAAGGCGCCTTCACTGCCGTTGGGCGTGATATCGATCACAGAGGATTGCGCCAACGTGTTCTCGTCATAGGCCATGATCCAACCGTTGTAGGACGGAATGTCGCAGTGAGACGCCCAGGACATGATCACCTGGCCGTTGAGCAGCAGCAGTCCCGTGCGCTCCTTGTACTGCTTAGGACTGAAGGCCGGGCCGGGCGGGTACGTCGCCGAGATTGCAACGGGGCCGCCGAACTCTTCGGCACCGGTCGTCATGTCGAGCGCGTGGAGTCGCTGGAAGTAAGTCGTCGTCGAATTGACTACCAGCTTGGACATCGCGACCACGTAGATAGTGCCGTTAGTGCCCGCCGTCGGATCTATTACCGGGGTGGACGTTATACCGATCTGGGGCGTCACCTGGCTGCATCCGCGGTCGTCGGAGGCGGTCTCATTCGTGCCGAGCACCGACACATGCCAAAGCGGCGCGCCGGCAGTGTCGGCGTCGAACGCGTACACAGTGTCATTCTCGGTGACGACATAGACCACGTTGTGCGTGCTCTGGCCGGGGATACTCACATTGGTCTTGATGAGCGGCTGCCCGTCAACCAGCCCATCAACCGAGTCCTGGAAGAGTTGGCCGAACGAAGATTTGACGTTGGTGGGCGTGAGGATTTGCTCGGTCAGATTTTGCCCAGTGCGCTCGATATCATTGTGATAGGTGAGCACATCGGTCGGGATGATAGCGCTCGCGGTTGCTGTGGGCGTCGCGATCGGGGATCCAGATGATGTCGCACTCTCAGTCGGTGTAGCGGTAGCAGTCGCGATACGAGTCGCGGTTGCGGTAGTCGTTGCGGTCGCGGTCGGAGTGGCGGTGCTGGATGGGGTGGGCGTTGGCGTCGGCTTGTTCTTTTTCCTCTTCGCCGAGCCCGTCACTTTGACTCTGGCCGACGGCTTGCCCTTGGTCGCGTCACTGGTGATTGCAGTCTTCGCAGAAAAATCCGTTCCGCCGCTGGTCGGCGCAAATTCAATGGTGACGGTGGATTCTCCATGCGGCTCAATCAGCGTCGCGCCCTGACCAGACACTATATGGAAGAATTGGTTTCCGGCTGGTGGCGCGACGGTCACCGACAGAGCGATACCGCCATTGTCTTTGATGACGAAGGATTTGGTCTCAGTGGCCGGCCCGTTCGACAGATTGATTTTGCCGAACTTCAGCGATGTCGGAGTCACCTCGAGTTTGCTCACCGATGCGTCGCGCCGCGCGTTGTCGTTGCCGACCGCGTCCTGCGCGCGAGCGCTCAACGAAAACAAAATCAGCAAGGTTAAAATGAAGGACGCAATCGACGCGGCCCGCGCGATGCGTGAGGATGCGAGCAATGAACTTCCTCGCCCGATGATCAAGAGTCCTCCCCAGGTGCTGCTAGCCGCTACAATCAGCAATTTTACCAGTTCCTTTGAACCGACAGAACTTTGCCGCGAAACTATTCACATGTTGACGTCCGAGGTGTGCCATGGAGTAGCACTGAGAAGTGAAACGCTTTCGATCACGGCTTCGGTTCGCTATGTCAATATGAGAGCGAGGCAAATCAATCATGAAAAAACGAAAACTCGGCAAGCAGGGACTCGAAGTGTCAGAGCTCGGTCTCGGATGCATGGGAATGTCGCAGTTCTACGGACCGCGCGACGACAGCGAATCGGCCGCGACGCTCGAGCGCGCGATTGAGCTCGGCATCGATTTCTTTGATACGGCCGACGTGTACGGCATCGGTCATAATGAAGAGCTGGTCGGCAAGGCGCTGAAGAAATTCCGCGACCGCATTTTGATCGCGACCAAGTTCGGCAACCAGGTGCTGCCCGACGGCAAGCGCGCGATCTGCGGCCGTCCCGAATATGTGCGCTCCGCTTGCGACGCGTCGTTGAAGCGTCTCGGCATCGATCACATCGATCTTTATTATCAGCATCGCGTCGACCAGCAGGTGCCGATCGAGGAGACCGTGGGCGCCATGGCCGACCTCGTGCGCCAAGGCAAGGTCCGCTACCTGGGGCTGTCGGAGGCGAGCGCCAAAACGATTCGACGCGCGCATGCGACGCATCCGATAACCGCATTGCAATCGGAATACTCGATCTGGACGCGCGACTATGAAGACGACGTGATTCCCACGCTGCGAGAGCTTGGGATTGGATTCGTGCCGTTCAGTCCGCTCGGACGCGGCTTCCTGAGCGGGAAGCTTCGCGAGTTGCCGGCCGACGACATGCGGCGCAAAGTGTCACCGCGTTTCGACGACGAGAATATGCAACGGAACATGAAGGTCGTCGAGCGCCTCGAGGAGATTGCCGCCGAGAAGGGAATCACGCCGAGCCAGCTCGCGCTGGCGTGGGTGCTCGCGCAGGGCGACGACATGGTGCCGATTCCAGGCACCAAGCGGCGCACTTATCTCGAGGAGAATATTGCGGCGGCAAAAATCCAGCTATCGAAGAGCGACCTCGCGCGGATCGAGGAAGTTGCGCCCAAGGGCTTCGCCGCCGGCGGACGTTATCACGACATGAGCACCGTCAACGTTTAGGCGCCTACGCGAGCGCCTCCGCGATTGCGGTGACGACCGACATGACGGCCATCGCCACAAAAAACGCGACCAGCAGCTGGTCGATAAGGCGAGACGTCGCGAAATCCTTTTTCGAACCCTCCACGCCGTTTTGGTTGATGAACCCCGCGGAATGAATCTGTGTCGCCCGATGCCGGGTAAGCGTCGATGCCATAAGTCACCTGCCTCGTTTGCGGGTCTTTGCCCTCACAAACTAGGCGTGACGATGGAATGAACGCTTCGTTCAGTTGGAACGAACGACGCTACTCACTGGCGGGTAGCTTCAGGCGGTACACCTCCGCGGCGGTGCGACGGAATAGCTGCGCTTTTTCATCCGCCGTGAATCCAGCCGCGATCTTTTTGAATGAGTTCCACAGCACGGCGTACGAACAGGAGACCCGGTCGACCGGAAAGTTGCTCTCGAACATGCATCGCTGCGGGCCGAACTGGTCGATGGTGTGCAGATAGTAGTCGCGCGTCGCGGACACTAGCTCGTCGGAGGTCGGCGGCGCAGGCCTGCGATGCCATCCGAAGCCGTTCACCGGCATGTTGATTCCACCGAGCTTGGCGACGACGTTGGGGCATCGCGCGAGCTCAGTGATGTGCTTTTTCCATTGCTCGAATATCTCGGCGCGGTGGCCTTCGTAGGGACCTATTCCGAGCGGCCCGCCGAAGTGATCGAGGATGATCGTCGTTTGCGGGAACGCTTTCGCGAGATTGATCACCATTGGCATCTGTGGATGGTACTGCCACGCCTCGAAGCTCAGACCCAGCTCGCTCAACCGCGCGAAGCCTTCGCGAAACTGCGCTGACTCATACAAATCCGCCGGCGGGTTGGTGTGCGAGTTCCTCACGTCGGGACTCGCGTCGAAGCCGCCGGCGTGCCGGATTCCACGAAAGCGCAAAGGCGCCGCCGCGATATGCGCCTCGAGCACGGGCACGACGGCCTCGCCGAGCGTCAAATCCGCAAACCCAACGATGCCGGCCGCGACGCGCGTTTCGCCGTATTGCCCGCTGTTGCTTTGCGCTGCGATACCGTTGATGAACTCGGTTTCGCCGACCGGACGCATCGGCTCGGGACCGTCGGCGCGATACATCGACATGCATTCGACGAACACGGTCGCGAGCACGCGATGTCCCGACGAAGTGTCGCGCAAAATCTCGTCGAGCATGTAGCGGCTGCCCGGATGGTCCCACAGGTGATGATGCGGATCGACGATCGCCAGTTCAGGCTCGAGCGCCGCTTCAGTGACTAGCGCAAGCCGTGCGTCGCGTTCGTTTTCGTTGTTCGCCATACTCCTCTCTCCCATTCGCGTGACGGTCACCATGCTTCACTACCGCAACTGACATGGGGTGTGATAGCTCGGGGTGTGACAGCTCGACAGTGTAACAATGCACGCTCGATACGGGAGTTGAGATGGAACCAGTGAAGAAGCTCGATCGCTCGGTGAAGGGACGCGCGGTGCTCGTCACCGGCGCCGCCAGCGGGATGGGCCGCGCCACCGCTCACCTGTTCGCACAGGAAGGGGCGCTGGTCGCGGTCACCGATATCAATGAGGCGGGAGTGGCGCGCGTCGTCGAAGAAATCGCGGCCGCCGGCGGGACTGCGCACGGATGGCGGCTCGACGTGCTGGATGCGGCCGAGATCAAACGCGTCGTCGCGGAGGTCGCAGCTCACTTCGGCCGTCTCGATATACTGGTAAACAACGCCGGCTTTGGCGGATTCTCTCCGCTCGGCGCCGACGACTACGACCGCATCTGGGATCGCACCATCGCCGGTCTGCTGACTGCGCAACAGCGGATGGTCCGCGCCGCGCTCGTTCATCTGCGCAAGTCCGACGCCGCACGCATCGTGAATATCGCGTCGACGGAGGGCCTCGGTGCGACTCCCGGCGACAGCCCCTATGCAGTTGCCAAGACCGGTGTCATCGGACTGACGCGCGCGCTGGCGGTCGACCTCGGGCCGGAAGGAATTACGGTCAACTGCATTTGCCCGGGACCTATTCGCACCGCTCTTACCGACGCGATTCCAGAAGAGCACAAGACGATTTTCGCCAAGCGCCGCACCGCGCTTAAACGCTACGGCTATCCCGAGGAAGTCGCGCACATCACGTTCAGCCTGTGCATTCCCGCGGCGTCGTACATCACGGGCGCGATCATTCCGGTGGACGGCGGCTTGATGATCCGTAACGCATAACTGTCGCAATCGCAGAGGTGTTCTCATGTCTGATGAGTCAGCGAAAAAAGGAATGGAAGTGCGCACGAAGTTGTGGGGCGAGAAAGCCGCGCAGGACGGCGATGCGTTCCTGCGAAACTTCGACGAAGGGTTCGCGACCTTTCTCAACGAACAGCTGTTCGGCACCATCTGGAATCGCCCCGGCCTGCCGGTCAAGTTGCGTTCGCTGATCACGATGACGGCGCTGATGGCGCTCGGGCGAGGACCCGAGCTGCGGCTGCACATGCGCGGTGCGTTGAACCTCGGCATCCCGCCCGAGGAAATCAAGGAGCTGATCGTTCACGTCTCGCAGTACAGCGGCGTGCCAACCGCGATTGAAGCGATTCGCGCATTCACCGAAGTGACGACGACGCCAAAGCCCAAGTAATCGCGGCCGATCCGCAGGTTGACAACCTGCACCAATCTGGATATTGAGAATCATTCTCATTTTCAGATTAGTGCAGGAAAGCATGCGTCAATCGTTCGCGCCGCGAGATATCACCTAACTCAACCCCTGCCCCTGTATGGCTCGCGGTCACGTTCGCATTCATGTTGGCGCTCACCTTCGGGGCTCCCGGCATGGCGGCCGCTCAACAAATTTCTGGCACAGTCACCGACACTTTGAGCCGGCCGCTGGCGCAGGTGACGCTTGAACTGCGCAACCAGAATGGCGTGGCGGTCGCGCATACGACCACAGATCAAACAGGACGATTCACAATTGGCTCGGCAAAGACCGGGATCTATTCGCTGGCGGTGTCGAAGGCTGGATTCAAGCCGGCCAACAAAATCATCCACCTTCGCCGCAATGCTGCCGAGACGATCTCGATGACGCTGGAGGCGAAGACTGCGCTCAAGGTTCCCGTCCAGGCCAGCATGCTTCGCGCGCCAAATGGCGTGTCCTCGAGACCGGCGCAATCAAGTACACGGTGACCGCGCAGGACATCGCCAACCTGCCGCGCGGCGACAACACCAATCATCACCGACGTGCTGACGCAGATGCCCGGCGTCGCGATCGATCAAAATCAACAGATCCATATCCGCAACACCGAGGGTCCGCAGTTTCAGTATCAGATCAACGGCGTGATGGTGCCGCTCGACATCAACACCAACCCGCCGTTCGTCTCGATGATCAATCCGATGTTCATCAAGCAGATGAGTCTGCTCGATGGCATCCTGCCGTCGCGCTACAGCTACGCGACCGGCGGCGTGTTGAATATCGAGACCAAGGACGGATGCGAGCAGCCCGGCGGCAGCGTCAGCATGTATGGCGGCCAGCGCGATACCATTCAGCCGAGCGTTCAGTACGGCGGATGCGACGGCAAATTCAGCTACTACCTCAGCGCGCTTTACAGCCAGAGCAACAGCGCATTCAGTTCGGCGACGCCGGCGCCCGATGCGATCCATAACTCACACCAATCAGGGGCAGGCCTTCGGCTTCTTCACCTACGACCTGAATCCGACTACCCGGCTAAGTCTCATCACCTCGATGGCGGCCAGCAACAATCAACTCCCCAACCAGAACAATCTCACTCCTCAGTTCGAGCTCGAGGGGGTGACTAACTATCCGTCGGCGGATATCAACTCCTATCTCAATTTTCGCGACTATCTCGGAATGCTGGCGCTTCAATGGAGCGCCCGCGCCGGGACTCACTTACCAGCTCGCCTATGCGACGCATTACATCACGCAGAAGCTTCGAGCCCGACGATGTCGGCGAACTGCTCTATCAAGGAGTGGCGTCGACCGCGTTTCACAGCGACTTCGATAATACGCTGCAAGGCGATGTCACCTATCAGCTTGGGCCAGCATACGCTGGTGCAGGCGTTTACCTGGGTGAGTACGGCGTCGAGGCCGATGACAACTCGCTGGTGTTCCCGGTCGATTCCGGCGGGCGATCAGATCGCAGAACACGCCGGTCCGGGTGATCAACAATGCCAACCAGATCAATCTGCTCTCCGGCATCTACCTGCGAAGACACCTGGCAGATTACCGAGAAACTGCGCGCCAACGTCGGCGTGCGATGGGATCGGCTGAGCGGATTCACCTACAACAATCAAATCGATCCGACTATCAATCTGATGTATCATGCCGCTGCCCTCGACCACCCTGCACGGCGGCTTTGCCCGCTATATGCAGGTGCCGAGCTTTCAGGGAATTTCGCCCGGCGCGCCCGGCTGCCTTCAAGGGCACGACCGGCTTGGCGGGCACCGGGACCGTCAATCCGGAGACCGAAGATGACTACGAATGGGACATCGGTGTCGGTCCATCAACTGACCCAGCACATCACCGTCTCAGAAGACGACTTCTATGAATACACCAAGCACTATCTCGACACCGGTCAGTTTGGCGACGTGCCGATCTTCGCGCCCTTCAACTACAAGCATGGCTATATCTGGGGCACCGAAACGGCGGTTACCTACAACAGTGAGAATCTCTCGATTCATGCCAGCACCACCATCGGCGAGAAATATGCAGAAAGGTGTGGCGACCGGGCAATTCAACTTCGATCCCGACGAGCTGGGCTACATCAACCGTCACTACATCGTGCTCGATCATCAGCCGCTGTACGGCGCCGCGGGCGGGATTACCTATCAATGGAAACCCTGGGTCTTCAGCGCTCGACGCTATCTATAGCAGCGGCTTGCGCGGCGGCTTTGCGGACCTCGAATCCTTGCCGCACGTGGTGCAGGTCGATCTAAGTGCGCTGCAGCGAGCTTTCGAGGTTCCGTCGATCGGCGAAGTGACTGATCGTATCACGCTGCTGAACATCTTCGATCGCACCAACCTGATCCGGCCAGCCGAGGGCATCGGGATTTTCCAGGCCGCTTACGGTCCGAGAATCACGGTCTACGACACGCTGACTATTCCGCTTCCCGCGTTGAACCGATGACTCCCGGCCGACTCGCGGAGCGACTGAGCAGCGCTTCGAGATGCGGGATGGCATCCTCGAGGCTGGCGTGCTTTTCGATCGCGTCGAGGAACGGATCGCGCTTCATCCGCGACATCCTGGGGATCATGGTCTTGATGTTGTAGACCGCGGGATCGAGGGACGGCTTCAGCTCCTTCCAGGTCATCGGCGCCGAGACGGGCGCGCCAGGCACCGGACGCACTGAAAACGTCGCTGCGATAGTCTTGCCATGGCCGAGCTGCAGGTAGTCGATATACACGCGGCCGTTGCGCGTGCGCGGGTTGCGGTTGATCGTGGCGATTTCGCGATTCCGATTGACTACTACCTGGGATACTAACTCCGAGAACATCTTCGCTTGATCGTAAGTATATTTCGGCGCCAGGCCCACTACCACGTGAAGACCCATTTGGCCCGAGGTCTTCAGACAGCGGCTGGAGCCCGACCTCGCGCAGAGACATTAGCTACTTCGCGCGCAACTTCGACTGCGTGGCGGGTCGTGCTGCCCTTAGGATCGATGTCGAACAACAGCCAGTCGGGACGCTCGAAGATGCTGGATGCGCGAGGACCACATGTGAATCGTGATCGCCGCGAGGTTAGCCACGTAGGCGAGCGCCTCTTCGCTGTCGAGGATGAAATATGAAATTTCGCGCTGCGAGTCCTCGGAATAAATCTTCTCGGTGCGAATCCATGGCGGCGCGAACGCGGGCGCGTCTTTTTGATAGAACATCTTGCCGTCGATGCCGTCGGGAAAGCGCGTGAGCATGACCGGGCGATCTTTGAGGTACGGGAGCATCCATTTCGAAATCGCACGATAGTACTCGACCAGGTCGCCCTTGGTGTAGCCTTCATTCGGCCAGAAAACTTTTTCGGGGTTGGTTACCGACGCCTTGGGCTCCGCAGCGGCAGGCGGCGCGTTCTTGCCGCTGGCTTTGGATTCTTTCAGATCGCCGCCGCCACTTGGTTCTGGATCAGGAACCTCGTCATTGCCGCGTCGGCGCCGGCGGGTCCGTCGTATTTGCAATCGCGAGGAAAGACGTCGGAGTTAAGGCCGAGGAAGCTCGGTTGGCGGATGCCGCCACCTTCCGTCCATTCGGTGAAGCGAACGTTGCAAACCAGCTCTGGCCGTACGAAATGTGCATTTCTCTCGGGCGTTGGCTCTCCGGCAGCGGCTTTGCGAAATGGCGATTCAGATTGCGCGCGTTCCTCGAGCATCGCGAAGATCTTGCGCAGCGTATCGCGACTGAAGCCGGTGCCGACCTTGTCGGTGTAGCGCAGCGCGCCGTTGGATTCGTACTGACCAGCAGCAGTGCGCCGAAGTGCGTTCGCGTGCCGTCGGGGTCGCTGTAGCCGCCGATCACGAATTGTTCGGTCAGCGGACGCTTGATCTTCAGCCAATCTCCCGTGCGAGTTCCACGATACGGAGAGTCGCGCAGTTTGGCGACGACGCCCTCCAGCTCATGCTCCGAGATGGCGGCGTAAAAATCCTTGCCGCGTCCGATCACGTGATCGCAATAGCGCACCGGTCCTTCGCTGTGGATCAGTTCGCCTAGCAGACGCTTGCGTTCTTCGAGCGGCAGCGTGCGCATGTCGAAACGATCGAAACCCAGCAAATCGAAGACGTAGTAGCTGACGGGGACCGCAAGACTCAGACGAGCTATTTGCCGCGCGTCGTTGACGTGCATCCTTCTTTGCAGGAGCTGGAAGCTGGGGCGCCCGTGCTCATCCTGCGCGACGACCTCGCCGTCCAGCACGAAGCGATCGAGCGCGATCGAATTCAGCGCCAGTACTACTTCCGGATATCGATTAGTAATGTCGGTGCCTTTGCGCGCGTACAAGTGAGTATCCTCGCCTTCGCGAATAGCCAGAACGCGACGCCGTCGTACTTGATTTCGAATAGCCACTTGTCATTGTCGAAAGATTCGTCGTAGTCTTGGCGAGCGTCAGCGGAAAATCCGAATACTTCAGTTCGCGCCCAGTTCGGGGAGATGCTGGGCTGCGAGATTGTCGGCGATCTTCTGCTCAGTCGCCGGCGCTTCGGCCAATTCTTCGATCGTCAATCCCGACAGAACCGAGCGCGGGTGCGCTTCGAAAACATCTTCGGTGGTCGCGTATTGATCGCGCTTCTTGATCAGCAGCCAGTTCTGCTTGTCCTTCGGGCCGGCACTGGCGCGCATCCCCGTGCGCACGAGCGTGAACGACCGTTGAGTTTGAAGCCGTGAAGGCTGATGTCGATTTTTCCCTTGCGAACCGCGTCGGCCGCATCGCCAGGCGGATCGACGACCTCGTAGATGCCGCGATCCCACACGATGACGGAACCCGCGCCGTAGTTGCCGGCGGAATCACCCCTTCGAAGTCGCCGTATCGAGCGGATGGTCTTCGACTGCGACTGCAAGATGCTTGTCGGCCGGATTCATCGAGGGGCCTTTCGGAACGGCCCACGAGCGCAAGACTCCTTCCATCTGGAGTCGAAAGTCGTAGTGCAGTCGCCGCGCCGCGTGCTTTTGTACGACAAAGGTGCCGCTGTTCGCGGGACTGGATCTGAGACCTCGCGTCCGAAAGGCTCCGGCGTGCGCGCCGCGCTTCTTTTGCGACGGACTTAGAGAGGGACATGGTTCGCTGCCGATGAGGAAGGGTGAGTCACCACCTCTTCCTTACACGGAGAAGACGGAATATCTAGCGGGCGCGGCGGCTGCTCGAGGCTCTGCGCGATCCTTTGGCGACTTTGCGCTCTTCGGTTTCGGCGGTCGCCGGGGCTTCTTCGCGATTCTTCTGTTGACGCGCGACGCCGCGCTTTTTCAACGATTCCTTCAGCGCGCTCATCAATCGATCACTTTGCCCTGGCGCGCTTCTGGGGCGGGCTCGGTCAGCTCGTGGCCCGCCATCTTCTGCTCGGCCGCCTCGATCACCCGTTCGCGATAGTTGTCCTTGAACTCGCCAGGCTTAAACTTCTTCTCCGTCAGATCGTCGAGCAGGCGCTGCGCGAGTCCCAGTTCGGGTCCTTCACAGTAGCGTTGGCGCCGTGATCAATCTCGCCGAACGATTGAATCTCATCATTGTAGTACATCGTGTGGAGCATCAGGCCGCCATCGTAGGGACGTATCAGGACCAGCCGCTCCTTGCCGCGCATCGTGTATTTCGCTACTCCGACCCGCTCCGCCTTGGTCATTGCTTCCTGCAGCAGATGGTAGGCCTTGGCGGAAGTCGGTTCGCATCCGAGCAGATAGGAATTCTCGAAATAGACGGGATCGACTTCGACGCGGGAATGAACTCGGTAATTTCGACCCCACGATCGGCCTGCGCTTCGAGCTTTTTCAGTTCCTCATCGGTGAAGGTGACGTAGCGATCTTTCTCGATTTCGTAGCCGCGCACTAGTTCGCTGCGATCGACGATCTTGTCTTCCTTGGGACAATAGATTTTCTGCTGAATGCGACTCATATCGGGCGCGTGCAGCAGATGGAAGCTGACGGATTTGGAACTGGTCGCGGGGAACAGTCGGACCGGGATGGACACAAGTCCAAAGGTGAGGCTGGCGGTAGATATCGAGCGAGCCGGCATGATTTGAAACCTCCGAAGTGGCCTTAGAACAAATCCGACAGCAAGTCGCGTTCCGGGGCCTGGTGAGCAACCCGACTAGGTTTCTTATTTTCGCGGCGAGTCAATCCAGTAGGGTCTAGTCGCCGGCGCGGCCACAGTATCGCGAAAAATACGCGAAGTATCCTGAAATCGGCGAAATATAGGGGGAAAACGCGATTTTCCGCTGGCTGAGGCTGGACTGAGTGCCCGGATTGGGGAGGCAAGAAATGATTAGGAACATCGCCGCCGGAGCGCTCGAGCTTGTTGTACAGAGTCTTGGCGCTGACGCCAGGATTTCCGCGGCGCGGGTCTTGTTGCCGGAAGTAAACTCGATCGTGCGCGTGATCATTTCCTTCTCGACATCGTCGAGCGAGCTGCCCAGCGGAATCTTGATGAAGCTGCCGTCGGCGCCGCCCGCCGCGCGGAAGTCGTCGGGCAGATCGGATTTGCGAATCGTCCGGCCCTCGCACACGATCAGCGCGCGCTCGATGACGTTGCGCAGCTGGCGCACGTTGCCCGGCCAAGGATGCGCGGCCAGCGACTGCATGCATTCCTCGTCGACCCCGGTCACCTCTTTTTTGTTCTGCTTCGCGTAATGATTGATGAACATCTGCGCGAGCTGCGGCAGGTCGTCGATACGCTCGCGCAGCGGAGGCAGCACAATCGTGAACACGTTGAGGCGGTAGTAGAGGTCCGAGCGCAGCTTGCCTTCGCGCACCGCCTGCTCGATATCGCGATTCGACGCGGCGAGCACCCGCACGTCGAGCGGGATCTCTGCCGTGCCGCCCACGCGGCGCAGGCGCTGCTCTTCGATCACGCGCAGCAGCTTGGGCTGCAGCTCGGGCTTCATCTCGGTCAGCTCGTCGAGCAGCAGCGTGCCGCCATTGGCCGCCTCGAAGCATCCTTCCTTGCGCCGGTCGGCGCCGGTGAAGGCGCCGCGCTCATGGCCGAACAGCTCGCTCTCCATCAGGGTCTCGGGAATCGCCGCGCAATTGACCGGCACGTAAGCGGCGTCGCGGCGCGGCGACAGCTCGTGAATCGTGCGCGCGACCAGCTCCTTGCCGGTGCCGCTCTCGCCGGTGATCACCACCGACGCCGACGATTGCGCCAACCGCTCGATCGCCGTGATCACTTTGCGCATCGGCAGCGAACGCCCGAACAGCGGCCCCAGCTCGCCGACTTCCGCCAGGCGCCGGCGCAGCGCGCGAGTTCTCCTCGCGCATGCTGATATTGTCGCCGATCGTCTTGAGCACCCGCTGCAGATGAGCCGGGTCGACGGGCTTGCGCAGATAGTCGATAGCGCCCTGCTTCAGCGCCGCGACCGCGTCGGGAATTTCGCCCTGCCCCGAAATCATGATCGTCGGCAGGTTGATCCCCATCTCGCGGATATCGTGCAACAGCTCGAGCCCGCCCTTGCGCGGCATCTTGAGATCCGAGAGCAGGATATGCGGATTGAAGCTCGGATGAGCTCCAGCGCGCGCACCCCATCCTCCGCAATCTCGCCGCGAAATCCCCACGCCGCCAGCGACTCGCGCCAGTCGTCGTGAGTGTTCACGTCATCTTCGGCAATCAGTACTCGTAGTTCGTTGGCCATGAATTTGAACAGAA
>CAVQCF010000026.1:0-3486 GCA_963710885.1 uncultured Acidobacteriaceae bacterium
GCGATCGGGATGGTTAAAGGGCAGCGGACGCAAGAGTATGCCTTCCACGAGGGAGAAGATGGCAGTAGTGCCACCGATGCCTAGACTTAGGGTGAGAACGAGAGTGAGTATGAACCAGGGTGTTTTCCCAAATTGGCGACATGCCAAGCGGAGACCCTGTGCGAGTGCATACATGCTTGATTCCCTCCGGATGGTGTAGTGACTAGCCAACATTAGAGAACTGTATACCCGCTTTTCAACCTGCAAATTCTGGGGTCATTCTTTAAGCGCAATGTCAGTTGGCGAAACATCCCCATTACGGTGCGCCGTGAAAGGCGCTGGACCACAGCGGGAGATAAACCCGCCCGGGAACTGGATCGCTCCACCCGGTAGCAATCGGAGCGGCGGTGGAGATAACAAAGCCGCCGGAGCCTCCGGTGTAGAGGGTCGCGTAAGGCGACTCGGCGAGTCTGCAGGTTGTAACGCGAGTGAACGCTGAGCAGGCCTCGAAAAATGTAATGCAGGAGCCGACCCAACTGTAATGTGGGGAAGGTCGAAGCTGATGGAGCAGCAAAGAGCGAATTAGTTCCATCGGTCCTGCCGGGGTAGTGGCGACGGCATGCAGACATAGGGGACCAGAGGCAACACGGGAAGCCCCAGCGGTGATCGCAATCGGGATCAACTGGCAACTCGCGAGAACCAGGCCGGGCCGTATGGGGTGATGGAGAGGCTCGCAGTACTGATGAAACCGGGTAATGCCGGTGGAGGGAAGGGGCCTCAGTTCAAGCCGGTTTAGCCCGGCGCACCGTAATAGGGATTTTGCGCCAACTAGCAACCCTAAACGAATGGTTCGTCCAGACTCGCAGCAGCGGAGCCACTGCGCAAGTTTGGACTTCTTGGGTTTCTAACGGCGACTCCAGCCTCGTCCCCGTCGTCTGGGCCGCCCAGTTTAGCGATAATATTCTTCAGGTGTTGTCTCAGCTCATCTTGGCTGATCTTCAATTGCCTAGCAAGTTCCGGGGTGGAGTACCCAGCGCGGACTTTTGCGGTGATTTCCAGTTCGATGGAAGTGAGACCGGCCTTCTTCTGTCGACCTTCATCATAGGTGGAACTCATTGCTCGCAAGTCTTGTACGAGGTCGGAGCTACGCGAGATGCGCGCGTTCTCGACTGCGAATGGTGCGAGCTCTACTCGCGTGGAAACACCCAACTTGTCGAAGATGTTGCTGAGATGGTGCTTCACGGCATCTTCACTGATCTTGAAGTACTCGGCGATTTCCTTGTTGGAATAACCGGCGACTACGGCCGATATGATTTCCAGTTCACGGGGCGTAAGGCCGAATTTTTTCTGTCGCGCTTCGTCGTGCGTCGACTGCATGAGCATCCGCAGATACTGCACAAGGTTCGAAACGCTCTCCCGGCCCACCCAGTATTCACCGACCATCACGGTGTGTATAGCTTTCAGTAAAAGCTGAGTCGAGGAGTCCTTAAGCACGACTCCCCTGGCTCCCAGCTGCAGAGCCTCGACAATCTGGCTCTTCTCGGCAGCCGCCGTCAGCAGGATCACTCTCACCGGAATGGCATTGGCGGACACACTCAGCTCGCGCAACGCTTCCAAGCCTGTGTGCTTGGGCATTGCTAAATCGAGCAAAAGAATATCGGGTTTCAATTGGCGGGCCAAGTTCACCGCTTCGGCACCGTCCGAAGCCTCACCCAAAACCTTGAGGTCTGCTTCCGCTTCGAGCAACCGCCGCAGGCCATCGCGGAAGATCGGATGATCGTCGGCGATCACCAGCCGAATCTGTTGTGATTTTTTAAAAAGCATGCGGTAAATCCCCGTTTCGCGGCACCGTAATCTACGGACAATGCAGCGTTTCACGAAGAACACACTTTACGCCAAATGTTGGCCATCTTTTAGATCAGTTGACGCTAACGGCAATGTTACGCCAACTATCTTTCACTCGTCGCAGTCACTCGCCTTATTCGGCCTTAGCGTCACCTTGTCTCGGAAAAGGAGTACTAGCGCCAACCCGAACACCACGGCCACGGAAATGACAGTCTCAATTATGTCTCGGATAGAAATCTGGAAACCAACTACGACCTTCAAAGTTGCAAAGACGGCACACCCAATTAGCACGGCAATCACGATCCGCTGCCGGCCCACGTCTCGGGCCATGCCCGCCAGAGATCAGGAATTCGGCCTGACCTGCCTGCAAGAGCTGCTGACGCAGCACGGCCGGCCACGGCGTACTCGGACTTCGCCGGAGCCATCGAAGCGGAGCAGGGCCAGGGTGGCAAACATTTCAGGTTCCTTGAGATCCGGCAGCACGCGGTCCACACTTTCGAGCGCTGCTACCGGCATTTGGCAGAGTTGCACGGCGAGCCGCATGGCGGCCTTCAACATCCCCATGAGCTGACCGGCGGGCAGGCCGTGGCCGGAGATATCGGCGACGTAGGCCACCAACCCACCGTCGGTCTCGATGACGTCGATCAGATCGCCGCCCATTTCTGTGCTAGGGATCGATTTTCCGTACAGCTCGAAACTCGCGTTCTGGAAAGAGACGGTCGGAACCAGGGTCGCCTGAATGCCGTGAGCCAAGGAAAGCTCGGTCTGCATACGCACGCTGTCCAGGCCCTCCGTACCAGCGAAGAACGTCAGAAATCGAGCCCCGAAACCGATGCCAACCAAGATCCCGATCGCATCGAATAGCACGCGCCGATGTACAGCAACGGGGACCGGGAGAGGCGGCGAAACATGCGAGGCCCAGTAGCCCAGCCAGCCGGTGACGACAACCAGCAGAAAAAGAGGAGGGATAACACGAAATCTTTTGATTCCGGCGACTCTAAGCGCCGTCGCTCCCGTGCCCACTAAGACGGGCCAAAAGAAGCCTCCGGCGACGCGCGAAGCGTTGAGCTGCAATAGATCCAACGCGAAACCGCCGGCGGCGCCGATGAAGAAGTACCCTGCCATAAACGTCTTCATCCGGCCCAGCGGCAGCAGGTGCCAGTAGGGACTGAAGGCGCTGGGAAAGGCCGAGCGCACACCAGCCAACCACGTACGGAGACTTTTTTTCATCGGTACTTCCCCGGGTGTCCTGGATTGCAGGGAGACCGAGCGCTACGCCAGGGCTTCGACCATTCGTCGGTGGAAACTGTAGAGCGCTAGGAATCCGAGCAAGAGGACGGAGACGAGAATGGATAGATTCATTGATTAAGGTCGTACCAGAAACGCATAACGATCACAAGTGGGTGCTGAACTTGAATGGCCGATCTGATTTTGATTGTCATTCCTGACAGCCTAAGCATTTCCGGCGGACGGTTCGAGGTAAAGCGAATCTGTAACAGAGAAGTGCCGTTCCGGCCCGGGCATACTCCGAGCGGATTGTGGGCCAACCTTACCTTACACGATTAGGGAAGAGTAGCCCGTCAACCACCCAGAATCGATGCCAAATGCGGTGACACACGACGAGCCAACTGCTCATTACTAATCGGGGCAAGCCTGGCATCA
>CAVQCF010000027.1:0-5782 GCA_963710885.1 uncultured Acidobacteriaceae bacterium
CGCGCGCACTCGTGCGGCAAAGAGATCTCCACCTTAACGACCGGAAGCAGATGTACCAGGTTCATTCAGACCAGCTTCCTCGGTGTCAGGTTCGAGCTTCCACCGGAGTCCGCGTCCATCCGTAACGCTTGAGCTTGTGATGAAGCCTGACGCGGTCGATGTCGAGGACCTCCGCGGCGCGGCTCTGATTGCCGTTCGGGGCGCACACCTCGTTTTCATTTGGCCTGGCGATTGCCTTAGCAAAAGCGTGAGTGACCCAGACGTAAAAAGGAACTCCGGGCGAGGAGGGTTATGACAGTCATCATGGTACTTCTGACATTCGCAATCTTTTTACTCATTGATTACGTGCGTGGACAAAAACAACTGGCAAAGCAGCCCGTTCTGCAGACCGCGAATGGTGAATCCGCGGCGCCTGTGGTTCCAGCAGTGGTTGCCGGCTTCCAAGTTCCAGAAAACCTCGGCTATCACGCCGGGCACACCTGGGCGCTAAGCGAGACTCACGAGCTAGTGCAGGTGGGCATCGACGACTTCGCATCGGAGCTGGTCGGAAGCGTGGACAACATCGCGCTGCCGCAACGTGGACGCTGGGTTCGCCAGGGACAGAAGATTTGGACCATTTTCCGCGACGGCAAGTCGGTAGACATGGTCTCCCAGATCGAGGGCACGGTAACTGCCATCAACGAAGCAGTCATCAACGATCCGGAGTTGGCCCGCAAGGATCCTTACGGAGAAGGCTGGCTCGTGACCGTGCAGGTCCCCGACTCGAAGATCAACTTCCGCAACCTGATGGGCGGCACGCTGGCGCGATTTTGACCGAATTCTCCGCGCTCAAGCTGCATAGCAGAATGTCGGCGGCGGTCGCACTGCAGCTGCAGGGGCCGAAATACATGCGCTCTCTTGCGCAGCGTGCCAGACTGACCAGCCGGGCCAGAATCGACGCCACCGTCAGGTAGATCCCGATCAGGATGAAGTCCCCGGTCGATTCTGCGTGAGCAAAGCTGCGCCGGAGCGCAGAGACGCTCACGCGACGAACA
Source organism: uncultured Acidobacteriaceae bacterium (assembly GCA_963710885.1). Lineage (GTDB taxonomy): Bacteria > Acidobacteriota > Terriglobia > Terriglobales > Acidobacteriaceae > Sulfotelmatobacter. The sequence continues at coordinate 1,035 of CAVQCF010000027.1, forward strand.
GGGTGCGCTTGCGGTTGTTGAGGACCCCAAAGTCGTTCACATGCGTTGGTTTAGTTTCGCCCGCCGCGTGCCAACTTGCGTGTGATCTGTCTTACCGCAGCCTGTGATTGGCATCACAGATCCTGTGGCAGGGACTCGATTCCGGGTGGTACCATCGCGGGCGATATGACAATGCGAAACCTCGCCCTTGCCACAATCTGTTTCCCATTGCTGACCTTCGTCGTGCATGCCGCAGCACAGTCTCAAGCCGCACCGAGCCATCCGATCGTGCTGCATGCCCGCGCCTGCTCGACGTGAAGACCGGTCGCCTGGTCAAGCCGGGCGAAATCCTCGTCCAGGGCGAACGTATCGTCGAGGTAGGGACGTCGGTCCAGCGTCCGGCTGGCGCCGAGGTGATCGACCTGGGCGATCGCACGCTGCTTCCCGGTCTGATCGACGCGCATATCCATCTTTTCCTCCATCCTGGCGCAGAGGACCTGCAAACCGTACAGGAATCGGTTCCGGAGCGCACAATTACCGCCACGCTGGCGGCGCGTGATGATCTGATGGCCGGTTTTACCGCGGAGCGCGATATGGGGACCGAGGGCGCAGGATCGGCCGACACCGCAGTGCGCAATGCGATCAACGAAGGCCGCATCCCTGGCCCGCGCCTCCGGATCAGCGGCAACGCGATCAACATCCTCGGCGGACACGAGGATGCCATCGGCTACAACCCGGAACAACACATCCTGCCCAACGGGAATTACGCCAACAGCGCCGACGAACTCGTAGCGGTGATGCGCCAGCAGTTCAAGGAGGGCGCCGACTTCATCGATTTACGAGACCGGGCCGACTCGCTCCGGTTCGGCAGACTCTCGACCCCATACCAGTACACTGAGCCGCAGCTGGAAGCGGCCGTGAAGGAAGCCGCGCGCTTAGACCGCCGCGTAGCGGTCCACGCCACCGGAGAACCGGGAACGCTTTTCGCCGCGCAGGCCGGCGTCGTCTCCATCGATCATGCCGATCAGTTGAGTGATGAAACCATGCGCCTGATGAAGGAGAAACAGATCTTTGCCGTACCTACATTCACGATCTTCGAATATTTTGCTGACCACGCTGCGACGCCCGAACAGGGCGCGCACCAGCGCCAGATGCTCGATGTGAAGGCGCAGGAGTTCAAGAAGCAGGTCGCGGCGGGAGTGCCGATGGCCGTCGGTTCCGACGTCGGTCCGTTTCCCCATGGCACGCAGGCCCGCGAATTTGTACTGATGGTCAAGTACGGCATGTCGCCGCTGGCCGTGCTGCAAGCGGATCTGCTGAATGGCGCAAAGTTGCTCGGCTGGGACGGGCAGATCGGGGCACTGCAGGCTGGATACCTCGCCGACGTGGTTGCCGTGCCCGGCGATCCCATGCAGGACATTGGCGTGGCGCAGAACGTTAGCTTTGTGATGAAGGGCGGCGTCGTTTACAAGAAATAAGCTCTTGCCGTCCCGTATGGGCAAAGTCCCGGCGGAACCTGCAAAACAATGCACAGGCGCCGCCTATTCTCATTAAAAAAATGCAATCAAGTGATTGATTACAAGCATGTTGCCGCCGATCTAATGCTGGATTTGCGGCCAGCTGCTTGCCCCTTCATAAGTGCCGCGCCGACCTCGGCGGGCACTTATGATCCTACACAAATTCGCAAGGTATTTCTGGTTGAGCTTCGGGGCGGTGGCGGTCGGCGCTTGCCTCTGTCCGTCGGTGCACGCTCAAGGTCTGCTCGCATCCGCGTCGCTTCCGGATGCGCCTATTCCCGCGGTTGAGCCCGTTACGCCAGTCGTCCTCACGCAGCCGGTCGCAAGCTCCGAGCACAAGTTCTTCGATAGGCAGAACAGCGTGTTGTTCATCGCTGCCGCAGCGTTGAACGGCGCCGACTTCGCTGTGACCCGCGCCAACCTCCAAAGTGGCGGGCAGGAATTGAATCCGATCGTTCGCGTATTCGGGACCTCGACGGCGGGACTGGCAGCGAACTTTATTGGTGAAACCGCCGGAGTCGTTGGTCTCAGCTACTTCTTCCACAAGACCGGCCATCACAAACTGGAGCGCGCCGTCTGCCTGGTCAACATCGGAAGCTCAGCGGGCGCCGTGGGCTTCGGGTTAGCGCACCGGTAAGGCGTTGCTACACTTCCGATCAGCAAAATGAAAGGCCGCACCCAAGGGTGCGGCCTTTCATGTGAAGGAAGGCGTATCGCCACGCTTCCACGTTGACGAATTAGAATCGCACCCGTGCGCCGAGCTGGATTGCCCGGTTGCCGCCCACAGGTGGCGCTTGCGCCGAGCCCAACAAATTCCCAAAGCTGCTAGGGGAGTAGAGTGCCATGCCTTGCGGATCGAGCCATTGATTGTGGTTGAAAAGGTTCGCAAAGACGCCTTGGAATTCCAGGCTAATACCTTCGGTGACTCGAATGTTCTTCTTGATCGTCGCGTCCAGATTCCAGTAGGGCAAGCCGGTGAGGGTACCGAACCCGCCGTCGCGGGTGTCTACACCCAGAATCGGGTTGCGATAGTTATTGAATGCGGCTTGCGGATCCTTGAAGATATTGACCGGCAGACCGCCTGAGCCCGCGGACCCGGAAGACTTCGGGTTGTAGTAGGCGTGGCCACTCTGAATCGGCCCAATCGGGATGGCGTTTTCATTGTCAAAGAAGGCGAGACCGTCTCCCCCCCGAAAGCTTGGCTGCTTCCGTTCGTGGTACTGATCTCGATTGGTTGGCCGCTGCCTGTAGCAAAGACAGTACCGATTGTCCAGCCTCCCAACGCCCGTCCCAAGAAGCCAGACTGTCCCTTGTAGAACGGCGGCTGGTATACAACGTACATGGTGTAGACAAACTTCCGGTCATACGACTGTCTGCCGTACATCGTTGCCAGATTGAATGGATCATCTGGAGTGTACTCGCTGGTGGCCTGAACCAGGGCGCCCGTGCCCAGAGCCTTGGACCAGGTGAAGTTCGACTGCATGGTGATGCCCTTATAGTCGGTCATCTTGAGGGTAGCGAAGCCGGCGTTGTAGTTGCCGTAGCCAACGCTGGCATTGACCGCAACGCCCGAAGTGAGCTGACCGCTGCCGCCGAACGGCGAGCCCGGGACAGCCGTGTTCATCATGGTGCGCGCGAAGTTAAAGGCGTCTCCACCCGGGCCCGTGCACCCGGTCGAGGGACACCCTACCACGCCGCCGTCCAAATCGCTCCACAGGCTCCAGACGTTGGAGAAGGTGAGGTTGCCTGTCCCAGTGGCGCCTTCGTTCGCGACTACGGCTGCCGTGCAACTCGAGAAACCCGTGCAGTAACCGGTGCCTTTCAATGCCGTCTCGAAGAACGGCTGAGGCGTCACCGCCCCCGGATTTGGCCCGCCCTTAACACCGCAACCGCCGCCGCCCATATTCGCCAAGCCGCCACAGTACTGGAGCACGACGTTCGCGTAGGCATTCTTGAACTGCTGGCCGCCCATCGTCATCATGTATGGCACCGCGTTGATGTTGATCGGCTGATATTCGTGGGTAATTCTGCGTCCGATGTAGCCGAGTTCCAACGTCATCCTGCGGTTGAGCTGACGCTGAATGGTGAAGTCGAACGAATCAACCACGTTAGGCCGGAAATTCGGATCCAGCGATTCGCCGGCGCCGGAAGCGATCCCGTTGAGCCCAGGATAAAAAGGCTGCACGAGGGTTTGACTGGCTGCGGGGATCGGGGCGGTGTTGCTGTCCACGCCAATGCGGAAGGCGTTGGCTGCCGTTGCTGAACCGCTTGCGCCGCACGTGCCGTTCATGAGATTGGCGGCGCACTGCACTGGTTGGATAAGGCCAGTACCCAGCAACGGTACCAGCACCAGGTCCACTCCATTGAGGCGACCGTACTGGCGGCCATAACCGCCGCGAATGACCGTATTTTGATGGCCGAAAATCTTGCCTGCTATCGAATCGCCGTCGAATTGCGGACTCCATGCCGCTGCGATGCGCGGGCTGAAAGAACCGTAGAAGGGATTATAGGGATACTTCAACCCGTTGGCGGTGTTGCCAACCAGGGCAAAGCCCACATCGGGGTTGTACACCTGACCTAACAAAGCATTACGCTGGCGAGCCTGCAGATAATTCTCAGCACCAATCGGCTGATCCGCTTGGTCGACTAGTGCCACTTGCTTGCCGGTCTTCTCAACCGGCGGCATCTCCAAGGTCCAGCCCAAGCCGTAAGTGAGGGTGAAGGTTGGCTTCATGTGCCACGTGTCGCTGAAATACACGTTGTAATAAGGAATCGTGCTTTGGTCGAAAGCGGGTGTCAGTGGAGGATTCAAGGTTAAGTTGGCGCCGGACCTGGTGTAGGCGACCTGCGACGCCGAAACGATACCCAATATCGCAGAATAGTCGGCTCCACATGTCGAGTTGAACTTCGCGTTCACGATATTACAGAAGTACGACGTGTCGACGGCTCCTGACCCGGATGATCCCCGGCCCAGCTGATAGACAGGCTGGTAGTTAATGCCGCCGCCGTTGTCCGTCCGTTGATGCCAGTTGAAGTTATGCTGATAGGTACCGCCGAACTGAAACAGGTGGTTTCCTTTCAGCATGGATGCGTCGTCTCGAATCATCTGATCATGCCCATCCCAGAAGCGGGTGCGGGTCTGTTGCGTGTTCACGTTATAGGGACCGAGGTTTTGAGTGGCGGATTCGCCAGCCCCTATTTCCAGCGCGCCACCCAGCCCTGGTAGCTGAACTGTGTCTCCCGCCCGGCTCC
>CAVQCF010000028.1:0-10899 GCA_963710885.1 uncultured Acidobacteriaceae bacterium
CTGCGCGCAACTCGTGCAGCAAGGAGATTTCCACCTTACCGATCGGAAGGCCGAAATACATGCGCTCTCTCGCGCATCGCGCCAGACTGACCAGCCAGGCCAGAATCGACGCCACCGTCAGGTAGATCCCGATCAGGATGAAGTCTCCCGCTCCGCCTGACCCGCGTAGCAGCACGCCGGCCTTGGGGAAGGCGAACCCGTGGATCGCAATCCCCAGAAAGACCAGGGAATAAATCAGGGCGATCAGGGCGCGTTTGCGATTGTGGAGGACGCCCAAAGTCCTTCATATGCGCTGATTCAGTTTCGCCGGTCAGGCGCGACTTTACGTGTGATCTGTCTTACACAGCCTGTGATTCGGCGTCACAGAGCCGTGTGGCAGGGGACACGATTCATGGTGGTACCATCGCGGGCGATATGAATACGCGGAAAAGCGCTCACCCCGGTTCACGGTCCCTCTCCTCTTGCTGTTGGGCGTTGTCGTGCAAGGCAACGGGCCAGTCTCAGGCTGCGCCAGCCACCCATCGTGCTGCATGCGGCGCGTTGCTGGACGTGAAGACCGGGCACCATGCTCAGCCCGGCGAAGTGCTGGTCGAGGGCGACCGATCGTCGAGGTGGGCACGTCGGTCAAGCATCCGGCCGGCGCGGAAGTGATCGATCTGGGCGACCGCACGCTGCTGCCCGGCCTGATCGATGCGCACGTGCATCTGTTTCTGCATCCCGGGCGCGGAGGATCTGCAGACCGTGCAGGAATCGGTGCCGCAGCGCACGATCACGCGACGCTGGCGGCGCGCGACGATCTGATGGCGGGCTTCACCGCCGAACGCGACATGGGAACCGAAGGCGCGGGCTCGGCCGACACGGCGGTTCGCAACGCCATTGACGAGGGCTGATTCCCGGGCCGCGGCTGCGCATCAGCGGCAACGCGATCAACATCCTCGGCGGCCACGAGGACGCCATCGGCTACAACCCGGCGCAGCATGTTCTGCCGAACGCCGACTACGCGAACAACGCCGACGAACTGGTCGCGGTGATGCGCGCAGCAATACAAAGAAGGCGCGGACTTCACCAAGATTTACGAGACTGGCGCCGGACTCGGTTGCGTGACGGCAAGCTTTCACACGTCCTATCAGTACACCGAAGCGGAACTGGGGCCGCGGTGGAAGAGGCGGCGCGCTGGGCAAGCACGTCGCGGTGCATGCCACCGGCGAGCCTGGCACGCTGTTCGCCGCGCAGGCGGGCGTGGCTTCGATCGACCATGCCGATCAGTTGAGCGACGAGACGATGCGGCTGATGCGCGAGAAGCAAATCTTCGCCGTGCCGACGTTCACCATCTTCGAATATTTCGCCGACCATGCGGCCACGCCGGCGCAGGCCGAGCGCGAGCGCCAGATGCTGGATTTCAAGGTGCAGGAATTTCGGAAGCAGATCGCGGCGGGAGTTCCGATGGCGGTGGGCTCCGACGTGGGCCCGTTTCCGCACGGGACGCAGGCGCGCGAATTTGTGCTGATGGTGAAGTACGGCATGACGCCCCTGGCGGTGCTGCAGGCCGACCTGCTGAATGGAGCGAAGCTGCTGGGATGGGACGGGCAGATCGGCGCGCTGAAGCCGGGATATTTCGCCGACATCATCGCGGTTCCGGCGATCCGCTGCAGGACATCGCGGCGCTGCAGAACGTTTCGTTCGTGATGAAGGGCGGCGTGGTATACAGGAAGTAATAGAGCATTCTCAGCAGAGGTAAACCTCCGGCGCAAACTGCAAAAGAGTGCACAGCCACCTGCGGTTCACATTCGAGTGGCGGAACCTGAGTCGTTAGTTGTGAGCCGCTTGGCGCAGTTCTCATGGGGAATCCGTGGACGATGGATTGCCCCTTCCTAATGTGCTACGCCGACCTCGGCGGGCACTTATGATCCCACACAGATTCGCAAGGTATTTCTGGTTGAGCTTCGGGGCGATGGCGGTCAGCGTCTGCCTCTGTCCGTCAGTGCATGCTCAAGCTTTACTCGCATCCGCGTCGCTTCCTAATGCACCCGTTCCCGCGGTTGAGCCCGTTATGCCGGTCGTGCTCACGCAGCCGGTCGCAAGCTCCGAGCACAGATTCTTCGATAGGCAGAACACCGTCTTGTTCATCGCCGCCGCGGCCTCTGAACGGTGCCTACTTCGCCGTTACCCGAGTTAACCTTCAGAGCGGCGGACAGGAATTGAATCCGATTGTTCGCGTATTCGGGACCTCCACGGCGGGGCTGGCAGTGAACTTTATTGGTGAAACTGCCGGAGTCATTGGTCTCAGCTACTTCTTCCACAAAACAGGCCATCATAAGCTGGAGGGGGCGGTCTGCCTGGTCAACATCTGGTGATTGACCTGAGCCGTGACCTACGGTCTGACGCACCGCTAAGCGACTTGGCGCTTCCCGCCGCTTCGTGCATACCCGGGCCGAGCCCCGATTGCGGATGTCATTTTGCAACGTCTTGATAAGCCATTGCTTGTTGGCTTCGTTTTGCAAAATCCAATGCTTATCGCGTCAGGCGAACACTAATCACAGGAGGAACCGATTCTCCCAAGCGGCGTCGCTGCAAGGCGTCAAGCCGGTCGATTGCACGGGTGAAGGTTAAAAAGGCGGCGGATTCTGCGCGGAGGAAGTCTGTTCAGAGTGTCCGGCTCCGGTACGGCCACGTTGTCGTATGGGCAGGTCCCCATGTTGTCCATAAGCTCCTGTGTTCTGCGCTCCTGCATCTGGATAACTGAAGTTGGATGTTCTGAAAGGAGAAATTTCGTACGGCACTTGGGATCTAGCGGGCTCGTCGACGGAATTCTGAGCCGCTAGCGTAGCAACTTCCATTTCGGTCACTCACTGGATACGAGTCCACATCGGCTGGAATCTCCAGTCAGATGTCATTTTTCTTTGACTGTGGATGCGAGGTGCGCGCCGGCCAGTATTGGAGAATCGAGAAGTTGGGATCATTTGATGATTTCCTCGTAAGACGATTCCGGAATCGCGAAGGAAAGCGTACTATCTGATGTCGATCCATGAGCACATTCCTCCACAAGCCAGAAAAACCCTGCAGGAGGTGGGATGGACCAAGAGCGTCGAACTCGCGAAGTTGGCTCGCAGGGACAGGCAGCACTTCGATTGTGCAACCTGGTTGCACAAAGCCCGTGAATTACCCAAGGATCAGTTCAAGCATGAGGTTGAAAAAGCGTTAACCGGTAAAGATAGCGAACCGTTCGAAATCGTCTATCTCAAACTCTACAAGAGCCAGATCCCAGTCATTGAACGAGCCATCGAGACTGCGGCGCTTATGCTGGGCTCGGACAAATCACGCGGATACTGCCTGGAAATGATTTGTGCGGACTTTCTGGCCGGAGCTAGCCTCGACAATCGAAATCCGGATACTCTGCTGTTCTCGATAACGAGATTCTTCGGTTTCCTACGCGACGAACAGAAGCATGAGTTCTATCAAGCCTCGGAGAGAACGTCGAATGTCCCTAGGTCTGCGGAAATCGAGGCGCGTGCGACTCGATCGGTCTTCCTAGAGGACCTCCGTCAACAAGTGCTGCGACGCGATAGATGGCGTTGTCAATCATGCGGAACGCTATCCAACCTCGAAGTACACCACAACAGGTTCCGCAGCCAATCTGGGCACGATGCCGAGGAAAACCTGATCACTCTTTGCGCCGATGCCCTTCTTGGATCGATAATCGGACAAGCGGGGAGCCACGATGGTGAGTCGCCAGACTCGCTGGCTTCCTTGAAAGTGGGACGTGCTGATGATCAGACATGCTGAGAATCTTGAGTGTGATGCTGAAAAGGGAAAGAGATGGTCTCAGAGACACCCTGAGAATATTAACGTTGTATAAATCGTCAATGTTTATGCTGTTCTGCACGTCATCATATGCGTTTCATGCCCGTCATTATTGCATTGCCGCGATGTGGCGACATGTGGATTTTGACGTGGATAACCTGTAAGTGGGGCTGTGCTCAACTCAACTAGCTCATCGCGATTCAGTTCATTTGTATCCGAATCGTGCGTCCCTTTGGTTGACGGGGCGCGGGGGCGATGAGTGGAGATGGGCGGAGGTTGGAGTTGGGGCGGTGTGGCGTGCGGTGTGGCGTGCGGGGGTGGCATAGGGGCGCGTTCTGAGTGTAATGGCCTTCTGGTTACAACAGTTTGTCACGGACCTTTAGTTGAACGTCCCACAGAATAGAGCCTAAATTCTGTCTATCCTGGTGGAGGACCACTGCTTTTCTTCGTCGCCCGCATTCGGCAGTTATTGAGCCCCACGGCGCCTTGGCAGGCGGCGCCGTGAAGGTCAATCCGTCGCTTTTGAAAACTCCTGCGTACCGGGACGAGTCAGCCGTTGCGGGAAAGAGTTACTCGTATTCGGTGTCGGCCGTCGATGTCGCGGGAACGAGAGCGCGCGGTCAGAGGAGGCGGGCGAGGCGGTGCCATGAGACCGGACGATGTTTGCGATTAAGCGTGTTGGCCTTGCAGTTTAGTTGGGGGACGCAATCCGAGTGTGATAGCCCTTGCGAGCCCGAACCAGCAGATGTTTTCCGTCTTTTTCGGCGCTGACGCTGATCGTTCGATAGCTTCCATTCGGCATAAAATCGGCGGGTTTATGGCGACGAAGTAACGGCTGCGAATCAAATCATGCAACTTATCGAACGACTTGCCCAGCGTCAGAATGTTGTCGGGAAAGATCGCTGCGCCTCCGCTACGCTCGGCGAGCATTTCCAGCACCCGGTCGGCATCTGATTTGTCTCCCACGCCCTCTCTCGTGCTGACGGTATAATCGCGACGCCCGAAAGCTCGGCAGCGCGGATACTTCGTTTCAAGGTACCGTTGCTGGAATTATCTTCGCCATCGCTCAAAATCACCAAGACTCGAGCCACCTGCTGGTCTTCAGGATAGGCAGCCAGCTTCTCGCACGCGAATGACACGGCGTCAAAGAGCGCAGTTCCTCCTCCGTTCGCGAGCTTCTCAATACCCTTCCCCAGCTCAGCTTGTTGACCGGTGAAATCCTGAGTTACGGTTGTCTTCTCGGAGAAGCCGGCAATGAACCCGAGGTCGGAGGTGCCGTTCAGCATTTTTTCGACGAACTTCGTCGCGGCGTGCTTCTCAAACGCGAAGCGGTCGCGCACCGAACCGCTGGTGTCGACGAGCAAGGCCAGACGCAACGGGAGCTTCGATTGCGGGGCAAATTGCACTATCCTTGCCGGAGGCTTGTTGTCATCGAGGATCCGAATGTCGGACTGCTGCAGGTCGTTCACCATGCGCCCGTGGCTGCTGACGGAGAAAAACATGGTTACTTGATCAACGCTCGTGCGAATCGTCCATGCTGTAGAGCGCGGGGAAAGACCCGGGATTGGAGTTGCGTTGCTGCTTCCATCCGCCGAGGTTGGGGCCGGCTCGGCCACGGCCCCGCAATCTTCGCATTCACTCGCATCAGATTCATTCCCCAGGGCATTCAACTGCGCTTTCAATCTTTCAGTGTTGGGGAAGGTCTGGGGCCGTAGCGAAGCGACCAGGGTTGTTGTTTGCGGAGGAGTCGTCGAATCTGCCGCGCGGACAAGCTTGTTATGAGTGAGAGCGGCTAGATTCTGGCGGGCCACGGGAGCGAAAGCGTTGGTTGGGTCTTCGCTCAAGAAGAAACCGAGTTCACGCTCCATGTTGTCGAAATCATTCAGAGACATGGCTGCCGAGGCAGCGGCATAGTGAACATTTGCCATCCCTTTGTGTTCAGCGCATGCACTCGCTGCGCGGTCTCGAGGGTCTGCTGGTACTGATGGGTTCCGTTTTGCGCGTACGCCAGGGCGGAGAGGATGCGGGGGTCCTTAGGACGGAGAGATGCCGCCTGCGCGAGTTCGGATTGGGCGGTCGCAAAGTCGTTTAGTGACAATGCCACCAGACCGAGATTCAGGAACGATCCTGGAAATTTCTGGTCAAGCTTGGCAGCCGTTTCAAATTCAGTCCTGGCCAGGACGGCGTCTTCCTGATCGAGGTAGGCGAGGCCGAGACCAACATGGGCTGAAACAAAACTGGGATAGACGTGGATCGCCTTTTGCAGATGCGCGATCGCTTCTTTCGAGTGCTGGGCTTTTAGCAGCGAGGTAGCGCGGTTGAACTCGTCGACGGCTTTGCTGGGGGCTTGCAGGTCGAGCGCGGAGACCACACCGGAATCAATCAGATTCTGGTTTTGCTTCCGGCGTTGCTCGCTTTCCTTCGCGTGCCGGTTCATCTGATCGAGGTACATCAGTTGGAAGTCTATTTGCGCGAGGGGATCAGGGCCGACATTAACACCGGTGGTCACTTGAACCGGGCCCTCCGGATCGCTTCGCTGGGCTGTGGCGAGACCCCGCCCCACACACAGAGGAGAACGCAAGCGATCGACGCTCAAGAATCCTGCACGAAGGGCGGGGAAGCGGGCGCTGCACGGAATTGCTCCTGAGAAAACGTGGGCATCCGTCGGCAACCACTCGCGGACGGCCAGGGCTGGCTTCGGGCGGGTCTTCAGTCCCCCCCAGCCGCCCTAGGGCAGTTACTCGCGCGCGCTATTTTCCTGCGTTGGTTCGGTTTTCGGGGACGCACGATCCTTGCATGAAATGAGCTGAGCTGTGCTGAGTTGATCTGACGCTGCTCGAAATAAGCCGATCCCCAGTCCGAGTCCAAACATGATTTTCAGATGTTTACCATCTTGTCGCGTGGCTCTGGGCATGTCTCTTTCCCTTCTCCCAGCACCGACGTGCCGCCGACTTCCTCGAGCCCGTAAGATGTGGTTCACATAGTTGCCCGGGCTGTCGTGAATTCGCTTTTGCGCTTCGGCGATCAATTCGTCCCGGTCGCCGAACCTGGTGGCGCCAGTGGGACAGATCTCCGCGCTGGCGGTCGGCTTTCCCTGGGCACTCGGTCGGGACACATAGTGCACTTCTGAAGTTAGGGACGAGTTGCTCCATTCATATTTCGGAACGCTGAAGGGATAAGCCACCATGCAGTAACGGCAGATCATGCACTTCGAGGCGTCGTAGGTAACTGGGCCGAGCGTCGTCTTCTGCAGCGCGCCGACCGAGCAGACCGAAGCGCAAGACGGATCGTTGCAGTTCATGAACAGGCGGCGCATAAACTTGTCGCCGCGCGTGAGCACGACGGTCATTTTGTGGCCTGACTGATATTCGCTCGGCGGCGATGGCGTCGTCGTAGGGAAGCTTGTTTTGGGTGGCGCAAGCCTGTTCGCATTGTGCAGCCGATGCAAACCGTGGAATCATATACGAGTGCTTTGCTCATGAAGTATGTCTCCGGACACGGCAGTTCGAGCGCACCAGTGCCGCCCGGAGATCCTTTCGACCGATGCCTCAGCTGAATGAGGTAAGAAAAAGGAGCGATTACCGGCGTAACCGCAGCCGGGAATCGGATCACTTATAAGCTGCTTACCCCATCCGATCGGAGGCTGTCGCGAAAATTCAGCAACTTCAGACAGGTAGGTATTCTCAACAATGTGGAATTCTTAGCGGTGATGTGCGTCACTTTTGCAGGTGAGGTCGGCCAATAGAATTCTGGCGCCTCCAACGAACTCCTTCAGCATTGTTTTTTGCAGCAAATCGCGATGCGGATCGCGTCAGCGCGTGCTTTTCGCGTCAAGCCTTGCTGATTAACAAATTGGTTCCGACGCTACTTTGGAGTCTCACGACCCTCGCGGCCTGCAGCCTTTTTCATGTTGCGATTCTCATCGTAGGGCGGTCCGCATTTCGCCGCACGGATCGTGATGATGCAAGTCTGCAAATGCTCTAACTCGTACACATCAATGGGGAGCGTGCGCAATAATGCGCCTGCGCACGGCGCGTTCCAGTTCGCCTTGACGATTGCCTTGTAGGAAAGGCGTGAATACCTCAGAAGTAAAAAGGGAACTCCGGGCGAGGTGGGCTATGACAGTCATCATGGTACTTCCGACGTTCGCAACCTTCTTACTGATTGACTATGCGTGAACAGAAGCAGTTGGCGAAACAACCTGTGCTGCAAGCAGCGAATCATGAAACGGCTCCGCGCGTGGTTCCCGCGCCGGTTGCAGGCTTCCATATTCCAGAGAACTGTCCGCTATCATGCGGGCCACACCTGGGCACCTGGGCGAGAGTCGCGAACTGGTTCGAGTGGGATCGACGATTTTGCGTCGAAGCTGGTCGGCAAGATCGATGGCATCGCTCTGCCGCAGCGTGGTGGCTGGATTCGTCAGGGGCGGGTGCCGTGGGCTTCGGGTTGGCCCACCGATAAGCGACACGGCGACACGCTTTCTTCAGTGTTCAGCAAACAAAAAAGAGGGTCGGGCGTAGCCCGACCCTCTTTCCATGCGTCTTGATTTGATTCGAGGCGCCACAATTCGCCGCGCCTCGAAGCTGAAGTTAGAAGCTAAACCGCAGGCCAAACTCCATGGTACGAGGAGTATTGCCTTGGCCAGGCAGGGTGCCGAAACCTACACCAGGACCGGCGCTGGTGTCGAGATAATCGCCTCCGGTCGGGTCAAGATACGGGATGGTTGAAGAGATTCACGACCACCATCTGGAACTCGGCATTGAAGCGCTCAGTAATCTTGAAGTTCTTCCGGACGCTCATGTCCATATTCCAGTAGTTGAGGCCGCGCAGAACACCCCAGCCGCCGTCTTTGGCATCCAAGCCAAGAATTGGCTGGCGAACAGGTTGTACACCGCCGACTGGGCTGCTCCTGTCGGGTCGCTGCTGAACGCGTTCGGCAACTGCCGACCCAGAACAGGATCCACCACTTGGTGGACACAACCTTCGAAGGGGGCCAACCGGAACAGCGTTGTCAGAGTTCCCATTTCCGAAGAAGTTGGAGGAATCGCCTTCACCGTATGCCTGCCCGCCACCGTTGATCGTGCCGAGGGTGATCGGCAGTCCGCTGCCAGCGGTGAAAATCGGCGCAAACGTCCAGCCACCGAGCACATGTCCAAGGACTCCACTCTGTCCTTTGTAGACAGGAGGCGCGTACACAAAGAACAGGTTGTACACGAACTTGCGATCAAAGCCTGCGAGACCGTAGCCCGTGTTGAGGTTGTACGGATCAACAGCAGTATCGGCGCTCGTTGCTTGGACTACCGCTCCCGTGCTGAGCGTCTTGGACCAAGTAAAGTTGGATTGAGTGGTTAGGCCATGCCGATCGCTGATCTTGAAAGAGACAAAGCCGCCGTTGTAATTCCCGTGACCGATACTGGCATTGACGCCCACACCTGACGTCAACTGACCGCTACATCCGAGCTCGGTGCCAGTCGGGCAGTTGAAGGGCGTGTTCATCATAGTGTGTGGGAAGTTGAATCCCCCATTGTCCAGGTCGCTCCATAGACTCCATACGTTAGCCAAAGGTGAAAAGCCATTGCCGTTTGCGGTGACGAGGTTGCCTGTGCCGTTAACACCCTCATTCGCTACTACGGCCTGTGTGCAGTTTGCGAATCCTGTGCAGTACCCGGTACCCGCTAGCGCAGCCTCAAAGAACGCTTGTGGCTGTACGGAGCTTGCGTTGGGCACGCAGTTGGTTCCGGCAAGATTCGCGATCCCGCCACAGTACTGCATCATCATATTGGCATACGCCTTATCGAACCTCTGCCCTCCCATGGTCATCATGTAAGGTACGGCATTGATGTTGATCGGTTGGTATTCGTGTTGAATCCGGCGGCCGATATAGCCGGCCTCCACCGTGATGCCCCGGTGCAGCTGTCGCTGAATCGTGAAATTGAACGAGTCGACAACGTTGGGCCGGAAATGCGGATCCAATGCCTCGCCCGCGCCGGCAGCGATGCCGTTGACACCTGGATAGAGCGGTTGTGGCAAGGTCTGCGTAATCTGACCATTGGCGACGGATGGAAGGGGAGCAGTTAGACCGTCGACCCCAACGCGGAAGGCCGTATTGGGGCTGGCGCCGCCGTTACCGGCGCAGGTAACGCCGTCGCTAAGCGCGCCGATACACTGAACCGGCTGAATCAAGCCGGTACCCAGCAGCGGCACCAGCACGAGATCCACGCCGTTCAAGCGCCCGTAGATCCTGCCATAGCCACCGCGAATGACTGTATCTTGTCCGCCGAAGATCTTGCCCATCGTGGAGTCACGGTCAAAATGCGGGCTCCAGGCGGCGGCGACACGCGGACTGAAGGAGCCATAGAAAGGATCGTAGGGGTACTTCCGCCCATTCTCCGTGTTGCCCACAAGATTAAAGCCAACCTGCGGGTTGTAGACCTGACCTTGCAGCGCAGCCTGTTCGCGGGAGTGCAGATAGGCCTGGACGTCAATTAACTGGTTGGCCTGATCCACCAACTCGATCTGCTTGCCGTCCTTCTCTACCGGAGGCATTTCCAGCGTCCATCCCATGCCGTAGGTCAACGTAAATGTCGGCTTCATGTGCCAGGTGTCACTGAAATACACGTTGTAATAAGGAATGGTGGCCTGGTCGAATGCCGGCGTGAGCGGGGGGTTCAATGTCAAGTTTGATCCAGTACGCGTAAAGGCCTGCTGGGCGATGGAGCAATTCCCAACGTAGCAGCGTAGTCGCGCCCCCAACTGCTGGAGGAACCCGCTGCTGGGACATAACCACTCATGTCCACTCCATTGCCAGCGCCAGACGTAGTGGAGAGTTGATAGACTGGTTGGTAATTGATGCCGCCGCCGTTATCGGTGCGTTGATGCCAGTTGAAGTTGTGCTGGTAGGTGCCGCCGAACGCGAACAGATGGTTCCCGTGCAGGATGTTCACGTCGTCGCGAAGCATCTGGTCATGTCATCCCAGAAGCGCGTGCGGGTCTGCTGCGTTGACATTGTACGGGCTCAGGTTTTGTAGTTCGACTCGCCCAACGGTTCCAACGCTCCTGCCAGACCGGGAAGTTGAATGGTATCCCCGGTGCGGTGCC
>CAVQCF010000029.1:0-216503 GCA_963710885.1 uncultured Acidobacteriaceae bacterium
TCGACCTCCTTATTCTCCTCGAAGAGCAATCATGGGATCGACCGAGGCCGCGCGTCGCGCAGGAACCCATGCTGCGAGCAGCGCCACCAGCGCCATGACCAGAGCAACACCGCAGAAGGTGATGGGATCGAACGGGCTCACCTCGAAGAGAAAGCTGTGCAACGCACGGCTCAGTGAAAGCGCGCCCAGGAGACCGGCCAAGCACCCCCCTGCAGCCAGCAGCAGGCTTTGGCGAATCACGGCGAGCGTGATCTGCCAGCGCGGTGCTCCCAGGGCCAGGCGCAAGCCGATTTCGGGAGTCCGCCAACTGACGATGTAGGCGATCAGGCTATAGACGCCTACTGAGCCAATGATGACGGCAAGCGCGCCGAAGGCAAGCAACAGCACTGCCAGAGCGCGCGGGGCGGCAACCGATGTCGCGACGACCTGATCCATGGAGCGTACGCGCGTGACCGGGGCCAGCGAATCGATGCCGGCCACGGTCCGCCGCAGGCTTGCTGCCGTCCCGGCCGGCGTAGTATGCGTGCGCAGCAGCGCATACATCACGGGGACTTCGCGCTGCGGCGTGATGGGCAGATAGACTTCGTCGGCATAGTCTCCTTCGAGGCTTCCTTCGCGCGCATTCTGCACTACACCGACAATCACCGACGCCTTCGACACATCCCATACGGCGGGGGCCGGTGCGTCGTTCACGTCAAGAAGATGCTTGCCGATTGGATCCTGGTCGGGCCAGTATCGCTGCGCCAACCGCTGATTGACCACGACGGCGTGGCTGGCTCCCGAGGCATCCTGAGCTGCGAGTAGACGACCGCGCACCAAGCGCATCCCAAGTACAGCGAAGTAGCTCGGAGAAACGGTGCGGCCGGTCGCCAGCAGAGCGCCCTGCCGCGCGTCGCGAGGATGCCCTTCCGCATCGAAGACATAGTTGTTGTCGCGTCCGCTGAGTGGCAACGAGTCTGTGAGAGCAGCACCTTCCACGCCCGCGATCGACGAAGCATTTGCAAGCAACGCGGAGTAGAACGACTGGCAACGCCCTTTCTGCCTACACGCGTCTGCATCGAGCGCCACCTCGGCAGTCACTGTGCCCACCGTACGGAAGCCCGGATCGACCTGGGAAATTTGATAGAGGCTGTGCAGCATCAATCCGGCCGTCGTGATGACCATGACCGAGAGGCCGATCTGCGCGCCGACGAGACCCATTGACACGCCGAATCCGGAGCCCTTGCCCATCACGCCGCGGCTTCCACCCGAGCGCAGCGTTGCGAGCAGATTGATCGACGCCATCTTGATGGATGGGATCAAGCCGAAGAGCAGACCCGCCAATACCGAGGCACCGATGGTAAAGAGGACGTCTCCCGCGTGAAGCGAGATGTCTTGAATGCGAGGGGTGTCCGCGGGCAGCAATCTAACAAAGAGGCGCAGGCTGGCAAAGGCCGCGCCCAGGCCGACGAGCCCAGCTGTCACGCCGAGCACGACACTCTCCGAGAGCAATTGCTGGACAAGCCTCTTGCCCGACGCGCCCAGGGCTCCGCGAATCGCAATCTCGCGCTCGCGCGCCGTGGCACGCGCCAGCATCAGGTTGGCCACATTGGCGCAGGCAATCAGCAGAATCAGTCCAACGGCGCCAAACAGCAACAGCAGGCGAGGACGCATTGCACCTGTTTGCGCTTCGAGCAGGGGAACGACGGTCATATCCGAGGCCCATATATCGGGCATGCGAAACGGGAAGAGCGGCAGCAAGACTCCGTGCAATTGACGCAATTCAGCCTGCGCCTTTGCCGGTGTGACTCCATCAGCCAGGCGCCCGAAGCTGTGCAGATTAAAGACCGCCCACGGATCGAGCGGAACATCGTGCCGATAGGAAACGGGGATTACGAACTGGGTATCCGCGTAGGGGAAGTGAACACCGGGGGGCATGATGCCGATGATTCTGCGCGAAACGCCGTCAATGCGCAGGGTGCGTCCAAGCACCTCAGGCAAACCGCCATAGCGCTGCCGCCAATAGCTGTAGCTCAGAACGACATCGTGATCCTGGCCGGCAATGGCATCCTCGGGGCTGAAAAAATCGCCGAGTGCGGGGTGAATGCCCAGCGTGTCAAAGGCATTCACAGTCACCAAGGTGCCGAAGACGCGATCGGGAGCGTCATTTTCCGACACGTTCGATTCGGCATCGGGCCCGTACCCGGCAAGTGAAGAGAACCCCTTCGCGTGCTCTCCCAAAGCGCGAATCCATCCCTTCGGAAAGACCGGCAAGGTTGTGCCGGTAATGCGCATCAGGCGATCCTGGCGCGCGTAGGGCAAGGGCCGCAACAGGATCGAATCGACCAGCGTATAGATGACTGCGTTCGCGCCGATGCCGAGCGCCAGGGTTAACACTGCGGTGAGGGCGAATCCCGGAGCCTTCCGCATTTGGCGCAGCGCGAAACGCACATCCTGCAGGATGCCTTCGAGTGGCGGCAGTGTGGCGCGATCTCGATAGGCCTGGCGCGCCTGTTCTTCGCCGCCGAGCCGAATCAACGCTTGCCGCCGCGCCTCATCCGGACTGAGGCCCGCACGGACGCCCGCGTCGGTATGCAGCGCGATGTGGCTTGCAAGCTCCGCGTCAATCTCCCGCTGCGCACACGCGGCGCCAAACACGCGCATCCATAAAGATCTCAAACCTCTCATCGCATTCTCCTATTCGGTCCGTAGCGCTTGCATGGGATCGATTGATGCCGCGCGGCGCGCGGGAAACCAGCACGCAACGAGCGCGATCAAAATCAAGAAAGGCGGCACTACCGCAAAGGTGAACGTGTCGTGCGGCTGGATACCGTAAAGAAAACTGGTGGCAAATCTAGTAGTCATCCAGGCCGCGGGCCAACCCAAGGCAATTGCGATCAATGAGAGCATGAAGCCCTGCCGCAAGACGAGCCTCTCAACCGCACCCGGTTGCGCGCCCATGGCCATGCGAATGCCGATCTCGCGGGTGCGCCGGTTCACGGAGTAGCTCATGACGCCGTAGAGCCCGATGCCTGCAAGCAGCACGCCGATGCTGCCGAAGACCCCGAAGAGCGTCGCCGCGAGGCGCGGCAGGATGTATGCCGTGCGGACGTGATCGTCCATTGTCTCGATCGTTGTAGATCGCCATGGCCGGGTCGAGCGCAGAGACCTGCCGACGGACCGGCTCCATCAACGCGGCTGGATTGCCAGGGGTGTGCACGATCAGCGCATAGCCCATCAGAGAAGGATCGCTCGCGATACTTTGGCTGAGCGAGACGGTAGAGAAGGGGACGCGCTTCTTCGCCCAGGGTGCGTGACTTGACGTTGCCGACCACGCCGATGATCTCGTAAGTAGAAACCGCCGCCGCTCACGTGTTGCCCGATCGGATTGCCCCCCGCAAAGAGACGATCTGCGAAGGCGCGATTGATCACCGCGACCCTCGGTCCGCTGCCCGGCTCATTGCTGAAATCTCGTCCCGCGAGTTGCGGGATGCCTAGGGTTGCAAAATAGCCGGGCGTGACCATGTAGAGGTCGGCAAAGGTGACCGCCTGGTTCTTCCGTCGATTGGCCTGCGACGGTGAAACCATCGCTGCGATTGCCGCCGGACAGCAGGGCGACGTCGGTACACACGGCTGAGTCGACACCCGGCAGAGCCGGCTACACGTTGGCGGAGCTGCTTAAGGAATTCCGTCGTTCGCTCGGGCGAATACCCGTGCACGCGTGGATCGACGGAGAGCGATGAGCAGACCTTGTGTTCGAAAGCCGATGTCGATGCTCGCCGCGCTCTCGAGACTGCGCAGGAAGAGCACGGTCACCGACAGCAATACCACCGACATTGCGATCTGCCCGACGACGAGCACGTTGCGCAAATTGAAGCGTCTCCTCCCGGGGCGCGCCAGAGCGTCCTCGCCCTTCAGAGCATTGGTGAGCAGGGGGCGCGAGGCTGCCCATGCGGGCGCGATCCCCAGGAGGACGCCGCTTGCAAGACTCAGAACAAAGGCAAACAGAAGAACACGTCCATCGACGCCGACAGCAAGGTCTAGAGGCACGGGAGCCGGCAGGCGAAATGCCGAGAGACCGCGCGTCGCCCACAGCGAAAACACCACGCCCAAGACGCCGCCGGCCAGAGACATCAGCACGCTTTCGAGCAGCATCTGGCGTCTGCAGCCGCGCGCGCGTTGCACCCAGGGCGAGACGCACTGCCATTTCGCGCTGCCGCGCTGCCGCCTGGGCAAACAATAGATTGGCTACATTGGCCCCGGCGATGGAGAGGACCAACAGCACGATGACGAGCAGGGCCGAGAGAAACAGAATCGCGGTGTTCTTTGAAGTTCGGCGGCAATGAACCGGCAAGCTCGAATATGAAATGCGTTGTCCTTGTCGGTTGCCGGATAGGCCTTAGCGTAGCCTGCGGCCAGAGTATTCAATTCCGCCTCGACTCGTCTCTTCGTCATCCCTGGTCGCAGGCGGCCGACCACATGAAGCCAATGAAATTCGCGCGAGTCTTGCGGCGGCAGTGTTGGGTGCAAGCTCGGCGGCCATCGCCGAGCGGTACCCAGAACTGCGCGTCCAGGATCTGATCGACGCTGTGAAACGTGGCGGGAGCAATCCCAATCACCGTGACAGTGTGCCCCGAAAGCAGAATTGACTTCCCCACAATGGAGGGATCACTGTCAAATCGCGCGCGCCAAAGGTTCTGGCCGAGGATGAGGACCGGCGCATGCGCTTCGCTCGCAATGAATCCGCGGCCGAGCACCATGGGCAGTTCGAGCACATCGAAGAAATTGGTCGTGACCGCCTGTCCCCAAACGCGCTCTGGCTCGCCGCTTCCATGGATCGAGGCGGGAATCAGTCGTCGTAGGCCGCCAACGCCGGAGAACGAGACTGCAGGCGCGACATCTTCAAAGAGCGGATAGGGGAATTGATTGCAGCAGCGATCACCCTTTTGGATAGTGGAGAGTTCGAGAAGCGTTGCCGGGTCGCCTACCGGCGCCGGGCGCAGCAGAAAGCGGCTCACCATGGAGAAAATGGTCGCGTTGGCGCCGATACCGAGGCCGATCGACAGAATTGCAATGGCGGTGATCGCGGGATGCTTGGTCAGCGTGCGCACGGCGTAACGAAGATCGCGCAGCGGAGACTCAAGCCACGGCAACCCGCTTCTCTCGCGATAGGCCTGGCGCACCTGCTCCGCTCCGCCGAGACGAATGAAGGCCTGGCGACGCGCCTCCTCGGCGACTCAAGCCCGCGCGTATGCCGTCTTCGGTATGCAAGGCGATATGGCTCTCCAACTCCGCATCGAAGTCGTGCTGCTTCCGCCCCATCTGCCGGATGCGCATCCATAGAGCGCGTAGCCGTCTCATCACCGCTCCTACTCCGCCCGCAGTGCCTGCATCGGATCTACGCGTGCCGCTCGCCGCGCCGGCAGATACGCCGCCAACGCGCCGACTATGCACAGGAACACGGCGGATCCGAGATAGATCAGGGGACTGTTGGCGCCGTCACCCAATAATCGCGCGTTGAGCGCCCATGCCCGAGTTGGTAAATTCGATGCTCGCAACGGCGCGAGCCAACCCGATGGCGAGCACCCCGCCGATGGCGAGCCCCGCCAATGTAAGTGCGAGCCCTTGCATCACAATCATGCGCAGCACATGCCCCGGCTGCGCGCCCAGCGCCATGCGCACGCCAATCTCCTGCGTGCGCTGCGCCACCGAGTAGGCCATCACGCTATAGAGCCCAACCGCCGCGAGCAGCAGCGCCAGGCCACCCAGCACCGTCATCAGGCTCGCCGCTATTTTTTGCGGATAGAGCGACGCGCCGATGAATTCCTTGAGCGGCGCGGCATCGAAAACCGTCACGTTGGGATCGATGGCCCGCGTCTGCGCGCGAAGCGATGCAAGTGCGTTCTCCGGATCGCCCTGCGTGCGCACATAGAACGCCAGATTCATGTCCTCGCGAAAAACCTGGCGGAAGGGCACGTAGAAGTACGCCGGCGTCGACTCGCCCAGGTAGTGATACTTCGAATCCTTGGCAACGCCGACGACGCGGAACCAGCGAACCCCATCCGTGAATCTTTTTGCCGATCGGGCTTGCGTCCGGCGAAGAATCGCCGCACGAACGCCTCGTTCACGATCATCACGTTGGGCGCATTCTCGTTGTCCTGGTCGGTGAAGTTGCGGCCGTCTACGATGGGAATGCGCATCAGCGGCAAGTAGCCAGGCGAAACCACGTTGCGAAAGATATTCATGTTTTCGTTGGGGCGGGGCGCGTAGCCTTCGATCTTCAGTTCTTCCCACCAGCTGGGCTCAAAGCCCAGCGGCACGCCGTCGGAGTAGGCCACATCGACTACGCCCGGCGCAGCGAGCATGCGCTCTTCCAAGCCGCCGGCAAAATTCCTTGCGCTGCGCCAGGTTGTATCCGTTGGTGGAGAGATAGAACTGGCTCAGCAGCACGTGGTTGGGATCGAAGCCCGGATCGATGCGCAGCGTCTGCTGAAAACTGCGCGCAAATAATCCCGCTCCCACGAGCGCAACCAGGGCCAGAGCCACTTCTGAAGCCACCAGCGCCGAGCGCAGTCGATTGCGCGCCGCGTCCCGCAGTGCCGCTGCGTCCGCCCGCATTCAGCCTCGCACTCAGATTCAGCCGTCCCACCTGCAGCGCCGGAACAAGGCCCGCCGCACAGCGCCGACACGACGCACAGCCCGCGACAAAGGCCAGACACGGCGAAATTCGGCCGCGTATCCATGGAGACCAGCGAGGCCATGGGGCCGGGCGGCATCAGCAAGCTGCAGCGCATGGCTCATCCACGGCGTCGCCGCCAAGCCCCAGCAGCTGCGCCGCAGCCCGTGAGCATCAGGCTCTCGGTCAGCACCTGCCGCGCGATGCGTCCGCGGCTCGCGCCCAGCGCCAGTCGCGCGCTGAACTCCTTTTCGCGCACCGTGGCCCGCGCCAGCAGCAGGTTGGCCACGTTCGCGCAGACAATCAGCAGCACCAGCACGCAAACGCCCATCAGAATGCGCAGCGGGCCCACCAGCAATCCCTGCGGCCCGTGCGGCGACTTCCATAACGGCAGCAGCGTGGCGCTCATGCCTTCGCTCACATTGGCGTTGGCGATGGCCATGCGGTCGGCGAGCGTCTTCAGTTCCAGCCGCGCCTGCTCGAAGGTCACGCCGGGCTTGAGCCGCGCAATGCCCAGCATGTTGCGGTCGTGCCGGTCGCGCAGCATCCACAGCTGGACGCCATTCAGCACCGACTGCTCCATGTATGGAACCCAAAGATCGAACGACGTCACGGGCATCGAGCCATGAAATTCCGGCGCGGCCACGCCCACAATCGTGAGCTCGTGCTGATTGATGCGGATGGTTCTGCCGACGATCGAGGGGTCGGCTCCATAGTGCGAACGCCAATAGCGATCGCTGATCACGGCCACGGGATATGCGCCGGGCGACATCGCCGTACTCTGATGGGAGGAACATGCGGCCCAGCTTCGGGCTTCACGCCGAGAACTGCAAAGAAATTGCCTGAAACGAGTTCGCCCCACACACGCTCGGCGTGATTCTCTTTGCCTACGCTGAAAGCTGCCATGTGGGTGACCGCAATGCCGTCGAAGAGCTTGAGACGATCGCGAAAATCGATGAAGTCGGGATAGGAATTGGGCACCCATTCGCCATTGGACGTGACTGACTCCAGCTGTGACGAGGCGGTTCGGTTCTGTCACGCCGCTCAGGGGCTGCAGCAGGACCGCGTCGATCCAGGTGAAGGCGGTCGCGGTTGCGCCGATGCCGATGGCCAGCGTGAGCACCGCAACCGCCGTGAATCCGCGGTTGCGCGCCATCATCCGCAAGCCGAAGCGCACGTCCTGCAGCAATTCCTCGATCCATGGCAGCGTGCGACGCTCGCGATAGGCCTGGCGCGTTTGCTCCGCTCCGCCGAGTCGAATGAAGGCCTGGCGACGCGCCTCCTGCCGACTCAAGCCCGCGCGCATGCCGTCTTCGGTGTGCAAGGCGATATGGCTCGCGAGCTCTGCGTCGAAATCATTGTCTGATTTGCCGTGTGCCCGCACACGCGCAACCATAAGGAGCGGAGTTTCGCTCGCAGCGCATCCATCACAGACCTCCTTTCTTCTCAGGCTTCGGCGTTCGGTTCGAGAAAGCGCGCCAGAATCTCGGTGGTCTGCTCCCACTCGGCGGCGGCCTTGCGCACCTGGCGCTCGCCCGCCTTGGTGAGCTCGTAGAATTTTGCGCTTGCGATTGTTTTCTGATGACTCCCCAGCGCGAGCGGATGTAGCCCTCCTGCTCAAGCTTCAGCAGCGCCGGATAGAGGGTGCCGTAGTTCAACTCAAGCAGATCGCCGCTGGTCTGCTCAATGCGCCGCGCCAGCCCGTAGCCGTGTTGCGGTCCCATGGTCTGCAAGCGTCTTCAGCACCATCAGCGCCAGCGTTCCCTGCCATACATCGGTCTTTCCGCCCATCCCCGTCCTCCTATGGCAAACCAATAGGAGAAGCATACACGACGCTCTATGGGAATGCAATAGGAAGGAGGGTTAAGTTTTGTTGAGATGGATTTTTTGTGACGAATGGAAGTTTTGAGAGCTGGGAGTGGGATAGACGGTGGGGTGCTCGCCATCGATTCGGGCGCGATCGAAAGTGCATCTTGGGGGGGCGGCGGAATGGGAATCCGGCCGCCCCACGCGCAGAGCTACTTCGCTGGATCCACGAGCGCACCGTAGACAACGTTGCGGCTGAGATACTGCAGATTTTCACTATTGGGACCTGCGCCCATGCGCTGGATCATGCCGACGAAGACGACGTCGTTGGTTGGATCGATCCAGAACCAGGTGCCTGCCGCGCCATCCCAGAAGAAGGTGCCTTTGCCCTCGGGCAGGTTGGCTTCCGGCGGATCGAAAACGACAGCGCAGTTGTAGCCATAACCGAAGCCAGGCCGCATGACCTGAGCGCCGATGCTGGAACTCGCCCGTCAGCAACTCGGGCGGCAGATGGTTGGAGCTCATGAGCTTGACGGTTGCGGGCGAGAGGATGCGCTTGCCATCCAGTTCGCCGCTGTTGCCCAGCATCTGTGCAAAGCGGTAGTAATCCTCGGCAGTCGATACCATGCCGCCTCCGCCCGACGGCATGGCCGGTTCGCGATCGAAGTCGCGGTGGTTGACTGTTTCGGGCCCAGCTGCGGAGAGACCGCCTTTGGGATCGACCCAATATACGGTGGCAAAGCGCGACCACTTATCTTGCGGGACAAAGAAGCCAGCGTCTTTCATGCCAAGAGGCGAATAGATGTTTTCGCGCATGAACTCGGGAAGCGTTTTTCCTGAGAGCTTCTCCACGATGTAGCCCTGCACGTCCATCGAGACCGAATACACCCACCTGGTTCCGGGCTGGTAAAGCAATGGAATCTCCGCGAGCTTGGTGACGAACTCGTGCAGGTTCTGCGATTGGAAGACATGCGCTTCGCGATACAGTCTTATCGACCGGAGTATCGCCGAAAATGCCGTAGGTGAAGCCAGCGGTATGTGTCATCAGTTCGCGTATGGTGGGAGGATGGACGGGGTCGACAAGAATCATTTTTCCGTCCGCATCCATGCCGTTGTAGACCTTCAGATGCGCGAACTCAGGGATGTATTTTGAGATAGGGTCGCTGGGCAGCCACTTTCCTTGTTCATAGAGCTCGAGCATGGCCACTGCGGTGACCGGCTTGGTCATCGAGTAATCGCGGAAGATGGTGTCCTTGGTCATCGCCGTTTTGCTGGCAATGTCGCGCATTCCGTAGGCGCGATAATCGACCGCCTTTCCATGACGTGCAAGCAAGGTCACGACTCCGGCCACTTGCTGGTGGTCCACTGCATCCTGCATCAAGGTGTGCAAACGTGCCAGGCGCTCGGATGAGAATCCCACACTCTCTGGCTTCACTTCGGTCAGGTCGAGGGCCCGACGCGCGGCTTGCTGTGCTTGGGACGGATGGGTTGCGAGGGCAAGCGCTGCCCAAAGAAGCGCGGAAGCAGCGAAGAATCCGCGCATGCGAATGAACGTGCAATCTCTTTTCACCGGTATCTCCCGCGGGCCGGGCCAGACACAATCATCAGCGGCTTTGTGGATGCCGCTTTCGATGCTGGTGAATTTCAGCCCGGATGCCGCACCCTTTATAGCAGACGCGTGGGCGTCGCAGCGTGGGGGATCGTCATGGTCGACGCAGCATCAGTAGATCAGCTTGAGAGAGAGCTGAATCTGTCGGGAATTCCCTGCCGTTTTGCTGATTTCACCGAATCCCGAGCCATTGAGGATATTCGCCGGCAGGCCCATGGTGACGATGTTGAAGAGGTTGAAGAACTCGGAGCGAAACTGCAGGTCGACGCCCTCAGCTCCGCTCTTGCGACGACCAAACGGCGTATCTTTGATGAGCGCGAAATCGAAGTTGTAGAAGGCCGGCCCACGAAACGAATTGCGGCCCAGTGTGCCGAAGCGTCCTTGATTGGGCCCCGTGCCCCCGGGAATGTCGATGGGAATCGAGAAGAAGCTGGCGGCGTTATTCGCACCCTGGCCAAAATAGTCCTGGCGGTCTTTCCGTGCCGTGGAGAGATGCGGCTTGGCAATCTGGTCGGGGCGATCCACGCCATTCGAACCGTAGCCCGTCTGTTGAATCCCCGAGTAGACGGTAAACGGCGACCCGGAACTAATGCTTGAAATGCTTAGAAGCTCCCATCCGTAAGTTGCTTTCCTGCTGATCGCACGCAGAAAGTCTGCGCTTTCGAGGTGCAGATCCTGCGCCACGCTCAATCCGAAGCCGTGCGTCACATCGAATGTAGAGGGCGCCTTTTCTGGACGTGTGTCATAGGGGTTCTGCGAGAAGCCGGATGTTACCGCCCCCGTCGAGCCCGTTCCTCCAATGACCATGCTGGTATCGTCGAGCGATTTGCTCCAAGTGTAGCTAGCCTGAATACCGGGGCGGGTCCAGCGCCCTCTCATGGATGGATTCTGCGACCAAGGCTAAAACGTTCTTAAGCGATTGTGCGCCGGCCTTACGACACAGCGCGATCATCTTCTGTACCCGCACACAGGGTCGCTGCAATCAGCATGGCATGGGTGAGGGCATCCTGGGGTAGGACCGTTGCGAGTGGACGAGCATTCCTAATTTCTTCAGTGGTGGGCGGCGTAAGCTCAATGATGTAGTCGTTCCCCATGTCCTCATTTGAACGGACCAAGTTCAGGAACTCGTTTTTCTCCTCAGGAGACGAAAGGAAAATAGAAGCTCGTATGCGCTGGCGTCAGGATCGCCGAGGAGTGCCAGCGAGCGTGTGTTCGTGAGATTCGCATAACCGACCATGTACCCGATTATGTCGGCGGCAAACAGCCGAGCCTCTGGATTATCGGTGGGCAAGAATTCGACGATGCAGAGCCAGTCCTTCTCATCTTGCCAGTGGGGCTCGAAATCGTCTTTGCGCTTCGTTCCCAAGATCGCCAGATCACCTTTTTCCGAGAGTTTTGGGTCAAAACTCGCGGTACAAGAACGGTACAATGAAAGCCCGTTCTTTCGGGTTCTTAGCTGTTCCTTACAGGGCGTTGCGTTGCGACCGCTGCCTTGTAATTACAACGTGATCCAGTCATCAGCGCCCTTTCACGGCGGTAACACGGGTTCAAATCCCGTCGGGGACGCCAACCTTATCAACCACTTGCAAATCCCCTCCAGAATTTTGTAGGTCCGTTACGGTCCGATAAGCCTCGGTGCTTGGTTTTTCTTCGTTTTTGTCGAGCAGCAAACTCACAACTCGGCTCTGCGCGTCTCGCTTGGTTTGCGTGATTGCTTGCGCATAGACGTTCAGAGTGACCGAGATGTTTGCGTGCCGCATTAGCTCCTGCACAACCTTCACGCTTTGCCGTTCCCCTTGAGGAGCGTCGCGTACGTATGCCTCTTATGCCGAACTCGGCATAGGCGGCACTATGCCGAGTTCCGGACTATGCCGAATTAGTTCTTGCGCAGTTCGGGGCAAGCAGGGCGAAACAGCAAGTACGCCGTTCCGCTGTTCGGCGCCATGCGGGCATAGTCCGGGATTTGAAGTAGACCTGGGTGGTCTCGACCGATTCGTGACCCAGCCAGAGTGCGATGAGCGCACGATCCACTCCGGCTTGCAGCAGTTCCATTGCGGCTGTGTGTCGAAGCACATGTGGTGAGACCCGCTTTTGCGACAACGAGGGCAGTCTTCCGTGCCACGGCAGCGTATTTAGTAGCGAGATACTGGACCGAGTCGGAACTCAGTGGGCCGCCACGCGCGCTGGTAGTAAAAGATTTTAAAACCATCCTTTCCTTGTTCCTTAATCCACGCGGCGAGCACAGCCACGGTCGGTTTCGCCAAGGGCTTATATTGCCTCCTTCCGTCCCTTTCCTTGACATCGGACGTGGGCACCACCGAGATCCCTCTGACCGGACTCTTGCCGTATCGTCCCATGCGTGCGCGACCTTACCTATACTCGGAAGAAGAGATCCGACAACTGCTGAAAGCTGCCCGGAATCTGCCATCGGCTTACAGTTTGAAGCCGTGGACGTACTACTGCCTGTTCGGTCTACTGGCGGTGACGCAACCAACCCTATTCCTTTACCAGTTGACGTGCTTACGCATTCTGCGTAATAATGTACGCAATATGCGTAATTCTTCTGTGCTGACTGCGTTGTTCCCACAGGTACGGCAGGGCGTGCTCGCGGCTACGCTCGGCCAGCCAGATAAGTGGTGGTATCTTTCGGAACTCGCCGGCCGTTTGGGCACGAGCCCGTCGAGCCTTCAGCGGGAGCTATCATCTCTGGTGGCGAGCGGAATACTGGTGCATCGTCGGGAAGGCACAAGGGCCTATTTCAAGGCGGAGACCCAGTCCCCAGTGTTCCCAGACCTGCAGCAGCTCTTCGAAAAAACGGCGGGGCTGACTCCGATATTGGAGCAGATACTAAAACCGTTTGGGAACAAGATTCGGGGTGCTTTTATCTATGGTTCTGTGGCACGAAGCCGAGAACATGCGATGAGTGACGTGGATGTGATGGTCATTGGCAGAGCAGGTCTTGCTGACCTGTCTCCAGCGCTCCGCAAGGCGGAGGAGCGGCTGGGAAGAGAGGTCAACGTCACGGCCTATTCCCAAAGGAGTTTCTGCAGAAAATCAAATCGGGCGACCACTTCCTCACCGCCGTGTTGCGAGGGCGGAAACAGTTTGTGAAAGGAGGCCAGAGTGACTTGGACGAGCTTGCTGACAAATAAGGAAGCCCAGAAACACAAAACCTCCAAGAAGGAATTAGACAATATGCGGGCCCTGATCGCCCGGGATCTAGCAGACGCGAGTCTTGCTGGCCTTTCAGCAGATCGGAGATTCGCCACTGCCTACAACGCTGCGCTCCAGGCTGCGAATATGGCCATAGCCCGTGCCGGGTATCGGATCGTGAGCAAGGTCGGACATCACCGGGTGTCGTTAGAAAGCACGAAACTTGTGTTGGGCAAACCCGCGCACAAGTACGCCGACTACTTTGAGACGTGGCGGCGAAAGCGAAATACTATCGATTATACTTTCTCCAATGTCGCGACCACCACAGAAGCAAAAGAGGTCCTCGTCCAAGCAAAACAGTTTTACGTTGAAGTCGAAGACTGGATTACAAAAAACCACCCCGCAATGAAATTGTGAGAGTCGAGACCACCCTAATCGACGCCGCGGCCAGTCACGAGTTGTTGGACAACCCACAGAACCCGGATCGGAGTTTCCAATACCCGGTTTTTCGGAGATCCTCCGAACGCTCATCGGTCCAAAGCCGCGGTCGCCACGGGAACTGTGAAATCGATTATTTCCTTAGAACTTGGATCGGTTGGCTGACGATGGGAACTTTCCTGCTATTGCAGCCTGGCGGCTCGTAAAGCGCCGTTCGCGCCGATGGCTGAACATCCCAGCACAGGGCATTCGGTTACTAGGCCGGCAGCGCCTCGATGATGTTCAAATCGGACGAAGTCGAGATCACCTGATTGAGGCTGAAACCAGCTTGACCCAACAGGTGGCGATATTCCTCAACGGTGCGTTCCTTCCCTCCGGTCATGAGCATCATGACTACATCCGCGAACTTGCCGGCAGAGGGAGCATTTCCTTCAGGCAGAGCCCACTCGACCAGCAAGAGGGCGCCGTCTTCGGGAACCGCACGGCGGCAGTTGGCCAGGATGTTTCGGGCACGCTCATCGTCCCAGTCGTGGATCACGTGTTTCATGACGTAGGCCCGGCAGCCGGAAGGCACTTCGCGGAAAAAATCACAAGGCTGCATTGTGCTGCGCGATGCGAGTTCGCCGCCGAGAAAGCCACGATCCGTAGCTCGCTCAATCGTGTGGGGCAAATCAGCGAGCACGCCGCGCAGTCCTGCATGCGCCTTCAGAATTGCGGCCAGCAAAATGCCGTTTCCGCCTCCCACGTCCATGAGGCTCACCCATCTGCCGAAATCGTATGCCGAAGCGACGGCCGGGCCAACCAGCGCAGACATACTCGTCATCGCGTCGTCGAAGATTCCAGCGGTCTCGGGATGTGTCTTCAGATAGTCGAAGGCTTCCATCCCATAAATCTTGGCTCTGGCCGCCAGACCAGTCTCGATGCTGTACAGAATTTCCGCAAAGGTCCGAAAATGAACTCGCTCCCTCTGAAAATGAGAATCGAGCGAACCGAACCGGGCACACCGGTGCACAGAAAGTGAGAAAGTTCGGTGTTTGCAAATCTTCGCGGAGACTTTTCCTCGAACACGTTTGGCTGGCCAGGAGGCGCAGGATGCGGTAGAGAGCCGATTCGTTCACATTCATTTTGCGGGCCAGGTCCGAGGAGGTCTGCGCACCATCTTTCAGTAGATCCGCGACTCCCAGCTTTGCTGCTGCGTACAAAGCCTGGTGGATAACGAGACCGTTCGTCATGCCCAACAGCTGCAAGGGCGTTGCGGTCGACGAGTTTTGCGGTGACATAGTTTCCCTCTCGGTTCGTGGGCGCAGAATGTGATCCGAGTGGCGCTATTCTCTGCTGTCGCTCAGGTGCGCCCCCACGCGATACCGGTACGGTCCCAGAGTGACTATCAGTAATGTTGCCAGGACCGCCGCGCAGAAGAATCCGATTAGCGGTACGACGTAGGACCCTGTCTTATCGAAGCCGAAGCCCATGAGATAAGCTCCCAATCCACCAGACACGCTAAAGATGGCCCATATCCATCCAAAAATCGCTCCATACGAACGCAGCCCAAAGTAGCGGCTCGTCAAATACGCAATAATGTCGACCTCTGCCCCTATACCGAGACCGACCAGCACCGCGGCGATGCACGCAGACCAGATCGCGTGGCCAAACCCCAGGAACGCAATCCCGGTCGCAACTGCAGCGAAAAGCAATCCGCGACACGGGGTGCGAAAAACTGATCCAGCAGGTAACCACAACCTACCCGTCCCAGGAACAACCCAACGCCAAAGAGCGAACTGGCGAAAGCCGCCAGCTGAGCCGAGCTGCCCCGATCGGTCAGGATCGCAGGGAGGTGAATGAAGCACGCATGCACGCTTGCCGTCACTAGAAAAAGGGCGCACACCATGGTCCAGAATTCTGACGTGTGGATGGCGTCGCGCAAGGTTAGCCCGATATCGTTCGCCGCGACCGGCGCTGAGACGTGGCTTTCTCCAGCCCCATCTGGCAGCAGGCCGATATTTTCGGGCCGTTCCTTCAAAAATGCGGCAACCAGCGGCAGGGGTATCAGCAAAACCGAGAAACCGAAGACAGTGTATGCGAGGCGCCAGCCGAGGGTTGCAACCAACCGCTGCGACACCGAAGGAATGACGATGGCACCTAACCCCATCCCAAGCATCATGATGCTGAGGGCCAGTCCTCTATGCCGGTCAAACCAGTGCGAGACCACATCCGTGTATGGCATCGCCCCGGCGCCACCAGAGACGACACCTAAGGCAAGGTAGAATACATACAGTTGCCATATGGACTTCGACAAGCAGCCAACTGGAAACCAGAATCAAACCGAACATGGCTGTGAATGGGAGCAGCACTCGGCGCGGGCCGTAGCGGTCAACTAATCGCCCGGCCAGCGGGATACACACAGCCGACGTCAGGTTGTGAATTGTGAATGCGAGCGAAATCCTGGCGCGTCCGCCGTGAAATTCCTGTCCCATGGCTTTCGCAAACAGACCGAATGAAAAGACGACGATTGTGGCGGTGTTGAGGAAGAGCCCGAGCGCTGCCGTCAAGGCAACCCACCAGCCGTAAAACACCTTGGGCCGTGCGTTTCGCATTTCGGGTCCTAATGAATGAAACGCTGAGTGTATGTGAAGGCATTCATTCCGTTCTCCTATCGCGCTCCTAACTCAGCTCGCCGCTTTCTACGTCATGGCACCCTGATCGGCTCGAAATACGGTGGAATAATGACTCTGGTTTTGGGTGATGCAGCAGTCACCTCACCAGCAAATTCGTGCGCTGCGGCCAGCGACTGCTCCCGCAATGGTGCGTATCCATATTCATCCCAATGCTTAGGCATGACCACCAGCGGGTTTCCCAAAGCGCGTATCAGCCGACGTGTGTAGTCGTAAATCTCTAGCCGCTCATTGTTGGCACCGACCAGCGCGATATCGGGGCACCGACCCTCCATTTCACGTTCAATGTAGTTCATCGAGCCCATGGCTAGTACCTCGTGTCCCGCCAGTCGAAGCAAGTAGGCCATGTTCTGGCCTTCGACGAAGTCTCCCGCTTTCAGTGGCGCTTTCAATCCGGATGGCGCATTGCCTGCCAGGCGACTACTAAAGTAGTGCTTGTGAAACAGTGCGGAGTGAATGCTGGGAATTACCTTCAGTGAAAACACTCCAAACGCGTAGTCTTCCCCTCCGCGAACCACGATGATCTGCGCATCAGGCACGTCATAGGCACGAGCCAGGTTGGCGACCGTCTCGCTCCCAATGATCGTAGCGCCGGTTTTTTTCGCGATGTACGGCGCATCCATCGCGTGGTCGAGATGGCCATGCGTGACCAGGATGTAATCTGCGCGACGTATCTTTGCATCGATTTGTTCTGTGTCAGGTGCAACTATCGTTTGCGGGTCGGTAGGTTGTCCTGTGGTGGCCGGGGCTGGGGGATGCCGAAATTGCGTGATGTACGGATCGACGAGCACGAAGGTCTTGCCATCGGTAATCTGCCAGCCGGCGTTGCCCAGATATGTAAATTGAACTTCGGTCCGCTCACGAGTGTTTGCGATCTTGGAGGGGCTTGGCGTCTGGGCAAGCGCCACCGTCGCGCAGCAGGCTAATGCGAAATGGACTATATATGTTGTTAGCATGTCGACCTCGTGCCCACTAACGCTGATAACGTTTCCGTAAAGCGGCCATCGCTGCCTGGAGTGTCTTGGTGAGCTAGTAACCTGATCTGCACCCCGTCATCCTTTTTAGAAACGAAACGCCCGTCGGAACCTCAGCGGATGTTCAACTTCGTTGCATATTATCAACTAGGGCAGGGATAGTGGTGCCCAAGCTGGCGTTCCATCTTCCCATTGGTTATCGGTCAACGGCCGTTGACCTGAGCCATCCGCGTTCATCACGAAGAGCTCGGCATAAGGCTGAGGAACGTCGTCGGAGAGCGGTGCCTCGTCTTTAAATCCTAAACGGGCGCTGCTGAAGAGAATTTGCTTTCCATCTGGAGACCATATTTCGTGTGCATCGTTTCCCGGCGTGGTGGTCAGTCTTTTCAAACCAGTCCCGTCGGGCCGGATCGTGTAAATGTCGTAGTCGTCTTCACTAAAGCGCGTAAAGGCGATGAGATCGCCATTTGGAGACCAGGCAGGAAAATTGTCAGATCCGGTAGTCAGCTTCGTCACGGATCCATCGTCCAGATTGATGATTCGGAGACCATATTCCGTCTCGCTCCAAAAGCGAAATACGATCTGCTTACCGTCCGGGGACCAGCTCGGGAAACCGCTGTTCCCCTCAGTCTTGGTTAGCTCATGAAGTTCCGAGCCGTCCGGGCGCATTATCCTAACGCGCGCTGGCCTGCCGCGAGGCAGAAAGTAAAAACCTTCTCCAAAAGCGATCCAATCATCCTTAGGCGACCATTGCGGGGCAAGCGCAAAGCTGCCCGCCTCTCCGCGAAAGATGCGCTGGGCGTTCGTTCCATCCGCGCCCATTGCAGACACTGAGGCCATCACTACGGGGTCGTTCCCAATATCACTCAATGCGAGCTTTTTTCCATCATGCGAAAACGCCGGAAACGAGTCCGAATAGGCCAGATCAAATTCTGGATTGATACTGAACAAGGGTTGGTTTTGGCGCCATGTGAGGACCAGCCTGAGCCAGTTGCAGCGCGGCCATCGAAACCGAACCCGCGGGATGAATGTGCGCGAACACCGAACAATCTGAACGCACAAAAGCTGCGTGTCCTGCCATTCCCATGTACGGTTCGAGATCGCTGGCAGCCCTGCCGTTTCGATCTTCAATCCGGAAGCGAAAGGACATGGGAACATTGGCTCTCAATGGCGAGGAGTCGCGTTCCCAGATCATGCGCCCGCCGTCGGGCAACTGCGCCAATGTGGCATCGTCCTTGGTTGCCGTAAGAGGGCCTTTTCTTTGCATTGCACCATTCCCACGGAGGGCGCCCCATCCTTGCGTTTTTTGCAAGGGTGGGCGGCGATGCTGCCGGCGCAACTCTTGTCCGTTCTACACCGCCCGTTGTGTATGCCGTCGTCGTACCTGCCCTTTTCGCCTACGCGAAGAACGGGGCACCCGCATCTGTGGTGGCTTCTGCAGTTTGAAAGCCGGGCCACGTGCCCCGCCGCCCACCCTTAGGTTTCCGGAACGGACCGGCGTTGCGTTACTTTCAGATCTCGCGCATGACAATCATCAAAACTCCAACTTCTTATTTCGCCTGCGTTAGCTTCGTAACAACTGCGGCAACTTTATCGAGTATCTGGTTCCAGCCCTCCATTTGACCGCTATTTTTCGCGCTCTCCATGGGTTCATTTCCAATGAAGGTGAGTTTCGTCTGGCCGTTTCCGAGATCCTCAAAGATGGTCACGTCGTACGCACCGTCTATGGCCTCATGTTCTATTCCTAATTGCGCAGGCTCAACCTTGTTTCCCTTCGAGTCCGAAAAGTACATGGAGGAAACGATCTTCTCGTGCAGAACAATCTCGTGGTATTCAACCGCATTCCAGCACTCCTGCCCATCCGGCGCTCTCTCATGCAGAGGAGAGATTTTCCTCCAACGCGAAAATCCATCTGACAAACCGGCGCAGTAAAGCCCTTCGGTCCCCACCACTGCATTACGTACTTCGGGTCTGTCCACGCCTTCCAAACCAACTCGCGTGGGGCATCAAAAACTCGCGTGACAACCATCCGCTCAATTTCGCTAACCGTGTTTATTGTCATCTCTGACCTCCTCTTTCTTCATTTGATTTACAACTACTTCCAGTTTGTCGAAGCTCTCTTCCCAGAATCGGCGATAGCTAATCGCCCAGTCGGCAACTGTTTTAATCGCCTCTGGCCTAAGCGTGCACACACTCTCTCGTCCACGCTTCGTCTTGATCACAATCCGCGCCCGCACCAGGTAGGCGATATGTTTTGAAATCATCTGCTGCGAGAGTGCAAACGGTTCCGTCAATCCATGCACAGAGGCTGGCCCGTGGGAGAGTCGTTCGATCATTGCCCGGCGGGTTGGATCAGACAAAGCCGCAAACGTTGTACCTAATTTATCCACAACCATGTGGTAGTGAATTATCTGTCAATGTCAAGTGTGAATTTTGCGATCCCTGATTTCTGTTCACTGATCCCTGTTGGCTCGCTACGACAATCGCGGAAAGCTGGCCAATCGCATCAAGAAAGATCCGGATGAACTGCTGCTCGAAAGTTTCCGCCTGCTGGAACGCCAGCACCAGAGGCTTCCGGGGAATCGTGCTGTGCGGCTGAGTTGGCTGAAGAGTTTGGTGGGGTTGGCTATGACGAAGTTTGACGTGGACAAGGCGGACTTCGAGCCCGTTCCGATCCCACCAAATTGTGTCAGACGATGATGCGGGAACGTGTACACGGTGAAGACAAGCGTGTCTACGATGTGGACAAGCATCAGAACCGAGTGTGAACAAAATCTTTCCGCCTTATTTTGTTTGAGCTGGAGAGATTTCCACAGGATGCACCGCTGTGAAATCAAACTGGGGGTGCATGTATAAACTGTAGGGTGATAGATTTTTCCGGCGAGCAAAGGTTTTGGGATGCGACTACGGCGAACGATCCCCGGAAGCATGGGCAGCAGGCACAACCCGCTTTGATGTTACAGGACGTAATACGAATCGCCTCCCGCGACGTTTTTCACATCCTCGCAGCGCGACCTCTCTGGACGCGCACCCTTGTATTGGCTACGCGCTGGCTTCCTCAACCGCGTGCGCTCCATCCCTTTCCGGATGCTCGCTTCGCTGCCACTCATCCAAGATAAGAACCGGATGCGCTAATCAGCGCCCGTCCGGGTCTGTACGGGGGGCAACCAGAGATGGTTGTCCC
Organism: uncultured Acidobacteriaceae bacterium; assembly: GCA_963710885.1. GTDB lineage: Bacteria > Acidobacteriota > Terriglobia > Terriglobales > Acidobacteriaceae > Sulfotelmatobacter. The sequence goes on from CAVQCF010000029.1 coordinate 20,492, forward strand.
TACCGTGCTCGCCACTCGAGACAACCCCTCGCGGTGACGGCTCGGATAACTTCCGACAATCCGGGAGTCATTGCGAGCAGACAGTTTAAACAATGCAATCGTCGGCGTGTAAAATAGCAAAATCATCTGACCCACCCCAGGGAGGGCTGCCGGTTTGCGACTCATCAAGCAGCCAAGCGGTCCTGCCGCATCGGAGGTAGTCCAACGGAACGTGGTCGCCCATGGTGGAGCGCGGCGAATCGGTATCCCCCGCAGCGCGTGGTGGTCCTAGCGTTCCTGATAGCGGTGTTGTCTTACCTCGCAGCAAAACTGGGCGGGGCGCTGATAGTACGGCCACAAATGGTCTCGCCCCTTTGGCTGGGAAACGTGCTTCTGGCCTCGATGTTGTTGCTCGTTCCTCGCAGGATCTGGCCAGTTCTTCTGGCAGCAGGCCTCACCGGATTTTTCTTCTATGACTTCCAGGCAGGCGAGCCGATTCGTTCCATAGTCTGGTTCATTCTGTCTACCGCAGTAGAGGTCCTCACCGCCGTTTTGTGTCTGAGCCTTTCATTCGACGGCGTGCCCAGGCTGAACAGTGCAAGCGCCCTGGCTAAGTACTCGTTCTACGCCGTGTTTCTGGCTCCATTCGCGGGAGCGTTCTTCGGCGCATTTTCCACGAGCAGCCACTATTGGGCGAATTGGAAGCTAGCTTTCTTTTCGGAAGCGATAGGATTCCTCACTCTGATGCCGGCCATTTTGGGTTGGGCTAGGGAAATCCCGACTTGGGCGCAAAAACCGCTCGCTTATTATCTGGAAGCAACCGCGGTGCTCGTTGCGCTGGTGATTCTCGGATATCTTGCTTTCGCCACCGCCGGGAACAGCCATCCGGCACTGTTTTATTCTCTTTATTCTCTCGTGCCATTGCTGTTGTGGGCCGCTTTGCGTTTTGGATCGACGGGAGTCAGTACTTCGATGATTGCACTTGCCTTTGTGTCGATTTGGGGCGCAGTCCACCACCGAGGTCCGTTCACTGGATCATCGCCGTTGGCCAATGTGTTGTCGTTGCAACTGTTCCTATTTTTCACGGCGGCGCCCTTTATGGCTCTGGCAGCGGTTGTAGAGGAAAGTAAGGGGACGGAGCAGTCCTTGCGACAGAGAGACCGCGAGTTGAATGAGGCTCAGCGCTTAGCTCATACCGGCAGTTGGCAATGGGATCCGGGTTCTGACGCCGTGACCTGGTCAGCAGAACTTTATCGCTTGGCCAGATATGATCCTAGGCTGCCAGCGCCTCCCTTTAAAGATCAGGAGCGATTCTTTGCTCCGAATAGCTGGGACCGATTAAAGCATGGGGTCGAGAGGGCACTGCGAACTGGAGAGCCTTATGAGCTGGACCTGGAGGCTTTCGGTTCAGACGGAACAAAACTTTGGCTTACCAGCCGGGGTGAAGCCGTGGTTGATGCCAATGGTTCTCCGATCTACCTTCGGGGCACGACTCAAGACATTACGGACCGGAAGCTGATAGAAGAAGCGCTCCTCGCTTTGAGCGGGCGCCTTATCACCGCACAGGAAGAGGAGCGAGCCCGAATTGCGCGTGAGTTACACGACGATTTGAGTCAAAGGATGGCGCTCCTTCAGATCGGACTCGAGCGATTCAAGCATGACATGCCTGATCTGTCATCGCAGGCCCGACAAGAGCTGGACAACCTGGCGGAGATAGCGGAGGAAGTGGCGTCCGACGTCCATGCCTTGTCCCATCAGCTTCACCCATCCATGCTTGATACTTTGGGCTTGGTGGGTTCTATAGGAAGCTTTTGCAGAGAATTTTCTGGGCAGCACAAGGTCCAAGTTCAGTTCCACCATGGTGACATGCCGGGACAGATACCGAAAGATGTGACTCTTTGCCTCTTTCGGATCACTCAGGAAGCATTGCGGAACGTTGTAAAGCACAGCGGAGCGGCGGAAGCTGAAGTGAAGCTTTCAGGGAAGGGTGATGACATTGATCTTTGCATTTCCGACTCGGGTCAAGGGTTCGACGTCCAGTCGGTCAAAGGAGTAGCCGGGCTGGGGTTAATCAGTATGCGAGAGCGGCTGCGGCTGGTCGGAGGAACTCTTTCCATTGAATCGGAACCGTCTAATGGCACACGAATCCGTGTTCGTATCCCACAAGTCGCATTGATCGCACATGCCGATAGAAGGGCTTATCAGGACCCAAATGGACGCGGCGCCTGATTAACGCAGCAATCTGACGGCTGAAATCGCGCGGGCTCCCAAACTCCCGTTGCGGGACGTATGAAGTATGCGAACTCCGAACCTGAAGGATTCTTCATCAAACATTGTAGAAGAGAGCATCGAGGAGAGAAACGAATATGCAGGATTCATCAGGAATCAAAGACAAGGTTGTCGTGATCACGGGCGCAAGCAGCGGAATTGGGGAGGCGACTGCGCTCCTGCTCGCGGAGCGCGGCGCAAAGGTCGTACTGGAGCGCGAAGCCCTGATCGCCTTGAGGCTCTGGCGACCCGCATCGCGGCATCGGGCGGTGACGCGGTCTACGCGCCCACAGACGTCAAACGGTGCGAAGACGTTTCTAACCTGGTCGGGTTGGCAATTGAGCGATACGACAGGCTGGATGTTCTCGTCAACAATGCTGGAGTAGCGCCAATCTCTCGACTCGACGAGCTCCGTGTCGACGACTGGGAGGAGATGATTGACGTCAACCTCAAAGGCGTTCTATACGGCATCGCCGCCGCGCTGCCGGTGTTTCGCCGACAGAATTTCGGACATTTCGTCAATGTCATTTCTACAGCCGGACTTCAAGTCATACCTACCATGGCGGTCTACGCTGGCACGAAGAACGCCGTGCGCACCATTACGGAGACCTTGCGACAGGAAGCCGGCGATAAGATGCGCGTGACGAGCATTTCCCCGGGATTCGTCCAGACGAACCTCACGACTTCCATGACAGATCCGGGGGTCAAAGCCCAAATTGTCGAGCGAATGGAGAAGATGGCGATTCCACCGACGGCGATCGCCCGCGCCATTGCCTTCGCCATCGAGCAGCCGCCTGAAGTTGATGTAAACGAGATCGTCATCCGTCCCACTGCGCAGGAGTAGCCGAAACTTTTCTTCCCGGGACGGAGAATTTAAACGTGAACCCGACGGCGATACGAACATGCAGGACGATTACCGCACAGGACGGGACCAAAAATCTCTTCTTGGGTGATCGTCATGCTGTTTTTCACGTTGACGTAAATCGTCGGCTTCACGAAGTATCCCGCTTCGAAACCCGGCAAGTATAGAAGCCAGCGGCGTCGGCGATCAAACCGATGGTTTCGCTCATCTGACTTGAAATCGTCTCTGCATTTACTGATCCAGTGCGCAACAGTTAGACCTGCTGCTTTTTCAATTCGCTAAGGCGAGGAAATCTTCCTGACTGATACTCAGCAAAGAGCCTGGCAATGTCCTGCTTCGAGTCTCCTATAAATGGGCCATAGGATACGATTGGGTCTCCTTGGGGTTGTCCCGCATATAACACCAGCCGCGCTCCGGATTCGCCGGCGACCACACGCAACACGCTCGTACCGCTGTCAGTCGGCCGATCGAGCCAACCGACCTGCCCAGTGTTCAGCTCGGTGTCGCCGATTCGAACCGAACCATCAATGACAAATGCAAAGCCGTTGTAGGATGCAGCTATGTCCAACTCGGCCGAGGCGTGTGGCTCTAAATTGATCTCGACCATCGTGACCGGTACATGGTTTCGCGTGCCTGACTGAAGGCCGACGGAGGAACCGCTATAAACTCGGATCTCAGCGCCGTTTTCGCGGCGCACCGGAACCTCATTGACATTAATCGTTTGAAAATCGGGGGCAATCCAGCGTTTGTTCTTAGGTAAAGTAAGCCATAGCTGAAGCAGGCGGACCTTTCCTTTGGTCCTGACGTCTTCGCTGTGAATAATGCCGCTGCCCGCGGTCATCCACTGCACTTCGCCGGCGTTGAGTGTGCCGCCCTCATCGCGGTCAAAGATCGCGCCGTCGAGAATAAGCGTCACGGTTTCAAAACCTGCATGCGGGTGAGGACCACCAACTGGCCGGTCGCCAATGTCAAGATGATCGTCCATCAACAAGATGAAGGGGTCGGTCATCTCGAAGTTTTCCGGAGACACGACAGGTGCAGCTAGATGTCCCGGACCGACGAATCCAGGTGCCGCTGGAGGAACGTTAACCACGCGACTGATACTGCGTTGTTGCGACATGTCTTTCTCCTTCTGAAATCAATTCCCCGTTCACTCAAAACGCTTGCTGAACGGGCGCTTGCGCCATTCGAGTGCCGTATCGCCGATCATGCACTTAGCACGGAGGCACCGTTCCTCTCATACTGCGACGCAATTTATGCCTGCGTCGCAGCCTTCGCGCTGAAGATGCCCTTGAAGCTTTCGCGGTACTGCAGGAAAACAAGAATCCACAACACGCTCGCGACCAGTGCGGGCGCGATGGTGCCCGGTGACATCGTCAGGTGAAACGCCAGGATGTTGTAGAGCTCCGCAGCCAGCAGTGTCAGCGCAAGTGGCACGAATCGGCCGAAGAGCAGCAACAGCCCACCAAACACCTGCCCCGCGAAGAAGAACGCCGCAAAGTGCGATGCGACGATGGCGCCAAAAAACTGTAACGCCAGCGGATTCGTGGGCGGCGGCTGGTGGATAAAGTTGAGAAATCCATTCAACCCAAAGACCGTAAACATCAGGCCCAGTAAATAGCGAGCAACAATTGAAGTAGTTTTCATGAGTGTCCTCTCTTAGAAGGTCTGCGCGTGCGTCTGCACGGCTTGAAGGTGGGGTGCGAGAAATGTGTTCCGGTCCTTCCCCTGGTTCAGCGCGCTGGTCCCACCTGCGGTGAGGAAGGTCGCGTCTGTCACGCCAAGAAAACCAAATACGGACCGCAGATACGGCTCCACGAAATTGAACGAGGCCATCCGCGTCTGGGCGTCGTAGATCCCACCCGTTGCGATGATGAAGGTTGCCTTCTTGCCGGTGATCAGGCCCTTCGGCCCTTTCTCACTGTAGGAAAAGGTCCTGCCCACGCGCGCGATCTGGTCAATCCAGAGCTTGAGAACCGAAGGCACGCCAAAGTTATGCATTGGCACTCCGATGACGTACTCATCCGCCTGCTCCAATTCGGCGAGCAGCGAGTCGGAGAGCGAGAGCAATTCCTTCTGCTGGGGAGTGCGCGCTTGTTCCGGCGTGTAGACGGCACCGACCCATTCCGCATTGATTGGCGGCATGGCCGTTGCGTTGAGGTCTCGGTCAATGACCTTTCCATCCGGGTGCGCAGCCCTCCATTGAGTCACGAACGCAGCTGTCAGTTCACGCGAGACTGACCGGCCGTAGAGCGGGCTGGAATCGATGTGAAGCAGCGTCGACATTGAGAATTCCTCCTGCACGACATATGATGAATAAACGACATATGTCGATTCAAAGAAAATAAACAACTGTCGCTTTGGTCTATAAACAGGTATGCTTTCATCAATATAGAAATGGCCCAGCTTCTCCAACCCGAGGCCGAAACGACGGATCCGCGCATTCTGCGCAGCCGCCGCATGCTGATGGACGCACTAGCCAGGTTATTGATGAAAAAGGAGTTCGAAGACGTCTCTGTGCAAGAGATCGCCGACGAAGCCACGTTGAACCGGGCCACCTTTTACCTGCACTATGCGGACAAAAACGCGTTGTTGCAGGCTATGACGGAATCCCGCTTCCGCAATTTGATCGAGCGCCGAGCCATAACGTTTACCGACTGCAATGGAGCATTGCGCGCCATTGCACTCGGCGTGTGCGACTATCTTGTGGAGAGCACAGGCTGTCCCACTCAGTTGTCGCGGATGGCGCTCGAAGGCTCGATCATTCCTATCGTTGAGGATATGTTCAAGGAAGGACTTGCCCATCATGGGATGGCTCCCGGTGCGGACGCGTCACTACCCGCGACCACCGCTGCCTGGGCCGTTTTTGGAGCCGCACGCCGCTGGTTCCAGACTCCCGAATCGCATCCCCGCGGAGGAGATGGCAGCCAGGATTGAAACCATGGTGAGCCCGATTCTTTTCGGCGCCTCACAATAGCAGAGCGGAGAACAACCAGTAGCAGGCGGTATCATCGTGTAGGAGAGATGATTTCGGCGTCTTGCCTCTGCCTTGTCGCGACACAGGCCGGGCGATCGCTGTTTCGCCGCATCAGAATCTTCCAATTCTTTGCACTGATCAGTTCTTTTTCGGTGGGTTTCGATGGGTTTGATAAGTCCGGAGCCCTTATCTTTAACAATGCGCCGAGCCGCGCCCTTAGATTTCCAGGAGCTCGCAAGAGCCAGCGGTGTGGCAAGACAGTCACTTACTCTCGAACTCAAAGGGAGTCGCCCTGAGGTCTGAAGATTCTGCGATTTCCTCCGTAACTAACAAGTCCTTTCGTATACCCATCGCGCATCCAATCCTGAGTTTGATAAGCTTCTCCAGAATATTTGGGGGGGTGGCTTGATAGAGGAGGATGAATGGCGCAGGTATGGTTAGTCACCGGCAGCTCTCGTGGTCTGGGTCATGCAATTGTTGAAGCGGGCCTCGCTGCGGGCAATAAAGTGTTGGCGACAGCTCGGGACATTAAGTCGCTGGCTGATCTGTCGGAACGATATGGAGATCAGGTCAAGCTCTTCGCAATGGATGTGACCGACGAAGCAGCAGCAGCAAACGCGGTAATGGCGGCGGTCGATGTATTTGGCTCGCTGGATGTGGTCATTAACAATGCGGGATATGGCAATCTTTCGTCCGTCGAAGACACGCCTCTATCGGAATTCCGGGCACAGATCGAAACGAACCTCTTTGGAACGATTATTGTGACGAAGGCAGCTCTTAGGTATTTTCGCGAAAAGAAAGCAGGCCAGTTCATTCAGTTTTCATCGGTGGGCGGAAGGATTGGCCCTCCGGGACGTGGGCCTTATTCGGCGGCGAAGTGGGGTGTCGAAGGCTTCTCCGAGGTGCTTTCGCGCGAAGTGGCACCGCTCGGCATCAAGGTCACCATCGTTGAACCCGGTGGCTTTCGCACAGACTTCGCGGGCAGTTCCACCGAACTTAGCGAAGGTCATCCTGAATACGATTCGACGGTTGGAGCTACCGCAAGATTTCAGCGGAACTACAACGGCAAGCAGCCTGGTGACCCCAAAAAGGCAGCTCAGGCGATCGTCCAGTTGACGCAAGAACGGAACCCTCCGTTGCGACTCTTGCTCGGCAGCGATGCGTACGCCGCCGCGGAGAAGAATGATCTTGCGCGATTAGAGGAAGCACGAATTTGGAAGAAACTCAGCGTCTCCACCGATTTTGAGACGAAGTGAAGAAGCAGCAAACATTAAGCAGGAGAATCCGAACCGCGCCAAGGTGGTCAATGGTTCAACTTGGACTGGATTCTTTCCTTCTTCGTCTCACTTGACGATCAGATTGCGCGAATCAGCCGCATGAAGGCGTCGATCTTCTTCGTAATTCGCGCCCGGTCGGGACCGAGGTTCTGCTCCAGGTGTTACGACTACGATGCCGACCATGACTCGATCTCCTCCATTACCCCGCTGGGCCACACGAAGCACCATCTTGCCGTGTTTCTTTCGTTTTGCCGCTCCCGCTGCGACGCATTGACAAATCTCCTTTCGCGAACGACTGAATGCCAACGCGGGAGGCGGGATGGATTGCCTCCGAGGATGGCGCGCCTCTCCGAATCATTCAACTCGGAGCTTCCCAATATCCGTTTGCTTCGCGTTTAGGGCCACTCACGATGGGCCCTGTTGTCAGCCGAGAATCAGCTTGGCGGCGCGGCCCGCAATCATATGGGTCGGCGCGTTCGTCGGCCCCGTAATGATCCGTGGCATCACGGACGCGTCCGCCACGCGCAAGCCCGTAAGGCCGTGCACGCGAAGCTGTGGGTCGACAACCGCGAGATTGTCCACGCCCATTTTGCATGTGCCAACGGCATGTCCGAAGCTCGCCGAGCCAAGCCTGGCAAGTTCCCGGATCTCCTCGGCGGTCGCCTTGGGGCCGGGCATGAGTTCGCTCTCGCGCACGACTGTCAAAGGCATGCTGATTCCCAAGCTCACGCGCGGCTTCGATGGCGCGCACGATGGCCGCAAAATCGTGATCCGTGCCGAGATAGTTGCCATCGATCACGGCGGCATCCTGAAAGTTGTTGCTCGCCAGACGGACGGCGCCTCTGCTGGTTGGCTGCACAAGAGCCGGCGCGATCGTGAACGCGTCCGCTGGAGGAGTGCCAAAGCGCGCGGCTGCTTCGGGTGTAACCACCGGCAGTTGTTCGAGGACAAGATTAATGTCGGTATCACCCGAAGGACCACTCGACAAGTAAGCCTCTGCCTCGACGGCATTGCTGTCGGCCGGCCGATCCGGCATCTTGCCTTTGTACTTGAACACGACGCCGGAGACGAGCACATGGTCCTGCAGATTCTCGCCAACGCCGGGCAGGTTCTCGACGACATCGATTCCAAGGCTGCGAAGCGCCTTCGCTTCCCCGACGCCTGAGAGCATCAGAAGCTTCGGGCTATTGATGGAGCCCGCGGCAAGGATCACTTCCTTGTCGGCCGCGATATCCTTTACGGCGCCGTCTGTCATGATCTTGACGCCCACGCAACGAGTACCTTTGAAGTTCAGTTTCACCACGTTGGTGTTGAGCAGCAGAGTGAGGTTCGGCCTCGACAACGCCGGGCGCAGGAAGGCGCCAACGGCGCTCACGCGAGTCCCATCCGCGGCGATGTTCATGTTGATGTAGCCGGCGCCGGGGAGCATCGGTCCGTTCACGTCATCCAGAATGGGCATGCCCATCTCGCGGGCTGCGTCGAGGAAGGCTGGCGCTGTGGGATGAGGATCTTTTGGGCGGCGGATGTGGATGGGGCCGCCGGCGCCGCGCCAGGCATTGGCGCCGCCCTCCCAGTCCTCCTGACTCTTGAAGACCGGAAGCACGTCGGCGAAGGCCCAGCCCTTGGCTCCGTTCTCCGCCCACCCGTCGTAGTCCCGTTGCATGCCGCGCGTCCACACCATGGCATTGATGCTGCTGCCGCCGCCAAGTACATGACCGAGGGCCATGTTGAATGTGCGATTGTTCAATCGCGGCGACGGGTTGACGGGCAGGTGGTAGTCGAGCGGGCCGCCGACATTGTAAAACCAGATGCTCGGGTTCGCGATGGTCGGCGCGTCGTCGGGTCCTCCCGACTCGATGACGAGGACTTGCGCGCCGGAGGCGGACAATTCCGCGGCAAGAACCGAACCGGCCGCGCCTGCTCCCACCACGATGAAGTCATATTGCTCTCTCTTCATTCGATACGTTGGTCATTGATTTGAATTGACTCATGGTTAGACCTCAACCTCTTTTCCCGAGGGATCGCTGTGGAACCGTGTGGCGCCCCCTGTTTTGAACGAGCCTGCAGTGCCATAGCTGTCCTCGAGAAACTGAACGTAAGCGACCTTATCCCCCTCGAAACGCGCCAAGAGGCCAAATGGAGACGTGATTTCCTTCCCGGTCACGTTCGATTTGTAGGTAAAAGAGCCGAAGAGGGCGACGCGGCTACCCTGCTCAATGGTGTCGGTGACCTTGAAGTCGAGCGTTTTCCAGAAGCGTTGGATTGCCCCAAAGACATCGGCCAGCGCCTGAGGCCCCTTGTGAGTGCCGGTCCAGGGCATGATTTTCTTCAGTTCAGGGTTGTCGAAGTTCAATGAAACGTAAGTGGCGTCCGGCGTCATGAGCTTGCTTGAGCACTTTGAGATTCGTTGTGTTCTGCAAAATCTCTTGAAGCACAGCGGTCAAGTTGGTCGACATGTGAGCTCCTTTTCTTTTTTTTCGGTTCGTGTTAAACAGAATTACTGCAAAGGGATTTGGTTCTTCGATCGCCCGCTTTGCGGTCAGAAGGGATACTGGCGTTGACCGCTGTAGGAGTTGATCCAAATCACGTCGCTGAAATCTAGGCCACACGAAGCACGATCTTGCCGTGTGACCTGCGTCTTGCCGCTCCCGGCCCACTGGGCGACATCCCATGAACCCCTGGCAGGTTCCCGGCGATGTCCTTCCAGGCCTGGGCCGCATCCTGGAGCGCGTACACGGTCGCGACGTCTGGTCGTATCGTCCCCTCTTCCAGCAGTCGCGCGATTCTGCCGAGCACGTCCCCTGACGGCGCGAGCCTCATCATCACGCCCGACACACGGTGCCTCGCGGCCTCTTCCTGCGATACGGGCTGGATGGCAGAGACGAGATGGCCGCCTTCCTTCAAGACGAGGAACGACCGCTTCTGTGTATCGCCACCGACCAAGTCGAAGACCACATCGACCTTCTCTCGCAGAACCTTCTCGAACTGCGCCTCTCGATAATCGATAACCCGGCTGGCTCCGATGGACTTGAGGTACGCCTCATCGTCGCCGCTTGCCGTGGCAATGACGGTGGCGCCGGCATGCGATGCCAATTGCACCGCATAGGCGCCCACAGCGCCGGCGCCACCATGGATCAGGATCGTTTGTCCCTTTTCCAGGTGACCGTGGGTGAAGATTCCCTGCCACGCAGTTTGGGAGGCCACCGGCACGGATGCCGCCTCCTCAAAGGAGAGGTTGGATGGTTTCCTTGCGATGGCCGCCGCCTTGACAGCCAGATACTCCGCGTACGCGCCGCCCATTCCGTGGTGGCACCGAACACGGCATCACCTGGCGCATATGCCGCAACGTCACTGCCAATCTGTTCGACGACCCCTGAAAACTCATGACCAGGTATCCACGGCAGGTCGATCGGGAGTATCTGTCTTGCCGTTCCGGAGGCCTTAACAAGATCCAGATGATTGACGGCGGTACTCTTGACCTTCACCAGGATCTCGTCGCGTGCGATCGCCGGCGTCGGTACATCGTTGAACACCAACTGCCCACCGTATTCCAACAATCTGACAGCTTTCATGCGTGCTCTCCTTGAGCTGCCCATTTGGTCGCGCGTGGCGGCGTGCCCAGTCGGGGAGCTTCGTGAGCGTGCGGCCGAACTCGCGTTCCAGGCCAGCGATGTCGGCGCTGTAGCCGACGCGCTCGAACCATTCGCAGCATCAACGCCGTTTCCTTGCTGTACTGCCGGACCTGTTCGATTGGCGTCTGCGCGAACGCAATCGGCCGGCCCAGCGCCTCTGTCAGGATCTCGGCCGCCTCCGGCATCGTTCGCTACGTCACCGGCGAGATCGATCTCGCGGCGGTTCAAGGCAGCGGCGTCGGTGAACGCGCGCGCGCCGAACCAGCCGATGTCGTCCACCGCAATCATCTGTGAGCTTCGTGTCTGGCCCGAGCGCCCAGGCCAGCGTGGAGACCCTGGAGACTGAAAGGGCGCCAGCAGGTTCTCCATGAAGAACACCGGACGCAGGATCACATGCGAGGGGAAGCGGAGGCCGCGCACGTGTTTCCTCGATGCGCCACTTGCTGTCGAAGTGCGGGATGCCCGTCTGCTTGTGTGCCGATCCTACGGATGTGTAGACGAAGTGTTCGACGCCGGCCTCGCGCGCCAGCGTCGCAAGACGCTTGCCTTGCGCCTCTTCCCGCTCGACGCCCGCCTCCCCCGCGTTCTGCACGCCGAAGACGCCCCACGCGCCCGCCAGCGCACGGCGCAGCGTCGCCTCGTCATCGAGATCGCCCTTGACGATGTCGACGCCCTGGCGCGCCAGCGCCGCCGCCCGCTCGCTGTCCGGCGTGCGCGTCAGGCCGCGCAGATGGAACCCGGTGCCCTGCAGCGCCCGCGCGACCGCGCCGCCCTGATTGCCTGTCACTCCGGTGATGAGAATCGTTCGATTGCTCGTCATGCTGTACTCATGTCTTTGATCCGCTCATTTGTCTCTACTGGGTGTTCATCCCCGCGACTGCAAGCGCGACTGGAACAACCCGGAAAAGACCGGTCGCACGTCGATGAAGATCACGGCCCACAGTACAGCCACGAAGAGGGCCAGCGGGAGCCCGCTCGGGGCCATCAGGGCGTGGAAAGTAATGATGTTGACAATCACCGGAGCCAGCAGTGCCACCGCCAACGGTACGTAACGGTTGACCAGCAGAAGCACGCCTGCGATGACCTGAAACGCGAAGATTACCCACAGGTAGTGCGAGACATAGAGGGCACCCATGAACTGTCCAGCAACGCCGGGCGGCGGGGGAAAGGGAATGAAGTGCAGGAAGCCGTTCAGCCCCATCACAAGAAAGATCACGCCCGCCAGATATCGGGCGACTACGGAAGCGGTTTTCATAACCGAATTCTCCTTTTGATCGGCGCCATTGCATTGGCGTCAATCATATTGATAACAATACAATTGATGATGATATACTTCGGTAGGATTCAGGTTTTTATGACCGCAGGCAATCAAGGGACGGAGCACGTGTGGCTAGTAATGATGAAGGCGATGCGCGCCCTGACAAGGTACGCAACCGCTGGTATTGAAGAGACCGGACTCGGGCTCTCGGATTTCGGCGTGCTGGAAGTCCTGCTTCAGAAAGGGCCTTTGCCCGTCAACACGATAGGCCCAGTCGTTGATCTGACTCCAGGCTCGATCAGTATCGCTGTTGATCGCCTCGTCGCGAAGGGCCTGGTCAGCCGGGTCGAGAGCGCCGAAGACCGACGCGTTCGGATCGTTGCCCTCACCCCACGCGGCAAGGATCTCATTGTTTCCGCCTTTCGAAAGCATTCCGGGCAGATGAAGAGAGTGTTCTCCGAGCTAAGCCCGGAGGAACTTCGTGGCCTTGAACTGAAGCTCAAGAAAGTCGGCAAGCGCGCTGCCGCGCTAATGGAGGAGAAAGGTTGAAGAGGCACAGCCGGAAATGGATATTAGGGAGCAAGGCGATAGTCCGTGATAAACACCCTCGCTCCGGCTTTCGCTGCAACATGCCCGACAAGATGGCGGTATGCTTTGGCGGAGCCAAAGTTAAACCAACCATCGTGCAGATGGACGATCGCCTCGCCTGACCGCCAATCCGCCGGATGTACCCAAAGTCCCGGTACGCCGGTTCGCCGAGGGTGTCTGGTTCGAATGTCACGACGCCGCGTGGCAATACGCTCTCCATGTTGCCCGGAGCGCCTTCTTCAGTCGTCTCAAAGGTTTGTCGAGCCAACCTCTGGTTCCACCTAGCCATGTGGCGGATGCGCCTTCCGTGGCTATCCTCGATCCTGTTCTAACAGTTCCGAAAGGGGTTTTGCCAGACATGGCCAATTCAATACTAGAAACAATTTCAAGCGAATTTGCGTCTGCTGCAGAGAAGGTGGGCAGTAGCGTGGTTGCCGTCCATGCCCGACGCTGGATGCCGACCAGTGGCATCGAATGGAAGAAGGGTGTGGTCGTAACGGTTCATCACGGCGTGCAGCGCGACGAAGACATCGAAGTTCTGCTCGGTAGTGGTCGCGCAGTTTCCGCGAAACTGGCAGGACGGGATCCCCAGCACGGACATAGCTGTCCTAAGGATCGGGGAAGGATCTTCGAGTGCGCCCCAACTCGGCGACTCGACAAGCCTGAGGCTCGGACATCTTGTTCTCGCGCTCGGCCGCACGCGGCGCGGGGATCTGGTGGCGAGCAGCGGGATCATTGGCGGCATCAGCGGCGAGTGGAGGAACCGGCGAGGAGGACAACTCGATCAGCACATCCGGCTCGACCTCGCCCTGTATCCGGGATTTTCGGGCGGACCGCTGGTGAATGCCAGAGGTGAGGTTGTTGGCATTAATACGCGGGGCCTAGCCCATGGACGAGCCGTCACGGTGCCGGTGGCAACTGTCAATCGCGTGGTCGAAGAACTCCTGAAAAAAGGGCATATCGCTCGGCCCTATTTGGGCATTGCAATGCAACCGGTGGAGGTTCCGGAAAATATGCGCTCGAAGCTGCCTGCTGATACCCGAGTCGGGCTGATTGTCATGCACGTCGACAATGGCGCGCCCGCAGAGAATGCCGGGGTGTTGCTAGGAGACGTTCTTTTCGAAGTGGGCGGAAAGACAGTCGAACACGTGGATGCAATCCAAGAGTCGCTTGCCATAGCAAAAATTGGTGATGTTCTGCAGATCAGGGTGATTCGAGCGGGCGAGATCAAGCCGGTGTCAATCACTTTGGGCGGGAGGGGACGATAAACGAATGCCGAAGTTAAACGGCGGAGGCGCGATCCGAATTGCGGTGGTGGCCACCTCCGCCGTCCGCCGGGCCGTTCTCGAAAGCATCGTCCGCTGCAACGCTGACTTCCATCTAGCCGGAAGTTTTGGCGCGGTGGCGAGCCTGGTGCCATTTGCCCGTACCACTGAACTGGATGTAATTGTCATCGACTCCGATTCGATCCGCGATTTGTTACTTGAGCCGATATCGGAAGCCGCGATTGTTCTACTCACGGAGGTCTCCGACGCGCGGTCGATCTCGCGCTTATTGCGGATCGGTGTGCGCGCGATTCTGTCGAGAGAGAGCGATCCAGACAACGTTCTCTCGGCCATTTATGCCGTCTATGATGGACTGGTGTTGTTGAGCACAGCGACCGCGAAGAGCTTGGCTGCGATCTACGGCGACCAGCCGCTGGAGGTTGAAGATGAATTGTCCGAAGAGATCACCTCTCGCGAAACTGACGTGCTTAGAATGTTAGCGGAGGGACTCGTCAACAAAGAAATCGCGGCACGTCTCGGTATCTCCGAGCATACGGTCAAGTTCCACATCAGCTCGATTCTCGACAAACTGGGTGCTTCCACGCGCACCGAAGCGGTTACCCTGGGAATCCGGCGCGGGCTAATTCCGATCTGAACTCTTAGGTCTTCATCCCATCAATAACTTCGGTGTGGCACGTCATCGAAGCCATCATGTTGCGACGTCCGTGACAATGACTTTGATTTGACCCTAAACTTCGTCGCGCGGAGAACAGCGTGATTTCCTTCACTTGCATCTGGAATCCCGCCCATTCATTACCTCCAACTCAAAAGCGATACGTTACCGTAAGTCACCGCCTTACCATTTCTTCGGTACGCCGGCTTGCCGTCTCGCTTACTTCCCGGGTGCCAGTCATCCGCCCAAGATCGTTGACAGGCGTCATACAGAGTTTTGCATCTATTGTATATGTATATACATCTAGTGCGGTGAAGGCATGAGGACCTCCCGGAAAGGAATTCCCTCATGAGAGCCGCAATCTATATGCGAAAGAGCACCGGCAAAGCTGGAGCCAATGATGTGAAGAAGAACTCGCTGGAGTAGGTTGGTTTCCGATGGCGATTCGAAAACGATATCGAGAGCATCCATAGAGAGAGAAAACTTATGTCTGCGATTATCCAAGGCAGCCCCCTCGAGAAGTTGTCGCAAGAACCAATGCCAACCGGAGATTCCTGTGTCCTGATTCTTTTTGGAGCTTCGGGCGATCTGACGAAACGGAAGCTGATCCCCGGTCTGTATAACCTCGCATGTGAGGGCTGTATGAACCCGCAGTTCGAAGTTATCGGGATCGGCCGCACCCCGGCAATCTTGGTATAGCCCAGCGCCTGCGGGATGTTCATCGCCGCCAGTTGGAATCCGGCAAACGCGTCTCGGACCGTTCCGGCCCGAGTAACAGGCCTTATGGCTTGAAACAGACGAAGCCAGCCACCATTTCCTGCCTGCTGCGGATTGGATTGCAGGCGCTCAGCTTCGGGCGACGGCGTGACCCGTAGGTTCATTATCATCCCACGATCGTCCTTACCGTTCCGAAAGTTTCATGCATTCAACAGCGCGACTGTCTAGTCGCGGCTTTACAGGACAAAACCGCAATCCGATCAGCATACCCGCTTGGCTGCATGGTCACCGTGCCACTCGGCGGCAGCCGCGCCGGGTACTTGATCTCGGGGTCAGGCGCGGTTCAACGCTTCTGGTACGGGTGGAAAATGTAGTCCTTCGCCTTCACTGGCGTATGGCAAGCGTATCCGCAGTCTGAAGGGCTTTTGGCATCGGCCGTGAACTTGTCGGATGCGGGGTCGTAGTTGAACACCGCGTATCCCCATCCGCCGCTCTTCGAAAATCT
Organism: uncultured Acidobacteriaceae bacterium; assembly: GCA_963710885.1. Lineage (GTDB taxonomy): Bacteria > Acidobacteriota > Terriglobia > Terriglobales > Acidobacteriaceae > Sulfotelmatobacter. The sequence goes on from CAVQCF010000029.1 coordinate 36,493, forward strand.
CTTGCTGTCCTTTTCCATCACGAAAGCCTGGGAAAAGACGTCTGGCACTTCCACGGCGAAAGGGGCCTCCTTGCTCTTCTTCAACTTCCACTGGAGCTTGACGATCCTGGACCCCTCCGGGAAAGGCTCGCCGTTACCGGGGACGCCGGCTTTATACGCGTTGATCATCGTGGGATTCGCGACGATCACCTTGAGTATTTCGGTGGTTCGGGCGGAGGAGACGTCAGCCCAGTCCTCGTATCCCCTGAAGTCGGAGAACGCGATTCCGCCCGGCGATACCAGCGAGTACTTGTCCTTGTCTTGGCCTTGCGCGAAAAGAGCGCCGGCGCCGAGAACGGCAAGTGCTGCCATGGCTGTCGCAATGAGGGCAAAGCCAGCGATACGCGCCACGGCAGTGCGTGTTTCTATCTTCTGTGCTTGTTGTTCTTGCGCCACAGATTTCGTCGCAAAATCGGACATTTGTATTTCCCTTCACAGAAAAGTTTGTAAGCGAATCAACGTGCATTTTCGAACGGTTGCAATTAAGCCAGAATGAATGGAGTAAGACAATTGGACAATGGTATCGACGATACCTTCGTATCGGTTGGGAAAGTAAGTTTCCTTCACTGATCGACCTTCAGGACTAGCTGCATAAAAAACCATATGCCTCAGGCATGAGACGGTGCAGTCGATACGAAAGTATGGGCGATACCATCGTCCAATTGCGCGGCGCGGGTTGTTCTGGCTGAATGGTCACGGAGGAAAATTCCATGGCGACTCTGAACGCAGCTACCAAACTCACACAGATGAACGCAGCCGCGAAACCCGTACAGGTTCGCCTGACCCGACGGTCGCCCGCCTATTGGCGTGTCACGATCGATAAGCCGCCGATCAACGTCATGGGTCCAGAAATGGTCAAGCAATTCCAGGAAGTCATGGCTGCTTTGGAGGCTGATGGGCAGGTCAAGGTTGTGGTTTTCGACAGCGCGGTCGACGACTACTTCCTGAATTCACTCGGATTTCACGGCCAAGATTGAAGACCTGACCTCGCTGCCGGAGGGCACCGCAGGCTTGCTGCCGTGGCCGGACTTTCTTGTGCGTCTGACCCGCTTGCCGGTTGCGTCGATCGCCCTCATCCGCGGCCGTGCGACCGGCAACGGCAGCGAGATCACACTGGCCTGCGACATGAGTTTTGCCAGCCGCGAGAAGACCGTCATCTCGCAATGAGAGGTGGGCGTAGGGATGGTCGCCGGCGGCTGCCCCATGGCTCGGCTTCCCAGACTGATCGGCCGAAACCGCGCCCTGGAGGTGCTCTTAAGCTCGGAAGACATTAGAGCCGACCAGGCCGAGGCCTACGGCTACATCAATCGCGCCCTTCCCGACGCCGAACTGGATGCGTTCGTTGAAGCGCTCGCGACCCGGATCGCCAAGTTCGGCAAATGGGCGATCGCTCAGACCAAGCGCCTTGTCAACACCAGCCTGCCGCCGGACGCCGAGCTCGGTGCTGGGTGGGATGCGTGCATCGCTTCGCTCAGGCGACCTGCCGCCCAGGAGGGGATCAAGGCGCTGATGGCGCGCGGCTTCCACAAGCCGGGGGATGTCGAAAATCGGCTCGGATACTATCTGGGCCAAATTGCGCGCTAGGGAGCGGGACTCCACCGGATTTGTAATGAGCACGGTATCGAAAGGAGCCATCAATGAACGCCGTACAAGTCGACCAGAAGAGGTATGAGATGCCCCCGCGCGAGGGGATCAGCATCGCGCAGTTTCTCACCGTCGCCGACATCGAGCGATCGGCTCGCTACTACGAAAAGGTCTTCGGCGCTCGCATCCTGAGCTTGGGTGACGGCAACGCGCCTGGGTACCTTCAGCTTGCGAATATCTGGATGATTCTGAACGTTGGGGGCGGGCCGACCCCGGATAAGCCGACGGTAACGCTCAGCGTCCCCGACCCGAATCACATCAACAGCTTTATGAATTTCCGAGTTGCTGATATTCAAGCATGCTACAAATTGTGGAAAAGTCGAGGAGCCGAGTTCATCACGGAGCCGATTCCCAAGTACGGCGAGATACGCTGCTACATCCGCGATCCTGACGGTTATATCATCGAGGTCGGACAGAGCACCGAGCTCACGTACGGTTAAACGCGCGGCTCGGATGGGATGCGGATTTAAACGGCTTCGGATGCTCGTTTGAGGCCGGACGGACTGTACTATCGATCCGGTACTTTAGTTTTGCTCGATAGGTTCGTCCAATAGATTGGTCGCTGCGCTTCCGCCAATTTTGCTTTGAACAGTTATTCGCTCTGACATCGAAAGGAGAACCAAATGGACCGCACAAATGGAAAAGAGACCACGCGCGTCACCGCGCCTGTCGCGTTGAATACGCTTGGTGTGAACGTTTTTACGGCCCCCGGAAAGACTATGGTTGGCGAGCGGCCCAAGCCCTTCGGCGAAGCGCTCGGCTTTGACCCGATCACGTCGACTTTAATCTTCGGCGAGTACGACGCGGTGCTGGTGGACGCAATGGGGACGGTGGCTGAGGCCAAGGCTCTCGCGGATTGGGTGGCTCTGCACAACCGCAACCTCGAGACCATCTATATAACGCACGCCCATTTCGACCACTTCTACGGTCTAAGCGTTCTGCTCGACCGTTTCCCGGGCGCCCGGGCGATCGCAACGCCGAAGACAGTGAAGGCCATGCAGATGTCCTTCACTCCCACTGTGGAGCGGCTAGCCCGCCGGATGTTTCCTGGGCAAGTGCCCACCAAGTTGGTTCCACCCGAGCCCTATGAGCCCGACACGTTCACTCTCGAGGGTCACGAATTGCGCATTATCGAGCAGGGCCGCACCGATAGTCCCGATTCGACGTCCCTATACGTTCCATCGATCGGCCTGATCGTCGCTGGCGACGTTGTGTACAACCAATGCCGCATTTACGTCGGCGACACCACCCCCGAGAGCCGAAAGAATTGGATCGCGGACCTGGACCGGTTAGCGGCGCTGAACCCGGCGATGGTTGTCGCCGGTCACAAGAAGCCTGGCGCGCCCGACTCTCCCTCAACGATCCAGGACACCAAGCGTTACCTCGAGGACTTCGATCGGCTGCAGAAAACCGCGACGTCCGACCAGGTGCTGTTCGATCAGATGACGGAGCTATACCCGCATTGGGTGGCCAATCAGTCGTGGTTGATGTTTGGATTCCCAGGGGCATAACTCACATCAACCGCGGTAGCCGGTCCTTGCGCACTTTGGAAGAAGCCGCGGAAATGAGCTAGCTCATATTCAGGAGAACAGAATTCGATTTCAAAAAGGAGAACACAATGACAACTAAAGGAAAAGTCTTAGTGCTGGTATCGAGCGGTCATGGCTTGCCCTTGAAAGATGGCAAGGTCTATATCGGCGCTGGCTACTACCTCAACGAGCTGACGGTTCCGGTTCGCGCCCTGATGAAGGAGGGGTACGAAATCACTTTCGCCAACCCCAAAGGCAACACGCCGCAAATGGATGTCCATTCAGCTGTAGCCGACTTCTTCGGTGGAGACGAGGCTAAGCTTCAGGACTATCTAAAATTCCGCGACACCCTGACCGGGCTCAAAAATCCAACTCGTATCTCGGATGTCATCGCATCGGGCCTGGATCAATATGACGCTGTTTTCGTCCCCGGCGGCCATGGCCCGATGATGGACCTGCTCGATGATCCTGACGCAGGCACAGTGCTGAGACACTTTCATAAAGCATCCAAGCCAACGGCAGTGCTCTGCCATGGCCCAATTTCACTTCTCGCGGCACTTCCGAATTCGACGGAGGTGGTCGCCGCGCTGTCGGCGGGCGATGCCGCCGGAGCACACGCAAAGGCTCAAGGCTGGATCTATTCCGGATATAAGATGACTATCTTTTCGACAGCGGAAGAGCAGCAGCGGGAACCGCTTGAGATTGGTGGTAAGGTTCTCTTCTACCCGGACTTTGCCTTGCGTACGGCGGGCGGTGACGTAAGTGTGCTCGCTCCGTGGACGAGCTACGTCCTTCAAGATCGCGAGCTGATCTCAGGTCAGAACCCGTTCTCTGATGAAGCGCTTCTGAACCTTCTTCTCCCGGCACTCGATGGGAAGAAGAAGTCGGTTTCAGCGGCATAAGAATCGGGGACGCCCAGAGAGGGCTTGCAGAACTCCCCTTAGCGCAGCCCGTTTGCGCGAACGATACAACACCGCTAGGCCGCGGTCGGCGGAGAAGTCGAGTTTGCAGAAGTTGAATTGCACGACACGGGGTATGGTTAGAGCACATCCTCGGTCGGAGGGGGCTGGAGCGATGGAGTGGAAACGGTTGGTCCAGTTTGCCCTGCGGGGCAACGGTGATCTGGAACAATATGCAATCTTGCTGGTGCGCGTTTCGATCGGGCTGTTCTTCGCCATCTCCGGCGGAAACAAATTGTTTGTCGCCGGTGGCACCCAACCCGTTTACGAAACGCTCGTTAAGGCCAAAGTCCCGTTTCCCCGCCAGACGGCTTATTTCGTCGCGGGTGTCGAGTTCGTTGGCGGATCCTTGATGGCCGTGGGGTTTCTTTCGAGCGCAGCGTGCGTTGCTTTGTTGATCGATATGATTGTCGCCACACTGACCAGCGCGGTTTCTACCCTGCCTGGGGGACTTTCGCCAATTAACTGGCTCGACGATTTCCTCTACCTTCCGGAAGTCCTGTACGTGCTCTTCTTTATCTGGCTGATCTGCTCCGGTCCGGGAAGGTTCAGTCTCGATTACTGGCTCGCCGGCAAGTTGCCGGGGTGATCGATCGGCGAAGCCTAGCAGACGGCTGAAGCAAGCGGTGAAAACTGGCATTCTGGTTTAGAGTCGCGAGGCGCGAGCGCCGCATAGGTATAATTCAATCGCTGTGAGGAACAATGACGAAACCGACGAGCTTTCAAGAGGATATTCGCCCGCTTTTTACGGAGCGAGACATTCGAGGCATGAGCAAAGCGTTCAACCTGGGAAGTTATGATGACGTCAAGATGCACGCGGCCGCCATTTACGACCGCATTCGGGGTATCGGTGGCGCGGTAATGCCGCCCCCGCCCCCGAGAGGGGAAGGTCCCTGGCCTCAGGCCCGCATTGAGCTATTCGCAAAATGGATGGCGGACGGGTACCAATCTTAGGCGAAGTCATCTCATAAATGGCCTATTTGCATGCTGCACTTTCAGCACGCGTAACGTTCGAAGTGTACAGGCCCCGCCAGCTCCGAACAACGGGTTGGAGAAACTTGGGATTAAGCTCTCGGCATGGAAACCCCCGGTCTCCGCCAGGCATTCCACACACCGACCGCCACTTGGTTTCGAAGCAGGGTTGACTCCCCGCAGACCCTTTTTCCATTTCCGGTGTCCTTCGGTGTCCTTTGTCCCCAAAACAATGTCAAGCCACCAGCAAGATCTTCCCGACACCACCCTTTTCTGCCGCGGCTTGAGCTTTGGCCGCGTCACTGAGTGCCAGTCTCTGGCTAATTGGGATAACCAGCTTGCCATCGCGCACGGCTTCGGCCATGACCTCGAGCGTTTTCCTGTCGAATTTCGAGAATACGTGCACCACTTTTACAGACGGGTATTTCGCGGCGTTCTGTGGCACGTCTACAACCGATGCATAGACTCCTCCCGGCTTAACCTTGGCGATCAGCTTCTCGGCGGTTCTTCCGCCGACCGTATCCGCCACCGCATCGAGCGGCGGTAGATTCGCAATCGCGGTGTCGTCGTCGGTTGCGACCACCTGATCAGCGCCGACAGTCTTCGCCTCATCCATCTGCCTCTTCAAAACTCCCGCGATCACAGTCGCCGCGCGTTGCTTTGCCGTGAATACCGCCGAACGCCCGACATTTCCTACAGCACCGACGACGAGAACCGTCTGGCCCGATTTGATTCCCGTCGCAGAAAGGAGTTGGTTGCCGGTCGTCGTCACGAGCGGCAGCGCCGCCGCCTGGATCAAATCAAGTCCCTTGGGAACTTTCGCCAAGACCGCTGCTTTCACCACGCAAAGTTCGGCGTAGGTGTTGTCCGCCATTGCGAACACCTGGTCGCCGACGGAAAAGCCTTCCACTCCCTGCCCAATATTCACCACGGTTCCCGCAATGTCGACTCCTATCAGGCCGGGGAACTGGAGGGGATAAAAATCCTTCGTTAATCCGGCCCGCCGCTTGTAGTCGATCGGATTCACGCTGGTAGCAGCGACCCGCACCAGTACTTCGCCGGGGCCCGCCACCGGATCAGGATATTCCTCGAACTTGAGTACTTCCGGACCGCCATATTGGTGGACAACAACTGCTTTCATATTTCATCTCCTTATGTTCAGTAGAGAAACAGTCGCTAACAAAACTTAGATGAACGAAGCTAGAAGTGGTCGCCGAGTCCATGGACTCCACAAACTCGAAACTGGAAGCCCCAGGGACAGCATTGCGAAATAATTTAGTGAGGGACGACGCACCGATTCTGGCGCTCAACACTAGCTCGCCTTCGCTGAACGGTAATTCGCCCACTTCAGCACATCCCATATCTCGCACTGCAGTACAGGAGTTGGAGTTCTTCCTCGTCCCGCTTGCGCTCCGTGATGTCCTGTGTCGTACCGAACATTTTGTGGGGCCGTCCCGACACGTCTCTTTTTAAATCGGCCAGGCTGTGTACGACGCGCATTTCCCCGTTTGGGCGAAAAAGCCGATGTTCACAGTCAGCGCGCGCTCCCGAACGAACCGCCTCTTCCGCCGTCCGAAATACGGTTTCCCTGTCGTCAGGATGGATCATTTCGCGTACCTCGTCCAAGTCAATGAGGCCTTCCTGCGGCGACAACCCAAAGATGCGGTAAGTTTCGTCCGACCAGATCAGCTGATTCGTCTGCAGTTCCCACACCCAGTAGCCGAGGTGGGCCACGCGTTGTGCTTCTTCAAGCCAGGCCTTGCTCTCTTGCAGCTCACGAGATAGCGCTTCGCGCTCTTTCATCGGCTAGTTTTTGTTCGGTGATATCGGTAACTACGCCCATGTACTCGAGATTGCCGGAGCTGTCTCGTCCGGCATGCGCAACCGCGTGGACGTACCTGATGGCGCCGTCAGGCAGCAGAATTCGATGCTTGACATCCAAGTCCATGCCGTTCTGCGCGACACGATCCGACAGCAGTCGCACACGGTCCAGATCGTCGGGGTGAACTCTGTCGAACACCAGATCGAGCGTAGGATTCGTTTCTCGTGTAAAGCCGAGAATTCTGTAGGTTTCGTCCGACCAAACCAGCTCACCACTGCTGACTTTCCAGTGGAAAGTTCCCGAATGACTCAGCCGCTGGGCCTCTGCCAGGTACTGCCAGCGTCGTCGCAACTCTGCCTGGTCTCGTTTAAAATCCTCATTGGCCTTTTCCAATTCGTTCGTTCGCTCATCCACCTGAAATTGTGTGGTGCTATGAGCTTGTGCGACAAGTTTTCGGTTTCGACGCCAGCTGCTTAGCAGGCCAACTGACAAGCCTAGAATCACAAGAAAAATCAGAAAAGAGGCCATTGGGAACGAAGCTCCGAATTGCCAGAATCTTACCTTACCTTTTGCAGTCGTGGTCCTCCCAGGACTAAATCAGATCAGTGCTCGATCTACTCATCCAAACTGAGAGCTGGTTTTCTTCTCGGCAAGACTCTCAGCGCGTTTTCCGATCTTCTTGAGCAGCCCTTCCAGCTGTTGCAGCTCTTCTGGAGAGACATCCTGGAAGGCACGTGTGATGAGTGCTGTATGCCGACGAAAGAGAGGGACGAATGTTTGCCGCCCTTTTTCAGTCAGAGACACGGTCCTTACCCTACGATCTTCGCTGCACTCTACGCGGCTGACAAACCCCTTTTTGTACAGACGATCCACCGCGACGCTTACTGATCCTGGGTTGAGGTAAACCTTTGGGCCAATCGCATTCACTGGCGTCGGTCCCTTGTGTAGCAGCACTTCGAGAACCCGAAAGTCAGACTCTCCTAATCCCTCCGCTAGGAATGTCGGAAGGAGATAACGGGACATCGATTGCCAGGCTTTCAGCATGATGAGCCAGGCATGAAGCGCTTCCGGAGGCCTTTTGCGTTCTTCCATAAAAAGGTGAATCCTGTGATTATACTCGACATCATATATATCGATGTCGATACGAACTAGATCGATGAAATAAATAAGGAGGCTACCATGGCCAACACAGCAGCTCCAGTACAAACCTCAAACACTGTACAAACCTCAACCACCACCTGGAACATCGACCCGGCCCACTCCATGGCAGAGTTCAAAGTCAAGCACATGATGATCGCGAATGTGAAAGGGCAGTTCTCTAAGGTTTCGGGAGCTTTGTTCTTGGATGAATCGGATCTCGCGAACTCCCGCGTTGAAGCCTCGATCGAGGCGGCCTCGATTCATACGCGCGACGAACAGCGCGATGCGCACCTGAAGAGCCCCGATTTCTTTGATGTGGAGAAGTTTCCGACCCTGCACTTCAAATCCAAGAGCATCAGCATCGTCAGGGATGGAGAATTGGCGGTCGAAGGCGACCTGACCATTCGTGGCGTCACCCACAAGGTCCGCTTCGCCGTTGAAGGGCCCACACCACCTGCGAAGGACCCATGGGGCAACACCCGAGTTGCGGTCTCTGCGACCACAAAAATAAACCGCAAAGACTTCGGCCTAACGTGGAACACTGCACTTGAGACTGGTGGCATTCTGGTTGGTGACGAGGTCACCATCACTCTTGATGTCGAGTTCGTGAAAGCCTAACCCTCCGGATCGTTCTTCAACGTTGGATTGTGGTGAGTGGTGTTGGGGGAGCAAGCGGGACACGATTACCACACTTTCTCGGCATCGATTGAAACAAGGAACGGATACATTCGCAGAGAAAAATTAGCCGTTCAAAAGGAGATTCGCAGATGGCTACTGATTCGTTGACAGCTCTTATTACAGGAGGAACGAGTGGTATTGGCCGAGCAACTGCCAGACAACTGGCGAGGCTTGGCATTCACGTACTAGTCGTAGGCCGCAACGCGAAGCGGGGCGATGAGACGCTAGCCGAAATGCGTGGGGCAGGAGGGAACGTGGATTTTATATCGTCTGATCTTCGAAACGCGTCGAGCGCGCGCGAAGTGGCGAAAAGAGCGTTGGAACTCGGAAACGGCCACGTCGATATTCTCGTTAACAATGCGGGGATCTTCCCGTTCGGCCCGACGCATGAGACGACGGAGGAAGTTTTTGACGGCGCGTATTCTCTCAATGTCAAAGCGCCGTTCTTCCTCGTTGCGGAGCTTGCCCCGTTGATGGCGAAGAATGGCAAAGGCGCAATCGTCAACGTGTCGACGATGGTCGCCGATTACGGGGCAGTCGGTATGAGCCTGTATGGGTCCACCAAGGCCGCCCTAAATCTGCTGACCAAGGCATGGGCAGCCGAGTATGGTCCGAGCGGTGTCCGTGTCAATGTGGTGAGTCCTGGGCCCACGCGCACTGAAGGGACCGACGCAATGGGGGAGGGTCTGAATCAGTTGGCCGCTCAGGCACCGGTCGGCCGCCCTGCCACAGCAGACGAGATTGCGGAGGCAATCGTATTTTTGGCGACCGATCGGTCCAGCTTTGTTCAGGGAGCAAAACTCGCCGTCGACGGAGGTCGCACCGCCATTTGAATGGTCGCAGAAAGTCTGGAGGAGGTGCCTACACTCTATCCAGAGGACGCGAACCATGGCCATGCGCAGCATATCGACGTTGCTGAGCGCTCTTCGAGTTGGATGGCGAAGGCAAGCTCACGTTCGAAATCACGAAATATCCTCTGAGCGGCCAAAGTTCACCAACTCTTTGAAGCGCGCGGAAGCTCTGGGAAAATCGTACTCGTTCCGTAGAATTGAGGAGACAAATCATGTCCTACAGCATATCGACCTTGCTGCTTCGTAATCTGAGCGACGTATTTGGCGAAAATGACCCCGTGCGTCGTCGCGCTGCAATCGACGAGATCTGGCACGAAGATGGTGTATTCCCTGACCCCAAAGGCGGTGTATTTCGTGGCCGTGACGAGATTGATCGCATTGCTGGTGTGATAAAAGCAACGCATCCAGATTTCAAATATCAGCCCCTCTCCCCTACAGAGGAGCTAGGTAATGCCGGACGGGTTCGATGGGTGTCGGGCACTCCCGGCAAACCACCAGCTTACGCGGGAACCGACTTTATCGTCACCCGGAACGGCCGGATTGCCGCCATTTATCTCTTTTTCGACAAGCTGCCCTGAGGTGAACTCTGTGGTGCGACGCAGTCGTCAACGTCGAATCAGCGGCAAAAGGAAGGTCGAATGTAGTCGGGTGATTGGGCAGGTGGAACGTTTGCGTGCTATCAGGGGTAAACATGGAAATCGGAATCGATAGCTTCGGAGCGGTAATTTCTGACCCAGCCGCAGGCTTGACGTTAAGTCCTGTGCGACGCACACAGACTTTACTCGAAGAAATTGCACTCGCCGACAAGGTTGGACTTGATGTCTTCGGAGTGGGTAAACACCATCGCAGCGAGTTTGGGGATTCAGCCCCAGTGGTGATTCTCGCCGCGGCTGCCGCGCGAACTCAGAATAGTCGCCTAACGAGTGCCGTTACGGTCCTTAGCGCCGCCGGGCCTAGGAACAAAGCATCCTCATGGCGAGCAATGAAGGCGCCGGAGGCCAGGTCGAAGACCAGACTGCGATTCATCTTCTTGTTGAAGTTGAAGTCGAAGTTGTCGAGGGTTCTCTGAGGGTCGCGAAACTCAGCCTGCTTGGTCCGGCGCTCCAGCAAGCGATCGCCGTGACGAGTGGTCTCGTCCGCGACCAGGCAGGAGAGGAAGTCGATGGGTGGCATGGCTCGGCTTGCGCCTGGTGGAGACGAGTTTCGAGCACGGCGGCGATGCCGCCCAGCCGTAGTTTGCCGTAAAGCACGATTCGACTCGATGAGATCTCGAACGGGGTCCTCAACTGACCTTACGGCAAGTCGATCCCCTCATTCGCGAGCTGGTGCAATATCGCGATCTCATCAACCTCAGAACCCAGCGGAGCTCATGCACGCCCACTTCGAGGGCCACCGTCGACCATCGCGACGGCAAACCCCGCCCGTAGGAGTGATTCGTGCCCAGCTCATTGAAAAAAGTGACGAGCATCGGGCCCGACCGGTACGCCGAGAGGCATTTGTCACCGTAATGATTTCTGCCAGCCGCTTGATTGTCCGTTCCGAGATTTTCATCTATCGCTCACTTGGGCGCGCGCGCCAGTTCCAGATCCTCGTGCTCGAAGGCAGATGCCATGCGGTCAATTTCGCGCTTCGGTACGTCATGGCGCGCGGCTACGTCGCGCCACGTCGAGACGGCCTTGCTCACTTCCTGGGCTATGGCACGGGCCGTGCCGGCGTCGAGGTCGAAATATCCGGCATTGTCCATCGCCAGCTGAAGGGAAGCGCTGTTGTCCTCTTCGCTGATAGCGGTGCTGAGAATGCGGGGCTTGATCTCGACGGGTACCGGGTTGAGGTCATATGCCGGCGAGAGCCGCCAGCCGTCGGGGCCCGTGTACAGGAAGCCGTGATTGCGAAGATGGTCGTCGGTATTGGAGATAAGGACGTTAAAGACCACCCGGCGCCAGAGGGCTTCCATGTCGTCTTTCGCGGCGGCACTGTGCTGGCGCAGCGCATCCACGATTTCCAGATAAGTGTGCGTCTCGTTGTCTCTCGCGCCTAGCATGCTCATGGCGGAGAGAAAGGGAATGCGGCGTTCGCCGTCGCGGTCGAAACGCCGCAGCAGCAGAACCGGCTTCTCCGCGATGATTTCGACGCGTGCCTCGGGGACGGGGATGCCGGCCTTGTGCGCGAGGGCGAGAGCCACCCCTTCCCAGAGCACCGTGTTGTACTCGTCGTCCTTGCGCGGAAACTTGGCAATCGCGAGACGGCCGTCTTTTTCCCTGACGGACGCCTTGGGGCGCGCGCCGCCGAGAGACGAGCCCGGCGCGAACAGCAGGCGCAGGTCCTCGTCCGTGTCCTTTTCGTCTATGACGTTTTCGGCGGCGGCGAGAAGTTTGGGCAGTTCGACGAGCGGCGGGATGCGCTTGACGCCCTCCGGCCGCTGGAACGGTCCGCCTTCCTGTTCGGCAAAGCGCAACGCGCCTTGCCGCGCTTCGTCGTCCACCAAGAGGAGGTAATCGATCTCCTGCAACGTGCGCGCCTTGCCGCCTTCGGCGGCGGCGCGCATCCGGCGCATGAGGGTCCTGCCCCACCGGTCGGGAGCGGAGTCTCCGATCGCGCCGAATAGCGCCGTGTCGGCCGCCGTGTGAAACGGCCCCGGACCGACCTGCAGGGCAGGTTCCAGGGAAAATTTCGCGGGCTTCGTTAGCCAGCTGTCGTCGTACCGGAACGTCGCGCTCTCCTTATTCTTGCGCGTGTGCGCCCACAGCCGCCCCACCAGACGAGGGGCGCCGTCGAGGTCCACGTAGACAAGGATTTCGCGGTCCATCATTTTCCTTTCAAGATCTTTTTCTTGGCCGCCCGGCGAATCCGCTGAGGCAGGTGTTCCTCTTCCAGCTGCAACCCCACGGGGTCATTCTTGGGGGCTGCGAGTTCGCCCAGGCGGTCACCCATGCCCAATACATAAAGGACCGTCGCGTAGCTCGCGATTGCGACATTCGGATCGCCACGCTCAACCTTGATGAATGTCGGCTTGCTGATGGAGGCCCGCTCGGCAGCGATCGCCATGGGGATGCGCCGCCGACGGCGGGCATCCTTTATATCGTGTCCAAGCTTGCGCAGGGCGCGTGTAACGGGGATGGGCAGGGTCAGCAACGACTGGGGTTCTCCTCTTTGTTAAGGTCAACTATAATTGACCATATTGGACATAAGGTAAACTATAAGATACCTTAAGTCAAGGTCCCCCCGGTTGTGGCCTGCCTTACACAGGGAGCCCAGTGCTGGAGGCGAACAAACAGCGAATATGATAAATTGCCATCGTGTCCCTCAAGGCCTGCACCGCCTCAGTTTGAAAAGAGAACCATTTCACACGCGAGACTTCTGCGGGCTTTCTGTCGAATTGTTGTGACGAGGAGGTCACGCGTCCGAGGAGCTCGCAATCGGCCGATACCAGCCAGCTTTAGTGGTTGCAGGTTAGCGAGGAGCCACATTAAATTACAAAACTCTTTCGCGAATCCTACAACGTGCGGGTTCCACGCGTGGTCCTGTCGAAATTTACGGCGAGATGGAATTGTTGCGCCTGCTGGATCAGTTTTTCGATCGCGGCTTGTGCTTTGCGACCGAGGGCTATGAACAGTACGCCCCGTTACATAACGGCTCTGACGCTGCGCCATCGAAGCAGGCCTCGTAACCCGTCAGCATCGTGGCATGTGTATATGCACAAGGCGTCCAATCAACCTGAGTCCTGACGATCTCATATGACGATCAGAGCTTGTCAGCTATCCATGTTCGCGTTCTTGAAACAACGTCCGCATCGCTTTCTCAGCTAACTCATCTAATGATCCATGGGTAACGGGTTGACTGTTTCAGTTCTGGATCTTGTGGGCATGCGAGCCGGGGAGCCCGCGGGCAGCGCAATTGCCCGATCGCTGGACCTGGCGCAGCACGTGGAGCAGTGGAGATACAAGCGCTATTGGCTGGCGGAACACCACTCCATTCATGGACTGGCTTGCTCAGCCACGCCAGTGCTGATTGGGCATGTGGCCGCGGCGACAAAGACGATTCGAGTAGGCAGTGGTGGAGTGATGCTGCCAAACCACGCACCGCTGGTGGTGGCGGAACAATTCGGGACGCTGGAAGCTTTGTACCCAGGTCGCATTGATTTAGGGCTCGGACGGGCTCCGGGAGGCGACTTTCAAACGATGCGGGCGTTGCGACGAGATTTGCAGCAGGGTGGCGAAGATTTTCCGGCACTCCTTGCGGAACTGCAAACATATTTGGGGCCGGAACAGCCAGGGCAAGGGGTGAAAGCGATTCCCGGACAGGGAAGCAATGTGCCGATCACCTTGCTGGGGTCAAGCGGCTTCAGCGCGCAACTAGCAGGGATGCTGGGCTTGCCATTTGCGTTTGCGGCCCATTTTGCTCCTGAGCACTTATACGCATCGGCTCAGCTATACCGCGACGAGTTCCGGCCAAGCAAAGTGCTTCGGAGGCCGTACTTCATGATAGCGGTGCAGGTGATTGCCGCAGAGACCGATGCGGAAGCCAGGCGATTGTTCACCACACCCCAGCAGCGCTTTCTCAGGCTCATTCGAAACCAGCCGGTCGAGCTGTTGCCCCCAGTCGATTCCATGGAGCCGCTCTGGCATGACTGGGAGCGGGCAGCCGTGGAGAACAGACTCGGAGCAGCGATTGTGGGATCGAATGCGACGGTGAAGGTGGGGCTGGAGAAGTTGGTCGAAGATGCGGCCGCCGACGAGGTGATCGTTGTAACTGATACCTATGAGCACGCGGACAGGATTGAGTCCTATCGGCGAGTGGCCGACGTTGCTACGATAATCGAGGTGAAGCCAGGCGTAACCGTGGAAGCCTAAAGCAGAGCGGCAACCGCGCTGAAAGTCTCACCGAAAAGTCGCGCGTCGTCACGAGTACAACTGCCTAACCGCCCCTCAACGGATGACCGCCCGGGCGGGTCATTATGGGCTCGCTCCCCAACAATGAGATTGTCCCGCCAGCGATATCGGTCGAAGACCGTCTCCGGTTGGTCATCAACATGATCCCCTGCCTGATCCTGCGCGCTACGCCCGACGGCGCTTTCGATTTCATCAATCAGCAGTGGCTGGAATTCACTGCTCTCAAGATGGAAGAGGTGAAGGACCAGAGTGGCGCACAGCCCCTCATCCTGAAGATGTCAGAAGAGTCATGACCGATTGGCGTGCGGGATTGGCTGCCGGGGAGCCGTTCGAGAACGAGGCACGCGTGCGACGCGTGAACGGCGAGTATCGCTGGTTTCTGATTCGGAACGTGCCCCTGCGGGATGAGCGAGGCAGGATCGTGCAGTGGTATGGAACGGGGCACGACATCGATGAACTCAAGGGACCGAAGATCGGCTTCGACTGGTGATCGACACTACGCCCGCTCTGCTGCACAGCGCTCTTTCTGACGGCGACATCGATTTCTTCAACCAGAGGATGTTGGATTATCTTGGTGCTCCGATGGAAGAACTTTGCGGCTGGCAGTGGGCCAACTTCATTCATCCTGACGATGTTGAGCAAATCGTGAGCAAGGGGCGGTGTCCCTGGAAACCGGGGAGCCTTTTGAGAGTGAAGCAAGGGTGCGGCGTGCGGATGAAAAGTACTGCTGGCGACTCCATCGGAAGGTGCCCACTGCGCGAGCAGGCTGGAAACATCGTGAAGTGGTTTGGGTCGAGCATTGACGTTGATGATCGAAAGCGCGCGGACGACGTCCGGCACAAGCGCTACGACGAAATCAAAGCGTTAAAGGATTAGCTGTACAAAGAGAATCTTGCCCTGAAGCAGGAGATCGACCAGACCTCGACGTTCGAGGAGATCGTCGGGTCGTCGGAGAAGTTGCGCCGGGTGTTGGTTCTGATTGGGCATTTTTCCGCACGAGAAGATTTCAGGGGACAAGATCACTCTTTATGTCCACCGCGTCTTTCGCGATAAGTTCCTCGCCGGCCTGAAAGGTCTCACCGTCGCAACCAACTTTGCTGCGCCGGGCCGGCCGCCGCTCTGGCCCATCCGCAGCAGTTCGCAAAACTCCTCCGCCGCTTGCACCGCCACGACTGGGTCGTCTATGCCAAGCAAGCCTTCGGTGGTCCTATGCAGGTGTTGCGCTAACGCGGTACCGCATGCATATCCTCGTTCCAGATCGAATGAAAGTAGGCATGCGTCCTCTTGACCGCCTCGGCCTGTTCACGACGCATCGGAAATGTCTGGTGGTGCGTGCCGGTGAATCGTTGCCCCGTGCGCAGTTCGGTGAGCACGGTCTTCAAGGCCTGGATCGAGCAACGCATCCATCCAGTTCGATGTTCTCGAACTTCTTCCTGGCGAGTGCTGCGCGCACTTCGTGGTCACTAAAGATGGTGCCGTCGTCGCGCTCTGCGGATTCGTCGAGTTCGATGGTGTAGTTCTTGATGCTGGCGGTCTTGAGTTGCTCGGCGACGCGCTGCTTCATGTTGCGCGAGGACCCGAAACTAGGCGCCGACTTGTCATGGCAACTCACTCGTAGCGCAGGCTTTCGACGGGGTCGAGCTGCGAGGCACGGGTGGCGGGGACAGTTCCGAAGATGATTCCGACCACTGACGACACGACGATGGCAATGATCGCCGCCAATCCCGGGACCGGCATGCGATAGTCAGTGAGGAAGCGCACCGACCAGGGGATGGCCAGCCCGACCACGATACCCACGACGCCACCCGTTAGCGAGATCAGAATGGCTTCCGCCAAAAACTGGAAGCGGATGGCGCGGTTGGTGGCGCCAATGGCTTTGCGAATCCCGATCTCGCGGATGCGCGAGGTCACCGTCGCCAGCATGATGTTCATGATGCCGATGCCGCTCACCAGCAGCGTGACAAACGAAACGAGCATGAGGATGAGGGTCATCGTATCCGCGATGCGCCCGGCCACGGTGAGAAACTGCGTCAGGTTCTGCACGCTGTAGACCGATTCTGGGCGATGCCGCGACTGCAACACGCGCTTGATGGCTGAGGTCGCCGGGATGACGTCCTGCGGGCTGGCGGCGGAAAAATAAATCTCATAAACCGCCGCCGTCGGGACGAAGAAGCGGCTGACCGTGTAGGGGATCAGCATGGTGTCTTCCTGAATTTCCGATTGGCCAAACGTGTCCACGCTCTCCTTGAACACTCCCACAATCGTGAACGGAAGACCGCCGCTCAATTTGATGATCTGGCCCACCGCTACTGGGCTGGAGCCGTAGAGCTTCTGCGCCAGCTTTTCGGTAATCACAGCGACCTTGTTTCGTCCCGCCGAATCTTCGGAATCGAAGAAGCGTCCAGCGAGAACTTTCAGATTGCGCACCTGTCGATATGCGGGGTCGACGCCTAGAACAAGGATGTCGCTCTGTTTGCCGTCGCCGACGCTGATGTGATCTTCCAAAGCTATGGTGGGAGAAGCCGCTACCACATTAGGCACCTGCTCGCGAACGGCCTGCACATCCTCCACCGTCATGAGATCGGGCGTGGAGTCTAGCCGCCGCGCACCGCCCTGGTAATCGGCATAGATCATATTGGTGCCGATGGATTGCAGCTGGCGCAGCATGTACTGCTTACCCGTGAGTCCAATGGTGGCTACGAGGATGACCGAGGCCGTGCCCACGGCCATGGCGAGCGAGGTCAGCGTAAATTGCAGCTTATTGCTGCAGAAGGCGTCGTAGGCGAAAGTCAGGATCTCGCTGAGCCCAATCGTAAAGCGGCCCTGAGTCGTAAGAGATAAAGCGGTCGCTTTCGCCATCCTAATTAGATGTTAACCCCCGCTCGCGAGACGCTGCAATTTAGCGCCGGCGTCGTTCCATCGCATGCGCGGGCAGGACGCCGCCGCGACAACCGCCGGGACGGCGGCGCTACGCGTCAACACTCTGCTTCGGGCGCCCCGGCCCCGGCCACCGCCCGCGAGAACCACGATGAGCGGATCGACGGGACGAAAGTAATGCGTCTCTGGATGCGAGAAGTAGTAGGTCAGCGGGAAAAAGAACGATGGCAAATCGTATCGCCAGCGACCGATCACGTTGCCCGATGCGGCGCAGGCCCCAGAAGCCAAGAAGGACAGGGTCGTGTTGACGAAAGCGTTGGGCGGATCGAGCGGCTCGTCTTTCAAAATAAGCGGCGTCGAAGTTCCAGTAGCCGGTCCAGATATAGACGATGCGGCGAAAGGTCATCCACGCGAACCATGCGGGATGGCTCGGATGTAGTCCTTCGCTTGCTGCATCTTGTGGTCCATGTAGGCAACCTCACCAAAGCGCTCGTATTCGGAAAGCTCAGCATCACTATGTTTTGGATGTAGAGTGCGGTTGACCCAGTGCTCGGTGTAGCCGTTGTGGCCGAGGTAGAGTTCGAGACCGTAGCCGCTGCGCACGGGAATGAATTTGTGGAAGAGCATGTAGTTACGCACGAGCCAGGGCAAGAGCGTTGCGACCCCGGCGAGGGCGACGACGATCAACTGGGCTTTCCATGGATGTGCCCGCCGGTAGCGGCAGTAGAGAGTGCAGATTCCAAGCAGCGGAAGGACGGCCATCACGACCGGCTCGATGAGTACGGCCACGCCGCAGAGCGCGCCCAAGAGAATCCAGTCGCGCTTGCTGGCAGAGTCTTCCAGGCGCCGCGCAAACAGAAACAAGCAGTTTCCCCCGGACCCGCTCCGGCGACATGTAGGCCACGGTGCCCAGCGCGGCGCCCGGGCTGGTCAGGTGCTCTTCTTCGATGGTGGCAGCGTTGGCGGCGATCGCGTCCGTGATCCTTGCCGGATTGATTTTTGCGAGACCGAAGTCGAGCACTTTCGCGTGGCTGCGGGAGGTGACGAAAATGTTGGCAGGCTTGATGTCACGATGGATGATGCCCTTGGTATGAGCTGCGTCAGGGGCGTCGGCGATTCAATAGAGAGATCGAGAATGTTCTCGGTCGGGAGTGCACGTCCCGTCATGGCATTCTTCAGGGTCCTGCCCTCGAGGAATTCCATGGCAATGAAGGACCGTCCGTCGTGTTTTCCGATTTCATAGATCGTGCAGATGTTGGGATGGTTGAGAGCGGAAGCAGCACGCGCCTCGCGGCGAAATCTTTCGAGCGCCTGTGGGTCATGAGCAACTTCGTTGGGGAATTTCAACGCAACGAGACGCCCAAGCTCGGTGTCCTCGGCTTTGTAGAGACGAGCCCCATTCCACCACAGACAAGCTTGTCGACGATGCGGTAGTGCGAGATAGTCTGGCCAATCATTGGGCTGAAATGTTAGGTCCGGTGATAGGACAAGTCACTGAAGGCAAGCAGGTTGCGGGCTATCAATCGGCGTAGAATCGCACGGCTGTTGAAAAACTCACTCGCCGGAAAATGGCCGAAAACTTTGCGTTAGGAAGCCCCACAAGTGACTTTTTCCGTTTGGATAGACATTTCCTATCCCCGACTTTTCGCTGTTTTGGAAGAAAATGGAGTTTTTCGACAGCCACTCGCCTTATCACTCATGTACCACTGAAAATGGTTTCCTCGTGCTCACTTGCGATATGATTTCAACAATCAGTGCAACGTGGGAGCGGAAGAACATCATAATAGTGGCGGACGGTATAGTGGCGGACGGTGGACCGTGCGCACGGACAAGATGAGGGTCGGGCTGTGGGTTATCGGCGCATTTCTTGCTTACCTTCTCGTATTCCTACTCTGGTTCCCGCTCGGGCAGCGCTCACCACACTCTTTTTCGGCTCGGGTCTTAGGCTTTCTGTTCGCAGCGCTGACGGCGAACCTCGTGGCTATACGTAGTCGGCGTGGTTTCTCGCGCCGTTGGGATTGGGCCTGTTACAGAGATCGCAATCAAAGCATACGTGTTAATTAACCTCGAGGGTAACTACGTGGGAATCGCGGCTCGACCTCTTTCTCTTGTTGCTCTCATCGCAGTGGGACAGAACGGTCGACGGTTATTCGCATTATTGCTTCTTGTGGCATTTGCTCTGTCTTCCAACCTCGCGTATGCCCACGCGATTCTCGTGGAAGCGTCTCCATCAGCCAACTCAACTGTCGCAGGTCCTTCAACTTTGATCAAGTTGCGTTTCAATGTGAGGATCGATGCTAAGCGTTCGCGCCTGGAACTTGTCGGTCCTAACAAGACGTCGACGTTATTGTCCGCTACCCAGCCTTCCCCAGACACCCTGCAAGCCGTGGCCGAAGGGCTGAAGGCTGGGGCATATTCGCTGCGATGGCAGGTGTTGGCAACAGACGGGCACATTACGAGGGGTGAGATTCCCTTCAACGTAAAGAGCTAGAGATGCAGATCATCAACATGTTCGCTTTCCTCTCGGTCATATTCCGAGCGGCCACCATCATGCTGCAGTCGCTGGTCCTGGGGGGCGTAGTGTTCTCCTACCTCGTATTAGGTCAGTCGGGAGCAGAAGCGGATCCCTCGGAGGCTAAACGTGCTTGCGAACGCATGCTCAGGATTGCTGCGATCATTCTAATCGTGGTTCAAGCTCTCTACATCACGTGCGAAGCGGTGCTACTCGTCGAGCTAAGCGGATTCCGACTGGGAGAAATTGCGGGGGCCAGTTTCTTCCTGGCGGGCATTGTCTCGATCGTTTGCGGGCTTCTGATTGTATTCGTTCCCTATAAAGCGAAGTACTCCGGATGGGTTCTCTTTCCTCTCGCGCTCGGCGTGATCGCCGCCATGGTGGCAACCAGTCATGCAGCTTCTCGTCTGCAGTCGCGTGGCGTGCTGATGAGCTTCACGGCATTGCACCTGGTGGCGGTGGGATGTTGGATGGGAGGATTGCCCTACTTGCTCCTCTCTCTGCGTGCTCACCCCAGTCCGGAGGCTGAGCATCGTATGCTGCGACGCTTCTCTTCCGCCGCCATGATCTGCGTCGGCCTACTAGTGGCTTCGGGCGTCGGGACTTGCCTGTATTATTTCGACTCTTGGTTTGCTGTCTACGGAACCGCCTATGGACTCATGATGGCCGCGAAAGTGGCATTGTTCGCTGTACTGCTGCTTCTCGGTGCCGTGAATCGCTCTATCGTCAATCGGAATAGTAAAGAGGACATCACGAACCGTCTGCGCTATTTTGTCGCGACCGAGATTGGACTCGCCATGGTGGTCATTCTGATTGCGGTGTCGATGACAACGCAACCACCCGCAGTCGACTTGCGCGCACAGCGAGTGGACGGGGCCACGATCTTGGATCGAATCAAGCCGCGGTGGCCGCGGCTCCATACCCCGGCTGTGAGCGAGCTGACACCCGCCACCCGGCCACTTGATAAGCAAACCGCAGCAGCCTTGCCTGCGACTTATGTGCCCGGGGAGAAGATTCACACGCCGAATACTCCTTCTGATATTGCCTGGTCCGAATACAACCACAATTGGATGGGATTGTTGTTGTTGTTGATCGGGATTGCAGCAGTGCTGGCGCGAACCGGGCGCATTCCTTTAGCCAAACATTGGCCATTGTTGTTTGTGTTGATGGGGGCATTCATTTTCCTCCGCGCAGATCCGGAGAATTGGCCGCTCGGCCCGAATGGTTTCTGGGAGAGCTTCGATGAAGCGGAAGTCCTGCAGCATAGAATGGCTGTATTGCTAGTGATCGCGTTCGCCGTCTTCGAGTGGCGTGTGCAGTTGGGGACTTCAAAGTGGAAGTATGCACCTCTGGTTTTCCCTGCTGTGTGCATCGCGGGTGGGATGTTGCTGGTGACTCATACTCACTCGCTGAATAACATCAAAGAAGAGCTTTTCGCTGAAATGAGTCATATCCCTCTGGCGTTGCTGGCAATTTTGACCGGTTGGTCCCGTTGGCTGCAGTTCCGACTGCCGAAACGAGACCAAGCCGTCGTTTCATGGATCTGGCCGCTGTGCTTTGCGTTAATGGGGGCGATTCTTCTCAACTATCGGGAAGCGTGAGTGGCACGGTCAAAACGCCTGTACAGCTTAAAAACCTCCGCAAACTAAGATGCGGGACTGAATAGCCCCGCATTGATCTAGGTCGGTCGAATGCACGGATCATCGAAATCCCTCAACCGACCGACTGCGGTTGCTTCAGCGGCCGTCACTATGAGAAGCGCGTCATCCACATCAACGACAAGCGGGGCGAGCACATTATCGTCACGTGCCAGCGCGTGGACGATCAGAAGAAGGCTTGTCCGGACGATTAATCAATGGCGGAGAAGTCACAAGGTTGGGTCATTCCCGGAAGGCGAATTTCGGTTCGCATCGGTGTTTAGAGAATCGATACACGGCTGTGGCGATCAACATCGACGACCGATGCTAAGTGTTTAATACGCGATTTCTTTGGAGAGCCCCGGCTTTTTTCTTTAGCCGTGTTTTGACAAATATCCTGCCGGGGTCCACTTGGTCCGGACATTCCTTGCTCCTTCGCTGCCTTAGAGAGGGGATTCGCCGCTTCCAGGCACAAGCCGAGGAGCAGATTCCTCCGCCTCCGCTTCGCTCGGCGTCGGAATGACACCAATTATCCTTGGGGTTACTTGGCAGTCCCCGAGTTGCTGTAAAATCTTCGAGTTACCGTTTCCAGTTCAATTTCGCACGGTGGAGGTCACGGGTTCGAATCCTATAGCACCCACCATCTTTGCCATTACGATACGAACCTTACCTGCTGCTTTCACACATCAGTGAACACTCAAAAGCGGCCATCAGGCCTCACTCAAATTTCGATTTTCTTTCGATTCGCTCCAAATCTGAGGCCTTCGAAACTGATCGAGAGATGAACGTAATCGCGATTTTTCGGTGCGCCCTGGAAAGGCGCTGGTCCACAGCGGGAGACAAACCCGCCCGGGAACTGGATCGCTCCACCCGGTAACAATCGGAGCGGCGGTGCAGGTAACAAAGCCGTCGGAGCCTCCGGTGTAGAGGGTCGCTGGGCGACTTGGCGAGTTTGCAGGCCGTAACGTGAGTGAACGCCGAGCCCCCGAAAACCATAATGCAAGAGCCGACCCATCCGAACTTTGGGGAAGGCCGACGTCGAGGGATTAGTAATGAGCGATTAAGTCTCTCGGACCGGCCGGGGTAGTGGCGACAGCATGCAGACACAGGGGATCAGGCGCAACACGGGAAGCCCCAGTGGTGATCGCTGTTCGCGATCAACTGGCAACTCGTGAGAGCCAGGCGGGGCCGATTGGGGTGGCGGAGAGGTCCGTACTACCGACGAAGCCGCGTAACTCCGGCCGAGGGAAGGGACCTCAGTTAAAGACGGAGGCAACAAGCAACGAAGGACACGGGGATGGACGATGAGTCTAGCAGCCCCAGGTTTGTGTTCAGATGTTGCAGACGGCGCCCCACGGAAGGAAGTCCTGCGCACGGAGCTTGGAGCCAGGCTATTGATCGGTGTTTAACCACACACTACTGCTCAACGGCTTACTTCCGTTGCCTGTCGCTCCGTCTTAGGATGCAGGGAATGGGCGGCCAAGACAAGTTCCTTCCCGCTTTGCCCCGACCACCGGCCGGGCCCTTCGCTATTGAGGCACCGGCAAACGAAAGGGCCGGTCTCGGCTAGGCTTCACCTAAACTGTCGCGCCACCCCTCGACTTCACCCAACTGACGGAGGAGATTCTGGTGTCACGACCGTTATTATAACGGTTCCTGCGCTACACTCCTATCTGTGCACCTTTGTTGGTTGATCTTGGGAGAAACGCCTATTAATGCATCGAAGAATCAAGTTCCGGCTGGAGGACATCTATGCTTAAACAGACGGAGGGTCTCTGTCGCACATGAAGCCCTCTCCCAACCTGCATTTCAAAACATATCTACTTATATGTTTGATGGTAGTTTTTGGACCACTTGGTAATGTGCTTCTCGGCAAGGGGATGAAACAAATGGGTGCGTCGATCGCAGGACCGGCCCTTGGGGCGGCTGACTTCGTTTCCCACGTGCTCACGTCGGGCACGATTTGGCTCGGCATTGGCTCTCTGCTTATTTTTTTTGGGGCTTACATGCTGGTGCTATCCTGGGCTGATTACAGCTACGTTCAACCAGCATCCGCTACGGCGTACGGCATGGTCGCCTTGCTGGCTCATTTCATCCTGCACGAAGTAGTCACCCCTATGCGTTGGATGGGGGTAATGCTCATCTGCTGCGGCGTCCTCGTGGTGGGACACACTCCTCCACGCACAACGAATCGAGGGTAAGTGCTAGCCCTGGTCCTCTATCTGCTAATTATTGGAGCCGGTACAGGTGGCGAATTATGCGTGGCGCGCGCCATGCAAGCAGTGGGTGAGGTAAAAGACTTTCGCCCCTCTGCTCTGCTGGGCTTGGTCCCGCGCATTCTGCGAGTTCGGTGGATGTGGGCCGGGGTGGCGCTTATGGCAACGGCATTCTTCTCCTTGCTCGCGGCGCTATCCAAACAAGACGTCAGTTTGGTGGTTCCGGTCACTGCCCTTAGCTACGGAGCGGGCGCGTTGGGAGGGAGACTTTTTCTCGGAGAGCAGGTCACTCCAAGGCGGTGGGCCGGCGTGCTTCTGGTTTGCGGTGGAGTCGCACTGGTTATTGTGGGCCGGGGATGAAGACGCCACTCGCTTTCTCTGCACGAAGTGGGGCATGCTGCGTAGAAACTTGAGTAAATATTGCAACCGCTCACAACGCTCTCACATCGTATTCGGATAGTTGCATTTTCCGCTTATGGCCGACTGATTTTCGCCGTGCAGTTCCGGAAGTTCCAACATCCGCGAGCCAGTTTGCGGGAATTCGGAAGCTGATTCTGGAAGAGTAATGGAGGGTGACGCGCTTGTGTGGAATCGTTGGTTTCACTCACAAGAGTTGGCTGCCTGAGTCTGGCCGCATTGAGCGCGCCACCGCCACGTTGATTCATCGTGGGCCGGACCAGCAGGGCACATTTCAGTCCGGCCTTTGCTCTCTGGGCGCTACGCGTCTCAAGATTATCGACCTCGCTTCCGGCGATCAACCCATCCTCTCTGACGATAAGGATGTAGCGCTCGTGTTCAATGGCGAAATCTACAATCACCATGAACTGCGCCTCGAACTGCAGCAACTCGGCCATAACTTTCATTCTCACTGCGACACGGAAACCGTTCTGCGTGCTTTTCTGGAGTGGGATACGGATTGTTTCGCGCACCTGCGAGGCATGTTCGCCATCGCGTTGTGGACGAAATCGACGAAACGCCTAGTGCTCGCCCGAGACCGCATGGGGATTAAGCCGCTCTATTTGGCGCGGCGCGAAGGCGACTTATTCTTCGGCTCTGAACTAAAAGCGATTCTGACCCATCCAGAGATTGACCGACGTCTCAGTTTGGACGGCCTCGATTGCTATCTTTCATTGAACTATGTTCATTGTCCCTGGACGCTGGTCGAAGGCGTCGAAAAACTTCCCCCAGGGTACTGGCTGGAGTGGCGGGACGGTGAAGTCCTCTCCGATTCCTATTGGCAACTGCCATTCGGGGTTCGTCGCGATTGGACTCTGGAATCTGCCCGTGAAGAATTGGACGATCTGCTGCGACAATCCGTACGCGAGCACTTGATATCTGACGTTCCGCTCGGCGTGTGGCTGAGCGGAGGTATCGATTCTTCCACGATCTTGCACTATGCGGCTGAATGCGGCGGGCCTCTAAAGACTTTCTCGATTTCATTTCAAGGACGAAGCTTCGACGAAACCGCCTACATTCGTCGGGTTGCACAGATGTATCAGACCGAGCACGAAGAGTTAGACCTGAATCCAGAGAGCAACCTCCGGGAGGTGATCGAGCAGTTCGCATATTACTCGGATGAACCTTCGGCGGACGCAGGGGCGCTCCCAGTCTGGTTCCTTTCCAAGCTGAGCAAGAGAAGAATAACTGTCAGTCTGAGTGGTGAAGGAGCGGACGAACTCTTTGGTGGCTACCTGACGCATCGCGCGAACCGCGTGGCCGCTCTTGCGAGGAGGTTACCTCGAAGAGCTATCCATCTGGCGCTCAATGCACTGCGCGCCTGGCCGGTTTCAGACGAGAAGATCAGTTTCGAATATCAGCTTAAGAGATTTCTTGAAGGTTGCCTGATGGCTCCCGAACGTGCGCATGTGTACTGGAATGGGACTTTCAGCGACGCGCAGAAAGCAGCCCTGCTGTACACAGAACTTCCATCAGCTCTGAACGATGTTCTAGCCGATCTGCGCAGCCGGTCTTCAACTCCTGACGATCTGGCGCGATTCTTGTGGTTCGATCAGAAGTATTTTCTTCCCGACGACATTCTGAACAAGTCCGATCGCATGAGCTCGGCCCATTCATTGGAAGTGCGACCGCCTTTCCTTGATCATCGGATTGTCGAATTCGCTGCCTCCTTGCCGGCCTCATTGAAGATTGGTGGTTTGCAGCAAAAGGTGATTCTGAAGGAATTGATGCGAGACAAGCTTCCCCCTTCAGTTCTTCGGCGGAAGAAAGTCGGATTCGACATTCCGGCGCACGATTGGCTTCGCGGACCGCTTCGATCGCTGATGACGGATGTTTTGCTGGACAGTGATTCCAACTATGCGAGTTTATTCCGGCGGGACATCATCGAGACTTATATCCGCCAACACCTGGAGAGACAAATCAATGTCGGATATCACTTATGGGGCCTGATGGTGCTGTTTTTGTGGATAAAAAGATGGGGCATTCAAATAGCTGCCTCCCCGGAAAAGAACCTTTCGATACCGGAAACAACCGGTACCTATACTTAGGAGTTCTACTCATCGCCGGGGCAATCTACCTGGGCTGCATGATCTCGCCTCCATCGCTGATGGATGACGTGGACGCGGTGCAGGCCCAGATTTCGCGAAATATGGTGACCTCGGGGGACTGGGTGACGGCGCGGCTGGATGGCGTCGTGTATCTGGAGAAGGCTCCTTTTGTGTACTGGGCCATGGCTGCGAACTACGTGATTTTCGGCGCGCACGACTGGGCGGCACGCATTCCCATTGCGTTGTCGGCCATTGGACTGTGCTGCTTGACGGCTGCCTTTGGAACTTGGGCGTTTGGCAGGCGAGCTGGATTCTACGCCGGTATATGCCTGGCTACATGCATTGGATTGTTTTTGTTCACGCGAGCACTGATTCCTGATGTCATGCTGACTTTCACCGCCGCCCTCGCAATGTGGGCCTTTCTTCGCGCATTGGATGAAGCCGAGCCGCATCCCCAGTTTTGGGCGTTCATGTTGGCCGCGAGCCTTGGGTTGGGTCTCCTGCTAAAAAGCCTGATCGGAGTTCTGTTTCCCCTGGCGGCTGGAGTAATCTACCTTTCGATTTCTCATCAGCTCTTTTCTGCCGCCACATGGCGCCGGTTACGGCCGTTCAGGGGATTGCTGATTATTCTGCTCATTGCTGCGCCCTGGCACATTCTTGCAACCTTGCGTAATCCACCTTATTTCGCCTTCACACTTTATGGTGGGCCCGGGCAATATCATGGTTTTTTGTGGTTTTTCTTCATCAATGAGCAATTGCTTCGCTTTTTGAATTTGCGCTATCCCCGAGATTACAATACGGTTCCGCGCCTTTACTTCTGGCTGCTCCATTTCGTTTGGCTATTTCCGTGGAGTGTTTATTTTCCTGCCATTGCGAAGCTGTGTTTCAAGCCCTTCGATCGCGCGGGACGTACGCGGCTTCTGGCGCTTTGTCTGGCGGGATTTGTCTTGATTTTTTTCACCTTCTCCACAACCCAGGAATACTATTCGATGCCCTGCTATCCAGCGCTTGCACTCCTTTTAGGATCAGCCATGGCGACGGGAGGCGTTTGGATACAGCGCGGCACGCGTGCCCTCTCGTTAATTGGAGCGTGTGCCGGGCTCGCGACATTAACTTTATTCTTTCTCACCCGCCACATGCCCGCGCCGGGAGATATTTCGCAGGCACTCAGCCAACATCCCGGCGCTTATAAGCTGTCGTTGGGGCACATGCAGGATCTCACTCTGGCATCCTTCGCCTATCTGCGCTTGCCTCTACTGGCAGCGGCCGTGGCTTTCTGTCTGGGCGCTTTGGCGACCTGGAAATTTGCCGGCCACCGTGCATTTCTGGCCGCCGCTCTGATGATGATTCTGTTTTTTCATGCGGCTCGTCTTGCCATGGCGGTCTTCGATCCCTTTATGTCATCGAGGCCGCTCGCTGAGGCCATTCTGAAATCGCCGCCAGGAACGTTGATCATCGATCACCACTATTACACGTTTTCTTCCATCTTTTTCTACACCAACCGCACCGCGCTGCTGCGGAACGGCCGATTCTTTAATCTGGAGTATGGAGGTTACGCTCCCGGCGCACCTGATGTATTTGTCGACGATATGCAATTCAAGGATCTCTGGCTCAAGCAGGAACGTGCCTACATCGTAGCGAGGGAAAGCATTGTTCCTCAATTGGAATCGCTGGTCGGCGACGCGAATCTGGATCTGGTATTGGCAAGTGGCGGGAAAGTAGTTCTCACGAATCATCCTATCGCCAGCTCCGAAGGCATGGTCACGAAGGGGCTGGGCGCGGGCTTAGACACTTTGCATTGTTTTCCGAAACAGGCTGAGTCTTGTGATTATCGCCAGGAAAGGTAAGGAGAGTATGAGAATTGCAGTGTTGGGAGGGGATGGCTACTGCGGTTGGGCAACTGCTTTATATTTGTCAATGAAGGGACATTTCGTTGCGATTGTCGACAACTTTGCACGACGGCAGTGGGACCACGAACTCGGTGTTCAGACTCTAACGCCCATCCTGCCGCTTTCGCATCGCTTGAGGGTTTGGCAGAGACTCACTGGAAGCACGATCGAGTTCTTCGTGGGCGACGTAACCGAGTACGATTTTCTCTCTTCGGTGATCAAGAATTTCGAACCGGAAGCGGTAGTCCACTTCGCTGAACAACGCGCCGCTCCCTACTCCATGATTGACCGCAAACACGCGGTTTTCACTCAGGTCAATAATGTCGTAGGGACGCTCAATCTGCTATTCGCCCTGCGCGAGTTTCAGCCCGATTGTCACCTTATCAAGCTTGGCACCATGGGTGAGTACGGCACGCCCAATATTGATATTGAAGAGGGCTACATCACCGTCGAGCACAACGGTAGAAAAGACACCGTGCCGTACCCCAAACAGCCCGGATCGTTTTACCACCTTTCAAAAGTGCATGACAGCCACAATATTATGTTCGCGTGCAAGACGTGGGGAATACGCGCTACGGACCTCAACCAGGGCGTCGTGTACGGCACCTTGACTGACGAAGTAGGCATGGACGAAGCTCTCATTAATCGCTTCGACTACGATGAGGTTTTTGGGACAGTCCTCAATCGCTTTTGCATTCAGGCCGCCATCGGACACCCACTCACCGTGTACGGCAAGGGAGGGCAGACCCGCGGGTTCCTGGATATTCGCGACACGGTACGCTGCATCGAGATTGCATGTTTGAATCCTGGGGCTCCAGGCGAATGCCGAGTGTTCAACCAGTTCACGGAGCAATTTTCAGTTCTGGATCTGGCTCGAATGGTCCAGAGCGCGGGAGAAAAACTGGGTCTGACGGTTACAGTCGCGCATCTATCCGATCCGCGAGTAGAGAAGGAAGAGCACTATTACAATGCAAGACACTCAAAACTGATTGAACTCGGTCTGGAGCCGCATTTGCTTTCCAACTCTCTGTTGGATTCGCTGATGAACGTGGCACTGAAACATCGCGATCGCGTCGATACCGCTGTGATGCTGCCGCGAATCAACTGGCGACAGCCCTCGAACCAGCGTCGGGCGCAAACTGACCACGAACCAGCGCTTGAGATCGTGGGAGGATCTGCGGAAAGAAGGAATGGAAATGGTCGTTCCGGAAATGGCTTCGTGCCGGAGTAAATACAAAAAGTGGAAAGCAGAACAGGTGCCCCAGGGTCCTAGACGGTGGGTGCCGGATCGCGAGGTACCACTGGGACGAGTTTACCATCGCGAATGTAGTAATCGACGTTGCGCCAACGAATGCTGTTGCGCGAAAAACTGGTCAGCCAGATGCAAAAAGCCAGCGCATCCCACACCGGGATCAAGGCTAACTTCTTCCAAAGCGCATTATACTTTAGGCCCCAGATTCCAATCATCCATGTCATTGCAAATCGCATAGCAAGATAGGCGCCGAGATATCCTAGCGTAACCTCGATCGTGGGCTTGAACGCAATCGCAATCAAGCACCAGGGCAACCCCAAAGTCAAGATCAGCCCAAAGTGTCCCCATGGCCGCAAGTGGCGCATGACGACGATCCAGCGCAGCCTCTTGTGAAAAAGATCCCGCATGGAACCATAATCCGCCACCGTCAAAATAGTGTAGGGAAGAAGCTCAACTTCATAGCCCTGTTCGGCGATCAAGCGGCCCACCAGCAGATCATCCGCGGGGCGGTTCTTGATTGCCTCGTAACCACCGAACCCGGCCAGCCGCTCGCGAGTAGTGGCGATAGTGGGCCCCAGGGCGAATCTTACTCCCTCGAGTTGCCGCGCTACCAAGATGCCCACGTAGAAGTCGGAAAACATCCCGATCGACTGGAGGCTGTCTGTGAAATGTTGGTCTTCAGCCGCTACATACAAACAGGTCACGGCTCCCACCTTGGAGTCGGCCAAAGGAGCCACCACTCTGCGCAAGTAGTCGGGCGTTACTCGGACATCGCTATCGCTGATCACCACAACTTCGTGCTGCGCTTCGCCGACAAGGCGCGCCAACTTAATCACTTTGTCATTCGACCCCTCTCCGCCCGAGCCGAACAATACCCGAATGGAACGTTCCGGAAAATCGTGCGCTAGCGTCTCTAGTATGGGGACCGCGGGATCATCCTCTTCACCCACGCAAAAAAGGATTTCGTAGTCGGGATAGTCTTGCTTACAGAAGCTGGCAAAGTTTTCGTAGGCATTAGGGTCAAGCCCACGAATAGGCTTCAAAATGCTGACCGGTGGCGCATAGCTATGATTAGCTGCGCCCCGAGCCACAGAGCGGCGAAAAAACTGCCGAATACTAAACAGTGCAATCAAATAATAAATGAACGGGATGGCGGCGACGGCGAGAACTACGTAGCGGACGTAAGAAATCATCGGGTGCCTCGCGCGCCTGAGACGAACGAAGCCCGCGGGACTAATAAGGCCTCTCTCTGGCCGCCAAGGATCTCGATTGCAACACCGTGTCGGGGGCTCATTGATGCTGTTCCGGAATTCAAATATCTCAAATGCCTGCTCGTCCGAACGATCCTCGCTTTGGTGAGCATAGCAAAAAGCCTCTCCTATCCGAAACTTGCGCAAACCTAATCCGAATTCATTCCCTGTTCGTCTGACGTTGGAGATTGTTGGAGATGATCCAAAGCATTCCGCGCGGGAGAAAAGCTCTTGGCCTGGGACAGCGCCGCACCATACTGCTCTGCCACCTGTTTATCTCCCTGTCGCTCGAGAATCGTGGGCCAACAGGTAATGGGCTTCGAACACCGAGCATCTTCCATCGTCGTACTCAACGCCAAATAGCGCCGCAACAACTGGGACGCTTCTGGAAGGTTGCGCCGCGCCATGATCAGTATCTCCGCCGCACCCACAAGCAAATCGGGTCGGTTCATGTTCGGCGGAGTGGCCTGGCCTATAGCATCGACCATTTCATCCAAACGTCCCACATGCGGGTAAAAGCCAGCCCGATAAGCCACGCCCCGGCTTTGCCACCGCTAACTGGATGGCAGACTAAGAAGGCGCGGTCGGCCGATACCGCCCCATTCTCTGGAACAACCGGGTGATTGATGCGCTAGAACCTTCGACATCTAAAACGCAAAGGTATCTCAATCTAACGTCGTTTCTGCTGGAGATGAAATAGCTCGACTCAACTGGCGAACACTCTGTTCCAACACTTGCGTCCGTTGGTATTCTAGGCCTTGAGCCTTTCCGAGTGATACTCGGGGGTTTCGCCGAAGCATTGGGCTTTTGGCAGGTGTAGCGAGTCCCACGTGGATTTCTGCAACCCCCGTGCGCTCGATAATTGTGCGAGCGTTGTGGATTCCGATCCTCCCACCGGCCATGATTGTGATGCGGCCACGCGCGGCAGAAACAAGCCGCGCGACCGCGGCCACCCCCTGCATGCACTCTTGCTCACCACCCGATGTGAGGAGCCGGTCCGAACCTGTCGCACAGACATCTTCGAGGGCCCGAAACAGGTCTGCCGACATGTCGAAGGCGCGATGAAAGGTGACCGAAAGAGGCCGCGCCAGTTCGACTAACTGCCGAGTGCGCGGGATGTCAACGTTTCCTTCCTGCTCGAGTAGCCCAAGAACAACGCCGTCCGCTCCTTCGCTCTTTGCGATTTCGATGTCTCGCAACATGCACTCGAATTCCGCCTGTGAGTAGCAGAAATCGCCGGGTCGCGGGCGGATGATGGGATGGACGGCAATCGAAAGTTTGGAGCGCACCACACCAAGCAGCCCGACACTGGGAGTCACGCCGCCTTCCGGCAGATCGCTACAGAGCTCAATCCGTTGAGCTCCACCGCGCTCGGATGCGATAGCCGAGGCAACCGAATCGACGCAGACCTCAATCAGCACCTGTTCAGCCATGGGTTCCCTTGATTCGCATTCGACGCACAGCACTACCATTCGCAGAGTGATCCCGGCAGTCTTGATTTCTGATCTGCCGACATCACACCCTGCTTCTGCGCTCCTTAGCCGGGCTCTCCGCTTGCTTCAATCTTGTCGGCAGTCTGGAGCTGTTCTAGAAACTGTAATGCAGGCCAAGCTGGATATGCCTCTCCTGGGAACGAACGCTGCTGATTGCGCCGAAGCTGGAATCCGTTATGTTGTTATCCGGATTCCCATAGCTCGCAATATTGAAAAGATTGAAGAAGTCAGCACGGAAACCAAGGACGTGCTGTTCGCCAAATATGTGGAAGTCCTTGAAGAAAGACGTGTCTACGCTACGGTAGCCTGGGCCGCGTTCCGTGCTATTGTTCGCCGTGCCGAATGTGAACGACGCCGCTGCGCCATACGCACAAGTTCCATCGTCGACCCCGGCTGCGACTGCGGGAGGAATACAGGGAGTGGCCGATGGATCGGTTCCCCACCAATTCTTGAGAGAACGATTCCGAATGACCATTGGGCGGTATTGATTAGCCCGGCTGAAGCCCCAACCACCGTTGTTCGTGTTGCTGTTGTTGGGGCCAAACACAGTGACCGGAAATCCCGAATACAGGATGGCGGAGGCCGCAATTCTCCATCCTCCAAAGACAGCATCGAGGCCCCGGTTAATGTTGCTACCGTACGTTTTTCCGTGTCCAAAAGGTAATTCATATACGCCGACGAAGCTCAGGCTGTGGCGAACGTCCATGGCAGAAGGGCCGTAGTCGGCATTGAGATCGTAGCCATTCTGCACCGACAGTCCGTTCCAGCTATTGTTCTGCTGCGCTCCAACGGCATAGTTTCCGGACGAGTCCGTTAAGGACTTCGCAAACGTGTAGTTCAGGGTGTATTCCAGCCCGCGATGAGTCCGCTGACGTAAAGTGAACTGGGCAGCATTGTAAGTCATCCTTGCCTGCGACTCGGTGACAAGGATACTGCCGCACTCGCCTACCAAAGCGAAATAAGGTGCCTGATTCGCCGCCGGGATATTTGAAGCGCTGCATCCTCCGATACTCGAGATGCCCAGCGCCTGTGCAGCAGTTAACTGGTTTCCATTGCGATAGTCGTCCAGATGATGTCCGACCTGTCCGTGATAGCCCGCGCTCAGAGATAGCTCATTTGTGAGCGCGTACTCCGTTACCAGTGTGAACTGATGAATGTAGGCAGGCTGCACATCCTGCGGCCAAACTGAATACAACGAATTGTTGATCCCGAGTGGCTGACTGAAGGCATCAGCGACCGTAAAGGGTGTTCCACCCGAGGCGCCGGCAGGAGTTGTGGCGTTGCTGTTGACGGCTAGCGAAAACGGCGGACTCGAAGTAAGACGTTGATTGAAAGAATATCCTTCAAAGAAGCTAGTGGCACCATAGCCGCCGCGAATCACAAGCTTGTTCAGCGCCTGGTAGGCAAAGCCGAGTCGCGGCATGATCTGCGTGTAGTTGGCGTTGTAGCACGCGCGCGTATGACACACAATCGCTCCCGCAACGGCCTCCGCAGGAACCTGCCCCGCGTATTCCACCGTGCCTCCAGGAAGAACGTTGGCGGTCTTGTTGTTTTGTTCGTACCAAGGCTGATCCAGTTCATAGCGCAGCCCGAGGTTCAGCGTGAGCTTTGAGTTCACTTTGAAATCGTCCTGAAAGTAACCGGCGACGCGCCACTGGCGATTGCCCACCCGACCAAGAGGAGAGGCCAGTTGAACGTTCTGAATCCTCCCCAGGACAAAATCGGCACCTCCATATCCTGAGCCGCCAGGAAGTCCTGTGAATTGGCCGTTGTAACTGAACTGCCCGAGGAATCCGACATTCCCTGCGTTGAGGTAGTTCTGCTGATAGCGCGTGGCTTGTCCGCCAATCGAGAGGAAGTGGCGGCCCTTCTGCCACGTCAAGTTGTCCTCGTAATTGAACGTGTTGTCGGTGAAGACCTGTGGGTTCGCGTTGGTGCCGAGATAGCTGGCGTTACTGATACTTTGCCCGGTAAACCCGACGTATGTCTGAGTACCGAATGGGATGCCAACTTTTTGATCGCCAGTGTAGCCGAAGAGTCCAGTTGGGTCGCTCGGCACGCCGTTGTTCCAGCGCACCCGCGTGAATCCGAATCGTCCTTCATTCACAATCGTCGGCGAGAAGGTATGCACCCAGTTGACGCCTGCAATCTTTGTCGGATACGTATTGAAGGCCGGGAATACGACCGGAATGATGGCGGTCGTGTGGTCACTCCCGGTACCCTGAGAATAGAATCCGCTGACTTTATCAGCATTATCCGGCGTCCAGTCAATCTTGAAATCCTCCTGGTTGTTTGAAACGAAGCTGGACTGTGGTCCTACGAAATCGCCTTGAATCAGTCCATCTCCTCCGTTGCTGATCGAAACGGGAGGTCGGTTGGGCAGCGGATAGAGTTCCGGATGCGCAAACAGGTAAGTGGCAACTGGGTTCGCGATTGGCACACCCTGGTTATTGGCATAGGGTGCAAAGTTGTTTTGCGTATCGTAGAGCTGAATGGGAGTAGCGCCGTTGGTCAACAGCGCTGAGAAATCTCCGTTGCGCATCGCCGGCGTGAGGACGCTGGCTGAGCTCATTCCGCCCGAATGGTGGCGCACGCCTTCATAGTCGACAAAAAAGAAGAGTCTGTTCTTGAGGATAGGTCCACCGAACGTCCCGCCAAAAATGTTCTGGGTGTATGAGTTTTTAGGCACGACAGGCGTGGACAGCCCGTTGCTCCAGGAGTTGGCATCGAGCTTTTCGTTCTGCAACAAGTCGTACAACGAACCGTGGAACCGGTTAGTACCCGACTTAAGAATAGTTACAATTGCGCCCCCGTTTGCGTTTCCATAGGTCGCGTTCGCGTTAGCGGACACAACACGCAATTCTGCAATAGCATCGGGCGCTGGGTTATAGCCAATGAGATTATTCTGCGGCTCGTTGTTGTCGGCGCCTTCGATCATGTAGTTGTTCGCCTGCTCACGATTGCCGTTGATGGCCGCGATCCCGCTGTTGTAGGTATTGCGCTCAATCGCATTGTTCCCACTCATCCCGGTTGGATCTGTATCGACTGCTCCAGGTTGAAAGAGAGTGAGCGCAGAAAAATTGCGCCCATTCAACGGGATGTTTTCTATCTCGGTGGCGGATAGAGTGTTTCCCAGCGTGGCGTTCGTTGTATCAAGAATCGGATGAGCCTGTTCTCGCACTACAACCGTCGCAGCTGAACTGATCCTGAGCGCAACATCGATTTTTGCAGTCTGATCGATGTCCAAAGAAAAGGAAGCGACATTCGAGGTAGCGAAGCCGTTCGCTTCAATCGTGAGCTGGTACGTCCCGATGGGCAGAAACCGAATCGTGTAGAGGCCGGCCCCATTCGTTTTCGCAGTCGTCTTGACCGAAGTCGAGCTGTTTTCGGCGGTGACGGTCGCTCCTACCACCAACGCTCCACTGGGGTCTGTGACTTGGCCAGTAATTGAACCCGTGACGGTTTGTGCCCCAGCGTGCATGAAGGAGAGTAATGCGGCCAGCAGGATGCCAATGCTGTAGCGGAGTCTTCTCATGGTGGAGATACCTCCAGTGGCCGACGGCCTTGTACCAATCGGCGCGGTTCAGACGAATTTTCACAGAGTCTTAATTTTGCGACGCTAATCGGTGAGCGCGACGACTGTCAAGCACAAAATGATCGTTTAAGCCATTTTCGATCATCTAGAAGATGCAAATGTGCAGTGTCCGTCGTCGCGCACATGGAAGGGAACATCCTTATGTTGCTTTTGCTGTAACGGGATTAAATTCACCAAGAAGGGAGGGGCCCAAATCCTCAATACCGGGCCCCTTAGAGACATCGAAAAATGTCTAACGCTCATGCGTAGTACATCCTTGGCTTACTTTGGTTAGGGTGTTGTTTTTGGAGGCGATCTTGCAATCGTAGAAATGTCCGCTCGAATCGAACTCCGTGAAGTCCTGGCTGCTCTTGGCTGGAGACACGTCCGTCGCTTGCCCCGGGTTCGTAACCGAACTGAAGCGTTCCAACTCACC
This sequence comes from uncultured Acidobacteriaceae bacterium, assembly GCA_963710885.1. GTDB lineage: Bacteria > Acidobacteriota > Terriglobia > Terriglobales > Acidobacteriaceae > Sulfotelmatobacter. The sequence continues at coordinate 72,656 of CAVQCF010000029.1, forward strand.
GTCGCGGGTGACTTCTTTGTCGTCGTGGTACTTCTGACCGGTTGTTACCGTAAGGCCAAACGGAGAAGTGCTGACCGGAAGGATTAAGTCCACGTTGATGGGAAAGCTGAAATTTTCATGGCTCACCACGGTTCCGTCGTCCCCAGAAACGGTTGTGGTTGTTGAAACTTTGGTCTGAACCGCAGTGTTCTGATGGAGCACGGTAAAGTTCACGGTGTCGAAGTTGATCGTTTGTGTACTCGAGAAATACTGATGCTGTAGAACCGCAGTCGACACCTTGCCGTGCGAAGTATTGACGTATCCGGATATTGTGAAGCGGCGGTCGGAGGTGACTCCGATTGTGCCGGTCACGGTTGACGCGCCCTGCAGATTCTCCGTCACGAGGGGATTAGGAGCACTCAACGTGTTCTTCAACAGTGCACCGGTGACCTGCGCGGATCCTTTATCCAGGAAGAGCAACAGAGAGGCCGTTTCAGCGAAGTAGCTGTCATCGTTGAAGACGCTTAGTGACACGGTGTGTGGCTTGCCATCGTTAAGCGAACCGGCAAATGGAGTGAGGTTCACGCGATAGGGAACGAAGTCGAGCGTCTGGACACCAGGCGATGGGACCCATTGATCAGGCAGGAACCCTGTGAAAACCCAGGGCGAGACCGGGGCGATGCCTGCGGGCTGGCCATCGATTGTGATCTCGGTCTCCCTAAAATCTGTATTGCCGCATCCATAGACATCATTGATGCTGGCGAGATCGTTTGGAAAACACGCATACCATTGTTCGTCGGTTGACTGGCTCTGCGAGACCACATCCAGATAGACGCGCTCAATGTTCGTAGGGAGAGTGAATACAGTCGAGAACTGGTCCGTCGGTTGAAACAAGAAAGCCGGGAGATTGACCCCACCGCCGCTATTGGTTTGCTGCAAAGGCAAGACCATGTCTGGGGCACGGTCTCTGGTGTTCAGAGTCCGTACCTGCGGGATAAAACTCCAGATTTGCGCTCACCGTGAAAACTCCAGTGAGAGTGTTGAACGGGGGAGGGCAATCGGTGGTGCAATTTCCGAGTACGATTGTGCCGGTCTGTGGCATCGTGAGCAACGCCGAGTAATCGGTAATATCGCGCTCAATGTGCCATGTGTTCGTCAGGACTGCGAGCGGTTCAGGAGTTGTCCCAAAATACACGTCTGCATTCCCGAGATAAATGCTGGCGGTCCGGTCAAACTGGACTCCGCCGTTCTCGCTGAAATCCACTTCAAATACGACTTTCTTCCAAGGGCCGGAGCACTTGCTGGGAGGAGTGAACTGGAAAGTTTGCGTCGTGTCGGAAAAGTGAGCAAACTGGTACCCAGCGAAGAGTGGCACAACGCAGGGTTGCTGACGAGGCCGCGAAACTGTGGGATCTGCTGTCACTTCGAATTGGGTCCCGATTTGCCGGTTCGTGCTTTGGGCAGCCACGAAACCGGGAATGAAGAACAAAAGACAGACGGCCGCAAAGCCGCCTAGCAAGAATCGATGGGGGAAGGTCATGGCGACTCCTTATCGGATGGACTCCAGATTAGGGAACAGTCCCTTTCCGGGGGGACTCTCTTATCGCATCGAGATCCAGGAATTGTCAAGAAAAATGATCATATCGACGTATATTGATCATATCAGTGGTCGACTATGGCCGGTTATTGCACGAGTGACTCAAGCAAGGCACACTACATTGGTCTCTGGGTTGAGCTTTGAGACGTTCTTGCAGTTTTTTGTGTCCCTCTAAACAGTCGAGTAGACTTGCTGGCGGGGATTCACCTGGGATGAACGCACGAAATCGCGCGGACAAAATCTTGCGGGAATTGCGCCAAGAGGGCGATATTTCGCTGGATGTTTTGATCAAACGGCTGGGCGCTTCGGCGGCCAGCGTCCGGCGGGATCTGACCAAGTTGGAAGCAAGGGGTCTGGTGCGCCGAACCCATGGAGGTGTAACCCTGGTTGAGCCGTTGCTATACGAGCCCTTCCGGTACGATTCTTTGTTTCAAAATCGCGAGCAACACCGCACCGCCGAGAAGAGGCGGATTGGTCTTTATGCAGCTGAACTGATTGAGGAAAACGAGACCGTGGGGTTCACCGCAGGGACGACGACGACCCACGTAGCGCGGAATCTCCGTAATCGCCACAACATCCGTGTGATTACCAATGCAATTAACATCGCAATGGAGTTGAGCAACTGTCCAGGCCTTCGCACGTTTGTGACCGGAGGGTTCGTGCAGTGGGCCGGCTCATTCTCGCTGGTCGGGCACGCTGCCATCGACTCGCTCAAAGACGTTTATATGGACCGCGTATTTGTGAGTGTCTGCGGAATCGACATGGCTCGAGGTATCACGGTCATCGAGCCTGAAGAAGCGTTGACCTTCCGTACGATGATTCAGCAATCCAAACAAATCGTCGTGGTCGCCGACTCCAGTAAGATTGGCGTGGTCACGCCATCATTGATCGGTCCCATCTCGAACATTAACGTGTTGATCACCGACACACACGCCTCAGACAAGGCAGTTGCCCCCTTTCTCGAGCACGGAATCGACGTGCACCGCCTGTAGTCTCACCGTGTGACTCCAGCGTGGGAAGCAGCTGTCGAGTCAAGAAGCTGGAATTCCCGGATATGCGCCTCTGAGGACGAAGACAAAATTCGCAAGCGCACGCGCGAAGTAGTGACCGGTGCGAAGTGATCAATGCGTTTGTGCCCAATGGCTTCACCTCGTGCGATCTCACGCCACTTTCCTGCTTTGAAGACTTCGATCGCATATAGCTGAACGTGTTGCCCACTGTTGAGCCATTCCATGGTTAACGCGCGGTCGAAAGCGATCGGGCGCTCAAAATCCACCTCGAGCACTGAGTGATGCGAACCGACGGGCGCCGACCAGAACGTATCGGGATCTCCATCCAATGCAAGTTCCTCTTCTGCCCCGGTCTTGAGATGTTTTCCGACGAGATTGTTGCCATATCGAGCCCGAATTGCATCGCCAAATTCCTTCAGGCGCGCCACGTCCGCCTCGGGAATCAGACCGCGCCGGTCGGGCGCAATGCCGAGAACAAGTTGTCCACCACGCCCGACAGTTTGCTCGTAAGCGGTGAGCAGTTCCGACACGCTCTTCAGACTTGCTTCGTCATTCGGATGCCAGAACCAGTGACTCTTGCGCAGCGGAGTATCTGCCTCTACCGGACGCCAGCGGAGATATCCGTGCCGGTCGATTACGTTCCAATTCTCGTAGGCGATGACGCCGTCTTCATTTCCAACCCAGCGAATGTCGCCATACTCAAAAAGTGCCATGTCCGCGAATACGAGCGTGTTCGGTTGCAACATACGCAACTCCTCGACAATGCGAGGAAAGTTGTAGACGTGACCGCCGCTACCAGCGCCGTCCAGCCAGAACTCCTCAAGCTGACCGTATCCTCGCGCCAATTCATCGAGTTCGGCTGTATAGTACTTGTCGTACTCGGCCGAATTACTGTACCGCGGCTCGTGACGATCCCATGGAGACAGATACACACCGAACTTCATCCCATATTTTCTGGCCGCCTCTTCAACTCTCCGAACGATATCGTCTTGCCCGTTTTCAAACGGGCTGCTCTTGACGCTGTAATCCGTCTGCCCGGTGGGCCAAAGACAGAATCCGTCATGATGCTTCGCAACGAAGATCAAGTACCTAATTCCCGCTTCGTGCAAGGCCCGCATCCATTGGTCGGGATCGAACTGTGTTGGATTAAATACCTTCGGATCAGCGGTACCGTCTCCCCACTCGCGATCGAGAAACGTGTTGGGGCCGAAATGGATAATCGCTCCCATCTCCAGGTCTTGCCACTCGATCTGCTGCGGAGTAGGCTTCAGGTCCGCAGCGTCTTGGCCAAACAATTGGCCGACAAACATCAGAAGAGCGAGTGAGCTATGTTGTAACACTGGCAGAAGACGCATCCTCAAAAGCGTAACATTTCGAAGCAGGACTCTACAGCTCTAGACGTGGAGCGGAGAGCGAGATTTCCCAACGGTACTTCTTTGTCAGGGTAGGCCTACGCGCCGGAGAAGATCCTTAAAGCGCTCATCCGAACGGTATCGATCAAAAATCGGGTCGACCGCAAGGTATCCCATCCAAACAGCATGATCTTCATAGGCGGCTTGCAGCCATTTGAATGTATCCTCATTCTTATTTGACGCTGCGTAGATCTGAGCCAAGCCGTAAGGGGAAACGTAACGCTTCCTCGGAAGCGTTTCCAGTTCTTGCGCGATTCGGAGTGCGTCGCCCGCCCGTCCTGCAACTGCAAGGGCTACGGCGACTTGCGCGGTGTAGAGTGGGCTGGCGCCTGAAAGATTCGCCGCTTTCTTCAACTCGTTCACAGCTTCGTTGTGCAAGCCTGCCCCACGATAGTCCTCTCCCAGCACAAGGTGAGCGGCAGCGAAGTTCGGATCCAGTTCAACGGAATCTCGATTTTGATCGATTGCGCGAGAGTAGTCACCTGCAATGTAGTAGCGGAGTCCCACCCACGTGCTGATCATCAGGTTCAGGGGGTCGAGTTCTAGTGCATGCTTGGCTTCTGCGAGTGCCTCGCCATGGCGGCTCCTGATGGAAAGGTAGTCTCCGTACCAGTGGTGCGCGTTTGCGTATTGTGGTTCCAATTCCAGCGCTCTTGTGAACTCGGCCTCCGCGCCAGCCCAATCCCAACGATGGCTCAGCACCAAGCCCAGAGAGGCATGGGCTTCAGCCGATTGCGGATCGATTTCGACTGCCTTGCGGGCTGCTGAATAGGCCTTCGGGAGCGCGTCGGCCGGAGCTTTGAACCCGTGCCAGGCAAGACCGCTGTTGCAGTCGGCGAGGCCGGAATACGCTGCCGCATAAGCTGGATCACTGTCAATCGCCTGCTGAAAATATTGTTCTGCCCTTTGAAGACTGTCGCCGGTTCGCTTGTTCCAGTAATAGCGACCTTTCAAATATGCCAGGTACGCATCAGGCGGTATCTGCCGAGAATTTGCGAGACGCGTTTTCTCCTCTGCAGTGAGAGTGATGTGAATCTGGCTGGCTATGCTTCGCACAACCGATTCCTGCACGGCCAGTAGGTCTTTAAGTTCCCGATCGTAACTCTCGGTCCAGAGGTCGGTTTGATTTTGCGCCTGGATCAGTTGAACGGTAATTCGCACACGGTCCGACGAGCGTCGAACGCTGCCTTCGACAAGATAGTCAGCATTCAGTTCTCTACCTATTTCTTTCGCCGTCAGCTTGCTCCCTTTGTACTTTGTGACAGAACTACGAGCGATTACCGTAAGTCGCTCCCGGCTGAGTTTTCCAACCTGGACGATCATTTCGTCGTTGAGCCCCTCGCTGAAGAACTCTTGATCAGGGTCTCGGCTCAAATTGTCGAACGGCAGCACAGCTAAGACGGTCTTGCGCTGGAGAACGGCCGGGACGCGCGAACCTCCCCAGCCCCAAAATGCGAGAACCGACAGAATGGACACAACTGCCAGCGAACCTAACCCACCGAAAAGCCACGTCCGCGCACGCCGACGTACCCCTCCACGAGCGGTTTCATTGCCCTGTACTTGCCCGGCTGTCCGCTCTTGGTCTTGGTCCATCAGGCCCAGGCTGCCGCCTTGCAGCCCACTATCTGCCTCCGAGACGAAACTCTGCGTGTCTGTGAGGACGAGTGATGCTTCAGGTTTGGTTGGCTCCGTAGCCTGTTCTTCTGCGGGAGGAACAATCGGCGCAATGAATCGATACCCTCTTCCGGTCACGGTCTGGATAAACCGTGGGGTTTCGGAGTCGTCCTTAAGAGCCTGGCGGACTTTGCGGATTGCGCCCCGGATGCTGTTATCCGTGTCGAGGAAAACATCATTGCCCCAAACCCTGGCCACGATTGTCTCGCGACTGACGATCTCGCCCGGGTGCTCCAGCAGCAGAATCAGGATTTCCAGCGGGATACGTTCCAGCTTTAAGACGTGACTGCCGCGGCGCAGACGCCGAGGACGGAGATCGAGTTCGAAGTCTTCGCCGAACCGGATCGCTTGCGGCAGTCCAACTGGATGGGAAGTCATGGCACGCCCAGAGCAGTTGAACGATTCTACACCACATTGGAAGCATCGACATAAGTACAAGCAATGCTTGTATTTGGCGGGACACAAACCATAACGCCGCGATACACGGTTCGCTATGGACATTCAAGTCCGAAATCGCAATCATGCCGCTCACGCAAGCCGCTTGCACTCGGAGGACTAACAATGAAAAAAATGTATAGCAAACTCGTAGCTCTCGGGCTCTTGAGCGTGTTGATGGTAAGTGTCCTGTTCAGCTCTGTGGCAAGAGCCGACGTCGTTTTGGACTGGAATGCAATCGCGGTCAACACGGCCGCCGCAAACAAACAGAACCCATTTGCCCAGGCGCGATACGCGGCAATCGTGCAGCTGGCTGTATTCGAAGCCGTGAACTCCATAACGGGCGAGTACCAACCATATCTTGGGACCATAACAGCGCCGCGGGGCGCTTCAGCCGAAGCGGCAGCCGTAGAGGCCGCGTATCAGGTGCTCAACACCTACTTTCCAGCCAGCCAAGCGGCGCTGTATGCGAACCGCACGAACTCGCTCGCGTCCATACCGGACGGCCAACCTAAGATCGACGGCATCGCAACGGGTGACGCCGCGGCCGCAGCCCTGATCGCTCTGCGCGCTAACGATGGCTCGTCGCCGCCGCAATTCAACGTGCCAGGATCTCCGGTCCCAGGAGAATGGCAGGCGACATCAAGTTGTCCGATTGTGAATGGAGTCGCGGTCGGAATCGCGTTTCAATGGCAAAACGTAACCCCGTTCGGCATCCCGAGTGCAGGTGAGTTTCTTCTCGATCCGCCGCCAGCGCTTGCGAGCCGCGAATATGCCAAAGCCTACAACGAGGTGATGACGGTCGGGAGCCTCAACAGCACAGAGCGACCGCAAGATCGCGCAAATGTCGCTCTCTTCTATGCGGCGTCCTCGCCAACTCAGGTCTTCAATCAGGCCCTCCAGCAGGTTGCTGAGGAACGTTGGCACTCGCTCTCGGAGAATGCTCGCGCTCTGGCCGTAGTGAACATGGCGATGAATGACAGCTTGGTCGCGTCATTCCTCAACAAGTATCACTACAATTTCTGGCGACCTGAAACGGCGATCCATGCTGGCGATGCAGACGGGAATCCGAGAACCCAAGCTGATCCCAACTTCGTCCCCTTTGTCTCGACTCCATGTTTCCCGAGTTACCCCTCCAACCACGGCAGCGCAGCCAATGGCGCAGCCGTGATTCTCAAACACATATACGGTGAAGGTGGGCATTTCATCACGTTGTCAAATCCCGCCGTGCCCGACATCGTGTTGCAATACACCACCTTCAAGCAGATTACCGACGACATCTCCGACGCACGTGTTTACGGTGGGATACATTTTCGAACCGATCAGGCCGCAGGCGAGCGCTTGGGAAAGGCTATAGGCAAGTCCGTGTACAAGCACAACTTGCGTCGCATGCACGATGACGATTGAGCGCTCAGTTCGAGAGAGACTCGCCATTCGTGTGCTGCCGTCTGCTGATGTGCGGCAGAGGTACTCGAATGGCGATCTCGCGCGCGGGTCTCACTACCTAGGTTCGCCCGGCCTCAAGTCTTTTTCACTTTCGCCGAAGGATCCAGGGCGACAGCCGCTTCAGTCGTGAGCAGCAAGAAAGTGAACGTCTCCTGCAGATACAAGCGGACAGCAGCGTCGGTGTGACTGAGATAACCGATGGAAACATCCTGGCCGATGTGCAGCTCGAAGTCTCCGCCGCGAGTGGTCAGAACGAACGCTCCAGTAATGGCAGGAGCCCAGATGATCTGATCGTTGACCAGCCGTTTGACGTGTTCCAAAACCGGGTATCCGTGGTCGCTGGTTTCGGCGAGTGCGGTGTAGGCGTCGGCGCCGAGCAGCACAGAGTAGGGGCCATTGACACCGACGAGACGCAACCGGCTCAAGCCCTGGGCAATGGCTTCCGGGTACTGGCGCACGTCGGAGGGGAGCGACATGATCGGGTTGCTGGTTCCTTGGCGGACGCCCCCAATACCAGCTGCGGCATAGCCTTCAAATATCGCGGCATCCTCGGCAAAGGCGATCTGTCGCGCGGCGCCCTTAGCCGGTTGCCAGTCCGAGTCGTTCGCACCACGATCGGCGTCATCGATCGCCTGGCGATCCAGTTCGAACGGAACACGTAGCTCTACCAAGGCCTTTACCTCGCGCTGTCTCGCGACGATGCCCTTGGCAGGGGAGGTAATTGTGTGCAGGTGGCCGGTGCCGACGGCAGAAAGACCGGCCCCGTCCGGACCCTTCACGTCAACGACGCGTCGTCCGGCAAGGTAGCGCTTGAACGTGCGCGAGGTTTCTTCTTCGATCTGAGCCCATGCCGAATCGGAAATGGGCGCTAGCTCGCGGTGGAGGTTATTCATGTCGTATCTCTCCTTTGAGGGAACCGATCCCGAGCGAACCCTCGCGCCCTGACGGGATCGATGGCGAGGATTTGGCCCCCGCCGGCGAGGCGGGAGATTCCGCGACCGCAGGCTGGTCTTCGCTCTCTTGGTCCGCGGACACGTTCCCCAGAAACGTCGCGGAGGGCACAAAAAACAGGCTTCCGGTAACTGCACGGCTGAAATCCAGCAGTCGATCGTAGTTGCCAGCGGGGCGACCCACGAACATGTTTTCAAGCATCGTCTCAATGGTGCGGGGCGAACGGCTGTATCCGATAAAGTACGTTCCAAATTCGCGCTGCGCGACGCTTCCGAAAGGCATGTTGTCCCGCAGTATCTTCACTTCCTTCCCGTCCTGGACAATTGTTGTGAGAGCATTGTGGGCAGAACTTGGCTTGATCGAATCATCCAGTTCGATGTCCGACAGTTTCTTGCGGCCGATGATCTTTTCCTGCTCCTCTGTAGACAGCACATTCCATCCATCAAGATCGTGAAGATATTTCTGCACGATGACGTAGCTCCCGCCGGCGAAGGCCACATCTTCCTCGCCAATGAGCACCGCAGCGCTGGCATCTTCTCCACGAGGATTCTCCGTTCCGTCGACAAAGCCAATCAGATCGCGGTCGTCGAAGTAACGGAATCCATGCACCTCGTCTTGTGGCATTGTTGCGTCCCCGATTCGCGCCATGATCTGTGTTGCTAGCTCAAAACACAAATCCATCCGTTTTGCACGAATGTGAAAGAGTAAGTCCCCGGGTGTGGAAACCGCATGGCGTGCCCCTGCACGAATCTCTGGAAAGGCATGGAGTTCCGCAGGTCGTGGCGCCCCGAAGAGTTCATCCCAGGCTGTGGATCCGAATCCCATGACGCAAGAGAGCTGTCCTTCGATGTCTCGAAACTCAACCGCTCGCAACAAGGTCGCGAGATCGCCGCAGAATGATCGAAGGGTCGCGGCATGCTCGGGACCCTCTTTTATCGTTAAGACGAGAAAGATCGCGGCGCGAGTGAGTTGAGCGGCTACCATTTGCGCAACCCTGCGCATCCCAATTGAATTTTCTTGCGCGTCGACTAGATGTGATGCCATTCGGTCTCGTCCTCGTCGCTGGCGAGATTCTCCTTTTCAGTAGACTGGCTGCGCACGCGAGCAACTCGACCAATAACATAACAAACCGAATTCCACTTTGCTACCGGCGCTGGTGATTTCGCGCCTTGAACGTGAAAAGCTGCGCCCAGGTCAACTGTAATCAACAAGAGAACCACCTGCGAGTGATCGAAAAGCAAAGCACAACGACACTTGGGACGCACAGATGATGTTTTTGGCCGAACGCGGCTACCTCGTTATTGCCCACGACCGGCGTGGCCACGGGCGATCAAGCCAGCCCTGGAAGGGCAACGATATGGTCACCCATGCTGATGACCTGGCTACCTGTGATCGACGCTCTCGACTTGAAGGATGGGGCCCGCAGAGCGGAGCTTGGCTGCCATTTTCACCAGGGCGGCGAGAGAGTCGGCTCTCATCTTCTGCATGACCTGCCCTCGATGCGCCTTCACTGTGATCTCGCTGATGCCGAGTTCGCCACCAATCTGTTTGTTCAACAGGCCGGAAACGACCAACGTCATAACCTGCCGCTCGCGAGGGGTGAGTAATGCGTAACAATTCCGGAGTTCCCGCATCTCCGCTTCGTGGCTAAGCGCAAGGCGGCTCCGTTGGAGCGCCTGCCGAATCGCGTTCAGGAGTGCTTCATCATTGAAAGGTTTCGTTAAGAATTCAATTGCGCCAGCCTTCATGGCACGGACTGTCATTGGGATATCACCGTAGCCCGTGATGAAGATGATCGGCATGTCGGTCCGCTCGGCGGCTACCCGCTGCTGCAGTTCTAGACCGTTGAGGCCCGGAAGAGAAACATCAAGGATGAGACAGCTTGGAAGAGCAGCTCGCGGGTGATCGAGGAATTCTTGAGCGGATGCGAAGGTCGCGGCTTGCCAGCCTTCATTTTGAATCAACAGTTCCAGCGACTCGCGCACCGAGACGTCGTCGTCAACAATGAACACGATGGGCGAGACCGTCGACATTGGTGATGACCCCACTGCATCGCCCAGAGCGCACGCTAAGATCATTCTATATCCCTCCTTCGCTGTAAGCGACTGCGAATTGTCAGTGCACTTGAACGGTTAGCTCGCTCGAAGTGCAGCAGTGAGCGCCTCAAGTAGAGCCGTGTCGCTAAACGGCTTGAAGAGGCAGTCCACCGCACCTTGCTCTATGAGCCGCGGGCGAACAGTGTTATCTCTATTCGCAGTGATGAAGACGGTCGGAATCGTTTGTCGCCGACGAATCAATTCCTGATTAAGGTCGGGCCCGGTCATCCCCGGCATGACGATGTCGAGGATCAGACATCTGGTTTGGCTGACGCAATCGGAGGCGAGGAACTCTTCCGCCGACGAGAAAGTGCGAGTTGCAAAGCCGAACTCCCGTAGCAAATCAGGCAGCGACTCGCGGACTGACTCATCGTCATCAACTACTGATACAAGCGGACGTTCGGTGGCGCCCCTCTCTGGGTGAAACTTCATAAAACAAGAGTGCTCCACTCCATGGAAGGCGTCTATTGTACTTAGGTATTGGCTGACCGTTGATTATTTGGACCAGACTTGCGTCATGCTGTGCGGGTCAATGGATCTGCGTCGTTGACGCGGGTTTCGGGGTCGGCCAGGCTCTCGCGCTTGCAAGGAATAGAGAATGCGAACGTGGCTCCTGGGCCATCGTTCGCTGCTGCCCATAGCCGTCCGCAATGAGCCTCGATAATAGAACGGCTGACCGATAGCCCGATTCCCATTCCATCGCTTTTCGTTGAAAAGAACGCTTCGAAAAGCTTGTCCGCGGCTTGAGGGGTGAAACCGACTCCCGCGTCTTTCACGCTAAGGCGCACCCGATCCCCCTCATCGCGTTCGGTTCTGATCAGCAATTCTCTTGGGTGATCTTCGACTCCGTTCATTGCATCTGCAGCATTCCGCAGCAGATTCAGAATAACTTGCTGAAGCTGGACGCGGTCGCCGATGACGGGTGGCAGGTCGTCCGCAAGCTCGTGCCGCAGAAGCACACGCTTACTCTGGAGTTCGCTCAGCGACAAGGAGGTCACCTCTCGAGTCGCCTCATTCAGGTCCATCGATTCCGGTGAGAGATCCTTCTTGCTATAAAGCGTGCGGAGCCGCGTGATCACGTCAGAGGCCCGGTTGCCATCGCGAATCGTGCGTCGGACGGTTTCGCGGGCGCCCTCGACATTGGGAGGATCGGCAGAAAGCATCCGCAGACACGTGTTGGAATTGGTGATGATGCCCGAGAGGGGCTGGTTGACTTCGTGTGCGATCGACGCTGTGAGCACTCCGAGGCTCGTGACTCTTGCAACCTTCGCAAGTTCCGATCTGGCCTTGGCGAGAGCTTCTTCCGACCTCCGGCGTTGCGTCACGTCCTGCACCGCGCCGATGTACTCCAATCGCCCCAGGTTGTCTCGAGTTCCATGAGCGGTCAAGTGGAGGAATTTGATGGAGTGGTCGGACATCAACAGCCGGTGCCCGTACTCAAAATCGCTGACGGCGGCTCGTGCTCGCTCGATCATGTCATGCAACATGGGTATGTCGTCCGGATGGACGCGAGTACCGATGCGTTCGAGCGTTACAGGCACACGCTGATCAAAGTCGAAAATACGATAGAGCTGTTCAGACCACGTGATTTCGTTGGTAGCCACTTTCCAAGAAAAGCTGCCTGTTAAGCTGAGGCGTTGACCCTTTACGAGAAATGCCTCGCTGCGACGCAACTCCTCCTCCGAACGCAGATCCTTGGCTGCTTCAGCCTGTTTGCGCACCGTGATGTCCTGGAAAGTTACCAGAACCCGGCGCTCAGAATGGCCCGGGAAAGACAAAGCATGGGCATCCAGAATTAGCGTTCGTTGACCCTTCGCCGTAAAGACGTGATCCACCTCAACGGGCTGGAACGCACGACTGCCGGCAATCATCTCTCTGAGCTGCGTATGCAAGACGGAAATTTCAAAGGCCCCATTTCCGAGCTCGCAGAGCGAGACCCCTAGCGTCTCATCGCGAGAGACCCCGAACATTGTGTAGAAAGCGCGATTGCCCGATTGAATCCGATGGTCAGCGCTGAGCACGACAAGAGGTTCGGCGACCGCGTTGAGGATCGCCTTGGTGCATTCGCGTTCGTAGATGGCGTGATCGATGCTTGAGCGGAAAGCTGTCACATTCGTGAACGTCAGGACGGTGCCGGTGACCTGGCGATCGCCTTGAGTGTAGGGGGATATCCGAACCACGAACCACTTGTCCCCCTCGCGAAAATCGGCGCGGCATTCCACTCCGCCGGTGACGACCTGGCTGCACTGCTGTTCCAGGCGGGGAAAGCCGGCGAACACCGAAATCTCGTGGGACGCCCGACCAATGTCCGATGGCGAGAGGCCAAGCACATCCGCCGCCGCCTTATTGAAGCAAGCGATCTTAAAGTCGCGTCGCACTACGACGATGGGAACTTCAACGGTATCAAGGACGTTGATCAGATCGATCGTAGCCGTGTTTGCGGCCGCGTCGTCACCAATGGCCCCTTGGAAACTGGTCCAGCGGCCATTGAGCGTGACGCGCTGTGTTGTCATCAGGCGGCCTCTGCAGAGGTGTACAGATTGCGGCTTCGTTGCAGGACGGGATCAGCAACTGTCGGGAGAAGTTGACGCAATGCCAACAGCAACGCTTGAGGCCGAGGCATGCTGAAGGGCGGTTGGTAGTCGGAGAGAAGCCGGCTTTCAAGGACGCGGGCTTCGTCCGCGCCGAGCGTCTCCCGAAGCGCATCGGCTACGGCGCGCTCCAGCCGATCATAGTCATCCACTGGAATGAGGTGAGAGTGATTCGTAGCAAGCCTGGGCAACATGTGCGTGTGAACTTCGCCGTTGAAGTTGTCCATAAGGAACGAGCAGAAGATCGCGATGTCATGTTTTTTGGCGAGCTGGTCGAATTGGTCTTCGAGACTCATGCTGGCAGCGACGTTCCCGCGCTCCCAAAGGACATTGACCATCTCGCCCCACCAACGCACTTTGGGGTAGCGCACTCCAGCACGCGCTTGTCCGATCACGTCCGCTGCGAGGCCAAGGAATACAGACGAATCGGGCATTGAGTTCCGCATGAAGCGGGGCAAGCACTCGTCGGCGTCAACCACCGTCAGTTGTCCCCGCTCCCGTGCTGCTTTCACATCCACGCCTGCGGCCTCGAGGCGTGGGCGAATAGCGTTCCAGTGGGTAAGCGTTGGCACCAGGATGATTCCCTCTCCGTTCGCGATAGCAGCACCGGCGAATCGGCAAACGGCGCGGCTGAGAAAATCCTCGTCTTGATAAAGCTGCACGATGTGATCGCGCGGGCCGGCGTCGGCCACCAGTCGATCCCAGGACTCACCCGACTGAGTTTTAGGGTGATTATGCATGGTAAATGCCTCCGATCCGAGCGGAATTTCCTAAGTTCCCTGGCAACAACACAGGTCAAGGAAAACGAAGCAACCATCGAAAGACGGAAAGAATCTCGGGGAACTGAACCGTTGGGTTCGTAAAGTTTGCCACAATCCCGATAGTTGGGACGTAAAGAATCGTAAAGCGATATTCAGGGTGAGCTTCTATCCAAACTATACTTTGGTTTTGGTCGATACGTTCGTCCAATGTACTCGTCCTCTTGCGTCTGGCTTGATCGCTACTGCGAATTGGACCCGAAGCTATGCAGCGCCTTTGGCCCACACCCGTTAGCTTCGTTCCATTTTGTCGGCGTGCCGCACAGGCCAGATCTGCGCAACCGGTGGCTGCCTGAGTGCAGGCGGTCGCCATCCCTACAGCATGGGCGCAGGATGCGAACGAGAAGCACAGAATGATCGCGATGATCGCCGGCCGGATTGAGACATCACCAACGCCGGAACTTGGAGCAGGAGTGTGAGCAATGCATCTTCTATCCGTACGAAAAAGCGTACGTCTAAACTCTCGGCGAACAAGATTATGATGAAGCTCTAGCAAGGTCTCCCGCGCAACCGTTCTTGCGCGGACTGAGTTCGTTCCCAGTCCATGCAAAGACAGGCACGCAGTCCCATGAATTCGAATCCAAAGCTCCCGGGGGAATAAGCGGCTGCCCTACGAGGTGGGTGCCTTAGGCAGCCTCCGCGTGCGACTTGCCGGCCTTGTCGCCCAGGAAGCTTAGCAATTCGGTGTTTACTTCATCCGCGTGTGTCCACGGGACGCAGTGTGGGCCGTCTTTCACGACCAGCAGGCGCGCCCCTTTGATGAGCTTTGCTGTGCGCAGTCCCGCAGTCGTGATTGGAAGAATGCGGTCGGCGTCTCCGTGAATCACCAGGGTGGGCACATCGATGCGGGCCAGATCCTCGCGGAAGTCCTCGTGCCAGGTTGGGATACACGCCAGGCTGGCGGTGGCGGAGGCGGTGGACGCGACGTTCCAGCTAGCTTGGACGGCTTGTTCACTGACAAGCTTACCCAGCAGCACGTCGGTGTTGTAGAAATTCTGGAAGAAGCCCGTGAAGAACGCGTAGCGGTCGGCGGCCACCGCCTTCTCGCTGGTGGCAAATACACTGGCATCCAGGCCTTCGGGATTGTCGCCGGTCTTGAGTAGGTACGGTGGCACACCCGAGATAATCACGGCTTTGCTCACGCCCTTGGAGCCGTATTTTCCGATGTAGCGTGCCACCTCGCCTCCGCCCATCGAAAAGCCGACTAATGTGAAATCGTGCAGCTTGAGTTTTGTGATCAGCTTGTGAAGGTCCTCCGCGAACGTGTCGTAGTTGTAGCCTGCGGTCGGCTGGCTGGACCTGCCGAAGCCTCTGCGGTCGTAGGTAATGACCCGGTAACCCGCTTCCAGGAGAACGGGCACTTGCTTCTCCCAGGAAGCACCGCTCAATGGGTATCCGTGGATCATAATAACCGGTTGGCCCGAGCCATGGTCTTCGTAGTAAAGCTCGATCTTGCCTGAGTTTTCTTTTCCGACTGTAACGTATGGCATTACTTTTCTCCTTTTCGTTGCGATGCATAAGTTTGTGATTAGCAGAGTCGTGACCGCGATCCGCTACCAGTCGATCCCATCCTCGATCAGGCGCTGTCGCGACTGTCGTCGTGTTCCTTGCAAAGTTCCGGTGTTCCCGAGCCGCGAAGGGAGTGCCGTCCCCATCCAGTGGGCACCGCATTGACGACGCGGCTGAGCTCGCTCTCCATGGCGTTCGTTCTTGGCACTAAACACGAGGATGCACCGCTCCACGCGGGTGCGCAATTGGACGTTCGTATTGGTTCGCGAAAATGACGCCAGGTGTCTCACGTTGCGACAAATCCTTCGAGTGAGGAAGCGCTCGTCACGCCGATTGATACCAAGGTATCGAGCAATACCATCGTCTAATAGATTCGTCTGCTCACTCCTGGCCTAATGACGACTGTGATTCGCATCCGAAGCCCGCAGTAATGGCGGGGATCAGCGCTTATCGGGAAGCTTTCGTTGCCGGACGGCACAATCGTTGCCGGGCTGTATTGGATGAAAATCGGTTCATTCGGACAACTACGGCATCCTCATTCTAGATAGCGACTTCAGAACGAGAGCCTGGCATAGAAATGGCGGAAGAAACTAAACGCGATCTTAGACAAGGATTCTTCGTTCGCGACCTTACCGATGGAACCATGGTCCTCGGTCAGGTAGATGGCGAAGACGCGCTTCTGGTGCGCCGCGGAGACGAATTCTTCGCGGTGGGTGCAAGTTGCACTCATTACCACGGAGCACTGTCGCAGGGTCTGATCGTGGGGGATACTCTACGATGTCCCCTGCATCACGCCTGTTTCAGCTTGCGCAGCGGTGAAGCGGTGCGTGCGCCCGCCTTCGATCCGATCCCACACTGGCGCGTAGAAACCATTGGCGACCAGGTGTTCGTGCGAGAAAAACTTGCCGGCCCAGATCGAAAACGTCTGGTCAACTCCAACGTGGGACGGAGTGTCCCTACTTCGGTCGTGATCATAGGAGGCGGCGCCGCCGGCCTTGGAGCGGCGGACATGCTGCGGCGACAGGGCTACGATGGCCCGCTGACGATCATCAGCGCGGATGATTGGCCCCCGTACGACCGGCCAAATTTGTCGAAGGACTTTCTCGTTGGCAACGCACCGGAGGAGTGGATGCGACTGCGCCTGCCGGAGTTCTACGACGAACAGAAGATCGACCTCGTACTCAATGCACGGGTGTCGGGACTGGATATCCCACGAAAGCGCGTCCAGCTGGAGAACGGCCAGACACACGGGTTCGAAGCTCTCCTGATCGCGACTGGGGCAGAACCCGTCCGGTTGAAGATTGAGGGTGCCACCGACTCGCAGATTCATTATCTGCGAACGTTCGCCGACGCGCGCGCGCTCGTCGCCAAGGCCGCATCGGCCAAGAGCGTTGCCGTCGTCGGCGCGAGCTTCATTGGTCTGGAGGTTGCGGGGTCATTGCGCACACTCGGAATCGCGGTGAATGTCATAGCGCCCGAAAGCCAGCCGTTGGAGCGCGTGATGGGGCTGGAAGTCGGCCGTATGATTCGTGGACTTCACGAGGCCCACGGCGTTGCCTTTCACTTGGGAGAAACCGTCAGGAACATCAACGGCGCCACACTTACATTGAGCGGCGGCACCACACTTGAAGCGGACTTCATGGTATTGGGAGTCGGCGTGCGCCCCTCTCGGGTGCTGGCTGAACAAGCGGGTCTGGCGACAGATCGCGGTATTGTGGTCAACCAATACCTCGAAACCAGTGCTCCGGGGGTGTTTGCGGCGGGTGATGTTGCGCGGTGGCCCGATCCGCATTCTGGAGAGCGAATTCGCGTAGAGCACTGGGTCGTAGCTGAGCGGCAGGGGCAAGTGGCGGCAAAGAACATTCTGGGTCATCGCGAGCGGTTCGATGCCGTGCCATTCTTTTGGAGTCAGCATTACGACGTCGCCATTAACTATGTCGGACACGCCGAGCGGTGGGAGTCGGTCGAAATCGATGGCGATCTCAGTGCTCGGAATTGCGCCGTGTTTTATAAGCGCGCGGGACGCACCCTCGCGGTCGCAACGATCTCGCGGGATCTGCAGAGTCTGCAGGCCGAGGCGGCGATGGAAAGCGAATCGCAATAGGGTTTTCGTGATGTTCTTTTAAGTTTTAGAAAGAGAACTCTCTTTTCAGAGGTTTGAGGGGGACGGCATCATACATACCTCCTGGAAAAAGCACTAGCGTCATCCGCTCACGATCCCAATGCACCGTGCGGCAAGCCTCAACATGGTCGATCATGTCAAGGTGGCGATCCAAAGTAGGATTTGGGGCGTGATAACCGAGAAAGACTACAAGTTCGAGCCGAAGGCAAGGAGCCGGCCATCGCAATCCCTCACCACAAACTCACGCGATTGCCACGGCATGTTGGAAAGTCCCCGCATGAATTCCACACCTCGAGCTGCATACTCAGCGTAAAGCGCGTCCGCATCTTCGATGAATATGTAGGCGTCGAGCAGTTCGTCCGAATACTTGTTGGGATTGGGGGTGGGAGGTTCGGCACAGCGGAAGTGAATTGCGTGCTGGTCGCGCGCAACGATGGCGTAAACCGGCGGGTCCTGCCACGTCCCCAAGCACTTGAAACCAAGCTTAACATCATAATAGGCGATGGTGCCTAGGATGTTCGGGGTGAAGAACAGAGGCGCGATCTGACGAATCAGGGGGCAAAGTCTACTATAGAAAATGCTGAAAAGTGCCGACCGCGGGTCATCGGCTGTTTTCTCTCCCCGACTCGCAGAACGGAGTTTTGGAGATCGTAAGGCTTCCGGGTGGATCGTCGGCGAACTGAAAGGGTCATTCGACGTCTGACGTAGCAAGAGATCCCATACGTACAATCCGGAATCCATTCGCAATCCAAAAGCATCCAGATTCGGAATGAAGCAGCCATGCGACGAAGTACTAATCAGGACTGGATCGCCGGGGGTACCCTGTGCGGAGAAATCGCGCACGTGGGTTCTTGCAGCCACAATCCTCGGCTCAAGCATGGCGTTCATCGACAGCACGGTCGTCAATGTCGCCCTGCCCGCTCTGCAATCTGACCTTCACGCCACCGTCGTGGATGTGCAATGGGTCGTTGAGTCCTACGGACTATTTCTTTCTGCCCTGATCCTGGTCGGAGGCGCTCTTGGAGACTCCCTCGGACGTAGGAAGATGTTTCTGTTGGGTGTTATTGGCTTCGCAGCGGCATCCGCCGGTTGCGGTTCTTCTTCGAGCATTGAGGGCTTGTTAGTTTGGCGCTCTGTGCAAGGGATCGCTGGCGCGTTTCTCGTGCCGGGCAGTCTCGCGATCATCAGCTCATCCTTTGATAAGGAATCTCGTGGTAAAGCGATCGGCACATGGGCTGGATTCACGACCATCACTACTGCCTTCGGCCCGGTTCTGGGAGGATGGCTGATCGAGCATGCTTCCTGGCATTGGATCTTCTTCCTTAATATTCCGCTGGCAGCTTTTGTTCTGATCATCTCGTTCTGGCACGTTCCCGAGTCCCGCAGTCCTGATCCAGGAAGTGTCGATTGGCTGGGCGCGTCGATCGTGACTCTCGGTTTGGCCGGACTGGTCTATGGTTTTCTCGAATCGGCGGTCCTCCGGTGGACGCATCCTCGCGTCATTGGGACTTTGATTTTCGGTGTTGGGTCGCTGATCCTGTTCATATTCGTCGAGAAGAGGGCAAAAACACCGATGGTCCCCCTGAAATTGTTTCAGTCGGCCCGCTTCAGTGGCGCAAATCTGCTGACGCTATTTCTTTATGCTGGGTTGGGGATTTTCTTCTTTCTATTTCCGTTGAACTTGATTCAGATTCAGAAGTACTCCGCGACGGCGACCGGTGCGGCCGCGCTCCCCATGATTCTGCTCATGTTCCTGCTCTCACGCTGGTCCGGAGGACTCATAAACCGCTATGGTCCAAAGATCCCGCTCATTGTGGGCCCTCTGATTGCCGCAGTGGCGTTCCTTCTATTTGCTGTGCCTGATGTGCAGGCCCGTTACTGGAGCGCGTTTTTTCCAGCTTTCATTGTTCTGGGGCTTGGGATGGCCATCAGTATCGCGCCTCTGACAACTGTGGTGATGAACTCCGTCGACCAGGAACGGGCTGGCGCAGCGTCAGGGATTAACAATGCTGTGGCCCGAGTCGCGGGCGTACTAGCAGTTGCCGTCTTGGGTGCGCTCATGGCAGCAGCCTTTGCTCATTCGTTGCAACGGTCGCTTGCCAGGCTCAATTTGAACGTCGGCATCGTGCACCAACTGGAATCGAACGTTGCGAAGCTGGGCAGCCTCGATGCGCCGCCCGGCGTGGATTCCCAGACCGCAGCGGCGATTCGTTCCGCCATCGCCGGCGCCTTCATCTTTGGTTTCCGCCTCATTGTCCTAGTATGCGCAGTCCTCGCCATTGCGAGCGCTGGTGTCGCAGGCTGGAAGATACCCGCAGAGAGTGCCGCAAGAGCGCCTGATCTCGGCGGCGTTGCGGCCGCCGATTAGTCGCAGTTCACGGCCAGGTGCTAGGGAACGGAAGGGAATCAGACGATCATTAGTATGTGGGGCAGCCTACCTGTTGACGTCATGTTTCCGCTGCGTCCTTTGGTAGACGTCAGTATGGTATTGGCGAAGCCACGGGAATGACGGCGCTGGATAACAGGCTGCGGTAATGTGCGCGGAGTGCCCAGCTCAAGGGTGCCTCCCAATTCCCAAGGATCGGCGACGGGGCTGCCACCACGGTTGGCGCTATTCCCAGTCGAGGGCCAGCGCAAAACCCACGCAAGGGCCTACAAAAGGGGGCGAGTCGACGGCCACGAGTGCCCAGCGAGCGCTAGCCCTTGACTGCCCCTTCCATGAAACGTACGACTCAGAATAGCTGGCGAACGCGGGCGAAGGGAATAGGGTGAACTCTGTACGCTAACGCACAAAATAACCGCCATCCAAAATCGTTGCAATGGCGAGTGAGGGATATTGTCCGCCGCATGTCTTTCCTCCAGGACTAGATTGAAATGTTGCAGTGGACTACGTGGACCCTACTTTAACGATGACTGAGGTGATGTCATCTTTCTGACGTTCATGGCTCGTGCACCGCAGGGCCTCACGGTACAAGCCGTCTGCCAGTTGGTTGGCAGGTCGATTGCGATTAGTGATCAGGTAGTTGAGTGCGCCACTAGCTCCCATTCTTTGCCGTCTGGCGGCGCCGAGTCTGTGATCCCGCGTGTGAGTAAGACCAGCAGCTGCCGCGGAGAGAGTGTGATGGAAGGATTACGCGAGAATCCTACATTCGGCAATAGGCCGAGAGGTGGTCCGCTCCTTACCAGGGTGTTTTACACCGCGCTGGGAGTGCTCAGCACATATCCCGGGATTTGACCCGCTCCGGTATACATCAGGGATCGGGTACCCCGGTCCATGAACGCGAGCAGGAGCGTTACGAAGCATCCGTCCCCCAAGTCGTCGATGAGCAAGCGATTGACCCGCGTCAGTATCTGATCCACCTCCAGACCTATTGCGGCAATGAGGTTATATAGGCGCGGCTGGCAGAAGCTTTTCATTCGAAGATTGACTCCGGTATGTTGCGCGCAAACGCGATCTTTTCGCGAGAGCCGAATTTATGACTGCGCCTTCTTCGGAACTTTGGCGCCCTTCTTTCGCGCTTCCGAAAGACCGATTGCAATCGCTTGCTTGCGGCTTTTTACGGCGCCACCTTTGCCTCCTTTCCCGGAACGGAGGGTACCTTTCTTTGCGCGGCGAACCGCGCTTTCAACTCTCTTACCGGCCGCTTTACCGTACTTGCGGCCACTCGATTTCTTGCGTGAACCGGAGTTCTTTCGGACTGCCATTTGATCCTCCCAGAAGCATATTGTGCGCGCTGAGCGATCGAGTGCCCGCCAACGCGAAGCTACGATGCGGCAAGAGCCTTTACCGTTGCTGGGTCAATCCCCGGACTGTAGGAAATCATCCGGGTTCTTCGCAGCTGAACTTCTCTGCCGTAAAATCGGGCCATTTCGGCATGTGCATCTAGTTTTCAAAAGTCTTCCGCATCATCCGCCCCGCATTAACAATTCTGGCAAGTCGCCAAACCTACGCAGTTTGCGCGCAACTAATTGGGGTTCTCGCCGTCGGCACCGGTGTCGGCTCGGGGGTGAAATGGTCTATGTCAAAGGGATGGCGGTCGAGGCAGTCGAGAAACGGACAAAAAGTTGAAAAATCATCGGGGCGCCGGACTGCTGGACCTGAGCTGACTGGCAAGTGCGAGTTCAATGTCAAGATCTGCTTCAACTCGTGAGGTTGCTCTCTCGACGGTGCGCTCTTCATCTCCCGGCAGCCCGGAGAGCCTTTCGAACAAAGGATTTCTGGCGAAGCTCGGCCCCGGGCTGATCACCGGCGCTTCCGACGATGACCCAAGCGGGATAGCGACCTACTCCCAAGTAGGAGCGCAGTTTGGTACGGGGCTGCTGTGGACGATGCTGATCTCTTACCCGCTCATGGCGGCGATTCAAGAGATCTGCGCCCGCATTGGGCGCGTAACCGGTTGCGGTTTGGCAGCTAATCTTCGAAAAAACTACTCGCGCACGCTACTCTATTTTGTTCTAGTCGCTATGTCGGCGGCGAATGTTTTCAATCTCGGCGCCGACATCGGGGCAATGGGTGCGTCCCTCGCGCTGATCGTCCCGGCCAATGTCAACGTTTTGACGGTCACTTTCGGAATCATCTCGCTCATTGCCGTGCTCTTCATTCCCTATTCAACCTACGCAAAGTATCTGAAATGGCTGACACTCTCGCTTTTCTCTTACGTTGGCGTCGTTTTCCTGGTGCATATTTCGTGGCCTTCGGTGCTACGTGCGACGTTGATTCCACATGTAACGCCGAATAAGGAATTTCTGATGGCGATAATCGCGGTGCTCGGTACCACAATCAGCCCCTACCTGTTTTTCTGGCAGGCTTCGCAGGAGGTAGAGGAGGTGAGGGCCAACCGGGGAGAAAAAGCTCTGAAACGCGCTCCGGCCCAGGCAAGCGCGCAGTTGGATCGGATTCATACGGATACATATGTTGGCATGGCATTTTCAAATGTGGTCGCGTTTTTTATCATCCTAACCGCGGCCTCGACATTGCACGTTCATGGTATTACGGACGTAGCGACATGCGCCCAGGCGGCGGCCGCCCTGAAGCCTATCGCCGGTCGTTTCGCAACGGCGCTGTTCGTGTGCGGGATCGTAGGGACGGGAATGCTGGCTGTACCTGTATTGGCGGCGTCGGCAGCCTATGGGATCGGGGAGGGGTGTCGATGGAGTGTGAGCCTCGAACGGCGACCGTATCAGGCAGTAGGCTTTTATAGCGTTATTGGCATCGCCATCGCAAGTGGATTGGCGCTCAATTTCCTGCACATCGATCCTGTCAAGGCCCTCTACTGGTCTGCCATTCTCAATGGCTTGGTCGCAGCGCCGCTAATGGCCGTGATCATGATAATGGCGTCTAATCGCAAGGTGATGGGAAAGTTTGTTATCCCCGCTTATCTCCGATGGGTCGGGTGGTGTGCCACGATCGTTATGATTAGTGTCTGTTTCGGCGCCGTGCTCAGTTGGAAGGCTGGATGAGTTATGGATTGCATTCTACAATTGGCCTATGCCGCGGCGTCGAGAGCCGCAAGAGCGGCTCTTGCAGCGCTGGGGGGGCAGCAGGTTCTGTCTCAGAACGCATTGCGTTGAATGTAGCATGTCAGCGGTACAACCAAGGTTCCGCGGCGGGTATCTAACTAGATTGTTTCGCCGTGGTTACGGTCGTCACGTCGATCCTCTTGCTTGCGGCGACAATGTTCTATATGGTAAACATCAGCGAGCACTCTTAACTACTTCAAATGCAACAGCCAAGCCATTTCACAAACCGTGTGCGCCACGCGTGGTGCGTGATGGTGGTTCTGTTGGCTATATGCTCGTTGATTGTGAGCGTGGCGACTCGCTATTCGTCCGCCGGTGTTCCTTCGTCCACCACGGCAAAGGCTTTCCAAGTCCATGCGTCGCCCGAGGCGAAACGTCAGCATCTCGCCAAGGATGCAGCGGACTGGATCCCGCCCATAATCTGCCTCAGTCTTTTGCAGTCGCCCCGCAGCTATCCCCGAATTTCGCCAGCAGGGCCTCCGATCCCGGGGCTTCTTTTCGAAGAAAGTCTCTACAATCGGCCCCCTCCATCCTCCGAATCCTTTTCGTAAATAACCTTTATAGCTAACGCCGCGTCCTTATCAGCCCCGAGTCTTAATTGATCGGTTTTCTCGGTTTGTCGGTCTATGCCATCAGCGGAGTGGGTTCGAACCAGATTTTCGGTTCCAGCGCCGCGGCCTACTTGGCGCGCTATCGAAGCTCGTGTACGCGAATTCGAAACCTGCAAGAAACAGTCGCCATCGCGAGCGATAGAAAATGCGTGATTTCTGGAAGTAAGGACGAGTCCGAAAGGAATGGACATGCCCGTCGCACCTTGGTTGACCGAAGAAGAGCTTGACGCCCTTCGCCAGTTCGACACGTGCATGATCGCAAATGCGATCGAATCGTTTAACGTCAGGCTGCGAAACTCTGGGTTCGCCGATGCCAGCGTTCGCTGCATGTTCGAAGATGCCCCTCCCATGGTGGGCTATGCGGCCACCGCCCGCCTTCGCAGCGGCGCACCCCCGATTGCGGGCGGTTCCTTCCATGACCGTGCGGACTTCTGGAACACGATTCTCACGGTTCCTGCACCGCGCATTCTCGTACTCGAGGACATGGACGAACCACCGGGTCGAGGGGCCTTTGTCGGGGATATGCACGCTGCAATCCTGAAGAGTCTGGGATGCGCCGGCTACGTGACGAACGGTGCCGTGCGTGAATTGCCGTCTGTGCGCAAGATGGGAATTCAGTTGTTCGCTGGAAATGTTGCTGTGTCCCACGCCTATGCCCACATCTTCGAGGCCGGAGCCACTGTGAACGTGGGTGGAATGGAAGTGCGGACCGGAGACTTGCTGCACGGGGACCGTCACGGTGTGCTGACTGTTCCGGCAGCGATTACGGCTAACATTCCCAGCGTTGCGGACCGATTGCAACGAGCGGAGCAAACGATTATTGATTTTTGTCGATCCAAGGATTTTTCGGTGCCGAAGCTGCGTGAGGTTATGAAGACGCTGGGTTACGAAACACCCAGGGAAGGCCAGTCAAAGGAAACACGATGACTCAACGTTGCAATAGAGCCTGCACGGTGCGAAGACACAGATGGAATGAGCTGCTTTCCTATTCGCTCACGGCCGTTGTGGTCATTCTCGCTATCGCCGCTTCGTCCTGTTCAGGGAGTGGAGATGAGAAGGTTCAAGCGGGAGGCCCGACGATCACCGTCGGTGTAACCAAGGTGGTGAACAAATCGCTGGGGCGACAGATCACTTTGTCTTCCGAACTAGTGCCCTTCCAGGAGATCGACGTCTACGCCAAGGAATCCGGTTATGTCAAGAAGCTGCTGGTCGACTATGGCACCCACGTCAAGGCTGGTCAGGTAATGGCGGTTTTGGAGATTCCTGAGTTGGAGGCGCAGCTACAGGAAGATCAGGCGGAAATCAAGAATGCCGCGAACCAGGTGAGCCGGGCGCAGCACGAACTAATTCGGTACCAGGCACAGTTCAAGGCCCTTCACCTGCAATATACGCGCCTGAATAGTGTTTTTGAGAGTCAGCCCGGAATCGTGGCGCAACAGGAAGTGGACGACGCGCAAGGGAAAGACATGGCCGCATCCGCTCAAGTAGATGCTGGGCAGGCAGCTCTGGAAGCGGCGCAGAGCCAGTTGTCGGTGGCGAAGGCGAAACTAGCCCGTGATCAGAGCCTGTTTGATTACTCCAGAATCGCCGCTCCTTTTTCCGGCGTTGTGACGGAGCGCTACGCGAACCTCGGAACGTTGGTGCAGGCGGGCACGGGGTCCAGCACGCAGGCCATCCCGATCGTCAAACTGTCGCAGGACGATCTCTTCCGGCTCGTGATTCCAGTTCCAGAATCCTACGTTCGCTATATCCGCGTGGGTGATCCCGTGGACGTTCGCGTGCCATCGCTCAGCCGAACCTTCCCCGGCAAGGTGGCGCGATTCTCCGTCGACGTGCAGGCAGATACACGGACGATGCATACCGAAGTCGATGTGCTAAATCCTCAGCGGGTTTTGCTGCCGGGTCTGTATGCCGAGGCCGAACTTCACCTCGACCGCAAAGACAATATCCCTTGCGTTCCGGTGCAGGCGATAAGTCACCGCGGAGACAGGACAACCGTACTCATCGTGAGTGGGGACGGAACGCTGGCACAACGAGACGTGGAGATCGGACTGCAGACCAGTAGCGACGCCGAAATTCTTTCTGGATTGAGCGAGGGAGAGCAGGTCGTGGTCAGCGATCGCAGTGGCCTGAAGGCTGGTCAAAAGGTTCATCCGCAAACCGTGGTCGCTCCTGAGTTCCACGAGGGTGATGGGCAGCAGTAGAGCAGGGAATTGCTGCACCGAAACGAGTTCGGACACAAGAAGGTTGGATAAGGTCTATGCCAGGGTTTTCGATTCGTAATCCGTACTTCATCATCGTGATCTGCCTGGTGCTGCTGGTCATCGGTGTAACCAGCATCGTGCGCATGCCGGTCGATCTGTTTCCGCCGATCAATTTGCCGGAGGTGGTGGTGGCGACGTTTTACAGTGGCATGCCGCCGGAGGACGTGGAGACTGACATCACCGACCCGCTCGAGCGTTTCTTTACGCTAGCCGCGGGCGTCGACCATTTTGAATCCCGATCCCTGCTGGGCGTGAGCATTATTAAGGTTTACTTTCAGCCTGGGACGAGCGCGGACGCCGATGTTACCGAGCTTTCCAACCTTGCGCTGGCGGATTTGAAGCGTCTGCCGCCGGGAACGTTGCCGCCCGTGGTGCTGAAGTTTGATGCGTCCAGCTTGCCCGTGGCTCTGGTCACGGTGAAGGGCGAGGGGCTCAACGAAACGCAACTGCACGACTACGCTCAGTTTCAGATCCGCAATCAGATTACGACGGTGCCCGGTTCTTCCATTCCAGGTGTGTTCGGCGGAATCTATCGCCAGATCATGGTGTATGTCGATCCCTACAAGTTGGCGTCGCGCCAGCTCAGCTTGATGGATGTGGTAGGCGCGGTCAACAACTCAAACCTGATTCTGCCGGCGGGCGACGTGAAGATGGGACCGTACGATTATTTCGTTTACTCCAACAGTCTCGTCGACAACATGGAAGAACTGGGCAAAGTTCCGCTTAAGGTCAACGGGCACTCCTGGGTGACAGTGAATGACGTTGGGAAAGCGGAAGATTCCCATCAGATCCAATACAACATTGTTCGCATCGACGGCCAGAAATCTGCCTACATTCCCGTGATGAAGCAGGGAGGCGATACAAACACAATCGCCGTGGTGGATGGAGTTCGTGAACTCATCAAGCACCTGTACGACATTCCCAAGCAGATGGTCACGAGCATTGTGTTTGACCAGTCTGTCTACGTGAAAGAAGCGAGGGATACTGTACTGCACGAGGGAGCTCTGGGCTTGATTCTTACCAGCCTGATGATCCTGATTTTCCTGGGCAGTTTCCGCGCAACTTCAGCCGTGCTGCTGTCCATTCCATTGTCGGCACTGGCGGCATTTGTGGTGCTGGCTTTGATGGGCGGCACGATCAATACGATGATCCTGGCGGGAATGGCCCTTGCCTTCTCGCGAGTCATCGATAATTCGGTGATCTCGCTGGAAAACATCTACCGCCATCTGGAGATGGGAGCCGTTCCCATGATCGCCGCGGAAGTTGGCGGGTCGGAGGTGAGTCTGGCGGTGCTGGCGGCCACGCTGGTGGATGTGGTCGATTTCTTCCCGGTTGTTTTCCTCTATGGCGTAGCCAAGTTCTTGTTCAGCGCCTTGGCGCTGGCATTCTGCCTCTCGCTGCTGGCCTCGTATGTGGTGGCGATGACCGTAATTCCCCTGTTCTGCTCGCGGTTCCTGAAAGCCAAGCCGCACGGTGAAGTTCACGATAACAAGGAATACGACGCTACCGTGAAGAATCCCTCCAGAATGGACAAGTTCAATGAGCGCTTCAACCGGATGTTCAACAAGGTGCTCGATTACTACGAGTACTGGGTGAGAAGGGCGCTGCAGCGTCCGGCGCTTACAGTTGCGATTCTGAGTGGCGTGTTTGTCGCGAGTCTGGCGATCTATCCGCTGCTCGGATTGGCGTTTTTCCCGAAGACCGATGCCGGGCAGTTCACCATCAACCTGAAGGTTCCCACCGGCACGCGCATCGAAGTGACCGACCAGTACGTGGCGAAAGTAGAAGACTTGATCCGGACCACGATGGGAAGCAAGGATTTGAGAAGGATCGTTTCCAATATTGGCGTCGTGCCAGACTTCTCTTCACTGTATACAACCAATTCCGGTCCTTACACGGCGACGGTTCAGGTGCAGTTAAATGAGCCGCACCGGCTGAGCAGCTTCGAATACATGGATCGGGTACAGCAAAAAATGGCCAGCCAGTTTCCGGAGATTCGTACATTCTTTTCCAGCGGTTCGATGGTCGACGCCATCTTGAATTCGGGGATGCCGGCTCCGATTGACGTGCAGGTGAGCAGCTCGAATCTAGAGCAGATCAATGGCATCGCGCAAAACCTGGCGGCAGAGATTCGCCAAGTGCACGGAGTTGGGCAGGTGTACATTCCACAGGACATGAACTATCCCGCTTTGCGCCTGGATGTGGACCGCGTGCATGCGGGCGAGTTGGGGCTGACGCAGAAGGATGTGGTGGACAACGTCATCACAGCGCTCAATTCGAACTACATGATCGCTCCCAATTACTGGGTCGATCGCAAGAGCGGCAACGACTACTACCTGACGGTGCAGTACTTCGAGAAGGGGCAGGCGGCGATTCATAACATGGCGGACCTTGGACAGATTCCGCTGCGCGATCCACATGCGAGTGCGGATATGAACTGTGGTCCCAGTGGGCATCCGGCGCTGGGTAAGGCGCAGCCCGGCTGGTCCTGCGTGGGAGGTGGCCGGCCAACAACCGTTCTCAACAATGTGGTCAGCGTGAAGCAGGTGCAGACACCAACCGAGGTCGACCACTATCAGATTCAGCGGGCGATCGATATCTATGTGACTCCCAAGGGAGAAGACCTGCAACGCGTGACCAGCGCGATTCGCGACATCCTCGCGAAGGACAAGAAAAGTATTCCTGACAACGTGCGAGTCAACCTGCGGGGCATGGTGCAGGGCATGGAAGCGTCATTCAAGAGCTTTGCCTTCGGATTCCTGATTTCTTTTCTTCTGCTGTTTCTAATCCTGACTGCTCAATTCAAGTCCTTCATCGATCCATTCCTGATCATGCTGGCGATTCCCATGGGATTTGTCGGAGTGCTGATTATTTTGCCGTTAACTGGCAGCACGCTGAACGTGATGTCGCTGATGGGAGTGCTGATGCTGGTAGGGATCGCGGACTCGAACAGCATCCTGATTGTTGATTTTGCGCACAATCTGGAAAAGCAGGGATTGACGCCGGCAGATGCAGTCATAACGGCGTGCCGCGTGCGTCTGCGGCCGATCCTGATGACCTCTCTGGCAACGATTATCGGCATGATACCGATGGCACTCAAACTGGGAACGGGTGCGGAACAGTATGCGCCCATGGCGAAGGCGATCATTGGCGGTTTGACCTCTTCGGTGCTGTTGACCATCTTCATCGTGCCGGCGGCATATCTGCTTGTTTACGGCAAGCGCAGTGAGAAGAACTCTCCCAGCCAGCCTCCGGCGTTAGAAGCATGAGTTTGGAAGCATCAGGAAGTGAGCATAGTTCGCTAAGGGATTTTCGATATATGAACAGCCTGCGATCAATCTGTCTCTTTCTAACTCTGCCGGCTTGCGCCTCCGCGCAGGTGAAGCTCGCTTCGAGCGGTGCATCGAATCTGCCGTCCGCTCCGGTGCCACAGGGCCAGTCCCAATCGACTGGCGCAGGTGCAACTCCTGTGGGGCAGCAAGCCACCGTGCTGCAAAATCCCTCTGGCACGCCTGCTGCGCTGTCATTGAAGGAAGCACAGGCACTTGCGTTAAAGAACAATCCTCAGATTTCGGTTGCCCGCCTGACCGCGTTAGCCTCAATCCAGGTCACGCGTGAGGTTCGATCAAATCTGTGGCCGACCGCGTCGATTGACTTGACGGCGGTCGGTGCCAATCCCGGTACGCGCCTCACGGCCGGCGCGTTAAATAATCCGACTCTCTACCAGCGCGCTGCCGTCGGTGCCGCGGTGAGCCAACTCATCACAGATTTTGGGCGCACTACGAACCTGGTTTCTAGCGCCAATCTTGCCGCGAAAGCCGAGAACCAGAACGCGCTGGCCACGAAGGAACAGATCCTGCTGGCGGTAGACCAAGCCTTCTACAACTCCCTTCAGGCTCATGCGGTCTTAACCGTTGCCCAGCAGACGGTGAAAGAGCGCCAAACCGTTTCCAGCCAGGTGGATGCTTTATTCCAGAGCAAACTCAAGTCTCAACTGGACCTCAGCTTTGCCAATGTGAATCTGGCGCAAGCTAAACTGCTGCTCCTCGATGCGCAAAACAACGAAAATGCGGCTCTGGCGAGTCTTTCCGCGGTGCTCGGATTCTCCGCCTTGCAGAGTTTTCAACTCGTCGAGGACTCTACTCCGAATGCTCCGCCTCCTGGAAACGTCGACGATCTGATCAATACCGCGTTTTCCGTGAGGCCGGAAATCCTAGCTCTTGAATTCCAGTCAGAATCCACCAAGAAATTTCAGACGGCGGAACGCGACTTGCTGTTTCCCGACATCCGCGCGCTGGGAGTCGTGGGCGATACTCCGGTACGCAATCCCATTATTTCCAGCTGGTATGGCGCGGTGGGTGTGAACGTGAATATTCCCGTTTTCAATGGTTTCCTTTACCCCGCGAGATCACGGGAAGCTGCGCTTCGCGCCCAGGCAGTGCAGGAGCGACTGCGGGACCTCCGCGACCGGATTTCCCGCGACGTGCGCACCAGTTGGTTGAACGCTACAACCGCATACGATCGACTTGGGGTGACGCAACAGCTTCTCGACCAGGCTAACCTTGCGCTGAGCCTTGCTCAATCTCGATACAACCTGGGGTTAGGTTCGATCGTAGAACTGAGTCAGGCACAACTTCAGCAGACACAAGCCCAAATCAGCGATGCGCAGGCCGGCTACGACTATCGGCTCTCTTTGGCTGTCTTGCAGTATCAGACGAGCGGAATTTGAGAAAAGTCGTCACTCGTCGCAGCACTCGAATCATTTCTGCCCAACCCTGCTCGAGACCATGAACCCCGAAGCAAAGTTTTATATGACCAGATTCAGACGAGTGAACAAAAAGAGGAAACAAACATCTTTCACGACTCTTCATGGCATACTGCTTTCGCTGGCGATCGCGGCCGTCGTCGGTCTTATCTTTGTATTGGTCGTGGTCTATTATCATTCACCACCTGATTAAGTAGCGGCCGCTGAGACCCGGTCGATGTGGTGCTGGATTAAGCAGTTTCAAAGCATTGTAAAGCGGGGTAGAAAAACTGCTGCCGTGCAGGCGGTATGATTGTCGAAGTGCTTTCTTTTTTCCTTTATTTCGCCGCGAGCGTGATCACCGGGTTTCACGTTTGCATGTTACTGGCGTTTGCGGCTCATGGGGCCCCGTCGAATCCCCTGGAACTGGTCTCTTTACTGGGATCGTTGTGTCTCTTGATTGCCGCTTATGTCAGTCTCTTTAAGCCACGTGCTGCCGCAAGAGTGGCACTGATTGCTTGCCTGGCAATTTGGTGTTTCTACGGTCCAGCCGTCGCGAAATCCATCCGGCCGAAACTTGGCGTGCAAAGTTCCGTTCTTGAATCCCGATGATATTGCCATACGCAGCCACCGCCCTTCTCGTGGTCGCGACTCTGTATTCCGCAATCGTTAGCTTCAGGCAAGCCGAGGCTGGCAAACGAACCTGGATTTTCCCTGGAGTTCCAAGCCGGTCCGCGCGAATCGTCGTGGGCGTTCTTAGTCTTGGGCTATTGACTGGCCTTGCAGTATGGCTAAGCGGCAGCGCCAGAAATTCGATGCGCCCCGCCTCACGGTTTCTCGTTCCCGAGGGTTATACCGGCTGGATGCGAATCGAGTTTGAGGTGCAGGGAGCGCCCACCCTACCGATGGAAGGCGGCGAATATATTCTCAAAATCCCTCCTGACAGAGTGCTTCGAACTTCTTCTGCTGAGCAGTACGGATGGGCCAGGGATCACTACTATTACTACTCTGCTCAGGGTACGCGCCCACTCCCAGATTCCGGATCGGCTGCGCTGATTTGGGGAAAAATCAACGGGGAAGAATTCGTTGCCTCGGGCAAGCGAAAATACGAAGAGTTTTTCGTCGGCACCGCGCAGCAGTTCAAGAACCAAGAGCCTACTAAATAAAAAAAACACGCGCTCCTCCGAGAGCGTCTGTTTCGGGACGCGCCGTTCATACTCCTCTTGCTGCGCGGTATGTTGCCGGAGTGAACAACAGGTTATAGTCAACGGATGCCGAAACGCCGCATCCTCGGTTCCTGCAGGGTTTTCAACGAGGCCATCCCGCAATGACGGCGATCTCCGGCGTCGAGTTCTTGATTTGGCTTCTGATTGCCGCCTCGGCGATAGCGGTGGTAGCCAAGTATCTTCGGATTCCATATACGGTATCCCTGGTTCTCGGGGGATTACTCCTGAGCTTGCTTCGCTTGCCCTTTCTGTCGCCGCTGCAACCTGATCAGCGTCCGCATTGGCTGACGCCCGAGGTCATTCTGATTCTGTTTCTACCTGCCCTTGTTTTCGAAGGAAGCGTAAAGATTGATGTGCGAGACCTCTTGCGGGACTACGCGCCACTCCTTGTTTTCGCCAATGTGGGGGTTCTTGTTTCCACTCTGGCGACGGGTTACCTGGTTCACTGGGCGATCGGTTTGCCGATTCTGATCGCGCTGCTATTTGGGGCAATCATCTCTGCTACGGATCCGATTTCCGTACTCGCCGTCTTCAAGAACCTCAGAATGAGTAGGCGCCTTTCGGTGATTATTGAGGGCGAAAGTCTGTTGAATGATGGGACCGCAGTGGTCGTTTTCCAGATTCTCCTGGCGGGTGTCGTTGGAGGTGGGCAGAGCATCGGCTGGGGAATCGAGGAGTTTCTCCTGGCCGTCGTGGGAGGAGCCGCTCTCGGATCCGTACTGGGATACGCTGGAAACAAAGTCATGCAAACGATCAGCGATCCTCAAATCGAGATCACGCTAACTACGATCGTTGCGTATGGCAGCTATCTCCTCGCCAATCATTTGCATTGGTCGGGTGTCATTGCGACAGCGTCGGCTGGGTTGATTGTCGGAAATTTTGGCGCGAAGAAAGGGATGAGTGCCCAAACCAGAGCTGCGTTGGAGTCGTTCTGGGAATACCTCGCATTTGTGATGAACTCGCTCATATTCTTGCTCATCGGTCTAGAGGTCCACGTCGATTACCTTGCGCACGCTTGGCTCCCGATAGTTTTTGCCATTGCAGCCGTGGTGATCGGCCGTTCAATTTCTATCTACCTTCTGGCGCCGGTGAGTAACATGTTTGCGGAAACGATACCCCTTCGTTGGCAGCACGTGATGGTCTGGGGTGGTCTGCGCGGTGCGCTGGCACTGGCTCTCGCGCTCAGCCTCGACAACACATTTCCTTACCGAGATCGCGTGCGAGACCTGACATTCGGGGTCGTAGTTTTTTCAATCCTTGTACAAGGGCTAACAATAAGGGCACTGCTGAGGGTCCTGGGCCTTGCCGACGGACAAGCCTAGGCCCGGAACTGCGAGAAGAGCCTCGCCTAGGTCAATGGATGCCTCCAATCAGCTTGCTAATCACGGCCTGCGCGCTTAATCTGAGACTAGGGCTGGTTGCGGCTGAAAAGGGAGACCATCTGACAAACGACGAGCTTAAGGTGTCTTACGTTGTAATCCGCCATAACGTCCGAACTTATGAGTCTGCAGGGGTGGTCGAGGTGGTTAAGGGACGGCAGAATGCGGAGACGACCTTGAAAAACTTCGAGGCCGAACAAAGCTCGGCCGACCGGCATGAGGGCTGGCGCTACTTCCTGGAAAAATCCACCCTAAAAGCGGGCACTAACCCCGCTGAGGCTACCGAGCTTCGTCAGGCAGAACTAGAGAGTCGCGAATCCAAAGCAACGCTTGATGCCGACAGACTCCACGGCGGCGGGACTCCAAGGTGAGCTGGTTTTGGGATCCAACAATTTCTCTGTTAAGCAATTCTCTTGCTAACCCAGGGGCCCAAGCGTAGCATCAGGCTGTGCGTTAGACCGAGTCGGTCGTAAGCGGTTCTTGCCTAAACAGCCAGTACCTGCCTTGCAGTTCCACCGAATCTCTCCAGCGTAAATTGATCAAGTAAAGGAACACCTAACACATGGCAGAACAAGGAACGGTAAAGTGGTTCAATGACGCCAAGGGCTATGGCTTTATCAGCCGCCAGAATGGCGAAGATGTTTTTGTGCACTTCTCAGCGATCCAGGCGGGCGGCTTCAAGAGCCTGCAGGAGGGCCAGACGGTGCAGTTTGACGTGACCAAGGGCCCCAAGGGCTGGCAGGCTGAGAACGTCCAGCCGCTCTAGCCTCATCCCGTGATGCAAAGGGCGATCTCCACGCGGAGATCGCCTTTTCCGTTTCTGAGGAGCAGAAGCCAGCCGCACAAGTGCTCACTTGGTATTCTCTGGTGCCGAGAAGTTTGCGGTTCCAATCTTCACGATCGTTCCACGAGACTGCGGCTTCTCCTCTTTGGCCTCCTTAGCATCCTTCGCGTCCTTGCCCTCCTGAGGGTTGTCCTTTGCTTCCGGAGCGGGTGCAGGCTTCTCCGTCCAAATGCCGTACACCCGGCCTCCATAAGCCGCAATTCCGCTGTAGTCGCCAAAGAAAACGTCGCTCGCTTCGAATGGTTGATCGGTCCAAGCGTAGTTGTTGAAGCTACGTCCGCCGTCGGTGGACCGAGCCAGAACAACGATCTGCTTGCGATTCTCAGGATCACCCCGG
Source organism: uncultured Acidobacteriaceae bacterium (assembly GCA_963710885.1). Taxonomy (GTDB): domain Bacteria; phylum Acidobacteriota; class Terriglobia; order Terriglobales; family Acidobacteriaceae; genus Sulfotelmatobacter. The sequence goes on from CAVQCF010000029.1 coordinate 107,221, forward strand.
CGATCATAGAAAATGACATTGATCGAGCCGTCGGTGGGATCCACTGCCAGCCACTGAAAGAACTGCTCCGCGCCGTTGTGTACCGCATCGTTGTTCACGCGGACGGGTGTGGTCCAACGCTTTCCTCCGTCATCTGAAGTCACGAGAAATACATCCAGGTCGCCGTTCCGATAATCACTCCAAGTTACGAACAGGCGCCTGCTCTTCGGGTCGATGGCAATCTGCGGAAATCCGTTCGCCCTCTCTAGCGTCTGAATGGCGAACATGATCGGCGCCGTATGAATCACCTCTCGCGCGTGCGAGAACGTTTTGCCGCCATCGCGCGACGTCGTAAACATGATCGAGTCATCCTGGCTCCAGATCGCATAGAGTTTGCCATCGGGACCGACGACGCCAGCAAAGCCTTCGGCAGCGCCGTTGTCGTCACGCGGCAAGCCGGGATGCGCATCGATCTCCATCGGCTGCGACCATGTCTTGCCGTCGTCAGTAGAGCGCGAGAGTACCATCTGAGAATCATTGATTCTCCAACGGGTCCATCCAATATAGAGGTTGCCCGCATAGCCGCTCTTGCTGTTGTCCGCGACAATGTACGGTTTGTCTTCGAAGGGTATTCCCGGAGTGCTGGTTTGTTCGGCCACAGGGATGTGCTCGGCTTCCCAAGTCTTCCCGCCGTCGAGCGAGCGGCGCACAAAGATTCCGTTGCGCGTCGCGCCGTGTGCCCAGTAATTGAAAGTTCCTAGTTTGTCGAAGGCGATGTAGCAAACGAAGGCGTGTCCCTGATTATCGAAAGCCACCGATACGTCGCCGGACACACGGTAGTTCTTGGGATCGACGTTCTCGGCGAGTTGCCAGGTGTCGCCGGCGTCTTGGGAGTACGAGGCGTGCACGTTGTCTTGAAAGACTCCGACTATCTGATGAGGATTAGTCGGATTCACCGCGATTGCGGGCTCGGTGAACGGACCCACGGTAGGAGTGAGAGGGAAGACCTGCACGCGTGGAGCTTGCGGCAACTCCTGGGCACCCAAGAAAAAAGGTGCACCGAACAAAAGCGTAAAGATCAGCGTTGCGATGAATCGGCGGGACAGTTGTGAGAAGGGCATTGAATCCTTTTAGGTTCGCGATTGAAGTTTGTGTTTTATGACGGGTCAACCGCACACAGAGCCGCGCCCCCGGCGATACCCGCGTCAGCGCCATAGTGAGCCATTACCAGTGGAATATCAGACGCGCGCGGATTCACGCACCAGCCCGGAAGGCGATTCTTGATTTCCACAAAGAACGGCTTGAGCATTGCCGCCACGCCGCCGCCCATGACAAGAACGTCCGGATCGAGCAAATCGACGATGTTGCCGAGCCACGGCGTTAAGACCTCAACGGTCTCTTGAAGAATCTCTCGCGCCAAGGGATCGCTCGCTGCATAAGCCTTTGCCACGAATTCGCTGGTAACGCCGGCAACATCTCCTTTGGCTAGTTCCAGAATCATGGAGCGCGAACCCGCAGCGAGCTTCGCTCGTGCACGCGTTGCGATCGCCGGACCGGCAGCCAGCACTTCGATACATCCGCGCTTGCCGCAGAAGCACAAGGGACCGCGGTAGTCGATGCTGACATGTCCTCCTTCACCCGCCGAGCCTGTGTTGCCATGGTAGATGCGGCCATCGAGTACGATTCCTGTGCCGATGCCGGTACCAATCGTGGCATAGAAAACGTAGCGATGCCCGCGCGCCGCGCCCCATCGCGTTTCCGCCAGGGCCGCGGCGTTCGCATCGTTATCCACTTTGACGGGCACGTGATACATCGACACGATCTTCTCTGCCAGCGGAAAGTTGCGCCAGCAACGCAGATTGGGAGGATTCAGAACGACGCCGGTCTTCGGATCCAAAGGTCCGGGCGCGCAAATCCCGATACTGTGAATACCCCCCGGCACCGTGGACGCCAAGGAGTCAATCGCGCCCGCCACGGCCTGTAGTCCAGCCTCGGCCGTGCCATTTGCCACCATGGGCTTGCGACCTTGGGCGAGTATCTTGCCATCACGATCCACGAGACCCACGGCGACTTTTGTGCCACCAACATCAATGCCGAGAACGGGAGCCCCAACCTTGGGATCAGTCATGTTTGCCTGTGGCCGCGACTTGAGACGGACTCGCAAATTGCACCTTGATCGTCTTAATCTCGTAAGCCTTGGTGTGCACGCTCAGGGCGCTACTGTGTACCGACAGGCTGCCCAATCGCTTTTCCATCAGATCGGTCTCCTCTGCCGATTGGGCTCCTGGAGGAAGTTGAACTGTAACCTCACTCTCCTTGCCCGCCCACTCGTAGAAGCGCAGAACCAGCGAGTCCTGATCTTCGGCCCTCTTCAGCGCGGTGACGATGACATTGTCTGGTTGCACCTGCAGGAAGGAGTGCTCAGGGGCGAGCGATCCTTGGTGCTTTCCGAACGACAAAGAAAGCAACTTGTAGTTCAGTTCGTAGCCGCGCCGAATGGTCAGTGCGTCCTTCCAACCTCCTCCATGTGGATACAGCGAATACGTGAATTCGTGATGACCCTCGTCGGCATGAGGGTCCGGCCATTCCGGCGAGCGCAACAGGGAGAGGCGCAGCACGTTACCCTTCGCGTCGTATCCGTATTTGCAGTCGTTGAGAAGGCTGAACCCGTGCTTCGAGTCCGAAATGTCAGCCCAGCGCTGCGCTGGAACCTCAAACTGCGCCAGTTCTGCAGGCGAGTTCCGAGTGGTTGGACGCTCGACTGAGCCAAAGGGAATTTCGAAAGCCGCTTTATCGCTATGAGCGCTCAGCGGGAACGCCACTTTTAGCAGAATGTGTTTTTCATGCCATTCCACCATCATCTTCACGTCCACACGAGGCACGCCGGCGTACACGATGATGTCCCGCACAAACGTCGAAGTCTGAAAATGATTCTTGATTTGGATGACCGCGCGTAGAGGGCCGCTCTCCAGCAGTTTCACTTCATCGGCCTTGTCCAGATCCCAGTGCTGCTTCTCGAAATCTGCATCGATATTCCAGGCGTCCCATTGCTTGGGCTTATCGACAAAGGTCTGCAGCAGATTGCCGCAGACCGAAGTCTTCGGTCCGCCAGTATCCGTCTCGGCGGGAGCCAGTGCCTCCGTTCCGCTTCGCTTGTCGAACAAACTGATCATACAACCGGATTGCGGATCGATCTTCACCTCGATGAACTCGTTCTCCAGTGAGTTAGCGGAAGCCTTGAGCATCGAATGGACCACAGGTGCTGCGGTAGCTGCGCGCACGAAATAGGTCTGATATCCGAGTGCGGGCGCATTCGACAACAGCAGAAGGTGGGCGCGATTGGTTTCGGGGTCCAGATAGAGCGTCTGAGATTGCGACGGTTTTCCCTTCGAGTCCACAACCTCAATCTGCCGTGTCGGCGCGGGCAGTTGCGCCTCCACATCAACCACTTCGGTGCGCGGCCACGACAGGGAATTGAAAATCAGGACCGGCACCCCCTCGCCCTGTGTATTCACGTGCGCTGCGATCTCGCGTAGCGAGCCCATCGTCACGTCGTTTGCGGCGCGGTCTACATTCTCCAGATTGCGCTTGGCATCCAGATAGTTCACTGCGATACCAGACCCCGGCATGATGTCGTGGAACTGATCGAAGAGCAAATTCTTCCACGTCAACTCCATGCCATCGTGTGGATAAGGACGCCCGAAGAGCAGCGCCAGAGAAGCAAACTTTTCGGCGTTGAGCACGTTTTCTTCGGCTCGCCGGATCCTCCTTTTTGTTTCGGCCTGAGTGGTGAAGACTCCCCGGTGATAGGCGAAGTAAAGCTCGCCATCCCAAGTAGGGACCTGCATACTGGGCAGCTTCTTCTCGAGGTCGCTAAAGAAGTCACGCGCAAAACTGAACTCAAGCCTCGGATACACTGCATCGGGAGCCCGCAGTTGATCTGCATGATCGAGCATGATGCGCGTCGGTCCGCCGCCATGATCGCCCACGCCGTACAGATGCATCATCTCGGGCTTAGTAGGGATCGTCTTGCCGTAGATCGAGGGCATCCAAATCGACAGATCAGTCGCGAGCGGTTCAGCATCTATCCCTCCCGCGTAATCGTGCGGAAAATATGTGAGCAACTTGCTGCCATCCGGCGCTTGCCACCAGAATAGCTTGTAAGGGAACGTCGTGAATTCATGCGCCCAGAGAAGTTTCTGGGTGACAAAATAATCCATCCCCGACTTCTTATAAATCTGCGGCAGTTGATAGTTGTATCCAAACGAATCCGGATTCCATCCGATCTTCACATCCACACCGAAATTCTTCTCAAAGTAACGCTTGCCCACCAGAATCTGTCGCACCAACGATTCTCCGTCCGGCATGTTCAGGTCCGGCTCAACCCACATCCCGCCAATGATCTCCCAGCGCCCTTCTTTTACGCGCTTCTCAATCTGCTGGAAGAGATCGGGATACTTCTCCTGCATCCACTCGTAGGTGCGCGCGGATGACATCGTGAACTTGAAGTCCGGGTACTCCCGCATCAAGTCCAGCACACTTTGGAATGTGTTGCGCACGACTTCGACCGTCTCGGTCCAAGGCCAAAGCCATGCCATATCGATGTGCGAATTGCCCACGATGCGAATGTTGAATTGCTGCATCCATGGCTTGAGGACTTCCAACTTGGCTTGAGCCTGCTTGAGCGAGGCATCGAAGCCGGTTTGATCTCCTTTGTCGAGCGGAGTGAAGTCGATCGCCTTCAGCGCTGCGTCCAGTTCCTGCTGGCGTTCCGCCTTTCCTTCTTCATAGGCAGCGATGATTGGGCGGGCAGATAGAAGTTCCATCTGCAGAAACGCAGGGTGCGGCCGCGATTCTGGTGGCTGAATCGTGAGTTCGCTGTGAAAGAATTCCGATTGTGCCTCTTCTGCTCCGACCACTCGAGCCGCAATCAGGAACCTCTGGCCAGGCTGCGCGTTGTCGGTTAAAAGCATCGGCAGAATATCGTCGTCGCTTCCGCGATAGAGAATCGCTCCATTCGAGAACACAGTGATGATCAGGCCCTTCGGGCTGCCAAATCGCAGATCAATCGAAACTCGTGAGCCCTGTGTCGCGTAGCCGTTGATTTTCTCAGGAATCGTGATCCAGCGGCGGAACACGCGAGTCCCCGTCCAGTCTTCCTCGTTCGCGTGCCCTCCGCCTGGCCCCGAAACATTCTTTACTGTAAGGGTGCCCCAGTCGGAGTCATTCAGACCCGGATCCTCGGGATGCGGAACGTCGGCATGGAAGCGCCATTCTGCCTCACGCTGCCGGGTCAGCATTTCCAGTCGATCGAGCGTAACCTTATAAGGATCGGGAACAGCGGAAGTCTGGGAAGACGCGAAAGCCGCGAATAGCAGAATCAAGCATAATAAGAAGGGAGCAATATGTTTCATCGAGAACCTTTCCCCGCGAGTACGAGCAGTGACAGGCTGGCAAAAGTAACCAGAGATTATCACTCAACAGTTGTTGCTAATGCTAAGTTGCTGATTCTACAGCCAGCTTGGACCGTACGTGCGGACTCGCCAAAAAATATGATTCCTTCCATCGAAATTATGAATCGAAGTTGTTACGTGAGTTAGTTGACGGCATGAGCCGCTCAACCTAGAATTCATACTCTAATGTCAGAGGGCCAAAATCTTCGCGCGGTGTGCTGTTGCACTTGTTGTTGTTGTGCATGCGTGTGCACTGGCGCGGGGAGGCTGCTGACCTAAGAATTCTTTCTTAACACCGGCACTCATAGAACCCATCGCCAGATGATCCTGGCGGTGGGTTTTTTATTTTCCGGACACCAGATTCAGAGTTTGACTATATGACAATCGTCGCCCAAGAGACCACAGCACAGCGAGTCGAGCGCCTCAAGCGCGCAATGAATCCGTGGGAAGGGCTGGACGAGATCCGGCGCTTCGCCCGCGAGGGATTCGAATCCATCCCGCCCGAATGGATCGGCACCTACTTCCGCTGGTGGGGCGTTTACACCCAGGGAGATGGCGTGGGAGTTACCGGCGGCAAGAATGGCGTGGGCCGCGCTCTGCAACGCTTTATGGTGCGTATCCGCATTCCCAACGGCATGATGACATCCCGCCAGCTGCGCGTCATCGCGAACCTCACCAGCCTTCACGCCAACGGAATCGCCGACCTCACCGTTCGCCAAAACATTCAACTGCACTGGGTCAGCATCGAGTCGCTCCCGGAAGTGCTTGATGGTCTCTGGCAAGTTGGCCTGAATACGACTGGAGCCTGTGGCGATGTCGTTCGCAACGTGACGGGATGCCCGGTCGCCGGCGTGGACGCAGATGAAATCGTTGATGCCTCGCCGCTTGTGCACGAGGCATCGCAATTGCTAGCCGGCAATGCCGATTTCTATAACCTGCCGCGCAAATTCAAAATCTCCATCACCGGATGCCGTGTATGGTGCCCCTATCCGGAAATCAACGACATCGGTTTGACAGCGATCACCCGCTCAGACGGCGGAAAGCCTGAAGTGGGATTCTCCCTTCGAGTCGCCGGCGGCCTTTCGACGGAACCCTATCTGGGTGCGCGGTTGAACGCGTTTGTCCGCTGGAATCAGGTTGTCCCCGTCATTAAAGGCATCGCCGAACTCTTCCGAGACTCTGAGGTTTTGCGGGCACATCGCGAGCGCGCGCGCCTGAAATTCCTTTTCCTTCGCCACGGATGGACCGAAAATCGCTTTCTCGGCGAGTTGCACGAGCGTATCGGGTTCCATTTGGATCCGGCGGTCGAAGAGCATCCTCCCGAGGACGTCTACCGCGACCACGTCGGCATCCACCCGCAGAAGCAGTCCGGTTTTTCGTATGTCGGTGCCGTGGCCCTACGCGGCCGAATCACGGCGGAACAGATGCAAGCGGCCGCAGATCTTGCCGAACGCTACGCTGGCGGCGAACTGCGCGCCACCAACATGCAGAACCTTCTCGTCGTAAACGTGCCCACACTCAACGCTGAACCACTGGCGAAGGCATTCGACGCGATCGGATTGAAAGTGGGTGGTTCTGCTTTCTGGCGCGGCACGGTGGCATGCAGCGGCACGGAATTCTGCAAACTCGCCATCACGGAAACCAAAAGCTTCTCACGGTGGCTGGTCGAGGAACTCGAAGATCGTTTACCCGGCTTCGATCAGCATCTGAGGTTGCACGTGACCGGCTGCCCCAACAGTTGCGGACAACACTGGATTGCCGATATCGGGATCGAGGGAAAGAAAATCAAGGTACACAACCGCATGGTCGACGCCTACTACTTCTGTGTCGGCGGGGCGCTGGGTCTGCATCAAGGTACCGCGCGTCCAGTTGGATATCGCTGCGCCGCCACCGAAGTTCCAGATGCGCTGGAACGTCTCCTCGGTCAGTATCTGGCGCAACGTGAACCTGGAGAAAATCCGCGCCGCTTCTTTGCTCGACACAGCGATACCGAATTGCGCGAGTTTCTCGCCGGAAAAGTGGTGGCCGCAGTGGCTCGCGATTTGCCGGACTCGACGCGGAGTCTGGCACCAGCAGGAGGGCTCGGTGACTAGCTTGTTTCCAATGTTTCTGAAACTGGAAGGGAAGCAGTGCCTCGTGGTGGGCGCCGGCAGAGTCGGTGAGCCCAAGATCGGCAGCTTGCTGGAGACCGGAGCGCGCATCCGCGTTGTTTCCCTGGATGCGAGTCCCGTAGTCCGCGAATGGGCGCGTGCTGGCAGGATTGAACTCGAAGTGCGCGCATTCTCGGCAGAGGACTTGGAGGGTGCGTTCCTGACGGTTGTCGCGACGAATTCGCGCACCTTGAACGAGCGCGTGTATTGCGAGGCGCAGCGGCGCGGCGCGCTCTGCAACGTGGTCGACGTTCCGGATCTCTGCGACTTCTTCTATCCCGCAATCGTGCGTCGTGGCGATCTGCAGATTGCCGTCTCAACCGCGGGGCAGAGTCCATCGCTGGCGCAGAAGATTCGTCAGCAGCTGGAAAAACAATTTGGTCCCGGATACGCCTCTTGGGTGGCGGAGCTCGGCGAGACTCGAAAGCTGATTCTCTCCAGTGATCTCGATAAAGAACGCAAGCTCGATCTACTTCATTCGCTGGCGAGCAGGGAAGCGGTTGAAGCGGCCCTGGCCGAGATGCCTGAACTGACCACGAAAGGTGAGCGCGCATGAAGGGGAAAGTTTACCTAGTCGGTGCTGGGCCCGGCGATCCGGAGTTGCTCACCCTGAAAGCGCTGCGTGTTCTGAAAACGGCCGACGCCGTGCTGTACGACGACCTCGTCGCGCCCGAGATTCTGAAACTCATCCCCTCAACGGCCCAGACTCACCGTGTCGGAAAGCGCTGCGGAAAAAAGAAGATTCTGCAGGAGGAAATCAACTTTTTGATGATCGCTCTCGCCGATGCAGGATTGCGTGTCGTGAGGCTGAAGAGCGGCGACCCGCTCATCTTCGGCAGAGCCGGAGAGGAAATCGAATCGCTACGCCGAGCCAACATCGCGTTCGAGATTGTTTCGGGCGTGACGTCCGCCATGGGGGCGGCCGCCGTAGCGCAAATTCCGTTGACTCATCGCCGTGCGTCGTCCGCTCTCGTTTTTTTGACGGCACACCAGGCTCCGAGAAGCGAAGTTGCCAACTGGAGCAAGCTGGCAGGAAGCGGCGCGACGCTAGTGATTTACATGCCCGGACAGAATTACTCTGACGTCGCAGCGAAGTTGCGCGCCTCTGGCCTTGCCGGCGACACGCCGTGTGCTGTCATCTCTCGTGCGACCACTCCGCAACAGCGGACGCACCGCTCTACGATCGCCCAGTTGCCTGGCTCGCCGAAACTCGCTGCACCAACTCTGCTGGTCGTCGGAGAAGTCGTCCGCTTAACTGACCAAGTTTCCTTTGCACAGCAATTCGGCGTGCCACACATTTCCGTGGTCGCCAGTCCTTCGATCCACGACCGTGCTCCCGCTTCTGAGCCAGGGGCAGCACCAGACTTCGGAAGCCAGGATTTCGGAAGTAATGAGGAGCCCCTATCGTGAAGAACCAGATTCCGGAGCATATTCAAGATCAGATTGCGGAGATTCAGCACGCGGCCGAGAGTTGGACGCTACAGCGGACCCTGACCTGGGCGTTGGACACTTTCGGCAGCCGCGTCGCCATTTCCTCCGCCTTCGGCGCCGAGGGCATGGTGCTGATCGATATGACTTCACGGGTGCGCAAGGATTTCCGCCTATTCACGATCGACACGGAATTGCTTTTTCCCGAAACCTACAACCTGATGGACCGGATCGAAGAGAAGTACGGCATCGCAATCGAGAAGGTGTATTCCGTGCTTTCACCCGAGGAGCAGGAGCGCACTCACGGAACAGCGCTGTGGAACCGGGATCCCGACCTCTGCTGCAGTCTGCGGAAGGTCGAACCGCTTCGCCGCAAACTCGGCGAACTGAGCGCTTGGATCACCAGCATCCGCCGCGATCAGACCTCGGTCCGTTCGAGCGCGCACCGGGTTGAATGGGATGCAAAGTTTGGATTGGTGAAGATCAATCCGATGGTTGATTGGACGTCGAAGCAAGTTTGGCGCTACATCCACGATCACGATGTTCCCTATAACGAACTCCATAATCAAGATTATCCCAGCATCGGCTGCACGCATTGCACGCGCGCCGTGAGGCCGGGAGAAGATCCGCGGGCCGGCCGTTGGCCCGGATTTGCAAAAACCGAATGCGGCCTGCACATCATTGAACCGGTACCGGGTTCGGTGGCCGCAGGCGCGTCGAATGCGGCCAAGTTTGGCAATTGAGTTTCCGCTCCGATCACCCAGCCTGGCAGAATGCGCTGTTAATTCCTCCCCAGTCGCGCGCGGGTTCCGGCTGCGGGAAAAAGATTCCATGCAAGCGCTGCACCGACTCTTCAACATTGGACTCTTCTACCAGGAAGGAGATCGTTCGGTCGGACGCCCCCTGGCAGACAACGCGCGCGTCCATATCCGAAATGGCTGCGAAGACGCGACTGGCCACTTCCGGATGTCGTCGAATGCTTTCTCCGACCAGGCACACCAACGCTTTGTGATTCTCCCATCGAACCTCAGCTACACCGCGAAGATCCGCGGCAATGGCGGGTAAAGAAGCCGCCGAACCTACCAGCAACGACATGCGCCCCAATGAAAGCGCCATCAAATCGACTGAGCAAGAGTGCCGGTCGAACACGGCGGAGACGGCCCGCAAAAACTCCGAATCTACCCCGCCCGAAGATTCAATCTCAACCGAAGCAATTTTTCTCTTCGCGGTAATGGCGCTGACCAGGTTTCCGGTCTTAGCTCGCGCCAGGATTTCCGTGCCTTCGCCCTCCGGCCGTCGCGAATTCAGAACATAGACCGGGATGTTCGCGCGTATCACCGGAGCCAACGTTGCCGGATGCAAAACCCTCGCGCCGAACAGCGCCAACTCCGCAGCGTCATCAAAACTCATCCTGCGGATCAGGCGAGCGTCAGCACAAAGTTTGGGATCCGTGGTCATGATGCCATCCACGTCCGTCCATATCTCAAGTTTGGAGGCATAGAGCGCCGCCGCGACGATCGCAGCGCTAAAGTCAGACCCGCCCCGGCCGAGGGTCGTCGGCACGCCATCGTTAGTTGATGCGATGAAACCACCCAGCACCGGCACTCGTCCGGACTCCAATAACGGACTCACCTTCTCCTGCAGTCGCTGCTCGGTCACTTCCCACACCGGACTCGCTCCAGCATGTTTCGCGTCGGTAACGATGCAAGTCTGTGCATCGATATGCGCGGCGCTGACCCCGGCCTGACACAACGCCTCTTTCACCAGTCTGCTCGAGAATCGCTCGCCAAATCCCAGCAAATGGTCCTGCGACTTGAGATCCAGTTGCTGCGCGGTTTCCAGATCGCGCAGCAGCGATTCCAATTCTCGAAACTCGCTGCGCAATTCGCCGTCGAGAGCGCTGTAGGCGGATTCATCGACGAGCGAGTCTGCTAATTGCTCATGCCGAACATAGATGCTCCGCACGATCGCGAGGGCCGCGCCTAGATGTCCGGTCGCGGCCGAGTTTCCCGCCTCTAGCAGTTGGTCGGTGACCCGTGCGAGCGCACTCACCACGACCACCGGTCGTGCGGTGAGCCTGTTTTGCACGATGCCGATGAGTCGTCGGATGGCAGCTGCATCTTCCACCGACGTGCCTCCGAACTTCATCACCACTACCTCATCGCTTCTCTCGAATCTGCTCTGTCGCTGTTCCGCACTCATAATGTCCTCTTTCTTTGGCGCAAAGAAAAACCCACCGCCAGAGTGTTTCTGGCGGTGGGTTCGGGTGATTCTCTTAAGATTGCTCTACTTCATCCGATCCCGTCCTCCAGAAGGCACGTAATTCGTGTCGACATACCTGTGCCTGTCGATGTAATTCGTGTGGACTTCTGGATGAGGTTCTTCATGAAAATGGTGGCTGACGCCAACAACAAGTGCAAGGTAAGGGTATTCCGCGTCCCGGCTCAGGGGAAATTCAAAATTCTGATAGGAGAAATCAGAATTTCAGCTCGAGCAAATCACTAATCCTCTGTCTTCTTCAGTTGAGTGGCAAATTGCCGCAAGAGAGCCACAAAGGCAGTAGAAGCCACGGAAAGGGTCCGATCGCGACGGTAGGCAAGTCCCAACTCGCGATATAGCACCGCGTCCTCAAGATCGATCAGCTTAACCCGACCGGATTCCACTTCGTCGCGAGCGAAGGATGCGCTGATCAGCGACACGCCCAGGTCTGCCGCTACGAAGCTCTTAATCATGCCGATACTGGGCAGTTCCATGCGCACTTGCAGTTCGGCGTTGTAGGGTCGGAACAGCTTATCCAACAGTCGCCGCGTGTGCCCAGTCTTTGGAAACAGCAGTGGGTGCTTCACGATCTCACTGACGGGTACCACTTTGAACTTGGCCAGCGGATTCTTCGGACTTACCATCAGCATCAACTTGTCGCGGAAAATCGGCTGGATCTTCAAGCTGGGCGACTGGATCGGAAGGGTCAGAATGCCGACTTCCACCTGCCCGTTTTCCAACTTTTCCACGATTTTGTAGCTGAAGTTGCGATAAATGCTGATCTGCACCGGTGGGTAACGCCGGCAGTATTCGCCGAAAACTTCGGGCAAAACATATAGGCAAGTAGCTTCGTTCGCTCCCACGCGCAGCGTTCCGCGAGGGGTGCCGCTGTGGTCGGCAACCGCCATCAACGACTCGTCGCGCAGAGCTTTCAGGCGCTCCGCGTATTCGAAAAACACCTGGCCAGCTGGAGTCAGTTTCACCGTCTTGCCCGAGCGGTCGAGCAGACGGTCGCCATACTCCTGTTCCAGTTGACGAATCTGCGCGCTAACGGCCGATTGTGAGCGGAAGACCTTCTCCCCGGCACGCGAAAAACTACCCTGCCGGGCCACTTCCAGGAACGTGATGAGCTGATCAAAGTCCATGTGTATGAGCGAGATTATAGCGAACTCAGGTCAAATCGAGGTTAATTACGACAGAATCCACCCCGTCCGAATCCGCCCTGAATTTTGCATGGCTTGCATCGAAATTCTGCATTGTACTTTGCTCGTCCACAAGCCCGAAAATACGCATGTCTGTTCCTGAGCAGAAGTGTGCGACCCTCTGTCGCCCGCGCAAGCCACGCCCAAGAACAAGCAATTCGAAAGGAATTCAGTCCACTGGACGAAAGTCCATGACGACGCGTCTAAATTCGAGCAACGGTCTGCCGCCCGCCCAGGGTCTCTACGACCCGGCGCACGAGCACGATGCCTGCGGAATCGGGTTTGTCGCCAGCATCAGCGGCCAAAAAAGTCACGATATCATCCGCAAGGGAATCCAGGTACTGCTCAACCTGGCGCATCGCGGTGCCTGCGGCTGCGATCCAGAAACCGGTGACGGCGCCGGTGTGCTCATCCAGATTCCACACAAGTTCTTTGCCCGCGAATGCGAGAAACTCGGCTTCGCGCTGCCTAAGGCCGGGATCTACGGCGTCGGCATGACGTTCCTGCCAGTCGAGAAACACCAGCGGTTGCAGTGCGAAGGAATTCTCGAACGCATCATTCGCGAAGAAGGCCTGACCTTGCTCGGCTGGCGCGATACTCCGGTCTATGCCTCGGCCATCGGCCGCGTAGCACGCGCTTCGCAGCCCTACATCCAGCAGATTTTCGTGCGCTGCGCCGCCGGGATGGACGAAGATGCCTTCGAGCGCAAACTCTACGTCGTACGCAAGCGTGCAGAAAATGAGATTCGCGAGTCCGGCGTTGAAGACGCGGAGATGTTCTACATCCCCTCGCTCTCCTGCCGCACCATCGTCTACAAGGGATTGCTGCTGGCCTCGCAGATCACCAACTTCTATCGCGAACTTTCCGATCCCGATGCGGTCAGCGCGTTGTGCCTGGTGCACCAGCGCTTCTCGACCAATACGTTTCCCAGTTGGCAGCGGGCGCATCCCTATCGCTACGTCGCCCACAACGGCGAAATCAACACGCTCCGCGGCAATGTCAACTGGATGCAAGCTCGCCAGTCTCTGCTGCAGTCTCCGCTGTTCGGCGACGACCTGAAGAAGCTGCATCCCATCATCGCGCCCGACGGCAGCGATTCCGCGAATTTCGATAACGCGGTCGAGTTGCTCCTTCAGTCCGGACGCAGCCTGCCGCACGTCATGGCGATGCTGATTCCCGAAGCCTGGTCGGGCAATCCGCACATGAAGCCGGAGAAGCGCGCCTTCTACGAGTATCACGCTTGCCTGATGGAGCCATGGGATGGCCCCGCTGCGATTGCTTTCACTGACGGCCGCGTCATCGGCGCAACGCTCGACCGCAATGGGCTGCGCCCGGGACGATATGTGATTACCCATGACGATCTTGTCGTTATGGCCTCCGAAGCCGGCGTGCTCGACATCGCGCCCGAGCAGGTCAAGAAGCAAAGGCCGCTTGCAGCCGGGGAAGATGTTCCTGGTGGATACCGTCGAAGGCCGCATCATTTCCGATAAGGAGATCAAGCAGAAGCTCGCGTCGCGGCAGCCTTACGCCCAGTGGGTGAAAGAAAATCAGATCACGATCGATCAGTTGCCTGAGCCCTCGCGCATGCATTTTCCGGATGCCGAGACCCTTCTCCGCCGCCAGCGTGCGTTCGGTTATAGCGACGAAGATCTGCGGATGATTCTTGCCCCGATGGCCGCGAAAGGCGAAGAGCCGATCGGTTCGATGGGCACCGACACGCCTCTGGCCTGCCTCTCCGACAAGCCGCAGTCGCTGTTCAACTACTTCAAGCAGCTTTTCGCGCAGGTCACCAATCCTCCCATCGATCCCATTCGCGAAGAGATGGTGATGTCGCTCATCAGCTATATCGGAAGCGAGCGCAACATCCTGGAAGAGGCGCCCGAGAATTGCCACATGCTGAAGCTGGCGCATCCGCTGCTCTCGAATCGCGAACTGGAAAAGCTGCGCCGGGTTTCGAACCGCGATTTGCTGGCGACGACGCTGCCCGCGCTGTTCCGCGCGAAGGATGGCGAAGAAGGCCTCAAGCGCGCTCTCGACGAGATTTGCCAGCGAGCTTCGCTGGCGGTGAAGGCCGGATATTCGCTGCTGATTCTTTCCGATCGCGGCGTGGACAAAGACTACGCTCCTATTCCGTGCCTGCTCGCGCTGGCCGCCGTGCACAACTTGCTGGTCCGAGAAGAAACGCGAACGCAGGTTGCTCTCATCACGGAATCTGGCGAGCCGCGCGAAGTCATGCACTTCGCCCTGCTGAGCGGCTACGGGGCCAGTGCGATCAATCCGTATCTCGCGCTCGAGAGCGTCGAAAACCTGGTTTGGCGCGGCGAGTTGGGAGATAGCATCACGCCCGAGCTCGCGGTGAAGCACTTCATGAAGGCCATCAAGAAGGGACTGCTGAAGACCTTCTCGAAGATGGGCATCTCCACGCTGCAAAGTTATCAGGGCGCGCAGGTTTTCGAAGCCATCGGCCTGAATAAGGAATTGGTCGACGCGTACTTTGCCGGCACGACCTCGCGCATCGAGGGCATCGGACTCTCCGTGCTCGCCGCCGAGGCGCAGCTCAAACATGAGTATGCATTCCGTCCGTTGACTGAGTTTGAAACCGAACTTTCCGTCGGCGGCAGCTATCACCAGCGCGTAAACGGCGAATATCACCTGCTCAATCCGCAGACCATCAGCAAGCTGCAGCAGGCCGTTCGGCAGGATAGCTTCAAGACATTTCAGGAATATACAGACCTCATCGACAAGCAGAAGCGCGAATCTCTGCACTCTGCGCGGCTTGATGAAGTTGAAGAAGAGCGACACGCCGGTGCCGCTCGAAGAAGTCGAGCCCGCCAAAGAAATCGTGAAGCGCTTTACCACCGGCGCCATGTCGTTCGGGTCGATTAGCAAGGAAGCCCACGAGACGCTCGCCATCGCCATGAACCGCATCGGTGGCAAGTCCAACACCGGCGAGGGTGGAGAGGACGAAGCACGCTTCACGCCCGATGCAAACGGCGATTTGCGCCGCAGCGCAGTCAAGCAAGTTGCCTCGGCGCGTTTCGGGGTTACAGCAAACTACCTCGTCAACGCCGACGAACTGCAGATCAAGATGGCGCAAGGAGCGAAGCCCGGCGAGGGCGGCCAACTTCCCGGTCACAAGGTCGACGAAGTGATTGCCCGCTTGCGGCATTCCATACCTGGCGTCGGATTGATCTCGCCGCCGCCGCATCACGACATCTATTCGATCGAAGATCTCGCGCAGCTGATCTACGACCTGAAGAACGTGAATCCGCACGCTCGCATCGCCGTGAAGCTGGTCGCCGAAGTTGGTGTCGGTACGGTCGCAGCAGGCGTGGCTAAAGCTCACGCCGACGTCGTTCTAATCAGCGGCGACTCGCGGCGGCACTGGCGCGTCGCCGTTGAGTTCAATCAAGCATGCCGGAATTCCATGGGAACTGGGCTTGGCCGAAACACAGCAAGTTCTGCTGCTGAACGATCTCCGTAGCCGCATTCGCGTGCAAACTGACGGCAAACTGCAGACCGGACGTGACGTGGCCATCGCCGCTCTGTTGGGCGCCGAAGAATTCGGTTTTGCCACGACTCCCCTGATCGCGATGGGCTGCATCATGATGCGCAAGTGCCACCTCAACACTTGTTCGGTCGGCATCGCCACGCAAGATCCGGAGTTGCGCAAGCAATTCAAGGGTCAGCCCGAGCACGTAATCAATTTCTTTTTCTTCATCGCCGAACAGCTTCGGCAGTACATGGCGGATCTCGGATTCCGCACCGTCGACGAAATGGTAGGCCGCGTCGACATGCTCGACGTTGAGCCTGCGGTCGATCATTGGAAGGATCACTGGAACGCGAGGCCTGGATTTCTCCGCGATCCTCTACAACCCGCCCGTGCCCTCGCGCGTCGCTCGCCGCCGCGTGCAGGCGCAGGATCACGGCCTGGAGCAGGCTCTCGATCACAAGATTCTCGGCAGGTGCACGCCACCCTCGAAACCCTTGTCGCCGATTGAGGTGAAGTTTCCGGTACGCAACATTCACCGCTCCGTCGGAACCATGCTGAGCGGTGAAATCGCGCGCCGCTACGGCTCTGCCGGACTGCCCGACGACACAGTTCGCATTCACCTCACGGGCTCGGCTGGTCAGAGCCTGGGAGCGTTCCTCGCCAAGGGAGTTACGCTTTCGCTCGAGGGCGAAGCCAACGACTATGTCGGCAAGGGCCTCTCCGGCGGCGGACTCATGGTGTTTCCGCCGCGCGCTTCCGGCTTCGCTCCGGAAGAAAATATCATCATCGGCAACGTCGCCCTTTACGGCGCCACCAGCGGCGAAGCATTCTTCAACGGAGTCGCCGGCGAGCGCTTTGCCGTCCGCAACTCCGGAGCGACCGCGGTCGTCGAGGGCGTCGGCGACCACGGCTGCGAGTACATGACCAACGGCATCGTGCTGGTGCTCGGCTCCTGCGGCAGAAATTTTGCCGCCGGCATGAGCGGCGGCGTCGCCTATGTCTTCGACGAGCGCGGAGATTTTACCGAGAAGCGATGCAATCTGGATTCGGTCGATCTCGGAGCCCTTGCTCGATGAGCCGGATGTTGCAGATCGTCAGAGATCTTCTGTTGTCCACCGGGAGTTGACTGCCAGCCGCCGCGCCAAATGGATTCTCGACAACTGGAACGAGATGGCGTCGCGCTTCATCAAAGTTTTCCCGCACGAATTCAAGCGCGTGCTGGGAGTGACCCGCAGCGAGCAAGCCTACATCCCGAGCCAGCCCGTCGCCGTCACTGTTCATGGCAGAGCCGGCGAGCAGCAAGAGCAGGTGCAGCATGGGTAAGACCACCGGCTTCATGGATTACTCGCGCGAACTGGCTCCGCGCCGCGCCGGTGCTCGAGCGCGTCAACGACTGGTTCGAAATCTATCAGGATTTCCCGGAAGAAAAACTGCGCAAGCAGGGCGCTCGCTGCATGGATTGCGGCGTGCCCTTCTGCCAGACTGGATGCCCCGTCAGCAATCTCATTCCCGACTGGAACGATCTCGTCTATCGCGGACGCTGGAAAGATGCCGTCCGCCAGCTCCACGCCACCAATAATTTTCCCGAGTTTACGGGGCGAATCTGTCCCGGCGCCCTGCGAAGCCTCGTGCGTGCTGGGCATCAACGCAGCCGCCGGTCACGATCAAGCAGAACGAAAAAAATATCGTCGAGCGCGGATTCCTGGAAGGCTGGATCCGCCCCGAGCCCTCGAAACTTCGTACTGGAAAGAAAGTAGCTGTCGTCGGCTCTGGCCCGGCAGGACTGGCCGCAGCGCAGCAACTCTGCCGCGCTGGCCACGCGGTCACGGTCTACGAAAAAGCCGACCGCATCGGCGGATTGCTCCGCTACGGCATCCCCGAGTTCAAGCTGGAAAAGCACATCATCGACCGCCGCCTCGAACAGATGTCCGCCGAGGGCGTGAAGTTCGTCACCAACGCTGAAGTCGGCAAGACTATCCAGGTCGAAGACTTGCGCCGCGACTTCGATGCCATCGTGCTGGCCGGAGGCTCCGAGCATCCGCGCGACCTGAAAATTCCCGGACGCGAACTGAAGGGAATTCACTACGCGATGGAATTCCTCCCGCAGCAGAACAAGCGCTGCCATGGCGACACGCTCGATCCCGCGATCGAGATTCTTGCCACCGGCAAGCGCGTCGTCATCATCGGCGGCGGCGACACCGGCGCCGATTGTCTGGGCACCGTCCACCGCCAGAAGCCGATCTCGGTTCATCAGTTCGAAATCATGCCGAAGCCGCCCGACGAGCGCTCCCCGCAGACGCCCTGGCCGCTCTGGCCCATGCAACTGCGCATCGAAGGCGCTCACGAAGAAGGCGGCGTCCGCGACTGGAGCATCGCCACTGCAAAATTCACCGGCGACGAAAATGGTAATGTCACGCAACTTCACGCCGTTAGGGTTGGCCCTCCCCCGAAGTTTGACCCGATCGCCGGCACCGAGTTCACCATGGACGCCGACCTGATCCTCATCGCCATGGGATTCCTTGGCCCGGTGCGCAATGGCATGATCGAGCAGTTGGGAGTTCAACTCGACAACCGCGGCAACGTGGCGACCGATCAGAACTACATGTCGTCGGTCCCCGGAGTGTTCGCCGCCGGCGACATGCGCCGCGGGCAATCGCTTGTAGTGTGGGCGATCTCCGAAGGCCGCAAAGCCGCAGCCTGTGTCGACGCCTATTTGAAGGCGCTCGCCAGTTCGCCCTGTTGTTCCTTTAGCTTCGAGCGCGCGACAAATCGCTTCGTGACACGCCGACTATCGAGGGCCCACATTCAGTCGAATCCGTCTCGTACATTAGTGTCCTTCGTGGTGCACGAATTGCGGAACCTGATCCCGGCTCCGACTCGAGTCCGAAGATGCAGTAAGATGACTGCTCCACCGTCATGATCCAACTCTCCGATATCCAGGCCGCTCTCGATCGAATCCGCGCCGACATCCGCATTTCTCCCTGCACGCATTCGGAAACATTCTCCGGCCTCACCAATAACTCCATCTTCCTCAAGCTCGACAACCAGCAGCGCACCGGCGCATTCAAAGAGCGCGGCGCGCTGAATAAACTGCTCACGCTTAACCAGGAAGAACGCGCCCACGGCGTGATCGCAGCCTCCGCCGGCAATCATGCCCAAGGCGTCGCCTAC
This sequence comes from uncultured Acidobacteriaceae bacterium, assembly GCA_963710885.1. Taxonomy (GTDB): domain Bacteria; phylum Acidobacteriota; class Terriglobia; order Terriglobales; family Acidobacteriaceae; genus Sulfotelmatobacter. Next base: position 126,356 of record CAVQCF010000029.1, read on the forward strand.
CACGCCGGACGCCACAAGATCGCAGCCCGCATCGTCATGCCGCTGCCCACGCCGCTCACCAAAGTTTCCGCGACACGCGCCTACGGCGCCGAGGTCGTGCTGCACGGCACCAACTACGACGAAGCCTACGAAAAAGCGGTCGAGCAGAGCCAGACCGACCGCCTGACTCTGATTCATGCCTTCGACGACGATGCCGTCATCGCGGGGCAGGGAACTCTCGGCCTCGAAATTCTGCAGCAGCATCCCGGCATCGAAGTCATCGTCGCGCCGATCGGTGGCGGAGGCCTGATCGGCGGAATCGCCTGCGCCGTCAAAGAGACAAATCCCGCGGTGCAGAGTCTTCGGCGTGCAGCCTTCGCGCATTCCGTCGATGAAGGCCGCAGTGGCCGAGGGCAAGCCGGTCACGCTGGCGTCAGCGAAAACGATCGCCGACGGCATCGCCGTCCGCCGCGCCGGAGAGCGCACGCTCCCCCTGGTTCAAAAATATGTCGACGACATCGTCACCGTGGAAGAAGAAGAAATCGCGAACGCGATTCTCTTACTGCTGGAACGCGAAAAGACTCTGGCCGAAGGCGCCGGAGCCGCCGCCATCGCCGCCGTCCTGAACCGCAAACTGCCCCTGCAAGGCAAGAAAATTGCGGTCCTGGTCTGCGGCGGCAATATCGACGTCACATTACTCTCGCGCATCATCGAGCGCGGCCTGGTGAAAGACGGACGCCTGGTCCGCCTCCGCGTTCATCTGCCCGATTATCCCGGCGCGCTGCACCGCCTCACCGGAATCCTCGCCGACCATCGCGCCAACATCGTCGAAACCGCCTATGACCGCGCCTACCACGGCGTCAATCTCGGCGACACCGCCATCGACATCACCATGGAAACCCGCGGTCCCGATCACATTGCGGAACTTCTCGCAGCTCTGGTGTCCGCGGGTTACACCCACGAAAGAATTCTGTAATGAGCAGAGTTCGGTGGACTCTGCGAGGATTTTTGCGGTCGATTACGGCTGACGACGAACTGACAGGCGTCTTCCCTCCACCGCTACCGCGGCAGAGCAGCACGCAAAGCAGAATGCTCCCGCTCCTGCCGCGCCCCGCCGCAATCCATTTCGGATTCAAGCTCATGCTGGCTTCCTTGGTGGGCGCCGGGGCTCCGCAGATTTCCGACAGGTCGAAGCTCTTTTGCTCCGCTCTCGTGAACGGTGGTTCCGTGCGACGATCTCCGTTGCCGGCGAAGGCTTCTTGCGATCCGCCTCCCGCTCCACGTTCACATCGTTCTTGCGGGCTGCCACCTGAACATTTCCATTCACGTTGTTCACTTCATATTGCGTCCATTCGTTGAGCACCGGAACCACCGTGAGACAGTTCACCCGCACCTTGAAACTCTTCGAAGTTCCCACGCAGACGCTGCCATGATCCAGTTCAAGCAGGTTGGTCTGCAGCTTGGCCACCGATTCCGGCTGAATCAGCACTGTGGATCCGTCCAAACTCAAGTTAGCGGACGATCCCGGCTTGGTTTCCAGCAAGTCTCCCGGAAAAACCGCAGAGGAATCCCTCGCTTCATACCCATTCACCCAGACTCCGCCTTGGGTATGAAGAATGCCCGCTGCCGCGATCCTGGCCTGCCCAGTCTGACTTGAGGCCGCCTGCCTTGTCCGCTTGCCCAAGAGCGATACTGGCACGATCACCAGCATCACCCAGCACAGAAAACCACGTAAAATAAGAACACGCATCCGGAAGACCAATTTCCACAAACTTCCCAATGAAAATCGTAACTGGGGTGCGCTCGTCGTCTATTAGCACTGTGGGTGCGCCTTGACAGCGGAGTCGCGCTCAGGGATCCATGGTTTTTCATCTTTGTAATAACTTTGTTATCAAGGGTAAAACTTTGTAAACCATGCAACTTCCGAGCTTCCGGCAATGTAAATTAAAGGTGGGGCGTATGAAACTTAAAGCAACGCGAACCGCAATAGCTGTCGTCGTGTCTGTCATCATCCTGACTAGCCCGCGCTTCTTGTCGGCATGTTTCGCTTCCGCTATCGAATCAGGCCAGGACGCGAGCCAGGCTGCGGTGGCGAACCGCATTGGCACCATCAAGACGATCAACGGAAATGTCATCACGCTGGCTCCGGATTCCGGTCCCGAAGTCGCAGTGACGGTGCAGCCCAATGCTCGCCTCCTGCGCCTTGCGCCGGGCGAAAGGATCTCAAGAACGCGACAGCCATCCAGCTGCAGGATCTGCAAGTGGGCGATACGCATCCGGGCGCGCGGCCAGGCATCGGGCGACGGCAAATCGATCGCCGCCTTGGAGATCATTGTCATCACGCGTTCTGCGGTCCAGGCCGTCAGCGACCAGATGCGCCAGGACTGGCAGAAGCGCGGCATCGGCGGTCCGGTTAGCGCTCGTGGATCCCGCGGCCGGAACGGTGACCATCTCGATCTCCAGCTTCGGCGGTAAGAAAACAGTCGTCGTCCACACGTCCAAGAGCACCGTCATCCGCCGCTACTCTCCCGACTCGGCCAAACCTGAAGATGCGAAGGTGAGCACGCTGCAGGAAATCCAGGTCGGCGACCAATTGCGCGCGCGCGGAGACCGCAACGCCGACGGCTCCGAATTGGCCGCGGAGGAGATATTCACCGGCAATTTTCCCAGTCGTCGAAGGTTTGATCAAGTCGATCGATGCAAGTGCGGGCACCATCAGCGTTCAGGATATGATTGAGCAAGAAAACGGTGGCAGCTGAAAATCACTGCCGACTCGCAGCTTCATAAAATTCCCGCTGAGATGGCGCAGCGATTTGCCATGCGACTCAAGGCCGCCTTGCCTCCAGGAACTCCTGGCGCAGCACCGGGATCTTCGGCAAGCCAGACTCCACCCGCCGGGACAAGTGGACAGGCGGGTAAGCCGTCTGGTGGGGGCCAGAGTGCTGGTATCGGCCAGGGCGGCGGGACCGGAGGCGGCGGAGGAATGGGCGGCGGTGCCCGCTCGGGCGGAGGCGGATTCGACTTCCAGCGATTGCTGGATCAAACGCCTGCCGTTGCTCTGGCTGATCTGCACAAGGGAGACGCAGTGGCTGTCCTCGCCACCGAAGGCACGCCCTCCGGCGGGAGCACCGTCATCAAGTTATTCAGCGGAGTCGAACCGATCCTTCAGGCCGCCCCCACGGCAGCCAGGCCATGATGCTGGCGCCTTGGAGTCTGGGTGGCGCGCCCGGCGGCGACGGCAATAATCAGTAGTGGGTGCCTGCCTTGACAGAGGACTTATTCCGTATTCCTAAACTTGAGACAAAATAGGAAGATGAAAGTGAAGGTTAAGAAGTACATGCGTGTTTTTTTCATAACGCTTTTCTTCTTGCTGCCGGCGACCGTGTTGTTCGCGCAAACCGCCTCGGGGTCTCTACGCGGACAAGTCACTGATCCCTCCGGCGCGGCTATTCGCCTCTGCCAGCGTGATCATGACTCCCGCCGCCGGATCTCCGATCGTGGTTCAGAGTAATGGCCAGGGCTTGTATGAATTCAAGACCTTGCCAGCAGGGAAGTATTCGCTCACTGTCGCCGCCACCGGATTCACTCTTTACCAGAACGACAACGTCGTGATCGCCGATCAACCCCTCGACTCAACGTCGTGATGGCGATCGAGGTAGAGACCCAGAAGGTTCAGGTCTCCGACACCGCGCCAACCGTCGACGTGAATCCCTCGAACAACGCCGGCGCGATCGTCATTTCCGGCAAAGAACTCGAAGCTCTGCCCGACGATCCCGATGAATTACAGTCGGATCTTCAGGCTCTCGCCGGACCGTCCGCTGGTCCGAGCGGCGGACAGATGTATATCGACGGATTCACTGCGGGCCAACTCCCGCCCAAGTCGTCGATTCGCGAGATCCGCATCAACCAGAACCCGTTTTCTGCCGAGTACGACAAACTCGGTTACGGCCGCATCGAAATTTTTACCAAGCCCGGAACCGACAAATATCACGGGCAAGTCTTTGTGATGGGCAACGACTCCGCGTTCAATTCGCCCAACCCGTTCGCTGGCTCCGAGCCTCCCTACTATTCCACTCAATACAACGGAAACATCGGCGGGCCACTGAGCAAGAAGGCGTCCTTCTTTTTCAATATCGATCGTCGCAACATCAACGAACTGGCCGCCGTTAATGCGTGGGTTCTTGATCAGCCCTGAACGAAACCACATTGGCCGAGTCGATTCCCAACCCGCACCAGCGCACCAATCTCAGCCCGCGCCTCGATTGGGCACTGACGCAAAACAACACACTCACCGCGCGCTACCAGTATTATCGCGATACGGAAACCAACAACGGCGTGGGAGTGCTGGTTCTTCCGTCCCAGGGCTATTACTCCCAAACCACCGAGCAGACCGTGCAGATCAGCGACACGCAGGTGTTTGGCTCCAAGATCGTCAACGAGACGCGGTTCCAGTACAATCGCGATGACATCCTCCAGAATCCGACCGACACGAATCCGGCTGTCAATGTGCTCGGCAGCTTTATGGGCGGCGGCGCGGGTTCGGGCAACGTGAATGATCTGCAGAACAATTACGAAATGCAGAACTACACTTCACTGATCCACGGCAATCACATCATCAAGTTCGGCGGCCGCTTGCGGGCCACGCAAGACACGAATTATTCGACTTCGGGCTTCAACGTCCACATTCTCATTCTCATCATTGAACTACCAGCAACCGATACGCCGGCAGATTGCGGCGCGCTCGGGCAAAATCCTGCCTGTCCCATATCTTTGCTCTATGCGGACCAACAATTGAGCGGCGCAGGCGGAACTCCGTATGCGACGCAACTGACCTACACCACCGGCCTCCCGACTACGGTCGTCACTTACTACGATTCGAGCCGTACATGCAGGACGACTGGCGAGTGCGGCCGAACTATCACGCTCAGCTTCGGCCTCCGTTTCGAAACTCAAAATGCGATTCACGACCACGGAGACTGGGCTCCCCGCCTGGGCTTTGCCTGGGGCGTTGGAGGCCGAAGCGGCCCGCCCAAGGTCGTAATTCGCGGCGGCTACGGCATTTTCTTATAACCGCTTTCGGATCCGGACAAATCCTGCAGGCGGACCGCTACAATGGTGTTACGCAACAGCAATTCATTATTCAACAATCCAACCTGTTTTCCCGGCGTCGACGAGCCGCTCGCAAGTATTTCCAACTGCGGTCGCCCCTACATCTTCCGCGTCCAGCATCTATCAGATCGGCCCCAATCTACACGCGCCTTACACCATGCAAGGAGCGCTGCAGCCTGGAACGCCAAGTCACGAAGTCGGCAACCGTCTCCGCGACTTATCTCAACTCGCGCGGCTTCGACCAGTTCCTTACCATCAATGCGAACGCCCCTTACCCGGAACGCCTTGCTGCTCCGAATTGTCCCCCTATCGCTTCGGGGCAATATTTACCGCTATGTTTCCGAAGGCAATTTCAAGCAGAACCAGCTGATCGATGAACACCAACGTCCGCAGTCGGCCCCAAAGTCCAGTTGTTCGGCTTCTACACTCTGGGTTATGCCAACAGCGACACGGGGGGAGTCGCCAGCTTTCCGTCGAACTCCTACGACATCAGCCAGGATTATGGCCGGGCTCGTTCGACGTGCGGCAAACCGCTTCTTCCTCGGCGGCAGCATCGCCCTGCCTTACTTATTCCGGTTGAGTCCGTTCATGGTGGTCAGTTCCGGGTCGCCATTCACCATCACCTCGCCCATCGACGACAACGGAGACCAGATCTACAACGATCGTCCCGGACTGGTTTCGTCTGCGACTTGCCCGGGCCCTCCCCCAACGACAGGCTCGGGTCCGCAGAATAATATTTACTGCACACACGTTAGGGACCTTCGATGCGTCGGGAGCCGGAAAATTCCTTCCCATCAATTTGCCGAAACTGGTCCATCGCGCATTTCGTGATGAACCTGCGCCTAACCAAGACCTTCGGAATTGGACCGAAGGTAAAATCGGCCTCTGGGCTCAGGGCCAAGGTGGACCCGGCGGTGGTGGCGGGGTGGTGGCGGTCGCGGCGGCCCGCTCTTCGGCGGTGGCGGCGTCGTTCATCATCCTGTAATTCCGATCGCCGTTACAACCTCATTCTGGGCGTGAATGCCCGCAACGTTTTCAATAACGTCAACGTTGCGAACCCCAATGCGCGTTCTCGGCTCCCAGTTCTTTAACGTTCCCAATGCTCTGCAGGGAGGCCCGTTTTCGCCCGGCAGTTCCTCCAATCGCAGCATTGAACTGCAAGCCACATTTAGTTTCTGATGCCGGGAATTGTTCTCGCCATATCGGGGAGCCACGCGACTCGCGGTTATGCTGAAAACATGCAGTTTCGTGAGGCGTATCCCAATCTTAAGAGTCTCGAAAAGCGATTGACTTTGTTCCCTACCACCAGGCGAAAATTTATCCGTCTCGCGGCGACCGCTGGCGTGGCCGCACTCGCCGCTGACACTACGATCTGCTCGAGCCGAACCGTCCTCGCATCGTGCGCCAGGAGATTGCGCTCCGTCGCTGGCCCGCACGCCTCGATGGTTTCACCATCGCTCTGCTCAGCGACTTTCATTACGACCCGTATTTCTCTGTCCATCCGCTGCATTCAGCAATTGGCATAGTCAACGGGCTAGGATCCCGATCTGATCGCGCTAACGGGTGATTTTGTTTCCATATCTGTGTTCGGTGATCCAGCAGACGCTGCTTCTGCCGCTGAGCCTTGTGCCCAACTTCTGCGGCAAATGCGTGCGCCCTACGGCCTATGGGCGGTCATGGGAAACCATGATGCGTTTCACTGATCCCGATCGAGTGACCGATTCGCTCCGCTCGCGTAGGGATTCAGGTACTGTCCAATCAATCGGTGCCGATCGAACGCGATGGCGCTCGGTTCTGGCTCGGCGGCGTCGACGACGTTTTAGGCGGCACCCCCGATCTCGACGCAACTTTCCAAGACGTTCCCGCCGAACGAAACCATGGTCCTGCTGGCCCACGAGCCCGACTATGCCGACACTGTTGCGCGCTATCCCGTGGACCTCCAACTCTCCGGCCACACCCACGGAGGCCAAGTGCGACTGCCCTTCGTCCGCCCTCTTTACCTGCCGCCATTGGCCCAGAAATATGTTTGGGGGCCTTACCAGATCGGCGGGCTCGCGCTGTACACCAACCCCGGCCTGGGCACAGTCAACCTTCCAATTCGCATGAATTGTCCTCCGGAAATTACTCTGCTGACTCTGCATCGTTCAACGACTGCCTAGTTCAAGTCGATTTACAAGCTTCTCTCCATCAGGGGAGCGTGTCGAACTGGAAGGCTCGTCGCGAAATCCCAATCTTTCTATGCAATGTATTTCATTTGGAGGTTCTCGCCTCTGTCGACCGGAACCTGTAACGTCTTAGAGATCAATAACATCCATCTTAAACCGGAGTGGTGCTGTATGTGCCCCAGCCTATGGTTCAGAGCGATTCTGGCTCTGCGGAGCCCTAGATCCATGCATCGTCGCACCTGGCCTGCGATTCTGTTGTTGGTTCCCGTGTTCGCCCTGGCGGTGGCCACACCAGCGCCGCGTGTACGAGTCACTAGCTTTGCAGAGAGAGAACGCCAAGTACCGACGGCGCTGGCGCGCGCGTCCCAGTTTGTGGATGTCGCTCACATCAGCTGGCGCCCGTCGTGCGCGGAAGTGCAACCGCCCGAGGCCTTGACCACTCCTGATCCTCTCTTCACTTCGACGGCGCGCGGCAAGAAGGTTAAGGTCAGCTTCATCATCGGGACCGATGGACGCGTGCACAGCCCGCTGATCCTCGAAAGCGCGGGCCTGGCTGGCGACCGCCATGTACTGCAGACGGTTCGCACCTGGAGATATCGTCCGGCCACCTGCAATGGGGTTCCGACCGAGATCGAAGGCAAGATCGAATTTTCCAGCCGATAGCACGAGTCCGAGTTGCTGGGCTAGAATTACGCCAGCAGTCGATTGCCTCGATGCGTGGACGGGTTCGTGGACAACGATAAGAAAAATCCAAGGTCTCCTGACGCGCCGGTGCGCAGCGCCGAGATGGAAGAAGTATTCCGCCGGCTGCACCCGGAAATGCGTCGTCCCAAACCAAGTGCAGACGCGATCGCCGCGGCGCTGGAAGCTGCGCAGCGCTTAGCTGCTGAAGCCGATGCGGAACAGGCTGCTGACGATACCGCGCAGGACCTGACCGGCGATTCGACCACGGTCGTGTGCAGCGTTTGCGGGTACCACAATCGCGCTGGAAACAAGTTCTGCGGCATGTGCGGCATCACCACGGAACTTGCTGGATCATTTGGGGAGGAAGAGCGTCCTTCGCACGCTCTGTCCATTCCACCGAATCCGTTTTCTGATCACGATCCTGCCGAAAGACAGGCAGTCACGCGGCCTTCGGGGCAGGAAACTCATCACTTCCATCATCACTATCATCACCATTATTTTCCGGGCGGGGAAGCGATGGCGGAGCGCTCGGGCGCGGATCCGATGCGGGAGTCCCTGCGAGACTCTGGGCGCGAGCCGATGAGGGAGGACAAGCTGCGGGCCACGGCAGCGCTGCGCGGCGACATGAGCCGCGCCGAGGCTGCGGTTCGGAGCCTCGCGCACGAGTGGGTGCTAGCCTGCAACACCAAACATCTCGATGACCTCATCGAGCTTTACACCCATGACGCGCTGGTGCTCCGGTCGAACTGTCCTCCGATACGCGGCGCGGCTGCGGTGCGTGAGTTTTTTTTTGGCGCGCTCGACGCCGGACTCGGAGAAGTGGAAGTCGATCCTCTGCGGGTGGAGGTGGTCGGCGACCTCGCGTATGAAGCCGGACGCTGCAAGGCTTTGACTCCCAGCGCAACCGGAAAACGCCGGGAAGAGCGCGGAAAGTATCTGTGGGTGTGCGCGCGGCAGAGCAATGGCGAATGGAAGCTGGCAGCGGATTGCTGGTCCAGCGATTTGACGCTCAGTTCGCTGGAATCGGATGTTCCGCAGAATGCGGGAGTGAAGACGGGCCAGCCACGAAAGAATCCGTAAGGGAGTCACGCCCGATCGGGCGAACCTCAGGGGCTAAAGCCTGTCCTGCTTACACGCGCTTTACGCGGCCCTCGAAGCTCCTCTCTTCCCCAGTTTGTGCGCGAGTCTATCGTTTTCGGCAACATCTGAAGTCGTGCCCTTCTCGGATGCGTAACCCCTTTCAACTTGGGTCCCTACGGGCTTACGCCAAGTTTCGCTAAGTCGTCGCGCAACTGCTCTACTTGCTGCATCTCAATCGTTTGCATTCCGAGCTTCGCAGCGCATTCCAGATTGAGAGCGCGATCGTCGATGAAGCAGCATTCTGTCGCCGGGATCTGCGTCGTCTCGAGTGCGAGGCGATAAATATCGCGCTCTGGCTTGCGGAATCCGACGAAGCAGGAGCTAATAAACAATCGGAACGTATTCCGTAGCCCGTACTTCTCAATCCGGTAGTAATTCAGCTCGCGCGACTCGTTGTTGATCGTTCCCATGAAGTATTTGCTGGAGTCGCTGAGCGCCTGCGCGAATTTCAACACCTCCGGATACGGTTGCGACAGGGAAAACATGTAGTCGCGGAATACTTCTCGGGTGAACGGTCGCGAGCGATAGAAGACGGTGCGGTCAATATATTCCTCGAGAGTGACCTTGCCGCGCTCAAATGACGAAACCACCATCTCGTGACGGTCGTGAAATTCCTCCTCATCGAGATGAAAGTGCTCGAGGGCCGCGGTGCGTTCCGTGCGGTCCCAGGCGTTTGTGAGCAGCACTCCTCCGACATCCCAAAAAAGGGCGCGAATGGCAGGCAAAGGTAGTCCCTCCCTAGAGATAAATTCTGGGAAAGAGTTTAGTTCAGATGGGTGTGGAAGTGGGGTGAGTGTGGCTGCGTTTTGAGAGAGCGGCGATGTTCGGGTACTACTCTGTTCTTGGTCAGAGCGTGAGAGGCACTAGAGTTGCATGAATCAGACACTTTAACGTAAGGCCGATATGTCGCTAATGATAAACATGTTATGCCGTGACGGTAATTGGGCATAATTCTAGGGCAGCGCTTTGATTTCTCCGCCAGGACCAAGATCATGGAATTCATGAGCGAGGTAGAGTACTCGCAAAGTGGCTATGTGAATTCACAGGAGAATGGTTATCGTGATTCCTGCTACTGCGCTTTAGCCTTCTCTCGCTCTGAGAGGAAATTCGTCGCTGCGCGAGAAGGGCAGCGCATTTTAGGACGAGATGATCAAAATCCATTTGGGGCGTCACGTGTATGGCGCGGCTGCTATCGCTTTTGGCATCGTCACCCCTGGCGTGGCACGACTTTAACGGTTGGCAACAGATCCGGCCCCTCGGGAACGTTCCTCACTGCGAGATTCTCGTATATCTTGCCGTTGCAATCGAACTGTTCGGAGGCATAGCGATTCAGTGGTCTCGAACGGCACGAGTGGGCGCGTTAGTGCTGGGTACCATCTATCTCATCTTTGCATTGCTGTGGGTGCCGTACATTATGGCCACGCCGCAGGTTTATGATCGCTGGGGAAACTTCTTCGAGCAATTCTCTATCGTCTCGGGCGCGTTGATCGCGTATGCATCGGTGATCCACTGCGATCCGGCACGAGCGGCACGGCTGGCCCGGATCGGAATCATCTGTTTTGGAATTTGCGTTATTTCATTCACACTCGAGCAATTCGTGTATCTCTCCGGAACGGCGGATTTCGTTCCCAAGTGGATTCCTCCACGACAAATGTTCTGGGCGATCATCACTACGATTGCGTTGGGGCCTCGCGGCCATTGCGCTACTGTCGGGACGTTCGGCGCTACTAGCATCTCGATTACTCACGGCGATGCTGGTCGGCTTCGGATTGCTGGTATGGCTACCGGCTCCTTTTCGCGATCCGCATAAGCTGATCACTTGGGCGGGCAACGCGCAGAATCTTGCAATCACGGGAGCGGCGTGGATTGTTGCCGATTTTCCCGGCCAAAATCGTCCTGCTTCGACCGTTACTTAGATCGCCTGTAAGATCACACCGAAAATTTAGGATCGCCTTCGAGAATCTGGATCTGGAGTTTTGGAGTCTCTCCATCTTTCCAGCGGTCGGTGCGGGACCGGACGCGATAGCTGAGGGCGCCGCCGTCGGGATGGTCGCTGCGTTCAAGAGGGCGGGGAATGCAGACGAATTCGGTTTCGAAAAAATTGCTGGTGGCGTGTACCACCGCGTAGCCGTGGCCTCCCATATCGACGAATGAGACGTGGGGCGACAGATCGGGATTAGACAGCGCACGTGCTTTCGCAATGTCGCCACTCTGGGTGTACTCCAGGCAGGAGCGCACTCCGTGCCGGATGAGCATGTTCAAAATAGGTTGCGGGGCGTGGTCTGCGGGTCCTTGTCCTACGTAGAGCGAACGCAGCGGATGGTCCTTCGGCAAGGAGTGTTCCAGAGCTTCAACGACTCCCGGGGCAGAGATAGAACCTGTCACGAACGCAATGCCCACCGGCACAAAAGGTTTTGGGGGCAGGGTCTTGGCGGCGAGTCCTGCCCAGAAACTGTGGCGGTCTCCGGCAATGGTCGCGAAACCGGTGATCCCGTGAGCCTTCACGAAGTCGTAGATTTCTCCACGCTCGACGTATGCGGTGCCATGATCTCCTAACGGGGAAGTGGCGTATCCAGTACCCGGCCCGGGCTTCGAAAATTCTTTCGGCAGGTTTTGCAGGTCGGCGCGCATGTCGAGCGTGGCGGTGGTATTGCCCCAGATCTTCCACGTTGCTTTCGAGGTGCGCAGGCGATCGAGAAACCAGGCCTTCTGCTCGGCGCCAAGAATTGTCTGCGCGGGTCGGTCTTTGCAGAAATTGGCGATCTCGGCATCGCCGAAATGGATCGAGCCCGGCGGCCGGCCACCATTGTAGGTTCGGCCAGCATCGAGAATTTCCATGGCATCTTCCGCGATGAACTCGGGAAAGTCGTCGCTGGAAAGCGCTTGCGCTTCGGGCTGATCAGTAGGTTCTTCGGAACGATAGCTGCGCTGGTCGGTGATGATGAGTTCTACATTGCGTCCCCAGCGCAACGCGCGGTAGCCCTTGAGGCTGCCGATGGCCGCCAGGTTGTTCGGTTCCTGGCCGAGTCCGTGTTCGTCGAAACTTGTCACCGGCGCATCGATGACCTGCGGCGGATCGAAGCGATCAAGCGACGATCCACCGGGCTTCGTGATCCGCGCCGGTTGATATTCGAAGAAAGCCTGATTGGCAGCGACTTTGCGGGTCTGCGCGGGCAGGTTCTTGCCTCCAAATCTTTGCAAGGATTGCCAACCCAGCCAGCTGAATTCGTGGTTGTCCCACATGTTCACGAAGGGCCAACGGGCGCGAGCGTCCTGAAGATCGGGATCGTGCAGATATGAGCGGTAAATGGTGCGATAATCGTCGACCGTCGTCGGGATGTGAAAGTCGCGGATCTTTTCGCCGTGCGGATAGCGGACTAGGTCGCGGATGCGGCGGTCGTACATGCCTTGAGGACGGTCCTCCGGGTACCACACAATTTCATAGATGAAGTCGCCAAGGTGTAGCACGAAGCCAATGCGGTCAGATTTGGAAGCGCGCTCATCCTCGAAGATCATTCTGCGGTAGGCGTTCTGCGCGCCGTCGTTGGCATTCTGGCAACTCACGAAAACGAAACGGACAGGTCGAGCGTCATCGACCTCAGGCGCAGTGATGGTGCGTCCCACGCGACTTCCGAAGCCTTCGGAATCGGTAAAGCGGTACCAATAAACACGGCTAGGCTTCAGGCCGCCCACCAGCACCCGGCAGGTCCAGTCGGAGGCTGGGGAGACGGGAACTTCGGCTGTCGCCACTACGCGGGAGAACTGCTCATCCTCGGCGACCTCGACAGTCAAGGTCTGAACTGGGCGCTCGGCGAGTGGCCGGCGTGCCCACAGCAGAACGCTGGTGCTGTCTGGGTCACCGGAGGCAACGCCTTCAGGGAACAGATCCCGGCGTTCGCGCCAGGCGATGCGGGACTTCGTCCCAAGTGGTGAACCCCATGCTGCTGTGGCACCCACGGCAGCGGCCATTACCATGAAAGCTCGTCGCGTGATGGCCGACATTGTTTCTGATCCCCCGAAATTCTTCAGACGAAGTGCGCGTCTGGAGGTGATCCAAGCTAAGGTCGAGAATGAATCTTACGCGGTCGGGAAAAACTTGACATATTCCGATATAGGAATATATATTCAGCCTATGGCAAGAGCTGCTACTACGTCGGATGCTTTTAACGCGGTGGCAGAGCCCCGTCGGCGGGACATTTTGAACTATCTGGCGAGCGAGGAGCGAGCGGTCGGAGATATTGTTGTTAGCCTGGGAATGGAGCAACCCTCGGTGTCGAAACATTTGGGGGTGCTCCGAAGGGTTGGGCTGGTGCGGGTGCGCCGCCACGGGCGGCAAATGTTCTATCGCACCAATGCAGAGGCCATTCGGCCGCTGCATGAGTGGACAAAGACATTCGAGCGCCTGTGGCAGCAACAATTGAGCCGCGTGAAAGAGCGCGCCGAGGCGAAACAGAAAAGTTTGGACACAAGCTGAATCCAACCGAATCTGATCAAAAAGGGAAGCAAGGAGGAACGATGAGTACGATGGCAACAGCAGGTATTGAGAATCTCACACTGAACATTACGCAGGAGATCCATGTGCGGGCCTCGCTGCAGGTGACCTTCGAAGCGCTTCTGGAACAACTGAGCGAGAATGACTCGCCCGATGGCAAGCGGATGCCAATGAAAATCGAGCCGTGGCCGGGCGGCCGGTGGTATCGCGATCTGGGCGACAACAACGGGCATTTCTGGGGCCACGTGCAAGCGATCAAGAAACCGACGCTGCTCGAAATCACCGGGCCGTTGTTTATGTCGTATCCCGTGGTTTCGAATTTGCAGTACCGGCTGAGCGAGGAAGATGGCGGAACGCTGATCAAGTTCCATCACACCGCCTTGGGGCTGATTCAAGACGAGCACCGGAAAGGCGTCACGGAGGGGTGGACGCACATGCACACGCGCGTGAGGGAGAGGGCCGAGGGCAAGGGCAAGAAGTGCAGTAAAGGGCAAGAATTAACGGTCCGATGCGTTTGCCGAGAAAGAGGAATTATGTGTCCAGCATGTATGGCGAGTGCAGCGTTGATGGCGGGCAGCGTGATATCTACCGGCGGCATTGCCGCGCTGGCCGTGAGGATTGTTCGTGGGAATAGGAACGGATCGCAAGAGAATTCGCAAAATGTGACGGAGAGGAGAAATGACGATGGCAACCATGACGACAAGCAAGACCGAACTGGGCAAGGTTGTGTCACACGCTGAGTGGCTGGCTGCCCGCAGAGAGCTCTTGCGCAAGGAGAAGGAATTCTCGCGCCTGCGCGATGAACTGAGCCGACAGCGGCGGGCGCTGCCGCGGGAGAAAGTGGAGAAAAACTACGTTTTCGATGGGCCGCGGGGAAAAGAGACGCTTGCTGACCTGTTTGCGGGAAAGAGTCAGTTGATCGTCTATCACTTCATGTTTGGTCCCGGATGGAAAGAGGGTTGCCCGAGCTGTTCGTTCCTGGCCGACGGGTTCGACGGTGCCGCTGTGCATCTCGCCCACCGCGACGTGACCTTCCTCGCGGTTTCGCGAGCGACGCTCCCGGAGATCGAAGCGTTCAAGAAGCGCATGGGATGGCGTTTCAAGTGGGTATCCTCGGTTGGCAATGATTTCAACTACGACTATCATGTGTCGTTTTCCAAGGAGGAGCTGGAGAAGGGTAAGGGCAAGGTTTACTACAACTACGACATGATGGAATTTCCGTCGGAAGAAGGGCCTGGCACCAGCGTGTTCTACAAGAATGCTGCCGGCGAGATCTTTCACAGTTATTCCACTTATGCGCGCGGACTGGATCCGATGCTGATGACCTATCAGTGGCTGGACCTGGCGCCAAAGGGACGGGATGAGGATGGTCTGGCGCATACCATGGCTTGGGTTCGCCACCACGATAAGTACGTCGATGGCGGGGTGGTCGATGTGAAGGCGCTCTACGTGCAACCCGCAAAAGTGGATGCGCGGTGAGTCGGAGAAAGACCGCCGTGCGCCTAAGGCGCGATCACGATTGGGTAAATGAGGATCCGAGAATGACGCAAATGATGGAACCGATGCTGAAGGTCCGCGAGGAAGTGGCGATCACAAAAAGAGTGCTGGATCGCGTGCCCCCGGACAAGCTGAGCTGGAAGCCGCACCCGAAGTCGATGTCGCTAGGGGCGCTGGCGTTGCATATCGCGACGGTGCCGGGGGCTCTGGCCAGAATCTCACAGCTCGACGAGTTTGATGCGGCCCAGGCGAATTTCAATCCACCGGAGGCGAAGACCCTCGAAGAGATCCAGGCCGCTCTCGACGAAAGCGTGCGGACGGCGGAGGAGTGCGTCGGCGGCATGAGTGATCAGAAGGCGCAAGGGAACTGGCGGTTGCTGGTGAACGGGAAACAGGCGTTCAGCCGGCCGCGGGCAGAGGTGTTGCGGTCGATCATGCTGAACCACTGGTATCACCATCGCGGGCAGTTGTCGGTTTATCTGCGCTTGCTGGATGTGCCGGTGCCGGTGATCTACGGGCGGAGCGCGGATGAGAATCCGTTCGTGTAGGGGGCCGAACACGCTGCAGATAGCTGGATGCAGGGTGGCGCTTGACCGGTGCGAGGGCGGGCGCCGCCTTCGGCAAGCTCAGGGCAGGCTCTCGCGACAGCCGGCGAGACGCCGGCGCTACTGGCGTTTGTAGATGGTGGTGTCTGGGTGGTAGTTGCGCCAGTCGAACCAGTAGTCCTTCAGGGCGGGAACGCGGTCGAGGCACTTGCCCAGTGATGGTCCAGAGACGGCGCAGCCCTGGAAGTTCCACTCGCTGGCGGTCGTGGTATCGAGCAGGGTCCAAGCTTTGGGCGTGGCTGGTGCCGCGGGTTTTGGGAGGGAGGAAGCGTCCAGCTTTGCATCGGGTGAGGCGGGCACTGCGGGCGGAGTCTTTGTTTCTGCTTTCGTGTCCGGCTGCGCCTTCGGCACATCAGACTTCGTTTGCCCGGCCGCCAGTTGCGTGACGGACTCACTTTCGGCCTCGCCCTTCAGGAAGAACTCCGCGTCTTTCCCGTCGATGCGGCTGATGAAGACGCGGAAGGACTTTCCGTCGGGGCCGACTGCGATCAACAGCGGAGTGCCGTTCACGTGGTCGACGACCGGCGATCGTTTCACCAATGTGTCCCAGGGATAAGCGCGGCCGGGGCCCGTCATCTCTAGTCCGACGACCACGTCGCGGGATTTGAGTTCAGTCCCGGGAAAGCTGATCACCACCGGAAGCTTGGCGACCTCGGGCTCCCAGTTGCTGTCATACTCCTTCACATACTTCGGCACTTCTGCCAGCACTTTCCCGTCGGACACTTCGACCTTCCATTCTCCGAACGTCAGTTCGTCACTCAACACCAGTTCGAGCGACGCGCCTTTGAGGGGGCCGTAGATGGCCTTGCCGGTAATCTGTTGCCACCACGTGCCCGTCTCTTTGTCGCGCATGAGGAAGTTCTGGTTGTTGATGCCCGCCAGATAAAAATGCAGGACTCTTCCGTTCACCGTACGTGTCCACACCAGACCGGTGTGACAGAGCGTTCAATAGGTGACCGCTACCGGGACGCCATCGACGACGTCGTTCAACACATGGTGGTAGGCCATTTCGCGGATGGGGTAGGCGCGCGCGTCGGAGCCGAAGCGGACGGCGAGAATCATTTCTCCGTTGGCGAGCTTGCTGGCGGAGGCGGATTCGAACTGCGCGTCCGTCGTACGGGATGGAACATCCATTCAAAGTAATTCAGGCGAGACATGACGGCCGAGAACATGACCAGGACCATCACTGAGGCGAGCGCGATCTTGCGCCAGCGGTTGGCGATACCCCACAGGACAAGCGCGAATACGAGACAAACCAGAACGGCGGCAACGGTTCCCCAGGGCGCGCGCTGGCGCAGCGCCATGGCGAGAGCCAGCCCGGTGGGACTCTGGTGGGCGAACGGACGGATAATGAAAGCGGGCACTAAAAACAGTCCGATACCGGCCAGGGCCGACGCAGAAAAAATGAACCACAGAAAACCGCGACGATCCGAAAATTGCATAGCGAGGACTTCTCCCAAGCACATCCTGCCACAGCAAGTGCCTTGGGTAAGATTGTAGCAATCAGCCGCGAGGAAAGACGTCGGAGCCGGTGTGTCTTATCGGCTGGATCGGCTGGATTTGGTGGACACCGGAGTGCGAGCTTTCTGCTTGGGTGTGAAGGCGCCGCCGCCGAAGACGTAGTATCCGGCAAGCGAGCCGCCTGCGAAAAGCGACCACACTATGGTCTCAGCCCAAGAGCCGTATTGTTCCAATCCTAGATTGGCGAGATCCCAGAAGGTGAGGGGCCAGACAACGACGCCATAAACGCCAACGGCGATCAGGACTAACGCGAAGACGATGAAGATGGTCAGGACGCCGGCGGAGAGACTTTCAAAAAGGAGCATGCCCCAGTGCTGGCTCGTGGGATCGGGGCGTCGGGCCACACCGGGTCGCGAGCGTTGGACTAACGAAGACAATGGTCCTCCAGAAACCTATCTGCCGGTCGGTACACGCTAAAGCATAAACGGAGTAGGGGAGCAGGTTCACGTTACGAAGGACCCTGCCTTTGCGGGGCGGCTTAACTCGAATGAAAATTCCTGCGTGAATGCTCGAAGCAATACTGAGCGAAATACGGCTGGAGCGGATCCCCACAAACAAAACGACCCGGGTCCGCAGAAGCGAAGCCGGGCCGGTACATGTCGGTTTTACCTTGGTGTGAAGTTCTCGTGATAGCTCAGCGTATTGATGTCCTGGAACTCCGGCGTGGCAGGAGGCAGGTTGCTGGGATTCAGGAACAGCACGTCAAAGTAGTAGTTACGAGTTGGCGGACTGTACACCGTGGTGCAGCATTTGAACGTGCCGGTGTTGTACTCCGAGTAGTACATGCTGACCAGCGAGCCATCGTAGTTCAGCGTGGCTGCCCCAGCTCTCCAGATAACGGAGGAAGTTATGTAAGCCACCGTCGGTGCCGAAGTCATTAATCCCTGCGCTGTTGGCCCAGGCGGGGCTGGGGAACGGAATGTTCTTCCCACCCGAGATCGCCGTGCGGTAGTACGCGGCTGCGCCCACGGAGCGATTGCCGGGGACGGTTGGGAACATGAGACTGTTCATGTCACCCCAGGAGTTCGATAGAACCGTGACCGAGTCGGCGATGATGGAAGCCGCCGAATGGGGTGTTTGAGTTGGAGTGGCGTTGTTCGCGGTGCCCCAGAATGGATCCGAGGCACTGCTGTTGTAGTTGCCCTGGACGTATACCGGGTTTTCAGATGCGACCGTGAATCCGCCGCAGCCCGTAGGATTGGCTGCGCTCTGCGAGCATCCGCTGGCGGCTGGCATAACGGGCAGGTAACTCGCCCCGGCCGCGCTCATGCCAGCCATCCACCAACTTCAATACGTGGCGCGCACCGCTGACTGGATTGGCCAAGCCTTCCTGATCGGTGTTGCCGGTAAGGAGTGCGCCAGTGGAGGTGTTGTAGCTGGCACAGTCGACCGAGGCAGCCGTGCCCGCGCTGGCCACATTAATCCGCAGGTAGGGTTCAACGGAGCGGTGTTGGTGTTGATGCCGAAGCCGTAGCCGATGTTTTTCTCGCCCCAGTTGTCAAGGAATCCGTTCTGATCGACGTCCTCGGGTGAGTAGCCGTAGTAAGTCAAGGCTTCCAGAACTCCATCGGGCGTGGTGGAAGTCAGGTTCTGCCGATGAGTTGACCACGTCCTCGAGGCCTGATTCGCCGTTGATCACGCTCGCCGCGGTCTGCCCGCCGTTCGATTGATGGGTCGATGGCAGCATGCCGCGGTGATCGGAGAAATAGAGAACGTAGCCGTTATAGTTGGTGTAGTTCACAGTAGGTGCCGGCAGGCGCCGATGCTCCCCTTGAGCCATTTGGCCAGGTTGCCCACGTCGAGTTCCACGGCGTTCATGATGCCGTTGACCGAGCAGGAAGAATATGTATTGTTGCCGTTGACCGTGTTGGGCACGTTGTTATCGCGCATTTCGCCTTCGCGCGCGTCATAGAAGTTAATCGGGATACCAGTTGCCGGACGCGGCGACGTTAGCCGCCGTCGCCGTGACCGTGGGACGCAGCTGCTGAAGAATCAGGATCGCATTGGGGTTGGGTTGCGTTTGAGCCAGGAGTGGTCGGCGGAGCATTAAAGACTTGGCCAAAGCCCAATCCCAGCCACTCCTTGGTGACGCCTACCAGGGCGTCGGAGGAGGTGCGTTGCAATATTCCACTCGAAGCCAGGGTCCAGTCATGGCAGCGGTCGTGCCGGGATTCGTGGTCAATTCTCCGATCAACGGAATTGAGGCCCAGGCTTTTCAATCCGCTGTCGGTATAAGGATTGACCCAGCCCCTGGAGCCCGGAGTGGCGAATCCGAAAGCTTCAGGACCCAGTCCGGTCGGTACTGCGATCGAGGCATTGGCTGAACCGGTTGAATTGGGGAACTGGAAGTCCTGTCCGTCGGCGATTGTCCAGCGCCACGCTCCGGGTGCAGATCGGCGACCGTGTCGGCGAGCAGAATGCGAATCTGCGCCTTGTTGTACAGACGCGAGGTGCCGAGCGTGCTGGTGGCCGATTCGGTCTGAGGTTTACGGATGATCGCAATCGGATCGGTGCAGGGTGTGCGGATTGCTGGTGCAGCTGTTCTGCACAAAGGGCAACTGCATGTTCTTGGCGCCGGTGAGCGAGTTGGTCAATGAACCCGTTCAAGGTTCCGGAAGAAAGACTGGGGAAATTGATGTTGGCTGCGCCGCCAAGCGAGGGATATCCGCCGCTCCAGCTGGCGTCGCCGGGAATCGTTCCGGCGCCAGGAAGGGCGACGCAGTTCGCTCCCGTGGGCGGGAACGTGTTCAGCGGGCAGCCGCGAGCTGGCTTTGGGAACGTAAACCGTTCCACCGTAGCCCACTGTGGTCGAGTGGCCGTTTTCCAGTTGGTCCATAATGATCTGCTGGAAGGCCGAGATCTTGTCGTTGAATACCAGGTCGCCTCCCGCAGCCAGGAACAAGGTTCTGGTTGGTATGCACGCGGCCGCCAAAGCTGAAGTTCGGACCGGGGAAATAGCTGCAGTCATAGCCGCAGAACACTCCAAACTGAAACACCGGAATCAGTGCGACTTCCACTTTGCGCGTGATGTTGACCGAGGCGCCGGCCGGACGCGAGGCAATCACCTGCAGCGTCATGGGAATGATTTCAGCGTACAGACCCTGGTTCGAACCGGAGCTGACCGTGTTCAAGCTGCTGACCGGGTTGCCGCCGCCGTCAACCGGATAGGTGATGGTCTCGCGTGTAGTTCATCCCGCTGACCATGGCCGAGGTCGGGGGAAAGTTCACCAGATTCTGAATCTGGGTGTTCGTGGGGGCCTGGTACTGGGTGTAGAGCGCCGAGAGGTCAGCGGTGAGCTTCTCCATGCCGGACTCGGCGCCGTAGAAGGCCAGATTGGCCTCCAGGTCGTTGCCGCCCATGCGGGATTCGTTGGTGACCATGAACAGCAGGCCAGCCGCCACACCCGACAGCAGCACCATGATGAGCAGCGCTGCGATCAGTGTGAAACCCTGCGAATTATTTTTTCCCTGTCCCATTATGTTCGTCTCCTGCCCCAAGAAAGCACCTCAGAAAACGTTACTGATAACGATTGCGAAATGCCATATTGCGCGCGCTGACGTCGGTCGCCAGATACATGTTCTGCGACTTGTTTCCGTTGTTGATCATGCTCTGCCCCATCACCACGAGATTGATCTTCTGGATGATGTTGGGCGATTCGCCCACGCCGAGGGGTTGGCCTGGTTGGCATCCAGAGCCGCGGTCGTCGAGTTGTAAGTGTCGTAGGCAAACTGCAAGTTGATGATGTCGTCGGCCACGGGCACGGGCGTGAGTCCATTCACCTGGCGCATCAGGCGCGGCGTCTGGCCCGCGGCGGGAACCGTCAGGTAATAAGTGACGGCAAACAGGCGGTAGGCGACGGTCGTCGTGCCCGTGGAAATGGCCTTGATGTTATTGGTGGCGGCGCCGCTCTGGTTGATGTTCAGCGGATCGAGATTGGCGAACGTGATGGCGGTCGCGGTGATGCCGGTGACTTCGCCCACGGCTGTGCCCAGGTTGTTGCTGAGCATGATGAGGTCGCCCACCTGAATGCCGCCGGCTGAGTTGATGGCAGGGGGCGCGGGTACGAAAGCCGCGTTGGGCGTCAGAGTGATCGGATGCCCCCGCTGCCCGGCGTAGGAAAGGTCACGTTGTACTCCCACAGCGGAAAGTTGTAGTCGCAATAGATCGAAGTGACGCTGTCGTTGATCGCCGGCGCCGGCGCGGCCGGGATCACCGCGTTTGCTTCCACGCCATTGCTGTAGCCGGGAATGATGCCGTACATGTAGTTTCCAGTGGGATAGTTGTGCGCTGGGACATGGCAGGTGCCCGTCTGGTCGCAACCAAACTTCGAGACTGTTGCGCCGGCTCCCGTAGGCAACTGGATTCCGCCGGAAGGCAGACCGGCGCCAGCCATGCTGAGGTCTTTCACCATGAGATCGACGGCGGCGCGCATGTTCTGCTGGTTTCGGCGCGCTGGGTGACCAGCATGGTGGAATTCATGGCGGTCTTGAACAGGCTGGCCATGCGCGGCCATCACGACCAGGCCGATCGCCATGGAGACCATGGGTTCCATCAGCGTGAAGCCGCGCTCCGGATTTTGTCTTGGCATTCTCATGTTTCCCATCATGGTTTCCATTGCTTGCCTCAGCGGAACGCTGAAATCAGTGCATCGACTGTGTAGGTACGGCGGAGCCGACGATATGCCGGTCGTATAAGTTACGGTCACAACGATCTGCTTCAGATTGGGATCGATCGTGACTCCGTCTGCTTCCAGAACCGGATTGATCGCAATCTGGCGGGTGAAGTTGGCCAGACTCATCGCCGTGTCATCCGCAGTGCCCAGAATGCCGTCAGGGCCGGGCATGACCAGGCACTCGGGGCCGGCCGGGCACGGTCCAGTGGCGGGGAAGGTGAGATCGTCGGCGGTATTCACCAGGCCGTCGGGACCTGCAGCCAGAAGTTGCGTCGCTGCGTTGGTGAAAATTCCGCCGCTGGCGATGTTGCCGATTTGCGAGAACGAGATTTGTTGCGTGTTGCGCGCGGTATAGATGCTTTCCATCGCCTGCAGAGCCTTCTGGCGAGCGATGAGGTTTGCCTGTGCGTTCTGAGTTGTGGCCACCGCCGTACCAAATGCGGCCAGCAGGGTAACGATGCCGATGCTCATGATCGCGATCGCGATCATGGTTTCAATCAGCGTAAACCCGGCTTGCCGGGATGCTTGCGATTTGCTTTGCCTCATTGTTGCACCCACTGTCGCTCCACTCTGGTTGTAGAGGCGCCAGCCCCGGACTCTTCCGGTCGTGCCGAAGATGGAAAGGGCTCGCGAACTGTACATTTCGCCCGGACGGGTCAGGTAAACAACTCCGCTATTGAAGTTGCCCAAATCATCCTGGGCAGAGCCATCCGGATAGAAAATCAGGCAATTCGTGCCCACCAGCGCGCAGCTGTTCACCGTGATGGCCGTGCTGCCGGTTCCGAAGCTGTCAGGACCCGGGTTGGGGAATCCGGCTTGCACGGCGAACTGGATGTCGCTCGGCAACTGGTAGGTGGCCACCGTGACCGGCGCCGGAGACACCGGGACACCCACGCCCCAGTACTGCACCGTGATGGTTCGGGGCGGCGTGAAATATACGATGTAGCGTTTGCTCTGGGTGATCGACAGGTTTCGATAGTTGCGCAGCGCAGATAGGGTTGTGTCGTACGCCTGATCCACATGGTCTTGGTTCAGGAGAGGCTTCATCGCCATGAACGTCACACCGCTCATGATCAGACCGATGGAGATGACGATCAGTAACTCCAGCAACGAAAATCCGCGGGTTTTCCTTGAGATCATAATCATCTTTCAAGGGAGGAGAGGCGACTGTGTCGAACACGCCTTCACTCCGTGGAACCGTGTCTCGAACATGAGGAGGAACAGTCCGCGCCCACTCGCCAGACAAACAGAGCAGGCTCGCACGTTCCTTCATCGCGTCATTGGTCATCGTAAGGAGCGTAGGAAGCGCCGTCAAAGCACGACGGGTCAATAGCGCAGCGTTGGCCTTTCGGTGCTAGTGGTGGTTACTCATGTCATTGATTGAGAACACGTCACTTAAGCGGAAAGAAGCGTGGTGGAACCAGTTGGACGATGACCCCGGTAACTTGTGGGAGGTACCGCTGGAAACCTACGATGGTGCAGGTATGACTTTCTCTGCTCTCTTGGTGTGTGTCGACGAGGCCCCAGCTGAGGTGCTGCGCCGGGTATTGGGAGAACTCAGCATTCGAGTTGAGCCTTGTCCGGACTTGGTGCGTGCCGCCATACGGTTGGCGCAAGAGCGATTCGACGTAGTGATTGTCGATGGGAAGTCCAACACTGAGGTCGTCTCCCTGTTGCGCGATACCCGTGCCTCGCGACTGAAGGATGCCACGTTGGCAGTCGCTGTCGTGGCTGGGCAGGAGAGCATCCGCGAGTTGTTCTCGATGGGAGTCAATTTCGTTCTCTATAAACCAGTCGCCTATGACCGGGCGTTGAGCAGCCTGCGCGCGGCGCGCGAAGTGATGCGCAAGGAGAAGCGCAAGAATGCCCGCGCTACTGTGCATGCGCACGCTACCGCGGACTACGCCAATATCGAGCAGGAGAAAGCAACGCTGGTCGATCTGGCGCAAGACGGGATGTGTGTGCGATTTGGGAAGAAACTTCCTCCCGTCAGCAAGGTGTATTTTCAATTCACGCTGCCAGGGCAGAAGACAAATATTCGCTTGTCAGGTCAGGTGGTCTGGCAGGATTGGAGCGGCCGCGCTGGTTTTCAATTTATGGATGTGCCCAAGGCCTCGCGCCGCCTGCTGACCGATTACCTGTCGGCCAATGTGCCGAATGGCACGAGGCCACAACAGTTTCCTAACGTTACTGTGGAGATGGAAGAGCCGTTGCAACTGGCTCTGATATCGGTCGCCGAGCAAACCCATGGCAAGCCCACGACGCAGGGAGCCTCACACTATTCGGATGCTCAGTCTCAGCCTTTGGGGTCGTCCGATATCGATAACCGGCGCACGCAGGCTCGGTATGCTTGCCGGCTAGGTGCAGAGGTTTACCGCACCGGAATTCCTGTGCCGCATCATTGCTGCCTGACAGATCTCAGTTCGGGTGGCTGCTATCTGGAAGGCGCAATGTCATTTCCACAAGGTTCGTCAGTTGAGATCGTGGTCCGAACCTACGAAATGAAATTGCAGGTGCGGGGAACGGTGCAGGCTTCTCATCCCGGATATGGGATGGGAGTGGCGTTTGAATTGAAGACCCGCGATGAACAGGTTAACGTGAAGAAGTTGACCGACTTCGTCGCATCGACCACGGAACCTTCCTAGAGCGACGCTAACTTCCGTACCATTTGGCCGTTCAACTCTTCATTTTTAAGCGATGCTTTCGGCTAAGCGTAGTTCGAAATCTAGACGCGGCTACTTCAGTGCACCTTCTTCGGCGAGGGTTTTCTTGAAGTAATTCAGCGATTTACTCAAGCCAGTTTCCAGATCAATCTTGGGCTCCCATTGCAGCAGCTGCCGTGCCTTGGTGATATCGGGACGGCGTTGCTTGGGATCATCTTGGGGAAGGAGTTCGTAACGAATCTGGCTCTTCGATCCCGTGACCTTCAAGACCATTTGGGCGCACTCCAGAATCGTGAACTCGTTGGGATTGCCGATGTTGACGGGCAGATGTTCGTCCGACTTTGACAGGCGCAGGAAGCCATCGATTTCATCGCTTACATAGCAGAAACTGCGCGTCTGCTGGCCGTCGCCGTAGACGGTGAGCGGATCTCCACACAGCGCTTGCTTCATGAAATTCGAAACCACGCGGCCATCATTCAGTTGCAAGCGTGGGCCGTAGGTATTGAAGATGCGGACGATGTGCGTGTCCACTTTGTGATAGCGGTGGTAGGCCATGGTCACAGCCTCGGTGAAGCGCTTGGCCTCGTCGTAGACGGAGCGCGGGCCGATGGGGTTAACGTGTCCCCAATAGGTTTCCTTCTGCGGGTGCTGCAGCGGATCGCCATAGCATTCAGAAGTGGACGACACGAAATACTTGGCGCCGTACTTGCGGGCCACTTCGAGAGCGTGGAACGTGCCCAGCGAGCCGACCTTGAGTGTCGGGATGCCGTGGAGCATGTAATCTACGGGACTGGCTGGGCTGGCGAAGTGAAAAACGTAATCGACTCGTCCCACGTCGAACGGCTCACAGATATCTTTTTCAACCAATTCGAACCGGGACTCATGATTCAGGTGGGCGAGGTTGGCGCGACGGCCGGTGAGCAGGTTATCAACCGCAACCACGCTCCAGCCCTCAGCAAGAAGAGCATCGCAAAGGTGGGATCCCAGAAATCCCGCGCCCCCGGTGACGACCGCACGGCCTGCGTTCATGCTTTCTTGCCATTCTTCAGAACCGCGTCCGACACACCGTCGGGGTGAGCGGCGGTCCGACCCACGCTGTAATAGGTGAAGCCTTGAGCAGCCATGACTTCTGGATCATACAGGTTGCGCCCGTCGATCACGATGGGGTACTTGAGTCCCTGGCGGAGTCGCGTGAGATCGAGGTTTGCGAATTCCTCCCACTCGGTGAGGATCAGCAACGCATCGGCGCCGTGTGCCGCTTCGTAGGCAGAGTTGGCGAAAGTAACTTCGGGGGGCAGCACTTCCCGAGCTCGCTCCATGGCGGCGGGGTCGTAGGCTGCGATCTTGCTACCTTCCTGCACGAGGGCTTGCACTAGAAAAAGCGCTGGTGATTCGCGGATGTCGTCGGTGCCACCCTTGAAGGCGAGGCCAAGCACGCAGAGCGTTTTGCCGCGCAGCGTCCAGAGTGCGCTGTGTACCTTCCGCAGGAAGCGCTGGCGCTGATCTTCGTTGATGCGCATCACTTCATCAAGCAGGCGGAAATCATAGCCGCTCTCGCGAGCCACGGCGCGAAACGCCATCACGTCTTTGGGGAAGCAAGAACCGCCGTAGCCGATGCCGGGGTTGAGGAACCTGGGGCCAATGCGCGAATCAGTCCCGACACCATGGACCACCTGGTTTACATCGGCGCCCACCGATTCGCACACCGAGGCCACGGCGTTGATGAAGGAAATCTTCATGGCGAGGTAGGCGTTGGAAGCATGTTTGATCAATTCCGCACTCTTTGTGCTGGTGACTATGATTGGAGGGGGCATGGAAGCGCGATCCGGTTGCGGGATGGCGTCGGTGCGCTGGTAGTAGCCGCTATTGGTTAGAGGCGCATACACCTCGCGCAAGACTTCCGCCGCGCGATCGCTGTCGCAGCCGATCACGATGCGATCGGGAAACAGGAAGTCAGTGACGGCCGTGCCTTCGCGCAGAAACTCCGGGTTGGAGGCAACGTCGAACAAGTCCGGGTCGGTGCCGTTGCGCAGGATGATCCTGCGGACCCACTCGCTGGTATAGACGGGAACAGTGCTCTTTTCGACGACGACCTTATAGCCGTTAATGCCGCCAGAGATCTCGCGGGCCACCGATTCCACGTACGAGAGATCCGCCTCTCCACTCTCGGTGGGCGGCGTGCCGACGGCCACAAAGATGACCGAGCTGAGGGCGACCGCTTGCTTGAGGTCGTCAGAAAAAGTCAGCCGCTGCCCGCGGTGACGGCCCAGAAGTTCAGGCAGGAAATTTTCGTGGATGGGTATCTGGCCCTGGCGTAGTGCGGCCAGTTTCTCTTGATCGTTGTCCACCAGGATGACGTCGTGTCCGAGGTCGGCGAAACAAGCCCCGGCCACCAGTCCAACGTATCCAGAACCTACAACCGCAATCTGCATCGGGTTTCCCCCACAAGGATCGAACCATGGTACCGGGTAGCTCCCTGTACTTGCTGTATCTCCATGGCCCGCTATGATTCTACAAATTCTAGTGTGTGCGGGTGGTACTTCGTTGGAAAACTTGTTCTGGCTATGGAGTGGGCCGCCAAAACGGGAATCATGGTTTGCGGGGCCTTGGGGCGGTTCCGTACCCGCAGCGTTGAGGACAGGGCTCGTTTGATATCGTTTTGATATCGTTTGATATCGTTTGATATTGACATCTTCATGGATTCGCGCCAGACTCCGCATGTTAAGGAAGGCCAGTAGTTGACGATGCTGGGTCTCCTTATGATCATCCTATGCCCCAGCCGGAATTAAGCCGAACGCCACCATGGGATCAGAAGACGTCCACGGATGCGGGCGGGTCGGTCTCTGCGGAAGCTGAGAGCGACCTGACCGAAGTAGCTCGGACGCTTGTCGCCCACGGGGGTGGGCCGGCGTCCTTCGATCTGGCTCTGGATCTGGTTCTCAACGAGGTAGTCGAGCAAGCGCGTTTGTCGACGGGGGCGACTGGAGCAGCCATTGCCCTGGCTAGAGGGGGAGGGATGGAGTGTCGCGCCACCACGGGCGCCGACGCTCCGGAGTTGGGGGCCCGGCTGGAAACGGCATCGGGTCTGTCGGGAGCATGCCTGCAAACCGGAAAGATTCAGCTGTGTGCCGACACAGAGACCGACCCGCTCGTGAATGCCGAAGCCTGTCGCAGCCTGGGGGTGCGATCGATTCTAGTACTACCGCTGAGCGACGGGAAAGAACCATTTGGCATCTTCGAGGTGTTCTCTCCCAGACCCAACGCATTTGGAGATCGGGATATAAACACGTTGGAAGTTTTGGCCCGACGTGTGGTTGAGAACAAGAAAATCGCCGAGGATGTTGCTGTTGCCGTGCCGAGTGTGGAGAAGCAGTCCAAAGCGATTGCAGACGAACTCACAGTCATACCTGAGGACGAAAAAGTTTGGCCGCCCGATGCGGCAGACGTTCTTGAAGAGGAACCGCAGAAACGAAGCGAAGTCTGGACGCCGATTCTGAGTATTCTTGTGATTTTGACGGCGGTGCTGCTGGGACTGGCGCTCGGATTCCATGCGGGCATCGGCCAGGTGATGCGAGGGATCGGGCCGCAGCGGGCAGGAGCTTCGTCCAACGCCGACAAAACGCGCGGGCCGAATTCCGCTGCAGTGCAGAGCACGACGCCAGTCGGCGCAGTGGCGACGTTTCCGATCGCGAATTCTGTTTCTCAGCCCAAGCCGTCGAATGCGATGAATTCGGCTGGGCCGCCCGATGGCGGACTGCAGGTCACTCAAAATGGCAGGGTCATCTACCGTTCGCCGACTCCCGACCAGGATGCAACTACCGGGAAGCGTGCAGTAAGCTCGGGCTCCGTGGATTCTTCCGCGACACGCCTGCTGCACCGAGTAGAGCCTATATATCCGCCGGAAGCGAGAGCCCAACAGATTCAAGGTGCGGTGACGTTGGATGTTCAAATCGGGGGAGAGGGGGCGGTCCACAACATCGAAGTTGTGGAAGGAAATCCGGTGCTCGCCGACGCGGCGGTGCAGGCCGTGCGGCAATGGAAGTATCGGCCTTACTCGGTAGACGGGCATCCGGTCGAGATGCAGACACGAGTCACAATCCGCTTCACGCTTCCGCCCCCTTAATGTTAGTTGTGAGCGAATATCGATGTGCTGCGTGCGCGTCCGATTGCGATCAGAATCGAAACCCACATCTGGTCGTGATGGGATCTGTTTTGGGGAGCCTGTCTGGGCACTGCTGCGGGCTTGTATGGCGCGGCCAATGCCGTCTCTGCCGTGCTACACTCGTTCCACTTGGACTGGAATGCCAGCCTCGGTTTGGGCGACTCCAGAATTCCTGTTTCAGAGGGATGTATGAAACCAGCCATCGAGACGCCGAGTGGTGTCTCTACCGATCCCTATAGCAAGACGGTTTGTTGCTTGCGCTGTGAACAGAAGTTGCAACGGTATCAACTGATGCGGGCCAGCCTGGCTCCCGGTAATGTCGGCCACGCGATTCTGTCGTGCCCCCGATGCGGGCATGTGGAGTTCGTTGCGGACTCAAGCCCCCTGCTGCAGAGCCTGGAATTGGTCTCGGCCGACACCGGCGACGGCGACTAGAAGGCATGAACCCCCCCGAGGGTTTTAACCGCGTTCCTCGGCGGCCGTTATCTGTTCCACCATCCCAAGAATTGCCTCTGAGCTCGTTTGCGTGATGGGTTATCTTATGCGCGTGCTTCTCATCGGCGGCAACGGCTTCATCGGGCGGTTCGTCGTTGCCGCGTTAAAGCAGCGAGGGCACGTTGTTGCAGTGTTTCATCGCGGTACCACAGCCGCGCCCCCCGAGGCCGATGAGATTCGGGGTGACCATAATCAGCTGGATGCCAGTGCTGAGGAACTGAGACGATTTGCTCCCGACGTAGTCATTGATCTGGTCCTCAGTTCGGGTGCGCAGGCCGAAACGCTGTGGAATGTGTTCCGTGGCTCGATCCGGCGCATTGTCATGCTGAGTAGCATGGACGTCTACCGCGCGGTGGGCATTTCGCTGGGCACCGAGGAGGGGCCGCTACTGGAAGTGCCGCTCACGGAGGACTCGGAGCTCCGCCGCAGCTTGCATCCTTATCCGCCCGAGGCCTTGCAGGTGCTGCGCAAGATTTTCCCCTGGGTGACCGACGATTACGACAAAATCCCAGCGGAACGCATCGTGATGAACGACGCCGAACTTCCCGGCACGGTGCTCCGGTTGCCGATGGTGTATGGCCCCGGAGATCCGCTGCATCGGTTTTATCCTGTGGTGAAGCGCGTCGCCGACGGACGTCGCCATATCATTTTTCCCGAGTCGCTGGCCGCGTGGCGCTCGCCCCGAGGCTACGTGGAGAACGTGGCCGCCGCCATCGCGCTGGCTGTCACGAATGATCGGGCCGCCGGACGAATTTATAACGTGTGTGAGGAACCCCCATTCAGCGAACTGGAGTGGGCGCGGAAGATCGCCAGCGCGATGAAGTGGGATGGGGAGTTCGTTGTATTGCCGGTGGCGCGCACGCCGCGCCACCTGCTGAAACCCGGCGATGCAGCGCAGGACTGGACCGCGAGTTCAGCCCGCATCCGCAAGGAATTGGGATACAAAGAGCCGGTAGCGATTGAAGACGCGATCGCCAGGACGATCGGCTGGCAGCGGGACAATTCCCCGCGGTTCGAGTTTCTGGCGCAGTTCGATTATCCTGCGGAGGATGCGGCGATACCCCACAACACTTAAAACAGTCTTGTCATCCCGACTGAAGCCAAGGACCTGTGCCGGGATACGAAGCTAGAACGGAATGTCGTCGTCAGTGATCGGTCCGGATGCTGCCGGTTCGGGCTCGGGAGTGCGCTGGTCGAAGTTGTTGCCGCCACCCGCCGAAGATGAGGATCCGCGCGAGCCGCCTGCGAAATCGCCCCCAGCTCCGCCTTCGCCGCGCCCACCGAGCAGAACCAGATCGTTGACGACGATTTCGGTCATGTACTTTTTCTGACCGGAGGTTTTGTCGTCCCAAGAGTGGGTACGCAGGCTGCCCTCGATGTAAACCTTACTGCCCTTCTTCACATATTCACCGACAATCTCCGCGGTCCGCGCCCAAGCGGTGATGTTGTGCCACTCGGTGCGATCCTGCCAGTTTCCGTCTTTGTCCTTAAAACGCTCATTCGTGGCCAGACTAAACTTGGCGACGGGTGTGCCACTGGGGGTGTACTTTATTTCGGGATCCTTGCCCAGATTTCCGAGAAGGATGACTTTGTTGACACTCTTGCCAGCCATATCAGTGCTCCTTTGCAGGGGTTCACTATAACAGAATGAGCCCGGTGGGAATCGTGGCGCATTCCCAAACTCGGCAGATAGTATCATTTTGGGCGTCGGCTTTGAGGTATCGCTTCACCCCCTGTTTCTCATAGGAGGACCCAATGTCGTTGACCGGTGTTTTCCGTTTTCGAATTGTCGCGTGGATTTTGGTTATCGCGCTTGTCTTCGGGCTGCTGCTCGTGCTTCAGGGATGCACGGTAAGTTCCGTCAACCCATTGTATGACGAAGGAAGTATCTTTGATTCTCACCCAGATCCCGACGTGGTTTTTGACCAGAGCCTGATCGGTTCCTGGACCGCGACTTACGACCGCTGCTGACGGTCACGGCCAAGGATCAGGTGGCTTGATAGCCATTACTTTCTGGATCTTTCACCCGTGGGAGCCGATGTGTGCGCCATGTGCCTGGCGAGGCACGAAATCTATCTCGCGAAGTTCGACCGAACGACTTTCTCGATTACTCCCATTGATTCCGACTGGCTGAAGAAGGCGCTCGAAGCGAAGACAGTAACTTTACTTACAGTGGAAAACGATCCCGACACACTAACCGCGTCTTCTAAAGACCCGAAGGCATTTTGTCGCGAGTTCGCGGAAAATACAGAGGTCTTCAAGCCGGGTTCGACAGAAACTTCTAATCGGAAATAGGCTGGAAACCGGCTATTTTCGGGGTATAATCTCCGCCATGCCTCCTGTACCCGGCGCCACCAGAGCCGTTGGAATGGTTCCCGACGATCTCAAGTTTGAACCCAAATCCAAAGGGCTCGCTACCCCGCGCAAGAAGAAACCCAAGGAATTGGCGGTCATCACCGAGTGCTGCACCGGATGCGCCGGCTCGCCGGCCTGCGTCGAATATTGCCCAGTGGAAGATTGCATGTTCTGGGTGCCCGACGAGGACAATCCGCCGTTCGGTCGCATCCAGATCGACCCCATCCTCTGCATCGGCTGCAAGAAGTGCCTGAGCAAGGGCCCCGACGGCTGCTTCCTCGATGGCTGCCCGTGGGACGCCATCGTCATGGTCGACACGGTTGAAGTAGAAAAAGAAGTCGGGCCGATGGCGATTTGAAAACAACTATTAGCTATGAGCTTCTAGCCAATTAGCTCTTAGCTTGAACCTTTCTCTCTCTCCGACACTCTTTTGTTCGCCATCAAGGCCTGTCGTCCTGAGCGGAGTTGCGGAATTCACGAAGTGAAGTCCGCAACGCAGTCGAAGGATCCCTACCGTCTTCGCGGAACTCATCCGTGAGTTCCCATGACGTGCGATGCAACTATCGTTCAGCAGGCGACTGCTTAAGCTGCAGCAGATCCCACTTCTTGCCGTAGAGGTCCTCAAACACGGCAACCGTTCCGTACGGTTCGGTAGACGGATGACCTTCACCCCGCGCTCCTCATGGCCCGATAGTCGCGCCAGAAGTCGTCGGTGTGAAGGAACGGGAAGACGCGGCCGCCGGTCTGGTTGCCGATGCGGCTGGCTTGCTCCGGACTTACGGCTTTAGCTATAGCTAGCAGTAATTCGGTTCCGGTTGATCCCGAGGGTCTGACCCGAACCCAGCGCTTCCGTCCCCAAGGTCTGTGTCCTCGATCAATTGAAAGCCGAGCGACTGCGTATAGAACTGGATAGCCTCGTCGTAATCGCGGACCACTACCTAGAGCAACGTAACCAAGTTTCTGCGGCATGGTGCATGCTCGCGATTCCACCGTCTTTTGAATAGCTCCTCGGCTCGAGGTCGAGACGCCCTCTACACAGCCGGCAGGATGCCCGGGCTACTTGTTAGCGCTTCGATCGCCGATCGCCTTCTCGGTCTCTTGCGCCTGCTGGCGCACGTCGTTCGAAATGTCGGGCAGATCGCGTTCGTAGGGACGAATCGCCGGCAGATCATCGATCTGGCCGACTAGATACAACGCCCGCAGCGCCTCCCACACCTGCTCGGTGCCGGGATCAACCACCGCGACTTCTGCGCCCGCGGCTACATTTGCGCCGGGTTGCGAGACCGAGCGGATGCGCCCGGGAATCGGCGAGCGGATTTCGACTGGCGCTGCCGATCCGGCGGTGCCGCCAGCTTCGCGAGCAATCCGCCCTGATGGATCGCGGTGCCGGGACGGTCGGCAGTCGACGATGTGGCCATCTACGGGAGCGCTGATCTGAGCCGGTTGCAGCAACGCCACAATCTGCGGACGCCCGGTCGCATCGCCGAAGCGCACCAGCGACAGCGCCGCATTTCCCCGCACCATGGGGGAAGAGTCGGACGAGCATCTTCAGCAGCGTCTCGTGAAATCCCGCGCCCGACGTGTCTTGCCCCATGACCCAGGCGTCGGTGTTGCGCACTTCTTCGACCGGATCGCTGGCCAGGCGGATCAGGTCGGGATACCACTGTTTCCGCGGCCGGCGTTCAGTGCATGCGACATGCGATCGCCCATCTGCACCAGCGCATGCTGAATGTGCCGCGGCTTCTTGTCGTCGTGCAGATATTCGGTCAACTGCTGGTCGGAAAGATGCCGCCCGAACCAGGTGTTCCACCAGAACAGAAACGGCATGAGCACGATGAGCCACCCGGTGGCGAAGAAGAGAATCTTCTGGGTGCGCGACATGCCAGCGCTTGGGCTTTGGCGCGCTGCGGCAGGGGCGTCAGTGGCCGCGTTGCGAATCTGGACTGGCGGAAGTTCCTGATGGAATCGACATGGAATCCCGGAGAGGAATATAGCAGAAGCTGCCTACTCCACGTCTGCGTCGAGCACGCGCTCCTGCTCCAGATAGTGCGACATGGCGTACTGCGCCAGAAGCGGCGTCTGCAGCCGGATTTCGGCGCCGATCCATTCGCCCTTGGCATGCGGAGCGTCGGGCGGATGGTTGCAGCGTCCGCCGCTGCCGAACTGCGGGCCGAAGTCCGCGCTCTGAATCTGATCGAACTGGTTGATCTCGCGCCATGCGGCGTCGCCGACCGTGCCGGAGACGTCGATCTTGAGTTTCAGGACGGACATAAGGCTCCACTAGGATTTTGAAAGGGCGCGGTTGCAGCTGCGCCGATAAAGAGCTAACAATGATTCGGCCTTCAGGCCCTGAGGGCGGATTCCCTCAGCGGTTGAAGCCTGCGTCATTCGCCCGCACTTACGGCACGGCTGAAAGCCGGGTCATTCAAGACCGTTATCCTGTACAAAAGCCGTCCTTAGCTATGCGGGAACCACTGGTACAGCATGAAATACACAATCACGCCCGTGACTGAAACGTACATCCACAGCGGCCAGGTCCAGCGCGCAATCGCGCGATGCTGGGGATACCGCGCCTTCAGTCCGCGGCTCAACGTGATGATGGCCATCGGCACAATGACGATGGCCAGCGTGACATGCGAAATCAGAATCGCAAAATAGACAGGACGCGCCCATCCTTCGCCGAGAAACCGAATGTTGCCGACTTCGAAGTGGAAGAATAGAGTAGCACGCGAGAAACAGCGCCGAGGCGATCACGGCGGCGATCATGCAGGCGCGATGGGCGGCGATGCGACCCCGCGCAGATCAGGATGCGTCCGGTGAGCAGCAGGACGCGCGCTGGTTCCGTTCAGGGTCGCGTTGAGGGCAGGGAAGAAAGCGTATTGCTCAGCGGATCACGCAGCGGGCCTCATGCTACAGAAGATCGTGGTGCGGCGGTTTACCATCAGAAATGCCAGTCCAAACATGACCAGCGAAAACAGAAGCAGGTTGCCATGGCGGACGACAGGGGAAAGTGGTCTCCGCGCCGGGATACAGGAGGCCGCGCAGGGCTTCCACTCCGTAGGTCAGAGGGTTCAGGCGCATGATGATGCGAATCCATCCCGAAGCGCCGTCAAGAGGAAACAGCGCTCCCGACAGAAGCCAGAGCGGAATCAGAAACAGGTTCACGATGCCATGAAAGGCTTGAGAGGAATCCATGGGCCAGGCGATCGCGAAGCCCAGCGCGGTCAAAGCAAACGAAACCAGGAAAACCACCACGCCGACCAGCAGCACTTGCACTAATTCAAGATGAACGCCGGCGAAAGGCGCGAAGATCAGAAAGATCATGCCCTGGACGGCCGAAAGCGTCGTCCCGCCCAGCACTTTGCCGAGCACAATTGCGGAGCGCGGCACCGGCGCGACCAGCACGGAAAGCAGGAAGCCTTCCTTGCGGTCTTCGATCACCGACATCATGGTGAAGATCGAAGTGAACAGCACGATCATGATCAGCGCGCCGGGATAGAAATAATCCAGATAGTGCTGCTGACTCGGACCGCCGCCGGAGCGAAACGAAGTTCCGAAGCCCGAGCCGATGCACCAGCCAGAACACCAGCGGCGACGCCAGCACGCCGACCACGCGCGTCGGGCTGGCGATAGAAGCGCACGATTTCCCGCCACCAGAGCGTGAACGCCGGGCAGCATCACTCCGGCGGATGCGGGCGCCATCGGTCGCGCCAAAGTTGTTGCCTGAGTCGCCATCGTCTAACTCGCTTTCGCCGCAGGAGTCTTCGCGGGCGCGGCTGCCTTCTTGCCGAACATGCCCCGGTCGCGCATTTCCCAGAACGCGTTTAACAGGAAGCAGCCGGAGAGCGTGAGCAGGATGAGCGTCATGAAAAGCCCGTCCACCGTGACTGAAAACGGCCAGAGCACGATCATGCCGCTCACGAAAATCCAGACCACGCCCACCAAGGGCACGACACCGAGCACCAGAGAAAGCACCAGAATCATTGGACGCAAGCTACCTCCTCTTTTTCTTTTTATTTTTTGTTTCGTCTGCAGAACTTGCTTCGCGCTCTTCACTCCAGAACTTGTGGCCCGTGCGGTGAATGAACACATCCTCGAGCGCCGGCTTGCTCACGGAAATCGCCTGAATCTCGCCGGGGAATGCTTCGACCACGTCGGGAACGAAGCGGTGGCCGCCTTCGCGCTCGATGCGCACCTGATTGCCCATGACGGTGGCTTCCACATGGAAACGCGCCTGAATGTGTTCGGCCAGCAAACCGGCGTCGTGCGCGGCATCGAGCAGGATCACGTCGCCGCCGATTTCGCTCTTCAATTCCGCGGGCGTTCCCAGCGCCACCAGATTGCCTTCATTCATGATGGCCAGCCGGTCGCAGCGTTCGGCTTCTTCCATCAGGTGCGTGGTCACCAGCACGGAAACATGTTCTTCATCGCGCAGCATCTGCAGATACTGCCACAAGATCGCGGCGAGCGCCAGGGTCGAGTCCGGTGGTGGGTTCATCGAGCAGCAAGACTCCGGGATGATGCAGCAAGTCCTTTGGCCAGTTCGATGCGCCGCTGCATTCCGCCGGAGAATGTCTCGACGCGCTCCTTCGCCCGGTCGGCCAGATCCCACGCGAGCCAGAATTTCTCCCACGCGCTTGTTTCAGAGCCGATCCGCGCAGGCCATAGAGATGCCCTGATGCCACAGGTTCTCGTACGCGGTCAATTTTGCGTCGACACTCTGCGCCTGAAACACCACGCCAATCTGGCGGCGCAGGCTCGCAGGCATCCTGCGCGGCATCGCATCCCATGACCACTGCGCGGCCCGCGGTCGGGATCATCAGCGTCGAGAGAATACGGAAGAGCGTGGTCTTGCCGCTGCCATTCGGTCCGAGCAAGCCAAACAACTCTGCCGGCCGCACGTCGAATGAAACTCCATTCAGCGCGGTGCGGTTTTCGTAGCGGTGAACCAGATTTTGAACGGAAATAACGGGCGCGGCAGCTTGCTCCACTTCCGGACCGGCTTCAGCGAGCGCAGAGACTTTCGAAACCAAAGGAATACTCCGGGGACTGCATCCAGTTTACGACATCACGCTGATTATTGCGGCCAGGAACAGACAGTGACTAGTCGAACTCTTGCAGCTGGCGAGAAGTTTCGGCTCGCATCGTCCCCAGCGGTAAGAAAGATGCTATGCCGCCGAGGCATCCCGTTGCGCTTCCGGCAATCTCTCTTCGAAAGCAACCGGAACATGCCTCCACACTTGGATTGCCAGGATCACGGTGGTCGCGAGCAGGAGCGCTCCGACTGCAACGTGCGCCACGGTCGACAGGACCATGGGAAGCTCCGGCTGCACCGCGTCCCGCCCCCAGGCCACGCGAGTCAGGAATGCGGTAAAGCCAAGGCACAGCTGGGCGATGACCAGCGACAGCATCAGAATCGCCGGGCGGCGAACCGCCTCGATTTGCGGATAGACCGTCAAGCGCTCGCACTGCAGTCCACGCCAGCACGAACGAGACCACGACCGCGTGCACGCACGTGCGGCCACCAACTCAAACCGTGGTGGCGGAACATCGCTCCCAGAATCAATTGCACATACAACACAAAAATGGAAAGCAGAGTCAGCGTGAACAGGCTGGGGCGCCGCTGGTCGAACTCCACGCGAGGCTGCTCTTCCACCCAGTTCCTCCCGGTGAATAATGCCATCGCCACCGCAATGCAGAAAAATGTTTGCGCCAGCGCCGCATGGGCCGACGAAATCGGCGGAGGCAGAAAGAACAGGACGGTCAGGCCGCCGAGGATGCCTTGCGCAATCACGGTCCCGACCGCGGCAACGCCTAAGAATCGCATCCAGCGCCGCTTTTCCGATGCGCCATGTCCAGACCGCAAGGATAATCGTCAATAGTCCCGCGCCTTGCGCGATCATGCGATGCGTATGCTCGAACTTCACGCCGCCCACGAGTCTCGGGATTTTGTACCAGGAGCCGAACGAAGTCGGCCAGTCAGGCACGGACAGCCCGGCATCGTTACTGGTGACCAGCGCGCCTGCGATGATCAGGAAAAAAGTCCAGCCGGCAAGGATGACCG
This sequence comes from uncultured Acidobacteriaceae bacterium, assembly GCA_963710885.1. Lineage (GTDB taxonomy): Bacteria > Acidobacteriota > Terriglobia > Terriglobales > Acidobacteriaceae > Sulfotelmatobacter. Next base: position 163,960 of record CAVQCF010000029.1, read on the forward strand.
CGAGCCTGTGGTGACCGCGATTGTAAGTTGTCGCGATGGCTTTCAGAGTAGTGCCCCTTGGGTCAGGAGGTCTGCCAAGCGGAACGAGACCGCCCTTGGCTTAGGAGGGCGGAGCAGGTCGCACGGTGAGTGCAACCTGCTCTGTCCAACCCGGTATTTTACCACCGGCGCCTTTATTCGGCGGCTGGTTTGAAGCTCTGGTCGACGGTCTTGGTTTCTTTCGCCGCGACCGTGACCTTCTGGTCCTGTTCTCCCAGCTTCTCCTGCACGAACGCGATCGTGTAATCGCCCGGCGGCAGGCCCTTGATCTCATACTTTCCAGTCTTTGTCGGTTACAGCGTAGAACGGGTTCTTGACCACGTTGATGTACATCTTCATCCACGGGTGCTGGTTGCACTTTACGGGCAGCATGATCTCTTCGCGCGCGAAATTCTTCTCGATCGCCGGAGAAGAGGGTGGCTGCGATTCGTTCCATTCCCGGTTGTCCTTCGGCGTGGGGTGAATATTGTGCGTCGTGGGATCGTCGTTCTTGATCTGGACGGTCTGGCCGGCCATCACGCCCAGCACATGCGGATGATATTGGCAGCCCTTTTGTTCGAGCACGACCGGATCCTTGGGCACATCGAAGGTGCGGTTGCCGAGCCCGTCTTTTACGTAGACGAAGACGTTGGCGAGATCGCCGCCCTTGACGACTATCGTTCTCGGCCTCGTTCGTGCCCTTGCAGCCGGGATCCTGGCTCATATCGATCTTGGAGGCCTTGGGAGCCGTGCCGTCAAACTTACCGTTCCGTTAATGGTGGCCACGGTTGCCGGATCAATCGGCGTGGCCGGCTGCGCTGGGGCCGCCGACTCGGCAGGAGCGTTGCTCGATTGCTCCGTATTCTCCTTCTTGCTGCACGCCTGCCAGGGTCAGAAGCGCACACAACGCCAGCGCGCTGACCGTAATTCTTGTCCAACCTGTTTTCCTATTCATGATGTCGTCCTTTCTTTGAAGTGTAGCGCCGGCGGCTCGCCGGCTGTCGCGCGGACGACTAGCCCGCGCCCGAAGCAGCTAACAAAATGCGAAGAGCATCACCGAACCGCATATTCTACACGCGGAACTTCTACCGCGAACCACCGCTCGCCGTAGGATGCGATTCCACGGCGGCCTGTTTTCGGCTAGTCGAGGGCTGCAATGCCGCCTTTGCCTGCGGCATCGACGCCGCCACCCGCCGCTGTTCTTCCGCCGTCAACTGGAAGATGTAATCGGTCAGCAGCTTGCGGTGATCTCCCGTATACCCGTTAAACGTTGGCGGCGTCGGCCCGGCAAACACCCACTGATTATCCTTGCTGCTTGAATAATCCGGAGGGCATCGACGTGCCCGGGCTCGACGGCTTGCGGATCGGTGATCCAGCGCTCGACCCAGTCCGGTTTCAGCCGCTCTTTCGCCAGCAGGAAATTCGGCGCGGTCGCGATCTTGTCATGCGAAGGATCGCCCGTGGCATGGCACTTCAGGCAAGGCGCCGCCGTGCTGGAGAACAGGCTGCGCGCCATGTCGGTTTCTTTAGCCGTGAGCGTCGGCACTTCTTCCGGAATATAAGGAAGCGGTTGCTGCGACAGGGCCTCGAAGAATCGCACCAGTTTTCGCAGTTCGTTATCCGAGAACGAGAATGTTGGCATGCGCACTTTCAGGTACGGCCGCACGCCATTGCGATTCGTATCGGTCGTGCTCAGCGCCGGATTTGACAGGAATTTCCGCAGCCATTCGGGATCGACGCGCGCGCCTTCGGTCAGCAGCTTCGGCGGCAACTGTTCCTGCACGTCCTGATACTGCTTCAGGCCCATCAGAATGGTGTGCTGGCCCGGGAATGATCTGGTGGCATCCCATGCAGTTGTACTTCTTGATGACCCACCAGCCTTCCTGAATGTCATGCCGCGCGTCGCCCGGCTTGTACTGATAACTCTGGGGCAGGGAAGTCTCCTGGCTGCCCAGCAGGAAAGTGGTGAGGTCGAGCACCTGATCCTTGGTGAGGTGCAGGTTCGGCATGCGAAGAGCTTCGGTCTCGCCCTTCACTTTGCCCTGATCGTAGACGTTCGGTTCGGCGAGTTTGTGCTCGAAAAATCCCTTCTGGTCGTACCAGGGTTCTGTCGCCGGACCGTCGGGCAGACGTGCCAGATCATCTTTGTCCTTGATCGGCTCGGCATCCTTTGCCTCCGCGCTGCGCGGCTTCGGTGAACAGCGCGAAGTCGAGGCGCTCGATCGGCTTGCTGCCTTCGAACGTCAGTTCGGTGCCGATGCGGCCTTCATCTTCCAAGCCCGAAATTTCGTGGCACCCGCCGCAGCCGTAGAACCGCACCCACTTCTTGCCTTCTTCTTTCAAGCGCGGGATCATCCATGAACGCGGCGTCCGCATACGACGACGGATCCTGCTTTTTCTGCGTCATCAGATACGTGGCGATGTCTTCCGCGTCTTCCGGGGCTCAGGCGCAGGCTCGGCATCACCGTCATGTTCTGCACTTGCAGTTCGTGGCCGTCGTTCGGGCACTTGCTGTGATCGAGATCGAATACGTAGGGAAGTCCCTTCTTGGCGTAATCCTCGGGACCGATATCTTTTTTCTCGTACGGGCAGTACGGGCGCGTGCGCTGGCGGGCGTTGTGAATCCAGCGTACGAGATAGTCGTAATTCGCTTTCTCGCCCACGCGCGTCAGATTCGCGGCGAACGTTCCACCCTGCGTCTGATCGCCTTCGCCGATCGAGTGGCAGGCCAGACAGCCGCGCTCTTCAAATAATTCTTTGCCGTGCGCGGCATTTCCGGGCTTGTGCTTGGGAAGTTCGTCGGTGAAACCGGACTGCCAGATGTAGGCCGAGATGGCTTGAATCTGATGATCGGTCAGACGGAAGTTCGGCATCTTCGTCGTTGGCCGGAAGTCGGAAGGCTTCTTCAGCCATACCGGAATCCAGTTCTTGTTCAGCTTCAGCCGGACATCTTTGAGGTTGGGGCCAACTTTTTTCTGATCCTGCATCAGGCTGTGCGACTGGAAGTCGAGTTGCTGCAAACGCGCGTCGAACTTGCTGTTGGCGACTTTCAGATCGACGGCTTTCGTGTTCAGCGCGTTGGCTTCGTCGTTCGATTCAGCGGCGTCGGCCTGCTTCATCAAATCCGCGTTGTTTTTTACGTTCTCTTTTTTCTGCGTCTCGATCTGCTTGATCTGCTGCCCGATCGAGTTCAGATCTTCGGGCTCTTTGTCGTAGCCCTCATAGCGATGGCAGCCCATGCAGCCGCGCTGCCGGAACAGATCCTTGCCGTCGTTGATGGTTTGAAACTGCACATCGCCGCTGACCAGCACCATGTCGGCAGAGTGGCAACTCTGGCAGCCGGCCTGCGAATTTTCTTTGGGATAAAGCGGCCACAGCCAGTGCTCATAATTTCCGTGCGCCTTCTCGACGCTGGTCGTGGCGCGGCCGTTGCCCTGGTGGCAGGGTGAGCAGCCAAACTTCTCGGGATCGTGAATCGACAGCAGCTCCGGCTCGGGATGGCTGACAAATGCGTTGGCGTATTCGTCGGGCTGCTTCGCCCCTTTGGTCGTCATCGCCGCGGCCGTGACCTTGAGCGGCTCGCGCGTGTTCATGTGGCAGGACTCGCAGCGGTCGACGATGTTGGCGTCGGCCACATTGATCTGCACGATCGCCGGATCCCAGTCCGTCGCCCGCCTCTTCAGTCCCTGAATCTGCTGCGGAGTCAGGTCGACCATGTGGTCGGAGATGTACTCGTCCATCTTCGCCTTGGCCGCGGTCACTGGCTTCAGCACGTCGCCGAGTTCGAGACTCAGCTTGGTCCGCTCGTCGCGGATCTCGTTATACGTTCTCCTCCAGTTGCGGGAAAGTGAAATCTTCTTGCCTGTCCCGTCGGGAAATTTGACGGTGGCCTGCTCGGCTTTGTAGGAATCGATTTCCTTCTTCTTGCTGGCTTTCGCCGAATCGCTGGTGCTGGTTTCCAGTTCGTAGGTAAGTGCGTTTACGTAGGCGCGGCGGTCGGTGAACACGCTCTGCACCGCGAGCAGGCGCGCGCTGGCGTCGTCGAGTTTCTTGCGAGCCTCTTCTCCTTGCGGCTTTGGAATCCTGATAGGCCTTCTCGTAATCTTGCTTCAGCGCGACGTACTGAGGATCCTGCTCGACCGATTGCTCCGACTTAGCGGACTTGGACTTCGCCGTGTTCAGGAATGCGCTGTAGCGATCCTTCCACTGATCCTGGAAGGCCTTCCACGGCCGCTGTCCCCAGGCTTCGTCGTACAAAGCCCAGAACAGCGTGCCAATCAGAATCACCGTCGCAATCAGGTAATGGAGCGCGTACGATTTTCCGGTTATCGGATCCTGCTCGGGGATCGGTTTTTCAGGCACCAGATTCTCCCTCGTAAACGTTGGACAGCATTGCTTCGCGAACGGCAGGCTGTTCCAAGCTAACGCTAGCTGCCTACTTCTTCACACGTTAAACCACGGCGTAATCCACACATACTTGATGTGCCACAGAAGCCGCAGCGCCATCTTTAGGGGCAACGCCAGCATGGTCAGCCACAGAAACGCCATCAGCGAAAACTGCAGCAGGCTCATGCGCTGGAAATCCTTCGGCATTTTTCGGCGGAACAGCGAATACACCGCGCCGCCGCCGACCAGATAAAATCCGCCGACGACGATGGCGCCAAAAATTGCCTTTGCCATGTTGGACGTGAGTCCGAATAGATCCGGCAGATCGCGGTTCACTTCGTAGATCAGGCGGTTGTGATCCCAGGTCTGCCCCGGCCAGAACCATTGCCAGCCGGGCCCGCGAATGAACGTGCCGATGATGATCATCGCGACCCACAGAATCACGAAGCCGAACATGAACGTCGAAATCGAAAACTTGCGCTGCTTCCAGGTGTAATACCCGCTGCCTAACGGGTTCGTGTCGATGTAGGGAATCACCATCAAGCCGACGATGATCATCGTCGGCATGACCACGCCGGCAATCCACGGATCAAAGTAAACGAGCATCTCCTGCAGTCCGAGGAAGTACCACGGAGCTTTTGCGGGATTCATCGTGAGGTTAGGATTCGCCGGTTCTTCCAGCGGGGCGTTCAGCGTGATCGACCAGACCATCAGAATGATCGTGATGATGATGGCGGCGAGAAATTCAATGCGCAGCAGGAATGGCCAGACGTGGACTTCTTTGGCCCATCCCGGCTTGAAGGGCCAGGTCTTGCGATGGTGCGTCTTGGCCATCGCGGGATCGGCTTCGAGTTGTTCGATCAACTGATCGTTGGCCCGCGCCTGCTTCACCGCCAGATAAATGTAGAACCCTAGCAGCGGAATCAAGCCCACGATCGGCACGTTGTCGGGCGCCGAGCAAATCTCCCAGAGTTGTCGCCAGTCCATAGTCTCTCCACGACCCGTGCTGCTGAATCATGTGGGGACAACCGCCTTCGGCCGTCCGTCGAGCGCAGCTCGACTCGTCCCCGCCTACAACTGTCGAGCTTCGCTCGACCGGACAGCCGAAGGCGGCTGTCCCCACACAAACCGTTCTTACTCTCCCGCCGCCTTCGGGCCGCGTCTCGGTTTGTCCCCTTCCGCCTCCAGCATCACCGGGGCCGGCCCTGAAATCCCGCCGTCTTTTCGCACGCGCCAGAAATGCACAATCATCAGCACCGACGCCACGATCGGAATTCCGATGCAATGCCAGATGTAAGAGCGGAGCAGCGCATTCGCGTCGACGATCGATCCTCCGAGCAATCCAAAGCGTACATCGTTGTAGGGAGTCATGCCGAGCATCGAGCCGAACGGGCCTTCATGCCCTAACAGCGGCGTCGCGCGCGCCATGTTCGTGCCCACCGTGACGGCCCAGAAACCCAACTGATCGTCCGGTAGCAGGTATCCCGTGAACGAAAGAAGCAGCGTAAATACCAGTAGCAGCACACCGATATTCCAGTTGAACTCGCGCGGCTTTTTGTACGACCCGGTCAGGAACACGCGGAACATGTGCAGCCACACGCCGATCACCATCAGGTGAGCCGCCCAACGGTGCATGTTGCGCAATATCTTGCCGAAGGGAACGTCGTGCTCCAGATAGAGCACATCGCGGAATGCCTGCACTTTGGTGGGATGGTAATAGAACATCAGCAGCACACCGGTGTAAGTAAGGATGATGAACAGATAGAACGTGATCCCGCCCATGCCCCAGGTATAGCTGTAGCGGACGGCGTCGCGATTGATCTTCGCCGGGTGCAGATGCAGAAACACGTTGGAGAGCACGCCCAGCGCCCGGTTTCGTGGCGTGTCGTCGTGCTTGTGGCGGAAGATCGACGTGTAGACTTGCGTCTTCGTCGGATCTTTCAGCCCCTCGATCTGTTCCTTCGCCTTGGTGGGGATGTCGGTTTTGAGGGCTTGAATATCCTCTTTCACGCCGGTGGTGACTCGCTCGACCAGCCCGACCTTCCCGTTCTTCCCGTTAGAGCCGTTGCCACCGTTCGGATTGTTTTCGTCAGCCATAAGATTCGCTCTAGAACACTTTTGTCATTCCGAGCGCCGTGGTTTTGGCGCGAAGAATCTGCTACTTGCGTCGCGCTACACTCCGGTCAAAAACGCTCCCGGATCGTTAAAGTGCGAGGGTTGTCCCTTGGGCCACTGATACAGCCGCGAAGTGTCCACGATAATCTGTCCATCGGGTGCCAGTTCGATCTTCGCGCGGTCCATCGGTCGCGGCGCCGGTCCTTCAAAGTTGATGCCTTCGCTGTCGTAGCCGCTGCCGTGGCATGGACACTTGAATTTGTTTTCGCTGGGTTTCCAATCGGGCGTGCAGCCCAGGTGCGTGCAGCGTGCGTAGATCACGAACAGCCGGTCGGGTGTGCGATCGACCCAGATGCGATATTTCTGCTGGAACTTTGTATCGACCCCGAGGGCGAATTCCGACGGATAGCCGATCTTGAAGACGGAGTTCGGTTCGAACAGAGTGCGCGGCAGGAAGAAGCGGAAGAACGCCAGGAACCACGCCATCAGGAAGCCCGTCACCATCGTCCAAACGAATCGTCGACGGTGGCGATCGATCTCCGTGGACGGAGCGGTGCCGGCCACGCCAGCGGCTGCAGCCGCCTTCGAGGTTCCCACGGCCGGTGTGCCGACATACTTCGTGGCATCCTGTGCCCCCGATGCGGGTTTCGCCGCCTCGGGATTCGGATTGACCTTCCCGGTCTCCTCCGCCATGAACTCCCTCCTCTAACTCGATGACTACGGCTCTAATCCAAACCAGCGGCCGCCGCGTATTGCGGCTCGGCCAACGTCCTCCCCAAACTGCGAATCGGAATCGAGCTATGAACGGCCTGGTCCAGAGCCTCCAGCACGATCTGTCCAAGAGCACTAATGAACTTTGCAGAGTCATTTAATCCCGCGCTCATTTCAAACTGCTCGATCCCAAGCCGGTGCGCTTCCTCTCGGGCCTCATGATCGATTTCGCCGAGAGTCTCCACGTGATCGGAAACGAACGCGACCGGCACGACACACATCTCGCGCACGCGCTCGTCCGCCAACTGCTTCAAAGTTTGATGCAGCGAAGGCTGCAGCCAGCGGCTCGCTCCGACCTTGCTCTGGTAGCAGAGGCGCTGCGGATTGCTCCAGCCGCCGCGCTCGGTCAGCAGGCGCACTGTCTCCTGGATCTGCCGCTGATAAGGGTCGCCTTTTTCAATCACCGACATCGGTATGCTGTGCGCGCTGAAGACAATTTCCGGTCGAGAAGGCTCAGCGAAGCGGGACAGGGCCTCGTTCACCTGCTGGGCCACCGCATCCAGATACATCGTATTACGATAGAAAGTCTCGACGCAACGGACCGGCAGGTCATCTTGGAAAAGCCGCTGCCATTCGTTCAAACTCGACCCCGTAGTCGTCGAGGAATACTGGGGGTACAACGGAAGGAGCACCACCTCGTCGCACTGCGCCGCCTGCAGTTGCGCGATCGCCTCGCGAGTAAACGGGTGCCAGTACCGCATGGCCACGAAGCAATGTGCATCGATGCCCTGACTGCGCAGTTCCGTTTCGAGTGCTCGAGCCTGCCGCTCCGTGTGGCGCCGGATGGGCGATCCTCCGCCGATCGTCGCATAGTGATGTTGCACCTTGCGGGCGCGGGTGGTCGAGATCAGCTTGGCGAGCGGTTTGCGACCGATGCGAGCGAAAGGGAAGTCGATAATGTCAGGGTCGCAGAAGAGGTTATATAAAAAAGGCTCGATCGCCTCCAGCGTGTCGGGTCCACCGAGCTGAAAGAGAACTATCCCCACACGCCGTGATGTGCGCGTCATTTTCCCCAGAATCCCCAGAACGCAAAGGAATGTACTCCGAACCGAGCGCGCGAGTCAATGGCGCAATTGCAAAAGTCTGTGGGAATGTGTGTTTTCCGCCACTTGTGAGCACTGTGTGCACACACGATCAAATTTTAAACACCAAGAAAAAGCCCGCCAGGCAGGATCGCGGGCTTCTTAATGTTTGCATTATGCCGATCTTTGAAACGAGGTCGAATCTCCTACGGCAACCGCAAATCGGTCTTTTCGTCGACCACGACGTTCCGGCGATCTCCGTCAATCGTATACAGAATGCGCAGGCGCTTGTGGGCTCCGGGCAGTGGATCGCCGCCCATGCTGTAGTTGTCGACGTGCAGGTAAAGCCTACCGTCACCCACCCGACTCCGTAATGCGTCGGTCACGTTCACGAATTGCCCATCGGCTCCGTAGTAGGCACGCAGAATCTGCAAGCCTCTCTCGTGCCGGTCATAAGCTTCTTCGCGATGCCCTTCCCGCTCCTGCCGTTCGTGCCAATCCGCGGGATCCAGTTCCAAGCGCGCCCAGGATCTTTCCGCATAGCTATAGTCTCGAATGTCTCCGTCCCACTCGCGCAGCCGGACGACCAGCACTTTGATCTCGCCCGGTGTCGGATCGATCCCGAGATTGAACCGCGTGACCTCAAGCTGCAACACGCCGTCGTGTATGAATGTACGCACCCGGGCGGTGACGTCGACTCGGCGTCCCGGAACTCCCCACTCGGCTCCGACCAGTTCACCACCTTGCGCCATTGCGGAACCTGTCAGCAATATCGTGCACGCTAAACCTGCCAAAACTCCCGTCCATGATTTCATAGGCTTTTCCCCTCGCCCTCAAATCATAGGAGCGAATGTCGCGGGAATCACCGCACGGAAGTCCATAGACCAGCAGGAAGGCCGTTGCAGCAGAGCCGTCGGGTTGGGTAGATTCTCTCCCGCGACGTTGAAAAATCCTCGATTTCCATGCAATCTGATCTCTATGCCCGAATTGCCAGACATAACAGCCTACATCAGCGCGCTCGAACCCCGCGTCATGGGCCAACCTCTGCAGCATGTGCGCCTGGCGAGTCCCTTTTTGCTGCGGACGGTCCAGCCGGCGCTTGCGAGTGCCGAAGGACGAGTCGTCGAGAGACTCAGCCGCATCGGCAAGCGAATCGCCATTGGCGTGGAGGGCGACCTTTGGCTCGTGCTGCACCTGATGATTGCGGGCCGGTTGCATTGGCGAGCCCCAGACGCCAAGCTGGCGGGTCGTCAGAGTTTGGCTGCTTTCGACTTTCCGAACGGTTCTCTGATTCTGACGGAAGCCGGCAGCAAGCGTCGAGCCGCGCTGCATCTGGTCAGCGGCGAGGAGGGTCGGCGCTCGCTCGACGCTGGAGGGATCGACGTATTCGCTGCAGATCTGGATTCGTTTCGCGCGGTGATGACGGCTGAAAATCATACTCTGAAGCGTGCGCTGACCGATCCACGTTTACTCAGTGGTATCGGTAACGCATATTCAGACGAGATCCTGCATGCCGCGCAGCTCTCTCCGATCACGCTCACCAACAAGCTTTCTCCGGACGAATGGCAGCGACTGTTGGCGGCCACACGACAGACGCTGGAACTGTGGATAAATCGGCTTTGCATCGAAGCAGAAAAAGCTTTTCCAGAAAAGGTCACCGCGTTTCGTCCCGACATGGCAGCCCACGGGCGTTATGGACTGCCTTGTCTGAGATGCGGCGATAAGATTTTGAGAATTCGCTACGCCGACAAAGAGACCAACTATTGTGCGCGCTGCCAGACGGGCGGAAAGGTTCTGGCCGACCGGAGCCTGTCGCGCCTGTTGGGATCGGACTGGCCCCGCACTTTGGAAGAACTGGAAGCGCTGAAGCGCCGCTGAACCTTCGGCCACTATAGCCGAAAGCTAGACCGGCATAGCTTCAGCCTTACTGTTCTGCATTTCCTCAATGACGGCGTCGGCAAATTCCGACGTCCCCGCCTTGCCCCCGATATCACGCGTCAGTTTTTCTGGATGCCGGTACACTCGCTCCAGAGCATTCCGAATCTGCGTGGAGGCGGCGTGCTCTCCGAGGTGGCGGACCATCAACAGGGCCGAGCGCAGGAGAGCCGTCGGATTGGCCAGATTCTTTCCCGCAATATCGGGCGCGGAGCCGTGTACGGCTTCAAACACGGCGCAATCGTCTCCGAGGTTTGCGCTGGGGACGAAGCCCAATCCGCCCACGAACGCCGCGCACAAATCCGAAAGAATGTCTCCGTACAGATTCTCCATCACGAGCATGTCGTACTGATAAGGGTTCATCACCAGTTGCATGCAGGTGTTGTCGACAATATGTTCGCCGTAGGTGATTTCGGGATAGTCTTTGGCTACATTGCGCGTGCTGCGCAAGAACAATCCGTCGGACAACTTCATGATGTTTGCTTTATGAATACAGTGAATTTTCTTGCGGTTATTCTTGCGGGCGTATTCAAAAGCAAACTTGGCGATCCGTGTCGATGCTTTCTCGGTGATGATCTTCAAACTCTCCACCACGCCGGGCACCACTTCGTGCTCCAGGCCCGAATAGAGTCCCTCGGTGTTTTCGCGCACGATGATCAGATCGACATCTGGATAGCGCGTCGGAATATGCGGCAAATTACGGATCGGACGGAAGTTGGCATACAACTCAAACTTTTTCCGCAGCGCGACATTAATGCTAGGGAAGCCGCCACCGATCGGCGTTGTGACCGGACCCTTCAAACCGACTTTGGTCCGCTCCAGCGACTCGATCAAATCTTTGGGAATATACTCACCCGATTTTTCGTACGCCTCTGCACCCACGGCAAAGGTCTCCCAGTCGAACTTCACGCCGGTTGCTTCCAGGATGCGCACCGTCGCATTCATTACTTCGGGCCCGATCCCGTCCCCCGGGATGAGAGTTACTTTATGACTCATGACTCGAAATGCCTCGAGGTTAGTTACTATGCAGGTTTAACTTTCACCAGATCCTTCAACTCGTTCATGAACTCTTTCACGTCCTTGAAATCCAGATAGACGGAGGCAAAGCGCACATAGGCCACTTTGTCGTAGCGCCGCAGTCGGTTCATGATCAGCTCTCCCAGTTCGCTGGTCTTCCGCTCACGCTCCGCCGACTCGATCACAAACGACTCCGCCTCATTCACAATCTGTTCTAGTTTGCTGATGGGAACGGGGCGTTTTTCGCAGGCGCGCAGCAATCCGTTGAGCACCTTCTGGCGGTCGAATTTTTCACGGCGCCCGTCCTTTTTCACTACCATGTATGGGATTTCGTCGATGCGCTCGTAGGTGGTGAAGCGTTTTCCACACTTGAGACACTCGCGCCTCCGCCGGATCGATTCGGCTTCCTTGCTCTCGCGCGAGTCGACAACCTTGTCATTCGCAAATCCGCAAAAAGGACATTTCATGGCGCTTGGTGGCCTCAGCCAGACGTTGGCCGATCACCAAAATTGTAACAGTTGATAATGGATCGCGAAGCTAAGACGCTGCATGCCCGGTGCTTAGCGAAGCACCTGCGGGATTCTGCGGAAGGCCCAGACAAAACTGGCGCTCCCACCCCCTGCGGTGAGAGCACCAGTTTTTCCCCATGCCTTCCCGGTGACGGAAGGCTTGAAGCTTCCGATCCGACCAAGGGGCGGTAGAGGGTCCGCCTCCTGCGTAGGACCTGCTTAAAAATTGACCTACCTTGACCTTTGCTTTGTCACCATGGTGTCTACATTTTGTAAAAACTCGCCTGTACACCCGGCTGGTATGACGAGGCTCTCCTTCTGCACAACCTTGCGCAGGCTTCTTTACCTCGGAATCGTGCTGTTGGCGCTGCCGCTGTTTGGGCAGAGCAACACAGGAGAACTTCGTCTCAAGGTATCCGATCCCCGCGGCCTGAGCGTGAAAGCATCCCTCACGTTGTCCAGCGAGGCAGCGCAGCTTCACCGCAGCTTAGTGACGGACGATACAGGCTTCCTTGCGACGCGGAATCTTCCTTTCGGTCCCTACCCACTGACGGTCAAGAGCGACGGCTCCTCTGCGTTTAGCGGCCGGATCGAGATTCGCTCGGCGCTGCCTACCGAATTCCTCGTCAAGGTCAACATCGCCGCACTCAGTACCGCCGTGAATGTCACTGCGGAAAGCCCTTTGCTCGATCCCAGCCCGACCACCTCCAGCAACCGCATCGACGCGCAAGCCATTGCCACCCGGCCCGCAACGCTCCCAGGACGATCTCATCGCGCCGTCATAGACGACGACGCGCTCTTGCACGGTCTGTAAGAAGTCAGCCATTGGTGGCTTCTAGCTTCTAGCTCCTAGCTCTTAGCTTCTAACCTTTGATCTGTCTGTCGAAATCCGTGTTCCTTCGCGCGAAACCGTGGCCGAGAGTTTGGTTCCTCCCACATGCACGAACGCCGGTCTCGAGGACCGGCGTGGCTTGCACTCGAAACTCTTCTCGAAGTCAGCTCCCCGGCACCATCTGTGCCGGCGCTCCACCGTCCACGTCGGCCTGATTGAAGATGACGTTGGCTCCCATGTGTGCTGGCCGGGGGGCCAGCATTTGCTCCTTGCGGTAGACCAGGTTGCTGGCGTTGAAGGTCGCCAGCTCAAATCCATGCCCGTGGGTGATCGCATCCGTGGGACACGCCTCCACGCAATACCCGCAGAAAATACAGCGGTTGTAATCGATGTTGTAAACCTTGGCGTAGCGTTCGGCGCCACTGACGCGTTTCTCCGCCGTGTTCTCGGCAGCCTCGATATAAATGCAATTCGAAGGACACGCGGCGGCGCAGAGGAAGCATGCCACGCACTTCTCCAGTCCGTTCTCGTCGCGCTGCAGAACGTGGGCGCCGCGGAAGCGGGCTTCAAAGCGCGCGCCTTTCAGTGGCCCCTTGCCGTCGGGATAGTTCTCGACGGTCGTCGGCTGGAACATCTCCATGAAGGTGATGCTCATGCCTTTGGCAATGGCCGCGATATTTTTAAGAACCGGCATGTTGATATTCAGTATACCGAAAGCGGTGCGAAGGCGTCGCGAGGAGAGCCGCCAATTGGCGATTAAGAGCGGTCGAGCTGTTCTCGACGGACGGCCGATGGCTGTTGTCCCACATCGAACGCCCTACTTTATTAATGGAGTTGAAGGCGCATGTTCCGCTACAGGCACGGCACTCTCCATCCACGCCGTGTACCACAGGTCGAGCAACATCTGTGATCCGGCGGCCAGGCGGTGAGTCGTGAACTCGAACGCGGCCGGCGTGCCCTTTCCCGCAAAGCCACCGGCTTTCTCGAGCGCGTAGACGTTGTCAACCATCCCATTGGACTGTCGAAGATAGGCAACGTAACGCACGAAGGGATCGTCAAGCCGCTCGGGACTCTTCACCAGCCCGGAGAAGTCTTTCTCCGTAATGTTTGCTGCCACATAGGCAGTCTCAAACTGACCGTGGATGGTGTGCTGCGTGGTATATCCATTGGGATTCGGACCGACCCATCCGTTGTACTGGATGGTGGTGTGTAACGGTTGCGAGCCGTCCGCGACATAATGCCCTAGCCAACCGGCATAGAAGATGATCGCCTGTTGCACCGCTTGCGTGGGATGATGTGCCGCCAGCCTCTGCCGATATTCACGGAACGCAGCCTTCAGGCGCCCGTACACTTCCATCGTGATGTATGGCTGTAGCCCGACGCGCTCGGGAAGGTAATCGTCAGGATGATCTGTAGTCGAATCGCGCTTCTCGTAAAGCTTGCGATAGAACTCATAGCGGCCTGGAGGAAGCGGATCGAGCCACGAAACGCGTTCGAGGTCGATGAAATGATCGGCCTCCTGCGCGTTCTTCAGGGCAAACTCCGAAGGACTCCGCCAGCGATCGGGCTCCGGTCCAAGGTAAGCGATCTCGACCACAGCGCGCCGCAGGAAGCGCGGCATGGTGGCAGGAAGTTTCTCCACGGCCACGCGGTTAATGGCGGTGTGCCCTTCGTTACCCCATGCAAAAGACCCCGAACTCTGCACGAGAACGAGGGCCGTCAGCGCCAGGCTGATCGCCCCTCGTCTGAACCGCTCGGCTGTCGGTCGACTCTGAAGACTGCGCTGTTCCTCTGTGCGCGGCATTTAGAAGTTCAAGTGTGCCGACAACTGCAGGAAACGGTTGCTTCCTACCGTCTGCCGAATCACCCCGAAGTTCTTCGTATTGAAGTTACCGCTGGACGCGTCCAGGATCTTGGTCGGATCGGGAAAGCAGGGGAACGGATTGAAGCAAGCATTCAGTTCAAAGTTTCCGTTCGGTGCGTCGAAATTGGGATGGTTGAAAATGTTGAACGCATCGGCTTGGAATTTAAGAGCATAGCGCTCTCCGAACTTGAAATTCTTGAAGAGCGAGAAATCAAATCGAGTCTGGAAGGGGGCGCGGAACACGTTGCGGCCTGTTCCGCCGTAGCCGGTTTCGAAGGTGTCGCAAGCCGTCGTCCCCGCGGTGGTCAGACCGCAAGGAGGGACGCCGCTCTCCCCTGGTTGGAGGAAGGGAATGGTGAAACTGTTCGGATTGATGTAGGGAACACGAACTCCCGCAAGTCCACCGGAGGTGAAGGAGTTATCCGTTCCCCCTTGAGTTGCCGCCTTGGGAGTGATCCCGGGAGCCAACGGGAGAATTGGATTGGTGATGAAGTCGTCAGCACTGAAGAAGATGCTGGCCGCCGTGCCTGAAAAGTCAATCACGCTGAACGGCTGGCCGCTCTGAGCCACGGTGACACCCTGAAGGCCCCAGCCGTTGGCCATGGCACTGAGTGCCCGGGAGGCGTGCTGAAATGTGGGCAGCAGGTAAACATAGCTGACGCTCACGACGTGAGTCCTGTCGAAATCCGATGAGGCATAGGCAGTTCTTGGGTGAAGAGGATCGTTCCCGTTGAAGAACAACCCAGCCCCGAGTCCGCTGCCTTCATCCAGAGAATGTGAATAGGTGTAGGAAGCGTTCAGAAGGAAGCCATGGGACATCCTCTTTGTGGCCTGCAACTGTAATGCGTTGTAAGTGGAGATGCCCTCGGCACGCCAGTAGTCTGCGTTTGGATTGAAGCCGATGTACGGTGTGCGCAGAGCCGTATTCCCGTCGGAGAACGAGAACGCACCGATTGTCGTTTGCACTTGCTCGGTCAGTAGAGGATTGAAGTTGGCATCTGACGCCTGGAAGCCGTAGCTGTAAATCTGCCCATTAATCGGGTTGCTGGGAGTCGCCACGCCTGGCTGGTTAAACGGAATCGGCAGTGGTTGGTGTACGCCATGATTTCCGATATAAGCGACGGTCAGAACGACGTCGTTTTTCGGCTGCCACTGCAGGTCGACGCTCCAGTTTTCTGAGTACGGCAGTTTGTTCTTGGGATCGTAGCCGCCAAACAAAAAGTCGGAATTGGCGAAGCCCGTAGGCGTGCAGGTAGGCGTAACCGGTTCGGGACAGCCGCTCAACTGAGATTGATTGTAGATCAGCCCCGCCACTTCGGATAGGTTGCTCGGAGGGGGTGGAAATGGTGCCGTGCCAAACGGTGCACCACCCAGGCATCCCATGCCCACGCAAGTGGTGTTCTGAGGAACGGTAAAGGGCTGTTGTGTCGTCACGCTGAATGGTCCGCTAATCCCAAGCCCTGCGCTGGCGGAAAGTTCGGTAAAGTATTCGCCGCGATCGGCGTACATTCCGAAGCCCGCGCGAACCACAACGTTCTTAAGACGGGACGGACTCCAGGCCACCCCGATTCTGGGGGCAAACATCCACTGGCGACCCGTCAGAGTGGAGTTGCTAACGCCTTTGAATCCGAAAGCCTTGTTGTTCCCGGCCACCACCAGGCCAATCGCGGGTTGGCCGTTGGCTAGGGTCCCGAACGAATCGGTGGCGAGGTCGTACTTGTAATCCGACGGGTAGAAGTTCGTCAGCAGCCCGTTCGTTTCATAGAGCGGACCATCCCAGTCCCAGCGTATTCCAAGGTTTAGTGTGAGATTCGATCGAAGCTTGAGATTGTCTTGGGCAAAGAGTCCAGCCGAGCGTGATCGAAAATGACGGTTCGTCTCTCCATTCAGGAACTGCCCGCTGCTGCGATCCTGGCCCAAGGTGCCAGTGAGGAAGTCGCCGAAAGTATTGAAGCTGAAGTTGGCAACTTGGTTTTCTCGATTGGCAACATTCAGCTGTACATAATCAAAGATGCCGCCGAAAGCGAGAGAATGACGGCCATGCACCCAATGGTAGGTCGATGATCCTTCGTACTCGTTTTGAAAGATGCCAGCGTTCGCGAAGTTCGTGGAAGGGCCGATACTCATCTGGTTGCCGGAGAAGGGTGCGATCGTCCCGCCTTGAAGTAACGATGCCCCTACGTCCGCGTTTGAGATGGTGATTCCCGGAAAGTATTTCGTGCCCAGGAGGTTGAGATTTACTTCGCTGGGAGTCAAGGCCTGGTCGGTGGTGGCGTCGGCCACTTCGCGCACAAAGCCAAAGCGGTTCTCCCAGGTCGAATTGGAGCTAAGAATGGTGGTGTTATCCAGGGAAAACAGCTGGCCTTGGGCGTGCATGGTCTGCGGGAACCCCACCACCTGACTGACCGCGAATGGAATGCTGGTGGGATCGTTTTGATAGTAGTACTTCGCGGCCAGACGGTCCTTCGGACCAAAGATGTAATCGAGGTTTCCGTTCATCTGAGTGGCGTTAAATTGGCTTGGCGGGCCTTTGATGAAAGCGTTGAACGGCTGGGTTCCGCTTTCCTGAGTGCCGGGAGTCTCGGACGGAATGATGTATTGCCCACTCGAAGTCTTGGCCTGAAGGATGGCCAGCGCGACGGAATCCACCTGGTTCGGGGTGATGCACCCCGCGCAACCATTAGCAGTGTTCACGAGGTTGGCAAGATCGGTGGCGTCGCGATTGGAATCCGTTAAACCGGGAAGTGTGGGAACGCCGTTGAATGCTCCACTGAGAGCGTCACTGATGCGCTGCCCTTGGTACGAAACAAAGAAAAACATCTTGTCTTTTATGATGGGAGCGCCCGCAGTCCCGCCAAAAACGTTGCGGTGGAGCGGTGGTGCGCCGGAAAAAAACGGGTTCGGCGCGAGGAACGTGGGAGCGGCGTCGAAAACGTTGTTTTGGAAGTATTCGTAAACTTGCCCGTGCAGGTGGTTCGTCCCGGACTTCGTCGTGGTTTCCACGTGAGCGCCGCTGGCCGATCCCATGGAAGCGTCGTACATGGAGGTCGAGACGTGCACTTCTTCGATGGTCTCGATCGGAGGCGTGGGCAATGCCTGGCCGATCGCGTCGAATACGGAACTGTTGGTCTGAACCTGACCGCCGACTCCAAAGATCTCGCCCGTATTCAAGGTGAACCGGCTGTCGGAAATATTGCTGGTCGAGTTTCCGTTAAACAGATTGTTCGCATTCACCCCGTTGAAGGTGAACAGGTTGCTGGTATCGCGCTGGCCATTTGCCACAATGCCTTGGTTGCCGAGTCCTTCATTCGAGCCTGAACCTGACAGGAAGTCTGCATTTACGCCAGGTGCCAGGATGGCGAGCTGGGTGAAACTTCCCGTACCGAGCGGCACGGCTTCGATCTGTTCCGGGCCGAGGGTATAGCTATTCGTGGTATCGGTCTCGTTGAGCATGGGCGTGGCGTCAACGGTCACCATGGTCGAAACCGACCCTGGTTTCAGCTTTGAGTTCACCGTCGTTGTTCGGCTTCCTTGCACACTGATCTGGGGATAAACCTCACTCTGGAAACCATCTTTAGTGAACGTCACCTGGTACGTTCCGATGGGAAGGTCAGAAATGGCGAACGAGCCATCACTCTTTGTCTGCGCCATGACTTCCAGGTTCGTCGCGATGGCGTGGGCCTTCACCGTGGCCGCTTGCACGACAGCTCCGCTGGCATCAGTGACTGTTCCGTTGATCGAGCCCAAGGTCTGCTGGGCCGACGCGAACTGCGCGAGAAACGCAAGCGCCGCTGCAGCAACAAGAAGGGCGCGCAAAGACGTCGAAGGCGACACGAAGACACCAAGCCTAGGCAAACGCAAGGTAGAACCTCCTGGTGATGGGGTGCCCTTATAGCAGAGCGACTGATCGAGGTTCAAGCTTTTCCAGTGTAAAAGTCTGTCAAGACTTGATGAATTTTTCTTCAGGTTCGTAGAAAGAATCTTGCTGGCCAAGAGAGGAGCGAGTGCAGCCCGTGCCCATATCTCGGAGGAGCGTTATTCTCTAGCTGTGAGCCAGAAGAACTCGTCGCGTCCGCTCGGGATCGGATTGTGTGCCGATTGCCGGTTCAAGCGGTTGATCGAGTCCGATCGTGGGTCGACGTTCTATCTATGTGAGCGCTCCCTCACCGACGCGAGCTTCCCCAAGTACCCGCGATTGCCCGTTTTGCAATGTTCTGGATATGACAGATTGAATGGGGACCCTGAGCCAGAGTCGTGACGGTGTTCACTGCGCGTATCAAGACTTTCCTGCAGGATCGGCGATGCCCACGTAGGGACGGACGCATTCATCCGTCCCGCCATGCAGGCCCTATCGAGGTCGGCCTGCGAGTTTGACTCCGGGAAGGAATCGGATCATGTTCCTCAAGATTCTTGGCACGGGCGCAATCGTTTTGTTTGTTGTTTGATTGGTTGCCGTGCTCCAGGGCTGGAGCAAAGGATCGACTACAGATCATTTCGTCGGTTTTGCTTTCATCGCAGTCTTCGCGGGCGCGGCAGCGTAGGGCGCAAGAACGCTGTTTGGGCTATGTCATTGACAGGAGATGTCTGCACAGAAGACAAAGGCGATTCGAGAGAATGCGTTTGCCGGTCAGGCTACGCGCCCTACCGACAGGGAATTGGCCGATGTGTTGGGTAAGAGCCACTCCCAATGGCAGGATCTCGTAGCCGATCTCAAGCGCGATCTGAAACTGAATGGCGAAGAGTGGAACAGCTACTCCGTCAAGGCTGGGTGGTCCCTCCGGCTGCAAAAAAAGAAACGCAACATCGTGTATCTCGGACCTCGCACAGGTTGGTTTCTGGCTTCATTTATCTTAGGCGAGAAGGCTTTCACTTGCTCTCGGAAGAGTAAGTTCCCAGCCCGTATCCTGAAAGTGATCGACGAAGCCAAGCGCTATCCTGAGGGAACCGCGATCCGCATCGAAGTGCGCGATGCCCAGGATGCCAGCATCGTGAAAATGCTGACGAAGATCAAGCTTGAGAACTGATCTGCAGAACGAAACGCCGAACAACGATCACTCCAGTCCTAGTTCCTTAGCCAGCGCCTTCCACTTGCCGTCGACCAGCGCCTTTGTTTTCGCATCCATCACGATCTCATCGGGCCAAGGACGCGTGAAGCCTTCGCTGGCCCACTTGCGAGTTGCGTCGATGCCCATCTTCGATCCATAGTTCGGCAGGCGCGAGGCATGGTCGAGCGAATCCACCGGGCCCATCGTGAATTGGATGTCGCGCTCAGGATCGATGTGGTTGAGGACTTTCAGCGTGACGTCGCCGATATCCTGCACGTCGACGTCTTCATCCACTACGACGATGCACTTGGTAAACATGGCCTGGCCCAGCGACCAGATGGCGTTCATCACCTTGCGGGCCTGTCCCGGATACGACTTCTTGATCGAGACGATCATCAGATTGTGAAACACGCCTTCGATGGGCAGGTTGATGTCCACCAACTCTGGAATCGTCAGTTTCATCAGCGGCAAAAAAATGCGCTCGACCGCCTTGCCCATGTAGGCG
Source organism: uncultured Acidobacteriaceae bacterium (assembly GCA_963710885.1). Lineage (GTDB taxonomy): Bacteria > Acidobacteriota > Terriglobia > Terriglobales > Acidobacteriaceae > Sulfotelmatobacter. The sequence continues at coordinate 183,979 of CAVQCF010000029.1, forward strand.
TCTTCCTGCGGAGGCTTGCCCACAATCGTGGTCGCGTAAATCGGATCCTTCCGGTGCGTGACGCAGGTGACGTGGAACACAGGATAAAGATCTTCGAGCGAGTAGAAGCCGGTGTGGTCGCCGAACGGGCCTTCACTGCGAAGTTCGTCGAGATTCACGTAGCCTTCGAGCACGATCTCGCTCGCTGGCGGGAACTTCGAGGTCGACGGTTTCGCATTTCACCAGATCGACCGGGGCTCCGCGCAGAAAGCCGGCGATCAGATATTCCTCAATCTCAGGTGGCGCGGGAACGATCGCCGAAAAAGTCACCGCCGGTTCGGTGCCGATCGCGACTGCGACCTCCATCTTCCCGGAAGGCCGATTGCCCTCGGCGAGCACCGAACCGCCCGACGAGCGCGCCATGATGTCGACTGCCGCCGATTTTCCTTCGACCGCGGCGCGCATGCGCTCGCGCGCATGTTCCGCCGCCACTTTCTGCCGCTGCCAGTGCATTCCCGTCGTGCGCTCGTCGTAGACCTGCATGCGGTACATGCCGAGATTGCGCTTGCCCGACTTCGGGTCGCGCGTGGTGACGCAAGGGCAGAGTAATAAAACGTCCGCGCATCTTTCGGCCAGCACTGCAGGATAGGGAAATCGAGCAACGAGAAAATTGTCGCGCTTGATCACTTCTTTGCACGGCCCAGTCGGCACCGTGCGCGGGAAAAACTTTCCCGCTTCCGTCAGCAGAGGAAGCATCTTCAGCTTGTCGAGAAATCCCTGCGGAGACTTCACATCCATGAACATGCGGATGCGGCCCGCGATTTCGTCGAAGGAATTCACGCCCAGAGCAAGCTTCATGCGCGCGTCGGAACCGAACTGATTGATCAGGACTTGAGAACCGGCGATGGCCTTTCAGGTTCTGGAAAAGCAGCGCGGCGCCACCCGCGGCGCCCTTGGCATCGCGACTCTTGGAGACCCGGTCGGTGATTTCGGCAATCTCAAGAATGGGATCGGCTTCGGTCTGGATGCGCTTGAGTTGGCCCGCGCGATCGAGCGCTGCGATCCACTGGCGAAGGTCGTCGAAGGGCAAAGGATTCCTCTCGACTGCGTGACGCGACGATTATAAGGGATTCAGATCGAAACTTGTTCGCCGCGGATTCACGCGCGCAGAGTCGACTGCATGATATGCGCTATTTCCGTTGTTCGAGCTTTACCTGGCCGTGACCGGCTGTCCATCTCGCAAGACTTTCACTTCAACCACGTCTCCCACTTTGCTGCGGCGCAGCGCATCGGTGAAGTCGTATAGATTCTTGATCGGCTTGTCGCCGAATTGAATCAGGATGTCTCCCGCTTTCAGCCCGGCCTTCGCCGCGGGAGAATTCGGCTTCACATCAGAAAATTTCACGCCATTTTCGGTTTGTCCAAAGTCAGGAATCGATCCGAAGTAAGGGCCATAGCCGCCACCTCCGCCGCCCGCGGCGGCTTGTCTTCGGCAACTACCTGGAATGCGGGGAAGTCAGAAGCGTTCGCCAGTTGCACCGCGACGTTCGCGACCATGTCGAGCAGGCGCGCAGCGGACGGGGCATTGATCTTGTCCCATGTGTCAGAAGGCTTGTGATAATCCGAATGAAGTCCGGAGAAGAAGAATAGCGACTGGAATCTTCTTGGTCACAAACGAAGTGTGGTCGCTCGAGGAATATCCGCCGGCGGAGTATTCAATCTTGAATGGCGCGTCTTTCTGCGCCTGTTCGAGCACTGCTTTGAAAGTCGAGCCCGTGCCGACTCCGCCGATATAAACCTTGTCATCTTTGATGCGTCCGATCATGTCCATGTTGATCATGGCCACGGCTTTCGCCAGCGGACGCGTCGGATCCTTCACCCACGCCGCCGAGCCCAGCAGCCCAAGTTCTTCTCCCGCAAAGTCCATAAAGAGGATGCTGCGTTTCAGTTGTCCGCGTTGCGGCGCCAGCAGGCGCGCCAGTTCCAGCACGCCGGCGGTGCCGCTGGCATTGTCGTCTGCGCCAGGATGGATCTGGCCGATCTGCGATGGTGCTAGCGAATCGAAGTTGCCACGGCCAAGGTGATCATAGTGCGCCCCGATGATCACGTATTCATCGGTCTGGCCGGGCAGCCACGCCAGAACATTGTTGACCGTGGCCCGCGTGGTTTCGATGTCGATCTGTAGAGACAAGTGAAGCGTGTCGGGGAAGGCAAACGAGGCGGGCTTGGTGCTCGAGTTGATCTGCTCTTGTACGTCTTTCAGCGATTTTCCTGCCGACTGAAACCAGGACTCCGCGACTGCGTTCTTCACTTGGACCATGACCAACGCCGACATTTTCCGGGCCGCTGACGCTGCCGAAGCGCGTCAGCAGGTCTTCTTCTCCGTCGCCTAGTTTTCCATTCATCACAACCATGGCCTTTGCGCCGTGATTGCGGGCATTGATGGCCTTAGTGATGAGTTGCGAGTGCTGCGTCAGCCCGTGGTTGCCGCTCTTCTCGGCGAAGCCCGACGGCTCGTAGCGAAGCACGACGATAATCTTGTCTTTCACATCGAGGCCGGCATAGTCGTCGTAGTGGAACTCGTCGGCGGTGACGCCATATCCCGCAAACACGAGGGTCGCCGCCACCTCGCCCGAGGCGGAAAAACTGAACGGAACGAAGTCCTGATCGATCTTCAGATCGTTCTTCGACTCGGCCGTTTGGGCCACGAGGCGGTTGTCGGACTTGAGACGCGCCCGCGTGATGACGGTGAAGGGTTGGGCGTAGCCGTTCACTCCCGCGGGTTGAATCCCGAGTTCTTTGTAGCGCTTTTCGATCAGATGTTCGGCGCGCGTCAATCCCTTGGTGCCCGCGCCGCGGCCTTCCATTTCCGGCGAGGCCAACGACTTGATGTCGCTGAGATACCGTGCAGGATCCGCCTGCTGCACCGGAGTCGATGCGGCAGCAAGAAGTAACGCAGCGATGACGATGAACAGAGAGCGACGACCTCGAGAAAGAATCAGCATAAGGGACCATTCGGTGAACCGAGAATCGTATGAGGTGCGGAACAGAGTGTCAACGAAGCGGCATACGTTACGCGACAAGTTGGAGCACTTTATCCTCGATTTGTTTCCAAGCCTGACTGCGCGGATCGATTACATCGTAGTGCCCCGCGCCAGGAATCTCGAGCAAGTGCACATCTTCCTTCTCCTTGTCAGTGCTTTTCTGTTTGATCGCGACATAGTGGCGGCTGAAACCAGGGAGAACCACGTCATCTGCGGATCCGTGAATCAGCCACTGCCGAGCGCCAGGGATAGAAAGCTCGGTGGGATCGGCTTCGTGGTAGTGGTCGGGAACCTCGCCGGCGTGCCGCGCAGAAACTCGACCACAGCGTCGTTGCTAAGGTGGAGTTGGTAGGCACGTTGCAGATCAACCACTCCAGCCAGCGAGACGACGCGGTTGACTCCAGCCTCGTGGGCAGCCAGGCAGAGCGCGAGTTGGCCTCCAGCGGAGTGCCCCATCACCACAATTCTTCGCCGGTCCAAGTTGTGCGGCACGGCGTTTTGCAGAAGGAATTGATACGCGGAACGTATATCGGCAAACGTCCCCGGCCACGCACCCACCTTCGTTCCCGACGCGGCGGAATTCGAGGTTCGCCGTCGCCACTCCTTTCGCAGTGAGCGCCGCGCACAGGTGCCCAGCGTGTTCGAGATTGTATTTCGCGCGCCAGAAGCCTCCGTGGATGTTGATGACCAACGGATACGGCTGCTTCCTGTGCTCCCTCGCAGATGGCAGACGCAGATCGAGAAACTGATTCGGGTCCGGTCCGTAGGCTAGGCGCGCGTCAGCGGGCGGGGGCGCCAGAGTGAGAATGTCGTCAGACATGTTCGAAGATGATTCTAATCGCCGAGCGGATTATTCGTAGCGCAGTGCTTCGATCGGATCCAGATTGGCGGCGCGCATCGCCGGTACCATTCCGCTGATCACGCCCACCACCGCCAGAATGGAAGTCGCGACCAGCAAAATCATGGGTGACACAATCAGTCGGATGTCGGCGGCCTCGGCGTGGGACGCCATCGCGCTGTAGAACGTGATGCGGCCCGCCAGGATCGACACGGCATAGGACAGCACGATGCCAAGCATCCCTCCAGCCGCCGTAATGACCATCGCCTCTGACAGGAATTGAAACAGGATGTGATGCCTCCGCGCTCCCAGAGCTTTTTCCACCCCAATTTCGCGAGTACGCTGGGTTACGGAAACCAGCATGATGTTCATAAGGCCCACGCCCCCAATCCCCAGCGTGACGGTCCCAATGAAAGCCAGCAGGACCTTCAGGGCCAGCGTAATGATGCCGAATTGTTGGAGTTGCTTTTGAGCGTCGAACACAAACACGGCACGATGGTCATCCGGTTTGAAGTTGTGGGCCGTGGCGAGCGTCCCGCGAATCGTCGCCTCCAATTTGTCATGGTCGAGACCCGCGGAATCCATCCAGATCCCATCGAGATAGTGATTGTCCTTCAGGACGTCCATCGAGTTGTAGGGGATGTACACGACGCGATTATTATCGTTGTCCCCCTCTTGCATGCGGGGTGCTCCCACGCCAATCACTTCAAACGTCACACCGTCGATGCGAATGGACTCACCCAACGCCGGCATGCCCGAGAAAAGCTTATCCCGGGCTTCCGACGCGATGACGGCATAGAGTCCGTGCTGCATGTTGTCGGCATCGTTGAGGAATCGCCCCTCCGCGATGTCAAGATTCCATATGTCCTGAATCGACGGATCCAGACCCATCACTGGAAACGTGAACGACCGGTTATTGTTCTGAACCGTGGAATCTTTTTGCGCCATCCGCACGACATGCCGTGAGAGCGGTATGTTGTTGCGCAGTAATTCGATGTCGTCATTGGTGAAGCGAACCGACACGCCCGCCTTGTTTCCTCCGGCCTGCTGCGAAGTGCGCCCGGGGAATATCCCGACGGCAGTTGCACCGAAGCTTTCAAAAATGGTTTCGATGGCCTTCCCAAACCCATTGCCATAGGAAAGCAGCAGAACTACCGTAGCAATGCCCCAGGCCATTCCCGCCATTGTGAGCAGGGTACGACGCAGGTCGTGGCGCATTGCCGAGTACGCTTGCTTTAAGAGGTCACGGTGCATGCTTATTCCTTGCGCAGGGCCTCCACGGGTTCGAGTAGGGCAGCGCGCCGGGCAGGATATAGGCCAGCGGCGACGCCCGCCACTCCGAGCGAGATCACGGCCAATGCTGCCGTGGAGGCGACCAGTTTGGGAGGGTCGAACCCGTCACCGAGATCAAACCTGGACAGGAGTGCCATCAACCCGGCCGCACCTCCGATGCCGATACCTCCACTCAGCAAAGTCAAAAACGCACCTTCCACGAAAAACTGGAACATGATGCTGGCATTCGTAGCGCCCACGGCCTTGCGCAAACCGATTTCGCGGGTACGATCAGCGACCGCCACGAGCATGATGTTAATGATGCCGATCGCGCCCAGCGCGAGCGTGACCAGTCCCACGCTGCCCAAGAACATGTTCATGGCGTCGAAGATTTTGCCGATCTGATCGACGGTCTTGATCGTGTCCCATTCGTCGAAAGAGTCCGGATTGTTGGGGTCAAAGCCATGGTTGCGGGCGATGATCTTGTGAACTTCCTGTTGCGCCGTGTTGTGCAGGGCCCGCGAACGGGGCTGGTAGTTAATGAAAGAGATCACATTCGTACCGATCCCTGCATTCAGAGGCCGGAAGTAGTCCTGCATGGAATGAAACGGAACAAAACTCTGGAGATTCTGGGTATTGTTGTCCCCATGGCCGATGCGCTTGAGCGCGCCGATCACTTCAAAGCGAATGCCGTTCAGAAGAACGGTAGCGCCAACCGATGGGCGCCCCATAAAGAGGGTGCGGCGGGCCTCATCCCCAAGAACGATTACTGGACGTCTCTGTAGATCGTCCATCTCGTTCAACCATCGGCCCTCATTCAGCGGCAGGTAGCGAATCTGATTGAACATGGGGGGAACCCCCATAATGTTGCCGCTGGCCTGGTAGAAATCGCTGACAGCCCGGATATCACTGCGTCGGATGACCGGAGCGGCAGCGCCCACGCTTGGGCATTCGCGGAGAATGCCCTCGTAATCGCGGTAATCGAGATAGTACTGGCGCAGCGCGGTGAAACTTCCTTGCATCACCGGAGCGCGGCCCGACCAGATGAACATCACGTTTTCGCCGATGGAATCAAATTGCTTACGGTTGCCCGAACGGAAGCCTTCGCCCAGACCGACGAGAAGCAGCAGGGAACCCACTCCCCAGGCGATTCCGAACATGGTCAGAAACGAGCGCAGTTTATGCGCCCAGAGTGCCCGAAGAGTCTGCCCGATGATGTCGAAGATGTAGCGCATGTGAATCATCCATTATACGGGCCTCGGACCTGGTGCCTCGCTCGGGATGCCGGCGACGCAGCCTTGGCATCAAGGCTAGCAATCAGCGGCTTGCTCTTCGATTTTCGTTTCGAATCATGCGCGAGTTGGTTATGCTCTAGCGGGATGATGACTCTTGCCCTCAGCGAACTGCTCGGCGCCACGGTCTATGACCCGTCTGGCGCGTCCGGACGAGTGCGCGAGGTGACGCTCGCCCCGCAGGAGGACCGTTCCCGCATCTCATCGCTCATCGTGAAAACCAAGACAGGGAACCGCGTTCTACCTCTGTCGGCCGTCTCGGCGATCAATGGCGGCATTCAGACGACGACTGCGTCGGCGGAGTGGCCGGCAGTGAACGGGACCGAAGGACTATTTCTGCTGGAACGAGACTTGCTCGACCAGCAGGTAATCGACGTCAACGGACGCAAAGTGGTCCGCGTCAATGATGTTGATTTGCAGGTCGATCCCCCCAAGGATAAGAATGCGGCGGCGCCTCCGGTGTTGCGCGTCCACTCAGTCGACGTCGGAGCGCGCGGCGCCGTGCGCCGCCTGCTGCGTGGAGTTGCGCCCAAGACCGCGTTGGCGGCACTGCTGGGCCGAATTCCGCCCCGCAGTATTCCGTGGAACTTCATCGACGTGATCGAAACCGATCCTGCCCGGCGGGTGAAGTTGAAGATCTCGTATGACGGTCTCGCCAAGCTGCATCCGGCGGACATTGCTGACATCGTGGAAGATCTGGCGCCCGACGAGCGCCAGGCCGTCTTTCAGACTCTGGACGAAGAAACTGCCGCCGAAGCTCTGGAAGAGGTCGAGCCCAAAGTCCAGAAAGCCATTGTCGAATCGCTGGATTCCGGTCGAGCCGCCGATATCGTCGAGGAAATGGATCCCGACGCAGCCGCCGACCTGTTAGGCGAATTGCCCGAGGAACGCAGCGAGCAGATTCTGGTTCAGATGGAACCGGAAGCTCAGCAAGACGTGGTCGAACTGCTGGAGCATCACGAAGAGACGGCTGCTGGCCGCATGACCACCGAGTTTCTTGCTCTGCCGGTTCAGGCCACCGTGCAGAATGCCATCGATTCCCTGCGCGAATTCGAAGGCGGAGTCGAGGCGGTCAGCACGATCTATCTGGTCGATTCTCGCGGAACCCTGGTCGGTGCGGTTCCCTTGGCGAGACTGGTCCTTGCGCCCACTACGGCTCCCATGCTTTCGCTGACCCAGGAACCGCTCGTCCTCGCTCATGAAGGCGTCGAGGAAAACGAGGTAGCCGAACTATTCGACAAATACAATCTGCAGACGCTCCCCGTCGTGGACGAGCACAGCAAGCTGACCGGCGTCATCACCTCAGACGACGTGATCAGCATGCTGCGGGCAAAGCTTTAGGGGCAATGAAGTCATTCCCCTATTTCACAGGTGTCATCCTGAGCGCAGCCGTTCTTCAGGCGGAGCGAAGGACCTCGCGCGAAATGAAACGCAAACCGAGCGTTCTGGTGGCGCTGTCTGGGACGTTTGTCGCCTTGTCATCGCGAGCGATGGCTGCTCATACTCTGATCCCGCTCTGTCTGATCTTCGGCTCGACGCAGATCACGTCCGCGCAGACCGTCATGCCCTGTCACCCTATGGACACACGGGAGGCCCTCGCTCCCGAGAAGCTGCCGCCGCCCCAAAAACTCAGCGGCATCGGAGATGCCCACATCCGCATCACCGCCACTCCTGAGGCGCAAATGTGGTTTGACCAGGGCCTGAATTTGCTGCACGACTTTTGGGACTATGAATCCCTGCGCGCCTTCGAGCAGAGTGTGCGGGTCGACGCGCAATGTGCGATGTGCTATTGGGGCATCTATCACGCAGAAACTTTTGCCCACAGCAACTCCAAGTATTATGCGAACCAGGCATTGAGCAAGGCGATGCGCCTTAAGGGCCACGCCAGCAAGGCCGAGCGCCTATATATCGAAGCGACTGCAGCCGGTGATGCCGCCGAGAAATCCGAGCGTTCCGACAAGCAAGCAAAGAACCAGCAGGAATCTGAGGAGCGTCAACTCTACCGCAAGCTCGTCAAGAACAATCCCCAAGACTTGCAGGCAAGAATCTTCCTTGCGGAATCGCTGACCGACGGCTACGACAACGGTCAGCCGCGCGCTGGCCAAAAGGAGGCCTTGGCGATTCTCCAAGCCGTCTTAAACGAGGACCCCAACAACTCTGCGGCAAATCACTATTGGATTCATGCCGTCGAGGCCAGTCCTCATCCCGAGCAGGCCCTGCACAGCGCAGAAATCCTTGGCAGTCTCGCGCCCACCTCCGGACACATGGTGCACATGCCCGGCCACATCTTCTATCGCACCGGCGACTACGCCAGCGCTAAGCAGTCATTTGCGGCGTCCATGAAGGCGGACGAGCAGTACATGCAAGCGCAACATGTGCAGGTCGATGACGACTGGAACTACGTCCACAACCTGATGTACTGCATCGCGAATCTGCTCGAGGCTGGCGAATTCAGTGAGGCGACCGCGCTGTCAGCCAAGCTGAAAGACGCACGCGGTGAACTGGAAAACACGCTGTATCCATGGTCGCCGCGCGATTCGATGTCGCGCCTTGACCCTCGCCTCCCGGTCGCGCTGCGGGCGGCCGATTGGACCACGGTCGTCGCTCTCCTGAAGTCGATCAATCCTCCACCTACTCTTCCCAACCTGCAGTTTCTGGCGCGTGCGCTCACCCAGTTCGCTCTCGGCATGCAGGCCCTCGAGCAGCACGAACTGTCGCGGGCAGAGGAGGCGTCGGCCCAGTTCGATGCCGAGCTATGGCGAATCTCGAATCGCTTGAAAGATGAAGAGGCCTCCAAAGCCAAAGAAGTCACGAAAAAGAAGATTGCGGACGCCGCTCCTCCCAAGCTCCAAGTGATGCCCGATGCTCTGCCGGACCCGCTGGTGAATAACTTGTCCATCATGTCTCTTGAACTGCGAGCTGGGTTGCTCATGGCGAAGAAGCTCAACGACGATGCCAGAAAGCTCTACGCCCAGGCGGCGCAGGAAGAAAAAGCGCTGGGATACCGCGAGCCTCCCGCCTACATTCGGCCGGTTGGTGAAACCGAAGCGGCGGCACTTCTAGCTGCGTCCGATTGGACCGGCGCCAAAGCAGCCTACCAAGCCGCGCTTGTCGAGCGGCCACGCTCTGGCTTCCCGCTCTACGGCATTGCGATGGTCAGCGAGCAGGCAGGCGACGTCCCAGCGGCCACGACGGAATATACAGATTTTCTGGCCGCCTGGAAGTCTGCCGACTCCGATCTTCCGCACCTGGCCCATGCACGTGCCTACCTCGCTTCTCACAACGCGGCCCCGGCCGGGAAGTAGTGGGCTCTAACCCGCACCAACTCTGCCATCTTTAATTCCATCCGTAACGCACTTTTCGTTTGGTCAGACTCGCTGCATGCGTTTATCCTGTGGCGTCGTTCGTAGCCTGCATCCGCTCCATCCATATGTCAGCGAAAAGTGCGCATGAAGTTCCTGAAACGTTCGAAAACCCGGATCCTGTTGTTCCTCGCCGTCGTCGGGCCGGGTTTCATCACCGCGAACGTCGATAACGATGCCGGCGGCATCTTCACCTACTCGCAGGCCGGCGCACAATTCGGACATCTTCTCCTTTGGACCATGATCCCGATCACTCTCGCCCTGATCGTGGTGCAGGAAATGTGCGCCCGCATGGGCGCCGTCACCGGCAAAGGACTGAGCGACCTCATCCGCGAAGAATTTGGCCTCCGTATCACTTTTTTCATGATGATCGGTATTTTGATCATCAACTTCGGCAACGTGGTGACGGAGTTCATCGGCATCGCGAGCAGTCTTGGCCTCTTTGGATTATCGAGGTTCATCACCGTGCCCGTGTGCGCTTTGATTGTCTGGCTGATTGTGGTCAAAGGGCAGTACAAGAGCGTTGAGAAAGTATTCCTGGCTGCCTCGTTTTTCTACGTGACCTACATTTTTGCCGGCGTGTTCGCTCATCCTTCATGGAAGGATGCGACTCTCGCCACCTTCAGACCGCCCGCACCTCGGGCCTTTCGCGACCAGGCATATTTGTTCATGGTGATCGGGTTGGTAGGTACGACGATCGCGCCCTGGATGCAGTTCTACCTGCAGTCCTCGATTGTTGAGAAAGGTGTGACCAAGCGGGGCTACAAGGCGTCCCGCCTGGACGTGGTCACTGGATGCGTCTTTACCGACATTGTGGCCTGGTTCATTATTGTTGCCTGCGCTGCCACCCTCTGGCTCCATGGGTACCGCGACATCAAGACTGCGGCGGATGCAGCGCAGGCACTGCGTCCGCTGGCCGGGGACTACACCTACATCCTGTTTGCCGTTGGTTTATTTAACGCATCGCTGTTCGCCGCGTCGATTCTCCCGCTTTCGACCGCCTACACTGTTTGCGAGGGACTCGGCTTCGAGTCTGGCGTTGGCATGAAGTTCAACGAGGCTCCCGCCTTTTACTGGCTTTATACCTTCTTGATCGTAGCGGGCGGGGTTCTGGAGATCTTGATTCCGGAACAGCGCCTGATAAAAATTGCTGTGTGGTCCCAGGTCCTGAATGGCGTTGTGCTGCCCTTCGTACTGGTTTTCATGCTTGCTGCTGATCAATAAGAAGGAATTGATGGGCGAGTATGTGAACACGCGACTGTTCAATGTTGTGGCATGGGCGACCACGGTCCTGGTTATCGGATTATCAATCGTATGGGCATTTGCTTCAGTCAAGGGCTAGTCCACGACACGATAAGGAAGAACGCTAGGGCGACGGAGATAAGCTACAACAGTTTGCCTGCCGCGAGTTCGTTGACCAGGGTTAGGTCCGCTTCCAGAAAATCGAACTTCGGCAGGTCCTTGGGCTCGGCCCACTGCATATCTTGAAAAATGCGGTTCTCGAGTTCTCTCTCGAAATCGCGCACGATAAAGAAGCGCAGTTCTACCATGCCTCCGTTCGGATACTCGTGCTGAATCCGTCTGACTTCGTCTCCGACGTTCGCCAGGATTCCGAGTTCCTCTTCCAGTTCCCGGCGCAGCGCGTCGCGAGGCTGTTCGCCTTCTTCGATTTTTCCGCCGGGGAACTCCCACTTCAGCGGCATGGTCTGGTGACGCGTGCGCTGGCACACCAGCAGCTTGCCGTCTTTCACGATGAGGCCTGCGACCACGCGCTTCATGATCTGAGGCACGCTGGCAGGCTTGCAGCGCGCTGGCCACGGGATCGACGCAACTGGTGAAGGTAAAGGCGAACGCCGCAACTGCCTTCGGAGCATCGCAACTCGAGTTCGTGCTCGCCGAATTCGTGGTTGTCGACCAGAAAATACATGCGCGCCGAATCGACGACGATGTAACTTTCTTCTGCGCCCGCGTTGGGGCTCGGCCGGAAGCGAATGTCGCGCGTTGCCTGCTTGCGGGTCAGCGGTTTGCCGTCCTGCAGGACGATGACCTCAGCAGTCGGCGCGTGCGGAGAAGCCATGACCAAGTTTACGGCGGACGCGTCGTATTTCAATCGCAAACTATGCGGCCCGGTTTCGACCGCCTCAAAGTATTCGGCGGTCGAAGCCCAGCGCCCGTTGGCATAGAAGAAGTTCTCTTCCACTTTCCCCGCGAAAACATAGTCGGCAATCTGATCTTCCTTGAACCCGCCTTCGTTGCCGATCCGCCCGCGACGGTTTCCCAGGTAGAGTTCGCCCGACGCGCGGTAACAGACCGCGCCCACTTGATCTTCTTCGCGCAACCGGCTCCATCAACGGCGGGCAGAGCAAGCGTTGGGATCAATCTCCCGCAGCAATTCCTGAATCACCTGCTCGCATTCCCCATAACCGCCCTCGCCGAAATGGCCGAAGCGCAGGTATCCATCTTTGTCGAGCAGGTATTTGGTCGGCCAGTAGCGATTCGCAAACGCCTTCCAGATTTCGCGATCGCTGTCGATGACAATGGGATAGGTCAGCCCGAACTCCCGGATCCCGCGCTCCACATTCGATTCGTACTGCGCGAAAGTAAACTCGGGCGTGTGCACGCCGATCACGGTCAGCCCCTTGTCCGGTAACGCTCATGCCAGGCCTGCACGTATGGCAGCGTGCGAATGCAGTTGACGCAGGTGTAATCCCAGAAGTCGACCAGCACCACGCGCCCGCGCAATTGCCGGAAACTCAGCGGAGTTGAATTCAGCCAGACCCGCCCAATCTCCGGCGCGCGCACTTTGCCCTTTTCAACTCTCATTCGCTTGCCTTCATCAATGTCGCTTATTGTCCTGAGGCTTCCAGTTTCTTTCCGACCAGCATGGCGCAGTGCTGCACCAGATCCTGATGGTCGGGCGTGAATGCAGCTTGGAAGTGGCTGTCAATATCCAACTCGCCCACGACTTTACCATGCACAAACACCGGAACCACGATTTCGGACTTGGTTTCGAGCGAACACGCCAGATATCGTGGATCTTTGCTCACGTCGTCGATGACGACCGTTTGCCCGCTGGATGCCGCCGCTCCGCAAATGCCCTGGTTGAGCGGAATGCGAGTATGCGGCGTCATGGCGCCCTCGAACGCACCCAGGACCAGCATGGGTGGCTGCGCGCCCGGTTCCAGCAAGTAAAAACCCACCCAGTTATATTTCAGCATCCGTTCGTGCAGCAGTTTCACCATCGACTGCATAAGCTCCTGTGCGGTGGGGGCAGCCTGAGCCAATCCACTCAGCTCGGCGCGGATTTCTTCGATTCTTCGGGCTACGTGCATAGATGAAATCTTAACTCACCACACGAAACTTTCATGGCTGTAACCCGGAACCGCAGTAATCGTGCCGGATTCCTTTGGTGTCAGGGAACAATTCGGGATGGATCGCGAAGGCTAGCGCCTCCAAGCCCTGAAGCAGCGTAGGTGCTGGAGTGTTCAGGAATTCGTCTCGAATGCAGAAGACGCGGCCCGAGAGCGCCGCCGACGTCAGCTGCCAGCGTCGGTCCACAACAATCTTCTCTAGCGGGACGCGATCTCCCGCGCCACACCATGCCGCGATGATCACCTCAGGATCAAGTTGGCGAATCTCCTCAGCCGAGGCGTGGCGCCCCGGCGTGCCCAGGAACTCGCCCCCAGCGGTCTCGATCAGTTCCGCGACCCACGGCTGCGAAGCGATGACGGGCTTGCCCCACTCCTCACACCAGACTCTCGGTCGAGCGCTTGCACTGGTTTGAGAGCGAACCTCGTCAATCCGCCGCTGCATAGCCGCGATAACTGCTTCGCCGCGATCCCTCGCCCCGACTATTCCGGCAATGGTTGCGATGTCGGTATAGATATCTGCCAGGGTTCTCGGTGCCAGTCCAAGAAACCGTGCCCCCGCCTTCAGAATTTCGCTGACTGCTTTCTCTTGATAGGGGACGGCCGCAATCACGAGATCGGGCTGTGCGGACACGATCTGTTCAGTATGGGCAGTCCATGAGTCGGCCAAAATCAATCGCGAACCGTCAGCGACTTCGGGGACAACATCAGCGCAATATCGCGTGCAAGCCACCACGCGCCCAAGTTCGCCAACAGCATCGAGGATGACGGTCGCGCTTGGTTGCAGGCATGCGATGCGGCGAGGATAGTGGGATCCAGGCATGGAGTCTAGCGCTTGACTTGGCGCAGCGCCGCGGCAAGGGTGTCCAGAGCCAATTGCGCGGCATGAGTCGAGGCCTGCGGCAGGCCTCCGACCGCAGCGATCAATGTTTCGCGGCGCAGGGATTGAGTCTCGTCCGGAGTCTGCCCCGCTACCAATTCGGTCAAGGCTGACGCGCAGGCCATCGAAGGCACGCATCCCTTGGCTTTGAAGCGAATCTCCGCGATGCGTCCGGAATGCATTTTCAAGCTGAACCGAAGCACATCTCCACACGCCGGATTTTCGATCTGTGCGATGGCATCGGCGTTTGCCACTTCGCCCGCGTTCCGCGGGTTCTGGAAGTGATCGAGCAATTGTGCGGAGTACATGCTTTTTTGATTGTAAACGTCTCGCCCAGCGCCGGGGTTCGATCGCGGTCGCCCTCTGGTTTTGGAAAAAAACATGAAACCATCGCCTCTGCACCTCGTAAGCGTATATAGGGAAGGGAATGGAACTGTCAGACGAGGATCCGAAGGTTTTGGCGCAGTTCGCGGCGGGAGAAATCGGAGCCTTCGAGGCACTATTTCGACAGTTTCAAGGAGAGGTCTTTGCCTGGATCGTTCGGATCGTTCGCGATCCGGTCGCCGCTGAGGATCTAACCGTGGAAACTTTCTGGCGGATTTACCGTGGGCATGCGCGCTTCGACCCGGAGCGTCGTTTCGGAGCGTGGGCGCGAAGAATCGCTACGAATGTGGCGATCGACTACTTAAAAACTGCACAGTTCCGCGAAGCACATCTGACCGGAAGTTTGGATCACGAAACCGCGCAAGGCTCGTGTCCTTTGAATCCGGCGATCCAGCGGGAGGTCCGTGAGCGCACCCAGATCGCCTTCCAGCAATTGCCTCCCAAACTGCGGGTGATCGCGGCGTTGGCACTGATCGAAGAATGTCCGCATGGTGAGATTGCCGAGGCGCTGAATATTTCACCCGCAGCCGTTAAATCGCGATTGTTTCGCGCGGTTCGAATGTTACGCAAGAAATTAGGAAACTTGGACAGACCCCATGAATGAACAAGAACAAAAGAAACTGGCTGATGCATTGCAACAGTCGTGCGCGCCCCTGGACCGGGAACTGAAGCGTGATCTGTGGCCTCAGATGCTGCGACGTTGCGAGCAGGATTCCGCCAACCGGACGTGGTTTGTGGCGCTCTTTTTAGGCTCGGCGCTGTCCTCGGTGCCATGGTTCGACTGGGCCCTGTTGGCCGCACTGCTCGTTGGTGCCTGCATTTTTCCGAAATCGATCCCGATCTGGCTCTATCACTTTTGATTCTGGAGGACGCTGTGAATTCACATCCTTACTTGCGTGCCTATATGGCTGGAAGTGCCGTACCCACCATGATGCTGCTGGTGGCACTTACGGGCTTTTTGATCGCGCGTTATTCATTCCAGATTCCGATTCCGATTGAGCGTGCGATCGTGTTTCCGATGGCCCTGGTGCCGAACATGTTTGGTCTGTGGAATATGTTCTACCTATGGTTGCGCCCGCGGCCCCACCTGCCGATTGGATTTCACGGGGCAATCCTGCCATTCCTCATCGCGCCCACCGGATTCTTTGTAGCTAGTTGTTCGGGATTCCTGGTCGCAACGTCGAGCAGACTTGTGTGGTTTGACAAGATTGGCATTCCCTATACCCTTCTGGTCGTGGTTTTTTCGTTCGCGCTGATCGCGTACTACCTGGTATGGAAGTACCTCGTTGGTTTCTTCAACGAAGTATTGGGGATTGCCTGATGGATATTAGCGGCGGGTTCCATCGGGGAAGTAGACTGTCCAGCCACGCTGGCGGGCGGCCGCTTCGAGGTCGGGATTGGGGTTGACCGCGACTCCATACTTCGCGATCGCTAACATATCGGCGTCCCAGCGGGAATTGCCAAAGGCGGCATCGATGTCCTTCTTGACGACTTCGCGCAGTGCTTTCGGCTTGCCAGGTCCAGACGGGATGCGCACTAGTCGGTCCGTGATCATGCCGTTTTCAACTTCGACTTTCGTCGCGAGGATGCGGTCTTCCGAAATGCCGAAGGCCTTCATGCCGGTGCGAATCACCCACTCGTTTGACGACGAAACGGCCCAGATCTCGCAGCCATTTTCGTGCAGACGCTTCACCAATTCTTGCATCTCGGCAAAAATCTTGCCGGGAAACGCATGCTTCATGAACTCCGCCGCGGCCTCCATCATGGCGGCCTCGGTGATTCCCTTATGCATCGTGACCATCTCGCCGCACATGTCGTCTTCGCTCACCCGCCCGGCTTTGTATTCGACGTAGCGTGCGCGCATGGCCTGAGCAACCTCGTCCGTGACGACGCCCCGCTTGATTCTCCCAATCGAAGAAGCGTTCCCCCGCATCGCCTGACCAGAGGGTGCCGTCGCAATCAAATGCCGCGACTCGCAGCTCCAGCCGAAGAACCGACTCGAGAAATTCTTGCTCGGTAGGCTTCAGCGTGCGCGCCCCAGAGGTTTCCATGCCCTTCGACAATAACGTGCGGAAACAGAAATGCGCAAACCTGCGAGTCTGGGTTGCTTGTGAATTGACGTGGAAGAGCGGCCCTTTCCGGGGCCGCGTAGGGTGTGTCAAGAGATCATCGCGGGCTTCAGCCCCTGTGAGCCAGGGCTGCGTAATCCTCCGGAGTATTGATGTTCAAAGCCACGAACGGATCACTCACGGCCACATACTGAATGTGATCCTGATAGTGATGCTCGATCTCGCGTGCGCTTGCATTCGGCGGCGCCTGCAGAAAGGCTTCAATCAACTCGCGGCCCACAAGATAAGGATGCCCGTGCTTGCCCGCAAACTCCGGAACCACTGCCCATACATCCTGCGGAGCGGATTCGAATGCGTCTTGTAGCAGCTGAACGGTTTCCGAACCGACCGGCGGCCGGTCGACCAGCGTGACAACGGCAGCGTCGCGCCCGCGGTTAAGCACCTCCTGCAATCCGACCTGCAGGGAACTGAACTGGCCCCGGCATGGGATCGGGATTCGTAACCACCGACGCCCCATTGGCATACGCAATCGGCGCCACGTCCGGCTCGTTCTTTCCCGCAACGACCAGCACGAAATCGGTGGTGAGCAGCAGAGAGCGAATGGCCGCCGAAAGAAAAGTATCCTTCGATGGCGACTGCCCTGCGACTTGCGGCGGCCAGGGTAGCAGGGCTTTGTCCGTGCCCATGCGCGAGGATTCGCCCGCGGCCAGAATGACTCCGGCGAAACTCGGAGAACGCGCCATGTTGCGGAAGATAGCAGAAAGCCGGGGGAAAGTCAGTGAGCCGGGATACTCAAGCCGGGTGGTCGCTCTCGTCAATTGCCTCTTCGACCGCATCGGTGGGCGACGCAGAGTCAAATTCCTCGCGCGCTCCCTTGAACCAGCTCAGATGCGGCAGGGCGGAACTCGCGTGCCGCCGCACCGCGATCAACTCCGCAGTAATCGCGACCGCGATCTCCTCCGGCGTGATCGCCCCAATATCGAGCCCGACCGGCGCGTGAACCCGGTCGAACAGATGCGCGGGTACGCCCTCTTTCTGCAACGTCTTGAAGATTTCGATGACTTTGCGCTTCGAACCGATCATCCCCACATAGCGCGCCCGCGTCTGCACCGCCCAGCGCAGAATCCGCATGTCGTCGCGGTGCCCGCGCGTCACAATCACGATGTAAGAAGACTCGTTCGGATCCAGCTTCTGCATGGCCTCGTCAAAATCGAGCGCGTGGACTTCGCGCGCGGCGGGGAATCGCTCTTTGGTCGCGTAGGAGGACCGGTCATCGGTCACCGTGACATCAAATCCAGCGTTCGAAGCTGTCTGGCAAAGATTGAAGGCTACGTGACCTGCGCCGAAAATATAAAGTAATGCTGGAGGTAGTACGGGCTCCACGAAAACCTCCAGCGTTCCCCCGCAAACCAGGCCTGTGTCGTACTTCGGATCCTGGTTCAAGTCAAACTTTAAGGTTCGCGGCTTCTCCGATTCCATCACTTCGCGCGCCGCCTGCCATACGTCGGCCTCGACGCACCCGCCGCCGATGGTGCCCACAATCGAGCCGTCGTCGCGCACCAGCATCTTCGCCGTCTTGAACGACGGAATCGACCCGCGCACATTGACGATGGTGGCGACGGCCCCGCGGCGCCCTCCGCGGCGAAGCTCGACGATTTGTTCGTAGATGTCCACGCAGTGCCTGTCAGATGATTATCAGTCGGTTAACAGGCCAGAGTCAAACGCGTGGAGAAGCTGAAGTTTTGGAGAACTCATGTGGGGACAGCCGCGCTCGGCTGTCCGTCGAGCGAAGCTCGACGGGTGTGTCAACCCGAAACGGCAAGCTGACACTTTACGAAACGGGTGATCAATCCTAATTTAGTCTGCTTTGCGATATCCTGCGAAATGCGGGAGCCGGGAAAAGATGCTTGGAGCGCTGAATTAGAACTGAAGCAACTGAAGAGCGCGAGGAGAGCTTCCATGAAAGCCGTCCGCATCCATCAATTCGGTGGTCCCGAGGTCCTCACCTACGAAGACATCCCCGACCCGCAGCCGCGCAAAGATCAAGTGCTCGTGCGCGTCAAGGCCTGCTCGCTCAACCACCTCGACGTTTGGGTTCGCAAAGGGTTGCCGGGCGTGAAACTGCCACACATCCTCGGCAGCGACATTGCCGGAGAAATCGCCGAGATCGGCGAGTACGTCACGGGGTTCATAGTTGGGCAGCGAGTGTTAGTCGCGCCCATGCATTTCTGCGGACATTGCCCGAAATGCCTCGCCGGTCTGCAGAATCAGTGCCGCGAGTTCACGGTTCTCGGTAACGGCGTCGACGGTGGCAACTGCGAGTTGATCGCCGTACCGTGCGGCGAGTGTAATTCCCATTCCCGACGCGCTCGATTTCAAGCAGGCAGCCAGCGTCCCGCTAGTATTCGTAACCGCGTGGCACATGCTCGTCGGTCTCGCGAACGTGCGTCCGGGGCAGACGGTGTTGGTGCTGGGCGCAGGCTCCGGCGTGGGCATTGCTGCGATCCAGATTGCCAAGTTGTTTCATTGCCGCGTCATCACCACCGCAGGCGACGAGGCAAAACTCGAAAAAGGACGCGCGCTTGGCGCCGATTACGGCATTAATCACTACAAGCAGAAAATTTCCGAAGAAGTTCGCAAGATCACGAACAAAGAAGGTGTCGACATCGTGGTCGAACACGTGGGCCTCGCCACCTGGGACGAAAGCGTACGATCCCTCAAAAGCGGCGGCACACTGGTGACCTGTGGGGCCACGACCGGACCCGCCGTGGGTCTCGATCTGCGCCATCTGTTCGCGCGTCAATTGACACTCCTCGGATCCTACATGGGCACGATGGCAGAGCTGCACGAGGTTCTAGGCCACATATTCGCGGGCCGCCTGAAGCCGGTGCTGGACCGCATTTTCCCGCTGAAAGATCTGCGCGCGGCCCACGAGTATCTGGAGAAGAGTCAAATGTTCGGCAAAGTGGTCGTAAATCCATAAAGATTGTTCACCTTCGTGTCCTCTGTGTCCACTGTGGTTTAGAATGTTTCCATGGCCCGCGAACTAAACTTCGGACCCTACATCGACGCCGAGAACGGCACCAAGACCGTCAGGGACCTCACCTTCGGCAATTCCACGCCTGAGGGACTCATCCTCACGACCATGGACTCGGCTGTCAACTGGATGCGCAAGAGTTCCATCTGGCCCATGACCTTCGGCTTGGCCTGCTGCGCCATCGAAATGATGTCCATGGGCGCGTCGCGCTTCGATATCGCCCGCTTCGGCGCCGAGGTGTTTCGCCCCTCGCCCCGGCAAAGCGACCTGATGATTATTGCCGGGCGCGTCTCGAACAAAATGGCTCCCGTCATCCGCCAGCTGTGGGAGCAGATGCCTGAACCCAAGTGGGTCATCTCGATGGGCGCATGCGCCACTTCAGGCGGAGTCTTCCAAAACTACGCTCTGGTGCAGAGCGTGAACCAGGTCATTCCCGTCGACATCTATGTTCCCGGCTGCCCGCCTCGTCCCGAACAATTGATCTATGCCATCACGCTGCTGCAAGAAAAAATCCAGAAAGAGCGCGGCACCATCAAGAAGGCGTTGAATATTGTTTAGAATTCAGTCTCGATACCTGACTGAAAGACTCACCGAAGTTCTGTGCCCGTTCCCGCCGCGTCTCTCACGGAAGTTTAAAGACAATCGTGATTCTCTTTTGGACTTCGATCGGTTTGCCGTCGAGCGTAGACGGACTGTAACGCCATAGCTTAACCGCTGTGGTGGCTGCGGAAGCCAGTAGCGACGCTCCGCTGACGACCTTAAGGTTGTGGACGGAGCCATCCTCGGCAACCGTAGCGTCAATGGTCACCGGGCCCGCAAGTCGCTGGATCCGCGCTTCTGCTGGATAGATTGGATTCACCCGATGGATTAGCGTCGCTTCGACGACTCCAGTCGAAACCCTCGCCCCAAATGCCGGCAGAGCGGCTGAATTCGCGCTCAGATCAGGAATGTCAGCTGCCGTGTTTGGCGTCACCTCGATCGCAGGGGCGGATTCGCCTTCGCCTTCCGAACTCGTAACCGCGGAGCGCAAACTCGCCTTCTCGGAAGCCGCTTCCACCCCGGATGTTGCAGGCATTGTGCCAGAGTCTGACGGACGCGACCCGCCCATCTCCGGCTCGATCTCGGCGGCATTTTGTACAACGTCCTTGGTCCTCGCTCGCTCAGGCGAGGGATCGGGCACGCCCGGACTGGGCTTCGGCGGTGAGGCGCGGGGTGCGGCATGGCTCGAAGTCTCTACCGCAGAGTTGGACGACGATACGGTTGTCTCGCTGGCTTCGGTTTCGGTCGCGGGGTTACGCCAACTCCACCACGCCACCATCGCAACCAGCAGCACGGCCATCGCCACAAGTGCCGGAATCCAATAGCGCCGCCCGTGCAAATATTCGTCAAAGAACTTCGCGGCACGCCTCCGCTCGATATCCTGCGTAGCAACGCCGCGCGAAGCGATGCTCGCAGGAGCGAAAAGCGCGATCCGAATCGCTGTGGGAGTCGTGCTGTCGACAGCCAGACTCGAAGTTTGCCCGTCGCGATCGTAAGCGCTCTCGGCAATCCCTGCCAACGCTCGCAATGCATCAATCTGTTCCGTGCCGAAGGCGTAAGCCAGCGTCGAGAAAGCTTCCAGGATGCCGTCGATGCCCACCGGACCGCGCAAGGGCACAGCTACAATCGAGCGGACTCCCAGACTAAGGCACGCTTCGCGGTCCACACGAGAGTCGATGGCAGCATCGTTACACACCAGGATGCTCGCACTGCGCAGGCACTCGCCCGAGATCCCCGATTCGACATTCAGCGGGGCCCCCAACTCCGGAGCGATCTCGCCGCTTCGCGCACGGCAGAGGACGACTCCGTTGGTCCGCAAGCCGAGCGCTGTTCCGTGTGCGCCAGTCAGTATCCGCGCCGCATCGGTGGTGGCCCGTAGGATCGACTCTGTGGTGCGCGTGCCCTCATCGAGGGCCTGGCGTAGAACATCGACCAGACCAAGAGCATCGGAATCGTGCGACGGTGTTGGCTGCCCCAGGTGCAAGGGGATTGGAAGGGCGCCAGGACCCGGTAAGGCTAAACTCGAGAAGTTGGAAAGCGGCGAATTGTCCATGGCACGGCCCTAGCGATCAGAGTTGGCCAGTGACGAAGCCGCGAGTGGCAAAGAGTTTGTCGCAAAATGAAAGCGCTGTCAATCCCTAGAAGGCCTTCGACGGCTGGTTAAATTGTTAAACCGGACATGTCACTTGCTAAGAAAACCGGACATTTTAACTTGCTAACAACATCCCTAGAAGGCCTTCCGGAGGTCCACTCAGAAACTCCTTCGACTGCTGGGCCACACCGCGCTATAATGTCGGCAAGTGGACCCTGGGGTGTTTTATGCAGCGTTCTCACGTCGCGTCCCTCCTGTTTCTTCCCATTCTTCTTCCTGCAATTCTTGTCTGCGCGCAAAGCGACGCCTCCGCTCCGCCGCAGGATCCTGTGCCAGCGCCTGTTTCAGCTACCCAGACGCCAAGGTATTCCACGCCCGCTCCGCCGATTCCCAAGAATGCAACTCCTATGTCCAAGCAGACGCGGCTTGAGATCATCCGCGACTTTGAGACTCAGATCGTCTACGCGCGGACCTTTTTCCCCATGGGCACGAAGGGGGTCAAGCTGAGAGACGGAGTGGCCACGCCCAGCGGGCCTGAGTTGCAACAAGCTCTTGCGATCTTCGGGACCCGCGGTGAAGCCCGGTGATCCCGCCCATATCTCCTACGTGCACATCAAAGACGACCATATTCATTTCGACATCAACGGCGGTCCCGTTCATCGCAAAAAATGGTACGAACATATTCAGGTGGAGGGCGCGAACGGTGCCCCGGCGCAGTTGGGACCCGATCAGGCTGCACAGAATCCTCATGGAACTTATCTCGACGTCTACTTCGACAAATATGTCCCGGAAATGACCGCCCGGCAGTTGCGTGATCTGCTCTATCCCGTACTCGATTTCAATGCGCGCAACAAAGAAGAAGCGTATCTCGACACCGTTCCTCCCAAGGTCAAAGAGGCAATTCTGGCGCACCAGGTGCTCGTGGGAATGAACACGGAGATGGTGTTACATGCCATGGGCAAGGCTCCCGAAGAAGGTGCGCGAGCGAGACGGCGACACCGAATACGAGGAATGGATCTACGGCGAGCCGCCGCACGATGTGGACTTTGTCCGCATCGTGAGCGACGAAGTCGTGCGCGTCGAAACCATGAAAGTCGGCGGCCAGAAAATCGTCCGCACCGAAAAAGAAATCATCCTCGAGAAGCCCGACAAAGATACGGAAGCAAAAAAGGACCAGGACCGTCCCCGAACGCCCCCAGCCTCCGCCGTCCTGGAGAGGACTCCGGAGAACGCCCCCAAGCCCTCCAACGGAGTCTCGCCGATTCCCGTCGCCGCGCCTCCCGATACTCAGCAACCGGGAGGCCAGGGCCCTGGGGAGTTGGTATTCGGCCACAAATAGAAACTCATTTCATCGCTAGCACCGGCGCACCTTCGAACGAGAAAGCCAGCGAAACATTGGCATACTCCTGCCCATCCACTTCCACGTACGGATAGACGAAGTAATTCAGCGGCTTGCCCTCCTGCGCAGGATTCAGCCGCAGATCGCGTCCCATGCTGAACTGCACCCGGTTCACGTCATGCGATCCGAAGAAGTAGTCGCGCTTCTCCGGATGCTTCCAGGCCTCGGAAATATCGACCGGAATCCATCCCTTGCCATCGATATAAAAATCGGACCAGCAATGGTAACCCGCGATCTCGGCGGAATGTTTGTCGGGCGGCAGAGGGAACCCGATCTCGAAGCGGGCGGGAATGCCCTGTGAACGCGCCATCGCGATGAACAGGGAATGGAAGTCGGTGCAGTTTCCCTTCTTGGCGTCGCACGCGTAGAGCACGTCGCCGTGTCCCCAGCCGGTGCCGGTCTTGTCGTACTTCATCGTCGTGAACACGTAGTCATAAATGGCGCGAGCTTTGTCGAGCGGCTGCGTCTTGCCTTCGGTCACTTTGGCCGCTAGGTCGGCAGGCAGGCCCGGTGATCGGGACCAGCGCGTCGGGCTGCAAGTCTTCTTGCCGTTCTTTGTTTGGTAGGGCGGTTGCGGTCAGATGCGGAGCGGGGTTGAGCGCCACGCGCTCATGGCGTACCACATCGTATTCCACGTCGAAGTGCAGTTCCGCCTGAGTTGCACTCGCAATCTCGGCGAAGTAAATCTCGTTGCCAAATTTCTCCTCGCGCGTTTTCTTCAAGGGCAGATCGCCCTTCGCGGAGACGACCTTCACTTCCTGAAACGCGTCCGACTGCGCCGCAGGAATCCATATGCGGACCCTCTTCCCGGCGGGCACATTCTTAACGGCGAACGCGTAGTGAAAGGTGAAATGCCGCGAGTCTTGAGCATGAGAAGACAGAGCAACAGCAATCAGGGGCAGCAATCCACAAAGCTTGCGCAGCATAGGCGGCTTCCTTCTTAAATTTTCAAGCGAAAACTAGGAATCGAGAACTCATGGGAAACGACACACAGATGTCTGTGGGGGAAAGCCGTCAAGTGAATCCGCGATTTGGGATGCGCATGGGAGAAAAGATGCGGGATAGGATACGCGCGATGCGGTATTTTAGCAGGACCCGTTTCACAGGGAAGGGAGCTCTATGTCACGCAAAGACGCGGTTCAATTAGCCGGCCGAACGCTCGCCACGCTTTTGATGGTCTGGGCTCTAGCCGAACTGTCCTATTTGCCGGGGCGATTGCATTCGTTTCTGCACTACGAGAATCAAGGGGCGTATTCTTCGACGGCAGCGAACCAATATTTGCGCCACTACTACCTGATCGACTTGGGTTTTCTTATGACCAGGGTCGTCGGCTACTTCCTTATGGCGAGATGGCTCTATAAAGGTGGTCCAGAAATTCAGAAACTGCTCCTGCCCGAGCCTGAAGAAGACCCGGCTGATCACTAACGCTGCAAAGACAACGCAGCCCAACGACATTCCGATAGAATCACCCCATGCCCGCCGCGATCCAGTGCCGCGACTTGCGCAAGACCTACGACGGCAAAGTCGAGGCCGTGCGCGGCCTGAACCTCGAGATCCAGACCGGCGAGTGCTTCGGCCTGCTCGGCCCGAACGGGGCGGGGAAGACCACGACCATCGAAATCCTGGAAGGCCTGCTCGCGCCAACTTCGGGACGAAGTCTCGATTCTCGGCGACAGCTGGCGCGAGAATGAGCGCGAGATGCGCGAGTGGCTGGGCATCTCGCTGCAGGAAACGCGCCTGTCGGAAAAGCTTACGGTCCGCGAGACCATCGAACTGTTCGCCAGCTTTTATCGCGAGCCGCGCTCGTCAGAAGAAGTCTTCGAGCAACTGCAATTGACCGAAAAGGCCGATTCCTGGGTGGGAAAGCTCTCCGGAGGACAGCGCCAGCGTCTGGCAGTGGCGACGGCGCTGGTGTGCAATCCGAAAATTCTGTTTCTCGACGAGCCGACCACCGGGCTCGATCCCGCAGAGCCGCCGCCAGCTGTGGGACATCATCCGCGCATTCCAGCGCGATGGCGGCACCGTTCTGCTCACCACGCATTACATGGACGAAGCCGAACGTCTCTGCGATCGCCTTGCCATCGTGGATCACGGTCAGATCATCGCCGAGGGCTCTCCTGCCGATTTGATCGAGCGTCTCGGCGGACATCACGTGGTGGAGTTTTCCGTGAGTGGCGGCTCCGATGGCGCATCTCTGCGGGCGTGGAACGGCTTACCCAGCGTCGAATCAGTTCGCGAGGACGAGGGCCTGGTGGCGTTGAATGTGAAGCAGCCGCACTTGACGATCCCCGCGCTGCTCGATGCAATCGATAAGCAGGGAAGCCGCTTGCAGCATCTGACCACGCGGCAGGCTAGTCTGGAAGACGTATTTGTACGGTTGACGGGACGCCATCTGCGGGAAGAATAATGCAGAGAAACGAGACAGGGGTTAGGATGAATCGAGTAACCCGATTTCCGGCGATGGCGCTGCTGATCTTGGCGGTGTCGTCTGTCTGGGGTCAGACGGCAGACCGCAATGCTGATTTCCCTCCATTTGACCAATGGAAGGCCGCGGTTCTCGCCGCCAATGCGAACGCACTGAAGGCGTTCTACAGCACCGATCCCGCGGCGCAGATTCTCATCGGCACCATCCGAAGCACTGTCGACGCTGATATTAACTTCTGGCTCGCCCTGAAGCCGCGCTCCATGAGAACCGAAGTGGTTCGGAACGAACCGCGCCACGGCAACATCAGTTACATTTTTCGCGCCGAGATTGTATCCGGTCTGCCCAACGGCCAAACCATCACCGTCATCAATGACCAGTCGTGGCAGCAACAGGGAGATCAGTGGCGCCTGATTTCTGTGGAGCGCACGGACGCGCCGCACCTGAAGCAGCCGTCGGACATGAAAAAGAACATTTATCCCGCCGACGCCGACGCCCATGCCGAGATCAAGCAGGCCGAAGAACGATCCGCATCCAGCCACAAACGTTTGTTGCTGGTCTTCGGCGCGAACTGGTGTTTCGATTGCCACGTCCTCGAGCTTGCATTCCAGCGTCCCGACGTGGCCCCAGTCCTCGCCGCGAATTATGAAGTGGTGCACGTTGACCTCGGACCGGAGGAGGAAAAGAACGCGAATCTGGTGCAGCAATACGAGATCCCGCTGAACAAGGGCATCCCCGCATTGGCGGTCGCCGAGGGCGACGGAAAACTCGTGGTCAGCCAGAAGAATGGTGAATTCGAAGATGCCCGCGGTCTTACGCCGGAAGTCTTGCTGGAGTTTCTGAAGATGTGGAAGCCCCAGACCCGCTGATTCGTATTTCTTATCACTATGAGCATTGCCCAGGAAACACCGGTGACAGCAACACCAACTCCGCCGCACGCCCCGACCCCGCGAACGGCCGCTGGGCCGGCTACAGCCATCTGCTGATGGCCCGCATGCTCGAACTGAAGCGCGAGCCGGAGGTGGTCTTCTGGGTGTTCGTCTTCCCGTTGCTACTGGCGCTTGGCCTCGGGCATCGCTTTCCGAAACAAGCCTGCAGATGCGGTCCGCGTCGCGATCGTCGCGGGCACCGGATCCCAAGATGCGGAATCGCTACTCGCCCGTTCACCGCAGCATGATCTTTTCAAAATGCAGACGCTGCCTGTCGACGAGGCGCAAAAGGGATTCCGCCTCGGCAAGTTCGATCATCGTGATCGAACCCGACGGCAAGGGCGGATTCGAGTATCGCTACGATCCCGCGCGCCCCGAAAGCGTGCTCGCCAAAACTGAAGTCAACGACGCGCTGCAATCCGCCGCCGGACGCAAAGATGTTGTCGCGACGGAGGGCGTAACCTCTTCCGAGCCCGGCTCGCGCTACATCGATTTCCTGATCCCCGGACTGCTGGGCATGAACCTGATGAACTCCGGCATGTGGGGCATCGGCTTCGCCCTGGTCGACATGCGCCAGCGCAAACTGCTCAAGCGCTTCGTGGGTACGCCCATGCGCCGCGGAGATTTTCTGCTGGCCATCATGACCAGCCGCCTCCTGCTGATGGTCATCGAAATCGGCCTGCTGCTGGTCTTTGGCGTCATCTTCTTCCACATGCGCGTTCTCGGGTCGGTATTCTCGATCGCGCTGATCGGCGGCCTGGGCTCGCTCACCTTCGGCGGCGTCGGCCTGCTGACGGCCAGCCGCGCGCAAAAAATCGAGAGCATCAGCGGACTCATCAACCTGGTCATGATGCCCATGTGGATTTTCTCCGGCGTATTCTTTTCCTACGAACGATTTCCGGCGGTGATCCATCCCCTGATCAAAGCCCTTCCCCTGACTGCGCTCAACGACGCCCTGCGCGCCAGCATTCTCGAAGGCACGCCGCTCGCTGCAGCAATGGCCGCGACTGTTGATTCTGGCTCTGTGGGGTGGAATTTCATTCGTGCTGGCGCTGAAGTGGTTCCGCTGGACTTAGTCGACTGGGTACGACAGTCTGGGACACGCCAATAGCCGCGAACGAGAAGGGGCTCGCCATGATATCCGTTTTTGTCGGAACCAGCCTTGACGGCTTTATTGCGCGACTGGATGGCACGTTCGATTTTCTGCCGCCCGGCGGCGGCGAACCTCATGGCTACGACGAATTTATCGCCGGCGTCGACGCGATCGTCATCGGGCGAAAGACGTTCGAGACGGTTCTAACCCTTGGTCCTTGGCCCTATGGCAAAAAGCGCGTAGGGGTGTTGAGTAGCCGGTCCGTCGATTTATCCGTCGTCAGTGGCGGCGTTGTTGAGCAGATGGCCGGACCTCCGGCCCAGATCGTCGCGCGACTCGCAGCCACTGGCGCCCACAATCTATACATCGATGGTGGAATCACGATTCAAGAATTCTTGCGCGCTGGATTGATCCAACGCCTCGTAATTACTCGTGTTCCTGTGCTGATTGGAGAGGGGATTCCGCTTTTCGGAACGCTGTCCGGCGATATCCGCCTCCGTCACGTTGCTACTCGGCAATATCCCAGCGGCCTCGTGAGCAGTGAATACATGGTCGCGACCTAGATAGTAAATCTATGCGCAGTTCGCTACCGGCTTGTCGCAAGCGCCAGTTCCCGCATCTGATTCAAATATCCCACATAAATCGGGATGGGAATATCGGGCGAGTCCCCGTCATTCAGAAAATGTTCCAGCCGAATCTCCCGCGGAATCGACGCGATCACCTCGCGAAACCTCGGCGTCTGCAGGTACTTCACCCTCCAGATTTTCAACATCAGCGATCGGAACTCTTCGCTGATAAATCCCATCTTGCGCTTACCCAGGTAGATGCCGTCAAAGTGGTGATCGGCGAGCGTCACGCGTAGAGGATCGCCGGACGCAGAGAAGACGTAAACCAAATGAAACAAGTCGGCCAGATCTCCCCACAGCACCTTCTCTTCAAAGGCGCTGAAGCGGAACGGAGCCGTACCACGCTGCTGAATCGTGCGGGCATGATCGCCCGCCTGAAGTTCGTGTCCCGCCAGCTCACTTTGAAACCAACGCAGCCGCTCTTGCGCGAGGTTGTACCGTAGAAACTCGACCGCGTAAGCATTTGGCAAATACACGTTGGGATCATCATCCAAACGCGCCAACCACTGGCTCCAGTCTTTATGCCGGAATGCGGCCAGCAAGTTCGTCAGTTGGGCGACCGTGACATCCGGATGATATTTCACTGACTGCCAAAAATGCTCGGTCGAATCATAAGTAGCGCGGTAGAGTTGAATGCCTTCTTCAATGGGATACCAATTCGATAACACGCGCGCAGGAATCGACGGAGAGGCGCTCCAGCAATTGATCGCATGTTTCCACTTTTCCTGCACCGCGAGAAACGCTTCAGCGTAACCTGCAGGCACCGGTTCCTTCACGCCGGCCAGAGCCTGCTCTAACTCTCCTTTGGTGTGGGTGATCAGTGCTTCCAGCGGACGCTCGTCGGCCATCGAAATAATTCGGCTCTCTACTCCACGCCGCAAGAGTTCATGAGCCAGCGCCTCCCGCTGGATCGTCCCGAAATCAGTACGCCCTTTCCACCGCTGCGTCTGCGAGTCGATGTAAGGAAATAATTCTGCCAGCCTCTTGAACTCAATGAATCCGTGTACTGCAAATGGGATGGGCCGTCCGTCCTTCATGATCACCGTAGAAGGTGTGACGATGGCCTGCAGAGAAATCTGTTCGGCGGGCAGCGACGCGCTCAAAACTAGAAGAAGAACGAGCAGCATCCATGCCGGAGATGGAGAGCGTCCAGGAGCGGGCATTTTGAAGGGATTCTGATCAGATTCCGCTTGCGACCCCGCTCGTAAGTTTTGGGGGAATTACGAACGAGGCCGGCTGCGGCACTTGTGCTATGACTGCTGTTAGGTTTTGACTAGCTTGGCGGCTTGCTTCCGCACTTTCGCCCAGCGTAGTCGTTGCGCATCGGCGATTCGCTTGCGGGCTTCTTTGCTCAAGGTGCGTCCTGTCCTCTTGAGCGATTTCCCGCCAGCGTGGCCTAATGCGTCCAATGCCTTCCCCACCCTTGCCGTCTCTTTCTGGAGACGTGCGTACTCGTTCCGCAGGGAAGTGACTACCTTGTTCAGGTTGGTCATTTATTACCCCCTCATAAGTAGAGGCTAACATGGGAAACTAAAGGGTGGGAAAAGATTAGAGACATTTTAGAGACATTAGAGAAAGGTGGTCTTACTGCGACGTGACCGACAGTCGCAGCATTCCCTCCACCTTGCTCCAATCGTCGGTATCGCGATTGAAAACAACTTCTCGCCGCGCGCTGGAATACCGCGTATCCAGCAGCAATAGCTTGTGAATCATGAAGGCGCTGCTTCCATCCTCACTCACGACCTCGTCGAAGTTTGCTCCATAGAGGACATAAAGATGGGAGTTCCACACGATCAGCAGGGCCTGCTTGTCTCTCAGTAGGCCTACGATCTGCCACGATATGTCGAGCGAAGGCGAGGTCGGTAGTAAGTCTGCGCTGATCATGATGGGACGGCCGTCGCTCACTAGTTGTCTTCCCCGAATCTTGGAGGCAATCTCCTTCAGAGATAAAGGATTGGCGGTCAAGGCTCTGTCTTCCAAGGCCGAGTCTTTTCCGCAACAGACGCCGGGGTCATGGAATACGATGTCGAGCGAAGTCAGCAGCACATCGGACAGGTCATGCGTACGCGACATCAATTGCGGCAACTGCGGAACCCGGACCTCCTGATTGGGACGATAAACTTTCCATCCCTCCCGGTGTCTCCTGTCCGACGGCGAAGCAGGACGCCATGATCAGCAGAACCATGATCGGCAGAACGACGGTCAACAGAACAAAGCCGCGGCACCCGGGCTTGGTCATCAACCACCTCCGGCTCCGTATCAATTGTAGGTCGTTGGTGGCGCTCCCGGAACCAGCTTTGCTTAACTTTACGCGCGGGTAATCAAGGGTTTGGGGTTACCACCCTTGCGAATTTTCTCACGTAAGGGCACTTAATTAGTCGAGCTTTCTAAGCCGGCGCGATGGTCGGCAAAAATCGCGGTGCCTGCCGAGCCTTGGTCGCTTGCTCGAACGAGTACGCCAACTTGATCAGTGTTGGTTCGCTCCATGCCCGCCCAAAGAACGAAATCCCCACAGGCAAGTCCGAAATATAAAGCCCGCAGTCACATTGATGTTGGGATAGCCCGCGACCGCTGCGGCGTTCGAACTGCCCCCGGCGAAATGGTCGCCGTTGACCAGATCAGTCAGCCACGCTGGCCCCCCAGTCGGAGCCACAATCGCATCGAGGTGGTGCTTATCCATGAGCGCATCAATGCCCTCGGTGCGCGCCAGTTGATGATTCTTCGCCACGCGCATCCAGATATTCCTTCTCAGTCAGCGGCCCTTTCGCTTGGGCTTTTATGAAGATGTCCTGTCCAAAGTAGGGCATCTCCTTCTGCCGGTTGCGCTCATTGAACTCGATGATGTCCTGCAACGTGCGGACCGGTGCTCCCGGGCCGAGACGCGCCAGATAGGCGTTAAGGTCAGCCTTCAGTTCGTACAGGAAGACCAGCAACTCGCTGTCGTCGAACTTACCGAGAGTCTCAATATCGGCGGGATCGACCAGCGTCGCTCCCTGCTGCTTCATCACGCCGAGGGTCTGTTCCATCAGCGCGTCCACGGCATCGCTGAATCCAAAATATTTTCGCGCCACCCCGATGCGCGCGCCCTTCAGCCCATTCGGATCGCAGTACTGCGCATAATCGCTTCGCGATTTTCCGGCGCTGGCCGCCGTCGCCGCATCCTCGGGATCGACCCCAGTCAGCGCGCCCAGAAAAATCGCCGCATCGCGCACCGTTCGGCACATCGGGCCGGCGCCGTCCTGACTGTGCGAAATCGGAATGATGCCGCTGCGGCTCACCAGTCCCACCGTCGGCTTGATCCCGGCCAGCCCGTTCGACGACGACGGGCAGACAATCGACCCATCGGTCTCCGTTCCAATGCCCACAGCCGCTAGGTTCGCCGAAATGCCCGCGCCCGTGCCCGAACTCGATCCGCAAGGATTGCGGTCGAGCGCATAAGGATTCTTCGTCAGCCCTCCGCGCCCGCTCCACCCGCTGGTGGAGTGGCTCGAGCGAATGTTCGCCCACTCGCTGAGATTGGTCTTGCCCAGAATGACCGCACCCGCCGCTCGCAGCCTCTGTGCTACGAAGGAATCCTTGGCCGGCTTCGAGCCCACCAGCGCCAGCGATCCGGCCGTGGTCATCATGTGGTCCGCGGTGTCGATGTTGTCCTTGATCAGCACCGGAATGCCATGCAGCGGCCCGCGCGGCCCCTTGGCCTTGCGCTCCTGATCGAGCGCCTCGGCAATCGAGAGCGCATCCGGATTGAGTTCGATGATCGCGTTAATGGCAGGGCCGCGCTTGTCTTTAGCGGAGTATCGACCTCCTCAATCCGCGCCTGATATTTCTCGACCAGCGATCGCGCCGTATACTTGCCAGATTTCATCCCGTCCTGCAATTCAGGGATCGTGATCTCCTCCAGTTCGAACGGCCTTCACCTGAGGAGTCGGCAAGTCGTTCGTAGGAGCCGTCGCGCGGCCTGCGCCAAAAGCCGGCAACAGGGCGGCGGCACTACCAGTGGTCAGAGCGGCTTGCAGAAATTTGCGGCGCGAAGCGGCGAAGTCAGAGGATGGCATAGTCTCCCAGGGCGAACCAGAATTGAACCACAGGCCGACTATTAAAACACGAACGATGACAAGTTCACGAGCCGGGAACAATGGCCGAAACACTAACACGGAGGACACGAAGTAGTACGCGGGTCCTCATTGTTAAGGTTTCCTTAGAGTGACCCCTAACTAAGTCTCCTTAGTGTTGGAGCTTTTTCTCGCAGCATCCGCCACACCGAGTCCTGCAAACGGTTGTGAGTGCCGAAGGAGGATGATAAGCTAAGGTCGTTCCTCGGCTGAGCGGGAGTAGTTCAGCGGTAGAACGCCAGCTTCCCAAGCTGGATGTCACGGGTTCGATCCCCGTCTCCCGCTCCA
>CAVQCF010000030.1:0-77872 GCA_963710885.1 uncultured Acidobacteriaceae bacterium
GGGACAGCCGAAGGCGGCTGTCCCCGCATAATCTTGGTCTCGAGCGTTCCTAGTCCGGAGAAGCACCTCTTGCCGCCCGCCGCTTTCCAGCCCGGTAAATCCACGCTCCAATCAGCACCAGCGCTCCGCATCCTCCGATCACCTTCAACATCGCCAGCGGCTTGTTCGTTTCATCCGCTTGTGGAATCAGCGACAGCGCAATCGTCAGTGCTGTTGTGATAAATCCCACCGTCGCGACTAGCTTCGCCACTCTCGTTCCTCCCGGCACTCGAATCACCTCCGCTCCGGCAGGCTCGCGCTGCACCTTGATCATGGCCGCGAACAAGTACAAATAGGGAATGAAATAAGTAATCACGCCCATGCTGACCAGAACGTCGTAAGCGCCTTTCACGCTCGTGCCTGCCTGTCCCAGAAAAATGAACACGGCGCCAAGAAAAAACTGAGTCAGCAGGGCTACCCACGGAGTTTTCCATTTCGGATGTAACGCCCCAAAGGCCGGGGGCAAGAAGCGATCCAGCCCCGCCACGAACGGAAGCCGCGCCACCGCTGCTAGATAAGCTCCGGCCGCGCCAATGTTGCTAAGCGCGATCAGAAAAGCAGCTAGCGGCAGAACTCCCGGATACCCCACCCGCGATGCGGTTTTCGACACGGCCTGCACCAGTCCCTGCAAGCTGTTCACCTCGGTCGAAGGCAGCGCCCATAGCACGCAAACGGTGCCGAGGATGTAACAGATCGTCACTGTGACTCCACCCGACAGCAAGGCCAGAGGAATTGTGCGCCGCGCATTCTTGATTTCTTCTCCCATGAAGGAGGCCGTTTCGCAACCGCCAAAGGCAAACGTCAGCACCGACCAGAAAATGATGTCGTTGAAATGCGTGTTGGGGATCATGGAGTGCAGTGTGAAAGGGGTCGCCGATCCGTAGCGATGCCAAGCTACAAAGCCCATCACGATGACGATCCCCACCGGTATCCACATCGCGATCGCACCGATGTTGTGTAACCACTTGCCCACGTCGAGCCCGACGATATTCAATAATGTAGCGGCGCTTAGGGTCAGCAGCGAAAACACAATGTAGAAAGTCGCGTTGCCGGAAAGGTGTTCCCACTTCGCCTGGCGCATGAACAGCACATTGCTGGCGGCGAAATAAAGCACGGCAGGGAAGTAAGGCAGATTGCTGGTCCAGTACGTCCACGCCGACATGAAGCCGGAAAAGTCTCCGAAGGCTCGTTTACTCCAGACGTAGAGCCCGCCTTGATTCGGATAGCGCGACGACAGTTCCAGCACCGACAGCGCAAGGGGCGTATAGAAGCAGAGCCATGCTCCAACCCAGATCACAATGGAACTCGGCCCCGCCGCCGCGGCCGTCGCGATCCACCGCAAGCTGATGCCAGTGATCACGTAGAACAGCAGCAGGTCGCGAAATCCCATTACCTGGCGGGGACGGTTGGGGTCTCCAGCGTCAGCAAGAGAAACGCCGGGCGAGAGGAAGCTGATGCGATCCGTTTGTTGCTTCGGATTGGAGTCTGCCAATGGCGTGTCCCGGGGTTAGTGAGTCGCGAGCGAGAAGAAGAGAAATACCACTGCCACGAGCGTCGGGCAAGCTGAAAGTTGCCCCGATGGAGTCGTCACAGAGGGGACACTAGAGACGAACCTGCTTCCGCTTGTTCCGCTTCCAGAACAGATAAAACGGAACGCCGACGAGCACAATGGCCGTTCCCCAGAACGCTTCGGTGGGCCGCGTGAAGATCGTGTTCAGCGTCCATACCGTGCCGATCAGCACATAAATTGCCGGCAGCCACGGATACCCCGTACACCGGTAGGGTCGCGGAACGTCCGGGCGCTTCCAGCGCAACAGGAACATTCCGATAACCGTTAGCGTGTATGAGAGCACCATCCCATAGATCACGTAGGTGTAGAGTTGGTCGTAGCGTCCGCTGATCGTTAGGACAGCGGCCCAGATCCCCTGCCCGATCAGGCTGAAAGCCGGAGTCCTCCATTTCGGATGAATTCCGGCCATGCGCCTGAAGAAAACACCGTCCTGCGCCATGGCGAGATATACTCGCGCCCCCGACAGCGTACACGTCGCTGCCGCGCTGAAACAGGAAACTGCAATCATGAGCGATAGCCACACGGCTGCCCGTGGTGAAAACAACGCCGCAGCTGCCGCGTGCGCAATGGTCTCGTGCGCGGCGATTTCTTTCAGCGGCAGAGCATACATGTAGGTGAGGTTCATCGCGACGTAAATCACACCGACAGCGAGCACTCCCAAAACCATGGCCAGCGGTACATTCCGCCGAGGTTCCTTCACTTCACCCGCCACCCAAGTGATGTATACCCAGCCGTCATAAGCCCAGAACACTGCGATCAGTCCCACGCCCAGCGCCGAGATCAAGTGCGCAGGTCCCAGCCCCATGCTCAGGCTAACGCCCTGAGAGTGAAAATTAGACCAGTGGCCCTTCCCGATGGCGAATCCCAGCACCACGAATGCCGCCATCGCTGTGAATTTTGTCCAGGTAGAAACGTTCTGCAGGAGCGCGCCCCAGCGCAGTCCCACGACATTCACATAAGTCAGAAGCGCGATCAGCACCAGCCCTAATAGATGTGCTCGCGTGATCACGATGCCGGCGAATGCGAAAACTACATGCGCCTCTGAAACAATCGGAAAGACCTGACCGGTGTAAGCCGCCGCCGCCACCGAAAGAGCAGCGATGCTCCCGCCGTTGGCTACGCTGAACAGCATCCAGCCATAGAGAAAAGCGGTGAGGTCTCCAAAAGCCTCGCGCAGATAGATGTACTGCCCGCCCGAGTCAGGGAACATCGAGCCCAACTCAGCGAACGCAAAGCACGCGCAAAGCGAGATGAGTGCCCCCAACACCCAAACCAGTAGAAACAGAACCGGCTGTGGCAGCGGACTCGCGATATCCTTCGCGGTCAGGAAAATCGATGACCCAATGATCCCGCTGACCAGCAGCAATACGGAATCGAGCAGTCCAAGCCCGCGGACGAGTGTAGGCTTTGGCTCCGACGACGGCATCCCAGATATCGGCGCGTCAATGGCCTGCAAGACCGGGGTGGGCTCCATTATCCGATGCCCAGTTCATCGGACGATTCCAGCGCCGTCCCGCAACGCCTGCAGATGACCGAGGAGCAGTCGCCGCATGTGAGCGGATCGGGAACTTCTTCTGCACAATTCGGGCAGTAGAGCGACACGGGCTCCGGCTCTGGATCGGGCTCTGGATTCTTAGGACGCGTGACCATGAAGAGGGAAACTGTACCACAGAATGTGGGCGCATCTCACCACCGCCTTACGTCGAGGCATGTCGTCACGAAAGAGATGAAATCGAGGACAAGGAATGATGCGGCGGGAGGTCGCTCCCGCCGCGGGTTTGAATGCCTGATTCGGTCGTTGCCAGTGACGGCGCGTGCACGAGGATGTACACGCCCTCCGGCAACTATTCCCGATTTTTGTCGTGGAACGTTCCGGGCGCGAAAGAAACGCCGCGCAAGACTTCTCCGAAATCAGCTTTCCGGACGGTAAAGAAGCTTTCCCGTGCGGCGACTGCAGGATCTGTGTTCGACAAGGAATCGAATACGACCACGAGTTGATTGGGGTCGGCTCCCTGATCACCGTTTCCGCTGATCGTGGACGTGATGCCCCAGATGCCCACATAACCGAATGGGTATACCGTCCCTGTGATGTTTCGGAGACCGTCAGTGGCTGGAGCCCATGGTAAGTCCGTCACCGCGTTGTCTCCCGTCGGATAGTTCCTCACGGGGTAGGGAACACCCAGCCCCAAACCGGCTTGCAGCGTATAGACCAGATTCCAGCTATTGGTCGAAGTATTCAGCACCCACTTCTGGAGCCCTGCTGTCGTTTGAGCGGCAGCATGAGTATAGAGATCCGATGCGCTCGCGTAACCATCGCCTTCGTCCGCTACATAAACGGTGGTGGCGTTGGCGAACCAGATGCCAAATGGAAAGGCGGTGGTCGTTGCGACCTTGTTGGAAATCGCCGGGAAGCCCGCCAAAATACACATGTTGCTGGGAAGCCCCTCGGTTTGAAGGTTCTGAATGTTGTCGCCCAGAGCAGTGGTGGGCAGTGTGGCCGAACTCGAAGGCAGGCCGACACCATTCGGGCACGCCGTCCCAGTCGTATCCAGGAAGTACACCGTGTTGACGCCGTTGCTGCCGCTTCCCTTGGAGTAGTAAAGGACATTGTTGAAGATGGTCAGGCCGCGGAAATTGTCGTCCTTGCCGATCTTGTCCGCCTTGTCTCCCAGTTGCGTAATGTTGAAACTGCCGACCGGAGTAGGCGTGGAAGGATTCTGCGAGTCTTCGGGAGCATTGGCGGGACTGATGATCTGTGTGCCCGCGCCGAGAATAATGCCATTGGGTTGAGGATTGCTTCCGTTTCCTGCGTTGCCGGAGGTGTAGTAGAAGTTAGCGCCGTTACCATTGTTCAAGATCACGGCCCGGCCATTGTTGCCGCTGTAGGCGTTTGTTTCCGTGAACTGGAAATGGCCAAACTGATCCACTTGTGCCTCGGCGCGGTATACATTCTTGCCAACGGGATTGGTCGGATCCACAGCGCCGGGGGTGTTGGAATTCGATACATCAAGCTGATCGATCGGAGCGACATAACCGGCGAAAGTGAGGTACTGTCCGTCGGTCGACAAATTGAGCGCCAATTCCGACTTTGAGCTGAAGCTGGTGACCATCTGATCACTGCTGCTTTTGATTCCGTGCTGCGAACTGTTCGGCACTTCCAGACTGTTCAGCACGAAGCCGAACGGAAACATCTGATCCAGGTAGATTTTGGATGTGATGCCGAAGCTCGCGTCATAAGTGTCATTGTTCCAGACGAATGGATATGTGCCGTTGAAGGGAGCGCCGGTGGTCACACCACACCCGCCCGTCGTGGCGGCGCAATTCGGGGGCAGGATTTGCCCTACCTGCACGTTATTTGGATTGTTGTGATACACGCTGCGACTGACCACCAGATTGCCGGGCCAGAAGTAGAAGTTATTGTGATTTGGCTTAGAATCTTGCGCATTGACGGGGAGGGCGGCAACGAGCGCGCTGAACGAAAGCGCTGCAATTGCCTTCTTCAATGAACTGGGAAGACGTCGGTTGGAATCTTTTCCTAGCATAGGATGTCGCCTCTCACTTAGAGTTGGATTGCCCCACGCCCGCGTCCCGAGTGTCGGACACTCTAGCACCCTGTTATTACGGGTCTGTTACAAACGGTCCACAACCCTAAGAGCTCATTTTGGACGCGTTGGGGAAAGGCAAAGACGAGAAAACGCCATGGCTGACAAACAGCAGACTGCTGACGAAAAGCTGCAACACGAATTCAACCGCTGGGCCGCCGCCGGCGAAGGCGAAAAGATGGAGCGCCATCATCTCGACATCACGGAGAAGACGATTCGCCTAATGAGTCTCCGTCCCGGCGAGCGTGTCCTCGACTTAGGCTGCGGCTCCGGATGGGCTACGCGCCTGTTGGCACGGCTTGTTGGCGAGGGTCCCGAGGGCTTTGGGCAAGTCGTCGGCCTTGATGTGGCGGACGAAATGGTCCGCCTGGCCCGCGAAGCCTCGAAGGACTTTGAAAACATTCTCTACATCTGGGGATCGGCGCTACAAATTCCTTGGGAAGAAAATTTCTTCGACAAGGTCTTGTCGGTGGAATCGTTCTACTACTATCCCGATCAGGACCGCGCGTTGATGGAGCTATTCCGTGTGATGGCTCCGAAGGGAAGACTGTTTATTCTGATCAACCTCTATAAGGACAACCCGTACTCGCTGCAGTGGGTCGACAAGCTGAAGGTTCCCGTGCACGTGCGATCCACAGCCGAATACATTGATCTCTTCAAGAAGCACGCCTTCGAAGACGTGCAGGCGGTCCGCATCCCCGACGACACTCCGACACCGGATGACTATAAAACGAAGTCATTCAACAGTCTGGACGACCTGCGGGCATTCAAGCGAGAGGGCGCCCTCCTCCTCATGGCCTCGAAGCCCGACCTCCGCACCCCGCTACCGGGATACACGATCTACTGATCGCATACGCGATCATCAGATGCTGTCGTCATCGTCGTTGTCGTGATGGCTCAGATCCTTCGCCGGACTGAGTGCGCGCCCATCCTGCGCATGACGAACCTCGATTCTTCCGTTGACGTTCGATATCTTGATTCGCGCTCCGCCGTTGCCTAATTCTCCGCGAAGGTCATGTCCCACGAAGCGGTGATGGTTTACATGGAGCCCGAAGTCGTTGTTAATATTGCCCGAAACAGTTGTGGCCTCGACTTCCGCATTCGAGTCGGAAGGGATCGTCAGATCGACCGAGCCGTTCACCGAGTTCAGTTCCACGCGTTGTCCGGCCAACTGGTCAAATCGCGCATCCATCTTCCCATTGATGTTCGACAGGCGAGCCCGCCCCGCCAGATTGTGCGCCTCAAGCCGTCCATTAATGCACGACGCGTTCACTTCTCCGCTCACGCCGTTGATGTCGAGTTCGCCATTAATCAGCTTGATTTCATCCAGCCGCGCCGCACGCGGCACCGTCAGTGTGTACTCCACCCCGGCGGGATCATTGTGCGAACCCCAGTTCCAGGTATGGTCGTGATTGGGGTATTTGGTCTGAATCGAGATCGAGTCGTTCCTTGCGTCGATCTCAATCTTCGCCTCATCCAGCCGCTCTTTTGTGTCGGCGTATTTGACCGCATCCACTTTCACTTCGTTCCGATCCCAGCTGGAGATGTGCACGTCGCCGTTGATGTTGTCGAGTTCAACCCGGCCATCGGCGGTCAAGGCGTAGGTCTGATGGAACTCCTCGGTCAGCGCGCCGCGACGGTCGGCTGCATGGGCTCCTAAGGCGAGGGTAAGCAGGGCGGAAACGGTTCCCAGGACAGCTCCCAACCACGTGGCAGATGAGCGATGCCGATTCATGATGCCCTCCGTTTCAATGGGTTAGACGCAGGCGCGGCCAATTCGTGAGAAAGCTCCTCGAAACGCCTATCCTCACACCAAGGGATACGAAAGTTACCTCCGTGATGTTCCCCTGTTCTTGCGGCTGAAGGACAATCCCTTCAAGAGCTTAACTGGGGTTCGTTGTGTCGTTTATCCGTAGAAATACCGCGTTACGGCGCCTGCGGGGAAATGCCTCGTCGGGCATTGTACTCTTTCTACTGCTTCTCGCCCCTGCATGGTTCGCCGCGCAGACCTCCGATACCGAGAAGCCCGTTCCCATCCTCACTGGCAACGCGGGTGCATTCAGCTTTGTCACGGCCGGTCAGAATTTGATCGACACTCAGATTAATCCCGTTCTCCTGGTTCCTTTGGGAGACCGCTGGTTGATCGAGGCGCGGGCCGAGTTTGAAGGCGAGTTTCAACGGCCGCCCGATGGCGGTCCTTATGGCGGCCCGGTCGCGAAACACGTCGACTATGCCCAGGTCGACTACATGGCCAGCCCGTATGTCACCATCACTGCGGGCCGATTTCTGACTCCATTTGGCATCTTCAACGAGCGGCTGTATCCCGTCTGGATTCGCGCCCTGCAACCCGACCCCTTGATTCTTCCCATTAACACCACGCCCAGCGACGGCGCCATGTTCCGCGGAGGCTTCCCCGTCAGCGCCAAAGCCAACCTGAACTACGCCGCCTATGTATCCGTCACGAGCATCGGCATCGACAGTGTGGATTCCGAGCGTCACGTCGGAGGACGCATGGGAGTTTTCTTTCCCGGGCCTCGCCTGGAAGTCGGAGGCTCCTGGCAGCGCACCTTGCAGGATGACCGCAAGAACGCCTTCGGATTTCACATGGCATGGCAGCCGGAAAAGGCGCCGCTGAACCTGCGCTCCGAATTCGCCCGCTCGTTCGAAGGCAGCGGATACTGGGTCGAAGGTGCTTACCGCCTCAGCCAGGCGCACTTCTGGCAGAAGGCAATGCGCCGCACGGAAGTAGTCGCTCGCCTGCAACAGTTCTACACCGGCGAGATTAGCCCGGATGATGCCGAGAGCCTCGGTCTGCCCACTGCAGATACTCGTGAAGCCGATTTTGGCGTCAATTACTTTTTTCACAACGCCCTGAAAGGCATCGCCAGCTACGGCCGCCTGTTCAGTTCGGCCGGCAATGCTAACCAGTGGAGCTTCGGGATTGCTTATCGCTTTGTGATTCCGCTCGGCCGCGTGGGGACACAGCCATGAAAATCAACTTTCAGGGGATCTCGTCGCTTCTCGCTCTCCTGTGCGCGTTGGCGTTTGCGTCTTCGGTGTCCGCGGGTTTGCCTTCAAACTCTAAGGATGCCCCTTCAAACCGCAATGATGGCTCAGCGGCGGCGCCGGTCGCGCACCTGACCGATGGCGACAGCATGCGCATCGCAGGTGAGCAGCGCTTTCGCGCCAATTGCGGCCGCTGTCACGCAGCTCCGCAGAAATTTCCACCTCGCATAATGGGAACCATCCTGCGCCACATGCGAGTCCGCGCCACCATCACCGC
This sequence comes from uncultured Acidobacteriaceae bacterium, assembly GCA_963710885.1. Classification (GTDB taxonomy): domain Bacteria; phylum Acidobacteriota; class Terriglobia; order Terriglobales; family Acidobacteriaceae; genus Sulfotelmatobacter. The sequence continues at coordinate 8,495 of CAVQCF010000030.1, forward strand.
CGAAGACCAACGCCTGATCCTGTTCTACATGACCCAGTAACCACGAAGATTACACCCCAAATCGATGACAACTCTGAACCAGACTCGTCGTATGTTGATATGGATCCTGGCCGCCAGCGCTGTGTTTGCCGTGGTGCCTCGAGCCAGCGCGCAAGCCCGCGTCATCGAGATCACTGCCGACAGCGATAGCCGTTACAAGATCGCCGGACAACGTAGCCCGGAGATCACGGTGAAGGCGGGCGAAAAGATACTCTTACGCGTCACGGCGCACCGCGGTAAGTCGTGGAATCGTGATGGTTCGATCCATGGTTTCTCCCTGCTCCGAGCCAAGGACCGTACCCGAGTGGACGGGTGGGACCTGCTCTTCAAGCCCGGAACGCAGGAGTTTCTCCTCACAGCTCCTAACGAACCGGGAGCATATGAAGTAGTCTGCACCGTCATTTGCAGCGAAGAGCATGAAGGCATGCACATGAAGTTTACAGTTTTGCCATAAGGCGAGCGAAGCGGGAGCGTCTATGAATCGAGTTAGATTTCACAGCAAGATGTGGTGCGCAGTCGGAATCCTGGCGCTGGCGGGCGCCGCCTATGGGCAGGCTCCTCATGCGTATCATGGCGAGGTTTCCGACAGCCAGTGTGCCATGAATGTCCACTCGCTGACCCGGTCGCATCAGGAGATGCTCAAAGCGAAATCGATGGGCGGCACCTCCAACACCTGCACTGTGTATTGCATCGAGCATCTCGGCGGCTACCTCGTTCTGTCGGCAGGGAATGACGTTTACCGCCTAGACCGATCCGATCTGGTGCATGGCTTTGAGGGACGCAGAGTGATTATCAGCGGCATCCTCGACGCCAAGCTCAAGCAGATTCACGTTCTGAAGATCGACCTGGAGCAGTAACCTTGGTTCTTGTTCGGGCCTCGCTCAGCACGAACACACCAAGAATCGCCATCTCCGGCTCAATCGGATGCCGGTAACGCGGCATCGGGAAAACCACATAGTAGATGGCGGGACAAAGCAAAATCAGCCAGAAGAGCAGCCACGCACCGGGTTTGCGCAATCGCAGCCCGCGACCTAATCCCCAGAACATCAGTACCGACGACGCCAGGAACAGTGAGTTCTTCGCCTCGCTCATCCACCACGGCTGACTTGCTTTCGGTGGTCCAGCCCAGTAGTAGATAAATCTCTTGGTGCATAGGCCTGCAAACCGCGCGTAGTCCGCCTTGATGTAATCGAACGCCTGCTGCTTGCGCAGCGCGATATACCCTAGTTCGCCCATGGACTGGTATTGACGCATGGCGTAGACATCCTGAGTGGGGTGAAGATATTCCATCCACGTACCGTCCGCGCCGTTGCCGTTTCCCAAACGAAGTTCCGCGCCGAAATTGTCGCGAATGAAAATGAATTTGCCGAATGTCTGATAGTTACGCACCAACCACGGCGCGATGCACGCGAAGAAAACGACCGACGCCAGCACAATCCCGGCGAAGGATCGCTTTTCAAGTTGCGCCCGCCGGTACCAGGCCCACAAACCTGCAGCCGGAAGAAACGACAACAGGGAAGTGCTGCTCAGCGCCGTGATGCCCCAAAGAAGTCCGAACTCAACCCATGGTAGCCAGCCTTCGCGATCTTCCAGAGTCAGAGCCAGCCAGAAGATCGTCGTCAGCAGCAAGGCCGCCAGACTCGTCTCCCAGATCGCGCGAGTGCACCAGAACAACACGTTCGGAAGTAGCGCCCAAGCCCACGCCGAGCCCACTGCGACCCTCTCCGAGAAAATCCGCCGCGCAATCAGAAAAATCGGGACGCACGTCAGCGCCGAGAAAACACTGTTCAGAGTCAAGAGCACAAATGCGGACGCTCTCGAATAGATGCCGAACACGCGGAACACTCCCGCAATCATGTAAGGATAGAGCGGGGGCTCCCACGCCGTCGGCCCGGTGGCCGGTCCGAAGGGGTTGCTGAATCCGTCTCCCGAAGCCAGCGACGCACCGATGCGTCCCATCTCCCAGCCGAATCCAAAATTGTCGTCCGTGCTTTTGAATTTATAAGTGTGCCCGATGACGATCCAACCTACGCGCACAAGCAGGGCGATGGCGACAATCCATCCGGGCGAAGTCCGTACCCGCGCCCATGCCTCGAAGAGTGCAGACGAACTGCGCGCGTGGTTCGCGGCCCCCGCTGGTCTGGATTCCATGAGTGGTTCTATTTGTAGCTGAGGCAGAGCCTGCGGGCAACCTGCAGCGAAAGTGAAGAGGCGCAAAGTAAAGAGGAAAGAGGGAGCGCGAACCCGGTGGGCACGGGGAATTTTACCGCGCGGGTCATGTTTGAGGACCGATTCCGGTAAAATAGGAGTTTTCACCCGAACGCTTTGTTAATTTCTGATCTCATCCTGACCGCGAAGCTGGCCGCATGGTCCGCCCCCAAGGGCGTCGTCCCCTACATCCGCCAGCATTTTCTCGACACTACATTTCGCGGCTTATACCACGCCAACGCCTTTGATGTGGCGCTGCTCATCCCGTATTTCATCGTGCTGATCCTGCTGGCCGGGTATGGAGTACACCGCTACGTCCTCGTTTACCTCTACTACAAGCACAGAAAAAATGGCACCACCGAACCCGCCGCGCACTTTGAAGACCTGCCTCGAGTCACGGTGCAACTGCCCATCTTCAATGAGCAGTATGTCGTCGAGCGCCTGCTGGAATCGATCTGCAAGCTGAAATATCCCAAAGATAAGCTCGACATTCAGGTGCTCGACGATTCCACTGACGAGACGGTCGACGTGGCTCGTGCCCTGGTCGAGCGCGACGCAGCCCTGGGCAATCCCATCAGCTACCATCACCGGACGAATCGTGAAGGCTACAAAGCGGGGGCGCTCGCGGAAGGTCTGAAGACGGCGAAGGGCGAGTTTGTTGCGATCTTCGACGCCGACTTCACGCCTCCGGAAGATTTCTTGCTGCGCACCATCCATCACTTCACCGACCCGAAGATCGGCATGGTACAGACCCGGTGGACGCACATCAACCGGCACTATTCCTTTCTGACCGAAGTGGAAGCGATCCTGCTCGACGGCCACTTTGTTCTCGAGCATTCCGGCCGCGCACGTACGGGATTATTCTTCAACTTTAACGGCACCGCCGGCATGTGGCGCCGCGCCGCCATCGACGAAGCCGGCGGCTGGCAACACGACACCCTCACCGAAGACACCGACCTCTCCTATCGCGCTCAACTCAAGGGATGGAAGTTCATTTACCTGCAGGACGTCGAATGTCCGGCCGAACTGCCCGTGGAAATGACCGCATTCAAGACACAACAGGCCCGCTGGGCAAAAGGCCTGATCCAGACGGGCAAGAAGATTCTGCCCCGCGTGCTGAGGAGCGACGCTCCGCTGCACACCAAGATCGAAGCCTGGTACCACCTGACGGCGAACATCAGTTACCCGCTGATGATCATGCTTTCGGTGCTGCTGCTTCCCGCGATGATCATCCGCTTCTACCAGGGCTGGTTTCAGATGCTCTACATCGACCTGCCACTTTTCATGGCGTCGACCTTCTCGATTTCCAGCTTCTATTTGGTTTCGCAGCGCGAACTGTTTCCCCGCAACTGGCCGCGCGCCCTTTTATATCTGCCATTCCTGATGGCTCTGGGAATCGGCTTGACGATCACGAATACGAAGGCCGTCCTCGAAGCGCTGGTTGGAAAAGAAAGCGCATTCGCCCGCACGCCCAAATACAGCGTCATCTCAAAGCAGGATAAAGTCGGCGCCACCAAATACCGCAAGCGCCTGGGATGGGTTCCATGGCTGGAACTGGTGATTGGCACCTACTTCGCGGCCACAGTCTACTACGCCATCGATAACGAGAACTACATCACAGTCCCGTTCCTTCTGCTGTTTGTCGTGGGGTACTGGTACACGGGCTTGATGTCTTTGCTCCAAGGCCGCTTCGGCGGCCGTTCACTGCGCACCACCACCCACACCAAGCCATTTCCCGTTGGCGTGTAGCCATGACCGGAGAACTAATTACTCGCCGTCGTGCCAAGCTGCAAGATAATTTGTTGATCGTCGCCCGTCTTCACAATCTGGTAAAAACTCCGCAAGGGCGCGTAGTACTTCTGGTCGATCGTTAGCGTGTTGATTTCTACCTTCCGGATCAGGTGCAAGGCGCCGTGGGCGTTTTCTGCGGAGACCGTGTAGCCGACGACGTGGAGATCATGATTCTGTGGCGGCGGAAGCACTGATATCTGCCACCCGGTAGGAATCTTAACGGTGACCTCGTCCGCTTTTTGCGAATGAAATTCAAAGTAGACGGGATAGTTCCGGTTCGAATACTCAAAGACGTGTCTCTCCGTCGCGCCAAACAGTGCAACTGGCACTAGCGCGCGGTGCCCAGTCAGCGTCGCCCAGCCAGGTATTTTGACGCTGAAGGTAGCAGTCAACGGAACTTCCGGGTTCGTCCACTCCGGCTGTTGCGTCAGGCCTATTTCGCTTCCGACGGGAATGTATTCTTTGACCTGGTCCTCGAGGTATTTCTTATGGGCGGCATCGTCCTGGTTCCTCTGGTCGACCCGCTGCCGCAGGGCTTCCAGACCAGTGAAAGTGACGTCGAGCTTCCCTTCGAGGGTGCCGACGTCAGAGAGGGTCAGGTCCGCTTTGCGCTCGATGCGTGAGGCCGAACTCTCCGGCAGGTTGGTCTGGATCCAAGCACCACCGTCTTTATCAAGCCGCAATCCTTGAACCCCAGTTTCTTCCCAAGGCAGCAGTCCGAAGGGAGCAAATGCGAAGCCCGGAGCAAGATAAAGGTCTTTCCCGCCCAGCTTTACCAAAACCGCGCTCCGGTCGAGCTTGCCACTTTGCATAGTCTGCGGATTGAAAAAATCATTCCTCCGATCCGACACCCAAACACCATAAGCTTCAATGCCGGCAGATCTCGCCAGGGCGAGGCAAAGCCAATTGAGTTGCTTTTGGTCGCCAGAGCCCTGCTTCCATACTTCTTCCGCATTCTCTTCGATCTTCTTATTTTCTCTCTTCTGTTCCTGTTCGGTTTTGCGGACTTCGAAAGTGGTGTTGTGTAACTGCTGAACGCGCGTGTAGATCTTGTGAAGTTTAACGTCGGGGGTATCGGCGGGGGAGACGATCTGGGACAGTGCTTGATCCATGGCGCCGCGTTTGCCAACGAAACTCTCCAGTTCGTCGTTCCTCTTCTTTCCGACCTTCTTCCAGAACTTGTTCGCATCCATTTCAAACGGTTCGCTGCTGTAAATGAAGTCCACCCGCGCCTTCAATTCATTCTCCGGAGGCATAAAGTCTTCCGCCCGGAAAGGCGCAATATTAGAGACTTCCAACACCACGAGCCCGTCGTTTCCTTGCTTGGGAGAGGCCGCTCCAGGCGGCAGATGTTCATTCCAGCGGAAGCTCATCGGGGCATAATCATTTTGAAAAGGCTTGAGTGTGAATTTGGCCCTCTTGGTGAAGAGTTCATTGCTCAGAATCCACTGTGAGAAGAAGATGTAGTGTTCCCGAAAACTGATGGTGTAGAAATACTCGATGATGCTGCCCACCTGTACGTCGGGCAAGGTAAGGGTTTTCGCGACGTACTGAAACCCCTTGCTCTTGTAGACGGTTTTTTCGAAGGCCTTGCCATCGAAATTTACAATTGACCCGTCAGGCCGGATGGTACGGGCGTTGATTCCGGTTACGAACCCCGTTTCCTTGGGAAGCGGGATCTCCACGTTTGCGTATTTACGTCCCTCCTCGGTCAGGATCTTGATTCGATAGTATTGTTCTTCATAGCGATCGGCGGCCGATTCGCTGCCCATGATCTGCAGGCCACCGTGTGCCGTTCTGCCGTAGTCATCTCGATTTACCTCGCGATAGAGGATGATCGCGGGCGCGCCTGGGGCCTGGGGCTCGCTCGTCATCTTCCACTCTTCGGCCGAGACAGGCTGAAACTTAACAGTGGCCCGCGCGGTGGTGAGTAGGATCAGAACAGAACAAACTGCAGAAACATGGAGCAACCAGCGTCGGCAGAGCGGCAATTAGAACCTCCCTTGGAGTTCTTAAGAGAGCCGGAAACCGTCACACGGCACAGGTGTTCCGCAACCAGAACCGTAGACCAGGTCGGCGTAGCAGAGTAATGTACATTCCGACGGCCCGGAAAACAATGCACTAAAGATATGCCTCCTCCTTTGCCGTACGCGTTAGCCCGGCCGTGGATCGACTAGCATGTTGGCGGGGTATGGTTGTAACCCTTGCGCCAGCCTTTAGTCTTATCCGTAGGATGGACGCTGGCTCAACTGTTTTGGGTGTCGGCAGGTTGCATGAAACGAGTGGCCGTTTCAGTGATCGCGCTTTTTGGGCTGACGTTATCCCAGCCTTTGCCGGCGACAACCTCAAACTCAATTCCAACTCGATTACACCAGCGATAGCCAGAATGGCCGTTCATCGCAGGTGAAAGTATGGACGCGGGGTTCGTTTCCGGTAAGCCGGCGTACCTGATCATCTATGGCCAGGGCTGCTTTAACTCCAAAGCGGCAGGCGCGGCGTACCCGAGGCCTCTAGCAAATGCATAAAGGACGCCTCCAGTTTGTGAGCATCGACATCGACCAGATCTCTCCCGGGAGCAGAATAATCTCAAGAAGAAATATTCTCGTCCTCGCGTCAGGATCCGCAGTCTATAACCATTCTGGCAAGGTCGACGGCGCAGCCATTGCGGCTGTTCTCGACAAAACCCTGCGCTGAGTTCTGGTCTTCGTTTGCCCGCTCGTTTACAATCCTGTCGCTGAGCGTTCTCGTCCGGCAAGAATCATCGGCTGGGCATCAGAATGTTCGAAAGGAGGATGCGATGCTCCGCTCGCGTACGATTCTCCACGCCGCATCCGTCGCTGTCCTGTTGGTCTTAACCCTGAGTTGCGGTGCCGCCCACGACTCCGAGGAATTCTTCGTTCTGGTTTCGGCAAACTTGCAGCTTCCGTACTGGAAGGCCGCGGGCGCGGGATTTTCCAACGCAGCCGCGCAGATGAAAGTGCGCGCCGATTTCATGGGACCAGCGACCTTCGATCCCAAGGCGGAGCGCGACGCTCTCGATCAGGCAGTGCAGAAGAAAGCGACCGGAATTTTGCTGGATGTAACCGATGCGCCGCTGCTCAAGGACAGCATCGATAAGGCTGTGACAGCCGGCATCCCCGTCATTACGATCGATTCTGACGGGCCCTCGAGCAAGCGCCTGTTTTTCATCGGCACCAACAACTATCAGGCCGGTGTGACCGGTGGGCAACGCCTGGCGCAGGAACTGAAAGGCAAAGGGAGTGTCGTGGTCTTCACCATGCCAGATCAGCCTAACCTGCAAGACCGGCTACGCGGCTACAAAGATGCTCTGGCCAAAACACCGGAGATCAAGATCACCCGCGTGGTCGATATCCAAGGCGATCCCCGCATCGCCTTCGATACCGCAACCCAGATCATCGGCAAAGAGCGCGACAAAGTTGACGGCTTCGTTTGTCTCGAAGCGCAATCGGGCAAAGAAGTCGCCGGCGTGCTCAATAGCTACAAGGTAAATGGCAAAGTCGTGATCGCCATGGATACTGACCAGGAAACGCTTGACTGGATTCAGAAAGGTGTGATCGCCGCCACGATCGCGCAGAAACCCTACACCATGGCTTTTGTCGGCATGCAGATGCTCGACAATCTCTATCACCACAAGCCCTCTTCGCTAGACGCGGATTGGTCCAAGGACACGTTTGCTCCGATCCCCAGCTTTGTGGATACGGGCTCGGACTTGCTCGACAAGAATAACCTGGCGTCGTTCATTCAGGCCGGGAAGAACCTCGCTTCGGCACCAAAATAACGACCGGGACTCAGGCCACACAAACTATTAACGGATGGAGATTTGATGCGGAAGCTTGTACTTTCTTTTTTCGCGGTGGTCTTAACTGTTTCTTCTGGATATGCCCTCAACCGACAACCCAACGCGGATTATCACGCTCGCCGCGTAGCCCTTGCGAAAAAGGCAGCAGGCGTTGTGTTGCTATTCGCTCCGCTCGAGGCCAATGACGCCGAGTACGGATTTCGACAAGACGACAATTTCTACTATCTCTCCGGTGTGACGGAACCGGGAGTCGCGTTGCTCATCGCGCCGCCGATGGAAGCCAAGGACGACAATCCCGCTCGCCCCTACACCGAGATTCTCTTTCTTCCTCCCCACAATCTGCGACTCGAGAAATTTACCGGACCGAAACTGGGCGCCGACAATCCCGATGCTCCCAAGATCACCGGTTTCGACCGGGTCGAGGATATGGCGAAGCTTCCCGAGGAAGTTTCGACAGTGCTCGCCGGAGGCCGGCCGGTCATCTACACCGACGTGGCTTCTCCAGGAGAAACTTCCGCCAGTGCGGAGCCGCTTACTTTTCTAAAGCGCACCAATGCATTCCTGTTTTTCCAGGATGTGAAGCCGATGTTGTCTTCCCTGCGCACCGTAAAAGACGCAGGCGAAGCCGCCTTGATTGGCAAAGCAGTGGACGCTTCCGTGGCCGCCCACTTGGCCGCCATGAAAGCGGCGAAGCCCAACGTCACCGAATTCGAAATCTCCGGGCTGATGCAATATGAATGGACGAAACGCGGCTGCGAGCGCCCCGCCTATTCGCCAATCGTGGGCTCGGGGCCCAATTCCACGGTTCTGCATTATTCGGAGAACATCAACACGATGAAGGCCGGCGACGTCGTTGTGATCGACGCTGCCGGGGAATACTCGATGTACGCCGCCGACATCACTCGCACTCTGCCGATCGGCGGCCACTTCACGCCACGGCAGCGCGAGATCTACGACATCGTTCTCGGCGCGCAGGAAGCCGCCATCGCTGCGTTCCAATCAGGCAAGTCGATGCTCTTTGGGGACACCGAGGCATCACTGAACAAAGTGGCGAAAGATTACATCAAGAATCATGGCAAAGATCTTCACGGCCAGCCCCTTGATCAGTATTTCATTCACGGCCTTGGTCACTATATCGGATTGAACGTGCACGATCCGGGCGACTACAAAGTCCCGCTCGCGCCGGGCATGACGTTCACCATCGAACCCGGCATCTATATTCCCGAGGAAAATATCGGAGTCCGCATCGAAGATGATTTCTACGTTGACGCCGATGGCAAGCTGATCAAACTGAGCGCGGCGGCGCCGTCAAAAGCGGCGGACGTGGAAAAGGCGATGGCGGGGAAGTAGGAGCTAGCTAAAACTACCTCGAGCGACTTTATTTCTTATGTCATCCTCAACCGAGAATGTTGCGGCTGCATCCGCCGAGAACTTGCCTTCCAATTCACAAGCCTGTTTCTCAAGAGGTATTCCCTCGTAGGAGCCTCCGGTCAGAAATCCCCGCACATAAGCGTCCGCAAACCCCTGCAACCCGAGATGCTTGTACTGAACCGATGGACCAGTTCATGGAATGACAACGGAAGAGTCAGCGCTTCGATGTGCACAACTACATCTTGAAATGTAATTCCCGCCATGTCCGAAAATGGCGGCGCCTTGCGGATTCTAAGCGCCCGTAACTGCGGGTAAGACGAGGGTTCGGGCGCTCGCCCGCGAACTACCCGCACTTTGTTCAATACGCCTGCCGGGAAAAATCCCGCCAGCGTCTTCTTGTGTTCTTCCCCCATAGGCGGCCTTCCCATGAAAGGCCGTTCGTTGGTCCGCGATGTAGGCGGCAATCCAGGCTGAGAGCCGCTGAATTTGTTTTTCGGGTAGCGAATAGGGCATGAGTCTGCCTATGAGATGTACTCGCGGATGTACTCGTCCTTCGTGTGGGCCAACTGGTGAACGTCGCCATCGAAAATCACTTTCCCATCGCGCAGAATCAGAAAACTCATCGGAACATCGCAGTACTGCCCCCGCGGCAAGACGCGCACCTGGTTGTTTCGCGGATCGAATTCATGGGTAGCCAGCGTGAATGCGTCCTGCAGACGGTGCGTCACCAGGAGGGAACTGGTGCGGTAAACGTCGCGCTGCTTCATGATCAGGTCCACGATTGTATTGGACGTAATCGGGTCCAGACCGCCGGTGGGGGAGTCGTAGAGCAGCAGTTCCGGTTGCGTGATGATGGCGCGCGCGATGGCGACACGCCGCCGCATGCCCCCCGAAAGTTCGGAAGGAAATAGGTCGAGCGTGTGTTCCAGTTCCACAAAGCGCAGCGACTCGCGAACCCGCGCGTCGATAGCGGCGTCGTAAACACCTCGCTCTTCCATCAGACGGTAGGCGACGTTTTCGCTTACCGTGAGGGAGTCGAACAGCGCGCTTTCCTGAAAGACCATGCCCAGCTTGCCGCGCATCGGGAAGAGGTCCTGCTCCCGCATCTCGGTCACTTCATTGCCGAGAACAGTGATCCTTCCGGAGTCAGGACGCAGCAGGCCGAGTGCGAGCTTCAGAATCGTGCTCTTGCCAGATCCTGCGACCCCAAACAATGCCTTAGTTTCTCCATAGGGAAGAAGAAACGATACGCCCCGGAGAACTTCATTTTCCTCAAACGCCAGATGGACATCTTCGAAAAAAATGGCTGACCCAGACGGCCGTTCGGTGCCGGCGGCGGCGTGATCGATGGGCAGCGTAGGTGCCGACATGCGTTTACCTATACGACAAAATCGAGATCAACAGTTTTGTGACGAAGAAATCAGTGACCAGGATAAACACCGATGCGGCCACAACCGCCTGCGTCGTTGCCCGGCCCACGCCTTGCGTTCCGCCGCGCGCTGTCATCCCGTAATAGCAGCCGACGGTCGCGATGATGAAGCCAAACATAACCGGCTTGAGCAGTCCCATGAAAACGTCCTGCAGCACCAGTACCTGCCAGGCGTTTGCCCAGTACTGTCGGGCATCGAGGTTCAGAAACAATTTGGCCACAAACAGGCCGCCAGCGAGCCCAACCAGATCGGAAATGATGCTGAGAAAGAACAGCATGAACACTGTCGCGGTAACACGCGGAGTCACCAACTTCTTCATCGGATCGGTGCCCAGCGCCCTCATCGCGTCGATCTGTTCGGTGACCACCATCGACCCCAACTCGCTAGCCATGCCCGAAGAATTTCGTCCTGCAACCATCAAGCCCGTCAGGACGGGCCCCAGTTCGCGAACCATGGACGTCGAGACCAGCTGTCCGATCAGAGTGATAGACCCAAAACGCTGCAGTGTGTTGGCCGTCTGCAAAGCGAGCACGCCGCCAGTGAAGAAGCCGGTCAGCACCACGATGGGCAGCGAGCCTACGCCGATCAGGTCGGCCTGCTGAATCATGTCCGCGAAATAAAGGGGTTTGCGAAACAGGTTGCCGACTGACTGCGCAGCCAGCAAGGTGTAATCCTGAACCGCCTGGACCTTCTGCTTGGCGAACTCCGTGGGCGAAATCAGTTCCATGCGATTCGGAAAGCCAGGCATCGGGTGCGAGGCACCGGCTTGACCGAACTATAACAGAGAAAGGTGTCAGCGATCAGCCGTCAACTGGAACTCATATCTGTCATTGTGCTACGGACGAAGATTAAGACTAAGAGCTAGTGGCGGAGAACTGAGAACTCCTCCCCTAGCCCCGCCCCTTCTTCTTAATCTCAATATTATGCCGCCGGATTTTCTGGTTGAGAGTCGACAGCGGCACATGGAAGCGCTCGGCCGCTTCCGTCTGATTCCAATTGCAGCGTTCGAGCATGTCGATGATAATGCGGCGCTCCACGTCTGCCAATGATCTCAAACAGCGATGCGTCGGATGGCGCGTCATGCAGCGTAAGGGAAGAGCCACGTCCCATCATCGAATCCGGCAGCAGATCCATGCTGATTTCCGGCCCGGACGAAAGCACGACCGCGCGTTCGATCACATTCTCGAGTTCGCGCACGTTCCCCGGCCATGAGTAGGCCATCAGCGGACGCAGCGCTTCAGGCGTGATGCGCGGCGTAGTCCGCCCATTTTCTTCAGCATACTTCTTTAAGAAGAATTCAACTAGCAGCGGAATGTCTTCCTTCCGCTGCCGTAGCGGCGGCAACTCGACGGTGATCACGTTCAGCCGGTAGAACAAGTCTTCGCGGAATCGTCCCTCGCGTACCATCTGGCGCAAATCAATGTTGGTGGCGGCGATGATGCGCACGTCCACCTGAATTTCCTGAATCCCGCCCAGATGCATGAATCGCCGGTCCTGCAGCACGCGCAGAATCTTGGCCTGCGTCTCCAGCCCCATCGTGGCGATTTCGTCGAGGAACAGCGTGCCTTTGTCCGCGACTTCGAACAGCCCCTTCTTCGACGCGATGGCGCTGGTGAACGCCCCCTTCACGTGCCCGAAGAGCGTGGACTCGAGCAGATCGGTCGGCATCGACCCGGTGTTCACCGGAACAAACGGCTTATCGCGCCGCGGCGAGTTCAGGTGTACAGCCTTGGCAATCACTTCCTTGCCCGTGCCGCTTTCGCCCTGCAACAGCACGGTGGACCGGCTGTTCGCCACCTGCGCGACCAGGTCAAAAATCTTCAGCATGGGCTCGCTCTTGCCCACGATGTTTTCGAAGTTGTAGCGCTGCTTCAGCGCGCGCTTGAGCTGGACGTTTTCTTCTTCCGCCCGCCGCCATCCCACCGCGGCCCGCACGTCCGCCAGAAGTTTTTCGTTATCCCACGGCTTCTGTACGAAATTCGCCGCGCCCGACTGCATGGCGCGCACCGCATTCTCGACCGTGCCGTACGCCGTAATCATGATCACCGGCAGGCGCGAATCGTGGGAGCGAATCTCGGAAAGAATCTCCATCCCGTTGCCGCCCGGGCAGAGTCAGGTCGAGCAACACCAGATCAAACGGCCGATCGCGCCATCTGCGAGAGGCCGTCTTCGCCGCTGACCGCGGTCTCGACTTCAAAGCCTTCCATCTCGAGCAGCGTCTGCAACGATTCGCGGATCTCCGCCTCATCGTCAATGATGAGCACCGATCCTGCCGGCGACGAGCCGCTGCCGCTCAGTGCCGTTCATCCGCGCGCGATGACTGCTGCTTCAGACATGCACTGCCTTCCTGCTCAGCGGGAAATCCAGGGCGAACGTCGTCCCGGAACCCGGATCGCTTTCCACGCGAATCTTTCCCGCATGCTCCTGAATAATGCCGTAGGTCACCGAGAGTCCCAGCCCGGTTCCGCGATTCTGGCCCTCTTTCGGCGCCGTCTTGGTGGTGAAGAACGGATCGTAAATGCGCTGAATGTGTTCCGGCGCAATGCCCGACCCGGTGTCGGAAACCCGCACGCTGACCATGTCGCCGTTGCGTCGTTGCCACGTTGAGCGTGCCGCCGCCCGGCATCGCGTCTTTCGCATTCAGAAACAGATTCAGGAATACCTGCTGCAGCCGTCCCGGATTTCCCTGAATCGCGGAAATGCCCGGCCGTCAACTCGGAGTGCACCTGAATCTTCGCGATCTTGAACTGGTGCTCCAGCAGCGCGAGCGTGTCGGTGATGACTTTGTTGATGTCGACATCGGCGAACTCGGTGCCGCTGGTGCGCGAGAAGTTCAGCAGGTTGTTGACGATCTCCGACGCGCGGAAAGTCTGCCGCGTGATCTTCTCCAGCAATCCCGACTTCTGCGGATCGCCCTGCAGTTGCTTGGCCAGCATCTGCGTGTACGACGAAATCACCGCCAGCGGCGTGTTGACTTCGTGCGCCACGCCCGCGGCCAGCAGTCCGATCGACGACAGCTTGTCCGCCTGCGAAAGCTGGCCTTCCAGTTCCACGCGTTCGGTGATGTCGTCCATGATGACCAGCCGCCCGATCACCTGGAACTTGCGCGTCACCAGCGGCGCAATCGCCACGTTGACCGTGCGCGTCTCGCCCGCCGGGGTCAGCAGCCGGAACTTGTACAGATTGTTGATGCCGGCATTTTGCCGCACCCGGTAAAACTCCTCGACAAACTCCGCCGGGAACACGCTGCGCACCGGCTGCGTCAGAGTCTGCCAGCGCGGCAGCGCGTACATCACTTCCATCTGCGCGTTCCAGCTCTCGATGCGGTCTTCCATGTCGAGCGCCATCACGCCGACGTTGATCGACTCCACGATGTTCTCGTTGAAGTCCTTCAGCCGCTCGTACTCCGCCACTTTCTGTTGCAGCGACGCGTAGAGCCGCCCATTCTGAATCGCGATGCCGAGATAGCCGCCAAGAGTCTCGAGCAGTTCAATGTCTTCGCTGGAGAGGTAGTCGCCCTTGCGCGGTCTTGCCCAGCCCGAGCACAGCCACGGTTTTCTGCTGGGCGCGGCACGGAATGTAATAGTTCAGATCCAGCCGGGCAATCGCATCCTGCGATCCGGCGGTCTCGCGCGGCACCTGGTGCGTGTTCTCGAAGAACATGTGCCCGGCAGGCTCCGGCCGGGGCGCGCTCAGGAAAGTCAGATCGAGCTTGCCCATGGGATGCATGCCCACCGATTTGGAGACGATGAACTGGTCGGTATTCGTCACCTGCCCGCAGAAAAATCGCGATGCGGTCGACCGCCAGCGTGCGCGACAGCCGGTCCAGCACGGAAGACAGCAGCGCGTTCAAATCCGTTTCCGAACCCAGTTCCCGGCCGAACTCGATCAGCGTTCGTCGATAGTCATACACCGTGCGATAGAAGAACTGGTCAACGCGATCCTGAATCCACTTGCGCACCGGATCAAACAAGCAGCGCCGTGACCACGACCGCCAGAATCAGGCCCACCGGCCCGGTGCCCGGCTGCCGCCTCTGCACCAGCGTGGCGACGCCCGCCACCAGCGCGAAGTACATTCCCACCACCGCCGTGACCGCCAGCGTGTAAACCACGACGCGCTTGGAGATCAGGTCCACATCCATCAGGCGATAGCGGAAGATGACGAATCCGAACGTCAGCGGCAGCAAGCCCAGCGACAGCACCGAGAGCTTCATCCACGTGCCGGGCAGCGAACCCATCAGGAAGGGAACCACGTAGAACAGCGTGTAGGGAACAATCGCGAGAACCGTTCCGCGCGTGACCCACTTCAGTTGCTGGCGCAGGATGGTCGTGCTGGCCAGGCGGTAGCTGTCCCAAAGAACCGCGGCCGCGATCACGAACAGCAGCGCGCCGTACGCCATTTCCTGGCGGTCCATGTCCCAGCGCAGGTATCCGCTGGCCTGCGCCAGGCGCAAGGCAACAATGTGCCGTGGCCAGCAGCAACGCGCCCGGCAAATATGCCAGCGCCAGCAGCCACGGACGCTGCCGCACAAATTGCCGCTTCTCCGGAAACGTCAGAACAAAGTGCAGGAACAGCGCCGGCTGCAGAACCCACGCGACAATGTTGCACCAGTAAATCGTCCAGTCAAAGTCGTTCAGCTTGCCCGTGTACTTGAACGAATACGCAATGAACGAGACCAGGCAGAAAATGTAGAAATGCGTCGACCCGGGCGCCGTCCAGCGCCGCAGCAGAACGTAGAGCCCGATGCCCAGATAAATCAGCGCAATCAGCCGCAGCCAATTGTTCAGGGAGCGGTCCGCGGGCACCAGGATGACGCTCGAGTCCAGCGGCACCGAATGCCGGATCAGCGAATAGGTGGCTTTTGACCAGACGCCGGTGCGGTAGAGCTGGCGCTCCAGCCCCGGAGTGTTCTTGATCTCCTGGCCGTTGACCGACGACCAGCTGGTCGTCGGCCTTGATGCCTGCCTTGCGCGCCCGGCCCGTTGGGATCGACGCGGTCGGCCACCAGGCGGCCGTCGTGCTCTACCCACCAGACTCCGTCGTCGGGAGCGGCCGAGTCGCGTTCTTTTTGCAAATTGAAGCCGGCAAAGACCACCGCAGCCACTGTCAGCAGGAACAACAGGACGGCGACAAAGCGAGCTTGGCTTTCCCGATTCATGGGTTTCGGCACTGGCCCCGAACCCCAGGGGGCTGTGGAGGCGTGGAAGAGACTTCCCACCGATCCTCAATGAGCAACTTCGCTGCCACGTCGAGCTCCCATTTCCGGGATGCCTAAGTCCCGTAGATAAAACCACTTCCGAAAATTATAGATGCATTTTCGAACAGCAAGTATGTATTTTTGGAGGTTTCTGTGGAATTCAGTATCCCATTTTCCTTGTGATTCTTGGGTTTAGGGACGCCACCCTCGTTTGATGGATTCGATTTCCGCTCAAGAATAGCCGGTTCGCGTTGCTCCTACAGGATCTTGGAGGGGAAAGCCGGAGTGATTCTAGCCTTCGAGGTACCTGCGGGGTGCACTATTTCGCGCGTAGAGTTCCTTCCAACGTGCCCAGCTTTCCGTCGATCGGACCTGTCTTCAGCTTCGTAATGTCCAGGCCCAGAATCCTCGCGACCAAGCGGATACACATTCACATTCTCAAAAGGCTCCAGCACAACTCCGCGTCGGATGTCTGGCCCGGCGGCAACGAACAGCGCCTTCATCTCCGGCATGCGGGTCGCGTCGAATCCGTGCGCACCCACCGGATGCTCCGGAGCCTCAGGGTCTGTGTCAGTGATAAGGAGATAAGGACCGTTGGGCACAACTACCGGGTCGCCTTCCCGCGGATTACTGTCAAAGTGGAGGTAACCCGGCACCTGGCACGCCGATAAACCGCAAACTTATCACTCTTTCCGCGCATGGCTTCGAACTCCTTCTCAGCATCGGCGTCGGACTTCGGATAGAGTCCCAACCCAACAATCGGGGCAAACAATGAAGCAGTAAATCCAAACTGTCACAGGTGAATCGGATCGCCGTCCACCTCCACCATCCCGTGGTCGGCCAGCACAATCAAATCGACGGGTAGCTTGATCTCTTTGATGCCGTCCATCAGTTTCCCGATTTCCCCATCGAGCTCGTGTACCGCGTCGGCGACCTGCGGACTATCCGGCCCAAACCGGTGCCCGCTGCTGTCCGTGTCCGAGAAATACAGCGTGATCAGGTGAGGCCGCTGTTCCGGCGGCAGATGCAGCCAGGCAAGAACCTGTTCGACTCGCTTTGGGTTGGGAAACCTCGCGTCGAATTTCAAGTAGTAAGTGGGCCGGACCCCCTGAATATCCGCTTCGGATCCCACCCAGAATAAGGAAGCCGACCGCATCCCTTGCTGCTCGGCCAGCACCCACAGCGGAGTCCCGCCATACCACGTCCCGTCGCCGACCGTCTGGCTGTTGCGTGATAGTTGTAAGTCTCCTTCCGCGCCGGATCATAAAAATTGTTGGCCACAATGCCGTGATGCTCCGGATAAAGCCCGGTAACGATGCGTGTAATGGTTGGGAAACGTAATAGAAGGATAAGAGGGAAGCATTCCCTCCGGCGCGCTCGCCCCATCGGCCGCGAGCGCGAGCAAATGCTCAGCGTGATAACGCTTGGCATAGTCGTAACGAAATCCATCGAGCGAAACCAGAATCAGATAAGGTTTCGACAGCTGCTGCGGGGCGTTCGCTCCGTGATCAACCGTGATGACCGGAGCGATAGCCTAGGCCTGGCACAAGCCGGCGGCCAAGCAAGACGCCACGAGACAACAGAATCGAGATTCAAATGCGATTCGGCAGAAGCATCTAGACAAACACCTAATGGTGCATCATTTCTCGCGTCCTTTGCGAGAATGGGGATTTGAATGGATCAGCAACGATTGCGGTCCGTGTTGTCTACCCCGCCTTCCGCTCATCCTTCTTCGCTCGGCTCCGGAAGCGAGTCGGCTCATCATCCCACTCAAACGAAAGCGCCCGCGCCGTAGTCTCAATCGGCTCCAACTCCGGAATATCTTCCGCCACCGAAGCTCCCAACTCCGAAAACTTCCGCGCCGAAACCAGCACCCGATTCTCCAGCGATCCCACGGCCTGGTTATAAGCTTCAACCGCGCGGTCGAGATTCGTGCCGACTCCCGTGATGTGCCCCGCAAGCTTCCGCAGCCGCTCGTGCAGTTCTTTCCCCAGAGCGCTGATCTGCTGCGCGTTGCGCGCCAGCTTCTCCTGGTTCCATCCGTAAGCGACGGCCTTGAGCAGCGCAATCAAAGTCGTCGGCGAAGCCGGAATCACCCGCTGCAGAACTCCTTGCTCGATCAGCGCCGGATCCTGCTCCAGCGCCGCGCTGAAAAAAGTTTCGCCCGGCAGGAACATCACCACGAACTCCGGCGTAGCCTCAAATTGCTCCCAATATTTCTTGCCGCTCAGAGTCTTCATGTGATCGCGCACTTGCCGCGCATGATTGGCCAGGCACGCGCGGCGCGCTTCTTCGTCCGTAGTTTCAAAAGCCTCGAGAAACGCCTGCAGCGGCGTCTTCGCATCGACCACAACGTTTTTTCCGCCGGGCAATTTCACCACCAGATCCGGCCGCAGACCGCCCGGCTCTCGCTCGTCACCGTTTCCTGTTCGGCAAAATCGCAGTAGGGAAGCATCCCCGCAATCTCGACCACCCGCCGCAACTGAATTTCTCCCCACCGTCCGCGCACATTCGGAGTGCGCAAGGCCCGCACCAGATTCCCGGTCTCCGATTGCAATTCTTTTTGAGTGATGATCAGCGACTGCACCTGCGCCTTCAGATCGCCATAAGCCTCGCCGCGCGCAATTTCCATCTGCTGAATCTGCGCGTCGACTTTGCTCAGCGACTCCCGCACCGGCGTGACCAGATCGGCGACGGCTTTCTGCCGGGCGTCGAGATCGCCCTGCGCCTCGCTCTGAAACCGCTTCAGCGTTTCCTGCGCGATCTGCAAGAAGCGAGGAATTGTTGTTCTTCAGCGCGTCCGCCGCCAGCGCTTTGAACGCATTTTGCAGGTCGGTGGCGGCGCGATCCCCGCGATTTCGTCAACAATTCGATCTTTTCGTTGCTGGTCTTTCGTTCCGATTCCAGAGCCGATTCTAATCTCGCCCGGCTCTCCACCAGGTTCCGCTGATCGGCCAAAAGCCGCGCCAGATCGGCCTTTTCGCCCGCTAATTCCTTTTCCGTCAACGACAAACGAGCCTGCAGCGCCGCCGTGCGCGAACGCAGCACCAGCCAAGCAAGCAGGCTGCCAAACAATAGGCCAATGCCCCCACTGATCCCTAGTTCCATAGTCACAGGTAACTTCTCGACCTCTCTACCAACCCCTAGCCTAGCACCAGCAACAAAGTTTGCGCCTGGTAACGAACTGCTGAGCCCGAAACGGCTTGAGCCGAAATCGATCCCTCCCAGGATCTCGGTGTGGATAGGCCCAAAATTTGATGCATAGAGCCCCCAGACTATTGTTGGCGTTCCTGCTCGGCACGGGCGCCGCGACCATGCAGCCCGCGACTCGCCTGATGGCTTCCCCGGCAGCAGGCCCCGCACCCTGCAGGCCAGCTCGACCGCAAGCAAAGCGTCACCCTGAAGCCAGTAGCCGCGAAGGCTCCCGACATTCCATTTCGACGATTACGAGTTTCAGACCGAAGCAGCAGCTTCTAGTCCTTGGCCAATCAGTCGCGCAAGCAGGCCGGCGCGCCGCCGCTCACGCTCGATGCCGGACTTTCTCAAGCCGCCCGCATTCACGCGCAGGCCATGCTCGAAGCGCGGCAGCTTTCGCATCAATTTGACGGCGAACCCTCCCTCCCCGTGCGTCTGGCCGACCACACACGACCTCCAACTCGATCAAGAGGGAGAAAACGTTGCGCTCGACTACGACGCCGAGCACGGCCACCAACATCTCATGCTTTCTCCTCCGCATCGCGCCAACCTGCTCAACCCGGCCTACAACGTGGTCGGGCTGGGCGTGGTTCGCAGCGGCGACCGCCTCTACATCGTGCAGGATTTCGGCCACGCCCTCCCCAACTATTCTTCCGCCGAAGTGAAAGACCGCATCGCCGCCGCCGTAAACCAGACGCGCCACCAGGCGCGGCCAGCCCGAACTGCAGCGCCGCGATCTGATCAGCCGCCGACGACGCCGCCTGCTCCATGGCCCAAGCCGACAAACTCGGAACCGCGCCCGTTCACACCCTCGCCGAACGTTACACCGTCCTCACCTACACCAGCCTGCACCCCGAAACCCTGCCCGCCGGAACCGACCCACGCGATCACCAGCCCAACCTGCACACCTTCTCCATCGGCGAATGCTACAGCCGCACCGACACCTATCCCACCGGCGTCTATTGGATTGTGTTGTCGCTGGAGTAAGTGCGAGATTGCAAAAATCAGTTCGGGTGCAAGTGAGACATCGCGCGAGAAGAGAGATGGCCGGAAATGGAACTCCCGTAGCAGACTCTCGTCCAGCAATGATTCGACGTACGAAGAAAACATCGTCTTTGCAAAGAACTGTAAAGATACTGGCTTTTTCCCCGCGCTTGAGCGAATCTAATGGACGTCGCCAGTTTGGTCAGGTCGCCGGTTTTGGCCCGATTGACGCGCCCTCCTGGTCGTACTTCCATACTGGCCGTTTCGCTTCAATCTGACACTTGGTTTGTCTGGGGACGTGCGTCATGCTTCGAAGAGGGATTTCCTTCTCCACCATCAACGGTCTAATCCTGGCCTGTATCCTGCTGCTTTGTTCAGCTAAAGCGAATGCCCAGCGCCACGGTGGCGGTGGCATGGCGTCCGGTGGAGGTAGCATCTCCGGCATCAGCCGTCCGACCGGAGTCGACGAAAAGGACGGCCTGAAAGATTTTCACCAGGCTCTTGCCCTCCAAGCGACCAGCCAACAGATTGCGGAATTTCAGGCGCTGGTGAAGAGTACCGAATCGGCCCAAAAGGAGGTGCAATCGTTTCTGCATCAGGTGAGCAAGGAAAATGGCGCAGCCGACGCTGGCCGGCGCGAGGATTTGGACCATGCTCTCGAAAACGTAAGGAATGGAAACAAGAAGTTCTTGGAGGGGTTCTCAGCCGCGCAAAAAAACGGACTGAAAGATATCTGCAAAAGACTGGCTAAAACGGAGGTAGACCTCGACCAGGAACAGAAGAGGCTGGATCAGAGTTTTGCAGCGAAAGCCGCTGCCCCCGAAATCAGTTCCAACGTGGAGAGTCTCGACAAAACGGTCACTGACTTTTCCAACCTGCAACTCGCGCTTGGAAGGGAAATGAGCATCACGCTAGCGACGGGCGAGGATCTGGCGTTCACTCTTCCTCAGGTCAAGCAGTCAATCAGCGTTCAGAACTCGAAGATCCCGGTCACAGTTTCGGGGATGCTTTCGCAGATCGCAGCCCAGGGTGCCCAGCGCACGTTCAAACTCGAACTGGTTGCGGACTTGACCGATCTGCAGCAAAACATCACCGACCTTCTGCGCTCTCAACTCGATTCCTTCGAGACCTGCGGACAGCGCGTTTCCATCAGGCAGGCAAGGCTTTCGTCCGCAGCGCCTGCCGGTCTGCTGGTCGTGCGGCTGCACTTTGAGCGGTGGATGTGTCTCCACACCTCAGGTCAACAGACTTCTACCGAACTTGCTGAAGGCGAAGGAACCGTCGAGATCAAGCTGACTGCGGCGATAGAGAAAGAAAAAGACAAGGAAAAGCAGAATGCCCTGGCGATAAAGACTGCTTTCGGTCGCATCGATGCTACCGGCATGTTGAGCGACGAGCTGCATTCCGGGGCGTTGGGTCAGGATTTGCAGGACGAGGTTGCCCAGTTAGTGCTGTCCGGCGCCCGCGCCGGAACGGTCTTCAAAATTGTATTGCCGGCAGCCGTGCAGAACTCCGTCACGCTGCAAGGCGTAAAGTTCCGCGACCTTGGTGTTGGTGGCCTCGGCGTCGTTCTCGAGGGCCAGGTCGAACTCTCCAACGAGCAGGCTAACCAGTTGGCCAGTCAACTCAATCAAACTCTCTCCGCGCAACAGGCTCCAGCGCAATAGCGAACCGGAGTTACGGCTTTAACGGGATGGCGTAGTGCGATGCAATCAACCGCCATTTGCCGCCCGACTTCATCCACACATCGGTGAAGCGGTCGTGAAAGTCGTACGGCCCGTCCTTGTCCTTGCCCTTCTCGTGATACACGCCCGTCAAGATCGCCGTTTTTCCGTGCATCCGCACCTTGACGTCCGCCATTTCCGCCAGGTCCACGTGAATCGTGGTTGTGGCGCTGAAGCTGATGTAGCCAGTCTTGCCGTAGATGCTGCCATCTTCAAAAGTGATCACAAAATCTTCATCCAACAGGGAAGCCAGCAGATCAAACTTCCGCTGCTTGTACGCCTCTGTCAGTTTAAAATCCAAGGCCCGCACTTCAGCCGCGTCCGAATCTTCCCGCGCCACCGCGCGAGTCACAGGCACGGTCAGCAGGCACAGTGTCACAGCCGACACCAGCATCTTGCGCATACTCTCCATATTTCATGATCGGGTCATCGGCGGCAAGTTCCTTCCGTGACCACCCCGCCCCGCATCTCTTGTGCTACTCTTGCCCTGCCCTCCGTCTGCGGTTCCACTCATGGGATCCACAGCTCAAGCCGGTTTGCCGCAAATTCCTCTCCAAGGACGTCCGTTTCGGCACCGCCGGATGGTCTTACAAAGACTGGGAAGGCGTCTTCTACCCCTCGGGAATGCAGCACCGCAAAATGCATCCCCTCGAATATCTCGCGCGCTTCTTCGATACCACCGAGATCAACACTTCGTTCTACGGACCGATCAAGGCGCAACTCGCCAAGCTCTGGTGCCGCAAGGTGGCGGCCGTCAATCCGCGCTTCCTCTTTACCGCCAAACTGTACCGCGCCTTCACCCACTCCCGCCGTGATGGAGCCCCACCTCCGCCGCCACCATCCGTCCCACCGACGAAGATGAAGCCCGCACTCGCGAAGGCCTCGACATCCTCGCCGGCGAAGGTTGCCTGGGCGCGCTCCTCATCCAGTTTCCTCTCTCGTTCAAGAACACTGTCGCTGAACCGCGAATATCTCGACCGCCTCCTGCGCCAGTTCATCGAATATCCGCGCGCCGTCGAAGTCCGCGACTCCAGTTGGGACAACCCCGAGACCCTGGCGGATCTTTCGCACACCAGCATGTCGCCTTCTGCAACATCGATCAGCCCGTTCTCGGACGGTCGCTAGCCCCCACCGACCACGTCACCGCGCCCCTCGCCTACGTGCGCCTCCACGGACGCAACTACGATCAATGGTTTGATTCCGACAATCGCAATGACCGCTACAACTATCTCTACAACGAGAGGGAACTGGCCGGCTGGAAGGAACGAATTGAAGCCGTCGCCGCGAACGCGCGAAACAACCTACGTGATCACCAACAACCACTTCGAAAGCAAAGCCGGAGTCAACGCTCTCGAGCTGAAAGCCATGCTGACCGGCAAGCGCGTCCCAGCCCCGCCTACGCTGGTCCAGAAGTATCCCGAGCTCCGCAGATTCGCCGACCCCGCCGAAGACTCTGACGGCCGGCCGCGACTAGCGCTAACCTGAGATCAAGGAAATTCCGTCACCTTCGGCGTCACCCTAGGTTTCATCGCGGTCGCCTCGCCCGTGTCATTAATAACGTGGTTGATCGCGCCGTGTTCACCCAGCGCCACCGTGATCATGTCGTAAAATCGTACCTTCGGGTTCTTGGGCACTTCAATCGCGCGGGTTAGTACCACGTCCGGATAAATAAAGACGCTGTACACGCCCAGTCCCCAAGCCTCATGACTCGGCGACTCCCTCCGCCACCTTGTATGAAGCCCACCCATTCACGCCCGGCGCACTCGTGTAGCTCGCCTGATTCGGAGGATCGTACGGAATCTCGGATTGATAGAAATATGTCCTCCCGCCATTCCCGTTCCACAGGACCTGGAATTGCTGGTGATGCTCCACAAATAAACCGTAGATTGTGACATCGTTCCCATTCACCACGAGCCCGTTCGCGCTCGTGTTCAGATCCCAGCCCACGCCGTCGCCGTGGTCCGCTCTCCAGATCCACGTATGGTCGACCAGCGTGTCGTTGCTGTTGATCCGCAAATTCACTTTCGTTCGCCCCACTGCCGCGCCGCCCACGCGAAAGAAAACATCGTGCAACATAATCGGATCCTTGACATGACGCGCCCGGCTTCCCTCTGACCCTACCTCCAGCAACACCGGAGATTCGCTCGCCCCCGCATCGAACAGCAGCCCCGCAATCTCAATCCCGTCCGCATCGGCCGTCGTCATCGCCGCCGTGCCCTTCACCGGACGCAAGGTTGCAAACCCCAGCCCCAGGACCAAAGAGTGGGGCCGCGTCACTCGAATCGGAGCATTCAGATCATAGATCCCCGGCGTCAGAATCAGATTCTTGCCCCGGTCCAGCTGCGTGTTGATGGTCTCCGCCGTATCAGCGTCCGCATGCGCAATGTAAAACTGCGCGATCGGAATGGTCTCTCCCGGCGTCTCTCCGCCGCGCCATGTAATGCCGACGCTGTCGCTGTACAGCTGCGGAATCCGCACGCTAAACTCGCCAGCGGCATTTATCTGCAGAAACGGCTTCTCGCGCACCAGGGGCGTATGCGCCACCGTGGTGTAGGGCGGCTGAGGCCACGCGCCATCCGGTGGATGGACCACACCGACAAACACCATGTTCCAGTTCGAGCCCGTCCAACTCTTCCAGTCGCAGTTGCGCGAGATCCACTGCTGTTGGCTGCCTGAGTCGACATTCCCATCCACCAGCGAGTCCGACATCCAGCCGCCGCTGGCCCAGCCATGATGCTGATGGAGCACCAGGTCGCCGCGCACGTGCATGCGCCGCAGGGACACCGCCTGCGACACCGCCCACTGCATCGTGCCACCCGCCGGAGCGATCGAGAGCCCCGACGCAGCTCTCCAGAAAGTAGTAGTAGCGTTGTTGTGCTCGTGGTTCGCATCCGCGTGCATGTTGCCTGCAATGCGAACTGCATCGGGCGACGCGCCCAGCCCCATTACCTCGGTATAGAAGCCCACCGGCACATCCACTGCGTAACTTCCGGGCAGAAAGAAGAACGCATTTCGCTGCGGCCCAAACTCATTGTGCTCCTGCACTGCATACACCGCATCGATCTGCTTTTGGATCACCTTCGCCGGCATCGACGGATCGAAGATCAGCACATTCGGTCCGAAATCCGGCTTCACGCCCTTTGCGGCTAACGCCGGCAAAGCCGCTGCCAGCAACCCCAGCGCCAGCCCCGCAGTGAAGCCCAACTGCTTTAACAGGAGCAACGCTCGCCTGCCTGGCGTAGGTTCCACGTGACTCCCCGTTGAGAACCTTCTAGATTGATTGCTGCTTCGACTCATAGACCTAGCTCCTCCACTTGCTTCTCATCGTGTCCGAGCCAGTGCGCCACCTCATGCCATACCACTCGTTTCAGCTCGGCTCGCAAATTTCCTTTGGAACAGCGCAGAATCGGGCCACGGAAAACAAATATCAAATCGGGGGCGACCCGCAGAAGGTCGTGTCGCTGTTGAGTTCGATGTACTCCACTGTAGAGTCCCAACAATTCATGGCCGTCGGGCAAGTTGCTTTTCTTCCGCATGTCCGCTGATGGCTCATCTACCACCTGGATGCCAGGGAAGTCCGATAGCTCCCTGATCTCCTGCGGCAACGTGCCGTAGGCCCACTCCACAATCTCGTCGAACGTTTCCGAGTGTGTGCCCTCGAGCATGAGACTAAACCTAGCACCGCCATCTCCCATTGGATCGAGTCAAGGGAAAACTTGAACGCGCTTCACTGAGAGAAATGAGTGGAGAAGTATAACTGCGGGCGAAGTGGACTGATGTCCCGCGTCGGCTGATTCCTCGACTCGAGCGAGCCTTCAACCCCATGTCTGTTTTCGATAATCGAGGTATGCCTGTCCGAACGCCTCTTGCAGCACTTGACCCTCTCGGCGTGCTCGAAACACCTGGAAAACCAGCAACGCGGAAGAACAGGGATGCGCATCAGTCGGAACTCTATCACGGAATGACGTGGGAAGCTGCTCTCGGGTGTCCTTAAGACTCGCAGTCGGGACCGCCAGATGCACCGCACTCTTTCCACAGTTTTTCCCAATTCCACAGTCCGGATGTCACCTTAATCGGTAATGGGAATCCCATCTGATGAGCCAGCATTAACACCTGCCCGCGATGGTGGGCTTCATGCGCAAGCATGTAGCACAGCATTTCCACGCCAACTGGCCAAGGCCGCGCCCAGCCGTCTCGGTGAAACTTCTCGATGTGGCCACTACCGCCGAGCGATTCCGCCAGCATCTCCGCGCAGCGTGCGGCGCTCTCCGCCAATCCCGCGCGAGCCTGCTGCGGTGTGCAGTGCGTGCGGTTCAGTTGTCGCGGAACTTTCAAATGCGGAGCTGTCAGCCGGATCCACTTAGTACGGACATTGTGAAGGTGGGTGAAGATCGCCGCAATGGTTCGGGCTTTCCCGGGAGGTTTCGCTCTCCACGCGGCCGGGTCAAGCTGCTCGATCAGCATCTGGTTCATGCGTTCATTGGCGACAAACATCCGGACCGCGCTTTGTGCGAGTTGAGTCTGGACCTTGAGTTGACGCGTGATCACGGTTCCATGCTCCTCGACCTATGATACTTCCGGATCGCGCGACTCACCGGCAGACTCAGCGCGGATCCGCTGCCTCACTCGCTCCGAGCAGGCTGGCTCGATTGTTGGGTCAGATTGAAGGCTGTATTTACCAGACCAACGTGAGAAAACGCCTGAGGAAAATTGCCCAGCTGGCGTTTTGCGATTGGATCATATTCTTCGGATAGAAGACCGACATCGTTCCGAATGTCCAACAGTCGCTCGAACATCCGCACTGCGTCCGCATGGCGTCCCTGCAACTCGTAATTGTCCGCCAACCAGAATGAGCAAGGTAGAAAGGTTCCTTCTCCATGAGGCATGCCGTCTACGGCGGGATCTTGCGTGTACCGTCCGACAAAGCCATTTTCCACGAGATGAGTTTCGATGGCTTTAACCGTGCCCATTACACGTGCATCGTCCGGCGGAAGAAAGCCAACCAGCGGCATCATTAGGACACTGGCATCGAGGTGTTTGCCTCCGTAATACTGCATAAAGGAATTCATATTCGCATCGAAGCCCCGGCGGCAAACCTGCTCATGAATGGCATCACGAAGTTTTTTCCATCGTGGCACTTCTACGGCGAACCGGCCCAGTTCCGCCATTTTGATTAAGCGATCGACAGCGACCCATGCCATCATCTTCGAGTGCACAAAATGCCGCCGTGGACCGCGCACCTCCCAAATGCCCTCATCAGGCTGCTCCCAGCCCGTCTCCAGGAATTCCAGCATCGCCATGGCGACTTCGTGACGCGCATGCTCCGGTGGTCCCAGCCCGGCTGCGCGGGCCTGAAAAAGCGTGTTGGTCACCTCCCCAAAGATATCCAGTTGATATTGTTTGTACGCGGCATTCCCGGTTCGTACGGGGACAGATTTTTCATATCCCGGCAGCCACGGCAGTTCCAGTTCCGTGAGCCTGCGTTCTCCGCGAAGGCCATACACGATGTTAAGTTCCGAAGGGCTGCCCGCGACAGCGCGCAAAAGCCATTCCCGCCACTCTCGCGCTTCTTCTAGATATCCGGCCTTAAGCAGCGCTTGCAGGGTCAGGGTCGCATCTCGCACCCAGCAAAGCCGGTAGTCCCAATTTCGCACGCCCCCTAACAGTTCAGGCAAAGAAGTTGTCGGCGCTGCAACGATCCCGCCCGAGGGCAGAAATGTCAGAGCTTTCAGCGTGATCAGCGAGCGTAACACTGCGTCCCGCCATTCTCCCTGATAAGCACAGCGATCCGACCACTCCCGCCACCATTTTTCCGTGCTCTGAATCGCATCCTCAACGTTGACCGGCACGGGCTCACGCTGGTGTGAGGGAAACCAGGTCAGATCAAACGTCACCTTTTGTCCCTCCGCAATGGTGAACTCTGCGTGGGTCTTCATATCCTCGCTGTGAAGCGGCACATCCGCCCGCAGTCGGATCATGTCTGGACCGGCAATGGCGGAAATCCCGTTTTCGATCCGCCGAACCCAGGGCACGACAGCCCCGTAATCGAATCGAATCACCAGTTCCAACTTCATCAGGACCTGCCCTCGGATGCCGACGACAACGCGCAGAAGCGTAGGCGCCTCTTGGCGCGACATCATGCAGTCGATTACCCTTGCCGACCCGCTTTCGGTCTCAACCTCAGTCTCCAGAATCAGAGTTCCAGCCCGATACTGGCGGCGAATGCTTCGGATCGGCCCTGCCGGTGAGATCTGCCAGTGCCCGTGTTCAGCAGTTCCGAGCAGCGCCGCAAAACACGCACCCGAATCAAAGTACGGAAGACAGAGCCAGTCGATCGAACCGTGCCGCGAAACCAAGCCAGCGGTATGGCAATCGCCGATCATCGCGTAATCTTCAATTGGTATGGACAGGCACTCTCTCCGCAAATGGTTATTGGATGAACTCAGCCCAGTTCTTGGAACCTCGAAATTCCACTGAAGAAGAACGTCGTCTCGCAGGCACTATGTGATCAACGCTCAAGAAATTGATTCTACCTGCTGAGTGCGCGCACTCGAGCAGCCCTCATCTCGACACTAACCCCCCATTCTGGAGGATTTTACCTGTAACTTCTTTGCGATCAGGATTTTTCGTGGTGGAAAAGCTGCCAGGGAACGATATGCTTAACTCCCCTTTCCGATAATCCAGACAGAAAAGCCGCACTAGGGACATTATTGATGTCCAATAACAAACTGGCCAAGCGACGAGCCATGCAATGGTCCAGATGCAAAGCTGGCCCGGCTGGCAGCTCCTCTCGACTGCGACCCGAAGTTTGTTCTTTACGGAGAGGCGGCGGGTGATCTCGGGTGCAGACACAGCGGGCTCGCGTTTACTAGCGAACGTCTTCTGTTGCATGGGCTTCCGTTGCATGGGAACATTCCACCCATATCTCCCACAAGTCACATACGCACTAGCAGGGTCCTACCCTACTCCGAACCCTCTGCCACGATAGTCTGGGAGGCACTCTATAACTTGGGCATTGAGAAGGAGCACACGATTCTGGGGAACGCACTTCCAATGCATCCTCATAAATCGCGGGACGAACAGTCAAATCGAACACCAACTTCTAAGGAATTTGAAATTGGCAAGCTGGCCTTACAGTTGCTCGTCAGGGAATTCCCTTCAGCGAAAGTTGTTGCCGTCGGCAAAAAGGCGGAAAGATCGCTCAACTCGGTGGGCATTCCAGCAGCGCATGTGCGCCATCCCGCCTACGGGGGCGCGACCAGATTTGCACAACGGCTGGAACTGCTCGTTAATGGCTAGCCCGCGCGAACTGCGGTTGAGCGAGTCTGTTAGCCATCGGCCCGAAGCGGAATCGCTAAGCCAAACCTGTAAGGGAGTTATGTATCCAGTTCCCAGCTGCCAAAGATTGGTAAGTGCCACAGAATCAGTGTTTTGTCTGCTAAAACGGAAAAATACCAGGAAGTGTCTACCGGCGATTCCCGCGGGCGTGGATTTCGTGCTTGACTGCTCAGCCAATTAAAGTCTGACTCATTGGACCGGCCTCAGGCGCCCATCGCCGCATGATCGGCCATCCGGCGCTTGTTGTAGCGCAGGGCGACGTTCATGAAGACGTGGCCGAGGGAGGTCTCGAAGCAGATCATCAGCGCTTCGGTGTCTTCGCTGGTCTTGTCGCCCTCCTGCGCGGTCAGAAGGAGCGGGGGATGCACGCGGAAATGGAAGCCCTGGTCGTTGAGCGCCGAAATGGCGTTGCCCACAACCTGGTTCGCCAGTTCGAAGATGGTTTCCTTGATCAGCGCGTCCGACTCCGGCAGTTCGGCGCCCGCGTAGTGGCTTGCCACCTTCACCGCGGTCTGCGGGCTCGAGGTCGAGAACGATCCGGCCCTCGATGTCGCCGGTCAGCGCGATCATGCCCGCCACGCCCTTGCGGCGATAGGCATCCTCTTCCATGGTGAGGTTGCCCACCTTGGTGGTGCACTGCAGACCCTTGCGACAACACGGCGTCCGCCGCATTGATGAAAGGCTGGATCAGTTCCATCTTCATCGAGTTAGACTCCCGCTCCGGCTGCGTTGGCCACGGCGCCGTCGTCGCCCAGCACGTACTTGATGACTTCGTACAGCACTTCCGGCTTCACCGGCTTCTGCACGAAATGGCGCGCTCCGCGTTGCAGCGCCGCGACAATGTTTTCCTGGTATCCCACCGAGGAAACCATCACGATGCGCGCTTCCGGATGCTGTTGGACAATCCGTTCGGCCGCCTCGATTCCTTCCATCTGCGGCATGGTGATATCCATGAGCACAATGTCAGGATGCGTGCGGTCGAACTCGCTGATGGCGGTCAAGCCGTCGCCGGCTTCAGCCGCCACCTGCCCGCCGAACGTTTCGATCATGCGGGCCAGATTCTTGCGGGCAAACACGGAGTCGTCCACGATCAAATAGCGGACCGGCTGGCCGTCTTTGCTGCGTTTCACTGGTGCAAACTGCTCCATACAGACCTCCCCTGTCTACTGCATATCATGCCCGGCTGGTCCCGCACCAGATAACGCTGGTCACAGGTACTTGCCGGCGTCCCGAAATCTCAGTTTCCGGCGCGCTACTGCCGCGCCCGGTCGGCCCCATTTCGGATCCCGACTTCGCGCGCCGCAAAGCGCCTGCAGCGTCGACGCCATCACATCCAAACCCGACCACCCGAATGGCGTAGCCTCGTTCGATCGCCGCCTTCGGCATGCCGTACACCACGCAGGACTCTTCGCTCTGCGCGATGGTCATGCCGCCTTCTTTCTTCACCGCTCCCAGGCCTTCGGCGCCGTCGTCTCCCATGCCAGTCATCAGCACGCCGATCGCCTGCGCCTTGAATTCCTCGGCCACGCTGCGCAACAGCACATCGGCGCTGGGACGGTGCCCGTTCACCCGCGCCTCATCGCCGAGCACGACAATGTCTCCCAGCGGCAGCCGCTTCACTTTCATGTGCCGGTTTCCCGGACAGATCAGCACCCGGCCCGGCTGCAGCACGTCTCCCGACTGCGCTTCTTTCACCCGCAGCGGACACAGTTCGTCGAGCCGCCGCGCAAACATGTCGGTGAATCCGTCCGGCATGTGCTGCACCACGGTGATCGCTCCCGGAAAATCTCCCGGCAATTGCGACAGCACGATATTCCAGCGCCTGCGGCCCTCCGGTCGAGACTCCGATGGCGACAATCTTGTTCGGAGACGCCGATCGAAACCGGCAGCTTCTCCGGCTTCGGCGGAACTCCGGGCAGCATGCGCGGCTTCAGCTTGCACTCGGCCGCCGCCTTCACCTTCGCGATCAGTTCGCGCGCCGTCTCCGCCATGTGCGCCGTGGCATCTTTCGGCTTGGTGACGAAGTCGAACGCACCCAGCCCCAGCGCCTTCATGGTGACCGACGCGCCTTCGGTGCTGTGCGAACTGAACACGATCACCGGCACCGGCTGCCGCCGCATGATTTCTTTCAGCGTGTCGATGCCGTTCATGCCCGGCATTTCCAGGTCGAGCGTGACCACGTTGGGCTTCAGCTCTTCGATCTTCTTCAGGCAGAAGTTGCCGTCCATCGCCGTTCCCACCACTTCGATGGATTCATCAGCGGCCAGCATCTGCGGAATCAGCTTGCGCATCAGCGCCGAATCGTCGACCACCAGCACGCGCACCGGAGTCTTCTTCATGCCTGGCCTCCCGCTGCCGGGTTCACGTCTGCGACAGCGCCAGCCGCGCGCGGTCGGTGTGCGACAGCAGCAAGCCCGAATTGCACTGCCCCAGTTCGTCCGGCCGCGCGCGGGCCACATGCTCCACCACCGCTGGCAGGTTCAGAATCAGCACCACGCGCCCGTCGCCCAGAATCGAGGCGCCGGAAACCAGATCGGTCTGGAACGTGTGGTCATCCAGCGCCTTGATCACCAATTCCTCTTCGCCCTCCAGTAGCATCGACAATCAAGCCGTACTTCCTCTCTCCCACGGTAATGACGAGCACAAAGAGCTTGGCGTTTCGATCTCCGTCAGCGCCACTGGCCGGCCCAGCCGCAGCAGCGGCAGCACCTGATTCCGCAACTGCAGCACTTCGTAGTTGTCGACCTGATGCACTTCGGTTTCAAACGTCCGCGCGATCTCCAGCACCGCGTTCAGCGGGATGGCATACAGCCGCTGCTCCACCCAGAACAGCAGCGCCTTGATGATGGCCAGGGTCAGCGGCAGCTTCAGCCGGAAAGTCGTGCCTTGCCCGGGACGCGTCTCCACGCTGATCGAGGCTTTCAAGCGGTGCAGCACGCTCTGGACCACGTCCATGCCGACGCCGCGCCCGGAGACTTCGGTGACCTGCTCGGCGGTCGAGAAGCCGGGGCGGAAAATGAAGTCGAGAGTTTCCGCTTCGCTCATGCGCGCGGCTTCTTCGGGAGTCGTCATGCCAAGTTCGATAGCCTTGGCGCGAATCTTCTGCGCGTCGATGCCGCGGCCGTCGTCGGTGACTTCGACGACCACCTGGTTGCCGTGGTGATACGCGTTCAGCCGGATCGACTCCCTGCGGCGTTTTGCCCAGCCTTGCGGCGTTCTTCCGCGGGCTCAATGCCGTGGCTCACGGCGTTGCGCACCAGATGGGTCAGAGGCTCGGCGATGGCGTCGAGAATTCCTTTGTCGAGATCGGTGTCCTGCCCGCTGATGTCGAGTTCCACTTCGCGCCCGCATTGCCGCGAAACGTCGCGCACCATGCGCGGGAAAGCGCCGGAACAGTTGGTCGACGGGCACCATGCGGATCTTCATGACCGAGCGCTGCAGATCGTTCAGCACGCGCGCCTGAAAAGCCATGGCGTCGCCAAACTTGCCGCGCAGCAGTTCTTTCGGATAGCGCTTGGCGAATTCGTTCAGCGCCTGCTGCAGCATCGACTTGCCGATGATCAGTTCGCCGACCAGGTTCAGCACGTTGTCGATGCGGCTGGCTTCCACGCGCAGAAGTTCTCCTGCACGGCGGCGAACGCGATCCCGGACCGGGTGCAGCGGCGGCGGGAGCCTCGCGGCGCGGCTCACCGATGTCTCAGTCTGACTCGCTTCCGTGTTCTCCTCGGGCGTCAAGCAGCCGGCAGCATCGGTGGCTTGTTGCAGCCGCGGCTCGCCTCCAGCAGCAGCTCGACTGTGACTTCGCCTGCAATCGTCGGAATCTTGCACTTGGCCGCAATCTGCTCCACCGTCTGCACGCTGGCCAGCACGAACTCGACTTGCTTGGAGGCCGCCGGCGATTTGGCGTCAGGCCGCACCGCGAGCACCGGGCCCATGACGCCGATGGCGTTGTGGACCAGTTGCCGTCCCGCAATCGGCATGGCGCAGTGCGGGTCGATCTTCACCACGACGTGATACACATCCTGGCCGCTCGCCTGCGCTTGCGTCATGGCCAGCTTTTCGTACTCGGTCCAAAGAGTGTCCACCGGCGCGGCTGCCCGCGCTGCCGCTGAAGCTTTGATGCTCGATGTCTTAGAAGCGGGTGCATTTGCAGACGACGTTTTGGCCGAGGAAGTCTTGCCCGCTGTCTTCCGCGTACGCTTCGCTTTGCTCGTCGGGGCTGCGGTCAGATCCTGAATCTTCTTGCTCAGATTCTTGGTCGACGGCAGCTTCGTGCCATTGCGGTAGGCCGCGATCATCTCGGTAAACACGTCGGCGGCGGCGAAGGCGATCTCCGCCACGGCCGTTTGCGTGGCCGTGCCTTCGAGCGACAGCGCATCCTCGAACTGGTGAGCGAGTTCGCTCAACTCGCGCAGCCCGCAGGCCGCCGAGTCGCCTTTCAAGGTATGCACCGTGCGCCGGATGACGCGCACGATCTCCTCGTCGCCGGGATTTTTTTCGAGCTTCAGCGCTTCGTCGTTCAGCGCCTGCAGCAGTTCCTGCGAGGTCTCAAAGAAGAGCTCCCGCAGTTCCAGGCCGCGCTCATCGGGGGAATGATCCGTCATGCGCTACTCCCTTACCTCAAGCCGCTGGTACGCCGTGCCGCTGTCTTTGTGCAGCATCTGGAACTTCTTGGTCAGCCCCAGCAGGCTTTCCGCATGGCCGACAAATAGATAGCCGCCGGCATTCAAGCAGCGGTAGAACTTTTCGATCAGCCGCTTCTGCTCGGCCTCATCGAAGTACATCATCACGTTGCGGCAGAAGATCACGTCGTTGCGCTGCGGCAGATATTCGGTCTTCAGATTGTGAAAGTCGAAGTGCACCATCTCTTTCAGCGCTTTCTTGATGGCGTAGCGTTCGCCACTTTGTCGAAGTAGCGCAGGCGGTAGCTGTAGTCGACCATCGACATCTGGTTCTCGCTGTAGGTGCCTTCCTGCCCGTGCCGCAGCACCGAGTAGGCGATGTCGCTGGCCAGAATTTCCACCCGCCACGGTGGCGGCACCAGCGGCTTGGGCAGCGGCAAATCCATAGGCAGGGGATTGCGCAGGTAGTAGTAGGCCAGCGCGTCGGTGACCAGCATGGCCAGCGTGTAGGCTTCCTGTCCGGTGGAGCAGCCCGCGCTCCAGATGCGGATCGAATATTCGCGCCGCGAACTCTTGTGCTTGAACAATTCTTCGAGCACGCCTTTCTGAAACAGATCGAGCTGCGCCTTGTGGCGGAAGAAGCTGGTTTCGTTGACGGTAAGGTTTTCGAGCAGCTTGGCCAGTTCGTCCTTGCCCTGCGGGCTGATCAGCAGGCGGTAGTAGGCAGTAGAAGGAGTCGACCCGGCACTCCTTCAGTCGGCGCAATAGCCGGTCCTGAAGAAAGTGCGTGCGGCGCTCGTCGAAGTGCATGCCGCACTCCTGGTAGACGAGCGCCTGCAACAGCTTCAGTTCCGCTTCCGTCAATATGGGAGCAGGTGCCGCTCCGGATGTGCTCATGCGTTCTCTCGTTCCAGATTCAAAGTTTCAAGGTCTCGCAGGTTTCAAGGTTTCGAAGCCTTTTCTGACGTTCTCGAGTGGTCAAAGTCGGTTCAACCCTTGAAGCCTTGCGACCTTGAAACTCTGCAACTTTGAAACTTTGCCTTACCGTGCTCCGGCGCCCCGGGCCTCGGCCTTGGGGCAGGTCTTCTTTTCGCCCGTCTCACTTTTCACCTGCAGGCTACCCGGAGCCAGCAGTTTGCTCATGTCGAGCAGCACCACCAGCCGTCCGCCGACCTTGCCGAGCCCGGTCACACAGTTCAGTCCGCCTTCCTGAAACACTGCCGGCGGAGCTTCCACCGCATCAGCAGGAATCTTCAGTACTTCGGAGGCCGAATCCACGATCAGGCCCGGCGAGTCGTCCCGCGTGTTCGACCACCAGAATGCGATTCTGCTGCTTCAGCGTCGCGTCTGCTTTTCTCCGAAACCGCTTGCGCAGGTCCATGACGGAAACAATCTTGCCGCGCAGATTGATCACGCCCTCCAGATAGTCGGGCGCATCGGGCACGGCAGTGATCTCCGGCACCCGCACGATTTCGTGCAGGGAAGTGATGGGCACGCCATAGGTCTCGCGGCCCACCTTGAAACCCACAATATGAAGTTCACGGCTCATAGGGTTCAGACCCTCATCGCACCGACGCTTAGTGACTAGTACTGCCGCTCCGGCAGCGGCCCGGCGCGCGTTGCGGTTGGCGGTGTCTCCGACCCGATTGCGAATGCGAAGCCTCGGCCAGCGCAGAAGCGGTCGATGAATTCCAGCAGACCGCGGGACATCTTCGACATCTGCTCCGACGACGCTGCCAGTTCGGTCGAACCCGAAGTGGATTGCTGCACCAGTTCGCGCATGCGCTCCATGGCCTTCACCACGGCCTGCGCTCCGGAAGCCTGCTCTTCTACCGCCGAGTTGATTTCGTGGGTGATTTCGTTCAGCCGCGTGGTGGCGCGCGCAATCTGCGACGAGCCATGCGACTGTTCGTTGGTGGCCGCGCCGATTTCCTGCGCGAACTTGTAGACTTCGGTGACGACGTTGGAAATCTTGCGCAGCGCGGCGTTCAGCTCTCCGCCCAGTTCCAGGCCTTCGTTCACGATGGTGGTGGAGCGGTCCATGTTCTCGACCGCCTTGCGGGCTTCCTTCTGAATGCTCTGAATCAGTTCCGAAATTTCCTTGGTGGACTGCGCCGATTTCTCGGCCAGCTTGCGCACTTCGTCGGCGACGACGGCAAATCCCAGGCCGTGTTCGCCGGCGCGGGCCGCTTCAATGGCGGCGTTCAGTGCCAGCAGGTTGGTCTGCTCGGCCAGATCGTCGATCACTTCGATGATCTTGCCAATGTCGTCGGCGCGCTGTCCCAGGGCGCCAATGATTTCGCCCGAAGAGTTGATGGTGGTGTTGATCCGGTTCAGGCCGTCGGTGGCCTTCTCCATGGTGCCGATGCCGTTGTGCACTTCTTCGCGCGAGCGGTTGGAGATGTCGAGCAGCACCTTGGCCGTGTCGGCCACGCGCTGAATCGAGGCCACCATCTGATCGATGGAGGCCGAGGTCTCGCTCACGCTGGAAGCCTGCACCTGCGTGCTCTTCACCATGTTCTGCACGTTGACGCTCATCTCGTGCATGGTGCTGGTGACTTCATCGATGGCGGAAGACGCCTGCAATCCGATCTTGGCTGCGTCGTCGGAAGCTCCGGCCACCTGGTTCGAAGCGCTGGCCACCTGCGACGAAGCATCGCGAACGCTGCGCACCAGTCCGGCCAGGCCTTCGACCATGCGGGAGAAGGCGTTGCCCAGAGTGTCATGGGAAGAGCGGGGTTTCACGTCCACCGTCAGGTCGCCGCCGGCGATGGATTCGGAAACGCCCGCCATCTCCTTGAGGTAAGTCACCATCTTGTGGAAGGTGCGGGCCAGTTCGCCGATTTCGTCGTTGCGGCTCAGGTCGATGTTGTGCTCGAGATCGCCGGTGTTGCCGATGCCACGGGCGACATTCATCAGGTTGGTCAGAGGCTGGGTGATCGACTTGGCGGTGCGGTAGGCGATCACAATGCCCAGGCCAGGGCGAGCATGGTGCTGAGCGACGAAATGATGATGGTCGCGGTGGCGGCAGTCTCATCCGAGTTGCGGCGCTCGTCCAGCAGCTTTGTGGTTCTCGCCGTCGGCCACATCGAGCGCGTCGGTCGAATTCTTCACCCACGAGGAAGCGTCTTTTTGGAGATAGTAAATCTGCAGTTCGGCGACGGTGGCGTTGCCGGAGTCGACATCTTTCCGCTTCTCGATCAGGGGTTGAGCGAACTCCTTGCCCCAGGACTGTCTCCAGTTGCTGAACCTTGACCAAGGTCGGTCTTGACCTGATCGGAGTTGGCCAGTGTTCTTGCCGCGTTCCAGTTTCTCGTTGAGCGTGCGCAGACCCTCGTTCATGTGGTCGACTTCGCGGGTGTCGCCGCTCAGCAGGTAGTTGCTGAGATAGAGGCGGTTCTGCATCATCTGGAAGCGGACGCCGTTCGTGGTGTCGTCCAGTTCCAGCGAGGCCGCGGCGGCCGCTTTGGCGGAATGCTCGCGCTGCACCGCCGAACCAGTTCACCAGGAACAGCACCACACCATGGCCAGGATGATGCCGAAATTCGTATAAAGCTTTTTCCCGATTGTCATTGTCCGTCTCCGTCTCCTCCGCGGCTCGTGCAGCTACCGCGGCTCAAACTTAAAGTCGATGACTCCCGTGGCTCTCTGCCGAGGCTGGTTCAAAGCGCCATTTCTTGGCGGCTTCCAGCGCCGCATCTGGCCAGAACCGGGTGCCCGCCCACGACCGGGCATCTTTCACCGTGCCATTGGGCGCAACCACAACTTCGATCTTGACCGTTCCGGAGATGTTCATCTTCTTTGCCAGTTCGGGATACGCCGGCTGCACCTTGCTCTTCGCCCGGCGCACGAATCTCTTCGCTCTGGGCCTGTTGCGCTCCCACCTGAATCGGACCCAGAGTCACTGCCAGGGTCAGACCGCCAGCAGAGCAGTCGCAGTTCTTCGAGACACAATTCCTCCTTGCTTACAAGAAGCAGTCGACCCTAGGCGTGCAACGGCTGGGCCACCTGAACCCTTCTTGAAAAAACCAAAGTAATGGACGCGTATCTAAAAGAAAATACAGCGTTGTTAATTGAGTAGCGAAATGAGTCAGCAGAGTGACCTTTGACATGAGAGCCGTCTCATTCCGGCGGAATCGACCTCGGTTTCTCAGCCTGAGACGAAATCTCACCGCCGTCTCGGGATTTCACACCAAGGCACCCCCTCCGCCCATTTCACTTGACTCAAATTGAGATGACAGGTACTTTCCCAATAGATTCAAGCACTTGTGAATCAAGAACATTATTCCTCCATGGTCGCGGCGGCGCACAGCATTTCTGGCCGGAGTCCCGATCATTCCCCCGGACAACAGATTTACCCCGGGGTCGGATGAGGGCTTCCAGAAGCTGCTGCTGCGCATTGCCGCCAAGGCGGGCGAGCGGTCCGATGCCTCCGCCCTGATCCAGTTGTTCTGCCAGGCCACGCGCGAGTTCTTTCAAGTGTCGGGAGTCTATTTCTGGCGCTGCCACTTCGCCGACGAGCTGGTCGGAGAGCAAGCGGATGGCAAAGCTGGCGGAGCGCTTCGTCGGCATGCGCCTGCGCCCCGACCAGAGCGCGGTCACTGCCGAAGCGGTGCGGCAGCGGCGGACCATCTTCGCCAATCACGTGACGGCTGCGGCCTTTCCGGCGGCGGCGGAATTTGACGCGCGCTCGATCTTGGCGGCGCCGCTGATGGTGTTCAACGAAGTGATTGGTGCGGTTACGTTTCTGCACGATTCCGAGCGACGAATTCTTTAACGAGGATCATGGCCGCCAAGGCCACGATCCTGGCGGGCCAGCTGGGCAGCCTGCTGGAGGCGGCGCGGCTGAGCGAGGCGTCGCGCGAGGAGCACCGCCGCGCCGAAATCCTGGCGGATGTGGCCCATGCTCTGCATGGAACGCCGGATGTCTCGGCGGTGATCGAGGCCCTGGCCGATCGTCTGCGCTTGCTGCTGCGCACCCGGCTGGTTTGCGTGTTGCTGCGCCGCGAGGGGCCGTTTGAATTGAAGGCGGTCTCGGCGGAGACTCCGCAACTGGCGAATTCCGCGCGGGCCCGCCATGACCGGCAGACGCTGCGCTTCGCCGCCGATCTGGCGCAGCGCGCGGTAGCCGCAGGAGAGCCCATCACGCTTTCGATCGGCGCCGACGTGCACTCGCTGGGGAGTCTGGTTTCTCCGGGAATGCTGATCGCTGCTCCGTTTCGCACCTCGCGAACCCAGGGCGCGATCCTTCTATATCCGCGCCAGGAAGGCGTTTTCACCGCGGAAGAAAAGGCGCTGGTGGCGGCGGTTGCCGGCTTCGGCGCAGTCGCCGTGGCGCATGCCGAACTGCATGCCACCGCGCATGCCCAGGCGCACGAATTGCACCAGTTGCTGGAGATTTCCTCCGAGCTGAGCTCCAGCAGTCGATCTCGAACACTTTCTGCAGGCGTTCGTGCGTGCGACCTCCGGATTTCCTGGGCTACGGGCGCTGCTTCATCGCGCTCGAGGAGAATGGCCAGTTCCAGGTGCGCTACGCAGTGGAAAAGGGAGAAGCCACAGCGCGTGGACACGCCATTTCCCGAAGGCGTCGCCACCAGCGCCCTGCGCGCCAAGGAAGTTTTCTGGACCGACGAGGCCAGCCGGACTCCGGGAGTCAACCTCGACGTGGTCACGAAGTACAAAGTGCGCCAGTTCCTGGCGGTGCCGCTGCTGGGCACAAGCGGACGGGTGCTGGGGATGTTCGGCGTTCTCGACCGGTTGGACGGCACCGGAATTTCGCAGGAAGACATCCGGCGAGCCCGTGCGCTTTCGAATCAAGCCGCCGTCATGCTGGAGAGTGGCGCGCAATCTGCATCTCTCCGAGCAGCACCGGCGCCGTGCCGAGGCGCTGATCGAACTGGCGCGCGAAATGGATGGAGCGCTGCGCTTGCCCGAGTTCGCGCGGCGGTTTGTCGTCCGGACCGCGGAACTGACGGAACTCGCGCGCGGGTTTGCTGGCCGTGCTGCAGGAAGGCCGCTGGCAGGTCGTGGCGCTGCACAGCCGCAAATGACGCCGTGAGCCGCAAAGGCGTTGCTCCTGCGTCACGCTCCGTCGACAGAGCCCGCGGCCCGCAAGAAATTCGCCAAACGCGATCCTCTCCTGAACGGCAGCTGATCGAGCTACGAGCCTGGAGCGTGCGCTGGGCACGGCGCTGAGCGACTTTGTGGCCCGGCATACCGAGACCGTGGTCTCTGGCTCTGCGGAACAAGTATCTGGGCTCGGAAGCTGCGGCCAGCCTGGGATGGTCCGATTGCACGCTGGTGCGGCTGCTCGGCGGCCAAGGGGAATTGGCCGGTCTGCTCTGCCTGTCCAGGAACTCTGCTCCGCTTGGGTCCGGAGGATCGGGTTTTTCTCGAGACCATGGCGGGTCACGCCGCGATGGCGCTGGAGAACGCCCGCCTGTTCACCCGCATCGAGCAGGCGAATCGCCACTGGATGGAGATTTTCGACGCCATCACCGACTTCATCGTGGTGCACGACCAGGCCGACAAAGTTCTGCGCGTGAATCGCTCGCTGGCGACGATGATCGGCGTGCCGCCGGCGGAGTTGATCGGCGTCAATATGCGCGCGCTGATGGCCCTGACCAGCGACACGGCGTCGTATTCGTGCCCGTTCTGCCGGGCCATGGCGGACGATTCCGACGAATTCGCGCATCCTGTGTTCGATCGCACCTATCTGGTTTCCACTTCGCGCGTGCATGGCGATTCCGACGAAGGTCTGCAGACGATTCACGTGTTGAAAGATATTTCCGACCGGCGCGAAGCCGAGCGCCGATACCGCGAACTCTTCGACAACATTCAGGAAGGCCTGTTCTTCAGCACGCCGGGTGGGCGCTTCATCGAAGTGAACGACGCCATGGTGCGGATGCTGGGCTACAGCAGCCGCGAAGAGTTGCTGCAGATCGATATCCCCACGCAACTTTATTTTTCACCCGGGCAGCGCGAGCGCCACTCGGAGGCTCATGAAAGAGAACGGCCACCTGCGCAATTTTGAAGCGACGCTGCGCCGCAAGGATGGATCGCCCATTCACGTGCTGATCAACGCCTTCGGCATGCTACGACAATCTGGGCCGCCTGCTGCAGATTCGCGGATTGATGCTCGATGTGACCGGCCTGCGCACCTACCAGTCGGAACTGCACCGCGAGCGCGATTTCTCCAGCAAGATTCTCAGCAACACGCAAAGCCTGATTCTGGTCGCCGACACCGCAGGCCTGATCAGCTACGCCAACCGCCGCTGGTACGACGCGGGATTCGAACAGCGCGAATTGCTGGGGCGTCCTCTGCTGGAACTGGCCGCGCCGGGCTTTGTCCGCCCGCTGGCCGATGCGCTGCAGAGCACGCTGAACGGCCAGCAAGTCGACAATCTGGAATTGCAGATCGTGCGCGGCAACGGCGCTGTCGGGAAGTTCTCGGCGAATCTCAGCCCCATGCGCGACGAGCAGGGAACCGTGACCAGCATCGTGGTCGTGCTCACCGACATTACCGATTCCGCCGTGCTGCGCGACAAATTGGTGCACGCCGAAAAAATGGCGGCGGTCGGCCAGTTGGTTTCCGGCGTCGCTCACGAAGTGAACAATCCGCTGACCGCGATTCTGGGCTTCGCCGATCTGCTGATGGAGAATCCCGACCTGCCCGAGACCGCCCGTAAAGACATGCGCGTGATTCTGCAGGAGGCGCAGCGCACCAAGCAGATCGTGCAGAACCTGCTCAGCTTCGCCCGCCAGATGCCGCCGCAGCGC
This sequence comes from uncultured Acidobacteriaceae bacterium, assembly GCA_963710885.1. Taxonomy (GTDB): domain Bacteria; phylum Acidobacteriota; class Terriglobia; order Terriglobales; family Acidobacteriaceae; genus Sulfotelmatobacter. The sequence goes on from CAVQCF010000030.1 coordinate 49,994, forward strand.
AGCGCCGGTGCAATTGAATACGATTCTGCGCCGCACCATGCAGCTGCGTTCCTACGACTTCAACAGCCACGGCATCGACATCGTCGAACATCTCGACGAAGGATTGCCCGAGGTGATGGGCGATGCCCACCAGTTGCAGCAGGTCTTTCTCAACATTCTGAACAACGCCTACGACGCCGTCCACGAAGTCGGGCCGCCCGGCGCGCATCGAGATCATGTCCACCAAAGCCGGCGATGCCGTCGAAGTTTCGTTCCGCGACAACGGCAACGGAATCTCCCATCCCGACAAGATTTTCGACCCCTTCTTCACCACCAAAGAGATCGGCAAAGGCACCGGCCTCGGCCTGAGCATTTGCTACGGCATTCTGAAGGAGCACGGAGGAGAAATTCTCTGTCACAACAACACTGGCCGGCCAGGCGCTACCTTCGTTGTCCGCCTGCCCGCAGCGTCGCACACCGCATCCTTAGGTGTGGCCGCAGGAGTGATACAACCATGAGCCTACCCGCCCTGAGACCTCAACCCTTGCCTGTGCTGCTCATCGAGGATGAGCCCGCCGTCATGGCCTACGTGCAGGCCGCTCTGGAGCGCAGCGGATATCCCGTCGTGTGCTGCGAGTCGGGCGTGGATGCGCTTCGCCTGCTCGAAAACGGCAGCTTTTCTGGGCGTGGTCTCCGACATGCGCACGCCCGGCGGAGTCGATGGCGGCCAGGTGCATGCCTGGGTCGCCGCCACCGCCCCGATCTGGCTGTCGCGCATCATCTTTATTACCGGCGACATTGCCAACGAAGAAACCGTCGCCACCTTGCGCGAAACCGGCGCGCCCTGCGTGGAGAAACCGTTCCGCGTGCAGCAGTTTATCGATGTCGTCTCGCAAGACGTTTGGGAAGGCCCAGTGAACAGCTCAGGAGCAAAGACGATCTTCGCATCCGCCTGCTGATCGTCGACGACGAGCAGAGCATTCGCAAACTCTGCGTCACGGTCGGCGAGGCGCTTGGGTTTTGTATGCCTGGAAGCCGAAAGCGGAGAGTCCGCGCTGGCCTTGCTGGAAGAGCAGTCCGTCCACATGGTGCTGACCGACATGGTCATGCCGCACATGTCGGGCCTGGAGTTTCTGGAGAAGGTAAAGAAGCTTCTGCCCCGCACCGAAGTCGCGCTGATGACCGGCCACGGGTCGATCGAAACCGCGGTCCAGGCCATGAAGCTCGGCGCCTACGACTACATCACCAAGCCGTTCTCTCCGCTGGAAGAACTGCGGCTGTTCCTGCGGCGCATGGCGGAAAAAATCCGCCTGGTCGAAGAAAACGAATTTCTGCGCCAGCGCATGGACTCGGAAACCGCAGTGCACGGCATCATCGGTTCGTCCGCCAAAATTCAGGAAGTGCTGCGCATGGTGGCGCGCCTGAAAGATACGCGCACTCCGGTGCTGATCTACGGCGAAAGCGGAACCGGCAAGGAACTGGTCGCCCGCGCCATGCATTTCCGCGGCGCCTTTGCCAGCCGTCCGTTTCGTCGCCGTCGACTGCGGATCGCTGGTTCCCACGCTGATTGAAAGCGAACTCTTCGGCTACGAAAAAGGCGCGTTCACCGGAGCGCTGAAATCGAAGCAGGGATTATTTCAGGCCGCCGACGGCGGCACAATTTTCCTCGACGAAGTCGGCGAACTGCCGCTGGAATTGCAGGCCAAGCTGCTGCGCGTGCTTGCAGGAAAAAGAAGTTCGTCCCGTGGGCAGCAACCAGAGAATCAAAGTGGACGTGCGCGTCATCGCCGCCACCAACCGCGATCTCGAAGCCGCCTACAAGAACGGAACCTTCCGCAAAGATCTTTATTTCCGCCTGAACGTGGTCACGCTGTACGTTCCCGCACTGCGCGAGCGCCGCAGCGACACGCCCATGCTGGTGCACTGGTTCCTGGAGCGCTATGCCCCCGGTGCGGAACTGCACGTCACCAGCGCCGCCATGAAGGCCCTGATGCAATACGACTGGCCGGGCAACGTGCGCGAACTGGAAAACTGCGTCGAGCGCGCCGTCGCGCTGGGCAACGGACAGATCATCGATCTCGGCGACCTTCCGCCGGCCATTGCTTCGGGTGCTGACGTCGGCGGGAGGCACCGCCGGCCTCGCCGACTCAGACCGGCCGACCGTGCTCGATCCCGATCTCGCCGCAGCGCAGGCCGTCACGATTCGCCGCGAGCTCCGCTGTCCACCACCGATCTGGAAGACATCGAACGCGCCACCATCCAGCGCGTCTTCGAACAGGTCAAAGGCGACAAAGCCCTCGCCGGCCGCATGCTCGGCATCAGCCGCGCCACGCTCTATCGCAAGCTGAAGCGCTACAACATCGGCGATGGGGCAGTCCGGCTCGGGCTCGTCGAGCCACACGCTGCAGTAAGAAAAGTGTCGAATGGTTGGCGAACGCTGGATTTTTCCAGCCACTAACCACGAATCAAATAGTCACTGATCATTAGCCACTGATTCTGAGACTGTTGTCTCACGCTGAGACGCCTATTTCCCGCAACCTCACTTGCTACGTTTGAGTCCGTCCCTAACTCCCTGAAAACACATTCACCTCAGTGCTAGTCCTTCCGTTCGCAGAGATGGCTGCCGCGTTGCTCCTTCTTTTCTGAACCGCGGAATCTGGCTCCCCACAGCTCTTCCTAACCGGGAAGAGGGGGAGCCCAACCGCATTTTCAGCGGTTGCAGAGCGAGTCTGAGTTTCACGAGTTTAGGTTAGGGGGTTCTTCATCGCTTGGCGCAACCAGGCCACAGCAACGGCACGTGCAGCACAGAACGCCAGCACCGTGGCGGGACTCGCCCGTTTTTTCCCCGAAGCCTCGCCCGTCCGCATGCCGGTTCAGCTGGCCCGCATCATTGCAGGGCAGCGAGCCCGCCGCTGCCCATTTCAGCGAAAGTATCGTCATCGAATTTGGCACTCCCCGCGAAGTGCTTTTCGAGTGCAACACGCCACTGGAGTTTGGCGACGAACTTCGCTTGCGCAACTCCGACAGTTCGTTCGATGTGACCGCCTCGGTCGTCGCGGTGCAGTACCAGCCCGGCAAGACCGTGGTGGCCGCGCGTTTTCGTGGAGAAGTCCCCAACTGGATCGTGAAATCATGACACCTACAGCACCCGTACAAGATCTCGCCGCCCAGTGGAGTTCCGCCCGGCGGCTCTATCCCATTTACTTCGAACTGGCGCGCGAGTTTGCCATCGACGTGAAAGCCTGCGCCGATCTTGAAACCGGCGTCGACACGCCCGGCAAAGAGGCCGTCGAACAGGCCAACCGCTGGCTCGAGCAACTGGACCAGCTCGTCCAGGTGCACCAGTTGCGCCAGTTCCTGCAAACCAGTTCTCTGGTGAATCAGGAAGCGCTGGTCAGCCTGCTGCAGCATTTTCTGGCGAAGCCGACCAAGACCGACATCATTCGCGACAAGATTGATTTTCTGCTGGTGCAGTATTTCAGCCAGCTCGCGCCCGCCGGCGTGGCGCGATGCGGAAGTCGATCTCGCCTATGTGGCCAAGTCGCTGGAGCCGGTTCTGGGCGAGGTGGAACTGAAGCCTCCGGTGTGGTTGAACGCGCTCGACCGCGTGCTCGAAGCCGCGCGCCGCTGCCGTTCGCTCGATGAACTGCTGCACGGCGGCGTTCTCGAGCAGGGACGCAAGGCCAAGTGCCTGGCCGGGGATCTGTTTTACCTGCCGGTCGCCCTGGCCGCCTTCACCCGCTTCGGATATCTCATGCGGCGGGCATTTTTCCGCCTGATGCTGGGCGATCTCAACACCATTCTCGACGGGCTGACCGAACTCGAAGACAAGGGCGTCGAGACCATCGACTGCCGCCGCGCCCAGTTTTCCGCGCAGGAACCGATCGTTCGTCTGCGCATGATCTGCCAGTCGTGGAAGGTGATGTTCCAGGCGGAATATTCCTCGGGATCAGCCGTTGCGCATGCTGGTCGATCTGCGCGCCTCGGTCGAGTACGCGCTGGGCCGCGGCAAAGCGCCGGAAGCGGACGCAAAGCGAAAGCTGCGCCGGCGGCAAGGCTGCGCCAGCCGCGAAGCCGCTGCCGCGCAGCCGGCGGCAGCGGCCGAAGCCTGCAGCGCAAGCAAGCCGGCAGTCGAACCGGCGCGCGGCGAAGCCGCACCGGCTGCGAAACCGGCGCCGCAGCTCCGCTGCGGGTGCGCCGAAGCCGCCGGCCAAACCTGCAGTCGCGGCTCCCGCTGCGCCGCTGCCAAGCCACAGCCAAGCCGCGCCCGCGAGCCGATGCTGCCCGAATTTGAAGTTTCGAGTACACCCGGATGGGATTCGGACTCCGCATCGGAACCGGGAAAGAAGAAATAAGCCGATTCGCCGAATTGTCACGGCTGGGATCAACCAGACGATGCGATCAAGCAATCGAGCAGAGCTCGCCAGAAGGCCAAAGGAAGTTCGCAAGTGCAGGCACCGACCGTACTGATCATCTCCGACGAAGTCGACTTCTCCCGCCGCATCACGCCCGCTGGCAGATGGAGCGCAACGTCCCCACGTTCACTCTGCTGAGCGGCGACCTGTGGCCGCGCTTTGCGGTCGACGTATTCGATGTCGCGATTGTCGGCGAGTTGCGCCGCGATCTGCTTTCAGTAGTGCTCGAGCCTCTGCATTCCACCGGGCAGCCGATTTTCTGCGTCTGCCAGGACGCCGCCACTGCGCAACTGGTGCACGAGCGCTGGCCGCGCATTGCCATCCTGCGCGGCGATTCCAGCGAACACTGGCTCGAAACTCTGGTGCTGGCGGCCAGCGAAGCCGTACACCGCTCCCGCGCCGAATCCCGCGCCCGCGCCGCCGAGACCGCCTGCGCCACGCTCGATCGCCAGGCGACGCTCGGCCGTTACATGCTGGAAATGCGGCACAACCTGAACAACGCGCTGACCTCGGTGCTGGGAAATTCCGACCTGCTGCTGCTCGAGCCCGGCAGCCTCTCCGCCCAGACTCGCGCCCAGATCGAAACCATTCGCAACATGACGCTCCGCATCCACGAAATCATGCAGCGCTTCTCGTCGCTGGAAAAAGAAATGAACGTGGTCGCGCAGCAGGCCGAACAGGATTCCGGCAAGTCGTACGCGGCTGGTAGCCGCTGGTAATTAGAAGTGGGAGAACGCCTCCCCTCGCACCGCGCCGATCTCGAAAGAGTTCGGCGAATGAACGTTTGCGTACCCTCCGGGGGAAGGATTTATGCATAGATTGATGGCGGGCGTCACCATTCTCGAGCACGAACTCTCTGAATTGCGCCTGCTGGTCGAGCGCCAGACGGGAATTCTGCTCGACTGTCCCAACAGCGCTTTAGCCGCGCACGTCGCCGAATATCTGGAGAGCCACGAACTGGAATCTCCCGCTGCCTTGATGGCCCGTCTGCGCGCTTCCGATCAGGATCCCTCGGTGCTGCCCGCGTTTCTCGACGGCGTACTCAACGTCAATACCGGTTTCTTTCGCCATCCCGGCGCCATGAATGCGCTGGCCCGGCAGGTGATTCCGCAACTCTACGCCCGCAAGTCGGACGACGGCCCCAGCACGCTGCGCATCTGGAGCGCGGGTTGCGGCACCGGCGAAGAGGCCTATTCGATTGCCATGGCCCTGTGCGACGTCCCTGCCCAACGGAAACGGCGAATGGCAACGGCAACGGTTCGAGCAACGGCAATGGCGAGCAAGGACAAAGACGCAAAGAAAAAAACGCAGTGCTGGCCGCAACGGCGGAATCGCTGAGAACGGTGTTCCACCTTGCGCCGGGCACGGGCACGAAGGACTGGTCGATTCACATTGTCGGCAGCGACCTGCTGCCCTCCGCGATCGAAGTCGCCGAGCGCGGACTGTATCCGCAGTCTGCGCTGACCGGATTGCCGCCGGCGGCCATCCGCGCCTGCTTCTCGAAGATTGGAAGCTCCAATGGAATCGAGCAGTTCAAATGGCAACGTCAGGAAGGCTCGCAAAACGGAGCGACGAATGGCATCGAGCCAACGCATCCGGCAATGGATCGGGGAATGGCTCGACTCACAATGGCGCGCATCTGCTGGTGAAGCCGCGCCTGCGCAGCCTGGTCACCTTCAACACCATGAACCTGACCAAGCCGGTCTACATCGGCCGCTTCGACTGCATCTTCTGCATGGACGTGCTGCCGCACCTCTCGCGCGCCCAACGCACCGCGCTGATGGAGCGCCTGCACCTCTACCTCGAACCCGGCGGATATCTCTTCCTCAGCCAGACCGAAAAACTCCACGCCCCCAACCTGAACTTCCGCTCCGAAACCTTCGACGGCTACACCTTCCACCGCAAACCGCTGGCCGCCAGCGCGGCCTACGGACGATAAGAAATGGAAAACCACCGAGGACGCAGAGAAGACGCTTGATTTCTAAATGAGTCGATAAGGTTAGACATTCTGCTCTCAATCCTTGAAAATACTACAGTTTTCATATTTCAGGAGCCCTCATTGACACAAAGCCGATCCGCGCCAAAATCAGCGCGCTCGGTACCTATCTTGCCGCCGCGAGTTCTTACCAACGCCGACCTGGAAAAGATGGTCGACACCACCAATGAATGGATCATGGAGCGCGTGGGGATTCGCGAGCGCCACATCGTCGACAAGGGCGTGGCTGCCAGCGATCTGGCGGTCGCGGCCGTGAAGAACTTGCTCGAGTCGCATCCCGTTCGATTTGCAGGAAGTGGACCTGATCGTGGTAGGGACGGTGACTCCTGACATGATGTATCCATCGACGGCCTGCCTGGTGCAGCACAAGTTGGGCATCGAGAATACCTGGGGCTTCGACGTGTCCGCGGGATGCTCGGGATTCTTGTATGCGCTGAATACCGGGGTGAAGTTCGTCGAGTCGGGGCAGTACAAAAAAGTGCTGGTGATCGGGGCGGACGTGAATTCTTCGATGACTGACTACACCGATCGCGCGGTGTGCATTATTTTTGGCGACGGAGCGGGCGCGGTTTTGCTGGAGCCGTCGGAGGATGGGGAATTGGGGGTCATCGATCACGTCGCCCAGATCGAGGGTATGGGCGGACAGTATCTGTTCATGCCGGGAGGGGGAAGTCTGCATCCCGCGACACACGAAACAGTTGACCAGAAGATGCACTGTATTCATCAGGATGGCAAGAATGTATTCAAGTATGCGGTGAAGAAGATGGCAGGGATGACGGAGCGCATTCTGGAGAAGAATCAGCTGACTGGAAAAGACATCGATTGCTTCATCGCGCATCAGGCGAACCGCCGCATTATCACCGCGACCGCCGACCGATTGGGCATGCCGCTGGAAAAAGTCATCATCAACATTGATCGTTACGGGAACACCACGGCGGGGACGATTCCGATTGCCATGAAGACGGCGCTAGAGGAAGGACGATTGAAAAAAGGAGACCGCGTCCTGGTTGCCACCGTGGGCGCGGGGTTCACTTCTGGGGCGACCTTGCTGCGGTGGGCGTTCTAGCAACTGTTGGTTGTCATCTTGAGCAAGGCGAGGGACCTCTGTAATTGCGGGCGTCGGCAAATTGCATGGCTCCTTCGCTGCGCTCACGATGACATGTTGTGGGGGGCGTTAGACATTCTTCCGCTAATCCTTCAAAATACTTGAGCCTTCATCCACAGGAGTTCTTGTTGACGAAACCGATTCGCGCCAAAATCAGCGCCCTCGGCACGTACGTGCCGCCACGCCTGCTCACCAATGCCGACCTGGAGAAGATGGTCGACACCAACAATGAGTGGATCATGGCACGTGTCGGCATCCGCGAGCGCCATATTGCGGAGAAGGGCGTTGCGACCAGCGATCTTGCTGTCGAGGCTGCCAAGAAAGCGCTGGCGCAGCGGGGACTGGCTCCCACCGACATTGACGTGATTATTGTCGGCACCGTGACGCCCGACATGTTTTTTCCTTCGACCGCTTGCCTGGTGCAGGACAAGCTTGGGCGCGAAGGGAGCGTGGGGATTCGACCTTTCCGCAGCCTGCTCGGCATTTTTGTACTCGGTGCAGGTGGGGGCGCAGTTCATAAGCTAGCGGATCGCACAAGCGAATTCTGGTGATCGGCGCGGACGTGATGTCGTCGATTATCGACTATGCGGACCGCGCCACTTGTGTGATCTTCGGCGATGGTGCGGGTGCGGCGATTCTGGAGCCTGCCGAAGACGAGTCCGTCGGACTGATCGACTACATTCACGAAGTGGACGGTTCGGGTTCGCAGTTTCTGTACATGCCCGGAGGCGGCAGCCTGAACCCGACGAGCAAAGATACGATCGCGAAGAGAATGCACTACGTCCACCAGGACGGCCAGCAGGTCTTCAAGTTTGCCGTCCGCAAACAGACCGAGCTATGCCAGAAACTGCTGGAGCGCAATGGACTGAAGGGCTCCGACATTGATGCATTCATTCCGCATCAGGCCAACCTGCGCATCATCAATGCGACCGCCGACCGGCTGGGGCTGAGGCCGGAGGCAATCGTCGTGAACATCGAGCGCTACGGGAATACGACGGCTGGGACGATTCCGCTGGCGATGAATACTGCGGTCGAGCAGGGCAAGCTGAGGAAGGGAAGTCTCGTCATGATGGCGTCGGTGGGCGCCGGATTTACCGTGGGCGCAACGCTGCTGCGTTGGGCATTTTAGGCCAACTCGACACGATAAGGGAGGCCTTGACTTTCGGCCGAACGCGCTTCGGTCAAACCGTCGCTATTCGTCACCGCCAGTTGCCGCTCACGGATCTCGGCTTGGAATCCGTAACAAGGGTGGCATAGCTTTGAACTGCTTTTCTTGGTCCCGCCATTTGTGAGAGGCCACTGTATCCTTCTTGAACCACGCTGTGAAAACCGCGGCTTCCAGGGCCAATAGATCTTGAGTCGTCGGTTCGAGCAATCTCATGAGTGCACGCACCTTTCCAAGTGCAAGGCCGCGGAGGGAGCGTCTTTGCGATCATTTGCGGATACGTAGGCCATCCAGCTGCCAGCGAAGTCGTCGACCGATCCATCCGGTAGGGAACTCGCGGCGTGCAGCCATGTGCGTCGGAGATACTTGGAGCGCACACCTTTTTGGTTCTGGTTTGCCAGCACCATGATGGACATCCATCGCCGTGACCGTAACCGCGATGAGAGCAGCATCGCGATCCTCGCACCATCGGTGTAGAGCACGCCGACTCGGAACGGGACTAGGTTCGAAAGGCCGAGGATCAGAGAAATGCCAAGAAAGATTTGAGCCGGGAGATAGAACCAGCTTCTGGAGGCGGAGAGGAAGTAATCGAGAACAATCGCGGTGCCGGCCGCCGCGAGCAGGTTGGTCAGTGGCCCGGCTATTGTGAAGAAGAGGAGCCTGCGGCGTAAGCGGCGCACTCGATCCACGTGCATGCCAGCGTACCCTGCGGCAGGCATCGCGCGCACCACGCGCAACTTGATTTTGCCGTATTCCAGCTTTAATGAGAAGGGGCCAATCGAGATGAAGCTAAATCGAAACCCGACAATCCATCCGCCGAGCAGATGTCCAACCTCGTGCACGATCACGGTCAGCACGAAGGATAGAAGATGGAACATAAAAACCAGGCCGGCCGCTGGATTTCGAAGATCCCGGGCGCTGTTCGATGACTGAATGAGCAGCATGGTAAATGGGATGGCGAGAAGAAGGCCGAAAATCATGCTGCCGACTCTTTTTCGGGCGGCTTTTGGCCGCGTGCCCGAATCGAGTATCGAGTAGCGACTCCGGGGGGCGAACTTGAGTCGGCGGTTATTCGGAAATAGATGCTACCAGACAGGGACTGCTCGCCAACGATCGCGCAAGGGCGGGTCGAGGTCTGTGACGTTCGTAACCTCTCCTCTGTGCATTTCCGTGGCTTGACTGCTGCCGCCGCTGCTATCGTTTTGGAACGTTCGCCCCACGTAGGGATGCCGGCGAGCGTGTACGGCTATGATGCGCACCACAATCTCTGCTGTTTTCTGCTGGCGCTGGGCACCGTCGCAATGGCCGCCCAGCAGGCCGATCCGCGCGAGAGCAAATTGCTGGTTCTGGAGCGCCTGTGGAATGAAGCGCAGGTGAACCGGGATTCGTCGGCCCTCGAGGCCCTGGTCTCAAGCCGGTTTGTGAACACCGAGTGGGACGGCGAACTCAGCGACAAGCAGAGATTCTTGGCGGATATCAAAGATCCGCGCTTCAAACCGACGGTCGCTCAATATCCAGGACGTCAAAATGAACTTCTTTGGCGATACGGCGGTGGTGACCGGTGTTTATCACACGCAGGGATCCTACCAAGGGAAGCCTTATGACCACGTCGGACGCTTCACCGACACCTGGGTCATGGACGGCGGCAAATGGCAGTGCGTGGCCAGCCATACCAGCCTGCTCAAGAAGTAGTCCCCCTACCCTTCAACTACAACAAGTGTCGAGTGAGCCCTTTCTGCTTGGACTGCGTCCACGGTTATAGGCCCATAAAATCTTTTTATGCTGGAAATCCGCGCCCTGTGCGGGTTGCGATGATCTAATCAGGCCACGGGATCGACGCCGATCTCGCGAAGGGATCATCCGCATGGATGCTGCTTCTCCACCTCGTGCCTGGAAGGTGCTGCTCGCCTTCGCCATTATTTATTTCGTCTGGGGCTCGACATTTCTGGCGATCCGAGTGGGAGTGCGCGAGGTGCCGCCGTTTCTCTTGGCTGGAATGCGGTTTCTCGTGGCCGGACTCGTTCTTTATTGCTGGATGCGCGCGCGGGGCACGGCCTCTCCGACTGCGCGCGAGTGGAGCGCGGCGTCGATTCTGGCTGTGCTGATTTTTGTTTTCGACTACGGGTTGCTGTTCTGGGCAGAGCGGCGAGTGCCGTCAGGGATCGCGGCGGTTATGATGGCGACCATCCCAGTGTTCATGGCGCTGGCGGAGATTGTTTTCCTGCGCACACAGCGCTTGACGCTGCGACTGGGGCTTGCACTGCTTGTGGGGATAGGCGGCGTCGCAGTTCTGGTGGGACACTCGATGAGCATGGGCGAGGCTCCGGTCGATACAGCGGGCGCCTGCGCTTTGATCGTCGCGGCGATCAGTTGGTCGGTGGCGGCGTCGCTCAGCCGCAAGCTGCCGCTCGCCTGCGGCCAAAGCCATGAGTTCTGGGGCACAGATGCTTGCGGGGGGCGTGCTGCTCACGCTGACCGCAGCGCTGCTGGGAGAGTTTCGCGGGTTTCAGGTGCAGGCAGTATCGCGCGGGGCATGGCTGGCGTTGGCATATTTGATCGTGGCCGGATCGATCGTGGGATTCACGGCCTACGTTTGGCTGATTCACCACGAATCGCCGACTAAGGTGGGGACGTATGCGTATGTGAATCCGGTGGTCGCGGTGCTGGTAGGATATTTCCTGGGCGGGGAGGCGATCGGCCCGAGCACGATTGTGGGGACGCTGCTGGTGCTGGTGAGCGTGGTAGTGATCACGACGACGCCGAAAGCGAAGAGCGAACTTAATCCGCTCGTAAGCGAAGCAGACTAAAGTCGTTCTCTCGACCCTGTCGGTAGCGTGTCGAAGCCCGAATGCGTACTAGGGGTGCGTCATCTTCTCCGGCTTCACCAGTTGATCAAATTCTTCGCCTGTAAGATAGCCCAGCTTCAGCGCGGCTTCGCGCAGGCTGGAGTGCTCGACGTGGGCTGTATGTGCGATTTGCGCGGCCTTGTCATATCCGACCTTCGGCGCCAGCGCGGTCACTAGCATCAGGGAGTTCTTCACGTACCAATCCACCTTAGCGCGATCGACCTCGATGCCGTTGAGCATATATTCGACGTATCCGTGGCAGGCATCAGTGATGAGCGTGACCGAGTGCAGGAAGTTGTAGATGATGACCGGCTTGTAGACGTTGAGTTCGAAGTTGCCCTGCGATCCGGCAAATCCGACTGCGGCGGTTGCGCCGTGAACCTGTACGCAGACCATGGTCATGGCCTCGCACTGCGTGGGATTCACTTTGCCGGGCATGATCGACGATCCGGGCTCGTTCTCGGGGATCGAAATTTCTCCTAGGCCACAGCGCGGGCCGGAAGCCAGCCAGCGAATGTCATTGGAGATTTTCATCAGCGAGGCGGCGAGCGTTTCCATGGCGCCTTGCGCGAATACGATTTCGTCGTGCGCGGAAAGCGCGGCGAACTTGTTGCCGTGGGAGCGGAAGGGAAGGCCGGTCAGTTCCGCGATCTTTTTCGCGGCGCGCTCGGCGAATTCAGGATGCGTGTTCAGTCCGGTGCCGACAGCAGTTCCGCCGATGGCTAGATCGTAGAGTCCGTCGAGCACCTGCTCCAGCCGATGGATGTCGCGCTCGAGCAGGCTGGCCCAGCCGCCGAACTCCTGTCCGATGGTTAAGGGCACCGCATCCTGCAGGTGGGTGCGGCCGATCTTGACGATGCTGTCGAATTCTTTGGCCTTGGCAGCGATCGCACGGTGTACGGTCTTGATCGCGGGAATCAGCGCATTCTTCACGCGATCGGCGGCCGCGATATGCATGGCCGCCGGAAACGTGTCGTTCGACGACTGCGACATGTTGACGTCATCGTTGGGATGGACCGGTTTCTTCGACCCCATCTCGCCGCCTGCGATTTCGATGGCGCGGTTAGAGATGACCTCGTTCACGTTCATGTTGGTCTGGGTGCCGCTGCCGGTCTGCCAGATGCGCAGAGGGAATTGGTCGTTGAGTTTGCCGGCGATGACTTCGTCGGCGGCCTGCACGATGAGTCTCGCTTTGTCCGCCGGAAGTTTGCCCAGATCCTGATTCACCAGCGCGCAGGCTTTCTTGAGGATGCCGAAGGCGCGGATCAGCTCGGGCGGCATGGTGTCGCGGCCGATGTTGAAATGCAGCAGCGAGCGCTGGGTCTGTGCGCCCCAGTAGACGTTCGCTGGGACTTCGATCTTTCCCATGCTGTCGGATTCGATGCGCGTCTTGCCTTGGGTTGCGGCGCTTGCTTCCGTAAGAGTGGACATTAGGGCTCCTGTGGGCGGGCCGGAGCTTGATTCGCTTGGCCCTCGACTGCTATGAGAACCGATTATTATACGGCGGCATCCCAGGCAAAATCCCACAGGGTCATCAGTCTGCTTCCCGCCTTCGCGAAACTGCCGCGAAAGATGGGCCAACCACGTTGTACTGTGTGCCAACACCGCGTTGCTGACGTAAAATCCTCAGACCCAACATTCGAGGGGAACCCATGAAGATGATCATGCTGCATGACCACCTGAACCCAGATCAGGAGGTATTGGTGGACGCCGATTCGATTACGTCGGTAGTGCCATTTGGCTCCGGCTCGGCGATCCAATGTGGTGGAGGACTCGTCGGAGTTCATGAGAACCCTCAGGAGGTCGAGGAAGCAGTCCAGAACGCCTAGAATTATCTGCCGTGATTCTCAGACTCTCTCGTAATCTCCGCGTGCTAGAATCAACGGTTTCCGAGTTGTGCTCGAACCCTCGTTTGCCTCGACCGACTCTGCACTGAGGCCCATGCCCGAATTCCTCGCCGCGGTAGAACTCGATACCCTCGCCGAGACCAAGGCCAAGGCTCATCCCGAGATGAACACCGACGTTCTGGTGATCGGCGCTGGGCCCACAGGGCTGGCCTGTGCGATCGAGGCGCAGAAGATCGGACTCCAAGTCGTCGTTCTCGACAAGGGATGCCTGGTGAATTCGCTGTTCCACTATCCCGCGAACATGTCGTTTTTCACCACGCCGGAACTGCTTGAGATCGGCGACATTCCGTTCACCACGGCGCAACAGAAGCCCACGCGGGAAGAGGCACTTGAGTATTACCGCAAAGTTGCGGAGCACTACCATCTCGACGTTCGGCAGTACGAGTGGGTCAAGACGGTGATGGGCGAAGACCGGAACTTCAGCATCACTGCCACCGACCGTGCGGGGCGGCCGCATGATTACAAGACGAAGAAGGTCATCGTTTCGACGGGTTATTACGACCTCGCGAATCAGCTCAGCATCCCGGGCGAGGACCTGCCGAAGGTGTCGCACTATTATGGCGAGCCGCATCCTTATTACGACGCCGATGTGCTAGTGATTGGCGGCAAGAACTCCGCCGCGATCGCCGCGCTCGATTTATGGCGTCACGGAGCCCGCGTCACCCTGGTGCACCGCGATGCGCAGCTCCACCACCACGTGAAGTACTGGATCAAGCCCGACATTGAGAACCGAATCAAGAACGGCGAGATCGAGGCGCACTTCAACAGTTCGGTGCAGGAGATTGGCATCGATCATGTCGTGATCAACACGCAGCGCGGGCCAATGCGCTTGAAAAACGACTTCGTTCTGGCCCTGATCGGCTACCATCCTGACTACGATTTTCTGCGCAGTATGGGCATCGAATTGTCGGAGCAGCAATGCCGTCCGGTATGCGATCCGATCTCTCTTGAAAGCAACGTCAAGGGAGTCTACGTGGCAGGCGTGATCGTCGCCGGATCACGCACCAACGAAATCTTCATCGAAAACGGCCGCTTCCACGGCAAGCAGATCGCCGACGACCTGAAGCGCAAGCTGCCGACGGGCTCCCAGCCATCCTCTCGAGGATGACTTTTTCGCCGGCGGTCTTACGACTGACACAGCAAAGCGCGGACAAAACAAAGACCTCGGACACGCTCGCCCGAGGTCTCGGAAAAATATTTTCTGCGAGGCTATGCGCGCAGCTTACGACGGAGCTGGGTAGCGATCGCGATCAAACCCGTGCCCATCAACATGAGAGAGGCTGGCTCTGGAACTGTGCTGATGTCGCGTCCCAGGATGGCGGATTCCGAGTTAGGCGTGATGTATACGATCTTCCCGTCGCGGTTCACCAGTTCCGCATAAAAGATAGTACCCGCGGCAACACCGCTGGCTTTAATTGTCATGCCGCCAGCGCCCAGAATTCCCAGCGAGACGTAGCCATACGACAGATTGCACGTCGAGCTGCAAAAGCCCATGCCTTTCAAACTGCTCGTGATAGCGCCGGTGGAAGCGCCTTCGAAAGCGCCTAAGCTGCTGACGAATGACACTCCGTTGAGACTGCCCGCGGGCTTTCCGTTGGCGAATGCGGCCAGAATGATAACTGTGTCCCCAACGCCCTTGCCATTGGCGGTGGTTACGTTAAAGGTGTCGCTGTTCAGGAGCATTCCCACGGACTGGCCGCTGGAAACGCCGCCCCCCACATGAACGATGTTCGGTGTGGCCTTAGCGCAGTCGTAACTGGCGAAATCGTTGCATGTGTTTGCCAGTGCCGCTCCGGAAAGGATTAGCAGTAACGGAAGCGAAATCGACAACATTCTCGGTGATCGGCTCATGATAGGTGACTCCGAATTAACATATGCAATATTCCTGCCATTCTTCCCGATCGGCGCATTAAATGACGGCGTCTATGTTCTTGGGAATCAATGATTTATTCTCTGGCACATTTGAGCCAAAATACTTGTTCTTCGCCACAGTGAAATCAGTTGCACTAATTTGTCCACATTTTGGCACGTGGACTATTCCGATCGAATTCGAGAACCCGCGGTTACACTGGTCCCCGCATGGAACCTGAGCCGGAGCACAATGTCGCAATCATTTCGTTTGGCTCTTACGCTCGCCTCCTGCGCGGCAACCGTAACTTTCGCCGTCTTTGGATGGCACAGATCGTCAGCGAGGTTGGCGACTGGTTTTACACCCTGTCGATTTATACGCTTCTGTTGCAGTTGACTGGGCACGCGGGCTCGGTGGCGCTGGCCCTGATGCTGCAGGTCCTGCCACAGACCTTCGTAGGGCCGACCGCGGGCGTGGTGAACGACCGACTGAAGCGCAAGCATGTGATGATTGCCGCCGACCTCATACGCTTCGTGGTCGTGCTAGCCATGCTGTTCGTGCGTTCGCGCTCCATGGTGTGGCTGGTCTATCCCTTGCTGCTGGCGGAAACCACGATGGCCGCATTTTTCGAACCGGCCCGCAGTTCCGTGATTCCCAACATCGCTCGAGAAGGTGAAATCCTGGTCGCCAACACTCTGTCTTCGGCGACCTGGTCGGTGAACCTGCTGATTGGCGCAGCTGTCGGCGGACTTGTAGCCGCTTTCTTTGGACGCGACACGGTCTTCATTCTCAACGCGCTTTCATTTCTCACGTCGGCGTTGCTGATCGGTGGAATGCAATTCCCTGAGCCGCACGCGGATGCTGCCTCACCGCTGCGGGCCCGAGATCTTGTCGACTTCTCTCCGGTGCTGGAGGGGATTCGCTACATCCGCAGCCATCCGACTTTGTTGCCCGCGGTGTTTGCGAAAGCCGGCGAACTCATGGTCGGCCCCAGTTGGGTGATCTTCACGGTGATGGGAGCCCGTGAGTTCGCCGTGCACGGCCACGGCATCGATGCCGCTGGCGGAGCTATGCTCGGAATGAGCATTCTGCTCGGAGGGCGCGGGTTAGGAGCGTTGGTGGGCCCTCTGGTCGCGGCGCGCTGGGCGGGGGAGAGCGATCATCGTCTGCGCCTGGGAATTCTCTTCGGTTATCTCACCATCGCGTGCGGCTACTGCGTTTTGGGTGCGAGCCGCAACCTGTGGATGGCTGCCGGGTGTGCCATGCTCGCCCACATGGGAGGCTCTACCGTATGGGTCTTCTCGACCACGCTGCTGCAACTTCATACCGAAGACCGATTCCGCGGGCGAGTGTTCGCTGCCGACCTTGGCCTGGGTAGCCTTACCTTTGCCGTCACCGCGTATCTAGCGGGCCGTTTTCTGGATGCAGGAATCTGTGCGCGGACTGTTGCGACCGGTACTGGGCTGCTGATGTTGATCCCTGCTGCGATTTTAGCCTGGGCCTTACATGCCAGCCGATTAAACGCAACTCGCGCGATTTCCTGATTGCCCTCGGTGGTGTTTTCTCCTAAACTTTGCTCGGGCGTGAGAAGAGTTGCGCTTTGTCGTTCTCGCTGCCGTCGCCATACAGTCGGTTGACTTCCAAATCGTCGTGAACTGTCCCCTGCACGTTAGTTTTTTCCATTTATACGGATGTAGATCCGTAGCGTAACCGCAACCTGTTCGGCGAAATTCTCTGGATGCGCGGCAAGCCCTGGAAAGAGGGAAGCCGGCTGCGCATCGAGATCCTCTAGCCGATCCGTGCCATTTATCGATCAAGTCGTGCAGCATTTTGCTCCAAAGCAGAGTGTGTCCTATCTCAGCCACGTCTTTGGAATGAGGTGCGAGACCCGAGTGATCTTCACGCCCGTTGGCAATGATCGGACGGCCCTTAACGTCGTGAGGAATCTTGTCGACACTCCTGCCCGCACGCTGGGTTTTGCGCTGCTCACGATCCTGCCCTACACTGCGTGTATACAGGTTTTCGACCAGCGCCTGATTCGTCTGGTTCACGCCACTTTCATGCAGTCGTCTGAGATCCGTGTCGTAGTAACCCGTCCTCTAAAAACCGTATTCGCGGTTTATACCCAGCCTGACACATGGCGGTGGTGCTCCTTCATACGCGATATTCGCTGGGTGGGGCCTCCTTGGGAGGATGCGAGCCGGTTGCTGATCGAAATAGATGGTGCGGCTCGAACGGTGGATCAGGTGCTGATGCACTTCGAGCCGAGCCGTGTCGACTTTCTCAGCCACTTCGGAGGCATCACGCTTGAGACCAAGGTGACCTTCCAGGCTTTATCAGACTTCGAGACCGAGATACGCGTGCAGTTGGAATTCGTGGGAGTTTTTTCGCGCGTCGCCGGTTTTGCAATTGAGAGTGCCATAGCGCAAAGCACCAGGCAATTCTTTCAAGACCTCAAGCAGGCTTGTGAACGGATGCCTCAGCTTAATCCCCGCTCAACTTGTCAATCTTGGCTGCCATGATGAAATCGCTTTCAGTTAGGCCATCGATCTTGTGCGTCCACAGCGTAATCTCGGCCTTCCCCCACGCCAGCAGAATGTCGGGATGATGCCCCTGTTCTTCGGCCAGCGCGCCCACGCGATTCACGAAGTCCAGGGCCTGCCGAAAGTCGGGGAACTTGAACTCGCGGTGAATATGATGATCCTTCTCGACGGTCCAGCGGGAAACGAGGCCCTGCATCCTCTGCAGTTCGCTGCCGCTGAGTGGCGGAACGCCGCCGCGGCATGGTACGCATTGTTTGTCGGCGAGTTGTTCAGTCATCTAGTTCCCCAGCAATCAACCCATCATCGCAGGCAGCGCCGCTGATGGCGCGGAGGATGGTGTTCTGAAATACCTCTTCAACCATAGCAGGTAGCCGAAGAAAAAGACCATCGAGAGCAGGCTCCACCACAGTAGTACGTGTCCACGAAGCATCGGACTTGAGCTCATCATCTGTAACTGTGCGTCTGACATGCCCATTTTCGAGTAGGCCGTGATCACGTTGGCCCGAGCATATGTGAGCGCCATGGAGAACAGGCGGATGGCCAGTGTACAGATCGCAATCCACCAGGCGGCAGCCTGCAGACGGAAGAATCCGACAGCGAGATAGATGTCAAGCGCGGCCATTGCGAGAAAGCATGCCGCTCCGGCAATCCCGGTTAGATATCGCCCGAAGAACGGAAACAGCGGTGTCGTAACACCTGTTAGCAGGAGGTACACCGCACCGGTGAAGAGCACAACGCTCCCGAAGAGCACAGGCAAGGGCGTTCGGTCGGTCCAGCGCTCGACTGGGTCGCGATGGTGGCAAGTTTCGGCGACATCCTTGCGGCCGTAGAAAATGACGAACGCGAGGGGCACCACCACTAGAAAGAACGCCATAAAAATAATCATCAGCGTCAGGATGATGGCCATTACTGCCGTGGACGCTGCCGGCGATGGCGCGTCTGGACCGCTCTGTTTCATCTGTGCCAGCACAGTCCGCATGGTGACCGGCAATACTGCGGTCAGCAAGATGGTGACGAGCCCGCCCATGATCAGCCAGTACCACGACGTGACCAGCGTGAGCGCTCGCGCCCAGCGCTTCATTTGTACTGATCCGATGCCCAGCGCGAGCAGCCCTGCGGCGATGAAGGCATAGGTAGCGACTCCGGAGAGAAACTGGACGGCTCGCATGGTGCCGCCAGGCGAGAGTCGTGACATAAATGCACTGAGAGCGACCAGTGGAACCATGAGCGCGGCCAGCAGTCCCAGGATGATTTGAAACACGCCGAAGACCAGCAAGCCTGTGCCGCGGTCTGTGTGCGTGGGAACCTCCGGAGGAGGTGGCGTATCAGCCATGCCGACCGCCGCCGAGGTGATTGGGTCCGATTGAGGCACGGACGCGCGCGGCGGTTCGGGCAGAGATTCCGGGACGGCTTCGGGCGCTGGTTGGGGATCTGGCGGCAATTCGTTTTCCACGAAACCTCCCGGGTCGAAGGCACAATCTTAGCAGCACAGTAGCGGATGGCGGAGCAAGCCGAGCGGTTGGTTTGATCTATTTCGCGTGCGTCAGTCGTTGCCGCATGCCCTCCACGATCAGGCCAACAAATGCGTACGTCACCGCATTCGCCAGAAAGGTCCACTCCATACGAATCGGGAGGGAACCGATCAAGGCAATTGGGCAACTGATTCGCACCAGCGTCATGATTGGGTCGTTGAAGGTCAAGGCCGGAGGCGCTGAAGCGAAGGCATAAACTGCCCAACCGACGGCTACGAGAAAACCTGCGGTCGCCCACATTGCAATTCGATATTTCATAGGCTGGCTCCTGCCGTTCTCTAGTGCAATGGTCTCACCAATTCTGCCTGAATTCCAATCAAAACCACCGACCAGTTCGAAGCCCTCCAACTCGCGTCGGTGTGTAGGCCGTTGCCGCCCGTTGTGTACAATGTGTGTCTGCTCCCTCCCGGTCTGGAAACTCTGGCCGCCGTGACGCCATTGGCAATCGCCGTAGTTCCGGCGCTTGCAGTCACGGGCGCTGATCCTCAGGTACCCCGGCGAAAATTGCGGACGGAAAGGAAACTTCGTGGTCGTTCTCGTCATAGGCGGTGCGGGATACATCGGTTGTCATGCGGCGCGGACGCTGAAAAGTGCTGGGCATGAGGTCATCATTTTCGACAATCTCAGCACCGGCTATGAATTCCTGGCGGGGGGCTTTGAACTGGTCAAGGGGGATGTGCTGGACTCTGCCGCCCTAGCGCGAGTTCTGCCGCGCGCGGACGCGATCATGCATTTTGCAGCGCACGCCTATGTCGGCGAGTCGGTGACGAATCCCAGAAAATATTTCCGTAACAATGTTGAGGGTGGACTCTCCCTGCTTAATGCGGCGGTCGATGCAGGAGTGAAGAAGATTATTTTTTCGTCGACCTGCGCGGTGTACGGCGAACCGGCGAGAGTTCCGATCGAGGAGAACATTCCGCGCCAGCCGGTGAATCCTTACGGCGTCACGAAACTGTTCTTCGAGCAGGCGCTGGAGGCGTACGACCGAGCGTACGGATTCCGATTCGCGAGCCTGCGTTATTTCAACGCTGCCGGGCGCGGATGAGAGTGGCGAGATCGGCGAGTTGCACGATCCCGAAACACATTTGATTCCGCTGGCGCTGCGCGCAGCGGCGGGGGTTGGTCCAGAACTGCAGGTATTTGGCTCGGACTATCCGACGCCGGATGGAACTTGCGTGCGCGACTACATCCACGTGAACGATCTGGCAAGCGTGCACTTGAAGGCGCTGGACCATCTGGCGGCGGGGAAAGAGAGTTTTGCCGTCAACGTCGGCACGGGCACGGGAGCGTCGGTGCAGGAAGTGATTTCCGCCGTTGAGGAAGTGACGGGAAAGCGAGTGCCGCAGAAGATGGTGCCACGGCGCCCGGGAGATCCTCCGATCGCTGGTGGCGAATCCGGCAAAGGCGCAGGCGCTGCTGCAATGGAAAGCGACGCGCGGCCTGCGCGAAGTGGTGGCGACCGCGTGGAATTGGATGGAGCGACAGAGCAAGCAACATAAAACTTAAACCGCTGAGGACACGGGGTACATTCAGGAATTCCTCTGGGATTTGCGGTTCCTCTGTGTACCCTGTGTCCTCTGTGTTTAGGACTTTGTGTGTTCCGAGGGAAATCATGGGAAATGATCTGGCGGGAAAGAAAGTGGCGTTTCTGGGTGCAGGCAAGATGGGCGGCATTATTCTGCAGGCCCTGTTGAAGAATGGCATGCTCTCGGCGAAGTCCACCTGCGCGACGGTCGCGCACGAAGAGCGAGCCAAGGCCCTGGCTGCAAAGCTGAAAGTGAAAGTCGGAACCAACAACGTAGAAGCCGCCAAAGGCGCCGACATCATTGTGATCGGCGTGAAGCCGCAGGTCGTCGAGGACGTGGTACGCGAAATCAGCGGGTCACATCACCGCGAAGCAGGTGATCGTGTCGGTAGCGGCGTCGGTGCCTACCTCGATGATCGAGAAAAATCTGCCGCCGAATGTTCCCGTGATCCGCGCCATGCCCAATACGCCGTGTCAGCTGGGAGCCGGCATGACCGCGATCTGCAAAGGCAAGCATGCCAGCGCGGAGGATGTGGCCATGACATGCCACATGTTTGATGTGGTGGGGCGCACGGTTGTCGTCGACGAGAAACACATGGACGCCGTGACCGCGCTTTCGGCCAGCGGCCCGGCTTACATCTACATCATTCTCGAATCGCTGGCGGAGGCTGGAGTGAAGGTGGGATTGCCGCGGGATATCGCGACTCTGCTGGCGGCGCAGACTACGCTGGGCGCAGCGCGGGTGGTGCTCGAGACCGGCGATCATCCGGCGTTGCTCAAAGATGCGGTGACCACTCCGGCCGGCTGCACGATCGACGCCATCATGGAACTCGAGGAAGGGAAGCTGCGCGTCACGCTGATCAAAGCCGTCGTGAAGGCGGCGCAGCGCGCGAAAGAACTCGCCTATAGTTAGATGGGCGGATGGCTTCAGTCTTCCGGCGGGTTGGAGACGGCAGCCGTATTAACCGATTGTCCTCGGCTGAAGCAGCTGGAGCTTTTTCCAGTCGGTAACGAATTTCAACGTACCCGACTCGTCGGCACAAAACGTCTTCATGTCCCGCATCGGACTCAGCGGCACGGCACTGATGCGAAACTTGGCCGCTGGAGTTCCGTCGCATCCGATAAGCGCGAAGCGATATCCGCTCCACTCTTCATTGCCCTGACCGGGATCGTAGACAAAACCACTCTCTCCCGGCATCGCGCCCGGTTCGGGCGCTGATAGCGTGGCCAACGTGCAGACGTAGCCGCGGTCGGGGTGCTGGGCTGCGTAGTTGGTCTCGGCCGTGGCGATGCTGATCACGCGGTTTTGCGCAGCTATCTCGTTCGCTTCGTTCTGGTCTTTACGCAATCCCTTCAGATAGTCGGGATCGGTAAGAGGGGCGTGTACGGCCGCCGTGACTTCGGTGAGCCGCCAGATCTCTTTTTCTTGCCGCAGAGTGAAGATCAGCTGGGGCACGACGGGGAGCGCTTGCAGTTGCCCGTCTTTGTAGTAGTGAACGGAGAGTTCGATTTCGTCGTCTTCGCCGAGCAGGTGTCATGCTCGACTGCGATTTCGTATTTTTCGTGGCCGTCGTTTTGTTCACTGATCAGGAGGTTGGGACCGGTTTCGAATGACTCGAGTCGTTCGCCCCCCGCAACCATCTGGCGTCCGATGGCGGAGATTTTGAGAATCACATTCGTCTCCGGGCTGTCGCCTTTGTGTATCAATGCCTGGTGTGCCGCCTCGGGCAGATGCTTCGTGAAGTCGTTTTCACCCTTGCCTAGAAACATTTCCATCAGCGCCTGCCGGGCGGATTGCGGAGGAGGAGGCGTGGTTGTGGGAGTCTGAGCCAGCAGCGAGATACTGCCGGCCATTGCCACAAACAAGGAAACCAGACGAAGCAAGCGCATGTTGCTCTCCTTGAAGAGCCGGGCTTCTAAAGCGTCCAATGCATAATTCTACAGTTCTTATGACTCCGAAAGCCGTGTCGAAGTTCCGCTTTCGTAAGATCGCGCCAAGATGCAATTCTTGCGGCGTGGTGCGGTTGCCGTTCGTAGTAGACAAGCGCAAGGGATATTGAGCAACCGGCTTCGTGCTACAGTTTTCAGAGGCTGTTCGTATCGTCGAACGGCTACTCGGACAATTCACTAGAAACCAATCTCATGGAACAGCGGCTCATCCTGATTCAATTTGCTGTTCAAGCTGGGCGTGGCTGCGGCTGTGTCCAGCAGCTCTGGTGCGCTCCAAGGAATTCAAGCGTCTGTTGTTTCGCGAAGAGCGCACGTTCCGGCAGAAGGTGTACCTGGTGCTGTGGTTCGGGCTGCCGATCATGGTGGGAGTCTGGATCCGAATTTCGCAGAAGAGCTTTCCTGGCCGGCGACATGAGTTTCGAGACCGCGCTTCTGCTGGGCGTGATCGGCGGACGCTGGGCGGGATCGCTGGGCGGCGTGCTGATGGGCATTCCCGCCCTGCTGCACGGCGAGTGGGCCGCGATGCCGTTCGATGTGCTTTCCGGTTTTCTCGCCGGCCAGTTGCGCACCTGGGCGGTCGATAAGGACGATATCTGGTCGTTCTCGCCGTTCATCGATCAAAGCATTTTCCGCATCATTCGGCGCAATCTGCCGCGTCCCCGCCTGTTCGACTGGCAGATCATGTTTTTCTGGACGGTGATCGGCCTGCGCTTCGTGCAGACGGAGTTGGTGCAGCATTTCCCGCAGCTCCATCTTCAGCATCGAGAGTCCCGGACAACTACTGGGTGTACAGCGCAATTTACGCCGCGTGCGGTGACCGCGATTGGGATCGAGCTGAAGATCTTCAACAGCGTGCGCATTCAGATCAAGCTGGAAGAGCAGGAGCGCCTGCTGCTGCACGCGCGCATGGAGGCGCTGCAGAACCAGATCAATCCGCATTTTCTGTTCAATACTCTGAATTCGATTTCGTCGCTGGTGCGGTTCGATCCGGACATGGCGCGGGACGTGATCTTCAAGCTGGCGACGATTCTTGCGGCGGCTGCTCAATAGCAGCGAAGCGTTCGCGCCGCTGCGGGAAGAATTCGAATTCATCGACAACTATCTCGATATCGAAGTCGTGCGCTTCGGGCGGGACAAGCTGCGAGTGGTCAAGGAACTCGACCCGGCATCGCTCGACGTGGTCGTTCCCAGCATGCTGCTGCAGCCGCTGGTGGAGAACTCCATCAAGCACGGGCTGGCGCCGAAGGTGGAGGGCGGCAGCATTTACCTGCGCAGCCGGGTCACCGATTCGCGGCTCATCATTGAAGTCGAGGACGACGGCGTCGGCATGGGCGGGGCGCAACTGGAAGAAAGCAGCAGTTGGTCGGGGATGGGCATCGGCATGGCGAATATTTCCGAGCGCCTGCAGGTGCTTTACGGCGACACGGCGCGCATGACCATCGACAGCCACGAAGGGAAGGGAACGCTGATCCGGATTCGGTTGCCGCTGGTGGAGGCGGCGAGTTCGGTGCCGGAGGGCTTCTACGCCGAACGCTCCAGCACGCGCCGGTAGAAATCTTCATATTGCTTCACAATCTTGGTGGAACAGAAGCGCTCCATGGCGACCGCCCGCGCCTGCTTTCCCATTTCTTTCAGCAGTTGCTCGTTGCTGCAGCAATTCAATGGCGTATCGCGCCATCGTCTCGACGTCGCCCACGTCGGCGAGATAGCCGGTCTTGCCGTGATCGATGACCTCGGGCACGCCGCCCGCCCGCGTAGAGATGGGAACCACCTCGCAGGCCATGGCCTCGAGCGCGGCCAGGCCGAACGATTCCAGTTCGCTCGGAATCAGCATGATGTCGGCGATGGACAGCTTTCTCCTGGATCTGATCCTGCTTGCCGAGAAACAGAACGTCGTCGTGAATGCCTTTCTGCACGGCCAGCCACTCGGCGACAGAACGGTCGGGGCCATCGCCGATCAGCAGCAGCTTGGAAGGAATCTGTCTTGTGGACGCGATCGAAAATTTCAATCACGTCGGTGAGACGCTTGACCGGACGGAAATTGGAGAGATGCACCAGCACGCTCTCGCCGTTGGGCGCGTACTCCGCGCGCAGCTTGCGCGAACGTCTCAGGGTTGCGGCGATAGACGTCGCAGTTCACCGAGTTGTAAATCACCTCAATACTGTTCTTCACGTCGAACACGCGCTGCGTGCGGTCTTTCAGGTAGTTCGAAATCGCGGTGACGCCGTCGCTCTGCTGGATCGAGTAACGCGTGATCGGCAGGTAGGAGCGGTCGAGGCCGACCAGAGTAATGTCGGTGCCATGCAGAGTCGTGACGAAGGGCAAGCGGCGTCCGCGAGGTCCGTCGGCCAGCATTTGCCGCGCCAGCATCGCGCTCACCGAATGCGGGATGGCGTAGTGCACGTGCAGCAGATCGAGATCGTAGAGCTGCGCGACCTCCGCCATGCGCGTGGCCAGCGCCAGATCGTACGGAGGATAGTCGAACAGCGGGTAACGGGAAACTTCCACTTCGTGATAGTGGATGTTGGGTTCCTCGCCGCGCAGGCGGATGGGCTGCGCGTAGGAAATGAAATGGATCTCGTGGCCGCGCTGCGCCAGTTCCAGGCCGAGTTCGGTGGCGACGACTCCGCTGCCGCCGTACGTCGGATAACAGGTGATTCCGATCTTCATGTGCGAGGGGCCGCGTTCTCGTGGTTCTGCTGTCATTCGATGGCTGGAATGAGCAGTGGTTGCAGATTTTACACGAGTGGCAGTGCGAGCGACGCGAGCGGACGAGCGCTATTGGCCGTCTTTTTGGATGAAGGACATCCCAGGGTCGAGCTTGTCGAGGTGAGCCTGAAACCGCTTCTTGGATTCTTCGGGCAAGCCCGTGAACTCAATGCCCATGCCGACGCCGGGGTCGCGAGTGCGAACCACCGCGGTGGGTGAGAGGCGCTCCTGCTCGATCCACAAATCCACCCGCAGCGCGGTGCCGACAGGCAGCGGCATGACGGTCTCAACATAACAGCCGTTGCCGCTGATGTCGGTGGCATTCACGCGCAGCGGAGTATTCACGCGCTCGTCGCGCAGTTCCAGAGGGAAAAGAAATCTTGTGGCGGAGCGAATTTTCTGCGGTTGTCCTGGCGCTGCTGCGTGCGCTCCTCCAGCTTCATGTCCGGGGGAAGAGCTGCCGACCCACGGACAATCCTGGTCGGCCACGAGCTGCACGCCGACCTGGGTTTTCTTCAGCGCGCCCGCGTCGACGACCCAGACCACTTTGCAGCGCGCTTTCCTGGTTTCGTACTGCACGCCGATCACATCGCCCACTTTCAGTTCGGGCTCGATGCCGTACAGGCAGGCGCCGGTCGCGCTGACGTTTTGCGCCATGGCGTTCTGGAAGAAAGGCTGGTTATTCGAGCCCATGCCCCACACCCGGACCTTTAAGTCCAGAGTCGCGCGCGGAGCTGACCCTTGGGCCGACATGAGCGAAAAACCTCCCGATCTACAAAACTTTAGCAACAGGGTGATCTGGAAAATATCATACTACTTGCAGTGAATTCAGGTAGGTTACGAGAGTACCTGAATCCGATACGGCCGTCGGTGCCAAGGATGATTCGGGCATGACGCTATCAAGCCGAATGGCCTCTAGGGCGAGCTGGTCTCGGCGCCAGATCGCGATACGAAATCAGTTCAATGCCCTTGCTGGGCAAGGACTTCGCGCGCGGCCGGCAGGGTCAGGACGCGCAAGTTCGGTCTCGCGCGATTCGCGCAGGCGGGTTTTGCCCGCCTGCAGATCCGCGTCGTTGTAGCCGGGATGGCAAACGAATTCCCATGTGCCCTCGGGAATGCTGCGGGCAATCGCGTGGAACAGACGTTTCGTCGAGCGCTCCGGTGACCACGATGCCCAGCGTGCCGTCGGGAGTGGTGAAGCCTTCGCGGTCCACGGCCTCGCGGAACTTGCCGGCGAAAGCGCCCAGGACACGAACCTCGACGTAGCGCGTCCAGAGGCCGGGGCGCGCCAGAAGATGGCTGGATCGCAAGGGCAGGCGAGGTCCGAAGGGATTGCGTACGGCGCGAACTCCGCAAGCCGCCGCCGCGCGCAGCAGAGGGCCGCAGAATCTTGGGGAACAGATGCGTGTGCTTGTGCGTGTCGAAGTGAGAGACGGCGATGCCCGCGGATTGAATCTTGCGAATCTGCGCGGTGGCTTCGGCGGTGATTTCGTCGGCGTCCATGCGGCCGGCGATCGCCGCGTGCTGCGAACGTCATCATGCCGTCGCGGAAATGTGCGCCGCGGTCGTCAGCGATGGGAAGTTGTTCCGCGGCTCAGAACCGGGTCGCCGTCGGTGAGCACGACATGGCAACCGACGCTCAACTTCGGGACAGTCTTTGCGAGTTGCAGCGGCTTCGGCAAAAGCCGGGCCGTTGGCCATGAGCGTCGAAGAAGTGACGACGCCGTGCGTGTGAGCCTCCACGATGGCCCGGTTCACGCCCGAGGTGAAGCCAAAGTCATCTGCGTTGACGATCAAACGCCGCACGCAGCCAGTCTAGCAGGGCAGTCCGTCTGCAAGGTGTGGCGCGGGCGCCCTTGCTTGCGTGTCGACGCGGTAGCGCCTCTTCGAGAGATCGAGTACGAGCACGTTGCCGTCGTAGGTCGGAACAGATTCCAAGCCCGCAAGTGGCTATTCTCCCCCAAGCGAGAGAGCATGAGCCTGTGCGCGGCGCTGGTTCGCTCGCCGAAAACGAACAGTCAAGAGATGCGGCTGTTGGCGCACCGTTCCTCCGAAATCAGGACAGGAGGCGTTGGACGACGCAACCCCAATGCTCTGAACGAAAATAAAGCGGCAAAGTTTGACCGTTCCTTCACGGCTCTCGTATACTCATTGAGGCGCGGTTCGCGCGGATGCCCCTCAATCGAGTTCCGACCGGCGCGGCTGTCTGGTCGCGCGAGGGTACGAGGGGCGGTTAGCTCAGCTGGTTAGAGCGCCTGCCTTACAAGCAGGAGGTCGCAGGTTCGAGTCCTGCACTGCCCACCACTGGCATTCCGTTCAGAAACCGGGGACGTAGTTCAGTTGGTTAGAACGCTGCC
>CAVQCF010000031.1:0-6772 GCA_963710885.1 uncultured Acidobacteriaceae bacterium
CGTCCGAGTTCTATCCCAACCAAAATCCCTCGATGGGTTCTTAGCGCGTGGGTAGCTCCATCACCTGGAGGATCCCCGCGCCCAAGCTTCGATCAGGCTAATGCGAGGCCGTGGGAGCGAGCATGTGCGTGGCGCGCGCGATGCGGCTGGTTTACCATAGCAGCAAGTTTGTTACCGGTCAGTTCCTCGTATACTTTCGCGACTTGGGATGGGAAGCCATCGTCCGAGCCTGCGCCGCGATCGCTGACAAAGCGTGCGATCTGTGCATTGGATTTCAGCGTCGCCCGGATCGTTTCGATCTTAGCTTTTGTGGCCTCGGGCGAAACATTTCTCAAAACCGCACCTACCTGCTCGCGGACCGCCCTAAAGAAAGCCTGCTGGTCTTCCAGCACTGTTCCATTAGACCGCGGACCGTGACCTGTGCATACTATCTTCGGATCGAGCTTCCTGGCCAGATCCAGCGTCGCCAGCCATTTGCCCACGTCCCCGTCGCCAACGTAGTTGTATGGCCCGTTCACGCACACATCGCCCGTGAATAGGATGCGCTCTTTGGGCAGCCAAGCCACCGCATCCCCATGCGTATGCGCCACACCCAAGTGCATCAGCTCGGCTCGATGTTTGCCGTCGTCAAAAACTAAGTCCTTCGAAAAGAGAACGGAAGGCGGCTTTAGCTTGGTGTTTCTTAGGTCAGCGCGATCCTTCGCTGCTGCCTCCCACCTGCCCGGTGCATGTGCGTAATAGCCGGTCTCGTATCGCTTCATCTCCTCGATCACTCCAGTATGCGCAACGGGCACCCCGCCGTTGTCCACAAAAACCTGGTTCCCATAAGCATGGTCGCCATGATGATGGGTATCAAAGGCAAATCGTATGGGCTTCTCGGTTAGGGCGCGAATTTTGCTGATAATCAGCTTTGCCCCTGCTGGGAAATTTGCGTCGATCACCAGCACGTAGTCTTCAAACATGATCCAGCCGTTGTTGCAGACTGCGTCAGCGGTATCGGAGACTTGCCCTTCGTGAAAGTAAACATCCGGGGCTACTAGGTCCTTTTTTGCAGCTTCGGCCATTCGTTCGGGCATTGGTCCGGTCAAAAGCTCGGCCTCAGCCGCGAGGCTTAAAAATGCGCTGCCCGCTACCAAGAAGTCGCGCCTGCTGACATCACGCATATTTCCTCCTTCTGCCTTCATTCCGTGCAACCTGACTGATCACTCTCGAAAATGATGGTCGGGTAACCGTTCGGGCGAAATTATACGCTGGTGTGATTAGAACGCTGTTCCAGCTAGAGTCTCAGGCCCTAACTTTGATCGTTGGCGAGAAATCTCCATTTCACTCATTTGCCTTTGAAGCCGGTTGAGTGTATTGGCCGATTTCGTCGACAAGCCTGCCGTATCATAGTCCGCAACGAGGAAGCAGGTCCCCATGGGCATTGCATATCTGGTGATTACAATCCTCCTCGCGGCGATCGTGACCTTTTCCGGCATTGGGAAGATTCGCCACGACCCGCGTATAGTGCAGGTTATTCACGAACTCATCGGCGTACCGTTGAAGTACTTTCCACTTCTGGCAGCTTGTGAGTTTGCCGGGGCCTTAGGCGTAGTTCTTGGTATCTGGTGGCCTCTCCTCGGTGTGGCAGCGGGTATCGGCCTCGTCATCTACTTTGTGGGCGCATCTGTGTCGCATCTGCGTGTAGGCGATGTCAAAGGGATAGGGCCCGCCGCATTCATTTTGTTGCTCGCGGCGGCAGCTCTTGCCCTGCGGGTCCTGACGTACTGGTTGCATTCTGCTGGATAGTTGTCGAAATATCGCCATATCACTCTTCAACCGTGAGGAGAATGTTTTTCCTTTGGCTCACTTGTGTAAGAGAGGCCTGATAGCGTCAGTTAACGATGGACAAGTCTCCAGACAACGACGCATTTACCTCTTGACGTACTTATCGCTAAGCACGATAATCCCGCGCATGGGCCAAAAGAAAAATCCTCACGCACAGGCGCTAGGCAGTCTTGGCGGGTCAGCGAGGGCAGGGAAGCTCTCCGCTACCAAGCTGAGCGAGATTGCCAGCAAGGGCGGGAAGGCAAGGGCCAGGGGGCTATCCGCTGCGAGGCTCAGCGAGATCGCAAGAAAGGCCGTTGCCGCTCGCGAACGCAAGAGAGCACAAGCAAAGAAAGGGGGATGACGAATGCGCGATAGAAAGCAGAACGGGCAAGTGGTCCGCATTGGGGATCGCTGGTTCGTGCGCTACTGGGAACGTCGCAACGTGGCCGGCAAGGTCGAAAGAAAGCGAGTGAGCCATGTTCTCGGTCCCGTCACAACAACCGGGAAGAGGCCACCAGCGGACGTGATAACCGAGGCTGACCGCTACATGGCGACAACAGTCAACGGCGTGACGACAGACGCTGAGAGAATCGTTACTATGGGCGACTTTGTTGAGCGAGTCTATCTGTGTTGGGTCAGGCAGTACAAGCGGCCTTCAACCTTGGAAGGGGTATCGGGACGTTTGGGAAGACCACCTCAAGCCGCTCTGCGGAAAGGTGTGGCTCAAGGAAACTCGTACCTATCACGTTCAAGGGTGGCTAAACGAAATCGGCGGGGCTGCAAAGCTGAGCCGCAACACCCTGAAGCACATCAAGAGCGTAATAAGCGGAATTTTCACTCTGGCAAAGCAGCAGGACTATTTCCGAGGGGAGAACCCCGCTCGGGATACCGCGACCAGTCCTAACGCACCGGAGCCGCAAGAAACGTATGCCTACACGCTGGAGGAAGTGCACACGATACTGTCGGTACTGCCTGAGCCCGCGGCAACGGCTTTTGCAGTCGCCGCGTTCATGGGACTGCGACACGGCGAGATTCAGGGCTTGCTGTGGGAGAACTTCCGAGACGGCGAGATGCACATCTCTCGCTCGATTTGGAATGGTCACGTCACTGACCCAAGACGCGAAAGGGTCGCGCTCCAGTTCCGGTTATTCGGCAGTTGGCAGAGCGACTCGAAATGCATCGGCTACGCTGCGTTAATCCGCAAGTTGGGCCGATCTTCGCTAACAGTCTCGGCAAGCCGCTCAACATGAACAACGTACTTGGGCGGATGATTCTGCCTAACCTGGATCGCTGCGAATCGTGCCGCAAGGTCAGCGCGGGTCACCGGGGTGCAGACCATCCGTTCAAGCGCGATGGCAGGATTCCCGAGTGGTACGGCTGGCACGCGGCACGGCGAGGGCTTGGGAGCAACCTCTACCGCTTGGGTGTGCCGGACATGGTAATCCAGCGCATTCTGCGTCATGCGAACGTGAGCACCACGGCGACGTACTATATCAAGACGGCCGTCGATGATGTCCGCAGCGCGATGGCGAAACTCGAACAAAACGTGTCTCTTACAATGCTTCAGGTCACCTTCGGGACACTAAATCACGA
The DNA here is from genome assembly GCA_963710885.1 of uncultured Acidobacteriaceae bacterium. GTDB lineage: Bacteria > Acidobacteriota > Terriglobia > Terriglobales > Acidobacteriaceae > Sulfotelmatobacter. The sequence goes on from CAVQCF010000031.1 coordinate 3,403, forward strand.
CTCTCGCGCAGTGGCTGCCTCCGTAAACTGACGTGAGATAATGGGGTTACGTCGCATTGGCCCCGTAGCTCAGATGGATAGAGCAGCGGTTTCCTAAACCGAAGGTCGGCAGTTCGACTCTGCCCGGGGCCACCATCCCAACTCAATGAAGGCAAGCTAGTTAACGGCAGGGGATGCCGTAGCCTTCCATTTGCCTCTTGCCACTTCGTTGCCAGATAACGAATCCGGGGAGTGCTTGTTGCAGCTTTTCCATCGCATCGGTCACTTGAGTGGGAACCGTCTTGATGTAGTAGGTGCTGGTCGTGCTCACGTTCGTGTGTCGCAGTATCTGCTGGATTACCTTTGCTGGGACCCCGAGGGCATACAAATTGCTGCCCAGTCCCCGCCGTGCCGCGTGCCAACCGTGCCACTTCGGCAACTTCTCGCCCAACTTCAAATCGTACCCAACTTCCGCGTGCTGCTTCTCCGCTTTGCGACACACCGCTTCAACGCTGGGAGAATCTGTCGCCCGAGAGCGTTATTCAGGCACTCGGGTTTACTGCTCAGTTTGCGAAACATTGGCCCGTTTTGCGAAACCCCACAGCGCATCCTCTGAAACTCTAAGCGTTCCGCAACGTGCTTAATTACTGGTACGGCGCTTTGCTACTCCCGTGTTTGGATCGTTCACGTGGCCTTCCCAGATTGCGCGGGAGACACGAATCTGATCGTCACCGTAGTCTTCCCGCCGCAGCCTTGTATCTCGCCCCGCCGGAGACCCGTGAACGCGGCGACGGCGAAGATCGTTGCGGCTGAGTGTTCCGAGGCTTGCGATCGAATCAAGCCAGTTCTGTACGTGGAATGTGCGAAAGTCTTTGAGCCAATCACCAGCGCATCGCGCTTTGACGGGATTCTCCCAAATATCGCGGTAGCCCCTCAGGGTTGAAGGGCGCTTGAACTGTTCGATGTGCGGGAAGTATACGCGCATAACAAACTCTCCAATATTTGGAACTCGGTGCGGGTCGCGTTGGTGACGATTGCAGCGGCGACGATCTCCCGCGCCTCGTCTTCGATCGTCTGGGGTGGACGTTTTCCACGAGTGGTGACCGGGTTCAATCTGCTTGGCTATTCGGTTGTGGCGCAACTGACCGTCTATTACTCGATCCTCGAAGTAGCGAACGTACCAGCTACCGCGTGCTTTGAAGATGGAACCGCTTTGTTGCCTCTTTCGTCTACGCCAGTTCTCCTTTCCTTTGAGTCTCCGCTTACGCTCACGAGCTTGGACTGCAAGGTTTGCGATTCTACCGCGCTCAGCAGCACTGAGTTTCAAATTACGTGCCGCTGCCGCTCTCTTGGCAATCGCTGAGCGTTCGACTTGGGTTAGACTGTTCGCCCGAGCCTTCCCGCACAACTTGCCCAGGGCCACCGCGTTTGGGTTCTTCTTTGCCTCCAGGCCCTAGTATCTCGCTTAGCGGTAACATGGTGAAGAAAGAAAAAGAGGCTACTCTCTGCGGTTGTCCCACCATTCGGCCAACTTCGGACTGCCCCACTCAAAGCGGATATAGCGACCTAGTCGCACAGAGGGCAGCGAATCGCTAGCCAGGTTTCTCGTCTGCTCCCGAATCGAACTCACGGGAACACACTAACGGTGAGCCAATTCGATTGTCGAGGCGCTATGTACACGCAGCGATCTCAGTGTTCTTTACCGTACCCGTCCGGTGAACACATCTTCCGTAGCTGAAGTTCCTGCGTGATACTTCCCGACAGCAGCGAATGCAGGCGTGGCGATGCCACGCCAAGGTGGAGGTATCGACCGATGAGTGGGAACAAGCCGGATGTGGAGAAGCGTCTTTACTGGCGGAGGATTCTGGAAGAGGCGGCGACGAGTGGGATATCGGTTCGGGAGTTTTGCCGGCAGCGACGTTTGAAGCAAACGCAGTTCTACTGGTGGCGGCGGATGCTGACGTCAGGGGTTCAGGAACGGAGGGTAGAGCGGCCCGTGGAGCGAGAGAGGGGAGCTTTGCCTTGGTCAGCGAGGAAGTAGAAGCGATGGCGGCTGACCTGGAGTTGGTGCTGCGTGACGGGCGACGGTTGCGCATCGGTCGCGGGGTAGAGGAAGAAAGCTTACGAGCGGTTTTAGCGGCGCTGGAGCCGGCCAGCCATAGATACCGGACCTAGATAATAAGGAGAAGTGGATGCTGAGTTTTCCAGCGGCAGTCAAGGTGTATCTGTGTACGGTGGCCTGCGACATGCGCCGCTCCTTCGATGGATTATCGATGATGGCGGAACATGTGATCCGCTGTAATCCGTTCTCTGGGCATCTGCTGGTGTTTTGCAATCGTCGAGGCGACCGGCTGAAAATTCTGTACTGGGACAGGGACGGATGGGCGATCTGGTACAAGCGGCTGGAAGTGGGCACGTTTCAGTTTCCTTTTGCTGAAACGGGACGGAAAGAAATCGCGGCCTGGGAGTTGGGCTTGCTGCTGGAGGGAATCGATCTGAGCAAGGGACAGCGAAGAAAGCGCTACAGCTTGCCAAGCGGGCGTCCGGAGAGCTCGGCGACGATTGGACCGCAAGCAGAGCCTGAAACTTCTTAGCCACGACTCTTAGACCGGGATCGACGGGCAGGGCTGCGACCCACCGTATCGCGCTGGGTTAGGGTTCGGTCTGTGCCTTCTTGTTCCACCGCAGCACGAAACATCTGGTAATGGTTCTTGAGACGCTGCTCGTAGTCGGGAGACTGCAGGACAAACTCGAAAAGATCCCGAAGCGCGGGGGCGTAGCGGGATTGCTGGGCCAACGGATCCAGATACGGGCCTTGCCAATCGAGCGGATCCAAAGGATCGGAAGTGTGGGCCCATCTCTGATAGAAGTCCATGCTTTCCCAGCCATAGCCGATGCTGGCCCAAACCTTCCAACCGGTGTGGGGCCGGAGTACGAGGATAGTCACGCGCCGACAGTCGCAGCCGGATTCATTGCAATACAACTCGATAAAACCATAATCTCCGTGGGGCAGCGGATTCCCCAGGGGAACCTTCACCGACAACACACAAAAATATCAATTTCTACATCAATAAAAGCACAGATACAATACCAATGTTCCGCGTACAATAAAATAGCAATAAAATACCAATGTTCTGCATACAATAAAAAGAACAATTTCATACAACCTTAAGTTTTAAAAACTTGGAGAGATTCTCCTTTTCTAAATGACCTTTAAAAACAGCCACAGAGTTCGCTTCAACTGTCAGACCTTGCTGACAGACTGACGTTTTCTATAAGACTTAGTGGTGTCCGGCGGTCAAGCAATAAAAACAGACGTTAAGAATTACTGTAATTCTCATTAACCTGTTAGAAATTGTGTTCTTCGTGACGTAGCAGTCTGCAACGTCGG
>CAVQCF010000032.1:0-67629 GCA_963710885.1 uncultured Acidobacteriaceae bacterium
TTGCTACCAGCCCCTGCTGCCGGCGGGACCATCCCGACGTTATCTCTGCGAATCCTTCCCTGGGTGCCTGGGCCCCTGCCACGGCGGTTTCGCGGAGTGCATTTGCCTGTTTCTTCCTCCGCGTCATCGGCCTTCCCCCGTACACTATCGAGGTCGGCTTCCCGCTTTTCCCCGTCAAAACGATTTCATGACGGATCTCTTTTTCGGGGCTGCAGCCATTCCTTTATGTTCAGGCCCCCAAGTTTGCTCGCCTCCCAGATCGTTCCCACCGCTGCGACTTATCGTCGCAGGGCAGCCGAGGCTTTTACCTCCGAGCAGAACATGCTTTGTTGCCTCCGCATGCATCGGAGATGCTAACCACCCGCCCAGGCAATTGGTGGTGTGGGGACTTACACCCCACCAGATTCGCAGCCTTGTCGGCTGCTCCAGCGTAATAGAGATTTTTCGCCAACCATAGTTCAGAGAGGCCAGTAACTCTCCTGTGCTCATTGACTTGTCTTGAGCGTAGCCCTAACATTTCACCCCAATGATCGGGCAGACCATTTCGCACTACCGCATCGTCGAGAAGTTGGGCGGTGGCGGAATGGGGGTAGTTTACAAGGCCGAGGATACCGAGCTTGGTCGGTTCGTTGCGTTGAAGTTTCTACCCGATGATGTAGCGCAAGACCCGCAGACTCTCAATCGCTTCCAGCGCGAGGCCAAAGCCGCATCCGCGCTGAACCACCCGAACATCTGTACGATTCACGAGATTGGAAAACATGACCGGCATCCGTTCATCGTGATGGAATTCCTCGATGGCATGACACTGAAGCATCGGATCGGGAATCGTCCCATGGAAACGGACTCGATTCTCTCTCTTGCCATCGAGATTGCTGACGCACTCGACGCAGCGCATGCTGAAGGGATAGTTCATCGCGACATCAAGCCTGCCAATATCTTCGTCACCAAGCGCGGACACGCGAAGATTCTGGATTTCGGACTGGCGAAGGTGGGCCACACAACGACGTCTTCAAGCCAGATTGCCGCTGGCAACACCCAGACGCGCTCGATGGACGAACAGCATCTGACTAGTCCCGGCGCAACGTCGCGCCCAACATTGCGGAACCTACTGAAGCGGAGAACGTAATTGTGGCAAACGATAAGTAAGTGTCGAAATCAGGCCAATTACGTTCAAAACCCCGTCGCCGATTTCTACACCTTCGAGATTAAATACCTACTCTTCATCCTCACGCAGTGGCACGCGCGATCGGACCGCCAAAATGTAGGCCTTGGCGCCTGGTTTGTCCTGGTTGTAAAAGCCCACCGTGCAGTTGGGCCGAAAGTAGTAGGCGTCTCCTGCTTTGGCGACATATCGGCCTTCGATGCCGTCCGTCCCACCGCCGGCCACAATTTCGCCCTGGCCGTCGATTACCAGGTAGATCTCTTCCGCGGCCGCGTGGTGGTGAGGCCAGTTCGTGCCTCCGGGTGCGAAATCCATCCAAAAAAAGCTGTCCATCACGTAGGCCTTATCAATCAAGTCTCGTTTTCCGGTGTGCAGTCCGATCAGAAGTTTGTACAGAACTGAGTTCGGGTGACCGCTGACAGTCTCCTCCCTGGCATCCTCCAGGTTTGCGATTTTCGGATATGGCGCAGGCGCCCCGATTGAAATCGATGACGGGATCTTGAACCCCATCACCAGCACGCGCAGCGGTTGCTCCGAGGGGTTTGCAATAGAATGTTTCACGCCTGGAGGCAAGTACGTGAAGTCATGCTTGCGCAACGTGAGAACTTGATTTTGGTAGTGCAGCATGCCCGTCCCCTCGACGACGAAATAGATCTCCTCCTGGCGGTCGTAAAAGACGGTCTGGCAATTGCCATGCCGATCCAAAGAGACTTCGCCGAAACGAGTTACGGTTTGGAGGGATCGGTTCTCTTTGTCCCCCTCGCCAAAAATAGCCCGGTAGTGGCAAGTCTGAGAGGTGAGAACCGCCTTGGTCTCCGAAACATCTGGAACGTAGCGATGCAGCCATGTTGGGTCTGTCTGCCGCTCTTGCGCTCGGAGCCCGTGTGCCAGCAACAGAAAGAACAGCAAGAGTTTTTTCACGGTCGGTGCTCCCGACTTGCTTTGGGTTTCGTTTCCGGCCCGGGTCTTCACTTCTTTGATAAACAGGAGCCGATCAGGTACCCAGGGCAGATAATACTCGCTCTGGAGGTAATCAGTGTTGTAACCAGGGCACACGTTTTGACCGCAATGAGCGCTAGGGCGATTTTGCACCAATCGGGAATATTTCCGGCCCGACATCGCAGTCAAATCTACTCCGTATGCCATATCCTGAGGTCGATGATTGAGAAAAACCGAACGTCGAGCAGCAGCGGAGATCCCTTGTCGAATACAGTAGCGACGGATCGAACTCCAGCGATCTTTCCGTGTCTTCCTTCCGGTACTCGCATATGGTCTCTCGTTTTTCTCTATCTCGCTCTCACTGTAGCGTTCACGACACCCTGGGTGTTGTTATTGCTGCATGCACAGAGCTTCGACATAGGGCGGGGCTTTGTCATTCATACCCAGATGTGGGCTCCTGCTCTTGCAGCCTTTACTTGTTGCGCCGTCTGTCGCATTCCATGGGAGTTTCTGGGGTTCCGGTGGCCTGGAATACGAGCAATTGCCTGGGGATATCTTCTCCCCGTCGCATACGCTACGACTGCGTATCTGTTCGTGTGGTCGACAAAGCTTGCCCCCGCCGATTTCGCAGGCTTCCTGCGGGCAAGCCAGAAATCGCTTCATTTCGGAACTGGTGCCGGCGTCCTGAACGCCGCACTCATCATGACATTCGGTGTCCTGCAGAGCGGTGTCTCCGCCACTGGAGAAGAGATTGGCTGGCGGGGATTCCTTGTACCGGTGCTAGCGCAACGCCTTAACTTCACCGGAGTGGCTCTGGCGAGCGGCCTCATCTGGGCGCTTTGGCATTTCCCCCTTATTGTGTTCGGCACATACAGTAGCTCAGCTCCCAAATGGGTCGCTCTCCTTTGCTTCACGGTTATGATTATCGCTACTGGTGCTCTGGCGGCGTGGTTACGGTTGAAAACCGGATCAGTCTGGCCTGCGGCGATGCTCCATGCCTGCCACAAAGCGGTCATCCAATGGCTGTTCGATTCCATGACAGTGGAAACAGGCAGAGCCGCATGGTTCGCTGGTGAATTTGGAATCGCGCTGGCGGTCGTTTCTGTTCTGTTTGCAATCCCTTTCTGGCGGTAGCCTTCGCCAATTTGCACAGGTCAGAAATGTCAAGTGTTGCTAACAGGCCATAACGCTCAAATTCCGAGTTCTTTCGATCAGCTTCACATCCGCACGTTCGGACGATGAGTCGATATGCCCGCGCCGCAAGGAACCATCCTGTACGACGCGGACTGCCTTGGGGGAAGGTGTTCGGGGACGCATTATAGGTCGATGAATTAAGGGGCGTCGGTCCGGTTGCGTACCGTTGCGGGTGATTCTATTCCCGGCACCGGCATCGCTCGGCACTATCAGTTGTGACAGTTCCAACCTCTGGTCCTTGATGTTGCACTGTGCGGTTGCGCTTTCATTCGACGTGTATCACCACTCGTGTGAAGTCACGAGAACAATGCCCAGCCGCTCGCGCATTCTCATTGCCGATGACCACAATCTGGTGGCCGAACTGTTTCAGCAACTCCTCGCAGACTTCTTCGATGTCGTGGGAATCGTTGGGGACGGTCATTCCTTGGTGCGTGCTGCTGCCGAATTGAAGCCCGACCTGATCCTGATCGACGTTGGCATGCCCCTGCTAAATGGCTTGGATGCCGGGCGGCAGGTGATGAAGCTCCTGCCTCGGGTCAAGTTGGTCTACATGACCCTAACCTCGGACGCCGACGTTGCCGCCGAAGCATTTGAGCTTGGGGCGTCGGGCTACTTGCTAAAGACGTGTGCTGCAGCAGAGGTGGTTTTGGCGGTTCATGAGGTCTTGAGAGGAAAGACCTACCTGTCGAAAGCAATGTCGCGCCACACCATCAATGCCATCCGCTGGGAGCAGAAGAAACTTGTCGATGTAAATGTGCGACTCACTCACCGGCAACGCGAGGTTCTGCAGTTGGTGGCCGAAGGCAAGGTGATGAAGGAAGTCGGATTCATCCTGAACATGAGTCCACGGACGGCGACATATCACAAGTACCAAATCATGAAGAAGCTGGGCGCGACGAGCACTGCCGAACTGGTCAGGTATGCCATCAGGAACCATATCGTAGCCGCTTAGAAACTTGACACGCCGAGAATGTTCGACAGCGTACCGACTACGGGCTGCTCGGAACATTAAGATCGCAACCACCAGCGCCCGGCAATCGTCTTTCTTACAGAGGAAGGTGTTGTGATGGCTAACAACAACCACCGAGCTGTGCCAGCAGTCCGGGTTCTCGTGGTAGACGATTTCCAACCATTCCGCCGTCTCATCTGTTCGATGCTGGGCAGGAGGCCCGACCTGCAGATCATCGGCGAAATCTCTGACGGGTTAGAGGCGGTGCGCAAAGCCGACGAACTGAAACCGGACATAATTCTCTTGGACATCGGCCTGCCAAGCATGAATGGAGTCGAGGCAGCTCGCCAGATCCGCACACGATCGCCCCAGTCCGAGATCGTCTTCGTCACGCAGGAGTCTGATTCTGACGTGGTACGAGAAGCACTCAACCTAGGGGCGGCTGGGTACGTCGTGAAGACGAGGATAGGAACCGACCTACACACCGCCGTGGACGCCGTTCTTGACGGCAGGCAGTTTCTCAGCTCTGCACTGTCGGGACAAGCTCAGGTGGTCGGTTCTGGTTAAGCAGCCTCAGATCGTGCAGCACTCTCTCGCAGTTGCCACAATTCTTCGGTCGGCGTATTAAACCGCGAAGCGCCGCAATCCAGGCAAACAAATACCATCGTGAACATCAGGAAGCCAGGATCGGTACGGTGATTAGGATCGGAGAAGTGGATCATCATCTCCGCAGACACTTCCGTCTCATTCAGCGACGAGCATCTTGCGCAACACATATTGGCACACCCCAATTTGCCCGTATTGTACCGTACCGCGCACAGAGATGGCAGCCTGTGGTATTGAAAGAGCCCGAGATAAACATCTGGGCGTAAGATCGTCGGATGGCAAAACCCTTCGACCTGGTCGCCTTCCTGTCTTCGGTTGCGATGATGTCTCGTAAGGCTGAGACCTATTCCCCACAAACAGATGTCATCGACCTGGCCGAGCTGCGCCAGATCATCTTCGAGATGCAGCACGAGAGGGAGCAGGAAGCCAGTTGAGGTTAGGCGCGTAGGAACAAATTAGGGACGGTCGTGAGGGTCTGCAGAGCGCCGGAAGGGATGTGTCCTACGCTAACCCACGACCGTCCTACCCAGAAACGAAGGCGGTCGTGAGGGTCGAGAACGCCGAACCGGAGCGAACGACGCTAACCCATGACCGCCATGATCCCAAATCAAAATCAGAATAGACCAGCGAAGAGTTCAGGACCATACAGCGAACACTGTAATGTACGGTGGCGGACAGACAAGTTATCCTGGCTGACTTGTAGTGAGGTCCTCTACGCCGCTTTCTTCACCTTCGCCCACCGTGCTCGTTGAGCCGCCGCGATCTTCTTCCGCGCTGCCACTGACATCGTGCGCTTCGGCTTAACTGTCCTCGTCTTAGCCCATCGCGCTTTCTGCGCCAGGCTGATCCTGCGGCGACCGGCTGCGGACATCTTCCATGTTCCATGCGAGCTGCTGCCCAGTGCCGCGATTGCGGCGTCTATGCGCTGGAGTTGCTTGTGTACGTGAGCGCGTTCTGCTTTTAACTGCTGGACTACTGCTGACAAGTGTTTCATTAGTACCCCTGCGGAATGATAGCAGGGCGAGGAGAGATACGACACCTTGAAACAGGCTCTGGGCGCGGTATGTGGGAGTCAACGCGTGACAAGAAGGATCAGCAAGATATAGCCGAGACAGAAGCACCCAAGTGAGCTAAACCCAAGCGCCTCACTAAATGGAGTAGATCAACTTGGTGTGCTTGTTGCCGTGCTGGTATTCCTCGTAGCTAAAAATCAGCCACACTATAAATGCCACACCAAGTATGACACTCCATCCAAGCAAGAGCAGGGGCGATGCGTAAAACCATGGCAGTCGTCCCCCTTGTGCGTGGAGGTCAGACGATCCGACAAGGAGGACAATGGAGCCAGTAGCGAGACCTATGATGAACTCAGACGCTCTGATGTACTTCGATAAGAGCGGCTCGAAAGCACCTGGCCTTCCCTGCGGGTCAAGGTTGTAGGACTCGGATTCTTTGTTGAGGTAGCGGGCCGTCCAAACGGAGCAAAGCAACGCTGGACCAATGACCGCACCGGTGAAACCGGGAAACGGATGCCACATAGTCATGCGTCCCTTCGTACGTGCTTCCGCATGAGCGCTAGGTTGCTCACGACATCTTTTTCAATAGCCTCGCGCGATACTAACGACCCGCTGATCTCCGTGTATGTCGGCTGCTTCATGCGTTCGTCAACCACCCGAGATTGCAGCGCACCCCAGTCATCAGCGTCGATGAGTGTGCCACACTGGCCGCACGCCGCCCAACCGTTACGTGAGCGAAACGCCGCAGGGTGCTCGTTCAAGATAACGTCGGAAGCCCGCATGATGCGAATGGGTTTCGGGACACCGCAGAAGTCACAGACACCGCGCATTGGCATTTGAAGGACAGTCATGATGGGCCTCGGGAGCGTCCTGAATTATCACTTGGAATTGGCGCCGCGCTAACGCCACCGAAGTGCCGAGCAACTCACTAACGTGCCACAGACACGCTGTCTGGCCGCAGGTAACATTCTCGCGCTGCACCGGCCGAAGACTTCCCCAGTGATAATTCAGCACAAACTAGGACTACCTATGAAAGTAGTGATGATGTGGATTGCTGTTTTCGTCATGACATCCACTCCCGCCTTCTGTCATGAGAAGGCGGTTCAGGACTGCAGGGTGACGTTCGCCGTCGTCTACCTTGATCGCCTCAACAATACGAACAATGGCATCCCCGCGAAGAGCGTGAAGGACGTAGAGAAGAAGCTGAGCAAGTATGGAGACGTATGCTATGCAGGAGATAAGAAGGCCGACTTGGTCTTCTTCATTCACACCACTCCTGCCGTGTACCACGGAAACCACGTCTATACCGACAACTCAACTTCTGCCGCTGCGGCAACCGACGGTAATGGAAACTCCGCAGCCGCTGCAGCATCCAGTTCCTCAACCACGGTCGTGCCTTACACTGTGGACTATTCGGTGTTCATCCTCGATATTGAAAGCCCGCAGCCAGACGGCTCCTTTAAGATACTGCGCACTTTAGACCAGAAGGGCCTCTATAACAGGATCTACGGCATAGGCTACGGCAAGGGAAAGCATCCGATCATCAACGTGATCGACGCAGGCGCTCAGTGGCTACATGAGAACAACCTAGGGAGTCGTTCCGGCGCTCCTACATCACCAATCTGTCCGACAGCGGTGCGAACGTGAAGGATATCCAGGCGCAGGGACGACATTCGCGCGCCTCTACGTCGATGGAGATCTACGCGCAGCATGTGCCGGAAAGCCAGCGGCGGGCGGTGCAGAAGATGATGTCTTCGGTGGAAGAACAGCGCGAACAGCGGGTAGAAGGAAATCACGTAGCATTACGTAGCAATTCAACCCCGGTATTGCTACGTACTTCGGACTCACGACCCATCGTAAGTTGTTGAGAAGATGGTGGAGCTAGTCGGGATCGAACCGACGACCTCATCGTTGCGAACGATGCGCTCTCCCAGCTGAGCTATAGCCCCTTGTGTGGGTTGGGTTTGTCAACTGCTCACGTATTTTATCAGCGATCTAGAATCGGCACCAATTGCAGCCCCATTCGCGCCAGATTCCGCCGAGTACCCGATGGCTCACCGTTTGCAAAATCCTCTTGACGAAATCCGGCCCTCTACGTCTAACTAACACTAAGCGGCCACCCGCAATCCGGTCGCGCCGGGGACTCTCTCTGATGTTTGCGCAACTCAATCCCGCGACCACGCGCCGGCAGCGCTGGCTCCGGATGGGCTCGCTCGCGTTCCACGTTCTCGTGCTGGCCTGGCTGTTGCACACCCCTGACCCTCGACTGCTAACCGCGGTTTCCGTCGCCTCTGGGCAGAATGGCAAGTCCATCACTCGCCTCTACTGGCCCAGCAAGTCTCCCGACGACAGCAACCGGAGTTCCGCCGATACCGCCACCGAGCGCTACCGCCACCAACGGCTAAGCCATCAGTTGACCTGGAAGTCTCCGGCTCAACCGCCGAAACCTACGGCGCCACAAAATACACTAGCTCGCACCAACGCGGAAGACGCCTCCCAAACCCAGACCCTTTCTGCTCTCGGTCACGGCGCGCAGGCCGGCTCACCGTACGGAACGCTCGTTGGCGGCCCCTTCTTCGGCAACGAAGTTCGTCCGGCTCTGCCGATTGCGACTTCCGACCCGGCGGTCTACCCGTGGCAATTGCCCAACTCCCCCGGCAACGAAGTTATCGAGATCACTATTGACGAGCGCGGGCAGATCGTCCGCAAGACTGTGCTCGCCAGCCTCGGCCCCGACATTGATGCCAAGTGTCTTGCCGCACTGGAAAACTGGCGCTTCCAACCGGCGACGCGCAATGGCGCCCCCATCCCGTCCAAGCAGGACGCGATTTTCCCCTTCAAGGCCCGCGGCTAGGAAACTCACTAGCGCCCATTTTGCGCCCGCTTAGTGTCCGTCACGGAATTCGATCGCCCCCGCACTCCTGACTTCATCTTCCCGCCGAGACAACCGCGGGTTCAGCCTGTGCAGCATTCTAGTTGACATCATATAATGTACTGCATAGTATGATGCCGTGAAAGACACAACGGCGGTACCCGAGAGCGCGGAAAAATGGGAGATCCAACTCCGCAAGGGCTCGTTGGAACTCGCCATTCTCGCTTCGCTGTGGGATGGCACGCTTTACGGTCTCGAAATCCTTCGCCATCTCGAGAGCAGTTCCGACCTGGTTGTAGTCGAAGGCACGGTCTATCCCCTGCTCAGCCGTCTGCGCTCGCTTGGGTTGGTCGCATCCGAGTGGGTCGAATCCGATTCTGGACATCCGCGTAAGTATTACCGTCTCACTCCCATGGGACGCCAGCGCGCTCTCGAGATGGCTCGCGTCTGGGCCCAGTTTTCCGCCAGCATGACGAGCCTTCTCGCACCCTTGAAGAAAGAATTGAGGAAGGAGCATCCATGACCGCCCCCGAAACCCAAAAGACCATCGATACCTATCTCGCAGCCCTGCGCAAGCAACTGCGCGAACTCATGGAAGAGGACGCCACCGATATCGTGGACGAAATTCGCGCCCACATCCTCGACAAAACTTCCAACGGTTGCTCCCTAGAGAAGGTCTCCGCCACTCTCGCAGCCCTCGGCACGCCCGAGGAACTCGCCAGCCGCTACCGCACCGAGGAGTTGCTCCGGCGCGCCCACCTCACGCGTTCGCCACTGGTTAGCTTGCGCAGCCTGCTGCACTGGGCCACTCTCAGCTTCACGGGCATTGTGGTATTCATCGTCTCCGTATTCGGCTATGCTTTGGGAGGCGCGCTCGTCATCTTCGCCGTGCTCAAAGCGGTCTACCCGCGAGGCAGTGGATTGTGGAAGACTGCCTCTCCCGACGGCACATGGGGACTCAATCTGTCGTTCTCGAGCGGAACGCCCCCGCCGGGCCAGGAACTTCTCGGATGGTGGGTGCTGCCCATTGGGCTGCTTCTCGGCACGGGGCTGTTGCTCCTGACCTTCCGCTTCGGAACCTGGAGCATTCGCAAATTCTGGCGCCCGCGTGCAACGCAACATCCCGACGGGCAGACAAGTCTGTCTTCTCTTGGCGGGCTCTAGCTCTGTGCAACGACGAAAATCGCTACCGATGGCTCCGCCCGCACGTAGACCAGAAGCTCTCAGATCCATCGCCGCCGCTATAATGAAGTGGTGAGCAAGAATGAAATCCAGCAGGTCGCTTCCGCGGACTTTCCAACCCGCTGGGGCAAATTCCGCATCTACGGCTTTCGCGGACACCTCGGTTCCGATGGCAATCGCCGCGTCGAAGAGGCTGTTGCCCTGGTGATGGGCGATGTCAAAGCCACCCCGCCCCTGGTACGCGTTCATTCCCAGTGCATGACCGGCGACGTCTTCCACTCCCTGCGTTGCGACTGCCGCCAGCAACTCGAACTCTCACTTTCGATGATCACCGAGGAAGGCGCTGGCATCCTGATCTACGAACAGCAGGAAGGCCGCGGCATTGGGCTGATGGCCAAACTGCAAGCGTATGAGCTGCAGGACGCCGGACTCGACACCGTCGAAGCCAACGAACGCCTCGGTTTCAAAAACGACTATCGCGACTACACCCTTCCCGTCGAGATGCTCAAGGCGTTGGGAGTCACGCGCGTGCGCCTGCTGTCAAACAATCCTGAAAAAGTTGAGGCCCTCGAGCACGGTGGAGTGCACGTGGTCGAGCGCGTCCCCTGCGAAGTCGTTCCCAGCCCGCACGCCGAGGAGTATCTCAAAACCAAGAAAGAGAAACTCGGGCATCTGTTCACCTCCAGCTAGATGCGCTTCCCGGACGGTTCATTCGGGTTCTGGATTACGCTGTCTCTTTTACTCTGCATAACAACCATCGTCATTCTTCCCGGGCAGGCGATCTATGATCACCTCATACTCCTTCCGCGAATCCTGTTGCTCGCTCGTTACTGGAATGAACTTCGCGGTGCCGGCCCCGCGCCTCGCGCTCTGCAATCCGCAGGCGTCCTCGTTCTTCTTTGGCCCTGGATCGCCGCGTTCGCGCTGGGCGTGCTGCATCCCTGGCTTGCGCCCACAACGTTCAACTCCACCGCGATTCTCTCGCTGCTCTTCGCACCGCTGCATCTCTTCCCTTCGTGACCCTCACCCTACTCGTCTGGACTCAGCGAATCATCTCGGCGAAGAATCCAGCAGTTGTTTGAGCAATCTCTTGTTCTTGGCGGGTAAGTACCGCAGCGCCGATGCGGCCAGAGCCACATAGACCTCACGCGCAGCGCCTGAGCCACGCAGCACGCCCAGATGCCGCTTCACTGTATCCACGTCGCCCCGGATGATCGGTCCGCTGAACGCCCCTGCGGCGCCGAAGGAGGCATAGTTGGCCAGCGTCTGCAGCAGAATCGGAATCATTCTCTGCCGCGCCTCTTTTCGTCTTACTCCTGCCGCAATCGCAACCTGCTCGGTAGTTGCCAGAAGCGCGGTGAACAAGGGGGACGCAATCGTTCCCCAGGCATGATAGGCAGCCTTGTCCTTCTTGCGGATCGAATACGCGAGCCCTCCCAAGTCCTGAACCACGCGACGGGCCATGCGCACCGCGCCCGCATCCCCCTCGATCGCAAACGGAACTCCTCCGAGCGAGGGCCTTGACCGCCGCACAAACGTCATCAAGGGATGCACCGACGCCACCGCCGCTCCCCGCCTGCGCAACGCCGCCAGTTCATCGCTGCCAAGCGCGCCGCTGGAGTGCACCGCAACTCTTCCCTTCCACTCGATTGTCGGCGCCAGCAACTGCGCCGCCGAGGCAATGGCGGCATCCGGCACGCAGAACCACACCAACCGTGCCTTGACACCCGACAGATCCGTCACCGCAGCAGCACCCACCTGCTCAGCCAACCTCCGCGCCTTCCGTAACGACACCCGGCGAGGCCGCGCAATCACAACCTCAATCGCATACCCCGCCTGCTGCAGTGATCGGGAAAGAGCCGCCCCTAGTTTCCCCGCCCCCACAATCGCAACGCGCAGCTTCCCTGCCATGCCCGGCAGCATAGCAGAAGCGGCTTTCGGCTTCCGGCTCTCGGCTTTCGGCCAATTCCCCCTATGTCGCTGCCGAGCGTCCTGCGGAAGCCGGACGCCAAAAGCCGGAAGCCTTTATATTGTTCCCATGCCGAAATCCACCCGCAAAGTCCGCTTGATCTCCTCCCGCACCGTCTATCGAGGTCCGGTGTTCACCGTGTCCACAGACCACGTGAAGGAACCCGGCGGCGTCGAAGTTCGCCGCGACATCATCCGCCACTCCGGCTCCGTCGTCGTGCTCGCCGTCGACGATTCCGGCTCCACCCCTCGCGTTCTTCTCGAGCGCCAGTACCGCCACGCCGCCGCTGACTATTTGTGGGAGATTCCCGCCGGCCGCATCGATCCCGGCGAAAAGGAACTCGCGGCCGCCAAACGCGAACTGCTCGAAGAAACTGGATACACCGCCGCCAAGTGGCGCCGCATTCTGAAGTTCTACGCCAGCCCCGGGTTCGTCGCTGAAACCATGGCGGTCTTCCTGGCCACCAGCCTGCACGCCGGCGAGGCTCAACCGGAGGAAGACGAGATCATCTACAAGCGCATGGTGCCCCTTCCGACCGCAGTCCGCATGGTCGTCAAAGGAACCATTCGCGATGCCAAGACCATCTCCTCGGTTCTGTGGCTCGACCACACGGCGCGTACGGCCAAAATGAAGAAGCGACGCCCCCGCAAGTGACTCCCAAAGCTGTGACTTGCTGTCCCGGCGATGTGCGCCCAGCTCACTCGCGGCGAATTTTTTTGCGCCTCACATTCTCTTGACAGCCTACCTCTGGCGCTCCAAAATGCATCTTATTGCGGGTATTTGACTGTGGGCACGTCCCTGGGTCCCCCCAATAAAGGACGTGCAGAAAGGGGGGGTTTACGTGGAACGTCTGAAAGGAACCGTCAAGTGGTTCAATAACGCCAAAGGGTACGGGTTCATCGGGCGCGCGGATGGACCAGACGTATTTGTTCACTACAGCGCAATCAGCTCTGAGGGATACAAGAGCCTGCAGGAAGGCGACCCGGTTGAGTTTGAAATCACCGAGGGCCAGAAAGGCCCGCAGGCAGCGAACGTAACCAAAGCTTCCGCTTAACCGCTCCCCCGTGGTTGTCCGATGCGACCAGGCAGCTGTGTACCTTTCTGCGCGCGCTTCAACGCATGTTGTCTGGTTTAAGCCTGAACTCGCTTTCCCGACCTCTGGCCCTCCCGTCCAACTTTGGTTACTCTTACCTTGTCCCGGTTTGATCAAACATGGACAACAAGGCCATCGCCAACATTCTCTACGAAACTGCCGACCTGCTCGAGATCGACGGTCAGGATTCGTTCCGCATCCGCTCCTACCGCAACGCCGCGCAGGCCATCGAGAATCATTCGCAACAGATCAAGGAACTCATCGCCGAGCCGAAGCAGGTCCTCGCGATCCCCGGCATCGGCAAGAGCATGCTGCGCAACCTGCAGGAACTTTTCACCGACGGCAAGCTCGCGGTACAGACCGAACTGCTGGAGAAGTACCACCCCTCGATGCTGCAGTTGCTGAAGATTCAAGGCCTGGGCCCGAAGACCATCGCACTCATCTGGAGCGCCTACAAAGTCAGCGATGTCGATGGCGTCGAGAAACTGGCGCGCGAAGGAAAAATCCGCGAACTGCCGCGCATGGGCGAGAAGCACGAAGCCAAGCTGCTGAAGGCGATCGAAGACTACCGCCGCATCAGCGGCCGCTTCCTCATCGACGCCGGCGAAGACCGAAGCCGAAAAGCTCATCGACTATCTCGAAGAAATATCGCGGGCATCGACAAGATCACTCCCGCCGGATCGCTGCGCCGCGGACGCGAAACCGTAGGCGATCTCGACATCCTCGTCACAGGCAAAGCCTGCACCACCGAAGAAGGACGCCAGAAGGCCATCGCCTACGTCGCGCAGTATCCGCCGTTGATGGACGTCATCGCCAGCGGCGACAACAAGATCAGCTTCCACCTGCGCAGCGGCATGCAGGTCGACGTGCGCCTTCTTGCCGCCGGAGTCTTTCGGCGCGGCCATGCAGTACTTCACCGGATCGAAAGCCCACAACGTCGCCCTCCGCCAGCGCGCCCTCAAGATGGGATACACATTGAACGAGTACAGTCTCGCCACTCTCGAAGGCGAGAAGCCAGTCGCCGGAAAAACCGAAGAAGAAATCTACGCCAAGCTCAAGCTCGACTACATTCCGCCCGAGATGCGCGAGAACCTCGGGCGAAATCGACCTGGCCAAAAATCACGCTCTGCCCCACCTTGATCACGCAAGATGATCTGCAGGGCGACGTTCACATGCACACCGTCGAAACCGACGGCAAGAATACGATCGAAGAAATGGCCGAGGCCGCCAAGGCGCGCGGCTATAAATACATGGCCATCACCGACCACTCCAAGAATCTGGCCTTCGCCAACGGGCTCGACGACAAGCGCGCCGTCGAGCACATCGCACGCATTCGCGCCGCCGGCAAGAAGATCGAAGGGATCACGATCTTTGCTGGCATCGAAGTCGACATCCTGGCCGACGGCGATCTCGATCTCTCCGACGACGTGCTCGCCCAAATGGACATCGTCATCGCCAGCGTGCACTCCGTCTTCAATCAGGATCCGGCGAAGATGACCGACCGCCTGCTCAAGGCCATCGAGAATCCCAACACCTCCATCATTGGACATCCCACCGGCCGCATCCAGCTCCGCCGCGATGCCTATCGCCTTCGACATGCACGCAGTGCTGACCGCGGCCGCAAAACATAAAGTCGCAATGGAACTGAACTCCTATCCGGACCGCCTCGACCTGAACGACGTGCACCTTCGGCAGGCCAAACAGCAAGGCGTGAAGATCGTCATCAACACCGACTCCCACCACACCTCGCACATGGAAAAAATCCGCTACGGCATCCTGCAGGCGCGACGAGCCTGGCTCACCAAAGACGACGTCCTCAACACCCTGCCCGCCCCAAGAATTCGCCAAAGCCATGAAGCACGCCTGGTAAACGGTGGAGGAGTTCGCGCTCCAGCGCCGCGTCCAAAGCGGAAAAGATTGCGGGCTCTGGCTCCTGCCGCGCACTGCGCTCGCCACAATTTGTTTTTCTTTTTTTTCCACTTGTAAACATTTCTCCTCGCCAAACGTCATTACCTGCAATCGTGGCAAGGCTTATGTAGGGCAGCCGCCTTCGGCTAGCCTGCCCTGAGGCAGTCGAAGGGCCGAGCGAAGCTCGGCCTGCGGAAACGTCCCTTGCGCTTAAGGGTGGAAGAGCGGCGCTTCAGCGCCGCGTCAGAAACAGTAACGAGTGCGGGCTTTAGCCCCTGCCTCGGACCCCGCTTGCCACATTTTCTTTTTCTTTTTCTTCTTTTTTCACTTGTAAACATTTCGCCCCGCCAAACGTCATATGTGCAAGCGTGGCAAGGCCGATGTAGGGACAGCCGCCTTCGGCTGTCCGGCCGAGTGAAGCTCGGCCGCCGGAGGCGCATGCGGAGCGTGCAGCCAAGCTACGAAGTCAGAAGTTACGACGTCAAAACAGAAGACGAACAAAATCGACAATTACTTCCCTGCAGGGTAAGAGCAACCGGAAATGTCCACCCCGATTGCGTGGGGAACCTCTGTCCTGAATAACGCGCGTCACGGCGCGCCCAAACACTTTCCTCCAGGAGAAGCAGCCATGGTGTGCCCCGTAATCTTGATCGCATCGCTCCTGAATATTTCTCTTCCCTTCAATCGAATTCGCAAGCACCAACTCGCGAGGGCACTCATTTCCGCGATCCTCCTTCTCCACTTCCCACCTCTTCTCGTCGCCCAGCAACCACCGCAGACTGCGGCGCCCATCGCAGCCACCTTCGACTCGGCCACCATTAAGTCCAGCGACTCGCACGCTCAGGGACATCGATTTCGGGTCACCGGACATCGTTTTGAGGCTACGAATGCATCTTTACTCGATCTCATCTCGTTCGCCTACGGGCTTCATGCCATGCAGATCGTCGGTGCTCCAGACTGGGTCCGGTCCGACAAATTCGATTTGACGCTTCAAGCCGACACTGAAGTCCAAATGGACGAAACGCTTTGGATCAGAATGTTGCAGGACTACCTCACCGAAAGCTTCAAGCTCAACTTTCACCGCGAGACAAAGGATCTCCCCGTCTATGTGCTGGCAATCGACCGGCCGGCCCCCAAGCTTTCAGCCAGCAAACGAGATCCGAAGGCGCTTCCCGAACTCTCGATAACACTGGGCACCAAAAACACCGCCAACGCAAATCTGGCCGTCATCTCCGCCACGAACGCAACCATGACCGACCTCGCCGGCGTCCTGCAGCGCGTGGTCCTGGAATGGCCCGTCGTGGATCAAACTGGAATCGCAGGAAGGTACGACTTCGCTCTGACTTGGACACCCGACGGGGCCCAGTTCGGCGACGCGCGCGCCAGGACTTCTCTCATCGACCGCCCGGACCCGCCACCTTACCTTGCCACGGCTCTGCGACAGCAAGTCGGGTTGACACTCGACCTCCTTGACTTCCCATCGCGGGTCCTCGTCATCGACTACGTTGAACCAACCGCGAATTTGACCGGGCAGGTACGGCTTCAAGACGGCAGGCTTCCGGGACGGATCGGATACCCGTGGCGCCAGCTCCCATGGCTGACTTTTTCCAAAGACATAAATCCATTTCTTGTGACGAACGACCTTTACTGATAAAAACAGAACCCGCAAACTCTTCTCATGCGCGCAACTTCCACAAACGTGGCTTTTCGAAACACGCTTGGTGACTTTCGAGCCTGCTGCCAAGGGCGGGATGCGAGTTCTGATCATCGCGATGGAGCACAAGGCTAGTTTGCCTTGTAGATCTCTCGCAGAGCCGAACGAATCGCTGCGAACACCTGATGGCCGAGAGGAACCACCTTTGGAAAGGACTTCTGGGCTGCGGCTAAGTGCTGTCTGGCGGACAGACGGTCTATCCCGATCAGGACTCTTGCGGTGTAAAAATCGCAGCTTGCCTCGATGAGCGTATCTTCAGGACTACTCGCTCTGAGAGCCTCCAACAAACCAATGAAATCCAACGAACTGACGACTGTTCCTCTTGTACACGCTATGCACTGGTCAAAGACCGTAGGATTGTGCGGGTCGGCACGCAAGTAACCGAGCCATTGCTTTCATCGTCGCCTCTTTAGCACCGAGTTCCCGTCAGAGTTGCTAATAACAGCTTCCAACCCTCGTAACAATTGGGGATCAGCCTCAAGCATTCCCCAGCAGCATCCCTTGAACTCTCTAGGTGGCCCATTTCCCGATGGCAGCGTCCAAGCTGGAGGAGAAGGCTGCTCTCTCTGGGACTGGCAGCGCATCTTCGTCAAGCTTCGCCTCGGCATCATTGATCAGTGCGGGGTGGTCATGTTTAACCGTCATCGGAAATGCGTCTCCAATGACAAAGCGCAATTTTCTCAGGTTCTTCCTGTCCAGGCTCTCCGGTGAGAAAGCACACACATCAAGACAAATCCCCGAAGTCCACGCGACCCTTCGGTTACGTGCCTTCTCCAATATTAGAATTTCGGCGTCTGTAGCCCCTCCCGCATGTATGTCTCTTGGTATTTTAGGAGTGCATCGATGCTGTTGACCTCCTTGTTCCGGGAACCCCAGAACGAACCGCCCGAGGGAGTTTCGAAGGAGCAGAAATGAAGGTGGATATTTACCGCAAGGTGGAGACTAGCGAATCGATTACCGGGGAGTTCTGGCTGGATGGGCTTATCGAATGCTACTACTTGGAGCCATCGCGTTTCACGCCTTCCCATTCCGGGGCAGCCGTGCATTCAGGGCGCGAGTCTTCCGCGTTGTACTGACCATGTCACCGCACATGGGGTATGTCTGTCCGGAATTGCATGGCGTTCCGGGTCGAACGTCAATCCGTTGGCACATCGACAATTATCCGAAAGACGTGCTAGGGTGCTGCGTAGTGGGTACGGCGGTGGAAGAGAATTGCGTCGCGCACTCGAAGGTTGCATTTGATGCTTTGATGGAAAAGCTTCGAGGCAACGACGTTGTCGCTGAGTATCATGATTTACCGCAAGAACCAGAGGATCCAAAACTCCTTTCGACGTATGATGTGGCGTAGAATCGTCGCCAGTACTCCCGAACTTACGGCACAAACCTATGCCCGATCAGACTCCCGTTCCGCCGCCCCCGAATTCGCCAGTCCCTCCGGCCCCGCCAGCTGGTCCAACGATCAACATTGGCGAAGAGTACGGCACCGCGAAGAAGAATCTGCCGCCCGCCAAGATTGTCCTGATCGCCATTGGCGCAGTGCTGGTCGTGGTGCTCATTGCTTCGTTCGTGAAACGCGCCAAGCCGCAAGCTTCCGGCTCCCTTGACAACGTGACCGCCGTGGAGATTCCCGGCCAAGGTTCGACTATGGTCGCCCTGACCTTCACCATCCGCAACAATAGCGACAAGATGCTCTACGTCCGCACGGTTGAAGGCTCAATCAAAGCTCCCAGCGGTGAGTCCACGGCGGACGCTGTCTCGGCCGTCGATTTTGATCGCTATTTTCAGGCGTTCCCTGCGCTGAAAGTCGGGACACAGGCTGCGCTTTCGCCGGAGGCCAAGGTTCAGCCCGGCGAGACGACGGCGCGAACCATCATCGTTGTGTTTCCCATAACTCTGGACGCGTTCAACCAGCGCACCTCAACCAGCGTTGTCGTCTGGCCCTACAACGAAACCGTGCCGGTCACGATGAAGAAGTGACCGACCAACAATCAAAGGCTCGAGAGCTTGTAGTTGGAGAGGTTTCCTTAGTGAACCTTCGTGTTCTTCGTGGTGACCGCGCGATCGCTTGCGCAAATTCAACGGGATGGTTTCCTATAACTGCATGAAGATCTCGCGGCGTTCTGCTTGCTCCATCGCTCTGTTCCTTGCCCTCATTCTCTCAAGCCTGCTCGCCTCCGCTGCGCCAGCGGATCATTCCGGCAAGTACCTGTTCTATGTCGGCACCTACACCGAGGAAGCCAGCAAGAGCAAAGGCATCTACGCCTTCCGCTACGACGCCGCGACCTCTGAGATCACGCCGCTAGGCCTTGCCGCGGAGACGACCAATCCATCGTGGGTCACGCTGCATCCCAACGGGCGATTTCTCTACGCCGTGAACGAAGTCGGCAACTACAAAGGCCCGAACAGCGGAGGCGTCAGCGCATTCTCCGTCGATCGCACCACGGGCAAGCTCACCTTTCTGAATGAGGTAGCGTCCCGCGGCGCCGATCCCTGCTACGTCACCGTCGACCGGAGCGGCAAGTATGTCCTGGTGGCGAACTACACCGGAGGCAGCATCGCAGCCTTCCCCATCCTCGCCGACGGAAAGCTGGGCGAGGCTTCGGCATTTGTGCAGCACACCGGCAAAGGCACGAACCCCGAGCGGCAAGAGGGCCCGCACGCCCACTCCATCGACCTATCCCCCGACAACCGCTTCGCCATGGTCGACGATCTGGGCCTTGACGAGTTGCTGGTCTACAAGTTCGACAGCCGCAAGGGATCGCTCGCTCCGAATGATCCCCCCTTCGCCAAGCTCGACGCCGGCGCCGGCCCGCGCCACTTCGTCCTGCGCCCCGACGGCAAGTTCGCCTACGTAATCGCCGAGATGGGCCACACCGTAACGGTGTTCTCGAATGACGCGTCAGGTGGGAAGCTGCAGCCCATACAAACGATCACCACCCTGCCCAAGGATTTCAATGGCCGAAACGACGACGCCGAGATCCGCATCCATCCCTCCGGTAAGTTTCTCTACGCCTCCAATCGCGGCGACGACAGCATCGCCATCTATGCAATCGACGAGACCAAGGGCACGCTGACGCAAGTGGCGATTACGCACACCGGAGGCAAAGAGCCACGCAACTTCGAGATCGATCCTACCGGCACGCTTCTGTTCGCCGCCAACCAGAAGTCGGACACCATCGTGGTCTTTCGCGTCGACCAGAAAACCGGCCAACTAACACCGACGGGGAAGGTCCTCGAAGTGGGCTCGCCGGTGAGTCTAAAGTTCCTGGCGGTAACGCCTTGAGTCTCCGGCCAAGGCCAGTCTTGCCGTCATATGCGGATGTGCACTTATTATCATCGCAATCGCGAACCGGCAATTCTATTGGAGTAGAGGTTGGCTCACTGGAGACAAGGAAGCTCCTCTGTGGGCAGGACGACTGATCTTCGGCATAGTTGGAGTCCTGATCATCATCATTGGTGCACGAGACTCATGGCTGGGCAACTGAGGCCGGCTCTCGGCAATGGCGAGGTTCGATTGCTGGTGTCATCGGCTGCGCCTTCCGACAGACCCACGGTGTCTAATATAGCCATGTGGCGCATCGCTCTCTGCTTCTCGTTTGCGCTCCTCGCCCACTTCGCCAGGGCCCAGGGGCCGTCCCTCGGCAAGACGGAACAAGCCGCCCTCCAACGCGCGAAGAGCGCGCTCGTCTCGTCACTGGACAGTTCCCTGCCCAAAGTGAGTCTCGAGTTCTTCCTGAACTACGAAAGTGGCGGGGCAGACATCCGCTGGGAAGTGAACGACTGCGGGGAGCAGACAGGCAATCCGGTGACGGATCGCGGGAGCGACTCTCCCATGTGCGTTGCAGCCGACTTCGCCAAAGACCAGACCAGCGTCACCGTCCTGGTCTCAGTCGGAACATTCAAGAACGGACCATGTGGCGCTCCCACGCTTTTCAATGTGACCGTCCAAGGTCCGAGCGGAAAGATCCATGCCCTGCGCCGCCTCGGCGACCTCCCCAAGGAACTGCATCGCCCCACTCGCGGAATGCCCCGAGACTTGCCCGTTCCGATTACTGCTTTTTCTGGATGAATCTGCGGCGCACCAGGTGAGTGTTCGCGTCCGGCTTGATCTCGTCGTACTTCAGACACGAGATGGACCCATCGACTTCAAGCACGGCCAGCGCCACCTGCTCGGGGCTGTTGATGCCGTGTTCGCGCAGCGCGCGATGCAACTCGTCCATGCTGACGCGTTCGCGCGCCATGTGCGGTTCAATCACTTTACCGTCGTGAATGAGTAGCGAAGGCTCGCCTTCGAATCAAGCGGCGAAGACGGCGGCTGCGCCGGAAACAGCGGCCACGCCGATAATTCAAGATCAGCAGCGTGCAGGCCGCGACCGCGCCGCCCAGCAGCGACGTGTCGGGCCCGGTCATCGCATTCTGCACGGAGTTCGAGAGCAGGAGCAGCAGCGTGAGGTCGAACGGGGTCATCTGTCCGACCTCACGCTTGCCGCTTAAACGCACGCCAATCAGCACCAGCAGATAGATCACGCCGGTGCGCAGCACAATCTGCAGCAGCACGTGAACCGCCCGGGAAGAACGCTCCGGTCATGCTGGCTTAACCATACTAGTTCGCCGTCACCGGAACCGGAGCGCTTTTCGGCGTGCTCAGGTATCCCGTGGCTTTGTTCTTGTCGACGGTCCACACCACCAGCTCAAACAACAGGTGATCGCGGCCGGAGTAGAACTGAATGGGCTCGGAGACGTTGCGATCTTTCTTCTCGATCGTCTTGTCGTCGGAGGTCACGTTCATCGTGAACTTGCCCTTCTTGACGTCGGCTTTCTTCAGTTGCAGGCTGACGGTCGAGACTGGCTGCGGCTTGGCGCCCTTGAGCAGAGTGAACTCGTAGTAGTTGCGGTCGCCCTTGTGCTTGAGGATCTCGAGATCGCCGGCGGTGTGAGCGATCAATCCGCTCTGCACGCCGAGATCGCCGATCGTGCTCTGCAGCTTGGCTTTGGTGGCTTCGAGATCGGCCTTGGTCGAAGCGACGTCGGTTTTCACTCCGCCCACGTCACTCTTCACTCCCGTGATTTCTCCGCTCACCTCGCTGATCTGCGCCTTCTGTTCCTTCTCCAGGCGGCTCTCGGCGGCCTTTTGCTGCGCCCTCAACTCGGCCATGCGCTGGGCCAGTTCCTGCTTGGTCAGCCCGACCTTCTCGCGCAGGGCGTCACCCTGGGATTCCTCGGTCTGCATGCGATTCTGCAGTTCTTTGACCTGCGCCTGGCTTTTGCCGAGGTCGTCCTGCAGGGCACTCACTTGCTATTTGCGTGGTGTAGTGGGCATATCCAGAAACCGCCACAACCAGCCACCGCCAGTAAAGTCAGAATCCACTTTCCAACATTCGACTGATGTTCCATTGCATCTGATCGCCTTCATCGGCCATAGACTCTTCCTCCTCAGGAAGTTCAAGAATGGATTGCAGGGATACGTTAATTGTTCAGCAGGATCACTATAGTGTCAATTGGCTCGCGGTATGCGCTATCGCCGCAGAGCCAATGCCTCCCGCAAAGCCGGCTCAGGATCGCGGCGGATCAACCCAGCCTCCGAACCCAGCTGTTTCTCTAGCTGCCTACGAGCCGCAACCCGCGGCTCCGACACCGACGAATCGGGAAGCGACTTCGCCAGATTCTCTGATTTCAACAGGGACGCATAGGCAAGACGTGCCGGAAAGCCCGTATCGTCCAGAAACCGGCCGTAGGCCAACCAGTCCTGCGCGCTCGCGCTGTTATCGCCATTCGACTGGTCGAGCTGCAGCGCGTGCTGGTAGAGGCGCAAGGCATCATCCACTTTGCCGGTTTTGGCCTGCAGCTCGGCCTCATTCACGTCAGCCAGACTCTCGAACTTGGGCTGTCTCGTCTGTACTGCGAGGGCTTCCGCCAAGCGGTACGACTGAACGGCGAGTCCCAGCTGCGAGGAACGTGTCTGGCAATCCGCCAAGCGCAATACAATGGCGATGACGCGATCGGGCGTCGGACGATCTTTTGCGGGCTGTCGCGCCAGTGTTCCCAGAAATGAGGTGTAGTGCGAAGCCGCGGCTTGTGCTTTGCCTTCACGATCCAATTCGTCGGCAAGGTACAAATGCACCAGTGACTGATGCGGATCCACGGCCAGGGCCTGATTCCAACTTGCCAGAGCCTGATCGCCGTGGCCACTCTGCGCGGCCAGCAGCCCCCGGTCAACGAGCAGATTGGCATCCTTGGGCGCGTATTTGAGCGAAGATTCGGTCAGACGATAGGCTTCGTCATAGCGATTCTGATCGATCAGCAGCCGCAACAATCCCTGGCGCGCCGCCGGATCGGACGGATTGGCTTGCACCGCCCGCCTCCATGCCGCTTCCGCCTGTTGCAGTTCTCCATCTTCCGTTTCTTTGCGCGCCAGCCGCATCTGCAACGAGCTGTCAAACCCATCGAGCTTTGCCGCACGTTGCAAATCGTGCAAGTCGTCGGTGTTTAGAGCAAGGTAATAACGAACCTGATCGACGCTTCCCCACGCCAGCAGCAACAGCACCGCGCCCACCCGCACCCGTCGTGCTCCCGCGGCGCTTCCGGCCAGCCATCTCATGGCAGCCGCAACGGAACCGCCGGCCTCGGTAGCAGCGCCTGAAATCTTGTCGCGCGAGTTGAGCAGCAACGACGCGATGCGGACGTCGCGCAACTTCCAGATGGCGCCATCCAGAATGAAGTGATGAATGTTGACCAGCGCGGTAAAGATCAGGAAGCTGGACGCAAAATCATGATGGAACGCCTTGCTCGCCAACCACGGACCCGGGACGAATAAGGCGATGCCCCCGGTGACGAGCACACCGAAATAGGCGAGCGGCCGCCAGTTGCGTCCGGGCTTGCTTTCGCCCGCGGCTTCGCGCCGCGCGTAATAACTCGTGATCCACAGATACTGAGCAGAGTGCATCACGGCCAACACGCCGGAGCTATAGCGGCTTTGCGGAATCTGCAAACCTTTGATCAGCGAGATCGCCGCCGGCAGCAGGAACCATAGGAACTGCGAAGAGAACAGCGTCAGAGACGGAATCAGTTTTCGCCATCCCGGGGCGCGCGCCAGCCGCGATAGCCCATAGACAGACAGGATGACAAACGCCGCGCCGAGGATGCCTTGCTCCCAGCGGCTGACTGCGGCAGGAACTCCCAGCGAGATGAACAAAGAATCCGTCGATGGACCAGTGTGGAATCCGAGAAACAGAATCAGATACGACGCAATGAACGCACCGTAAAGGGCGCGGCGCGTGTTCTTGTCGGGATCGGCTCCGGCCCGCCGCGCGAACATCATGAAGAGCCCGTAGTTCTGCCCGCTGTAGTGCCATGGGCTCCACGTCAGGTAGACGGTGAAGATCCAGGGCAGCAGCTGCAACCAGAAGTGCGACAGCAGCAGTGTCCCCAACATCAGCGCGGTGATGTGTACGGTGAAGATGCGGTACTTCTGAAAATCTTCCGCGCGATGATAGGCGCGATAGATCGTCGCCATGTAATGCGGATAGTTGAAGAAGAGGGCCAAGGCATAAAACGCAACCGCCCAAGTCTGCGCGCTTGAAGCCACCGCGAAATACGACAGCAGCAAGAGCGGAGCTGACCACGCGCCGCAGCCGACGATCAGGTCGAGCCACGGGCCGTAAATCCACGGCGCGGCTGGCGACTGACTTCTCGATTGGCTGGGTCTTCCCATAAGCGACGGCCACAGGACTTGCACTGCGCGGCACTCCTTTGTGCCGTCATGCTTACTGGCTTGTGTGGCTTGACGAAATTATAGGGGCGCAAACCACGATCGAGGGTGCATTGGTGGGTGCATTGCCGGTAACGAAAGTAACGAGCGCGTAACAGGCTTGGACGGCACTGCCGATGCTAGATGCGCGAGCAAGGGCGCGCGCCATATCGCTCGCGCCACGTTCCCTGATTCAACTTCCAGCGGGTGGACTTGGTTTGGAAGTGTTTTTCCCAGAGGGCGAAGACGAGTTTCGGGCGTACCGCGAATACCGGTTCCTTCATCGACAGGATGTCGTCCTTCATCGTAGACATGTCGAAATTGTATTTCGGCTTGTACTTGGCGAGGAATTTGCGGCGGGCCGCAACGTCGGCGATTTCTGCGACGCCTTCGACAATGACCGCCTCGTTTGCGAGCTCGGTGCAGACCACGCAGTTTGGATTACGCGCAAGGTTGCGGGCCTTCTGCGACTGGCTGCCGGTGCTGAACAGCAAACGTCCGTCTTGCCATAGACCCCAGACGACCATGGTGTGCGGTGAGCCGTCGGGCTTGACCGTGGTGATCCAGTAGTTGTGCGACTTCTTCAGGCGTTGCTCGGCCCACGACCAGGGCAGCAGTCCCTTGGTGCCTTCTGGGAAACCGTAGCCGGGGGCTTGCGGACGGCTGGGTTTAGGAGTGTTGCGAAGTCGCCTGATTTTTTTCGTTGGCATGAACGCTCCCCATAATCAACCGCCGAGGACACGGCAGGCACAGAGGTGAACCTTCGGTTTCGCTGATTTTCTACCACAGGATCTTTTTCGTCCACTGGTCGATGCGGTCGAGGGCCTGCTGCAGATTCTCCAGCGAGTTGGCGACGCTGAAGCGGAGGTAGCCTTCGCCGAATTCGCCGAAGGCGGTACCGGAGAGCGCGGCAACACCGGCCTGCTCCAGCAGCGCGTCGGCAAGGGGCTTCGACTTCCATCCCGTCTGCTTGATGTTAGGAAAGACGTAGAACGCGCCTTTGGGCATGCGGCAGGAGAAGCCTTTGATCTTGTTCAGTCCTGCGACGAATACATCGCGCCGGCGTTGGAATTGGTCGCGCATGTGGTCGACGGAACTCTGATCGCCGCGAATCGCTTCGATGCCCGCTACCTGCGTGAAGCTTGCCGTGCAGGAGTTCGAGTTGGTCATCAGGCGGGTCATGTGCGCGGCGAGGTCGGGACGCATAACGCCGTAGCCCATGCGCCATCCGGTCATGGCATAGGTTTTCGAGAAGCCGTCGAGCAGGATGGTGCGTTCCTGCATGCCGGGCACCGACATGATGGAAAAATGCTGGCCGCCGTCGAACAGCAGGCGGCTGTAGATTTCGTCCGACAAGACCATGATGTTGCGGTCGCCGATCAGCTGGGCGATCTGCTCGATGTCGCGGCGCTCGAGAACTCCGCCGGTAGGATTCTGCGGAGAGTTCAGAATGATCAGCCGGGTGCGGTCGTTGATTAGCGACGCCAGTTCGTCTACATCGAGTGAGAAGTCTCGTTCTTCGCGCAGTTGGATCGGGACGGCGCGTCCGCCGACGTAGTGGATCATCGACTCGTAAATCGGGAAGCCGGGGTTGGGATAGATGACTTCATCCCCCTCATCAATGAGCGACAGGATCGTGAAGAAAATGATAGGCTTACCTCCGGGGACCACGATGACTTCGTCGCTTGTAACTTTCACCCCGCGGGTGCGGCTGACGTATTCGGCTAGCGCCTGGCGCAATTCTGGGAGGCCGGCAGAGGGGCCGTAGTGGGTCCAGCCCTTACGCATCGCGTCAACGCCGGCTTCGATCACATTCGCAGGCGTGTCGAAGTCGGGTTCGCCGATCTCGAGATGAATAATGCTCTTGCCTTGCCGCTCGAGGGCGCGTGCTTTGTTCAGAACTTCGAAGGCGGTCTCGGTGCCGAGCCGCGACATGCGGCGGGCTAGATGCAATTCGTATTGGGTGGTTTCCGCCATGATGAGAAAACTCCTGAAGAAGCCAAGCGGCACATTATACGCCCGTGAATTGGCCTGCATTGCTTACTCTGGCGAGGAACTCGGGGGGATAACATCATCCTCGTCGGCCGCGACGATCGTGCCTTGATGGTAGAGGATGCGCCAGCCCTCTGACCTGTTCTGCCAGATTGTGGCGCGACGAGTGAGACGCGGGCCCTGTCTCAGCGTGTACGTCAGGAGGTATGTGTCTGGACCCAGGCGGCAAAGGCCGTGGTCATAGCTTTGCCAGCCTGCCTACGCCGCGTCGACGGGATGTTTCTCACTCAAGGTGCGTAGGATGAACTCCCGTCTGTAGCAGCGACCCGATGCTCCCACCTCCCAATAATGGGGAGCGAGCACCCTTTTGTACTCAGCCAGGGTCGCGCCGAACTCGGGAGTGTGGAAGATGGGCTCCCGACGGCGAAGCTCCTCGAGGATGCGTAGTAAGTCGTCATCAACGTGTGTAAATGTCGCGTCACCTGTCATGTCGAGATTATTCTATGATTGGGCGCTGCCGGCTGGCGCACAAAAGTGAGCCTCCGAGTGGCACCGGCACAACGCGGGACTGCATTGAGGCGGAGGGATTCATGAGTTCTTATCTGGACGAGCTCTACGCACATCAGGAATGGGCAGACGCGGAGCACTGGCGCGCGATCGAGGCGCATCCGGCGGCGTTGGCCGACAAAGCGATTCGCGATCGGCTGCATCACATCCATCTGGTGCAGCACGCATTCTTGTGGGTGACGGGTCGGCGAACGGCCGAGTTCGAACTCACGAAGGCTGAGGACTTCCCTTCCATGGCGGATCTCAAGAAATACGCGAAGGAAGGGCTTGCCGATCTCGGCGAGTTGTTAGAGAGGACCGATCAGGATCGCCTGGAGGAGATACTCGAAGTGCCATGGTTCAAGCCGCCCGCGAAGATCAGCGTGCGTCATGCGCTGACGCAAGCGGCGATGCACAGCCACTATCATCGCGGGCAGAATGCGACTCGGCTGCGGGAACCGGGCGGCGTGCCTCCGATGACGGACTTCATTGTGTGGCTGAAGAACGAGCGACCTGCGGCGAGGTGGAGCTGACAGTCCAAGAAAACGCTTCGCTGTGCGCTCGAAGCACAGCCGGGGCAGCTGTCCGCACAAAAACCATCGCGCCAGGAACGGCACCCGTTTGGGAGCCTTCTGCTGTGGTTTGTGCTTTCTGCATGTTTAATACACAATCATCCGACTCGGGAAGACCTGACGGCACAACGGTGTCTTCCTGGAGGAGAGAAACTTATGGACGCACTAGCTCAGTTCAAGCAGGCTCAAAAGGAGGGCTGGAAGAATTTTGCTCCCATGGAAGCGATCACGACTCCGGCTGCGGCTAAGCTCGTGGAATTCGCCGGCGTCACCAGGGGAATGCGCGTTCTCGACGTCGGTTGCGGAACCGGAGTCGTGGCCATCACTGCTGCGCGGCGTGGAGCACAAGTGAAGGCCGCCGATTTGACACCTCAACTTTTGGATCGAGGTCGTGAGAATGCCCATTTGGCAGGGGTAGATGTCGAATTCTTCGAAGCTGACGTTGAAGAATTACCTTTTCAGAGCGGCGAGTTCGATGTTGTGATGAGCCAGTTTGCGCACATGTTTGCGCCCCGCCCTAGCGTTGCGACTCGCGAAATGCTCCGGGTTTTGCGGCCAGCGGGAACGATTGCCTTTTCTACCTGGCCTCCGGAATGCCTGGTTGGGAGAACCATGTCAATCTCGGCTCGATATATGCCTCCTCCTCCGCCAGGCGTCTCGTCACCGATACTCTGGGGCGAGACCAGCTTTGTACAGCAGCAGCTCGGAGATGCGGTGGAAGGTATCATTTTCGATCGCGACCACATGCGGGTGCCCGCTCTCAGCGCACAGCATTTCCGACTGAACATAGAACGGTCGGCAGGGCCGATCATCAAACTAGTGGAGGGGCTGTCCGCAGCCAGGCCAGAGCGGCTGCATGAATTTCGACAGGCATTCGATGCGGTCGTGATGCAATACTATCGCGACAATCTTGTACGACAGGATTACCTGATGACCCGGGCACGGAAAATCTGACTGTGAGAAATGCCAGCGACTATTCCGAGACGCTGTGCTCTTCGTTTTGGGCACGCAGAACGCGGTCGACCGAATAGGGGGCGCGACGGCTGGGCTCGTGATAGTGCCGGACCTGCATTTCGCCCAACAGGCCGATCGCTAGAAGATTGAGGCCACCAATGAGCAGGCCTAGAGCCGCCATCATCAGCGGGCCATGTTCCGCCATCACCGGGACGTGGCGCAGGAATTTTTCCAGGCCAAGCCAGAACACGATGGCGCTGCCCCCGAAGATGCTCATCATCCCAAAGGTGCCAAAAAAGTGCAGCGGGCGCGACAAGTAGCGCAGAAGGAAGCGAATCGTCAGCAGATCGAAGAACACGCGGAAGGTGCGGGTGATGCCGTAGTGCGAAACGCCGCGTTCGCGGTTCACGTTGCGGATGGGCACTTCGCAGATCGTCGCACCATGCCACGAGGCCAGCGCCGGAATGAAGCGGTGCAGTTCGCCGTAGAGCGGCACCTGCTCGAGAATGTCGCGCCGGTAGGCTTTGAATGTCGTTCCGAAGTCATGGATGTCGACGCCGCTGATTTTGGCCATCATCCAGTTGGCGATGCGCGATGGAATGCGGCGCATCCAGAAATTGTCGACGCGGACTTTGCGCCATCCGCTGACGATATCGTAGCCGGCAGCAATCTTTTCCAGGAACAGCGGGATGTCGTTGGGGTCGTGCTGCAGATCGCCGTCCATAGCGATGATGTACTCTCCGCGGGCATGGTCGAAGCCGGCGGCGAGTCCTGCGGTCTGGCCAAAATTGCGGCGTAGCTTGACCACCGTCACACGGCTGTCGACGGCTGCGATTTCGCGCAGCATGGCGAAGGTATGGTCGGAGGAACCATCGTCCACGAGCACGATTTCAAAAGTTTCGCCATGCGCCTCCATTACCGCTTTCAGGCGGTCGTAGAGGTCGGTCACGTTTTCTTGCTCGTTATGCAGCGGGACGACGATGGAGTACTTGGGCACAGTCCTTTCATTATAGACGAAAAGCGGGCCCGACTCCCGGTTCGCAGTTGGGTACCTTTGGTCGAGGGCGAAGACGTCCAATGGGAGGCCGCCTCCCGCGGAGAGGGAAGATCGAAGTCCCCCACTTCTCACGCAAAAAGTCGCGAGAAATGGGGCACCCGGGCGTTGCTTCAGCCTTGATCTTTGAGCTTGAGCTTGGACTTATTTTCTTCCATGAAGGCTTTAATCTCTTCGGCAGCGCCGAGCAGGCGGTTCCACTGTTCATAGTACAGAGTGACGGGAAAACGGCCGAGGCCGTAGACGCTGACTCCGCCTTTTTCGCCGACTTTAAAGATGAGGTCTCCACTACGCTTCTTGGTTTCGACTTCTTTTTCCAGCTGAGATAGTTTCGCTTTCAGTTCTTCGTAGGTGGGTTCTGACATGGTTCCCTCGCGTTTGATATGAGTGCGTTATCAACAAGATCCCCGGTTTACGACTTGGTTTCAACATCTTGCCGGGAATTCTACCGCCGCGCGCCCCGGCCGGTCAGGACCGTGGCTCCTTCTAATAGTAACTTGCCCGGCCTTGCGTGGTGGTGGATAACCTTTATAAGCTGAAAAGAGTCTAATCCCCAAGCCGGACAGTTCTGTCTGAGGTTCGTGATGCATTTGTGGGGAAGTATG
Organism: uncultured Acidobacteriaceae bacterium; assembly: GCA_963710885.1. Lineage (GTDB taxonomy): Bacteria > Acidobacteriota > Terriglobia > Terriglobales > Acidobacteriaceae > Sulfotelmatobacter. The sequence continues at coordinate 30,072 of CAVQCF010000032.1, forward strand.
TGGAAACGATGGTCGACGTGGCTGTGCCTGTCCTTGATGTTATGGACGGTCGCGGCCGAGTCTACCCATAATCACCCCACCCGAACCGAAAGCTTCCTGGTCGATTTGCGTGGTGACGCACAGCGCCAGCCCAACCGTAAGTTCCGCTCACACCGGTCCAGTATTTGCCGCGATCGGTTTGTTACGCGAAGCGGATGTCGTAGCGAAGACCCGGTTCGATTTTGCTGACCGGGGCATTCGCGGCCCTCCTGTCGTCCTGTAGAGATCCATCAAATCGAAATGTGCGGCTGAGCGCGTTTCGTTCGGGCCGTACCTATTCCTATTGATCTTCTCTTCTTTTTTCATACAGGAGGGCATATGCCTGGCCTGTTCTGCGGAGCGCTGCGCGCAATGCCGACGCAGGCGTTGCCGAATCCTTGCCCGGTATCGCAGTTTGGGTCAAGTCTGTTGCAAGTGCCGGCACCGAATACCGAGAACGACGACAAGAATCCAGTGCGGATTGCGCAGCGGAATCTCTTCTACACCGCCGTTGGCCCCGACAACATTCTCCACAGGGATGGGTACAAAGTGCGCTTGCGGCTGACGGCCATCAACGTGGCCAATAAGTATGCGCTGTACAACTTTCTCTCCACGTTCAGCGGAACGCATTTAGGTGATGCCGCGAACGCTGACGGCCGAGTTGGGATTCCACTTCTAGCGCTGTCTGCATACCAACTAAAAGGCGGCTCGGTGCGTGCCGTCTTTTTTCGCCACGACTCTGAAGCTTTGTAAACGAATGTAAAACAACGCCGAGCCGGGGAAAGCGAGCACCCGGATTGGTAGAATAAAAGAAATCGCCACTCCAATCTACGCATCTAGTTTCTGTGGGGGAGATCATTGTTTATTAAGTTCGCCGCTAGACTCACGGCCTGCCTTGCGCTCGCCAGCCTTGGTGCATCGCTGAGTGCCGCGCAGCAGGCCACGCCGCCATCGGGCTCCGATTCATCGTCACAAGCACAGCCGCAGGCCCCCGCGGCCAGTCAGCCCCCCGCTTCCGGGCAGCAGCCGTCCTCCGACAAAACGAAAAAAGATCCTGCTCCCGACAGCAAGAACACAGGCACGTCGAACGATCGCCTGTTCTATACCCTGCCGAATTTCCTGAGCCTGCAGAATGCGGGCAAGGTTCCGCCGCTGACTGCCAAGCAAAAATTTGCGGTCGTGGCTCGAGGCACGTTCGATCCCGTGCAATTTCCGTGGTGGGGACTGCTAGCGGGCATTAACCAGGCGAACAACTCCGAACCCGCCTACGGTCAAGGTGCAGCGGGTTATGGCAAGCGATACGCAACCACCGCCGCGGATGGCATCATCGAGAACTTTATGACCGCAGCGGTTTTTCCTTCCGTGCTGCATCAGGACCCCCGCTTCTTCCAGTCCGGTCAGGGTGGGTTTGTGCGCAGGACCGGTTATGCGGTCAGCCGGATCTTCGTCACCCGCACTGATTCTGGACACTCGCAGTTCAACTACTCTGAGATTTTTGGCAGCGCTGCCGCAGCTGCTATTTCCACCTACAGCTACCATCCGAAGAGTACATACGTCAGCACACCGACGAATCCGCATATGTTTATTGGTTCTGATCGAACCCTGTCGAACACCGCTGACGTATGGGGAACACAAGTGGCCCTCGACACGTTCACCATCTTTCTCAAAGAATTCTGGCCGGACATTCACCGCAAACTCTCGCGCAAGCATAAAAGCAATGCCGTCGCAGCACCGCCTCCGGCTCCAGAGCACCTTTAACGAAGAGTTGCAAACGGGCCAATCACGCTTCTGTGATTTCAATCACAGCGCGTGCAGCAGCGTCTCCATAATATTTCCCCAGTTGTCGAGCTGTGTCGAAAGGTGTTGGTCTTCGGATTTTCTGATTACTATCGGCGGACCAAAGTCGCCGGATCCAGTTTGTAACCTTCGTCGGCAACGGCTTTTGCGACGGCCGAGCGTAGTGTCTGCTCATCAGCATTCTTCGATAAAGTACAGTGCCGCAGTATAACTTCCTCGCCGGCTTCAATCCTGAGCAGCCAACTGGACTTGCTCGCATCCCATGAGACTTCCACACGATCCGCATGCATGAACTTCCTCCTCCAACCACCTCTGACGATTGTAGTTCAAGTATCCCTGCCACGAACTTGCCACGAACTCTGTTCCCCTGAGACTGCGAGCTCCCCTGGCGCGATTGCGCCGTCAGTGATTTCGATCACGCTATTCCGTGATTGGACTTGGAGGTTATCCAAAAGTAATCCCGTCAACGTTTACGCCGCTTCCCTTTCCCTGCTAACATCATTGGTTTACAACTAAACGCTCAACCAAACCTGATCACGCCTTCATAAATCTAACGGAGGAAACATGGCAATCAAAGTTGGCATTAACGGCTTCGGACGAATCGGCCGCAACGTTTTGCGCGCTTCGCTGAAAGATCCAAACCTGGACTTCGTCGCGGTCAACGACCTGACGGATCCGAAAACTCTGGCCCATCTTCTGAAGTATGACTCGGTGCTGGGCAACCTTCCGAATCAAGTTTCCGCCGGGCCCGACAGCATTACCGTCGATGGCAAGACCATCAAAGTTTTCAAGGAAAAAGATCCGGCCGCGCTGCCCTGGGAGTCCGTGGGCGCGCAGGTTGTGATCGAGTCGACCGGGCGCTTCACCGATGCCAACGACGCCAAGAAGCACATGCGCGGGCCGGTGAAAAAGGTCATCATCTCGGCTCCGGCAAAGAATGAAGACATCACGCTGGTGCTGGGCGTGAACCATGAGAAATATGATGCTGCGAAGCACCACATGATTTCGAATGCGTCCTGCACCACGAATTGCCTGGCGCCCGTCGCCAAGGTGATTCAGGACGAATTCAAGATCGTCTGCGGGACCATGACGACCATTCACTCCTACACCAACGATCAGGTGATTCTCGACTTCCCGCACAAGGATCTGCGGCGCGCCCGTGCTGCTGCACTCAACATGATTCCGACTTCTACCGGCGCCGCCAAGGCGCTGAAGCTGGTGATTCCGGAACTCGGCGGCAAAGTCGACGGATTCTCCATGCGCGTGCCGACTCCCAACGTTTCAGTGGTCGACTTCGTCGTCTGGGTCGAGAAGAAGACGACTAAGGAAGAAGTGAATGCGGCGCTTGAAGAAGGCATCGGAATCCGGACCGTTGAAGGGATATCTGGGCTACGAAGATCAGGAACTCGTGTCGTCGGACTTCAAAGGCGACCCGCGCTCTTCGATCGTGGATGCGCCCATGACCATGGTGGTCGGCGGCAACTGCGTGAAGGTGATCTCCTGGTATGACAACGAGTGGGGATACTCCAGCCGCGTGCGCGACCTGATCAACTACATCGCTAGCAAGGGCCTGTAAGAATCATTTGTCATCCTGAGGCGGGCGTAGTTTGCCCTCCGAAGGATCTGGGCGAGCCGCGCGCGGCGCCGCGTTCTTTGCGACGCATGAATCGCGTGTATGGCTCGCTTCCTTAAGACTGCCTGCACAAAGGACGACCAGCCATGTCCAAACTTTCCATTCGTGATCTGCCGCTCAATGGGAACCGGATTTTCATGCGCGTCGACTTCAATGTACCGCTCGAAGACGGGCGCGTCATGGACGATACCCGCATTCGCGAAACCCTGCCTACCATCGAATACGCTCTGCGCCATGGGGCGCGCCTGATCCTGGCCTCGCATCTTGGACGTCCCAAGGGCAAACCCAATCCCAAGATGAGCCTGAAGCCGGTGGCCGAGCGGCTGCGCATGCTGCTCGATAAAGAACTGGCCCGGGGTGAAAACGTCGGCTTCTGTCCCGAGTGCGTCGGTCCGGAGGCTGAAGAAGTCGCGACCCAACTAGAGAAGGGCCAGACGCTTCTGCTGGAGAACCTGCGCTTCCATGCGGAAGAGGAAGCCAACGACGAGAAGTTCGCGCGGCAACTGGCAAACCTCGCCGAGTACTACGTTAACGACGCCTTCGGTACCGCGCATCGGGCGCACGCATCCACCGTCGGAATGACAAAGTTCGCGAAACAGTCCGCCGCTGGGCTGCTGATGGAAAAGGAACTGAAGTATCTCGGCAAGGCGCTGGAGCATCCCGAAGAGCCCTTCGTGGCGATCTTGGGCGGCGCCAAGGTCAGCGACAAGATCGGCGTGATCGAGAATTTGATGAAGAAGGTGCAGGTGCTGATCATCGGCGGCGGAATGGCCTACACCTTTCTCAAGGCTCAGGGCTACGAAATCGGCAAGTCGCTGCTCGAAGCCGATAAAGTTGACCTCGCCAAGCACTTGCTGGCGGATGCCAAGAAACGAAATGTGAAGTTCCTGTTGCCGATCGATCACGTGGTCGCGCTGAAGCCCGAGGCCAACGCCGTCATCCAGCAGATTGGCGAAGGCCAGCCCATCCCGGCGGACAAGATGGCGCTCGACATCGGACCCAAGTCGATCGAATTGTTCTCGGAGGAAATCTCGACCGCGCGAACGATCGTGTGGAACGGGCCCATGGGCGTGTTCGAAGTCCCCGGATTCTCGCGCGGAACGTTCAAGATCGCGCATGCGGTGGCCGACAATGGTGGTGCCATTTCGATTGTGGGCGGCGGCGATTCAGTCGCGGCCGTCCATGCCGCCAACGTCGCCGACAAGATCACGCACATCTCGACTGGAGGCGGCGCGTCGCTGGAATTCCTGGAAGGAAAGAAGCTACCGGGAGTCGAGGCCCTCACGGATAAGAAGTGACCTTTCTGGATACAGTCGTGCACGGTTTCACAATTCGGCTTCTACTCGAGGGCGGCAAGGCTGTTGAGATTCACGGCCCTGCCGACATTACCGAGGAAACCACCGACGCGATTGTGAACGCCGCGAATTCCTCTCTGCTGGGCGGCGGCGGAGTCGACGGTGCGATTCACAACGCTGGAGGGCCAGCGATCCTCGCCGAATGCCGCCAAATCGTCAGTAAAATTGAATCTCTGCCCGCCGGACAAGCAGTCATCACCACGGGCGGACGGCTCGCAGCCAAACACGTGATTCACACCGTGGGTCCAATCTATCGCGGTGGCGAGCGTGGCGAAGCCGAGACGCTGGCTAGTTGTCATCATGAATCCGTGCGACTGGCCGATAAGCATGCCCTCACCTCGTTGGCCTTTCCCGCGATCTCGACGGGCGCCTACGGCTATCCGGTGAACGATGCCGCGCCGATCGCGATTTCTGCGACGATCGCGGCCCTCACGGCTGCGAAGCACGTTACAAAATGCCGCTTCGTACTCTTCGATATCTCCACCGTGCGCGCCTACCAGCGCGCCGCCGAAACACTTCATCTTTCAAACGCTACTTCCCCATTCCGAATTCAAAAGGCTCACTCATGAGAAAAAAGGTACTGGCTGCCAACTGGAAGATGTACAAGACGCCCGACGAAACCCGGGATTATTTTCGTGACTTCTTGCCCCTTGTGGCAGGCCATGGCCGCGACGAGATTGTGGTCTGCCCGCCTTACACCGACGTGGCGGCCGCTCTGGAAGCGGCCAGCGGTTCCAACGTCGCCATCGGTGTGCAGAATGTCCACTGGAAGGCGGACGGCGCTTACACGGGCGAGATCTCCGCGCCTATGTTGTTGTGTCTGGGCGTAACCCACGTGATCATCGGCCACTCCGAGCGGCGCCAGTACTTCGGCGAGACCGACGACACGGTCAACCTGCGCCTGAAGACAGCATTGGAATCTGGGCTCACCCCGATCTGCTGCGTGGGGGAAGTACTGCAGGAGCGTGAGGCTGGACTCACCGACGACGTTCTGCGCCGCCAGTGCGTACGGGCGTTTCACGCCATCTCAGCGAAGAAAGCGGCGAAGTTGATCGTTGCCTACGAGCCGGTGTGGGCTATCGGCACGGGTAAGACCGCGACGCCGGAAATGGCGACCGAAGCGCATGCGGTGATTCGTCGCGAAGCGACTGACATTTTCGGCGAAGAATTCGCCGGCCAGCTGCGCATTCTGTACGGCGGATCCGTAAAACCCGACAATGCAAAAGCGCTCATGTCGCAAGAGGAAATTGACGGCGCGCTGGTGGGTGGAGCGTCGCTCGATCCGAAGTCGTTCGCGGCCATTGTGAAGTACTAGCAAGTGAGCCGGCGAGTCCCTCCCGGGACTCGCCGTGTTTTCGTCAGGTTGAACATCTCCTCATCGCGAATGTGAACTGACCCTCGTCACTGCACGACCTGTGCCCGAAGACTAGAGCTTCAATCACAGAGCCACACAAGTGGGCCCCTCAACGTTGTTCTTTCCTTGCATAGAGGAGGTCTTATGCAGCTGTCGAAGCTTCGCGAATTTCTCGACTCCCGTCCCGTAAAATACCTGGTCATCTCTCACTCTCTTGCCCACACCGCGCAGGGGATCGCCGCCCTGACTCATCTCTCCGGCAAGAAACTGGCGAAAACGGTAATGGTCAAAATTGATGGCATTCCGGCGATGGCAGTCGTCCCCGCTCCTGCCCACGTCGATCTCGACCGCCTGCGAGCGCTGACGGGGGCGCGCGTAGTCGAACTCGGCACTGAACGCAAGTTCAAAAACGCGTTTCCCGATTGCGAGACGGGTGCAATGCCTCCGTTCGGCAATCTCTACGATATGTGCGTATATGCCGACCAGAGTTTGGCGGAGTACGAGGAGATTACGTTCACCGCCGGCACACATCGTGAGGTAGTGCGCATGAGTTGGGACGACATGGAGCGACTGGTGAACCCGATGGTCGCTGACCTGACCCATCACCCGGCGCGGGGGTGGCGGCGTAGAACGTTCGTCTAGCCGAGAACCTCAGAGCATGGGGAAATGCCTGCTTCCGAGCGGATCGGGCCGCATTCCCATCTCACGATTCCCATCTCAATTGACAATTCGCCCATCCGACAGGCAAACTACCGCATTCGCTGGGAATCGCCTCCGGTGAGCGGCTGCTGCGGAGTTACAGCAAGATCGCCGTCCAAGCCGTATAATCACTGTTCACTTCGTCTATGGCCATGACCGAGCAACGGGTCTCGTATACGCTCGACTCCTCATTGGAGACGATCGACAATGCGGAGGAGAAGGCGACACGGATCGCTACAGAACTTGGTTTTCCCGACGAAGAGATCATGCAGATTTCCATGGCCGTGCGCGAAGCCGCGGTCAATGCGGTTTTGCACGGCAATGCGTACGCCCCGGACAAAAAAGTAACCCTGGTTTTTGAGCGCACGGGCGGCGATCTGATCATCACGATTCGCGATCAGGGCCGCGGGATGGACTTGAGCAAGATCCCCAATCCCTTGGCACCGGAGAATCTGCTCAAGACTTCGGGGCGGGGAATTTTTCTTATGCGCTCGTTTATGGATGTGGTCGAAATCCGGCCCACCGAATCGGGCACCGAACTTAAATTAATCAAGCACGTCCACGGGCCAACCGCGGGCGGCAAGGAGGCTTCCCAGTGAGCATGAAGGTTGGTAGTCGGCAGGTGGATGGAGTCGTGATTGTGGATTGCAGTGGTCGCATCACCCTCGGCGAAGGCAGCGTCATTCTCCGCGACACAGTGCGCGACCTGCTCTCCAAGGGCAACAAGAAGATTGTTCTGAACCTTCAGGACGTCAACTACATCGACAGCTCCGGGATCGGTGAACTCGTGAGCGCCTTCACCACCACCAAGAATCAGGGCGGAGAGCTGAAGCTCCTGAACCTTACCAAGAAGGTCAACGATCTGCTTCAGATCACCAAGCTGTATACCGTGTTCGACGTGAAAGACGACGAAGCGTCGGCGGTCAAGTCGTTCAAGTAAATCGTTGGCCAGCGATTGTTGCGGGTGCCCCATTTCTCGCGTCTTGTGCGAGAAGTGGGGACTTCGCCAGTTTCATTCCGGGACACTCCGCGTCATTTCTTTTTCCTCGTCACAGACGTCTGCCAGCGTCGTTCCTAAAATCAAGGCATGTAGCGATTCAGCCCTAGCCCAGTATCGGCACATGTGGGAACAGCCGCCCTCGGCTGTCCGCCCGGGCAACGCCGGGCAGCGTGCTCCACATCCGTGGCCCGAATCTGGGCTCCCGTCGCAGTTCTGATCCTCCTGTTCATCACCCCTGCCTCCACGCCTCCGATTGCATCCCCTTTCACGAAGCAGGACAGCACGTCGGCGAAATCACGTGCGTCACTGGAAAGGTGCTCAGAATTAAGCTGGGCGCGAAGGGAGTTCACTCCTACACTTCTGGGAAGATCAGATGGCCTGCCCGTTCACGGTCGTGGTGTTCGCGTCAAGGCTGAAAGACGTAGGCGACGTCCGCCCCTGGAAGGCCACAGCATCGAGATTCGCGGAGCCGTCAAACTCTACGACGGACGAGCCGAGATCATCCTCAACCGCATCAGCCAGATTACTGGGGGCGCGGCCATGATTCCTCCGCTCCCCAAGAACTACGACGTAGAGAACCGCGGCCACTACAGCGCCGGGTACCTGCGACCCACCAGGAAGCCGGCGAAAACGAAGGCCACGCCCTCGACTATGGCTACCTATGGAAATGACGTAGAAGGGGAAGATTTGCCGTAAAGGCCTTGGACCGTGTCACTGGGATATCTCGAATTGAGGACTCAGAGGGTGTTCATGCTCTTTTCGTCACTGTACTTTTTGACAGTGTCCCAAATCCCTACTCTCTCCTATCGTCAGTGGAACGTTCGGCAATCCGTTTCTCCATTTGCATATCTTTGAACCACGTTCGCATACATCGACCCGTCAAACGAGGTCGAAGGGGAGAAATAACTTTCATGTACTTCACCGATGACTCGCTGCTACCCGAGAATCAGGCACCGCTGATGATCACAGCCGCCCCCTATGGGCCGGTCTGGTTGCCCGGGGACTGCACTCCCGAACAGAAACTTCCAGTCACCTGGGACGAACAGGTTCAGGCGGCGGTGGACTGTTACAACGCCGGTGCAACGCTCCTGCACATCCATGTGCGCGACCCAAAAACCGGACATATCTCAAAGAACTTTAATCAATACAACGATCAGGTGGGCCGTCTACGCAATGCTGTTCCGAAGATGATTCTCCAGCTCGGCGGGTCAATCTCGTTTGCCCCGGAGCCGGGTGAGGAAGCGAAGTTCCAAAGCTACGATTCTCGTCATAAGCTTGCCGAAATCGATCCCAAGCCGGATCAAGTTACGGTGACTTGTGGCACCAGCCTCTACGATCTGACGGCGCTCCATCCCGTGGAGGAATTTCAGGGAACTCGCTTAGAGAACTCGGCGATGCTCCACGCAATGGCCAACCTTGTTGCCGACTCCACGCCAGATTTCTATCTCGAAAACATCAAGCGCTTGGTGGCCCACGGCATTCAGCCCTACTTCGCGCTGCCCCACGTGCATGGTCTCGAACTTGTGGAGCGTCTCATTCGCAAGGGCTATTACATGGGGCCGATGAACGGCTTCTTCAGCATTGGCGGAGGAGGGGTGTGCGGAGCAAATCCATTTGACCTGATGGAACTGATCCGCCGCACACCACACGGCTCGTTCTTTTACCTACCAGACTACACTCCGTCTGTCCCACCCGGTTGCCGCGATCTGCATCGCTCTTGGACAACATACCCGGGCCGGTCTCGAAGACAATCTATGGAACACCACCAAGGGCGTGCGCATGTCGACGATCCAAATGATCGAGCGCAATGTTCGCATGGCGGAAGAGTTGGGCCGCCCCATCGCCACCGCGGAACAGGCGCGCCTGATGTTGAAGATCGGCGTCACTTACAAATCCACCGCCGAAACACTCGCAAGCCTGGGCCTTCCGCCCAACCGCCGGCCCGGCAACATGGGGTTCATCGTGCACGAAACGGATGGAATGTACCATCCAGCAGCGCAGGGCGGATGCGGGCACATCCACGCCGGCGAATGGGAGAAGGATCTGGAAGTTCCGCTTACCGTTAAGGTCGCCTAAAGAGGCCGGTCCTGCTCAAACAATCACGAGCAGGACCAAACCTTTTCTTGTGGGCAGGCATGTGCCCCGGATCTCGGTCCCATCAAGCTCCGCGAAGGCCCGCTTTCGCACTAGGCGGGCCCCTGCGGACGTATTTCTGAATTGTGTCTTCGTCGGAGGACAATCATGAGCAACGAAACGAAGGAACATAAGGAAGCCCCGCACACTGTGAATGGTCCGCCAGCAGGGCCTTGGGACTCAGGCTTGGACATGCTGCGCGAGTGGGATCCGAAATGGGCCGAACTCTGCTTCAAGATGAGCACTAACCCATGGACCCATTCTGTTCTGCCCCGCAAGTTTATCGAACTGGTCAGCGTGAGCTTAAATGCCGCTTGTACCAATCTCAACGCGGACGGAACGCGCCATCACATTCGGGCCGCACTCGAAGCGGGCGCGACTCGCGAGGAGATTTTGTTCGCCCTCAAGTGCGGATCAGTCTTGTCCATTCATTGCTGCAGCCAGGCGGCGCCCATTGTCTTTGAAGAAGCCAAAGCGGCGAACCTGCAGTTGATTCCACGGGCCAACACCGAGCCGACCCCGGCCTGTGATGCGATGCGGAAGATCGGGCAGTGGAACACCGCGTGGGATCCGTTCTTCGCACTCGATCCGGTGTTCACCGACGAATTCATGGCGATGGGTGCTGGCCTGTACCAGAGTGGAGTTATGTCGCCCAAGGAGGTCGAACTGCTCAGCATCGCCCTCGATGCTTCCATCACACACATGTATGCGCCGGGCACGCGCCGCCACATCCACAACGCGCTAAAGGCAGGCGCGACCCTAGAGGAGATCATGGAAGTGCTGAAGCTCTGCGTCGTTCAAGGGGTGCAGACTTTCAATCTTGGCCTGCCGATCCTCGCGGAGGAATTGGAACGCCACTCGTCAAACGAGAAGGCGGCATGACGTATGGCGAACTATGTCGAGGTTGCGAATCTGGATCAACTTCCTCCCGGAAGAAACATGGCGGTCTCGGTTGAAGGCAAGGAGCTTGCGCTCTTCAACGTTGATGGATCCGTCTACGCGATGGACGATGCTTGTCTCCACCAGGGAGTGTCGCTCGGAATTTCAAAGCTGGATGGCAAGGTCGTCACTTGTCGAGGACACGGCTGGAAATACGATGTCACCACTGGAAGCACATACCCTGTGCCCGGAATAGGAGTCGCCACCTACGCAGTGAAAGTTGCCGACGGAAAAATTATGGTGGCCATCGACGAAACGTTGAACCCGGCTGCTTGACGATACGCTCTGCTTTACTGGCGAGAAATACCCACCACACTCAGAACCGGGTTTGACGCGAATGGCCCATTCTCGCCGCGAAGGCCTCTGTGCAGCGTCGAATGCGTAGAATAGGATAGGACCGGTAGAAAATTCCGAGGCACAGGGGAGCGAGTGGTTATGGACACGCCGAGCGAGCACAAACCCAAGTCAAATCCAACCAAGGTCGAGGGACACATTCGAAGTGCTCAGCAGATTCTAAAGGCGCTGCAGGAAAAGCTCGGAGAGCATCCAGAAATCGGCGCGGCCATTACGAAGCTGGAGATGGCCCTGAATGATCTGGCGATCCAGACAGGCGGCCTGCTGTAGAGGTCAGGATAGGGCGCAAGTGGTTAGCGGATGACCCGTAAAATACCCCACATCCCCCATTGACCCGGGCGCCTGCACTCAATTCCCGCGCTTGGAACGCGCGCGCTCACACCATTCCCTTGCGCAACTGCTCCAGCGGATACTTGGTCCCGCGCCAAACAATGCCGTCATTCCATAACGTAAGAATCATCGACCGCAGCAGCGTGTAGATGAACAGCGTCGTACTGACCGGGTGCAGCAGGAAGTAATAAGGCGGCACCGCAGAACGCCACGACATTCCGACGTAGACCGCAAACATCGAGACCAGGGCCACCGCATAAGGTATCCGCGCCCAGCCGTGCGCGAGAAGCACGCCAAGAAACGGACCGTAATTGAGGAACGCCAATCCGAACGCGGAGATCACGGTGCGCCACCATTGAAACGACAGCACCGCAAAGAAATTCTTGGTCAAATTGTTGACCACTCCCATCGCGCCCTTGGCCCAGCGGATCGAAATGAGGTCTCCGCCAAAGACGTTGCGCTGTGCGTAGCCCGCCTTCTTAACGACCTTTCCCAGTTTCATGTCGTCGAGTACTTCCATCCGAAGAGCTTGATAAGTTCCGACGGACTCGTAGACACGGCGGCGCACCAGGTTAAATGCGCCCACTCCCATGTGATCGTCGGTGCTGGGATCGGCAACTTTCCATGGGCGATGTCCGAACAGAAACATCGTCTGGAAGAAAGCGATCATCATGTATTCGCCCGGCCGCTTCATGATCATGCGGGGAAACATCACCAGGTGATCGGCAGGCACGGACTCGGCGTATACCAGCGCACGCCGTAGAGAGTCGGGCTTGAACAGCACATCGGCGTCGGTGAAAAGAAGCCAGTCGCCGGTGGCTTCGTTCGCAGCCGTCCACATGGCGTGAGTCTTTCCAATCCAACCGGGAGGAAGTTCCCTGTGATGAACACGCGCGATACGATGGGGCCATCCTTGTCCCCGCGTTTCTGGCAGAGACACGGTGGGGATTTTGACTTTCATATTCGGCAATCTGTTCCATGATCTCGCCCGTCCGATCGGTCGACCGGTCGTTGACCGCGATCACTTCATAATTGTCGTAGTCGAGCGCAAGCAGGGTATTCAGCGCCTGCTCGATGATCTCTTCTTCGTTGCGGGCGGGAACAATAATGGAGACGCGAGGATTGCCGGACGGCAAAACCGGATTTCGATCCCATTCCGGACGGGAAACATCGGCCACGCTCGGCATGCCGAGAGCAGCATCCAAGATGCGGGAGACCCACGCCATGGCCAGAATCGTTCCCGCAATCCAGTGAAAATAGACCATTCAGTTTGTCATCCTGAGCGAGACGTTCTTGGTCTCGCGAAGGATCTGGGCGCGCCGCGCGGATCGCTCGCGTCTTCTGCGCGCGCAGAGACCGCGCGTTTGGCGAGCTTCCCTACTTCCCTGCTCCCGATGCGCCGTCAACCGCCACCGGCGGCGCAAATTTCATCCCATAGAACAGTATCGCAGAGGAAAGAGCGATGGCCCCGACCGGAGCGAGAAAAGCAAGTTGCAAGGAGTATTTATCGGAGACATAGCCAATCAACGACGCCGAGGGAACGTCACCCAGTAGATGAAAAATGAAGATATTTGCCGCTAGAGCCATCGGACGGATATGAGCTCCGACCGAATTAATGATGGCCGCATTCAACGGCCCCGTATTGAACAGAAGCAAAAACTCAGCGGCGCAGATTCCCACAACCATGGGATTTCCCCGAGCGTAAAGGGCCACCCACATGGCGGGGATTCCCAAGCCAAGGCTCACAGCTGAGACAAGATAGTGAGCGGCACTAGTTCGGCGGAGCAGATAATCTGAAAGCCATCCACCCGCCAGTGACGCCACCAGCCCGTTCACAGCAATACTGATTCCGAAAAATACGTTCGCTTGTCCTAACGTGAACCCGCGAGCTCGATGCAGAAAGCTCGGCATCCAGACCTGCAGTCCGCCCAGGGCAAATGTCATCATCGCCATACCGAACGTGGCGGTGAGGAATGCAGGATTCTTCGTGAGGCCTCTTAAGGTCTCCCGATCGGGCGTTTTCTCATGCAGGTCGAACTGGCCAACCGGCGGCTCGGGAATAAGTAGCAGAAACAGAGCGAGAACGGCTCCCGGAACGGCTCCCACATAGAATGGCGTGCGCCATCCGAATGCCGGGCCCATCAGTCCACCTAGAACGTAGCCCAGCGCGGTGCCCACCGGGATCGCCAGATAAAAAATGCCCATCACCCGTCCGCGCTGTCTTTCGGGAAACATATCGGCCACGAACACCGGAGAGAGAATCACAAAGCTGGCCTCGCCGATTCCAACAAGGGTGTGGCGAATGACCAGGCCCGCAAAATCATGTGTAACGGCGGTTAGCAGAGTGGCGCCGCTCCACACGAGCGCGCCGGCAACGATGACTGATCTTCGCGAAAAGCGCTCTGCCAAGGGCCCCATGAACGGCGCCGCAAACATGTAAAACAAGAAAAATACACTGGTCAGCATCCCAAACGCGGCGTCGCTGCGATGGAACTCTGCTTTGATGAGATCCTGCACAGCGAACAACACGGAACGATCGATGTAGTTGAATAGGTTCAGCGCGGTTAGCAGAGCTAACGCGGTTTTGGGATAGAGCTTCTTGGTAGACACAGGTCAGGCGAATATAGCACGGCGAGCACGCCGCACGGAGAACAATAACGATTGACGTTATTAACGATGTTCGTTATTATTGTAACGTGATCAGAACTTTCGCCAACAAACAAACGGCGGAAATCTGGAGGGCCGGCAAGACCCGTGGATCGCCGCCGGCGGGCGTCACGAAACGGAAACTAGCAATGCTTGACGCTGCTGTCGCAGTGGACGACTTGAAATCTCCCCCTGGAAATCGGCTGGAAAAACTTCGGGGCGACCGCCAGGGACACTACAGCATTCGGATCAATGACCAATACCGAATCTGCTTTGTGTGGCGCGGTCACGATGGGTTCGAGGTTGAGATCACCGACTATCATTAGCGCTGGAGATGTCATCGATCAGAATTGAGGTTACCTTATGGCACACGAAGAAGTTCAAAGGAAAGGCACGCCGCATTGGAGGGTTCACCCCGGCGAAATCTTGAGGGAAGAGTTTCTCAAGCCGCTCGGCATGTCGGCTTACGAACTGGCGAAGCGCCTTCATGTCCCCACGCCTCGCGTCAACGACATCGTACTGGAGCGTCGTGGTATCAGCGCCGACACTGCCGTCCGGCTCTCGCGCTTCTTCGGAACCACTGAACAGTTCTGGCTGAACCTGCAGGGCGCTTACGAAGTCAGTCGCGTGATGGCGGAACAAGCCGCAGCGATTGAGCGTATCCAGCCGCGAGCCGCCTCCGCGTCCCGCTGACTGGGCTGATCTATGGTATGGCTGTCCGTGCCTTGGGCCGCGGCCACTTCGCCACAATCGTCGTCGAAATTCCGCCCCGCGGACGGAACTCTCCTCGCACCTCCGCCCACACCGGCTTAGCCCACTTCACCACGTCCTCCAGCACCTGATTGACGACGTTCTCCTGAAAGATTCCCAGATTGCGGTAGCACTGCAAATACTCCTTCAGCGACTTCAACTCCAGGCAGCTCTTGTCGGGCATGTAGCGGATCGCCAGCACGCCAAAATCCGGCAGCCCGGTCTTCGGACACACCGAGGTGAACTCGGGATCGTCCACAATAATCTCGTAGCCGGGAAACTGGTTGGGCCAGATTTCGATCTCGGGAAACTTTGCATCGAGGCCCGCGGCAGCGTGCTCGGGCGTATAACGGGGCGATTTAGGCATGCGGCTATTGTAGCGTCGCTCGGATTCATCCGCAGCGACGGTGCACCGGAGCTCCTTCGGCCTGCATCCAATCAGATACGTGCTCGGAGTGTCCGGCGGTATCTGTCGTGGCCGCTGGAATGGTAAATTAATACTTACAGTTATTCCTGCCGCAACCTGGAAAGACGACCGGTTGGTATCGACGAAAAATTCGAACACACTGTCCCGAGGACGGTGGATTTGGCTCGCGATTGCACTGCTGGCAGGTCTGGCGGTTCTGTATTCGTATCTTCATCAGACACCGCTGAAAGTGCGTGTCGCCACGGTCCAACGCGGACCCATCCGCAGCCTGGTCTCCACTAACGGCAAAGTTGAGCCCATTCAGAATTTCGAAGCGCATGCCCCCATCCCAACCACGCTGAAACGCTTGTTCGTCAAAGAAGGCGATCGCGTGCGCAAGGGGCAGTTGCTGCTGCAACTCGACGATGCCGACATCCGCACACAAGCCGCTCGCGCCCAAGCTCAGGTGAAGGCCGCGCAGGCCGATCAATCCGCCCTCACCAAGGGAGGCACGCAGGAAGAAGTACTCACCTTGAATGCGCAACTGGTGAAAGCCCGCAGCGCTCGCGACGTGGCCCAGCACAATCTCGAGGCCCTGCGCCGCTTGCAACAGGATGGCGCAGCATCTCCCGGCGAAGTTCGCCAGGCCGAAGACGCAGTGCAACGCGCTCAGGCGGACGTCACGCTGGCCGAGCAAAAACAGAAAGACCGGTATTCCAAACCAGAAGCAGCGCGAATCGAAGCCCTGGGCGCCGAAGCGCAAGCGGCGTATGACGCTGCCGAAGATGCTCTGCGCAGGTCCAGCGTGCGCGCTCCGTTCGACGGCACGGTCTATGCCCTTCCCGCCAAGCAGGGAGCGTTTGTGCAGGCCGGCGAATTGCTGCTGCAGGAGGCTGATCTTTCCAAGGTGACGGTCCGAGCATTCGTCGACGAGCCAGATGTGGGCCGTCTCCAGGTCGGGCAAAAAGTGGAGATTACCTGGGACGCGATCCTTGGCCGAACCTGGACCGGTACCGTTCTCACCGTACCGTCCACCGTAAAGCTGCGCCTATCCAGAAACGTGGGCGAGACAACTTGCGTCGTCGACAATAAAGATCTCCGCCTGCTGCCGAACGTGAATGTCGGCGTGACTATCGTGGTCGCAGAACACAGCAATGTTCTCACGCTGCAGCGCGACGCTCTCCGCATCGACGAGAGCAAGCCTTACGTTTTTCGCATTGTCGACAAACATCTGAAGCGCCAGACCATCGAGTTCTCCTTGCAGAATCTGACCCGTGTCGAGATCACCTCCGGCCTTTCCGAAGGGGACGAGGTAGCATTGCCGGCAGAGGACAAGCCTCTGTTCGATGGCGCTGCCGTCAAGGTGGTTCCTTAGTTCTTGGCAGGCACGATTTCGATCGAATTTGGATTCCACCACGCATGAAACTCCGAACCTTCTCCTCGCTGCTGTTTTTGTTCGGGCTTTTACTCTCTGCACACGCAGCGACATCTCCGAAGGAACTTCTTGCCGCCGGACGTGCGGATGACGCCATTCGGGCCTTGGAAGAGCAGGTCAAACAGTCGCCGACTGACGCCGAAAGCTATAACCTGTTGTGTCGTGCGTATTTCATGATTGAAGAGTGGGACCGCGGCATTACCGCTTGCGAGCGCGCGAGAAGCCTCGATCCACAGAAGAGCCTCTATCACCTCTGGCTTGGGCGGATTTACGGAGAGAAAGCAGGCCGTGCCGGAATCTCTTTCTCGTCGCTGGGGTTGGCAAAGAAAGTCCACACCTCATTTGAGCGGGCGGTGGAATTGGACCCAAAGAGTTGGGAAGCTCGCACCGATCTGGCTGAGTTCTACTTCGAGGCCCCTGGCATCGTGGGCGGCGGGAAAGATAAAGCCCGCCAGCAGGCCGATGCATTGTTGCGGCTGAATCCCGGCATGGCCCACTGGGTGTTGGCCCGCATCGCTTCCAAAGAGAAAAATCCAGCCGAGGCCGAGCGCGAATATCGCGCCGCCATCATCACGAGTCACTCCGGAACTCGCGCCTGGCTCGATCTCGCCATCTTCTTGCGTCACGACAATCGTCTCGACGAAATGCAGCAAGCGCTTCATACGATGGAGTCCAGTCCGGTCGACCGTCCCGAGTCCTTCATGGACGGCACGCACCTTCTTCTGCAAACCGCCCGCGACTATCCCATGGCGGTACGGCTCTGCCGGCGTTATCTTGAGGCTCCCGTCGAGGAAGGCCCCGCGTTCAAAGCGCACGACTATCTGGGCCAGCTATTGGAGAAGCAAGGAGATCTCCGCGCCGCTGCCGACGAATTCCGGGCAGCCCTCTCGCTGTCTCACACCTACGCTCGCGCCCAGGAAGACTTGAAACGAGTGGAGCATTGAGTTTGCGGAGAACGCACGATCTTGGAACGACTGCGAATCTTCGTCGAAGTTCATCCCTCGAAAAGCTCGCCCCGTTCCCCCATCCGAGATTTAAAATCTCGCTGGCATCCAATTACCCATGAAATCATTTCCAGATCACTCTGAAAGGGACGCAATGACAACCTCGTGCCGTGGCGCGCGCACCGCAAAGTGGATTCTGGCCGTCCTGCTGCTACCAAGTTCTCTGCTGGCTGAACCCGTCTCGCTCAAGCGCGTGGTCGAACTCGCGCTGTCTCACGCTACTGGGGCGGCCATCGCCGCTACTGACGAGTTGCAAGCCTCCGCGGCGTATCGCGAACTCCGTAGCAACTACATCCCGCAACTCTCCACCGGAGCGGGACTCGGATATTCGTATGGCTTTCCCCTCGCGCTGGAGGGATCGGCGCCGTCTTTGTTCAACGTCAACGCTCAGTCCGCGCTGCTGAATCCGGCATTGCGCGATTTTGTGCGCGCCGCGAAAGCCGACTCCGCGGTCGCCTCCCTGAAAACCAAAGACGAGCGTAACCAGATCATCCAGGACGCTGCTTTGAGCTATGCCGAACTCGCCAAATGGGAACAGCGGTTGGCGAAACTGCAGGAAACCGAAGCGGACGCCAATAAGATGCAGGCTGCGGTTGCCGAGCGCGTGAAAGAAGGCGTCGACAGCGAACTTGACGGCAAGCGGGCCATGCTCTCGGCAGCACGAGTGCGACTGCGCATCGCCGAAGCACGGGGCGCCGCCGACGTGCTCCGCGAGCATATTTCGAAACTCACAGGACTCCCTCCGACGAACATCCAGACGGATCCCGACTCGATCCCCGCTCCGCCCGCACTCGCTCCGAACGAAGTCGCCGCTAACGATGCGGCCGCTTCCAGCCCTTCGGTAGAAGCTGCCGTGGAACATGCGCGTGCGCAATATCTACGCGCCCAGGGAGAGCACAAATCGCTCTGGCCAAGCCTGGACTTCGCCGCGCAGTATGCCTTGCTTTCTAAGTTCAATAACTACCAGAACTACTACATTCCGTCGAAGCCGTGCACAACGTCGCTCGGTGAGTTTTTGTGCGTGACAAACCAGTTTCAGCAGAACAACGCAACGGTGGGCGTCAGTATCCGGTTTCCTCTGTTTAACGCGCCGCAACGCGCGCGCGCCAAGGCCGCCGATGCCGACGCTCTCAAGGCCACGAAGCAGGCGGAGGCTGCCAAGAATCAGGTCTCGGAAGAAACCTTGCGTTTGCAGCGTTCGGTCGCACAGATGCAGGCTGCAAGTGACGTGGCCCAACTGGAATATGAAATCGCTGAAAAGAATCTGACATCAGTCCATACTCGTATCGATGCCGGAACCGCTACGCTGCACGATCTCGATGATGCCCGGTCGCAAGCCAGCGAACGCTTCATCGCCCTGCAGGATGTGACGTTCGAACTGGAGCGTAGCCAACTTGGCGTGCTGCGGTCAACAGGAGAACTCGAAAGGTGGGCCCTGGGGACGCACTAGGAGAGTGAGCAGCGAAGTCCCCAGCTTCGCAGCTTGCTGAATGCTCGCTTTTGGGTGGCGCAGCGCTTTCAACGCTGCGATAGTTCTTTCTTTCATGTGAAGGCTTTCGCCTCCGATGTAGCGAGGCCGAGTTTTTCAGTCGACTATTTTGCCGCCTCGGGACTAAAGACTCCCGCGCAAGGTCTTCACCATCACCCGAATCGCCTTCTCATTGCGCCGGTACCAGCGCCACTGACCTTTCTTGTTCGCCTCCACCAGCCCCGCCTTGGTTAGGATAGCCATGTGATGAGAAATCGTCGGCTGCGAAAGCCGGACGCGTTCTTCAATGTCCCCAGCACAAAGACATGGTCCGGCTCCAGATCTCTGCGCCTTTGCCTCGGCCTGGCCTTCTTTCAGCGTCTTGAGGATTCTGCGGCGGGTCGGGTCGGCAATGGCGTGCAACGCGCGGTCGAGAGAGGATTCGTTCGATGACATGGATCCCCTAGCAATAGCGCGGAAATCGATAGGTGTCAATGTAACAATTGTTGATCCGCTTCGTCTGCCGACGGCATTCCTCATCGGGAACCATCTTGCGCGTCCTGGTGTCAACTACCTCAAACGCTACCCCGTGGGTTGTCGACCGCATCACTACCGCGCTGATCTCGAACAGGAACCGTCGTTCGCTCGCAAGGCTGAGTCAGAATGAGCACTTTTGATTTAGTTGGAACGTCCGCGCGGCAGCCATTTCCCAAATGGCTAGCACCGGCTGGGGGACTGTTTGCAGCAGTTCTGGTTGCCACTTTCGTAAGCCATCTACCGCTCATACACTCGCTTTCTCCGGCCGAAATCCTCGGCCTGGCAATTGAAAATGTCCTCGCAGTGTTTCTAGTGAGCGCGGCCGTGGCATGGGGTCTTTCCGCGATCCCCCCCGCCCGAGCAGCGTCGATAGACGCCATCTCATCTTGCGAACCTCGCTCGACGCCCTCTGGCTCGCTCCGTTGGCCCTTTTCCTCCGCGAGGAATCGATCTGGGCGATGCCGATGGCGGCCGTGTTCGTAACCAGGGCAGTGACATCGTTCCGATCGTTGCAAGACGAGCCCGGGCCAATAGATTGCGAGGCCCCACCTCTCTTCCCTCTTCGAACCGCATTTGGGGCGCCGCAAGCATCGACTTTCTGGCAGCAGGCCGCCGGCGCTGGCGCGACGCTGTGCGCGGAAGCAGGTGCATTCGCTGGGTTCGCCGGATATCCGCTGTCTTCTGTTCTTCTTGTCGGAGTCGCTTCTGCCGTGTGGACCTGGTCCTTTACGAGGGGCGCGCAACCAAACCCCGAACAATCTCCTTCCCTTCCATTGTCCTCGCGCCCTTTGTCGATGATTGCACTCGCCATCGTGATCACGGCCGCCGGGCTCATCCGATATCTGCCACACTCCTTCAGAATTCGCGGCTTCGGTGTCCCCTCGCCATATCACGCGCGGCAAGGACCTCCCCCAGGCGAAAAGGGCGCGCAGGTTGGTCGTCAGAAAACGTTCGACCGTGCCGGCCTGGCTCCTGACGAAAGCGACCCTGGCATTGTCCTGTGGCCCGAGACACAGACGCAAACCAAGCTCGTAGCCCCCCCGCCTGTATTCGAAAATGCTCTGCAAGCCGGCCGTGGCAGCGCGAAACCTCTGGAGATTCCCTTTGACGGCGTTTACTGGTTCTTCAAATCGCCCGACCTGCATCCGCCCAAGACTTCGCGTCAGGCGCACGGCAGCCCCGAGTTAGTGAATATTCGCTCCACGGACCGGCGGCCTCTCTCGATGGAGGCGCACGACCACCTCGGCAACATGCTTAATCTGGATTGCTGCAGCAGAATTCAGGTCGCGATTCGCAATGCGGACCATTACCCGGAAACGGTCTCGCTGGAACTCGTTCTGATCAATACGAGCGCGCCGGGAAAACCGTCTGCAGTCCCTCGGCACATTGATGGTCAAATCGACCCGCCCGTGGAAACTCTTTGACGAGCCAGCTAAGCCGGTCAGCGAGACGCTGAATTTCACCATTCCCACCCATGCCTCCATTCGACGTTTCGATGAGGTAAAGGTTGTATTTCGGCTGGATGCCGCCCGGGCAGATGCCGGACCGAAGATCGCGATCGATCGCTTCGTACTCGTGCCCCGCGGCCTGTAGGCGATCTACTTCTTCAGAATCGGGCTATACCCATCCGCGATCAATTTCGCCCGCATCGCCTCAGCATCTTTGACGTCCGAGAATGGCCCTACCTGCACGCGGAACAGCTTGTCCGTCGCGACAGGAGCCGCGATCAGCGCCGGATACTGCTTCTTCTTCAGCGCATCCACTAGCGAATCCGCATCTTCCTGCTTGCTGACCGCAGCTACCTGCACGAAGTACGACGACGCCGTCGGCAGAGTTGTCGTGGGATCCGGAGCATTCGGCGCGGCTTGTGCCGGAGCGGGATTCGCAGGGGCCGTGTCCGTCTTCGCGTCGGCGGCAGGAGTCAACTGTGGGTTGGCGTCTTTCTGCTCCACCGACTTGTAGAACGTCATGGGCGGCGTCGCCGTGGAACCGCTGTTCGCCTTGCTGCCGCCCGGAACGGTCTGTGGACCAACCGCCGCGCTCGCCGTACTAATCGCTGGCTCCGACTTGCGGCCGAGCGAATACCCCAACGCGAAGAACAACGCGCAGATCCCCACCAGCCCAAAGAACAGGACCAGCAGCTTGCCTGTTCCCAAAGTAATTTCTGTATCCTGTGATGAACCCATAGTTCCACTCCCGCCCGTGTTCGGCACCCCACTGTTTCCCTACGCAGTCTTCGCCGGTACCGTGTCTCCTTTTCCTAACAACTTTTGCAGGCCAGAGAAAAAATCCACCGGAACCGGAAAGATGACCGTCGTATTTTTCTCGACGCCGATCTCGGTCAGAGTCTGCAAATAGCGCAGTTGCACGCTGACCGGCTCGGTGGCCAGCAGGTGCGCCGCGTCCACCAGTCTCTGCGCGGCCGAGAATTCGCCCTCGGCGTGAATAATCTTCGACCGTTTCTCGCGCTCGGCCTCGGCCTGTTTGGCCATGGCGCGCAGCATCGACTCCGGCATATCGACCTGCTTGACCTCGACGTTGGTGACTTTCACGCCCCACGGCGAGGTATGCGTATCGAGAATGCTCTGCAACCGCAGATTGATTTTTTCGCGGTGCGACAGCAGTTCGTCCAGTTCCTGCTCGCCCAGCACCGACCGCAGAGTGGTCTGCGCGAATTGCGAAGTCTGGTACACGTAATTGGAAACCTCAACCACCGCCTTGTTTGGATCGATGACGCGCAGGAAGATGACCGCATTCACTTTCAGCGTGACGTTGTCGCGAGTGATGATGTCCTGCGGAGGAACCTCCAACGCCTCCTGCCGCAGTGAAACTCGCACGATGCGGTCAATGGGCGCGAAAACCAGCGTGACCCCTGGCCCCTTGGCCGTAGCGAGCAGCCGGCCTAAACGAAAAATCACGCCCCGCTCGTACTCGGCCAAAATCTTGATGGAGCTGAGAATGTAAATGACAACAATAACGGCTATGACTGTACCGAACCCGCCAATAACTTCCACTGGAGCCTCCGCGATCGGAGTGCAAAGAACACTCCTACCGCGGATTGTATAGCAGCCAGCAGAAGCCGGCGCGCAAATCGCAAGCCGGAACGTTGCTGGGCTTGATGCGCGATCCGCAAGCGGAATTCCGGGCACCAGACAGGGATCCTCGCAAAACAGGTGTACACTTGGTCCCGCTTTTCGTCGTCGCAGTAAGTCAGCACGTTGCAAGGCTCTTTCCTGAAGCCGTGGAGGCCGCTGAATGCT
Source organism: uncultured Acidobacteriaceae bacterium (assembly GCA_963710885.1). Classification (GTDB taxonomy): domain Bacteria; phylum Acidobacteriota; class Terriglobia; order Terriglobales; family Acidobacteriaceae; genus Sulfotelmatobacter. Next base: position 53,190 of record CAVQCF010000032.1, read on the forward strand.
CAGCTACTCGCGTGGGCCCGACCAACCGTTGTGGGAAAAGACGATCGGGCAAGTGCTCGACGAGGGCGTTGAACGCTGGGGAGATAGCCTCGCGCTGGCCTCCCTACATCAACAGAAGCGCTATACCTGGCGCGAATTGCGCGACCAGGCAGACTGCGTCGCCCAAGGATTGCGCGCAATCGGCATCGGCCACGGAGATCGCGTTGGACTCTGGTCCACCAACTGCGTGGAATGGGTGATGCTGCAGTTGGGCTGCGCCCGGGCCGGAGCGATCCTGGTCAATGTAAATCCCGCGTACCGCACGCATGAACTGGCGTTCACCCTGCGCAAGTCACGGATGAAGGCGCTGTTCCTCTGGAATCGCGACTGCCGCGCCGAGTACGCGCGCATTCTCGAAGAGGCCCGACACGGCCAGACCCTTCCCCTCGAACACGTGGTGTTCTTCGGAACCCAGGAGTGGGAGCAGTTTCTGCGGGCGCAGTGCGACCTGAGCGTCGCCATCCAACCCGAAGACGTTGCCAACATTCAGTACACCTCCGGCACCACCGGCATGCCCAAGGGCGTGATGCTCACACATCGCAACCAGGTCAACAACGGCAAGCTTTTGGCTCAGGGCATGCGTTACACCGAGCGCGATCGTATTTGCATTCCGGTTCCGCTGTACCACTGCTTCGGATGCGTCATTGGGACGATGTCGGCACTAGCCAGCGGAGCGGCCATCATCCTTCCCAACTGGACGTTTGATGCCCGCGCTACGCTCGAGGCCGTCGCGGCGGAGGGAGCGACGTCGCTCTACGGCGTCCCCGCCATGTTCATCGCGGAACTGGGCCTCCGGGAGTTTAAGAAGTTCAACCTGACCAGTCTCCGCACCGGAATGATGGCGGGCTCGCCCTGTCCCGTGGAAGTGATGAAGCGGGTCATGGACGAGATGCACTGCTCGGAGTTGACCATTGGCTACGGCCAGACCGAGAGCACGCCGGTCGTCACCATGTCGGAGGTGGACGATCCGGTCGAGACTCGAACCTGCACGATTGGCAAGGCGCTACCCTGCACAGAAATGAAGATCGTGTCGCCGCTTGAGAACACGACGGTGCCCACCGGCCAGCGTGGCGAGGTGTGCGCCCGCGGATACATGGTGATGAAGGGCTACGACGACGATCCGGAGGCCACCGCACGCGCGGTGGATCGTGATGGCTGGCTGCACACTGGAGATCTCGGCGTGATGCGCGAAGACGGATACATTCACCTGACCGGCCGCGCCAAAGACATGTTCATCCGCGGCGGTGAGAATGTTTATCCGCGCGAGGTGGAAGAGTTTCTATACACGCACCCGAAAGTCGCCGAAGTCCAGTTGGTCGGGATTCCCGATGAACGTCTGGGCGAGGTGGGAGTCGCGTGGATCCGGCTGAAACCGGGCGAGAGAGCCAGGGAGGAGGAGATTCGCGCTTTCTGTGACGGCCACATTGCCTACTTCAAGATTCCGCAACACATCCGCTTCGTGGATGCGTTCCCGATGACGGTGACCGGGAAAATCCAGAAATTCAAGATCCGCGAGATCGAAACCCAGGAGCGCGGACTGGAAAGCGTGGCCAAGCGGGAGACGGCCTAGGCGCTCAACTTCGGTCGGGGTCGATCCCCTGGTCCATATAGATCCACAGCACGCGGGCCATCCACGTGAGCACCGGCGCCAGCGGCAGGAACAGGACGATCCCCGCGACCACGCTCTTCAGCAAGGGCCACCTGAACGCTTCCCATACCAGCGCCGCGAGCACGGCAATCGCGCCCACGCCCAGCCCGTAGCCGATGTACATCGCGCCCAGGAAGTATCCATCCTCGCGCTCAAACTTCAGCCCGCACGCCGGACAACGCTCATGCATCCGCGGAAACAGCCACACCGACTTGCGAAAGATTTTCCCCGTGCGACAGCGAGGGCAGAGTTGCTCCAAAATCCCCCGCATTGCCGACACATCAGCCCTCTGCATGAACGAAGTCTAACAGGCAAGGTTGATCGATCCGGATGGACAGACTCGCCTTTGGGGCGCAGCGCTTTAAGCGCTGCGATCAAGCACTTCTTTTCTGTGAGATTTCGCAGCGTGCTGAAAAACTCAAGATTCGTATCAGGGCATCGCTTTAGCGATGCCGTAAATACAGCACAATCAATTCCGGCTTGAGCCGCTGTACCGCTCTGTTGGCACGAAAGTTTTTCAGCGAACCGCGTCCCACCTACTGCGCCGCGCGCGCCACTTGAATCCGGCTGCCGTCCACCGGGATCGGCCGCTGAATCTCCATCTCGAGAGAAGTTCCCACTTCCAGCTTCACTTCCGGACCATGCTTCAGCAACGCCCACGCGACGCCACCCGCTATTCCCGCGAGTCCACCATAGCGTGCCCCGTTGTAGCCACCGGCTGCCGCCCCTGCAATCGAGCCGACCGTACCTCCGACGGCCGCGCCCTTCGCCGCATCTTCCACCCTCTTGCTGGTGTCTTTGTCGGCCTGGATCGTGCCTTCTTTATCCTTCACGCTGTTAGTGTCGTTCCCGGGAGTGTTCTCCACCGATGCTGGCAGAATCACCGTATAGCCGGTCGGATAGATCATCGACGTAAAGTGAATCAGAATTTCGGCGCGTTTCTTCGACCGCCCCGCGGGCTCGGTATGCGTGATCTTTCCCTGGATATACGTCCCGGCCGGAATCACGATGCGGTCGTTTATCACGAAGGGAAACGCAGTCTCGGCGTACACTGCATCGCCTTCCCGCGCATTCTTGGTGGAGATGGCCTGCTTCAGCAGCAGCGGAATCTTTGTGCCCGCCGGAATGACCACCGCATTCGGATCGGGCGTCTGCGCTGGCGCGGCCACAACTGGGGCAGCGCTCTGTTCTTTCACCTGAGCTGCCGCGTGCGTTGGAGCCGCAACTCCGGTCTGACCGGGCGAATTCGATGGCTGCGCAGTATCCACAGACCTCGCGGCATCGGCCGCCTGCCCCAGAGCCATCGCTGGCAACAGCAATACGATGAATAGTGTTCGCATCCAATACCTCCCGAGGCGAAGTCCCACCTCAAACCGACAAGGCAAAGGTTACCACGTCCAATGCGCTAGGATGCATCTTCGATTCGGTTAGCTGCCCAAGCCTTACCTTGCCTCCCTGCATCCAACGGCCTATCATCGAGCGGTATCCGAAAACGCGGAGGAACCATCCCATGCGCGTATCCGGCCTTTGCAATCGTCGTTTTCTGGTTGTGCTCTGCCTCTTCCTCTTCCTCAGCATCCCTCTCCTATCCGCACAAGGCCAAGATCAGCAACGGGCGGCCAAGCGTCAGCAGGTTCCGCTTAAGGTCATCTCGGACTTCCCGTACCACAAATGGCTGGACGAAGACGTGCGCTACATCATTACCGACCAGGAACGTGCCGACTTCAAGAAACTCACCACTGACGACCAACGCGACAAGTTCGTCGAGGATTTTTGGAATCGCCGCAATCCGACTCCCCAATCATCCGAGAATCCGTACAAGGAAGAGCACTACCGCCGCATCGCCTACGCGAACACGCACTTCGCAGCCGGCGTTCCCGGATACCGCACAGACCGCGGCCGTTTCCACATCATGTACGGGCCGCCAGATTCCATCGACTCAAAGCCCGCGCTCGCCCTGCCGACCGAGACTTGGCACTACCTGTTTGTGGACGGAATCGGACGGAATGTCGTCCTCATCTTTACGGACAAATGCGTCTGCGGGAAATATGAATTATCCGGTGCCGATTCCGACTCTAGGCCGCACGAAAGCGATGATCCCCTGCGTCGATGAAGGCAGTTCAACGGCGTCACTTGTAGATCAGATATTTCTCGCGCACCTTTCCAAACTTCTCCAACCCCTCCTGCCACTCCTGCGCGATCCTCCGCGGATCCTGCCCCGCCACCAGTGCGTCAAACGCTGCCTGATTCACCAGCAACTCCGCCATGCGCTCAATCTTGAAATCCGCCGCGTGTAGTTTGTGCAGCGCCGCCGCCAGTTCCATCCCCAGCTCCGGCGCATCAAATCCATTCCGATCGGTCAGCAGAATGTTCACCCCCGAGCACGTCTGCCCACTGTAAATGCTCGACGTCGGCGTGAACGTGACCGGAACGAAGCGCACACCTGCAATCCCGCGCGCGTTCAAATAAGCCGCCAACTCTTTGCTCTTGATCCACGGTGCGCCCACAAGTTCAAATGGAGTATCGGTCCCGCGCCCCACCGATACATTCGTACCCTCAATCAGCGCCACCCCCGGATACAGCGCCGCCTCGGTGACGCTCCTCAGGTTCGGCGACGGATTCACCCACGCCAGCCCCGTCGAATCGAACCAGTCCCCGCGCTGCCATCCATCCATTGGCACCACGATGAGCTTGGCGTTGATCCCGCGCTCGGCGTTGAACATCTTGGCCAGTTCGCCCATCGTCATCCCATGCCGCACCGACACGGCCCAGTAATTCGTGAAACTCTCGCGCCCCGCATCCGCTACCGGACCCTGCACAAACGATCCGGTGACCGGATCCGGCCGGTCGAGCACGATCAACTCAATCCCCGCCTTCGCCGCCGCCTCCAAAAAATATCCCAACGTCGTCTCGTACGTATAAAAGCGCACGCCCGCATCCTGAATGTCGAACACCACTGCATCCAGATTCTTCATCACATCCGCCGAAGGCCGCCGCGCCGCATCCGTTCCGCCATACACGCTGTAAACCGGAACACCCGTCGCCGCGTCTTTCGAATTGTTGATGTCAGTCGTATCGAGCATCCCAGTCACGCCGTGCTCCGGGCTGAAAATAGCGTCGAGCGACACCCCGGGCGCCTTCACCAGCACGTCGATTGTGCGCAACCCCTGAGCATCGACTCCCGTCTGATTCGTCACCAGCCCAATGCGTTTCTTCGTGTCAGGAGACGCCCCCGCCGCCTTCAGCACATCGAACCCGTGGTCTTCGAGCACATCAATCCCGTTCTTCACTGTCCCATTCCGCGAACTCATCCGCCGCGCCGCGCTGAACGCCTCGTTGTACCCAGTGATGCTCTTCCAGCGTCGCGCATCCAGTTCCGACGGAGTCAACGCCAGCGCCGCCGCCACCTCTGTCGCCACCTTCGACCGCAACCCAATCGCATTTCCCTTTCCATGCGGGTGCACCGCATTCGTCAGCAGAATAATGTAGGTCTGCGTCGTCGGATCGATCCAGATCGATGTCCCCGTAAATCCCGTGTGCCCGAATGACCCGACCGGAAGCAGGTCGCCGCGGTTCGAAGAAAACGGAGAATCGATATCCCACCCAAACCCACGCAGAACCGGCGCCGAAGGCGGCTGCTCCGGCGACGTCATCTTCTCGACTGTGACCGCTGACAGGATTCCATCTCCACCATCGAGCAGCATCTGCGCAAACTTCGCCAGGTCGTCCGCCGTCGAAAACAGTCCCGCATGTCCCGCCACTCCACCCATCCGCCGCGCCCTCGGATCATGCACCACCGCGCGCAGCATGTGTTGGTTCTCGTCATACTCCGTGGGCGCAATCTTCGCCCGCCACGCCACCGGAGGCACAAATCGCGTGTGCGTCATCTTGAGCGGAACAAAAATATGTCGCTCGGTGTAGGCCTCGAGCGTCTCGCCCGACACCTTCTCAACCATCGCTCCCAACACAACGAAATTCGTGTCGCTGTAGACGAATCCCGAACCAGGCGCCTGTTGCGGCGTCTCCGCAAACGCCAGCCGGAGCGCCGACTCTTTCGAATCGAACGCCGGCGTCAAATCGATATCCGGAGCCAGCCCCGAATAGTGCGTCAGCAACTGCCGCACGGTAATGTCCTCTTTGCCGTTCTGCGCAAAATCCGGCAGGTATTTCGCCACCGTATCGTTCATCCGGACTTTGCCCTGCTCGACCAGTTGCATCACCGCGGTCGTGGTCGCAACCACCTTAGTCAGCGACGCCAGATCGAACACCGTGTCCAGCGTCATCGGCTCGCGCTGCGGTTCGAGGGCCCGGCTGCCATACGCCTTGCGATACACCACCGCACCATCGTGCCCGACCACCAGTACGGCGCCCGGGATATTCCCATCAGCGATCGCCCGCTCGATGACAGAGTCGACGCCCGCGAGGCGCGCCATTGCGGAGGATGTCTTTGCCTCGGCACTTACGGGAAGGCACGCCAGCGCAAACGTTCCCACGAGCGCGCACGCAATTCTGGAGAAATGCGAATGTGATTTCATGTTGGGGCTGATGTCTTGACTCTACACAACTCCGCGGCACGGCTCAAGAAACTCAAGTCAGGTGTACCTCCGGCGGCATCGTCGCAACCGGCTCTCCCTGCCGCTGAGAACTTATTTCATCAGCCCCCAGCAGGTGACGCGGCTGCCTTTACCCGTCCCTGTAACTCTGCTATAACCCGCTCAGGTCAGAATTCTGCAACGAGTACGCACTCTGAATAATCCGACTCCCACTCTCGTCACTGCTTACGACAATCAGGACGAACGTTTTTCTTCCGCCTTCTCGGTTCTGAAAAATGCAATCGCAGACCGTGCCTTCCCCGCAGCCTCGGTCGCGGTCACGCACGCGGACAAACTCGTGGCACTCAGGGCCTTTGGCCGTTTCACTTACGAAGAACTGGGTACCCCACCCTTCACGCGCAGTTCGCGAGATGAGGCTGCCCTGAGCGAGCACCGCGAGCCGAAGGATGGGGATTTTGACCTCGCCGTAACTTCCGCCACGCTCTTCGACCTGGCCTCCGTCACCAAGGCCGTCGCCACCACCACCATGGCAATGCTTCTCTACGAGCGCGGCCTGCTCGAACTAGAAACTCCTGTAATCGGCATCGTTCCGGAATTCATGGCCGACTCCTGTGGCGAACCCGACTCCCGCCGCCGCGAAGTCAGCTTCCGCATGCTCCTCGCCCATTCCTCGGGCCTGCCCGCCTATGAGAAGTTGTTCCTCAAAGCGCACTCCCGCGACGACTTGCTGAGAGCCGCCTTCATCACTTCCCTCTCCACGGACCCCGGCACGCACGCCGAGTACAGCGACATCGGATTCATCGTGCTGGGCGCTGCTCTCGAACGCATCGCAGGAGAACCTCTCGACGCGTTCTGCCAGCGCGAAATCTTTGCACCGTTGGGGATGGTCAACACGACTTTCAATCCCCCGCAAGAATCACGCGCAACGATCCCGCCCACCGCCGACGAACGATATCAAGCTGGCGCAAGCGCAACGCCCCGCAGCACCTTCCGCCAAAGAATCATCCAAGGCGAAGTTCAGGATGAAAACGCAAGCGTCCTCGGCGGCGTCGCAGGGCATGCGGGCCTCTTCTCTACAGCAGAAGACTTGGCCCGCTTCGCGCAAACCATGATGCAAGGAGGAAGTCCGATCCTCCGGCCCGATACCGTCAGCCTCTTTACCCGCCGTGAATCCGCGCCGACCGGCACTTCCCGAGCTCTCGGCTGGGACACTCCCTCTGCCCCCTCGCAGTCCGGAACTCATTTCGGCCCAGGCTCCTTCGGCCACCTCGGCTACACGGGCACATCGCTGTGGATCGCCCCCGATCGCCAACTCTCAATCACTCTACTCACCAACCGCACCTGGCCCGACTGCGCCAATCAGTCCATCCGGCAAGTCCGCCCGAAATTCCACGAGGCCGTGGTCGAAGCCCTCAACAAGCCGACCTAATACCGAGCAACTCATTCGCAGCATATGAGTTCATCTCGTCACTGCCGTGTTCAACCTGCGAGGTAATAGAATGATTTGCTCTGCTCATATCCCGAAAGGCGCACGACTTGACTCGAACCCGCAAAGTGAAATCTGATCTTCGCCGTCTTCCTACCGAACAGGATCTTCCCGCCGCCACCGACCTCGACCGCATGTCGTCCCTGGAAATCGTGACCCTCATCAACCGCGAAGACGCAACCGTGGCCGGGGCGGTCGGTCGCGCTCTGCCGCAGATCGCCCGCGCCATCGACGCTATTGTCGCGGGACTCCGCCAGGGCGGACGCCTCATCTACATCGGTGCCGGAACCAGCGGCCGTCTTGGCGCCCTCGATGCTTCCGAGATCCCGCCCACCTTCAATACGGATCCGCGCATGGTTCAATACATCATGGCGGGCGGCGCCAAGGCCCTTGCCTCCTCTACCGAAGCCAGCGAAGACGACACCGCGCTCGCCATCGCCGAAATCAAGAAACGCAAGCCGGGAAAACACGATATTGTTCTCGGCATCGCCACCAGCGGACGCACCCCATTCACCATCGCCGCCATCGAATACGCCCGCAGCCGTGGAGCCCGCACGATCGCCCTCACCTGCAACCGCAATTCCCCGCTGGAACGCGCTTCCGATTTCGCCATCGTCACTGAAGTCGGCGCCGAAGTCTTGGCTGGATCCTCTCGCATGAAAGCCGGCACCGCCCACAAGATGGTTCTCAATATGATCTCTACCGGAGCCATGACCCGCCTGGGCTACGTCTATGGCAACCTGATGGTCAACGTCTGGACCAAGAACGAGAAACTCATCCAACGCGCCATCCGCATCCTGGAACAAGCCACCGGAGCCGATTATGAAGCCGCCAGTCAGGCTCTCGCGACCGCCGGCAATCGAACCCCGGTCGCCGTCGTGATGCTCGCATCAGCAGTGAGCCGCTCGCAAGCCGCCGCCGCGCTGAAGAAATCCAAAGGCCACGTGCGGCAAGCGATCGCAAGGGCACAGAAATAGAGGCGCCCCTCAAGTCGGGCTCTTGGCGAGAAGTGGCCTTGCTCTGTGTCCTCCGTGTCCTCAGTGGTTGACTTGCTTTCCCGTGCCCTCTGAATCAACAAGCAGCCCGCACATTCCCCGCTACAATATCCATCCAAGGACTCATTCATGGATAAATTCGTAATCCGCGGCGGAGAGCCGCTCCTGGGCACCGTCCGCGTCAGCGGCGCAAAAAACGCAGCATTACCCTGCATGGCCGCAGCTCTCCTCAGCGACCAGCCCGTCATCCTCGAAAACGTTCCCCAGGTGCGTGACATTCAGACTACGCGCAACCTTCTCGCGGCGATGGGCGCCGACGTCGAACTCGGCTACGGACGCGCCCAGCACCGCACGACTATCCACTGTGCCAAACTCAAGGCCCCCGAAGCCTCCTACGAACTCGTCAAAACCATGCGTGCCTCCACCCTGGTCCTGGGCCCCCTCGTCGCTCGCTGTGGACACGCCCGCGTCTCACTTCCCGGCGGCTGTGCCATCGGCGCCCGCCCCATCGACCTACACATCAAGGGACTCGAACGCCTCGGCGCGAAGATCACGCAAGATCACGGCTACGTCGAAGCTTCTACCACCCGCCTCAAAGGTGCCGAAATTGTTTTCGATAAGATCACCGTCACCGGCACCGAAGACCTGCTCATGGCTGCAACACTTGCCGAAGGCGAAACGATTCTGCAGAACTGCGCGCGCGAACCCGAAGTCGCCGACCTCGCCGACTTGCTGAACAAAATGGGCGCGAGGATCGAAGGTGCGGGCACGCCCACCATCCGCGTCAAAGGCGTCAGCAAGCTGAAAGGGGCCAAGCACCGCATCATCCCCGACCGCATTGAAGCCGGAACATTCATCATCGCCGGTGCCATGACCGGAGGCGATCTCAACATCGCCGGATGCGATCCCTCACATCTGGGTGCACTCCTCAGCAAGCTTCACGAGGCCGGCGTCAAAACCAAGGCCACAGCCGATTCCGTCCGCGTCATGGGTGACAACCCATTCACCGCCGCCGATATGTCGACCGAAGAGCATCCCGGATTCCCCACAGACTGCCAGGCCCAATTCATGGCGCTGACGACGCAGGCCGAGGGCACGTCGATCATCACCGAAAATATTTTTGAGAACCGCTTCATGCACGCCCAGGAACTAGTCCGCATGGGGGCGAACATCAAGATCGAAGGCCGCCGGGCCGTGGTCCGAGGCAAGACTCCGCTGAGCGCTGCAGCCGTACTAGCCAGCGATCTGCGCGCCTCCGCGTCACTCGTGCTAGCCGCGTTAGTCGCCGACGGAGAGACCATCATCGACCGCGTCTACCACATCGACCGCGGCTACGAGCACATCGAAGAAAAGTTAAAGGGAGTCGGTGCCCAAATCCGCCGCATCGGCGAGATGTTCCCCAAGAAAGCCGCCGCGGTGAAGTGATCCGAGACGTATGTGGCGCGGGCGCAGCCCGTCCCAATTAATGTCAAGCTCACGCTGTATTTCTTACCGCTCCCTACTGGCATGATTTACAGTTTCCTCCGAGCCCACCGTCATTGATCCTTTGCAAATATAGCCTCCGGCACCTCATGCGGCGATAGCAACCAACTACCCGGAAGATTTCCGCCCCAAGGAACATGAAGGAGAATTGTGATGAGCGGCCTCAAGTTCATCTCTATGGCTGCCCTCGTTGTGGCGTTCGTTCTGAGCGTTTCCGGTCTGGCTATCGCTCAGGACGCAATCGTGAGGGCGACCTATGGCTTCGGAAACAGCCGCGTAGACGTCACCAACCGTGTCCAGTCTCTGGTGCAAGCCCAACGGCAGTCTCTTTTTCCAAATTACCAATGAAATCCTGGGCGTGAGCGATCCCGCACCCGGTCGGGTCAAGGACCTGCGCATCCAGGTCCGTCAACAAAACGGACAAATCAAGGATTACCAAATGCAGGAGAAAGGGTATGCCGACATTACGGTCGGCGGAATGGTAGGCCCTGCGACAGCCAGTGATCAGCACCCAGTACAACTGTCAGATCGATAAGCGCTTCGGAAGCGTGAACTCGGTCTCCTATTCCAATCCAAACAACCAACCGCAGCTGCGCTGAGCAACCTCAGCTCTCAGCACGCTCAGGCGCAAAGAAGGCGCCAGGATGCGCCCCGCCGAACACCGCTATTAGTTTTAACAGGTTTCGCGCAAGGCTCGATGGACGACAATCTTCCCTGATCTGAGTCGCACACCACATTCACAACTCCGTGAGAGAGTGGGCTTCGTATGAAACTGTGCGACATTACTCTTCCCACGGACCACAAGTTAGCGAAGCGGGGGTGCACTTCCGGCCAACATGAGATCCACGCCAAGGATTCCTCAACCCTGAAGGTTGTCGACAAGTTCTCATTGGGAAGGTCACTCTCTGGGGCGCCACTTTCATACTCCAACTCTCGTCACCGAAAGGAGATTCCATGGGCGCTCTCGATTTCGTAATGGAAGAAGTACAAAGCCGGTTCGGAGTAAGCGGGACGAATGCCAATTCGCTGCTCTCCGGGCTTCTCACATTCATCACGCAACAAAGTGGTGGTGTAAGCGGGTTTATCGACCGACTCAGGAGCGCCGGACTCGGAGACGTGGTGTCTTCCTGGTTCAGTGGCGCCACGCGCAGCCTTAGCACGGAACAGGTAGAAAGCGTACTGGGAAGTCGCACGCTCCGCAACCTGGCGTCAAAGGCGGGAATTTCGGCCACGACGGCGGGATCGGCGATTGGCCTGATGCTGCCCAAGCTAATACAAAACATCGCGCCCGGTGGAGCGATCCCGACCAAGCTTCCTTCCGAATTGATGTCTTACATCAGTGGGCCCACGGCGGCGGTCGCGGGAGGGGCGCGACAGGCCTTGTACGCTGCCGAGCGGGCGGGAACGGGGATCGGCCGTTTCCTGTGGCCGCTGGTGGCGCTGCTTGCGGTGATTTTGCTGGGGCTTTGGTACTGGAGTCGCAGCACTGCAACGCCCGCGGCATTCAATGCGGAGGAGCAGGTACGAATGGCAGCCCAGAAAGCCTCCGCCGCCCTGGCCGCGTTGAAACCCGGTTACAGCGCGCAGGATCTGGTAGGCGTTCTTAACTATGACATCATCAACTTCGACTCCGGTAGTGCGGTCATTCCGGCCGACAGCATGGATTTTCTGAACAAGGCTGCGGTGGCGATCAAAGCGGCACCGAGTGGAACCCAGATTGAGATTGGGGGCTACACCGATAACACTGGCGATGCGGCTTCCAATCTTCAGCTCTCGCAGCAGCGTGCTGATGCGGTGCGAGCCTACTTGGTGGCGCAGGGTGTCGATTCCTCGGCCGTCGTGGCCAAGGGATTCGGTGACACCAAGCCGGTCGCATCGAACGACACCGAAGAAGGCAAGTTCCAGAACCGGCGGATCGAATTTACCGCCGTCCGGTAGGTTCCAGACGTCGCCTCGTTGGCGGAGGCCCGATCGCTGTCCGGCCTGCGGACTCATCGTCGGTGGGACGGCTGGGGTGCAAGAGGGAGGGCAGAGATCCAGCGAGAGAATTTCCGAAGGACATGCCTAAGCGGGCGTTGACCGCTGACCCACAAGACTGAAACCCTTGAGAACGAGGGCATCGAGTCTATGGTGAAGTCGTTAGTGGCAATGGGCTGGCTGCGGGACCTGGCGATTGTCCTGCTGTTTTTGGCAGGCAATCATGTACGCCAGACCGCGCCTGCGGTCGGAATTGTGATCATGCTGGGAGCGGTGGTGGTCTTTGTCGAACGCTTCCTGTGGTCGTGGTACGTCTCGGGTCTGAACCAGAATGAAGAGCGAACGTAGCATTCTCCGCTCTTCGCTCCTTCTAGAAAAATCAATCGGACCTTGAAGCAGTAAGGGTTCGCGCACTCAACCGTTCGGGCCCAGAAAACCTGCCCTCAGGCTCCGAAGCACTGTCGTCTTTTCCTGCCACACCTCCGCGCAACGACAGAATCGAGTACCCCTACCCCCGCGTCAGCCGCTCAATCAACTCCCGCTGCTCCGGATGCCGCGGTACCAAATCCGCCCGTTTCCCCATCTCAAAGTCCTCAAAATCAAATCCCGGGGCCACCGTGCACCCCACCACCGCAAACGCCTTCCAATCCGCCACGTGCGAAGCAAACCAGCATCCCGCCGGCACCACAGCCTGCAAAACCTCTCCCGCGTCCGGATCGTTTCCCAACAGAATCGACGAATGCTCCCCCGAAGGCGAAATCACATGCACAACCAAAGCTTCTCCCGCGTAGAAATGCCAAACTTCATCCGACCGCAGCCGGTGAAACGCCGAGAAGTTCTTCCCGTCCAGCAGAAAGTAAATCGCCGTCGACGCCGGCCGCTTCCCCGTGAACCCCGCCGGCAGTGCCGCTCGCGCAATCACAAGCTCCGACCGATATGTCTGCCGAAAATACCCGCCCTCGGGATGCGGGTCGAGCCGCAGGTGCTCGATCCAGTACTTGGCATCTTTATCCAACTTTTCCTCCACCTCTCCGAAACGTTTTCGCCCTGCCCCACACTATTCCGATTAGGAGGTTACTTCAGATGTCCACCCGCGAAATTTACCGTATCCCTGAACTTCAGCTGGCTAAGTCCGCGGGCACAGGGACCTACCTCCGCACCCAACCATATCGCTTCAAGTTTAAGGGGGAAACTTTCCGCACGGAACTACCCGCCCTTACCCACTTGCCAACCGCCGCCTGAAACGCGAGTGGAATCCCACCTGTCAGGTCTACCAGCCTCGTCGCGGGACGCCCCATCCTTGCATCCTCTGCAAGGATGGGGAGATCTTTACATCCGTCTTTGCTACTGCAGTGCAATTTTGTTTCAAAAAAACCAAAAGGCACCGAAGATCACGGAGCGGTTTGCCCGGTGTCCTCGGCGCCTCTTCTGGCCGAAAGCAAAAAAACCTATTTCACAAGGATCTTCGTGCCACTGTCATCCAGTTTGCCCTGCACCCGAACGCGCTTGCCATCGAACTTCTTCACGTCGTCCTGGTGATCGATGTCATAGGTCTTGCCGGAATCGGTCTTCAGCACATACTTGTCGCCCGACTTCTGGACGGTTCCCGAGAAAACCTGGCTGTCACCAGCGGGCGGTGCGGCCGACGGTTGCGCCGCATCCGGAGCCTGCGAGTTCGGGCTCTGCGCATCGGGAGTCTGCTGTGTAGCCGGCGGGTTATCCGGCGTGGGCGCAGGCTGCGTCTGCGGTGTCTGTTGTGTAGGCGGAGTGTCTGGCGTCGACGACGGCTGCGTGGTCTGCTGGTCCGTGGGCGTCGAAGGAGTCGTTTGCGCATTCAACGCGCTGCCCCAGGAGATCAGGCCGAGGACGACTGCCACCGTGGCGAGAAATGATAGAGACTGAATCTTGGTTTTCACGAAATCCTCCAGGAGCCAAACGGCTCTGCCGACAGTGATAGCAAGCACTTTGCCATCTCGCCGCAGAGGTTTTCACCTGCCGCGCGTCCTCGTTGTATCTGCACGCTTTAGTTGCAATAGTCGGGAGTACCAGACGGGCAGGTCAGCGATGTTTTCTTCACGCCTACAGCGGATACTGTACTCGAAGCAATGTGATTCTTCGACCCTTAACCTACTCCACTGAGAATAGTTTTCGTCGCGCGAGCAAGAAATTCACGCGGGGTTCGCTGAGTTCCCGCCCGCCGTTCAGAATTGAGACGTCCGGGGCGGTGTTTTTCCAAAGAGTGAGGAATTGACCTCTCTGC
>CAVQCF010000033.1:0-9184 GCA_963710885.1 uncultured Acidobacteriaceae bacterium
TGGAGGACGAATTTCGTCGGGTAGTCCGTGGTCTGGAGTTTTTTGATCTGGGCAAGCATGGAATCGATGACGAGCGAGTGCTCGTACTGAAGGGCGACTCCATCGCGCCGCCCCCTTGTGTCGCCGTATACGATGAAAGAAAACTTCGTCACCCCCCGCGAAGTGGCTTCATCCGGCAGAGGCGAGGCCGGAGACCTGATTGCTTCGACGTGCTCCCGCGGAGCAGTCTGTCCCACTGCCGCACCGCCTCCGAGGAATCGAAGAGCATAGATTGATGACAGTACAATTCGAAGATAGAAGTGGCTCAATGTGGTTGTCCCTTCATGTTGCAAGAGTTCTCAGCACTCGGTGGCGTTTACTCCCTGACCGACCTCGCGTACGACAGCATAAGAGCCCATGTTCACGGCGTGACTCCTCGACACCCCAATAGGTGCTGGAAGAGCGGGGCATTCGGGTGCTCGCATTGAGTCCCCAGGAAAAGCGGAGTTACATCATGCACCCGCCCCTCTCCTCGGATGCCGCCAATATACGAGGGTACTCTCTTAAATCCGTCAACCGACTTCATAGTAAGGAGGGGGGACGAATCTCCTCAACGCCGGATCGGTGTCGTAGGAAATTGATTTCACTCATTGTTGGGCGGGAGCTTTACCCTGCACCGTTTTTACTGTCCGGTTGGCACGTTTATCGACCATTCTGGAGATGAAGGCTGATTACCGCGTGTGACAGGGCATCAGTAAATCCGTTGCTTCGACTCCAAGGGTTCGGCCCAACCATGACCGGACGCACCCCGTCGTGCATCCAGTTCTACAGCCAATTCCTATTCGGCTCGAAAGTGCGATCGTGGCGGCTCGATGCGTTCTGACTGAGTCAGCATCCCAATGAGGCATTCCTCGAAGGCATCGATGTCGCCGCCCATTTCACGAGTTGCACCCGTGTGAACAAGCCGGCCGCTGGCGATCACACTGATCTCGCTGCATAGGCTGCGGATTTCTTGCGCGTCATGACTGCTGAGAAACGTCGTGACGCTCTCCGTGGCAGCGAGCCGGCGCAGAAGACTCCACATATCGCGCTTCGCCGGCAAGTCCAGTCCCCGCGTGGGTTCGTCCAGGAAGAGGACTTTGGGACGGCCCATGAGCGCCCGGGCGATTTCTACCCTTCGTTTCATGCCCGTGCTATAGGTTCGGATCAGCTTGCCTCGAAACTTGGCGTCCAGCCCAACGTCGTCCAGGATGCGCTCGACTTCCTTCTCAGGATTCGGCATGTGGCGGATCCGTGCAAAGTACGAAAGGTACTCACGCGCCGTCCACGCCGACTGACTCTCGCTCGTCTCATCGCTCACCAGCCCAACGAGCCTCCGCACGGCAAGAGGTTCCTTCATCACGTCGTTTCCCCAAAGCTTCGCGGTGCCCGAGCTAGGCGGGAGCAGCGTGGTGAGCATTCGGATGGTTGTTGTCTTTCCCGCGCCGTTCAGGCCCAGGAATCCGTAGAGTTGCCCCTTGGGGATTTTTAACGTGACATGGTCGACCGCTACGAAGTCGCCAAAACGACGGGTGAGGCCGTCCATCTCGATAGCGTAGTCTGTTGCCCCAGTTACCTTCGCCTCGCTCACCGTGTCCGCCTCCAACGTTTGAACGCCGCTCCAAAGCACAGGAGCGGCAGAATTAGCGATGCGACGCCCATTTCGTAAATGGCCTGCGACACTTGCGCGTCAATGGCGGCCCTCACGCTGAAGGTCCGCATCCCGCTCTCGCCTACGACTTGATACGTGCCCGTTACCCGCAGCGGATAGCGCACACCACCGATATCCCAAGGCTTGGTAGGGATCAGTGTCACGGGTATACGTGCCACCCAGCCCGTGACCACATGGTGCCCGTCGGCCGCCGCCGGACCCAAGTCATTCGCGTAGGTGTGCGTCTCGAGCGCTTCTGGCGCAGGGGCGAGCGCGCCAGGAGGCGCGGTCGCTTCCAACCCGTTTTCCCCAGTCACTTGGAGATGTACGTCCGTAACACGTTGGGTAGTATCCACCGGCAGTAATACCAGCAAATCCCGCCGCGCAGGCTCATCTGTCCCAAACGGAGGCCATTCATCTCGGTTAAGGATCGTACTGCAACACCGCTGCGGCGGTTGGCCACCGGGCCATGTCAAAGCGAGACTGCTCCCGGCTCGAGAGAAAAGCCTCTGTATCGACGGCGCTTTGGTTGCGTGCGGGGCCGGTTTGTCATAGTTGGTGTCCGCCATCGCCACGGGCAGGACGATGGTTGCGATGATCCCCGCTGCGATGATCCAGCGCTGGTTGCGGCTGGCTTCCCAAGTCTCCACCCCCTGCGTCCGAAGAAACGTCCACACGGCGAGCGCCAACGTAATGCCGATAACGGCGACCAGACTGATCCAAGTCCGCGTCGTGGTGGCTGGAATACTTCCCACAGCCAGCGTGAACCCGAATGCGTTCTTGAGCAGTACGGCGGGACTAGCCAGCGTGAGGTGACCAGTGCGAGTCGCGCCATTACCCTGCGCCACCAACAGCTCCTGGAGTGGCACGAACCCCGCATACGCAAGCAGGACGCCCATACCCGTCGCGGCAGGAGCGGCGATACTCTCGCCGATAAACAACACTCCGATCAGCGTGCCCATCGCGATGCTCGCCAGCAGCAGGCATGGAGCCCAGATCAGCAATTTCTGCAAGAGCAACGGAATGCCGACGTGATGCGCATACACTAGCACCATCGGGGTGAGTGCTAGGTAATACGCAGCGGCAATCGTGACGATCACCAAGATCTTCGCCGTCAACCAGTCGCGGCGTTCAACCGGGGCTGTGAAGACGCTCTCCACGAACCGATTCGCACGCGGGCTGGCAACAAACACGGCCGCCAGTGAGATGAAGGCCAGCGGCACAAGAAAATACGCGATCATCCCGTACCCGTCGAGCCAAGTATCCTGAGTCCCCACTGTCGCCACGCAACCGACGGCTAGCAGGATGACTCCGGCACCTACTAACGCGAAACGTCCGCGCATCGTGGCTCTGAGTTCCTCGACGTATAGAGTTCCAATCTCCATGTCTGTACTAAGCTTTGATCGGGTCATCTCGGGGCAACGCTCCAAGCGAGATGAGAAACTCCGCCTCTCGATCTGTAAACGTCCTTCCATCTGGGAACTGGTCGGTCTTAGAGTCTTCCTGGGATCAGACCACCACACGCTAGGGTGTACTGGCCCCAGGTGGCGCTGTCCGCTTACCTACCGTAGATCAACAGCGTAAACGTATCGGGCACCATTGTCGGTCGCGGTCGCGGATTTTCCGTTGTCGCCGGGGGTGTGGCTCCGAACTCGGCTGTAACCAGGTAGACGTTGTGGTTAGACTTGTCCAGAGCCATCGTCCGAGCCCCTCGTTGTGTGGCAATTGTCTCCATAAGCGAAAATTTGTCGGGGGCATCTTCATGGGCCACAGTGAGCGTGCCATCGCCACAAGAGGCAAACGCGAAGCCCGTACCGGGGTCGAAGCGATTGGCGTCGACGCCTTGTCCGATCGGCACTGTTCCCGTGACCTTGCCGGAATTTCCATCGACAAAGGCCATCAGTTTATTGTGGCAGCCCACGATCAGGACTTCATGCTCCGCGTCAATCGCGAGCCCAGACGGCGATTCGCACGGAGACAGCGGCCAGGTATTCTCTACCTTGAGCGTTTTCGAATCAAGCCTGACCAACTGGCTCTTGTCTTCCAGATTCACGAACACGTGGCCCTTGCCATCGGCAGCGGCGAATTCGGGACCTCCTCCCAGGACAATGGTTCCGGCTACCTTGCCGGTTCCGGCATCGATTGCCGTTGCACTGTTTGAGTCTCCGTTGAATGTAAAAACGCGCTTCGAGTCGGGATCATAGATGATCGCGTCGGGATCCTTGTCTGTCTTGGCTTCGCCGAGCTTCTTCAACGTCGCCATATCGAAAATCGTAGACGTCGCGGTCCGGCCATTGCTGGTGAATCCCTTATTGAATTCCGTGGCCAGAGCGATCCCGTGAATGCCCTGAGTGTCGGGAACATCGCCGATCACTTTGCCCTGCTCGGGATCCACGATCATCACGTGCGTGCCGCGAGAAATGAAGACCCGGTGCGTGGTTTGGTCGACTGTCAGATAGTCCCAACCTCCTGGACCACCGAGTTTCACTTTCTTGACCAGGTGATAGCCCGAACCTCCGGAAGCATGCGGCGCCGCCATCATGTACCCGGCAACAACCACAGACGGCAAGTTTGAGAGCGTGACCTTCCTTTCCTGATCCTGCGCAGGCGCTACCACGGAGATAAGAATGGTTAAAGCAGCGGCGACAGTGATGGCTCGCGATATTGTCATGAATACCTCCGGAGCGACGGTACACGCTCAACATGAAAGGAACCTGAAGGCCCAGCGACCACTCCGTAGAGGATCCCGGACCCATCGGAAATTTACGATCTTTGAGTGGTACGACGGTCCATTCCTCTCTCGTCGCAAATCACACAACGGTTGTTAGCGATGGTTGTTGAAATACCGCCTTAGCAAGTTTGCGTTTCCCCTTCGCCTGGCTGGCGAACAAAAAGGCGCAAAATTGTGAAATTGACTCCATACAATGCCGGCTCCCGGCTACGACGGCTTGCAGCCGAGCTTTGCCGCGAGCTAGTAAGTTTTGATAGAAGCGTCGCAGATAAGGATCGCGACGCAGAGCGACCAGCGCTGGCATGTAGAGAGCACGACGCAAGTGACGACTACTGCCCCGACCGATCCTAGCCCGCTTCTCGACCGATTTCCCTGACTTGAAAAGCCGCGGATCCCGGCAGGACAGGACGTCGTTCAGGGCCAGAGTCGTACGACAAGCCATCTTCGAACTGCTAAGCGTTCGACGAATCAAGGCTATTGTGGTCCCGGCGCGTTGCGAGGGCTCGCAAACCCACAGCTTGAGAACCTTGACGGTATACAAAACATTTACGAAATGTTGATCGTCTTTTCAACTTGACGACCAGGGTTAACCAATGGCTTACTACTGCCCTAGGAAGTACTAAAACCCTCGCACTCACCATCGATCAACCGGTTCACCCAATTACGAACAGGCTGTTTACTGCGGAAAAAGGAGACACGTTGATGAAGTCCCACAACCTCTCACGTCTTGTCGCGGGTGCATTTGCCACGGCTGTATTCGCATCGTCGTTTGCGGCGTCGCAAATGTCCGTAGAAAAAGTCGCTGCCACCGAGAAGATTCTCCAGCAGGTGAAGGCCACCATCAGCAAGCTACCGAAACGTCGTCAACAGATGCTCGACGGGTACGCAAACATCGGACACTTGGCGGACACCTGGCACGTCTATGGCATGCGCCTGACCGATCCCACCTTCATCGCACGCGCTAAGTTGGCACGAAGTTCCACCGCACCGCCTGCGACGGCGAGTGTTGTTGGCGTATCGAATCCTTCCACCGATCTTGCCTATTCATCCTTCGGGGGATTCACCCAAAGTGAAACTTCCACCGCTCGTTGCGACAACAGCGTCGTCGTGGGCTATAACGATTCGGGCAGCGTCTTCGAGACGCCCCTCTTTTTCACTGGCACTGGCGGTCAGAGTTTCAGCGGGGCTTCGTATTCGACCAACGGCGGAGCTTCGTTCACTGATATTGGTCCCATCAATCCCGGACCGACAACCTTTAACTTCCTGGGGGGCGATCCCGGAATTAATTGTGCGGACGCCAACACCTTCTACTTCAGCCAGATTTTCGATTTTGACGACTCGAGCGGCAATCCGTGGGCAGCAATTGCTGTCAACACCTCGACCGACGGCGGCAAGACGTGGGGCGATCCGGTGGCGGCCGTTGCCAAGAATGGCTTCGAGCATCTGCTCGACAAACCGTGGTCGACCATCGATCCTTCCAACCACAAACGCATTTTCGTTTCCTACACGGACTTCGACGAGTCGAAAACGAATAGTTGCGGCACGAATTTCCCGGGACGGACTGCGATCGAGTTCGTTGAGTCCAATGACGGAGGCGTAACCTGGTCAACCACTCCCAAAGTGGCCATCCAGGTATGCGGCGCAGCTGGGGTGCAAGGGTCGCAGATGGCAGTCGGTTCCACCGGCACGATGTACATTTCGTGGGTGAACCTGGGCAGCAATTTCCCGTTGGGTCCACGCAGCATCCAAGTCTCCCGCTTCTCGAAAGGAAAGCTGTCCAGCCCCGTAACCGTAGACGGTTCGGTGCAACCGGGCGGAGATTCTTTCTATCTGCAGGGCGAATTCCGCGACTTCCTGGATATGTCGATGGCGATCGATCATTCGGGAACGGCCACGGACGGCGCTCTCTATATTACTTGGGCCGACGGCCGTAACAAGACCGTTCCCGATCCGCTGGCAACCCAGGGTTTCTACGCCTACGACGATGTTCTCCTCCGGGCCTCTTTTGACGGCGGAATCACGTGGGGATTTCTTCCCACCAAAGTGAATAGCGACACCCAGTCCCGCCTGGGCCTTGGGCACGACCACTACCAGTCCGGAATTGCGGTCGACAACCGGGGTTCTGTGGGCGTTTGCTGGTATGACCGCCGAGCCGACTCCGAAGACTTTGCCATCCGGCGTCACTGTGGCGAATCGAGCAATGGGGGATTTAGCTTCTCTGACAGCGATATCGGGATGGCCCCGTTCGCGCCAACTCACGGCATCGACTTGTTCATCAACCCCATTTACATGGGCGACTACGACCAGCTGACCAGCGATTTTCTGAATTCGACCTCCGGTTTCATTGGAGCGTTCCAGAATCAGACCACGCGTGGCAATCCTGACGCTGTCGCTCATTCCATGAACTAGCGTTTCGAAAACGATTCGGGGCGGCCGTAAGGTCGCCCCGATTGCTCGCAACATGCTTTCGTAGAGCTGCCCGAGGGTGTGAATCTCATCCTGAGGTGAAGCGAATCTCATTGACCTTGTTTATCACTTCTCGAAGGAGGTATCCGCTCACCATCCAGTTGACGGTCCCTTCGAAGACTTTGGCAATAATGTCCCTGTCCGTCTCTCAACCCCGGGCTGCCGAAGTCCTGCGCGCTCGGTAACCGCAACAAATCGTGTGAGCTAGTGCCACTATAACCTGTCTTCGTCCGTGTCCGTTTCCGAACATAGCTGTGCGCGAATGGACAGGCACGGGTGCCCTTGCAGGATGGTGTAGCGCAATGCGCTGCTCGTTGTGTTGTTCGTCCTAGCGGGAGTTTACTGCGAGTTGAGTGAACGAGATTGTAAGCAGATATTTGTGAGGAAGTTAGAAGCATTGCGTCGTCTTACCCACGTTGGGTACTACGAAGCCATGGCAGCAAGGCCCAGAGTCTTGACCAAGGCTTGTTGGGCGAGAGACTGCTGCGAGAGCACATAGGCGGTGCGGGGCGGTCCCTTTTCGCCCTGAGGCGGGTAGAGCAGGACGAACTGTTTGATTTGCTCGAGTTCCTCGAGCAGTTGCTCGACCGACAGATCCGCCCACCCAGCTTTGGCCTGCTGGTGCACATACTGCAACAGGGAGATACCCAACATGGAGTAGAAGGCGTGGATGCGAATCTTGCGGTCGGTCCAGTGATACATGGGATCCCAGCCCAACCACTGTCCATCTTTCAAGCCTCGGAACACGCGCTCGATGGATTGTTGACCGCCGTAGCCGGCCACGACCTGTTCCGCGCTCCAATCCATGCGGTTGGTCAGCAGTACGGTGCGACCCAGGCGCTGATTGAGCAGTTGCGGGAGCGCCGCGGAGTCGAAGTCAAACTGTAAATGCCAACCACCGTCCTGCTCTTGCAGTTGATAGCGAATGAGTTCGGCCAGGAACGGAGCCGACAACCAACGTCGTATCTTGCGCTCGATCGCATCCTGTTTCCAGTGCGCCTTGGGTTTATTCAGCTCCTGGGCGAAACGGCGCAGCGACTGCAACACTCGGCTCAAGCTGGTGGTCAGACTGTGCAGTTGCTCGCCGGCAAACGATGCCGAGTACTTGACTACGCACAGATACTCTCGCCCATGCACCAGCATCTTCTCGACCCCGGCGCGCACTCCGGGTTGGGCGCTACTGCAGGCGGGTAATTGTTCCGTCGCTCGAGTGCGGAATTCCGGCGGCGCTTGATTCCAAGGCAAGGCCGAGATCCAGCCCACACCCGCTTCTTCCAAGGCTACGGTGTTGGCCAGCGCCGCCGAACCTTTATCCAACACCAGGGTTACGGTTTCGCGGGCTATCTGATTCTGATCCAGCATGCGGGTAATGCGCGTCAACGCCGTGGAAAACTCTTCCACGTCGGCTACGTTTCCGGGATATACGTGATGACATAAGCTCAAGCCATGCTCGCCATCGAGCACGTAGCTCAGACCGACTTGCCGCAGATTATGGCGGCCCTGCTTGTTGTGTCCGCGCTGGGCCAGTTGATTGCGCGTGTTGGTGCTGGCGATATAGGTGTAGAAGTTGGTGGTGTCGTAGGCCAGCAGACGACGACTCACCAGTTGTTTCTCTTTCCATACTCCCAGCAAACGCAACTGGGCTTGCTCCAAGGGATCGTCGGCCGGGGAGAGCGCTTCTGGGCCTTCCGGCAGGATCTGTTCAAACGCGTCCCAGAATGCTTGCGAAGTAAAGCGTTCGGGGGGAACTCCCAGAGCGTCGACAGGATGGAGGAGCGATACCAATCAGCAACTTCGGTTTTGGGGCCAGGCCGGCAAATGCGGTGGATGGCCGCCAGCAAGAGGTAGTGAGCGGGCGAGGGCCCGGAGCGTCGCGTAGGCCAGAGCGATTGCAGCAAGTCCCAGACGCCGGTTTGCTGAGCGGCGGCCCAGAGGGCGGCGGGCAAGCCAAACTCGCGGGTGGTGGCGGCCAAAGGGACGGGGGCGGTGCGGTCGCGGACCAACTCGGCGAGTTTCTCGGCGGTACCGAGATAAGCCTGATGAACGATGCGGGGCTTGCCGTCGACGCGGGCACTTTCGACGACGTAGTAGTAGAGTTTGTTGCCTTTCTTCTTGGCGACGAGGCTTGCCATACAGGGTAATACAATATTATACACCCTGTCTATTGTCAAGCAACAAATGCGTAAATATACACAGGAATCTACTTAATACAGGGTAATACCAATAATTGACTAAGGGAACTTGCAGAACTACTGTGCCGGAAAAGACTTAGCGGCGCTGCCTGGACTTCTACTCGAGGGCTCGCAGTAAACTCCCGC
>CAVQCF010000034.1:0-110573 GCA_963710885.1 uncultured Acidobacteriaceae bacterium
CAAAACAAAAAGGACCGCGATGTTCTGCGGTCCTTTCTAGTTTTTCTATCAGCGTAATCCGTGAAGACTCGTGGCCGAGGTTAGTGCCGTCCTCCGCCACCGCCACCGTGACCCCCGTGGCGTCCACCACCGCCGCCACCTCCGGGACGTCCACCGCGACCGCGACCGCGCCCCCCACCGCCTCCTCCGGGACGTCCGCCGCGACCACGATCTCCGCCACGGTCACCACCGCGCGGACGATCTCCGCCGCCCCCAGCACTTACATGAGGCGGGCCGTCGCGATTAAAGTTCGGCTCGGAGTCCGGCTCATCCGGAAAATCTCCGCCGCCTTCGATCACGAGCGAGCCTGTCAACGCAGGCTCTGCCTCGGCCGCTGGCGCCATTGCAGCATCGGGAGGAGGAGCTTCCCCTCCACCCATCTTCGCGCGCTGCTCTTTCAGAATCGCCTTGCGCGACAGCCGGATGCGGTTGCCTTCTACCGCCAGCACTTTCACCAGCACCTGATCGCCTTCCTTCAGCTCATCGCGCACATCCGCAATGCGATGCTCCGCCACTTCGCTGATGTGCAACAGCCCGTCGGTACCCGGCAGAATTTCCACGAACGCGCCGAAATCCGCCAGCCGCGTGACCTTGCCCAGGTACGTCTTCCCTACCTCCGCCGTCGCCGTGATGTCGCCAATGATTTGCAGCGCCTTCGCCGCCGACTCCTGATCGCTCGACGCCACCTTCACCAGCCCGGAATCTTCCACGTCGATCTTCACTCCGGTCTGCTCGACGATGCTGCGAATCATCTTCCCGCCCGGCCCGATCAGGTCGCGGATCTTGTCGACCGGGATCTGTACCGTGTAGAAGCGCGGCGCGTAATCGGAAATCTTCTCGCGCCCGGTGGTGATGACTTCTTCCATCTTGCCCAGGATGTGCATCCGTCCGCGCTGTGCCTGTGCCAGCGCCTCGCGCATGATCTGCGCCGTGATGCCGGCAACCTTAATATCCATCTGCAGCGCGGTAATGCCTTCCTTCGTGCCGGCAACTTTGAAGTCCATGTCGCCGTAGTGATCTTCCGCGCCCGCGATGTCGGTCAGGATGGCATAGTCGTTACCTTCCTTTACCAAGCCCATCGCCACTCCGGCCACCGGAGCCTTCAACGGAACGCCCGCATCCATCAGCGCAATCGACGCGCCGCAGATGGTCGCCATCGACGAAGACCCGTTCGATTCCAGAATGTCAGAGACCACGCGCATCGCATACGGCCACTTCTCTTCCGTCGGAAGCACCGCGGAAACCGCCCGCTCCGCCAGCGCCCCGTGCCCAATCTCGCGCCGCCCAGCCCCACGCATAAATCCAACTTCCCCAACCGAAAATGGCGGAAAGTTATAGTGGAGCATGAAGCGTTTTTTGGATTCGCCCTCGAAGCCTTCCAGGCGCTGCATGTCGTCGCTGGTGCCGAGTGTCGCGGTGACCAGAGCTTGCGTTTCACCGCGGGTGAAGATGGCGCTGCCGTGGGTTCTGGGCAGGACTCCCGCTTCAATCCAGATCTCGCGAACTTCGTCGAAGGCGCGGGCATCGGGGCGGCGCTTCTGATTGATCACCTGCTCGCGGAAGATGCGCTCGCGCAGCGTCTCGTAATACTGCGAGAGTTTCTTCTTGGCGTCTTCGTCATCTTTTTCGCTTCCGGTCTTCGGCAGCTCGCCAGCCAGGCGCTTCTTGATTTCTTTGACCAGCATGTAGCTCTCCGCCTTGGGATGCTTCTTGGTGTCGAGCGCGTCCGCCACTTCGGTGCCGACGCGCTTCTGCAGATCGTTGTAGTAGGCGTCATCGAATACTGGCGGCTCGACTTTGCGCTTCGGCTTGCCGACTTTATCGCGCAACTCGCTAATCGCCTTGCAGATCTTCTTGATCTCGGTGTGTCCGAACTCGATCGCATCGACGACCGTCTCTTCTTTTACTTCCTTCGCGCCCGACTCGATCATCACGATGCCGTCAGCCGTTCCGACGACCATGATGTTGACCAGTCCTCCGCGCATCTCGTCATACGTGGGATTCACGATGAACTGGCCGTCGACCAGGCCCACGCGCACCGCGCCGATCGGACCGAGGAACGGAATGTCAGAAAGCGTCAGCGCACACGAGGCGCCGTTGATGCCCAGAACGTCGGGATCATTATTGCTGTCAGCGGAGAGCACGAATGCAATGATCTGGGTCTCGCACTTGAATCCCTCGGCAAACATGGGACGCACTGGTCGGTCGATCTGCCGGCTGGTGAGCACTTCGCGCTCACTCATGCGGCCTTCGCGCTTGATGAAGCCTCCGGGGAAACGTCCGCCGGCATAGGTGTATTCGCGGTAATCGACGGTAAGGGGAAAGAAATCGATGCCTTCGCGCGGATCGGCATTGGCGGTGGCGGTTGCGAGCACAACGTTTTCGCCGAGGCGGACGACAGCAGCGCCTCCGGCCTGCTTGGCGAGCTTTCCAGTTTCAAATGAGATTTCTTTGCCGCCGGATAGATGGACTGTAACGCTAGTTGCTTCTGGTTTCATGATTCATTCCTTTTAGATGAGACAGGCAGCGATGAGATAGGCTGCAGCACCCCGCCGCAGACGCACGGAAGGGCCGGGGCACCGAATAGGTGCCGGGTTGAGGCGAGGGATCAGCGCTTGAAAAACGCACGTGTGGAGAATTCCTCGATGCTGGGCCGTCTCTCCGGAGAACGGTTCCTCAGAAATAGCTAGGAAGAAGAGTTTCAAGGTTTCGAAGGTTTCAAGGTTTCAAAGTCTTTGAAACCTTGAAACTTTGTCACCTTGAAACCTCGCCTTCCATCTACTTGCGGATGCCGAGTTTGGTGATGACGGTCTTGTAGCGCTCGGAATCGTATTTCTTCAGGTAGTCGAGCAAGCTACGGCGCTTGCTGACCAGCATGAGAAGGCCGCGGCGCGAGCCGTGGTCTTTCTGGTGCGTCTTGAAGTGCTCCGTCAATTGGCCAATGCGTTCGCTCAGCAACGCGATCTGAACTTCGGGACTGCCGGTATCGCTGGGATGCGTGCCGTATTGGTCGATGAGGGATTTCTTGTGCTCTCTGGCTAACACTTGCCTGGTGCACTCCTGTCTTTAATCGATTGTCTATGTGACAGTTATGAGGATATCACGGGGAGTTGGGAGGCGTAAAGGACGCCGGGTGGCCCATCCTTTGGCATTTTGCAAAGCGTGAGCATACCACACTGTCGACCCTCAGGATTTTACCTGAGCTACCTCAGTCCGGACCTTCATCACGGCCTTGGGCCATTGATTGATCCTCACCATCCCCTCTTCTTGGAACGCATAGCTGCAATAGGTACTCGATTCCCAGTGTTCCGGCTCCGCCACCAGTCCCACCTTCACCGGATTGCAATGCATGTAGCGGAGCTTCTCGACACGCTTGCCCTCGCTCCAGACATTGAAATCGTAGAAGCGGCGTTGCCAGACGTGCGGCTGCTCGCCCTTTGCAAAAGGCGCACATGATGGGCCACCAACTGCCTGTTCAGCGGGGCATCGTTTCTTGCGCAGGACTTGGCGTGCGAAACGCTGCTTCAGAACCTGCATCACGGTCGAGGGCGTTCCTTGCTCGGGCTCGCTGATCAGCAGGTGGATGTGGTCGGGCATCACCACATAACCGACGAAGAGATAGCGCTGCCGCACTTGTTCCAAAATCTGCAAGAACAGGTTGCGGTGGAGGGGTTCTCCGAGCCAAGGCTGGCGATGGTAACAACTGCAAGTCAGAAAGTGGAAATAATCGCGTCCGTAATAGCGCTTCAGGCCTTTCGGCATGCTTTCACTGTAAAAGGTGAGAGCAGGATCGGCGCGAGAAAAGCAAAGTCAAAATCCCAACGGGTTCACATTTGAGAATGCCCCACCCTTTGCAAACGCAAAGGATGGGCCACCCAGGTCTGTTCTCGCGGCGAAGGTAGGCCACCCGCCGAGAACTTCGAAAGTGTCGTCCATCTGGAAAAACGGAATTACAATGATCCCCCACGTATGCACCTCGGAAATCAGGGCAATGCGTTTTTGCCAGACGGTGGAATTCTTCCGGCAGGGCCATACCCCGTCGATGCCAGTCTTGAGGTAGACGATGACGGGTCGGCCCTGGGGGAGTTGCATTTCGCCAGCAAACCAAAATATCCGCCGCCGATTTGAATCGGGACGGAGTTTGATCTTCACGTTCCCCATCCTGAGAGTATCCTCGGCGACAACGTGATTGTGAGAGTCAAGCTTACCAGCCCCATTTTTAGTCCAGGGATAATGAGACTTTCTCCTTATCCCAGAAGATTTAGCTGTAAGTCCTTGCGGTTCAAGATCTTGCGCTGATACAAAACCTATTCGAACCATGCAAGTCTTTAGGAATGAATATTTTATGGATAGTGAAGAAAAAAAAATTCGAAGCGTTCTCATTACTTTGGCGGGATCGAGTTCTTGTTAGGCCAAGAGCAGGTTCCTCCATTTCGCCGTCGCACGCGCTCCGGCTCCGGTCGGAATGACAACGTTGAGAACAGTTCGGAGGAAAACTATGCCGGGCTCGCGAGCCAGGACTTCATCGTGCTCGCGTCCACCAAACCGGCTTGCTGGAACTGCAGGTTACCGCCAGAGAATACAGCGAAGTTCGGAATGCCTCGGACGTTGTAGCGGGATGCCAGCTCCGGGAATCTCTCAGTGTCGACCTTGAGCACGACTACCCGGCCCGCGAGGTCTCGCGCGACTTGCGCCACGTGGGGCGCGGCCATCCGGCAAGGGCCGCACCATGCCGCCCAGAAATCAACGAGCACCGGAACTTTACTGTCGCGGACAATCTCGTCGAACTCCTCGCGGCCGACCTCAACGGGCTCAGCCATCGGAGGCAGCGCGGTTTTGCAGGCACCGCATCTTCCAGTGTCGGTCAAGTGTTTGGCCGGAATTCGGTTCGGCCTGCCGCACGATGGGCAATTTCGGGTGATAGCCATGGAGAAGTCCTTGATTGAATTCCCGCGTCCACAGTATCTCGCTGGAAGGCGATCACGGCAACCGGGCAGCTGCACCCTGCTAAGTACGCCATGCCACCAAGCCAAGTTTTCTCTTGCCCTCTCCCCGCCCGCGAGCTAACGTGTTTTGCCCGAAATCGTTCGCCAGGAGTACACAGCTATGTCAGCCGACGAGAACATTCAACTGATGCGACGCTGGTTTCAGGAAGTTTGGAATGAGGGCCGAATCGAAACGGTGTATGAATTGCTTTCCCCGGACGCGGTAGCCAGGGGACAGAGGGGCGCGGAAGCAGAGATTCGTGGGCCGGAGGAGTTTGCGAAATTTGTGCGGGAAATTCGCGGCGCGTTCCCCGATATCCAGGTCAGCGTCGAAGACGTTTTTGGTGCGGACGACAAAGTTGTTCTGCGGTGGTCGGGCGTCATGACGCACACGGGAGATGCCTTGGGGCTCCCGGCAAGCGGCCGGACTGTGCGCAGTCGCGGGATCACAATCGCTCGCATTGTGGATGGAAGGATCGTCGAGGGTTGGGACAACTGGGATCAACTCGGAATGCTCGAACAAATCGGCGTATACCAGCAGCCCGTCGCAGCGTAAGCGGTCCAGCAGAATCATGGGGTCGATCCGCCGCACCCGCACACGACTTGAAAACGGCGACGCCGAAGCAGGAAATTGGTCAATGGCCAAAAGACATCGTCGAATTCACCGGCAGTTCATCAAATAGGGCGTATGATCAAGGAGATGCCATATATCACGGAACATCTCTCCAGCCTTCGCCAGGAAATCGCCGATTTGCGTAACCTGAACGCCCGGATCTCGGAAAAGGGCGGTCATAGCGCGGTCGATCAGACCGCCCTCGAGCTGCGCACGACCCGCCTGCGCGAGATCAAGCAAGAATTGTCGAAGATCCTCAACCGTCCCGAGGATCCCAAGGTCTGGTGGGAAAGATCGCGCAGACCGCAGCAGGCCTAAGTCACGAACCGATTCAAGGTGGCCGCGTTTCGCAGTTTTGCGAAGCGCGGGCCGCCGCTAGTTTCAAACCAGCTTCCTTCTTCTTCGCCGCCTGATTCTTGTTCGGAATTCCCCACTTTACGCCGCAAGAATCGCGGCAATCGCGTTGAGCTTGGCATCGATTCCGTCGGCGTTCGGAATGCCGCCTTGCGCTAGATCTTTGGTGCCGCCGCCGCGTCCGCCGAGCTTCGCCATGGTCTCTTTCATGAGCGCGCCCATGTCGAAGGGTTGGCCCGCGGACTGCGCGAAGATCAGCGACGGCTGCGGCGAAGTCGTGGCCAGAAGCGCGACGGCGTTTGGGGAGAGACGCGTTAATTTCTGGGCGAGCAGCTTGACGAAGTTCAAATCGCGGTCGGCGAGCGTGCAAACGACCAGCTTGCGACCGTTGGTCTCGGGAGTTTCGGCCAGCAACGCTGCAGCCCGGGCTGTGGCAAGTTCTTCCAACGACTGTTCGCGCTGCTTGCGCAGCGAGCGGATCTCATCGAGTGACTTGCGGGCCTGCTGCGGCACATCATAAATGTGCGCGGAGAAGAGCGCCGCGGTTTCGGTGAGCGTCGTGAAGTCGCGGCGCGCGGTCGAGACGGCGCGCTGTCCAGCAACGAATTCCACGCGCCATCCCTGGCGGACCTTCTCTGCCTTCCTTAGTAAAATGCCGGCGATTTGTCCTGTGTGCGCGACGTGCGTGCCGCCGCAGGCTGTGAGGTCGAAGTCGCGAATGTCGATCAGGCGCAGTTCGTCGCGTTCGGTGGGAGGCAGTTTGCGCAGGCCTAACTTCCCTGCCTCGTCGCGGGTCACGAAGCGGATGTCGACAGTGCGGTTTTCTAGGATGACCTCGTTGGCCATGCGCTCGGCGGATTCGATCTGCTCTTTCGTCAGCGCCGGCGTGTCGAGATCGATGGAGCAGTAATCGTCGGCCATATGGAACGAGACCGTCGGGATGTTGTACAGGCGGATGAAGGCCGCGGAAAGTACGTGCTGTCCGGAGTGCTGCTGCATGTGGTCGCGACGGCGGGCGGCATCGATCTGACCGCGGATGCGGGTCCCGGGCTTGAGGGCTTCTCGCTGCGAATCGTGCAGCGGGGCTTCGAGGTAGTGCACGACTCTGCCGTCTTCCATATCGGCGACTTCGGTGACGCGGAACTTGGCGTCGGAGTTGGAGGCGATCCAGCCGGTGTCGAAGACTTGGCCGCCGCTTGTGGGATAGAAGGCGGTGCAGTCGAGGACTAGTGCCGGACGCAGGGAGTCGAGCACATCGCGGACTTCTGCGTCGAAGTCGTACAGGAAGGAATCGTGGTAGTAGAGGCGTGTGGTCATGGCGAAGAGACCATTTTAAACGCAGAGGACACGGAGGACACTGGGGCGCGGAAAGGCGGAACGGTGATTGAGGGTAGGGATCCTTCGACTGCGTCGTTGCGTTCGCTCCGCCCGCGCAACGACTTCGCTCAGGATGACATTCATGATGAGGAACGCAATTTCTAGTATGGGCCGATGATTCCGCCGATCTGACGAGCGGCTGGCTTCGGTTTTGCTGGCTGCGCGGGCGAGTCGCCCGCGGCCACACGGGCATCCAGGACGTCCAAGTATTTCAGGCCGCTTCCGGTGTTGTACAGGACTACTGTGTCTTCGGGCCTTAAGAATCCGTTGGCACGGAGTTTGCGATAGGCGACGAGCGAGGCTGCACCTTCGGGGGCGGCGAAGATGCCTTCGATCTTCGCCCAGTGGCGAGTGGCTTCGAGAATCTCTGCGTCGGTCGCTGCGACAGCGGTGCCCTTGCTCTTCTTTAATATGTCGAGGATCAGGTAGTCGCCGTACGGCTTCGGAACGCGCAGCCCTGAGGCCATGGTCGCGGCGTTGGGCCACATTTCCGACGACTGCTTTCCTTCCTCCCAGGCTTTCACGATGGGCGCGCAACCGGACGCCTGAACTGTGATCATCTTCGGGCGCTCGGAGCCGATCCAGCCCAGCGCTTCCATTTCTTCAAAGGCCTTCCACATGCCGAGCAGTCCCACGCCGCCGCCGGTCGGATAGATGATGCCCTGCGGCATTCTCCATCCCAGTTGCTCGGCGACTTCGTAGCCCATGGTTTTCTTGCCTTCGACGCGGTAGGGCTCTTTGGTGGTGGAGACGTCGAACCATGCGTCTTTTTTCCAAACATCGGACTCTTTAAGTTCGGCGACTTTGCGGGCGCAGTCGCTGATGAGGCCGTCGACCAGCGTGACGTGCGCGCCGTAGTAGTCGCACTCGATGCGGTTGGCCATGGGGACGTCTTTCGGCATGAAGATGTGCGCTTCCACTCCGGCGGCGGCGGAATATGCGGCGAGCGCGCCCGCTGCATTGCCCGCCGAAGGAATCGCGAGTTTCTTCGAGCCGAAATGGCGAGCCATGGTCACGCAGGCGGAGAGGCCGCGTGCCTTGAATGATCCGGTGGGATTGAGGCCTTCGTCCTTGATGTAGACGTTGGGATATTCGCGGCTGAGCAGCATGGGAGTGAAGCCTTCGCCGAGAGACACGGGATTGGCGTCGGGCAACACGGCGTCATAGCGCCACATGGTGGGCGCGCGTCCGGCCAGGCGAGCGGATGAGAAAGTGCGCTTGATCGTGGCGAGATCGTAGCGCGCGTAAAGGATGCCCGCATCTTTGGGACAGACCGATTGCGGGCGGTCGGCGGGATAGTGTTCGCCGCAGCGGGTGCATTCGAGGTGAGTCAGCATGCCGATGCTGAGTTTAGCATCGGGAGGGGAAACAGTTCTCAGTTCTCAGTTCTCAGTTCTCAGTTCTCAGTCGGCATCGGATCGATTCGGAGTTACGGCCTCTGCTTTCGGATTGATTATCTTCCCTTCTTCCTTGCCCGCCATCGCTGACTTGAAACCGCGGATGCCTTCCCCGATTCCTTTGCCGAGTTCGGGTAACTTCTTGGGACCAAAGATGAGCAGGGCGATACCGAAAACAAGGATTACGTGCATGGGCTGAAAGAGTCCTTCGAACATGGATCCTCCTGGGATCAGCGCGCGTTCGTGAATAGGAGTGCTTGAGTAAGGACGCAAGCGCAATTGCGTCTGCGTCCTCCCCCTTATTTTTGGGTCACCGGGGTTCGTCGATTAATGGTTCGTCGATTAATGACCGTTGCGCTGTGCCTTATCTGCATCGCTGGCCAGATCCTGCAGCAATTCCATGAACTGCTTTGACTGACCGATGAACAACCCATCCCCGGTCAACGCCTTTGCAGCCCCCATGGCCGCGCCCGTGGTTTCAGTCGGACGAATAATCGAGCATGGTGGAAATTGGCGGCTGAGGAACGTGGTCGGCTCGGGCATGATCAGGTTGGTCTGAAAATTCTCGCCACCTAAGGGCGGAGAATTCAGATCAGGAAAAGTAACCGAGACCCCCGTGACCGGATCGATCACGTTGGCGACAGGGATCACGTTCCCTGCTTTGTCCTGCCAGGTCTGGAAGTGGCAGATCTCGGTTCCGCCGATGCTAAGCAGGACCCTCAGAACTTCCGTGTTGGAGGCTCTCTGCGCCAGCGACGGATAGAGGCTGCTGCCCCCCTGCTCGATCCAAGCAAAGTGGAATCCCGCAGTGTTGGCGACCGCCTGCAGGAAACCAGAATCGGCGACGTCGGCATCCGTTCTGGGAATTGCGGTGTGGCGCCCCACCGCGAGCGTTGGGATAGCATTCCGGAACGTGTCCCCAAGATCGGGATTTCCGCGCCGGCTGCGGTAGCGTGTCCACCAGTCCGTGTGCACGGTAAGCTGAGTCAGGTTGGTGAGACGACCAAAGTTCTTATTCGATCCGCTTGCCTGGCTCGCGGGCAGAGTGCGGAAGGCGTCGAGGTTCACGGTGTCCGCGCCCTTGGAAGCGAGGAAGGCGTTAAGGAAGACTTCGTGGCTCAGTTCGTCTTCGGTGTTGTCGGAAATGTACTGGTCCATGTCGCTATCCAACTGCTTGACGTCTGAAGTGTAGGCGGGATTTCCCCCGGTAACCTGCGAGGGATAGCCAGGGATCAGCTTGCTCGCCAACTTCGAGACTTCCCCGTCTTGCACACCCGCGAGTTCGTTATACTGCAGCCAGATGTCGCTCTCGATAATCTCTGCGGCGGCGACAAAACGAAGGATGGCCGCATCCCCTTTGCTGATGGACCCGTGGTCGTCGGCTGTCGCGCTCACGCGCAACAATGGAGCGGCGGACAGCGCTGCTCCAGCCACACCGAGCCCTTTGATGAACGAGCGCCGCGGAATCTCGCGCGACGGCTGAGGGTTGAGTTGCTGGTTGGAGGATTGCTGACTCGCGTCCGCAGTCACACTGGTGGAGAGAGATTTTCCTTTGCTCATAATCCATACACTCCAGAGTTTTCAGAATAGGCGTTGCGGGTACAGGCAGGGCGGCCCGAGCATCAACGTGAGCTGAGGATAGCGTGCTGCTCTGAGAACAATGTCACATCAAAGTTGAAGAGTTGTAAAAGACTTGTCGCGTTTGGTGGCGACTCATGAAACATTAACTCCGAGTGATGTCTGCTGAAGAAAGGATCAATCTCTCGAAAAGACGTAGAATGAGGGCCGGCGCGGACACGCAGCGCGTCTTTTCATGTTTTGGTGTTTCAATCTTTCACGGGGAGAACGTTGAATGGGCAAATTTCTGATTGGGCTGATCCTGGGGTTGATCGCGATTCCAGCCGGTGTTTATTTTTATTTTTCTTCAGGCACTGCGCCGGTCGCGACGGCGGCGGCGCCGATGCCGTTTGAGAAAACATTTGCGCGAATGGCGCTGCACGCGCGCATGGAAAAAGAGGTGCCGAAGTCGGTGCCCATTCCTGCGGATGAGGCTGCATATGTGGCGGGTGCGCAGGTTTACAAAGAACATTGCGCGGTATGTCATGGCCTTGCGGGACAGCCGCAGACAGCGATTGCCCGGGGAATGTTTCCCAAGCCTCCCAAGTTGATGGAAGGCACCGGAGTGACGGACGATCCTCCGGCAGAAAGCTATTGGAAGGTAGCGGGCGGAATTCGCATGACGGGAATGCCGGGATTCGACAAGACGCTCGCGACCACGCAGATGTGGCAAGTGAGCCTGTTGCTGGCCAATGCGGACAAATTGCCGAAGGCGGCGCAGGATGTGCTGGCTGGAGCGCCTCCGGAGGTGCCTGTACCAGCTGCTGCGCCTGCGAGCCCTGTCGTGAAGAGGTAATTCAGGCTCTTCTAGCTTTCATCGAAGATCAAATTCCCCACCCCTTCGGCTTCTCTCAGGGCAGGCTTTGTCCCTCCAAAGAACGGAGGGACGAGGATGGGGCACCATGGCTAAGGCATGAGCGTGAAGTTCACCTGAACCTGGGTCTCAACTTCGACAGGAGTCTCGTTCAGCAGGTAAGGCTTGTACTTCCACTGTTTCACGGCGTCGATTGCCGCTGGGGCCAGCAAGGGATGCCCGCTGATCAGCTGAATGTTTGCCACATTGCCTTCCTTGTCGACAATCACATTCATCCGGACCACGCCCTGAATGTGCGCATCCTTGGCCTCAGGCGGATATTGCGGAGGCACCTTGGTGATCACCAAACCCTGCGCGACGCCTGAGGACACGCGCACGCGTCCGGGAACTACGGGTTGCTGGGCAAGGCCACTTTTCTCACCTTCTGGCACGCCACCGGGCATATCGCCCACGACGCCTTCGGTGGGCGGTTTGTCGGGAAGCGTGAAGTTCACCGTCACGTTGGTTTCAACTTCGACTGGCTCGCCGTCGAGGAGATACGGCTTGTACTTCCATTGCTTCACGGCCTCGATGGCCGAAGGAGCCAGCATGGGATGTCCGCTGAAGAGTTGAACGCTCTCGACATCTCCGGTTTTGCTGATCCGCACTTTCAGGACGACCGTACTCTGGATGCGCGCCTGGCGGGCCAAGGGAGGGTAGACGGGGGCGACCTTTTTGATCAACAGCCCCTGCGCGACGTTCTCAGAGAGGCGTACGCCCGACGGCCTTGCCTGAGACAAGGCCGCAGAGGTGAGGATGACCAGAAGCAGCGCTGCCACGAGATACTTTTTCATTGAGACCTCCACGCGGCCCGACAAACTTTGGCGATTTTACAATCGGGATTGCGACGCGGACACCACTGCCGATAAAGCCGCTGACATCTTAGACATCACTGGCTCCCGATTTGTTCCACGAACGTTGCGATCGCGGCTAGCACCGCCTCAGGTTGATCACGCTGCGGCGAGTGGTGGCAGTCGGCTAGGGAAAGAATCTGCACGGGACCGCCGGACTGACGAGCGATCGCGCGCACTTGCGCCATGGTTCCGTACTGATCGTCGAGGCCCTGAATGGCGAGGATGGGACAGCAGATGCGGGGAAGATATTCCTCGATGTTCCAACTGCGGAAATCGGGATGGAGCCAGATGTTGTTCCATCCCCAGAACGTGCGGCTGGCGTCGCGGTGATGGCGTGCGAGCTTCTCGGGAAGGTTGGTGGTCTCGAAAATCTCTTTGGCCTCGGCAATGCTGGATATGCTTTGGTCTTCGACGAAAACGTGCGGAGCGAGAAGCACAAGGCCGCGCACCTGGTCATGAGCACCGGCGTGAATCAGAGCAATGGAGGCGCCGTCGCTGTGGCCGACGAGGATCGGCTTCTCGATATGCAGTAGCACGAGAAGATCGGGCAGTGTGCGCAGTGCCTCATCGTGCATGTAGGTGACGGGACGAGCCTCGGCAAGCAGTTCTGAATGGCCCGAGCCGTAGCGCGAATAGACGGTGACGGGGAATCCTGTAGTGGAAGCGAGACGCGCAGGGAAATCCTTCCAGTGCGAGACGGAGCCAAGTCCTTCGTGGAGAAGGACGAGTTCCGGCGCCTGCACGTTCAAGCCGGGAATACGGTGCACCTCGAGGCTGCGCCCCTGCACCGTGAGATAAAAGGTGCCACTGAGCATTTCCGGGTTACTCACACGGTCGGCTTCCAGAGGTTGCATGCGTTTTCTGTTGCGACCCGCAGACGGGTCATTTTTCGGATACTCCCGCCGTCTTCCTCCTGCATCGAACCTCCAAGATATCGTAAGCTATAGAGTGGAGATTGAGACAAGGGGGACCGGTGCGCTGCGCTCGTTGTGGCAATGAAAACCAGGACGGGAACCGCTTTTGCGGAATGTGCGGAGCTACGCTGTTAACCGCACCCGCTGCATCGGCAACGGTTCGGAGTGCGCCGCCAGCGCCCGCGTCTCCGTCGGTACCTGTGTCGTCTGTACCCTCGTCGCCTGCGCCATTGCCGGCGCCAATCCCGGCGCGGCCGCAGGATCCTGAGCCTTCTCGCGCTGCCCCCCCCGTTTCGGACTATTCGCCTGGCATCAGCGGGCCATCGTTTCTTGGATTAAGCGATCCCGCGCCTCGGAAGGGCGCGAGTTTGAGCTCGGATCCCCACGCCAGGTCGGGCAATCTCGACTATCTGCTGGAAGATGACGAAGAGCCCCGGCGCGGCGGCGCGGGAAAATTCGTTCTGATCGTGCTGGCCCTGGCGCTGGCCGCAGGTTTTGGATATTTGCGCTGGAAGAATCAGAAATTCGGATGGCTGGGTTTGGGGACGAGCAAGCCGTCGGCATCGGCGCAGAATCCCGACGCCACCGACACAACTTCGACAACGCCTCCGGCTGCAGCTAGCCCGGGTGCGGCGACAACAACACCCTCCATCCAGCCTGCGACCGATCCATCGTCGGGCGCACCTGCAAACTCGCCCGCGGCCAACCCGGCCAGCAACACCACGGCAAGCCCCGCAACTGCTACTACGCCAGCCAGTGCACCTCCGTCTACGCCCGACGCCGCGCCGAGTTCTGCACCGCCTGCTGCACCAATCGATGCAGCACCTACCGACGCGGCACCCGCGGCTGCTCCCGACAATACCGCCCCCACAAACCCAAAGCCCACCAAGGCAGCGGAGGCGCCTCCGGCGAAGCCTGCCGCAGCGAACAAGCCCGCGAAGCCCTTCGATGCCGTCAGCGAAGCGCAGAAATATCTATATGGCAAGGGCGTACCGCAGGATTGCGAGCGCGGCATGCGGCTTTTGAAGCCTGCCGTCAACCAGTCGAATCCCAAAGCCATGATTGAGATGGGAGCGCTCTACTCAGCGGGATTGTGCACGCCGCACGATCTTCCCACCGCCTATCGGTGGTTCGCGCTGGCGTTGCGGAAGGAGCCCGACAACCAGGCCGTGCAGAGCGATTTGCAGAAGCTGTGGGGCGAAATGACGCAACCGGAGCGGCAACTGGCTATCAAGCTGAGCCATTAGGGTTTGAGAGACATCGGACCCTCATTGGGCCAATCCAGCAGGGGCTTTGCGCACGTATTTCTTACAAGGAATAGTTAGAGCGTTTGTCGAGTGCTGAACGACAAGGGATATCGCCGGATCTGGCCACGGTGACGGCCATGAAATCGGGCGACCAGAGCGCCCTAGCGGAGCTCTACGACCGCTATTCTTCCGTAGTCTATGCAGTTGCGCTGCGTGTGCTGGGCGATACGGGCGTAGCCGAAGACGTGCTGCAAGAAGTGTTTTTGCAGCTGTGGCGCAACCCAGGCGCATTCGACGCCGCGCGCGGAAGCCTGGGCGCCTCTATGGAAGGAGAATGCGGCGTTGAAGCAGAGCCTCGCATCGGCTAGCGCGCAGACCGCGCAGAGCACGCGCGAACTCGAAGAGCTGCGCAGGATTGCCGCGCCCCTCATCGAACCGGAAGCGCAGCGCGTCACGGTGGTCGCGATGAAAAACTCCGCCGCAGCCGCAAGGCAAGGCATTTTACTTGCGCAATCGCAGCAGTCTTCTTTTTGTCGCGAACAACATGCCCGCGCTGCCTCCGCAGAAAGCCTACGAGTTGTGGCTGATTCCGGTGCAGGGTGCACCGATTCCAGCGGGAGTGTTCAAGCCCGACGCGCACGGGAGTGCGACCGTGGTGAATCCTCCGCTGCCTGCGGGGGCCGAAGCCAAGGCTTTTGGCATTACGGTGGAGAACGAAGGTGGAGCGACCACTCCCACCATGCCCATTGTCATGATGGGAACGGGAGAGTAGACGTTGCCCGGCAACTGCAACATCCAGAGAGAGCCGCGACGCATCGAATCTTGTAGATGAGACTGAAATTCCACGCCGTACAGGCGGGTACATTGGCGCTGCTGCTTGCCCCCGGACTGTGCCTCAGCGCTGCTCCGTATCAAGCGGAAAAGCCAACGTCATCGCCGACACCTGTCGAACATGCGATGGGGACTAGGCTGCACGCCAAAGGGATTCCGAATTTCGCCGAGGTGACTCCGAATCTTTTTCGCGGAGCGCAGCCGAGCCTTCAGGGACTCGAAGCACTGAAAAACCTGGGCATCAACCTCGTCGTCGACTTGCGTGGTGGCACGAACAAAGATGAGGAAGATGCTGCGAAGAAACTAGGAATGCAGTACATTTCGATTCCGTCGCACTGCCCTTTTCCCAAGGATGAGCCCTTTGCGAAGTTTCTGCGGGTGCTCCGGGAGAATCCGGCGAAGAAGGTGTTCGTGCATTGCCGACTGGGCGACGACAGGACGGGGATGGCGGTCGCATCGTATCGCATGGCGGAGGAAGGCTGGTCGGCCGAAGAAGCGATGAAGGAGATGAGGACATTCGGTTTCAGCTCCGTGCACCGGGCGATGTGTCCTGGATTAGCAGACTATGAAGAAAGCTTTCCGGAGCGACTCAAGAAGGATCAGGCGTTCAAGGAACTTCAACCCTACGGAGCGGCTGCGACGGCGAAATAAGGTTGAGTTCCCGCCCATGTGCATGGGGAGTGCTTGAGGTAGGGATGCTTCGACTGCCCGGGCGGATCGCTTTGCGATACTCCCGCTCCGCTCAGCGTGACAATGCCTAGACTTCGTCCTGCTCCTGCAGTTTGGCGATCACGCCGAAATCTTCCAGGGTGGTGGTGTCGCCTTTTACACTTCCGTTCGTGGCCAACTCCCGCAGCAGTCGGCGCATGATTTTACCGCTGCGCGTCTTCGGAAGAGAGTCGGTAAAGCGAATGTCGTCGGGCTTCGCGAGGGCTCCGATTTCTTTTGCTACCCACTTGCGTAACTCTTCTTTCAGCTCCGGCGTAGGCTGTCTTCCCTGCTCAAGCGTGACAAACGCTGAGATCGCTTGCCCCTTGAGATCGTCCGGACGCCCCACCACCGCGGCCTCTGCCACGGCCTCGTGCGCGACCAGCGCGCTCTCCACTTCCATGGTGCTGAGGCGGTGGCCACTGACGTTGAGCACGTCGTCGACGCGGCCCATGATCCAGAAGTATCCGTCTTTGTCTTTGCGCGCGCCGTCTCCGGTGAAGTACATGCCGGGAATCTGCGACCAGTAGTTCTTTACGTAGCGGTCGGGATCGCCGTAAACGGTGCGCAGCATGCCGGGCCACGGCCGCTTGATCACGAGGAATCCGCCGGAACCATCCGGCACGGGCTTGCCTTCCATGGTGACGATGTCGGGCACCACGCCGGGGAACGGCTTTGTGGCTGATCCGGGCTTGGTTGCAATCGCGCCGGGAATGGGCGAGAGCATGATGTGCCCGGTTTCCGTCTGCCACCACGTATCCACGATGGGGCAGCGGTTGCCGCCTATGGTTTCGCGGTACCACATCCAGGCCTCGGGATTGATGGGCTCACCGACCGTACCGAGCAGGCGCAGGCTGGACATGTCATGCTTCTTCGGCCACTCGTCACCCCACTTGAGGAAGGTACGAATCGCGGTGGGCGCCGTGTAGAAGACGTTCACCTTGTGCCGCGCGATAATCGACCAGAAGCGGTCGGGCTCGGGACAATTGGGCGCGCCCTCGTACATCAGGCTGGTAGCGCCGTTCTGCAACGGGCCGTAGACGATGTAGCTGTGGCCAGTGACCCATCCGATGTCGGCGGTGCACCAGTAGGTGTCTTCGTCTTTGAGATCGAAGACCCATTTTGTGGTGAGGTAGGTGCCGACGGAATATCCCGCGGTGGTGTGCACGACCCCTTTCGGCTTGCCCGTGGTTCCCGATGTATAAAGAATGTAGAGCGGGTGCTCGGAGTCGAGCGGCTCGGCTGGGCAAACGTCGGAGGCCTTGGCCATCAGCTCGTGCCACCAGTGGTCGCGACCCGCCAGCATGTTGATGGCGGTTCCGGTGCGCTGGTAGACGACCACGTGCTTCACGCTCGGGCAAGACTTCAGCGCCTCTTCCACCGCCGGAAACAATTTTACTTCCGCGTCGCGCCGGTAGGATCCATCTTGGGTGATGACGCAGGTCGCTTGCGAATCGTGAATGCGGTCGACCAGCGCGTTGGAGGAGAATCCGCCAAAGACGATCGTGTGCGGCGCGCCGATGCGGGCGCAGGCCAGCATGGCCACAGGCAACTCGGGCGTCATGCCCATGTAGATAGCGACTCGGTCACCTTTCTTCACGCCAAGCCCTTTTAGAACGTTGGCGAACTTCTGCACCTCGCGATGCAGTTGCTGGTAAGTCAGGATACGGACTTCGCCGGGCTCGCTCTCCCAAATGATTGCGGCTTTATTCTTGCGCCAGGTGGTGACGTGGCGATCGATGCAGTTGTAGGAGAGGTTGATCTGGCCGCCGACAAACCATTTCGCCCACGGGCAATTCCATTCGAGAACCTTGTCCCACTTCTTAAACCAGTGCAGCTCGCTGGCGATCCGCGACCAGAATTTGTCAGGGTCGTCAACCGCTTCCTTGTAGAGGCGCTCGTATTCTTCGAGGCTCTTGATGTGGGCTTCCTTGCTGAATTCCGCGGGCGGTTCGAACTTGCGCTGCTCGTTCAGGATGGAATCAATATTGGGGGCCTGGGTATCGACGGCGGCTTTATCGGCCATGATGAAGAACCTCGACGCGGAGGAATTTTGTCGTGCTGGTAAATGGGCACGAGATCGCAGCAGCTTATTCTACACAGCGCGGGGCGGATGTGATTAGGATCACTGACGAACGCTGTAGGCGATCAGCTGTCAGCTTCTCTCGGAAGCACAAGGTTCAGACCCCAACCGGCTTGATGCTTACCGTCGGCAGTTTGGCCTGCTGCCAGGCATCGAAGCCGCCGACCACATTGATTACGTTCTTGAAGCCCGCGCGCTGCAGCAGGCTGCTGGCAATCATGCTGCGGTATCCGCCCTTGCAGTGAACAGCGATAGGCGCTTCGTGATCCATTTCTGGGGGAGAGACGCGGAAGTTGTCGAGCGGCCACCAGTTCGCGCCACCGATGTGTCCGGCATCCCACTCGGGCTCGCGCCGTACGTCGAGTATTTGGACTGCGCCCGATTTCAGGCGCGCGTCGAGGTCGCTGGCCGTTACCTGGGAAATGGTAGCGACTGGCAAGCCGGCCTGCTTCCACGCGGCCACGCCACCGGCCAGATAGCCATCCAGGACTTCGATGCCGACCCGCGTCAGCCGGAGACGGGCCTCTTCCAACTGCTCGTCCGATTCCGCAATGAGCACCGGCTGAGCCGAGAGCCCGAATACCGTGCCTGCCCACGAGGCAAACTGCCCGCCCAGTGCGATGTTGACCGAGCCCGGCACATGCCCCGCGGCAAACTCGTCATTGGCACGCACGTCGAGGGCGATCTCCCCCGCGCTCAACATTGTCTTTAACTCCGCAGGGGCGATTGCCCGCAACGGCGGCAGATCGGATAAAGCCGCAGCGCCGGTGCGGTTGATCTCGGCGTCTTTCAAGAAATACGCCGGGCGAGCGGGAAGGTTGCTGGTCAACTGCGCAACGAACTCTTCCCTGCTCTTGATCTGCAAGGCGTAGTTGGTGAGGCGCTCGGTACCGATCGACGATGACCGCTCGGCGCGCATGTTCTTTCCGCAGAGCGATCCTGCGCCGTGCGCCGGATACACCAACACGCTGTCGTCAAGAGTTAGCAACTTTCCGTACAGGCTGTCATAGAGCAGGCCTGCGAGTTGCGCCGGCGTGTGCCGGGGCGAAAGATCAGGGCGGCCCACATCGCCGATGAATAGCGTATCCCCGGTCAGCACTGCCCAGGGTGCGGAGCACTTTTCTTCATCGGTGACGACCATGCAGATGCTCTCGGGGGTATGCCCCGGCGTTTCCAGCACGCGGATCGACGCACGGCCGAACTTCAGATGAAATCCGTCGCTCACCGGCACGTGGGGAAATGTCGCTCCTGCCTGAGCACCCATGTAGATAGTCGCGCCCGTGCGCGCCGCCAGTTCCCGGTGTCCGGAAACGAAGTCGGCGTGAAGATGGCTCTCGAAAATATGACGGATCGTGAATCCGTGATCGGCGGCGGCCTTCATATACAGCTCGACATCGCGCTGCGGATCGACGACCACGGCTTCCCCATCGGAAGCCAGCAGATAGGAGGCGTGGGCCAGACATCCTAGATAGAACTGTTCGAAATACATGGAGCCGCCCCCCAAACGTGCGTTTGGATCTAGGAGAAGATGCTAGAACAAATCGGTCAGCAATG
Organism: uncultured Acidobacteriaceae bacterium; assembly: GCA_963710885.1. Lineage (GTDB taxonomy): Bacteria > Acidobacteriota > Terriglobia > Terriglobales > Acidobacteriaceae > Sulfotelmatobacter. Next base: position 19,427 of record CAVQCF010000034.1, read on the forward strand.
CTACGGAGAGGGGCTAAGGGAGGCTAAGGGAAAGTCTGAATTAAGCAGGCAGCGGAGTGATGAATTCCAGGCCGAAACAGAAACCGTTGCGCGATCGAACAATCGCAGGCAGGCGCGAGGGGGTGGGGGTATCGAACTCGATTTCCAGCAAGTCCCCTGGGTTCAGCAGGATTCCGGCATACAAGACCATGCCGCCCTCGCTCATTTCGGTGCCCCGGCCTTCGACCACGGTGGTCGAGAAGCCCTTGGATGTCACCACGCGGACAGGCATATCAACGGGCAGTCGTGGCCAGCGGCGCGTATTGTCAGAGTTCGGCACGCTGCCCATCATCGTCTTTGCCGCGATTTTCTTCAAATTACTAAGGTGAGATGAGCTTGTGTGCAGGGGTACCAAGGGACTGTCGGGCAAAAGCGTGGCGGTGATTGTGCACAGGACCGCCGTTTCATGTGCTTCTTGTACAATTTGCGGGTGAATTTGCGGACGAAATGGCGTCTGGCTGCGTTCCTGGCGTTGTCCCTAGGCACCCTGACGAGGGCAGAATCTGTCTCGCAGCTGCAGCCTACAGGTTACGTCAACGACTTCGCCCACGTCCTTAACCAGACGACGATCGCGCAGCTCACCGACATCTGCCGCCAGGTCGACGAAAAGGCCCACGCCCAGATCGCGATCGTGACCATCAATTCGCTGGACGGCGCTGATATCGACGCTTACGCTGTCGATCTATTCAAGAAATGGGGCATCGGCGGGAAGTCCACAGATCGTGGAATTCTCATCCTCTACGTGATACGGGATCGCCTCGCGCGTATTGAAGTGGGTTACGGGCTGGAACCGATTCTGCCGGACGGGAAGGTGGGCGGTTTCCGCCGTGAGGCCATCCCGCTGATGCAGAGCCAAGACTATAACAACGGCCTGCTCCTAGTCACGAGCCGCATTGCTAATGTCATCGCGACGGATGCGGGGGTCCAACTGACGAACTCGCAGCCGAGGGCGCCGACACAACGCGAGCCCGAGCATGGCGGAGGGATATCCATCGGCGGCGTCATTGTATTCGTTATCGTCGTAGTGATCGTGCTCGCGACTCCGCTGCGCAGCATCGTTTTCTGGCTTTTGTTCTCGCAGATTTTCGGTGGTCGCGGCGGAGGAGGATACGGCGGTGGTGGATTTGGCGGAGGCGGAGGCGGCTTTGGGGGTGGTGGAGGGTTCGGAGGATTTGGCGGTGGCAGTTCCGGCGGCGGCGGGTCAAGCGGCGGCTGGTAGCAAGCGAGGGCACAATGGTTGCTGTTGAAGAAAAGACTGCGAAAGATACGAAAGAGAAGATCGACGAGTTTGTGAAGCGCGTCCGCGAAGCGGCCGGCCCGAACGTCGAGAGCATCATTCTGTTCGGCTCGGCGGTGTCCGGCGATTTTCATCCCGGATTATCGAACGTGAACCTGTTGTGCATTCTGCGCGACAGCTCGTTTGTGGCCTTGCAGGCCCTGGCGCCGGTCGCGAAATGGTGGGAGCGGCAGAAGCAGCCTCCACCGCTGTGCATGACGCGGCGCGAGCTTGAGCGGTCCACCGATGTTTTCACCATCGAACTGCTCGATATGCAGCAACATCATCGCGTACTTTTTGGTGAGAATGTGGTGCAAGGTCTGCGCGTTTCCCTGCACGTGCACCGGGTGCAAGTCGAGTACGAACTGAGGGAAAAGCTGATCCTGTTGCGCCAGCAAGTGCTCTTAGCCTCGGGGAGTGAGTCGCGCCTGTGGGATCTTGTTCTGCATTCTGTACCATCGTTCGGCACGCTGTTTCGTCACGCGCTGATTGCGCTTGGAGAAGATTCTCAATCGGGCAAGAGGCAGGCCGTAGATACGCTGTCGAAGCGGGTGGGCTTCGATCTGTCGGCTGTTCATCAGGCGCTGGATGTGCGCGAGCACAAAGCAGATCCCAAGAAAATAGACATCAACGACCTGGCGAACCGCTATGTGGCTGCAGTCGAGAAGGTCACCGCTGCGGTGGATGAAGCGTTAGACTCAGATGCATCGGGCCGGACCTAAAGACATCACAATATGTTTTGAGGAGGCGTTATGGGGAAGGGGCTAATTGTAGTCATCGTGCTAATTGTGATCTTGGCGATATTCAGCCTGATTTTCTTCGGGCAATACGTCGGAGTAAAGAATACGCTCGTGACCAAGAATGAGGCGGTGAAATCGGCGTGGTCGCAGGTGGACATCGTGCTGCAACGGCGCGCGGATTTGATCCCGAATCTGGTCGAAACAGTCAAAGGGTATGCGCAGCAGGAGCAGACTGTATTTGGCGATATCGCCAAGGCGCGATCGGCCCTGCTCTCGGCGGGAACCCCACAACAAAAGATCGCCGCCAACCAACAACTCGATGGAGCGATCGGACGCTTGCTGCTGGTGGTCGAGAATTACCCGCAACTTAAGTCGAACGAAAACTTCCTGCGCCTACAAGACGAGCTAGCCGGCACCGAGAACCGAATTGCGGTTGAACGCAAGCGCTATAACGACACTTTGCAGGACTACAACACCTACGTGCAGCAGTTTCCGAATAGCATTTTTGCGGGATGGGCCGGATTCAAACCGAACGATGCCTACTTCGCAGCGTCCGAAGCAGCGCGCCAGGTACCGAAAGTAAACTTTGCCCCCAGCACGCAGGCACCGCAGGGGAATCCTCAACCGGCACCAGTTCATTAGGAACTCATTGGATCGGCCTGAGACCAGAGGTCGGACGAGCGCGTTGTGCGAGAGGATAGGCGCTGCCTGGGAGCCCAACTCCTGCAGCGCTGTCCATCAAAGCAGTTAACGAAATAGCGGCGGGAACGTGGAACGACGCGCCTACGGGTGACCGCCATTTTGAACACCGAGACGCTTAGACGGAGACATGCCAACCATAAGACCCCAAAAGACATCTTAACTTCGTACCCGCAAAAGTAGGCATTTTCAGACCTACGGCAGTAGGGTATCGAGATACGGACAAAATGCCTGGCCTTGTCTCGCTGGCTGGGTTTCAAGGGGAGCCTCGGATGAGAATTGCCCAAGTCGCACCACTTTATGAGAGTGTTCCGCCGCGCCTGTACGGAGGAACTGAGCGGGTGGCATCCTGGCTGACAGAGAAGCTAGTGTCGCTCGGCCATGATGTTACGTTGTTTGCGAGTGGAGATTCAATTACGAATGCGCGATTGATTGCACCCTGCAAGAAGGCGCTTCGACTGGACGCTGGGTGCATCGACCCGCTGGCGCATCACATTCTAATGGTGGAGCGGGTTCTAAGCTGTGCGGACGAATTCGATCTGATTCACTTCCACATTGACTATCTGCACTTTCCTGCAAGCAGGCGAGCGCATGTTCCATGTGTAACGACGCTGCATGGCCGGTTGGATCTTCCGGATCTGGTTCCGCTGTATGAAGAATTTGCCGATGTACCGTTGATTGCCATCTCTGACGCTCAACGCAAGCCACTGCCTTGGGTGAATTGGCTGGGAACGGTGCGCCACGGGATGCCGCCGGATTCTCTTTCACCGGGCAACGGAGAGGGCGGATATCTCGCATTCCTTGGCCGGACATCGCCAGAGAAAGGATTGGATCAGGCGATCGACATTGCGATTCGATCTGGCAAGAAGTTGAAAGTGGCCGCGAAAATTGACCGCGTAGATCGTGAGTACTTTACAAAAACGATCGAACCCCTGTTAAAACATCCTCTGATCGAGTTTGTCGGCGAGATTGGCCATCATGACAAGGCCGAGTTTTTGGGCAACGCTGCGGCGCTTCTGTTCCCGATCGAATGGTCCGAGCCCTTCGGCTTGGTGATGATCGAAGCCCTGGCCTGTGGCACTCCGGTGATCGCGCACCCGTACGGCTCTGTTCCGGAGATCATTCCTGATGGCGTTGGTGGTTTCCTGTTTCATAATACTGACCAGGCGGTGGAAGCAGTAGGTCTGATCGGCGAACTGGATCGTCGGGATTGTCGTCGGCACTTCGAGCTGAACTTCACGGACGAGCGGATGGCTCGAGACTATCTCAAACTCTACCAAAAGCTGATTCACCCAACATCGCCTACGATTACGGTCGAAGAGGGAGTATTGAATTGGATAGAAGCGGAGTCTCCCAGCCCCAGTACTACATAGCGACAACATCGTCCCCGGTGGATGACCGGGCTCGCGTACTGAAATATGGCAGGATGTTTTTCGTCTTCGATCGACTGGGCGACGTGCAGACGTCCGGCCTGGGAGAACAGGGTCTGTTTAATGACGGGATGCGGCACCTTTCGGAATTGTCGCTGAAGCTCTGGGGCGCGCGCCCGCTGCTATTGAGTTCCACCGTCGCAACCAACAATTTTCTTTTCACTGCCGACCTAGCCAACCTCGACGTGCTCAGCAATGGGGCCATCGCAATTCATCGTGGCACGCTCCACATGGTTCGCTCACGATTTCTGTGGCGCGATTCGTGCTTTGAAAAACTGCGGTTTGTGAATCACGGAATGGAAGATCTGGAGGTTCCCGTCCATATTGGATTCGATGCCGACTACGCAGATGTTTTCGAGGTGCGAGGCACGGTCCGGGAGAGAAGAGGGCGACGTCGGGCGGAAGAGATCAACGAGAATTCTGTGATTTTGTCGTATGAAGGGTTGGACCGCGTAGTGCGCTACACCCGCATTGAATGTGACGCACAACCGCTCTGGAACTTCGAATCCGGGTTGGAATTCAAAGTCTCGCTGCGACCGAAAGAGAGAGTAACGGTGCAGCTTGAGATCTGTTGCAGCTCCGAAGTCGCACGACCCTCCATCGGATATACGGATGCTTTATCCTCTGCCCGGTTTGAGCTGGGTGAGACTTCGCGCGAATTTCCTCAAATTACCAGTTCGAACTCGCGATTCAGTGACTGGATTGCCCGATCCACTTCGGATCTTGAGATGATGATTGCGGGCAATCCTGAACGCAATTATCCGTATGCGGGCGTTCCTTGGTTCAGTACAGTCTTCGGCCGCGACGGCATCATCACTGCACTGCAAACGCTATGGCTGAACCCGAATATTGCGAAGGGCGTACTCGAGTTTCTCGCCAGTTCGCAGGCGGATCGAATCGACGCCGTAGCCGATTCTGAACCAGGCAAGATCTTGCACGAAATGCGCCGCAGCGAAATGGCCGCGCTCGGCGAAGTGCCCTTTGGGAAATATTACGGAAGCGTCGATGCCACACCCTTATTCATCATACTCGCCGGGGCATACTTTGACCGGACCGCTGACCGTCCGACTCTGGAGCGGCTATGGCCAAACCTCGAACGAGCCTTGCGGTGGATCGACGAATACGGAGATGTCGATGGCGACGGTTTTGTCGAATACGCACGCCATTCCAGCAAGGGATTGGTGCAGCAGGGCTGGAAGGATTCCAACGATTCTATCTTCCACAGCGACGGAACAATCGCGGCACCACCTGTCGCGCTATGCGAGGTCCAGGGTTATGTCTACGCAGCAAAAGTGGCCGCCTCACGTATGGCTAGGGTGCTAGGCGATGTGAACCGAAGCTGTGAACTGGAAGTACAGGCGGAAACCCTTCGCACGAAGTTCGAAGACGAATTCTGGTGCGACGATTTGGGCACGTATGCATTAGCTCTCGATGGGAAAAAGCGCCCATGCCGCGTGCGCGCGTCCAATGCTGGACATTGCCTGTATGCCGGGATCACATCGCCCGAGCGGGCGCGACGGGTTGCCGAGAATCTCATGAGCGACGAGTTTTTCACGGGCTGGGGAATCCGGACGGTGGCGAAGACGGAATCCCGTTATAACCCTCTCTCGTACCACAACGGTTCCGTCTGGCCGCACGACAATTCGATCATCGCCAATGGAATGGCGAGATATGGGTGTAAGAGAATGGCCGGGCAGGTGCTCCTGGCATTGCTGGACCTGAGCAGCCAGGTTGAGCTAGGCCGTTTACCCGAGCTGTTCTGCGGCCTGAAACGACGCCCGAATGAAGCCCCGACTCTCTATCCGGTCGCATGCTCGCCGCAAGCTTGGGCATCGGCGGCGCCTTTCTTCGTTTTGGAAGGATGTCTCGGCATCTCGGTCGAGGCGGAGCGCGGACGTATCGTATTTGATCGACCGTTTCTCCCAGATGGCATCCCGCAGTTGTCGATTCGTGGCCTTCGCTGCGGGAAAGTCTCCCTCGACCTGCTCTTCGAACGTCGAAACGATTCCGTTCTCGTGCACGTCGAAACCAAGCAGGAAGAGATCGAAATTGTGACCATTATTTCCTGAGATTATTACGGTCTGCGACCGATCCGCTACTCTTCGAGGACACTTTCTTCGTGGCGAGCGTCCGTGCGATTGTGGCTGCGCTCTTCGTAAACAGACCTTGAGGAGGATAGGTTGAATCGGTCGCGACCTTCGCCACCCATCGCCTTTTCTGTCCCGCAGACATACGTAGGCTAGTGGTGCTTGAAGTATTGCACGGCTTTCTCGTGCGCCTCGGCTGCATGTCTCGTGGTAAAGGTGCCAAGGTTTTTGCGCTTGCCGGTTTTAGCGTCTTTTTTGCGCGAGTACAAGCGATATTGGCCGGTTTTCAGCTTCCGAATCATAGAGTCCTTTCCATGGGCGGTTTCTCAGTGCGAATTTACGCTCGCTTTCTCGTCCGGCTTCTGGTCCGGCTGGCCTTGACCGCAGAGTTGCGTTGCGCCGACGGGCCGCGCTTCTTCGCCACCCTCCGCGCCTGCCGCGAGAGAGAATCGCGTGAAGCCGCACTATGTCCCTCCCGCTTCAAGGCCCGAGTGGTTGCGCGGGAGCGCATAGCCGATGGCTCGCTCGCGGAATGGCTCTGGCCTTTGCGTTCATCTCGTCGAGCCTGCTTGATGGTTTTCGCACTGGCTTCCCCGGGGCGTGGCGTCGGCAATTTCACGCCCGCGCGGCGGGCCTTGGATAGTCCAATCGCGATCGCCTGCTGGGGAGAAGCCGCGCCATGCTTGCCTTCCCGCACGTGATGCATTTCTTCCCGCACGAATTCTCCCGCCTGGGTGCTGGGTGACTTTCCTTCACGCGCATCTTGCTGGGCGCGCTCCATAGTCTCTTTTTCTGGCATAACTGAACCCTCTAGTGGTGACACTAGTGGCCTACGTCGTTCAGATGTATCGATGATTTTCTGTAACCGAGTTTGCCGGATGCTGTAGAGCGGGTTCGGGGTGGAATGGGAGGATGTGGTCGCAGCACGGTGTGTTCGCTCGCGCAAGATCATCCATCAGCGGCAATCCAGCCCAAGTTGTTATTCTGGGATGTGCCTGCAATCCCAAACACACCGACCAAAACACCACCTCGGACGGGCTTCCTTCGCTTTTTGCTTCGATGGCTTGTCATCGGCGTCGTGCTTGTTTGGTCGCTTGCCGTGCTGATTCTTGTGGCCGTACGGTGGATCGACCCACCAACAACCGCGGTGCACATGCAGCGCCGCATGCAGGCCTGGGTTCACCACACGCCGTATCGCGAGCGCTACAAATTCATTCCGCTGGGCCAGATCTCGCCCGACCTGCAGCATGCTGTAATCGCCGCAGAGGACACGCACTTTTACCAGCACCATGGATTCGAATGGCACGAGATCCGAATCGCTGCCGAAGACGATTTGGAGGGCGATCGCACTCGCGGAGCTTCCACCATAACGCAACAACTCATAAAAAACTTATTCTTCGGAACGGGCCGCTCGATCCTACGCAAGGGCGCAGAGGTCACACTGGTGCCGGTGGCCGAACTTGTCCTTGGCAAACGGCGCATTCTTGAGATATACCTCAACGTGGTCGAATGGGGTCCTGGGGTTTATGGTGCAGAGTCGGCGTGTCGCTATTACGACGAAACCACAGTCCGAAACATCGGCCGTGAACAGGCGGCGCGGCTCGCCGCAATTCTGCCGGCTCCCCTGAAGCGACGGCCGGAGCGCATGAATAGCTACAGCGCAATTATCCTTGCGCGGATGCGTCAAATGGGTTGGTAATGGTGCGTACCGTTTGCCCGGGCGGCGGCTTTTCTTACTCTCGCGCCGGTTCTTCTCGATGGCAATTTATCCCCACTTCCGCCAAGCACGAACTAACGCACGTGGTTCAGCTTACGGCTGAAGACGAACACACCATTTGCTATAACATGCCAATGCGCCTCCAAGATTACGCACGCCGGGATTACTCACCCCGGCACGCGCACCTCAAATGGCTGCTCGATTCTGACCCGGCGATTCGTTGGCAGGTCATGAGAGACCTCACCGGTGAAGCCCCCGACGCGATTGCAGCGGAACGGTCCCGCGTCGCGACTGAAGGCTGGGGAGCCCAACTTCTCGCGCGCCAATCTCCTGCGGGCCACTGGGGCGTGGGCCCCCGCGGCTGGAGAGACGACTTGCCGAAGCAGGACCGGCGTTTGCTTATTGCCCTCTACAGTCTCGTCACTTTGATGGATCTCGGTCTCGACCCCGCCAGCAAGCAGGCTCGCAAAATGATCGACCGCGTCGACAATCGGCTCGTGTTTAAGCGGCTTAACAACCGACCTTTCCTTCACGGCGAAACGGAGCCTTGTATCAACGGCAGAATTCTCGCCATCGGCGCGTATTTCAAAGAACCGAACGACGCGCTGGCCAGTCAACTCCTGGAGGAGCAACTGGAAGATGGCGGCTGGAATTGCGAAGCACCCAAAAGCCGGCGCTCGTCGTTCCACACCACCATCTGCGTGTTGGAAGGACTGCTCGAATACGAACGAGCGGGGCGGCGCAAATCGGCGGCTCTCACGAGGGCCCGCACGAGGGCTGAAGCCTATCTACTCGAGCGCCACATGTTCCGCTCGCTTCGAACTGACGAAGTAATCAACAAACGCTGGCTCCGCTTCTCGTTTCCGACGTTTTGGCACTACGATGTATTGCGCGGACTGGATTACCTGCGGAATGCAGGAATCAAACCTAACAGCCGCGTGAATGACGCCATCGAAACCGTGATTGAGCGCCGCCACCAGAATGGGCGCTGGCCGCTCAACCTGCTTCATCCCGAACATATTCCATTGGAGATGGAGAGCGGTATCGGTGGCGCAAGCCGCTGGAACACGCTGCGCGCTCTCCGAGTTCTGCGTTGGGCATCAGGTAGTCGAGCACGACGACGTTGACAACGGTAGCGACGCGCAACTCGCGCAGGTGCCAATAAATACGACCCCTACAGCCGCCTTCTTCGTTCAATCATTCTATTGAGGTCCCGGCGCTTTCGAGGATTTACCAGTCTTCGATGATTCTTTACCGCCCCGGCGCCCAACCGCGCTCACATTTATCTAATGGGTCTTGGGAGGCAATTTCCAAAACCGGGATTGGGAAAACTGCATCTCAATGAGCTGGCATCGGAAGACACACGACCCGCCGTTGCGAGCCGGGCCAGTACCTGCGCGATGCTGGAGATTTCAGACATTTGCTGACGACAAAACACTGAATGGAAAATAGCTTGCTGGTACCCCTCAAGGTCCATCTTCGCTTCTGCCAAGACGGAGAATCCCAACCGGCCGGACAACTTATGGGAGCCTCTCAAGGGCGATCGCGGTGCATTCGAACGACGGGCGCACGAGAGCAGTTCGAAACTACGGGCAAGCATGAGCCGTTGGATCGGCGCGGGAGTGGCGGCGATCGCAGCAGCAGTTTGGCTCCCTTCGGGGCGCAGGTGAGCATCTTTTGCAAACCATTCCAGAACATTTTATGGATGATAGTAATGCTTCTACTCTTCCCTGATATCACGGTCGCCCAGGACGTGGCCGTCATCATTCGTCAATCCGCGGACGCGAACGACCGCGATTGGGCTGCAGCTCCGCAATTCGACAATTCTGAACGCGACCGCACAAAAGATGGAGATAAGACTTTCGCGGTCACGATGATGGACAGTTCTCCATATCAACGCCTGATTGCAGTAAACGGACATGATCTCAGTGCTGCAAAACAGCAAGAAGAGCAGAAGAAATACGAAGATGCAGTGACGAAACGTCGGCATGAATCGCCAGCCAAAAGATCGGAGAGAATCGCGAAGTATCAGGCTGAGAGAAAGCGTGACCATACGATGCTGGAACAAATGACGACCGCGTTCGACTTTCATCTGGTTGGCGAACGCATGCTCAGCGGACACAACGTGTATGTACTTAAGGCAACAGCTCGCAAAGGCTATAAGCCTCCTGATCGCGATAGCCAAGTGCTGACCGGGATGGAAGGAACGTTATGGATCGATCAGAAGACGTTTCAATGGGTTAAGGTTGAGGCGCACGTCACTCATCCCGTGAGGATACAGGGCTTCATTGCGGAGGTAGAACCTGGCACTCGTTTCGAGGTTGAAAAACGCCCGGTAACCAGCGATATCTGGCTGGCATCGCATTATTCGATGAAGTCGAATGCCAAGGTCATGCTTTTGATACCCCACAAAGGCGCAGAAGACGATACATTTTTCGACTATCACAGAGCAGGCAGTTCAACAGACAAATAGACCCATGCACTTATAAAAGGATGGCCCAGCGGCTGCATCCAACGGTCAGATGGCCGTGATCCGAATCATCACGATTGGGCGGGAATAAGCGCTTTCATTAAGAATTATTTCCATGCCGACTGGCCGAACCGATCCCTCTGTCTGCGATCGTCAACACTGACGCCGCGAACAAACTGTGATCCGGGCAATCTTCAGCTTCCTCCAACAGAACCGTCCAGGTTATGGTCTCCACGCGGATGACTTCTAGATGGTGTACAGCTGAAATTTATTCTCCGAGCTATTCACGTAGACTTATCATAGGAGCCGCAGATGCCTACAAATTGGAGCCCAGCCGCACAGCTTTTCCAATCCCACCGGCCTTTTGTCAGACTGTCACCGTCGCATTGAGATGTTCCTCGGGGCTCTCGAACGAGTAGCGTTGGTCATCGATCGGTCTCCGACGGACGACACTCGCGCCGCACCAGAATCTGCGCTGTGCTACTTTCGAGAAGCAGCTCCCAAGCATACCGCGGATGAGGAAGAGTCCCTGTTTCCCCGATTGCGTCAAATGAATCTTTCCGACGTAGAGTCGGCGGTCGAACGGCTCGAGGCGCTCGAGCACGACCATGTCCTGACTGCATCTCTGTATACAGAGGTAGAAGAGCTAGGACAACGCTACCTCGCGACTGGAAGGTTGGAAGCCGCAGGCGTCAAAGTGTTTCGAGAAGCAATTGCGAGTCTTGTTTCCATATACAAGCAACACATCGATATCGAGGACAATCTGGTGTTCCCTTTGGCCGCGCGTCTGCTGGCCGCTTCCGACAAAAGCGCCATTGCAGGTGAAATGGCTGCTAGCCGGGAGTTAAGAATAGTTGATATTCGTGGAAGACGGGCCTGAATGATGTGCGTGACAAATTCTGAGGCGCGTAACGCCGTATCATCGCCAACTATCCAGATCCATCACTCCTGACAGCTTACATTACCAAGCTTTTCGAGCATTTACAGCGATTTCAAGTATTCGATCAAATCCTTCTTTTCCCGGTCCGTCAAATGTAACGATTTGAAGCTGTCGTAATGGTTGACGACGTCCATCAAGGTCGCGAAACGGCCGTCATGGTAGAAGCCGCCTTTCGTGTGAGTAAATAAACCTTTCAATGGAGATGTGCGATAACGATCATCTGGAGCTCGGGAGGCCTGAAAATCGTCCACACCGATCTCGCCAGGAGTATGCATATTCCAGCCAGGTTCGGTGAACAGGGGTGGAACATGGCAAGTGGAACACTGGGCACGGCCATTGAAGACTGCCTTTCCACGGCGTGCAGCGGAGTGGTCGTAGCTGTTCGGCGGAGGGTTGGGGGCGTCAAGCGCCAGTTGGTAGAAATGCAGGTCGGCAAGTTTGGGCGTGATCAAGTCAACGTCGCTGCGCACGTTGTCGAAGCCGTTTTGCGCTGCAATCGGGAAGCGGGTAGCGTCAGCCAATCGCGGATCAACGAAAGTGCCTTTGCCGTGCATCTCGAGATTCGCGACAAAAGCATTCCAGTGCGTCACTGAACCCCACCCTGTCCAGGTATGCAGATTGACTCCTGCCAGGCCAAAGGCCGGAGGAATTAATGTCGCGGCGGATTTGCTACCGTTGAATGCTTTTCCATCCATGAAGAGTTCAGCATCGAACTTTCCTGGCCCCCAGCTCGTGAGCACGGTGCGGACCGTGGCTTCATCCACGTTCAACAACTTGGCTACGCTGCTCAGGTCAGGAGAAAGATTGACGACTGCGCCAACATTCAGATCGCGGTTTGCCCAGCCATCCAAGCGATGACCGATTCCTGGAGCCAGCGAGTTGTCGACGGTGGAATGGCAGATGGCGCACTGGATACCTACAGATTTCAAGTTGCCGGAATGGTCGAAGAATCCGGTAAGGCCCACGACTGCATTCAGTCTCAACAATGCGACAGTGACCGCGGGATCCTTAAGATTGACACTTCCTGCCTTCAGATTGCGGATGAGGGACTCTGGGAGCGCATCCTCATCTACCTTGAGCCCAACGGCGAGCGCAGTTTCAGGATCTACGCCAGGCCCCACTCCACCGAGCTTTTGTCCTTCGATCGCCTTATGAATCTGAAGCGTACCGCCCCAGAAATCCTGGTCGCCGAAAGTGTCAAAGCGGAATGTGTTGCGGCCGCGGTCAATCATTCCGAGAGCGTGAAAATCTACGGCGCGGTCGCGATTTTGGTAATCGGAAGCAGAAACACTCTTCGAATGTTGTATCAGGAGAGCGACAAGAACTCCAGCCACACTAAGTGTGGTCAACAGCACAGCACGAACCCGGCTCATAGTGATTCCTCCACTGAGGCATTGAGTGTTGGGCGATCGGTTGGTTACAACCGGGAAGGTGAAGGCTTGTAAAAGAATTGTCTCCCGCATAGCTTGACCCATTCAAGCGGTACTCGCGACCGCAAACTCGATGCGAGGGATCGATAATTTCAATTTCCCTATTCTCAACCGACGCTATATGAATGAACTGTGGGAGTCGATCGACCTTGATCTGCAGCACGTTCTGCGTGTAGCCATCTGGCGTGACAGCGCTCAACACAGGGGAATTCTTGCTCAGCCGTTCATCGCAACAGGGAAAAGCAAAGGTCTATCTCGTTGGTGCAGGGCCGGGCGATCCGGACTTGCTGACTGTCAGGGCTGTGCGTACGCTTGGCCTCGCCCAGGTTGTGCTCCATGATGCCTTAGTGTCTAGCGAAGTGCTTGCGCTGGTTTCTCCGGGCGCTCGGGTCATGAACGTCGGGAAACGATGTGGAAGAAAGAGCACCACACAGGACGAAATCAACAGTTTACTGCTGCGATTTAGTTTGTCAGGAAAGGTCGTCGTGCGGTTGAAAAGTGGTGATCCGTTGATTTTTGGTCGCGCAGGGGAGGAACTGGATGTTTTGCGGAAGGTAGGCGTCGAGGTAGAGATTGTGCCCGGCGTGACTGCGGCCCTGGCGGCCGCCGCCACAGTACAGGTCTCCCTCACCGACCGCAGGACAGCGGATCAACTCTTGGTCGTCAGTGCTCACCGTGGGCGTGGAAAGGACGATTCGGACTGGCATCGACTAGTGACCGCTCGCACCACAGTTGTTGTGTACATGCCTGGCGAGTACGGCACCGTTGCCAAGCATCTAGGCCGAGCGGGGCTGAGCAGATCTACTCCGTGCGCCATCATTTCGAGGGTGTCTAGCCCTGAAGAACGGTTATACCGCACAACGCTCGGGTTGCTTGACCGCGCACCGATCTTGCCGGCTCCATGTGTTCTGATTGTGGGAGAAACCTTAGCCATGGCTGCGCCGCCGGAATTACGGCCACTTTGTTTGCCGAGCGTGCCCATTCAAGGGGGCCTCCATCAGCCTTCGGGATCTCCAGTTGGATTTTGACGGCTGCTCTTCTCATTGAGCGAACTCCGAAAACGTTCAAATGCGGACGCGCTGGCCTGCTCGTGCAACATTCTGCGCCGGGTCTCGCCGTCGATTCCCTTGTCTTGTAACAGACGGTTCCGAAGTTCGCCCAGTCTCCTGAGCCACGGAGCATATTCCTCGCCGAACTGCTCTTCCAATTCCTTACGCAACCTTTGAGCGAGCGCGGGACTCTTCCCCGCTGTAGAAATCGCGATCTGTAGCGGACCACGGCGGACTATGGCGGATGCATAGCAGCTACAGTGATCGACGTCATCCACCGCGTTGCAGAAGGTCCGGCGCGTTTCAGCTTCCTTAAAAACCTGGGCGTTGGTCTTTGCGTCGGCGACGGACAGAACAAGGAAAGCATCGCGCACATCTCCGGGTTCATAAGCGCGAGCTTCCCAGTGCAGCCTTCCCGCCTGAGACCACCCAATGATCTGGCCAGTGGCCACAGGGGCAATGACGCGGACCTTGGCGTCCGCCTCCAAAAGGTCTCGCACTTTAGCCTCAGCCATCTCGTTGCCACCGACCACAACGCAATCGCGCTCCCTCAAATTCAAGAAGAGGGGGAAGAGAGTACTCATGGCAGATCCTCCGCGGGGGCCCGCTGCGGTGCTCGCTTGTGGCGAAGAATCTCGGCGCTCTTTTCTGCGGCCTCCTGCACAAGAAAGCCCATCTTGGGGCGCGTGCACTCGATGTCAACGCTCAACCCGCGACCGCGCAGTTCCTCTGAGGTCAACGGCCCGACAGACGTAATCACCACTCGAGAAAGGGCTTCGTGCAGCGCTCGCCCCTTTGCCATGCTTTCGGCGACCTTGAAGAGATGCCGTATCTGCACGGAAGACGCCACGAGCAGTACGTGAACATCGCCACTGATGATCGACTCGACGGCCTTCTCCAGCGGGCCGAGATCTTCGGGTAATGCCCACTGATACACGTTCACGGGCGTGACGATTGCCCTACGCTCTTCCAGTCCGGCGGACAGCTGGGGATTTGTAACACCATATTCTTGTATGGCGACGCGGCGCCCCGACACGGGAAATGCGTCTTTGCTCTGGTCCAGGATCGCTAGCAGGTCACGCCACGTGTTCGGCTCCGGGACAGTAAGGCTGACTCGCACTCCGAGTTCCCTAAGCGCAGCCGTGGGCTTGGGGCCACGAGCGACGATGACCACCTCGTTCAAATGCTGGGACAGTTTTTCTCGTGAACATACACTCTCGACGGCAGATGCCAGGGTTTTGACCCCCACACCAGTCGTGAAGACCACCATATCCACTTCGCCGGCAACCAACTTCCGGGCGAATTCCAACGCTTCCTGATTTGATTCCACCGGAACTTCTCGCACGGATGGCGCCACGATCGGAACGCCGCCAAGATTCGCAATGAGCTTCGCAATCTCGCGGGCGCGCCGGCTCTCCAGCGCCAGAACACAGAGACCTCCGAAAGTGACGGTCGTCATCGCTGAAAGTTTCTCATGGTTCTCAGAAGCGGAAGTTCGTCTCCAGGTACACGAACTGTCCGTTGGCATCCTTAGGATAAATCGCCGCGATCACGCCCTTGCCCCACGCGTGGGCGTAATACACTGTCGTGCTGAAAGAGGGCGTGACCTGATAGTCGGCGCTGAGGTCCCAAACGTTGCCCAATCCACGGTTGCCGTTGCTGGGTCGGCCCGTGTATCCAAAAGTCTTCGGCTGGAATGCTCCCCCGCCCAGATACCACAGATCGGAGGCACTGGCCAGGCGCAAAGCATGCACCTCGCTGCGCAACGAAAGCTTGGAGGCGGGATGCAAGTTCAGAGTGCCATACACATCTTCGTTATTCATCATGTTGTAAAAGGGAAAGCGCGCGTAGGGGCGGGGCGTGGGCAAGAGCTGGAAGAAAGTGCTGTGGCGCCCGTTGTTCGGATCACCATCGCCGCTCCCGCAGGAGTAGCCGGCACTGATCCATGGCTTCAGCATGACAGGCAACTCCCACCCAGCTTCTCCTACGAATGCCCCGGCATGTTGCGCGAGATTACCCCATGATCCGTTTTGTACTGCGCCCCAGACCAGGAAATCAAACCTGCCGGCCTTATCGGCATTGTAGACGTGAGCATAGTCCATTCCATAAGTCGCGACCTCAATCTTGCCGTGGTCAGCTGCACGCAGTGGCTGAGCGCGATTGTCGGTTTTGAGGACCAGGGTACGATGATCGATGTATCCCATGGCAAAGACTCGGAACTCTCCAGCATTCTCTTTGTTGCCAATCAAACGGGTGTAGGTTCCGGCGTAAATGTCGACGTCCAACTCGGCCATTCCCTTGACCTGAAACACTCCCTCGGTTGGCCGCGCCCCGAAAAAGGTCCAGTTATTGTGTCCGGAATTCATCGCAAGCTGGACTCCGTCGAAGGCTCGCTGGACCGCGCTGAATCCGAAGTTGGAAATCAAGCGGTTGGTGATTCGTGTTTGCACTACGGTCGCCAGCAGTGGATCTGTGGGCTTGAGCTCAGCGCCATCGAAATACTCAAATCGTCCGACCTTCAAAGCGGCCGGCCCGAGATGCTTGAAGTTCACGAATGCCTGCTTCACGAATCCATTCGCCGTGTTCGTCTGGTTGTTGTTGGCGGCGTAATAGGTCCCACCCATTCCGAGTTGGCCCTGGGGAAGCGCCACCACAGCGTCGTTCGGCAAGCCTAGAATTGACGGCTGCTCTCCTTCGACGAACCAATCAACACTTTCCCGGGTTTGACCGATTCCCACCCGCAGTAGCGAGTTCCAGAGGCCGTAATCGCTGTTGCCCGTATCGCCCTGAAACCAGTTCCACCCCTCTGCCCGTGTGCGCCAGTTGACCGAAATCTCCAGCGGACCTAGCTTGTGTTTTGTGGGAGCCGGAGTCGCAGAAGAAGGTGCGGGAGAGGGCACGCTGGACGGGCTTGCTGAATTGATGGTCGGCGCGGCGACAGCGAACTGAGTCACGGGAGCTGACTGCTGCCCGAACGTCACGCCTGAGAAAAGGACTGCCGCACCCAAACATTTGGTTATTCGCAAATTCATGCATGCCCCCTAGATTGATCTGTTGCGCGTTGTTCTTTTGAAACCGGGTGGAGATGCGAAGTCCTTATCCGATCTGTATCCGTGGGAAACCCATCGAACCATCAGTTTCCATTTCAGTACAGAAACTTCGAGCGTCTACCAGAGAAACACACAGTAAGTCTCCGGGATCGCGGTGCCGCTCTCGATGCCTTAATCGGCGGACATGAACGCTGCGGCGGGCTCAATCGCTGGCACAGGAACTTTGGCCTCACCGAATCGCAACAGCAACGCGCAAAACGAAGTGGCCGCGACGACGCTCCCCAAGATGAAGAATGCGCTGGCGCCGGAGATGCTTTCTGACTTGAACAGCATGGCCGCGAGTACAGCTCCAAGATTCCCGCCGGCTCCGACGATGCCCGAAACTGAGCCGACTGCCTGCGGACGAATCAAGGGAACCACAGCGAAGGTTACCCCGCAGGCCATGCATACAAACAGTCCGAAGAGGAGGAACGCCGCGGTGGCGGGACCGAGAATTGTCAGCCGCGAGAACAAGATCATCAGCACGCCTTCGACGACAATCGTCACTCCGAGCAACCGAGAGCGACCAAGCAGGCCCCACCGGCCACCGGCCCAATCGCCGGCAATTCCACCCAACGCTCGAGCAAACAGGTTCATCATGCCGATGAGACTAGCGAGAAGTCCGGCGAGTCTTAACGTCACATGGAAAGAGTCTTTGAAATACAGCGCCGCGACATTGTCCACGGTGATTTCGACTCCGAAGCACGCGCCGTACAGAAGGAAAAGCAGCCAGACGCGGTAGTCGCCGGCAGCTTCCCGGAATGCCCGTCCACCACTGCGCGGCTCGAATCGTCTGCCATCGGGGGTGTCTTCGGTGAAGCGATAGTAGGCGAGGCCAGTCACTAGCATGAGAGCGCCGGGAACGGTCATGGCCAATCTCCAGCTTAAGAACTTATCCGCACCCAGTCCGACGATGGCGCCGAACAAAAGTGGCATTACCCACTGCGTCACGCCGCCGCCAAGATTTCCCCACCCCGCTGTGACGGCGTTGGCCGTGCCGACGACCGATCGCGAGAACATGATCGAGGTGTGGTACTGCGTGAGGACAAATGAAGCGCCGATCAGACCGATCGCCAGCCGAAAGAACAGGAAGGAGTGGTAACTGTGAGACAACCCTATCCCCATCACCGGCAAAGCACCGAAGACCAACAGGGCAGAATACGTACGGCGTGGCCCGAAACGATCACACAACCAACCGCTCAGGAGTCGAGCGAAGATGGTGATGGCCACGGAGGCAATCACCGTGTTTCCGATCTGGGCCTTGGTGAGCTTCAGATCGTCACGCACGACAGCCATGAGGGGAGCGATACCAAACCAGGCGACAAAACTGAGGAAGAAGGCGAACCACGACAAGTGAAAGGCGCGCATAGGCGCACTGCGAAAGTCCAACAGGCGGATGCGAGTGGCTCTTCCGTCGGAATCCGGCTCCAACACAAGGTTGCGATTGAGGCGAAGGCCTGGATTCTCTGATAGTTGTTTCATGTCGCTTTTCTCCTTTCTTTTGCTTTTGCAGAGTACGGCTACCGGGTGGCGCCCGAAGCTCGAGCGAAACCCACGATCTCAGGCCTGTCGCCGGCCTCCACTGCAGCATCGTCCAACGGACTAGGCACTTTTTCGCGGAAGGTCGCGTATAAGGCAAGCCCGGTGAAGAGGGCGCCAGAAACGATGTTGCCCAGCGTGACGGGTAACTGGTTCCACCACAGCCACGCTCTGATCGACACTGGAGCTCCAAACATCATTCCTGCGGGGACCACGAACATATTGACGATCGAGTGCTCGAACCCCTGAGCGAAAAACGTCATGATGGGCAGCCACATTGCGATCACCTTTCCCACCGTGGAGCGGGAGACCAGCGCCATGACTGCGCCGATCGTGACCATCCAATTGCAGAGGATGCCTTTGATGAATGCCGTTGCCCATCCGCTTGTCCCTAACGCCATATAGCCCACTGTTTTCTTTTGCGCCGCCGACCTCAGCAAATCAGCAACGGGCCCGCCGCCAGTGGTTCCACAATTCGTCACCGTCCAATAGAAGAGCAGTGCGTAGAAGAGACTGCCCACCAGATTTCCGAAATACACCCAGCCCCAGTTTCGCAGCAACTTCGCAGGCGAAACCTTTCCCGCCATGAGACCGGCGGGCAGTAAAGCAAAGTTGCCCGTCGCGAGTTCAAGTCCCAGGAGGGCGAGCATCACGAATCCGACGGGAAACAGAATTGCGCCGACGATCGGAGGCAGCCCCTGCGCGGTCACGACCACGGCCAGTGACGTAGCAAAGCCCAGGAACACGCCCGACAGGACACCACGAATCAGCATGTCGCCGACGCTCAGGGACGCTTTCTTCGCGGCCACGATAAGGGCTTCCTGCATAAGTTCTGTGGGATTGACATAATCCATGAAACACTTCCCTTCTTCGGTTACCTCTTAGGCCGGTCTAGTTTGCTCGATTGGAGTCGCGAGGCGGACGTTACGTAGCGGGCCGTGATTCGCTGGCCGCCGCAATCCCGCCCGGCTCCACACACATCACCGGGAGCTCGTGCCCATTGATTTCTTGTCCCTTGAGGGAGTCGCCCTTCAACTCGAGGAAAATGACTCCGTGCTCCGCTCGCGTTCGAAAGGTCTCAACGCAACTGGACGCGCTCGCGCTGTTCAGTCCTTCCCCGGTTTCGAGGCTCATCTTCCATGCGTGCAGCGGGCAGACCACAGCCGCGCCAGAGACAATGCCATCCGCCAGCGGGCCCCCCTTGTGCGGACAGCGATTGTCCACGGCCAAGAACCGGTCACCCAGATTGAAGATGGCGATCTCGCGATTACCAACCTTCACGGCGCGGCCCTCACGCAGCGGTATGTCGTCGCAAAGGGCGATGCGTGCCCATCTTTTTGATTCCGCTTTCGTTTCCTTCATGCGAAGACCTCCTCGAGCGGCTTGATTTGAACGAATTGACTTGGACTACTAGGCGTGTCGCGCTCAAGCCAGGCGTCGCTCGATCGTTCTTTCGACTTGCGCAGACGCTCCAATAGGCCGTGCCTGGCCGCATCCGGCGCATACACAGTTTCTTTGCGGACCCTCTCGATACCGACGCGGTCGACAAAGTCGTAAGTGCGTTCCAGATAATTCGCGCTCTCGCGGTAGTACTGGAAAAAAAGAGCGGCGGCGGCGAGGGCTTCTTCTGTGGTTTCAACCGTGATCAGCAGATCCGCTTTACGTACTTTCTTTCCGGCAGCACCGCCGACGACCACCTGCCAGCTGCCTTCTTGGCCAACCAGGCCGATGTCTTTGACCGTGGCTTCGGCGCAATTCCGTGGGCAGCCAACCGCTCCCATCTTCACTTTGTGGGGCGTAAACAGATTCTCGAAGCGACGTTCCATCTCGATGCCGGCGCTCGTGGAATCCTGCACGCCGAAGCGGCAGAAGTCGGTGCCCACGCAGGTCTTCACCATTCGGACTCCCTTGGTGTAAGCCTGGCCGGAGGGCATTCCAAGATCGGCCCAGATTTTCGGCAAGTCTGATTTCTTCACGCCCAGCAGGTCGATGCGTTGGCTGCCAGTGATTTTGACCATCGGGACTCTGTATTTGTCTGCGACATCGGCGATGCGGCGCAACTCGTCGGGCGAGGTCACGCCGCCGCGAATGCGGGGCACCACGGAGAATGTTCCGTCCTTCTGAATGTTGGCGTGCACGCGGTCGTTGATGAAGCGCGCCGAACGGTCCTCGGCGTGATCGCCACACCAGAGCATGTCGAGCATGTAACTCAAGGCCGGTTTGCAGACTTCACAACCGATTCCGTTGCCGTAGATCTCAAGCACTTCCTGCACGGACTTCAACTGTTGGCTGCGCAGAATCTCGCGCAATTGCTCTTCGGCGACGGGAATGCACCTGCAGATCGTACGCTTCACTTCTTCCTCGAACTCCGGCACAACCGCTTTCAGCAAAGACTGGCAAAGGCCGGCACAGCTTCCGCAGCCCGTTGAAGCACGCGTACACTCCTTCAGTTGCGCCAGGGTATTTACACCTTTCTCATGAATGGCCTGAATGATCGAGCCTTTCGTGACGCCCATGCATCCGCAAACCGTTTCACTGTCCGCCATCTGGGCGATGTCGATACCGACATCGTCGGTCGGCGCCGGAAACAGCAGTTGGCGACGAAGTGGCACCAAGTCTTTTTGGGTGCGCAACCAGTCCATGTAGCGGTGGCTGTCCGCGGTGTCGCCGACAAGAATGACCCCGGCGAGCTTTCCGCCCTTCAGAGTCAATTTCCGATAGATGCCGAGAGCGGGATCCTCATAACGGATGACCTCGGAACCGTCGAGCTTGTCTCCGATCTCTCCCGCGGAAAAGACATCGACCCCCATGATCTTCAGCTTCGCTGCTTGGACGCTGCCCTCATATTTCGGACCTTTATTTCCCGTGATGGTTGCGGCGAGAACCTTCCCCTGCTCGATGAGGGGCGCCACGAGTCCGTAGCAGACGCCGTTATGCTGCACGCATTCACCCACGGCGAAGACGTCGGGGTGCGAGGTCTCCATGTAGTCGTTGACTACGATGCCGCGCTTTACTTCGAGTCCTGCCTGGTGGCCGAGACCAACGTTCGGACGAATACCGGCGGCGATCACCACCAGATCAGCGGGGATGCTTCCGCCGCCCTTGAATTGAACGCCCTCCACTTTTTCATTCCCGAGAATCGCCGTGGTGCTGAGTCCAAGTAACACGGTGATTCCCATCTGATTCATTTTGGCCGCGAGATAACCGCCTCCCGTCGGGTCTAATTGGCGCTCCATCAACGTCTCCATGAGATGGACCACTGTCACCTCGCATCCCTGGACTTGCAGCCCGCGAGCCGCTTCTAATCCAAGCAGGCCGCCCCCAATCACCACGGCCTTGGC
This sequence comes from uncultured Acidobacteriaceae bacterium, assembly GCA_963710885.1. Taxonomy (GTDB): domain Bacteria; phylum Acidobacteriota; class Terriglobia; order Terriglobales; family Acidobacteriaceae; genus Sulfotelmatobacter. The sequence continues at coordinate 41,273 of CAVQCF010000034.1, forward strand.
CCCAGGACGGCAGCGCTCTAGCAAAGCACGCGTATCGTCGAGGTTGCGGAAGACGAAGACGCCATCCTTTTTCACTTCTTCGATCGATGGAATGAGGGGCACGCTTCCCGTCGCCAACAGAAGCTTGTCGAAAGGAGTCACGCTGCCGTCGTCGCCAGTGACCGTCCTGGCTTGGGAATCGACGCCGACGATGCGGACGCCAAGCCGTAGATCAATGCCGTTCTGCTGGTACCACTCGAGGCTATTCAGGACGATATCGTCGCTTGCTTTTTCTCCCGCCAGCACCGACGAGAGAAGGATGCGGTTGTAATTCAGATGAGTCTCGTCGCCAAAGATTGTGATTTCAAACTTGGGCGAGTGGTGCAGAATCTGCTCCATGCAAGCGATGCCGGCCATTCCATTGCCTACGACTACCAGCTTTTTCACTGGCTCACCTCCACCGGGATATTCTTCCGCCGCGTGTCCTTAGCGCGTTCTTGCTTTGGAGAGCGGCTCAACTGAATGGATACAGCGCACTGCTTGTAGTTTGGCTCGCGCGAAATCGGATCAAACGCGCTCTGCGTGACTTGGTTTGCATTGCTTTCCGCGAAGTGAAACGGCATGAATACCTGGCCGGGCGCAACGATCTCGGTCACTCGCAACTCAACCTCGCGTACCCGCCCTCGTCGCGAGATCACATCCACACAATCGTGAGGTTTCAAATGCAAAGCTTGGGCGTCGCGCGTATTCATTTCCAGCCAGGCGTTCGGCGACATCCTTTCGAGGATCGGCACCTGGCCGGTCTTTGTGCGGGTATGCCAATGTTCTACCGTTCGGCCGGTATTGAGCACGAACGGAAACTCCTGGTTCGGTTGTTCTGGGAAGGGCGTCCATTCGATGCAGAACAGCTTGGCCTTGCCGTCTTCCGTGGGGAAACGCCCGTCAACATAGAGGCGAGTGGTCCTGACCTCGGTCGTTTCCTCTGTGAACGGCCACTGAATTCCGTCATGCTGCTCAATCAGTTCGTACGACAGTCCGGAATAATCGCAGAGCCGGCCTTTCGACACGCGCTTCCATTCTTCGAAGGCATGCTCGGGACGAGCCCATCCTGGAAACAGCTCCTCACGGCAGCCAAGTTCCTCGGCCAGCGCGAGGAAAATATCGAAATCTGATTTCGCGTCACCAGGCGGGCTGACGGCGCGATTCACCTTGCTGACGCGCCGCTCCGAGTTCGTGTACGTTCCCTCTTTCTCACCCCAGATTGCGGCGGGCAATACTAGATGCGCGAGTTCCGTGGTCGGTGTGGGATGAAATCCATCCTGCACGACCAGAAACTCCAGCGTCTCCAGGCTCTGCTTCAGGACGTCGAGGTTCGGAAAGGAAACAATCGGATTCGTAGCGATGATCCATAGCGCGCGAATCTTCTTGGCGACGGCGGCCTCGATGATGTCGGGATAGGCCAAGCCCCTGGAGGCCGGAATGCGATCTGGATCGATCTTCCATAAGCGCGCTAACTGCTCCCGATCTTGCGCGCTTTCAAATTTACGGTATCCCGGCAAACTCGATGCGAAGCCGGCCTCGCGCGTGCCCATCGCATTGCACTGTCCGGTAATGGAGAAAGGAGATGCACCGGCGCGACCGATGTTTCCCGTGATCAGCGCAAGATTGTTAATTGCATTGACAGTCTCCGCACCTTGGGTGCTGTGGTTCACCCCCATCGTCCATCCGATGAAGGCCGCCTGCGCATTTCCGTAAAGGTCCGCGGTTTTGATGACCAGGTCTTCGCTCAATCCCGTAATCTGCGCCACATACGTGGGGGTATATTTCTCGACGAACCGTGCGAGCTCAGCAAATCCGTTGGTGTGTTTCGCGATGTACTCGCAGTCAATCTGCCCGGTGCGAATTAGCAGATGAATCAATCCGTTTAGCAGAGCAATGTCCGATCGCGGCTTCAGCGGCAGGAACAGATCAGCCATCATCGCGGTCTTTGTGACTCGCGGATCGGCAACGATCAGGGTTTTCCTGGGATTTGCGTCCAGATGTTGGCAAAGAATCGGATGGTTATCGGCAATATTGGCACCAATCAGAAAGATGACGTCCGCTTTCCGAAGATCTTCGTAGGCACCCGGCGGCCCATCGCTGCCGAACGAGCGCTTGTAGCCAGAAACAGCGCTCGCCATGCACAGCGTTGTGTTTCCGTCGTAGTTCTTTGTCCCCAATCCCAATTGGACGAGTTTGCCGAGCGCATAGAACTCCTCGGTGACTAACTGTCCGGTGCTGAGCACACCGAGCGCGTCGGGGCCGTATCGCTCCTGCGTGGTGCGAAACTTCTCGACCATCGCGTGGAGAGCTTCATCCCAGCTCACCGGAACCAGCTTGCCGTACTGTCTCAGCAAGGGGTACTTTGCCCGATTGGAGGCGTCGAGTGTGTCGTGCTCTGACAAGCCCTTTGGACAAAGCTTTCCCAGATTCACTGGATGATTCGGGTTGCCGCGCACGGTCACCGCGCGGCCATCCTTGACGCCAATGAACATTCCGCAACCCACCGAGCAATATCCGCAAGTGGTGGGCACCCAATGGTCTGGAATCTTCTGGGCCGAAGTGTGCCCGTACTGGGGATCTTCGCCGTACGCATACTTCATAGAGAGGATGTCCAAGCCGAGCTTTCGTCTGAGATTCATGCTGCGTGCTCCCGAGCCGCGAGATAGGGGGCAGCCATGTTTTTCGGCACCACGCTGACGTAGAAGAGATAACGGCCAAGAATCTCTCCAGCCAAAGCGAGGGGGAGAGCCGCAAACCGCGTCAGATACGAACCGGACAGGGGCAGGGCTATGCCGCCGACGAGCAAAAGAGCACTTCGCAGCAGCAAATGTCGCGCCAGTTTCGTAGACAGCAACCGCGCTGAGGCTTGCAGTTCAAAGGAGTCAGAACCGATCAGCCAAAGAAACCGAAGAGCCTGGTTTAGCAACTGCGCAGAAGCCGCTACAACACCAATCAGCATCAGCAAACGCCCCTGGACGGCGCCGATCGAGACGGCAAACAATGGTCCGAGCAGTGCCCCGGTCAGGAAGAAATCAGAGACGGTGAACTTGGTGTCCCATGAAGGACGTGCAGGAACCAGGTAAATGAGAGCGCTCGCCGAAATCCCGGCGGCTCCAAAGATCGCTGTCAGGCCGCCCAGCTCCAGGCTGAATGAAAAGCCCAGCCAGAGCGTTGCGGCATAGATCCCTGCCATCCCGGAGAAACAGCCAAAGAGAAGCACCTCTCGGCTGAGCCACGAACGCTTCCACATCTTCAGGGCCCGATACGCATAAATCGGACGACCCAAGTGCGTTGTGGATGAAGCCAGTGCGACCCCGCCAAGGATGAGCGATCCTAAGGCCGCGACCCCCAGGTGAGCCGTCGCTCCCGCTAGTTGCAGGAGCCAGATCGTGGCGAGGGCCCCGACAGAAAGTTGAGTTAGAACAGTCATGACTACGAGCGGCCAATGCGGCGCCTCGGGCCGCACACGCCAGTAATCCGCTTTCCTGATATCGGGTGGGAGTTTGTCGGGGAGTGTAATGCGAGTCGTGGAAATGCTGTCATCGGGGGAAGGCAGACCGGGTGCATTCGCGCTGCCGGAGTATTCCAACTTCCACTCCGCGATCTTCACAATCTCGATGCGAATTGCGCCTTCCGGACATGCGTTGACGCATGCGGGCTCCCGGCTTTCTGTGATCCGGCCGTAGCACATATCGCACTTGCCGACAACGCCGCGCTCGGGGTTGTACTGGGGGACACCATAAGAGCAGTTCCAAGTGCAGTATTGGCAGCCAATGCACGCTTCGGCGCTATGTTGCACGATGCCCGTGGCAGGATCTTTTGTGTAAGCCTCAACCGGACAACCGATCAGGCACGAGGGCTCCAGGCAGTGGTTGCAGCCCATCGATAAGTACAAGCGATGAGCATCGGGATACCAACCGCCCTCGATCTCTCCGACTCGGCGCCAGTTGATCTCCGCCGGGTTTCCGTTTTGTTCGTTGCAGGCCACAATGCAGCACTTGCAACCAATGCATTGCTTCATGTCAAAGTGAAAGCGATACTGTTCTCCGGGTTCTGGAGGTCGTTGAGGGATTCGAGCTAACGCCGGCAGGGCTTCGATCTCGTACGGCGCTTGGCGGTCCGCTTGTGGGCATTGCTGGCTCAACACGAACCTGACGCCATCGTTTTCCGCCCGTTCGATAAGAGGTAAGGACATCGCTTCCCCAGTTCTTGCTAACCCACGTCAGGCTTCCAAAACAGAACCCCACAAGCTGCTCTCAGTCGGACCCGGAGAGGTCGCCAGACAAACAAGCTGGCTCTACCCGCCTGCGCATGAACTGAGGGCTGATGGATACGACGAGGTATCCGCGGCTCGAACTATCTGGAATCGCTGCGCTTGGGCCTCGTCCTGGAGGTGAGCGTCTGATTCAATCTTGAAGAGCAGAACCCCGCTCTACGTTGTGGGCACTCTAGCGATGGAGGAACCCGACTGGAAATTAATAAAATCTATGACCGCGATTATCCAGAATTGAACACTAGAATCCCGTGAGTTTTGCCCTCGCAGCTTTCTTCTCTCAGCCAGGGAGCTAATTCTCTTATGCAAACGATCAGTTCTTTGCATTTGTCCTCGCGAGTTTCGTCGGCTATCTAAAGGGTAGGAACTTTGCCTGCGAGGAGGGATGTGAGCAAATCGTCGTCACTGCTGTCGGGAGAAGCAACTCCGCTGTTCCCCATATTTCTGAAACTCTCTAAGCGCCGTTGCCTCGTAGTAGGCGCGGGAAAAACGGCAGAGGAGAAAATCACCGCTCTTCTTCGATGTGGGGCGACCGTCATTGTCGTTGCTCCGGCGGCCACTCGAACAATAAAAATGTGGGCGGCTGACAACAAGCTGATTTGGGCGGAGCGTCGGTTCGAACTCCGCGACCTAGACAGGGTCTTCCTCACCGTAGTGGCTACTCCGCTGAAGACCCTCAACCAAGCGGTGTCTGGAGAAGCGCAACGGCGTCAGATTCTGTGCAATGTGGTTCGCGATCGGCCGCTATGCAATTTTTATTATCCGGCTGTCGTGCGACGTGGGCCACTGCAGATCGCGATCTCAACTGCCGGCCACAGTGGAGCCCTGGCGCAGCGACTGCGGAAACAGATGGAGACCCAATTTGGTCCGGAATGGGAGCGCTGGTTGCGCTGGCTTGGGGAAGCTCGATCCTCGCTCTACGAGGATCCTATTTCTCCAAAGCGGCGCCGCACAATGTTGCATCGGTTGGCGAGCCAAAAGAAACAGGCAGAATTTTTCGATCGCTGGGGTGTGCCGATCGATGGTAGACAGCGAACTCGAAAATAGGAGCTAGAGGAAACACCTTTTCCTGACTCACAAAACACTCTGATCCAGATTCAAACCAACTTGCGAAGACGGCGGCTCGAGCTCAATCGCCATTGGACGCTTGGAATTCTCCGCGAGACTGGTACTTAGCTCTAGTTCGGGCATACAAATCGCGACGTGGTATGGGTGCGGATTCGCACCCTAGTTGCGCACGTCTGAGGGTCCTGCCAATTGTTACGACCTCCGAACGCTGCTGGCTCTCAGGTTAGTCGTCTATCCGATGAATGCCGGCCATTCAATACAAGGGCGTTTCCCCGGCACCGATCTGGCGAAATTTATATTTCGATAGAACCGTACGGATGGAATTTTTTGCGCGGACCACTATTAGGAGGTCTTCTTTAGCGAGTCTCGATCAGCATTCTGCGGCAGTGACGAGCGATTTGCAGTTCTTCCTCTGTGGGAACAATCTGGATTTTGTCTGTGGTAAGGCCAAGGAACTCGAGGCCGTCAGCGGCTAAGGATCGAATGTGATCGCTGTGCTCTCCGATGCCGCCAGTGAAGACGAGCAGGTCAACGCCACCGAGGAGAGCTGAGTACGCACCGATAACTTTGCGCACGGAAGTGGCAAAGATGTTCAGCGCAAGAGCGGCGCGGGGATCGTTGATGCGAATCCTCTCTTCCAGCGCCTTCACATCGCTCTCACCGGAGGAGAGAGCGAAGAGACCGCTCTGATGGTTGAGCAGATATTCAAGCTCATCGATGCTGAGTTTCTCATTGCGCAAAAGATAGAGGAAGACGCCGGGGTCGAGATCGCCGGAGCGCGTACCCATGGGGATGCCGCCGGTGGGAGTGAATCCCATCGTCGTGTCGACGGATACTCCGCTGCGAAGAGCGCAGAGGCTTGCTCCGTTACCCAGGTGGGCGAAGATGGCTCGCCCTGGAAGCCGCCCTCCGAAGTGATGCACGAGCGATTCATAAGAGAGGCCGTGGAAGCCGTAGCGCCGGACACCGGCATCGAAATATCGCTGCGGAATAGGTAAATGCGACGCTACTTCCGGAATGGTCCGGTGAAAGGCATCGTCGAAACAGGCAAAATGGGCCGCCGAGGGGAAGATCGACTGAGCTGACGCGATAAGCGTGAGCGCCTCCGGAATGTGCAGCGGTGCGAAATGCGTGGCGGAGCGAAGCTGATCCAGAACCTGCGGCGTGATGAGTTGGTGCGTGCGCAGTTCTGGCCCGCCGTGCACGACCCGATGGCCCACGGCTATCGGGGCCGCGTGAATATAGTCCCGGAGTTCCATGGCGAGAGTGGCGAGGGCATCGTTTTGCGACTCGCGGATACATTCGCGCGCAACCAGGGCGTTTCCATCAGAAGAACGAATGTGTAACGCGCCGTTGCTGTGTCCGACGCCCTCGGCGCTTCCGGTCAGCAGCGGTTTTTCATCGCTGTCGCCGGCACCGTGGCGGTAGACGCCGAACTTGAGCGAAGACGATCCGCTGTTGAGTACAAGGATGAGATCGTCTTTTGGGGTCGATATCTCCACGATGCCTATCCGGGCCATGTCCAGTTACGGATTTCTGCTTTGTCGATGCCTTCGGCGTGTGCGTAATTGATACTTTCGATGATCTGATCCTTCAGCCATTCTTTGACGTGGGCGCCGATTGCCCGCAGCCGGGGAACACGATCAATGACATCGATAGCCAGGTCGAACCGATCCACTTGGTTAAGAATGGCGAGTTCGAGCGGCGTGTTGATGTTGCCCTTTTCTTTGTATCCGCGCACATGAATGTTTTCATGATTCCTGCGGCGGTAGCTGAGCTTGTGGATGAGCGACGCATAGGAATGGAAGTTGAAGATGACAGGCTTGTCGGCGGTGAAAAGAGAATCGAAGTCGCGGTCGGATAGTCCGTGCGGATGCTCGCTCTCTGGCATGAGGCGGAAAAGATCAACGACATTGACGAAACGAATCTTCAAATCGGGGAAGCGTTCCTTCAAAATCGCGGTCGCAGCGACCGACTCCATGGTCGCGATATCGCCTGCACAGGCCAGTACCACATCGGGCTCCGACCCATCGTCGGTCGAGGCCCAGTCCCAGATGCCGATGCCTTTTGTACAGTGCTTTACGGCTTCTTCCAGGGTGAGGTACTGAAGGTGGTCCTGCTTGTCCGCAACAATGACGTTGACGTAGTCGCGGGAGCGCAGGCAATGATCCGTGACGCTGAGCAGGCAGTTCGCATCGGGCGGCAAATAGATGCGGACCACATCGGCGCTCTTGTTGGTGACCACGTCAAGAAACCCAGGATCCTGATGGGTGAAGCCGTTGTGATCCTGCCGCCAGACCAGAGAGGTAATCAAGATGTTGATGGAAGGCACCGGCGCGCGCCAGTCGAGTTCTTTCTTCGCCTTCTCCAGCCATTTCGCGTGCTGATTGAACATCGAATCGATGATGTGCACGAAAGCTTCGTAGGTTGAGAAAAAGCCGTGACGGCCGGTGAGAACATAGCCCTCGAACCAGCCTTCGAGCGTATGCTCGCTGAGCATCTCCATCACGCGCCCGAAAACATCGAGTTCTCCGCCATCGGCATCTTCTGGTTTGAATTCGGCAAGCCATGTTTTCTTCGAGGCAGCATAGATCGCGGTCAGCCGGTTGGAGGCCGTCTCGTCCGGCCCGAAAACACGGAAGGAGTTCATGTTGCGGCGCATGACTTCGGCAAGGAAGTGCGCGAGTACGTCGGTGGGTGGCGCGTAGATGGAACCCGGAGCCTTCACCGGAACGGCATAGTCGCGAAAGTCAGGCAGATCGAGCGCCTTGCGCAGCACACCACCGTTTGCATGTGGATTCGCCGAGATGCGGCGCGTGCCCGAAGGGGCCAGTTCCCGCAGATCTGGGACGAGCGTTCCCTTGGCGTCGAAGAGTTCTTCCGGTTTGTAGCTGCGCATCCAGTCTTCAACGATTTTTAGACTGCGCGGATTCGTAGCTGGATCGACGACAGGGACCTGGTGCGCCCGCCAAAAGTCTTCCACTTTGTGGCCGTCGACTTCTTTTGGTCCGGTCCAACCCTTAGGAGAGCGCAGCACAATCATCGGCCAACGCGGACGCGCCGTGTCGCCTGTAGAGCGAGCGCGATGTTGTAGGGAACGAATCTCGAGAATGCATTGTTCCAGGGTTGAAGCCATGGCCAGATGCATTGCGGACGGTTCGCTACCCTCGACGAAATATGGTTTGTGACCGTATCCGATTAAGAGCGCTTCCAATTCATCATGGTGGATGCGAGCGAGGATGGTGGGATTTGCAATCTTGTAACCGTTGAGATGAAGTATTGGCAGAACGGCCCCATCGCGAATGGGATTCAGGAATTTGTTGGAATGCCAGGAAGTAGCAAGCGGACCGGTCTCAGCCTCGCCGTCTCCCACGGCGACGGCGACGATGAGATCAGGATTGTCGAATGCTGCTCCGTAGGCGTGTGAGATGGAGTACCCAAGCTCACCCCCTTCATGAATCGAACCTGGCGTCTCCGGTGTGCAGTGAGAGCCTATTCCTCCGGGAAAGGAAAACTGTTTGAAGAATTTGAGCATGCCCGCTTCGTCACAGCTCTTATCCGGATAGATTTCGGAATAATGCCCTTCAAGATAGCAGTTGGCGAGTGTTGCGGGCGCGCCGTGGCCAGGGCCGGAGATATACATGACATTTAAGTCGTACTTCCGGATGAGACGGTTCAAGTGCACCCAAATCAACGATTGGCCGGGATCTGAGCCCCAATGACCAAGGAGGCGATTCTTGATGTGTTCAGGCTTCAGTGGCTCGCGCAGAAGGGGATTCGCGCGGAGATAGATCATGCCTGCCGACAGGTAGTTGCAGGCACGCCAGTAAGCGTCCGTCTTTCTCAGTTCCTCGGGTGAAAGCGGTGTTGGGACTCCAGTTGTGCCGGCCATGGATGCTCTCCGAAATTCTAAGCGGCGCTCTCGTAAAGCCTAAACTGTTCTGATGAAGGGCGGATGAATTCTTGGGAGAAACCAAGAAACCGCGTAGCAGGGACGGCTCGGTCGCCGGAGCAAATGAATCTAATCGTCTTCCTTCTTGAGAAGCATTCGCGCAATCCCTCACCCGCAGAAGCACGTGCCTTTGTTTCATCTTTCCAGGTGGCCATTCTGTCACATACGCCCATCGCCTGCTCAAAAAAGGACGGCCTTGTTGGAAGTCTCGTTGGGATCGTTTTCAATCGCCGCTACTCAGGAAGCTCCCCTAAAGATTTGCGAACTCCCAAGAAGCGGGCTTCGAGGACGTTCGGCGTCACGCTGCCCCCATTGCCGACTTCTGTACAGCGAGCAGAGATTGGGCTATATTTTTGAACCAATCGGCAGTTAGCGATGACCCAGCTGGCGATCGATACGTGTGCGTTGAGTTCAAGGTCGGGGCTCATGATTTCGTGCTCCCGAGACCCCGGGGTGTGATTTGGTCGCCCAGAAATATTGTCCTTAATGGTGATGCTGCGTTCTTGGTCCACAAAGCACTCAACCCAATTCGCAACAACGTAACGGTCTGATCGTACGTAGAAATCGCAACCTAAATGGTTGTGAAACGTTCTTAGGGTCAACCGCACAATACAGAAAGCGTTCAACGAGCCGCAGTCCAACTGTCGCCGGGATGGCTTTTACGGGGAAAAGCCAAGGACTCTCTAAGGCGCCATGAGTTCGACTACGACTCTGCGCAATGATACTGCCCGCACTGGCACCAATCCCAACTTTCCTATCAACACCAATCCGTGGCGCAAGTATCTCTCGGTGGATCTGGGGACCACAGTCATCGGGGGGCAGACCGTCACACTCGCGCCGTGCGGGCGGGCGTTCTGGTGGTGGAGAATTGGCTATTCGGATCGGGCCCTCACCAGGGCGAGACCCATACGCTGGTCCTGGTCGCCACCACCACCAACGAAATCTACTGCTACGGAGAAGGATCCCTGCTGGCCCATGGGAATGCCGCTACGCCGTTGTGGCAGACGACGCTGGGCGTACCCCGATCATGCGAGGCGGCAGCAACATTGCACCTCCTCTCGGCGTCTGCGGTACACCAGTGGCGGATGCGGCGAACCGGCGCCTGTTTGTGACGGCCATGTGGGACGACGGGTCGGGCACCGGCCATTACACGATGTTCAACATCGCGCTCGACACGGGCGCCATCACTACGAGCCAGGAATCAGTGGACGCGGGGGCAGCAGGACGTGTGACCTTCGATACGGATGTGCTCGATCAGAGCACTGCAATCAATCTGGAGCCGGTTGGCTGTGGCTGGGCTTTGCCGCTTTTGCCGCCTACGACGCCGGGCACTACTACGGCTGGGTAATGGCACTCAACCGGATGATCTGCCGCGACAACTTTACCAGCCGATGATGTCCCTGAACTCGACCAATACTTATGGGATGTACGCTGGACGCATCTGGGGGCCAGGGGGCGTTCGCGGCGGCAGCCGACGGTACCGTCTACGCCCCTCTACGGGGAATGCAACCGGCGATCCAGCAGCCTACTGGACTTCTCTTCCCGCCGCAGGACCGGGCAGTCTGGGAGACTATTTCAACGCCCTGGTGCGCGTGGGCGTGGAGGTCTCAGGCTCGAGTCCTGACCTTACGGTGCTGGATTGGTTTCAGGGGTCCAGCTTCACCCAGTCGGAGAACGACGCAGATTTGGATTTTGGAGGCTCAAGCCCGCTCATGCTTCCGCCCATTAACGGCAGGCAGCTCGTTGCCTTCGTACCCAAAGACGGGAATGTCTTCTTGCTCGACTCTCAGAATCTCGGCGAATATTCCATTCCGCTCACCAGTGTGAAATTCGGCGATTCGAGTGACGACACCAAAGTCGCGATCGCCTTCATGCAGACTCCGAGCGCCCGAGGAAACATTCGATCAGCTCTAACTCGCCTCTGGATGCGTGGCATCGAACTCTGGTGTATTTCTTGGCGTCTTGTTCCTTCAGCATTGAAGATGTGTGCGGTCTGCCCGCATGAAATCATTCGAACACTTTTGCTACAAGCCTCGCTTGCTCGGCCAACAAAAGCGATGGCCGCAACCCCACTCCGCACATTACCGGTAAATCTGTTCTGCTATGTACTGCGGGGCATTCGGGGAGGGGGTAACCAAACCCGACGCTAACAACGACGAGTACACAACTCGTTCCGCGGCGAACCAGTCAACCTCAGGCGAACCGAAGGGGCGACCCCGCTCCTCCCAAAGCTTGTAAGCCAGTTTTGCCACGAACTCGTGCCGATTCTCTCCTAGAAAATCGGTGGTGAGCTCCATCGATTGTTGCTTATCCGGTGACTCAAGTTTATCGGGCATGAGGTTGCTTCCTCGATTCTGACCCTCGGGACTGCTTCCAGCCCGCTCTCGTTATCCGATCTCTTGTACGACCATTGCGTAAGTGGATCGATGATCAGAACCAATTCTTCTTTCGTGTTCAGATGTTTGAGCACAGTTCCAATTCACCGCCAAGAGGGCGCTTCGTGCCACAGAATGAAAGGAGCCTCAAGCGGCACGAACGCTCCTACGTGCTGCGGAATGAGGCGCGGCGTGTAGTCAGCAACCGGGCGACTCGTCGGAACAGAAGCACTGTAAGTGAAGGCACTTGTCGCTCCGGCCAGGCGTTCGCCACGATTCATGGCGTGCGTGATTGGGTCCTTCGTCTTTCTGCGCCTCCGCGTAGAGTTCGACCCTCACGGCATCGGGATCGATATCACCAAGAAAAACCTGAACGTGAAATAGATATTGCTCGCCCTGTTGCTCGACGGTCGCTGGGCCGAATCGCAGCGCTGACCAATGTTTCGCCAGTTCGGCCTGCCACGCGACGAGATCGGCTCCCACTGAACCTCGATTCTCGGCGCGCTGGCGAAAAGCTGCTGCCGCCGAGAGATAGTGTTCTTCGGTATATTGGCGGACTGCTCGATTGGTCGAAAAGGCCGGAGTTAAGCGGGCCATACTTTCGCGCATGCGGGCAACCCAGCCGCGCGGAATTCCATCGCTCGTCGCGGGCATAGAACTCTGGGATAACCTCTCTTTCGAGCACCGCATAAAGACTTTCAGCTTCAGCTGCGTCCCAAGAAGGGTCATCCCCATGTTCGCGCCCATCTCCGATCGCCCAGCCTACTTCCGGGGAATACGCCTCCGCCCACCAGCCATCGAGTTCCGAAAGATTCAACCCGCCGTTCACCAGCACCTTCATGCCGCTTGTGCCGCTTGCTTCCCAAGGCCGTCGCGGAGTGTTCACCCAGACGTCCACGCCCTGAACCAGATGCTCCGCCATGAGAACGTCGTAATCCGAAAGGAAGACCACCCGGGATCGAACTTCAGGGCGGCGAGCAAACTCAAACCACTGCCGGATCATTTCTTGCCCCTCGGCATCTTGGGGATGAGCCTTGCCTGCAAGCACGAGTTGAACAGGGCGCTCTCGATTCATCAGAATGTTCAGAAGCCGCGCCGGATCGTGCAGGAGAAGGTTCGGGCGTTTGTACGTGGCAAAGCGACGGGCAAATCCCAAAGTCAAAATATTGTCATCGAGTATCAGTGCGGCCTGCGCAACGTCTTCCGACGACGCTCCCCGAGCTGCTAATTGACGGCCGTAAAGTCTTCGGACGTACTCAACGAGAGTCTTGCGGCTATCTGTGCGGAGTTGCCAGAGGTTGGAATCACTGGCAGCGCGAATATCTCTTTCTGTGTCTGCCAGTGTTCCGTGCCAGCATTGTTTTCCGCAGGAAAGTTCCCACAAGCGGTCTGCTTCAGCAGAGTCCCAAGTAGGGGTGTGCACTCCGTTGGTCACGTGCGTTACCGGCACCTCTGTTTCAGGCCACCTGGGAAAGAGGGGCTGGAAGAGTCGCCGGCTCACTTGACCGTGCAATTTGCTGACGCCGTTGATGGCGCCGCTGCCGCGGATCGCCAAATAGGCCATATTGAACGGTTCGGACGAGTCCTGGCGATCGCGTCGCCCCAACGCCAGAAGCTCGTCGACCGAAATCGACAGTTTCTCCTCGGCATACTTCCTGAGGTATCGCTCGATCAGGCTGGGAGCAAAGCGGTCAAAGCCCGCCTCCACGGGAGTATGGGTCGTAAAAAGGTTGCCGGCACGGGTGACGGCAAGCGCGACGTCGAATGGCTTGCCATTGTCTTCCATGTAGGAACGCGCCCGTTCCAGCACCGCGAATGCGGCGTGACCTTCATTGAGATGGCAGACCTCGGGCTGCAGTCCCAAGGCTCGCAGGAGCCGCCAGCCTCCAATACCGAGGACTAACTCTTGTTTCAAACGCAACTCCGGACCACCTCCGTACAGTTCAGTCGTAATGCCGCGGTAAGGACGGAGGGTTTGCGGGATCGTTGGTATCGAGCAAATACAATTTGACCCGGCCCACCTGTACTTGCCAGACTCTGATCCACAACTTAAAGCCAGGCAAAGCGATGGCCAGGCGCAGCCATTCGCCGTTTGGTTCGCGCACCGGTCGAATCGGAAGCTGGCCGGGATCATTGAATGGGTACAAAGCTTGCTGGTGGCCTTGTGCATCAATTTCCTGCCGAAAATAGCCTTGTTGGTAGAGCAAACCAATTCCGGTCACCGGGACGCCCAGGTTACTTGCGGCTTTGAGCTGATCGCCGGCAACGTTGCCGAGTCCGCCAGAATAAATCGGCAGCGCTTCGCTCAACATGAACTCCATCGAGAAATATGCAATTGTCGACACGCCCGAACGCGGATGCGCCTTTTGAAACCACGCTTCCGACTCTTCGGCAAGCGTTTTCTCGCGGTGGAGATCAGCCAGGAGTTTTTGAAATCTTGGGTCGGAGGTAACAGTTTGCAGTTTTTCCCGGGATACGGTTTGCAGCAGAACCCAGGGATTGTGGGTCAGTTCCCAGAGTTCGGGATCGAGTTGCTCCCAAAGCTGGTCCGCCGAGTGATTGAACGACCATCTAAGGTCCAAGGCCAAGTCGGTAAGAGCATCTGAAATGGCTGTATCGAGGGGACGATCAACGATTGTCGAGCTACTCATAAACAAACTCCTCTCATGCTTATTGGCTCAGGCTTATCGGCTCAGGCCGCCTGGGCGCTGCGAGCCAGCGTTTCCGAAACAATGGTCTGGGCTTCTTCCTCGATCTGTCGTAGATGGTCCTGACCGAGGAAACTCTCGGCGTAAATCTTGTAGATTTCCTCCGTGCCCGAAGGACGTGCTGCAAACCAGCCATCCTTGGCAATCACTTTGATTCCTCCAATTGGATTGCCGTCTCCCGGAGCGGTGGTCAGAATCTTCTGGATCGGCTGACCAGCAACTTCAGTGGCGTGAATGTCGGACGGGGACAATTTTGCCAGAGCGGCTTTTTGTTCGGGCGTAGCGGGAGCATCGATGCGTTCGTAGACGGGATCTCCCAGCTCGCGGGTGAGCTCACGATAAATCTCACCCGGATCTTTGCCCACACGCGCCGTAATTTCTGCTGAGAGTAAACAAGGAATGATTCCGTCTTTATCAGTGGTCCATACGCTGCCGTCGCGCCGGAGAAAGGAGGAACCGGCGCTCTCCTCGCCGCCAAAACCCAAGCGGCCGGCGAGCAATCCTTCGACAAACCACTTAAAGCCCACCGGAACTTCATAAAGCCGCCGCCCCAGGCGAGCGCTGACACGATCGATCATGCTGCTGCTCACTACGGTCTTGCCGACGGCGACGTCCTTACTCCAATTGGGCCGGTTCGCGAACAAATAGCTGACGCACACTGAAAGGTAGTGATTCGGAGGCAGCAACCCGCTTCCTTTGGTCACGATGCCGTGGCGGTCGTGATCGGTATCGCTGGCAAACGCAATATCGAACTTGTCTTTCAATGCGATGAGTCTCTGCATCGCATAAGGCGAGGAAGGATCCATGCGAATCTTTCCGTCCCAATCCACGGTCATGAAGCGAAATGTAGGATCTACAGATTGGTTGACGATCGTCAGATCGAGACCATACTGCTCGGCAATCCGCGGCCAATAATCGATGCCCGCTCCCCCGAGGGGATCCACGCCAAGCTTGATCTTGGCGTCGCGCACCGCATTCATGTCGACAACACTATTGAGATCGCCGACATAGACGCTCAAAAAGTCGTGCTTGTGCGTTGTGGGTGCACGCAGCGCTTTGGCAAACAGCGTGCGCTTAACACCGTCGAGGCCGCGCTCGAGAAAATCATTGGCTTTCGATTCAATCCACGAAGTCACGCTCGAATCCGCCGGTCCTCCATGCGGAGGGTCGTATTTAAAGCCTCCGTCATCGGGAGGATTGTGAGACGGCGTGATTACGATACCGTCGGCAAGTCCTGACTTTCGTGCGCGGTTGTAAAGCAGAATCGCGTGGGAGACGGCTGGGGTCGGGGTGTAGGGTGTGCCTTCGGAGATCATTACTTCGATGTTATTTGCCGCAAGCACTTCCATCGCGCTCGCAAATGCAGGCTCGGACAGAGCATGGGTATCCATCCCCAGGAACAGCGGCCCGTCAATGTTCTGGAGTTTGCGGTAATCACAAATCGCCTGAGTGATGGCCAGGATGTGCCACTCGTTGAACGCCACGTCCATCGCAGATCCGCGATGGCCGGACGTACCGAAGACAACCCGCTGTCTGGGATCGCTCGGATCGGGCCGCAACTCGTAATAGGCTGTGATGAGCTTCGGGACGTTAACAAGAATGGATGGGTCAGCCGGCTTCCCGGCAGCAGGGTTAATTGTCACGCAGCACCTCGCCGCCATCCGTCAAGAGAATTGCGCTTGATCGAGGTTCGAGCCGAAAACCGATTTGGCCCTGCAGGGAAGGCTCTTTCCCAGGGTCGAAGAGATCGTCAGGGGCGGTTCGGGAAGTATCGACCGCCAAACGCCAGATCTTCCCGGCCGGCAAGGCAGGAATGGAAAAATCAACTGATCTGGTGTCGGCGTTAAACAGGAGGAACAAGTCGGGTTCTGTCTGTCCCAGAATCAGACACGCAAAGGATTTCTGCCGCTGGTCCGCCCAGTCGGGAGTGGCGCCGTTTGGCGCGAACCACTTTATGTCTGCATCCGTGTAGAAAGTTTCTCTTCGCAAAACAGGATGGGCCCGGCGAAAGGCGATCATTCCCCGAGTGAAGCGGTGGATCTCTTTGTGCTTTTCGAGCAGGCTCCAGTCAAACCAGCTCACCTCGTTATCCTGGCAGTAGGCATTGTTATTGCCGCGCTGGGTTCGGCGAAACTCATCGCCGCCGAGCAACATGGGAACCCCGCGAGAGATAAACAGGGTTAGCAGGAAATTCTTGATCAAGCGGTTGCGCATGCCCTCGACACCGGGATCCTGGCTCGGCCCTTCCACCCCGCAATTGTCGCTGTAGTTGGCATCGGTTCCATCGCGGTTGAACTCGCCATTTTCGTCATTGTGCTTCTGCTTGTAGCTGACCAGATCGTTCAGCGTGAAGCCGTCATGACAAGTGACGAAGTTGAGGCTGCTTGCGGGGCCCTTGCCCGAGCTTTGGTACAAATCCGAGCTTCCACAGATTCGGCTGGCGAACGATCCGATCATGCCCGCGTCGCCAACCCAGAAGCGGCGCACATCGTCACGGAAACGGCCGTTCCATTCCGTCCAACGCTTGGTGGAAAAATCTCCCACTTGATAGGCGCCGCCTGCGTCCCAAGCCTCCGCGATAATTTTTACGTCACGCAGGATGGGATCCTCGGCAATGCCCTCGAGAAGCGGAGCGTTGCGCAGAATGTTCCCATGCTCATCTCGGCCCAGGACCGAAGCAAGGTCGAAGCGAAAACCATCCACATGCATGTGCATGACCCAGTAACGAAGCACATTCCTGACGAACTCTCGCACGACGGGATGATTTGCATTCAGCGTATTGCCCACGCCGGAAAAGTTCTTGTAGTATCGGCGCCCGTTCTCTTGCAACATATAGAAGATCGAGTTCTCAATGCCGCGCAGGGAAATCGTGGGTCCCAGTTCATCTCCCTCGGCTGTGTGGTTCAACACGATGTCCAGGATCACTTCGATGCCTGCGCGGTGAAAAGCCTTGACCATCTCTCGGAACTCCAGGGTCTGCTGACCGTGCGGTCCTCCAATGCTGTAGGACTGCTTGGGAGCAAAAAAGGCGACGGGATCGTAGCCCCAGTAGTTCTTGAGTCTCTCTCCTGTGATTGGATTCAGTCGATTGGATTCGTTTTCGTTGAATTCAAGAACAGGCATCAACTCAATGGCGGTCACTCCCAGGTCTTGGAGATACGGGATCTTTTCGGTCAAGCCAGCGAAGGTTCCAGGATGCGCCACACTCGAACTCGGATGGATTGTGAAACCGCGAACGTGCGTCTCGTAGATGACTGTGTCGGAGGCGGAATGCTTTGGAGGCGAATCCATCTCCCAGTCGAAATGGTCGTGGGTAAAGATGCATTTCGGCGTGGTGCCCGCGTTATCAATGGTCGAAATGCTCAAGTCAGTTAGCCTGCTGGACGAATCGTAGCCGCGGGCGGCTAGAAAATCCCAATTCTCGACACCGGCAATTGCTCTTGCATACGGATCCAGAAGCAGCTTATGTGGGTTGAAGCGATGGCCCTCTTCGGGTAGATACGGCCCCTCGACGCGATAACCGTAGAGTTGACCTGCGGGAATGCCTCGCACCCACACATGCCAGACGTCGCCTGTCCGATGACGCACCGGATCGAAGTCAATGATTCTGCTCGGAGAAGAATCGTCAGAATTTTGATAGAACTCCAGACGAACACCGGTTGCGTGACGGCTGAACAAAACAAAATTGACTCCGCTTCCTTGTTGGTGGGCGCCTCCAATCGGGAGGGGATTTCCCGCCTGAACCTCGCCCACCTCAGACGGTGCTGCGAAACCATTCGCCAGATTCTGCTCTGTCGCTGATTCAGTCATTGACATGGTTTTCCATCCTCACAACGGCAGATCTCGCCACCCAGAGTGGCGCTGCGACAGTGATGTGATCCAGTTCCTACGGAGGCGTTGTGGACAGTAGCCATTAGGCCACAAGGGTGGAGATGAGTCTATTAGACGATGGTATTAACTGATACGTGCGCATAAGCCAATGTTTGCAGCAAGCACACTGAGTCAAACCTTCGGCTGATGCAGCCCTCGCCTTCCCCGCAGACATAGGCCGCGCCCCAGCTAGCCAATCCGAAAGTGTTGGTCAACACCTTCGTCCAATAGCCTAACTCTCATGGTTGTGGCGTAAGCATGGGAGTGAGCACTGGAACTGAATAGTGACATTTTGGGCGCGCCCAAAGCTCCAACATCCAATCAGCGGACACAAGGGTTCGGAGATCCAACGCTCTCAAAGTGTGCGAATCCGACCTGTCCGACTACATTTCGCTACCTTCACGAAGGAAGGCTGCATGTGATTGCGCCCAGAGCAGCGCTGGGTGGGCACAAGGCGAGATGCTCAGGCAAGTCTGGGCGGCTTGAGCACGCATGGCTGTGCTCCTTTTGCTGTCTCTATTTGACGACTCAGGTTGACGAAGAATTCGGGACGAGAGTGACTCGAACGTTTGAAGCGAAGAATGGCGCGAAGTTCGGTACATTAGCCAATAACATCACCAACATGGATATTGCCTACTCTCGGGTCAAACGTCGCTGAGACCGGTTCTGTCCGATCAGGTTGCTGTCGCGTAGGTATCGATCAAATGATGCACCGTCGGTTTTCCGGAAAGATAGCTGTATATTCGCCCTTCCAATTCACGGTCCGCCTGAGTTTGCCTTTCATGCTGACGCAGATGCTCTGCCCAAGAGGCCACCAAGAATATCTCCAGATAACGATCTGCGACTTCAGTATCGCGGAAGATTGCCCACCGATACGCGCCATCGCGACGCCGCACCCGACCATATTCATGCATCGCATCGACAAATTCTGCTCTCCGCTTTGGCATGACGGTGTATTCAATGGTAACCAGTGCGGGTCCCTTCTCAACATCAGCTCCAACTTCCTTGATGACGACCGGCATGCGCCAGTGGTTCCAAGGACTCAGATCCTCGGTCGAATCGGGAAGTTGCGCGAAGAGGGCGATTGCTGAGGTGGTGATTGTTCCCACGCCAGCGTAGAGAAGCGCGGTTCCAACGCCTGATCGTTGCGCGACGGCACCCCAAGCCGCGCTCCCGAGCGCGTAACTACCCTGATAAATGAGAATGAAGATGGCGAGGACTCGTGCCCTTACCCAATCAGGCGCGAGATTCTGGACAAGCGCATTGATAAGGGAAATGCAAATGACCCATGCCGCACCGCCGACCAACATAACTGCAGCCAGCGAGCTCAATCTGTGCAACCCACTCATCGCCAAAATTACTAGCCCCAAGCTCACGACGCCCGTTGACACTATGGATTCCATCGCCCACTTGTCACGGGCCGACTGCATGACCAACGCACCGATGATGGCACCGCCACCAAAGCAGCCAAGCAAGAGTCCATAGCCGGTTGCATTCTGATTCACGCTTCGAGAAACCATCGGCAGCAACGCGAAGAGGGCGCTGGAGAAGAACATCACTACGCCTGTTCTGAGCAATACCGTCAGGATTTCGGGAGAGTGCCGGACGTATCGAATTGCTGCGACGGTAGCTCCCGAAAAAGATTCCGGCGGCGCGCTCCTCTTGCGGACAGGCCTTTTCCACCTGGCAACAACAAGGATCACACCGAAGAACGATACGAAATTTGCAAGGAAGGCTGTAGCGACACCAGCAACAGATATGATGGTGCCAGCGAGCGCCGGCCCAACCGCTCGGGCAAGGTTGAATTCGATTCCATTGAGCGCGGAAGCCGCTGCCAGGTCTTCCTTGGGCACCAATTCAGGAAGGATTGCGCGCCATGCCGGCGTTTCGAACGCATCTCCGGCCGAGAGCGCAAAAGTGAGCACCAGCAGTATCCATGGCGACATCAGTCCTGCGATGGTCACAATTGCCAGAATCGACGCGACGCCCATCATCCAGGACTCAGTAAAAAGAATCAGTTTCCGGCGGTCCACGATATCGCCAGCGGTGCCTGCTGGAAGGGCTAGTAGAAAATATGGCAAGGAAGCGGCAGTCTGCGTCAGCGCAACATAGATCGGTCCGGCGCCAAGTGAGATCATCAACCAGGCAGCGCCGACGTTCTGCATGAAAGCGCCGGCGTCCGAAATTACGTCCGCGATTAGCAGATTGCGAAAAACCTTTACTCGTAGCGGTCGCCACAGACTTGGGGAAGCGGTCGGCTTCATTTCTCTCCGGCACCAAATGGCAAAGGGGCGCTGTTATTCTTCCGTGCAATCGAGGTCGCTTCCATACTGGCCTGCTTGTTCCAGCCGTGGAAACGCGAGAAGTCACCCGCATTCCATGCCTCGCGGAGTCCAGAAGTACTCAGATCCCAGTCTGGACGGATTTCACTCGTCACGGCGCGCAGATCGTGCCAAAGATCGATGACCGACGGACGCCCCCAGAACCAGTAGCCGTTATAGGTGCTGTAAACCTCGAGGCCCGGCTTGAGCACGAGTGTATGCGGGATCATCGGATTATGCTCGGGGTCGGTGTACTCCTGGATGTCGAGATCCTTCTGAACCGTTCGGTCGGGGTCCGAAAGGAAAGTCCACTGGGCTCCAACTGACGCACGGAATTCCTGAAGAGTATGGTGATCGTCGGTGGCGATCGTGGCGATCTGAGTGTACGCAACCGCGATCTTTGGGTAGAACGCGGCGAGTTCCAGATGCTGCTGGTGCTCCTTTGGGCAATAGTGGCCGCGCGCGAGCGTGAGGATGAGCGGATCATCGCCCTGTAGCTCGCTGAGCTTGCGCAGGGTGCCCGTGTGATCGGGCAGTTCGTAGTCGGGAAAAATGCCACCGGGCACAATATCAGAACGCATGATTCGACTCCTCGTGTTTCTCTCAAAGATCTTCTCTTAAAGATCCAGAGTGACACCCGCGTTTGGCTGGGAACAGCATATAAGCAGGTTGCCGGGAGCGGGCCTCTCCAACGGCTCGGGGTCATAAACAATCGATCCGCCAATCAGACCAGTCATGCAGGTATGACAGACTCCAGTCCGGCACGACCATCTCACCGGAACGTCGCACGCTTCCGCCAATTCAAGCAAACTCGCGAATTTCGGATCCCAAGCAGCGGTAATCCCGCTACGCACAAATGAGACTGGGGGGCCAGATCCGGGCGGCCCTTGTGGTAGGTGAGGAGTGTGAACAACCTGCACCATGCCAGGGGTGATAGCCTCGAGAGAACCGAAGATCTCCGTGTGCACATCTTCGGCGAGCACACCCCAGTTTCGCAGCCCGGCGCGCATATTCTGCAAGAATGAAGTGGGGCCACACAGATAGAAGTCACTATTTCGTGACACGCCAATTCTCTCCAGCAAAGCTGTGTCAATGTGCCCGGGAGAATCGAAGTCTGCCCCGACTCGGTCGATAGAAGCGGGGCTGCTGTACACGAAGTATCCACGCCCGCGAGAGAGCTGTTTCAGAAATGAACGCGATTCTTCTGCAAATGGATGGTCGACGCGATTGCGCGCTCCATAGATCCACCAGATCTCTCGTTGCGATCTTTCAGCGGCGAGTGAGTGCAGCATCGACATCACGGGCGTTGCGCCCACTCCAGCGCTCAGAAGAACCACGGGACTCTGGCTGGGACGCAGAGTAAAGCTTCCGCGCGGCGCACTAACGTCCAGCACATCGCCTTCTTTCGTACGGTCGCAGAGAAATGAACTTCCAATCCCGTTCAATTCGCTCTTGACGCTGATGCGGAAATGATCGGCAACCGGCAGATCAGACAGCGAATAGCTGCGAAGAACGGGCGGTTTCCCCGGGTCGACGAGCAGCCGCAAAACCACAAATTGACCTGCCTGAAAGACAGGAAGAGGCTGCCCATCGATTGGCTGCAGAATGAAGGAAGTTACGCTACGGCTTTCCTTATTAATTTTCGCGACTCGCATCTGTCGAAAGCCGGGCCATGCTGGTGCTTGTTCCTCATAGGCGAGTCCCGGATTTCCCAGCGTACTTTTGGAGCTCAAGTCTTGTTGGAGCATTGCCTGGAACGAACTCTGCCAACCCTTGCTGAGTGCAGGAATCTTCAACGCGCGTTGCAGTTGCTCGCTGGATGGCCCTGGCAAATACAGGAGGGCGTCAACCTCGGCCACACTCATTCGCTCTGGACCGTCAGCAATTTTTACAATGTCATCGCCTGCCCCAACTTCTCCTTCCTGCAACACGCGAAAGTAGAATCCTGGTCTGTGATGTGCTACGAGCAGGGCTGCCATCCGAGGTTCATTCATGCGAATACCGACGCGGAAGCACGTCACGCGTGGCTGCGTTACTTCAAATTCAGCACTACCGATGCGGTATCGGTCGCCGATGCACACCTCGTTATCAGGAAGTCCGTCGACGGTGAAGTTTTCTCCGAACTGGCCGAAAGTAAAATCGTTGCGGCCCAAAAGGCGCTCCCAGTAATGGTAAGAATCCATCTGGTAGACGAATACGGCGCGGTGCTCCCCGCCGTGACCTTCCAGATCGGCTTGCGCATCGCCATCGATATCGAGTTTGCGCACCGTTCGCCGTCCATCAACCGGAGATTTCCAGACTGAGGTTCGGACCGTTTTGCCATTCCATGTCACGTCGCGCGGAAGGCCGACATTTACTGAAAGCAATCGGGGCATGCGTACCTCGTCGAAGTCCAGTGTGTGGATCGAGTCCCTTTATTCTTACCACCGACGAGCGGGAACTGCACCATCCACGTGGAGTATCTCTCCGCTCACATGTCCTGCTTGTGCCAGGTAAAGTACGGCATCGACAATATCCTTCACCGTCGCCCTTTTCATAGCCGGCTGCAAGGTCGAGTTGTTGGGATCACTGCGGTGCATGGGCGTGTCCACTTCACCAGGAGCTACGGCATTAAAGCGGATGCCGTCTTTTGCATACTCGATTGCGAGATTCTGCGTCGCCGCATTCAATCCACCCTTCGTAATCATCGACATCGAGCCATTTACGCCAGCGATTGGGCGATCAGCAAGTGCCGCGGTAATGCTCACAACGCATCCCGATTTCAGTTTAAGCATCTCTCTCACAGTGCGCTGAGTGATGTAGAAGAATCCGAGCAGATTGGTGGAGATGAGGGCGTCGAAGTCCCCGGCAGTGAAGTCGGTGAAAGGCTTGGTAAGGAAAATGCCGGCGTTATTCACCAAAACATCGATGGTTCCGAAGCTGTAAATTGCTGCTTCGACCGCCTGTACAGCTGTTTGCTGCTTGCCGATATCGCCATCGAGGAGAACCAGGCTGGCTGAGGTAGTCAACTTTCGATTGGCGTCACGAGCGGTGGCGACGACGCTATAACCCTCTCTCAGAAAACCGTCGACTAGGCCCGCTCCAATACCCCCCGATGCTCCAGTTATGATTGCTGTTTTCTTTCCCGCCATAAATAACCTTTCGTTTTAAAGGTTCGGATCCAATTCACAACTGGGTCGCCGGCCCTCTCAAAGCGGAGTCACCCCGACCGCGCCGTGAACCCCTGCGTGGAGAAACGACGCATCCTTGCACCAACGCGGCGATCTGATCTGCGATGCTGCGAGACGGCTAGCCGATTTGCCAGTCTTGCCGAGGCCGCGATCGTGACCGCCCGCCAGTTTCGACTTGTCGATCGAGGTGGACTATCCATTAGCTTCGACTCGTCGAGCCAGTCCTCCGCCGAGAGTTTGGCCACCTCTGGACCAAACAGTTCAGTCACGGCGCCGATGAACGCAGATAACTCACGCTCCGCAATGTCCATTTCGGCGGCGTGATTCGAGTTGCAAAACTGTTCCTCGAAGTTCATGGAATCCGTCTCTACATTTTTACAGTCTGCGGCGAACAATCCTAACGTTGATCAAAATGCTGACCGTCGCGTTGCAAGCATAGCGGTTCCCGCGAAAAACGCCGATCACGGCCAAGAGACGACGACGTGACATCCCGGTCGAGTTTGTATGCTCCATCATCAATCTCCTGTTGCTGCGCTACGAATCCGAGGGGACTGAACCAGCCCAGACGACAGATGGTGGTCTTGGCTGGCATAACAGCCACCGAGCACCAGCCGATACCGGCGTCGATTGAAATAGACACCTAGGCGGCTTGCTCCGCGGCGAGCAAGTTCACAAGGTTTTGGGCTGCGACGGTCGAAGACACGGGATTCTGTCCGGTAATGAGAAGGCCATCAACGACTGAAAGCGGCTGCCAGTCGGCGCGCTTCTCAAACGTGGCTCCCAGCCGCATCAACTCATCCTCGACAAGGAGCGGGACGACGTTGGTTAGGTGCATCTCTTCCTCCTCACCATTCGTAAAACCGGTCACGCGTTTTCCTTTCACTAGCGGCGCGCCTTGGTAGGTAACGTGACGAAGCACGCCCGGCGAGTGGCAGACCAGGGCGATCGGCTTGCCGGAATTGTAGAAGGACTCCAGCAAAGCGATGGAAACGGGGCTTTCTGCGAGATCCCACATGGGGCCATGCCCGCCCACATAGAAAACCGTATCGTAATCTTCCGATTTAACGTCGGCGAGCTCGACGGTCTGAGAAAGTTCCTTTTGGGCGGTCGGGTCTTTCTTGAACCGGATCCGGGCGGGCGTTTGATTGTCTGGCAAATCGCTCTTCGGATCGAGGGGTGGTTGCCCACCTTTTGGTGAGGCGAGGGGCAGCTCTACCCCCGCGTCCCGGAAAACAAAGTAAGGAGCTGCGAACTCTTCAAGCCAAAAGCCAGTCTTGCGGCCAGTGTTGCCGAGTATGTCATGCGACGTTAGCACCATCAGTATTTTCACGGTTCTTCTCCTTTGTTCCTCGTTGTGCGCAGTCCGATTGAATCGGACAACACAACGCGATCAGACCAGAAGTCTGGGAGGCAAACAATTGGACGATAGTATTGGCAATACCTTGGTATCAGTTGACGGTATAACGTGCTGCAGGGAGGCCGTCCTCGATGCCCCAACACCTAGGTATCGCCAATACCAGCGTCCAATTGATTCTCCGGAGCACCTCGGGTGTAATCGCTCCATCGCGGCCGATTCGGTCGGACGGGCGACATTGCAACCTGTCAGGATGTAAAGCGATGAATATTGGATCCCAACGGCGATGAGAGAACAACAAATCCGAGCAGCCGTTCAAATCTGGACATGGGGAACGATCACCGCAAGCGGTGCAAGACATCGCACTTTGTGGGTTGGAAAATCTCCCTGCCGCTCAAACGAATATGCAGCTCGGGCAGACACTGCGCTCGCTCTCTAGCCAAATATTTGAAAAAAGGATGGCAAAGACATGCCTGAAGCAATCTGGAAACCTCACGAGAAACACGGACGACTGACGATGCAGAGCGACTTACCCGACAGCGTCTAGGTGTTTCCGAAGCAGCGTAAAGAACCACTAACCGACGCACAACATGTGCGTAAGGCGGTCGCGAGGTTCGATCAAGTCATCGACGTCTCCGCTACCGACGGTGCTTTGGCGGTCGCGAACATCGAGAAAGCCGCAAACTACCACGACGTCAACCTCGCGGAAACATCATGGCACGATCTGGGCATTCAACCTCAGAAAAAGAGAAAAGAGGATACCGCCAAAGGCGGCGTGAGGCGCGAACGCCGAGTGCGGGGCTAAGAATCCATGTGGCCGATCATGTTCTCGAACCTGCTTTTCAAGCGGCGACCAGCTGAACGGATCGTGAGGATCAACTCGTTTGTGGAAGCTCTCATCACGCCACTTCGCCTGGAAGAATGCTGGTGAATGTTATGGCCAGAGAAAGCTCCATTCGATCAGGTTGGCGATGTGATACTTGCGGCGAACTTGTGTCAGGTCTGCAGGCTGGCTGGGTAGAGTGGCTTGCAGCAGAGGACGCTAAGGGAAAACCGAAAGTAAGCGGTTTGCGGTTAGTGCACCGTCGCAACACGGGCCCGAGATGGCGAGCGCCGTACGGATGTCAGTACAATCCACAAGACGAATTCAGAAAGGAACTGTGTCATCGTAGAGGGACTGGCTCTTGACCGGTTCGCGGGTCCAGACGCGCTTATGCTGCTGCTTGCGATGATTGCTGAACACGAACTTCCGGCGCGAGAACTGATCGAACTCGCCAAGCGAGTACAGATCCCGGGCCACGAAGCACTGTACGAACTGGTTCACGATGCCGTTAGCGAAGGAGTGATGGCACCTTCTATAACCTCCGGCTTTTACTTGCAGTGCGAGATCTGGGATGTGCTGAAGTGGGCGAAATACCGAACTTCAGCGAAGACGAGCCAATCTTG
Organism: uncultured Acidobacteriaceae bacterium; assembly: GCA_963710885.1. Classification (GTDB taxonomy): domain Bacteria; phylum Acidobacteriota; class Terriglobia; order Terriglobales; family Acidobacteriaceae; genus Sulfotelmatobacter. The sequence continues at coordinate 67,831 of CAVQCF010000034.1, forward strand.
AGAGCCAGAATCAGTGTGTCGTTTCTTATTAAATTATTTCGCCATGCCTATCCCGGTGATTTCCAGTTTCGAATTTCGGGATTCCAATCGACTCGACGACCGATTCGCGCTTTGTTTATCTAACTTTTGTTAGTGACTGTTTGCCCACCGTATAAAGGAGATGAAATATGAAAGCAGTTGTTGTCCACCAATATGGCGGTCCTGAAGTATTGAAGTTTGAGGAGTACCCTGATCCGGTGGCGGGTCCCGGCGAAGTACTGGTGCGGGTCGCTGCCACGAGCGTGAATCCGATCGATTACAAACGACGTGCGGGGTTGACGAAAGACTTCTATCCGATCAACTTTCCGGGACTGATGGGAGTGGACATTGCCGGGATAGTCGTCACGGTTGGGCCCGGAGTGGAAGGCTTTTCCCGGGGCGACCAGGTGTTTGCAATGGCGGCCAACTCATACGCCGAACTTTGCGTTGTGAAAGCCGCAATTCTGGCGAAAGTTCCCAAGGGACTCGATTTGATCCAGGCGGCGGCGCTGCCACTGGTGACGACGACTGGCAACCAGCTCATCACTGCTACTGGGATCAAAGCGGGCCAAACGGTTCTCGTCGTAGGTGCTGCCGGAAATGTCGGGCGTTCGGCCGTATTCACTGCGAAACAACGGGGAGCAGTCGTGATTGCAGGGGTGCTGAAGAGCCAGATGGATGAAGCGAAGACCATCGGCGCAGAGCAGTTGGTCGCAACCGATGACGACACTGCGATTGCGAATCTCCCGATGCTCGATGTCGTGGCTGATACGGTCAACGGCAAGACTGCTGAAAAATTGATCGCCAAGGTGAAACCGGGAGGAGTATTTGGATCGGTTCTCGGGGCGCCGCGGAATGCCGAGAAGTACCCAACCGTAAAGGCGGTACCAGTGTACGCGACACCTGATGCGAAAACTCTCGTGTTCATGGCCGAGGCCGTCCGAGATGGCAAACTGGTGATCCCGATCAGCCGCAAGCTGCCACTCAGCAAGGCGTCCGAAGCTCAAGCCGCTGCGGAGCAGGGTGGTATCGGGAAGGTCTTGCTGGTGGCTTGACTTTATTTTTGCGATCAGAGGACACGAAAGGAAAATCGGAAATGAAAAAAGGTCTACGCGGAATCAACTCCGGTTCGAAACCGAGCGGCGATGGGTGTGTGGAATGCCTGGCGTCACCGAGAGGTTGGTGGTTTCATCTCCGTCGTTGTGCGGAGTGTGGGCACATCGGATGCTGCGACAGTTCTCCGAGTCAGCATGCATCAAAGCATGCGGCGGCAACAGGGCATCCGATCATTGCCAGCTTCGAGCCGGGCGAGGATTGGTTCTTCGATTACGAGAAGCAGGGGATGATCAAGGGTGTGGAGTTGCTTCCGCCGCATTCGCATCCCGAAAGTCAGCCCGCACCTGGACCCGCCGGAAGGGTGCCAGCCAACTGGGAATCGCTCCTAAACTAGGTGCCCTTCATGGGGTAGCCAGCAGATGAGACGCTCCCTTTGGGCCACAGGCGTGTGCGTCCGCATCCTAATTTATCGACAACAGGAGCCAGCGCATGAATCTACCTGACGCGCCGATTGCACACGAAGGCTTCTTCGCAACTCACTTCTTCACCGTGAGCGACCAGGAAAAGTCGAAGGACTTCTATGTTCGAATTCTTGGCGGGAAAGTGATCAAGCCAGACAATCCCTGCTACGTCAAGCTGGCTAATACGTGGGTCATTCTCAATTCCGCCGGTGGCCCGACTCCCGACAAGCCAGAGGTCGTTCTTGAAGCACCGTCGAATCTGAACCGAGCAAACAGCTTTCTTAATTTGCGTGTCGCCGACTTCTGGGCCTGCTACAAACAATGGGTTGACAAAGGAGCGTTGTTTCTTACCGAGCCGTTACTCAATCACGACTGGGAATGGCGCTGCTACATGCGTGATCCCGACGGCTACCTCATCGAGGTCGGCCAATACGCTCAAATCGCGCTCGACTGGTTCAACCACCGAAGTTAATTTGACAGGTGATCAACAAGAGGATATTCGAAGCTTCCCAGGCTCAGCGCATGAAGCGATTCGCTTCCTCGCAGAGGCGGGCAATCAAGAGTCGCGATATACGTAGGGACTTAAATGCAACTGATCTCCTTCGGGCTCTTGTCGGCGTTTCCAACGCGGGGCGCTGTGGGCTGCAAATCAATCCAAAGCGATACAATCCACCCACTTCCAGCACAATTTTTCCGCGTTTGTGCGGTGCGCCCGCGAGCATCTCGTGCGCAATGCGCCCTTGTTCCAGCGGAAGTACGGTCCCTACGCGGGCAATCAACTTACTCTGATCAAACAAGTCGGCAATCTTATCCAGCCGCGACGCGGTGACCTCAACCAGGAAAAATACCCTAGAACCTCCGTTCGCCTGATGTTGTTCCGGCAGACGCTCTGAAACACTCGTGACGAGAACGCCGCCTGGCTTGATGATCCCGAGCGAACGCGCTCTTGTATTGCCGCCAACGGTGTCGATGACGGCGTCAACCGGCGGTACGGTGTTCTCAAACCTGGTGGTCTTGTAGTCGACGACAGCCACGGCGCCAAGACTTCGGACGTCTGCCAGGTCTTCCGACGCGGTTGCGAAAACCTGGAGGCCTGCTTGGCTTGCCAGTTGCACGGAGGCACCCACATTGCCCGCCGGGCCGTGGATGAGTACGCGCTGTGTCGGTTTTGCGTCCGCGTAATCGAACAACATCTGCTATGCCGTCACGGCCACTACTGGAGCCGAGGCTGCCTCAACGTGGCTTAAGCGCAGTGGCTTGCGGGCGACCATTTTGGCGGAGGCAATTGCGAACTGGGTGTATGTTCCGCAAAAATCGGAATCACTCACTCCATAAACCTCTTGTCCCACATGGAACGTCGAGACGCCAGGTCCAACTTCTTCGACTACGCCGACAAATCCGCGCCGAGAATGAGCGGGGGCGTAGCTTTTACGACGCTCTTGTGCTCGCGAATCAGAGCATCCCAAGGTCCGACGCCAGCCGCTGTCACGCGCACCCACACCTCGTCAGGCCCCGGCCTCCGTTTGGCTTGCCTTTGAGGACTGATGCGATCGCGCAGAGGCTGCCCATAGCAAAGCGGGCCGTGACCTGACTCCCTGTGCGAAAGTGTAGCGATCCCATTTAGTAAGCCTGATTTCTCGTCCTGCAAACCGTACCTCGTTCTTGTCGGCACCCAGAATAAGTCTGACCTGTGGGTGGAGCACGTGCCTAAACCCGAACTCCCTTTGAACAACCGAACAAGCCGAGGAGTAAATCTTCTCCGCCTCTGGAGTAGATACTCTCTCGTTGTGCTTGTTATCGATCGTCAAACCGTCCCGTGCCAAGCCCGTTCCTGCGAGGGCTAACACGGAAATGGCGAATTTACTGCAGTAAGTGTGTGAACCTCAATTCTTTATATCTAGGCCGGTCCGGTAGACTTCTCGCGCGTCTTGGCGCAATGAGGCCGCTGGTAAGATTGTGGTGCGTGCGGACCGCTAACCAGTGACTCGCGAACCGCCTTCCGCGCCCTGGCTAGGCGCGACATAACAGTTCCTACCGGGATCGACAATATTTCCGAGATCTCCCGGTAAGACGCATCTTCGACATCGCACAGTAAGAGGACTTCCCTAAAGATGACCGGCAGTTGCTCGATTGCGTTCCGAACGGCGTTTTGTTGGGAACCTTCGATCAACAGGGATTCAGGAGTGGTGGAGGTTGCGGGAAGCACCGGGACGTCGTCCTCCGAGTCGATCTTACCAGTCAGGCGTCGATCGAGTGTTGAGCGTGAACTTAGAAAAGTGTTCTTCAGGATTCGGAATATCCAAGCGCGAAAATTGGTGCCGGGATGAAACGACGCGAAACTGCATAAAGCCTTCAGGTACGTCTCTTGTACGAGATCCTCGGCATTGCTCTTGTTGTGCACAAGCCAGCTGGCGAAGTTGTAAAGGGAATCGAACAGGGGGATGGCTAATTCTTCAAACTCTGCCGACGCTCGATCGTCATAAGAGGACGAAGCCCCGAATCGGAGCATCCCTCGTGAGCTAAGTCCAATATTCCCCATTTGCCTTCTCCTGAATCAGTTCGAACCCCGGTTGCTGCCCACTCTGACGTGCTAGGAGTGCGGCGTCAATTAACTGGGGACTTTTTCCATATATCCAACTCATTGCCTGCTAACTGATTACTGGCTAAGGACTTAGCTCTTCATGTATCCTGAGTCCGGAGGTCTCTGCGCACGAAGTGCTAGACTTCGGTGCGAAGCCCCAGTGCGCTATGGAATCCTCGCCGCCTCACTCCGTCGTGCGGTTCGGAATTTACGAGGTGTCTCTCCAGTCGGGCGAAGTGCGCAAGGCGGGTTTGCGAATCAGAGTGCAGCAGCAGCCAATGAAACTGCTGGAGATCCTGCTGGAACATCCGGGGGAAGTCGTCACCCGCGAGGAATTGCGCAGCCGAGTCTGGCCGAACGAAAGTTTTGGTGATTTCGATCAGGCTCTCAACATCGCTATCGGGAAGCTGCGGAGTGCCTTGGGGGATTCGGCTGAGAATCCTCGATTCATCGAGACTCTTCCGAAACGTGGCTATCGTTTTATCGCGGACGTGTCAGTCCTCGACACCGATGCGCGATTAAGAAGGCCAGAATCTGTGGCTGCCGATTTGCCGGCTACAGAGCCTGGGCATATGCCCCAAAGGTCAGGGTTGGCGGTTGCACCCAAACGCCGGCCGTGGCCCACGAGGGTCATCGTCGCCTTGGCGCTCGTTCTGAGTTTGTCGACTCTCTTCGTCTGGCTATTTCGTTCGCATGGCCCTGCGCCCGCGGGCATCCGATCCTTAGCGGTGCTTCCCCTGGAAAATCTTTCTGGTGATGCTTCACAGAATTACTTCGCTGACGGCATGACGGATGAGTTGATCACTGACTTGGCGCAGATCAGCGCTTTACGGGTAATCTCCCGCACCTCCGTAATGGCTTACAAAGGCGCGCGCAAGCCTCTACCGCAGATCGCACGTGAGCTGAACGTGGATGCCGTGGTAGAAGGCACAGTGCTCCGCTCCGGCGACCAGGTGCGTATCACGGCGCAGTTGATCGAGGCCTCTACGGACAAGCACTTATGGTCCCAGAGCTATGAGGGCGAGTTGCGCGATACTTTGGCGCTCCAGAGCAGGGTGGCTAGCGCTATTGCAGATCAAATTCGGATCAATCTGACACCGCGGGAACAAGCTGCGCTGAAGAACGTAAAGGTTGTCAATCCAAAGGCCTACGAGTCCTATCTCAAAGGGCGCTACTTCTGGAATAAACGAACGGCAGACGGTTTGAACGTTGCCCTGGCTTATTTCAAGCAGGCAACTGAAGAGGACCCGAAATACGCCAAAGCTTATTCCGGCCTAGCCGACACCTACGCTCTATTGGGAGACTGGCAGTACGCAGTGATGACGCCAAAGGAGGCATTCCCCAAAGCGAAGGCGGCGGCGATCCATGCTCTCGAGTTGGACACCACGCTCGGCGAAGCCCACAACTCGCTTGCATTCGTCTTGGATGGCTTCGATTGGGATCTCGATGCTGGCGGGAAGGAATTCCAACGGGCCATTGAACTGAATCCAGGCTACGCTACCGCTCACCATTGGTACGCTTGGCATTTGAGCCTACTGGGTCGGTTTGACGAAGCGATCACGGAAATGAGAAAGGCGGAAAATCTTGATCCGTTATCTCTTATCATTAACGCCGATTTGGCAGAACTCCTTGGCCTCGCGCACTCCTACGACGACTCCATACGGCAGAGCCTCAAAACAATCGAGATGGATCCTAATTTTGCTCTCGCCCACAATCAACTCGCCCAGTCGTACCTACAAAAACACATGTACGCGGAAGCGGTCGCAGAACTGCAAAAAGCGGTGGAACTATCTAGGGATAGCCCGACATGCATAGCTAATCTTGCTCGCGCCTACGTCGCATCCGGCAAGCGGAGTGAAGCAGTAAAGCTGCTGGACGTTCTGAAGAGGCGATCAAGCACTAATTATTCGAATGCTTCGGAGATCGCCATGATTTATGCATCTCTCGGAGATACAGATCAAGCCATGAATTGGCTCGAAAAAGGCTTCGAAGAGCGATTCAACCCCGGTGTCCTGCTCCGGCCCGGCTTCGATCCCCTCCGCTCGGACCCGCGCTTTGAAGACCTTAGGCGCCGCATTGGCTTGCCCGAGTGAGAACTGCGTTTCCGGAGTGACCAAGGCTCGCTTTTACCGTCATTCCTGGTCAGCAGCTTCAACGGCAGCTCGTACTCTCTATGGCCGCCTCCGACAGTTCCAAGAGAGACAAATTTTTCACTGTACGCAATGTACTTTTCGTAGGGGCCGGGAATAAACGAGTCCGTCGGTTCGTCGTGAGTTCTTATTGTCATGCGCTGTCAGAGTTTCTCTTGAGTCATCACGATGTCCATGCTGAGCCGGCTGGTTCTGATCCTCTTCGCATCACCCTGCGCCATTCCTTGCGTCGCCATATCCACTCACGATGGGGTCGGGCCGACGGCGGCCCCACCGACACCGCAGATCTTTGCTCCCGGTGTGTGGTCTCTGGCCCGGCGAACGATGATTCACCTACGTTTTCGCCAGACGGCAATACGACCTTCTTTACCCGCAGTACCGCCAACTGGGGAGCGATTGTCGAGTCCCACCTTGTCAACGGTCATTGGACACAACCGGCGCTTGCTCCCTTCTCCAGTGAATGGCCTGACGCATCCCCCGCAATGTCGCCCGATGGGTCCTATCTTGTATTTGAATCGAACCGGCCGGCGATCCCGCTGGCCTCTCTTCCCAAAGGAGGAGAAGTGATCCCTCGCGTCGCCTCCGATCTTTGGCGTGTGGATCGCGTGGGCACCGGCTGGAGCAAGCCCACACGCCTGTCCGATGCGGTCAACCTTGTTGGCCAATCAATATCCAAGTCGCTGCCGACGGCTACTTTGTCTCCATAGACAAGAAGGGTGGGAAGCGTCTGTTCTCTTCCCAATACAAAAATGGAGCCTACCTGCAGGCCAGTCCCTTTCGTTCAGTGACGGCACAACGCTCGATGTCGATCCGGAGATCGCACCGGACGGATCGTTTTGGTGTTCTGCAGTGCCGGCGGGCTGGCGGGCGACTCGAAAGATCATCTTTTCATCGTTCTCAAAGAAGCAGCACGATGGGGCCCGGTTGTGCCCAATCCGATATGACGGCGATGACAAGAACGGCTACAGCACAGACGACAAACAGCACCTGGGACCAGATCCTCGCACCCTTTACTTCAGCAGCGATCGGGAGATCCCGGCGCATTTTCCAGGCTCGCCCGAGCAAGCGCAACTGGACTTCAAGCGTCTGGACAGTTTGGGCTGGTTTAGCGGCTACGCCAACGTATGGTCGATCCCGCTATCGATGTGGCTGAATACCGATGATAACGGCAAGCCCAGTGGGGCGAAGTAATTCAATGCGAACTGCGATGTGTCTTCGGAAGCTGATATTCGGGCTGTTTTACTTGCCTCTTTTCGCTCAGAGTGAGCCACCCTTGACTCCAGGTGAGACCGAAGCGAGAGACGATGGCGCCGCCACACTTCGGGGCGCTCATCGAGGTGTCTCCGAAACTCCCGTTCGAACAGACGGACCTGGTGATAAAGCTGCCCAAGGGCCAGGAACTTCGCATGGTTTCGTGGCTGGCGCGCGATGCCAAGACCGGTGTGACGTGGCTCGTACAGCGCGGCGACAAAGCGGATCCAGTCATGGCGGTTGACAGAGAGGGCCGCGTCCTGCGCTCGTTGGGCAAGGGAATATACAAGATTCCACATACGATCCGGCTCGACCCAGTGGGTAATGTCTGGACGGCCGACGCGGGCAGTTCGACCCTGATCAAGTTTAGTCCGAAGGGCAAGAAGCTGTTGGAGATCGACGTGGGCGCGGGGAGTCGGACCCGGCGATGGGCTCTTTCCGCGGAGCTTTTCTCGGAACGACCGATATCGCATTTGCGTCGACGGGGCGGATTTTCATCAGCGACGGTGACGCCAACGCGCGCATCCTTGAGTACACGGCCGATGGCAGGAAGGTTCGTGAGTGGGGCAGTGCGGGCACCGGTCCGGGCCAGTTCCATTTGCCGCACTCCATCGTGGCGGATGAGAACAACATCCTCTATGTTGCCGACCGCGAGAACGGGCGGATTGAGAAATTCGACCTCGACGGAAAGTTCTTGGGCGAGATTCCAAACTTGAGCCTACCGGATCTCCCGGCTGGGTCGTCAAGTTGGATCGCCACACCGGCAAGATTCTGGGCTACACGCCTGTGAGCGAGCGGGCAGGCCTTCACTCCGTGGAGGACGACGGCGAGGGTCAGCCTATCACGGACGTTGGCAACAGAATCGTCTGCTTCAAGAGACGCAGGTTGCGTAGTATCCCATAGAGCGCGCTGCACCAACTGATCTATCAATTAAGGAGGGGCTTGGAGGATCGTGAATAATTGTGCGCAGCGCCAGCAGCAGCTGCGCCCTAAAGTAAAATGACACAATATTTTCGTAATTGACTCAAATGGTGAACCGATAAAACGCGCCGAGACCTAAATCCCGCGAGAGCTCGGGGGTCGACTTGGGCGCCGATAATGAAAATACTCTTGTGCCGCTTCAAACCTGAAGGACAAGGGACGCCCAGATGGAGTCATCGGTGGTCATATTATTAACCTCACCAAGAACGTGGGCGCTCTGGGCCGGCAGTAAAGAAAAGAATTGAGAGATCCGATGCTCACACGACGAAGGTTTCTTGCCACCGCAGCCTGCACCGTGGCTGCAGCACGTCTTCGGGCGCACGGCCAAAGCAAGGTCCGGGTGGCCCTCAGCATCCCCAAGGATGCGACTGGTCCTCATATGCCGATCGACTTTGTCGGGCTGTCTTATGAGGTCCAGCAACTCGCGGATCTCACTTTCTTTTCGGCGCAGAACAGTGGCTTGATTCGCGAGTTCAAAGCACTCTCGTCAACTGGCGTTCTGCGCCTTGGGGGCAACACCAGCGAGTTTGCGTACTGGAAACCTACGTCTGATTCTCCCGAACCAGACCATCCTCAAGTTCGCGAAGTGGTGGGCGAGCCGAAAGCGCACTATTACGCCGTAACGCCCCAGGCAGTCAGGAATTTGGCCGAGTTCCTCGAAGCCACTGGCTGGAACTGCGTCTACGGCATCGGGATGGGCACGAACACCCCAGCACGCGCCGCCGAGGAAGCGGTCTTTGTAGCCGAGACGCTGGGCGACCGCCTGCAGTATTTCCAGATCGGAAACGAGGTGGATCTATTTGACCGGCACCTGCGCGATCCGAAAACATGGTCCGCCAAGACGTACCTCGAAGAATGGCTCTCGCTGGCGCGTGCTATCGCAGCTCGGGTGCAGGCGGCAAAGTTCGGCATGCCTGATGTTGCGAGCAAAGTGTCATGGCTGACTGAGATTGCCGATCTTTGGCCTTCGAGCCCGGGGCCTTCCATCCAGACCCCGCCCCGCGTAACCACCCTAACTCATCACTATTACTTTGGTGGCCCGGCGACGAATCCCGACGTCAACATTCCGAACCTGCTGAAACCGGCGACGATGCAAAAGGTGCAGAACACGGCGAATATCGCATCGGCCGCAGCGAGCAAGATGGGCGCGCGCGTACGCATGACCGAAGGCAACACGTGCTATCGCGGAGGCAAGCCGGGTGTCTCCGATGTGTTTGCCGCTGCGCTTTGGTCTGCCGACTATTCGCTGGTGTTGGCCAGTAATGACTATTCCGGCGTCAATCTGCACGGTGGTACTGGCAAATCTGTGGCCAATTCTGTTGGCGGATCTCTTCCCGGCGACTCGCTACTCCAAGCGAAGGGCGAGACTTCCGAACAGATTGCCGCGCATCCGCATCCTTTCTATACACCTATTGGGACATTTGGCTCGGACTATGTGTTGCAGCCCGTTGCCTATGGGCTTAAGTTTGCGGGCTCGTTCAGCGGCGGAACGCTGTTGAAGACCGAGCTCTCGGCCAAGTTGCAGGATGCGGGAGTCAATGCCATGGGATATGCCGCGAAACTGCCGGACGGGCACACATCCGTGATCATCCTGAACAAGGATGCGGCGGCAGACCTTCAGGTGGAACTCGATTTTGGTCGCGGCGCGAGTGGAGTAGTGCAAATGGAGACATTACGCGCACCGGCACTGGACAGCCGCGAAGCTCACATCACAACGTCACCCAATACCGAGTCGCTCAAGCAGGGCAAATGCTCCGTTACTGTTCTCCATGCAACAGGATTACGCGTGACATTGAGTTGAATCGCTAGCAGGCTGCCTTTTATCTGCGGACGGGTTTGAAGTCGAAATAAGCCAGATTCATGTTGCCGTTCGTCACTATGTGTACGGTGAGAACACTTTTTCCTTTGCTCAGACGGACTTTGAAGAGTTGCGAAGCGAGATTCCAATGGTGCCATTGACGCCAGGCCAGCGGGTCTGCAGGATCATTGGTTGTGGTGATCTGCAGAGGTCCGGTCGCGTCCTTTCCATTCACATCCACTGATATTGTGCCGCCGCGGTTCGATGTGTTTAGGAGATCGGCTGCGTATGTTCCCGAGCGGGCTACATCTACGGTAACATTGAACCACTCTCCCGGCTCGGTCCAGCCAACATAGGGTAGGTCTGCAGGAGGAACGACCTTGTCGAACGGGTTGTCGTCAATCGGATCAGGCTTCCGGTTGAATTTCGTGTAGGAAGTATCCACTCCCTCATGGATACGAAATTCGTTGAGATAGGTCCCGTCGGCGGGATTCAACTCTCCGCTGCCGTGATTCTTTGGATCGGTGTCGTGATACGCGACTCCCTCGCCGCCCAGGTCATAGTAGGCGCACAATATCTTTCCCGGTATTTTTGGTGGACCGCCCCTATAGCGGCTGTCGTGATAGGGCGAGCCTTTATACTGGCTCAAGAATGATTGCGACAACGCAGTCGTTGGTAATATCGATGCCACTATGAAGCATACATAAAACACTCTCGGATTCATTCTCCAACTCCGTCAGCGTCGATCGTGCCATGCTTAAGAATCAATTGACTGGCCGCTCGGCGAGCCCATAGACGAACGACACTTGCTGCAACTCCGCTATACTGCGGCAGTTCCAGTGTGTCCTTTATTCAGCCGACCGGAAAAAGTTCGATCCCGTGCGCTTTTCCGAGATTGCGCGAGTACTTCTTGTCCGTCCCATTATTCCAATGCTCATGTACACCGAGGCTGCGGCATCGGATGCCGTCGCGTTCAGGATCATAGAGTGTCTTCGAGGGTGGGTCATTTGCCAAGGCAGATTCGCGCAAATAGTTATCGGCGTTCGCGATATCGGGAAGATCGGGCCATTCCGAAGTCAGAAAATCGAAGCCCACTGAATCGATCGCTACGCTGTCAAGCGACATGAAGATACTATTTGGCCATGCATCATTGAACGGCGCCATCTTCCATTTGCGGTGAGGCGGGCCATCCACATTGTCGTTTCCATAGAGCCCATCGATAATAAAAAGCATGGTTTTCTCGCCGAGATCCTTATGACCCAGAAAATCGGTGAATGCGGAGTAACTTGCCGAGCCATCTTTGTTGTGATGGAAACCATCGTGCGCGTTCTTCTGCCAGTCGGGATTGATACTCGTAGCACCGAACAGATTCTTCGCGCAAAGTGTCACGCCTGAACTCACATGCGCTCTCAATACTGCAGCATCAATTAAGTAGGTGGCTTCAACGACTGTGGTATCGAGTCCCTTAGCGTTGTTGCTTTCAATTGAGAACGGGATGGCGTTGGGTTTGAACTCGGCCTTTAGTCGTCCATCGCCTCCGATATGGTCCACAAACACGACACCGGGAAACTCACGATGAATCTTGTCGTAGAGATTGCTTGGGATAAACCGGCTGGAATCGAAGACGGTGATCAATGATTGTGGCACTCGTCCCGGCCCAGTCAAGAGTCGGACAAGCGAAAGGATCACATGGGGCGAAGAGTTCAGACGATCGATCGTGTCATGATCCGTTGTGTTGTTCAGGTTGGCCTTGATTGCCACTTTCTCGCCACCCCTGTACCCGGCGTCGCCGCGGCCGTGACTGCGATTGAAATACTTGAAGATGGCGCTCCATGCCTGGGCATCGCTTTTTTGAACTGTGAGACTCCGGATAGAGCGCGAGACCATGCGGTCAATTACCGCCTGGTTGTTGTTGGCGTCTTTCCACCAGGAACCTGTCCCATCCCACGTCACAGCCCCCGAATCATGCGTCCAGGTGACTCGACCGGGAACCACGCCGCGGGGAACACCTAATGGGGAAAGCGTGGGTTCGAAAAGAGAAGAACGAAGAGTAGTGGCAGCTGCAATAGACAGGGCGAATTGTCGGCGAGTCATTCCCATTTGATTCCTCACGCACAAGTCTTACGCTTACCCCGGATCATTCTGCCTGAAAGCACACAAGCTGGTGGAGTCGCTTCCCAGACAGCGCCGTCTGCGATGCAGCGACCTTGAAATGCTCAGCGAATTGTACCTGACGGCACAGATAGATTTCTCGTTTTGCCTGGTCCGTTATGTCGCCGGCGGCGTCAAGGTCAATAGTCGAAATGCTTAGAGGAGGTCACGGGTAATTCGTGTTCAGCCTTGGCCCGTGAATCCCATGCCTGCCAGGACGCCTCGCATATAGGCGAAGCTGGCGATCACGCCCGGCATCGGGTCGTCGGGATGAATCTCATACTCCAGATCGACGAAGCCTTGGTATTTCGCTGCGATGAGCGCTTCAAACATCTTCCGCACTGGCATGATGCCGTCTCCCACCGCGACCTGGCTCTCCTTACTCTGGAAGTTCGTGAGGTCCTTCATGTGCATGTTAAACAGCCGCGGGCCAACCTCGTGGATTGCCTGAACGACATCGGTGCCGGCACGAACCGTGTGCCCGACATCGATGCAGCACCCGATGCGCGGATCCATGCCCTTCACCGCCTTCAACACATCCAGCGGCGAAGGCCACAATTTGTCTTCCGGCCCGTGATTGTGGATCGGCGATACGGATGTCGTACTCCTTTACGAACTTCTCCATTCGCGGCAGAGTTTCCGGTGTGGGGTCGCCGGCAACAATAACGGCGATACCTGCCCGCTTGCAGTATTCGAACTTACTCCGGATGTCTGCATCTTCATCTTTCGCGAAATAGATGGCTCCGGCGGCATGGAGCTTGATGCCCGCCGCGGCGTAGTCCGCCAGCGCCGCTGCCTCCTGCTGTGCGTCCATCGGGAGATGATCTTTGACGTCCTTCGCATTCAACGCGAATACGTTGAGTTGCTTCATGAAGCCGATCATCTGGGCGCGACTGAAGTTACGAAATGTGTAGCTGGCCAGACCCAAACGGATCGGCAACGCTTCGTCGGGAGATGAATTTTCGTGAGCCAGCGCCGAGACGGCGGCGGGAGCGGAAAATGCCGCCGCAACGACCGCACCGGAGCGAACGAAATCGCGACGCGAGAAGGTGGTTTTGTTAGACATGTGGCGCCCACCCCGGCTCGTACTCGCGCCCCCACATCTTCATTGCTTCGGGATCGCCTTGAATCCGTCCGTCTTTCGTGTCGAGACGCAGTTCCCGGTTGACTTCCCAGGCGATGTTGGAAAGCTGCAACATCGTAACGGCGACGTTGCCAACAGCGATAGGAGCGTTGAGCTTCTCGCCTTTCCGAATTGCAGCGATGAAGTTCGCGAAGTGAGCATCGGTCATGGAATCACGGCCGATCAGGTCAGAGGACGAAGTCGTTTTGCCCACCTTGAATTCGCTTGTCTTGTCGCCTTTGAGGTCGTAGATCTCGTAGCCATCGCGATCAATCAGCACTGTGCCCGTCGTTCCCATAATTGTCGAACCACGATCACGGCCGTAATACTTCATTCCCTGGCAGCACTTCCCGTCCCACGAGATCATTTTGTCTTCGTACTCGAAGCTGGTCACCAGCGTGTCATAGAACTGCCAGTCATCTTTGAAATGGTATCTGCCGCCCGACGATGCAACTCGCTCGGGATAGTCGACGCCGAGCGCCCAGCGGCAGACATCGACTTCGTGCGTACCATTATTGAGCGTTTCGCCAGTGCCATAGATTCTGAACCAGTGCCAGTTATAGGGATGCACATTGTCCGTATACGGACGACGCGGAGCGGGGCCCTGCCACAAGTCCCAATCCAGCTGAGGCGGCACCGGCGCTGCTTTGCCTGTGCCAATCGACTTTCTCACATTGACGTACCAGGCCTGCGCGAAGTAGGGCCTGCCGATTACGCCGGCATGGATCTTTTCAACGATCTCTATGGTGTGGGCTGAAGAGCGCTGCTGGGTGCCCATCTGCACCAGCTTTCCATACTTTCGTTTGTGCCTCGCACCAGCATCACTCCCTCGGCGGGATTGTGGCTGCATGGCTTTTCTACATAGACGTGCTTACCCGCCTGCAATCCGGCGATTGCCATGGGTGTATGCCAATGATCGGGAGTGGCAATGGTGATGGCGTCCACATCTTTCAGTTCAAGAATCCTGCGAAAATCTTTGTCAGTTGCGGGGGCCTCGCCCGTCTCCTGTCGCGCGCGGTCGGCGAACTTGCTTAGAATATTGCTGTCCACATCGCAGACATGCGAGATTCGCGCGGCACTTTTGTTTGCCTTGAGCGACGAGAGGTGAGCGTAGCCACGGCCATTAAGACCGATGATGGCAAAGTTGAGTCGATCATTCGATCCAAGAATCTGGCCATAGCTCTTTGCCGTAGTTCCCACGGCCAGTCCCGCCGCGCCTACAGCCAGGGCATCGAGAAACTCGCGTCGCGTAACCATCATTTTCTCCTTGAAGCTGCCTTTTATTCGTTAATACATGTGGACAAATGAGCGTGCCCTCGCAATCAAGACCACGATCATGCGTCGCGCCCCAACAATTTACCGCGGTGCGCCCACAATCCTAAGCCGGGATTTGAAATAAAGAAAACCTCTTCGCCATCGACACGGTTGTTGCCATAGCGAAGGGTCTGCGGGTTGTAGCGCGCGAGCATGGTTTCCAAATCGCCATATTCAAAGCCCACTCCCTCAACTTCCTCTTGGCTTAGATGACCGGGGCACAGCCGGATTGTGAAGCGACCTTCGGAGGAGCCGTGTATGAGGTGAGCAGCCGCGCTAAGGTCGTCCGCAAGATCGGCATTCGCACTCACGGCTTCGAGAGTGGCCGGCGTTCCACGATAGCCGTATTTGCGGATCAGCCCATCGATGGCCCGGTCTTCGCCAAATTCCTTTATGCCCGGCGCCAGGATAATCAGCTCCGCACCGTCGGCCAGTGCCATGCGTGTGCGGTAGATGGCCTTGTTGCCCAGCCATGTACTGTGAAACTCATGCGGATCGAGATAAACGACAGCCTTCTGCATTGGCGCGTCCAGCGTCTCGAAGTTCACTTTCAAACTCAGCGCGGCGGCGCGGTGAAAGCACTCAATATCGTCGCCGATGAAAAGTCCGCGCACTGCCAACCGGTCATCCGTCGTGCGTCCGACAACGGTGAGTACGTAGACGATGGGCAGATGTCGCAGGAAACGATCGGATGCGTAATTGAGAACGTTGCGCACGGGGTTCTCTGCGCGGCCCATGATGCGCTCCATCCCGTAAACCGCACCCAGGTAATGGCTCCGGTTTATGCTCTCGCGGCCTCCCGTGCCCACGAGAATATTCTTTGTGTAGTTGGCCATGCCTATCACTTCATGGGGCACGACCTGGCCGATGGAGAGAATGAGATCGAAGTCGCCATGCACAATGAGCCGGTTCACCTGTGCCGGCCACGCATAGTTCAGCTTGCCTTCCGATTGCTCGCGGATGAACTCGGCCGGGACCTCGCCCAGGGTCTCGACGTCCGTACGCCAGTTATGCACGCGGAAAAGCTCTGTCGGCATGGCGCCAAACATTCGCGCGAGCTGCTCCGGACCCATCGCAGCATGCGTGCCGAGCGCAGGCAGGACCGCCTGGAGCTGGTCGCCGAAATACTCCCAGGCGTAGCGCGTCAGGTCGCCGGCGCGCGAATGCACGCGGCTCTGATCCGGTGGCACGACGAGAACCCGGTTGCGTTTTCCAAGCTTCGCAAGACTTTCCACGAGCAGATCGTGCAACTGCTGCAAAGATAGATCGCTTTCAGCACTGCCCGTGGCGCAATAGAGACTCATGCGATGAATTCTACCTTCGTTATTCCTGGGTAAGATGGGCGCTGAGAGGAATTGGAGTCTCTTCGGCGCGCAACTTTTGCGCTGCCCCACCACCGACAATAATTAATCGTCAATGACTTTGGCTCATTTGACGCAGCCGCTTCTGGAAACATCGAAGCGAACCGCCGGGCTTCCAGTTTCGTCGAGAAACCTCCATCCGC
The DNA here is from genome assembly GCA_963710885.1 of uncultured Acidobacteriaceae bacterium. Lineage (GTDB taxonomy): Bacteria > Acidobacteriota > Terriglobia > Terriglobales > Acidobacteriaceae > Sulfotelmatobacter. The sequence continues at coordinate 84,219 of CAVQCF010000034.1, forward strand.
TCCTGGTAGAAGTTCTGACTGTCACAGCGTATAGTCGTCGCGACAAGGAGCAAACACGTCCAGCACTTCAGAGTCTTCGAGAGCTGTTGCCGATGCTCGACATTGCCCACAATAACACTATGAGTCGCGATTTTCGAACGCACCTCTGCCGCCGCATAGTTCAGGGTCCCGGATTCCAATGAGTAGGCCTTGGAGTCCGGAGGCCACAGCTTCATAAGCTGAATTTCCCGCCGAACTGAAGAACGCGCGCCGGCAGGGAACCCGTGATCTGTCCAAAAGTCGACGAGCCAGCGTTGTTCACGTTTGGATTGTTCCAGTTGGTCTGGTTGAAGGCGTTGAAGGCATCCGCCTGGAACTGCAGGCGCATGCCTTCCCTGGGCAAATTGAAAATCTTTCGCAGCGAGAGGTCCCACTGATAAAAGTTGGGCCCGATGATATCGCCGATGGGGGCTTGACCGGCGCCGAGTGAGCTCGCAAGCGCAAAGGCATTCGGATTGACCCAGCATAGGGCTTTTGCGTTCGAGCATGTGCCACCAAATCCAATGGATTGGCCGGCCACAATGCTTGCCCGCCGGCCGATATTCGAACCATTGAAGCCAACGGCCTGCGACGCTGTTGCCGTGAGGGGCGCGCCTGTCTGGAAGTGCACGATCCCGCTCAATGACCACCCCTTTACCACCGCGCCTTCCACTCCTGTCATGCTCTTGCCCCAGGGCGACTCGACAGTGAAGCTGCCCGCCACGATGTGCGTGGCGTCGAAACTCAATTTGCCATAGTTGAATCGCTGCCAAGTTTCCACCACACCGCCCGTTTGAGTTCCGCCCGCTACAGCATCAGTTGAACCGTTGACCAGGACTGGGTTGGTGGCTGTGCTGACCAGGCAAGTAAACGGGCATTCTGGCTCGGGATTTTCGTTATAAGCGTCACCCGCACCACCGCCATCTCCCAATGCCTTCGAGTACGTATAAGCAAACGTGCCGGTGACGAAGCCCGCACGCTCAAGGTTATGAGAAGGCGTCCGACTCGGCCATTGCCATCAAGGAATGGGTGAATGGCCTCCAATTGATAGTGAGCCAGCGCAATGGTCACGAGCGGCGGCAGGGTCGATTCATGCAGGAACTTTTCCCAAGCCGCGAGACACGGCTCGACCTCTCCTGGAGGAGGAGGGATGTAAGAAGCCGTAGCGACCGTGCTTCCGGGCTTGCCGATCCAATTCTGAATCTTGCGAAAATGTCCGGGCGCTGCTTGGTGCCCCTGAACGCCCGTCATGAGTTTTTCGTGCATTTCGCGGGTGAGCTTGACGCAAAGGAGAAGCTTCTTGAGGCGTGAGATTCCGTGCTCAAGAGCCACTACGTAATTGCCAACTTCCCGAAGATCTTCGGGACTTCGATCCACAATCGCTCCCGCCTCGGCGGCAAGCAGTTCACCGAGTGTAGCCTGTGTGCCTTCAATCTTGCTCGATAGAACAGCTTCACGCTGTACGAAAGGCCGGATCAAAATATGAGGATTGGGAAGCCGACCGCCCTCGCCGCTAAATTTCCAATGAGTCGGTCCGCATCCGAGAGTGCCCCAATCAGCCGCGGTGTCCACTCCAGTTCAGGAGGCAGGGGCTCTGGCACAAAGGACGAATAGCTGCCCTGCGATACTTTCTGGCCGGGAATGTTGGTAGCGTGGGCCACATCTACCTTTTACGGTCGAAAATAGCATTCCGTGCTATTTTCACAATCCATGATAATCGAAAATAGCGAGATTAGCTATTTGCACGGGTGAAAGCACCCCAGTGGTCCCCAACGATGCTCGCGCTTCAGGGTTGGCCCATTACCGAGAACGTGCCCTTCAATTCCCCTTCAGGAGTCACGGGCGATAGAAGCCGATGCACCTATATTCCGGTCTTATGAGCGTACGGAATAACGTGCCGACGAGAAGTCATTGGACAGCACCTCTCCCCAGCGCTACGGTGGGCCAAAAGCAGCGGCTGTGAACTGTCACTGCTGGAGGCTCTCATGGCACATTTGGCTCGAATCAAACTTCCCTCCCCCATTCGGTTAGCGGCCTCTTCAAGGCTCGCAAAGTCGGCGCTGTTGGTCTTGTCACTTCTCGTCTTGACTCCCCTCGCAGCTCATGCTCAAGGAAGTCCCTTCGACACCGGCTTCAACGCCATCCAAAGCCTTTTCACCGGGACGATCGCGAAAGTTGCAAGTCTGGTTGCAATCGTGATCGGCGGCTACGGCTTCGCGCACAGGGAGCCCGGTGCGAAAAAAGCGCTCGCCGGCGTCGCCGCCGGAACCGGCATTGCCGTTATGGCAGTGAATGTCTTGAGTTGGCTCTGGGGCGTATAGCGTTCGACCTACATCCCATCTTTAGACGAGGGACTTTACGCTAGATCTTTACGCTCAGGCGGGAATGCCGAACAAGCGGTTGGCACAAAGCAAACTTGTTCGGATGGTGCTCAACAAGCGAGAGGCACTGGCCCAACTGGACCAAATTGGACCATGACCCAAATTGCCAATTTCTTGCAAGTGCTTGAAAGAATTGGCGGGGACGACGGGACTCGAACCCGCGGCCTCTGCCGTGACAGAGTCGCTGGCCGACGAAACTTATTGGAACTTAACGGTACTGACAGCCCGTTCTTAATCCTCTAAGGGAACTCAAGGGAACTCCTTGGTCGGCTTATCGGACCCAGATCAGACCCAAATTGGCCGATCCGGAATGAAGCCACCGCCCTTGCATTTTGTGCCCATCAACATAAACGATAGCGTTTCATCTTCAACGACTTGGCGTCGCTGAGAACGACACAGAGTCATTGGGAAGACTCCAGAGCACCACGTTTTGACCACCGTCGGACCACACTGCGGCGGGTGTGCCTGTCGCAACGTGTTGAGCAACGGTTGAGTTGCAGCTTTTTCAGTCTGTGGTTATCCTGCACATTTAACAACTTGCAGGTTGCGGGCGGTTGAGTAAATCCTTCCAACTACGTGCAAGTCAGATCTATTGTGGGTTGCGTTATGGGTTGCGGCCCGGTGCCTCAATGGGGGGCGATGAGTGTACCAGCGATCGCTCGCCAATTATCGAGTCCACTGTCCAACATTGAGGTTACACCGTACAGCACACAGCACGATGCAAGTCGCGGGTTAGTCTTCAGGTTGGGAAGTTTTTCTCTTAGAAGAGACGGAGAAATTTGACGCACTCGTGGTTGTCGAAGGCTTCTTTTACTTGCGGGGATGGCTTGCCGTTCGGAGTAGGGCCAGGATTGGGTATTATCCAATCGCACGCCGCACATCCCCAAGCCGCGAAACTGCTGTTTTCGAGCCAAACCAACTCTCGACCAGCCATGTCTCTGGGTCCCCGAGGAACTGCCAACGAGGCACGGGAGTGGAAATTACCAGCCCCTCGTCGCTGCCGAGTATAGGACCACTTCCGTGGGCGTCAATGGCCCATCTGTGTAGGTTCACCTCTGCGGGGCGCACGTTCCTGATGATTGGTTCATCGGACAACGACCCATCCTCCAAATCGGGCAATTAGCGAAAGTGTGCAGTTTTGACCAGACAGCGGTAACCAACTCCACCGAAAATCTCAGAAAATCTGATGGACTAAGGTTTTGCTTCACATGAAGCTTGTACCAGGTGACAATGAATAGGCTTCGACAGCCCGCAGAACCCAAGCCGGAGGTTGTGGAACGCGCTATCGTTGAATTATTGGAAATAGCCCAACGCCAGGGCATCACTCCCGCTGATTTTATTCAATTGCTGGACGCGGGGTTGCAGATATCAGATTTCTTAGCAGCGATGACCACACATTACTGCTGGATCTGCGGCCATGACCTGTCATTAGAAACCTGCAAGGTCGATGAGCACGGCAGCGCTGTTCACGAAGCCTGCTTATTCGCTCGGATGAAGATGGAAAGTGCATCATCGCGCGCGCTTCGGCGCTAGCCGGGGTTTCAACACCCTGGCCGATGAGCGCTTCTATTGCGATGTTCGGCTGCCGGTTTGAACCCTCGGCTTCGTTTTAGGGTCTTCGAAGGACCTGAGCCGATCCGATAGCCGTTTCGATTCTTGGATCAATTTCCCAGCCTCCGCGATCAAAAGGACAGTATTCTGGTTCAGTTCCTCGACCTTGCCTCGTAACAATGAAGACTGGTCTTCGATCTTGCGCCGCAACAGCGATGACTCTTCTTCCACCTGCGAACTGGCGATGCCCTGCGTACTGTTGAGCAGCATAGGGTGGTCTCCGATGCGGAGTTATCAGATTGCACAAGAGACCGACGCCCAAGAACGCGGCGCGACGGAGGGATGTGTAAAGGGACTTCCTAGAGTCTAGCACCTCAATTCAGACCGTGATCGCCAACAACTAACCAGACCCTGCAGGCATTATTCCTCTTGTGGGCCTACCAACCAAACCTGCAAACAAAAGATGGGTGGCCGGCAGTGTCGATTGTCGACCACCCAAGCGCAGCAACTTCGGCACAAGGTGAATCCTTAGGCTGCGATCTTCTGGCCCAGGAAGTCGTTGGCTTGGCTTTTTCGTCGTCCCACTTCTTCAGCTGCTCGGGACTAAGGACGCTGACGACCCGCGGACGGATTGCGTCGCGATTTGCAACAACCTTGCTGATCACGTCCGCTTTGGTCGTGTTGGAATTCTGTTGAAGTACTCTGCGATCTCTTCTCTTGCTTCCGTAAGAGCGAGGTGAATGTTTTGCTTTTGATCGTCGGTGAGGTTCAGGTCGCTAGCGAAACGCTTCAATTCGGTCGCCACTTCTTCGCGTTCTACAGTGCTCAGATTCATAACATTTCTCCTTGATCGTTTAGTGGATTCGCGATTCATAGCTGCTAAGAGAAGAGAACTTCAGATGGGCTGACTTAGTTCAGGAACCTGAAAGAGGAGAAGGATGCTCGCTCCACCTGACTGTTGCATTTGAGTGGCCCCTCTGCCTCGACCGCGCAACTTATTGTTTCGATACGCCACAGAGCAGGTCTGGGCACCGCAGAGCCCCGGTTCCCGTCGTGCATGTTTGCTATCGACAAATCCCAGGTTCTTGCGATGCGCGAATCCGGAGTCTCCTAGCGGGCGATCGCGCCAAGCCTATCGAAGCCGAATTCCGTTTCCAAGTGCGCGGTCTTGTCCTGGGCGTAGCGGACTGACTTGCCATATTTTGCCCGGAGCTTGGGAAAATCGATCGCCACGGATTGGTTGACTGCCGGATGCCCGGCGATATCGGCTGCATCGTGCAACAAGGCTCCGAGCGCGAACGCATACTCATCGACATCCTGGCTTTCCAGCAGCAACTCTCGAACAAAATCTCCACTGCGAACGTAGTGCAGCAGATCGCTGAATTCCCTGCCGCCAAACGGGTAGTGACCCAAATCCTGGATAACGGCGCCTCCGTAAGCATAGGCGTGCGCTTCTTTGAGCTGGTCTGCCGACAATCCAGGAAACCGCTTGAGGATCAGGGGCTGGATCTCATCGCTCCACAGCAGGTCGACGATTTCCTCGTGCGTGAGAACGGAGTAGGCCGACGAGGGCCGTGGCACATCAGCGCGACCAGAACAACCGCCAGCGTTCGGATAGAAAGCAGGCGCCAACTCCTAGAGATGACACCTGCCGATATTGGTCCGCAGCGCATGGATCAAATCCGCCCGAGAACCAAGAGAATGACAACAATGCAAAGGATCAGGCCGAGACCGCCGGTCGGGGCGTAACCCCAATCTCTGCTGTGCGACCAGCGTGGTAGCGCCCCAAGAAGTGCCAGAATCAGGATCACGATCAATATGGTTCCAAGCATGTTTACTCCTTTTCCTTTTGATGGCGAGGGCGCGAGGCAGAGGCCCTCGCCGATTCGTTCAAGTGGATGGCAAAGGCTATAGCGTGACGCTGAGTACAATGTTCACGCCAGGATAGTTCGCGTTGCACAGGTAATACACGCCGTTAATTTCGATCACATAAACGTCTTGCGTGTAGAGCCAGTTGCTGGGCCACAAGCCCTGAAATCCAAACCAATAGCCGCCGTATTGGAAGCGGCGATTACTGTAATCGCTTTGGCTGACCCGGAACCGGTGTTCCTGTCCAAAGTTGGCCTTGTAACGATCGTCGGGAATGCGGCCGCCACCGTTGCTGGCGTGCTGCTCCTGTTGGACAGACTTCGACTGTTGTGAATGCTCCTGCTCCGGGACGTTCTTCTCGCTTTGCTTGGCGTTCGCTTGCTGCTTGGTGTTCTTCTCTTGTTGAGCCGCGTTTTTCTCTTCTTGCTGATTGTTCTTGCTCTGCTGCTTTGCGTTTTTCTCTTCTTGCTGGTTATTCTTGTTCTCTGGCTTCGCACTTTGTTCATCTTGCTTTGCGGGTTTCTCGGGCTGTGCTTTCTTGTCGTCCTGGGCAGGCTTGTCTTTGCTTTCTTCCTGCTGGTCGTGTTGCTCCTGCTGGGCGTATGCGGGAATACCAATCTCCGAGGGTCAAAGACAGAACTGCTGTGCTGATCGATTCCAATTAATTTCATAGGTGTTGCCTCCATTGTCGAATCGTTAGCTACGTTCGTGACTTTACTGCAAGCTTCCCGTGGTTGCATTGACGGGGCTGCCGATGGCGTCGCCGGACACAAGAAGCTCGACTCTGCGGTTCTGCTGCCGTCCCGCGGAGTTATCGTTGGAAGCGACCGGCAGAGTATTGCCGAAGCCTTTGGACTGAAACGGAATTCGTCGATACTCCTTGCTTGCACCAGATAATCGCGCACAGATCCGGCACGATTCTCAGACAGCGTTTGGTTCATGGCATCGCCGCCGACGTTGTCGGTATAGCCGCCGACTTCAATGTTGAGTCCCGGATAGGCGAGCAGAATGCCGGCAACCTTCGCCAGCTTCTCGCGCGCTCCCGGTTTCAACGAATACTTTCCGGTGTCAAACAAAACATCGGACATGCTGACGATGAGTCCACGCGCGCTATCGCGAGTCTGAAGAATGGAATTCAGTTGCTCGGACAATTCGTGCGCATAGCCGCCTTGTCGGTCTCCGCCTGTTGCGCGCTCAATTTGCCTTCTTGCTACCGAGCGAGATTGTTCGGCATCAGCTTGAGCGGCTGAGAGTGCAGTTGCTGACGAGGCCTGGTTGCTGCGCCATGTCGGATTGGGCCTTTGCGGTCGCAGCTTGTGCATTCGCGCTGCGTCAGCATTCGCGCCTGAGCTGCGCTTGCGCTGCCTTGGCAGCTTCTCTGCTTGGCTGATCGGACTCGGCTTGCTCCTTCTGCCGCGTCGCTTCATCGGCCTGGCCTTGCGTTCTGGCCTGGGCGTCGGCCGAATCCTGGCGTTCATTGGCCAGGCGGACTTCGTCCATTTTCTTGACTGCGATCGCGCGGGCATCTTCGGCGGTCTGTACGGCTTCGCGGGAGACTGCGATCAGCGGCTTCGGTCGATGTGCTTGTCTGATGGCATCAGCATCGGCGTTGTTCATCAACTGCGACAGCATGCTGATAGCTGTCGCTGGCGTACTGCTCGGCGCCCTCGGATTGAGCGATGCGCAGAGCGTTGCGCGCCTCAAAGAATTCCAACGGCAGTTTGGCGTTCAGGACCACGGGATCGAATTGTAGCCGGTGGGAATGTAGCCGCCGCGCTCCATCAGTTCGTACTTTGCATTCACCGCTTCGGTGGTTCCCTTGGTGTCTTCGCGAACCACGTTCTCGAGAATCACCACATTGCTGGGCTGGCGAACGGCATAGTAGGGTTCCGCGGTAACGATCAGCGCGAATGCCTGAAGGTCGGTGGTCACGTTCAGCTTGCTGCGATGGTTGCCGCCGACCAGCACTTCGCCCAGATTGACGGCGCGGCCTTCGGGCGAAATCGCCCACAGGACGTAAGTCAGATATTCATTGCCGAACGTCGTCGGCTTCTGCAGGTTGCCGAATTCCGCTTCGATCGCAATGGATCCGCGCTTGCTGTTCACCTCGGCGACGCCATTCGCGGAGGGCATCAGGTCGGTGCCGGCGAAATCCAGTTTCGAGGATCCGCTGCGATGCTGATAGTTGACCGCCTGCACGCTGCGGCTGATGACGGTGACGCGGAACGTGGGCGTCGTATTCATGTGCTCGACGTCTCCAGTTGTCTGCGAATTGGTTTGAGCGAAACGCACTCAAACTGAGGGTGATTCCGACTGCCAATAAAAGCTTCGTTTTCAAGTTATCTCCTTGGGAGCAGTAATCTGCCCCCATCGAAATGCGTGGTCGTCTCGACGGTGATTGTTGCGATGTATTCTTCTCAGCCCACAGAGGAAGTTGCAAGTCGTTATCACCGAGGAACCAGTTGAAAGCCGACCAGGCCTGCCGGCGCCAGCGACTGTCACCGGTAACGATGTACGCTTGCAGACACGCGGATACCGCCCCTGCCGCTTCAATCGGCTGCTGATCGAAGCGGGCTTTCTCGCCATCCTGGCGATAGAAACCTTGCGAACCAATCGGCGTAAAGTGGCGATTGATTTCGCAGTGCTGCGTTTCTGAAAGCCAATCCAGCGATTCGAGCGCGGCAGAGATCATGCGATCGTCCGAGCACGCGGAACCTACCAGCAGCAGGGCTTGCGGTAGCCGGGCGTTTGCGTAGGCCACAACGTTCTCAAACCATTTCCAATTCGGCCGCCGGATCGCCTCATACATGTTCAGCAGTCGTTGGCTGAGAGCGGATCGCATTTTCTGTGCATCGCGATCACCGGGATACGAAGTCAGGTATTCCTGAATCCCGATCAGGGTATAGGCCCATGCCCGCGGACTCGTGAATTCAAGCACGGCGGGGAGAGAGAACTCGAACAAGCGCCCCGCTGCGCCTCTCAATCCCTGATCTTCGGACCGGCCTAGAACCGTACCCAACGCCCACAAGGCACGCCCATGAGAGTCTTCGGAACCGACCGGTTCGTTCCACCGGCGATCGTAGCGAAGGAAGTTCTTGAAGCGCCCCTTCGCCGGATTGAAGGCGTGCTCCAGGAATGCTGAGTAGCAGAGAGCCAACGTCTCAGTAGATGGACCGACCTTGCCAAGCGCGTGCTTTTCCGTTTGCCCCAACAGCGCTGCAAAAATTAGGGCGCGAGCATTATCGTCCGTTGTATAGCCCTCTCTGCGATTTGGTATCGTGAAAATCGAGTGCTGAAGCATTCCCGTGTCATCGGTCATCCGACGGAAATGATCCACATTCAATTCCGGCAACTGATCTAACGACCTGGGAATCATCCGGGCTGCGAACTGCACTCTCGGACTTTCCATGCGGTCACTGCGGACACGCGAGAAGCTCTGCATGTACCCTTGCGCCACTCGTTTCCAGACCATCTCCCGCGCGAACAGGATAAGCACGTTTGCGCATGGCGTGGCGAATCGCAGGGGTGTCGAGGAGTTCCATCGCTTTTTGAGCCATCGCGTCGGGATTTTGGAAGGGGACGAGCGCGCCTCGGCGATCGTCCAACAACTCGATGGCATGCCAGTACGGCGTCGAGATAATCGCCTTGCCCGCACCTAAGGCATAAGCAAGCGTGCCAGAGACCACCTGCGCCTCGTGGCGATAGGGAGTGATGTAAATGTCGGCCGCACCAATGAATTCGACCATTTCTTCGGGGCTGACGAAACGATCGTGGAAGATCACTTGCGATTCCACGCCGATCTCCTTTGCCAACGCCACCAAACTGGCTCGATATTTGTCACCCTCGCGACGGAGAATGTGGGGGTGGGTCGCGCCCGCGACGATGTACACGACGTTCTTGTGTTTGGCCAGAATCTGCGGCAATGCTTGAATTACGTTTTCAATCCCCTTGTTCGGCGAAAGCAGGCCGAACGTAAGGAGTACTGCCTTGCCTTCCACTCCAAAGCGGTCTTTGTAGAAATTTGGATCTAAGAAAGGTAGGTCCGGTACTCCATGTGGAACCATGTCGATCTTGCTACCCGGCACCTTGAAGATTTCTTGCAGGAACTGGGATGACAACTGGCTCATGACAATGAGACGGTCGGACAACTCGGCAATCTCTTCCATAACCATCAGTTGGTTGGAATCTGGCTCACGCAGGACTGTGTGCAGCGTCGTCACTACGGGCATTTTCAGGCCACGTAGCAGATGCAAGATATGGCTCCCGGCCGGACCTCCGAAGATTCCATACTCATGCTGCAGGCAGACCATATCGATGTTGTTAAAGTTCAGGAATTCAGCCGCGTCCTGATACGACTTCACTTCGTCCTGGGCGAGCGACCATCTCACTCGGGCTGGATAGTCGTAGCCATCTTCGGTGTCGTTGACTGGGAGGGCCAACAGTCGGGCCGTTCCGTATTCCGCGGAAATAGCGCTGCACAAGTCGGTGGTGAACGTGGCGATTCCACAGTGGCGGGGGAGATAATTCCCGATGACCGCGATCGGGCTCGGCAGCGATGGCTTCGCGTGCGATCTTGCCCGAGGCGCGGCAGCCACTTCCTGCCCGATGGTCCGCGGGCCGACGACTTGCAGAAGAGGCTTGGGTTGCACCGTATTTGATAGCGACATTGTGTTCCTGACTCCGATGAAAACGGTCCTGCAAGGGCCAATTTTTGTCGGATGGACCCGGGAGCATCACCAGCGCTGGGGTTTAGGTTTGTCTCTTGTTAGCATTCACCGGAAGTGTAGTTCAGAACTGATCACTATTGACCATCTTGTCGGCCAGCAACGGTGCATTGTGTACCCATGACGCCCAAACAAAAGCTGGCCTTGGCGGTGCGTTGCCCTACTTGTGGGGCGAAGCCGGGAGAAAAATGCGAACTAAGCACTGGCCTACCGCGCACTGACCCGCATCGGGACCGTCGCTTGGCGGGTTCAGGGAAATGAAGTGCCTTGAGGCTCAGTCCTGCACGGGTTCGGGGAGACCTGAGCCGAGACGACCGCGGGGTTAGCTGAACCAAATCGCTCGCTGCAGCGGTTTCGTAGAGTCCCCGTCGAAGCTCAACCAGTGGCCCATTCCGCGTTATGCTGTGAACTCTGTCTCGCCTGAGCGCTATCGAGTTGGCAACTCTCTTGCATGTGGCGCGAATGCGCGGAAACGGTCACATAGGGCACGCCCAGAAAATGCCTCGCGACGATTCCCGTTATCTCCAGACTGTTGAAGTTTTGCAGCCGTACTTTCCGCAAGAGTCCCTGCAAGGCGTTTCCGATTTTCGCCGCACCGACACCGCCGAGGAACATCACTTTGACTTCTTCCGCGATGAAGAAGAAATTCCAGCCGGCAGCATGGATCTTGCGATCCAGCGCGTAGCTGTCCAGCACCTTGAGCACGCTCCAACTCCCAGAGCAGGGCTCACTCTCTAGACCTAGAGGTTGTGTCGTACTGGGCCAGTCCTTCGTCAGAATCGTGCCGACTTGAATTGTTGGTGGCATAGCTCCTCCCGTCTGGATCAGCCCCGTCGGCCGCAGTGGCCGTACGGGGCTTGGATGAAAGCCAATTGCAGCGAAACCTAGTGCATCGGACCTAGCCGCGCGACATCCGCAGTTTGCGCCGGAACAGGGCAGCAATACCAATCAAACCTGTTCCCATCAGGCCAAGAGAGCCCGGTTCTGGAACCGTCGAGAAGTTCGTGTCGCCACTCGAAATGGTGGTATGCCCGTTGAAAAAGCCCTTGCCCGTGTTGATGGTCAGCTGGACGGTGGCGCCATTGACAGTGCCACCGGAATACCAGCGTCCGGACAGAGAGCCGGTCAGCGTGTAGTTGTGGGTTCCGTTTGCAAGGGTGATCAGAGTCCAGGTCACCGGCCCGGTGAAAGCACCACTGAAGATTGTGCCGGTCGGAATACCACCCGTGCCATTTCCAGTAACACTGAACGTGCCGCCCGCGGCAAACGTGCCACCCATCTGGAGAGTGCCGCTGAGTGCGCCCGTGCTGAAACTCACCGTTCCAAGATTGTTCCCAGTGATGAAGCCGCCACCGAGACCATTCACGGCAACGAGGGTCGATCCGGTTAGGGTCAGACCGCTGTTGGTACCTGCGAGAGTACCGCCGCTGTTGGTGAAGTCGACGCTGCTGCCGGCAAAGGCTCCGAACGGAAGAGCCAGCGCGAGCACAATGAGAAAAATTGTTTTCTTAATCATTTGCTAATCTCTCCTGAGAAATCACGAGGACTTGGGAAACCATTTCGTGACCAGCAACGAGTCAGTTCGTCAGTCTCTGTCCGTTCGCAGAATGTATATTGGACGGATCGGTGGAAGAAGGCTGTTCAATTGTGACCACTATCGCTGGAAAGCTGCGGCAATCGCAATGCACAGAGGTGGTAGGGGCAACAAATGCGTGGACCACAGAATCGATTAGTTCGGAGTAAGAAAACCTCGGGTATCGCTCATTTCGCGCTCAGAAAACTGTTCAGAATTGCTCACTCCGCAAGTATCTAGAATGCCCACGATTTATGAGGCTTTCGACCATATCCGACCTATAATGACAGGGGATGAAACTTGCGATAGCAGCCAAGAAAAACGGCGGATTCTATCCCGACACTTTCCTTGCGACCATTGGCCAGGGCCGGAAGATTCTGATTGTGCCGAAAAAGCAGACTGTATTTTCCCAGGGGGATAACGCCGACGCTGTGTTCTACGTGCAAAAAGGCAAGATAAGGCTCACCGTCGTATCCAAGATCGGCAAGGAAGCAACGATTGCGATCGTCAACGAGGGAAACTTCTTTGGGGAAGGTGCGCTGGCGGGTCAGCTGTTGCGGATGGGCTCCGCGGCGGCGATGAGCGATTGCGAGATTCTGCGGGTTGAGAAAAAGATCATGATGGATGCGCTTCACCGTGAACCCCCGCTCTCTGAGATGTTTGTCGCCTATCTGCTGGCGCGGAATATCCGCTACGAAGAGGATCTGGTCGACCAACTATTTAACTCCAGCGAGAAACGCCTGGCCCGCGTGCTCTTGCTGCTCGCGCATTTTGGCAAGGAAGGAATTCCGGAGACCGTAGTCCCTAAGATCAGTCAGGAAACTTTGGCCGACATGGTCGGGACCACTCGTTCGCGGGTCAGTTTCTTCATGAACCGGTTTCGAAAGCTGGGGTTTATTCACTACGCGGGTGGTGTGGAAGGCGGTCTCCAGGTCCACAGTTCGCTCCTCAATGTCGTTCTCCACGACTAGATCTCCACAGCTAGGTTTATTCTGACAAGAAAAATGGGCACCCTGACCATCAGGGCGCCCGATTCCAACTCTTAAGCCGTTGCGTTACTGCGGCTTTTCGATCTGTTTCGGCTTCTCTTCCTGAGCCTTCTTCTGCTCTTGCTTGGCGGGTTCCGATTGCGGGTGCTGTGTTTGTTGCGCTGTCGGCCGCGGTTCCGACGGAGGATCTGTATGCTGAGGATGCGCACGCTCGCTCGGAGGAGGAGTTAGCGGCCGCTGAGCTGGTTCATTCGCTTTGGACTCCGGCCGATTGTTCGGTTGAGCCGCAGGCGTACGATTTGGCTCCGGCTGTCGCTCCGGCTGAGTTGTGGGCGGTCGATTCGGCTCTGGTTTATTCGGCTCGGGCTGGTTCGGTCGCGCCGTGGGTGCACCCTTCGGCTCCGGCTTATTCGCCTCGGGCTGATTTGGATGTGCTGACGGAGCACCCTTTGGCTCCGGTTGATTACTCGGAGCAGGCCGGTCGGAGCGCGCAGCGTTATTTTCTGGATGTGCGGCCGGTGTGCTGGCCGGTGGCTGAACCGCGGCGCGATTCACCGGAGCGGTATAAGGCGTGCCCGTTGGTTTCGCGTGTATGACGGCGCGGTCGTTGAATGCCCCCGGTCTGGGAGTAGCAGCGACGGCTGGCGTGCCATGGTTCACCGATGCCCGCTGTTCCGGGTCCGTACGTGCAGCCTGCTCATGTTGCGCTTGAACCGCCACTGGCGGAATGTGTCTCTCGTGTGCCATGGATTCTTGCTGAGGCGTGGGACGAGCGCTGATTCCACCACTGCCGCCGTTGTAGCTGACGCGGTTAATGGTGGTGTTGTTGATTACGGTTGTGCTGTAGACATTATGAATGTTGGTGACATTCACGTTGCTCACGGAACGGTTGTAGTAGAACTGTCCATTCTGCCAGCGGCCACCTTGATAGCCATCGCCGTTATATCCGTAGCCGTAACGGACGCCACCATAGAAACCGACCTCCTGGCCCCAGTAGCCTTGGTTGAAGACATATCCGTTGCTGCTCCAACCCCAATACGCCGGAGTCCAGAGCAGACCGGGTTCCGGAGCCATAACCCAGGTGCCCGGCACCCAGTAGTAACCGTCGTCGCCGGCGTAGGCCCAGTAGCCTGGTGTCCAGATGATAGCCCTCACCTGGAAGAACGGGTTGCTCGTAGACCGGCAATTCCGGCGGTGCAAATGAAATGGACATGCTGAGTTGCGCGTAAGCTGCCGCCGAGATGGCGAGCAGGGCGATTGCAAACAGCGACGAACGAATACGACGGATGATACTCATTGTGATTCCTTTTGCCCGATGATCCTTGGCGTGCCCGGTGATGCTGTACGGCTGCGGGCTGCGCGCATGGAGAGGGCCGATTTCCGCACGAGACGAACTACAGACCCAGTCTCGTGTTGCATAATGTTTCTGATAGAGACCATCTCACTTCCCGAGGTGACAGTCTGATCAAGACAGCTCAGTTCGGGTCTCTGCCGCGGTCGGGCTTGTTAATGCAGCTCTGGCAGATTGAGTGCTTCGACGAAAGCCGTGGTCAGTTGAGAGGCTGTGACGGCATCTGCCGGTACCCATTCGATAGGCAGTAAGTGACGGATGCGCGCTGGCGCGGTCGCCGTGCTCTGCCGGTGTCCGCAGGACAGGCAGATCGCTCCAATTGGGCGGACATCCGTTTCTTTCGATATTTCATTCTCACGAACCGCGAGTGTGCCCGAGATGACAGGAGCGGCGCATGTGTCACAGGGGTAAGCGGAGAGGTGCAGATACTGTTTTTTCATTGAGATCCCCCACACAACATAAAGAGGTACGCCATTGATGCTACGGTTTTCGCCTGGCAAGGTCTGAGCACAATTGCTCTGCCGAGTGCGATCTCGACCGTCTGCGCGATGTGAGCAATTCTGGGCAGACTCGCGAGAAGGTTAGCGCGTATACCTGACTGCATGGCTCTGCATCCACCGGGATCCGGCTCAACTGGATCTGTTGCGGGAAAACGGATACCAACTCGTTACGGCAACCAACAGCTCGGACGGCTTGCGGCTGTTGGCGTCGACGCCCGTAGATGCGATTGTGCTTGAATACCATCTAGGCCCAGTAAATGGCACTACCCTCGCCGCTGAGATTAAGAAGGCCAAGCCACAACTGCCAATCGTCATGCTGGCCGATGATCTGGAATTGCCCGAAGGTGCGCTACGATCCGTCGACGCTCTTGTCACGAAGTCCGATGGACCTCACTTCCTGTGGGCGACTGTTCACTTTGTTCTGAATCTCAAGCCAACCCAACGCAAAGAAGGAACGCTGAGGGCACAGAGAGCGGCACATCTCAGGCGCACCGGCAGATCCCGTGAGAGCATAAGCAGCAATTAGCTGCTCCTAACTCCCCGTTAGCCCTAAGGATGCTCATTGCCCGGCATGAAGTTTCGAGAAGAATACGGACGAGGCGTTCAAGCTCTGATCGGATCGCGGCTCGCTTTCTTCTAACTTCGCGGGAACGTCAGGCCGCACTGCCGTCCAGTCACTAGGTTAATCACTACCATCACCACGACAACGACCAGCAGCACGTGAATCAGACCGCCGGCCACGTGCAAAGCTAAAACCCAAGGGCCATAAAATCAGCAGTACTGCGACGATCGTCAAAAGCATATCAATCTCCTCTGTTTATCCTTCTTGTTTCGCTTCTTTTACTTTCGGAGGAGCAGGGCTGAGCGACTTGCCGCACTCCAGACAGAATCGCTTGGCGCGCGGGGTAATCAGGCCGCAGAACGGACACATCCTCTGCGATTGGAATTGTTGAGACTGGGGTGTAAACATCGCCAGCAGCTTCGGAAAGAAAGCAAAAACGGGTTTCATCGATTTCACCTTCGCACTAACGTTGCCAGATCAGGACTGATGATACTGTGCACGATTGCTCACATTCGCTCTCAGACGTCATCTAGCTAGCCCGGCGACTTCCAAAAAATGGAAGCCATTGCAGGGAAGCAACTTCGACGGCGACGGCCAGCGGCCGACTTGTTGCTTAAGAGCGATAGAGCATTGAACGTTGCGATTTGGCAGCCAGGCTGGAAGTGAGCAATTCAGACCAGCTATCGCGCGCGCTCTGAGCGATCATGGCTATTGAGACGAGCAATTCCTCTCTCTTTCAGGTCCTCTGAGCTAAGTCAGCTATCTGAAGTTTTCTCCTCTTAGTTCGGTTGGCACCCAAAAGGAAAACTCTCAATGAAGAAAACAATGACACTGCTGTTGATGGGCATCATGGGAACGTTTGGCACCTACGCGCTGGCTGGTTCGGCGCGCCAAGATTCGGTAGCACGCCTGCAATCGTCGGTCGATGTCGTTAACGCCATTATGGCCGCGCCGGACAAAGGCATCCCCGAGGAAGTGTTGAACGATGCCAAGTGCATCCTGGTGGTGCCGAACATGATCAAAGGTGGATTCGTCTTTGGTGGCAAGCACGGACGTGGCGTCGCCTCCTGCCGCACCGCTGAGGGTTGGAGCGCACCCGCATTCGTCTCCGTCGGCGGCGGCAGTGCTGGATTTCAAATCGGCCTCGAAGGCGTGGACCTGGTCATGCTGGTTATGAACGACAAAGGTCTGCAGCAACTGCTCTCCAGCAAGTTCGAACTGACTGGCGAGGGGTCGGTAGCGGCGGGTCCGGTTGGTCGTCATGCTTCCGCGGGAACGGATTGGAAGATGACCACTGAGGTGCTGACCTACTCACGCTCCAAAGGCGTGTTCGCCGGCCTGACGCTCGAAGGCGCAGTTGTGGAGCAGGATAACGACTCCACCACCGCGATCTACGGCAAACACATGGAATTCCGCAACATTCTCTCAGGCAAGGTGGCAACGCCGAAGAGTGCGGAACCATTTATGAAAGCCGTAGCCGAAGCCCGCGAGAAGGCGCACATTGCGGAAGCAAAAGAAGACACGAAGTAACTGCAACAGGAAGCCGTCACCAGACGAAATGGCATGCGCTGGCCGGACTGGATCACTTTCTGGCCAGCACAACCAGAACTTTGGATGACGGCTTCGATTCGATGCCGTCGCTCGTCCGAAGGAGCGCACCGCCGTGAAAGCAACTCTACGGAAATGTCTTTGGGTAGCTAGCCTCATCCTCTGCCCTCTGCTTGGGTTCACTCAGTCTTCGGATCTGGCGCAAAACCTGGCGGACTGCAAGGCTGGCCGCGCAAGCTGCGATCACGCAAGGTTGAGCCAAACGGAAGTGGCAGACGTGACCCTCGCGGCCCACGCGCATAACGTGTCCAATTGCAGGAATGGTTACGATTCCTGCGATCGATCGAACTTATCCGCACCCGAAGCGGTAGCGCTGGCGGTGGCCGATCACCAGCGCAATGTCACCGATTGCAATGACGGGATGCTGTCGTGCGACCCCGCCAAGCTAACGCCAGC
Source organism: uncultured Acidobacteriaceae bacterium (assembly GCA_963710885.1). Lineage (GTDB taxonomy): Bacteria > Acidobacteriota > Terriglobia > Terriglobales > Acidobacteriaceae > Sulfotelmatobacter. The sequence continues at coordinate 101,741 of CAVQCF010000034.1, forward strand.
AGAGGCCCGTGATTCGTCCGCCGCGGAGCGCGCACGCAACGTAGCGACCTGCCAGAGCGGAGGGGAAACTTGTGATCCCTCGAAACTGAGCACGTCGGAATCCGCGGCAGTGAACACCGCCCGGCAGCAACTCAACGCGTCCGACTGCGAGAGTGGTTCCCGGGATTGCGATCACCGCGAATTGACTCCGTCTCAAACCAGGGACGTGGCGGCCGCCGAACTCCGACGCAACGCGCAGAATTGCGAGAACGGATGGGACGATTGCGACCATTCCAAACTGACTGAGGCAGAGGCGAAGCAAACGGCGCAGGCTGAACAAACGCGCAACTTTGCATCCTGCAAGGACGGTCAGGAAACTTGCGACTATGCAAAGCTCACGCCCACCGAAGCTAAGACACTGGCCGATACCGAGCACAAGCGGAATTACACTGCTTGCCTGAAAGGGTACGGCTACTGCGATTCTTCCCGACTCACCGCTGAGGAGACCCGCACGATCCATCATGGCAGCTAACTCTCGAAGAAATAGCCAGAGATCTTTCCACACCTTATGATTCAACGACAGTGTCCGGAGTGCAGTAGCGAACTAGTGAGAGCCAGGCGCGCCGACCAACCCTCAGCGCCATTAATCGCCCGCGCCGCATCTCCTGGCTGGCGCTGCAGTGTTTGCGGAGGCGAGTTCACTACCGAGCAAATCCGCGACTGCAAACGCGCGAAATCTGCCGCCGCGGTCCGAAAGCGACTTCCGGGAATCGGTGGGTCAGGTTCGACTGAGTGGTCGGCAATGCCTAAATAGTGCGAGAGCCGCACCGTCGATTCTCCGGATTCCGACACAGTATGTCATTCCGCGGGATCTTTCTGACGCGTCGCCTTTACACGCGACAGAATCCCAACTCCCAAAAGCACGATCGCCCCATGGCGATCCAATGTGCGGGCCTAGGGACCAAGTGCTCTCCATAAGTAAGGCCGCCAATCATGATTGCGAACCCAATGGCGTAGAGTCCGAATGACATAGTATTTCCTTTCACGCGGCTGTTGTGGCTTGTGCCTCGGGGCTACAACCTGTTGTTCGCGGTCTAGAGTGCGGGCAGCAACCCGTCCCCAGGCCGTCGATCAACATCGCAGTCCTTATTGTGACGAACTAGCTTTCTGATTCTTGACCTGGAGATCGTTCACAACTTGCTGAACGTTTGGCATACCGGCCGCCACCTTCTCGGCGCTCGTAACGCATCGCTTTCGACTTCACTTCCCCGGTCAGCGTGACAACTCCGCTCTTCACCTCGTATTTCACGGCGTCGCGCATCTTGCTTTGGATCAGCGCAGCATCCAGATTCTTCTCGATGCCATGGTCCAGATCGGAATTCACGGCTTTCGCTTCTTTTTCCGCACCTACTGGAATCACGGCAATCTGATTAGCAACAACCTGGAGACCCGCAAGCGACTTCGCTGCGGATTCCGCCCGCGACTTGTCATTGTCACTGGTGACCTGCCCGCCTAGGGTTCACGATGCCTTTGTCACGATCCTGGCTGACGGAGACGTCTTTGAGTCCAGCTTGATCGAGCGACTTGCGAATGCCGTCCGATTACATCGGGCGATGCGGGAGCCCTTGAACAACCCCACATGCTGGCGAACGCGAGCAACGTAAGCAAAGCGAGAAGCAACTTAGTCGTTTTCATAATTTTCCTTTGATCGGATCCACGCTCATTAGCGACAAATCTGAGACTCGCTCATTCGCCTGGCCGATGCCGTGCTGAATCGCTCACTTTGTGAGGAAGTGCGCTGCAGCGGCAATTTGATGGCTTCATTCTCTATCACCTCGTGAAGGACCTTCCCGCTCGACGCAGCAACGTTTGCAATCCGGTCAATTGTGATCAGTATTCCGCAGTCGGAAGTCCGATACTGACGACTCCACAGGGTTTTGCACGATTGGCAAATGTTGTGAACAAACAATTGGTTTCGAGGAGATTTCGATGAACTTCAATCTGATGGATCCGAGGATCATTGCTCTCGCGGTCGCGGTAATCGCGATCGTCGGAGTGGGCGCTTGGCTCTATGTGCGAAAACGCAGGGGCACGACGGCGGGCTTGCGGCAGAAGTTTGGACCTGAATATGACCGTGCTGTGTTGGCGCATGGATCAAACGCAGAAGCGAAATTGGCGGACCGCGAGAAGCGGATTGAAAAACTCAACGTTCGTGATCTGGATTTGATGGAACACGAACGCTATTCGAAACAGTGGCAGGCCGTGCAGTCCCGCTTTGTCGATTCTCCGAAGGGGGCCGTCACAGAAGCCGATGACCTAGTCTCTTCTGTAATGAAGGATCGCGGCTATCCCGTAGCCGATTTCGATCAACGAGCCGCCGACATTTCCGTCGACCATCCGCGGGTGGTGGAGAACTATCGCTTGGCGCATCAGATTGCCCTGCGAGTTGGAAAAGACGCGGCAAGCACTGAAGACCTCAGGACGGCGATGATTCACTACCGCTCTCTGTTCGAGGAGTTAGTGCAGGTGCCGACCGTTGTCGAGAGAAAAGAAGTCGCGTAGCGGTTGAACCGAAAGAAGGAAACAACGATGAAACCAGGTACGCAAGACCGGACTGAAGGAAAGCTTCACGAAGTAAAAGGGCTGATCAAAGAGGAGGTCGGGAAGGTTACGAACGACCCCGACTTGGAAGTTGCAGGGAAAACAGAGAAGAAAGCTGGCAAAGTACAAAAATGGATCGGCCGTGCCGAAAAAGCCGTTGGGGAGTGACGGACGAGTGTCCGACTGGCAAGACAATTGAAGAGAATGGCGGAACACGGTGCAAATTGGCTCCGATAGCTGCGTCAAGATTAAGGATCTCGGTTTCACCCCGTCCATGCACATAAAAATGTATGGCGAGCGCTTTGAGATTGTTTCCGATCCCTTTGATGAAGGTGACTGCGTCGCCGTTCGCGCAATCAGCGGAAACGATCCGGAGGTTCGTACTCTCCGGCTTCCGATCACAATTCTCGTAGGTCTTGCAGATCGATTTTCGAGGGGAGCAAGTTGATCTTCCAATCAAATCATGTGTGGATGCGACGCCATACACCCGGCAGTAAAGACGGGGCGCGGTAATCACAGCGCCGGCAACCACAAAACTCTTAGGACCGGATTTCAAAAAAGGAGAGCGATGATGACGACAAATAAGCAGACGAAGTGTGCGCACCTTCCATGCAGGTGCCTGGCGCAACCTGGGGACAAATATTGCGGTCAGGCCTGTAAGGAAGCAGGATCCAGCGAAGTCGAGATTGCGTGCCAGTGTGACCATGGAACTTGTCCACTGACCGTATGAAGAATGGTGATCACTGTGTGACCGGCGTCAGATTCCCAGGAATAGAGGTCGAAATGAATGTGCGAAAACTTGCGCTGTTGCTGTCGGCAATCCTGGCCTTCGCGGCGCTGCCCGCGCTGGTGAGGGCGCAATCGCTCGCCGATTCGGAAGACTCTTCAGGCACTGCAGGCAGCGTAACCCCACTCCTACCAGACTTGACATATAACCGCCCGACGGAGAAAACGAGACTGCACAACTATTTCTTCGACACGTTCGGGCCCTATCCCATTCTGCTCTCGGCACTCGCAGCTGGCATTAATCAGGCGGACAAAACTCCACCCGAGTGGAAGCAAGGCGCTGCGGGCTACGGCAAGCGATTAGGATCGGACTTCGGCATTGCGGCGGTAACCACGACGACGCGCTACGCGCTCTCGCGGGCCTTCCGGGAAGATGCGTTATATTACCGCTGTGCATGCAAGGGTTTGTTTCCGCGGCTGGGTCACGCGGTGATTTCTTCCTTTACCGCGCGCCATGGCACTGATGGCCATACCGCCTTTTCCTTCGCTGCAGTTGTCGCTCCATATGTCGGCACCATGACGGCTGTTTATGGCTGGTATCCCGATCGCTACAGCGCCAAGGATGCCTTCCGCATGGGGAACTACAACCTGCTTGGGTACATAGGGTCAAACATTGCTCTGGAATTCTTCTACAGCGGGCCACACTCTTTGCTTGGACGCATGCACCTGAACAATGGGCACGGAGCGCCTGATCCGGATTCACGGCCGTAATCCAGTGAAGACTCAGGATGTCGCTGCACCATGCGGTTGGTGGAGGAACCCGCCGCTCAGGCTGACCGCGACTTTCAGTGGGCGGATTTTGCGGCCAATAGACCGAAGGCTACGCTTTGGAATTCACTGACTTTTCGCCCTTCTTGGCTAGCTCTTCGGCGAGCTTGTATGCGTTCCGGGAATGCTCGTGCGCCTGCCTGCTAAGTTCGTGAGCGGTTAGGTGATCCTCTTTGCCATGAGCGGCAGCCGCGGCCGTGTGGGCATGGGCCGCAAGGTTGTGCAACTCTGCGAGTCGATTGTGCGTAGTCTGTGGCATGTGTTCTCCTGCTCCCTATTATCTTTCTATGGCAGAACGTGGTCCGTCAAGCATCACTCTTTTCACTGACCCGTCGCCCCGAGCCAGGAATCGCCAGGCCGCCTCGAAAGTTCCTCGAGCTGCAGCGGCTCACATACTGAGACTCTTCAACCTTGCGTACCTCCAAAGAATTTCTTGTTGACCCACCCGTCGTTCCCCCCCAAGGCGAATAGTGGAGGAGAGTGCGCGATTTTGACCATCTTTATTACTTGGGTTCGTTCCATGATCGATACAGCGAGATACCGAGCCGCTGGGGAATCTGGTCTTCGAGCGGATCACAAAGTGCCGTCTCATAGGGAACGCCAATATGCTCAGCCAATTCGAAACACTCCGTACAACGACGCTGTCAGGCTCTGTGGAATTCCTCTGCACCTCTGCAACAGTCATCCTGACGATCGTTCTGCTCCCCTCTATCGCACTCCCCCAATCGGAACCCGAGAGACTCGGAATGTCGGCAAACGAACTAGTGCGGAATGTGGTCGCCAACGAATTGAGATCCCAGGATGCTGACCGCGATCACTGGATGTACCGTCTCGAAAAGGAGGAATCCGGGAGAAAGCAAACCCAGGAAATTCTCGAGACGAACGACGGTTCTCTCAGTCGGCTTCTCTCCATGGGTGGTCATTCCCTCGATGCTAACCAGCAGCAGAAAGAGAACGAGCGCATGCAGAGGCTGGTGAGTCATTCGGATGAGCAACGGAAATTGCAGCAGGCCAGCAGCAAGAAAACAGAACAAGGGGCGCGCTTGTTCAGAATTCTGCCGGATATATTTCTCTTCAGCTACAAGGGTCGTCAGGACGACCTTGTGACACTCACTTTCAAGCCCAATCCGAATTTCCAGCCGCCGTCCCTTGAAGCCAGGGTTTTCCATAGCATGCAAGGTGAGGTGACAGTCGATACCAGGCAAAAGAGACTTGCCGCGATCAGCGGACGTCTGGCGGAGGACGTGAATTTCGGAGGCGGACTCTTAGGGCACCTGGATAAAGGGGCTTGCGCCAGCCTCATAGGTTTTTCCTCTTGCACGCCGCCAGTCGATCTGCTATATACTGAACCACATGGTTCAGTATAACGAAACCCGCCTCGACGCTTCGTTCGCCGCGCTGTCGGACGCGACCCGGCGCGGCGTGCTGGAGCAGCTCAGCCGCGCCGACGCTTCGATCACGGACCTCGCCGGAAAGTTCCATATGACCCTCACGGGCATGAAGAAGCATGTTGGCGTGTTGGAGCGGGCAGCGCTCGTCACTACTGAAAAGGCCGGGCGCGTCAGAACCTGCAAGCTTGGCATGCGCGCGCTGGAAGAAGAGGCCGCCTGGATCGAGCGGCACCGCCAACTCTGGAGCACACGCTTCGACGCGCTGGACAAGATTGTCGAGCACTTGAAATCAAAGGAGAAGGCAGATGCCCGAAGGAAAAGAAGGTAGTCCCGCCGCCATGAACCGAACCGCCGTGGAACGCAAGTCCGACCGCGAACTCGTCGTGACGCGGACGTTCAATGCCCCGGCGCACATCGTCTTCGAAGCGTGGAGCAAACCCGAATTGTTCAAGCGTTGGTGGGTTCCGAAGTCGGTGGGCATGTCGCTGCTCTCGTGCGACATGGATGTGCGCACCGGGGGCGCGTATCGCTTCGTCTTCAGTCATCCGGCCTTCGACCAACCGATGGCGTTCTTCGGCACGTACAGAGAAGTGACGCCGAACAAGCGCCTCGTCTGGACGAACAAAGAAAGCGATCAGGGCGCCGTGACCACGGTGACGTTCGAAGAAAATGCCGGCAAGACGCTGGTCACCCTACACGAACTCTACCCCACAACGGCGGCCCTCGACGAAGCCCTCGCCGGTTCGGCGGAAGGCCTGCCCGAACAGTTCGCGCAGCTGGAGGAGTTGCTCGCAGGCAGATCGTGACCACACCGCGGCCACCGGCGTATGGAAGGGATGACGATGACATACACGAACAGACGCGATTTCCTAAAGACTGTCACAGCGACCGCAGTGCTGACTGCAATCCCTCCCGTTCAAGCCAAGGAGACCCCCACTATGTCAAAAGAGAATTTTGCCGACGTCAATGGCCAGCATATCTTTTACAGCGTGCATGGCGCCGGCAAGCCGCTCATTCTTCTTCACGGGGGCATCAACCCAGACAGCTTCGGGAGCAATCTGGCCGAACTGGCCAAGGGCCGGCAGGTGATCGCCGTCCATCTTCAGGCGCATGGGCGCACGCCAGACACCGACAGGCCACTGCGCTGTGAAACGATGGGCGACGACGTTGCCGCTCTGATCGGCCATCTGAAACTCGGCAAGGCCGACGTGATGGGCTACTCGCTGGGCTCCTTCGTCGCGCTGCAGACCGCCATCCGCCATCCGGACGCGGTCGACCGGCTCGTGCTCATGGCCGCGAGGATGAGGGAGGACGACGCTTATCCGGAGGTGGTGGCGGCTTTCAATCAGTTGGAGGCCAACGCTGCCATGCTCGGCGGCAGCGTCAAGGCATCGCCGTTAGGGCAGGCCTATCCCGATGTCGATTGGACGAACCTCTTCCGCAAGGTCGGGGACCTGACCAAGCGCCCCTTTGACTGGAGCGCCGACGTCGCCAAGCTTCAGGCTCGCACACTGCTGGTCTTTGCCGACGCTGACTACCTCCGGCCCGAACACATGGTCGAGTTCTGGAAGGCGTTGGGAGGCGGCCAGCGCGATGCCGGGATTGATGGCTCACTGCGGCCCGCAAACCAGTTCGCAATCGTGCCGAACACCACTCACTACACGCTCGCGGTCGAGCCGATGCTGCCGGAGATCGTCGAGCGCTTCCTGGGAACCGCATAGAAGGCAGTCGGTCGTGGCGAGGCCCGGAATTTGTCGGACACCCAAAACAACTAGCCATGGCGGTCGGTCACGCCAAGGCGATGGAAAATCGTTGAGGTTAAGATCATGTCGCAGGACTGCCGCTGCAAGGCAATTCACTCGACTGATTGCACCCTTCCTGCCCTTCCATTCGCCTCCATGCCTGAAGATTCTTCTGCTCCGCCACGGCGGTGCAGGAGGAAAAGATGAAACGCGGATGTATGCAACGAAATAGTCGCAAAGAAGGCCCTGATGTCTGGCAGTTTCGCTGGTCTGAGACCAGACTTGACGGCAAGCGTCTTTACCACAAGAAAATTGTCGGCACAGCCGAGCAATATCCTGATGAAGATGCTGCGCGGCGCTCCGTAGTGGGGCTGGTCTCAGAACTCAACACCGATGGCCGACCAACGAATTCCGGCACAATGACCGTTGCTCAACTTTGTGATCACTTCGAGCAACGCGAACTCGCAAAGGAAAACACTTGGCGCAGTCGCGCGACCAAGAAAATCTATAAGGCGTACTTGACTCGCTGGATTCGCCCTCACTGGCAGAAATACGGACTTGCCGAGGTTAGAACCATACAAGTCGAGTCCTGGCTTCGCGGATTGCCATTAGCAAAAAGCAGTTGTGCCAAAATCCGAAACCTGATGTCCGTCCTCTTTAATCACGCCTGCCGATATGAGCAGTTTGACCGCAACCCAATCTACCTCGTTCGTCAGAGCGCCAAACGCCGAACACCGCCGGCCACTCTGGTACCCGCCGAAATCAAGGCGCTAATCGACGGCCTGGCACTTCGAGAACGCACATTAGTCCTTCTCGCCGCATCAACCGGGTTGCGGCAGAGCGAGATATTCGGCCTAAAGTGGGGCGATATCGACTTCGAGCGCGGCACGATGAGCGTCATCCGTTCCATCGTGTACGGAGTGGTAGGCCCGTGCAAGACCGAATCATCGCAAAAGCCAGTGCCAATACATCCGACTCTCGCGGACGCTCTGACGCAGTGGAGAAAACGTTGTACCTACATCAGGCCGGAGGACTGGATTTTTGCAAGCAAGCGCTATCGAGACCGAAGACCGTACTGGGGCCAGGCGATCTTGCGCAAATACATACGTCCTGCAGCTCAACGAGTCGGAATTCAGAAGCGATTCGGATGGCATACGTTCCGTCACACCTACTCGACCCTGCTGCGAAGCGTGGGGACTGAGTTCAAAGTGATGCAGGAGCTGCTGCGGCATTCATCGTTCCGCTCAACGTTGGACGTTTACACGCAGGCAGTAACGCCCGCGAAACATGCAGCGCAGGCGGCGGTGATGTCGCTGGTCTTTTCTTCCGATGAGCGATGGAGCAACACTGCGTTGCTGGATAGGAAGCTCTGGATCGCCTAAAAAGGGCACAAAAAGGGCGCGAAACGCGCCCTTTTTGTGCCCTCGATGGTTTCAATGAAATCCGCCTAAGTGCTTTGGAAAGAATGGCGGGGACGACGGGACTCGAACTCGCGGCCTCTGCCGTGACAGGGCAGCGTTCTAACCAACTGAACTACGTCCCCGGTTTCTGAACGGAATGCCAGTG
>CAVQCF010000035.1:0-13538 GCA_963710885.1 uncultured Acidobacteriaceae bacterium
AGTTCCGGACTGAAGTTTCGCGGCACGTCCAATCTCAGCGCCGGATAAACCGTCGGCGTTGTGCGTCATCAACGTTCCGAGGACCTTCAGCGTTTGGGTCGTTATTCTTGGCCCGCTTGTCATCGTAGGCACTCTACATAGGGTACGTAACTCTGTCAACTGATTGTTCACTCGTGGCGATGCATAGGGCCAGACCGGGGGATTAGGGTGTCATCTCCAGGCCGTTCACTGCACAGGCAAAGCGGAAGAAACCAGCGAACCTAGAAGGGGATCACACTCCAAGCTCTCCCTGCTGTTTACGTTTGCGCTCCCACTTACTCACCTCCAATTGGGGCCTATATGGATCGGTTTCTTCACCCTGTTTTGCGTCGTCGAGCTCAGGAATAGCCATTGCGCCACCTGAGCGCAGATGAGGTTTGGGCTCCAGAGGAGCACCGACAGGCGCATTGCCGCCGTTGTCGGGGTCATCGTGTTCATCGGGGTCATCGGGGTCATCGGCGTCGTCGGCGTGTTTGCGGGTCAGTTCCTGCGCCAGGGCCGCAGCCAACGCGCGGTACGAGCGGCTGATCTCTGGGCCATCCTGCAGGACCACCGGCGTGCCGTGATCGATGGACGGCGAGACCGCCTGGAAAGCGTTGGAATCTTCCACAAAACTTTGCAGTTGGTAACCTGCTCGACATCTTCTTCGGTGAAGCCGGGAATCTTCTTGTAGCGATTCAAAACGATGCGCAGACGGTCGCGGCCGGTGCCTTCTTCGAGGAAGGCGTGGATGCGTCCGGCGCTCCACAGCGAAACCACATCGGTCTGCGCGACCACCAGCACGGCGTTGGAAAGATCGGAGAGCAGGCGCGTAGTGGGGTCGAGACGGCTGGAAGCGTCGACAATCACGAAGCGGTAATGATTCACCAGCAGATCGAACAGGCGCGCCAGTTCACCCGGCGTGGGTTCGGTGGATAAGGCTGCTGCGGCCCGGCCAGAAGATGCAGGCCTTCCTTGGTCGGAGTCATGAGGCCATCGAGCAAAGAGACATCGAGGCGGTGCAGGTTCTGCAACGCGTCGAGCACGCCGAACTGGGGCCGCAGGTTGAGATGCAGCGAAGCGTGGCCAATGGGCGCGAAGTCGACGAGAACGACATCGCCATGAGACTGCTGCAGCGCGACGGCGGTATTGACGGCGGCCGTGGTGCAGCCTGCGCCGCCCTTGGCGCTGAGGAACGTGAATACCCGCGCTTTGCCCGCGCCGCCGAGGCTGCGAGTGCGCGAGGAACTGAAGCGGGTAAGAGCTTCGAGCAGGGGCTGATCCCGGCGGAATGGTCCAGATATTCGCCCGCGCCCGCACGCATGGCACTGACGATGATTTGTGGTTTATTCAGGTTGCCGATGGCGAAAATAGCAGCCTCGGGCAGCTCCCGGTGCAGGAGTTCAATGGCCCGAGCGCCACTTGCGGATTGTCGGCAGGGATGTCAACCAGAGTCACATCAGGATTAGCTGTGCGCACTCGCCGCGTGACCGGATCGGAGGCATACACCGGAAAGCTTGCACACGTGTGAACAGTGCGCGCCACACCGGTGCCGTCCACCAGGGCCTGCAGCACTGCGCGGTGCTCATTGTCAGTGGACGCGATAACGACAGATAGCATTTTCCTCAACCCCGTGCCCAGGCCAAAAATCTCGTCGAGGATTTCGCGGGAGAGGCGTTCGCGCTCGGCAAAGCTAAGCGGCACAACCTCGCCGTTGACCGCACTTCGAATCACCACCAGCACTTCGTCGCGTGCCGAATCGCCTGTAGCTTTGCCTAGCTTTTCGAGGTCGAGGCGATCGAGGATCTTGCGATGGAGGTCGGCTTTTACCCGCTGATAATCGTTGTGCTCGAACGATTGATTTGCCATGGGTTTCTAAATCTGTTGTCTCTAAGATTCTTAACCCAAATTCCTAAACTGACTTGAATAACGATTACGCAGCCCGTTTGACGTCGGCATCATTGCGCGTCAACTCTTGTGCCAGTCCAGCAAAGCAGCGGGCGATTTCCTAATTTCTCTGGTCCATCACCAGCGTTTCACGAGGGAGTGTCATCACTCATCAGATCAGCCTTGCGCAAAGTCCGGAGTCGGCTACCCCTTCTGCAACTTCCTGAGTCGTAACCCCAATCTAAACATGATCCACAACACGCGAAATATCCCAAACAACAGACCAACGCCAGATCCGAATCCAATAAACGTCCAGAGGTTCGGGAACGTTGGAGCATCGGGCAGATCGGCTGGGGCCAACAACGCCATTTGCTCACCTTGCGCCATGTCGCCCATCGTGACCGTCAGATCGGCCGCGTTCTTCCTCGTTAACAGGTCTTCGTAGTTCTTCACCGCGACTATCGTATTCAATCGTCAACAGTTTCTGTTGAGATTCTTCAATATCAGGACTGACCGATTCGCGGCCTCGTTGCTTCTTAAGACTTGCGAGCTTAGCCCCTAGATCTTCCAGATTTTTCCGAGCGTGCTCATTTCTTTGCTCAACACATCACTAGTGCCCTTCGCCGCCGCCTGAATGGACTTCAGGTTTTCATTCACCATCAGCGATGTCAGTTCCGTGCAAATCTCCTCCGCTTCCTTCGCGTTCGGTGCAGTGTAGCTCACATAAAAACCACCGGAATTACCCTGTGCGCCGGGCTTCTCCCAATTGCAATAGATCCGTGGGAACCTGTTGCACCGTCATATTGAACCGGATATTGTCGATGATCTCGCCCACTTGCTGGCTGTTCTTTCCCGGAAACACCCGCTCCACCACCGGCTGCAGATTGGTCTGGCTCATCACCTGCTGCTGCAGCGTGGCCATCCGTGCTCCCAGATCCTCTGATGCCACGGGCTGCACCATGTTCTCCGGCACCTTCTGCGCTTCCACCAGAATCGTCGACTGCGACGTGTACTTGGCGAAGTAGTGGTTCACCACCACGAAGGCCAGATATGCCCCCAATGTTGCAATCAGCACCGGAACAAAGATTTGCTTGAACCAATAGCCCATACCGTTCTCCCTTATGAGCATAGGCGTGAGAACAGGCTCAGCAGGTTTCGACAACGAAGCCATCTGTCTGGCAGCGGAGATGCAGCCCAGCGCGACTGCAATCTTGCTGATTTCTCCCGTGACTTCGTTGATGTGACTAGCCCACTCCTCCGAGAAACGTTCTCGTTGGGTTTCGGGTAAGCGCTCAATTGCGATAGAAGCAGGCGCTTCGTTAAGCAACGCATCCAGATGTTCAATTTGTCAACGAAGAACCGGGCCAGCACAGCCGCAATCACGGCCACAACTGCAAGCGCTAGCGCTGTTGCCATTCAAACCCTCCGATCGCTGACGTGAAGTCGCGGAAGGCTGATTTTGCATTTCTCTCACCGATTCCTGTGAGTTGGTAGAACCGCCGCCTAGGTCTTCCAAGTTCCTGTGGAGTCTCAGCCTCCCAACAACTCTCCAACCAGCCAGCTTGTTCTAGGCGAAGCAGAATCGGATAAAGAGTCCCGGAGGGAAGTCTCGTGGCACGTCCAATCTCAGCGCCGGATAAGCCGTCGGATTTATCCGACATCAGAGTGCCGAGGATTTTAAGTGTTTGTGTCGTTATTCGTGGTCCGGTTCCATCGTAGAAACTCTACATAGGGTACGCAGCTTCTGTCAACTGATTGTTCCCAAGGGCCGGGTTAACTATCGCAATGACGCGGTTCGCCCTCGTTCGAGAGGTGTTTCAGAAATTATTGACGCGAAGTTCGAGAGGGAAAGTTGTTCAGTCTCGTGTGAGCCTTGTAGCTTGCGGTGTTGTGTACTAGTTTTCGATTACAAAATCGTCGAGACTAGCTCACGAAACAGGTCGTACCAAGGGTTGCTTGCTGATGGCGTGTATCAAATGAGCGGAGGCCGCTTTGAAGCCAACGATTCTGGTCAGCGCGGTTGTGCTGTCTCTGACGGCGGGCTGGACAGATCTTCGCAGCCAGCGCATCCCGAATTGGCTTACTTTGCCAGCGTTTGCGGTAGGAGTGGCATTGAACACGGTTGCCGGAGGATGGACGGGGTTGAAGCTTTCCCTGTTGGGAGCAGGTTTGGGCTTGCTTCTATTGCTGCCCTTTGTGGTGCTCCTGCGAGCCATTAGCGCGGGCGACTGGAAATTGGTGGGAGCCGTGGGAGCTTTCGTAGGCCCCGGCGTTCTGGCGAATCTGCTGATGGGGTCGGTATTCGTGGCCGGACTCATGGCTGTCGCTTTGGTGATTCACAAGAGGCGCGCACGTCAGACGTTGCGGAATATCGGCCATATTCTGGTGTCGCTTGTGACTTTCCGATTGCCGGAATCGCGGGTTTCGCTCGATAATCCGGAGTCGCTGAAAGTCCCCTACGGCGTGGCGCTGGCGTTCACGGTGGTGCTTTATGCCGTCCTCTGGATACTCAGAGTGGTGCACTAGGGTGCTGAAGGGCCTCGCGATTCGACGGTGCCAAAGGCTAAGCCGCTACCGGGCACAAATTCGATTGATGGTCCCGATTACACTCATGCGCCACTGATTTGTGCCCCGACTCAAACTGTCCCGATAGATGTAGCTCTCGCAAATCATTGACACGAATTTCGAGAGGGAAAGCGCTCAGTCTCGTAACGTGCCTTGAGAGTTGAATTTGATGTAATCTTGCTTGCGATGACAGCTGCGGATCGCGCTCCGACTGAATCGTGCAGCCCCGACGCGCAGAGGCTCGTCTCAAGACGGGTTTTCTTTTCCACTTCTGGAACTGCGTTTCTGATCGCAATCAACACGATCGTCTATCTGATACTCCCGATAGCGTTCCCAAAGCGTCAAGGGTGATTATCCGGCTTACCTCATAGCGCTCGGTGGGGCTTGGAAACCACTGGCCCTTTCGGACGAGTGGTGGCGCCTAGTAACGTCATACTTCCTCCAGATCACCCCTGATCACTTGTTAGGCAACATGGTTACTCTCTGGATTCTCGGTAAGAGGATGGAGAGATTCTTTGGCAGTCTAGGGGTCATCGGGTTCTATTTATTTTGTGCAGTGTCTGCATGCATTATCATCGTCTCTATTTATCCGAACACCGTGTTTTTTGGCTCGTCGTTGGCTATCGTGGGTATGGCAGGGGCGCTTCTCGTTATTTACGGCAGAGTGTTCTTAGTCCTGTCGAGACGAGCGATGTTGAAATATGCGGCACTCGTATTGTTCGTCGTCAATCTAGCGAGTTGGGAACTCGTAGTGACCCACGTTTTCTCTCATACGGTGGGGCTATTGATAGGAATGAGCTTTGCCGTAGTCTTTGAATCGGTTGGGCGCAAGGAGCTGGACAGGCACCGGACTCGTGCGGATGGCCTGTTTGCGACAGTTGACCCACCAGTGCATAATGCGGGCATGGCCCGAGACGTGGGCCGGGGGCAGCGGATCGTGATTGCCGTGCTAATTGTGTGTGCCGTCTTTGCAACTTTGAAGGTCGTAGTTGGTTTCCAGATTTCTATCCGAGACATAATTGAGACTGTCATTTCCGTGGCCGTGGTGTTCGGGTTGGCGCTAGTACTCCTTTTCCGAGACAAGGTGACGCTAAGGCCGAATAAGGCGAGTGACGGCGACGAGTGAAAGATGGTTGGCGTAACATTGCCGTTAGCGTCAACTGATCTGGAAGATGGCCAACATTTGGCGTAAAGTGTGTTCTTCGTGAAACGCTGCATTGTCCGTAGATTACGGTGCCGCGAAACGGGGATTTACCGCATGCTTTTTAAAAAATCACAACAGATTCGGCTGGTGATCGCCGACGATCATCCGATCTTCCGCGATGGCCTGCGGCGGTTGCTCGAAGCGGAAGCAGACCTCAAGGTTTTGGGTGAGGCTTCGGACGGCGCCGAAGCGGTGAAATTGGCCCGCCAATTGAAACCCGATATTCTTTTGCTCGATTTAGCAATGCCCAAGCACCCAGGCTTGGAAGCGTTGCGCGAGCTGAGTGTGCCCGCCAATGCCATTCCGGTGAGAGTGATCCTGCTGACGGCGGCTGCCGAGAAGAGCCGGATTGTCGAGGCTCTGCAGCTGGGAGCCAAGGGAGTCGTGCTTAAGGACTCCGCGACTCAGCTTTTGCTGAAAGCTATACGAACCGTGATGGCCGGTGAATACTGGGTGGGCGGGGAGAGCGTTTCGAACCTGGTGCAGTATCTGCGGACGCTCATGCAGTCGACGCACGACGAAGCGCGACAGAAAAGATTCGGTCTTACGCCCCGTGAACTGGAAATCATATCGGCCGTAGTCGCCGGTTATTCCAACAAGGAAATCGCCGAGTACTTCAAGATCAGTGAAGATACCGTGAAGCACCATCTCAGCAACATCTTCGACAAGTTGGGTGTTTCCACGCGAGTAGAGCTCGCACTATTCGCAGTCGAGAACGCGCGCATCTCGCGTAGCTCCGACCTCGTACAGGACTTGCGAGCAATGAGTTCCACCTATGATGGAGGTCGACAGAAGAAGGCCGGTCTCACTTCCATCGAACTGGAAATCACCGCAAAAGTCCGCGCTGGGTACTCCACCCCGGAACTTGCTAGGCAATTGAAGATCAGCCAAGATGAGCTCAGACAACACCTGAAGAATATTATCGCTAAACTGGGCGGCCCAGACGACGGGGACGAGGCTGGAGTCGCCGTTAGAAACCCAAGAAGTCCAAACTTGCGCAGTGGCTCCGCTGCTGCGAGTCTGGACGAACCATTCGTTTAGGGTTGCTGGTTGGCGCAAAATCCCTATTACGGTGCGCCGGGCTAAACCGGCTTGAGGTAGAGGATGAAAGAGCCTTACGAGAAATGAGTAGCGATCACGATGGTTGCTTGATGGACGTCGAGCACAACAGTTGGCCGTGACAGGGGTGAATGACCTACGAAACCCTTTCCAACCATCCGAGGAAGCTCATTCCCAGCCTTCTTTGTCGGGAAAGGTGTAACGACTCAAGCGCGGCAACAATACAAAATTCTCACCTATGGGCGGTCGTCGCAATTCAGGACAATGGCGTCTTGGCATCCGAATCCGAACACTCGCGCATTGAGGCGAATCGAAATCTGCTCCTTCAGCGCCTCGGAGAGCTTGGGGTAATCGTGATGTTGTGGCCCTCTGCATGAGCTGCGAGCAGGCGAGTGTGGCGGTTGTCGATTCCTCTGTTCTGGACGTATTACCGGCTGTTCGGACATTTGCAGGAGGGCACCTTACACTCAACCCCTGAGTTGTCGGCAACCCTTCCCTTATCGGATTAGGTAAGAGTTGCCCGTTAACCGCCCAGAATCGCGGCACCGCCGTTTGCGCCAATGTTCCTGAAATCGTGCTAGCAGGGGAGCGTGCCTAAGGCGCCTCGAAGTCGAGGGCGTAGACTTCCTGGGAACCAACGTCGTGCATGAGCAGCGGATCGCCCTGCGGCGTCAAGCCGAACCACGTGTTCCAGGGCGTCACTACTCGCCGGTAATCCTTCAAGCCAGCGACCTGCTCTACCTTGTGGTCAGAAACGCGCACACGAGAAACCGCCTGGTCAGAACTGAACCCGTTATCGAAGTAAACGAACTTGCTGTCGGGAGACCACTCAAAAGAACCGATCGTCGTCTTGGCCAGCTCGATCCACTTCTGATTCGTAAAGTTGAACAGCAATAACTTGTCGCCTGCCACAGTCCCCGCAGCCAGGTACTGTCCGTCCGGAGAGCGCAGCGGATTGACGAGGTTTTCAGAGTCGGGTACGTCGGTAGTCTGCATGGATTTTAGGTCCATCGAGCGGATCGTCGAATGACCCGGCTCAAAGGCGTCGTTGAAGGTAATCGTGGTTCCGTCCGCGGCCCAGCTCACACTTGCGACGTTGAGTTTTCCCGCTTTGAGGTCACGCAGGGTGCCGCCCTCCGCTGAGATGAGATACGCCTGCCCCCGCTGACCAGGTTCCGAGGCCTCAACCACGATTTCGTGTCCGTCTGGCGACCAGCGGGCTGAGTACACAAAGAGTGGTGCGGAGGTCAGCTGCAGCTTGTCGCTGCCGTCGATCCGGCAGCGCCAAAGGTTGCCTTCCGGATACGACATATAGCTAAGCCACTGGCCATCTCGCGAAAATCTAACTCCACGCGCCGAAATTCCTTCAAGATAAGGCGAGAATTGACCCGACTTGACGTCATAGCGAACCAGCTCCGACCGCGGCTGTTCACCGATCACGTAGATTCTCTTGCCGTCCAGGCTCGGCTGCGGCGAATAAAAATTCAAGGGGCCGGCGGTTAGTTGCACTGGCTCCGGATTGACTTTGTGGAATAAGTCAGCCTTCTCAGGAATGGCCCAAATGTCGGCCCGCCCCCAATTGTGAACCGTCCCAAACACAAAAAACCTGCCATCGGGCGTCCAGTTGCCATTCGAAGCGTCATCACCCGGACGCCAATGTTCAAGCAGCCTATGATAGTTGCTACCGTCCGCAGACACTTCCGCCAGCATCTGCCGGTCCGTTAACGTCAGCGTGAAACGAAGAGTTTGACGATCCGGCGACCACCGTAACCAGTAGGCAGACGAAGTTGTGTCTCCTAGGTCCAAGAAGCTCCTGGAAGTGCCGCTGCGACTTACCGCTGTCAACTCGGCTTTGTTGGCGACAAGTAGATCCCCGTTTGCCATCCACGTGGCATCCTGTCCTGGCAGGTCCGTAAGACGGCGAGGCGAGCCGCCTAGTGTGGGCACGGCGTACAACGGCTGATCGAGCTCATATCCCGAGAAGCTCCCCACCACCAGTTCCGACCTGTCCGGAGAAAGGTTGTCCAAGGCTGCGTTAGAAAAGGGCATGGCGATGGGGACCGTGTCTCCTCCCGACGCCGATACCTGAGCAACGACAAAACGGCCATGAGCAGTCTCCTGGATGTACAGCCTTGCGCCATCGGTGAGCACAGTGGGTGTGGTTTGCCCGAAGGAATTCTTCTGCCAGCCATCGTGGGTGATTTGCGTGTAGCCTGTGATCCTTGGCGGGGGCAAAGCTGGGCGGAACACATACGCCAGAACAGCAACCACAACCACGGCGGCGGAGATCGCGATCAGTTTAGCCCCCAAGTAAGGCTGGGCTGGTGTTGTCGAAGCAGCGGTTGCGGCGGTTGTGTAGATGGAAGTGGTTCCCGTGCGGCCTGACTCGACCTCCCGCTTCAGCCGCTTCAGATCCACACCTACTTCGGAAGCACTCTGATAGCGAAGTTTGCGATCTTTCTCCAGAGCTTTGTTGGTGATCTGCTCCATTTCCACCGGCAGATTGGGATTCAAGCGCGCCGCCGCCGACGGCGCCTTGTGCAGAATCGCATCAAACACCATCGCCGACGTGTTCCCAGAAAACGCCGGCAGCCCCGTCGCCATCTCGTACAACACTGCCCCGAACGAAAACAGATCGGTGCGCGCATCGAGTTCGTCGCCCGCCGCCTGCTCCGGCGACATATACGCGATCGTTCCCACGCGTCGTTCCGGGACTCGTCAGGTGCAGTTCGCTCATCACCGTCGGCGCCACGCGCCGCGATGCCGCGGAACGGCTCTGCCCGGGCGTTACCTTCGCCAAGCCGAAATCGAGGATCTTCGCGTGTCCGTGCTCGGTCACGAAGATGTTCGCCGGCTTGATATCGCGATGAATGATTCCTTTCCGATGTGCCGCGTCCAGAGCCTCGGCAATCTCCATCGCGAGCGTCAGCAGTACGTCCGTCGGCAATGCCCGGCCCAGGATGCGATCGCGTAGCGTCTTGCCCTCCAGCAGCTCCATCACGATGAAGTGCTGGCCGTCCTGTTGACCGATTTCGTGGATGGTGCAAATGTTGGGGTGATTCAGCGCGGAAGCGGCCCGCGCCTCGCGTTGGAATCGTTCGAGCGCCGCCGCGTCGGCACTCAATTCGGGAGGTAGAAACTTCAGCGCTACCCGCCGGCCCAGGGTGAGGTCTTCCGCCTCGTAAACCACACCCATCCCGCCGCCGCCCAGTCTTTGCAGAATGCGGTAGTGCGAGAGGGTTTGGCCGATCATCGGGAGATTCCTGGCCTTCGGGTCGCTTCATCTTACGGAGGGGGCACTCGGCAAGTCAACAAAAGGCGGATGAAGCGGCGATTCCGTAAAGTGCCATCTTCCCATCGAGTACGCCGCTGATTTGACTGTGGTTGTGGCAGGCAAGGAGGCTGCCGAGCGAGTTGGAATGCTCGCGGGATGGAGAATGCGCTTGATTGTTAGAGTCGGAAGGAATACAGCGTCAGGGCGTCAGGACCGACACCCGGAAAGAATTTGCCGGACGCGACCCAGGCCAGGCACAGGCGGGCTCGATCAACTGGTGTTGGGCGAAACAGCGAGGAACCAGTAGGCGAAGCGCTGAGCCAGCGCATGAAAGGTGTCGCATTTTCGGCGGGCATCAGCTGCGGACTTGGCGGTGGTAGAAGACCAGGGACAGGGTATAGGCCAGAAACCGGATCATGGTCAGCACCACCAGGGCGGTGGTTTGGTGGACCAGCGGGGTGTTTGTAGATGACAGTCGGTGGTGATGGTCTGAAAAACTCGGTATCGATTCGCCAACGGCTGCGACTCAACTGATGAAGGAACAGAGGCGAGATCGAGCCCAGCTCGAAATTGGTGGCGTAGAAGTTGGTGCTCGGTTGCGACATCGCCATCTTACCTTTAATTCGAGCAGCGTCTTTTGTGCGGACCGTGACCCGACGCTGCTGTTCGATGCGAACCGTTTTGACCACCCGTATCTGGCGATCGGCAACCGGCCAATCGACCTCCGGCAAGTGCCAGTATCGAATCTCGCGGTCCGGTTCCTCCTGAACGCCGATCGGGAGATTCCTGGGTGAGACGCTCCGCCTCGCGCGATAACTCGGGCTGGTTCTCTTTCAAGGTGAAGGCCCAAACCGAGACCGAGACGTTCCACTTCTTGGACGAAGGGGGCTTGCCGGATAGAGAGCGTCTCCCACAAGCACATCCAGGAAGCGGCGGCCCAACTGCCCGACCAGATCCTGGAGCAGAGCCAAGGCGCAGGCGACCTAGCATTCGCCGTTCTTCTGAAAGCGGACACCCACGGGGATGGAAAACGACATGCTTACCAGGACTATGACCACGATGCGGTGATAGTACTGGAATCTCGGTTTTCATCTCACCGTTCACCTTGTGTTGCACCTCGCGCTCCATACAGGCATCGCAACAGCGGGCAAACGAACTGCAGATTTCAATGCCATCGACCGCCCCTGCCGCCAACCCTCGGGACCAATCGGAACGGAGAACTCCGTTGCGTTTCAGGCGGCGGGCAATTTCACAACTGAGCGCGAACACCGGTTCGGGAGATTGTCTTTCGAGCGAATAACCCAGAGTGTCGTCGCTGATCGGTCCGATGCGTGTGGCCAGCGCTCCATCGCGACACTCGGCCTCGATCTGCAGCAGACTGGGAATCTGCATCGCCGCCCCCAAGAAAACAGCGTCAAACACTTTTTTCCCATGCGTGCTGGGGAAACTGCCGTCCTTCGGGCAGAGCGCT
This sequence comes from uncultured Acidobacteriaceae bacterium, assembly GCA_963710885.1. Taxonomy (GTDB): domain Bacteria; phylum Acidobacteriota; class Terriglobia; order Terriglobales; family Acidobacteriaceae; genus Sulfotelmatobacter. The sequence continues at coordinate 11,479 of CAVQCF010000035.1, forward strand.
CACCAAATCCGAAAAGCCAAACACCTTGTCGAGATAAGCCTCGAACCGGTGCCGGTGCCGGCTCAGAAACTTGGCGATCTTTCCTTTTCCCTGAGTTTTTCCTTAAGAAATCGTTGCAGGTTCACGCTGCAGATGGTCGCGGCGGCAGCCTCAAAGCGTTGGCGCATCGCGATCTTTTTGCGCACCGTCTCCACCCACGGCGTGGGAATGTTGGAGACGTCTTCGGCTTGCCGTCCACCGGTCAGGGAGATACTGATATTGCACGTGCAGGCGTTTGCCATCGGCGCAATGACAGGTGGGCCGACCACAGGCCCGTTGGCGTTCGACAAACGAGCCGGGCAACATTTCCCGGAACAAACCGAGGCTGCGGATGAGCTTGCCGCGCAGTTCCAGGTCGGGTTCGTCGGGTGACTTCATATGACATTCACAATAGTGTCAGAAATGCATAAAATAACAAGTACCTTCCTAGATTGCAAGAATGACGTCAATCTGCAACCGCAGGTGAAACCCTGCAAATACGCGGACTGGCCCCCGGACCTTACCCCCACCTTACGGAATCGCTGGGCCATGAAGTGAGATCACTCCCGGTTTGTCGGCTTAACCGGAAGTAATCCAGATGGGGAGTGCGGGTTGTAACTAATAAGTCGGCATAGCGCAACTGATGCCGACAGCCAATCAAAGACGGCCGCCGAATACCCCTTCAGCCGAAAATCTCGTTCACCTTCTCCCGCACCTGCTGGCTGCGTGACGGCTTCAGATACCGCATCGTCGATTCCATGTCCGAGTGACCTAGCCACTGCTGCACGGTGCGCAGATCGACTCCAGCCCAAAGACACCGAGTAGCGAACGTAGCGCGGAACTTGTGCAGCCAGAAGTTGTCTTCGTCGAGTTTCGCACGCTCTGCAACGGCTTTCAGGCAGTCGAGGAAGTCGAGCTTCGGATTGCATCCGGCTGTCGGGAAACACAAGGCTGCAAGTCTTGTCCGACTTCGCCTTCCACGCCTTCAGACTCTGCGCGAGCTTTGCAGGGATGGGAATCTCGCGTTCCTTGTACGCCTTCGGTGTCCATCCACGATCAGGCTTGTGACTCACCCGAACCGTCGCGGCTGCGAAGTTCACGTCTGACCAGTACGTGTACATGACTTCCTGCTCCCGCATCCCGGTCATCAGGAAGAACTCGTACCAGAGCCGTTCTTCGCCGTCGCAGGCCTTGAAGAGCTTATCGAGTTCCTCCTGCTCATACATCTCAGGTTCTTCTTCCGTGTAGCGCGGCCAGTCGTTCTTGCCCACCAGTCCGCGAATCCCATTCGCCTTCAGAAACGACATCACGTTCTCGAACTTGTTGTAGACGCTGCGCGGTGCCTGTTTCTTCTTGTCACGCAGGAAGGCGCAGAACTTCAGCAGGTCCATCCGGTCAATGTCTTCGAGATTGAGCTTGGGGCAGGACTCCCTGAAGTAGGTCAAGGCTGTCGTATAGGCCGCCAGCGTCTTCGGCTTCTTCGTGAGTTCCGTCTCTTCGAGGTAGTCGGCCACCGATCCTGCCACCGACCTATGGCCGTTCGCGGCTATCTCCGGCACCGTGGCATCGCCGTTGTTAAGCTCGGTCTCTTTCCGCAGGCGCATGGAACTGGCGTCGGCTGCGTCCTTGCCCACCGACAGGCGTCTGCGCCTGCCGTTGTCGTGCCATTCGATGTAATAGGCCCCTTCGGGGTGGCGCTCGGGCTTGCCGTTGACCAGCACGGCGTCAGGCTTGACGCGGCCATTGGCAGACAGCACAACAGGGCAATACCGCATTCCTTGCGGCGTTTGGACTCTTTTGGTGAGATTGACTTCGCGGTGCATCCGGTGACCCCTTCCTTGAAAACCGTATCAAGTGTAGGTATCACCAGCTTGCAAGTGCCAGATAACTAAGGTAATGGCGGAGAGGGAGGGATTCGAACCCTCGGTACAGGTGTTAGCCCGTACAACGGTTTAGCAAACCGCCGCATTCGGCCACTCTGCCACCTCTCCGGCGTGCGGAATTCCAGTTTACCACGGTCGGTATAAGTACACGGTCTAGAA
>CAVQCF010000036.1:0-33345 GCA_963710885.1 uncultured Acidobacteriaceae bacterium
AGCGAACAGGGCGTTCAACTGACGCCGCTTGCCGCGATAAAGATGAGCCAACTGGTCAAAAGCGACCAGCGCTTCCCCCGTACCAGAAACCGCGGGAGTCTGAGAGAAACCCCCAAAATGTTCGGCGGCGTGCAAAACCTATTTCTCCGGTAGTCTATAACTCGATACTCAGAGAACTAGATTTCAGAACACAAGAGTCTACACGCGAACCAAATCCCCCACAGATGGAAACTTTCATGAAAATAATTTTCAAATATTTCCTCCCAGTCGCCCTCCTCTCCTCCTCAATCGGCCTTCGGGCTCAAGAACTGTCCGTGTCGGCGCAGGCACCGGCCCAATGAGTTTGGTGCGCTATTTCCGCCGTACCTCAAAAAACCGACCAAGGTACCGCAGATGATCTGGACGCGAAGCGTTTCAATAGAACTCGTATCGTGCAACCAAGCGACAACTCGTCAATAGACCGCACTCGTACTCCCTTGCTCCCAAGAGTGTCCGCAACGGTCATCCTACCTGTCGGACCCGTTGGCGTCGACACTGGAGGAACGAGTCGCTTCGGTGGTCCATGGGGACAATACCAAATTCGCATCTCCGACAGCGTGAAGAGTGAAACCGTCTACGTGACGGGGGGAACCTGTATTGCGGGCGCCAAGAATTGCACGTTGATCTTCACTCCGTATTTCTCTCACTCCGCCAATGCCTACGCGCTCGGATCTGCTACCCAAGGCATTCAAGAGGCAATCAACGACGGGTGCGGATTGCCAAGCAGGGCTGCAGATTGGCCGTATGTCAGTGGGTGTCATGTGGTCATTCCTCCGCGCGGCAAACCCTACGGCGGACCTAAGTCCTATTCCGATGATTACAACATTTATGGGTCCATCTTTTTTCACACTACTCAGTCCAGGCTCTCTGGTGACGGAGCCGTGATCAACCACTATGGCCGGGGGCCGGGACTCGTGGTCGGTTACCTGACCCCGGTAAACGCAGATGGTTCGGTTATTGCTGGATTCCCGACTACAGCTCCGTCGAATCTTGCTCTCGATAACACTGTTGAGGGCATCACCTTTCGTTCAGCAACGGACCACTCCACCGATCCCGCATACGCTGGCTCTTTGATAACTTCAGTTGCCTACTCGAGTACGACACACCTGAGTACGATTACAACTGCGGCTCCCCACGGACTGCGCACAGGAGACATGGTGACGATCCTTTTCACCGATCCGACGCAATTTTGGGGGGACGTTCCGAGTATCACAGTAGTCAACGCAAACACGTTCACGTACTACCGAAACTCTCGGGTAGACTGGCCCGCTCAAACCACTCCAGGCGTCGTCGCCTTGGCTTACGAGCCAGTTCTCGACAATGCTTCTGGCACAAACTTCCTGGAAGTGAAGGGCGCCATTGCATGGGAGCTCGGAAGATTCAACAACTGGTTCGACTTTTGGGATGACGAGCGCGGTCTCGTTCAGGGTTTTGATAACGCGGGCATATCGTTAAATGCGAACGTTAACTGGACTGGCTCATTCTTCTTTAGCGGCGGCGCCTTCAACCTTCCCATCGCCAAGCAGCAACTCGCGCCAGTCGTAACCGTCGCCGATAGTAACCTAACGGCGAACTATTCGAACGGTTTCTCGTTCTTCAATTCGAATGGGCTCTACGTGCACGACACCGTCATTCAGGCTCAAGGCTTGTGGCAAGCCAATGTCTCCAATGTGACCGGAAACTATCAGGGCGCCTATTTCGAGAACATCTACACCGAGACTGGGCCGAGTCTAAATCCACCCTCTCCCGCTCGGTCACCCTGGCCGGGGACGGGCAATGCTGGCTTGATTGCTGGGGTGTCCTCGGGCGCGGCCGAGTTCGATATCAGAGGTGCGGCTATGGGCGGCTCCCTTCCGACTTACGGAGATGGCTCAATTCAATATGTGTATTCGATCGTCGTTAACGATGCGACAAAGGGAGTTCACAGTTCGCCGCTGCCCGTGATGTTCGGACGGACGAACCGGTCTGGGAAAATTCCAGTCCGCTGGCCCAGAGTAGCAAGTGGCAGAGACAAGATAACGTATCACGTGATACGTAACCCGGCTCCACTAGGAATTTCTGCTGCGAGCGGAGGGTATGTAGCTCCTACCGACACAAACTGCGGCGGGGGCAGTTTGGATGCATGCGGCAGCGTCGCCGTAGATGTTCCGCAGTGTCCCAGCTTCGTCTGCACGTTCAGTGACGATGTGACCCTAGCTACATCACCGATCGTTCACGACCTATCGTCGCAAAACTATCGGGGGAATTTCTCCTTCTGGCCTGCTACAGGAGCGATCACATCGAGCGCTCCGATCGTATCCGACACGGAAATCAGCACGGTCGGAGTAGGCGCGCAAGCGAATACTGGCTCGGCTGTGCCAATAAACTACGCTGCGCGCTGTCGAGGCTCCATCAACGTGTTCGGTGGCTATACGGCGTGCGAGAATTCAACAGACACGACGAACGGCACGAATTCGGCAGTCATGATGAATGACCACAGCCACGCCAACCCGATGGCCAAAGGGCGGCTAAATTTCATGTCGCGGGTAAAGCCACAAGAAGTCATCACGTTAGCGGATGCCGATACGGCGGCGACGCTTGCCACGACTGGTTACCGACCTAAGGCAAATTCACTCGATGCGTACATTGGCTTTGACGGGCCGAACGGAGGATTCAGTGGAAAGGCAGCGCCCGTAGCGTTTGGGTCACCAGTCTCGATCTCGAACTACATCGGGAGCACCCCGGATGACAGTACCTGGAAAGAACGGCTGACGCTGAATTCCAAGACGCTCAAAGTGCCTCTCGATTTCCAATCGGGCATCGCACACGAAATCTCAGGACCGGAGATCGCCAAACCCTCGCGTCCAGCCTCAGGCTTTCAAAAAGCCTACTTCAAGGCGGGCAATGGATTGTGCACCATCGACTCCGGGGGAGTGGAGAAGTGTATGGGAGGTGCCACCGACACCAATGCCAGTGTGGCCCCAGACACTGCAGACACTCCCTGGTTCACTGCCACGCATGTCGGGGAAAAGACGGCGGTGTTTCCCAGCGTGGCTAACAAAGCTGCTTTCTTTGGCGTGATTCTGCCTTTTCCCAAAATCACGAAGCAGCTGACGTACACCGTGGGAATCGCAGATATTTCTCCGACAACATACGATATCGGACTCTATTCCGGGAACTCAGGTGGTGTATGCACCCTCTTGGCCCACACTGGTCCGAAGCCGGGCAGTTCGACGATGACGTCTGGATACCACACGGTGAACTGGAAGGACGGTGCGGTCAGGCTTCGCCCTGGTCGCTACTACCTGGCCATGACCGCCAGTTCCACCAAATCAGTGGCGGTTCTGGGTGGAGAGAGCGATCAATTGACTTTTGCCGGAGGCACTGGTCCAGACACGGTTGGCAACGTTGCAGTAACGGTTGCCGGTGTGCTTGATGCCACGCGGACGTGTCCGATAGATTCCTACAAAGCAGCAATTGTGCCTGCTTTTGTTGTGCACTGAGAGGAGGCGCTGTGTGGCGAGACAGTTTTCGCAATTCGGGACATCGGCCCGAACGTTCACGTTGTCCTCATCAGCGGGAGTTGATGCAAGATGCCGTCGTATTGTATTGTCCAGACTGAAGTTGCTTACGCGGACGCATGGAACCCTCTGGCAACTTCTGCGTGCGCGGGATCGCGGTCAGCATGGAGAAAACCCAGGTACCCTACTTCGATTTAAGGTCTCAATACCAGGGCATCAAGGCTGAAATTGATGCCGCCGTCTCTCGAGTGCTGGACACCTGTCAGTTCGTGCTCGGCGCCGAGGTAGCACTTTTTGAAGGTGAATTCGCACGGTATTCCGGGACTTCTGAATGCATCGCACTAAACTCTGGCACTAGCGCACTGCATCTCGCCTTGCTGGCCGCAGGAGTCGGCCCCGGGGACGAGGTAATAACAGTCCCGTTTACGTTTGTCGCCAGCGTCGCTGCAATCCTTTACGCCGGGGCGAAACCGATTCTGGTCGACATTGATCCTCGCACTTTCAATATGGATCCGACCGCAATTGCCGCCGCAATCACTCCGCGTACTAAAGTCATTCTTCCCGTTCATCTTTATGGGCAGCCTGCCGACATGGACCCGATCGTTGGTATTGCGCGTCGTCGGAACCTGGTTGTGATTGAAGATGCTGCCCAAGCACACGGAGCGGAATACCAAGGGCGTCGGGCGGGCAGCCTTGGTGACATCGCTTGTTTCAGTTTCTATCCCACCAAGAACCTTGGAGCGTACGGCGAGGGTGGAGCGATCACAACCAACGATGTTGGCTATGCGAAGAAGATACGCATGCTCCGCGATTGGGGACAGGACCGCAAGTATCATCACGTTCTGCGCGGTTTCAATTACCGAATGGAAGGGTTCCAGGGCGCGATTCTGCGAGTCAAGCTCCGTCATCTGGAGCCTTGGACTGAAAAGCGCCGCGCACTCGCGAGAGCGTACGACAAGATGCTCGCAAACCACAACGTCGGACTGCCCGCAGAGATGCCCCACTGTCGCCATGTCTATCACGCTTATACTTTGCGAAGTAAGCACCGCGATGAACTACAGGCCGCCCTGCGCGCGGAGGGTATTCAAACGGCGGTTCACTATGCCGAGCCCGCACATCTCCAGCCTGCATATGCTGATTTGGGCTATACCCAGGGAGACTTCCCTGAGGCGGAAAGGGCGGCAAGGGAAGTCTTATCTCTGCCTATATATCCTGAGATGAGTGACGAACAGCTTCAGCGAGTGTCGCAGGCTTTTGAGCAGATTGCAGAGCGTGTTGTGCCTGGTCCATCCACTGGGGATTAAATAGAGGCTTTCGGCGGTTCCGCTGACAGACAGCGACCTGCAACCACTTACTACCCAAACATCATTGCAGATCCTTTCCTATGTCCTGTGCGCAGGAGGCTTGGACCAACGAGTCTTTCGCACTGCTCCAGGATCTTCTCGACGTGCGCTTTCCAGGAGAAGCGCTGCGATCGCTCCAAGCCAGCAGCTGCCATACGTCTTGATGTTTCTTGCACAGAGGCGACTTGCCCAACCTCTTCTGCCAGATTTTCGGGAGAGAATGCCGGGAAAAAACCCGCCGCCTCGCCACAGATCTCCCGGTGTACCGGCAGATCGGAGGCAACCACCGGCACTCCGCTAGCCATCGCTTCCACGAGAGGATGAGCAAAAGTCTCGGTGTACGCGGGGGTCACGTAGACATCCGCCCGAGCGTAGATCTGGCTCAGTTGCTCATAGGGAATCGATCCGAGTTCCACGATCATGTCCGCCAGCCCGAGTCCCTTTATTAAGCTTGCTGCCGATTCGGTCCGATAAGCTCCAGGGTTCTTGCCGGGGAGCAAATTGCAGGTCAGAAGAAGTTTGACCGATCGGTTCGCGAGGCGACGGCGCAGTAGCGGCAGCGCTCGAAATAGCGTCTCGAAATTTCGATAATAATTGTAGTGGCTGACGAAGAGAAGTTTCAGAGATCCCTGCGCTGCGCGCAGTTTATCCTCGAGATCTTGAGGCAGCGGAACTGACTGCTTGCTAAAAATGTCATGGTCGAATCCATGATGAATCGCCAAGACCTCCCTACCAGCCCAGCGCGTGAGGTCTGCGGCAAAAGCCTCACTGGGCGCCACGGTGAGATCAGCCCATCCGATTGACTTTCTTACGATTACCGCTCTCAGGTGAGTATCCAACCAAGCGCGATACTCACGTCTAGAGAGCAAGTCGCGATAGAACTCGGGACAAAGGTAAATCGAATTCCGAGATAACAGAATCTGCGGCACGCTAGACCGCATAACCGCAACATTTCCTGTCGAAAGCAAGACGTCCGCGTGACAACCCCGGATAATGTCCGGAAGGTCAGCCTGCTCGAACCAGAATCTCCGTGTCGGTCGAACGGCCACTTCCACGAGATCGATATTTTCGCCGAAGTGAAATCCTTGCAGCAGGCCGGGCGTCAGAGCGACCGTAACCTTCAGATTAGGTTTCGCAGCTAAATGGGGGAGGACGTTGCGGATGTAGGTGAGTCCTCCACCTGCACTCGCGGCCAGGGAATTGATAAACAGCCGCATTATCGACTCGGAGCGACGGCACCGAAATCCCGTGGCATAGGTGCCGCGCGCCTCGCGAACAAGGATTTGGCATCACCGGCGGGGAGCAACGCAGCCTGGTCGAAAAAGATGAACGCTATGCTCCAGTAAAACACACAGAGGTAGTAGCCCGGCGCGAAGAGCCAGTCCTCAAAAGCCGCATGGATCAGACCGCCAATCACGAGAAGCGCAAGCGGGAGAGCCGGATTATAGACAGCGGGGGTTCGATACGTCCACAGAATCACGCTACAGGCTCTTTGCAAGAGAACTACCAACAACAGAAGGAAAGGCAACGTCCCAAGCACTCCAACCCAAGAAACTATCTCCAAGTAGCTGCTGCCGTGCTCCGTTGTTGCCGGGGTTGAACTGGCGACGGTGTCATGACTGTCAATTGCGTCTGACCTCGTGTCCGAGGTTCCGAAACCGGTTCCAAACCAGAAATTGTTCCTGATTGCATCCATGGTTTCTTGCCACGGGGTCTCGCGGGACCCTAATAGGCCCAGAGTAGGGTCCTTTTCTTTATAGACCACAGTCGAAGTAAATGAGGAAATAGTCCTGGAAAAGGCTTCCGGGTTCAAGATGGCTCCCGTTGCGACGACAACCGCAAGAACTCCAACTCCTCGGAGTAGAAGGGCGTATTTGCGGGTCGCTAGGCAAAGCAATGCACAGGACACCAACGCCGCAAGTATGCCCGCCCTTGCGTGGCTCGTATATGCCAGGTACATGGAGACAACACATAACAAAACACGTCTGCGGTGGGCGAAGGGCTCTTGCGGTAACATTGTTCCCCACAGCAGCATTGGGGCAGCAACAACTCCCATGACGGCACCCAAAGAGTTGGGATTTCCCATCACTTCTCTGCCGAGGAAGTAAAACATTGCAATGGCAACGACAAACAGTTCGCAGCCAGTCAACAACCCCGCAAAAAAACGACCTTCCCGGTTCACAACAGCCAATCTTGCTCCCGTCGCCGCGTAGAGAAACAGCAACAAGAGACTCAAGACCTTTAAGGAAGAAACAAACGTATGGTGAGAGACCGCCGCTGACGTAAACGCTGCAAGCACCGAGAAGAATGCGAGAAGGTGTAACCCGCCGAATTGATAGCGACCCTCCTTCAGCGTGATTACGATGCCCACCAGCGCGCCCATTCCAAGAACTATCCATCGCGCGGTTGACCAACTTGATCCGAAGGATAGATTAACTCCCGCAAACAGGAACGTCACGGATAACAGTGCAAAGAATGTCCTCCGATAAGACCAAACAGCAGCAGCCAGAATCTCCAAGAACAGAAGACCCGCGAGATAGGTTTGATTCGTGAAATATGCTGGCCGAGAATACGCAAAGTATCCGAATATAAGCGCAACCGCGCTGCCCGCGATTAGAAACGAGTACTTAATTGGTCGCTTGTCCACTCTTTGCTCCCACTGATTCCGTAACGCACCCAATTCCCTTTGCCCACTCCGGCGGGGAGTAGGCGGCAATGCGTTTGGCGCTGTTTGCTCCCATTGCGACACTCAGATCTGGGCTGCTCGCAATTTCTTGCATGGCCGATGCCAAGGACTTCACATCTCTAGGAGACACGATCCGCCCGTTCCAGCCTTCTGTAACGAGATCCGCCGCACATCCAGCCGCCTGACTGAGGATGACGGGTAAACTACAAGCCATCGCTTCATTCACTACCAAGCCCCACGGATCAGTATATGTCGGTAGGATTAGCATCTCAGCAAGAGCATAGAGGCTCGCGATCTGCTCTCTCTGAACAAAGCCCGTGAATCGTATCGTTCCGGGCGAAATTGACGTCGCTTTTTCTTCCAATCGCCGCCGCGATACACCGTCGCCTGCAAATACTAAGCCTATCTGTAGGCGCGTTCGTGGGTCCAGTGTGGCATAAGCAGAAAGCAATTCAAACACGCCCTTTTCACACACCAGGCGCCCCACAAAAAGGAAATAGCGGTCAGGCAAAGAAAGTGCCGTGCGGCAGCTAGCTGCATTCTTGCGGGCAGCAGCGGCTGCATCGGCGAAAAGTGTGTTGTCGACTGCATTTGGAGCCGTAAAGATCGCCTCAGCCTTGATCGAACGGGAACTGAAATACTCCGCAGCCGATCGCCCGGGCACGACAAATCCGCTGCAGCGACGAAGAAATTCTCCCTTCAAGAGTTCCACCGCAGCGCGCCCGCCGCGGATGTCTTGGAGATTGCTTTCAGACCATAAGAAGAACGGGATTTTATGGAGCTTCGCCCAGAGAAGGGCTTCCCAAGATGCGAGATAGTTGTATCCACCGCATAAAACCGAGTCTGGAGCCGTTCTTCTCAGAGCACGACTTGTGCCACTGTTCAGCAGCAGGTTGTACTTACCGATGCGCCTTCGCCACGAGGGCAGGACTTGGTAGGAGAATCTGATCTCTTCCTTGTATACGTTCCAACCGCGAAGCTGTGGATCGGTCTCGGCCAGAAAGATGACGTGCGGATCTACGTCCTCACGTTGCGCGAGCGCGTTAAACAGGGGAATGCGGTAGGGAGAAATGATCTCGGTGAGAATAACCAGTCGGTGTTTCATGCTGCGGACTCTCTGTAAATCCGCGCCATGGTTTCTGCCTGCTGTTCCAACGTGAGCCGATCCAGAATCGTTTCCCGAGCCGCGCCGCCGATATTGCGACGCCGATTTTCGTCGCGAATCAACATTCCAAGCGCAAGCGACAGTTCTCTCTCATTGTTCGGCCCCACCAAAAAACCGTTAGACCCGTGATGGATGATCTCGGCAATCCCCTGCCCGCGGCAGCCAATCACCGGCTTGCCCACCGACATAGCTTCAAGATAAACGCATCCCAGACCTTCATATCTACTGGGCAGCGCGAAGACGGTGCACCGGCGCATAGCTGCCGCCACGTGCTGCCGAGACTGCAGTCCCAAAAAGCGCACGGATTTACCGATTCCAAACTGTTGGGCCAGACTCTGCAGCCGAGATTGTTCGGGTCCGCGTCCAATGATGTCGAGAGTCAGTTCTGGAAATTCCGCAACGAGCGCTGCGACCGCACGGATGAGGACTTCGTGACCTTTGATCGCAATTAGGTTCCCCACGCTCAAAATCACCGGAGCAGCGGACGAAGGTTCACTATCCGGCGAAAATGCGTCTGGGTCCACGCCGTTGTACACGACTGAAGTCCGGCAGCTTGGTCCCGTCCCTTCCAGAACCTGCTCGCGGACGCGTTCGCTAATGCAAATCACTCTCCGCGACGATCGATACACGCGCTGGGAGATCCGCCGGCACCACTCACTCGCCCGGCCGCCGACTTGCGCCGTCGAGAACACATCGAGACCGTGCACCGAGACCACATACGGGATTCCCAGTTCCGCGCTCAAGAGCATGGCGGCATGTCCACAAGGCAGCGGCGCGTGCGCATGGATGAGATCGATTCGTTGCAAGCGGTGGAGTTCCCGCGCCCTTCCAATGATGTGAGAGAACAAGAATGCACCGGCCGTGGGAAGCCCAAATCCTCCCGGAAATGAGAAATACCGAAGCCACTCGGCCTTCGGCGCCAAATTGCTCGCCCGAAGTCCGGCGCGATAAAACGGCTGGACGGCAAACACCGTATTACGCACTCCTATTTTTGTAAGCCAATCCAGTGGTTCCGAAATGAAGCACCCGTTGGTAGCATCTCGACTGTTCGGATAGAAAGGGGTGAGGGTCAGCACCTGAGGGCCACTTCCCTTTTGGACGCTCGGAGCATTCGCGGTCAAACTCGTCATTGGCCGCAGTTGTCTGGCATCGGTGCTGAAGCCCTCCTGACCCTTCATGCGTCGTAGATCCCCGGAAACGCGAATCAACTTCCCATTGATTGTCTTTGATCACGCGAGAAGCCGCAACCCGCGCGCGGAAAGACTATCGAGCAGCTCCGATTTCCAGATAAGCTTTCTCCCAGTGACTGGCTACCAGGTCCCAGTCGAAATTCTCCATGTGTTTGCGTGCCGCTTCGCCCACTCCCTGCCGCAGTGAACGATCTGCGATCAGTCTCGCCAGAGACTGCATCATCTCATCCGTCGTTGCAACCTGAAATCCAGTAACTCCATCAATGACTGACGGTGTTGCGTAATCGCGAAACACTACACACGGCAATCCCGTGGCCGCCGCCTCCAGCGTGACCTTCGGAATCCCCTCCTGGCGGGATGGCAGCAGAAAGATGTCGCTCCGACGCATGATTTCGAGCATCTGTGCCTGCGTCCTGGGGCCCTCTAGCGTCACGTTTTTCAGACCAGACTGCACGATCTTCCGGCGCAAGACTTCTTCAAACCCATCCCGCCCCGCACCCACTAGGCGGAAGGTTGTTTGTGGAAACTTAGCGGCGGCGTCGACAACGTATTGCGGTCCCTTGCGTTCTATCAGCGTTCCGGCAAAAAGCACGACCGGCACCGCATTGATTCGCGCTGCGGGAGGACTGAACAGACGCGTATCGACGCCAACCGGAAGAATATAACTCACCTTCTTCTTCGTTAAGCCATAAAACTCGTCGGCAACGAATCCTGTGATCCCGGTGTAAACATCGCAGCGGGATCGAACCCCCTCATAGAGTCGTCGCAGTTGCGGCGATGGATTCGTCACCTGCGTGGTAGGCGCCTCCAAATGCATCACCGTTTTCGCTCGTCGCACGGGGCGTGGCACGCGAACAAACATATAACTGGCCGGGCTGTAGTCCATGTAAGCAACCAAGTCATACCCTGCCAGCATTTCCCTCAAGATCCGCAGCGTTTTCCCGCGGGATGGCAATCGCAACAAGCGGACACCGAGGAGACGCAGCCGCGGATCCGGTTCGCGCTCGTACCAGAACGTACTCTCGAACCTCTCCGGATCAAGCCGCAGCGCGATCTCTCGCACGTTGAGACTTTGCGCGTTGGTGTTGTCCGAATCTACTCCGGGCAGGAACAGCACGCGGATTCTATTCATCATTCTGCAATCTTAAGAAAACTATCTACGCCACTGTGAAGCGAGACTTGCACCTCAGGCTCTTCTGCGACGACCCACAACTCCACCTACTCTACGCTATACCAAATAAGCAGACCGCTCGACACTTGAGTTCTCTCTGCTCAGGGTCCGCAATCAGCTGAAAAAGAAGCCTCCATCGTGAGGCGGCGACTTCGTTGCAGAGATTAGCGAACGTCGGATACCATTTCACCACGGATACGGAGAACAGGCCCAACTGCCAAGATGTTTCGCTCCTCGTCTCTCATGAAAAGTAAAAGTAGATGAAAAAACTCTCGGTAGCAGTCTTACTCTCTGGCGGGGAACAATTCAGCGTCTACTATGGTGGCGCGCTTGCGCGCTGGACATATGAGGTATACAGCCGCCTCCAGTACCAGATGGAAGTCACTGTGTTTGGGGTCTCGACAGACCCAGCGAGCGCTTATTCCCTACACCACGAGTCCAGCGATTGGTGGCGGGCTTGCCACCTGCTGTCTGTAGTGCCTGTTTTGCGGCGTTACGAGGACCGCCTCTCGCTGCGAGCCCTGATGCCCCGCTTGCGGCGTTTCGCGGTGGTGCACATTCATAACCGCCCGCAGTGGGCAGTCTTGTTAAGATCCCTCGGATACCGGGGTAGCCTAATCGTTCACTTGCAAAATGATCACCTTGGGCACTGGAGTACGCCGATGCTGGACGCACTGGCTCCTGACCTCGACGGCCTGGTGGTCTGCAGCCGCTATTTGCAAGCGCAATCAATAGGAAACTCCGAGACTCTGGCACGCAAGACCAAAGTGGTGTCCAACGGCGTGAACACGAAACTGTTTTTCCCGCGAGAGGAGTTGCGCGAGCCCAAGACAATCTTTTTTGTAGGAAGCTTCATCGCCAATAAAGGCCCTCTCCAACTCCTCGAAGCCTACGCTCGAGTCCTTCGCACCCATCCTGATGCGAAGTTGATTATCGCGGGGAGTACAAGCTTCGGGAAACACAAGGAAACAGGATACGTCCAAGAGGTGCGTCGACTGGCCGATTCCATCCGGAGACAGTATGGTACCCCAGTCGACTTCCCCGGCTATATTCATCACGACCGCGACCTGCCTCAGTTTTTTCAGCGGGCGACGCTGTTCACGAGTCCCTCCATTTTTCAGGAACCATTTGGACTCGTGAATGCTGAAGCGATGGCGTGTGCGACTCCGGTCGTGGGCTCTAATAGGGGTGGAATTCCGGAGGTACTGGCTGACACTGGACGGCTCATCGATCCGGACGATATCGTACGGTATTCAGAGACACTCTCGGAGCTGCTTTCTGATTCTAACGAGCGAGTGCGTCTCGGACGCGCTGCTCTCGAGCGATCTCTCAAGATATTCGATTGGAGCGTCGTCGCAGAATCGTGGGCAGCCTATCTCAGAAGTGTGGCCGGGCTATATTCGAGAGCCGCGGAGTGTGTTTAGATGGGAATCCCGATCGTTTCGTGACTGTATCGAGAAGCAACCGATATTTCTCAATGCTGCCTTACAGCCATGGGTTTCGCACTACAGGAGAAGCTGCAATCGATCCAGATTCCAGAATCACAAGCATGACCCCCCGGCTGCTGCTCGCGGTTGTGTGGCTGCTTAGCGCTTTCTACGTGGGGAAAGAACTCAGGCGGGGCTGGTTTCCTCAGGACGAGGGCGTATTGGCGCAGTCAGCGGAACGCGTGTTACGCGGGGAGCTTCCACACAGAGATTTCGATGAGCTCTACACCGGCGGGCTAAGCTACTTGAATGCCGGGGCTTTCAGAGTGTTTGGAACCAATCTCGCCAGCATGCGTTTCGTGCTTTACTTTTTCTTTCTCGCCTGGGTTCCGTGTCTTTATTTCACCGCTTCCCGGTTTGGCCCACCATGGGTTGCCGCTTCATTCACACTTCTCGCCGTCGTGTGGAGCGTACCGAACTACTCCACCGCAATGCCCTCGTGGTACAACTTGTTCTTTGCGACATTCGGTGCGGCCGCGTTGCTTTGTCATGTTGAAACGAAAAAACACAGGTGGCTGTTCATCGCTGGCCTTTGCGGCGGAGTTTCCTTCCTGTTCAAACTAAGTGGACTCTACTTTGTAGCTGGGTCCGTTCTCTTCTTGCTGTTCCTACCGGGCAAAAGCCTTGCCCGTATCATCCCGCTAGAACGCTGGTGTTGTATGTCTCTCGCCGCATCTTGCGTTCTGGCATATGAGGTATCGGTATTTTCGCTCTTGCGAAAAGTGTTCTCCTGGGGATCCTTCCCCTATTTTTTTCTCCCCATCCTGGCGGTCGGCACGGCTGTGTTACTTGAACGATTACGGTCGCCGCATCAGAATGACGAGTTCAGATCGGTTGTGACAAGTCTGCTTCTATTTGGGGCAGGAGTTGCGGTACCAGTCCTTCTTTTTTTGATACCGTACATGCGAAGTGCGGCCGTTGCTGACTTTATGCGAGGTGTGTTCGTACTGCCAGGGAAGCGCTTGCAGTTCACGGTGAGAACTCAGTCGCTCCGCAGATTTCTGGCGGGCACCACAGCAGACATAGTTGTCTTGATCATGGTGTTCAGAACGCCGAGAAAGATGAGGGCAGCGACAAGCATTCTGCTGCTGGCCACCGCGGTCGGAGTCGCGGTAGGAGCGAGGGAACACCCGGCTCTCTATGATGCCGCCTGGGTTCCAATATGGAATATGCTTCCGGTGGTTGTCGTGGGGGGGATTCTGCTCTTGATGACAACAGCCGGTAATATTCAGCCCGAACGGCGGCAGAAGATTTTTCTCTTACTGACGATATCAGCAGCCTGCAATCTGATTCAGTTCCCTTATAGCGCGCCAATCTATTTCTGCTATGTCGCCCCGCTGCTCGCGTTATGTGTTCTCGCTGTGGAGACGCTCCTCGATGCCACCGCCCGGTTGGTGCTAGCCGGATTCTTCTGCATTTGCCTGCTGTATGCCGTTTTCGACGTGACTCCCAGATTCCTGTCCAACAGGGGTGAACTGTATGCACCGCAGGGTAGATCCTCGGAGGTCGTCCTTCCTCGGATCGGCGGATTGCACCTGTACGGAGCCGATGCGAAGCAACGCGGGGAATTAGTTAGGATCATCGAGCAGCATGCGCGCGGAACTTACATTTATGCAACTCCGGATTGCCCAGAGGTGTATTTCCTGTCAGGCTTCCGCAATCCGACGCGCACCTTGTTTGATTTCCTGGACGAGCAACCGGGGCGAACGCAACGAATCCTCTCAGCCATCCGTGATCGCGAGGTGAACTTAGTAGTAATAAATCTTGCGCCAAGCTTCTCAGGTCCAGTACCGCAAGACCTGCGGGAGGCACTCGAAGTGGAATTCCCGGAACAATCCCATCTTCCAAATTACGAGGTGAGGTGGAAACGCTGAGCCGACGGAGATACCTGTAAAACCATGACGCGGATCCCCTCGTTAGATGGATTGCGAGCGATCTCCATCGCGGCTGTTGTCGCCGGTCACGTGGCAAAAGCGATGCATTCCACTGCCGTTTGGGGGGCTTTCGGGAACACCGGGGTGCGGATCTTCTTTGTCATCTCGGGATATCTGATCACCAGACTCCTGCTGAGCGAGCATGATCGAACGTCCAGCATCAACCTGCGGGAGTTCTACATTCGCCGTGCCTACCGTCTATTGCCAGCAGCACTGGTATTTATCGCGGCAGGAGTAATCATCGACTGGCACCAAATGAAGTGGTATCACGTTGCAGCCGCTGTCTTCTATGTGGCCAACTGCGACTATTCCCTTCCCTGGATTTTCGGGCACCTCTGGTCATTGAGCATCGAGGAGCAATTCTATCTGCTCTGGCCCAGCATACTGAAGCGCTGGTACGAACAAAGGGTACCGATCTTAATTGGGGTAATGGTACTTGCGCCTGTTTCCCATCTCATACTCTACTATTTCAGAGTTCCGGCAGGGGGAGACGGGCTCTTCCCTGTCCTGGCCGACAACTTGGCGGTTGGATGTTTGCTCGCGATCCTCGAATCGCGGATTCCGAGAATCCCAGGCTACATCGCTTTGGGCATGACTCTCGCGGTCGTGGTCATTCCATTCTTCTCAGCGCGAACAGTGACGCGCACGCTGTTCATGGTCTCCGTTTTGCATCCGGCATTTCTCGTATCCATCGCTGGGGTTATTTTGCACGTAACGCGCCGGCCATACCGATTTCTAAATTGCCGACCGATCGAGTGGCTGGGCCGGATTAGTTACAGCCTTTATCTTTGGCAGGAACCCTTCTGCCCTAATCCGAGATTCCGGCCAGCGTACGCGATAGCATTTGCAGTCACCGCTGCCTGCGTGTCGTACTATGTTATTGAACAGCCTGCTCTGAATATGCGCGACAAAAGGCCAAAACATCGTTCAGGGCAGACGCCGGAAGTGTACATCGCCCGGACTTAACTCTACATGTCGGCAGCGATCATCTTTGGGGTTTCGTTTCGCAGCTCGTGGACGTCAGAAGAAATTGAAGCATATGAGCCTGACCTCGACCTTGCTTGAGCACACCCTTGTGTACCGGATGTGGCAAGCCCCTTTCGCGGAACAGAAGTTCGCGCCGATACTGGCGCATAACGATCTGAAGAGTGTCCGTCGGGTATTGGATGTAGCGTGTGGGCCGGGGACGAACACAAGACACTTCGCCCATTCCGACTACCTGGGCATTGACCTGAACGCACGCTACATTCAGCATGCGCGAGAGCGCTACCGCCGCAGGTTCCTGGTGGCGGACGTTTGTACATACCGGGTATCGCCGAACGAGCGATTTGATTTCGTACTGGTCAATAGCTTTTTGCATCATCTGGAAAACTCGGATGTGTTGAACATTTTGTCCCACCTTCGGACCCTGCTGACCGAAGATGGAACAATTCAGATTCTGGAACTCGTAATGCCGCGGGAGGAGTCTGTTGCGCGCAGCCTCGCACGCTGGGACCGAGGTAAATACGCCCGTCCTCAAGGAGAATGGGTACAGATGTTTAGCGGCCTCTTCGATCCCCTTGTAGTGGAGCCGTATCCGTTGGTTGGTTTTGGCGCTACACTGTGGAACATGCTTTATTTCAAGGGTCGAGCGCGAACGTCAACAGTTCTCCCTTGATGTGATACACACTCGGGCAATTGGAACCTATTGATGGCATCTGCTGATCCTATCTACAAGCACCGTTCGGGCAAAGCTCCGCGTATTTCTCTGGCCATTCCTGTTTACAACGAAGAAGCGGTCGTACCGGAATTGCTTCGGCGCACGACGGGCGTATTGGACAACCTTCCAGGCGGACCGCATGAAGTCGTGCTGGTGGACGACGGGAGTTCCGACCAAACGGCATTGTTGCTGGAGAGGGCGGCGCGGGTGGATGCGCGCCTGGTCGTGGTTGCACTCTCGCGTAATTTCGGTCACCAGACAGCGCTAGCGGCGGCGCTGGATCACGTCTCCGGAGATGTGGCAGTTCTGATGGATGGAGACTTGCAGGACCCTCCTGAGTCAATACCCCTCCTCGTCGAGGCATACCAGCAGGGTTATGACGTCGTTTATGTGCGGCGGATCAACAGGAAAGAAGCGTGGTGGCTCCGTGTTTGTTACTGGATTTTCTACCGGTTAGTGGCGACCCTTTCCCCCGTAAAATTGCCGCTCGATTCCGGCGACTTTGGTTTGATGTCGCGACGCGTGATTGACGAAATTCGCAGGATGCCAGAGCATCACCGCTACCTACGGGGGCTGAGGAGTTGGGTTGGATTCAGGCAAATCGGAATTTCGATCGAACGTTCTGCTCGCCACGCAGGCCACACCAAGTACAGTCCTTTCAGGCTCCTCAAACTGGCCTCGGATGGTATTTTTGCGTTCTCGATCGTGCCCCTGCGTGCCTCATCGATTCTGGGTATGGCAGCCATTGTTTTCTCCAGCCTCTTCTCGCTGTACTCCCTCTATGCCAAATTCTGGCTGCATTCTCCACAAGGATTTACGGCGTTGATCTTGGTTATCACATTCCTGTCGGGCGTCAACTTGTTCTTTCTTGGAATCATTGGAGAATACGTGGGACGAGTCTATGAAGAGACCAAGGCCCGCCCACACTACGTGGTGGATCGAGTCGTGACTCGGTCGGTAGCAAACGGCGCCACCTCGACCGCCGCCGATTAGCTCACCTTAGCGCACGGATAGGACCCGCTTGAATCCCGCATACGGCGAACGATACCGCGAGCTGTACGAAAAGCACTGGTGGTGGCGCGCTCGCAGCGAATTGATCATAGAGACGCTACGGCGTCTAGACCTGCAAAACGGCCGGGAGCGCATCCTAGATATAGGGTGCGGCGACGGATTGTTTTTTCCCCGTCTCCGCGAATTCGGTGAAGTCGATGGCGTTGAGCCTTTCTCCGAGCTGATAAATCCTGTCAATCCGGATCGAAGCCATATCTATATTTGTCCGTTTGATCACACCTTCCAACCGGGGAAGCAATACTCTCTGATCCTGATGCTGGACGTCCTCGAGCACCTGGAGGATCCAGTGGCCGCTCTTCGACATGTGTGCCACCTGCTCCTACCGGGCGGAAGAGTCTTGATTACGGTTCCCGCTTTTATGCGCTTATGGACCAATCACGATGTAATGAACCACCACTTCACCCGTTACACGAAGGCCCAGCTTCACAGAGAGGGTACGGAAGCCGGTCTTCGCATTATGGCGGACCGCTACCTATATCACTGGACGTGCCCGGCCAAAATGGCGTTGGCAATCATGGAGCGTTGGCTTCACCTTCAACCACGACCGGCGCGTGTGCCGGTCGACTGGATCAACCGGAGTTTGTTTTGGTTTTCACGGTTGGAGCAAAAGACCGTTAGCAGGTTGCCCATGCCCGTGGGGAGCTCCCTGATGGCGATTTGCACGCGCGTGGCAACGCCTCGAGAGAATGAGCAGCCAGAATAAGCCGTCGAACGTCGATAGTCGACGAATGAACCAATACTCGGCAGATTCACCGCGACTGTTTAAGGTTGAGCGCGGGAGTGATGGAGTTTCGCGACCGGCTCAACTCATCGATTGCTGAAATTCACGAAGGCGCGCTTGCAATGTCAGATCGGCGTTTCGATTGTGCCTCGTCTTGCAGAGATGCGCGTGAGCTGCTTGCAGGAGTCGAACCCGTTCGCTGGCCGCAGCACGTGGAGGTAAGGGTGATTGTTCTCCGGGGTCATTCCGCAAATTGTAAAGGCGATCCGCCGTCTCGCTAAAGTTGATCACTAGCTTGTGCGTGTGATCCCGAACCGTCATCTGGCAAGGGCGCATTCGCTCATCCTCATTGAGAGGATTCCCGCCAGTTCCCACCGACTCGACAATCACCGGCCCGCTCTGCAAGTGCTTTCCAGTTGAGATCTGTTCCCAATAACTTCGACCTTGGAAGGTGCCCGGAACCTCAGCTCTCACGGCTTCCAACAGTGTCGGAGCCAAGTGAATCAGGCTGAATGGACACTGGACAGTGCGCATGTTCGAAACCTCTGGCGCACGCACCAGCAAAGGCACGTGGATGAGCTCTTCAGACAGAGTCACTGGGGAGTGATACCGGCCACCGTGTTCTAGGAACTCTTCTCCGTGATCCGCAGTCAGGACAAACACCGTCTCATCCCAGCGCCGCGATTCTCGGAGAAATGCGACGAGCCGGGAGATTTGCTTGTCCACCCAAAACACACCAGCGTCGTAAAGAGAGACGATTTCCTCTCGGTACCGTTGCAGCCTTTCGGGCCCAATATCATACCGGTTCCAAAACGAATTCAAGAAACGTGCGCGACGAGCCGTAATGTGCGATACACCCAGAGTGAACAGCGTTTGTTGTGGAGGATAGTGGGGATAATGGGGGTCCATCAGGTGCAACCAGAGAAAGAACCGTTGGTCCCCGAGGCCATTCAGCCATGAGCAAGCTTGATCCACCATGCCGTCGGCCGCGGGGTAACCTTGGAGCGCTTCCATTGGCAGGTTTTCGCGCGCGGAACGCCATTGGCAGTACCAGAAATAGAGCTCATCGTAGACATCGGCCGTCAGGCCCGTCCGATGAGCAGCTCTCTGGATGAGACGGTTGAAGTTCGACAGGCTCTTCTTTTCGGCAGGGATCGGAGCCGATTGTGTGGGAGACAAGGAGCCTAGAAAATCGTGGAAGATGTCGAAACCCTCGTGGTAGCCGAAGCGGGGGCTGAGATAAGGATTACCCGCCAGGAAAGCTGCGGTTCTGTAGCCGGCATGCTGCAACACCGTTGCAATCGTTGGTTCGTTAGGGACGATACCCAGAATGTCGCGCCCCAAGCTTAATGGGTAGCGCGAGGCGAGGATGGCGGGGAAGGAGAAGTAAGTTGGAACGCCCGCCACGATTGCATTCGAGAAAACAACGCTGCTTTCGGCCAGCGAGTCCAGGTTCGGAGTCACGGGGCGGGAGTATCCCAGAAAGCCGACATGATCGGCTCGCAGGCAATCGACCGTCACCAGTACTAGCGAACGTTTCTTCATTGCGTTGCGATGTGAATTCAAGAAAGCGGCAGGCACAACCAACACTTCAAATGTAGCCCAGATCTTTCAGGCGCTGCTCAATCATCTGCTCTTCGGCCTGATCGAATTTGCTCGCATCGTCTTTGACAACTTCCTGCAGTAGAAAACGAACGAAAGCTTCGAGATTCTCGAATCGACCTGCCATGAACTTTTCCGCCGCCACGCAGAGGTCCTCCGGCAAGTTGATGGTACGAAATTGGTTCATCAGGCTTTTGCTCCAAACTTTTGCATGCCGGCGCGCAGTTGCGACCAGACGCCCCACGCAAACATTCGATCATCCGGATCGAATGCAAATGCGGCGGCCAATCCGACGAACACCGCATATCCCAGCAGCAGCGACGACCCGACCACAAGCCACGGATTTGCGCTCGAGCCGGTCGTGTACCGCATCAGTAACACGGCCAATAACGCAGACACTCCGGGAATCGAAAGCGCTAGGTAGGTTCGATTATAGGGGGAAATCCCCAGTGCCTTGCGCACTTCGTATAAATTCCACAGGTTTCCTCCTACATTCACTCCAGCGGCGGCAAAAGCCGCGCCCACCATGCCAAGAGTAGGAATCAAAGAGATGTTCGTCACGACCGAAACAATCGTCATCACGAACTGCACCTTAATCAGCCGCTTCTGATTTCCCGACATCAACAGCAGGTATCCAACCGAGCCCACCCCACAGTTCACGAGCTGCCCTACTGCTCCGATCACCAGCACTGGCCACCCACTCTCAAAATCTGGCCCAAAGATCCGCATTAGCCGGCCAGCAAAAACAATCATCACGCACGCCAGAGGAAATGTAAGCCCGACCACCCATTTCGTGAGAGTCTGAAACAACTTTTGCAACACATCGCGCTTGCCCTGCGCATGCAGGTCCGCAATCACGGGAGCAAAAATCTGATTCACCGACTGCAGAATCATCGGGATAAAAGACGAAAGGGTAGACGCCAAGACATAAATTCCGACCACGCGAGCATTCAGGTAGAGCCCGAGCAGAATCTTATCCGCCTGGGTTACCAGAAACTCCAGCGCGCTCATCCCGAGAAAGGCCAAGGCCATCGACTTGACCTCGAAACCGAGCGGCGGAACAGTCGCGAGGGAAAAGCGGGCTTCTCGCGGCGTCAGCTTCCAGGCAGCAGTCACCAGCAACGCCACAACAATTACGGAGCTAGCGATCTGCGCGCTCAAATAGCCCCACATGCCTGTCCCCAGAGCCAGCAGCAGAACGGTCAGAGCGATCACCAATGGGCTGCCTACAAAATTGGTGATGATCGTGCGCTTGGCAACGTCCTTGAGCCCCGCGAGAACTTGGCAATAGAAAACATTGACGGCTCCCAGAACAGCCAACACCGCAAACAACGGGATATATTGCGCTAGGTCCGGGGCATGGTACAGATTCTTCGCGATCCAACTCCCACCCAACACTAGCCCCACCGACCAGATCAGGTTCAAACAAAGAATCGCGCCAGTGCTCCGTGTCAGGTAACCGCGCAACTCGTCAAACTTCCCAGTCGCCTTGTACACGGCCACAAAACGTGGAGCCGTTCCATGAAGCCCTAACATCCCCGCCATCTGAACAAAGTTCACAATCGTCATGCCGAGTGCATACACGCCCAACTGCTCTGCACCCAGCACACGGGCCACGTAAACCTTGACCAGATAACCCGCGCCCATCGTGAACAAAGTACCGAGGAAGAATACTGAGGACTGCCGAAATATTTGGCCGAGACTTCGGCTGAATTCCGGGCCAAGCGCCTCGGGCACCAACTCGGCAGAGGCAGTCAGCGGTGATGCGGCGGCTTCGTTCAGCGGAACCATCATGAGTACTCGTCGCTCGTACCGAGACAAGCTCCGTTAAGGAGATACAGACCTGGAAGTCGCAGCAGGATTGAGAGAAGGGATCGACCCCTTCGCCTTCTTGAAAAAGAGGAGGCTCTTGCGGACAAGAGTGAACTTGTGCTTGAACCCGGATTCCCCAATCCCTTGCAACGACGCGCGGTTCTTAGCGGCGCCAAAAATCCACGGAGCTTTGTCTTCGGCACGCAACTGATTTGCGAGTATTGCGATCGCCGTGGCAAAAAACCCTTGGCCCCGCGCGGACGCCGGAGTGTAGCAATCAAAAATCATCACGGAACCAGGGCTGGGGGCGTTCAGAGTGCGATCCAGTTCCGCCATTTCAAAACCCTCGAAATCCTTCGCCCAGCAGAAATGCACTGGCGTCCCGCCAGCAGTAAGCAGCACAAATCCGCGATCAGTCTGAGACTCGAGCCTTTGGGCAGAACGCATCAGGTACTCCAGAGCTTTCGGGTCATCTTCATAGCAGATCGCCGCTGCTCCCAAAACATCGGGGTCGAGACTTCTCAACACTGCGCCGGTTGGTTCTTTATGCTTTTCGCCAGTCGCGGGCCACTCGAAGAAAAGCACCTCATCCAATCCGAACAGAGCGGTCCAGGTCCGCTGCGAGAACCACCTCATCAGCGCTGAGATGCCCGATTCGCGGAGGCGCGCCTTGATCCTGCCGGTCCTTGTAAGTACGAACCGTATCCCATCCTCGATTCGCGGTGATTTTCTTACAGCCGCGGATGCTCCGTCCCGCACGAGCGCTCGAAAATGGTCAAGCCATGATCGATTCAAAACTAGGTATAGAGTCTCCCGGTTCGTCGTCGCGAAACGATCCTTATAATCCTCGGCTCCCAATCCAAGATCAACTACGTTGATCTCAGGACTATCACAAGCCTGTTGTACGATTTTCGCCAGCAGACAGTACCCCGGAGAAAGCTCTCCGTAAATACTGTTCACTGTTGGTTGGTACCAAAACCAACTCCCCGCAAACCGAAATCCATAATTCCACGCGGCCGGAACTTCGCCGACCAGCAAGCGGCTCACCGTCACCCATCCCGATTGAGATAATTCCCGGCCTAACTCGGAGAGGAATGAACGTCGTTCCGGTCGAATCAGGTTGCTGATTCGGCGGGTCGCGAGGAAACGCGCAATGTGCGCTCTGGTGAACGTTTGCAGAACCGGCTCAATCTGGCCCCACTCCATGTCGTGCTGGACGCGCACCTTGCCTCTCTTTTCCAACTCACGCATGTTACGCCGCAACCTTTTCTTGCTGCTTACCACCTGTTTCAGCTTGGCACGTTCCACAGCGGATCCGGGAACCACACGCGCACAAAGATACGCCTGGCGCGAGTGCACAAAGAACAGGTGGCTCGAAGCAGCGCCGGAGATCACTGCCACGGAAGATGAATTCGCCGGCAGATTGGTTAACACGACATTTCCAATGTCCTGAGTTCTCAACTCAGCAAACACTGCTTCCACAAACTCTCGCCGTCTGCCCGGCTCACTGATGAAATCGCAATAATCTCCGGTATTGGCCGTGAGAAACGTCACTCGGGACTCGGTCTTCTCCCTGACAAGCGCAACCAAGCCGACCAGCGACTCACCCTCGTAGGCGAGGAACAAAAGCGGTTCCAGAGTATCGCCGTAGGCACGTTGCACGGCGATCGCCCATTCATAGGTGTAGAAGACCTCAGGAGGCTCCATCCGCAAGGCCAACTCATTCCATGCCCGTCGCAGTTCCGAATCCTCTGGAATCTCCTCTCGAACAACGATCCGCAAATTTTCACCGTCTCCCGAAGCAAGTGTGACCTTGAGAATACATGGTAATGCCCTTTGATAGCGTGGGCATTGACGGCGTGGTTACGCATCCGAACCATGGCGTCAATTGCTCGGTCCAGGTATGCCCGCGCATCGATCGCGTCGGGGCTAACCCTAAAGGCTCAGCTGGATTGACGTGATTGAGACGTCACGGGAGGTATGTCCGTGTCTTGTTCACCACCCGAATCTTTGAGATTCCCATGACCTAAATATTTTCTGTTGGCCTGCCGGCCGTTCGGTCTCGGGCCAGGTCTAAATCGTCTCCTGAGATCGTCATGAAACCCGGAGACGTACGCTTCGTAAACCTCAAGCGACATCTCAGCCGTGACGTGAATGCGTGAAAGTGCGAACGGAGCTGACCGTGACTTCAGACCTCCTCCGACGTTCACAAAAGCGCATTCATAGCCCGCTTCTTCAGCCAGCCTGTACTCCCGCTCACTCACGGAGGCAGGGTCGCCAAACGGATATGCGATGGCCCACACTGGACAACGCAGGGCACTCTCAAGTGCACGACGGCATTCCGCAATTTCGGTGCGAGCCAAGTCGATAGACTGTTCCACCAGCGCTGGATGACTCAGCGTGTGGGCACCTAGAGTCATTCCAGCATCTACCAATTGTTTCAATTCCCGCAATCGAAGCAACTGAAAACGGCCGCGAAGCACTGGATCGTCCAAATACCGCATCTTCCAGGACAGAGGCAGGCCAAGTCTCGTAGTCGCTTCGTCGATGAAGGCGCGCCTTCCTTCTGCATCGATTCGTGAGAGAGGCTTCAGTAAGTCCAGCCATGCGGATCGCCTCCACCCGGTATCGGATGGGAGTCTGGGAATGACGATCCCCTGCAGCGTAATCGCAGCGTGTTCGCCGGCCGCCATCAGCATCAAATAGAGTTCCGTGTACCACAGCATTGTAGGAGCTTGGCTCAAAGATGCCCCGGTGACAAAGAAAATGCACTTCAGCTGTTCTTCCACCAAAATCGGAAGCATGCTGGTTACATGATTGAGCAGTCCGTCATCGCAGGTCAGCACTACCGAGCGTTCTGGCAGATCCCCTCGGCTCCGCAGCCACTGCAGAAACTGATCCGGCGAAATTACGTTGTAGTACTCCTTTAGCAGTCTCAATTGGGCTCGAAACGATTCAACACTGACCAGCGCATTGTCGAGAAATGCGTCATGGCCTGTGTAATCGGCGGGAAGGACTCCGTGATATGTGACCACGCTAACGACCGAAGTAGGATGGACGTGGAAGTATCCGACGTTTCCCAGTGTCGGATAGACCATGCGATGAATGACTTGTGACGGACTCAACCACATTTCACTATTTAAGTGGTTTGAGCCGCTCCAAAATAGTGACCACCGTGGTGCTGACAATCGGCGAGCAATCTGGGGACAACATTGAAGAAACTCTCGGGAGGCTTAAGGAATCACGCCGCCTATCGTGGCGGGCCGACCCACATCAGCGCATGCATATGTCGGGAGCGCGTACTTCGCTAGTCCCGAACAGTATTTGATCGAGAGACGCCATGTCTGCAACTTGCCATAGCCGCCGAATCTTCGCGGGGTCCGGCTCGAACTCGGCAATCCTTTGGGGAATGGAGAGTATGTCCTGTGGTTTCTCCAGCACCGAGCCAGCTCCAAATCGGGCAAACTGCCGCATATAGCCGAGGCCGTTGAAGTCGAGCCAACCGCACATAAAGTATGGAATCCCCCGCTGTGCGCACTCCACTGCGACGCTCGAGTCGAGACCAACGCCAAGAAATGTATGCGGCAGAATCTCGGACGCAGGCGCTGCACTGACTTCCACCCGGTCCAGTTCCTCCGCCGACAATGTCGAGCGCAATAGCCGGGTCCGTCCCCGGACGCTCTCGAACGGATGGAGCTTCAAAATGATTCTGCGATTCAGTTGCTGAGCCACCTTGGTTAACCGCGAAAGGATCTCCCGATAGATCTCTCTCGCTCGTCCGCCACCCACCTCGTAGGGCTGCGAGAACAGGACAATCTGACCAGACTGAGACCTGCGAAAATCCCCAACATCATGCCCCTGCTCCGCTGGCGCCGCGATCCGCACACGTTCCGGCTCGATATCGCTTATCTGACGCACGTAGTCCTGTTCCATTTCACCCTTCACCATATGGGCATCCGCATACGGTTTCTTGAAGAACAGCCCACCATCAAGTGCTCCGTGAGAGCAGTAAACCGCTCTGCAACCCATGCCTTTCGCCAGAATCAGTGGAAGACGCGTGTGGTAATTCAGGTCATCACCACAAAGAACTCCTGTCACTGGCTCTGACGACATCAGAGAGCGCCAGGCGTCCCGCAAGCGCAATCCGGTTTCCAACTGGGGCGTGAGGTAGTCCCACAGGCGCCCTTGAAACCCGTGGCGTAGCTCCTCAACTTGGCCGAGTTCTGTCTTCAGTGTGTTCCACACCGTGATCAGCTCAGCAGTTTCAGCTTTCGTGTCGGCTAGAATCTCGGCGTAGGCAGAAAGAGAAACAGAATCAACATTGACGGGCAGAGCTTTGGATTCACCACTTCGCCGCGTTGTCGCCAGCAGAAAACGTCGCTCCCGCAGCTGAGCGGCGTAGGCAAGCTGTACGCGAGTCACGTTGGAATATGCAGAAGGCAACAATACGAAAGGCTCCCGCAAACGCGCTCGCCGATGCTTCGCTATCCTACTTCTGAACGTGTGACTCGGATCCCATTTATCGAATGCGATCTCCAACATCTGCAGGGGGCCCAGATCCTGGGCAGCAGCGATAACACGCGAAACCAAACTCGACCTGCCCGAAGGCGTCAGGACCAAGTAACGCACCGGCCATCCTGTAACCAGACTCAGTAGCTCTGCATGCGCGTGAGCACGGGTTGCGACAAGTTCGACTGGACCCGCGCCAACCTCTCGCCCCAGTTGTCCAACCAGGTAGATTGCCTGCTGCTGCTGATAGGCGCCCGGAGCCAGAATCTCCCACCAGTCGAGCCCCATCCGGTCCAGCAATCTTCCCCGACCCGCGATTAAACCTCGCTTGACCCACCGGTAGCTCTCTTGGTCTGCAAACTGATGCAGGCTGATGACCCTGGACCCGGTTTCTCGGGACCATTCCTCGTAGACGCTCGCACCCGCAAACCCCAGATCAACGATCAAGTCCCAGTGCGAACGGGTGCCCTCGCCTCGCATCGGCACATCCTCCGGATGCAGCAGAAGTACTCTCATTCAGTACCTATTGCTTTCTTGAAGCGACAACATTCGGTGGGAACAGAAACCCTCAACCTCAGAAACGATCCACAAGCTCCCAGCTCATCGGCGTACCTTTTTCGATGTCGTGCGCAGCATGCCGGCCCACTATTTCGGGTAGATGTCGTGGATGCAGTCCATTGGCTGGCCGGATCGAGCGCACATTCTCCTCGGTGAAAAGATCTCCTCTCCTAACCTCACTCACCACGAACAACGAGCGGCGATAAGGCCGGGTCCGAGCCTCCCTGGGGCTCACTCCGTAGTGGACCTCGCCCAAGGATTTCTCCGCCGACCGCACCGCCTCAACCAGCGATTTGAACTCGTCGGGCTCCAGCGAGAAGGCGCTATCCGGTCCACCGGCCGCGCGAGATATCGTCAGATGCTTCTCAATCAGGACGGCACCGAGCGCGACAGCCGCCACCGATACGGCAATCCCCGGAGTGTGATCCGAAAGTCCCACAGGCAACCCGAACCTCTTCACTAGATCCGGGATCGATCGAAGATTCATCTCCGAGGGATCCGCTGGATACGCGCTGGTGCAGCGTAGAAGCGCGAGCTGCCCCGCCCCGGCCGCCCGCGCCGCGTTCAGTGCTTCGTCGATTTCCTCAATGGTCGCCATCCCAGTCGAAAGGATCAATGGCTTCCCGGTGCGCGCCATCTTTTGTACGAGCGGGATGTCCACCAGTTCAGGCGAAGCCAGCTTGTGCACCGGCACGTTCATCTGCTCCAGAAAGTCCACCGCCGACGCATCAAACGCACTGGAAAACAAATCCATCCCCAACTCGTTCGCCAGCGCTTTCAACTTGGGCTGCCATTCCCAAGGCGTGTAAGCTTCGCGATAGAGGTCGTAGAGTGTACGTCCGTCCCAGAGCGTCCCGCCTGCAATGCGGAAGCACTCGCGGTCAGACTGAATGGTAATAGTGTCGGCCGTATAAGTTTGTAGTTTAATTGCATCAACCCCTGCGTCTTTCGCGGCGTGGATCATCCTCACCGCCTGGTCAAAGTCCTGCTTGTGATTCGCAGAGAGCTCCGCCACGATGTACACCTGATGTCCGTCCCCGATCGTGCGCCCACCGATGCAGAGACCAGTGCCCGTCATTGTCCCATCGCTTTCCCCACCTGCAGCGCGGCCTCGTCCGGTGAAAAGGCAGTGCCCCGCCCGCCGCGTATGATCTCGAGGGAACGCCCACCCTCGTTGAAAAGCAGATCAAGCACACAGGCGTGCGTTAGAAACGGAGGAAATAATTGCCTATATAGCGGATGTGTATAGTTTTGGAAAACGATGTCCACTGCGCAGTCGCGGAAACAGGCCAATTCCTCCAGCAGGTATACCGCCGAGCCCAGCGGAGAAACGTACTGACTTGCGCCCAGTTTTCGGCAGATGTTGGCCAGCAACTCGGTTCTCTTCCCCCCTTGGGCCAACGACGACGCCAGCACCACGGATGTCTGCACACCTAGAAGTTCCATGAACCAGTTGAGAAGTCGCAGGTTCAGATCAATCAGACGCGTTCCGAGAGGACATATTTGAAGAATCGCCGAGACCTGGGGAAAATACTCCTCGAAAAAGGGAGCGCGACCGTAATTGACTTCGATCCCTCTCAGGTGCTTCCGCCCGAACTCCACGTCCCGAATCTCGACCTCCAGGATTTTTTGTTCCAGGCGCCCGCGAAACACCACCGGCACCGTCAGCCACAGCAACCCGGCCGGCGTCTTAATGCGATTTCTCTGCTGCCATGACTGTTTCTCGAACTGCACCGTATCGAGAACGACGAACGTATCCACCTGGTCGATGAGATCAAAATATCCGAGCCAAGGCAGGTAAGTCGGTTGCGTGATTGCGATTCGCATGGTCACTTCCGAGCGCAATACTAACCTTCTCCATCACATGGCGCCCAGCGCCGCAACGGGTTCTTTCGTTTCACCATCAATGCGTCGCTCGGGTGTCGACGCCGCGCATACTCTCCACCACGCGACGAGCGCCTTGTCCGTCCACCAACGCGCCGGCTTTCGCCGAGATTTCTCTGCGCAGATTCTTATCGGCGATCACCTTACGCAAAGACGCCGCCAGGCCGCCTCTGTTCAAGACTGTAAACCATCCCGCCACGACGGCAGCTTTGTTTCGGCAATAGGCTTCGACCGCCTGCTCCTGATTCCTCGCGATGGTGATGAGAAACATCGGCACTCGCAAAAATGCGAGTTCATCACAGGTTCCACCTCCAGCCGAAATCACGAGGTCGGATCGAGCCATCAACTCGGGCATATCCCTGACGTTCACCGACAACTCGGCAGGTCGCGAAAAACTCTTGAGCGCCCGTTCTATCGAAGACCGGTGCGGGTTGCTGGCTCCCAGCACCACCGTCAATTCAAGCTCCAAGTCGCCGAGTTCCTGCAGCGCCTCCACGACTAGCAATGTCACGTTATGGGGATCAGCACCGCCAAACGTAACGAGGAGCCGAGTCGCCTGTTCGGGGGCTTCTTCGAGCCTACTTTCCACCTCTGAGAATTCCCGCCGGAGCAAAGCATACCTGGAGCCGAGTAGGAAACGCGTCTGTCCCTTGCGATCGGGGTACATAGCATTTGTGGCATACACGTTCGTGTTTAGAACGATGTCGCAGCTGTAGGGCGCGAACTCTCCATGATCGTCCACCAGCAACAACCTGGGCACCGCACTTCGGATTCGATGCCGGTAGTTTTGCGAAAAATGGTAGCCATCCAGAACCAGCCATTCCGCCGCGCTCCCGGTGCATAACTCGGCGGTCTGCGCTGCATCCGCCGCACTGCCGATCTCAGCGAGAACCTCCCTCACTTCGAAGCCCTCGGAAAGCAGGCGCTCGTTGATCTCCGCCCCTCCCGGCGCGAGAATAAACCCGACATGCCCGCCGCTGTCCAGCCAGGCCTGCGCCAGGGCTATACAACGCATCACGTGCCCAGTACCAATCTCTGCGTTTGCGTCGGCGCGGATGAGGAGGACTTTGGTTGGCATCGTGATCTCAAAACAAGGGGACAACAGTTCAGACCGAGAAGATGTAGTCGTAGCGGAACTGAGAATCTACAACCCTGCCTCCCCCGTCCAATTCTTGGTGCCGAAAGTTGGTTTTCAGCCGCAGGCCATTGCCCTCTGCTATCGAAATCATTTTTTCGGGGGCCGCATAAAACATGCCGGCAGAGTTCAAGATAATCTGCTCGTTGCCGGTGACTGCCTTCAGCCAGCGGCGGACCATCCCGAGGAAAGATCGAAATCCGTTGTGAGTCAGTAGGTGCCACAGATATTCAAGCATCGAATTCCCGCGATACATCCCGTAATGCGCATATTCGTCGATCTCCGGAATTTCGCCCACCCAGATCATCGCACCGGGCCGGGCTATCCGCGACATCTCTCGCAACGCCGCCACCACATCATTTTCGGATGGGAGATACAGCAGCGTTGTATTACAGACCACCCTCGACGCGCTACAAGACTCCAACGGGAGTCTCTGAGCGGCACCCGCGATGAAACACAGATGAGGGAAGGATGCCTCCAATCTCCGTTTTTCTTCCACCGTCGCTACGATTCCGACACTTCTTGAAATATGCCCTTCGGCCATTCTCATCAGGGAAGCGTCGCCACAACCAATGTCCACCAAAACGTCATCCGGCGCCAGTTCGAGACCTTCCAGAATTCGGCGATTCACGAATTCGGTCACACCTTTCTTGTTTGGACGTGCTGCCAATTCGTGCAGATCTTCGCGGCCTGCCCTCAGCCGATAGGCGTCAATGTAGTTGTCGATTCGCAATACCGGCATTTTCGCGCATCCCTTACGTAATCACCCCACACCCAAGTGCTGCCCCGTTCTGATGAAGTCGAAGCCCACCGCGGGGTGATCAGCTCTCGTGCAGGGCCTTCTGCACGATGGAACGATTCAGATCCATCAGTGCAGGCTCCCGTTCAAGAAGCGCGATGACATCCCGCCATAGAAACTTGCCCGGAAGGCGAGCATAAATCGTCCGCACAAGCTCGAGATCCTCTGCAGTATCCACGGTCCAGCGTTGCCCGCTGTGGTCTGCATCATGAGTGACCGAGAGTAGCTTGAACTCCGTCGGATGCTCGTAAATGTATGGAGTTACATGCTCGCGCTGATACGGCTTTCGCGCTTCTTGCCAGGCCCGACCCAAGGCAGCAGAAGTCATCACTTCCGTATCCAACCCGCGAGGGTACGTAAGCTCCAAGGAGTTGGAGGCATAGTCCGGACGCATTTCAAGGAATGCCGCAATCGTCTTGTCGGTAATCTCCGGATCGATCAACGGACAATCGGCCGTGACACGCACCACAACGTTCGCGTTCGCCAGTTGTGCTGCCCGGAAATATCGGTCCAGCACATCATCCTGATCGCCTCGGAAAACGGGAACTGAGCACATTCGACACTCGTCAACAACGGCATCGTCTGCGGGACGATCCGTGGTCGCAACCAGCAATTCAGTTACTAACTGGGTCCGACGCAAACGATTCACAACCCGGGCCAATACTGTCTCGCCCTCCAGATCCTTCAGCACTTTCCCCGGCAGGCGCGTGCTTCCCATTCGTGCCTGAATGATGGCTACTATCTTCAATGCGCCTCCACGAATCCGATCATTCAGATTCTCTTTCTCAGAAGAAACGCAGTATCGACGTTCGCATTCTCCAAGTAAGTCTCTGTTCCCGAACCAACTCAAGTTGCGGGAATCGTCCCAGATAGTCCCGCGCATGATCCATCTTCCACCACAGTTCCCGGTGACTGCGATAGTTAACCTCGGTCACCTTGGGCGCGTAGTACTCGAACCCCCAGATATAGGTTTTGCTGCAGCGATAAATTTCGTCGAGCGCACGGGGAAGATTCTGCGGGGAAATATGAATCAACACACTCCGGTAGGCGCCGCCGTGCGAATTCGATGGCATAGGCCTGCAGCTCAAGGCCCGAGAGATTCGAGTAGCCCATCTCCCTAAGCAATAAAAGCTGGTTTCCGGCATTACAGCCTACCCCCAGGAAACTCGCTTTCTTTGCGATGTCACCCAAAGACCCGCCATTAATGTCCCGCCTGCTGACGCCGTAATTCTTACGGTAGGGTTCGTCAAGGGCAGCGGTATCGAAAGTGTTGCGATCGGTGTATTCACGTCCAAAATCGCTTTTCCAGACTGCTGTCTGCGCGGTTTCCGGAGTCAACTCCAACGGAGACTCGATCTGCGGCCTTTCGTTCATCCTGTTCATTGGCTGTAATGGCCCCACACTTTCCTGACCGCCTGAACAACGTCGTCCACATCCTGATCTCCCATGCCATGAAACATCGGGAGGCTGATCAACCGCTCATAGGCATACTCGGCAACCGGAAATTCTCCACCGTGATATCCGAAGCGCTCCCGGTAGTATGGGTGCAGATGCACCGGAATGTAATGCACGTTAACGCCAATATTCTCCGCACGCAGCGCCCGAAACACTTCCGTGCGACCGACGCTCAGCTTCTCCAATTCCAGCCGAATCGGACACAAGTGCCACGCCGGATTCGCCTCCGCCCGCACCGCGGGCGAAACCACGCCCGGAATCTCGCGGAACGCGTCCGTATATCGCGCCGCAATCTCTCGACGCCGTGCGAGATTCGCATCCAGCTTCTTCAACTGCTGAATCCCCAGCGCACACGCAATATCGGGCAACCGGTAGTTGAATCCGAGCAGGACCATCTCGTAGTGCCACAGCCCCGCACTCTGCCTCTGGCGCGCATCGCTTGAAATCCCGTGATTGCGGAAGCGCCGCAGCGTCTCGGCGAATTGCGCATCGTTCGTCGCAACCATCCCGCCTTCCCCGGTCGTGATGTGCTTCACCGGATGGAAGCTGAACACCGTCATGTCAGCGATGCTTCCCACGCGCCGCCCCCCGTACTCAGCGCCCAGGGCATGGCAGGCATCCTCAATCACGACCAGACCTTGCCGTCGCGCGATCTCGATAATCTGCGAAAGATCGGCGGGATGCCCCGCGTAGTCCACCGCAAGGATCGCGCGTGTCTTCGGCGTGATCTTCGTTTGCATCTGTTCCGGATCAAGATTCAGCGTATCCCTGCAGACATCGGCAAACACCGGAGTCGCGCCCTGATACAAAACGCAATTCGCGGTGGCGGCGAACGTCAAAGGAGTTGTAATCGCTTCATCGCCAGGCTTGAGCCCCGCCGCGAACGCAGTTCCATGCAACGCAGCGGTGCCGGAACTGAAACTGACGGCATGTTTCGCACCCACGCGCGCGGCAAATGCCTCCTCAAACTCAGTCACCCTGGGACCGGTCGTCAGCCAATCCGAGCGCAGAACCCCGACCACCGCCTGAATGTCGGCCTCATCGACCGACTGTCGCCCATACGGAAGGAAAGTGGCGCGCACGGGTGAACCTCCATTGATGGCAAGGACCTGCGGTCTGACCGGCGTCGTTGTCATGGATGGCGCCTCTAGGCTGGGACCCGCGCCGGGACGGGCTGTTCCTCGGGCGCGGCCGGAGAAATCAATCCCTGCAATTCACGCCCTGTGAGCCAGCGGTCGTTGGTTTCGCTGGCGTAACGGAATCCCTCGGGCAGAGGCCTCCCGTTTACCCAGTTCCCACTCTGCCACCACGGATGCGATGGCTGAATGATGTATCGGTCCTCGACCTCGAGCGTGTTCCGCGCCTCATCTTCCGAGACCAGCACTTCGTGCAGCTTTTCCCCCGGACGAATCCCGATCGTCTCGATCTCACATCCCGGCGCAATCGTTTCCGCCAGGTCCACCAGTCGCATGCTGGGAATCTTCGGAACGAAAATTTCCCCGCCGTGCATCTGCTCAATACTGCTCACCACAAACCGCACCCCCTGTTCCAGCGTCAACCAGAAACGGGTCATCCGCGCGTCAGT
>CAVQCF010000037.1:0-20358 GCA_963710885.1 uncultured Acidobacteriaceae bacterium
TCGGAAGAATTGGTTGCACATCGGCAGCCCACAAGCGGGACCCAAGGTTGCGGCGATTCTCTCGGTCGTGGAAAGCTGCCGTCGGCTGCAAGTCCCGGTGCGCGATTACTTTTCCACGATTCTCCCCGGGCTTGCCGATCTCCCGATCAGGTGCCTTCCAGACCTCACTCCCGCTGTGTGGGTCGCCCGGCATTCATAGACTCAAGCGACCTGGGTATTAGCGTGAAGTGATTTTGCGACCAAAAACATAGTTTCCTGTTCGCCGACCATCTGCTCGGTGGCTGCCGATGCCGAGGTTGGCCGGTTGCATCCCCAGCGCAGATCAACACGAATGGGGGCAACCATCGCAATAACAGGCGCAATTGTCATTACGCTAACTAAGGCCTCCGCGGCAACTGTATTCCAGACGTTCGATGCGATGCCAGGGCTCGCCCGAGCGCGAGAGCTCACTAGAGCGCTACACGCGGTTTCTTCAATGACGCGAATCGCTTTTCCCGATCATCGATTCGCCGTCTGATGCGCTATTCTGGCGGGGAAACCAGCGCGCCAATCATGATTACAGACACGGATGCGTCCGATCGCGGCGGTGCGGAAACCCTCCGCCGGTACGAACTCAATGGCGCTTACGACGAGATGTTCAGCGCCGTGGACCATCCCCGAAAACAATATCGTCCGCTGCACAACTTGCTTCTGAACCTGGGGCCGGACGAGTTACTGCGCAGCAAACACGAAGCTGACCAATCGTTTTTCAACCAGGGAATCACTTTCACCGTTTATGGAAGCGAAAAGGGACGGAGCGGATTTTTCCTCACGATCTGCTGCCCAGGATAATCACGGCGGCGGAATGGGAAAAGATTGAGCGCGGACTGACGCAGCGGATCACCGCGCTGAATCTCTTCCTCAAAGACGTCTACCACGAGGGCAAGATCATTGAAGACGGCGTGGTGCCCGGGAGCATCATTTACACCTGCAAACATTACCGCCGCGAAATGCGCAGCGTGAAAGTTCCCCGCGACGTATACATCACGGTGGTCGGAACGGATTTGATCCGAAATCCGGAGGGAAATTTTGTGGTCCTGGAGGACAATCTGCGCGTCCCCAGCGGGGTCTCTTACATGCTGACCAGCCGCCGGGTGATGAAGCAGATATTTCCCGGACTGTTTCAAAAATGCCGTGTGCGGCCGATTGAGCAGTACAGCCAGGTACTTCTGTCGACGCTGCGGTCTCTCGCTCCCGAGGGCCGTTCCGAGCCGACCGTGGTTTTACTGACGCCCGGCTCTTACAACTCCGCTTACTTCGAACATACTTATCTGGCTCGGCAGATGGGCATTGAACTGGTCGAGGGACGAGACTAGTCGTGCACGACAATGTCGTCTACATGCGAACGACCTTCGGCTTGCAGCGCGTGGATGTGATCTATCGTCGAATCGACGACGATTATCTCGATCCGCTGGTTTTCGCAAATGGTTCTTCGCTGGGCGCTGTGGGGCTGTTCAATGCCTATCGCGCCGGAAACGTAGCCTTCGCAAATGCGCTGGGGACGGGAGTCGCCGACGACAAGGCTATCTATGCCTTCGTGCCGAAAATCATCCGCTATTATCTCGATCAGGATCCGATTCTGGAAGGCGTTGAAACTCTGTTGATGTCGGATCCCGGGCAACGTGACCACGTCTGCCAGAGGTTGGACGAGTACGTAGTGAAGGCGGTGGGCGAGTCCGGCGGGTACGGAATGCTGATCGGCCCGCATAGCACGGAACAAGAACGCTCGGAATTTCGACAAATGATTTACGCCCAGCCGCGAAACTACATCGCGCAACCGACGATCAATCTTTCGACCGCGCCGTGTTTTGTTGACGGAATCATCGAGCCCCGTCACGTCGACCTGCGTCCCTATGTTCTCTACGGCGAAAAAATCACAATTGTTCCCGGCGGCCTGACCCGAGTGGCGTTGCGAAAGGGCTCGCTGGTCGTGAATTCCTCGCAAGGCGGCGGCTCGAAAGACACGTGGGTCTTGCAGAATTGAGATTTAGAAGAATTGGGTGACAAAACGTCATGCTTTCCCGCGTCGCCGACAGTCTTTACTGGATGAGCCGCTATTTCGAGCGCGCGGACAATGCCGCGCGTGTGCTAAAGGCGACCTACGGCCTGATTCTGAATCCCGCAAAGTTTTCGACCGAAGAGCGCTGGTTTCGCGCCGTTTCCTCGCTGGCCCCCGGTGCGGCTTCCAACAACGTCGACCCGCAGCGGGCCCTGTTTTCGTTGGTGGCGGATCCGGAAGGGGCTTTTTCGATTGTCAAATGCATCAGCGGAGCTCGCGAAAATGCCCGCCAAGTCCGCGAGGAAATCAGCTCGGAGATGTGGGAGCACCTGAATCGCCTTTTCCACGACGTGACTGGCTCTGAGCTGAAACCCGATGATGATGCCGGCGCTATGCGAGTGGTAAACCTAGTGCGCGAAGGCTCGTACAGGTTTAATGGAATTACCGCCGCCACTATGAATCACGACGAAGCCTGGCATTTTATTCAGCTAGGCAAGTATATCGAGAGGGCCTGCAATCTCTGCGTCATGCTCGACGCTTATTTTGTCGTCGGCAAGCATGCGGATGATCTAGATTGGGTGGGTCTGTTAAGCAGTTGTGCTGCCTTTGAAGCTTATTGCAAGGCATGCACCGCCGAACTCAAACCGGAACGAATAGCGAATTTCCTCCTGCTGAAGCCCGAGTTTCCTTATTCGGTCCGTTATTCAATGGACCGAATGCACGAGGCCTTGACTGCGATCAGCAATCTATCCTTGAGCCGCCGGACCGAAAATGTCGAAAGATTAATCGGCCGTTTGCGATCCATGGTCACCTATGTACAGATCGGCGAAATCATTGCCGGATTGCACAAATATCTTGCGGCAATTATTGAGCAATGTCGCGAACTGCATGCGGCTGTTCACGAGCTCTATATCGAATATCCGATTGAAGTTGCTTTTCAAAACTAAATGTTCTATGCCATTCGCCATTTTACGCGCTATCGCTACAGCCATTCCGTCTGGCAGAGCATGATGGAGGTTCGCATGCACCCCAGAAGCGAGGGCAACCAGCGCTGTTTTGTTTTTCAGCTATCAGTAAATCCGCGTGCCCGGATTTTTGGCTATATCGATTCCTACGGCAATCTTGTCCACCACTTCGACCTGCCTTCCCGTCATGGCCAGCTCACTATCATTGCGGACGCATTGGTAAATATTGACGCCCAGCCGCCTATACCAGAAATCATGGATTACGAAGGGTGGCATGAACTGGAAGAGCTCATCGAAAAGAAAGATTACTGGGACATGTTAATGCCGAGCCATTTTGCGCGTTCATCACCGGAACTTGAACAGCTGGCAGTGGAGATCGGAGCGACCGAAAGGAAGGGACGAAGCCCCCTGGCCTTCCTCCGGGATATTGTGTCTGGGGTGCATCGCAGTTTCAGCCACGTAAAGAAGAGCACTGCAGTCAATTCACCAATCGAGGATGCGCTTCGCTCGAGACAGGGCGTGTGTCAGGATTTCGCTCACATCATGATCGCCCTCGTGAGAAACGCCAGGATTCCCTGTCGCTATGTCAGCGGATACCTTTACCACAGCAGTGAGAATACGCATCCTTCGGCGGAAGGCGCAACGCATGCATGGGTGGAGGCTTTGCTTCCCGGGGTTGGCTGGGTGGGTTTCGATCCCACCATCGATCGACTCGCAGGTGAGAAGCACATTCGCACCGCAATCGGACGCGATTATGCTGACGTTCCGCCCTACCATGGGCATGATGAAGGGAAAAGCGGACACCCAGCTCCAGGTTCGAGTTCGAGTGACGCCGTCGCAAGCCGTGCTTCCCCCCGACGAGGAGTTTGCGGCAGACGAAGAGTGGTCCCAATTTCTTGACGAGACCCAGCAATTGCACTTGGTCGATGCTCAGCAACAGCAGTAGTGAAGTGAGAACGAACCAGAAACTCCAGGCGTGAGCCGCATGAGGGTGGATGAGCATACAGGTTGCTCTCAATCACTGGACACGGTACCGTTACGAGAAGGCGGTCTCAGTCGGTCCACAGGTTATACGGTTGCGTCCCGCCCCGCACTGTCGAACGCCGATCCTCAGCTACTCGCTTAGCGTCACTCCCGACGGGCACCTTCTCAAATGGCAGTTCGATCTCCACAACAACCATCTGGCGCGCGTTCTTTTCCCGGAGAAGACTAACGAGTTTGTGGTTGAGGTGAACCTGGTCGCGGAGCTATCCCCGTTCAATCCGTTCGATTTCTTTCTGGAACCAGGAGTCGAAGACTACCCTTTCGAGTACGCTCCGGAGCTGGCTAAGGATCTCGAACCCTATCGTTCGGTCGAGCCGGCCGGGCCTCTACTCCAGACTTTTCTTGGGAAGCCGCGCCGCGAGACGCGAGCAACGATCGGCTTTTTGGTTGACTTGAATCGGAAGGTGCGAAACGAAATTGAATATGTGACGCGGCTCGATCCGGGCGTTCAGACATGTGAGCAGACCCTTGAAAAGCGCACGGGCTCCTGCCGTGACTCTGCCTGGCTGCTGATGCAGATTCTCCGACATTTGGGAATCGCGGCACGCTTCGTCTCCGGGTATTTGATTCAGTTGGCGGCGGACGAGAGCGCGACGGAAGGTCCGAGCGGTCCGCAGACCGACTCGGCGGATTTCCATGCCTGGGCAGAAGCGTTTTTGCCGGGTGCGGGCTGGATTGGGATGGATCCGACTTCGGGCCTGTTCGCCGGCGAGGGTCACATCCCGCTCGTCTGCACCCCGAACGCTTCCAAGGCCGCGCCCATCGAGGGCACGGTCGAGCGGGCCAACGTGGACTTCGGCTACTCCATGTCTATTCGCCGATTGAATGACGCACCACGGACCGTCCAAGCCCTTCACCGAAGAGGCTTGGCTCCAGGTCGAACAGGTGGCGCATCGCGTCGACGCGGACCTGGAAGCGCAGGATGTGCGCTTGACCATGGGCGGCGAGCCGACGTTCGTCGGCATCGACGAGCCCGAGAGCCCGCAATGGAACATCGAGGCTCTGGGACCAATGAAGCGAACCCGCGGCTTGGCCCTCATCCAATGCCTCCGCGAGAAAGTGGCGCCCGGCGCACTGCTACACTACGGACAAGGCAAATGGTATCCAGGCGAGCCGTTGCCGCGTTGGGCGCTGAACTGCTCTTGGCGCGTCGACGGCGTCCCGGTTTGGGAGAATATCGATCTCATCGCTCGCGAAATCGCTGGCGTAGATCAGGGCTACAGCTTCGGCGCGGCCGATGCTTTCAAGTTCATGGAAGCGCTCACGCGTCGCCTTCAGGTGAGCTTCGAAAACATGCTGCCGGCCTACAACGGCGAAGCTGAGTCGAAAGAGCCGGCCGGTTACATTTTGCCTATTCGCCGCCGTCAACCGGCGGGCCGGTTGTGCTGGTCGAGCCAGCTGTGGTTCCCTCGCCCGGAACGTCTGTTACTGTCGCCAGGCGATTCCCCCATCGGCTACCGCATACCGACCGCGTCGATGCCTTGGGTGGCGCCCGATGAGCTCGAATACGAGTGCGAGGCTGCGCCGTTCGCAGATCGGGTCAAGCTCCCCTCGCGCCCGAACCGGCGGATGGATCTCTTCCAGAAAAATCCTTTGGCCGATCCGCTGCCCGCTCTCTCGAGCACAGCTGAAACTGCACCGGAGCTGATCCGTCCATCGCTGTGCGTGCAGGCTCGAGAAGGCCGCCTGCACGTGTTCTTGCCGTATGCGTCCAAGCTCGCGGACTATCTCGACTTGGTCTCCGCCGTCGAGGATACGTGCCAGCATCTGCACATGCCGGTGTGGCTGGAGGGTTACCCTCCTCCTTCCGATCCGCGGTTGCGATCATTCAGCATCACTCCCGATCCCGGCGTTCTGGAAGTAAACCTGCCGCCCGCGAGCAATTGGGACGAACTCGAACAGATCAACACACTGCTCTTCGATGAAGCGCGCCGTAATCGGTTAACCGCTGAAAAATTCGCGTATAACGGCGGCCATCTCGCTACCGGCGGCGGCAGCCATATCGTGATCGGCGGAGCGACCGTGCTGGACAGCCCTTTCCTGCGCCGTCCGGATCTGCTGCGCAGCATGCTAGCATTCTGGCAGAATCATCCGTCGCTCTCGTATCTGTTTTCCGGCATGTATGTCGGTCCGACGAGCCAGTCTCCACGCGTAGACGAGGCGCGCATGGAGGCCTTGTATGAGCTGGAGGTCGCTTTTAGTAATTTGCCTGCGAGCGACTGCCCGCCCAACATTGTGGATGGATTGTTCCGCAACCTGCTCGTCGATGTCACTGGAAACGCGCATCGCGCCGAGTTCTGCATCGACAAGCTTTATCCGCCCGAGGGTCTCGGGTTGCGCCTTGGCTTGCTCGAATTGCGTGCCTTTGAAATGGCTCCGCATGTCAGAATGGGTCTTATAGAGATGCTGCTCATCCGCGCCTTGATATGCATGTTTTGGAAACGGCCATTCGACGGCGGCCTGGTCCGTTGGGGCACAGCGCTCCATGACCGTTTTATGCTGCCGCATTTTGTCAGGCGCGACTTTTCCGATGTGCTCAGCTACTTGCGCGGGTCTGACTACAAGTTCGAGGAGAAG
Source organism: uncultured Acidobacteriaceae bacterium (assembly GCA_963710885.1). Lineage (GTDB taxonomy): Bacteria > Acidobacteriota > Terriglobia > Terriglobales > Acidobacteriaceae > Sulfotelmatobacter. Next base: position 6,625 of record CAVQCF010000037.1, read on the forward strand.
TGGTTTGCTTCGCACTTTGAATTTCGCTTCCCGAAGATCGGATCGATCACTGCGGAGGGAGTCGAACTCGAGCTGCGTCAGGCCCTCGAGCCTTGGAACGTGCTCGCGGAAGAGACTACTTCCGGCCGCACGGCTCGCACTGTGGACTCATCGTTCGAGCGGATTCAGGTGAAGCTGTCCGGGTTCAGCGCGGAGTCCCGCTACGTAGTTGCATGCAACGGGCGCAGGGTGCCACTCCACGATACGGGTTTGTGCGGAAGCGGGGCTGTGCCCCGCTGGGACGGGGCGGAGCCCGTCACCACACGGTCGCTGGCGTACGTTATCGCGCCCGCCAGTTGTCGGCAATGTTACATCCAACAATTCCCGTGCATGCGCCTCTGATCTTCGACATCATTGATTGCTGGAAAGAGCGTTCGATAGGCCGATGCGCCTACCATGTGGGATCGCCCGACGGTCGCGCCTACACAGTCCGTCCAGTAAACGCAGCGGAGGCCGCGGACCGCCGTCGGCAGCGCTTCCAAGAATCCGACCCTACGCCCGGGCTGATAGCGGCGCCGGAGGAAGAGACCAACCCGATCTTTCCCATGACTCTGGACCTGAGGTTGCCTCCGCCCGGAAAACAGACCCACATCAAGAAGTCGGGGCTTGTTTCATGACTGTGGATTTATATCAACCGCCGCTCCGCTACGGAGATGCCTATGACGAGTCATCGGCCGATGGCGTAACCCCCCGCCCGCACTGGGCACACCTGATGGAGTCGTTGCAGGCGATCGGCCCCGAGGAACTGGGACGACGCTGGGCCCGTGCCGAGCGCCGCATTCGCGAGAACGGGATCACGTACAACATTTACGGCGATCCGCTCGGGGCAAGTCGGGCTTGGCGGATCGATATCGTTCCGCTACTGATTCCGGCGGACGAGTGGCGATTCATCGAAGCGGGCATCATTCAGCGGGCCCAGTTGCTCAATCTGCTCCTCGAGGATCTCTACGGGGCGCAGGTCTTGGTGGCGCACGGCCACTTTCCTGCCGCACTTCTCTACGCCAACCCCGCATTTCTCCGGCCGCTCGTGGGCGTGCGTGTTCCCGCGCACAGCTATCTGCACATGCTCGCCGTCGATCTTGCCCGTTCGCCCGACGGCCAGTGGTGGGTGCTCGCCGATCGCACGCAAGCGCCTTCGGGCAGCGGCTATGCGCTGGAGAACCGCACCATCGTCTCCGATGTTCTACCCGATCTCTTCCGCACCTCGAACGTATTGCGCCTCGCCCCATTTTTCCGTGCGCAACGCGATGCGCTTACCAACCTCGCCCAGCGCGACAATCCGCGAATCGTATTGCTTACCCCCGGACCGCTCAACGAGACTTACTTTGAACACTCCTATATCGCGCGCTATCTGGGGTTCACTCTAGTTCAGGGAGCGGACCTGACCGTGCGCAAACGCCGCGTGTATCTCAAGACCGTCGACGGACTGGAGAAGGTGGATGTGATTTTGCGCCGTGTGGACGATAGCTTTTGCGATCCTCTCGAATTGCGGGGCGATTCGCTGCTGGGCGTGCCCGGCCTGGTCGACGCCATCGTCGCTGGAAATGTGAAGGTGGCAAATGCACTGGGAAGCGGTCTGATTGAGACGGCCGCGATCATGCCCTTTCTACCCGGCCTCTGCACCCAATTGCTGGGCGAGAAGCTCAAACTTCCGTCCGTCGCCACCTGGTGGTGCGGGCAGACGTACGCGCTCGATTGGGTGCTCGACCATCTCGACTCGGTGGTGGTGAAACCGGCGTTTCCCTCACGCGATATGGAACCGGTGTTCGGGGCCGAAATCCCGCAAGCCGAGAAGGGCAAGTTTGCCGAGCAATTGCGATCTCGCCCGCACGAATATGTCGCGCAGGAACAGGTCGCTTTGTCCACGGCGCCGGTGTGGGATAACGGATGTCTCAACTCGCGCAGCGTAGTGCTGCGCACTTACGTGCTCAATACCGGCAGCGGGTGGATTGCGATTCCGGGAGGGCTGGTTCGTGTTGCCGAAGCGGAAGGGTCGGTCGTCTCCATGCAGCGGGGCGGCCACAGCAAGGACGCATGGGTCCTGTGGGACGGCCCCGTCGATACGTTCAGCATGCTGCGTCCGCGGAATGAGCCCGTGGAGTTGCGCCGTGTCTCGCGGGTTGTGCCGAGCAGTGTTGCTGACAATTGCTTCTGGCTGGGCCGCTACGTCGAGCGCGCCGAAAATATCGCCCGGATCTTACGCGCCATGATCCCACGCGTACGGCGCGCCGAGGAAGCAGAGCTTGGCTGCCTCCTCCGCCTGCACCGCTGCCTGGAGTCGCGGCACAGCAAGTTGCCCAAGCCTAAACACAGGCGGCCGACCTCGGTTGAACTTGAACAGGAAATGATCTCGCTGTTGACCGATGCCAAGCGGCCCGACAGTCTGTCTTGTGCTCTGGCCGAGATATCCCGGATTGGCGGCAATATTCGCGAGCGCTTGTCGGCCGATATGATGTTCCTTATCGGCCAGCTGCGGGATTCAGTTTCGAACGGCGCGTGGCACACCATTTCTCGAGTATCCGGCGATGCTGACCGATTGTCTGGAACTGCTTTCCGCATTTTCCGGAATGGAGCGGGAAAACATCAACCGTGGATTGGGCTGGTTGTTCATGACCACCGGCCGGCGTCTGGAGCGCGCCATCTATCTGACCCGGCAACTGCGCGAGATCACTACGCCGCTGACTGACCAGGACTGGTCACTTTTGGAATGTTTGCTCGAAGTTGCGGATAGCTCCATGACCTACCGCACTCGCTACTACACCACCCTGCAGCCCTTGGCTGTACTGGATGTGCTCATGGCGGATGAGACGAATCCCCGCTCATTGGACTTTCAACTGAGCCACCTCGCGGATCTCTATCAAAAGCTTCCTCGGCACCTTCCGGTTGACTTACAGGCGATGCGGGCCGCGCTGGTATTGCTACGCAGTTTCGATTTGCGAAAGCTAAAGTACCCATTGCCGGGCGCCGTGGCGGCGAATGGTTCCGATGGGCTCGCTCGGCTCGCGAGTTTCCTCCAGGGGCTGGAAGGATTGCTGCCTTCCTGGTCGAATAACTTATCGAGCCGGTACTTCAGCCACGCTCGCACCTTGCCGATCACGATGGGCCAATGATCTTCTTAGGACAATGATCTATAGAATCGTTCACCGGACCACGTACAAATACAAGCATCCGGTCTCGGTCGGAACCCACGTGGCGTGCCTGAAGCCGCGCGCTTTGCCGCACCACCAGTTGGCGCACAGCGAGCTGCGCATCCAGCCGCGCCCGGCGACGCGCACCGAGCGTGTGGATTTTTTTGGGAACCGTCTCTGCTTTTTCACCATTCAGGAGCCGCACAGGGAATTGGTGGTAGAGGCGCGGAGTGAAGTGATCATGGAAGGGAAGGCGACGCCTTGGCCGCAACTGCCACTGCCTTGGGAAGAGGCAGCTCGATCGGTTCCCAACGATCACAGCCCAGCGGGGCTCGAAGCCTATCAGTTTGGATTTGAGTCGCCGCGCATCCGGGTACGGCCGGAGTTTGCCTCCTATGCGCTCCAGTCGTTTACGCCCGGGCGGCCAATGCCGGAGGCGCTTCTGGACCTGACCGCACGCATCCACAGGGACTTTCGCTTCGATTCGAAAGCGACCAGCGTTCGGACGCCAATCGAAGAGGTCTTCAAGAAACGGCGTGGCGTGTGCCAGGATTTCGCCCACTTGCAAATCGCCTGCCTCCGCTCCCTGAATCTCGCGGCGCGCTATGTAAGCGGATACCTTCGAACCTATCCACCTCCCGGGCAGCCGAGGCTGGTGGGCGCCGACGCATCCCACGCCTGGGTGTCCGCCTATTGTCCGGGAATCGGCTGGCTTGACGTAGATCCCACGAACAACCTTATCCCCTCGAACGGCCACGTGACGCTCGCCTGGGGCCGGGACTACGGTGATGTAAGCCCTCTGCGCGGCTTAATCCTAGGCGGCGGAGCTCATAAGCTCCACGTCGGCGTTGACATGGAGCCGCTCGATTCCTAGAACAGATCTCGATGTGCTGTGTTGGGAAGGCAGGAACGGAAGGGCACGGCTTCGGCCGTGCCGCAGAGGGCCCCAACGCGCTCCGGCTTTAGCCGCTGAGGGCTCACGCGCCGTACACCATCACGAGAAATGCCCTAGCCGAGCTGTTGCAAATTTTCCGCGATTTCATCCGTGCAGACTTTAAAGCTCTCCAGAGTATTTTGGCCGAACGTGGTCGCGATGGCCACATCGGCCGCGTCACGGCCTCGAGCGATAAGCACTCGTCCAATCCGGGGCACGTTGTTCCGTGGATCGAACGTGTGCCAGGCGCCACCGAGATAGACTTCAATCCACGCTGCAAAATCCATCAGACCGTAAGGCGGCAGCGTCCCCATGTCGCCCAAGTAGCCGGTGCAGTAACGCGCCGGAATATTCATGCAGCGGCAGAGAGCAATAGCCAGGTGCGCGAAGTCGCGACAGACGCCCACACCCTCGTTGAACGCCTCCCAAGCTGTCCGCGTGGGGCGCGCTTGCTGATAATCGAACGCGATATGGTTGTGGACAAAATCGCAGATCGCCTGAACGCGCGACCATCCCGGCGTGGTCTGACCGAATCGCGACCACGCCTCCCATGACAGTAGATCGGTCTCGCAATAACGACTGGCCAACAGAAAGACCAGCGTATCTTCTGGCAAATCTTGTAAAGAGTGCTGTTGAGCGGAGGTCGTCACCACGTCGGTTTCTCCCGAGTCTCGAACGACCCCGGTGCTTTTCAGGCGAATCCTCCCGACGGGCGCCACAATCCGGGTACACCAGTTTCCAAAGCCATCCCGATACGCCGTGATTGGCGTTTCCGGGTCGGTGGTCAGGCAATCGGGAACGACGATATCCGAGGCGCGGGAGTAATGGACGTTGACCATGAGGATCATCGGCGTCGTTTGTAGACAGTTAAAGACTAATTCGTAGCCGACCCGAATCAACATACGGGTTTCCTTCCTCCAACCATCTCAGGACTCTCAGTTTTCGAAGACCGAATGGCGCACTAGCCCAAGTTTCAACCGAACGGCCTCGTCCAAACAAGCAGTTACGGTGGCCACTCCGACCGTTGCCGCAATCAGCTTCGTTGCTGCAACTTCCAGCCACGACCCTAACCCTATTCTACAGAGATCAGATCCCGACTCCGACAAAACTCGGTCCGCGGGTACTGGTGCTTGCAAACTCCGCCACCAAGAGCTGACCTTCGGCGCGCGTACGTCGCTCGGGTGCAGAAACCTTCTGTTCCTCGCTCATCCGGCCACTTCAACACAGACCCCGCCTGTCGAACAGGTGTGTTGGTCAGACGCTTACAGATAAGGTGCTGAGCAGAGGCACGCGCCGTGTGGTCAACCGCGCCGCTAGCGCACTGCGACAGTCTGCCAACACCCTGATGCGAAGCCGCAGCTACCTGGGTGCTGAGTACCGCCGTTTGCGAACCAAGCTCGGGGCACGAAAGGCCATCACTGCCATGGCTCACCGGCTCGCTCGACTTGTCTATCGCATGCTGAAATACGGTCAAGCATATATGGACAAAGGCACTGAGTGCTACGAGGAAAGATTCCGCCAACAACAAATCCAATTACTACGAAAAAGGGCTGCCAAACTTGGACTCCAGATCGCAGAGATTCAGGCTTGAAAGAGTTTTTGGAGAGAGGGGATGTCAAGAAACATTTTTCTCCCTTCGCCGGAGGCGCGGGTTGGTTCGCGACAATCCAGCCCCTCTCACCCTAAGAGGCTTGCGGGGCATGCTCAACTTTACGCCGCCTTCCGCTCTGAAATCGATGTTATATGTACGCAGCCGTGCCGAAACCGAGGTAATGAGGAATGTTGGTTCGGCTTGTGCCATGATTGCTTATCGAGCGAGCCCCGTAACAAGGCTCCGACCTGCCCGCACGCAGCCGGAGCTTTTTCATTTCCTCAAGAGGCTTATTGAATTCGCTTTCCATGTTGAGCCTTTGGGGGGTGACACTATCTCTTCCTCAACATCGATGATCTCGTCTGTTGCATAGGTCGTGATGTCGCCGTTGATATCTTGGAGTACAACCTTGCCGGCCTTGTTCTCGGCAATGTTGTCTCTCATCCAATGATCTCTAGTGTCTGTAAAACGTAGTTCAATTGTTACAGATCGCCCACCGCTGAGGAACACTTTGAGGCACTTCATTGGAGCATCATACGCTCCACCTTGTTGGTGCGCGCTATTGAATTCTCTTTGAGAAGACATTCAGTCTCAGCAGTTCCTCTTTGATTGCCAGGAGACGAAATCTTCTTAACTCATTGGTATTTACTTCTGAAGGAGTGTGATAGTTTTTCCTTCGGTGCCACTGATTGGCGCGCTGAAGCGCTGCGATCTCTCGCCTTAGGGCGAACACTTGTTGTTGAGTGAATGAATCCAAACTCTTGCCTTTCCTATGACTGCTTTGGCTGGTAACGCTCGACGTGTTGCTTGAACAACAGAATGAGGTCGGGTAGTCCGCTGACCACGAAGCGACCGTTGCCAATAGACGCAACCGCGCACCCGCAAGCCGAACAATAAAATTCGTTCTGGTCTGACAGTTTGAAGACCAGCTCCGGTTCTGATTCAGACGATTCCATGAAAACAATCGGTCCCGACGGTGACCCAATCTCGGAAGACATCGGGACCAGTGTAGGGTGCTCTAGCTGGGCAAAGCATAGTCCCTGACCGATGCATTGGCAAGAAAGCCGCTAGGGACAGAAAAAAAGCCCCGGCGGCGTCACCGAGGCAAGGATGTTCAGGACTGTCGGGCGGCATCATACCACATCGAATCAACATCACTTGGGGCCTGATATGATGCCTATTTCGAGGGGGAACCAACCGCAAATGACAACACTCAAGAAGCTTATGAAGCAGTTGAAAAAGGAACGAGACCAAGTACAGAAACAACTTTCAGGTCTTAATGCTGCAATCTCCGCCTTTGCCGGTGTGTACGCAGGAACCAAACCAACACGCAAGAAACGCACCATGTCCGCAGCCGGCCGGAAGAGGATTGCCGCTGCGCAACGCGCCAGGTGGGCCAAGGTGAGAGCGAAGAAGAAGGGCGCCTGATGTTTTGCTTTCGAAACAACCGACTGCGGACATACCATCGAAGCGGCGGCGGCCTGCAACGTTTCATTGATCTTCAAACCGACAGCGAGCGGAACAAGAACCGGCATACTCGCGATCGATGGGACTGGACAAATGATCTCCCTGACGGAAGTAGGGAAATAGAGTTACGTGAAGCGCGGAATGGAAGGATGAATCGTGTACTTGCGAAGAGTGATTGTCGTACTGTCGTTATCTCTCTTGCTCTCGCAGCAACTCCTAAACCCAAAAGCCAACCCCGGCGCCTAGTTCCGGCTCGCCTGCAGCGCAAACACATGGGTAAACTCCTCGAAGCAGACTTCCGGCCCGAATACCCTCCGGTTGGTACTCGCAGCAGTCCTCGCGCTTGCGCCACCGTTTAGGACAGGAGCGTGGCAGGATATTGGGGTATGGGGAAAGAGAATCCAGTGCTGGTGCTGGCGTCGGGAGACGATCCGCAGTTCGCCATGCTGAACGAGCTACCACACATAATCTGTGGGGAGGTTGCCGCGTGTGCCCAAGCCGCGAAGGATGCGACCGTGATCTTGCTATGGTCGGGGACGCGGGAGTTGCTGCGCGAATTGTTTGGGATTTGCGGGAAGGTGCGCTGGGTACACTCCCGGGCCGCGGGCCTGGACAACCTGTTGTTTCCGGAACTCGTGGAAAGTCAAATCCCGCTAACCAACGGACGCGGCGTGTTCAGTGCGTCGCTCGGGGAGTTTGTGCTAGCAGCGATTTTGTATTTCGCGAAGGATTTCCGGCGGATGGTTCGGAACCAGATGGCATCTGTCTGGGAACCGTTCGACGTGCAAGAGATAGGTGGACAGACGGTTGGGATTTTGGGCTATGGCGACATTGGCCGAGCCGTGGCGAGCCGCGTGCAGGCCATAGGCATGCGGGTGCTTGCGACGAAGCGGCATGTTCCCGGATCGATTGATCCGCTCGTGGATCACTTCTACAAGCCGGAGGAAAGGCGGGAGATGATCGCGCTCTGCGACTACATTGTGGCGACGGCCCCATTGACCGAGGAGACGCGGCACATGATCGGCGACGCGGAGTTTGCGGTGATGAAGCCGACGGCGGTAGTGATCAACGTGGGACGTGGGCCGGTCATTGACGAGGCGGCACTGCTCCGTTCGCTAACGGCTAAGCGAATCAAGGGAGCAGGGTTAGATGTGTTTGAACACGAACCGCTGCCGGAGGGACATCTGCTGTACAAGCTGGACAATGTTTTGTTGTCGCCGCACTGCGCGGACCACACGGCCGACTGGCAGGATCAGGCGATGCGCTTCTTTCTGAAGCAGTATGGCAAGTTTGAGAAGGGCGAACCCTTGAAGAACATTGTCAACAAGCGGCTGGGATATTGAGCAAGGGGTGCCCCTTGCACCAAGGAAGACGACCGCAAACGGGCTTGTTGGGAAGTGGTGTGGGAGATTCCAGCCCGGTTGATCAGCGATCCGAAAATAGTCGTGCGAGTCGAATTCTTCGTTGGGATTAGCTTTCGTCCTGCACCTTCACCGTAGAGAGTCGCAAGCTCCCCTATTGGATCGCCTGCACCGAGCGGCCGTATTGCTTCGCCCGACCTGGCGGTCTGTTAGGCGGTTATTCCTGTGATCCGCGTGTCTTCGTGTTTAGGCCAGTGCGGCAGTAGGCCCTATAGGGCCATTGGCTGGAGGTGTGCGCTTCGGCATGTACAGTAGGAGTTCTTCAGAGTAAAACAGGCGATGGGTCTAGTGAAAAAAACTTCTCCCTGTGGAGCGATCCTAATGTCCAGACTATTACCGAGCGAGCCGCTGGATCAGGTTGTCTCGTTTCAATACGAAGACTATATCCTCACGCATCCGCTGACAGCATGCGGGCCCGTCCCCACAGCGCTGGATCCCAACGGAGTCTATCCATACGTCAGCTACTGCGAGACCGCCAACCGGCCAGTTCTTCAAAAATACAACTTCATTGTGCTGGCAAACAGACACATGAAAGTTACGATCTCCCCTGACATGGGCGGAAGAGTGACCTCCCTGGTTCACTAGGGATCGGGGAAGGAGGTCTTGTATGTTCCCCAAGTCATACGTCCGACACGCATCTTGCCGAGATTCTATTTTGTAGCTGGTGGAATTGAAGTGAGTTTCCCGATCTCACATTCTCCCAGCCAGAACGAAAAAATCCTCTACAGAATCGATCGCGACAAGGACAGAGTCTATGTCACGTGCGGCGAGCGTGAGCTGCGCTTCGGAATGCAGTGGTCGGTAGAGTACTCCCTGGGGCCGCAGGACGCCTTCTTAATGGAACGCGTGTTGTTCCACAATCCCGGAACATCGGCATATCCATGGATGTCCTGGTCCAACGCCGCGCTTCCCTCAGCCCCCGACACCGAATTTCATTTCCCCAAGGGCGAAGTCCTGTCCCATGCTTCACGAATTGACACCATCGATTGGCAGAGGCAAGGCCCCAAACACGAATCTGACATTAAGGAAATGACGGGCTATTTCTGGAAGAGTCGTGATGCCAATGCTTTCGGGGCCTTTACAGCTTCCCTAGGCACTGGGCTCTATCACGTCGCTGATGAAGCCATTTCGCCAGCAATGAAATTGTGGAGCTACGGCGTCGGCGACGACCGCGCATGGGCCACGCTGAGTACGGCGTCCCCGGAGCCATACATTGAGATCCAAGGTGGGCCAATCGGGGACCAGTCCATCAAACGCGAACTGCCGCCAAAGGAAACGCGATGGCATATCGAATACTGGATACCGACTGACAAGCCCTTGGACATCCATGCCTTGACAGTGCCCGAACGTGATTTGAGGGCGGTGAGCGAGATTCCCCTGTTTGAATGGGCGAGACCCGACGGGGTCAGAGTATGGAAGGAACTGCTGCAGGCCTACAGGGAGAGAGGCAGTTTGCCCGATCCTCCCCAGATCGACGAGAACCTCTGGGCGCCATCCGGGATGGAAGACCTGGCCTCGGCTTTCGAATGGGCTATCCAAAATTCCCATGATGTGCGGGCCGACTTGTGGAGATTTCATTACGGGGCCTGGTTGGCAGGGACCGGAAAAATAGAAGATTCGATCCGCACACTCTCCACCTCTAGGATCGGCGTGGCGGCAGCACTGTTAGCGCGGCTTTACCAAGCGAAAGGCGACACCCGGAGCGCAGCTGCGGCCTTGGAAACGATTCTGGAATCCTGGCTTCAGTTGCACCCGCAGGTAGTGGTCGAACGGGACGGAATACTGCGTGCCGTGGGAACGCAAACGCTGGCCGAGCGTGAGCAGTGGCTTAGTAGAGCCGGGGCGCTGAAGGACGAATGGATCATCGAACGCAAGGTGCAGCTCTTGATCGACAAAGGCGAAATTCAAAACGCCCGGCAACTACTCTTGTCCGTTCCATTCCAGAAAGTACATCAGACCTATACCCGTACTGGTATGTGGCGGCAAATATGTGAAAAGCTGGGAGAGCCCTGCGATCCGGTTCCTCAGGTCCTTGGAGAAGATCGCCTCGCCCGATTTGGTGCTTACCGCGAGTTCCAGTAGTTGCCAAATAAGCCGGCGACCGGGACTACAGGCCAAAACCGGCAACTGGCAGCGCAGACAAGCCCTTGTATGCGGCGTTACTATCGCACGCTTGGGCCAGACTTCTGCTTGTAGGAGATTCCACGAGATCGGTGCTGGGAAACGCGCGCGAAGTTGGTCGGTACTGTCTGTCCCGTCGCGCTGGCTCTCCAAAAGCGAAGGCCGTCACGATTCCGTCGTTCCGCATCGGCACGTGCGTCAGGTTTGATCCGCGAGCAATTAGGCAGCGGCTGCGCACGATGTAGCCTCAACCAATCACTCTCGTGAGGCCGACGAACCGGGAATAGGCTCGCCGCTTCCACGGGGACCCAGCCCAGGAGCAAGTTGCTCGAGTTCGATTCGATCGTGTCAGAGCCGTGGTTCGTTGACTAGAGGATGCCCCATCCTTAATATGAAGCGACCTGAAAACCGGACAGTCCAGTAATGATCGGCCAAACCATCTCGCACTATCGCGTCCTCGAAAAGCTCGGCGGCGGCGGGATGGGTGTGGTGTACAAAGCCGAAGACCTGACTCTACACCGGTTTGTCGCGCTTAAGTTTCTTCCCGACGACGTAGTTAAGGATCCGCAGGCCCTGGCCCGCTTTCAGCGCGAGGCGCAGGCGGCTTCCGCTTTGAACCATCCCAACATCTGTACAATTTATGAAATCGGCCAGCAGGACCATCGGCCCTTCATCGTCATGGAATTTCTCGATGGCGTGACGCTGAAGCATCGCATTGGGGCGAAACCTCTGGACACCGAAACCGTGCTGTCACTGGGAATTGAGATTGCCGACGCGCTCGATGCAGCGCACTCTGCCGGGATCGTACATCGCGATATCAAACCGGCAAACATCTTCGTCACCAAGCGCGGCCATGCCAAGATTCTCGACTTCGGATTGGCTAAAGTGACGCCTGCGTCCCTTGAGAGCGGATCGGAGAATACGGCGACCTTGGCGGTCGAGGAGGACCACCTTACGAGTCCAGGAATGGCGCTGGGCACAGTCGCCTATATGTCGCCGGAGCAGGTGCGCGGAAAAGATCTGGATGCCCGCAGCGACCTTTTCTCATTCGGTGCGGTGCTCTACGAGATGTGCACCGGGGCGCTTCCGTTTCGCGGGGATACGACCGGCGTAATCTTCGAAGGCATCCTCAACCGAGTGGTGCTGCCGCCAGTTCGGCTCAATCCGGAAGTGCCTTCGGAATTGGAACGCATTATCGGCAAGGCGCTCGAAAAAGATCGCGACCTCCGGTACCAGCACGCCGCCGACATGCACAGCGATCTGAAGCGCTTGAAGCGGGACGCGGGCTCCGGCACCAGCGCTCGAACGGCCAGCACGGCATCATCGTCGGAACGGATTGAGCACCAGATTGCCGAGCACCAAGCGACGCCGTCTTTACCTTCCTGTACGCCCGCAGCTACATGGCAGCCCGGCACGCCCCGGTTCAGCAATCGGGCACTCAACAATCGGGGTTTCAGCGCTCGAGTGGCTCTGTCATCGCGGAGACAGCCTCGCGCAACAAGGGCAAAGTGGCAGGCCTGGTCGCTGCGGTTTTTCTACTTCTATCGTTAGCGGGCTACGGCATCTTTCATCTTTTCGCCAATCATGGGCCGTCTGCTCCGACAAAGATCACCCAGATCAGCCACTGGCACAAGCCGATCTCGCAAGCCATTCTTTCTCCGGATGGACACACGGTGGCTTTCACTTCGTATTTTCAGGGTTACGAGCAGGTCTTTGTGATGCTCACTTCTGGAGGCGACCCTTTACAGCTTACCAGCGACGAGGGCAGCAAGTACCTCGATAGTTTTTCCGCCGATGGAACCCAAATCTACTATCAGCGCGAACTTGGTGCGGAGAAGAAATCTGGGCGATGCCTACCTTGGGGGGAACTCCCACTCGCCTTCTGCAGGGTTACAACCTCCAACCCTCTCCTGACAGCAAGAGCCTGTTCTACTTTCAGCCGCACACGAATGACCTGATGCAATCGCCAGCTGATGGTGTTGGCGGGAAGATCATTCTGGGGGCTCAGGAGCTTGGCGTAGACCTGCTCGGACAACTTGTGTTTCCTGACGGTGGCGACCTACTTCTCCTCGGAATCAAAGACAAAGATCCCCAAGGTACCGTTCGATTGTACCGCTGGAATATTGCAACCCGTAAAGCCACGAATATCGGCGAGCTCTCCGGGTCCCCAGGATCGGTAAATTGGGGAGATCCGGGAAAGACACTGCTTTTCCATCGCGAAGTGAACGGCATTATCAATCTATGGGAATACGGTCTCGACGACAAAACTTACATTCAGCTGACTTCGGGGCCCGGTCCCGATTACTTCGCGATGAAGGATCCGGCCGGAAAGGGGGTCTTCTTCGTCAATGGCAGGGAGTCGGGATACCTCTCAGTTTACGACCCGCGCACAAAGATTTCGACCGATATTGTCGAGGACCTGGCGACGCAGCCAACGCTTTCGCCCGACGGCAAGCGCGTCGCATACGTAACCCAGCCTGACGTTTCTCGCGCTGAACTGTGGGTGTCGGACGTGAACGGCAAGAATAAGATCAGGATCAATGCCTCCAAAGACGCCCTCTCTACGGGAGACTGGTCCCCGGATAGCACTCAACTAACCTTCACCAATACGGTGCGCGATGCAGATGAAAATTTCGTGGTCAACGCGGATGGTAGCCACCCGCGTCAGCTCCCACATTCCCTCGGCAACTCTGAATCCATAGCTTGGACGCGAACCGGAAAGGAACTGTATATAACCGGTAATCAGCATCGGCAGAATCCCTACCCATTGCAGACCTGGAGACTCAGCCCCGACGGTTCCTCGGCAGAGCTTTTCTCCGAAGATTGTGGATTTGCCATGGACTCGTCTTCGGATGGAAAGTACTTGCTCATGTCGATGATGTACGGAGACAAGCTGGGCATCTTCGAACTCTCCGTCGCCGACAAGAAGTGCACCCCACTCGAACCCAACGTCGTGACTTTCCTGCCCCGGATCAGCAGCGACGGAAAGTCTATTCTCTACACCCTCTCGACGCGCGGCGAAGTGACGCTGTA
>CAVQCF010000038.1:0-143082 GCA_963710885.1 uncultured Acidobacteriaceae bacterium
CTCAAGGGCGCTCAACCGGCTTTCCGATGTTCTCCCGCCACCTCCAGAGCGCGCAAGTAGCTGGCACCGAGATAACCGAGCGCATTCGCGATCCTTGGATCCAGCTTGCCTGCACGGATTTCGATGATCGACTCTGCGAGCAGTTCGCGCAGATCAGCCGCGGTGTTCGGTGCCGGAAACTCTTTCAGATCGCCCGGACTACTTACAGCCCGCCGCCGACCACCCTTGCTGCCAAGCTCTGCCGCCCTGCCGGGTTGTGCGTGCATCGCACAACGTGTCTGGCCGGTCAGCGCAGCCGCTCGGCATCGCTTGCCGTCTCGCTTCTTGTGCTGGCACATGCATCGCTTAGCCTCCCTGTTCATGCCCTCCCATGCCGCTAAGGAGTCGCGTCAAAATAAGTTGAACTTCTTTCAACTTTTCTTTCGGGTTGGTAATAGGGTGTAGTTCCAGTCGCCATGAAAGTCGGCGCGCTTTAGGTTCAGGGCTGCGATCGCTGCCTCGCTCACTTTGATACCCGTGGGGTAGCGTCCCTGGTCCAGTTCGGCGTAGATTTTCAAGCCGGTCTTCGTGGTGGTGTTCGCAATGAGTTGGATGATGACCTCATGGCTCACCAAAGGGCGACCGCGCCAGTTCTGGGTAATGTGGGAAAACATACGATGTTCGATTTTGTTCCATTTGCTGGTTCCTGGTGGAAAATGACAAACCCGAATCGGAATCTCCAACTGCCGAGCCAGATCTTGCAGAGCGACCTTCCACAAGCGTGAGCGGCTGGCATTGCTGCCGCCTCCGTCCGCCGTGATCAAGAGTTCTCGAGCTCGGCGATAACGCTTGGCTCCCATCTTCTTCCACCAGCGGCGGATCGCTTGTGCCGCAAACTGTGCCGTGTCATGGTCGATGCCTACGCTCACCCAACCTTGGTTCTCGCTCAGGTCGTACACTCCATAGGGGATCGCTTTGCCCAACTCCTTATCCAGAAAGTCGTGCACTTGGACCTGTTCCGGCTTGCCCTTGGGCTGCCACTCACGTCCTCCATTCTTGAACCTACCTACCAGTTCTTTTTTCTTGGTGTCGACCGAAATGACCGGCTGTCCGCGCTGCTGAAACTGTTTTACTGTGAGATTAATGAATTCGAATTGAGCATTGCGGTCCGGGTGCGATTCCCCTTCTTTGGTCTTGCGGTTACTTTGCAAGCTGTAACCGTCCGCGTTCAGCAGTCGACCCACCGTCCGAGGACTGACCCGATGTCCCATCCGACTCAATTCTTCCGCCAGATGGGTGGTGCTCTTGCATGTCCAGCGCAATGGCGACTCCGGATCACCTCGGGTCAGCGGTTCTACCAGTTGTTCCAAGGTCTCGACTAATCCTGGATCGGCTTCGCTCCGACGTTTGCGTCCCCCGCCTTTCCGCCTCAAGTATGAATCCACCGGAGCTCGAGGATTCTTCTCTCGCCATGCCAACTCCACTAGTCCCTTGCGTATCGTATTCGGCGACATGTGGATCGCGGCGCTCACTGCCTGCAGACCGCCCCATCCATAGGATCGGGATTCCGCCGCTGCCCACTGTCGGCGCATCCGTTCATCCATCAACGGTGAGAGCGCACGGTACTTAGCCTCCACCTGCTGGATGTTGGCATCATTGCCCACAAATCCATTTAATGCGCCTTCAATAAAATAGTCAACTTATTTTGACGCGATGCCTAAGCGGCAGGGGTGGGTCCCTCGATAACGGTCTCTCTGGGATCACTGTGCTTCCAAGCTTGCCTGCACGGATTTCGATGATCGACTCTGCGAGCAGTTCGCGCAGATCAGCCGCGGTGTTCGGTGCCGGAAACTCTTTCAGATCGCCCGGACTACTTACAGCCCGCCGCCGACCACCCTTGCTGCCAAGCTCTGCCGCCCTGCCGGGTTGTGCGTGCATCGCACAACGTGTCTGGCCGGTCAGCGCAGCCGCTCGGCATCGCTTGCCGTCTCGCTTCTGGTGCTGGCACTGCATCGCTTCGCCTCCCTGTTCATGCCCACCCATGCCGCTAAGCGGCAGGGGTGGGTCCTTCGATTACGGTCTCTTTAGGATCACTGTGCTTCCAGCCCGGTTCGTAAGCCAAAAGCCTGCTTCCATCCTTCAGCTTTAAGAAGATCTTGCCGTTTTCGGTTTCTTCTTCCGTCGCCGGCCAAAGCTCGGGCGGAAAGCTGACAAACCATGCCTTCCGGAACTATTGAGTTGGATTGCTTTGTTTTCCATGGTGCCCTCCTGCGAGTGCAGAAAGGCAACTTGAAAGGCAGTTTGATTTCCCTTGGATTCAACAGAAGCACTTGAAATATCTCTGCTCGCAATCTCACCCTCTTGACACCCAGACCAACAAGAGTATAGTTATGCCATTTGGTGGTAACTTATTTGGAGTGTATTCGTGATGAAGGGGGATGACGACTATGTCAACTCATTCAGAACCAGGAAGTGGACAAAGGCCCGACGTCAGGAGAGAGATCGCTGCGATCTATCACTTCTATCGGTCACAGCTACCGGCGGCGGCTAGTCGCTGGGAAGATGAGCGTGATCGGTGGCATGAATTGGCATTCGCCGCAATCGCGGAAACAAGCGGATTATCGATCTCTCAATCGAGGAAGGTCGCAGATGGTCTGACGAGTTTGAACCTTCTAACGATGAGCGGCTGTCTCGATGCCTCCAAGAACACGGGCGCAGTTGCGAGGCTTCCGGCTCTCACTGAGGCACTAAGGGAAGCTGGTTCATCTGAAGCGTCGATCCAGCAGACGATCAGCGTCTTGATAGACTTAGCTGTTGGTGTCGAGCGCTCATTCGGCAAGCTTCAAAAGATGTTGAGGACCGCGGGCGAAAAAATGCTCACTACCTTGAACGACTCGATCGCAACGTCGGCGATCGACGAAGTTAGGAAAAGCCGGATCTTCACGATGTGGTTGCAGAACGTCCTCGAACTGCCGCTTTCGATGACGCATGCTGATCCCGCACTTGTGGGCTTCTGCGAGCGTCAGGGCGTGTCAGTTCACAATCTCATTGAAATCGCCGACGAAGCTGATATCAATTTGCCCCTCTTGGACAGTCTCATTCGGTTAGACTCAGAGTTGCTCGCTCACTCGGACAAGAACGTCTCTAAGGCCGCCTAAAGGAGAATCAAAAAATGCCGCCAATCATCGCTACAGCTCCTCATGTCGCAGCTGCAACAGCCCTTGGGTGGGGCGCGTTTAGAACGGGCATGGGGATAGGACATTATGTAGACCAGGCCTTCGGTGGAGCTCCATCCACTGCTATTGCACACGCTATAACGCGAGTCGCTGGGCCGGCGCCGCAAGGCCTGATCAATGTGGCCGACAGGCTGGGTCTCCAGCGCAACATTCATTTGAGGCCTTCGTGGATGAAATGAGGTCTTCAACGGGGTGCGTTCTTTTTGAACCAGAAAGACATTCCGCAAATCAGGCATTTCTCGGCCAATTCGAGCGAAAGCCATAAGAACGAAAACGATTTTTTCTAGCTCGCTTCCAAAGACGTGTTCCACTTTGTTGTACTTGTCTTGAGCGACTAAAACAAACTGTTATTCCAACGTACGAGTATTCTGCGTGTTTCGTCCTTAAGCTGCATGTTACTGGATCTGGATATTAACAAGGTGGCCACAACCACGCAGCACGTCCTCTAAGGCATTCGAGGATGTCGAGCCAACGCTGGAGGCCATCCGCCACTTGACTGGAATCGAACCTTAATCCCTTGTGCGAAATAATTTTCAGCACTCGCGCCAAACAATGGCCAAACGCGGTCGTTTCGACCTCGCGCTCAAAGATGGGAATCGCGCGGGCAGGATTGATCAATCGCTCGCTGCACTTCATCAACTCGTCAATTAAATAGATTAGGGCCAGGAGTCCTCTTCATTGCATTCTGGGCATTTGGTAATCATGGTTGCAAAAATCCGAAATGAGAAAAAGGACGGACAACCCACTTTTTGCTGACCCAAGATATTTACGATCTCCACCGCCAGCTGGAATTGGCTCCAGTGCCATGTCGGCGTGGCTTTCCATGCAGAGTGCGGATGAGCGAACTCGTTGCTCAGAACCACACCATTTGTTGAAGTAATTCCTGGATTCCGATGCTGCCGATTTTCATCAGCTATCGTAGGGATGACACGGAGGGCGAGGCTGGACGTTTGCACGACGAACTAATCAGGAGGTTCGGTGAGGCTTCAGTTTTCATGGATGTGGTCGATATTGGGGCCGGCCGCGACTTTCGCAAAGCTATTAGTGAGAGCCTGGCATCGTCCGGAGTTTTGCTGGCGGTGATCGGCCCATCGTGGCTGGATATCAAAAACGAAGCAGGGCGACGGCGACTTGATGACCCCCAGGATTTCGTGCGCCTGGAAAACGGCGACCGCTCTCGAGCGGCTCGTTCCTGTAGTGCCGAAATCCTTGTGCATGGAGCACGGATGCCGAAGTCGGAGGACTCCCTGCTGACCTCAAGGCACGCACGAATCTCAACGCAGTCGAGTTGACCCACCTCCAATGGAATTCGGTATTGGTACTGATCAAGGCATTGTGTCCCTACTTGGCGACTTCAGATCAAGTGCTTGATTTCCAAAAGGGACAAGAATCTCTCGAAGATCTGACTGACGATGAGATCCTTTCAACATCACGGGCATCTGGGAATGCAATGACGGGGGCACCTATACATCCGCAATCTTCGGCGTGAGGTTTGGTGGTTCGGCCATGGCGCCTACCCAGGCCAGTCTTTCGCTAACGTAGCATACGGACAAGTCGAAGGAGAGGGTGATGTCCGAATCCTCAAGGTAAGATGGGCCGATGTCCCTGCAGGCACTACGAATATCTATGGCAGCCTTGTGTTGCAGCTTAATTTCTCCGTCCAGTGGAATCGGGTCACGCACATGTCCGCTACTGAGCGCTCCGGGAATTTCGGGGGTTCGCTGTGGACTTGGTCAGCCAAATGGGGGGAACATCTGCGGACTAGTTGATTGCGTGACTCTAAAAGGCAAAGGTCCGATTAAATGAGGGCAATCTTTACGGGTGGGGCACTTCAAGCGGGCGCTCTCGATGCAGCATCACCCAATTGGCGTTCTCGGAAAGCGCCTCAACCCCGATTTTCTTAAGACATGAAACCGCGGCCCTCATTTCGTTGGCTTGCTGGAGATCTTTCAAATTCTCGAAAGCCCGCCCAAGCACTTTGGACATGTGCGCATATTGTTTGGCATGCTCGGCGAAAGCCAGGCTATTGCCGTAATGGTGTAGGAGTGCCCCCACAGCTAATGCTGTGTCGATGACAATCAGCAATGGGTCAATCCATTCGCTGTCGGAGAAACCCCAGATCCTATGTCGCAACAACTCGGGAACAGCTTCAATCAGCAGGACAGCCAGCAACACTACAGCAGCTGCTATCGCTGTGCGAATCGCATTCCGCGTAAGTCCTCAAGTGTATCAAGTCGTCTCTCCTCACGCTCAGCCGCAGAGGCGTGGTACTCATGCTGTTGTTCTACCCATATTTCCGCGACATTCGCCACGAACTCCTTAGATGCTTCGAAGGAGACGTTTTCAGTTCGTATACTCCATCCTCGCAAAACATTTCGCATCCAGTCGAGTTCTGTTCGCTGCTTCGAGAGATAGTAGTCCACAACTGAGTCTCCTAACCCGACAGCACGCCAGAAAAATTGGACCCGCAACGCCTCTGCAAGAGAGCGGTAATCTTCATATTTTGTGTCCTCATCTCTTTTCTTAAGCATGGCACTATGAAGATACGCCAAAATTAGAAAACAAAAAGAAAGTACAAGGAACCAAACGATGTGAACCGGGAGATGTGCAAATAGAACTAGTGAGAAGAAAGATAGGAAGATCGTACAGTGGGTAAACTTTTGCGCTCGGATTCTTCTTCGCTGAAAACGGATCGCCAGTGCATCCACTATCCCAAAGCGCTCCAGCTCCTTGCTGCATGTACGCGGCAACTCCTGCTCGGTTCTACCAAACAGCAGGTCCATCTTGCTTTTCAATGCTTCGACCTTAAGGTTCTCATTAGGCGATTCGACCAAATTATTAAACTCGTCAATTCGCGAAAACATACGGTGGAAGTATTTTTTGGCTTTCTTTTCGTCACCCCGAAACGTGTTTGGATATAACCAACGAGAACGTGAGCTTAGTGACTGGGGTTTTCCTTCCCGTGCGGTCGGAATGTGGTAAACAGGGGAACCTTCGGGTGATTCAAGACTGCAAGGTTCTGAAGACGGGATTCCTTCTATTTGAAAACGTATCACCGATGCTGTTCCGCCAGTCAAATTCGTCACCTCACCATCCCAAAGAGCGATTAGAATATGACTCTTTTGTGCGATGTACTTGCCTACACTTTCGTACTGAAGGTCGCGCTCGAGACCAGGCACTGCCAAACTATTGGGGGTATTGTCAGAGACGAGTGGCATCTCCATCGACCCAACTGCGAAATGAAGGAGATGGTGGAACTGGGTTAGGGATTCACCATAGAAATCCAATTCATAAAGTACTCTTGACATGGGAAGTGCAACAAATATCGGAATTCGTACGTCTTCAGACAACGCTGCATAAGCACAAAGTCGGTCGGCACCTTCGGCGAGCGAGGTAAGCAAAAGTATTGGCGTGTGTCTATAGCTGCTTCGCAATCCCAGCAGAAAATCACGCACCTTCCCTTGAAGGGCCTCACATTCATTTGGGGGTATGTCCCTGTGCCCCGTCGCGCCGAGGACTAAGGTAGACTTGATCTCCGAAAAATCGAAATCTTGCGGCAACTGATCGCCTCAATCGTTCTTATCGGCGTGCAGCTCGATACGCGCTTCAGGGCATCCAATATTCCGTACGACCCATTCACGCCATTCCTCTCTCAATCGGCTTGTTTCTGTCATATTTCTATTTGGAGTGGCAAGCGTCCTTTCAGCTTCCAAACGGCCTGGCAACCAATTGCCTTGGGCAGCTCGAATCCCGACCATCATAACGCGACCAACCAAAAAGTCGCGAATTTCTTTGCAAAACTCGCAACTCAGCCTTTCGGAGCGCCGTCCGCGAATGCTACGGACTTGTCTGACTTGGTTCTTCGCGTTGGGCTTGAATTTCGGGCCTTATCCACAGCACGTCAACCTTCCGCGATGCACAGCCTCTTCCGTATACCAGAGCGTTCCCATTGCAACATCCACTTGTTGTCCAAATTCTTCCTCGTCAAGGTGTCCTTCATCCAACCAACCACATGCCAGGTACCGACCATCTTTCCAGAGGCCGTTGTTGGCCATGTTAGCGGCGATCCCGTCAATGAATTCGCGACGGTACCTAGTGAACTCCTCTAGAAAAGCGGGGTTGGCATTCCGCATCATCGCGGCTGAAAATAGCACCACCATGACGGGAAAATTGGGACAGTCCATCCCCACGTCAGGGAAGGTTTTGTCTAGAAACCTGTTCCGTATACCAGAGCGTTCCCATTGCAACATCCACTTGTTGCCCAAATTCTTCCTCGTCAAAGTGTCCTTCATCCAACCAACCACGTGCCAGGTACCGATCATCTTTCCAGAGACCGTTGTTGGCCATGTTAGCGGCGATCCCGTCAATGAATTCGCGACGGTACCTAGTGAACTCCTCTAGAAAAGCGGGGTTGGCATTCCGCATCATCGCGGCTGAAAATAGCACCACCATGACGGGAAAATTGGGACAGTCCATCCCCACGTCAGGGAAGGTTTTGTCTAGAAACCTCTTCACGACTTCTAACGATGTATGCATTTTCCCTCCAATTCGCAAAAAGCTTTGCCGATTACCGCCCCATGTGGTCTAACCAAGGAATCGGTATTCTCTTTAACTCGATTTCTCGTGAGAGTCTCCGATGCTGGCTTTCGACTTTCGTCAGCTCTTTCTGGAGTCGGCGTCTCATGAGTTCCAGAAGCGCCAGGTTCCTCAGTTCCGTGGGTGCTTGATTCTGGGCAATAGGCTCTTCGTTACGCTTGTTTGGCAGGGACATCTTCTCCTCCGCAATGGCTTTGGTCTTCAGGTTCCCGGCACTTGGTTCAGGACTCTGTGTCTTTCTCTTCTAGCCCGCTTTGCCATTCGACGAACAGTTTCCCGTCTTGCACTGAGTAGTGGAGTCGACCTTTCGCCTCTGGCCAAGAGCCATTGTTGGAGTAGAAATCCAATTCTTTCTTACTTCGCCCTCCAAAGACCCGCGGCATTCCGCATCATCGCGGCTGAAAATAACACCACCATGACGGGAAAAATGGGACAGTCCATCCCCACGTCAGGGAAGGTTTTGTCAAGAAATCTCTTCACGACTTCTAACGATGTATGCATTTTCCCTTCAGTTCGCTAAAGGCTTTGCCCGGATTACCGGCCCAGGTGGTTCAGCCAAGGAATCGGTATTCTCTTCAGCGCAAGTTTTCGTGAGAATTGTCGGTGCAGGCTCTCGACTTCTGACAGCTCTTCCAAGAGTCGGCGTTTCTTACACTCGAGACGCGCCAGAACCCTCAGTTCGATCGGTGCTTGTTTCTGGGCAATAGACTCTTCGTTACATTTGTTTGGCAGGGACATCTTCTCCTCCTCAATGGCTTTGGTCTTCACGTTCCTGGCACTTGCTTCCCGACTCAGTGTCTTTCTCTTCTGGCCCGCTTCGCCATTCGACGAACAATTTCCCATCTTGCACTGAGTAGTGGAGTCGACCTTTCGCCTCTGGCCAAGAGCCATTGTTGGAGTAGAAATCCAATTCTTCCTTACTTCGCCCTCCAAAGACCCGCTCATCTTCTTCCCAGAGCTTGAGAAGGCTCTTCCGGTCCAAGGTGTCCAAGCTACTTGGCCGATTTGGTACGGGGTTCGGATACCCTCCGCCGGATGCGCAAGTCTTTTAAGCCCCCGAGGGTGAAGCTGGTCGAAGAGGCGATGCCGCACAAACCAGTCCAAGAACCGCCTCCGATTCTCCAATATCGCCAGCCGGTCCCAAATAGATGCTTTGTCCATCCCTACAAGCCTCCTTTGTGTTTGCCGTCCAGCGGGTTCGATTGCAGTATGGCGCGCTCCTACTTTAGCTGGCCCGATCTCAAGCGCGCTCAACCGGCTTTCTACGTCCGCCACCTCCAGAGCGCGCAAGTAGCTGGCGCCGAGGTAGCCGAGCGCATTCGCGATCCTTGGATCCAGCTTGCCAGCACGGATTTCGATGATCGACTCTGCCAGCAGTTCGCGCAGAGCGGCCGCGGTCCTCGGTGCCGTAAACTCTTTCAGATCGCCCGGACTACCTACAGCCCGCCGCCGACCACCTTTGCTGCCAAGCTCTGCGGCCCTACCGGGTTGTGCGTGCATCGCACAACGGGTCTGGCCGGTCAGCGCGGCCGCTCGGCATCGCTTGCCGTCTCGCTTCTGGTGCTGGCACTCCATCGCTTCGCCTCCCTGTTTATGCCCTCCAATGCCGCTAAGCGGCAGGGGTGGGTCCGTCGATAACGGTCTGTCTGGGATCACTGTGCTTCCGAGTCTGCCAGGAACGCTGAGACGTCTTTGGTATTGCCGAGGGGATGATCCGGCGTGTCGGACGGCAACACTGCCGCCAACCTACTTCGGGCGATGCCACCGGCTCGTCTCGCTCTGCGACCCTCAGATGCTTTATCTGGATCGTGAAAGACGCAGAGACTCTTGGCTGTTTGCGCGTCGGCGCCGCAGGGCTCGCCGTTTTTCTTTCCGAACTCGCATTTCTTTGCCATCGGTTCCTCGTAGACCTTACCTAGGTAGGGGGGATACCCATCCGAACGCAGAGGATTTCCCCTTTCGGATTTCACCTCGGAATTTCACTCTTTGGGTTCTAGGCCCTTAAGTGGCAGAAGTGTGTGGGACTCGCCAGCCGCAGACGGGGCACCTCCCTTCTGATCTGGCAGTTTTGTAAGAGGATCTGGCCGTTCTTGGTTGCGCGGGGGTTGCGGATTTTGCAGGACTTTGCCGGAATCTGCAGAGGGAAGAGTGGAGTATCTTGCTTTGTTTTCCGTAGGTGTTAAAGATTTCCTAAACCGAAGGTCGGCAGTTCGACTCTGCCCGGGGCCACCATCCTAACTCAATGAAGGCAAGCTAGTTAACGGCAGGGGATGCCGTAGCCTTCCATTTGCCTCTTGCCACTTCGTTGCCACATAACGAATCCGGGGAGCGCTTGTTGCAGCTTCTCCATCGCATCGGTCACTTGAGGGGGAACCGTCTTGATGTAGTAGGTGCTGGTCGTGCTCACGTTCGTGTGTCGCAATATCTGCTGGATTACTTTCTGCTGGAACCCCAAGGACATACAAATTGCTGCCCAGTCCCCGCCGTGCCGCGTGCCAACCGTGCCACTTCGGCAACTTCTCGCCCAACTTCAAATCGTACCCAACTTCCGCGTGCTGCTTCTCCGCTTTGCGACACACCGCTTCAACGCTGGGAGAATCTGTCGCCCGAGAGCGTTATTCAGGCACTCGGGTTTACTGCTCAGTTTGCGAAACATTGGCCCGTTTTGCGAAACCCCACAGCGCATCCTCTGAAACTCTAAGCGTTCCGCAACGTGCTTAATTACTGGTACGGCGCTTTGCTACTCCCGTGTTTGGATCGTTCACGTGGCCTTCCCAGATTGCGCGGGAGACACGAATCTGATCGTCACCGTAGTCTTCCCGCCGCAGCCTTGTATCTCGCCCCGCCGGAGACCCGTGAACGCGGCGACGGCGAAGATCGTTGCGGCTGAGTGTTCCGAGGCTTGCGATCGAATCAAGCCAGTTCTGTACGTGGAATGTGCGAAAGTCTTTGAGCCAATCACCAGCGCATCGCGCTTTGACGGGATTCTCCCAAATATCGCGGTAGCCCCTCAGGGTTGAAGGGCGCTTGAACTGTTCGATGTGCGGGAAGTATACGCGCATAACAAACTCTCCAATATTTGGAACTCGGTGCGGGTCGCGTTGGTGACGATTGCAGCGGCGACGATCTCCCGCGCCTCGTCTTCGATCGTCTGGGGTGGACGTTTTCCACGAGTGGTGACCGGGTTCAATCTGCTTGGCTATTCGGTTGTGGCGCAACTGACCGTCTATTACTCGATCCTCGAAGTAGCGAACGTACCAGCTACCGCGTGCTTTGAAGATGGAACCGCTTTGTTGCCTCTTTCGTCTACGCCAGTTCTCCTTTCCTTTGAGTCTCCGCTTACGCTCACGAGCTTGGACTGCAAGGTTTGCGATTCTACCGCGCTCAGCAGCACTGAGTTTCAAATTACGTGCCGCTGCCGCTCTCTTGGCAATCGCTGAGCGTTCGACTTGGGTTAGACTGTTCGCCCGAGCCTTCCCGCACAACTTGCCCACGGCCACCGCGTTTGGGTTCTTCTTTGCCTCCAGGCCCTAGTATCTCGCTTAGCGGTAACATGGTGAAGAAAGAAAAAGAGGCTACTCTCTGCGGTTGTCCCACCATTCGGCCAACTTCGGACTGCCCCACTCAAAGCGGATATAGCGACCTAGTCGCACAGAGGGCAGCGAATCGCTAGCCAGGTTTCTCGTCTGCTCCCGAATCGAACTCACGGGAACACACTAACGGTGAGCCAATTCGATTGTCGAGGCGCTATGTACACGCAGCGATCTCAGTGTTCTTTACCCAGCCGCGCGCATCGAATCGCTCCCCAAACTGAGAGGCACGCGGGCGTGGATCGTGGCGCCACTATGGAGTCGCGATTCTATCGAAAATGTTCCCTTTACCAGTTTTAGCCGCTGTTCCATTCTGACGAACCCGAGTCCGGTACCTGTCCTGGCTGCTATGGCGTCAAAGCCAACACCGGAGTCCCTAACCGCAAGATGAACCTCATTCTGTGTTTCCCACAATTGCACATCGAACTGCTGCACCCCGCTGTGTTTCACTCCGTTGTACAACGCTTCTTGCAGTATCCGGAAGAGGCAAATAGAAACGTCGGGCGGCACGAGGCCGGGCCGACCGTAATTCCGGAAGTTAATCTGCACTCCTTTCCGTTCACCGAACTCCTTACAAAAGCATCGGATGACGGTTGCGATGTCAAGATATTCCAGCCTAGGAGAGTGCAATTCGTGTGCCGAGGCTTTGACGTCGGCCAACACGTTCACGATCTGCCTCCATACCTCGTCCATGCGCTTGAGAAGGCCCGCAGGCTGATCGGGTAGATTAGTCTGAAGTTGTTCGATCTGAATCGCCAACAAAGAAAGGCGCTGCCCAATGTCCTCGTGAAGATCCACGGAGATTCGGTATCGTTCCCGCTCCTCCGCCTCTATCACTCTGCGGCTGGCGCTGGAGAGAGCCTCTTCTATTTGTTTGCTTTCGGTGATGTCTTGGGCCGTGCCCCGTAGTCGGACATTGCGGCCGGCGCTGTCGCGATGCACCTCGCCCCGGGCCTTGATCCACCTTCTCGTCCCATCTGCGCGAACCATATCCAGCTCAAGCTCGTAAGGGGCACCGGTGCGCAGAGCTTTTTCAACGGCCTGCCGCAGCCTCTCCCAACTCTCAGCACTGTAGAGATGGGGGTGTTCTTTGAAACTAACCGCTGGCAAGGCGGAATCGCGCCCAGCGATCCGATAGAGCTCTTCGGACCAGGTTACAGCGTCAGTGGCCGGATCCCAGTGCCAACTTCCCACCTGTGCCAGACGCTGGGCTTCCGTGAGTTCCGTCTCGCGCAGCCGCAGTACCTCTTCCACCTGCTTGCGTTCAGTAATGTCCACCGCCATGCCCAGCATACGTTGCGGGGCCCCATCTCGTGAGTAATAGAATTTACCTTTCGCTGCGACCCAGCGTGCGCTCCCGTCCGGCTGCAAGATGCGGAACTCCGACTCATACGGTCCGTGGCTTTGCATGGCGGCGTTGACTGCTCTCGATACTTGTCCCTGATCGTCCGGGTGTACGCGACGATGGAAGTCTTCGACGCGCCCAACATAGGTATCGGATGGGATTCCAAACATGGTTTTCAGGTCGCCGAACCAGGCATCGCGTCCGCTCTTGATGTCCCAATCCCAGCCCATTGATTTGCCCGATTCCATTGCCAAACGAAGCCGATCGTTGGCCAAACCGACTCTTAAGGCTAGCTCGTGTTTGGCCAGATACTCTCTTAGGTAGGCAGCACTGGCCAGAAGCACAATCGCCGCGATTGCCACGAGCAAGCGGACGGTACGCAGACTGTTGGTGTTATCGCGAGCGAATAACTCCCAGACAATCGGGATCGAGATCATGACAACCACGAGCATCGCCCAGATCGAGGCTTGGGAGCCGTAGCCGCTATCGGATTGGGTTGATTCTGTTTCGGCCCTTGGGATCCTCCGTGCGCCCAGCGGTATCCACACAAACCAGCAAACCGCGCCGGTTAGCCCCAGACCATACAGCTTTCCGTTGACGTAGCCGCCGGAGTCAATCGCAAGGTTTGCCATAGCCGAACTTAAGGCGTACAGGGTAGATGCACCCAACAGATGAAGATAGATCGACCTCCAGGGATGGTGTGCGCGAAACGTTAAAAGAGCCGCGGCCAAAACCAGGATCGAGTTTTCTGCCAGGTAGAGAATGTCAAAGCGCAGAGCATAGCTGGTGGCCGAGGCATTCGAGGGCAAGTACTGGTAGGGAAAGACAGAGTAACCATAAAGAAAGCCCCAGAAAAACAGCACGAGAAGTGAGTTCAGGACAATGCGGTATAGCTTGCTGTCGGCATTCCGGTGCGGAAGAGTTGCCACCGCTGCTAAGAACGGCACGACATGCAGAAACAGCACCGGATCGGCCATCGAATTGGCAGGCACCTCAACATGCAGAACAAGCTCGTAGTAGATGAAGATCCATTGGTCCAGACTCCAGAGGGCATACGCGATCGCGACTAAGACCCAGAAAGGCCTCCTTCCCAGCGTGTTCTGCAATCCATTGCGGACGGCGAAGCTGGTCGCCAAAAGCAACAGAAGGAAGTAGCTTACTCCGCTGTAGGAAACGAGGGCAGAACCAGGCTTCACCGCGAGCGACAGGACGGCTTTGATAACTACAATTGCGATAAGGACCGGCGCCCAGGAAGGTAATCTTGATGATATTTCGAGATTCGACGAAGATTGTGGCTTCATGATACCAGAGGAGACCCTGTCATAAAATGTTCACCCGAACGCGGAACTCAAACCGGTGGGCATTCTCGCTAAGCCGCAAAGCCCGCGAGTTCTAGCCACTACACGCGCGAACGCGTCACAGGTGTTATACGCGCCTTTGACTGGCTAGGCCAACCTGAAATGCGGAGCCGCGGCTCCCACGAATGCGACCTAACCGTCGAAAGATGCGGTTTGTACGCAACACAAAAGCCGAAAAAGCGAGCATGGCAGTCTCGGCCTTAACGCGTCCATTAGGACCCGCAGTTGGTGTAATGGGGGAGTAGAGTCGAGAACAGGCGCAGTAGCTGTAGTCTCCCGGTGGTTATTCGACGTGGCTTTCGCCGCGCCACCTCAGTCCGGTTTGGCTTGGTTCTGTTTCCTGTTGCCGGGTGGGCCCGGGGAATTTCGCCCCGAGCCTCCCACAGATCCGGACGTGAACCTCTCGATTCATCCGGCTCGTGCCACTCTAAAGAAGGCTGCCGCCTTCCATCAAGACAAGGAGTTCCTCCGGTTACCCGTTGACTCCATCCTGACGTGGGTGGCCTGCCGCCTTCGCTCCACGGGAATTACCCCGCTTCTCTGCTACTACGCAGCAGTGCGCCCCTGGCCAGTGCATCGGTACTTTCGGCCTCGTGGGTCTTCCGCTTGTGCCTTTTCCCTTGGCATCACCGGCCCGGTTCTCAAGTTCCATACGAAAGCCCGAATTAGAGTCACGCCTCCTATGCACCGGAACACCGCATGGTCAGTAAGTAGGTGACTTCCATGCTGTTCCCGGAGCAAGCGGGTAACTCCGGTTTTTGGTGTTCGTCCGAGTTCGATTTCGATGCTTTAGCCAGAGGATGGCTTACGCTCGTCTCTCTAATCCATACATGACGTGATCTCTCGCCACGCCTTTTAACCATAACGTTCACCACCGCGGTCTTTCCACCGAAGCAGCTTATGGCAGTTTGAAGCCTCCTCCTACAAGGCGGCTTCGAAGGGCCCTCCTTCATCTTTCGTACAGCACGACGATTTCTCGTCTTCTTGACACAACCCGCTCATCGAACCGGACTGGCAGATTTCCCGCATCCGGCTCTCGGAAAAGACTCACGCTTGCGCCCACGGAAGGTTCGCGGTCCGGTGTGGTAACTGGACCAAGCCATACACCGAGTTCAGAGACGCTTCCGGAAAACGTTTGTATGCCGGTCGCGGCTCTTGGTGTTTGTCGCATAACCACCGACGCAGCCTCCGGCGGGCGTGCAAATCGACCGCACTGTAGGCTTTGCGGACTGGCCCCAGACAGAAGTAGTTGGCCCAGCCAATCATCATCCGATTGAGCCTGTCCACGACTGTCTTCGAATCTTGCCAGACTTTGTCACGTCCGGTTTCGTCGCTGATAGCTCGACAGATGCGCTGCACTCGTTTCTTCGAGGGTACCGTGCCCAGATAGACTCGGCCCCTCCTCATCGAGTAACACCGCCCGAACGTATACCCTAGGGAAGCTCTGAGCAACCATCGATTTTGAAGGCAGGAGGAATTTCAGGGTCTGCACAGGTCACGAACTGCCCCCGTATTGCTTACGGCCTTACCGAACCCGCTATTTACGCGAGGTCCAGAGACACTACGCCCTCGCGACTGCCAGTCTTCTGCGGTGCAGGTACAGGTTCACGAGCGCAAAGCTGGCGCACAGTCGATGATGGTTCTTCTTAATCCCACGGTATCTCACCTTCTCGAAGCCGAAGATGCGCTTCAAAATCCGGAACGGATGTTCCACCTTCGCTCGCACTCTGGCCTTCACCCGGTTCTTGGCCTTCTGTAACTCGTCGACAAAGTTCTTGAATTGCACTCTCCGGCTGGTCATATCTTGCGCTCGCGGAGCCGCCTGCCGGATGGTTTCTCCCTGTCCCTGATATCCGCCGTCGCCCCACACCTTGCGCTCTTCCCCGTGCAACAGATCGGGCAGCATGTGCTTGTCTGCCACCGAAGCCGCCGACGTGCACACCGAATGCACATGGCCTTGCTTGGAGTCCACTCCGATGTGTGCCTTCAGCCCGAAGTACCACTGCTTCCCCTTGCGTGTCTGATGCATCTCCGGATCGCGCTCTCCGCTCCGGTTCTTGGTCGACGAGGGCGCGTGAATAATGGTCGCGTCCACGATCGTCCCCGTGGTGATGCGGATGCCGCGGCTCTCCAGATATTGGTTCACCGCGTTCAGCATCGCCCCGCCCAGTTCGTGTTTCTCCAACAGGTGACGGAACTGAAGGATGGTGCTCTCGTCCGGCACCGGCGCCCGCCCCAGATCGATGCCCACAAAGTGCCGTAGCACCGGCGATTCATACAGCGCATCCTCCGCGCCGGGATCGCTCAAGTTGAACCACTGCTGCAGAAAGTACACCCGCAACATGATGCTCAGGCCCATCACAGGCCGTCCCTTCTCTCCCTTTGGATAGTGCGGTTCCACCAGCGCCTGTAACTCCGCCCACGGCACGATCTGTTCCATCTCTTCGAGAAATCGCTCCCGCCTCGTCTTCCGTCCGTACTTCTCGAAACCCTTCTGCGCCGCCAAAGTTTGCTGTCGCATCCGCCTTTTCACCTCGACTTACACCCTACCCGCTTCCCCTGTGGATCGGGGAGTTCTTCAGAGGTTCCCTAGAAAGTCGAACTTCTCTTCCGGCAGATGGCAGACCCGCGTCTTCTTTTCGTTCACCGTCAGCTTCAGCTTCGACATCATCGCCCGCATCTCGGCCAGAGCTTGCTCCGCCCCAACTCGACAGCAGATGACGAGATCATCGGCATAGTTCACGATGTACGCTTTCCAACGCTCCTCGTGCCCGAGTTTCTTCCACCCCAGCACGAACCGTCGCATGTACAGATTGCTGAACAAAGGACTGATCGGAGACCCTTGTGGAGTACCTCGACCTTCGTCCCGATTGCGCGTACTCCGATGTTTGTTCCCACGCTCGTCGGTTTCCTCGACCGGAGCTTCCAGCCACATCTTGATCAGATGCAGCATCGCTCCGTCGACGATCCTTCGAGCCACCGACCTCATCAGTTCCGCATGGGGAACACTATCAGCACCCGCTGTAGTCCAGCGCTTTTCACGGCGCACTGTTACGCCAGCTATCGTGCTGAGATGACGCCAACCGCCTAGCTTTCATTGACTTGCTTCGCCGGTAGACCTACCATTCCCACTCAGTGCCTACGCCCTCTCAACCCGTAGGGCAGACGGTTTCTCATTACCGCATCCTCCGCAAGATCGGCGGCGGCGGCATGGGCGTGGTGTATGAGGCGGAAGATCTGAAGCTCGGTCGCCATGTCGCTCTGAAGTTCCTTCCCGACGATCTTGCCAACGATGCGCAGGCTCTCAGCCGCTTCCAGCGTGAGGCCAGGGCCGCGTCCTCGCTGAACCATGCGAACATCTGCACGATCCACGAGATCGACGAGTCAGATGGGCGAACCTTCATCGCGATGGAACTGCTGGAGGGTCAGACGCTCCGGCACATGATCGCAGGCAAGCCGATGGAGATCGAGACAGTGCTCGATCTGGGCATCCAGATCGCCGACGCTTTGGACGCTGCACACTCGAAAGGCATCGTTCACCGCGACATCAAGCCCGCGAACATCTTCGTCACAAGCAGAGCTCAGGCGAAGATTCTGGATTTCGGTCTGGCCAAGGTCACGCCAAAGCCGGAGAGCGTTACCCTGAGCGCCGCGACCATCGAATCTGAAGAACATCTGACGAATCCCGGCAGCACGGTCGGAACAGTTGCATACATGTCACCCGAACAGGTACGGGGAAAGGAACTTGACGCTCGCACCGACCTGTTTTCATTCGGAACAGTCCTCTACGAGATGTGTACGGGCGCGCTACCGTTTCCCGGCGACACTTCGGGCGCAATGTTTGATTCGATCTTAAATCGAGCGCCTGTACCACCAGCCCGAATCAACACTGCCACGCCGTCGAAACTCGAACAGATTATCAAGAAAGCTCTGGAGAAAGACCGCAACCTGCGCTACCAGTTCGCTCGGGAAATCGTCGAAGCTCTCAAATCCCTGCGCCAGGCTTCTACCGGGCCGGTTCCGATCGTGGGCATAATCCGCAAACCCAAATTCCTCGTGCCCGCTGTGCTCGTCGCTCTCGTCGTTGTTCTTCTTGCCGTGTGGGTCGTGCGCCGCAACCAACATCTCCATTGGGTCCACGAAGTCGCCCTACCGCAAGTTCGTGAGCTCGTCCTTGCGCGTAAGGGCTTAGCCGCCTACAAAGTCTTGCAACAAGCGGAACGCTACGTTCCCAATGATCCTGCCGTGGTCAAGATCAAAGCCGAGACCTTATGGCCTGAGCCACTCCGCTCCAATCCACCGAGTGCAGACGTCTTCGCGCGGGACTATACGGACTCGCAGGGCGAATGGTATTACCTCGGCAAAACTCCCCTTGATCAGAATCGTTTGCCTCATGGCTTCTACGCCTTCCGCTTCTCCAAAGGCGGTTACGAAACTGTCTTCGCCACTAATGGTGGTGGGAGGCTCTCTCACATCGTTTTGGACCCTGTGGGAGCGATGCCACCTCAAATGGTTCGCGTGCCTGCGGGCGAGGTCGACCCCACAGGGCACGCCCCCACCAAACTGGATGATTTTCTTATCGACAAGTTTGAAGTGACTAACGCGGAGTACAAGAAATTCCTCGATGCCGGTGGGTATCAAGAACCTAAATACTGGAAAAATCCGTTCGTGAAGGGCGGCCGCACTCTACGGTTCCGCGACGCGATGCAGTTCTTCCGCGATAAGACCGATCGTCTCGGACCCGCTACTTGGGAACTTGGCACCTTTGCCTCCGGTGAAGACCAATTCCCCGTCAGCGGGGTGAGCTGGTACGAAGCCGCGGCCTACGCCGAATTCATCGGGAAAAGTCTACCGACCGTTTTTCATTGGTATCGCGCCGCCAATATGGGCATCTATTCCGACATTTTGCAGGCTAGCAACTTTTCCCGGAAAGGGCCCGCCAAAGTCGGCACTTATCCCGGCATGGGCCCTTTCGGAACTTACGATATGGCCGGCAACGTCAAGGAATGGTGCCTGAATTCATTAGGGGATCGTAAGTTTATCCTCGGCGGAGCTTCCACCGACATGCCATATATGTACAGCGAGCCGGATGCTCGCCCGCCTTTCGATCGCTCTACGACAAACGGCTTTCGACTTATAAAGTCAGCCGGCCCGGAGCCTCTGTCCGCGAGTCTGAATGTTCCCCTCTCGTTTCAAAAATCCGACTACCGCAGTTTTAAGCCAGTTCCTGATTCCGTTTTTCAGATGTACGAACGCATGTACGCTTACGACCCTTCGCCGCTCGACGCCAATATCGAGAAAGAAGACGACAGCTCACCTTATTGGCGCGAGCAGCGCATTACTTTCAATGCCGCATATGGCAACGAGCGCGTTATCGCCCATCTCTTCTTGCCCAAGAACGTTTCGCCGCCCTACCAGACCGTCGTCTACTTTCCACACAGCGGCGCGCAATCGTTTCACACTCTCGAACCATCGCAATTTGCCCTGATCGACTTCCTCATGAAAAGCGGCCGCGCTTTGATGTTCCCCATTTACAAGGACACCTACGAGCGCCTCGGCAATCCTCCGGACGGGGGCACAGTGGCGGAGCGCGATGAGACCATTCAGCAGGCCGATGACCTGCGCCGTTCCGTGGATTACTTGGAAACTCGCAACGACATCGATCGAGAGCGGCTGGCCTACTTCTCCATCAGTTGGGGCAGCGAGCTGGGACCCATCATGACCTCGCTCGAAAAACGCTTCAAAGTTGCCGTCTTTGCCGCGGGAGGCTGTGACACCAACGCAGTGCTGCCGGAAGCTGACCCCATGAACTTTGCCCCGCACGTCAAAATCCCCGTGCTGTTGATCAATGGCCGCTATGATTTTGTGTTTCCCCTGGACACCTGTCAGGAGCCGCTGTTCCGGGCGCTCGGCTCTCCTGCCCAGGACAAGAGCCATGTTCTCTATGATACCGGGCATGCCCCGCCGCTCCTGCCCATGATGAAGGACACTCTCAACTGGCTAGACCATTATCTCGGGCCCGTCAGGTAGCCGCACCTTTAGCGTGCATTGTTATGTGTATCCGTTGGGCACACCGCAAGTCCCAGGTGAGGAGATCGGAGCCGACCACTCGTGACGGGAATCTCAAGTGCTCAGCGCAAGGCATGATGAGCGTAATGATTCCATAACTTAACCGGCCAATCACCTACAGCAGAGACGCAAAAAGGTGGGTTATCCTTAATATCCGTTTGGTTGAGATTTTTGCAGGAGGAAGGAAAGCTCTCTTCTGGGCAGATATCCTTGCACGGGTTCGCTCAGTGAGAGAGCCTCCAAGCAATACGATTCTCTTTATCCCACTTTCTGGGAACGATTGCAACCCAGACTTTGACTGGGCGGCGGTTGGTGGCGAACTGATTATTCGCTTCTGTCCGACGTGTCTGTGCGATACGATCATCGGCCATGGCCGACGGCGCAAACAAGCTCATGACGAGAGTCACGACTGGATTGGGATTCGTCGCGGCCTCTGCACGCGATGCGAAGCAACTTTCACTTTCCTTCCCGTTTTCTCCCTACCTTACACCCACTACAGCCTGATCGCACGCAGTCAGGCGTTGCAACGATACTTTCTTGACCATGGTTCTTGGGAAAGCGCGGTACCGGATCTCAAAGATCCTGATCGAATCCCTGCCCCTTCCACCCTGCGCCGCTGGTGCCACCGCCTGGATTCTTCGCGACCTGCATTTTCCTTTCTGCGACCTGCCCTGGAAACTATGGCGCAATGGCTGACCCGCGGCGAACGACTTGAGTGCGATGGCTTACGGTTGTCGTGGCGGACATTGTTCCCCTTTCTGCGAGTCTTCTGGCCGCTGCGCCTCTGAGAGGAACGAGATCTTTTCTGCTGGCCCACCATCCTTGCCTTGGAACTGCGGCCCGGAGTTTGTAGTTTGGCCTAGGGAGAAGGATGTCGCCATGGGCGAGGATTTGGAACAGCTCAAACAACGCATTCCACTGCTCGAGTACTTGCAACGGCACCACTGGACCGGGCACCGCGCTCGCGCTCGCTCCGAGTTCGTCGGACTCTGTCCCCTGCATGAGGAAAGCCATCCGTCTCGCCGCCTGTATTCCGGCCGGCGGCAACCGGAACAGATGGCTTTGGACCCCACCCGCGGCCGCACCCCGATTTCAAGGCGCTTGCCATCTTCGCTGAACCGTGCGTGGTGGTAGACGAAACCGGAGAAGCGATAACACTGGTTCAGAAGCGTGATAATCTGCATGTCGAAGTGGGTGCCATGACAACCGCATCTGCCCTACAACAATCCGCCGCGCCCGGCCTCGACGACTATTGTAAAGATCTTGCCGAGTGGCCCAGAAGCTGGATGGGCCTGCCCAAAGACCTGGTTCCGGGAGAGAAAATGGTGGCCTACTTCCGGCCCTTCTTGGAACATCTGATCGAGCTCGGACTGTCCAAGAAAACCATTCGGAAACACGTGGACAACCTCTGGGTTCTGGGCGGAGAGATGATCCGCGATCTGCATGAAACCCCATCTCTGAGAAAGGTACCCATCGAGACTCTGGTTTTTCAGGTGATCCAGGACGGAGGCCCGATTCTGTATCACAACGACTCCGAGGAGCAGCAGCGGTCTTTTGAATCCACCTGCAGCAAGTTCCGCAGATTCCTGGAAGAGAGTCAGAAGCTCGTACCCGCCAGGAGGCGGTGGAAATGACGAAAGAGGAAAATCCCCAAAACCGGGATTTCCCTCTTTCTTGGAAAGCGCAAACCCCGCGCTTCCCACATTCCCGCCGCACGGCTACTGCTGCTGTCCTCGCTGCATCACCCCATCAAAGTAAATCAAGGCCCCAACCACGGTTGCGCCGCACGCTACTCTCCTGACTCACCCACAGATTCCTCAGAGGAAGCTAGAAAGAAGGTTCGAGGACGGCGAGTATCAACTTCGGTTTCAGATGGGACATGGATAAACATCGAAGGGATAGGCAGGTTTCTGCCTCAACGATCCGGTTGGGGTGTCAAACCTAGAGAACGCATCCACGAGGCGGTCGACAAGATTACGATGCTCCGAGGAGGCATCGGCTCGATTCAAAAGTGCTTGAGCGTTTTTGCTGAGTATCAAAGAATGCCGAGCGTTGAAGGGCGAGAGCTGCTTCGTGAGGCCTACGAATCTATGCCCGAGCATGTGCGGTGTTACTGCGGAGATATGGACTCTCAGGACTGGCCCATCCGAAAGGTCTTATACGGGAAAGAGGAATGGACGAACGGTTTCGGAATTGGGCGACACGCACCACCCGATGATTACTGATCTGTGCGGGGGGCACCGGGTGACCGGTGTCCCTACCGCGATCGCCGGTTAGAATGTCGGGGTATTCTCCGTGACTGCGTGAAAGGAGTCATTATGCTGGAGCGAATCGCTGAGGGGCGTACTGATCTGGTCTTTGACTATCTGGCGGAAGGACATCCACCGAGTTCTAAGACGAGTGATGGTGGCTCATTGATGCAATGGTGCGCTTATTACGGCGACGTGTCAGCTCTAAAGTTTCTCCTCTCCAAGGGCGAGACGCTCCAGTCTTTCGAAGAGGATATGGGTCTCAACGCTGCGGCTTTTCACGGGCACTGGCGACTGTGTCAATTCTTGGCGGAGAGCGGTGCAAACGTGAACTGTCGCGAGAAGGATACCGGTGAGACCCCACTCCATGCGGCACTCTCATCTCATCGTGCAGCTCAGTATTACGTGGCCAAGGTCTTGCTCGATGCTGGCGCCGATCCGAATATCGCAACGAAACCCTCGGCTGAATCGGGAGCATTCATGCGCGATGTGCGTACGCGGGGAGAAACACCGCTACACCGAGCCGCAGCGTTCGCAACCGAGGATACAATTCAGCTTCTGCTCGACGCCGGTGCGAAGGTCGATGCCAAAGATATGAACGGCGATTCGCCTTTGACCTGGGCAAGTTGGCATTTGCGACCCGACTCGATTTTGAGAAAGCTACTTTACGATGGCTTTTCGATCCAGCCAGGGCGGAGGACAATGGATGCATATCTGCTTGGAACTCCGCTTAAGTCGCGATCGTCGTAACCGCTTTGGCTCTCAGTTTATGAAACTATAACACTCAAATTTCGACTTCCTTCGATTTACTTCACATCCGAGGGGTTTGAAACTGGTCGGAGGATGAGCGCTATCGGGATTTATCGCCAATCATCTGGAAGTCGCGTTCGTGCTGTTTGCGCGGCCTTCGGTTCGCGGCGAAACGTCGCTCGCCATGGAACTGCCCCTTGCTCGCCCCCGTAAACACCGCAAAGAATTTCAAAACAACTACAATGTCTGGAGGTTCTGAATGCTCTGGTTCTATGAATCTTTCTTTCCGGTCGTGTGGATCGCCTTTATTCTCTATTGGCGGATCAAGGCCGCAGATACCAAAGCTTCTCAGCGCCTTGAGCCGAACGCCTGGCCCATCCTGCGGGCCCTCACCTTCCTGATCGTGATCGTCCTGCTCTCGATACCTCGCATCCCGCTGCCCTGGCTCTACCGGCAGCTCTGGCAGGCGGGCCTGTGGCCCTTCTGGATTGGAGCTGCTGTTACCGTCGGCGGCCTTCTGTTCGCCGTCTGGGCGCGTCGGCAACTCGGCCGCAACTGGAGCAACGCCGTAACCATTAAGCAGGGCCACGAGTTGATTACTACCGGCCCCTATGCCTTGATCCGTCACCCCATCTATACCGGCATTCTGACCGGGTTTCTTGGCACCACGATTGCGCTCTCGCAGGTGCGCGGGGTCGTCGGTTTCGTCCTAATATTCGTCGTGCTGTGGGCTAAGCTCCGCACGGAAGAGAAGTGGATGCGTTCCCAATTTGGGGAGACGTATGCCACGTATGTGCATCACACCGCCGCCCTAGTGCCGTACATCTTGTGAGACGCGCGTCCGGCATTTTGAGCGATATGGGGATCTTACGCCAATCGACGGCAGCGTTTACTCCGGCAATCTGGCCCCAGGTACCGACTGGCGATGGGAAGGCCATGGGCCGCGAAATGATAATGCCGGGGCTCGGCTATTGCTTAAAGACAAGCGGAGGACCACCGGTTCGTTTCGCCTTGAGGTCGACAGTCACATCGACGCTGTCGCCGATGTGGACGAAGGGAATGCCTTTATTCATCCCGTAGTCCTTACGGTCGAAAACCATGGTTCCATGAATCTCGCCCGAGCCTGTCCCCTCGCCGGAAACGGTTAGCGTCAGCGTCTGGGTTTTAGACGCTCCACGTATCGTGAAGTCGCCTTGCACATCGAAGGTGACGGGGCCGGTTTGTACAATCTTTCTTGACAGAAATGTGATCAACGGATCCTGATCGGCGTTGAAGAAGTCTTTGCTCTTGAGTTTGTCGTCCTTCATGTGACTTCCGGTGTTTACGCTGTCTGCCTGAATCTTGATGTCCAAAACGCCGGATGAGACATCAGTAGACGGATAGGTTAAAGTGGCGTCCCACTTGTCGAAAGTACCGTTTATGGCCACCGATGCCTTCACGGCGAACTTAACCGAGCTGTCTTCCGTCGTGATCTTGAAAACAGGAACTTGCGCTCGACTTACAGCCGGGAACAGCGCAACCGCTAAGAGACAGAGTGTCACTAATCGCATGGCATTCCCTTAACTACGAACAGCACGACAACATCGAGTGAACTCAAACGGTTGCCTCGAATAGTAGCCAACCAACCAATTCATCCCGGATACGATATGGAGACTAAACTGTCTCGGCTACTGGTAAAAGTAACAGCCGAGAATTGTTGACGAAACCAAGGCCATTTCGCATTGAGGGGTTTTGAGATCGCAGGGCCAAGGACCTACACAATCTACCTCGCCCGCGTCGGACGCGGCGCAGGGCCTCATCAACCTCGATGTTGGGTTCACCGACAACTCAGGGAAGACAATACCCGGCCGCGGACCCAAGGACTTTACTTTGCTGGACAACCACCAGCCGCAGAAAATCCTCTCTTTTCACTCGTTCGATGGAGTCTCTGGCAAGCCCGATACTCCGGTTGAAGTAATTCTGGTCGTCGATACGATCAAGATGCCGGTTAACCTGGCTGCCGAAGAGCGGGAGGAGGTCGAGAAGTTCCTGCGGCAGAACAGCGGGTATTTGGCTCAGCCCACTGCGACCTTCGGGCTTTCCGATGACGTGCTTAGTAGCGCCCTGCAGAGCCTGTTGAGGCTCCGACTGGCCGATCACGATCAGCGTTGCAGTGCTCTCAGCAAGCGTGTCCCCGACCATTTTCATATCGGAACGCGGCAGTCCTCGCTAAAAATGCGCCGTCAGGGCTCCCGCACCTGCGCCAATCACGGCGTCAAACAGAAGGAACGGCGGAAAGAACAATCCGACCAGCGCCCCTACAGCCATGCTAGCCATGTCCCGTGCTGGGTCGGCTTCTCGGTCTTGATGATCTTTACTTTACCTGCTGCGTCTTTGCTGATGACTGCCGCATGGCACGCGCCGATCACACCCGCGGAATGTAGTCGCTTCACGGCTTCATAGTCTCCTTTCGCCTCGTCGAGACTCTCGTATAAGTCGCGACGTAAACAACAACCGTCTTGTCTGCCATAAATCCTCCTTTTCGCTCACGTTGGGATAAGCTTGCGCCTGCAACTCCGAAGATCAAAGGTCCCCGCGACGCTGCGAACAATCCAGCGTAGAAAGTGATTGGCACAGGGGATACTGGCAGAAGTTACCAAGACGTCAACCTTCGCAGTAGAACCTGGTGGCGACCAACAAGGACGGTGCTGTCGAGGTCCGCTTCCGCCGTAGGCTTGTTCCTTAGCCTCGTTCCCTGGCGGACCTCTTCATCATCATCATCGACCTTCCCTGGACCGAAACACGCACCGGTCCTGGGAATCAAGGGCGCGCATCTTAGGCCGACCGCACGCCCTTGCATTTAAGTTACGAGCATCCGACTGCTCGATCAGGGGCAGAAAGTAGGTTTTCCGTCTGGCAGACTTACGCTTAATTCCTGCATTCCTTACCACCACACTTTCTGGGATGCTGGCCCCGGAATGACGGCCTCTTGCGAGTCCGTGTGGGCGGTACGGTTCTTCGCCCGTGCCGCCCGCTTTTCTCATCACACGATCCAGGCACTGCGCTCTACAACGTATGGATAGTGGCAAGGTGCGCGCGTAGACGCTCCATATACTCGTGCAGCGTGATGCGGAGTTCGGCGAGGATCTGCCTTTGCCGGCTTCACCCTTGGTGGCAGATAGGTCAGCGCCGAGCTTACGGATTCTATCTTCTGCGCGCCGTATGGCCTACCGCA
This sequence comes from uncultured Acidobacteriaceae bacterium, assembly GCA_963710885.1. Lineage (GTDB taxonomy): Bacteria > Acidobacteriota > Terriglobia > Terriglobales > Acidobacteriaceae > Sulfotelmatobacter. Next base: position 26,387 of record CAVQCF010000038.1, read on the forward strand.
TCCCGGGGAGAAACGCAGTGGCGCGAGATTGAGCGTATCTAAGCGCCCGCCGTCTGACTCTGTCCTGCAAATGGTAGGGCATCCTACCAACGTCAAAAGATGCCGCCATCGCCAGCCATTAGTGGGCCCACGATTTCCTGCATACTACACCAGTGTACGTACACGCCGGACAGCAACTGCTTTTTTAAGCGGCTACGATGTGGTTTCTGACAGCATATCTGACCAGTTCGGCGGTGCTCGTCGCGCCCAGCTTCTTCATGATTTGGTACTTGTGATATGTCGCCGTCCGTGGACTCATGTTCAGGATGAATCCGACTTCCTTCATCACCTTGCCTTCGGCCACCAACTGCAGCACTTCGCGTTGCCGGTGGCTGAGTCGTTTCACATCGACCAGTTTCTTGTGCTCCCAGCGAAGGGCATCGATGGTGTCGCGCGGCATGCCCTCGGACACGTACGTCTTTCCCCGCAAAACTTCATGAACTGCAAGCACCATCTCTGACGCAGCACATGTCTTTAGCAAGTAGCCCGAGGCCCCAAGCTCAAACGCTTCGGCAGCAACGTCGGCGTCCGAGGTTAGGGTCATGTAGACCAACTTAACCCTAGGCAGGAGCTTCTTCACCTGCCGCCCGGCATCCAAGCCATTTAGCAGGGGCATGCCAACGTCGATCAGGATCAGGTCGGGCTTCAATTCGGCAGCAGCACGCACCAAGGCATGACCGTCGCCAACGGTTCCCACGACATCGAAGTCGCCTGCAAGAAGTCGCTGAAACAGTTCGGCCACCAGATTGTGGTCATCGGCAATGAGAATCCGCGAGCGGCTGGGCAATTGTCTTCCTGACTGGTCATGTCGTCCGCATAACCGGGTTCCGCGCAGTGCAACACGGTGGCCGACCCGTGGGAACTGTCAGAGTTGATAGTCCGCCGAGCGACTGCTTCGCCGCCTGGCCCGCGACTGTATGCCAGCGGGCCGACATCCGTGATCCATCGGAGTAGTATTCTGGCCGAAGGTCGTCCCTCCATTGCGGGTCCGCGTCGTACCAGGATTGTTCCTTGCGGCGCGGGCGTATTGAACGCGGCGTTAACAAACGAAGGCAGACAGAGTAGAATGGAGGCTCACTAATCCTGCGGAGCCCCAGAGAGTAGTGCTTTTTAATGCCCTGCCCATCGTGTGCGTCACAGAACCAGGCGGAATTTGCGACCCAGATGGCGATCCATTTCAGCGCACCCTGCGCGTTGATGATCCCGCTGTCCTGGCATTCCCGAAGGTGTTGGTCTGCTTGGACTGCGGTTCCTCGCGGCTTAACATTACAGATCACTACTGTCCGGCTTGCCCTTCTCATGGCCGCCGACAGCCTCTTCTCGGCCAGTCGCTTCGCCGGACATGCTCAACTCGGGCAATCGGCCAAGAGCCCAGCCTTCCTGTCTTTGCCGTGGATCCTCGCGCTTGCAATCTCCGCGATGCCTCTCGCGACAGTCTGGGCTCTGAGCGTGGGTGCCTATCTCGTCCACGCCATCTGAGATCACAACACCGAGGCCATCAAGGACTCAAGCGTAACGCGGATCGTCACCTCCGACCCGCATGCCTTCAATGCCCTCAAACACGACTATAAAGATGTTTCCGCCGGTTGAGCACATCAGCCAGGTTCTTGCCAGTGCAGCGAGGGCGGGCAATCTCCGCTTCAATTCGGTCGATAACTGGCTCGAAAACAAGGAGCGCGTATAGGCCTAGCACGACCCCGCTACCTGGGCCGCCACAATCACCGCCGATGAGCAGGCACTCATCGCAAACACGCCTCCGCCCGAACACTCGCCCTGTTCCTGGCCCTGCTCTGGAGCGCCAAAGAAAGCGCGCTCAAGGCTCTCCGCGTCGGTCTTCGGCTGGACACCAGGTGCATGAGCGTCAAGCCCAGCCGTGTGACGCACCCACTCGCCGCCGACCCGACTGTTTGGTATCCCTTAAGCATTCGCTATTCGAGCACGCAGACCTTCAGCGGCTGGTGGCGCTTGGAGACTGATTTGGTGCGCACAGTAGTCTCCGACGCATCGCTTCGAGCCCCGCTTCCCGCACGAGAAACCTGCTTCGTTGTTACGCCTCGCCAACAAACCGCGTAGACCCTTGGAACGACAACATTATGCGTAGACCGCTCAATGGGCATACATCCGCCTCACGGTGCCGGCGGTTTCTTGATCTCTGATTCTTCTGCCTGGTGGCTTTCCACCGACAACTTCCGCAACGACAATCGTTCATGATGCGCCAGCACCAGGCCGAGTCGGCACCACAGCGGCAAACGTCACCAGCCAGAGCAGAATCCCGCAACTGGCCGCCATTTCCGGAGGCACATCAAACACGCTCGACAGGGTCGCGATGGTCGCCATCTGCGAACCGCCGCCCACTGCCGGCAACTGCAGCATCGAGCCCACCATGCTGGCGCCCATCAGGATCAACAACTGCGAGACCGGAATTTCCAGCGCGTCCACGCCGTAGGAATGCGTCACTTCCTGATAAGCCAGCGCGTCACGTACCACATTCCCACCGAGACGCAGAGTCAGCCACAACAACGACCAGGGCCCGTGAATGGTATTCAGGCCCGTGCCGAACTCGCGCACTTTCTGCGCCAGCTTGTGCCCGAATTCGGAGGACGAAATGCGACGAAGCGCTGCTCGATCCAGTGCGCGATCGACGTCGCCGTTGCGGCCGATCAGCACCGCCGCCACTGCGGCTCCCGCCACTCCGCACGATCAGCAAGAAATCCCGCATCGCGAAACTGCCGGTAGTACTCCGGATGCGGAATCGATTGCAGTGCGCTGGGCAGGAAGATCGCCAGCACAATCAGCACCGCGAACGCCCCGATATCAAAGATGCGTTCCACCGCCCAGACCGCCAGTTGCGAAGAAAAGGGAAGATCGGTCCGGCGCGCGACCAGATATGGCCGGATAAACTCGCCCGCCCGCCCCAGCAGCGCCAGCCCGGTAAAGCCAATCATCGTCGGCGACACCAAGTCCGCCACTGTTGTCTTCGGCCGCACCGGCTTCAGGAAAATCTTCCACCGCAATGCCCGCAGCACATAGGCGACATAGATCAGCGCGATCCCGTGCAGCACGTGGATTTTCTTGATCCGATGAATCTGGCTCCAGAACGTTCCCCAGTCGAAGCTGCGCCAGTGCCGATATTGCAGGTAAACCAGAACGGCCAGGATGAGGAACACCACGACACTGGCCAGAATGCGCTTCTTATCCATGAAAGGGGAAGACTCCGCGCCGCGGCCCTCGCAACGCGAAGCGGGAAACGGCACTATCCAAGGTAAACGACCGAGCCCAAGGGGTCAAACCTAGAACGCCATGTCGGAGTCGCACAGACTTCAGACGAGGGTCTATGCGTAGCGAGACCTCTTGCTCTTTGCCGGTTGACAAGCGAGGCGATTCTACGAGTTCGTGCTTGACGCCGGCTCGCCTTGGCCTGCGTCACGGCGTCGAACTCTGTGTCTCGCCCGCGGAGCCTGAGTCTTCGCAACGCGCGGCCTTGGATGCACTGCGGCTTTCAGAAGCGCGCCGCCTTCTTCTGCGCCTCCTTCTTCTTGTTGAAGTCCCGCACCACTCGCGCCACGTACGCCCGCGTCTCATAATAAGGAGGCACGCCGCCAAACTGCTCCACCCGCTGCGGCCCGGCGTTGTAGGCCGCCAGCGCCTTCACCAGATCGAAGTTGTAGCGCTCCAGCAGCTCCCGCAGATATTTCGTTCCACCCTCGACGTTCGCCTGCGGATCGAACGCATTCGGCACGCCCAGCTGCGACGCCGTCCCCGGCATCAACTGCATCAGCCCCTGCGCGCCCTTCGGCGACACCGCCCGCACGTTGAATCCGCTCTCCGCCTTGATCACGCTGTTGACCAGGTCGGGATCCAGCCGGTACCGCCCGCTAGCGGAATTGACCACTTCATTCAAATCCGACAGCGTCGCTCGCAGTGAGGTTCCCGATTTCTCGCGGAGTTGCGAGACGAGCCTGCCCTGAGCGTGTCGCAAGAAATGGGGATTTTGCTGCGAGAAGCCGGAAGCCGAGAGCCGGAAGCCGGCAAATCCGGCGCAGCCTCAAAATGCTCAATCTCCGCCGTAGGCACATCCACGAAACTCGATCCATCTGCAGTCACATACAACCGAGTCATGTCCCCAACAACCTCCCGCCGCTCATGCCGGATGGAGAATCCATTCCGCAGCACCGCAACCTCGCCGCAAAGCAGGGAAGCGCCGCCAGCGAGCATCGCGAAGACGCCAAGACCGCAATCCGAAATGAAGGCTAAGAATTCGCATCGCGCAACGATTACGACCCGACGACTAACGACCGAATGACTCAACGAGCTAACTGACCGACGCAACGACCGTCGCCCAGCGCCAACTCCACCGCCGCCGCGATCCCGCAATCATCGTTCCCGCGAGTCACCGTCCACCCGCGGCTGCGCAATTCCTCGCAGGCATTCCCCATGATAACCGGATGCCCGGCAAACTCAAGCATCTCAACATCATTGTGGTTGTCACCGACGGCCATGACCTCTTCGCGCCGGTAACCGCGATGCGCCGCCCACCGCTCCAGCGCATGCCCCTTCGAACAGCCGCGCATTCAGCACGTCAATCATCGACAAATCCCGCTCCGGATACTCCGTGCGCAACACGGTCACGCTCCCATTCATGCCGGCGCCTTCGAGCGCCCGCAGCGCCTCGCTCATCCGCGCCATCGTCCCGCAAAACATCGCCTGCACCGGATCGCTCACCAGCGCATCCTCGATCGGCACCACGAACTCGATGTACTCCATATTCTTTTCCAGCCAGCGCCGGATGCTGGCTCCCAGTTCGTCCATGCTGTTCCAGCACGATCGCGCCCTTGGTTTCCTTGATCAAACGTCAGAACGGTATTGCCGCGGAATTCTTGCATCGCCCCGCACAGCCGCCGGCAGGTCTCCGCCGGCATCAGGTCGCGATGAAACGTCTCTCCCGCCAGCGACCGCGTGACCGCGCCATTGGAACTGATCAGCCACAAATCAAACCCCAGTTGCTGCGCGATGGGCAGGGCGAACGTATGCCGCCGTCCGGTGACCAGCACGATCTCGATGCCCGGCCGCGTGCGCCCGCCGCAGCGCCATCAGATCGCCCTCAGAAATCTGAAATTGTGGATTGAGCAGCGTGCCGTCGATATCGGTCGCCAGCAGCCGGATGGAGGGCGCGGAAATATTCACCACTTCATTTTAGCATCGGATATGTGGGGACAGCCGCTCTCGGCTTCTCGCCGAGCCGAAGCTCGACGGTCGGCCGATGCGCCGAGAAATACCTTACGTGGCTGGCAACCGTCCCAGCAGCGCGCTGGCCTTGCGAAACCACGGCCGCTCCCGCCGCCGCAGATATCCTGGCATCGTCGGCTTCTTGTCGAGAATCTTCTGCGACCACTCGCGGGCCTCGGCGGCACGCCCCTGCGACTGCAGAAACAGCGCGTAGTGATAATACGTTTCGGAGATGGTCGAAATCCGCGTCGCCTCGCGAAACATCGCGTCCGCTTTTTCGGCTTGTCCGGTCTGCGCGTAGGCCCAGGCCAGCAATCCCTTGGCGCGGTGAAAGTCGTAGTCAGGATCGGAGTGACGGCGCGCTCCAGGTCCGGCACAGCCGCCGCGAAATCTCCCAGTTCGACCTCCGCAACTCCCCGCCGGTAAAACGGATCGACGTGGTCTGTCCGCGACGAAATCGCCTTGTCGAAACTTGCCCGCGCCTGCGCGTAGTTGCCGTCGTCGAGATACAGCAGCCCCAGTTCTTCGTAGTTTCCCGCCGAAGGATTGTCGAGGATGGTGCGCTCCAGTTCCTGAATCCGCCGCCGCCGCGGAAAGACTTGAAACGAACTCGCGCAGCAGCCCCGCGTCCGGAATCACTTCGACGACGATGTAGACCAGCGCGCCGATCCGGTGAAACAGGATCACCCAGATCCAGAAGAAAGTTCGGCCGCCGCCGGATGAAGTGGACGATGGCCACAATCCGCAGCAGCGATGGCCCACCACGAAAAAGCGAAGAGAAGAAAGGATCCCATGGCGAAATCGCACTATAGCATGCGTCCGGAACCTTTTCGGTGATGGTGCGATGACGAAAGTGTACCCCAAGGTCCTCACCCTTGTTTCGCGTTTTCTGCGAAAGAGGGTGGGGACTTTGATTTTCTTGTAGCGACGGAAGGCCTGTCCCGAAAGCCAGGTGACGACGCCTTCATTTTCCAGCCGCGTGATGGTCGTAACTGATCACGCGTGTGACCCTCCACGCCCCGCCCTTGTACTGCCACAAATGCACGAACTGCCCTTCGCCCACCCCTTCTGTATCGTCATGTCCAGGATGGTGAAACCGGTGAACCCCCATCTCGACAAAGCCGTAGCCCTTCATGTGGTAAACCTTCAGCGATCCGGGCACGAGCTCGCGGGTCACCTTGCCGCAGATGTTCTTCTTGACGCTGTCCGTCAAGGCCGCTCGGCCCAGAGTGACCCCGCCCTGATCGTGATAGAACTCCACGTTCTCGTCCATGAACGCGGCAAATTTCTCGAGGTCGCAGCGGTTGTAGGAATCGAACAGCGCAGCATCCAGAGCGCCTCCCACGCGGTTGAGTTCCTCCTGATTTTGAATCTTGTCGAGCGCCGGAACATTCTGTGGGCCGTTGCTTTGTGCGGCCGCAGTGCAGAGCACGAAGAAGGGAATCGCCATCACTAACAGAATTGCAGTCAAATACGGCCGAGATTTCATGAGAATCTCCCTTTCAAGCAGGATGGGTGGACAAGGAAGAGTACGGAGGGGACGAGGAGAATGTTCCGACCATTCGGCAGAGTATTCGTCGGGCGCATCGATTGCTCCTCCGCTTGCTGCCTGCTAACTTATTGAGCACAAATGCATCTATCTTTGAAGGCGATCTCACAAACGGCAATCTCACACCAAGCGAAAGGAGCACCCCTCGTGAATCACTCCCGCACGATCATCCTCTCAACTCTGGTCCTGATGTTCTCCTGGCTGGCTCAGGCACAAAACCAGCAGCCACCAGCGACGTTGCGAAGCATCCTGCTCCACGAATTGCACACCACCCATAATCAGGCGGATTGGTTTGTGCCTATCAGCGTGGCGGTGGACGGACTGAGCGCGCAGCAAGCGAGTTGGCAGCCTCCCGTCGGAGCCCACTCTTCCGGTCAGCTCACCTATCATCTGCTGTTTTGGAATCGCCTCAACCTGCAAAGGCTCAAAGGGGAGAATTCAGGAAACTTCACCGGCAGCAATGATGAAACCTTCAATAAATTTGACGACAAACAATGGAATGACACAATTAAGCAGCTCGACCAGGTGATGACCGATCTCGAAAAGCTCGTCGAATCGGCCGACGAACAAAAACTGTCGTCGATGGCCCCGACCATAGCCAATATCTGTACCCACAATGCGTACCATATCGGCCAGATCGTCTACGCTCGCAAGCTCCAGGGCTCGTGGAACCCGGAGAAGGGTGTCAAGTAGAAAACCTGGCGGTTCCCCCGTGCAAGCTAGTGTGATCCGTCGCCATTTCTCTCACCTGCCGCTGCGATGCCGCGCCTACGGTTGGGAAAAGCTCGCAAACTCGCTATTACGAAAGTAAATTGATGACTCGTGCCCCGGTCACTACCATCGCTCTATAGCGTGCTGCGGGCCTCCTTGATCGAAGTGTCGACACTGGCCCCGGCCGGGGGAACGTCATGCGCGTTCGGCAGCCGACTGTGTGCGGTTTGCTCTTTGTTCTTGGAATCGTTTCTTGCTGTGCACAGGCACAGCAGAAACCTGCAATCAAGATTGGATTTTCCATTGAGGCTACCAAGGGCGAGCGTTGGCAGACCGACTTGGACGAATTTCAACTCCGCGCTCAACAACTCGGAGCACAAACCATTACCCGCTCCGCCAATGGCGATGACGACTTGCAGTTCCAGCAAGTCACCGAGTTGCTGAATTCGGGCATCAATGTTCTGGTTCTCCTGCCTCACGATTTCGAGAAAGCAAGCCGAATTGTGGAAGCGGCTCGTGCCAAGCATGTCCCAGTCATCAGCTACGACCGGCTCATACACAATCCCCATGTGGATCTCTATGTCGGCTTCGATCTGTTTTCTGTAGGCGTGCTGCAAGCGAAATGTTTGACGGAGCACGCGCCCAAGGGTAATTACATCCTGATGGGCGGTTCGCCACTCGATCCAAACTCCAAGGTGGTGCGCGCGGGTCAAATGAGCGTGCTGCAGCCTTTCATCGACCGCGGCGATATAAAAATCCTCGCTGACATTTGGATCCCTGAGTGGAGCGCCACGCAGGCATACGTTCTGGTCACGAAGGCGCTGCACGATCTGAAAGTCCCCCTGACAGCGATCGTGGCCTCGAATGATTCGACTGCGGGCGGCGCGGTCCAGGCCCTCGAGGACCACAACCTGTCCGGAAAAGTATTGGTAACCGGCCAGGACGCGGATCTTGTCGCGGTGGCGCGACTCTACGAAGGCACCCAGCTCATGACCGTATATAAACCTATCGTAGGCGAAGCCCGCACCGCCGCTGAAGCAGCAGTGCTGCTGTCCCGGCACGCCAATATAGAAACCAAGACAACCGTTCCTAACGGCTCACAGACCACGAAGGCGATCCTGCTCACCCCGATCTCCGTCACCCGGCAAAATGCAAAAGATACGGTTTTGAAAGACGGCTTTCAGAAAATCGAAACCGTAAAGCAGGCTCTACCAAAAGATAAATGGCCCGAACTCGACCGATAAGCCAGGCGCAATAAGCTGGTTGCCCCATCCTAACGTCGCGCCGTTTGCGGCGTTAGGATGGAGATTTTGACTTCCCCGCCCCGAAAGAAAATCCTTTCGAGCCGGCCCCCATCCTAAACGTCGCGGGGGCGACATTTAGATCTGCCCTGAGCCGAGCCGGAGGGACTTTGACGTTTGGATGCACCGAAGAAAATCCCGCCCAACCAAAGCTGAGCTGGGTGGCCTGGGCGATCCGATAGGCGGGATGCAGTTGCTGCCGCAAGGCGATGACTTCCTCGGCCAGGGCGGAGGAAGTACGGCGCGGGCTGCGCCGCGGGCGGGAAGAACGATCCCACAATCCGGACGGCCCTCCCGACGAAAACGATGCACCCAATTGGCGGCGGTTTTCGGGCTGCAAATTCAACCAAATCCTCTCGACGGTAAGTCGGGCATTCTTGTGAATGTCCATTCGATCTCTCCTCAGAGGTGATTGCTCGCTACAATCAGCTTCTTTGCTTCCGATCGAATGGACAACCTATTGAAAGATCACAGCCACCACGCCCTGTTCGCGAGCGACTTGCGTTTCTCTTCATTCGTGTCGCAAAGCCTCCATAGGCTCTACAGCTGCGGCGTGGCGAGCCGGAGCCCAGCTCGCCGCTAGTCCGACGACCGCCAGCAGTAAAGCGGAGGTTGCCAATATCGCCGGATCATTCGGGTGCAATCCGTAAAGAAGTGATGTCACGAAGCGTGTCGCAAGAGCAGTGGCAACGATGCCGCAAGTGATCCCCACCAGCGCAATCCATGTTGCTTCGCGCAGGACCATGGCCAGCACTTCCCGCGGCAGGGCGCCGAGGGCTATCCGAATACCAATCTCGCTCGTGCGTTGCGCAACGGAATATGCCATCACACCATAGACGCCGACGGATGCAAGCACCAGCGCAAGCACGCCGAAAGACGCCGTCAGAGCCGCGATGATCCGCTCCTGTTGCATCGAAGCGTCAATCCGCTCTTGTTGGGTGCGGATCTCCTGCAGGGGCAGATCGGGATCGATGGATTGCACCGCCTCGCGCAGCGACGGAGCGATCGACGCCGGACTCAGGCTCGTTCGCACCTCGTAGGTCGCTCCGAAATCGAGGTTCGGCGTCTGCTGGTAGGGCTGATAGAACATGCCGATGGGATCCTGCTTGAGCGACCAGTACCGCGTATCACCGCATATGCCCACCACTTCGATCAGGTCGCCGGGCTTGCTTTCGCTCGAAAGAAAGTGAGCAAGGAAACGCTTGCCGATCGGATTCTGACCGGGGAAGGCCTTACGCGCCAGGCTCTCGCTGAGGATGCCGACCTTGGGCGCATTCGCCGTGTCGCTTTCATTGAAATCGCGCCCCGCCAGGATTGGAATGCCCATCGTATGAAAGAAACCGGAGCCGACGGCATTATTCCACGCGGACTGATCTTTCTCGGGGTTGGGCCTTTCTCCCTCAGGCAGAAAGTTCGCACTCTCCATGCTGTCGGAAATGTAGGCAACCTCTGAGAGGGTCACGCTCTGCACGCCGTGCAACGCGCGCAGCCTCTCTTCGATCTGATGATGCAGTTGCAGATCTTTGGGAGACGGATAACGCGACTCGGGCTGCTGAATCGCGAACAAGACGAGATGATCAGTACGGAATCCCGGGTTAACGTGGGCGAGTTGGAAGAGCGTCTCCACAAAGAGAAGAGCTCCCGCAACCAGCAAGGTCGACAACATTACCTGGAACGTGACGATCATCTTGCCGGAAAAGCCCTTACGCCGTCGCGTGCTGCCTGGTCCTGTAGCCTTCAGGCAAGCTCCGCCATCGCTCCGTGTCGCGATCCATGCGGGTACAGTGCCGAAGAGCAACCCACTCAGCAGTGTGACGCTCGCGGTGAACGCCAACACAGTCCAGTCGAGCGGCATTCTGAATTGTGACGTCTCCCAAGGATTCGCCAGCAGTGCAGGCAACGCTGCGGCAGCCGGCAAAGGCCAGAGCCACGCCGAGCGCTCCTCCGAGAGCGGAGAGCAAGAGGCTCTCTGTAAGCACGCCGCGCAACACGCGAGCACGTCCGGCGCCGAGGGCGATCCGCAAGGCGACTTCCCGTTGCCTTGCCATCGAGCGCGCAAACAGCAGGCTTGCAATGTTGGAGCAGGCCAGGAGAAGAACCAGGGCCTACGACTGCCATCAGCACTTCGAGGGGCCTCTCGAAATCTGCTTCGAGAGGAACAATCCGCGACTGCCATCCAGCAGGTCCAGTCGAGGGACGGTGGTGTTTGCATCCGGGCGCAAGGTTGAGCGCACGATCGCTGACAGCGATGTGTCCAGAGCAGCCTGGGCAGTGTTGTCCGCAACCCCGCCCTTGTGCGCCCCATGATATTCAACCACCACACCTGGGGGCTCGATGCACCAAGGAGGGACCCATTCTTGCCGCGCGGCTCGACCAGCGGCTGCGAACTCAAGGGAAGGAAGATGTCCGGGCTTGACTGCACGCTCTTTGCGCCCGTGAACCACTGCGGCGCGACGCCCACGATCGTAACCGGAACCATGTTGAGTTTGATTGTGCGGCCCACGACCGCCGGGGAGGATCGGAAAGCTCGTTGCCATAGTTCTGCGCTGATCAGAGCGACGGTCGGCGCGCCGATCCTGTCGTCGTGCGTGAGAATGGGGCGACCGAGCTGCGGCTGCACTTGAAGCTGATGAAAGAAGTTTCCGCTGACCAACTCACCCTGCAGGATCTGCGCATTGCCATCAATGGTTGCATTCATCCTCCCCACATCCTTGAACGCGAAAAGGTCTTCGAGCACGTGGTTGTCGCTTCGAAGTTGTTCAAATGCGGGATAGGAAAACGATGCCGCGCCAATTCCTTCCGACCCACTGTCAGACATCCCCCACATATTTGAGACCGCCGTATGTTTGTCTCCATGCCAATGGAGGAGGCGGAGTTGCTCGGCATGGGGCACGTCGAGCCGATCCAGAAGCACGCGCTTCATGACCGAAAAAATGGTTGTGTTGGCGCCGATGGCCAGGGCGAGCGAAATTGTCGCAATCGAAGTGAATCCCCAGCTCTTGCGCAGGATGCGTAAGGAATAGCGCACGTCCTGGACGACGCTTTCGATGAAGGGCAGGCTCTTCTCGGCATGGTATTGTTCACGAATTGCTTCCACCGCGCCGAATTTCAATAGAGCCTGGCGGCGCGCCTCGGCTGCCGTCATCCCGGCTCGGAGGTGCTCTTCCGTCTGGCGGGAAAGGTGCTCTTCCATCTCTTCCAGAAACCGCTGGTCGTCGCTCTGACGCCACGCCAGGTTGCGAAAGCGAGCGAGTAACCGTTTCAGCAGCCTCATGACTGTGACTCCGGGTTGATCGCAAGGAACCGCGCGATAATTTCGGCCGTTTGCTGCCAGTCGTGGAGTTCAGACTGCAACTGCTTTCGCCCGGCGCGCGTGAGGCGATAAAAGCGAGCGCGACGATTGTTTTCGGATGGTCCCCACTCCGAGGCGATGGCTCCTTCTTGTTCCAATCGGAGCAGCAAGGGGTAAAGAGTTCCCTGGTTCAGAGCCAGTTGGTCTCCGCTGATCTGTTCGATCCGCCGCGCGATTCCGTAGCCGTGCAGTGGCCCCAGCACATCGAGCGTTTTTAGAACCATCAACGCCAATGTGCCTTGTTGAATGTCTGCTCTGGTTTTCATTCTTATACCTGTTGGTTACCAACAGGGAGTATAGCGAGATTCCTTTGGGAAAACAACAGATGTCGCTGCGAACCCCGTGAGTCGGTGGAACCACCAAAGAAAAATCCCCCGCCCAAGCAAAGCTTGTACGGCACCGTCAAGAGTGAATCCGGGGACGAACGAGACGCTTCCCATGGGCAGATAGAAAGGGCAAGCCTCGTCGGCCGCCCTGAACTCATCTAACGGTCCGAACCTAGTGCTCTACCCAGGCTGAGCTACGGCGCCACTTCGCGTGTCGCGCCCAACCATCAGAGCCTATTTCGCACCAACCACGTTCGGACTCACGATTGCTTCCGGCCGAACAGCTCTCCTCGTGGGTGGGAGTATGTCCGGGAGACGACGAGAGTGCGGGAGTGAACCACAACCACCGCTCGCCAAAGGGCAGTCGCCACCTGCGACGAATCCTCAATCAAGCTGCTAACGCTGCGGTAATGGCCACAGGAAGCATTTTCGAAATTGTGTATCGTCGCCTTGCGCCACGCCTAGGAGATAATCAAGCCATCGGGGCGATAGCACATCGGCTCTGCCGACTGATCTGGATGATTCTGCACAAGGGAGTTCGTTACGAGGAACGGGGTCCAGAGATGAACCAAAGGTCGAAGCGAAAGCGCACTGTCAGAATGATCCGCGAACTACGCAACTTCGGCTACCAGGTCGAGCCTGCGAATCAACTGAGCAATCTCGTCTGAGCAGGAGCGGGATTTTCGAGCCTGTTTCTCCGCCTTTCGGCTTCTGGAGTGCCTCAATATCCTCGCCGACTGCATGACCTACTTTGCCCTCTGCTGACTTCTACGGCACGGTCAGAATGAATCGCTCCACTCTCAGTCACGTTCTGTGACATGCCGCAGATCTCCCGAGGTAAGTTCGACCGCCTTCGACGGTGAAGTCGAGGGGTGGCGCGACGGTTTAGGTGCGACCTAGCCGAGACCGGCCCTTTCGTTTGCCGGTGCCTCATTATCCCCACCATGCCACGTTTCCACACCCCCGCTTATCGAACCGGACAGGCGGAGTTACCGCATCCGGCTCTCGGAGAAAGTGTCACGCTTTCGCCCACGGAAAGCTGGCGGTCCGCGCTGTAAGTCGAACCAAGCCAAACTTCTGATGCAGGGCCTTCTGGGGAAACCGCGTATTCCCTCCAGCCCGCTCTTTGTGTTTGACACACAGCCACTGGCGTAGCCGCCGACACGTATGTTGCTCCACGGCTCGGTAGGCGTTACTGACCGGACCCAAGCAGAAGTAGTTAGCCCAACCATTAATCTTCCGGTTGAGCGCTGCTACTAGCGTTGCCGCGCTCTGCTGGGTTTGACTCCGGCGGGTCATCTCGCTGATCGCCTTACACAAACGCTGCACTCGTTTCTTAGAGGGAGTGGTGCCCCAATAGGCCCGCCCCGTCTTCGGCGAGTAGCATCGACCAAACGAGTACCCGAGAAAATCGAACTTCTCCTCCGGCAATCGACAGACCCGCGTCTTACTTTCGTTCACCGTCAACTTCAGCTTCGACATCATGTTCCGCATCCGGACCAGTGCCTCATCGGCTCGGCCACGACAACAGATCACGAGATCATCGGCATAATTAATGATGTACGCTTTCAGGCGCTTCTCGTGCCCCAGTTTCTTCCACCCGAGCACGAACCGACGCATGTATAAATTACTGAGCAGCGGGCTGATCGGAGCTCCTTGTGGAGTACCCCGACCTTCGTCCCGATTTCGCGTACTCCGATGTTTATTTCCGCGCTCGTCGGTTTCTTCCACGGGAGCGTCTAACCACATCTTGATCAGATGCAGCATGGCTCCATCAACCACCCGACGAGCTACCGACTGAAGTAGCTCGGAATGCGGAATACTATCGAAATAGCTACTGAGGTCTGCGTCAACAATTTCTTGATGGCCAGCATAGATCAGCTTGTGGACACGTTTGACGGCATCCAACGCGCTGCGGTCTCGCCGATAGGCGTACTGTTCCGGCTGCAGATCGGCCTCGAAAATAGGTTCGAGAACCAAAACTGCCGCCATTTCCGCCGTCCGATCCCGGATAGCGGGCACTCCTAACGGCCGCTGCGTCTTCCCGTCCGGCTTCGGTATAAACACCCGCCGCACGGGTAGTGGTTGATAGGTTCGACTCTTCAGCTCTTGCGCCAGTTCGTCCAACCATCGCTCGACTCCGTACGCTTCGATGTCCTCGAACCTCTGGCCGTCCACTCCTGCTGCTCCACCATTGGCTTTGCAGCATTCATAGGCGTAGGTCAGAATGTCCCTTCGGTACACCTTGTCGTACACAGCATAGAAGCGAAAGCTGGGCGCTTCCTTCGCTTTCGCGTGCAACGCCGTCTGCAACTTCTGTACACTTGCGGGGGTTACTGGACTCATCGTCAATCCCTCTGCCTTCGTTGCTTCTTGCGTTTCCTTCCAACTGAGGCCCCTTCCCTCCACCGGCATTACCCGGTTTCATCAGTACTACGAGCCTCTCCGTCACCCCAGCCGGCCCGACCTGGCTCTCGCGAGTTGCCAGTTGATCCCGACTGCGATCACCGCTGGGGCTTCCCGTGTTGCCTCTGATCCACTGTGTCTGCATGCCGTCGCCACTACCCCGGCAGGTCCGATGGAACCGATTCGCTCAGTACTGCTCCATCGACTTCGGCCTTCCCCAGGTTGCGAACGGGTCGGCTCCTGCATTAATCTTTTCGTGGCCTGCTCAGCGTTCACTCACGTTACGACCTACAGACTCGCCAAGTCGCCTTACGCGACCCTCTACACCGGAGGCTCCGACGGCTTTGTTGTCTCCACCGCCGCTCCGATTGCTACCGGGTGGAGCGATCCAGTTCCCGGGCGGGCCTTTCATCCCGCTGTGGACCAGCGCTTTTCACGGCGCACCGCAACCGCCGGATTTACCACCAGTGCGCTTGATGGATATGGGCTTCGCAGTCCTGTGCCCGCTCGCCCGCCACCGTAGGCCTCCTATCCGGTTCTTGTTCATCGGCTCGCGTCTTTGCTCCACGCTTCTTTCCGGCCCCGCCTCGCGGCGAGTGTTGTTTCACCCTTGCGCTTTGCTAACCCTTCGTCTCCATCAGACTGGGTAGAGGACTTGCCGGGTAGGCCCGGGGAATTTCACTCCGAGCCTCCCACAGATCCGGACGTGAATCTCTCGATTCATCCGGCTCGTGCCACCCAAAGAAGGCTGCCGCCTTCCATCAAGACAAGGAGTTCCTCCGGTTTCCCGTTGACTCCACCCCGATGTGAGTGGCCTGCTCCCTTTGCTCCACGGGCATTACCCCGTTTCATCGCTCTTACGAAGCAGTGCGCCCCTGGTCGGTGCATCGGTACTTTCGGCCTCGTGGGGTCTCCACTTGTACCTTTTCCCTTCGCATCACCGACCCGGTTCTCAAGTTCCGTACGAAAGCCCAGATAAGAGTCATGCCGCCTATACACCGGACCCCACATGGCCAGTAAGTAGGTAACCTTCCATGCTGTTCCCGGGACAAGGTGAAGATCCCGGTTTTGGGTGTCTCCCTTCAGCTTTTCGATGCTTCATCAGCGGATCGTTTGCACTCATCTCTCTTATCCACACATGACGTGATCTTCTGTCACGCCTTTTAACCATAACGTTCACCACCGCGGTCTTTGGACCGAAGCAGCTTATGGCAGTTTGAAGCCTCCTCCTACAAAGCGACTCCGAAGGACCTACCTTCATCTCTCGTACAGCATGACGATCACTCGTCTTCTTGACACAATCACCCCCAAGCTGTCGAGCATGCTCGGCACAAACAGAAAAGCCCCGCTCTCGCGAGCGGGGCTTTTGTTTGCTCGTAGCTGAAAGCTCGAAGCTCGAAGCTGTCTAGTACATGTCGCCCATGCCGCCGCCGCCACCGTGTCCGCCGCGGCGCCGGAGCTTCCTTCTTTTCAGGAATCTCCGCGACCAGGGCTTCGGTGGTCAGCATCAGGCTGGCGATCGATCCGGCATTCTGCAGGGCGGTGCGCACGACCTTTGTGGGATCGAGCACGCCTGCCTTGACCAGATCCTCGTACTCGTTGGAGAAGGCGTTGTAGCCGAAGTTGGTTTCCTTCGACTCGAGTACCTTGCCGAGAATCACTGCGCCTTCTTCGCCGGCGTTCTCGGCGATCATGCGCAGAGGCTCGGTGATGGCGCGCCTGACGATGTTGATGCCAATCTGCTCATCGCCTTCGGCCTTCACCTTGTCGAGCGCTGCGGCGCAACGGGCCAGAGCAACTCCGCCGCCGGGGACAATGCCTTCTTCCACGGCTGCGCGGGTCGCATGCATCGCATCTTCCACGCGGGCTTTCTTTTCCTTCATTTCGGTTTCGGTTGCGGCGCCGACTTTAATCACGGCTACGCCACCGACCAGCTTCGCCAACCGCTCCTGCAACTTCTCGCGGTCGTAGTCGCTGGTGGTCTTGTCGATCTGGCTGCGAATTTCTTTCACGCGGCCTTCGATTTCAGCGTGCTTGCCCTTGCCTTCGACCACCGTGGTGTTGTCCTTGTCGATGGTGATCTTCTTGGCCTGGCCGAGGTCGCTGATCTGAACGTTCTCGAGCTTAATGCCGAGATCTTCGGTGATGGCCTTGCCGCCGGTCAGGATAGCGATATCCTGCAGCATGGCCTTGCGGCGATCGCCGAAGCCAGGAGCCTTGACGGCCGCGACTTGCAGCGTTCCACGCAGTTTGTTGACGACGAGGGTGGCGAGCGCTTCGCCTTCCACGTCTTCTGCGATGATCAGCAGCGGCTTGCCGGACTTGGCGATCTGCTCGAGCAGCGGGAGCAGGTCCTTCATCGAGCTGATCTTCTTTTCGTTGATCAGGATGTAGGCGTTCTCGAGTGCGACTTCCATGCGCTCGGGATCGGTGACGAAGTAGGGCGAGAGGTAGCCGCGGTCGAACTGCATGCCTTCGACGACTTCCAGCTGGGTCTCGAGCGTCTTCGACTCTTCGACGGTGATGACGCCGTCTTTGCCGACCTTCTTCATCGCCTCGGCAATGATCTTGCCGATGGTCTCGTCATTGTTGGCGGAAATGGTGCCAACCTGCGCGATCATTTCGCCGGTGACGGGCTTCGACAGTTTGTCGATTTCGCCGTTGACGCGGTTGCCTTCTTTGTCGATCTTGCCGGCAGATGACGGTGACGGCCTTCTCGATGCCGCGCTTCAGGGCCATGGGATTCGCGCCGGCGGCAACGGTCTTGACGCCTTCGCGGAAGATGGCCTGGGCGAGAACGGTGGCGGTGGTGGTGCCGTCGCCGGCGACGTCGGACGTCTTGGAAGCGACTTCACGAACCATCTGTGCGCCCATGTTCTCGAGCGGGTCGCGCAGTTCGATTTCTTTGGCTACGGTGACGCCGTCTTTGGTGATGGTCGGCGAACCGAATTTCTTTTCGATGACTACGTTGCGGCCCTTGGGGCCGAGGGTGACCTTCACGGCATCGGCCAGAAGGTTGACGCCGCGGAGGATCGCCTGACGGGATTCTTCTCCGTGAACGATTTGTTTTGCCATTGTTTTATCTCCTAATTTCATTTGCAGGACTGGCCTGCGGGATTTCTTGGCTGGCTGCTGTCAGCTATTAGCTTTTAGCTCTCTAGCTGAATCCTGCAACCGCTGCATGCAGATCCTTTGCGCAAACGAGCGCGCTCAGGATGACAATGCCTGGTGCTACCTCTTGCGAGCCGGCGAGTTCTTTCTTGGCCGGGGTGGCGGCGCCGGTGAGGATGCCGAGGACTTCTTCTTCCTTCATGATGATGAAGTCTTCGCCATCAATCTTGATTTCGGTGCCGGAATACTTGCCGAACAGGATGCGGTCGCCCTCTTTTACGGCGAGAGGGAAGGTCTTGCCTTCATCGTTGGTGCGGCCTTTGCCGGTGGAGATGACTTCGCCTTCCTGCGGCTTGTCTTTGGCCGAGTCGGGGATGATG
Source organism: uncultured Acidobacteriaceae bacterium (assembly GCA_963710885.1). Classification (GTDB taxonomy): domain Bacteria; phylum Acidobacteriota; class Terriglobia; order Terriglobales; family Acidobacteriaceae; genus Sulfotelmatobacter. The sequence continues at coordinate 44,788 of CAVQCF010000038.1, forward strand.
ATGCCGCCACGAGTGGTGGAAGCTTCTTCCACGCGACGGACCAGAATGCGGTCATGGAGTGGTGAGAATTTCGCCATGGTTGTTACTCCTTTCAAGGATTGTAGAAGGTTGATGTACTTCGAGTTGATCTGCGTAACCCTATGATTTGGATGGGTTAGGCGGGTGCTGTTAGCAGTTACGCCTATCGAGTGCTAATTCTAAGATGTGAGCAGGCAATTGTCAAGGGGGCGATTATCTTGGTAGCAGACGAGCAGAGCAATCGGATGGCTTGCTCATCCGGCGGCGAGTGGGCTCGTGTCCTTTTGCCTTTCCACGCTGGAAGCAGAGACGGAGGTGAGAAGCCAGTCTGGAAGGAGAACCTGAGCCGATTCTCGCCCTGTCACGAGAGCGGTTGCGGCGTCTTTGCAGAGGGAGTTCAACCGGGGGGCGCATGGCTTGCGCATCGTTGACGGTGGCGACCAGAATGCCCAAGGCGAGCAAGAAGACGGGACGGTAGAAATGGTGGTGAGTGAACTACATGCTGTAGGAAAGGTGGCCCAGTCAGCACAAAACCGGCCACTCCAGACAGCGGGTGAGGACATGCTTTTGGGGAAGTGAGATCAGGAAGAAGAGGGGCGCCAGTCCGACGCCCAGCAGCGTATATCGGAAGGTGTCGCGAAAGAACGGTTTGCGATAGGCGAAAGAGAGAGCAATGAGAACCGTTCCCGCGGATGCGAGAACACCGGCATGCTTCGACCACCACTGGACGTTATTGCCCGGGCGGGGATTAGCCACTATGGCTAACACGCAGCCGTACAAAATCGAATCGAAGCGAGTGTCTGTTCCCTCATACCCAGGCGCATGAAACAAAGGGCCCGGCAGCAGCGCGAGAGGAGAGCGCCGGCACAAAGCGCGAGCAGACAGGTGGCTTGTCGCTTTCGGCTAACTCCGGCATATACAAAGCAGGCGTAGAGCACGGGGAACAAGAGGTAGTAGTGTTCCTCGACGGCAAGTGACCAGAGCACACTCATGCCCGCAGGAAGATTGCCAAACCCAGGATGTTCCAGTAATTGGAGAAATAGAGGAAAGCAGTCGGCAACGATCGGTAACTTTCCGTGTTGTAGAGCAACCCAACGTAAGCAAGGCTGCTCACGATCACAACAGTCACGTAGCAGGGCCGAAAGATACGTAATAGGCGGCGCAGGTAGAAGTTCTTCAGGTTGATGGATTGCTGATGCTCGGCTTGCTGCGCAACAGGGTGGTAATGAGGTATCCGCTGAGGAAGAAGAAAACCGTGACGCCAAAGCCTCCGGGCAGTGGTCCGGAAGGCATCGAGTGGGCGACAAAGACAATGAAAAACGCGATCGCGCGCAAACCATCGAGAGCGGGAATGTAGATGGGCCTTACACTTCTGCGACTTCGGCGTCCTCACGAGGAGTAGCGTGTTTTGCGAGGAGGGTCAAGTCCTCTTGGGTTGATTGCGATGCCTACGAAAGTGGACGGGTCTTTGGGGGATAGCGAAAACATCAACCACTAAGGAATGCGAAGGAATTCAAAATCCCTACCCTCTCGCACAAATCGCGAGAAGGGTGGGGCACCCTGGAGCTCTCACAGTTCGGGTTGGGCTAGGCCTTTTTTTACGGCGTCTTCCAGTAAGAGTTTCATTTCGTGGGAGGCATTTTCGGCTAATTCGGCTTGCTGGCGACCTAGTTCGCCTTGCTGTTCACCGAGTTTGCCTTGCTGTTCGCCAAGGGCTCCCATTTCTTCTCCCAGTTTGCCTTGCTGGTCGCCCGCGTGGGACTGGATCTCTCCCATCTTTGATTGCAACGCGCCCATTTCTTCCTGGACCTTTCCGATCTGATCCATGGTGGCGCTCGGGCCAAGAGCCTTTAATTCAGCTTTGAGCTTGTCGAGTTGCGCGGTCATGTCGGGGACATTGACGCGGACTTTTTCCATTTTCGCGCCGAGTGCTTCCTGCTGCTTTCCGAGAGCTTCTTGTTGCTTGCCGAGTTCTTCCTGCTTCTTGCCGACTTCCTCTTGAGGGGCCCAGAGCTTGCGGGCGCGATCGATCGTGGCCTGGTCGCGGATGATATAGGACTTCTCGTCGACCTGGAACCAGATGAAGTCGCCCGGGATGCTCTTGCGGAGCTTCTCGACGTGGCGGGCGTCGGCGGTGGAACCGGACATGGTTAGGGTGTCGGATTTGCCGGTGACGATGACGAAGCGTTGGTCATCGTCGTAGCCGTAGCTGTGGGAATATCCGCCGTTGTGGGCGTATGCCGCCTGATCGGCCATGGCTCGCGCCTGCATCGCGAGGCCCTGGGCTTCCGCTTGCGCTTTGTAGTAATTGCCCCTTGAATCACTCCAGGCAAGGCGCGCGGCGGGCGTGATCGGAGCCGACGCCGGACTTGGGGGATTGGAGGGTGCTGCCACCGGAGCACGCGGTGCGATGGGAGCGGGACCGGAAACACCGCCGCTGACTCCGGCGGCCGGAGCTGGTGCAGGCGTTGGAGCGGCGGGTGATGCGGGCTCGGGCGCCTGGTCGGCAGAAGAGGTGCTTGCGGGACTCGGAGCAGCGGTTGGCCGAACTGTCGATGTGGGAGCAGGAGCCGGAGTCTGATCCTGCGTGAATTGCGCGCCTAGCATCGGCACATGTTGGGCTGGGTGCGCGGAGGCCGCGAGATACACCACGGGAATTGCGAACGCCACAACGACAACGGCAATCGATTTCTTAAGACGCATGGCAACAGTTCCTTTCCAGGAAAGAATTCGTTCAACTCTTTGTTCGGCCTGACCTGCCTTGGCCATGGAGACGCCTTGCCACCAGACGCGTCCGGGAGCAGCGTGCAGGGCTTCGAAGAAATCCAGCAAGATGAGGGCGTAGCGTTTGCGGTCCGTTCCGCCAGAGAGGGCGGCTTCGTCGCTGGCTTGTTCGGCGAGGTCGGCGAGGCGGCGGTCGAGAAACCAGGCGAGCGGGCTGAACCAGAAGATGGCGCGGTGCAGGAGGGAGAGGCGCTGGGTGAGCGGGTCGCGGCGGATGACGTGGGAGAGTTCGTGGGCGAAGACAGCGTCAAGTTTGGCAGCGTCCCAGCTACGCCAGTCGGCCGGGAGAAGAATGGTTGATCGGAGAGCGCCCATGGTGATGGGGACGGAAATGAGTTCGGATTCGGCGAGGCGGACGGAAGTATGCGAGGCCATTGTCCGCGTCAGGAGCGGGTCGTAAATTGTTTTCGCACGCCGTAGGAGACGGCGGCTGTATACGAGACCGATGAAGAAGCGCGCGAGGAAGATCGCGGCGACGGCGAGGTAGATTGCGGAGGCGATGACGGTCCAGGAAAGGGAAGGCTGTTGCGACGGGAAAGACACCGGCATTTCAGATGACGCAGCGGTTTTGGTGGAGATGGGGTTCGTTGTTGCGGTAAGAGTTGGTCTTTCGCCCCGCTCGGTCGAAAATCCCACGATTTTCATTTCCTTTGGTGGGCGTCGGGCCCATGGGTACCCAGGGCGGGCTGCATTCTGGCGCCGCTCCGCGGCTACGAGCGGAGATCCCTTTTCTACAGCGGAGACGACCACATCGTTCTCACCAAGCGAAGTTTCGGCGAACTGCGTGTTCTTCCACGCATGCCCAAGGAATTCCGGCATAGTTACCGAGACCGGTGGCAGCATCCATCCAAGAAAAGGCATAGCCATGGCCGCATAGAGGACTGCGGTCCAGGTGAAGAGGCGCGTCGAGGTTGTTTTCACACGGAAGGCGGCCAAGGCTAGTCTGGCGGCGGCGGCGAGGGCGAGGGCGCGGGCAGCGGGATTCGCGAGTTGCGCCAATAAATTCGGCGAAGCTTGCAGGACAGCCGTTGCGATCATGGCTTGACCTCTTTCTCAGCGATCTTGCGGGCGAGGCGTTCGAGTTGCTTGCGGTTGAGGACGGCGTTGTCGACCATGCCGAGGACGAGTTGCTCGGCGGAACCTCCACAGAAGCGGTCGATGATGCCCTTGACGGCGCGAACCGCGACGTTCTGGCGGGCATCGGAGGCCTCGTAGATAAATGTGCGGCCTTCGGTCTCGTGCGTGAGGTAGCCCTTTTCTTCGAGGCGGCGCAGGACGGTGCGGATGGTGGAGTCCTTCATGGGGCGGGAGGAGGCCAGGGCTTCGCGGCAGGCTTCCGCGGTGGAGGGGCCTTGGGCCCAGAGGTAGTCCATGACGGTTTGTTCGACGTCGCCCAAGTTCTTTAGACGTGGTTGCCTTGTGTTAGTCATTGTAGCGTTACAAGATGTAACACTTTAGGGAGGTTTCTGTCAAGCAAGATCGAGCAGCGATGGTGGGACGGAGTTTTGGATGTAAATCAGGTGGTTGGCGGCGAAAAGGCTGGGAGCGAGCGCTAAAGAGACGTTACAACAGTAAAAGTGGTGACCGACATCAGGGTCGCTAGACAGGCGCGCACTCGATTTCGCATCACCGCGGCCTACAACATTCTGGGGGTCGTATTTCGCTGGGACATCAGGCCAATTGATATGGCTAGATCCTCGGCTCTCGCCAAATCACTCTTCGAATGATCGGCATTTCGCCTTGCCTCGTCATATCCCAGAATCCCATAGTAGATGGCGCGATCGAAGAACTGGTTCAGCATCCGGCGCAACTCCTGTTCACCGCGGAGTGCCACGATATTGTCTGCAAAGCCTTCCTGCTCAAGGAATCGCCACAAGTGATCACGTGTGAGCATCAGAGCCCACACGAACTGATGGCGACCGACGCCCTCGAGTGCACGACGTGAACCGATGGTGCTAAATCGCTTCTCGACATCATCTTCGGTTTTTTGCAACAGCCATTCTCCTAGATTGCGATAAACATCGACCGCGGCCAGCTGCAAGTCCTGGGCCGGGATCTTGCGGAAGTCAGAGGTCCGTTCCGCCGCTCGGATCTGTTCTGTGACCCCTTGTGCTAATCTCTCCGCGTGTCGCTCAATGAGGCGCACTGATTTCAGGCCCACCATTCGTCCGCTCCTTAACATGCATTGGAAGAGTGCCCACTCAACATCAGTGCGGCAACTTCGGTACATGAACTGTTCATATATATCGTATCACGATATATAGAGGTGAGGCAAATGGGCCATTACCTCAAAACCCTCTCAGGTCATCGAAGAGTGCAGGAGCTTTCGTCAGTTGGAGAAGCCTTGCTCGCCGGCTCATTCTGCGACTGGCGTTTTCATTGGCCCAGCAGGTGCTTTACGCTGCTCAACAATGTGTGTGCGGTAGCGAGATCCCGAAGCTCCCCGATCTCGGATAATGCCTTGTCGATCCCCTTGTAGCCGCAACGATGTAGCCAAGCAGCAACCATGATTGGCGACCGGTTCATGCCCGCAAGGCAATGCACCAGCAGGTTTCCTCGCCGGAGGCCGATCGCCATCGCAAACATGATGTCCTCAAAGTTCTGCGCAGAGATCGGACGCGAGTCTGGGATTGGGATGTGGATGTAGGTGATTTTCGGGGCACGATGAACGGCCTGATCCCGGCAGAGGGAAAGGACGGTAGTGATGCGCTGCGGATTAAAACGCGCCAGTTTCTCAGCATCCTTGAGATTGCCGAGATAGAGGCGTTCCCAAATCTTCGTCACTTGTTCTCCAGTCCCAGGGCAGCCATGAGCCTGCGGCGAGCAGCATCAAACAGATCCATCCTTCCTCTACACTCAATCCCCTCGACGTTCCTTATCATAGGCGGACGGGCAAACCGAAGGCGAGGAGTCTAATGTCTATCCAGGACAGAGAAAAACGGCCGGGGCAGGGCGGTTGCTGCCGGTTCGGATGGGAATCCTTCTTCTTACTTGTGTCCGGCGGCAGTATTGCTCAGAGTGAATAGGGACACTCGCAGGAACAAAGGGGGATGCCGGTGCAACCTATGGTCTGTCTACGCTGCAGGCGGGAGATTGAGGCGGGACACAAGTCGGTGGCGGTGTACATGTTTGCGCAGACGGTGGGGGTGAAGCCGCGGCAGAAATCGAACGCACAGCGGATTTGTTTTTGTCCGCAGTGTGCGGTGTCGCTGGCGATGGGGATGCCGCCGGAGGGCGCGCTGAACATGGCGGCGTGGGATATGATCCGCGACCTGGTGAGTTCGGAGCCGTCGTTGAATCAGGCGGCATGGGAAAGTTTGCGAGGGGTAGTAGCGTTGCTGGGATCAGGAGGGGACTCGAATACGGAGGGCAAGGTTCGGTATCGCAGAGCGGGTTAAAGGGGACGACTATGCCGCCGACATTAGGGAACGGCAAGATTTGCTACATACAGATTCCGGCGACGGACGTGGCACGCTCAGCCGAATTCTATCAACAGGTGTTCGGGTGGAAAATTCGGCAACGTGGCGATGGAGCTACAGCTTTTGACGATGGAGTAGGCGAGGTGAGCGGGGAATGGATGGTGGGACGTCCACCGTCGTCGCAGCCCGGACTGCTGGTGTACATCATGGTCGACAGCGTGGCGGCTACGGTGGACTTGATCCTTGCGAACGGTGGGGAAATTGTGCAGCCGATTGGTGGGGATGCGCCAGAGGTCACGGCTCGATTTCGCGATCCGGCGGGGAATGTGATTGGGGTTTACGAGGAGCCGAGGTGATAGATTATAGCGATGCTTCGACTGCGAGAGGGCCGCGCTTGAGCGCGGCCCTTTCTTCGCTCAGGATGACAAAGTAGTCTCAGGACGACGGCTTCGGGTCGGCGGCGGGTTGCTTCTTTGCTAGCGAGCGGACGTAGTTCACCAAGTCCCAATTTTCTTCGGCCTTAATGCGCTGGCCTTCGGGCGGCATGTCGTTGTGGCCGTTTTTGATGATGTAGAAGATTTCGGCGTCGGTGCGATCTTTGAGGGTCGCGAGATCGGTGAAGTCTGCCAGCTTCAGTTTCATCCCGACGGCAGTTTCGCCCTTGCCGTTGCCGTCGGCGCCGTGACACATGGCGCAGTCGAGGGTCCACCACTTTTTGGCGCGGGCAAGAGACTCGGAACTGGACTCAACCGGATTGGGCTGCTTGATGGCTGCGATCGGAATCGCAGCGTAAGTCGGCGTTTTCTGCGTGGTTGGGGTTGAAGGCTGCTGCGGCGCGGGAAGCGCGAGTGCGAAGAGCAAGAGAGCGGGAAGAACCAGAGTGAATCGTGCCACAGGACCCCCCTCTCAGAATATAAGACTGGCTTACGAGTGGATTGTAGCAACGGAAGTTGCGGACCTCTGTGATCGTAATCACACAGGGGCGGTGCCACACTCCGGCCGATCACTTCCTGGTTTATTCTTCGTGATCCAGAGGGTTGCCGTCGGGGCCAACCCGGATTTCTGATTTCTTGCCGGCGGTTTGTACTTTGGCTTCGTAGGCCACGATTTTGTCGTGCTTGGTCAGGGATTCGACTTTGACAATCTTGCCTTCGCCGGCTTTGGCCAGGAGTGCTGCTTTCACGGGGGCGGGGAGGGAATCGAGCGCGACTTGCTCTTCGACCTCGACCAGGGGGCCGTTGGCGTCGATCGTGATGTCCTTGCTATGGCCGTCCACGGTGGTTTCGACTTCGTAGAGAATCTGACCGTTTGCCCTTTCCTGAGAGAAGCCTTTGATGATGGCGCCATGGGTTTCGGCTGCCACGGTTGTTTCGACGGCGGGAGGAAGGTCGGCGCGCTGGATCTTTTTTTCCTGCGCAAAGACGGCGGTCGCGAGCGACAGGGCCGCGATTACGGAAAAGTGCGGGATACGCATCGATCCTCCCAAAAAGGGGCGGCAAGAAAGAGGGGCTGCCGCCCCTTGTTTCGTCCTAACAGCAAGATCATTCAATACCGGGAATCTGAAGATTAGATGAAAACAACAGCGGAAGACCGAGTCGGTGCGAAAGCGTTTGGCGTCACCTTATGAGATTGAGATCCTTGGCTTCGGCTGAAGAACGGCTCGGCTCAGCCTGACGCCCGAAAAAAGACTTACTCGGCTGCTTCGGGAAAAATGCGCGACCTACTAGCGCTGCGGCAGAGGTTGCGCATCGCGTATGATATTTGTCGATTGCCTGGAGTCGCGCCCTCTTGTTCCACGAGGAAGATCTTCCCAGAAAACTTATGAGCAAGAAATTTCGCGTGTTTGCTACCTGCGATATTGGAGAAGCGATCGAACTGCTGCGGAAGCGGGGATACGAGGTTGAAGTGTATCCGCAACCGGAGGCGCCGCCGAAGAGTTTGATTGTCGAGAAGGTGAAGTCGGGCGTCGACGGGTTGATTACAACATTGCGCGATCCGATTGATGCGGAGGTGTTTGAGGCGGGCAAGGGGACGTTGAAAGTTGTGGCGCAGTATTGCGGTGGGGTTTGACAACATCAATCGCGCGGACGCGAACCGGTACAAGGTTCCGTTCACGAATACCGCGGATGTGCTGACGGAGGCTACGGCGGAGTTTGCGTTTTTCATGATGGGGACGCTGGCGCGGAAAATGTGGACGGCCGAGCATCTGACGCGCGAGAACCGGTGGGGATACTGGCATCCGTATTTGCCGTTTCTGGGGGATGAGGTTACCGGCAAGACCGTCGCGGTGATTGGGACGGGGCGCATCGGGCTGGCGTTCATCAAGAAATGCGTTGGGTTCGATATGAATGTTTTGTGCTACGACCCGGCGTATGAGAATCATGCGTTCGTGAAGACGATTCAGGAGATCAACGACCTGCGGCACGCGCGCGGGTTGACGAAGGAGAAGGCGTGGATCAAGTACGTGCCGTTTGAAGAGGCGCTGCGGGGGGCGGATTTTGTTAGCGTGCATGTGCCGCTGCTGCGGGCGGGGGAGAGCGCGACGCCGACGTATCATCTGTTCAACGAGAAGAATTTGCGGCTGATGAAGCCGACCGCGTATCTGGTGAATACTTCGCGGGGGCCGGTGGTGGATGAGGCGGCGCTGGCGCGGGCGCTGCGGGAGAACTGGATTGCGGGGGCGGCGCTGGATGTTTATGAGAAGGAGCCGCTGCCGGCGGATTCTCCGCTGCGGGATCCGGCGATTGCGGACCGCTGCCGGCTGATGCCGCACTTTGCCAGCGCGGCGCGGATTACGCGGCTGTCGACCGATCCGGAGAAAGGGATGGCGGGGCGGTGCGTGCAGGGGCTGATCGACGTGCTGGAAGGGAATTACGGCGGGGATGTCACGAAGAATGCCGTATGTGGTTAATAAGGAAGGCGTTTGCGAAGTAGTTCGCGGTGTTGGGAAGGAATCATTCGATCGGTACGGGGTTTAATGTAAGATGGATCAGAACGTTTCATGGTAACTTGGGGACGCGGTTGCGCGTACAATGTGAGCCATTGAGAGTTTGTCGAGGTTCAAGGATCGGGAATGAATAAGACGACTTTTGTGGATCGTTTCTGTGCTGCTGCTGCATGTGCGCTGTCGGCGGCGTGGGCGCTGGATTCCGATGGCCGGCCGCCGTTGAAGCTGGTGCCGGCGCCGAAGGAAGTGCAACTGCGCGACGGCGGGTTTCAGGTGGGGCCGCGGACCAAGATTTTCGTGCTGCTTGGGCATCAGTCGGAGGACCGCATTGCCGCCGAAACACTGGCGGAAGAAGTGGCGGACCAGTCGGGGCTGAAACTCGACATTCTGGGAATGAAGGCGGCGGGCAAGGCGGAGGGCGGCGCGATTGTGCTGGCCCGATTGCAGGATTCGCGGGTGCGGCGGTTTCTGGCGCGGAACGGGCTGCAAGGCCGACGACGTGGTGGGCGACGGATGGCTATCTGTTGTTCTCCGACAAGTCGCATCTGATCGTGGCGGCGAACACGGGCGAGGGATTGTTTTATGGTGTGCAGACGCTGCGGCAGTTGCTGCGTCCGGCGGGCAAAGGGTCTGATGTGTCCGGCGGTGGGGATTCGCGACTGGCCGGGCCTGGAATCGACGTCCGGAGTTGGCGAAGAGCGAGTTTAAGTTGCCGGGGGTCGTAGGTATTGTTTATCAGGCGTCCTCCGGAGACGCTGCATATGTCTTTCGCTTTGCTCGGCGTTGACAAGCGGTTTTTTCGGATGCCTCCTGCGCTATGAGCTGTCTTCAGCGAGTCTCTCCTCAGCTCATCTCACTTCCCTCAAATATCTCTTTCATCGCATAAATCCCTGCATTAAATCCATCGATGTTTTCTGATCGGACGAACTGGAAGCTGGCGCAGAACCGGTTTACGCAGTCGCGCTGGAAGAGGTGCGCGCGAGCGGGGCGCAGATTCTCGATTTGACGGTTTCGAATCCTACGCGGGCGGGGTTGCATTACGACGAGCGGGCGATTCTGGGGGCGCTGGCGTCGCCGCGGGCGCTGGATTACGATCCGCAGTCGAAGGGGTTGCTGCGCGGCGCGCGAGGCGGTGGCCGGATATTACCGGACGATCGGAGAGACATTGCGGCAACGTTCGACGGATCTGGATGCGTGAGCGGATTGTTCTGACTACCAGCACCAGCGAAGGATATTCGTTCGTGTTTCGGTTGCTGTGCAATGCGGGGGATGAGTTGCTGGTGCCGAAGCCGAGTTATCCGCTGTTTGAGTTTCTGGCGGATTTGCAGGATGTGCGGCTGGTGCCGTATCCGCTGATTTATGACCACGGGTGGCAGATGGATTTTCCGTCGCTGGAGAAGGCGGTGACGGAGCGGACGCGGGGCGTGGTGGTGGTGCATCCGAATAATCCGACGGGGTCGTTTGTGTAGGCGGGGGAAGTGGGGATGCTGAATGCGTTTTGCCGCGAGCATGGGCTGGCGGTGATTGCGGATGAAGTGTTTCTGGATTATGGGCTGGAATCGGGGGCTAAAGCCCCAGTTCATAAGGCGCACAACCGCAGCGCAGAAAGCGCTGCGCCATCCAAAAGCGGCGGCGGGCTTGGGGGGCAGGCCGAACTTAGCGGCAAATCTTGGGAGGCACGCCAGTTTTGCGGGGAATCGGGACGTGCTGACGTTTACGTTGAGCGGGTTGTCGAAGGTGGCGGCGTTGCCGCAGATGAAAGTGGCATGGGTGGTGACGAGCGGGCCGCAGGAGTTGGCGGCCGCGGCGATGGGGCGGCTGGAGGTGATTGCCGATACTTATCTTTCGATGAATGCGCCGGTGCAGTGGGCGGTGCCGGCGCTGCTGGAGCAGAGGAAGGATATTCAGCGGCAATTGATGGAGCGGGTGCAGGCGAATCTGGCGGAGCTGGATCGGCAGCTGGCGGGGCAGAAGGCTTGTCAGCGGCTGAGCGTGGAAGGCGGATGGTACGCGGTGTTGCGGGTTCCGGTGACGCGGTCGGATGAGGAGTTGGCGATTGAGTTGGTGCGGGAGAAGGCGGTGGTGGTGCATCCCGGGCATTTTTATGATTTTCCGAGCGATGGATATTTGGTGTTGAGTTTGATCACGCCGGCGGGTGAGTTTGCGGAGGGGATCGCCGCAATACTGGAAAAGCGTTACTGATAGCGTATTTGAATGCGGCAGCAGCTCTACGGCGAGTTTTGCGCCAACCTGAACGATGGCGAAGGCATCCTAGTTGGCCGTTACGGAGGATGACGATGCATCGTGGGAATAGATATCTAGCTTCACTGTTTATGTCTGGAGCGCTGCTGGCGCCGCTGGGCGCCTTCGCCATGGCCGCGCCGCAGGATGATCACGAGCGGCACGAGCAGGAAGAGCGGGCCGAGCACCGCGTTTACGATCCCTACCACAAGGACTATCACAACTGGGATCGGCGCGAGGATGACATGTACCGGCGCTGGCTGGATGAACGCCATGTGGCCTACGTGGATTACGAACACCTCAAAGAAAAAGAGCAGCGGGCCTATTGGAACTGGCGGCACAACCATGAGGAACACGAGGAACACGAACACCAGTAGCCTGCATTTTGCAGGGATAATCCGGGGAATAGAGAACGGCGGGGGAGAAATGCTCCGCCGTTTTTATTTTTGGGGTTGGCTACCGTTTGACGAGGAAGGATTGGTCTCGCGTTCTTCGCCGATGGTGGTGAGTTCGCCGTGGCCGGGGACGACTACAGTTTCATCGGGCAAGGCCAGCACCGTGTCGTGCAGGGAGTGCAATGATTTTCTGCATCGATCCGCCCGGGAGATCGGTGCGGCCGATGGACCCGGCGAAGAGGGTGTCGCCGGCGATGAGTTTTTTCTCGGCAGGGAAGTAGAGGCAGATGCTGCCTTCGGTGTGGCCGGGGGTATGGAGGATTTGGCGGTGAGCGAGCCGGCGGTAACGGTTTCTCCGGTCGTGATGCTGCGGTCGATTTCAACTTTGCCTGGAGGCGCACGCCGATCCAGGCGGCTTGCGCGTCGAGCATTTTCAGAAGAGCGTAGTCATTCTGGTTGAGCAGGATGGGAGCGCCGGTGGCGGCGCGGAGTTTCATGGCTCCGCCGACGTGGTCGATGTGGGCGTGGGTGATGACGATTTGTTTGACCTGCAGATTGTGTTTGCGGATTAGGCCGAGGATGTCTTCGATATCGTCGCCGGGGTCGATGACCATGGCTTCGTGAGTGGTCTCGTCGCCGATGACGGAGCAGTTGCACTGCAGCGGGCCGACGGGGAGGATTTCGTGGATCATTCGATCATTGTAACGAGTTGCGCCGCAGCACAACGCGTCGACCACAAAGGACACGAAGACACAGTAAGGAAAGCCCCTCATTCCTTCGCTGTACGAACGGCCGATGGTCGGACACTTGCCGTGCGGGGGTGCCGTGGGGAGACAATACGCGCGGCGTGCTTGGGGAGGGTTTGTGGCGCAAAATATCGGCAGCATGGTTATCAGGATCGTGGACCGCGAGAGAATCGCGCAAGGGAGTCGGGCGGAGAAGTCTGGAGCGGAGAGTGGGCCGCCGAAGCGGGATCATCGCGTTTGGGCCGAAGCCCGTTAATCTGCCGGGCACGCGCGCGGTCTCGCGTTGCACGCAGTGCGGGACGGTGCTGCAGGGGTATCGGGCGACTGGGCAGTGTCCGAAGTGCGGGTTTGAGCTGCATTCGTGCAAGCAGTGCACTTATTTCGATCCGGGGAGCCGGTTTGAGTGCATGCAGCCGGTGAAGGAGCGGATCGCGAAGAAGGATACGCGGAATGAGTGCACGTTTTATGAGATTCGGGTGACGCGGGAGAAGGAGACTTCGACTCCGGCGAGTCTGCGGCCGAATGATGCGCGGGCGGCGTTTGAGAATTTGTTTAAGAAGTAAGGACGGCGTGAACCACGAAGAATACGAAGGTTCACGAAGGCAACATGGGACGTTCACCACTGAGAGAAGTTGTCATCCTGAGCGAAGCGAAGGACTCATGCACTCCCCGGCGGCACCCTGAATGGCGGGGAATGCACAGATCCTTCGCGGCCAAAATCGCCGCTCCGGATGAGAATTATGGAACACCGCTCCGTTACGACGAGAGCCTTCGCTTTACCTGAAAAACGGCTCAGCGCGCAGCTCCATCCAGTCGAAAACCAGCGGAGCTTCGCTCCGGGACAGCCGATAGCGGCTGTCCCGACACACTTCATACAAGTTAGGGTTTTTGGGTTGGCCTTAGCAGGATTTCACTCATAAAAGATTGCGGGGCTTGGGTCACCAGCATGGCGACGGCGTGGGCGATGTCGTCGGGCTGGAGCATTTTGTTGGGGTCTTTGCCGGCGTGCGGGGCTGAGTTCGGTTTCGGTTGAGCCGGGGCAGATCACGGAGGCGCGGATGTTATGCGGGCGCAGTTCTTCGGCGACGGAGTAGGTCAGGCCGTTGAGTCCCCACTTGGAGGCGGCGTAGGCGGCGCCGTTGGGCAGAGCATTTTTTCCGGCGAGGGAGGAGATGTTGATGATGTGTCCGGAGTAGTGCGCGAATCATGAGGGGCGCGAAGACGCGGATGGCGAAGTAAACGCCGCGCAGGTTGGTGTTGAGGATGCGGTCCCAGTCGTCGGGGAGCAAGGTTGTGCAGGGCGTCGTTGAAGCCGCCGACGCCGGCGTTGTTGACCAGGATGTCGAGGCGTCCGAAGGTGCTGTCGACGCGGGCTGAGGCATATTCCATCTGATGCAGGATGGTAACGTCGCAGGGGATGACTTCGGTCTTGCCTCCGGCGTCGAGGATGGCGCGTGCGGTGGCGTCGAGCGTGGATTGGGTGCGTCCGCAGAGAACGGTGGTGGCGCCGAGTCTGGCGAGTTTGAGGGCGATGGCGGCGCCGATGCCGCGGCCGGCTCCGGTGACGACAGCGACTTGCCCGGCTAAGGGCTGTCCGGTGTCCATAGTAGAAGGCTCTCCTGGGAGTCTGTTTGCGTCGAGCGGCGGTTCAGGAAGGCCTGCCGCAACTGCGCATTTTAACAGTCGCATCTTACACAATTGCATGTTAACAATTGCATGCGAACTGCATCTTAACAATAAAGTGGAGGATGATTTGGAAGTCGCTTGCCTTCGGCGGAAGAGGTACTTATAATCCGGCCAACCGGGAAAAAGGGTCAGGGCGCCTTTGCGTCCAACAGGGCACCCGTTTTCCGGGGCCCTGCCAGGAAGCCCGGCATTCCAAAGCAGGATCGGACAGCAAAGCGGTCCCGACGGAATGCAGTTGCTGCTGAGTAGTAAGAATCACGATTCCCAGAAAAGATATTTCCCAAAGATCCAAGGAGCCATACTGATGAAAAAGATTCTGCTTACGGTTGTGCTTGGGGTTGCGGTGGGCGCGATGGCACAGACCACTGCGCCGCCCGCTCAGGGACAATCGGCCGCGCCAGCCAGCGCAAGGCCAGGCCGCGGCACCGGCGTCCGGGCAATCCGCGGCACCGGTAATCAAAGATCCCGCTGAATACAACGCCTACGTGGCAGCGATGCAGCAGACAGGATCCCGAACGCGAAGATCAGCGGGCTGGAAGCGTTTCTCACCCAGTATCCCAACAGCGTCATGAAGAATCAGGCGCTCGAAATTCTGATGGGGACGTACCAGCAGGCCGACAACGCGAAGAAGACGATGGAGACGGCCACGAAGCTGGTGACGGCGGACCCGTGCAATGTGCGGGCTTTGGCGTTGCTGGCCTACTTTGACCGCGATGATGGCGCAGGGTGGCGATCCGAACGCGAAGCAGTTGCTGGTCGATGGCAAGAAATACGGCCAGCAGGGACTGGACTGCCTGCCGAAGTTCACTAAGCCGGAGGGGACTTCGGATGCGGACTTCCAGAAGATGAAGGATCAGATGAATGCAATTTTCCATGCCGCGATTGGCATGGCGGCGCTGCAGGACAAAGATAATGCCAATGCGCGGCGCAGAACCTGCAGAGCCGCGGTGGACGCGAACCCCGACGGATTTCAGCGTGGTGTATCCGCTGGCGCTGGCGTATCTGGGGCAGACGCCGCCGGATTATCAGAACGGGATCTGGTTCGCGGCGCGAGCGGCGGCCGTGGCTCCGGCGGCGAATCAGGCGGCGATTGAAAAATATGCGCGCGGGCAGTACATGAAGTTCCATGCGGGGGACGATGGCTGGGCGGATGTGCTGGCTGCGGCGAAGGCCGAATGGACGCGCAGGTTCCGATCAAGCCCGCACCCACTCCGGCGGAGCAGGCGCACAAGATGGTGCAGGACACGCCTCCGGACAAGATGGATTTCGCGACCTGGGAGTTCGTGCTATACCAACGGTGCGCAGGCGGATCAGGACGCGGTCTGGAATGCGATCAAGGGCAAGGCGGTGCAGATGAATGGCACGGTCATCAGCACGACCCCGACCGAGTTCATGATCGCGGGCAGTTCGGATGACATCGACGCGAAGAAGGCGGACATCACGCTGAAGTTCGAAGAGAAGGTTCCGGTGCGGATGATTCCGAAAGACGGAGCCAGCTTCGACTTCCAGGGCGAACCGGCGTCGTACACGCCGAATCCGTTCATGATGGTGATGGAGAAGGGGCAACTGCTGAAGGCGGCGGCTCCGGCGGCGCAGAAGCCGCCAGTGCACCACAAGCCAGCGGCGCAGTAGACAGTTAAACTCGTTGACTGAGCAAGGCAGCCCGCGCGGGCTGCCTTTTTGTTTGTGCGTGCGGCAGACCTGTGTATTTGCGACGTGCTGCTTGAGGCATCGGGGCGGTACCGGTCAGTAGGGGTCCCTTCGACTTCGCTCAGGGCAGGCTCTTCGACTACCAGTGCCTCCGCGTTGCGGAGGCATTCTCCTTCGCTCAGGATGACAGAGGGAAGGGAAAGAGTCTCAGCGGACGATCTTTTTTTCCAGGTGACGGGGCGGGCGCTGCGGGGTGGGCGCTTGACGCCGTCGCGGAGCTGGCGTACGTCGATCTTCAGCTCGGTGATGGTGCGGCTGAGAGTGTTGCGGTGCATGCCCAGTTCGCGGGCGGCGCGGCACTGGTTGCCTTTGTTCTCCTGCAGCACGGTCAGGATGAAGCGTTTCTTGAATTCGCGCACGCCTTCGGAATAAAGAATATTGCTGCGGTACATTTGCAGGACGAGTGCTTCCAGTTGATCTTTCACGATGCGATCTCTCTTTGCTATGAATTTTTCACTGCACCGCAGCCTATTTCGGCGGGGAAGCAGGGGAGCCGGATAACTTCTGCGGAGCTTGATGGAGCAGATCGAGACCCTGATAGAAACGGGCACGCAACTCCGAAGGAGCCAGCCAGATCGCGGCCCGGCCCACGACCAGGAAGTAGGGCGCCAGTTGCGAATTCTGCCAGCAGCTTCGAAGTCGGCGTGAATGCCGTCATACCCATCAGGATCACCGCTACCATCAGCCCGCCCTTCAGCAGCCCCAAGACTGCGCCGAGGAAACGGTCAAGACCGCTGAGTCCGGATTCCTTCATCACCCAGCGCGCGATCCTGGCGGCGAGGCCGAACAGGAGCACGATGGCAAAAAAGATGATGAGAAAGCCGAGAATCTCAGCTAACCACGGGTTCTTCAAAAACGATTCCAGCCACTCCGCGAGGCTGCGATACTTCCACGCCGCCACGATGTAGCCCACGACCAGCCCCGCCATGGTGAGGGCTTCGGAAAAAAAGCCCTGCATGGCGGCGGTGACAACGTTGAGCAGCACTAACAGCACAAATCATCCAGTCCGCGAGGGTCATACCGCGCTCCCGCGGCTGGAAATCGTACCAGAAACCGGGTTACACATCCAGCTTGTGTCCTGTCAGCTGGAAGTACGCCTCGAGATATTTTTCGCTGGTGCGACGCGCCACGTCCGGCGGAAGGGCCGGGGCGGGCGGTTGCTTGTTCCAGTGAATTTGCTCGAGGTAATCGCGAACGTACTGCTTGTCGTACGAATCCTGCGGCCGTCCTGGGGCGTACTTGTCTGCCGGCCAGAAGCGGGAAGAATCGGGAGTGAGGACTTCGTCGGCCAGGGTGATGCCCTTGGGCGGTGCGTCCAAACTCAAACTTGGTGTCGGCGATGATGATGCCGCGGTTGACGAGCGTAGGCCGCGGCCTTCTTGTAGACGCGCAGCGTGAGATCGCGCAGATGGCTGGCGGTTTCGACGCCGACGATTTTGCACATCTGGTCGAACGAAATGTTTTCGTCGTGTCCGGTGGTCGCCTTGGTCGACGGCGTGAAGATGGGCTCGGGGAAGGCGTCGGATTCTTTCAGGCCCGCGGGAAGTGTGATGCCGGAAACCTTGCCGCTAGCCTTGTATTCCTTCCAGGCGGAGCCGGAGATGTAGCCGCGCACCACGCACTCGACGGGGAACATTTCGGCGCGCTGCACCAGCATGGAGCGTCCGCGAAGTTGGTCGGCGTATTTGCGGACCGCTTGCGGGTATTGGTCGACATCGGCGGTGATCAGATGGTTGGGGACGATGTCGGCAAGGTAATCGAACCAGAACAAGGAGATCTGGCTGAGGACGCGTCCCTTGTGGGGGATGCCGGTGGCCAGGATGTAGTCGAAGGCCGAGATGCGGTCGGTGGCGACGAAAAGCAGTTGCTGGTCGCCGATGGTGTAGACGTCGCGGACTTTGCCGCTGGCGTGAAGGTGGAGATCGGGGAAGTCAGTTTGTAAGAGGACGGAATCGAGAAGTTCGGGGCTCATGATGAAATTTTACAGGCAAGAGGCGAGGCGTATTCTAGCTGGTCAGAAAAAAATGTCAACGATTCTGATCACACTGTTGAGGTTAGGCTGCAGAATCGGTTCGCGCTGAAAAATGTTGACAGCAAAGCGGATGAGCCGAAAGGCCGACTGCGCAAGGGATACGCAGCCATGGCGTTGTGGAAAAGCTGAGGATGGGCGTGGATATCGTGGACCAAATCGGGAGCAAAAAAAGCCAGCCTTTGAGGGGCTGGCCTTTCTACAGAGGATCAAGGCGAGCGCTTACTGCTGCGCACCGAAGCGTACCGAGACCAATTTCGAGACGCCCGGCTCCTGCATGGTTACGCCGTAGAGGACCGGGGCGATGCTCATGGTCTTCTTGCTGTGGGTGATGAGCACGAACTGGGTCTTGTACGCTCATTTCCTTGACCAGTTCGGTGAAGCGGCCGATGTTGGCCTCGTCGAGCGGGGCGTCGACTTCGTCGAGGATGCAGAACGGGCTGGGCGCGTATTGGAAGATGCCGACCAGCAGCGCCAGTGCGGTAAGCGCCTTTTCGCCGCCGGAGAGCAGGAGCACGCTTTGCAGGCGCTTGCCCGGAGGCGAGGCGACGACGTCGATGCCGCTCTCGGCGCTGTTTTCTTCGTCGGTCAGCTTCATGAAGGCGTGGCCGCCGCCGAACAGCTTCTTGAAAGTGGCCTGGAAGTTCTCGTTGATCTTGGCGAAGGCTTCTTCGAACTTCTGGCGCGAGATTTGGTCGATCTCTTTGATGGTGGCGGTGGTGTTCTCGATGGAGGAGATCAAGTCCTTGCGCTGGGTTTCGAGGAACGCATGGCGCTCGGCGGTCTCTTTGTATTCTTCGAGAGCCATCATGTTGACCGGGCCCATGGCTTCGAGCTTGGCGCGCATGTCGCGGTAGAGTTGGTCTTCGGCGGCGAGTTGTTCGCCGGCGACCGGAGCCAGGGTTGTGTCGGCCATGAGTGCGGCGCGTTCGACGCCGAGTTCGTTGAGGCAGGTTTCGGACATGTACTGCGCGTCGGATTCGAGTTTGGCGGCGGCGGCGGACAATTCGCCGCGGCGGTCGCGAGCTTGATCGAGCAGCAGGCGGCTGTTGCGCAGCAGTTCGTCGATTTCGGTGAGGCGGGCGCGCAGTTGTTCGGTTTCGAATTGCAGCAGGCCTTCGCGGGCTTGGGCGGCATTGCGCTCGGCTTCGAGGTCGGCGGCGTGCTGGGCCAGTTGCTCGTTTTCGGATTCGCGCTGCAGCTTTTCGGCGGCGGCGGATTCGATTTGCGAGGCCAGCGTATGGACGCGTTCGCCCATCTCGGAGAATAGCGACTCAATGCGTTGCAGGACTGCTGCGGCCGAGCGGTGACGCTCTTCGAGCGTGGCGACGCGGGCGGCATGCTGAGAGGTGGTCTGGGCCGATTCTTCGCGGCGCTGACGCAGAGTCGGCGAGGGATTCCTGTGCGGACGCGATTTGTTGTTCGAGCTGAATGCGCTGCAGTTCCAGTACTTCGATTTCGGACTGGCGGGCGCAGATCGATGCCTTCCTGTTCGGCCCGCTCGGCGGCGAGGCGCTGCAGTTCGAGTTGCGAGACGTTGAGGCGTTCGCTGACGCGAGTCATCTCGGAATCAAGCTGCTGCAGCATGTGGCCAGACGTCATGGCCTGATGCTCGGCTTCACGCTTTTCTCCGTCGAGGCGTTCAAGCAGGGAACTGAGATCTTTGATTTCGCGGCCTAGAGTGAGCACGCGCATCTCTTCTTCGCGCAGGGCGCGTTCGAGATCTTCGAGCTGGCGCAGGACTTCGCGCAGTTCGCGCTTCATCGACAGCGGGCCTTCGGCGCGCTGCTTGCCGCCGGTGACGGTGACGTTGTGGAAGCATTCGCCGGCCTGGGAGAGGAAGAACGCGTCAGGATTTTCGAGAGCCAGGCCGCGCGCGACGTCGGATTCGGGGACGATATATCCGTCGCGCAGCTTGGGCAGGATGACTTCCAGCGATTTGCCAAAGCCGTCGAGCACGCGAATCGTGCTCTTGAGCGGGACGATCTGCGCCGCGGGCGGCGCGCAGTGCGCGGCTTCATCGAGAACGAACGAGAATTTGGCTTGCGCGTCTTCGGGATGGACGAGGAAGGTGGCGCGGCCGTCGACGCCGGTGCGCAGCATGCGCAGGCCTTCGTCGGCGGCGTCCCATGATTTGACGACGACGTAGTTCAGTTCATCGCGCAGGAAATCTTCGACGACACGCTCGTAGCGCGGCTCGACTTCGAGGAAGTCGGCAAGCACGCCGACGGGCGCGAGGCCACCGTTCATCACACCGGATTGAAAGAGGCGGCGGACGGACTCGGTGGAGTATCCATGCTCGGCGATGACGGCTTCGAGCGAACCTTTTTTGCCGAGGGCGGTGGCGAATTCGGCGCGGAGAACGTCGAGATTGGTCTTGGCGCGGGTCTCTTCCAGCTTCTTCTGTTCGATCAGGCGGCGAAGCTGGCTGATTTCTTCGGTGATTCCGCGTGACGCGCTGGGTGACGCTTTCGAATTCGAGCGCGAGTTGGCCGCGCTGTCCGCCGAAGGCTTCGACCTGGATGTTGGCGTTGGTGATTTCGGCTTCGAGGCGGCGGGCTTCGCGGTCGGCTCCGGCAAGGCGCTCTTCGGCTTGCGCGAGTTGATTGCGAAGGCGCGAAGCGGAAGAAACCGTGTCGAAGATAGCGACGCGAGATTCTTCCTGCTGGCGCTCGATTTCGGCGAGACCAGCGGCGGCGGCAGCGGCGTCCTGCT
The DNA here is from genome assembly GCA_963710885.1 of uncultured Acidobacteriaceae bacterium. Classification (GTDB taxonomy): domain Bacteria; phylum Acidobacteriota; class Terriglobia; order Terriglobales; family Acidobacteriaceae; genus Sulfotelmatobacter. The sequence goes on from CAVQCF010000038.1 coordinate 65,478, forward strand.
GGCAGAGGAGCGAGATCGCTTTGCGCGGCGGCGAGATCGGCGGCGGCGGATTCCAGAATCTGGCGGTTGGATTCGCGCTCGGATTCGAGCGCGGTCAGGCGATGACGGGCCTGCGCCAGCTCGGCTTCGGACGATGCGGCGCGTACCAGCAATTCGGCGCAGCGCTCTTCGTTGTGGCGGCGGCGGGCGTGGGCGCGATCGATTTCGAGCGCGATCTGGCTGATGCGTTCGCGATTCTCGCGCAACTCGGCTTCGATGGTGTAGCCGCGCTGGGTGCGCTCGGCGTGCTCGGTTTCGAATTGCTGCACGGCTTCGGTGCGATGCTGCATTTCTTCGGCGAGAGCGTTGAGCTGGGAATCGAGTTCGGCGCTTTCCAGTTCGATGGCGGCGAATTTGCTGGCCAGGACGAGACGCAGCTTGGCGCGCATTTCTTCGCGCAGGCGCGCATAGCGCTCGGCTTTGGAGGCCTGGCGCTTCAGCGAATTCATCTGGCGCGTGACTTCTTCGAAGATGTCGTTGATGCGGGCGAGGTTCAGCTTGGCGTCTTCGAGGCGAGCTTCGGCGAGGCGCTTCTTCGTTTTGAATTTCGTGATGCCCGCAGCTTCTTCGAGAATCGCGCGGCGGTCGGTGGGGCGGCTGCTGAGGATCTGGCCGATGCGTCCTTGCTCGATGAGCGCGTAGGATTCGGGGCCGAGGCCGGTGCCCATGAACAGTTCCTGAATGTCGCGCAGGCGGCAGAGCTTGCCGTTGAGCAGATATTCGCTGTCGCCGGAGCGGAACAGGCGGCGCGTGACTACGATTTCTCCGCGGCGGAATTGCTGCTGGTTGAATTTGCGGCGGCGGATCTTGAGAACCACATGCGGGGCCACGGTTCCGACGGACGCGGCGGTCGCGGGCGCGGTGACGTTGTGCGCGGGCAGCGCGAAGATGGGTTCGTCGTCGGGGAAGGCGACGGCGATGGTGTTGATCTTCGAGCGCGGGACTTCTACTTCTTCGGTTCGGCCGGGCTGCGCGTCTTCTACGGCTTCTTCGGTGGCTTGGGCGGCGCGGGCGCGGATGGAGGCTTCGTCCCAGTCGTCGGAGATGTTGGCTTCGGGCAGATCGTCCTGGATGTCGATTTCGGTGGGCGCGTTCGCGTCGGCGCCGTCGTAGGCTTCGGGGTCGATCAGGGTCAGCGAGACTTCGGCCATGCCGGTGGGCTTGCGGTCGCGAGTGCCGGCGAAGATCACGTCTTCCATGCGGGCGCCGCGCAGGGTCTTGGCCGACTGCTCGCCCAGCACCCAGGAGATGGCGTCGGAAATATTCGACTTGCCGCAGCCGTTGGGGCCGATGATGGCCGCCACACCGTCCCCATGGAACTTGAGTTCGGTGCGGTCGCAAAACGACTTGAACCCGAGAATCTGAAGCCTCTTCAGTTTGAGCAACGTGAACTCCTTGAAAACCAGTGGCCAGCTGTTAGTGGCCAGTTGCCAGCCGTTCGCCAGCGCCTCGGCGATCCGACCGCTTGGACGGGGGTATTTACCAACAAGATTCCCCTCGTCAATTCGATGCATGCCTGACCCTTTCCGGCGACATTCTCACCCCAGGCTGGATAGGGCGGGCACAAAGTTAAGCTACTGTAACGGTGAAATTGGGGCGGGGTCAAGCAATATAACACCATATATGGTGTGGGCTTACGAAGCGACCGCGTTGGGTTGCACACACATTGCAGCACTTGGACGGTTTTTCAGCGGAGAGGGCAGCGAGGTGGGGAGAACCGCGAGAGCAAGATCATGCTATCGCAGATGGAGGTGGGAAACAACGGTTGGTCGCGATGAGAGGGGCGGTCGAAGGGTGGCTTCCGGGGTTCGTCGCTTCAATCGAACTCTGGCAGAAGAAACGAAACCGGGTGAGACGCGAGTTTGTGCAGAACCTCTCTCAAGAATTGGCGCGCCTTCTTCTCGCCAATGTCGCGAGCGCGTACGGCGAGGAGGAAGCTCAGGGCGAACGAAGCGGCGATGTTGAGCACGCCGATCAGGAAAATGCCCGCAAAAGAAAAGGCCACATCTGAGGCATGGAGGGCACCTCCCATCCAGAGCGTGTCCAGAGCATACCCGAGACTGGCTGCGGCGAGGGTGACGTGGCGGACCTCGAGGGGAATCCCAAAGAGCCCGACGATGATGGGAACGGAACCGAGGAGGAATCCGAGAACTACGTATCCGACCGAACCGGCAGCGTGATGCTTGACCCAGTGGGCCATGGCGTTGGCGCGCACTGGTCCCAACCGGCGGCGAATGCGCAGACTGTGGGAGATGGCATGTTCCATTCGAGTGAGGGCTAAGTAGTTCGCCGTCCAGCCGGTGGCCAGGGAGGATATCCACAGAAAAATTCCGGTGACGATGGCGAAGGGGATGGTCAGGGAATGGAACGGGTGAAGCATCTGCATACCATGAGTGGCCTGTTCGGAGGCGAGAATAGGATGACCAGTAACGGCGTGCCAGATTCTGTCGACCGCGATGGAACTGAGGACGGCTCCGAAGATGTTTGCAATCGTGACCAGGGTTTGGGTTTGACAGATGCCCTGCAAGCTCGCCAAGTGATCTTTTTCGGGATCTTCCATGGCGTCGACCAGCGTGGATGCGGTTGCTGCCGGCATTTTTGAGGCGAGCAAGAAGCCTCCGGCCTGCATCAGGAGAAAGCTGACGGCGTAATTCAGAGAGTGGCCGATCGCCACAAGCAAGGGAGCATGAATCAGCGTTGAAATTGAATACTTGAACAGTGCGGTGAAGCAGGTAATGACACCGGCGAGAACTGCTCCTCTGCCCATCACTTTCCATTGCGCGGAATTCTTAGCGATGTAATGGCTACCTACGCGACCGGTTTTTTCAACCACGCTGCGGGCCAGTCTCCGAGTGCTCGCGCTCAGGACGCCTCCAAACTTTCGTTGCGAGGCAAACCCGAGAACAATGGAGACGGCGAACTTACGGGAATCGGAGCTATTGCGTTGCAGGTTGAGCAGTTGTTGGATTCGCCACAGGAGAGAGCGCAGCAGACGAACCCGAAAGACCAAACTGGCCGAAGATCCCCTCTCCTCGAGAAGGTCGGTGACTTCGCGCAATTGGGCCTCGCAGGATTCCCGCCGAGCCTCCCATTGCGGAAAGTCTTCGGGGTTGCGCACCAGGTGCTCCACCAAGGGCGGTAGTGTGAAGAAGCAGGAGTTCTCGATATCTTGGTCATCCGCCAGTGTGAGGAAGTCTCGAGAGAGCGCGACGCTGGTGACGCGCATCGCCAGGAGCTTGCAGGAGACCAGAATCGAAGATGGAGAAGGGCTGAAAATCTCAGCCCACCAAGCCATCGCTTGGTCTGGAAGGGAAGCAATCCACTCCGCGTCTGCCTCGCTCAGGTTCAGGGAGTCGAGCAGGATATAGAGGTCGCCCTGGACTTCGTCGACTGGAGTTAAGTGGCGAAGCGCGCGGGCCAGCAATTCGCGCAGAAAAAACACTTCGTTGGGGAGTCCGGCCTCCGAAATCACCCGAATATAAGAATGGTGCGAGAAGAATTCATTGAGGATCTGGCGAATCTCAGGGCCGCGAGGATGGGCATCAATCGCATCCGTCAATTGAATGAGGCGTTCAGTTCGGGTGGATGCGGGCACGTCGAGAAGATCCCGTAGCGCATCGTAGACCCAAGTCGCTCGCTGTCGCGGGATACCGGGATCGAGAGCCAGCAACTCATCCAGCCGAGTCTTGTTGGTCAGCCGTAAGGTGGGCGTGGGCAACGACATCGTGGGGGGCATTCGAGGAATCTTACACAGCGAATCGCTGCAGGCCTCATCTTACGACAAGGGTGGGGCTTCCGTTCGAGTCGTGGCAGGTTACCGGTCCTGCGGAGGGCGGGCCGAGCGCCGCGCCATCAGGGCGATGGGGAGGCCGACAAGGAAGGCGTGGGACAGTAACTGATCCACAAGCTCTAGGAGCGACATAGGAGCCGTGCGTTTGTGTACGGCTGAGAGTGGAATCACCACCCGTTGCATGAAGTAGAAGAGGCCGATTCCGAAGGCTGGGCCGCAGACCCAGGGTTTGCGGAAGAGCGCTGGAATGAGGCGGGCCGCTGCGTAGTAGAAAGTGGCCGCGCCGATCGCGATGAAGAACTGGAGAGCGATGCCCAACACAACGGTAAGCCAACCGTCGTGAAACGATTGCCACCCGAGCAGTCCGCCGGCGATGCCTTGAAAGATCGCTGCGGGCGGTACTGCGTAGGCCCACCCATAGAAGAATACAGCATCCAGACCGTCAAGCAGGCCGGCGATTCCTCCGCCTGCGAGGATGGTCTGCACCGCGCGAGGGCGGAAGCTTTTCGGGAGGATTTCCGAATGCATGGTTTTTCGATCTAGCGCGTTGGACGGCTCGGACCGTGGAAGGTCACGGTGATTCGGTTTCCTTCATGGTACATCCCGGACTACGGACGGCCTAGGCGGCCGTCCCCACATGGATGTCTTCAAAATCTACTTCTCTCCCAGCTTCTCGAAGAAGCGGCAGATGGTTTCGATCCCGCGGTAGAAGTTCGGAATGTGGAACTTCTCGTTGGGGGCGTGCAGGTTGTCGTCGGGGAGGCCGAAGCCCATCATCACGCTGGGAATCTTCAGGACATCCTGGAAGCCGGTCACGATGGGGATCGAGCCGCCGCTGCGGATGAAGACTGTTTCTTTTTTAAAGGTGTCATGCAGCGCTTCGGTCGCGGCTTTGATGTAGGGATTGTCGGTGCCGACGACTGCGGCCGGGCCCTTGCTGTGGATCGTGATTCTTGTCTCGATGCCTTTGGGCGTCAGCTTCTTCACGTAGGCGGAGTACTTCTTGAAGACATCGTCCGCATCCTGATTGGGCACGAGGCGCATGGAGACCTTGGCCGCCGCCTTGGCGGGGATCACGGTCTTGGCGCCGGCGGCGCTGAAGCCTCCAGGCATGCCGTGGACTTCGAGCGTGGGACGCGCCCAGGTGCGGTACAGGACCGAGTAGCCGCGCTCTCCGGTGAGAACCTTGGAGCCTACTTCGGTCTTGCGGTACTTCTCCTCGTTGAAAGGCAGGCGCTTCCAGGCTTTGAGTTCGTCCTTGGTGGGAGCTTTGACGCCTTTGTAGAAGCCGGGAATCAGGATTTTGCCCTTGGAGTCTTTCAGCTTGCTGATGATTTCGATTAAAGCGAAGAAAGGATTCGGGGCAGCGCCTCCGTATACACCGGAGTGGAGATCGGTCATGGCGCCCCTGGCTTCGATCTCGGTGTAGACCAGACCGCGCAGGCCGACACACAACGTCGGGAGATTCGGAGCGAAGAGTTCCGTATCGCAGACGAGCGCGAAGTCGGCTTTCAGCCTGGCTTTCTGCGTGATGATGTAGGCGTCGATGGATTCGCCGCCGACTTCTTCTTCACCTTCGAAAATTACTTTCACGTTGATGGGAAGCTTGCCGCCACCGGATTGCATGAGGGACTCGAGGGCTTTGACTTCCATCCAGAGCTGGCCTTTGTCGTCGACGGCGCCACGAGCATAGATGTTGTTGTTGCGCTCGGTCGGCTCGAAGGGTGGAGTGTGCCACTCGTCGAACGGTTCGGCGGGCTGCACGTCGTAGTGGGCGTAACACAGCGCAGTAGGCTTGCCAGCAGCGTGCAGCCAGTCGGCATAGATGAGGGGATGTCCCTTGGTGGGGATGACCTCGACGTTTTCCATGCCGATGCGGCGCAATTCGTTGGCGACATAGTCGGCAGCTTTTTGAATGTCGGGCTTGTGCTCTTCGAGGGTGCTGACACTGGGGATACGGAGGAGATCTTTGAGTTCGTTCAGGAAGCGCTGCTGGTTACTGCGGGCAAAATCGACGGCGGAGGAGGCCATGGTGAATCCTTTCGTAGGAGAGCTCGAAATTGCAGATTCAGGTGATACCGGAAAACAGATCAGTATAGCGCTAAGGGTGGGGGCTTGCCTCTAACTAACGCGCTGATTCACCACAGAGGACACGGAGGATAAGACGGTTAGGGGCGCGCTGCGGAAATGCCCACTTCTCGTGCACAAACCGCGCGAGAAAATGGGGCACCCGAGTTTCATAGGAACCTGGCTGGTGAGAACCGGGACAGATCATGCTCCGGTTGGCGGCCTTGAATGATCTCTGTCAGTACTTCGGCGGTGACCGGAGCTAACAGGATGCCGTCGCGAAAGTGGCCGGTGGCGACGAAGTAGCCGGGGGTCTGGGTCTCGCCGAGGATGGGGAGTGAGTCGGGAGTTCCAGGACGCAGGCCGGCCCAGTCTTCGAGGATTTTCGCGTCGGCCAGTTTCGGTACCAATGAGACGGCGGCTTTGTGCAGGCGCTGAATCGTGGCGAGGTCGGTGCGCTTGTCGAATCCGGCTTCTTCGACGGTGGCGCCGACGAGGAGGCGTCCGTCGCTGCGCGGGATGAGATACGCCTCGGGAGATCGAACGACGAGCTTGAGGAGCGTGCGGGAGGGCATCACGAGGCAGAGCATCTGTCCTTTGACGGGGCGGGTGGGGAAGGCGTGGGGTGGGATTTGGCCGGACCAGGCTCCGGCGCAGCTGACCACTTTGGCGGCGTGAAATGCAGTCTTGACGGTGGTGACGCCAGTCGCGCGTCCGTCCGTTACGGTGACGGCGGCGACTTCGTCGCCGGAGGAGAAGTCCACTCCTCGGTTTTTGGCGGTCTTCCACGCGGCGGCAGTGAGGGCTCGCGGATCGATGCTGCGCTCTTTGACAAAGAATGCTGGACGATGCGGAAATCCAGCCTCGGCGAGCGCTGGTTCGGCCTCGGTCAAGCGGACCGGAAGGAGAGCTGAAGCCTTGAGTGCGGGATGCCGAATATGTTCGGTAGATGGAAGAAGAATAGTCCCGAAGTCCCGCAGGTCGACTTTCATCCCCGACTCAACTTCCAGTTCATACGCGAATTCGGGATACAGGCGGGCGCTAGCCGTGGCGAGTGACTGGAGAGCGGCTGGCGTTTCCAGGGGACAGTCAACCAGCATTCCTCCCGCAGCATGGGAGGCTTCGCGGCCGGGCTCTCCGCGCTCCACGACTAAGACGGAGGCGCTGCGCTTCCGCAGCGCGATCGACAGCGAGAGGCCGATGATGCCACCGCCGATGATGATTACATCCCAAGTCTTCACGTCGGCATTGTAGAAGAGTTGCGGGGCGCGTGGGCACGGGGATGGAACGAAGATGACAGAGAACGCGCGGGTGCATAGAATGACGAGCATGAAGAAGATCTTCGTGACAGGGGTAGTGCTGGCAATGCTCGCCCTGGCGGGCACGGCTTTCGGGCAGAAGGACAAGGACGAAGAACCAACTGCATGGCTGTATTTCGTTGTGGTGAAGGACGACAATGGGAAGCCGGTGAGAAACGCGGCGGTGATCATGCATCCGGTCAATCCGAAGGGCAAACAGAGCCGCGGGGGAATGGAGTTGAAGACCGACGGGGATGGGAAAGCGAACTTTGACGGCGCCCCACTCGGGATGCTGCGGGTGCAAGTGCTGGCATCGGGATTTCAGACGTTCGGCGAAGACTACGACGTCGAGAAGCCCAAGATGGAAATCACGATCAAGCTGAAGCGTCCGCAGGGTCAATTCACGGTATACGACGATCGCGCGAAGGACCCGAACGCGGCACCGAAGCAGGACGCGCCCCCACCTGCGCCGGACAAGAAGCCGGACTAAAACCGGCGTCGCAATGCGTTGTCAAAACGGTGCTATCCGTATACCGGCCATATGACCGGGCAACTCTGCCGATGAAGAAACGTCCGTGTCGCTAGGCCTGAATCTCAATCAGCCGATTGGGGCGTTCGTCCCCGAGCCGCGGCATAAGAGTGCCGGACTGGCGTTCTTACTGTCGCTGCTCGTCCCCGGCGCGGGGCAATTCTACTGCGGCAAGAACGGGCGTGGGGGAATGACGCTCGCTTTCTGGCTGCTGGGGCTGATCTTCTGTGTAGCGCACCCCTCGACAGCAATCGTGGGCGGATCTCTGTTTGTGATGCTGGTGCTGTGGATCTTCTCTTTTCTCGACGCCTATTTCACCGCGATCGAGATCAACCGGGGACAAGACGATGTGGTCGACCAGGAGAATCCGCGCGTAGCCGTCACGCTAAATCTGCTGACGGCGGGCTTTGGATATTTCTATCTGGGCGAGCGAACCAAAGGGCTCATCCTTTTCGTTGCGATGCAGGTAGCTCGGTTGGTTGTTCCGGCGGCAGGGTTTTGGGGCATATCGATCGGGCTGGGGCTTCTCGTCGTGCAAATGCTCGTGGCGGGGGACGCGTACCGCGTTGCGCACCAGCAATTGAAGCAGAGGTGGGCGCAGGTTGAGGCGCAGCCAGCGCAGAAGGTGGTGGCCGCTTCGCGTTTGCCGGTGCAGGTGCCGGTGGTTCTGGCGTGCCTGCTTCCAGTCGGATTTGCCGCGCTGGTGGTGATTGGATTGACCCTGGGGGCTACGCGAACTGGAAGACGTCAACCGGATGTCAGGGTGAAGGGCCATCCCCAAGTGGGGCTTGGAGTGGGGGCATCGGATCCTCGGCAGGCACGCAACGATATTCCGGTTCCGGTAGTGGATTTCCCGACCGCAGTGCAAGATGTGCAGCGGGTGCAACGGAAGTCGGAGCCCGGGAAGGATGAGATCCCGAACCTCAATCTGGATGTGCGGTTGCTGAGTGCGGCGCTGAATGGGCGCAAGGTCGATGCGTCCGACGCCATGGTGGCGCACTATTACAGGGCGGTGGCGCTCTCTATGATCAACATGGTGCACGAGCGGAGTGGCGAACCCATGGATGTGTCAGGCGCGCGCACAGCCCGTGCGGATCTGGATAAAATTATCGGCGCACCCCAGATCCTTACGTATGTGCCGGAAGTGAACCGGACCAATGCCGAGTTTTGGGCAGGATTGGTGGCGCGGAATCAGCTGCACGACGAGACGGTGGCGTACTCGTATTGGGAAAAGTGCGCGAGAGCAGGCCACGCCGGATGCGTGAACATCATGGCCAGTGTACGCATCACAGGCAACGGCGGACAGAAGGTGGATTTAAACGAGGCGCTCGCCCTGCACACCAGCGTGTATAACACCGGGATCAGGTTTCAATGCGCTGGAGCGTTATCGGCAATGGGCATTGCCGAGATCAATTATTTTACCGGCGTGAGTCGCCCCGGAGACGATGTGCTGGACTGGATGAGGAAGGCGGACGGCTTGCTCGATCAAGTCGAAGTCCTGGAGGGCAACCGCAATGTGTGCCAGCGCGCTGAGATTGAAGTGGAAGAGTTTCTATTTCAATTGAGCCAGGGGCATCGGGACGACAATATTCTGCAGGATGCGCTCAGCCGTCTAAATGAGAACTCGGTGGCTACCAAGGCCGAGATCCAATTCATTTCTGGAGCGTTGGATGAAGCGGGGTTCAGTTCGGCAGTGCAGTCCATCAAGTCTCAGGACGAGCAATGCTCCGCCTATTTCGATGCGATGTGGTATTCCGAGTTGAGAGGAGAAGGGGCGATGGCTCGGCGGTTTGATCAGCATCTGGCAGATATTGGGAAATTTCATTGTGGGCAGGAGTTGGTGTTCGCGAAGAAGTTCAAGTTCTAGAGCAAGACAATTTCTCACGATTGGGGATGCACATGGATTACTTACTGAAGACGGAACCATCGACGTATTCGTTCGGGGATTTACAACGGGAGAAGACGACGATTTGGGATGGAGTATCGAATCCGGTGGCATTGAAGAACATGCGGGCGATGAAGCCGGGCGAACGTTTGGTCATTTACCACACGGGCGATGAGAGGAGCGCAGTGGGAACGGCGACCGTGGTTTCGGTGGATGCGTCGGATTTGAAGAATCCGCAAGTGAAGATTAAGGTCGGGAGGGCGAACCCGAAACCGGTGACGCTGGCGGAGGCGAAGGCGAATAAGCTGTTCGCGGAGTCGCCGCTAGTGCGGCAGGGAAGACTCAGCGTGGTGCCTTTGAACGAGGTTCAGTTTAAGTTTCTGACGGGGGAGTGAAGAGCAAAATCCCCACCCGGTCCTCCCAAGAAACCGGGAGGACTAAGGATGGGGCACCCCCTTCAAATCACTCGCTCCAGTCCCGCGTCGGTTCTGGCGCTGCCGCGTTTACGAAGTGCGGGCTTCGCGGCGGATCAGGGTGGAGTCGAGCAAATAGCCCAGGCCCAGGGTGAAGGGAATAGCGCCGAAGGCGGTGGCGATGAAAGCGTCGGGTTCCACCCTTGCGATGATGGTAAAGGCCATCATGTAGCCGACGGCGCCAGCGATGAGCAGTATTCCTGCGCGGCGGGAGTGAGCCGCCTCGGTGAGGTCGGGCTCCATGGGGACGGTTACGCCCCTCTGCATGGCTGCCAGTCGCTCTTCTGTGCGCAGTTTGCGCACGCGATAAAAGGTGTACATTCCTAACACCGCAGTGGGCATTCCGAAAACCATGATGACTGCGGCAAGACCGGTGATTCCGTCCATGGTAGTTCTCCTTCCTTTTGCGCTGGGCGCGTGCCGGAGCTGAAATCGCTTTCAAAACTAGATACGCAAGGCGTGCCTGGAAAGTTCCCCTGCGAGCCAACTCCCGCGCGAGTAAACGCTTCCAACCAAGGGAAGTTGGTTGCTGGGGATTTTGTCGGGTCGCCCTCCTGGAGAAAAGATGAAATTAGGGAACTCTTATAAGCGGGCAATCACCGCCTGCCTAGCGGTGCTATGTGTCGCTCCTGCCCTCTGGGCCCAACAAACGAAGGAAAAAGTCACGGTCGACGATGTTGACCGCGACTTCATCGTGCGCTTGCCAAGGGGCTACGATGCGCAACGGCATTATCCGGTAGTGATCCTGTTGCATGGGATGAATCAGGATGCGGACGACATGCAGCGCCTGACACGTTTCGATGTACAGGCTGACAAGGACGGCGTGATCACGGTCTATCCGAGCGCAATGCACGGGCGGTGGAATGTTGGCGTGCGACCGCAGCAGCATCAGGCGATGGGCATGGGCCCGGGACGGCGAGGGCATGGCGGCGGGTACCCTGGCGGAGGGGGATATCCGGGAGGCGGAGGTGGGTATCCCCGGGGAGGCGGCGGATATCCGGGAGGTGGCGGTGGTGGACAGCAGGTTCCGAGCCAGGATCCGAATCTGGATCACCGGGCGGCGCCGGCGGATGACATTGCATTCTTCAACCAGATGTTGGACTACCTCGCAACCAAGTTCTCGGTGGATTCGTCACGGATCTATGCCGCTGGGCTTTCGGAAGGCGGATTCATGAGCATGCGGGTGGGATGCGCGTTGGGGGACCGGATTGCAGCGATTGCTGCGGTTGGGGCGGCGATGCCGAAGACGATGATTTGTCTGCCCACGCGACCGGTACCGGCTGTGATGATTAACGGTACGTCCGACCCGGTGGTTCCGTATGGCGGCGGTACCGAGCACAACATGAGCCTGACAACGCTCTCGGTGGAAGATAGCGTGAAAGCGTGGGCGAGGATCGACCGCTGCGAAGAGAAACCGGAGAAGAGCAAGATCTCGCCGAGCGCGAAGGGTGGGATGGAAACCAAGGTCGACACCTATAACGGGTGTCACGAAGATGCGGAGGTCGTGCTGTACAGCGTGAAGGGGGCGGGGAATACGTGGCCTGGCGGTGAGCAGTACGAAGCGGAGAACGCAGTCGGCAAGACGAGCCAGGACCTGAATGCGAATGAAGTGATCTGGAGCTTCTTGGTGAAGCGGAAGCTGGCGGCGCGGAGCGAGGAACAGAAGCAGTAATCCGCTGAATCTTGCGGATCAGGGCCATCGCCTGAGGGGACAAAAAAACCACCCTTCCCGCAGTGAATGCGAGAACGGTGGGTGCAAGTCTGGGCGAACTTCAGCGGAACAGGTTCAACGTGTTGGTGGCATCGTCGACGTAGTAGACGCCTCCGCGGACAACGATGAGTCCGAACAGGGCGCCGGCTCCAGGCGGGTTGCCACTGCTATCGAGCAGTTTCTTCCTAATTTGCTCCCCATCCGGAGTGGTTTCGACGAGGAATCCGTCGTTCCCGTTGACGGTCAGGATATTTCCGTGCGCTACGGTCAAGCCGAGAGGATCGTTGAGGCTACCCCCTTGCGAGACGACCGCGCCGATTCCAGCGGAGGTATCACGAGTCAAAGGAACCGGGATGGCCGTAATGCGATTGTTGAGACTGTCCGCAACGTAGAGCGTCTCGGCTTCGGCGTCCAGACCCAAACCTGTCGGTCCGATTACCAGCGCCGCCGGATCGGTCCGCTCAGCGAAGCCGGATCCAATTACGGTCAACGACTGCAGGAAGGGCGGTGTCTTCTGCTTAACATCAAGGGTCAGCCGCACCACGGTACCTGCATGCACCACCTTGCCTCCGCCAGCAACCGTTCCGTTCAGGACGTTGCTGACGAACAAAGTAGCGCTGGTGCCTGAATCAAACGCCGTCATGTCCCAAGGGCCGTTGATGAGCGAACCATAGAATGTTTCGGCCACGTTGCCCATGTTGTCGAGCACGAGCAAGCAGCCAGCCTGCGCGGTGGCGGAGGTGCCGTCGGAGGTGGGCAGGCTCCCGACGATGACCCATCCGGCCCGCAAGACAGTGAGAGCCGTGGTTAGTCCGACGCCACCCGGGCAGGGCCCCGGCAAATTGTTGGCGTCGATCTGAGCAAAGAGGCTGGTAGTGCCGTCCGGAGCGATCTGGACGATAGTTGTTCCCGTTCCCTGGAAGTTCGAGCTGTTGTTGAAATTGCTGATCAGGATGTGTCCTTTGACAAGCAAACCGGAACTCCGGGGGACGAGAACAATGCCATATGGATTTACATCGCCATTGGCAGGAACGGTAGATGCAATGACAGAAATGCCGGATCGGTTGCTGGAGTGAAGGTCCTGGGCCTGGGTGGAGAGAGCGCTAGCGGCGGCGAGGGACGCTGCGCAAGCCCAGATTTTCAGTTGCGACGAATTCATGACAATCCTCCTGTGGCGATTCCTACTGCGTCGAGCGTTGGAATTCCGCGCGCCATCCAACGAAAAGGCGTGCAGGGCTGAGCATTTGCAAGGCAAGCAGGGCGGGTGCGAACCAGCCCATGTGCCGGGCATCAGTGTGTTGTCAAGGCAGAGGGGAATTGTCAGGAGGGTGTCAAAACGGTGTCACTTCTTCTTTCGTGAGGGTACCGTGTTACGGAGGAGTTCCTACATACATCAGCGGATGGATTTCCTCAATTCGCGTCGCAGGATTTTTCCTGAAGCAGTCTTGGGAACCGAGTCCACGAAACGGACCTCACGGGGTTGCTTGTAGTGGGTGAGGCGGTCGGCGACGAAGCCGCAGAGTTCGTCTCCGAGTTTGGAGCTGTCGGCGAATCCGTCGCGCAGCGCGACAAAGGCGACGGGAATCTCTCCGGCGGCCTCGTCGGGGCGCCCGACAACTCCGCACTCCTTCACGGCGGGATGTTCCAGGAGCACGGCTTCCACTTCAGCGGGGGCCACGGCGAAGCCTTTGAACTTAATCATTTCCTTGCGGCGGTCGACGACGCGATAAAAACCTTCGTGGTCGCGGGTGACAATGTCGCCCGACCAGTACCATCCGTCACGCAGAACTGCAGCGGTGGCCTGCGGTTCATTCCAATAGCCGAGCATAATTTGCGGGCCGCGCATGACGAGTTCGCCGGGTTGACCGGACGCCGCTTCCGTCAGGTCGTCAGGAGTGTCGCCAAGATCGATCTCGGGTTGCGAGAGCACGCGGCAGTCGGTCGCAGCCAGCGGGTGGCCGATGGAGTCGGGACGATAGAGAGCAGGTTCAAGGAAGCCGCAATGTGTGACGGGAGACGCCTCGGTCATGCCGTATCCCTGACAGACAAGGATGTTGGTGAGGGCGGTGAAGCGGCGGGCGAGCTCAGGAGCGAGGGGCGCGGCTCCGGATTTGACCCAGTGAACCTGATGGTCGCGTGGAAACTGCCCAGCTTCGGCCGCCTGGCAGAGAGCATTCATGGCGGGCGGAACGAGAGGCATCATCGTCGCCGCTTCGTCGACGATCAGCTTCGTCATCATGGGCACGGTGAAACGCTGTACCAGAATGAGAGTCGCACCCAGAATCAGCGAAGGATTGAGAACTACGTTCAGTCCATAGATGTGGTAGAGCGGGAGACAGCAGAGAATGTGGTCGGCGGAATTGAGCTTCGTTCCGTTGGGCCCGAGCAGTTGATAGACGTTCGCGATCAGATTGTAGTGCGAGAGCATCACTCCCTTGGGCAGGCCGGTGGTGCCGCTGGAGTAGGGAAGAGCTGCGAGAATCTGTTCAGAAGATCGATCTGGTTTGGGATATGTGGCAGTCAGCGGGAAGAGCAGATTGGCGAATGGCTCGGTGCCGAAGGCGTGCTGGCGCGTTGTGAAGACGCGGCGAAGTTTGGGCAGCCCAGCAAGGTTAATGCCTTCGATGTTTCCGCCGTCGGTAATCAAAAGAACCGAACCGGAGTTTTCGAGCTGATAGCGCACTTCGCGCTCGCGAAATGTGGGATTGAGAAGAGTGGGAATCGCTCCTGCGAGTTGGATGGCGTGGAAGGCAGTGCAAAATTCCCAGGAGTTCGAAAGGAAAATGGCCACGACCTCTCCGGGCTTGACTCCGTGGGAGATCAAGCCGCGGGCCAGACTTTCAACGATTTCGGCGTATTCGGCGTAGGTGAGGCGGCGTCCGCAGGAAGCGTCTACCAGCGCGGTCTTGGGCGCATTGCGGCGGCAAGAGTCGAGCACGAGATCGTGCAGAAAAAGATCGTGAGGATCCGCGTAAAGTTGGGTGCGCATTATGCCGGGAGCGATTGTAACGGAAAGAAAGTGGATTCGAACGAACCGGTTTAACTGGCCAGCCTGCGCAGGAATTCCCGCTCGTCCATGCGGTATTTGAACGCTTTGCGCCCGTCGATGAAGACGACGGGAACCTCGTCGTTGTACTGGCGGCGGAGATCGGAGTCCATGTCGACGTCGACCTCTTGCCACGTGAAGCCGCCGCGGCGAGAAAGTTTCGACAGGCTCTCTTTCACCACTTCGCACAAATGGCATCCCTTGCGGGAATAAACAACGACGGTGCGAGTCTCTGGCATGCGAAGAGATTTTAGCGCGAGAAAACAAGAGATTGCCAGCAACAAGTGGCGACGTGAGATGATAGAGCCCAAGGGTCTGGTGGCTGGACCAGTGCGAAGGGATGCCCAGCCGAGTCTTCAACCAAGGTGATTCGGAACATTGTGGATCACTCACCAACTCTGTTACTACGAGCTCTGTTACTACGAGTGAATACAAGGTCCGAGCCGTCGCTCGGGTGGCCGTAGGGTCCTGGAAGAGGGGGATATCGGTGATCAAGCGACCCGGTAAGACTGTTCTCTGCCTCGGGAACGACCCCGTACGTGTGAACCTGCGCTGTTCGTTGCTGAAGGTGCACGGTTGGAACGTGCTCAGTTCAGGGAGCGGACATGAGGGCGTTATCCGGTTTAGCCAGGAAGAGGTGGATGCGGTGGTCGTCGATCTCAACGGAGGCGCCAAATCGGCTCTGATTATGGGCGAGCTGAAGCGGTTGCGTCCGGAGATCCCAGTGATTCTTCTGACGACCGCCGGGAGTCAGGCGAAGGAAGCCATCCAGCAGGCGAACGTCGTTATCCCGAAGTCGGAAGAGGCCAGCAAGTTGGTCGATGCGCTGAAAGCCTTGTTGCCCGCGGAGTAACGATGCACGATCTTGAGCCCTGGTGCCGGGGGACTACCCACCTCAAAATGTTGGGGCCCATGGCGTCGCCGCATCGAGCTTCAAGGCGCGGTAGAATCCCTGCATGCAAGACCATCAAGCAAAACCTCTGCAGGGGAAAACTGCGCTCGTCACGGGTGCGGCCCGGCGACTGGGGCGGGCATCTGCGCTGGCCTTGGCGCAGGCTGGTGCTGACGTCGCAATTACTTTTAGGGAGTCCGCCCGTGAGGCGCGGGAAACCGTGATTGACCTGTCGGGATTCGGGGTGCGGGCGTTTGCTCTGAAGTGCGACGTCACGGAGGAAGGCAGCGTACGCGCCATGATGAACGAGGCGGGGCGCGAATTGGGGCGTATCGACATTCTGGTCAATAACGCCGCGAACTACGAAACCGTGGAGTTTGAGAAGTTGACGGTGCGGCAATGGGATGCGATCTTTGCGTCCAACACGCGCGGGCCTTTTCTGGTATCGCGTGAGGCTTTGAAGTGGATGCGGCGGAGGCGTGGGAAGTCCGCGGCGCCTCTGGAAGCGAAGATCATTCATATGGGATCGCTGGGCGGGCTGCGTCCGTGGGCGACGCATGCGCATTATTGTTCGTCGAAGGCCGCGCTGCACATGCTGACCAAGGTCATGGCGAAGGCACTGGCGCCGGAGATCGCCGTAAATGCCGTGGCTCCGGGGATGATCGATCTGGGCGAGAAGTCGGCTGTGGCCTTTATGCGGCGGATGGCGAAACTGACACCGATGCGCAGAAATGGACGCGGAGATGAGATCGCCCAGGCAGTATTGTTCTTCGCAACCGCGCCGCAGTTCGTTACCGGTCAAATTCTGGCGGTCGACGGGGGGCTGGGGCTGTAACTCGGCTGTCTCGCTGAAATAGCCATTGCGGCAACCGCACGATATATTGGGGAAAATGAAGAAATTGCAAGGTAAGTCTACGTCTCTCGCAACGGCCTCGTCGCCCAACACTGCTTCTGGCTCAGAATCCTTGGGTCCCCGCGTGGCCGTCGCCATCATGGCGGCGGGCAAGGGAACCAGGCTCAAGTCGCAACTTCCTAAAGTGTTACATGAAGTGGGGAGCAAGCCGCTGTTGGAGCATGTGATCCGCGCGGCGGTGCGTATCGTTCCTCCGCAGGATGTGTACGCGATCATCGGCCACGAGGCCGAGCGGGTGCGCGCGGCGATGGCGCATACCGGCGTCCAGTATGTGCTGCAGGCCGAGCAGCGAGGCACGGGGCACGCACTCATGGTGGCCCGGGAGGCACTGGCAGGGTATGACTATGTCATCGTGCTCTCGGGTGACGCGCCCCTGATAACCCCGGAGACGATCGGGCGGCTTCGCAATTTCCACTTGGAAGAGCGGGCTGCGATGACCCTGCTGAGTGCCGATCTGGAAAATCCTACAGGATACGGCCGCGTGCTGCGGAAGGGGCCGCGAAGTGCCGAAGTAAAAGGGATTGTCGAGGAGAAGGCGGCGAGCCCAGCGCAGAAGAAGATCCGCGAGATTAATTCCGGCTTCTATGTATTCTCCGTGAAGGAACTCTACGGGAACATCGGGGAACTCTCGACTAAGAATGCACATCACGAGTATTACCTGACTGACATGGCTGAAGTGTTGCGCAAGGCGCGGCAACGCGTGGTGGCTTGGAAGACGGCGGACGCGAGCGAGGTGTGGGGTGGGAATACGCGGGCGGAACTGGCAGACATCGACGAGAAGATGCGGTTGGCGAAGTGCCGTCAGTTGATGGCGGAAGGAGTGACGATTTTCTATCCGGGAACGTGCGTGATCGACGCGGATGTGGAGATTGCGCCTGATACGATCATCGAGCCCTACGTGCAGTTGCTGGGAAAGACGCGTATCGGCACGGCTTGTCGCATACGTTCGTATTGCGTAATTCGCGACACGGAAATCGGCGGCGGGGTGTTAGTGCGCCCTGGATGCGTGATGGAAGAAGCGCGGATCGCGTCGAGCGTGGTGGTGGGCCCCTACTCGCACCTTCGTCCGGGCAGCGAAATCGGCGAAGGCGCGCACGTGGGCAATTTTGTTGAGACCAAGAAGATCAAGCTGGGCAAGGGATCGAAAGCGAACCACCTGACCTACCTGGGTGATGCGGAGATTGGCGCGGGTGTCAACATCGGTGCGGGGACGATCACGTGCAATTACGACGGCATCCACAAGCACACAACCGTGATCGAAGATGGCGTGTTCGTCGGCAGCGACAGCACGCTAGTGGCGCCCGTGCGCGTAGGTAAGGGGTCGTACGTGGGAGCGGCATCCTGTATCACCGAAGATGTTCCAGAGGACGCTCTGGCGGTTGCGCGCGCGCGGCAGATGGTGAAGGAAGGCTGGGCGCGGGAGAAGCGGGCGAAGAAGTAGGGATCCTTCGACTTCGCGGGTGCTGCGCTTTCGCGAAGCACCCACTACGCTCAGGATGACAGGGTTTCGGCTGCGGACAACTCAGTGCGTCACTTAGTGTGTAACTGCCGCGAACAGTTCCGAATGCATCAGCGACTGGAACTGCTGGTCGTTGGCCTTGAAATGGACACCTACATTGGTGCCGTCAGAGTCCACGGTGGTGTTGTCTACCGCAATCTTCTCGGCAGGCGTGGCACTCATCTTCTTTAGCATGATGCCTGCTTTGACCAGGGACGACATGGTGCCGGCGGTCATGGAGTCGGACGTAACGACGGTCAGATCGAAATTCACTCCGCTGTTGAAATTCATGGTGTAACGCGAGCCCATCAGGCGCTTCTTGACGCTTTCGTAGTCAGCGACCTTGGAAGCGTCGCCCATAGCGGAGCGCATCATGTTCTGCGTTCCAGCCTGGTCAAGAATGCTCCAGACCGGGGCAGAGTCTACACTCGACATCATATCGGCCATGGTGCCGTTGGTATCCAGACCCAGAACCTGCCCGTCGCGGGTATCGAGCGCGACGCGAATTGAAGTCGAGTCGCCGAATAGCAACGTGCTGTCGTCGAGGAAACTCATGACGAAGCCGCCGTCCATGGGATAAATTTCCGAGTTGCCATACTTCTTGGGCACGTATTTCTGCAGCTTCATCTTCTTCAGCACGGCTTTCATGTTGAAGGGGCCGGCCGCCACGCCAACGGTTTTGACGCCTTGCTTGCCGGCGCGGAACGAGGCGAAGGTGAGAGTGTCCACATCTTTTTCCGGATCGAGGCCAATCGCCTTGAGGGCAGACTCAAACTGCTTGATGTTGTCGGGCATCAGCTGCTGCTTCAGCGCCATCGCGGTGGGTGAATCCTTAAGAGCGCGATAGTCGACCGAGATCAGTTGCAGCAGATCGGCGGGAACACAGGTGCGGGCGGACGAATTGAGGGGCATGGCATATGCCATGCTCACCAAAAGCGACAAAGCAATACAAATCTTGAAGAGTCTCATAACGCCTCGAATCGAAAGACATTTAGGGTGTCGGGTGCACCTTCACTTGGATGCACAATCAGCCTCTAGTGTTCTTAGATCGCTTCATTCTATTTTACTTGCAAGCCGAGTGAACGGAACAAAAGTACATGCCCATTGACCGTTTGGAGTCCGGTCGGGAATCGTCCCTGGGAACGACGCTTAGTCGTCGTCGGGGTCGGTTCTGGGGCGTTTGTCGTTCAGAAAAAAGGCGGCGTTCATGGGCGCATTGATGGTCTTGAAGGTGATGGGCGTCTGGGTGAAGTCGAAACAGTCGGAAAGATTGTCGGCGTGCGCATCGGCGTAGCCCAGCGACGGCAGGCTGAACGTCTGCTCAATTAAGTTCAGGATGCTTCCGAAATCATGGTTGACGTGCGAAATATACCCGGCTTTGGCGTATGGGGAGATCACAATCAGTGGTACGCGAAAGCCATAGACGTATCCCGATCCCCAACTGGTGCCGTCGTTGACGATCGACGGCGGCGGAACGTGATCGTACCAGCCGCCCCAATCGTCCCAAGTTACGATGATGGCCGTGTTCGCCCAGTAGGAACTGTTGCCGATGGCATTGACGATTGAGGCTACCCATGATGGTCCACCCGTTCCGGCCACGGAGCTGGCGTGATCGGAATTTAACCCGGTGGGAATGACCCAGATGACCCGGGCGAGTTTCCCCGAAGAAATGTCGGTGAGAACCTGAGTTTCCGGAATGACGACGCTGTTGGTCCAATCGGACCCGGCGCAAGCCGTGGCGTTGGGCGGCGCGACATTCGGTCCACACATATGTTGAATCGCGTTGGGAGCGGTCCACAGTGAGCCGGCGGACGGTGTGTAATAGCGCCAGCTGATGCCTTTATTGTCGAGCTCGTCGGCCAGCGTGGGATGGTCCAGGCATGGATATGTGGTGCTGGACTCGACTCCAGTGGGATCAATCAGGTCGACAAACTCGGCAGGAGGAGCCAGACAGCCGGTTAGTCCGCTCGCGTGGCTTACGCCTTGTGCATTTTCGGCGACGAACAGGTTGCTGGTCGCCGTGGGCGCAGATGTGCCCGAAATGATGAACTGGTGGGCGGGAAAACTCGGCCCCTGATTCGTCTGAAACATGCGATCGCCGAACGTGTACTGCTCCGCCATCTGAAAATACGGCTGCACATATGAGGCACTCACATACCAAAACTGAGGATTTGGGGGCGGACAATTCGTGGCACCGGCTGAACAAGAAATCTTGATCAGATCGGCGCCGTCCATCTTCCCGTTGTCGTACATCTTGAGAAAAGACGGATGGGAGTGGTCCGGGTCATAATCCACGCCGAGCGAACCCGCACTCAGTGGAATGGTCTGACCGCTGGAATTGACGCCACTGTTGGCAATATCGGCCCCTTTTGCGATGAGCACGGGATCCTGAAACAGATTGTCGGGTGTGCGATTCTCCTGGAAGATGACGACCACGTGCTCGATCTTTCCTGGTTGTATGGGCCCAATGTTGGCGACCGAGTTGCCGCCACAGCTGTTCAGGCTGAGCACTATAGCGAAGGTGCACAGGAGCAGGAGCGAGAGATACAGAGAGGTCTTGCGTTTCATGGTCTCTGACCTCGACTGGGTGGCGAAGCGTTCGAGCCTAGGACGCACTAACCCGGGACAATAGTTTTCCACGCGGCGCGGGTGAAAATGATTTGGACAGGAACCGGCGATTCCCTTGCTGCGGAAGAGACCTTGCAAAGAAAGGGCTCTAGGAAAGGGCTGCAGTCCGGCGGCGGACGTCCGCGGCAAAGGTCTGATCCTTTAGCGACGCCAAGTTGATCTCCACATTGGCCAAGGCGCCGGTGACGGCTGCACCGGCGAGAGCTAGCGCCGTGGTCAAGTCTGACTTCATGTTGGGATTCGTGATTGAGTCGAGAGATTTTACGATCTGTGCGATCTCGTTGGCCTTTTCCGCGACGCTGAGCGGAACGGCGGTCGCCTCTTTCAGTGCCGCTTCGATCATGACCGCGCCGGATTCCCCATCCGCGGCGGTTCTGGCCTGCTTGTAGGCCTTCATGACCGAGTTGTAGGACCCGGCGTCGGCATCGACGGCGGCTTTGAGTTCTTCGCGTAATGGGGTCAGGCGGGCGACGGCGGCGCTCAGCTGAGTCTCATATTGCAGATAGGCTTTCTTTCCGCGCGACATGGACGCGACCATTACAGCCAGGGCCGCCGCCATCGCCGCGGCCGCTGCTGAGGCACTGCCGCCGCCGGGAGTCACCGTTGGGGCTGCGAGTTGTTCGACGAAGGGCTCGACTCCAGCGCGCAGGCCGCCGACGGCCAACTTTCCTCCCATGGCGGAGGCGAGGCGGTTTTCGAGGATGAGAGACGAGTCAAAATTCTCGACTTGCAGGAACCATTCAGCGGCTTGCTCCAAGGCCTTCTTGGGGATCAATCCGACGATCTCGCTCGACACTGGCGTGACGCCATAGCGCTCGGCTTCGCGCCTGACCATCTCAAAGACGCGGTGGACGGGCGTTTGCTCGAAGTCGGTAAGGTTCATCGAGACCTGGGCCAGGCCGCGGACGAGAAAACCGGCGCCCTTTACGAACCGCATGCCCCCATTCGAGAAGCGAACGGCTTTGGCAATCTTCTTGGCAACATCGACGTCGGGAGTGTCGAGGAAGACGTTGTAGGCGATGAGGAACTTGCGTGCGCCAACTACCGTTGCGCCTGCTGTGGGATGCACACGAGGATCGCCGAAGTCCGGACGACGCGCTGGATTGGTGGCGATCTCGGCGCGGATGCCTTCAAACTGGCCGCGGCGAATATTTTCTAGACCCTGGCGTTCCGGAGTTCGCGCGGCGGCTTCGTAGAGGTAGACCGGGATCTGAAAGCGCTTCCAAATCTGTTGGCCGACGTGGTTTGCCATGGCGACGCAGTCTTCGATGGTGACGCCGTCTATCGGGATGAATGGCACGACATCGGCCGCTCCCATGCGCGGGTGCGCGCCGGTGTGAGCATTGAGGTCGATGAGTTCGGCGGCCTTGCCCACGCCACGAATGGCCGCTTCTTGAATAGCTTCGCGCTCGCCGACCAGCGTGATAACGCAGCGGTTGTGGTCGGAATCCATTTCGCGGTCGAGCAGGTAGACGCCCGGCATCTTCATGGCGTCGATGATGGCGTCAACTTTGGCTTTGTCGCGGCCTTCGGAGAAATTCGGAACACATTCGACGAGCGTGGACATAACTTGGAAGGATAGACGGGGGATGAGCGTGGAGGCAAGGCGACACCTCGGTCAAGATCGCAAGAACGTCTCCACCACAGAGGACACGAAGGACGCCGAGGACTTCTCAATGCTTAGTGCCGCCGAAGAACTTCCCAACTGCCAGCCGCACCTGCACAGTGTTGATCCCTGGGTTCGGGATCGCCAGACCTGCGTTTGAGATGTGCATGTAGCGGAGTTCGAGGCTGACATTGCGCTTCGCGCCGAGGATGTGCATGCCGAGCGCGGCCTGGTCCATGAAGTTTACGGTGTTGGTTCCGGTGGGAACATTGTGGTCGGTGAACAGCACGCCGCCCGTGAGTTCCAGGTAGGGGGAGATGCGCCCGTGGCGCTGGAAGTTCCACTTCAGTCCGAGCGGGTCGAAACCCACGCCGTAGGCCGTGTTGGCGGGTTGGAAGACGAGGAACACAGGAACAGCGTCCACCGCATATTCGAAGCGTCCGCGGAGAAAGCTGGGGAGGTGTGGGCCAGTGAGGACCCATCCATAGCGCAGGCCGGCGTTGAAGACTCCAGTGTCGCCGCGTCCTCCGCTGACCGAGTGGCCACCGCCCGCCCAAATTTGAACTTCGTTGCCGCCTTTCTCAGGACCGGATTGAGCAACGACGAAGATCGGCACCAGCAGGATCAGGAGTGCAACGAAGGATCGCATAGTCTCAGAGTCTTCGAGGTGCGCAAAGGACAGCTCGAAGACGACGACTCACGATACAGGAAACGCGACTACAACGACAACGAGAACGGCCTGAGTTCAACGACGGGTGCGCGGCTGTTGGACGGCAAGTTGCATCAGGTCGTGGGCGACGCGCGAGGTGTTGTGGCGGGCAACACCGCCTTCGTCCAGGTAATCGCCGAGGACTGGAACCACGCCCAGCGCTTCGATGGCATCGAGATCGTTGACGATCTGGCAGGCGCCTTCGCCGGCGTACTTGGTCTTGAGGTCATCCGAGGCGGGAGTGTGGTTGATCAGTGCGAAGTCGAAAATTTGTTTCTGTGCGTGGCGATTGAGGGCGCGGATGTGATCGGCCGCAGTCAGTCCGAGGCTCTCGTTGGCCTGCGTCATCAGGTTGCAGATGTAAACCTTGGTGGCCGGCGATTCGACAATCGCCTGCGAGATGCCGCGCACCAGCAGGTTGGGAATCAGGCTGGTGAAGAGCGATCCCGGGCCGATCGTGATCATGTCGGCGTTGGCGATGGCTTCCAGAGTCTGCGGCATCGGCCCCACGTCTGGTGGAACAAGAAACAATTCGCGAATGCGTCCCTTGCTGGCGGTGATTTTGGTTTCGCCGCGGACGCGCGTGCCATCTTCCATCAGAGCTTCGAGTTCAATGTTGGAGGTGGTCGCGGGATAGATGTGGCCGCGCGTGACAAGAATCTCAGAGGAAAGCCGCACCGCTTCAGAAAAATCCGACGTCAGGGAAGTGAGCGCGGCAAGAAACAGATTGCCGAAACTGTGGCCTTCGAGTCCGGAGCCCTTGTCAAAGCGGTGACGGAAAAGCTTGGAGAGCAGCGCTTCGTCTTCGCTCAGCGCGACGATGCAGTTGCGGATGTCGCCCGGCGGCAGCATGTTGAGTTCTTTGCGCAGGCGGCCGCTGGAGCCGCCGTCGTCGCTGACGGTGACCACCGCGCTCAGATCGCGAATCATGGGCGAGTCTTCGGACGTCGAATTGCGCCGTGGGCGAAAGCACAAAGCGCTTGAGTCCCTTGAGCAGCGTGGAAAGCCCCGTGCCGCCGCCGATGGCGACGACGCGCAGACCGCGCTCGCGCGCGGTCTTCTCCGGCGAGGGGCGCTCGGCGGCTTTGGTTTCCATCGAGGGATCCTCGCAGATCGGCTAGCAGGCTCTTCTTCGCCGAGGTCGGAGTCGGAGGCGCCGAGTTCCGCGCCGGGATCGGGATAGAGCAATTCCGTGAAGCGCGGATCCTCCGCCAGATTCTGGAAGTCGGAATCGTTGCGCGCCTGAAAACGCAGCTGAGCATTCAGACGCAAAGCTTCGTCCAGGCGACTCAGGGAATCTTCGACGTGGCCCGTGAGGCAGTCCAGCGCTGCCAGACCATACACCACATAGTCCGACTTGGCATTCTGCTTGAGCAGATTTGTCCAGATGCTCGCGCGCGGTCACGTAGTCGCCGACATTCATCAGCGACACGGCGAAGTCGAAATGCTCCTCGGGCGTCTTGAACTGCGTGGCCGCGGAGCGCTCCAGATGCTGGTTGCAGATGCTGAGATGAATGCTGGCCCGGTCAACCAGTTCTTTGATGGGTCCGGCGATGACCTTTTGAAAATGGGGCTTCGCCTTGTCGAATTTATGCTCCTGCATGGCGCGCAGTCCAGCTTCGTAACTCTGCAGCGCCTGCGTGTAACGCGGATCTTCCGCCACGGTCTTTTTCGCAGTAGGTTTCTGAGCCATGTGCAAAACTCTTCCTGTGCTCTTGGTAATGGGGAACTCCTTGCGATCTGCTTATCTGGCTGAGCAGTAAAGTATCGCCTCAAAGTGTGGGTGGAGGTCCAGTTACCGCCGAGTCCGAGTCCGGTCCCGAGTGAGCAAAACCGAGGCCGAAGGTGTCGGTCTCGAGACTCGGCCGGAACTCGCAGCTAGTTCATCGTCGAGGCCGCCAGCAGATCGATCTGCTTCCACTCGCCCTTAATGATTCCGGCGCGGATCTGCGTGGCGGTCTTGCCTTTCTGGTGCTGCTGGTAGGAGTAGTAAAGCTCCTTCAGGCAGGTGGCGCACTCGCGCTCCGTGCGTGCTCTCGAAGCAGCTATGCAGGCTATTGTGGCCCATGCGGTCGCAATAGCAGTAGCAGGGCTGCTGGTGCAGAACGTTGGGAATCTTGGCCGCCAGTTCGTAGGCGTGAGTCTGATAGGGATTCTGCGCGTCGGCGCCCCAGAGGTCGGCCTTGGTCAGAAGCGGAGGCAGTTTCGTGCCTTTCGGCGGAGGTCCGGCATTGTAGGCCGGGACGCCCCCTTCTTCCTGCGGCGAACACACTGGGCCGAGGCCCATTGGGACGTCAGAGTCGTTACCGAGGAAGAGAAAGGCCAGGGTCAGGCTGCGGTACACGATCTTGTTCTGGAAGAAATGGCGCGTCATCAGGATGTCCTCGCGATGCGGTTATTGTAACCCGACGCCGAAGATGGCTGAAAGTGTGACCAGTCATGTCCTATCGTAGGCGGATGCTCGAGATGCAACCATCGCTGCCACGGACCGCGTTCTGTATACAATAGGGAAACATGCCAGAGACGTCTTCAGACCCGAAGTCGGTCGGCTCGGCCGCACTGCACCCGCGTCCGTCGGCCGCGGGCGCCAGAAGCGACGCCGGCTGCACCAGTCCGGCCGGTCGCACCGGGATCGGCGTCTGGGTGCGCGACCTGATCATTTCTCTGGCGATCTCCGCCTTCATCATCGTCTTCCTCTACCAGCCGGTGAAAGTCGAGGGAACCAGCATGATGCCCTCGCTCGAAGATCAGGAACGGATCTTCGTGAACAAGTTTGTATACCGGCTGGAACCCATTGAGCGTGGCGATATTGTGGTCTTCCGGTATCCGCGCGATCCCTCCAAGAGCTACATCAAGCGCGTGATCGGGATGGCGGGCGACCGCATCCGCATCGATGGCGGCCAGGTCTACGTGAACGACCAGGCGCTCGACGAGGACTACGTTCCCCCGGCCTACACCGACGCCCGGTCGTACCCGGAAACGACCGTGCCGGCGAATAGCTTCTTCGTGCTCGGCGACCATCGCTCCATGTCGAACGACAGCCGCGATTTCGGCCCCGTCAACCAGAGCTTCATCTACGGCAAGGCGGTGTTCGGCTACTGGCCGATGGACAAGCTGGGCCGCGTGCGCTGAATTCGGGGTACTGAGTACTCGGACCCCGTCGCCTATCGATCAATCAGTTTCGATCCCACGCAATCCACAGATTTCTTTTTCGAATCCGCGTTCTACTCTTGGCCCCCGCGCTGTTTACTGTTAAGATTCGTAAAATCCACTCACCGGAGCGAGAATGCAGGCTATCCTTGCGCTGGAGGACGGCAGAGTCTTCCGAGGCAAAGGCTACGGCGCCAAAGGCGAATGCTACGGCGAAGTCGTTTTTAATACTTCCATCACTGGCTATCAGGAAATTTTCACTGACCCCTCCTACTCGGGCCAGATCGTCGTCCTGACCAACCCCGAAATCGGCAACTACGGCACCAACCACGAAGACAACGAAGCCACGCGTCCGTGGATCGAAGGCCTGATCGTCCGCGAGTTTTCGCGCGTCAGCTCGAACTGGCGCTCGCAGCAGGTGGCCGAGGAATATCTGGAGCAGTTCAAAGTGCCGGTGCTTGTCGGACATCGACACGCGCGCGCTGGTGCGGCATCTGCGCGATCACGGCGTGATGCGCGGCGTGGTCTCGACCATCGAGAGCGACGCCGACAAGCTGATCGCCAAGGCGCGGTCGATTCCCAAGATGGACGGCATGGATCTGGCCAAAGAAGTCAGCACCAAGCGGCCCTACGTGTGGGAAGTCGGGCGAGCGTTCGCACGAGCCGGTCGCCGTGGTCGGAGTAAAAGACGAGCCGCCGCGATTCCACGTGGTCGCCTACGACTTCGGCATCAAGCAGAACATTTTGCGCAAGCTGCGCGGCGAGGGCTGCAAAGTGACGGTGGTTCCGGCGCAGACTCCCGCGGAAGATGTGCTGGCGCTGAAGCCGGACGGAGTTTTCCTGTCGAACGGTCCGGGCGATCCGGAGCCGTGTACGTACGCGGTCGATTCGATCCGCCGGCTGATGGGCCGCCAGCCGATCTTCGGAATCTGCCTGGGGCATCAACTGACAGGGATTGCGCTCGGCGGCAAAACCTTCAAGCTGAAGTTCGGCCACCACGGCGGGAATCATCCGGTGAAGCAGTTGAAGACCGGGAAGATCGAGATCACGGCGCACAACCATAATTTCGCCGTCGATCCGGATTCGCTGGCTGACAGCGAAGTTGAGTTGACGCACATCGACTCTGAACGATCAGACGCTCGAAGGCCTGCGGCATCGGAATCTGCCGCTGTTCACCGTGCAGTATCACCCGGAAGCCGCGCCGGGGCCGCATGATTCGCATTATCTGTTCAAGGAATTTACGAAGATGATGGAGGAGTGGAAAGGGTAGCGAAGTGAGACACGCGTCGTGCATATCCTCGATTGGCTCTTGTGATGCTCAGTCGCCCGTTGCCAGGCGTGCAGTCTCGGTACGTGGGTCATTTCCATCAAGTCACTGTGATTACGTGGGCGCGTCGTAGGCAGCAGATGGGCACATTGTTCGATGGCTCCGTCAGTCGTTCAGCGTTGACGAGCGCTAACGCTGACGCTGTATGAGTATAGACATCGCCAGCTAGAATCGAAGATAGGAAAAGGTTATCGCTGTAATCAAGGCAGATTCTCACGTGGAATTTTGATTTTGGGGTCGTTACCAAGGCCGTCCACTATTCGTGCTCGACAATCGATGCTCAAGTGACTTCCGATCGAATGGGTGGTTGGTTCGATGTCGAAGTGACCGACACGGTGAAATCCACAAAGGATGTCGTGATCGATGTGTCACCGATCGTGCCTGATTGCGCGGGCGGTCACGAATTTATTGACAACAAGAAATCTTAATGCCCAAACGCACTGACATCTCGAAAATCCTGATCCTCGGCTCCGGCCCCATCATCATTGGCCAGTCGGCGGAGTTTGATTATTCCGGCACGCAGGCCTGCAAGGCGCTCAAGGCCGAGGGCTACGAAGTGGTGCTGGCGAACTCGAACCCGGCCACCATCATGACCGACCCGGAGTCGGCCGACCGCACTTACATCGAGCCGCTCACGCTGGAATATCTGGAAGAGATCATCCGCATCGAGCGGGAAATGTCGCCGGGCGCGGGTTTTGCCGTGCTGCCGACCGTCGGCGGACAGACTGCGCTGAATCTCGCGATCGAACTTTCTGACGGCGGCGTGCTGGAAAAATACAACGCGATCCTGATCGGCGCGAACGTCGCGGCCATCAAGAAAGCCGAAGACCGCCTCTTCTTCAAAGACGCGATGCAGCGCATCGGGCTCGACGTGCCCAAGTCGGCGCTGGTCAACAACACGAAAGACGGGCTCGAGTTCGCCGGCAAGATCGGATTCCCGGTCATCATCCGGCCGTCGTTCACGCTGGGCGGCTCGGGCGGCGGCATCGCCTACAACCGCGAAGAGATGGTCGAAGTGCTCAGCCGCGGCCTCGATTTCTCTCCCGTGCACGAAGCGCTGATTGAAGAGTCGGTGCTGGGATGGAAGGAATTCGAGCTCGAGGTGATGCGCGACACCAAAGACAACGTCATCATCATCTGCTCGATCGAAAATTTCGATCCCATGGGCGTGCATACCGGCGATTCGATCACGGTCGCGCCGGCACAGACGCTCACCGACCGCGAGTACCAGGCCATGCGCGACGCGTCGATCGCCGTGATCCGCGAGATCGGCGTCGACACCGGCGGATCGAATATTCAGTTCGGCGTGAATCCCGAGACCGGACGCATGGTCGTGATCGAGATGAACCCGCGCGTCTCGCGGTCTTCGGCGCTGGCGTCGAAGGCCACCGGATTCCCGATCGCGAAGATTGCCGCGAAACTTGCCGTCGGCTACACGCTCGACGAAATTCCCAACGACATCACGCGCAAGACTCCGGCCTGCTTCGAGCCCACGCTCGACTACGTCGTCGTAAAGATTCCGAAGTGGCAGTTCGAGAAATTTCCCGGCGCCGACGACACGCTCGGCCCGCAGATGAAGTCCGTCGGCGAAGTGATGGCCATCGGCCGCACCTTCAAAGAAGCGCTGATGAAGGGCATCCGCTCGCTCGATACCGGCAAGCGCGTGGGCGGCGAAAAGATCGAGCCCAAGATTCTGACCAAGCGACTGGTCACGCCGCATCCCGAGCGGCTGGCCTACGTGCAATACGCGCTGCGCCAGGGACACACGGTCAAGCAGATCGCGAAGATGACCTCGATGGATCCGTGGTTCCTGTATCAGCTCAAAGAAATCAACGACCAGCAACTGGAACTCGAAAAGCATCCCATGGAGTCGATCCCGACCGAAGTGCTGCGCGACTCCAAGCGCATGGGATTCTCCGATGGACGGCTGGCCGCAGCCTGGCGGCTGGATGGGCAGGAAAAAGTTCGCCACCTGCGCAAGAAGCACGGCGTCATGCCCGTCTACAAGCGCGTCGACACCTGCGCCGCCGAGTTCGAAAGCTTCACGCCCTATCTTTATTCGACCTACGAAGACGAAGACGAAGCCGCGCCGACCGACAAGAAGAAAGTCATTATTCTCGGCAGCGGGCCCAATCGCATCGGGCAGGGAATTGAGTTCGATTACTGCTGCTGCCACGCGTCGTTCGCGCTGCGCGACGACGGTTACGAGACGATCATGATCAATTGCAATCCCGAAACCGTCTCGACCGACTACGACACCAGCGACCGCCTCTACTTCGAGCCGCTGACGTTCGAAGACGTGTTGGCGATCTATCAGCACGAAACTTCGAAAGGCGCGCCCGTCGGCGTGATCGTGCAGTTCGGCGGCCAGACTCCGCTGAATCTGGCGCTGCCGCTGAAGCCGCGGGAGTGAAGATCATCGGCACCTCGCCCGAGTCGATCGATCTGGCCGAAGACCGCAAGCACTTCAACAAACTGCTCGAAGAATTGCAGATTCCGCAGGCGCCCGGCGTCATGGCCACATCGATCGAAGAGGCCGTCGAGGGCGCGGGCCGCATCGGATATCCCGTGCTGGTGCGGCCTTCGTACGTGCTCGGCGGACGCGCCATGGTGATCGCCTACGACGAAGAGTCGATCGTCCGCTACATGAAAGAGGCGGTCGAATACTCGCACGACCGCCCGGTGCTGATCGATCAATTCCTGGAAGACGCGATTGAAGTCGACGTCGACGCGCTCTCCGACGGCGAAGACGTGGTGATCGGCGGAATCATGCAGCACATCGAAGAAGCTGGCGTTCACTCCGGCGATTCGTCGTGCGTGCTGCCCGCGGTCGATATTCCGCAGCCGCTGCTGGAACGCATGCGCGACTACACGTTCAAGCTGGCGCGCGCTCTGAAGGTTGTCGGACTGATGAACATTCAGTTCGCGATCCCGCGCGGAAACGGCGCGCAGCGGCGAAGGCGACAAAGTCTACGTGCTCGAAGTGAATCCGCGCGCCTCGCGCACCGTGCCTTTCGTTTCGAAGGCAACGGGCGTTCCGATGGCAAAGATTGCCGCGCGCCTCATGACCGGCCGCAAGCTGCGCGAGTTCCTGCCGGAGTTCATCGACCGCCGCGCCGACCTCGACACCGGCAGCTACTACTACGTGAAGTCTCCGGTGTTTCCGTGGAATAAATTTCCCGGCGTCGACACGGTCCTCGGCCCGGAGATGAAGTCAACCGGCGAAGTCATGGGCGTGGCCGACAACTTCGGCGAAGCCTTC
This sequence comes from uncultured Acidobacteriaceae bacterium, assembly GCA_963710885.1. Classification (GTDB taxonomy): domain Bacteria; phylum Acidobacteriota; class Terriglobia; order Terriglobales; family Acidobacteriaceae; genus Sulfotelmatobacter. The sequence continues at coordinate 96,301 of CAVQCF010000038.1, forward strand.
GCCAAAGCGCAACTCGCCGCGGGACAGAAGTTGCCCACGCAGGGCGCCATCTTCATCAGCGTGACCGACCACGACAAGCGTGCACGTTGCGCAAGTCGCCCGCAAGTTTGTCGACATGGGATTCAAACTCGTCGCCACCGCCGGCACCGCCGACGTGATCGAAGCCGCCGGCATGAACGTGGAGCGCGTCTACAAAGTGAAAGAAGGCCGCCCCAACGTCGTCGACTTCATCAAAGGCCAGCGCATTCAGCTCATCGTGAATACTCCCACGGGCCTCGAGCCGTGGTTCGACGAGAAAGCGATCCGCCGCGCAGCGGTGACGGCGCGCATCCCGACGATCACGACGCTGGCGGCGGCACGCGCCGCGGCGGAAGGCATCGCCGCGCTGCAACGCGGCGAAGTGAACGTGAAGGCGCTGCAGCATTTGCACGCGGAGCGGAGCGCCAAGATCGGCCGCTAGCGGGGCGTCCGCTCTGGCAGGCGCTTTCCGGTTAGAATGGGCCATGCTGCTACACGGTATTTTTCCTCCCATCACCACGCCGTTCTATCCCGACGGCAACGTCTATTTCAAGAAGCTCGAATCGAACGTGGAGCGCTACTCGCGCACGCCGGTGGCGGGCATAGTGGTGCTCGGGCTCAACCGGCGAGGCAATCATGCTCTCCGATCAGGAGCGGCGCGATGTGCTGAAAGTCGCGCGCGCGGCGGCGGCGCCCAACAAAGTTCTGATCGCCGGCACGGGCGATCGAATCGGCGATCGAGACGCTACGGCTGACCGAATACGCCGCCGAACTCGGCTACGACGTCGCGCTGGTCCGCACGCCGCACTACTACAAAAAGCAGATGCAGCCGGCCAACCTGCTGGCCTTTTACCGCACCGTCGCCGACCGCTCGCCGCTGCCCGTCATGATTTACAACTTTCCGCAGGCCACCGGATACGACATTCCGGCCGAAGTGGTGATCGAACTGGCCGGGCATCCCAACTTGATCGGGATCAAGGAATCGAGCGGCGACGTGGAGAAAGTCCGCAAGATGGTCGAAGGCACGCGTCACATCAAGCGCAGCGCCACCGTCACTGAAACATTTGAAGCGGTCACGCCGCGCATGCTCGCCGCTGCGGCGGCTGGATCCAGCGCCGAGGGCGGGGCACTGGTGCCGGTTGGAGGGGTGTCAGGGAGTTTGAGCAGCAAGCCGTCTTCGTCTGCCGTCACCGTCGTGGGCAAGATGAAGACTCGCCAGAAGGAAGTGGGGTTCCAGGTGCTGGTGGGGGCGGCGCACAAACTGCAGCCCTCGCTCGACGCTGGCGCCGTCGGCGCCATTCTCGCCTTCGCATGCCCGGCACCCACCGCCTGCTATGAGATCTATACCGCGTGGAAAGAAGGAGACGGAGAACTTGCCCGCCTAAAGCAGGAACGAATCGCGAAGGCTGCGCAGCGAGTTGGCGATCTCGGCGTTCCCGGATTCAAGTACGGTATGGATTTCAACGGCTACTTCGGAGGGCCTTCGCGGTTGCCGTTCCTCCCGCTGACGGCGGACCTAAAGTCGGAGATCGAACGAATGCTGGCGGACGTGAGAAACTGAGTTGGCAAGCCCGTGAAGAAGAAACAATCCTCACGACCCAAGCTCCCGAGGGTTTCCGACGAGATGAAGGCGTGGGCGACCGCCTGGGGAAGCGAAGTCGTTGCTTGGCCGCACGTGGGCACGCGCTCTTTTTTCGGGTTCACAGCCTTCTACCGCAAAGACAGAATTTGTTGCCCCGCACTCGCGGGATGGAGACCGCCAACTCACTGGCATTCAAGTTGGATCCGCCAACAGAGGCAGTCCGCGCGCGTCTCGATAAGGATCCCCACATAACCTCGACGCACGTGGGGGAGACGCGTTGGTTCACCTTCGCGCTCTCGGCCGATTCCAACCTGTACGGCGCCCTCGACTGGCTTGGGACGGCTTATGAGGCGGCCGGCAAGAAAAAGGCATCAAGCTAATTCGCTGGACTTGTGATTAGGATCACACACGGGTATACTCGATTCGAACGAACGTTCGAATTAGTGGAGGCGTACGTCGTGAGTATGGCGAGTCCTTCCACCGCAACTCGAGTTACCGCGCGACGGCATCGCGTCGCGACCGCGCCGGCCACCCGCTACGACCGCCGTCTGGCTGAGATCCTGACTCACGCCACAGAAGTTTTCTGCAGGAAGGGCTATGAAGGCGCTTCGATGCGCGATCTCTCGCGCGAGAGCGGCATGTCGCTGGCGGGACTTTACTACTACTTCGAATCGAAGGAGCGGCTGCTCTATCTGATCCAGAAGCACACTTTCACCACGATCGTGCAGCGACTGAAGACGCGACTGGAAGGCGTGACCGATCCGGAAGAGCGCATCCGAATTTTCATCCTCAACCACCTGGAATATTTTCTGGCGAATCAGGCGGCGATGAAGGTGCTCTCGCACGAAGCCGAAGCACTGAAGAACGGCTTCGCGTCGGAAGTCGCGGCCATCAAGCGCGAGTACTACCGAATCTGCGTGGGCCTGCTCGACGAGTTGAAGAACGACCGCGGCCTGCAGTTCTCTACGCGCATCGCCGTACTCAGCCTGTTCGGCATGATGAACTGGATTTATACCTGGCACAATCCGCGCGTCGACGCGGACGCGGCGTCGATTGCGCGCGAGATGGGCGATGTTTTTCTGCGCGGCGTGTGGCCGGAGGCAAGAAGCCGGAAGGACGGGCGTTAAAGGGAGAAGTGTTGGGCGCCGGCGACCAGCAGATTCCTCGCTTCGCTCGGAATGACAAAGAATTTGAACATCTCAGAGAGATTCAAGGAGAAAACGACATGGCGACTACAGTGCAGCCCGCAACCGGCGAGACCACCAAACAACTTGTCAACTACCGCACCGATGGCGGCGTCGCCGTGATCGAGATGTGCGATCCGCCCGCGAACACCTACACCTATGAAATGAACCGCCAGCTCGACGAGGCGATCCTCAAGGCGCGCATGGACAACGACGTCTACGTGATCGTGATGACCGGCGCGGGTGACAAGTTCTTCTCCGCGGGCGCGAACATCAAGATGCTGACCAGCGTCGATCCGACGTTCAAATATTATTTCTGCCTGCACGCCAACGAAATGCTGCTGCGCCTGGAGCACACGCCCAAGCTGGTGATCGCGGCCATCAACGGCCACTGCGTCGGCGGCGGCCTGGAGATCGCCATGGCGGCCGACCTCCGCATCGCGCGCAAAGAAGCGGGCAAGATCGGCCTGCCCGAAGTGAACCTCGGCGTGCTCCCCGGCACCGGCGGCACGCAGCGCCTTTCGCGCATGGTGGGCAAGAGCAAAGCCATCGAACTGATGGTGACCGGCAACACCTTCTCGTTCGAAGAGGCGCAGGAACTCGGCATCGTCAACGACATTTTCGAGCGCGACGGCTTCATGGACGAACATCATGGAGTACGCCAAACAGTTCTGCCCGCCCAACAAGGCGTCGAAAGCCGTGGGACGCATCAAGCGCGCCGTGCAGACCGGCTGGGAGATTCCGATGGAGTCGGCGCTGGCCGTCGAACGCGAGAACCAGCAGTTGCTCTTCCAGAGCGAAGACGCGAAAGAAGGCCTGGCGGCGTACGTGGAAAAGCGGCCGGCGCAGTTTCAAAGCGAAATAGCGCGAGGGACAGCATCGTCGTTCCCGGCGCAGCGGGGCGGATGGTCGCCCAAGAATCGTACAGACCATAAGGACTCACATGCCCGGCAAAGTAGCAAAAATCGGAACCTTCAGCGACTGGATCGGCTTGTTCAACGACTGGCGCAAAGACATCGGCGTCAATACGGCCGACATCGACGCCTTCCACTTCGATACGCTCTACGGCGCGATCGACACCGAAGAGATCGAATTCGGCTCCTACAAAGGCCGCCGCAAGTGGGAGAACCTGCGCCAGATTCCCACCCAGCAAATGCGCGACGCGCTGATGAACATGATCGTCTACCAGGGCGACACCGAATTCGCCAGCGTCGAGCAGCAGCGCAATCTGCTGGAGAACGCCCCCACCGAGTGGGATCGCCGCGCCATCACCCGCGTGATGATCGAAGAAATGCGCCACGGCTGGCAGATGTGCGCGCTGCTGGTCGACCACTTCGGCTATTCCGGCAAGGTCGAAGCGCAGAAAATGCTGGAGCGGCGCGCCTTTGAAAACAAGCGACTGCTCGGCGCGTTCAACGTCGACGTCGACAACTGGATGGATTTTTTCACCTACACCGACTTCGTCGACCGCGACGGAAAATTCCAGCTGCAGATGTTCAAGTATTCCGCGTTCGCTCCGCTGGGCCGCTCCATGTCGTACATGCTGCGCGAAGAGGCCTTCCACATGGGCACGGGCAACGACGGCCTGCGCCGCATCGTGGAAGCGGGCGTGATTCCCGGCGTGGCTGATTCAGAAATATCTCAATAAGTGGATTTCCAGTTCGTACGATCTGTTCGGCACCGATCATTCTTCGTCCGCGCACTGGGCCTATGTGTGGGGCGTGAAGGGCCGCTACGACGAACCCAAGAACGAAAAGGCTCCTGACCTGGACGACCTGAACGACTACAACCGCAATCTCTATCGCGACGAAGTCGCTGGACTGATCGAGCGATTCAACAGCGCGCTCAGCGCGGGCGAGCCGAAACTCTACGCCCCGACATCAAGTTCAATCGCGCCATCGGAAAATGGGCGGGACAGAAATTCCACGCCCAGACCGGCGAACCGCTCGACGACCGCGCTTACGAAGAGCACGTGAAAGACTACATGCCGTCGGCAGCCGACAAGAAGCTGCTGCTCGACATCATCAACAACGAGAAGAAATGGATCGCGGAGAAGACGGGCGCGCGCGATCCGCTCTCGACCATCGGGGAAGTGCGGAAGTCGGCGATCAACCTGTAGGACAGCACATGACCACGACGTCAACACAGCCGAACTCGGCCGACTCTCGTTGACGATCGACGGTCCGGTTGCGCGAATTCAGCTGCGCAATCCGCCGCTGAACGTAATCGACATTCCCATGATGGAGGAGTGCGCGCTCCCTCTAGCGGAGATCGAAGCGCGACGAAGCACGTCTCTGTGATCGTCCTCAGCGGCGAGGGCAAAGCGTTTTCGGCCGGCGTGGATGTGGCTGCGCATACTCCCGACAAAGTCGAAGAGATGCTGGCGAAGTTTCACGCCGTGATTCGCGCGCTGGTTGCGACGAAGAAGGTCACGATCGCCGCAGTCCATGGCCACTGCCTGGGTGGCGGCGCGGAGCTGGCGATGATGTGCGACATGGTTTACACCACGGAATCGGCGCAGTGGGGGTTTCCCGAGATCAAGCTGGGATGCTATCCGCCAGTGGCATGTGCCGCGCTGGCTGCGCTCGTCGGCCAGAAGCGGGCAGCAGAGCTGATTCTGACTGGGCGGACCATCGACGGCGAAGGAAGCGGCGGAAATCGGCTTGGCAACTCGAGCGGTGCCCGAGAGTGAACTGCGCGGCCGCGGTGGATGAGACTGTCGGAGATTTGCGCAAGCTGAGCCCGGCGGCACTGGCCCTGGCCAAGAAAGCGTCCTACGCGTGGGACTCAATGCACTTCGACAAAGGGCTGGCTCGCGCCGAGCGAATTTATTTCGACGAACTCATGAAAACGTCCGATGCGCACGAAGGGCATTCGCGCTTTCATGGAAAAGCGTGAGCCGAAGTGGACGGGAAAGTAGACAAGACTCGCGAGTATGGACTACGAAATCACTCCCGAAGAAGTGAAGGGCAAGCTCGACGCAGGAGAATCGTTCACGCTGCTCGATGTCCGCGAGCCTTGGGAGTTCGAGACCGCCCGGATCGATGGCGCCAAGTTGATTCCGATGGGCGACGTTCCGTCGCGGGCGCATCAGGAACTCGATCCGGAGGATCATGTCGTCGTGGTTTGCCATCATGGCGTCCGCTCGATGAACGTGACCGTGTGGCTGCGGCAGCAGGGATTTGAGAAGGCCCAGTCGATGCGCGGGGGCATCGACGCCTGGTCGCGGCGAGTGGATGGGAAAGTTCCGACGTATTGAAGAAGCTTTTAGCTCTTACCTCTTGGCCTTTAGCGAAAAGCGGCCAGCTAAGAGCGAAAGGCTTAGAGCTAAAGTGCTCATGAAAAAAGAGCTCATCGAACTGCGGGTCAACGGCCGATCTCACGAGGTCGCGATCGAGCCTAGCGCTCTCTTGCTTGACGCGCTGCGCCAGGAACTGGAACTTACTGGTTCGAAGCGCGCGTGTGATGATTCGTCCTGTGGGGCTTGTACTGTGTTAGTCGATGGCGTTGCCATGATGTCGTGTACGTTGCTGGCCTCGAGTTGTGAGGGACAAGAGATTACGACCATCGAGGGCGTGAGCCAGCACGGCGCTTTAGCGGTGATCCAGAAGGCGTATGGCGATTGGGGCGGCGCGCAATGTGGATACTGCACGCCCGGCTTCATGATGACAGTGAAATCGCTGCTAGCGGAGAATCCGGATCCATCGGAGGCCGAGGTTCGAGCAGCATTGAGCAGCAATCTCTGCCGCTGCACCGGGTATAGCCAGATGTACGAAGCCATCCGGGCTGCGATTAAAGTCGAACGTGCGGCGGTGGTTGTTCATGAGTAGCGGCAAGAACGGTTTCTCCATTATCGGCAAGCCGACCGCCATGATCGACGCGGCCGAAAAGACCACGGGCGCGGGGAAGTACACCGACGATCTCAGCGTGCCCGGCATGCTGGTCGGCAAGATTCTACATTCGCCATATCCGCACGCGCGCATCAAGCGCATTGACACGAGCCGGGCGGAGAAGTTCGACGGGGTGGTTGCGGTCGCGGTGGGGAAGGACGCGCCCAATCCTTACGGCATTCTGCCGGTTGGTCACGACGAGTACCCGCTCGCTCTCGACAAGGTGCGGTACGTCGGCGACAACGTCGCCTGCGTCGTGGCTGTTTCCGAAGCCATTGCTGAGAAAGTGCTCGAACTTATCGACGTGGAATACGAAGTCCTGCCTGCATACTTCGATCCAGAAGAATCGATGAAGGCCCAGACCGACCTCATCCACGATTCCAAACCGGGCAATGTCGAGAAGGATTATCACCACGTGTTTGGCGATCCTGATAAAGGTTTCGCTGAGGCCGAACATGTGGCCGAGGCGCGCTTTATCGCGAATGAAGTGACGCACGCGGCGATGGAACCACACTCCACGCTTGCGTCGTTCGAGGTCGATCCTCACACCGGCAAGCCGGGACGCCTGACTGTGTGGTCGTCGACCCAGGTGCCGTATTATCTGCAGCACAAGCTCTCGCTCGTGCTCGAAACACCGATGCAGCAGATTCGAGTGATCAAGCCGTTGGTGGGCGGAGGATTTGGCGGCAAGAGCGAAGTGATTCCGCTCGAAATCATCGCGGCGGTGGCGGCCCGCAAGGCTCAGGCGCCGGTAAAGATCACCTATACGCGCGAGGAAGTGTTCTGGGCGCATCGCGGACGGCCGCGCACTATCATCGACCTTCAAACCGGCGTGAAGAATGACGGACGCATCACTGCCGTGAAAGCACGCGTGGTGCAGGACGGCGGCGCCTACTGCTCGTATGGAGTGGTGACCATTCTCTATTCGGGCGCGCTGCTGGGAGCCCTCTACGACATTCCTAATATTCAGTATGACGGGTATCGCGTGCTGACCAACAAGCCCGCGTGTGGCGCCATGCGCGGCCACGGCACGGTGAATGTGCGCTTCGCGTTTGAGTCCCAGCTCGACGAACTTGCCTTGAAGATTGGGATCGATCCAGCCGAGATTCGACAGCGCAATCTGCTGCAGCCTCCATGCATCACTGTGAATGGACTGCGCGTGCAGAGCTATGGATTGCCCGAGTGCATTGAGAAGACGGTCGAGCGCTCGGGTTGGAAACAGCGTAAGGGTAGACTGCCCAAGGGACGAGGGCTGGGGATCGCGTGCAGTCACTATGTCAGCGGCGCGGCCAATTCGATTATTCGCTCCGACATGCCGCACTCGACAGTGAACATCAAGATCGACCGCGACGGTGGCGTTGTGGTGTATACCGGCGCGTCAGAAATTGGCCAGGGGTCAGACACAATGGCCGCGCAAATTGCAGCCGAAGTGCTGGGATGCTCGCTGCCCCGCGTGCGCGTGATTGCCGCGGATACAGACTTGACTCCCATCGACATCGGTTCCTACTCCAGTCGCGTTACGTTCATGGCGGGCAATGCGACGCTTCGTGCCGCTACCGAAGTGCAGAGGCTGATCGCCGCGGCGGCGGCGCAGAAGATGAAGTGTGCTGTGGAAGATCTGATTTTTCACGATGATCTCGTGTTCAAAAAGGGAAGCGCGCCTCCGGTTGTGATGAAAGATCAGCCTGAGGAAGTCGAGGTAACGCAGGCCGGAGCTTCGGTGAGCGGGCGCGTGGAGGGCCAGATTCTGCGGGGATCGCTGCAGCAAAAGCGTAAGGAAGAGGGTCCAAAAGACTGGATGACATTCGAAGAGGCGGTCGTCGCCGCCATCGACTTTCACGGGGCACTGACCGGCACCGGATCTTACGCGCCCCCGCAGGAAGCCCGAGGTGGACGCCACAAAGGCGGAGGCGTGGGGCCCTCCCCGGCTTACTCGTACTCCGCACAGGTTGCGGAGGTCAGCGTTGACGAAGAGACCGGCGAAGTTACTGTACACAAAGTGTGGGCGGCGCACGATTGCGGGCGGGCGCTGAATCCAGTTTCCGTGGAAGGTCAGATCATCGGCTCGGTCTGGATGGGTATGGGACAGGCCCTCACCGAAGAGATGGTTTGGAAGGACGGCATGCTGATGAATCCAGGGCTGCTCGAATATCGCAGCCCGTCGTCGGTGGAGTCACCCGAAGTGGAGCCCATCATCGTGGAAAGTATTGATCCTGAAGGTCCGTTCGGCGCGAAAGAGTGCAGCGAAGGATCGCTGGCCGCGACGATTCCGGCAATCGCAAATGCAATCTATGACGCAGTCGGCGTGCGGTTGCATGAGTCGCCATTCACGCCGGAGAGAGTGCTGGCCGCATTGCGCGCCAAGAGGAATGTGAAAGCGCTGAATTTGACCGGGGGCGTGGACCCGACTTCGCCCACTCATTTCCGCGAGCATGGGGGCTCGCTCTGCTTCAAGGGAAAAGGTCCGGAACGGCACGCGCTCGATCCGTCGCGGCGTGAAGCACCGGATGCAGCGGGAGGAGCCGATTGAGCCTGCCAGAATTCAAACTCTTGCGGCCTCGATCCGTGGAGGAAGCCGTTGAGTATTTGGGGAAGCACGCCGCGTGCGTATACGCGAGCGGCTCTCCTCGTCAGAGTGAGCCCGCGCAAATCCCGCGCGGGCCGGGCGGGCGAGGGCGCCCGTCCCCACATGGTCTTTCTCCCATTCGCATCATTGCGGGCGGCACCGATCTGATTCCCTCTATGCGCCAAAGGCTCTTTGAGCCGGAATACGTGCTCGATCTTCGCGGGATCGCCGAGTTGCGAGGGATCAAACCGCAACCCGACGGCGGCGTCGCGATCGGAGCTTCGACCACGCTTCGCGCGATTGAGCACTCCGACTATCTGCGGCAGCATTTTCCGGTGTTAACTGAGGCCGCGGCTACAGTTGCGTCACCCGTGCTGCGCAACATGGGCACCATCGGCGGCAATATTTGCCTCGACACGCGCTGCCTGTGGTACAACCAGTCGCTCACTTGGCGCAAAGGCTGCGGATTCTGCATCAAGAAAGATGGCGATCTGTGCCACGTCGCCCCTGGCGGCGCCAAATGCTGGGCGGTGTTCTCCGGAGACACGCCTCCAGCATTGCTCTGCCTGAAGGCGGAAATTGAAATCGCGAGCGCTGTGGGAACGCGCCGTATTTCGCTTGGCGATTTTTACACCGGCCTCGGTGACAACTATCGCAAGATGCAGGCCAACGAACTGGTTACTCGCGTCTTCCTGCCGGCGGCGTCGACAGACTACCGCGGCGTCTACCGCAAACTACGGGTTCGGGGATCGATCGATTACCCGCTTGCCGGAGTTGCGGTCGTGATAAAGCGATCCAATGGATACATTTCCGATGCCAGAATCGGCATCACAGCCGTGAATCCAGCGCCACTGCTGGTGAACGGTGCCGCCGAAATGATGACGGGCAAGGCAATGGACGAAGCATTAGCCGAGACTGTTGGTGATTTGGCCGCGAGAACCGCGAAGCCCCTGACCACTTCCGCTTTGACGCCTGAGTACCGGCGCGAGATGATCCGCGTCTTCACAAAGAGAGCAGTGTTGGCCGCAGCGGCAAACTGAGTACTCTGTTATTCTTCTGGCGGCCTTTCACCGAAACAACTGAGTTAAGCGATGATCACTGATTGCCACATTCACATCCAGCCGATGGAAATGTTCAAGCCCCATGCGCTGGAGCTGATGAAACAGAAGCGGCCGAACTTCGACCAGATCGTCGAGTTCTGCCGCTCTCCGAAGGCTTTTCTGAAGTTCCTCGATGCCAGCGGCATCGACCGCGCCATGCTCATCAACTACGTGGCCCCGGAAGTGATCGGCTTCACCAACGGAGTGAATCAGTTCGTCGCCGACTATGTGAAGGAAGATCCGAAGCGGCTGCTCTCCTGCGGCAGCCTGCATCCGCGGCACACCACCAACGTGCTCGCCGACGTGGAACATATTCTGCGGCTGGGACTGCAGATGATCAAGATTCATCCGCCGCACCAGTTGCTGTTGCCGAATGACTACCTCAGCGGTGCGAAGGAACTCGAAATCATCTACCGCGCGGCGGAAGCGAATGGTGTACCCGTTATGTTTCACACGGGGACGTCGATTTTTCCGGGCGCTCGCAACAAATACGGCGACCCGATTTACGTCGACGATGTCGCCGTGGATTTTCCCAACCTCAAGATTCTGCTGGCCCATGGCGGCCGCCCGCTCTGGATGCAGACCGCATTTTTTCTGGTGCGACGGCATCCCAACGTTTATCTCGACATCAGCGGCATCCCGCCCAAAGCGCTCCTGAGGTATTTCCCGCGTCTGGAAGAGATTGCGCACAAAACTCTGTTCGGAACGGACTGGCCGGGTCCGGGCGTGCCCGACATCAAGAAGAATCTTGACGAATTTCGCGCACTCCCCCTGAGCCAGGCAGTGCAGCAGCAGATTCTAACCAAGACCGCGCTGTCGATCTGGCCGGCCTGAGTACGGCCTGAAAAGTAAAAGGCCCGCATCACGATGCGGGCCTCACTTATTCGTAACGGCTCAGGTTACTTCCCGGCTTTTGCTCCCTCAGCCTTCGTGCCGATCAATTCATCGGCGAGAGCTGTGGCCCCGTAGATCTTGCGCAGAGCTTCTTGAATGCCTCGCGAATCCACGGAGACCGCTCGCCCCTGCGTGTCACTAAAAGCAAAGTTCCAGGGAAGCGACTCAATGTTGCCGTCGAAAATTATCCCGACGACTTCAGCCTTCTTGTTCACAGTAGGTGAACCGGAGTTTCCTCCGATAATGTCGGGCGTGGAAACAAAGTTGAGCGGAGTCTTCAGGTCGAGGTTGGCTTTCGACTTGATCCAGCTATCCGGCAGGTTATAGGGCGGCTGGCTCTGATGCTGGGCAGCGCGCTCATAAGCTCCGCCCATGTTAGTGGCGAAGGGAATCGGTTTTCCGTTTTCCGGGTAGCCCTTCACCGCACCGTAGCTCAATCGAAGCGTGAACGTAGCGTCGGGAGGCTGAGCAAAGCCGCTCTGAGCGAAACGGGCTTTAGCTACGATCGTGCCGTCCCGCCGCACAACGGCGTCGACCTTGTCTTCGAATTGTTTGCGCGCAGCACGAGCGTCGGGATCAATCGCGCGCATGAGCACAATGAGGGGATCGGTGCTGGCGTCATTCGCCGCCAGTCCCCCTTGATAAAGCTGCTTGCGCACGGCGACGTCCTCAAGCTTCGTGTTCGTGATGAGATCCTTCGCAGCCTCGGCTGGTGTCTTCCCCTGTAGCACCTTTTGTACGTCCGGGTTGTCTTTGCCTAGCGCGTCTTGCATCTCGCTGAGCGAATCAGTGAGCAAGGCGATCTCAAGATTCTTGTAAATCGGTTCGGACGAGAATAGCTGCTGCTCAAACGAAGGCAGATTAGAATCGCGGAACTCGCGCATGCGCTCCTGATTCGGTTTCGGCTTCTCCGCTGCCGCGCGCACCAGAACACGCGCTAATTGGGCGAGATGCGAGTTAAACCCGCGCAGGCGCTCCAGATAATTCAGGCTGGGATAGATGGACTGCTGAACCGTAATGGCCTGAGCGATCTCATCCCAGGGATCGGCCACTCCAGCGTTCCTCGGGTCAGCCTTGAATGAAGCGCGCAGTTTGGCTTCGTCGGACGCCTTGGCGCCCATGATCGTCTTGTCGAGAAGTCCCGACTGGTAGCCGGTGATGGCTTTCTGCGAGTTCTGCAGCCCGAAAATATCTTCTTTGGCGATGCGAGCGTTTTCTTCCGATTGCTTGCTGAAATCCTGCAACACGACAATGCGACGCTGCAGGAGTTTCAAGGTCATCGGGTACTGCGTGTCCCGCAGGAACTCTAGCTGGGCCATGGTGAGCATGCGGCCGGTGTTTCCGGGATGCCCCGAAACGAAGATCAGGTCACCGTCTTTGACGCCAGTCTGCGACCACTTCAGATAGTTGTCGAGGTGCGCCGGTTTGTCGTTCTCGTAGACCCGGAAGAAAGTAATGTCAAGATCGTAGCGAGGATACGTGAAGTTATCGGGATCGCCGCCGAAGAATGCAATGCCGAATTCCGGCGCAAACACGAGCCGGACATCGGTGTATTTTTTGTACTTGTAGAGGTTGTAAACCTGGCCGGAATAGAACGTCACTACATCACAGCGCATTCCGGTCGCGGTGGTGCAATCCTTCTCGATCTGGGACATGGCGGCGCGCTGGGCCTGGTTGGCGTCTGCCGCCGACATTTCCGGCTTCACGCCCGCGTTGACCTTCTCGGTTACATCCTCGATGCCAACGAGCTGATTGAGTTCCAGGTTGGGGCACTTCGCTTCTTCGGCCTGCGTCTTGGCATAGAAGCCGGTCTTGATGTAGTCGTGGCCCTCGGTGGAGAGCTGCTGGACGCATTGCGCGCCCACGTGGTGGTTGGTAAAGGTGAGCCCGTCGGCCGACACGAAGGATCCGGAGCCGCCGTTGTTGAATCGAACGGAAGACAAGCGAAGGTGGTCCAGCCACGCTTGCGTGACTTCAAAGCCGTATTTGGCTTTGATCTTGTCGCTTGGCGGAGCGTTGTAGAGCCACATGCCTTCGTCGGCTGTGGCCAAAGTCGAAAAGATAAGGGCAAACGACAGCAGAACTGCGAAAAACTGTTTCATTTCGGGGTGGTTCCTCCCTGAGGACTATGACGTGCTCATTACGATGCTGCGGAGATATGCAGAAGAACCTTTAACTATACGCCCCTGCGTAGGTGAGTGGCAAAGCCGGGGGATCGTCGACCCGTTTTGTGAAGGTGCGCCAAACGAGAGGATTTGGCGCCTGGCGCGTGGTTACCTTGAAACGTTACCATCGGCCGCTTGGAAAGTCGCGCGCATTTCAGGTATAAAAAAAGGTTGCATTCCTCGCGCCCTCCTCGCGCGGTCCGCAACACAAAGTCCAGCGATCGAAGTGAGAGGCCAATGTCGAGCCCGACCACAACCCATGCCCCCAAAGGACTCGAGGGCGTCGTTGCCACCACATCCAAGATTTGCTACATCGACGGCGATCGCGGCGTGCTGGCTTACCGCGGCATCGACATCCACGAACTGGCTCACCAGTCGAATTTTGAGGAGACCTGCTACCTGTTGTGGTTTGGAAAGTTGCCAAACCGGAGCGAATTGCGCGAACTGCATCAGCGCCTGGCGGAAGAGCGAAAGCTGGACGCTTCGATTATCACTTTGCTTCGGAATGCGCCCCGCCATGCTTTACCCATGGACGTGCTGCGGACTGCGGTTTCGGCGCTGTCGTTCTACGATCCGCAGGAAAAGAGCAACGACGCCAAAGCCAACGTGGACAAGGCGATTCGCATCACCTCGCAGATCGCGATGATCGTGGCCGCGCATGACCGGATTCGCAAGGGACACGCCGTGGTCGAGCCCGACCGCGCGCTTTCTCATGCGGCGAATTTCCTGCTCATGCTAAACGGCAAACAACCGTCACCAACGGCTGAGCGGGCACTCGATATCGCACTGATTCTGCACGCCGACCATGAACTCAACGCCTCAACGTTCGCCGCACGCGTGACTGCGGCGACTTTGTCAGATATGCATTCCGCCATTACGTCTGCGATTGGCGCTCTGAAGGGACCGCTGCACGGAGGGGCCAACGAGGCGGTGTTCCTCATTCTGGAAGCGATTGACGCATCGGGAGCCGACCCCATCGAGTATGTGAAGGGTATGCTGGCACAGAAGAAGAAGATTCCCGGCTTCGGCCATCGCGTGTATCACACCGAAGACCCACGCGCCACGCACCTGCGCGCCATGTCCCGCGATCTCGGCTCGTCGAGTGGGCAAACGAAATGGTTTGAGATCTCGCACAAGATTGAAGAGTTTGTGAAGGCCGATAAGAAGCTGAACGCCAACGTGGATTTTTATTCAGCTTCGACCTATCACACGCTAGGGATTGACGTGGATTTGTTCACGCCGATCTTCGCGGTCTCCCGGGTCAGTGGCTGGGCCGCCCATGTGATCGAGCAACTCAACGACAACCGTTTGATCCGCCCGCGCGCCGACTACCTGGGCCCCGAATATCCCAGCCCGTACCTGCCGATCGAACAGCGTTAAGCGAATTAGCTGATGTGGGGACGGCCGCCACCCGGCCGCCCGGGTTGGAGCGATAACTCGTTTTCGGCCAACGTCCGCAATGTAGAATAGAAGCGGGTTGTGTATGCATCGCATTTACCTCGACAATAACGCGACAACTCCGCTTTTGCCGGAAGTCTTCCAAGCCATGCGCCCCTATTTCGGGGAGCGCTTCGGCAACGCCTCGTCGATCCACCATCACGGGCAGCAGGCGCGGGCGGCGGTCGAGGACGCCCGCGAATCAGTGGCTGCGTTGCTGGGCTGTCGCGCTCTCGAAATTGTGTTCACTAGCGGTGGCACGGAGGCTGACAATCTGGCGATTGCGGGTCTGGTCGCAGCAGGCGATCACGTCATTACGTCGAGCATCGAACACCATGCCGTGCTGCTGGCCTGCAAGCATCTGGAAGACATCGGCGCCGAAGTGACGGTTTTGCCGGTCGACGGCCGCAGCCTGGTTGATCCAGCCGACGTGCGCCGCGCCCTGCGTCCGAATACGAAGCTGATCTCCGTGATGATGGCCAACAATGAGACCGGCGTTCTGCAGCCAGTCGAAGAAATCGGAAAGATCGCAGCGGAGGCCAGAGTCTGTTTCCACACCGATGCGGTGCAAGCTGCGGGCAAAGTTGCGATCGATGTGAAGCAGGTCGGCTGTCATGCGCTCTCAATCTCCGGTCACAAGATTCATGCTCCGCAGGGCGTGGGCGCGCTGTATGTGCGGAAGGGGACTCGTCTTCGGCCGCTGTTTTACGGTGGCCGGCACGAGCGTTCGCGTCGCGCGGGGACAGAGAACGTCCCGGGAATCGTCGGTCTGGGCAAGGCTGCGAAGATTGCGAAAGAAGCCCTCGACCGCGGTGAGGACAAGATGATGGCTGCCATGCGCGATCGGCTGCAGCATGGCGAGTTCTTGCACGGGTGGGGGAAGCCGGAGTGAACGGTGACGGGGCAGCACGGGTACCGAACACCACAAACATTCACTTCGACCACATCGACGGCGAAGCAATGGTCATCGCCCTCGATCTCAAGGGCGTTGCCGTGTCGACGGGAGCTGCATGCTCGTCGGGAGCGATGGAGCCGTCGCACGTCTTAATCGCGATGGGCCTGAGGCCGGACCAGGCGCGGGCGAGCATTCGCTTCAGTCTTGGCAAGCAGACGGTTGCCGAAGACATCGATTATGCATTGGCGCTGGTGAGTGAGACCGTAGCCCGCCTGCGGGAACTGTCGCCAAAGTACACGAAGCAGGCTGTCAGCGCGGAAGGGTGAGTGGAGTTACGTTGTCCGCCTGAGCAGAGTATTTTGCCGCGAAGATGCCTGAGAGTTTGTGACTTTTTTAAAATCGCCAAAAATCAGCGCTGCAAACAATATAGTTACGGAGACAAAACGGTCGAAAAATCAAAAAAGTCACAAACTCTGAGCGAAGTCGAAGGGACCCGTGCACCTCTGCCGGCGCGGGAAATTGCATAGGTTCTTCGCTTCGCTCAGCATGACAAGCGTTTTCCGCTAGAAGCTAGGAGTCAGAAGGTGAGTAAGGAAACGATTGCCGTAGCCATGTCGGGCGGTGTGGATTCTTCCACCGTCGCGGCCATGCTGCGTGCCGAGGGATACAACCTCATCGGCCTGACCATGCAGCTCTGGAACCAGCGCCGGCTCGCTGGCAAGGAGGGCATGCCCGAGTCCGTGCAGGGACGCTGCTGCTCGCTCGACGACGTCTACGACGCGCGCCGCGTTGCTCAGCAGATCGGCATCCCTTATTACGTGGTCAATCACGAGGAGCGCTTCGAGCGCGACGTGATTCGTCCGTTCGTGCGAAGAGTACGTTTCCGGACGCACGCCCATCCCCTGCAGCCTCTGCAACAATCATTTGAAGTTTGATCAGCTACTTATTGTGGCCCAGCAGATTGGGGCTGAGCGCGTCGCCACCGGGCATTATGCTCGCGTGGCCTTTGACGACGTGCGAGGCCGCTGGCTGCTCAAGCGTCCTGCTGACGCGAGCAAGGACCAGACCTATTTTCTCTTCGGCCTGACGCAGGAGCAACTGAGCCGCACGATTTTTCCGCTGGGCGATATGACCAAGCCTGAAGTTCGCGAACTCGCCCGCCATCACGGGCTCGCGCTCGCCGAGAAGCCCGACTCGCAGGAAATTTGCTTCGTCCCGGGCGGCGACTACAAGCGCTTCATCGACGCGTACCTTGCCGAGCAGGGCGAGGCCTTGCCCGACACCGCCGGCGACCTCGTGACCGCGAACGGCGAAGTCATCGGTGAGCACGCCGGCATTCACAACTTCACCGTCGGCCAGCGCAAGGGACTCGGCGTGGCTACCGGATCGCCGCTCTACGTCATCCAGATCAGTGGCGCGAACAAGCAGGTGATCGTCGGCGGGGAAGAGCATCTGTATTCGCGGACTCTGCGTGCCCGCCGAGTAAACCTAATCGCCGTGGACGATCTGCACGAGCCGATGCGCGTGACTGTGAAGATTCGCCATCGCCACGAGCCGGCGGCTGCGATGATTGAGAGAACCGGCGCGGATGAAATCCTCGTTACCTTCGATGAGCCCCAGCGCGCCATCACGCCGGGACAGGCTGCGGTTTTTTACGAAGGGGACGTTGTCGTGGGCGGCGGCTGGATCGCATAGGGAACAGCCCCACCTGCGCGAATATAATCCCCCGCATGGCATCTGCGAGTCCCTCACTGCCAATTTCTCATTCCGCCTCCTCCACGCCACCGCCATCCTTCTGGAGTGGCCAATCTGGCCCACTCAAGCAGGGAATCAAGACTGGGCTGGCAGGAACCATCACCTACGCCATCTATGCCGGCTTCAAGCTGCCGCAGGGATACTGGGCGGTCTTCGCCGCGCTGGTCGTGACGCAAGCTAATCTGGGCGCGTCGTGGAAGGCGGCGCTTTACCGAACCATCGGTTCGACCTGCGGTGCCCTTGCTGCGGCGCTGCTCATGCCGATGCTCGGTGACGGCTTAGTCGCTGTGGGCGTCGTACTATTCCTTCTCGCGACTTTGTTCGGATACTTGACTTCGCTTCATCCGGCCTTCACGGCCGCGGGATTCACCGCAGCATTAATCCTCGTCTTTGGCGGGCAGGGAGAGCCTTGGCACATGGCGTGGCTGCGGGTGCTCTATACGATCTTGGGAGCGGTGGTTG
This sequence comes from uncultured Acidobacteriaceae bacterium, assembly GCA_963710885.1. Taxonomy (GTDB): domain Bacteria; phylum Acidobacteriota; class Terriglobia; order Terriglobales; family Acidobacteriaceae; genus Sulfotelmatobacter. Next base: position 114,249 of record CAVQCF010000038.1, read on the forward strand.
CATTCGGTGTAGGCGCACTCATCTGGCCAGTGCACGCGCGGGTCGGCTTGCGCTACAAACTCTCAAGCATTCTCGACGGAGCAGGAGCTTTGTACCGGGCGGTCACTGCCGCTGCTCTGCAGGGAGTTGACAACGAGCAACAGGTTCGCGAACTCGACAGCCAGTTGCATGACCTACGCCGCGGCATCACTCAGCAACTGGACGAAGCCAAGAGCGAACTCGCATTTTCGCGATTCAACCAGGGTGCTTTTCAGTCCTTCGTGGAAGAGGCCGACCAGGTCCGGCGGCGCTTGACGGCGATGGCCGAAGACAGCTCTCTCTACGTGCGAGTACAACTGCAGCCCGACCTGATGCCTTCGCTGCCCGCGCTGGTGGAGAAGACGTCACAGACCCTCGCTTTCCTGGCCGAGGCCGTGCGGACGCCCGGCGTGGTGTTGAAGTCAGCGGAACTCGACTTGGCGATCACCGCGCTGGACGCCGACTTGGCGAAACTCCGCGAGCAGCGCGCCACTGCTCCGTTTGCGCTGGATCGCATGTTGCCCTTCTGGGCGCTGGTTTTTAATTTGAGGGAAGTGGCGCAAGACTTGAAACAGCTCGCCTTAACGCTGCCCGAGCTTGCCTGAGCAGGCCTGATTTTGCAGCTCCACGAGGAAAGGCTTGCCGGAAGATTTCAATTTCTCTTCCAGCCGCGCCGTGCAATCGCACTCGCCGCAGGCCCAGGGATCAGTGCCATTCTCGTCGTTGCACTTACGTCGGTCGTGGGCATCTTGGACCTGGGTCAGCTCGAAATATTGCTCCCAGTAGGGCTGCTCTTCCTGTAGCGGCGTCGGGCAGTAGCAGACTTCCACCCATCGCGCCGTCTGATCTTCACACAGCCGCGCATCCTGCATGTTCCGCAGATATTCGCCCTCGGCGACCGATCCCCGGCCCAACGTTTCCTGCTCGATCGCATTGAGCAGATCCGCTTCACGACCGGGTCTCACACGGGCTCTAACCAGATAACGCATAAATCTCCAGAACACGTAGCCCCGGACCGCATTCGTCCGGCGCTTCGCGGGGCAGGCTGGTGCGTCCGCCTCTACCCGATTTTACTGCAATCCTGCCTGCGCGAGCATTGCCAGAAACTGGCTTTGCGTACGCATGTCGATCGACTGCGCCACCATCTTGCCTCTTCTGTCATACACGAAGCTCTTGGGGATCCCTTCCACGATGAAAGGATTGTTCACCTTCCGCCCGGGATCGAGCAGTACCGGATAGCCGATCTTGTGGTCGGCAAGATATGGTGAAACCTTCGCAGCATCCTCGTCGGAGATCGCCAGCACGACGAAGCCCTGATCCTTGAACTTGCCGTACAACGCGTCCAGGTCTGGCATTTCCTTGCGGCACGGCGGGCACCAGGTTGCCCAGAAATTCACCAGCACGACTTGGCCGCGCAAGTCCTGAAGATGCCAGGCCTTGCCTTGCAGATCCGAAAGTGTGAAGTCGGCGCTCTGCCGTTTGGCATCATCCGCTTCGAGTTTTGCCATGGCCTCGGCAAACTGAGAATTGTCCGCACTCGCCTGCATATGTTCGTAACGCACCAGGGAGGCCAACTCAACATAGAGAAAGTCAGGCTGGCCCGGTTTTCCTGTCGGAGGCTGCTCGCGCAAAGCCACGGCGAGAGTGGTCGTGACCTCCTGCAGAGTGTCTTTCCCGAAGTCGCCCTCAGTCGACAACTCGGCCAACACACCGGCCAGTTTCAATTTGTTGGGAACGACGGGGAGGGCCCGAATCTGCAGCGCCAGTTCCTTGGTCGTGCGGACACGCACCGTGTCATCGAGTTTGCGCAAGCCGCGCAACTGCTCGACGATGGGCTTCTCCTGATCGCTCCAGACGACTTTGTCTTGAGCCAGTACAGACACGCTGAGCAGCAGCAAAGTACAGCCCAAGAGCATGTTTTGAGTGACACGGCTACCAGAGAAGAAAAGTAAAAGCAGCATGAATGGGCCTAACCTGCGGTGAGCAGAATCAAGATGAACCCAGCGTCGTCGCAGCCTAGATGAACATCTCATCCTGCGGCACTGGACGCCGCTCTTCGCGACTGCCACCATTTCGGCGCCCACGTCCGCCAAAGAAAAACTCCAGCCCAACCGAGATTCCCTGCATGATCCCGGAAAGCTGGCGAATCGGCGAAACGACGGTCTGTGGACCATGTCAGTGGTTTGCTCCACGCGGTCTAGCGTTCGAGTCAGCAGTTCGTCGGCACGGATGATCTGCAGGCGGCCGCGATCGACCGCGTCTTTCACGGCCGCGTCCACGCGCTGCACCTGGTCGCGCAAGATTGTGGTGGACTCCTGCAGGTTGTCGGCGATCACCTGCAACTGGGGACGAAACTCGGTCAGCATCGCTTCGGCCTGGGCGACTGTGGGCAAGACTTTGGTCTTTACTTCCGCTGCCAAGGCTTCCATGTGCGCACTGCTTTTGCGCATGGCCACATACATAGCCACCAGAACGCCTGCCTGGAGCAGGATTGCGATCGCAGTCAGGGCGATAAACCAAGGAGTCAGATTGTCCATGAGCGTGCTCCGGCCACTACCATCGAGCGCCTGCCCGGAAGGGAGGCCGGCGCGGCAGTACTTATAAACCCTTGGGCGCGCCCGTCTCGGTCGTGGCCTCGTGATAAGCCTGACGACCCGCCTCGTAGGCGGCGCGGAACTGCTCCTTCTGAGTGTTGACTACATCGCGGCCCTTATCGGCCCACTGCGCAGCCTGTTCACGCGCTTCACGCGCCCGATTCCGAACGTAGTCGCGACCTTCCTCGGCGCGCGCGCGCAGCACTTCGCGCGTCTCGCTGCCCGAGCGCGGTGCATACAGCACACCGGCCAGTGCTCCCAAACCCAGTCCTGCCAAGAACCAAACGAAACTATTGCTATCACGATCCGACATAGCGATGCCTCCGAAAAAGATTGCCTCAATCGGATGTTACATCCTCTGTCAGGCAAATACAATTACCGGGGAACCTGTAGATTGCGCGGGATCACACAGGGGGCCCACAGCGATTCGCTCCGAATCGCTGTGCCCAATGTAGAAGGTTTTGTAGGTAGTCTTACTTCTGTTGCGTGGGTGGAGGTACCGGCTTCTGCGCCGGGGCAGGCTGGGTCTTCACTGGTTGAGACTTGAGGTCTCCCAAAACGGAGGTCGGGCCGCCACGCCGGGCTGCATATACCGACAAAGTGATGGAGGTGATCATGAAGGCCACGGCCGACCAGGTAGTCGCTTTAGAGAGCGCGCTGGCCGCGCCTCGCGGACCGAAGGCCGTCTGGCTGCCCTGTCCGCCGAAAGCCGCGGAAATGTCGCCGCTCTTGCCGCTCTGCAGCAGAACCACAATGATGATGAAGAAACAGACCAGGATGTGAATCGTCGTGATGAAGTAAATCATAAGTTTGGATATTTTCCTAATGCTTGGGGCGATGTTGTGCTTACAGCGGTCTCGTCGATGGTCAGTCCTGACAAGACTAAGAAATCATGATGCGGAATGGGGGATTCGAATTCTCCCCAACCTTTAAACTCAACGACTTGCAGGAGCCGGGACGCTCTCACTAACCCCCGAAAACATTGTAAGACACTCACGTCGGACTGTAAATGGACTGCGAAAGTTAGCTGTACGATTCCATCGTTTCAGACCCGTCTTTATTGGGGCTTCTCCGCCTCGCCCGGAGCCTCAACCACTGCGGGCATTTTTGTGTGCGCTGTTTATGGCTCACTCATTCCTGTGCCCTCTATCTCCAAGGTATAGACAAAGCGACCGACGGGTACTCATGACCGTTGCCGCACTGAATCCCATGGAGGCACTCGGGATGATCGTGAATATTACGTGTTGCTGGCACCATCTCTGGTCTTTCGGCCTCCAGCTCTCGCTCGCGCTTTTGGTGGCATGTATCCCCAAATCATGGACTGGATCGGTCTGAGGCTACTGGATGGCATCTCCCAATGGTGGGACGGACGCAAGCCGCGCAGGAAGAGTCGGAACCGTCGGCGATGGTCGGCGTGACGATCTCCGGTCAGGACTTTCCCGGCACGAACACAAGGCTGCCCTTCGGACACTTCATCTCCTTGGTGCTCAAACGCACGATCTCTGCCGGTGTGATCGAGTAGCCGCACGCCGGACAGGTTGTGTTTCTGGGCGGCCGGGACTGGGGCGCGGTGGATTTTGTTTTTTGCGCATCGCGTCATCCTAACTCTGCGCGCGATCAACGAGGACGAGAACGACCTGGACGAGCTGAAGGCGCAGGCTGGCAGCAGCGCGGAATCGATGCGGCGATTTAGGAACTGGGGTCGCCTGTCGGAAACAACGTCAGACAACGTCAGGGACGGAGTGGACAGGCATCGAGGTTTAGGCGTAGCGTTGCGAGGAATCATGCTCAAACAATTTAATTCGAACGTCATTGTTGCTTTATTTACTGCATGCGCCATGATCGCGTTTGCCTTTTACGAGCGCTACGGACCTTCGGGCAGCAAACACGACATCGTGTCTTATGTTGTAGCGGCTCTTATTTGCTTGTTCCCTGTCCTGTACGCGCTAGTTCGCCACCGAACTCGCCGAAACAGAACGCCGAAAGTGGACTAGAGTCGCCCTCGTTGACATTGCCCTGGTATCGCGTCCTCGAAGTGTCCCGCGCCGCAAGGAACAGTCCTGGCACGACGCGCGGGCCTGCAATGGAGGGAGGACCTTCGGCCAGCATATTACTCAGAGGGATCACGGGTGTCGACCCTCTGGCGTAGAGTCGCGCTCGGCTGACTGTCAGTTGTGACAGTTCCTGCGGGTCTGCCAACGATGTTGAACTGTAGCGACTTGGGGCGGATTGATCTAGAGGAACGATGCCTATCCGCTCGCGCATTCTCATTGCCGATGACCACAAACTGGTGGCAGAACTGTTCCAGCGACTCCTGGCACGAGACTTTGATGTAGTGGGAATCGCGACGGCCATGCCTTGCCGCATAGCTGATACTATCGTCGCTAGTACTGACCGCTCGCAGTCCGGAACACCAGCCGCAGTAGACATCTTTTTATGAGGAAGGCGTTGGGATGGCTAACGACAACCACCGGAGTGTGCCAGCAGTCCGGGTTCTCGTGGTGGACGACTTTGAACGGTTCCGGCGAGCAATCCGTTCAATTCTGGACAAGCACAGCGGCTTACAGATCGTTGGCGAAGCCTCAGATGGCTTGGAAGCGGTGAGTAAGGGCCGAGGAACTGCAACCTGACCTGATCCTGCTCGACATCGGTCTGCCAGAATTGAATGGGGATAGAAGCCGCTCGACGAATCCTCCCACTCTTGCAAGCATCCAAAATAGTCTTCGTGAGTCAAGAGTCCGCTGCCGACGTGGTGCAAGAAGCACTCAGCCTGGGGGCGTCTGGGTACGTTGCGAAGACGAGGGTAGGCAGCGATCCTTCTCACCGCCGCGGAAGCGGTGCTTGACGGCAGGCAGTTTGTCAGCGGTGGATTGGCTCAGGAGTTCACGACGCAAGCTGAGACCGTCGGCAGCGATTAAGCAGCAGCCGAAATAGATCCTGCGATACACTCGCGCAGTCGCTGCCGTTGGGCTTCCGTGATTGTAAACCGCGACGCACCGCAATCCATGCAAACAAAAATCTGCGGACGTGTCATGACGCCGGGGTTGTCAAGGTTGGAGCCGATGAAGTGGATTATCATCTCAGCGGAAAACTCCGCCTGATTGAGTGATGCGCATAATGGGCAAGACATAAGGCACACTCTCTGACGCTGGCAGGATACTCAAGCTCCAGCGCGCCGTCTGTTCAATACTGCACACTCACGGTTCGACCAGTGTGGCCAGCGTGAATGAGGATCGCCCCTTGCGTCCCTAAACGTGGCAAACTATGAGCATATCAAAGGGCCGCAAGCGGGAGCCGATGACCCCGACGACGATTTCAGACTTCTCGTTGGCGGTATCGGAACTCTGCTGGCTCTGATGATGCTGGTCATCTACCATGTTCGATCTCTGAAGGCTGACCGAATTCCCGAAGCATTCAAAAGGGAGCGTGCGTTTCCGCACCACTCCCTTACCCCTTCGGCTCTTCCCAGAGGCCAGCAAGGCGATGCAACGATGGGGGGAAGGCAGCCTTGGTGGACCATGGAGCCACGGAGACGTCCGCTAATTTACATCAAGCGTCTCCACTGGAACAATAAATCGTCCCGGTTCCGTAATTCGTAACAGGAGGCTGCGCTGGCGCGGAAGGTGCAACACGGGAAGTGCGGGGGGCCGCGCCACCTCACGCGCGACGCAACCCCATTGGAACCGTGTCTATTGAAATGATCCTACCCAGTGTGGTGTCGTGCTGCCACTCTCTTTTTAAAGCCTGGACTCACCAAGGTCACCAGGAGTACTCTTCCCCCGAAACCTTGAGCACAACCACAGTGTGCTCCCACTCGCCGGCGTCGTTCGGTTCTCTCCTTGCGGCGCGGACGTAGATGAGTTCACGGGCTGTTAGAAAAGAGAGGAGAGAGGCTCAGCCTTGCACTGGGCCTTTCTTTTTGCATGATCGATCGATGCCAAAAGCATTAGACGTAGTCGCACTTCTCTCATCCGCCGCCATGATGTCGCGCAAGGCCGGGACGTATTCTCCAGAGACACACGTCATCGACTTGGCCGAGCTGCGCCAGATCATCTTCGAGATGCAACACGAGAGCGAGCAGGAAGCAAGCTGAGGTTCGCGCGCACGAAAAATTAAGGAGGGTCGTGAGGGTCTGCAGAGCGCCGGAAGTGATGTGTCCTACGCTAACCCACGACCGTCCCTACCCACAAACGAAGGCGGTCGAGAGGGTCGAGAATGCCGAAATACCAATCTGGGTCCGTCGTGTTAGATCCACGAAGCGGTGTGTATTTTGGCGCGGCGCTGACGGGAAGCGCAGAGCCGAGCGTATCGGGAAATGCAAATCGAAGTCTGAGGCGATAAGGAAGTCGGAAGGAATGAGGTTGGGGGTCAACGATCCCGACGTTCTCCCGCCGATCACACTGGAGCAGGTGGCACAGCGTTTTATCTTGGAGCGGGTACCGCCGTGCCATTCAAGTACCCGTGGCTACAAGGTGAAGCCGCGAGCCATCTGTCGCGACTTGGGGACGAGGCCAATGCCGTTAAAGCCGTTTGAAGCTGAGCAATGGTTGAAGACGGTAAAGACGCTGGAAGGGAACCCGTGTGCGCCAAAAACCAAGACGCACTACAAGTCCTTGCTCTCAAGGTTGCACGACGCCGCCATGTTCTGGCCGTACATTCCGGCAGAGCGCAACCCCATCAGGCTGTTCAAGATTCGCGGTGGCAGTAAGCCAGTGAAGCCTCGCGTGATTCTGACTGTCGAACAGTTCGGCACTTTACTCTCGGAGATTACAAAAGACGGAGAACCGTATCCGACGCTGACGTTCGTAGACGCATGTTCCGGCCTACGGGAGAGTGAATTGTTCGGCCTTCGGTAGAGGAATATTAACCGGCAGAGCTCTCAAGTCTCGATCGAGCAAGCCGTTGTGGAGGGGCATGAGGGCGACACCAAGACAGAGGGATCCAGAAAGCGGTTGCCGCTCGACCCGGTCGTCGTCTCGATCTTGCAAGCTTGGCGGCAGATCGCACCGTACACCGGGCAGGATGACTTCGTCTTTGCCAGCACCGCTTTGAAAGGGAAGAAGCCGGTCAGCGGGGACTCTGTACGGCGAGATCATCTCCGGCCTGCCGCGATTCGAGCTGGGTTACCACCGTTAGGACGGCACGCCAACATCTCGTAGACGATGGCTTACGGGCGAGGGGTTGAGTCTGCGAATCGGGCGGCGAATGCTACAGTCGTAGCGATGCTGAATCGGACTGTAAATGGACTGGAGCCGGTTGTGAGTAACTGATAAATTGGTGCGGAAGGGGGGATTTGAACCCCCACGCCTTTCGGCGCCACCCCCTCAAGATGGTGTGTCTGCCAGTTCCACCACTTCCGCACAGGGTTAAACCGAGACTGCCAAGCAGCGTTTGATTATAGCAAAGCGATAAGGGCGATCACTTAAAAGCTTGCGCAGGGGCGGACGCAGCAGCCTGCCCTGAGCGCGGTCGAAGGGTTCGCTTATCGATGACGAAGCGAGCCCCGGAAGAATGCGTCCGGGCCACGTGACTACAGAGGGTGCAATTAAAAGTGCGAGTCAGATTTTGGCGAGCCAGGCTGCAAGGGGGTAATCTTGCAGGATCTCCCCAGTGTTTTGGGCTGAAGATTTCCCTCTGAAGGACATAAATAGACATGGGTCAATCCACCTCAAGGAGCATCCATGGCTGAACGTTTTTCTGACATCGAGAAACCTCTCATCAACCAACCCAGCCTGGAGGAAAGACTGAAGGAATACCCAGAGCTGAAAACCAAGATCGAGAGCATGCTGGCCATTATCGAGAACGCGGGCGGGGATGTGGAGAAAGCGGCCGAAGCTGAGAGGCGGATTATCGAGGAATTGCGGCAGATGGGGAACGAAGTTTTACAGAGTTGGGCCCGCCGTCAGCAACAGAAAAAGGAAGAGGAGTACAACACCAAGCCGGGCGTGAATCGGAAGGAAAAAAAAAGCTCTACTGGTACACGCGACTGGGGAAAATCGAAATAGCAGAACAGATCTTCAGTCAAGGTCGGGGGAGGGCGCAGATTCGACCCTTTTCCGAATCTGCGCAAGTGAAGTGCCGTGGGTATTCCGAAGCCCTGCAGCGAGCCCTGACGGATTTTGGGGCCGATGATGCCTTTGCCGCAGCAGCGGCCAAGCTGAAGGAACATTATGGGATTGAGGTTGCAGTGAGCGCCATCCGTGGGTTTACCGAGGAACATGGAGCGGCGATGCTGTGTCAAGAGAAGCAGAAGAGCGATTGGTGCGATCATGCGGCGGGGGTGCCCGTGCTCATTGCCGAAATGGACGGCAGCATGTTGCCGGTGGTGGAAGTGGCCGAACTGGTGGCGGGAGCAGCGCGCGTGGATCGGAGAAAGACCCGGCAAGTGAGCTGGAAGGAAGCCCGCTTGGCGCTGGCTCATGAACCGGGTTCGGTGACTCCCATTTTCGGGGCGACCCTGGGAAGCGTGGAGCAAGCCGGAGAGCGCCTGGCGGTCTGCGCCCTAGAGGCGGGAGCGGGAAGCCAGACCAGAATCCATGGGGTGGGAGATGGGGCGGTCTGGATTACCGAGCAAATGGAGGCGCAGTTTGGGACCCAAGCGCGGTATTTGGTCGATTTCTGTCACCTGTGCGACTACCTGTCGGCGGCCGGAGAGGTAATTGCCGGTAACGACAAAGCGGCATGGCTGGAGGAGAAGAAGGACTGGCTGAAAGACAATCGCTGGAAAGATGTTCTCGCAGCTCTGCGGCCGTGCTTAGAACCGGCCCACCTCCCCGACCCCGAAGCTCCGGTTCGTGCCTGCTTTCGATACATCTCCAACCACTCGAATTTTCTGGATTACAAAGGCGCCCTAGCGGCGGGATTGCCTATCGGTTCGGGCGAGATTGAGAGTGGTCACCGCTATGTGTTTCAGAACCGGCTCAAGATCGCAGGGGGCTGGTGGAAGACAGAAAACCTACAAAAGATGATCGCTCTGCGGGTATTGCGAGCGAACGGAGGTTGGGCAGATTACTGGACCAACGTGCATCAGGCAGCGGCATAACTGACTCGCACTTCTAATTACACCCGACTACAGATCATTCCTTGACATGAGTTCCTAAGCACCCTATCGTTGAAGGTGTTCCGGCATTCATGCTGGAATGAAGCCGTAGTCTCATGCAGAGTGGCTGAGGGTAACGGGCCCGCAGACGCCACGACAACCGGATCAGGAACCAGCCTGATCATATGGTGTCAATTCCCGCCCGGTTTGCGGGGGACATGAGATCTCGGCGAGCATTTGCCTCGTCCCACAGTCCCGGATGAGGCATTCGTGTTTTTAGGGCGCGAAGGGCCCAGCGCAGCCAAGCTTGGAGAAGCATTCATGAATGCCCGTATTTATTTTGATCATTCCGCTACCACCCCGCTCGATCCCCGGGTGCTCGCGGCGATGGGCCCATATCTCGGCGGCGCATTGGGAAACCCCTCGAGTTTGCACTATGAGGGCCGTGTTGCACGCGAGGTGGTCGAGACCGCGCGAGCGCAAGTCGCCTGCCTGATCGGGGCCGAGCCAGAAGAAATCATCTTCACCGCCAGCGGCACTGAGGCCGACAACCTCGCTCTGATCGGCGCGGTGCGCGCCAGCGGCCGTCCCGGACACGTTGTAACAAGCTCTATCGAGCACGCCGCGATTCTCGAAACCTGTCGCTTCCTCGCCGACTCCGGAACGAAGCCGGGGACAAAGATAACGCGCCTCCCCGTCGACTCCGATGGGCTCGTCGGACCTGAGAGCTTGCTGCGTGCGCTGCAGTCGCACGTAACTGTTGTCTCCATCATGGCGGCGAACAACGTGGTGGGGACGCTGCAGCCCATCGAGGAACTCGCTCACCTTACCAAACTGCATGGCGTACTCTTCCACAGCGACGCGGTTCAGGCCGCAGGGAAGATTCCGCTCGACGTGAATCGCCTGCACGTCGACCTGCTCTCGCTCTCAGCTCACAAACTGCACGGGCCGAAAGGCGTCGGCGCGCTCTATGTCCGCAACGGCACGCGCCTCTCGCCCATCGTCTTCGGGGGCGGACAGGAGCGTGGCCTGCGTTCGGCCTCTGAAAACGTCGCAGGAATCGTCGGCTTCGGCGCAGCCGCAGCCATCGCAAGGCAAGAACTAGCAGACGAAGCAATACGCCTCGCCCAATTTCGCGAACGGATCGCTAAAGAACTGAACTGTAGTCTGCCGGAATCCTATCTCTTCGGGCACCCAGTCCATCGTCTACCTGGCCACATCAGCTTCGGACTCCGTGGCCACGAGAGCGAAGTCGGCAAGCTTCTGTCAGCCCTCGATGCTGCTGGTGTTGCAGTCTCGGCGGGTAGCGCCTGTAGTGCCCACCATTCCGGCGAGCCCTCCGGAGTTCTGTTGGCTATGGGCTTCGATGATGAGCGTGCTCGTGGATTGATTCGAGTAAGCCTCGGCCGCTTCAATACTTGTGAAGAGGTCGACCGATTCACAAGTGTCCTGCGGACTGTCGTTCGTACGCTCCCGGTCCAATCCATTGCAGATCTGAAACTTCCTGGCCGTACCACACCTCTGGTCGGAGCCCTGGCGTAGAAATGCTTATGGCCGAGTCAATGGCTGTCGGAGGTTCCACTGTACGGATAACGCCTCAGCCACTCGCCTGTGAGAAATTCGGTCAAAGTCCTAGCTAAGCTAGCTTAGCTACTTTCCGTCGCAAGAATGAGACATGAGAGGAGCGTAATCAGTGAGGCAGGCGCCGTGGTTTGGAGCCAGAGTGTTCAGTTTGCGCGATGGTATTCAATAAAGTAATAAAACATTTTGATGGCATATTGTTTTAGACAGGAGCGGTGATTAGGATGACGGCCATGATCAAACTACGTCATCAACAGCCGTCGCTGTGGCATCGAGGTCTCACCGAGGATATCGAGGGGTTGTGGGAACCGTGGATGCGCCTGGTGGATGAGCTGCTGGAAGATGAGCAACTTCTGGACACGGTGTACGAAGCCCAAGGAGAACGCCATCCTCAGAGCCGCAGCCGTGGCCGAATGCAAACGCCTGCGGAAGTGGTGTTGCGTCTACTGTTGTTGAAGCACATCCGGAACTGGAGTTACGACGTGCTGGAGCGAGAGGTGCGGGCCAATCTGGTGTATCGCGCCTTTACCCGGATCGGGGATGAAAAAGTGCCGGACGCATATTGGGCGACGCGTTCCTGGTCGGTCAATGGATGCTCCATCGGGTGGTGGGTTGAAGGTTGCGCGTTGTGTCCGTTTCCTTTGGCCGACATGTACATTCTCCTGAAACCTTTTCTCTTTTATCTTTAGCCCTTAGGGTGAGTAGCGGGTTAAGCCGGGTTGAATTCTCCGTTCACGATCATGGCTTCACTGATTTCGCGGGCGCGGCCGTAGCGGTTGGCCTCCTCTGTATCTGCGTTGCCTGGAAGTGCCGCGAGCAGTCGCGCGAGTTCCTCGTCGAACAACTGCGTGATGAATTGCGGCGTATGCTTCACCATCTGCCCCTGCTCGCCCTGCACCGGAACGAGATCCCGATGCAGCACGCGCTGCGCAATCATCAGGCGATAGATGCGGTCCGTCGCCAGGTCCTCCATGTAGCCATCGAGCAAGCTGGCGCCTCGTCCGCTAAGTACGCCGTGCCGATAGCGGATCACCGTCCGCACCGCCGCCCGAGTGCCGTTGACGGTGCGTGCGCCGACCCCCTCCGGGGTTGGCCGCAAGTCGGGATAGCGGCTCCCTGACTTAGTGCGCGTCTGCAACTGATTCGGGCAAGGGAACTGCGCCACCGCGATCGCATTCTGATCGGGATGTCCCGTCCACGCGCCATCCATCAGGCAATCGGCCTCGTTCTTCTTGTCCTTCTCGAGGATCGCGAGGGCGCGCGCGTTCAACTCGGCATCTTCACGGCTCGGATAGAGCGCCGTCATGCCACCGATCGCAAGAATCCCTCGGTGGTGGCAAATTTCCGGCATCAGTTCGCGCAGATTCTGAAAGAACGCAACGTTGTGCGGAATCGTGTTGCGGTCCGGCAGCACCCAGTCCGGGTTGTCGAGGTTGAAATGAATCAGGCTGGCCATGTAATCCCAGCGGCCCAGGTTCAGCCCAATGATGTGGTCGCGCAGGTTGTACGCAAATTCTTCCATCTGAAACGCCAGCGGGTGCGACTCGACCAGCGCCATGCACTTGATGTAGTTGTGCGGCAACCCTCGCCACGCGGCCAACGCCCGGAAAAGATCGCGCCACCACAGCGCTTCCTCCGCCGACTCCGACTTCGGAATGTAGATACAAAGCGGATGCTTCAACTTGCCTGGGTCGATGGAATAGAAAATTCGCGCCACGTCGATCAGAGACGCCGACACCAGTTCGCCCGCAATTAACCCGCCCTGATTCAGATGAAGTCCTCGCGGCCGCGTGAAGATCACGGTTCCATTTTGCTGAATGGTCACGCTACGATTGCGCTTCTTGTCGAAGTAGCTCAACTCGCCGCGGAGGCAAGCCAGGATGTTCGACACGCCGGTTTCGTGATGCGTCCACTCATTGACGCAGGAGTCTTCCAGATCGAGCATCACGCCCGGGGCGCCCGAGTTCAGCATCTTGACGCACAGTTCGGCGTCGTCGGCGGGCCCAGTCATCTGATTGCGCTGGTCGCGGCACCACTCTGGCAAGGTGATCCTCCACCCGTTGCGTACCGTGTCGGAAGGGAAGTGGTGCACCGGTTTGTCGCCTTCCAAGGACCGCTGCATCACCTCGACCCGCTTCACAGCCAGTTCCTGCTGGCGGGGTGTAAATTGCCGGTGCAGCGGGAGGAAGAATTCCATGAAGCCGGCGGGAAGATCGCGGTAGGGATCGAAACCCTGCGGCGTGCTGTTGATGGGATTGAGCATTGCTCCGGTTTCCGTGCTGGTTACTGCAGTGGGCGTCATATTCGCGGGTCCCTGTGATTCCTGTCGTGTGCAGCATGCTGAACGGCCATTCGTAATACTGGCGGATCGTACGTCGCGCGGAAACCCGGGTCAAGAGTGTTGTTCAATATGCCGAACATACATTCATTTTGTTGTCCACGTAGGGTTTTGCTACCATAACGATTTGGCGATGCCCTCCAAAGACGAATCCCCTTCGGTTGCCGTCGAACGCGCGCTCACCATGCTGGAAGCGGTTGCGCAGGAATCGGAAGGCCTGAGCAACGCCGAGATCAGCCGCAAACTCCAGATTCCAAAGAGCTCGGCGAGCTACATCCTGCGCACTCTTGAAGCCCGGGGATACCTCAATCGAGATGCGGGCAGCGGCAAATACCGCGTCGGACTGAAGATCCTGAGCCTCAGCCGCGGAGCGCTGAGCGGGATCGATGTGCGGGAAGTTGCGCTGCCCATGATGCGCCACTTGGTCGAGAAAACCGGCCTCACCTGTCATCTGGCGATTCTCGACGGGCCCGAAGCGGTCTACATCGAGAAAGTCGAGCCCCCGGGATTCATCCGCATGGACACTTGGGTTGGCCGCCGCATGCGCGTTCACGCGACCAGCGTGGGCAAGGCTCTCGTGGCCTATATCCCGCAAGAGCGGCTGGAGAAAATTGTGGGCGAGCGGTTGATGGAGAAGCGCACTCCGAAAACCATCACCACCCTGCCGCGTCTTTTGAAGGAACTGGAGAAAGTGCGCACCCAGGGTTACGCCGTCGACGACGAGGAAAATAATTTAAGCGCCCGTTGCCTGGGCGCTCCCGTCTTTAACCAGCAAGGTGCGATCGAGGCCAGCGTGGGTCTCAGTGGGACCACGAATCAAGTGAACTCGCAGACGATGCCACGCATTCTGGAAGCGTTGAAGGATGCGGCGCGGCACATCTCTATGCAGTTGGGCTATCGCGCCCCGCACCGGAGGGCGAGCGGAGACTGAAAGGCAGTGCGTAGAAAGGAAAGCATCCTCCTACTTCCTGATGACCGCTTATAATCGGGCCTCGTGACTCAGACCTCCACGCCAAACCTCAGAGATCGACTGCGACGACTGTTCGTGGGCGTCGTTCTAGCCGCGCTCGGTACAGCCGCTCTGACATATGGAGTCGACTTCGCCGTGTTCCGAATCCGAGCGGCGGCGAACCGCAACGCCTACGGTTCCGTGACCGTGAATCACTACTACGCGATATTGCAGAAGAATGGTAAGACTCAGTTGATCTTCGATCCGCCGCAGGCTCAAACTTGCGTGCACGCACTGTTCCCGCATGGTGGATGGATGCCGTGCTGGTATCTGAGCCGGCATCCCGATCAGCGGACCGATATTTAGAGTGGAGAGACAGGCTAGAATGTTGCGGCAGTCGTTACAGACCGAAGTTACCGGGGGAATCATGTCGAAGAATTTCGTTCGCGGTGCATGCTGGCTAGGAATCGCAGTGAGCCTATCTTGTATCGCTTTGGCGGCGACTCCAAGCTCATCTGATGCTAGACTGCAGAAGGCCTACCGCTTCCAGCAGGGCGGCTGGACGTACGTACACCTCGAAGGATCCCCGTCGGACATGGGATTCCAGCACGGCTATCTTCTCGCGCCCGAAATCGCCGACGCTTTTGAAGCCATCAAGCTATTCGATACGCACCAGACGCAACGCGACTGGGAATTCTTCCGCACGACGGCGCGTCAGATGCTCTGGCCGCACATCGATGCCGAATATCAGCAGGAACTGCAAGGGATCGCGGACGGCGTGAAAGCCCATGGAGTCGAGCTCGATGTGTACGACATTGTGGCGCTCAACGCTTTTGAGGAAGTGCCGGATTATTATGTGCCCTGGCTCAATAAGCAGCAGAAGTCGGCGAAGACACCGAAGCTCGCGGCGCCCGGAAACTGCAGCGCGTTCATCGCCACGGGCAGCGTGACCAAAGATCACCAGATCGTGATGGCTCACAATAATTGGACGAGCTATCTTGCTGGCGAGCGCTGGGTCGTGATCTTCGACATCCAGCCCGAACACGGCAACCGTATTCTGATGGACGGGTTCCCCGGCGTGATCGTCAGCGACGACGACTTCGGCGTGAACTCCGCCGGCATCATGATCACCGAAACCACGATTACCCAGTTTGAAGGATGGGATCCGAACGGCAAGCCCGAGTTCATGCGAGCCCGCAAGGCCCTGCAGTACGCCAACAGCATCGACGACTACGTGCGCATCATAAAAGAAGGCAACAATGGGGGATACGCCAACGACTGGCTCATCGGCGACCGCAAGACGGGCGAGGTCGCTTATCTGGAACTGGGCCTGA
The DNA here is from genome assembly GCA_963710885.1 of uncultured Acidobacteriaceae bacterium. Classification (GTDB taxonomy): domain Bacteria; phylum Acidobacteriota; class Terriglobia; order Terriglobales; family Acidobacteriaceae; genus Sulfotelmatobacter. The sequence continues at coordinate 130,102 of CAVQCF010000038.1, forward strand.
AGAATACGCCGCTGTGGCGCACCAAGGATGGATACTTCGTCAGCTCGAATTTCGCGCGCGATACTAAGGTCATTCAGGAAGAGACCAGCGGTTTTAATCCGAACGATAAGTCTTCGTCGATGAACGCGCGCCATGCCCGGTGGGAAGAAGTGATGCAACAGGCTAAAGGAAAAGTTGACGTCGCGATGGCAGAGCAGTTCCTCTCCGATCACGTCGACAGCTTCGAGAAAAAAGACCAGCCAAACGAGCGCGCGCTGTGTGGACATGTGGATGCTTCTTCGCGCGGCGTGAAGGAATGGGGCTGGGACGCTTACAATCCTGGCGGCGCGGTGCAGGGCAAGGCAGCCGACAGCGCCATGGCCGCAAAGATGAGTTTCGTAGCGCGGGCGGGGCATCCGTGCGGAGCAGACTTTCTGGCGGAGCCTTTTCTCGAGCATCACCCGGAGTTTTCGTGGCAGAAGCCACTACTGCGGGACATGAAAGCCGGCCCGTGGACCGTGTTCAGCTCCGGCCAGAAAGCTCAATAGCCACCGTTTTAAGGAGTGCCGTCTTCCCGGTGGCTGTCGTGGCTGCGTGTCGTCGCAGCAGCCGGCCAGACGCCGGCGCTACTTGACCTCTGAAAACTCAATCCCTTCCATAAACAATTTTGATTGGACTCTCCGTAGAACGCCCCCTAGAGTCCTATGAGTGCAACCGAGCCGTACCCGAACTCGCGGATTCGTGCGCCGGGTGAATCCTCCGGAGCCCCTTACGTTATTCCGTCCCCCGTTTCGCAACTACCAGTTCGACGGCGCCTACGATGAGATGTTCGCCTCGCCGGGCGTGCCGCGCGATCACTATAGGGCCCGGTTCCAGACGCTGCTCGATCTACCTTCCGAGGAACTTCGCAAGAGCCAGCAAGCGGCCGACCTCTCTTTCCTGCATCAGGGCATCACCTTCAGGGTCTATGGCAACGAAGAGGGCACCGAGCGCGTATTCCCCAACGACTTTGCTGCCGTGGATCATTCCACACGCAAAGTGGCGCAAGATCGAGAACGGCCTGACCCAGCGCCTCGCCGCCCTGAACTTGTTCCTCGAAGATATTTATAACCATGGAAGGATCCTGGCGGATGGTGTTGTCGCGCGCGAACTGGTGTACCGTTGCCGCCACTTCCGCCGCGAAATGCGCGGACTCACCATTCCACGCGGAATCTACGTCAGCATATGCGGCACCGATCTCGTCCGTCTGCCCGACGGCCGCTTTGCCTTGTTTGAAGACAATCTGCGGGTTCCCAGCGGCGTATCGTACATACTGGCGAACCGGAAAGTGCTGAAGAAGCTTTTCCCCACTTTCTTCCGCGACTACGGTGTGTCCCCAGTCGATCACTACGCGCAAGCTCTGCTGGCCACGCTGCGCGCGTTGGCTCCAGCCGGTTCCTCGACGCGGCACGAGCCGAAAGTCGTCTTTCTCACACCTGGAGTTTTTCAACTCAGCCTATTTCGAGCACACATTCCTTGCGCGGCAGATGGGCATCGAGCTGGTCGAGGGCCGCGATCTCCTGGTGCACGACAGCATAGTCTATATGCGTACGACCGCTGGCCTGCAGCGCGTGGATGTGACCTACCGCCGCGTCGACGATGATTCGCTCGACCCACTCTGATTTCGCCAGGACTCGAGCTTGGGTGTGCCCGGCCTCTTCAATGCGTACCGCGCTGGAATTGTGGTGCTGGCCAACGCCATCGGCACCGTTGTCGCCGACGGCAAGGCGCTTTACGCTTACGTTCCGGGATCATCCGCTATTATCTCGGCGAAGATCCCATACTCGCCAACGTTCACACCTATCTTCTCAGCGACCGTTCGCAAAGAAGCTATGTACTCGAGCATCTGGACGAACTGGTGGCGAAGGCCGTTGGCGAATCGGGGGGATACGGCATGCTGATCGGACCGCACAGTACCGAGGCCGAAGGGGAAGATTTCCGCGTCAGAATTGAAGCCGAGGCGCGCAACTATATCGTCCAGCCGACGTTGAGTCTCTCGCGGGCGGCCTGCTTCCTTGACGGCGAAGTGCAGGCGCGGCACGTCGATCTGCGCCCCTACAAATCCGTCCCAGCGTTGCGGACCGCTAGTGCCGGCGACTGGGCCGATCTCGATGCCCTGATTGCTGGCAACGATTACTGGGAGATGCTTCTGCCCAGTCACTATGCGCACTCCAATGCGGAACTGGAGAGTCTCGCGAAAGATCTCAACTGTGAGCGGCGGGGCAATCCGCTGACGCTGCTCACAGAGTTGAACGAAGCCATCTACAAGTTATTCGCCTACGTGCCGAACAGCACGAAAGTTGACTCGCCGATTGAAGAAGCTCTGCGCACGCGGCAGGGAGTCTGTCAGGATTTCGCGCACATCATGATCGCGTTGGTGCGCCGGCAGCACATTCCATGCCGCTACGTCAGCGGCTACATGTTCCATCGCGACGAAGAGGAAAAAGACCGCTCGCTCGAAGGCGCGTCACATACCTGGGTGGAAGCGCTCGTGGCTGGACTGGGCTGGGTGGCATTTGATCCCACGAACAATCTGGTCGGAGGGGACCGCCACATCCGTGTGGCCATCGGCCGCGACTACGCCGACGTCCCACCTACGCGCGGAGTATACAAAGGCGAGGCGCAGAGCGACCTAAGTGTGGTTGTCATCGTGAGTCCCGCAAATACGGTGCCGCTGGAGCCGGTGATGCCCGGCTTTGTGATTTGATCCAGACCAGTTCTAGGGCGGGCGTCCACGCGCTCCGAGCAGGAACAACAGCAGCAGTGAGAATCGATGGCGGAGTGGGTGAAATTCCCTGCACACCGCATAAATACGGGACAATTCCGCAGTTGCCCACGGGTAGCACTGGGGCTTACGGATTCGGGAAAATCTTACCGCTCTGCAAGCGTTTAACAGCGTTGCTGAACAGAATCTCACGGGGTGAGTACGACTCGAATGCCACGGCGTACTTGAAGATCTTAGGCACCGTTTCAGCGCGTTGATCGCCGAACGAATCCGGCGTTTTTGGGCCAGCTGAAGATGAACTCCAGCAGAAGGGAATCGGGCTGCTGGTCGTGCTGGACATGCCCAGATTACAGACCCTGGGGTGGCGGAGATGGTGAATAAGGCCACAAACCGCACCCCGACCTTGCATGAGACGGTGAGCCGGGCTCAGTCAGTGAGATAGGCGGGAAAATCCGAAGCGAACAACTTCCCTGATAAAATAAAAATGAAACTGGTCGGCGCGGAGAGATGGCCGAGTGGCTGAAGGCGCGCGCCTCGAAAGCGTGTATACCTTTACGGGTATCGGGGGTTCGAATCCCTCTCTCTCCGCCATTACTTTTGTCATCTGGCACTTGCAAGCTGGTGATACCTATACTGATTCCAAGTTGAATCGGAGGTTGTCGCCAGTGGCCAACACGCATTGCAAGGAAGTAAACCTCACCAAACGCGTCCAAACTAGCAAGGGCATGCGGTACTGCCCAGTTGTCCTGTCTGCGAACGGCCGAGTTAAGCCTGATCTGGTCACCGTCAATGGTCGGGAAGAGCGGCACCCAGAAGGCGCGTATTACCTGGAATGGCGTGAAAACGGCAGGCGGGTGCGGCTGTCCGTAGGCAAGGATCCTGCCGACGCCAGTGCCCGACGGCAGCGCAAAGAGTCCGAGTTGAACGCCCTGAACAACGGCGTGATCGTGGTCCCAGAGACCGGTGACAGCAGGCACCGATCATTGGCAGCAGCGGTCAGTGTGTACCTGGAAGAGACGAAGCTCACAAAGAAACCGAAGACGGTGGCCGCCTACACTACCGCTCTGAACTACTTCACGGAGTCCTGCCCCAAGTTGTTTCTGGAAGACATCGAACGGAAAGACTTGCTCAAGTTTTGTGCCTTCCTTTGAGACGACAAATCGCAGGCCGATGCTCCAGTTGAGGTGAGGCGATAGATAGTTGGTGGAATTGTCGTTAGGTCCGCCGCCCGAAGTGGGATCGAAAGAGATGAATCCGCTTTAGAGCGGACCCGAGGACGGCGCATAGACAGTGAGCCCCATGTTCTGCGAATCCACCAACGCTCCCCAGAGCTCAGGAACGACCACGGGGGGATTGTCGAGTCCCAACTCCTGGAACGCCGTTACCGTCAAAGCGCCGCTCGTCCAGGGATCCGAACCGTTGTAATAGACGAAGCGGCGGTAGTCCCGGTTCGTGTACACCGCCGGAAACTCCTGCCCGCTGGTGCCATGAAGATCGTTGCCGAGGTGTGTGACTTTGTAATGGAGTTTGAAGGTGTGCGGGTTGCTTTTGACAGCCGTTAAGGTCTGCTCCACCAGCATGTCGCCGCCGATCGGTTGGTTCGGACCTCCACCGTAGAAATCGGGCAGCCACTGCAGCGGCTGCGCTTTGATGTAGATCGAGTCTGAGGCGAGGGACTCGTCGCACCGCTGAAGCCACTTTGCGCGCTGACTGAGATGGTCACCGGCGATGTTGTGGTGCCGACGTCAGCCGAGACGGAACTTGGCGAAACGGAGATGCTGAAATCCGGCATGAGACGGGCGACACTCCCTTCCCCACATCCGATCAGGGTGAAGGCTATCGTGAACAGGCAAAAGAACAGGTTCCCAGTGCCGCCCTCCTCGATTTGGCGATGCCTGCTCATCATCCCCTTTCCACCAAACGGGCTCGCTGTACTGTCAAAGGGCACCGGGTGACCGGTGTCCCTACCGCGATCGCCAAGTACCGGGTTTTGGCCCAGTGGCAGTCTGCTGGCCGCAAATGTGGGGAAGTCTCCGGTGGGGGTTTCGGCAAAGCTCCTGACGGCGAAAATAAGATTTTTCATTTTCTCTAAGGTGTATTATTCCTGAGCGCAAGCGGCTCGCCGAATTACCAGCTGACTCGAAGGGAGGCCCCAATGCGGTCATCAGGATTTTCTCTGTTCTTAGTTCTTGCTCTAACCATTCCCGCGTTCTCAGGCACTGACGAAGCCCCAGGACGCGCCTACCTCGCGCTCGGCGATAGCGTAACTTTTGGTTTCATTGCGAATGCAGGTTTCGAGTACGTCAATTCCAACAACTTCATCGGATTTCCCAACTACACTTCTCGGACGCTCAAGCTCGGTGACACAAATGCATCGTGTCCGGGAGAAACCACGGGCAGCTTCTTGTCTTCGACTGCTCCCGATAACGGCTGCCGCTTTTTCCGTTCGCAAGCTCCGTTGCACGTTTCCTACACTTCGACTCAACTGGATTTCGCCGTTTCGTTTCTGAAGTCGCATCCGCAAACTCGAATGGTAACAATCAGTTTGGGTGCCGACGATGTTTTTTTGCTCCAAGACACCTGTCTTGGTGACCCGACTTGTATTGCCTCGGGTTTGCAGTCGGTGCTTGCAAATGTCGAGTTTAACCTGCAGACCATTCTTGCCGACCTTCGGGCCGCCGGTTTTAAAGGGACGATCGTGCTGATGAATTACTACTCCACCGATTACACAAATGTGAATGAAACTGGCCTTGCTGCTGATCTTAACCAAACTATTGCGACGGCAGCAGCAGAGGGAGGGGCGGTCGTGGCAGACGTGTTCACCGCCTTCGAAGACGCAGCGGCAGCGGCGGGCGGGCTCACCTGCAATGCTGGTTTGCTGAATGCGTCATCAGCGAACCAATTCACATGCGATGTGCACCCAAGCCAATCCGGCCAGGCGCTTATTGCGCGTACGGTGGAAGCCGCATTCAAAACGGTGCGGTAAACTACGTTCTAATCGGTCGGCATTTTTTGTAGCAGGGCGAGCTTGGTTGGCGTTGAGCCGTCGCAACGTCCGGGCCGGGCACTCTGAAAAACGGATGGGGCCGGAGGTTAGGATGACCGCGTCCGTGTGCAGAGGGTTGCCGGAAACGGCCGCCTGCGTCCCGAAGACGCCGCCGGGGAATTCAGCGCGATTCTGGGCGCATCGCGCCAGGATGGGTGACATTAACGATGATGGTGGCACGGGGCATGGTCAGACGATAGCACGATGTCAGTGAGTGCTATGGCGAGTAGAGTCGAGAAGGCGCAGTAACGTTAGTCTCCCGGTGGTTAGTCGAGTTGGCTTTCGCCGCGCCACCTCAGTCCGGTTTGGCTTGGTCCTGACTCCATATGGGAGGCTCATCCATCGGATCGGCAGACAACCAAGCGCTGGCTGCGAATTTCGGCGATCAACGTGAAGCACGTTGAGATCAACGTCAAGCAAGCTGAGAAAGAAGGGTATCCGTATCTCCTTTCGAACAGTACCGAAGGAGAGTAATGCGCGGGCCAACTATCTCCGCGATTCTGCCCGGATGAGCATCCCGCCCGAAGCGGCCTAATCCAGAGCCACAGAACCAAGATCACTGAGGTGAAGTCGAGGGGTGGCGCGACGGTTTAGGGGAAGCCTAGCCGAGACCGGCCCTTTCGTTTGCCGGTGCCTCATTAGCGGAGGGCCCGGCCGGTGGTCGGGGCAAAGCGGAAAGGAACTTGAATTGGCCGCCCATTCCATGCATCCTGAGACGGAGCGACAGGCAACGGAAGTAAGCCGTTGAGGCAGTGGTGTGTGGTTAAACACCGATCATTAGCGTGGTTCCAAGTTCCGTGCGCAGAGCAGTGGTTAACAGTTGGCGCCAACCAACTGATTCCGTTTGGAAGAGTACCTTCGATTGCACAGCTTGGCCGTTGCTTGCAGCTCAGAAAGCGAGCAACCAGTGACCAAGAAACAGGGCGATAATCTGCAGCCGTCGAAAGCGAAATCCAAGCGGCGGAGACGAAACAAAGGGATGTGTTTGGAAGACCGGCCGGTGTTGGAGCCGAATGCGGCCGGTATCGACGTTGGCTCACGAGAAATGTTTGTAGCCGTACCTCCAGGGCGGGATGAGAATCCCGTGCGGGTGTTCGCCACCTTCACCGAAGATCTGGAGCGCTTAACCGATTGGCTCGAGCAGTGCGGGGTGACGACGGTGGCGCTGGAATCCACTGGGGTGTATTGGATTCCACTGTTCGAGATTCTCGAACAACGAGGCATCCGCCCCTGTTTAGTGAATGCCCGCCACATGAAGAACGTACCCGGACGGCGCACCGACTGGCATGAATGCCAATGGTTACAGTATTTGCACTCGGTGGGATTACTGCGGGCTGCATTTAGGCCGGGGCAGGACGTCTGCGCCGTGCGGACCCTGCTGCGGCACCGTACCGAACTGGTCGCAGCGGCCAGTCAACACGTGCAGCACATGCACAAGGCGCTGACGCAAATGAACCTGCAAATCCATCATGTCATCAGTGACATCACCGGGTCGACGGGCCGTGCCATTGTGGACGCCATTCTGGCTGGACAACGGGACGGCGCAGAGCTCGCCAAGCTGCGGGATCCACACATCAAAGCCGACACCGAGACTATCCGAAAATCACTGGAAGGCAACTGGCGGCCCGAGCATCTGTTTACCCTCGGTCAATCGCGAGATCTGTACCGCATCTATCAGCAGCAGATCGTGAACTGCGATCTGGAAATCGAGAAAATGCTGCGGGACTTCGAGCCCCGCACCGACCCCGGGGAGAAACCTTTACCACCCGACCGGAAACAAAATCGAGCCGGAAGCAAACGGAGAAAGAAGAACGGGCATCCCCATCCAGAGTTCGATCTGCGTACCGAAGCCTATAAACTCTTCGGAGTCGATGTCACTCAAATTCCAGGCTTAGAGGAAAACGCGTTGCCACTGTTCAGTGAGGTCGGCCGCGACATGTCGCGGTGGCCCAGCGCAGCCCACTTTGTTTCCTGGCTTGCACTCTGTCCGGACAACGACATCAGCGGCGGGAAACTGTTATGGCGTGGAGCCCGAAGGATCAAAAACCGAGCTGGCCATTTATTCCGCATGGCTGCTTATTCCCTCCATCACAGCCTCACGCCCTTAGGCAACTACCTGCGCCGAATGAAAGCCAAGCTCGGTCCCAAAGCTGCCACGATGGCAACCGCCCACAAGATCGCAGTGATCTTTTACACCATGGTCAAAAACCAAGTCGAATATGACGAGACCATCTGGGACGCCAGAGACACCCAAAGGGAGAAAAGGTTGGAAGCAAAACTCAAACGGCAAGCCAAACAACTGGGCTTTGAACTGGTCCCCGTCGAACTCAAGGCTGCATAACGATCCGATTCAACCTGGGGGAGTTCCTTGGAAGCCTTACCATGCCACGTTTCCACACCCCCGCTTATCGAACCGGACAGGCGCAGTTAACGCATCCGGCTCTCGGAGAAAGTCTCACGCTTTCGCCCACGGAAAACTGGCGGTTCGCGCAGTAAGGCGAACCAAGCCAAACTTTTGATGCAGAGCAAGCAGGGGAAAACGCGTAGCCCCACTCGTCCGCTCTTTGTGTTTGACACACAGCCACTGGCGAAGCCGCCGACGCGTATGTTCCTCCACGGCTCGGTAGGCGTTACTGACCGGACCCAAGCAGAAGTAGTTAGCCCAACCATTAATCTTCCGGTTGAGCGCTGCTACCAGCGTTGCCGCATCCTGCTGGGTTTGACTCCGGCGGGTCATCTCGCTGATCGCCTTACACAAACGCTGCACTCGTTTCTTGGAGGGAGTGGTGCCCCAATAGGCCCGCCCCGTCTTCGGCGAGTAGCAGCGACCAAACGAGTACCCGAGAAAATCGAACTTCTCTTCCGGCAGTCGACAGACCCGCGTCTTACTTTCGTTCACCGTCAACTTCAGCTTCAACATCATGTTCCGCATCAAGACCAGTGCCTCATCGGCTCGGCCACGACAACAGATCACGAGATCATCGGCATAATTAATGATGTACGCTTTCAGGCGCTTCTCGTGCCCCAGTTTCTTCCACCCGAGCACGAACCGACGCATGTATAAATTACTGAGCAGCGGGCTGATCGGAGCTCCTTGTGGAGTACCCCGACCTTCGTCCCGATTTCGCGTACTCCGATGTTTATTTCCGCGCTCGTCGGTTTCTTCCACGGGAGCGTCTAACCACATCTTGATCAGATGCAGCATGGCTCCATCGACCACCCGACGAGCTACCGACTGAAGAAGCTCGGAATGCGGAATACTATCGAAATAGCTACTGAGATCTGCGTCAACAATTTCTTGATGGCCAGCATAGATCAGCTTGTGGACTCGACTCACCGCGTCCAACGCGCTGCGGTCTCGCCGATAGGCATACTGTTCCGGCTGCAGGTCGGCCTCGAAAATAGGTTCGAGAACCAATACTGCCGCCATCTCCGCTGTCCGGTCACGGATTGCGGGTACCCCTAACGGCCGCTGTTTCCCGTCCGGTTTGGGTATGTACACCCGCCGCACGGGAAGTGGTTGATAGGTTCGGCTTTTCAGCTCTTGCGCCAGTTCGTCCAACCATCGCTCTCTTCCATACGCCTCGATGTCCTCGAACCTCTGACCGTCCACTCCTGCTGCTCCACCATTGGCTTTGCAGCAGTCATAGGCGTAGGCCAGAACGTCCTTCCGGTACACCTTGTCGTACAGGGCATAGAAACGAAAGCTGGGCGATTCCTTCGCTTTCGCGTGCAACGCCGTCTGCAACTTCTGTACACTTGCGGGGGTTACTGGACTCATCGTCAATCCCTCTGCCTTCGTTGCTTCTTGCGTTTCCTTCCAACTGAGGCCCCTTCCCTCCACCGGCATTACCCGGTTTCATCAGTACTGCGAGCCTCTCCGTCACCCCAGACGGCCCGGCCTGGCTCTCGCGAGTTGCCAGTTGATCCCGACTGCGATCTCCGCTGGGGCTTCCCGTGTTGCCTCTGGTCCCCTATGTCTGCATGCCGTCGCCACTACCCCGGCAGGACCGATGGAACTAATTCGCTCTTTGCTGCTCCATCAGCTTCGACCTTCCCCACATTACAGTTGGGTCGGCTCCTGCATTACATTTTTCGAGGCCTGCTCAGCGTTCACTCGCGTTACAACCTGCAGACTCGCCGAGTCGCCTTACGCGACCCTCTACACCGGAGGCTCCGGCGGCTTTGTTATCTCCACCGCCGCTCCGATTGCTACCGGGTGGAGCGATCCAGTTCCCGGGCGGGTTTATCTCCCGCTGTGGTCCAGCGCCTTTCACGGCGCACTGTAATGGGGGATGTTTCGCCAACTGTCCGCTCAAAACGCTTGGAGTTAGGTGTCGAGTTCGTCCCTCACTCCTGGGCCAGCTCAACGAGATTTGTCCGCACTCGGTCTCCGGCCTGCGCGCTTTTTAGCGTCGCCAGGAATTTCTTAGTGAAGTCCTGCTGCAGATGGAAATCCTGTGCTGCTTGCGACCTGTAAACCTCGTAGAAAACAAATGTATTGGGATCGTCTTTTCGCGCCGTGATATAAAACGCTTCCACGCCCGACTCCGCCCGCACCAATGGCAAGTATTGGCGTGCGGCCTCGACAAGCTCCGCGCGGCGCTGCGGCTGAATTTTTGCTTCGACCAGCATGATCACCTTTTCGTTCGTCATATTGGACTGCTCCTCTCGATTTTTCCATTGGCCGGCTCGACGTTCAGCGAAATATCAGCCCCTTGCCAAACCTTCTCCGGCCACGTGTTGGCCTGTCTTGAGGCGTATTACTGCCAAAAATACCAGTTGATCTATGACACACGCACCGTCAAGCTTCTATGGCATTACGGAGGTTAACAAAACCCATGCGATACCGCCTTGCGTTCACGATCGCCGCAACGCTCGTTCTCTCCAGTGCGACTATGTTCGCGCAAGCTAACAGTTCCGACGATGCGGCCTTTTGGGTCGCCTATTGGTCAAAGCCGCCAGTGATTCTCTTTGGTCCTGACGAAGACGCGTTTTACAAGAACATGAAGAACATTATGTTCCTCAGGAACGACTACACTGCTCCCACCAATCCAAGCGCGCTGGATGACAATGTTCAATGGCTCAAGGATCATCCCGATGTGCGCTTCTATGTGGACGGATATGCTTCCATCACTGGAGACATCGTATACAACCTCGCGCTCAGCCAGCGGCGCGCGAACTGGGTCAAGCAAACTCTGGTAAGCCGTGGCATTTCCGAAGATCGCATCGTTGTGGCGGCGGGATGGGGAGAGTTATATCCCGTCTGCGCGGAAGACACGCAGGCATGCCGGGACAGGAACAAGCTCGTCCGCTTTCTTTACTCCCCAGGCAGGTGATCGCCGACGAACCATTGCGCGCGGAACTGGGATGAGAAGGTCGATCCCCGATCACGGATGGCGTCAAGCTACCAATGATCAATCCACTCTAGGGTGCAATCAAAACGGCTAAGGAGATCGACCTTCTCATCCCATCTATGGGGATGTTTCGACAGTCAGCGTGCCAACGTGCTCACAAAACGTAACAAAACGTGACGCGCTCCTGCAATTCTCTAAGTCTATCGCTGACGCACCAGCAATCAGAGGCAACTATCGTGAATGAATTTGGATCTGATTAGCCCCGGCGGAGACTGCTCTGCTATGAAATGGTCTAGGAGGGGGATTATTGCGGCAGGTTGAAGCTTTGGGCTTGGCTGCAATTGCCTCAGATCTTCGAAACACGTTCATTATGCCACTGTAACTTTTGCCAGTTTCACAGGATTGAAAAGCCGCCCATATTAGTGTGGCGTTCCGCCAAAGAGTGCAATGCCGGCCCGAAACGCACTAGGAAACGGGAAATCGCCCGGTGGCCACGTTTTGGGCTAACTCCCATTTGACAGCATCGGCCGAAGCGGGGAGGAAAATGCCATGGGCGCCCCAGCCCTGAAACAGCCAATAGAGCAGACCATACCTTCACCGAGTCCAGTAAGCCTTACGGAAGAAGGCCGACGACTTCTTGACACGCAAGGCAACCCCCTTCGATGGCGCAAGTGGGGTCCGTACGTTAGCGAACGCTCCTGGGGTACGGTTCGCGAGGATTACAGCCCGAACGGAGCAGCGTGGGATTTCCTTTCCCACGAAATGGCTCGCAGCAAGGCTTACCGCTGGGGCGAAGATGGGTTGGCCGCGATTTGCGACCGGTATCAGCTCCTGGTGTTCAGCCTTGCTCTATGGAACGGTCAGGATCCCATTTTGAAAGAGCGGGCTTTTGGACTCACTCCCGGCGAGGGCAACCACGGCGAGGATGTGAAGGAATACTACTTCTACGTCGACAGCACTCCCACCCACTCCTACATGAAGTACCTCTATAAATACCCACAGACCCGGTTCCCCTACGAGGCGCTTCTTGATGAGAATCGAAGACGGGCCGGCCATGGATTTGAGTTCGAGCTTCTGGAGACGGGCGTGTTCGACGAGAACCGCTACTTCGACGTTTTTGTCGAGTATGCGAAGGCCTCGGACGAGGACCTTTGTATCCGCATCGAAGCCTGTAACCGTGGTCCAGAGCCCGCACCGCTGCACATCCTTCCCCATCTCTGGTTCCGGAACACATGGGGTTGGACGGATACTCCAGGTCCGGAGCCAACGATTTGCGAGGGCCCGGCGACCGAAGGGGTCATTAGCCTGGTTGCTGACGACTCCGGCGACGAAGCACTCAAGAACCTAATGTTCGATTACCGGCTCGGGAAGCGCATCTTGTACGCGGAGGCAAACGGCCAGCCGCTCTTCACGGACAACGAAACGAACACACAACGTCTCTACGGTGTTCCGAACCGACATCCCTACTGCAAAGACGCCTTCCATAGCGCGATCGTCAACAGGGAGGAAGGAGTCGTCAACCCGAACCAGACCGGCACGAAGTCTTGCCTGCATTACCAGTACACAGTTCCCGCGTGCGGCTCTGTGGTTCTGCGGCTCCGGCTTGTCGACGAACCCATCCGGCTTGTCGACGAGCCCATGAAGGAACCACTCAAAGACGTCGATAAAATCATCGCGCAGCGGCGGGCGGAAGCCGATGAGTTTATGCCGCTATTCAGCCCCCCCGTGCGACCGAGGACGAAAAACGTGTGCAGCGCCAAGCGTTCGCTGGGCTGCTCTGGACGAAACAGATCTACCTCTTCGACGTGGGGACTTGGCTGGAGGGCGACAACCCC
>CAVQCF010000039.1:0-657154 GCA_963710885.1 uncultured Acidobacteriaceae bacterium
AAACTGCGCATCGTTGTGGGAGTGCTGTGTCTCGTATTTTGCGTTGCGGCAGGGGCGGCAGACCGCAAGTACATAGTGAAACCGCGAGCTAGCGACATGAAAGCTCTGCCGTTCAGCGACGCGGTACTTGCGGGCAACACGCTGTATATCGCAGGGCACATCGGGCTCGACCCAAAAACTGGAACACCACCCGCGAGCGCTGAGGACGAAGCGCGAATGGTGATGGAAGGAATCAAGGGGACTGTCGAGGCTGCTGGTTTCACGATGGACGACATCGTGTCGATGCAGATCTTCTGCACAGATCTCAAGTTCTATGACACTTTCAATTCCGTGTACAAGACGTATTTTCACGGCGATTATCCGGCGCGGGCCTTCATCGGCACGGACAAACTGCTGCGGGGAGGGCGATATGAAGTCATGGGAATCGCGATCAAACGCGCGCAGTAGGAGAGAAAAGCGCATAGATTCGTTTTTTGTTCGCCTAGGGGCATTTTTGTGATAAATGTATAGGCCATGCGAAAGGCCGTTAACCATCTCAAAAAATCCGACCCTGTCTTGCGTGCCATCATTGAGCGCATCGGGCCGTGCCGCATGGAGTTTGGAGAGCCCGAGTTCGGCACTGTGGCCGAAGCGATCGTCTACCAGCAACTCAACGGCAAGGCGGCGGCTACGATCTTCAAGCGTTTTGCCGATCTCGCTGGAGACCCGCTGACGCCAGAGGGCATTCTCAAACTGAGCGACGAACAACTGCGGAGCGTCGGCTTGTCGAAGCAGAAATCGTCCTATCTGAAGGATCTGGCAAAGAAGACTGCGGATGGACTCCTCAACTTTACGCGCCTGCCTGAAATGACCGATGAGGAGGTGATCGAGCATCTGACGCAGGTGAAGGGCGTCGGCGTGTGGACGGCGCATATGTTCCTGATGTTTTCTTTGCAGCGTCCGAATGTTTTACCCACGGGCGATTATGGGGTACAGATGGCGATTAAGAAACACTACAAAAAGCGCAAGCTACCGAAGCCGAAAGACATGGAGAAGATTGCGCGGGCGTGGGAACCGTATCGCAGCGTGGCTTGCTGGTATATGTGGCGAAGTCTGGACATCAAAACCGTTTGACCGCAGAGGATGCGGCGACACCGAGGAAAAAATCAGCTCCTTTGTGTTTAAATGGTGGCGATGGCTGATACCAAGATTCGCGTGTTGGTGGCAAAGCCCGGCCTTGACGGGCATGATCGCGGCGCGAAGGTAATTGCTCGTGCGTTGCGCGACGCTGGCATGGAAGTGATCTATACCGGTTTGCGGCAGACGCCCGAGATGATCGTCACCGCAGCTCTGCAGGAAGATGTGCAGGTCATCGGGTTGTCGATTCTGTCCGGGGCGCACAACGCAATTGTCCCGCGCGTGATGGACCTGCTCAAGCAGAACAAAATGGACGATGTCATCGTGGTGGTCGGTGGAATCATCCCGAACCAGGATATCGAGGGCCTGAAGAAAATTGGCGTGGCGGCGATTTTTCAGCCGGGCACTGCCATGGACGACATCGTTCAATTCATCCGCACGCACGTAAAGGGACCCGGCGTGCCGGCGGCCAGCTGATGGCTGAGATCAACGTCTCCCGCGCCCGGGAGATTCTCTCCCAGACCATTGGGCCCGTACCCTGGTACTGGAAAACATTTCCCTCGTTGCACTCGCTGGCGGGACAGAAATTTGTGTGGACCCATCACGGCGAGCAAGGCCCGATAGCCCATCTTGTGACTCTAGGCCTGGAGCAGGAACCGGACCGGGCACGCCTCGCACTCAACACTTACTGTCGACCTTTTCTAGTCCCGCCGCATTTTGTTGGCATCTGGTGCCCGGAGGGCCGCAACATTCGGCTTGCCTGCTTTGATCCGGAGCAACTGAAGGCGTTTGAGCTGGCGGAAGTTGCTGGTTGGTTTAAACCGTCTGCCGACCGCATTTACTCGGCGACAGCGCCCATCGCGGATTTCGAAGCGCCGCTCACATTGGGTCCCGGCATGCACAAAATCGACGTTCCTTCGGAACTGGCAACGGTGGACGAGTTGATCGTCCCGACCAGCTACAAAGCCATGTCGAACGATGATCCTGCGTTTGCGCTCTTCGTCTTCTACCCCCAGGCGGGGTTAGTGGAGGTTCTGCCGCAGAAGTGGTTCACCGCTGCGCAATACCGCGTGGGACAGCAATGGATCACTCGGGCCGCTCGTGATCCGGAGTCGCACTGCATAGTGGGCGAATGCTTTGGCGTGGGAACGTTTTTGCTCGAGGAAGATGGCTGTCGGCTGGCGGGATGGGTGGAACATAAGGCGTAGATTGGCGTTTTGAAATTCTTACCCTCGATGTCTGCAACTGTTTTCCAGCTTGAGGAGCGCGACAACGTGCGCATCGTCCGGTTGCGATCGGACGATGGGACCAACCGCCTTACCTGCGCGTGTGTGCTCTCGCTGGCCGGTGCGGTTGAGCACTTAGCTCGAGAAAAGCGCCCGATCGTTTTCACGGGGAACGACCGATTCTTTTCTGCAGGTGCAGAGTTAGAGGAGATTGCTAGCCTCGACGGTCCGGGAGCGTATGAATTCTCCAAGATGGGGCAGACGTTGATGGGGGCGATCGACTGCTTCCCTGCCCCGGTTTATGCCGCCGTATCGGGATACTGCATGGGAGGCGGGCTTGACTTGGCGCTGGCCTGCCATTACCGAATTGCATCGGCGCATGCCGTGTTCGGACACCGGGGCGCTGCCTTGGGGTTGATCACGGGCTGGGGAGGCACCCAGCGGCTACCGCGACTGGTCGGCAAAGGACGCGCCCTGGAAATGTTCGTGGCCGCTGAGAAAATCATGGCTGCAGCGGCGTTGCGGATCGGACTCGTCGAAGCGATTGCCAACGATCCGGTGGCGGAGTCGATACGTCGCTCGAGTACCTGACCTTCCCAAAGACTATCCGGACTGGGCCGCATTGCGCGGGTCTGCCCGGGTGGTATACCGTAATCAGTCCGCTTCCTGATTCCTCGACCCATGGCTGAGCGCACCGAATATCCCACCCCGAACTCGACGGCACCGGACAACGTGCTGACGACCAAGATCGATCCTACATCCGCGCGCTTTGAAGCCAACATGCGTTTTCTGGCCGACTTGATGTCGCAAGTACGCAACGAGGGCGAGAAGATATGCGAGGGCGGCGGCGCCAAGGCCATTGAAAGCCAGCACGCCAAGGGGCGGTTGACGGCGCGCGAACGTATTGCTCTGCTGGCCGACCCGGGTACGTTCTTCGAACTGGGCCTCTATACCGCTCACGGGATGTACGAAGAATGGGGCGGCGCACCGGCCGCAGGCGTCGTTACAGGCATCGCCCGAGTCGAAACTCGCATGGTCATGATCATCGCCAATGACGCGACCGTGAAGGCTGGGGCGTTCTTCCCGATGACTTCGAAGAAGGTCATACGGGCGCAGAACATTGCCATCGAGAATCACATCCCGACGATTTACCTCGTCGATTCGGCGGGAGTGTTCTTGCCGCTGCAGGAAGATGTATTCCCAGATACCGACGATTTCGGCCGCGTCTTCCGCAACAATGCTGTGATGTCAGCCATGGGCATTCCGCAGATCGCGGCCATCATGGGGATGTGCGTGGCGGGCGGCGGCTACCTCCCGGTGATGTGCGATCACGTGCTCATGACTGACGGCAGCGGGTTGTTTCTCGCGGGTCCAGCACTGGTGCAGGCGGCAATCGGTCAGAAAGTTTCGGCGGAGGAGTTGGGCGGCGCGGCGATGCACTCGGCCATCAGCGGCACGGTCGACTTCCGCGAACCGAACGATCAGGCGTGCATTTCGCGCATTCGCTCGATTGTCGGGAAGTGGGGATACCGGCGCCTTTCTCCTTGGGACCGGAAGAAGCCGGTCGAACCGGAACTCACCGCGGAAGAGATTTACGGAATCTATGATTCGTCTCCGGCGCGGCCTTACGACATGAAAGAGGTGCTGGCTCGGATGCTCGATGGCAGTCGATTCGACGAGTACAAGCCGGAGTACGGCAAGACTCTGATCTGCGGATACGGGCGCATTGGCGGCTTTGCGGTGGGCATTGTCGCCAATCAGAAACTGCACGCACAGCAGACTGATCATGAAGGCCACAAGCGAGTCGAGTTTGGGGGCGTGATCTATACCGAATCCGCGGAGAAGGCAGCCCGCTTCATCATGGACTGCAACCAGAATCTAATCCCGTTAATCTTCTTCCACGACGTGAATGGATTCATGGTGGGCCGTGACGCGGAGTGGAGTGGCATCATCAAGGCGGGCGCGAAACTGGTCAATGCAGTTTCGAACTCCGTGGTACCGAAGATCACCGTGATCGTTGGAGGATCGTTCGGCGCCGGGCACTATGCCATGTGCGGGAAGGCGTACGATCCGCGCTTTGTATTTGCCTGGCCGACGGCGCGCTATGCGGTGATGAGCGGTGATTCCGCTGCGGGCACGCTCGTTGAGATTAAAGTCAAGCAACTGGAGCGCGGCGGCAAGAAACTGAGCGAGGAAGAGCGCAAAGAATTGTACGAGTCGGTAAAGCGTACTTACGATGAGCAGACCGATCCGCGCTACGGCGCAGCGCGTTTGTGGATCGACAAGATTATCGATCCAATTGAGACGCGGGAAGCGATTACGCAAGCACTGGAGGCGGCGGCGCTGAATCCCGACGTGGCGGAGTTTAAGGTGGGAGTGCTGCAAACTTAGTTGTGCCCGACTGATGTCATGCCTGACCCTGTCAAACTGATTGAGTGTCCCCGCGATGCCTGGCAAGGGCTGAAGGGATTGATCCCTGCTGCGTTGAAAGTGGATTATCTCAAGGCCTTGATCAGTGTGGGGTTCAAGCATATTGATGCTGTTTCGTTCGTGTCGCCGAAGGTCGTGCCCCAGATGGCGGACTCGGAAGAGGTGCTGAAGGAACTCGATCCGCCGGCTGATGTGGAGATCATCGGCATCGTGGTCAACGAAAAGGGCGCTGTGCGGGCCATTGAAACCAAGGCGGTCTCGACGCTGGGGTTTCCTTATTCGATTTCGGAGACTTTCCTGCGCAAGAACCAGAACCAATCACCCGAGGCAGCTCTGGAAGAACTGGAGAAGATTCAGAACAAGGCCGACGATGCTCGACTTGATGTTGTGGTCTATATCTCGATGGCGTTTGGAAACCCGTACGGCGACCTGTGGAATCCGGAAGAAGTGGTGGAGGCCATCTCGCTGATGGAGGTGGACAATTTGCGGATGATCTCGCTGGCGGACACGGTCGGCATGGCGAGTCCACAACAGATCAGCGAAGTGGTCGGGGCGGTGATGGCGAGGTACGATTATCTCGAGATCGGCGTGCATTTGCACAGCCGTACAGATCAGGCGACAGAGAAGATCCTCGCTGCGTACGACGCTGGTTGCCGCCGCTTTGACTCTGCGCTTGGAGGACTTGGCGGGTGCCCCTTTGCCCAGGATGCTTTGGTTGGTAACCTGCCCACTGAGAAAGTAGTCGAGGTGTTGACGCAGCGCGGCGCTGCCTTGCCCCCGCTGAAGCCTTTGGATTCTCTGTTAAAGGCTACGGCGGGAATCGGGGCCCGATTTTCCAGTGCGGACGCAGCAGATTAGTTCACGCTATGAATTACAAGGCAATACAACTCGCGTACGACAGCGGCGTGGCCATTCTCACACTGAACCGTCCGGAGAAGCGCAATGCCATCAGCTTCGAACTGATCGATGACCTGCTGCCCGCACTGGACGAGGTCGCGAAGTCAGATGCAATCGTCTTGATCGTGACGGGAGCGGGCAAGGCTTTTTGTTCCGGCATGGATCTGGACAATCTGAAGTCGCTGCTCGGGCGTTCCCCCGAACAGAACCTAAAAGATTCGCAGACCATGGTCCAGCTTTTTCGGTCGCTGTACGAGTTTCCTAAGGTCACGATCGCTGCCGTGAATGGCCCGGCAATCGCCGGTGGAACGGGATTGGCGCTGCTGTGCGACTTTACGCTCGCAGTCCCGGATGCGAAATTTGGTTATACCGAAGTGCGTATTGGATTTGTACCGGCGATCGTTTCGACATTCTTGCTGCGACAAGTGGGCGAGAAGCAGGCTCGCGATCTTTTGCTGACGGGCAGGATCTTCGGAGCCGAGGAAGCCGCCCGCATGGGATTGGTGAGCGAAATCGTGCCGGTAGAGAACCTGATGACGCGAGCGCGCGAACTAGCCGCGTTATTAATGGAGAATAGCTCTGCGTCGTTGCGAGCGACCAAGCAACTGCTGACCGATCACGCCCGCACCGAACTCGACCTCCAGATCGATGCGGCGGTGCGCGAGAACGCTGCGATCCGCACAACCGCCGATTTTCGCGAAGGAATTTCGTCGTTCCTGGAGAAACGCAAGCCAGTATGGACGGGGAAATGACTTCCAAGCTTCACCACACCTTCCATGAGACCCGTTTGCGGGTGCGTTACGCGGAAACCGACCAGATGGGCGTCGTCTACCATTCGAACCACCTGATCTGGTTTGAAGTGGGACGGGTCGAACTGCTGCGGAAGATGGGATTCTCCTATCGCGACATGGAACGTGACGAGGGGCGCTTCATCGCTGTAGCGGAAGTGCAATGCCGCTATAAAGCTCCCGTCTATTATGACGAGGAAGTCGTAGTACGGACGCGCCTGAAGGCCGTGCGCAAGTCAGTCGTCGTTTTCAGCTACGAACTAGTGCGGGCGGAGAACAGAGTCTTGCTGGCGGAGGGTGAGACCACGCACGTCGTCACCGATGCAACGATGAACGTCGCAGCACTGCCGGACAAATATCTGACGGCTTTCCGCGCAGCGATGGCAAAGTAGAACTTACAAGATTTGCTGAGCGACCGAATGTTGGAACACTTCACGGGGAGCCCTTTTTGAACGCACTCCACATCAACGGAAACGATCTGACACTTGAAGAGGTGCGCGAGGTCGCCACCGAACGCCGCGCTGCGCTGCTTTCTCCAGACGCGCGACAGGCTGTCAACCAGGCGCGCGCTGTCGTCGACGAAATTGTTGCCAGCGACAAACTCGCTTACGCGATCACGACCGGCGTGGGCAAACTGAGCGACGTGCGCATCGCCGGAGAGCAGATTCGCGAACTGCAGGTCAACCTGGTGCGCTCGCACGCGGTCGGCGTGGGCGAACCGCTCGCCCTCTCAGAAACGCGGGCGATGATGCTGTTGCGGGCGAATTCGCTCTCCAAGGGTCACTCAGGGGTCCGGACCATCGTCATCGACACGCTTTGTGAGATGCTCAACCGAGGCGTCACTCCCATGGTGCCATCGCAGGGCAGCGTGGGCGCGAGTGGCGATCTCGCTCCGCTGGCACACCTGGCTCTAGCACTGATCGGCGAAGGTGAATGCTTCGACGAGAAAGGCGCGCGGATTCCCAGCGCAGATGCTCTCAAGCGGGCGCAGATCAAACCCCTCGTGCTGGAGTCCAAAGAAACCATTTCTCTCATCAACGGTACGCAGGCCATGCTGGCGGTGGGCACCTTGGCACTGCTGGCGACCGAGACCTTGGTAGACACGGCTGACGTGCTCGGTGGATTGTGCTGCGACGCTCTTAAGGGAACTGACGCGGCGTTCGACGAGCGTATTCACAAGGCACGTCCGCATGCGGGGCAAATAAAGACAGCTGCCAACCTGCGACGCATGCTGGAAGGCAGCCAGATCCGAGAATCACATCGCGAATGCGGACGCGTGCAAGACGCGTATTCCCTACGGTGTATCCCGCAAGTCCACGGAGCTGTACGCGACACGCTCGCGCACTGCCGCGGAGTTTTCGAAACCGAGGCCAATTCCGCCGTCGACAATCCTCTGGTATTCATCACCGATGCGAAGAACGCCGAGGGTGACGTCATCTCCGGTGGAAATTTTCACGGCGAGCCCCTGGCCTTCGCCCTGGATTTTCTGGCGATCGCGCTCAGCGCGCTGGCCGGAATCAGCGAGCGCCGGATCGAGAGGCTGGTGAATCCCGCGCTCAGCGAAGGCTTGCCTCCGTTTCTGGCCGCGGGGGCCGGTCTGAATTCCGGTTTCATGATGCCTCAAGTCACGGCGGCAGCGCTGGTCAGCGAGAACAAAGTCTTGGCTCATCCGGCATCCGTCGATTCGATCACCACTTCGGGTAATAAGGAAGACTACGTCTCGATGGGAATGACGGCCGCAACCAAGCTGAAGCGCGTGGTCGACAACACACGGAACGTGCTGGCGATCGAAGCGATGGCGGTGGCCCAGGCACTGGACTTCCTGGCTCCGCTGAAGACATCGAAGCGCGGGCAAGCGGCGCATGCGGCGATCCGGTCCGTGTGTCCTACCATGGAGAAGGACCGGGTGATGTACGGTGACTTCGCCCGGCTGGCGACGCTGATCGCGAGCGGAACAATTGCGGAAGCGCTGCGGTAAGCTCGCAACGGGGACGAGACCTGGCGATATGAAGACTCTCACGGAATACCTGACTTTTCACACCAAGGCACATCGAGCGTACGTGCACATTACGCCGCAGGTCGAACAGATCGTCGGCAAAAGCGGCGTGCGTGAAGGTATGGTGCTGGTGTCCGCCATGCACATTACCGCAGGCGTGTACGTCAACGATAACGAGAGCGGTCTGATCGAGGACATCGACCAATGGCTGGAACATCTCGCTCCGTTTCGAAAGAATTACAAACATCATGAGACCGGCGAGGACAACGGCGACTCCCACCTGAAGGCGCTGCTGATCCATCATGAAGTGATCGTGCCTATCACTTTAGGCAAGCTCGATCTGGGCACGTGGCAGCGCATCTTCTACGCGGAGTTCGACGGGCAGCGGGACAAGCGCGTGATCGTGAAAGTGATGGGAGAGTGACGCTATGTCGGACGAGCTGACGGAATTGCAGGAGCATGCAGAGCACGCCAAACACGATCCCACGCTCGTGCCAATTTCGGTGACCATGGCAATCCTGGCCGTGCTGGTAGCCATTGTGACTTTACTCGGGCATCGAGCCCACACCGAGGAAGTCGTGCTGCAGGCCAAATCCTCTGACCAGTGGGCCTATTATCAGGCGAAGAACATCCGGCGCCACACGGATGAACTTTTCACGGACTTGACTTCTGTGCAGGCGACGACGGACGCGGCGGCGCTTACCAAGTTGCGAGAGAAATATTCGGGCGAGGCCTCGCGTTACAAGGATGAACAGAAAGAAATCGAAGATAAAGCCCGGGAGATGGAAGCCGAGGTGACGCACGAGAGGAACCGCGCCGACCGCTTTGACCTGGCGGAAGTCTTCTTGGAAATCGGATTAGTGATCACCTCGATCACCCTGCTCTCCGGGCGAAGAATCTTCTGGGCGATGGGAATTGTGCTCGGAGTTGTGGGAATCGTGGTGGCCGCGACTGGATTCGTGGTGCACTGAGCGGCGCGCATCCAACAGACCCACTCGCTCGAGTTCCCTGCTTTTACCCGCGACGCAACCTCGTCGATTTGTTCGGCGGCCTTTATCGGGCCTCGGCAGCCAGCATTCAACCTTCCTTAGGTCACTCACCGAAACCGGTTTCTCGGAAGTGCACCATTTTTACAATCGTGTGACTTTTTTGTGACAAGTTCGCCGGCCACCAAAGTTACGGTAAGCGACGAAGCCGATTTCACATCGACCGCAAACCCAAATATGCCTGATCTTCAGTTGCGGAAACTTCATCACGGGGCTCAGTTTGGGGAATTCTCTCTGGATTTCGCCAAGATGGAACTCAGTCGAGCCGATCAATCGATTGGGCTAACGCTTCAGGAGTTCAAGGTGCTGAAGTTTCTAGTTGCCCGGCCAGGAGTTGTGGTTTCTCGCCGAAAACTCATCGGCTTCCTATGGCCGAAAAGAAAGCGATCCAGTGATCGCACGGTGGACAACTGCATCGCGAGACTGCGCCAGAAAATCGAGGACGATCCTGATCGTCCCACTCTTATTCGAACCGTTCACGGGGTTGGTTACAAATTTGTTCCGCAGGAAACGTTGGGCGAGTTGTCGCACAGTCCCGTCATGCGAAAGGCGGAGGGAACATGGGAAGTGTAATTCGAAAGAGAATGGGCTTGCATCTATTGATTCTCGTAACGCTTCTTGCCTGGGCTCAGAAGGCGTACGGAATTCCCGCCTTCGCTCGCAAATACGGCCTGCCCTGTTCTGCGTGTCACGAAGCGTGGCCTATGCTCAACAATTTTGGCCAGACCTTTAAGGACAACGGGTATCAACTGGGCAACGGTCGGGATGCACCGATCTACCAGGAACCTGCCTACTGGCCGGTCATGTTTCGCACCACTCCGATCTGGCACCGGGAGAATAATAACCGTCAGGCGGTCGACTCAGTCGCAGGAAGTGGGGGCAGCGGTCAAATCGAATCCACCGTGACGACATCAGGTTTCGACCTGGGAGGGGTTGACATGATCACTGCAGGCACCCTCTACAACAACATTTCATTCTTTGTTCAGCCGTTCATCGGGAACAGCAGCATCTCCTTGTCACAGGCTTGGACGCGGCTCGACAATCTTGCGGGATCGCATTGGCTCAACCTCAAAATGGGCAAGTTTGAATTGGATGAACCCATCTCCCAGGAGCGCTCGCTCATACTCAATAACACCGGAGGCTTCTATTACAACTATTTCTTTACTCCGCCGGGTGACAACAACTTTTTCCAGGGTATCGGCTTTCCTCAACTTGGCGTCGAAGTGTCCGGGCACTCCGAAAACGATCACACCCGTTACTCCGTCGCCGTCGTAAGCGACAGCAATGGCTCGCCGGATTTGCCTTCCAATCAGGCGTACGACGTCTATGCCAACTTCAACCAGGCTTTCGAGGCGCCCTGGTTCGGGAAGCAGGAGGTCGGTGCTTACGGGTACTTTGGCGAGTCCCCGACCTTCTTCCAGACAAGCGGGGGAACGCCCATTCCGGGAACAGGTATGGGAAACCGCAGCTTTTACCGCGCCGGCGCGTACGGACATTGGTTCGTCGACAAATTCGACTTCTACACGTTCTATCTGCACGGATACGACAACGTGTTTCTCGGAAATTCCGTGCCATCCAACCAGCCTTCAAGCCTCCCGTCTGGGGCCGTCGCTCCCGTTTGGAACGGCGGCTTTGTCGAAGGTCACTACAATCCCACTCCCCGATGGATCGTGATCGGCAGATACGAACTCAATCGCATGTCGCGACAAGCAAATCCGAATATTCGAGGTGATCTCGGGAATCTCGACATTTGGACGGTCGGTTATCGTTGGTATCCGATCATGAGCCCTCGTGCCGGCTTCGCTTGGACCCAGGAATATTCCCGCGTCGAGCAATGCGGGCGCGGCACCTCTGTCGGGAAAAGACGACACTCACTCGAGCGTTTCTGATGGGCTTCGATTTCGATTTCTGAGGAGGACCGCAGTGCACATGACAGCCAAGCCGGTTCTTACGGCCGCGATTCCGATTTTCATGTTGTGGGGCATGATCGGTGCCGCACAAGAAAGCCACGTCGGCAACCTGGTCGGGAACGCCAAACGCGGGAAAGCGTTGTACGAGCGCTACTGTATTTTTTGCCACGGGCCAATGGGCGATGGGAGGGGAGAAAGCGCACCGTATCTAGATCCGAAACCCCGCGACTTCACCAAAGCTGTGTTCAAATGCCGCTCCACGCCAGCGGAAGCCTGCCTCTCGACAGCGATCTCTACAACACCATCACCCGAGGGGTTCACGCTAGTGGGATGCCATCCTGGAGACCCCTGCTGCGGCAGGAACGCGTTGACCTGGTGGCGTATATAAAGACATTCTCCCCGGCATTCAAGGAGGAGAAACCCGGCCAGCCTGTAGCCATACCCACCGAACCGCCTGATTCCCCAGACAGCATCGCGCGTGGGGCGGCACTCTTCCAGAGCATGAATTGCTGGTCTTGTCACGGCAAAGATGGCCGCGGTCATGGCCCGTCGGCGGCTGCACTTACCGATAGCCAGGGCAATCCGATTACACCTTTCGACTTCACGAGTGGAACCCATTTCAAATGCGGAGAGTCGGATCAGGATATGTTTCGCGACCTGGTCACCGGCTTAGATGGGACTCCAATGCCATCGTTCGCCGCCGCTATGAAGCCGGACCAGAGGTGGGATGTGGTTCACTACATCCGCACTCTGAGCATCTCGAAGAAACACTCAGAGCCCAAAGATGAAACCGATGGACAGTAAAGAGGTATTCGATGAAGAGGAACTTCTATTTGCTAATCATGCTGATTGCCGCTCTTGCGATGTCTCTGCCAGATCGAATGTCTGCCGGACCGGGGCGGCCTCCGGATGCATCATCTTCGCTGAAAGGAGCAGTCAAGTTCGAAGGCGCAGCGCCTAAACCTTCGCGCATCGACATGTCGGCGGATCCCCTCTGTGCGAAGGCCCATACGACGCCTGTGACCACGGAGGAAATCGTCGTCGGCGCCGACGGAGGTCTAGCCAATGTGGTCGTCTATGTTTCCGACGGCCTCACTGGCGGAAGTTCCCAACCTCCACAACAGGCCGCGGTCTTTGAACAAAAGGGCTGCCAGTACAAGCCGCATGTATTGGCAATGCAGGCCAACCAGAAGCTCGAGATCGTAAACAGCGATGAGACCACGCACAATATCCATCCAACTCCCGCCAACAACCGAGAGTGGAACATGACGCAGCCGCACGGAGTGCCTCTCGAGCAGACGTTCGCACGCCAGGAAATTGCGATCCCGGTGAAGTGCAACGTGCATCCATGGATGCGAGGATACATCGCGGTGTTCAAACATCCATATTTTGCGGTGACTGACAAAGATGGGGCCTTCGAACTGAAGGATCTGCCGCCGGGCACCTACACGATCACCGCGTGGCAGGAGAAACTGGGAACGCAAACACAGAAGGTGACAATTGGGGCTGGTGAAGCCAAGACGTTGGATTTCTCCTTCAAGCAGTAACACGGTGGCGTAGCTTCAAACGGGAAGCTCACGCCGCACGACTATTGTCTCGTGGGCTCGTTTGGTCGAGGAATGTACAGGGAACAGACGCACCTCCGGCAGATGTCATTGCTTTCGACATCCAGACTGGATCGAAACTGCAACGCTTCCGGGCCATTGATGATGTCGGGCAACGTCTGGCGATGAATGTTTCCGGACACCGGATGGAAGAAACAGGGCCGAACGTCACCCGATGCTTCAATCACGGCCGAAACCCAAGGTGCGTTACAGCGCGGCGCGAAGTTTTTGCCTTGTCCGAGGTGGGCGCGGAACTGCTGAACAATGCGACGGAGTTTTTCAGCACTTTCGACGACGAATCGAGGCTCCAGCCGGGCTTGTTCGCGAATGAGTTCTTCGATCTCACACTCAAGTTCATCGGTCTCTTCGGAAGTCAGAGCGACCCGCTCTTGCCGCTCCGGGAGCCAGCCCTCGGGACGATTGAAGGCTGAAGATGTCAGGTCGGCCGCCAGAAATGAAACTGACGTCAATCCGATCTGTTTTGCATAGGCAACGACTGCCCGCAGCGAATGATGATTTGCTTTTTGAACCGTACAGCGCGCCGCGAACTGGCATCTCAGGGCGAAGATCGTGCAGTGCTTTGACACCGTCAGCCATTTGCTCAAACGCACCGGAAATGCGACGAATGCTGTTGTGCACCGCAGGTGGACCATCCAGGGAAACAATCACGTCATCGATGCACGCAGCGATCACCCGGGCTTGAGGTTTCAGCAACAATCCGGCAGTCAGCAAAGTGACGCGACTCCCTGCCGAACGAAGCATTTGCGCCAAGCTACTCCACTTCTCGTTCAGTTGTGGCTCGCCCCCGGAAAAAACAACCCAGTGAACGCCCAGTTTTCGGAACGAACCTAGATGTTGTTCGAGGTCTGCGGGAGTGATTTCCTGGGCTTCACGGATTCGCCAGATGTCGCACATCACACAACGGCAATTGCACTGGTTGTGCGGGAAAATGACGAGCACGGGCAACGCATCAATTCTGTGTGCCGCCGCAATCTCAGCGGGATCGTCAGGAGCTGCGATCGATCTGAGGAAACTCATCGCCTCCCCTCGCCTGCAGCTGCGGCTTGGCGCTGCAATCGCACCAGCACGTGATCCCCGAGCACGCGAATTCCGGGACATCGCCCCATTAAAGAATCGCCACGTTCACAGAACTGGAGCAAGACGGGGATGGCGCTGTGCCCACGGTTCAAGGTAACTGGGTGGCACGGCAACCCCGATTCCCTTGACGGACTTCAGCCGAAATTCAGGAGCGAACGTGACGTGCAAGCGCGCGCACGGTCGGATAATGCACGTGGACGAATGCTCCCTCTGCGACTCGTGCAGTCACTCCGTCCGCTACTGAGGCGCCGGAAGGCCTTCTGCAGCTTCCCCTGCGCCAAATACCAGAGCGATCTCCCAAGCGCAGTGTGGGCCCATCCAGCATAACAATGCACTCGCGCCAGGCTTAAGAAGCGCGGCGAGATCACGCGCCATGCGGTGCAAGATCCTCCACGCAATTCAGTGCGCCAAAATTCGAGAAGGCTCCATCAAACAATTCATGTTCGTGCAATACGGTGATGTCTTCGGCACGAAGCAGAAGGGGTTGCACCAACTGCTGAAGTCCGCGCTCCTGTACGCGGCGCGTCGCAACCGCAATCATCTGGGAAGAACTGTCGCAGGCCAGGACTCGCACACCTCGTTTTGCCAGGAAACAAGCGTCGATCGCCGGTCCCGCATCCAATTTCCAGCGTGCGATCTCCGGGCTGGAATGCCTTGCCAGTTCTCTCCACACCGACGCACGCTGAGCCTGACCGATTTTCGACGAGGTGAAGGTTTCGTCATACCGCGCAGCGACAGCATCGAATGGAGCAAGGGCGATTCGTTGGTGGGTGGCCGACATAGCCTCAAACCTCAAATTCAGAGATCGTGGCCTGCAGACCAGCACGCGCCTCGGCAATTCCGCTGCGCAGTTCGGCCATCGAGGCGTCGTTGGCATCAGGCTTCTGTCCTAGCCGCTTGAGTTCAACTTCACTGCGAAGCAGCTTGTCGGCAAATCGATAGAACTGGCGCGAATGGCGATTGCGAACTCGGAATTCTCGGTCAGAGCTTTCACTCCACGGCTTTAGAGCTCTCCACGCGTTCGGCCACCTCGGAAAAGTAGGGCGTGCCTTTGATCGGATAGGCAACCGTGGTGAAGAAGATGTCAGGGTCGGTTTTCTTTACGTGTTCGACTGTGGCTTCAATGTCCGACAGTTCCTCGCCCTCATAGCCCCACATCAAGAACATTCCGGTCTGAATTCCTGCCGATCGGCACAGCGCTACCGCGGTTTGAACTTGCTCCACTGTTACGCCGCGTTCCATGGCGTCGAGGATTCGCTGCGAGCCGCTCTCGGAACCGATCCAGACGCGGAAGCAGCCCATGTCGGCCAGCGTCTCGCACGACCTGAGGATTCAGCCGGTCGGCGCGCGAGATGCATTCGAACGGCAACTTCACTCCGCGATGTTTTAGCTCGGCCGCATATTGAAACAGCCAGCCGTGATGAATTGTGAAAACGTCATCGGCCATCCACGCCATTTGGGGCTGGTAGCGATTGATCAGCCATTCGAGTTCGTCGGCCACGGACGCGGGCTTCCTCCGCCGATGCGTTTTCCCGAAGACTTCATGACTGCACCAGCGGCAATGATAAGGGCAGCCCCGCGCCGTGATCAGAGAAACCGAGCCCATGCCATGGTGTTGGCGCCAGACCTCGACATATCGCGTCATGTCGATCGACTCACGCGCGGGCCAAGGCTGAGCGTCGATATCCTTGATTTGTTCGCGCGGCTTTGGTCCGCACGACCGAGCCGTCGCAGGATTCAGAAACGCAATCCCATCGATCTGATGCTAATTTGTCGAACGCACCTGCGACTGCAAGCGTCGGCACCACTTCTTCCAGCGTAAGTTCTCCCTCTCCGATGACGACTACATCCGCTCCCGCGGCAAGGTATTCGTCGACATAGGCACCCGGCTCCGGTCCGCCCACAACTGTCTGCCAGCCCGCGTCTTTCGCGACTCGCAGAATCTCGACCACATTCGGCCGAGTCATCAGATTGGCATAGACGCCGAGAACGGATGGCGGCCCCTGCCGCAGCAAATCCCACAGTTGCCTGACGCGACGAAAATGTGGAATCGAAAACCTCAGCATTCAACCCCTTGTTGCGCAAATGCGAGCAGATGTACAGGATCCCCAAAGGCGGATAGGGCTTCATGATCTGAAGCTCCTTGGGATCTTCGTAAAGGAAATAGCCGTGAGTGAGAAGTATGTCCATGAGGAAGATCAGCTCGCCAGCACGTCGAGAAGTTCATCGAAACTGGTCGCATACACAGGTGCTTGCAACTGTACCAATCTGTGTTCGGAACAACTGTTAAGTACGGTGGGCCTTGGGTTCCGGCAGGATCTTTCCAATCGCATCACGCGCCTCCACAGTTCGTCAGGTTCGCGCGTGGTGCTGCTCCTTTGTCGCCAGCTTCGTGGACGACGAGTTCCAGCAATCGACCTGGGCGTGCAAAGCATCGTGCAAGGCCCGATAGAACTCGTTCGTGTAGGCGCCCTGGAACATCATGGCCATGTCTTCGCTGTCGGACCAGTTCGTCTTGTCTCCGAGTTGTGCCTGAACGCGATCAAAGAATTTGGTTCCAGGCAGAGGGTAGGAAACGGAGACGCCGATGTCGTCAGGGCGCGTGTCGCGAACCAGTTTGATGGTGTTTTGAATGTCTTGCCAGGTCTCGCCGGGATATCCGAATTGCAGAAAGTAGCAGGCGCGAATGCCTTCGCTGTCGCAGATTTTCGCGGGCCTTGGCAATTTGTTCCACCCGCGTGCCCTTGTCCATGGCATCCAGGATCTTCTGCGATCCGGACTCAACGCCCATCCACACTTCCGCGCATCCGGCGCGGCGCAGCGAGCGGACATTGTCGGCGGTCATCAAATCCACCCGCGATTGCATCTTGAAAGGAATTGCGGCGTCCAGCCTCTCCACTTCCGCCGCCAGCTCGCGGACCCACTTCGGTCGCAGCCCAAAAATGTCGTCGGCAAACCAAAGGTGCTCAGCCCCGAAGTCGTACTTTAGCTGTCGCATCTCTTCCGCGACCAGGGTCGCGGAGCGCACGGAGAATGAGTCTCCGTAGATCGGCTTCGCACACCAGTTGCAGCGGTAGGGACAGCCGCGGCTGGCCACGATGTTCAGCGAAAAGTACCCGTGCGCGGCCTTCCACGCCTGCTGATACTGTTTCGTGTCGATCAGATCCGCGACATGGAAACGGCAGCTGATCCAGATCGCGCATCAGGCCGCGGCGCTCGGTTCGAACCAGTTCTCCGGTGTCCTTATGGAGATATGCGAGACCCGGAACGCGCTCCAAGCCGTCATCGTCGTTCCTTCAGCAGATGCGAAACCGCTTCGAGCAGCGTCCACTCCGCTTCCCCAAGCAGCACACAACGAAAACCCTTTTGCAAATAATCCAGGGTGTGATCGGAAGCGTCCGAGCCGTTCGCAAGGACTGTGGCTCCCGCCTCGCCGAGAACACTCAAGTATGTGATAGGCAACTTCCCGCATTCGGGTCAGGCACATCTTCGAGAGGAAATTAAAGTTGTCCTCAAACACCACCACGATTTTCGGCTGATGCTGCTTTAGAGCAGCCTCAAAGGCCTTCTCGGGATCGTTCAGCATGGTGTCGAATACGGCGACTGACAGGCCGGCATTACGTAGCAATCCCGCAGCATAGAGCGTACCCAGAGGTGGGTAGGGCTGCATTTTCCGCGTTTGCTTGCGGTCGTAGTAGAGGTGATACGAATGAGTCAACAGAACATCGGTCACGTCAGTCGCCTCTCTCAGTCGCTGGTACTGCTCAACAAACTTCCTGAGTACGCTCCTGCAAAGTTCGCCCGGTCAGAAGAGATCGTCGCGTCACGACCTTCTCAACAGTGCGCGACAACCACAATTCCCATGGAAACGAGTACCGGCTTTTTCCGATTCGCCAGCGGACAGGCGCTCCCAAGAGCCGCCGGACACCACGCCGGGCCCAAGGAATCTTTTTTGTGATGGTTCGGATCTGATTGTTCAGCAGAAAGTACTCCAAGCCGCGACGTAGCCTTTGCAGCTCTTCTCCGCGCAACCACGGCAGAACATTGGTGCCCAGAGCCAGGGTCTCCCACTCTCCCAGGGACTGCGGTTCACGAACTCCCATCTCTTTCAACTGAGGCCAGATCGGAATCCCGGGATACGGCGTAAAAATGTTGGGCGAAAAGCTTACGTTCGAGTATTGCCTGGCAATATCGCTCATGATGCGAAACGTTTGCTGGCGATGGGCCTCGGTTTCACCGGGATATCCAAGGATGATGTTAAACACGACGTGAATTCCAGCGAGGTAAGTCTTGCGAGCCGTCTCCACCATCTGCTCCACATGCTGGAAGCGCTTGTTCATCAGAGTCAGAACTTCCTGAGATGCGGACTCGGTACCAAAGCCGATGTGCTGCACGCCACTCTCTGCCAGCAGACGAACCTCCTCTTCGCTCATAAGCGCCAGGAAGTCGGTAGAAGTCTGGAAGTCCCAATGAAACCTGACGCCGCTCTCGACGATTCCCTTTGCGATCGCCAGGGCGCGTTTCCTGTCCACCAGGAAATTGGAATCAAAGAGGGGTACGTGTTCGATGTTGTAGCGTGGAACCAGTTCGGCTAGCTCGTCAACCACGCGTTCGACGCGATAGGCGTTGAAACGACGTTTGTAGAACACCTGGTCAGTACAGTAATTGCACTGGTATGGGCACCCAACGCTGGTGGTGTAAGCCAGCTGGCGCACGCCGGACACCGCGGCGTAGATTCCAGGGTCCGCCAGATGATATGCCGGCTCCGGCAAATCGTTGACGTTCGTCACCGGTCTTTCCAGCTCGTGAACGATCGTTCCGTCTACGTCCTTGAACGACAAGCCGAGGACGCCATGCCAATCTCGGCCGTCAGCCATTCTCTGCGCGAGTTCTAGTAGCGTCAGTTCCCCTTGACCCCTGACGATCGCATCGACGAAAGGTTCAGATAGCGTTTGTTCCGTGGCTAAGCTGGCGTGCCAGCCCCCAAACACGATCGGCATCTTCGGACGTAGCTTTTTGACCGCCCGCGAGACACGGACCGCCGCCCCAATGTGTGGGCCGGTCAGTACCGAGATACCCAAGCAGAGAGCATCTTCGGTTTCACGAAGAATCGCTTCTTCGTAATCGGGGTAGATCAGGTTATCCACGAGCTTTACTTGGAATCCAGCTCGGAGCAACGGCGACGCGAGACACAGCAGCGAAAGCGGCGCACCCAGAGGAGGGCCATCATACGGGGGATAGAACAGCACGACTTTGTTCGTTCCGGGCAAGTGCAATCCGCTTTGGAAGTTCTGCTACAGCACTCTAGGTTTGCGTGCCCGGAGGATTGTCAGTGGATTGTCAAAATTGTGTCACTTCTGGAATTGCTGCGACAAAGAGCGGCGTAGAACCAGAGACCCACGCGGGTCCTGGAGATTTTTAAATTGCAGAACTTTGACAAACTGCAGACAAATCGGGACACCGCGGTTGTTAGCGTAGCTACCGTATCTTTATCTTTTTTGTGTCATCACGTCGTCCGAAGGTTGGCTTGCAATGCGAATTGATCTGATCGCCAATCGATGATTCTTTTCTACAATCCGAAAGCAACGAGGCCGCGCAACCGGCGTTTTCCATTGTCGATTCTCGCAATCGCTGCCGTCGTGGAAGGCAAGGAAGACTACGAAATCGTGGATGGCAATTTGGATCCACATCCTACCGAGAGTCTGGTTGCGATCATCAAGGAACGGCCCGTAGAACTCCTGGCGGTCACGGTGATGCCGGGCCCGCAGACGGTCGGCGCCGTGGCCAGTTGTCGGGAAATTCGGGCCCGGTTTCCAAACCTGCCCATTGTTTGGGGTGGTTACTTCGCGTCAAACTACACGGCCGCTGCGCTCAACGCGGGCTATGTGGATTATGCCGTTCGCGGACAGGGCGAGCAGACATTCCTGGATCTGCTCGACGCGATTCGAGGTCATCGCGATTTCAAAGAGGTCCCCGGGCTATCCTACAAAACTTCGGACGGAACGCGGCAGCACAATCCTGAGCGCCCGATGAAGGGCCTCGATGATTTCCCATGGTATCCGTACCATCGTCTTCCCGTGGAGAAGTATCTGCTTCCCACCTTTCTGGGATGCCGCACTGCGGTTCATCAGGCGAGCATCGGATGCCCTTATCGTTGCAACTTCTGCGGCGTGGTCACGTTTTCCGGAAGCCGCGAGAAAATGGAATCGCCTGCACGCACGGAAGCCATGCTGCGACATCTGGTGAAGACTTACGGAGTTGACGCCGTACAGTTTTACGACAACAATTTCTTTTTGCGTGAGGATCACACGCGTGAGCTTGCCGACCGTCTTGCGCCTCTAAATTTGCGCTGGTGGTGCGAAGGACGGGCCGACGTAATGATGAAATATTCGGACGCCACGTTGGAGGCACTGCGGCGGGCGGGCTGCACCATGATCTTCTTTGGCGCCGAATCCGGCTCGAACGAGGTTCTCAAGGAAATGAATAAGGACCTTCGCGCCGAGGATACGCTCGCTCTCGCCGGACGCATACGCCGGTTTGGTATTGTTCCCGAGTTCTCGATCATTTTCGGAAATCCAAAAGATCCCGAAGGTGATACCCGCGAGTGCATTGGGTTCATTAGAAAACTGAAGAGGCTGAATCCGGACTCAGAAATCATTGTCGAGCACTACACTCCGGTGCCTCAGCGGGCCCGCATGTACGGCGACGTCGAAGACAAAGTCCACTTTCCCACGACGCCCGACGAGTGGTCGACGGATCACTGGCAGCGTTTTGCAACCCAGAAAGATCCCCAAACACCCTGGCTGCGGCCGACTACCAAACGGTTAATTGACAATTTTGAATTGGTCGTATCGTCTCGATGGCCGACAGTCCAGGACATTCGATTGCCAAGCTGGGGACGACTGGCGCTGAAGACGATGAGTAGCTGGCGCTACCGCTTCGGTGTCTACGGTTCACCATTGGAACTAAAATGGATGCAGCAGGTCATCGAATTACGAAAACCCAAGGCTGAAAGCTTGTGAACCGCACTGCACATGTTGAGTTTGAGCCGCCGGCCGCTGTTAGAGGCGAATCTTCTGAACCAGGCGTGCCCCGGCAAGTTTCGGTTGTGATGGGCTACGAACGTTGGGCTCCAATCTACGATCGGGATCCGAATCCCCTCCTGGCCCGCGAGGAACGGCATCTCTCACCTTTGCTGGAGGACCTGAAGAACAAACGGGTTCTGGACTTGGCGTGCGGCACTGGCCGGTGGCTTGAGCGACTAATGACACGAGGCGCCGCGTCGGGCGTGGGGCTTGATCGATCAGACGCGATGCTTCGAGTCGCATGTAACAAAAGCGCAATCAATGGACGGCTGGCCAAAGCGGCATGTGAGAATCTTCCGTTTCGCGGCGGGGTGTTCGATTTGGCGATCTGCTCGTTTGCTGTGGGGCACATTCGAGATTTGGGATTGATGCTGCGCGAACTGGCGCGTGTCACCAGCCCGGAAGCTGATCTGTTTGTCAGCGATCTTCACCCTGACGCCTATGACCGGGGTTGGCGAGTGGGATTTCGAGACGAAAGCAGCGCGGTTCACATCGAATTGTTCCCACGCGATGTCGAAGAAATCATTCGGCCATTTTGCTCAAATGGCTTCGAGTATCTGAGCCAAACGCCTTTGTGGCTCGAGGAACCAGAGAAGCCCATCTTCGCGCGCGCCGGCAAATCTGATCGATTCGCTGAAGCTTGCCAATCACCAGCCGTCCTAGTTTTCCATTTCAGGCGGCTCGGTTCGCCGGGTGGAATCAAGGGGGCCTAGTGAATTGTTTCGCACGCGCGTTGGCCGACAACCTCGTCGAATTTCTAAGCTTCTCGGGCCCGGGAGACGGCATCTCTGCACTCGAAAGAGTTAGCCATAGGGATTGGAAGAGAGCTCTTCTTTGGCTCGACGACACTGGCCTCGCCTTCCACTTCTTCTTCTTCTTCTTACAAAACCTCAAGGATACGAATTCGGCAGAAGTGATCCCCTCTGCCATCTTGTCTCGTTTGGAATCGAATTTCAAGGCGAACCATGGCCGCGTTGAAGGTATGTCCCAGCGATTCGATACTCTTAAGCGCCGCTTTAACGAGGCGGGGACTGGCTATGTTGTACTGAAAGGGCTGTCGCCGGTTCCTCAGTTCTGTCCGTATGCGCCTCTGCGCCATCAGGACGACGTCGATTATTTGGTGGATGCCCGGTCGCTCGCGGCGGCGCCGTCACGATGCGGCAGACAGTACCCCGCCGACGCGCCCCATGCCGTTGAGTTGCATTTGGATGTCTGGGACAGGGACCAGCCGAGTCTGCCCAAACTACCGAACCTATTCACCGTGAAACGTGTAACACCTCACGAGTGGAATCGATTCGTCTTCCCCGCGCTGGCGGACGAAGATGCGTTCTTGTTTCAGGTCGTGCATGCGTGTCAACACTTGTTCGCGCTGTGGATCCGCATGTCTTGTTTCTTGGAGATCGGATATTTTCTGAAACGACGCGTGCACGACGCGGTACTTTGGAATCAAACCGAGCAGCGCGTCGGCGACAGCTTGATGCTGAGAGAGTTTGTGGTCCTGGTGTGCGAACTGGCGGCTAAGCTATTTGCATCTCCCCTACCTCCGCTAGTTCGCGCCTGGGGCGCGACGATTCGCCCCGGGCCGCGGGTGTGGATTGACAACTACGCGCGTTCCTTCGCCTTTTGCGAGTTCCCTGCCTACCAGTTCGACTGTTTCCCAAGGTCGAAACTTGTTCTATTCCTCAAAAACCAATATGCAGCCAATACAAGGCCAACGGCGTTCGACCTGAGGGGGGCACTACCACTCCCGCGCCTTTCACGTATTGCTTCTTCCGTAAGACGCAACCCAGCACTCGTTCTGAATGCGGGCTACTGGAAACGCCAACTTGTAGTGCGGCGAAGTATTTTTCATGCTCTCGCTGGCGCGCGATATGTGTACGAGATCTCGCGTTGGTTAGGGCTATCTCGGACTGCCCGAAACGGATGCCCTTGAAGTATTTTGCCGATCAGCATAAGACACCGCAGGGCTTCACATTAAGCCTTGGACAGGGCGGATTTTGCAGAGTTTTAACAATTTGGAGACAAACGCTGGATTAGGCGTTGGTATACGTTGTGCATCTCCTAATCGCGGGTCAGTGCATATCCAGACGCAAAACGCGGGGCTGACGAAGCTGTGGCGATTTGCGGCACGAATTTGAAAGAACGAAAGGCACCTCTTGAAATCATCGAGAAAGATCGTATTTTTCGTTGCCTCGTTCTCCAGTATTGAGGCTACTGCTCCTCTTGGCATTCTTGCCATCTCCACTCCCCTGTTGAATGCCGGGTACGACATCCGCATCATCGACGCGTCGATTGCACCCGATTACAAAAAGCAGATCATGGAAGAAGTCAAGGACGCGCTCTGTCTGGGGATCTCTCTTGTGACCGGGCCCATGATCCGCGAAACGGTCGAGGTTGCCAAAGCGATCAAGAAGTGGGATCCAGATTTTCCCATAGTCTTAGGTGGATGGCATCCGTCACTGCTACCTACGCAGACGCTTGAAGCGCCTTACGTGGACATTGTCGTTCGGGCGCAGGGCGAGGAGAGCATGCTTGCGGTCGCCGATCGCTTGCGGGACGATGCCTCTCTGGCGGATGTTCTCGGCATTGGATTCAAGATCGATGGCAAGCTTCACTTCACGCCCGAGCGCCCGCTTAAACGCCTGGAAGAGATGCCGGCGAAGGCATACCAACTCGCCGATTTCGATGCCTATGAAAAGATTTGCGGCCGACGCTGGGCTATGTACGTGTCCAGCCTGGCATGCCCGTTTAACTGCGCATATTGCACGAACGCCGGAGTCTATGGGCGCAAGTGGAACGCGCTGCCGGTTGAGCAAGTGGTCGCGGAAACGATTGAACTGACGCGGCGCTACCGGCTCGAACTGTTGTGGATGGCCGACGACAACTTTCTGGTCGACCTCGACCGCTCGCTCAAAATCGCGGAAGGATTAGTTCGGGCAGGCGCGAATTTCAAGTGGAGTGTTCAAGCCACGACAAATCTGACGGCGCGACTCAGCATCAACGAGTTGGCGCTGTTGCGCCGGTCCGGGCTGCATCAGATCTGCCAGGGGATCGAGACGGCTTCTCCCACCGTTATGAAGCTGATGAACAAAGATTTTCAAGTTCTCGGCGACATTTATCAATCGACGGAGCGTTGCATCAAGGCGGGCGTGATTCCGTCGTTCAACATTATTTTTGGATTTCCCGGAGAAGGACCGAAAGAGCGACGCGAGACCGTCAACTTCATGATGGACATTTGCCAGAAGTTCCCCGGGGCTGAGTTCTGGACAAATATTTTTACCCCATATCCAGGTTCGCCAATTTTTTCTCGGACAGCGGAACTAGGCATCGAAGTGCCGACATCCCTTGAAGGCTGGGCTGATTATTTTCCACGTTACACGGTTCTCCCGTGGCTCAAGGGTAGCGATCATCAGCGAGTGCAGACCATGCGAGATTACCTGCGGATCGCATTCGATCGCGAGCCTATCGCTACGACCGGCCACGGACGCTTTGCCAAACTGGTTCAGCATCTCACCGCTTACCCGGCGCGCGTACGATTGAATTTCGATTTTTACAGTTTCCCAATCGAACTTTGGATCAATCGTCAATTAAAGAACATTGTGAAATTGCCCAAGCCGAGCGTAGATGCGAAAAGACTGCAGCCGGAAACCGCTCCGAGTTGCACGTGAAATCCTGATGCTGTAACGTCTCTCGGGTCTTTTCACGACGGCTGAAAAAGAAAAGTACTTCATGGGCCGAATCAAAGAGTTGGACGGACTTCGCGCGATCGCGATTCTGAGCGTCCTTGTGGCGCATTTCACGCCTTCAAACGCCGGCTTCTCCAACATCCTGTACTTGGGCTGGACGGGCGTAGATCTGTTCTTCGCCTTATCGGGCTTTCTGATTACCAGCGTTCTGATCGGTTTGCGTGGGCACGATACCCCTTTCAAGACATTTTACTGGCGCCGGACCCTTCGCATCTTTCCGCCGTACTATTTGGTGTTAGCACTCGTATTGCTATTCGCCTACTTTCATGAGGAACATGTTTCTTCCGGAGCTGCGATTCGTTGCTGGCTGTTCTTGGCGTCCGTCAGGTTGGGCTCGGTGAAGCTGGCATTAAGCAGGCTTTTCTTTGGCGGACACGGGATGACGGTGGCGCCGTATCTGGCGCCACACTTCCATATTCTCGACCTCAAGGATAGTCTTGGGATCTATTGGTCGCTTTCGGTGGAGGAGATTTTCTACCTGGTTTGGGCACCGCTAATTCTGAAGGCCTCACGCCGGAGGATACTGCTCGTCTCAGCAGCACCACTCTTGCTGTGCCCCGTGTTGCGCGGCTTGGCGCATACACCGCAGTATGACGAAATGGTAGGCTTCGTGTTCCGTCTCGACTCATTGGTTGCGGGTGGATGGGTTGCTTTCGCAATTCACTGCGTCAAGCGCGGATATCTGAAACAACGCCACGCGGATTATGCGTTCTTATTTGCGAGCATGGTTTCGGGATTGGGTCTGCTGTTTTTAGGAAGATACGTTGGCGTTTTCCGGGGAGTGGACCCTCGTCGGACTTTGAGTTTCAGCGTGTTTGGGTACTCCTTGATCGCCATTCTGTGCTCTTCCGTGGTTGGAGTATGTGCTCGTTGGGGTGGGGACCTTGGGATCGTTTCTCGTGTCCTCCGATCGCAACCAGCCGTCTACTTGGGAACGATCAGCTATACAATCTATCTCAGTCATCTGCCTGTTTACATTCTTGTCCAATTCGTGATAATCGAATCGTTTGGCCAGCATGCCCTTGAGACAAGCCAAGGGTTGGTTTTGCTGTGGGGACTTCTTGCTATTACTTGCACTATCTTCCTGGCCGCTCTTTCTTGGAAATACTTTGAAACTCCGCTCCTCCAACTGAAAGAGAAGCGTTTCCCAGTGAAAGCAGCAAGACGATCGACGCTACCTGTTCCGCAAACGGCTATCATGTGAGTGCAAGTCCATTGAGGCGCTCGCTCGCAGCTCTCCCGAATCTAGTTCTTCGCACCGGTGGCAACGTCGCGCACGGGCACCACAAACAGCAAATGCCCGTATCCGACCCGGGCTGCTGGTCGGTATCGAAGTAACCAATACATAGGCTCGTATCCGTGCCATTCGCCAACCAGGCGATTCACGCCGACCAGAACCCGCCCAGCCGTAGGCCTTTCGGGCTCAAACACTACGTCGGGATTTCGGAGCAGGAACTCATGTACGAGGTCGCCTTCTTGCCCATAATCGAGATTGCTATCTACAAGAATCTTGTAAGCCTGTTTGCGATCGACCACCCACTCGTTCATGTACGGAATCAAGTTCGGATAGTAGCTCATCGAGGAGACGCATGCCCACAGCACTAGCATGGAAAGTAATATCCGTGTTTTTAGCGGCTTTCCCCAAAAACCGGCAAACGCCCCTCCCGCAATGATCACCTCGACTGCGATGACCGGAAGGATGTTTCTGATTCCCAGTTGACTCTTGCGGAACAGAGAAAACCATAGGAAGAGCACGATCGCGGCTGATAGCAGGACTGCTTCTCCGGTAATAAACTCACGATAACTCCGGTTCCTCCAAATCCACATAAGGCCTAGACAAAACAGTACCTGTACGGCAATGGGCTCCTTGAACATCATTGCCGTTGCGTAGTACGCCTTGAAATTATGGAAGTTTGGATCGAAAGGATCGCGCAACTCCCCAAAAAGGTAAATCTTTCCGTAGGTCAGCCCCGAGTTGTCGTGGTACCTCAACATGTCGAGTCCCTGCAGGTAGGCGTAGGGTAGGGGCATGGGGACGTTGCGCAGGATCGGCACAGTTTGTAAGCGGACAAACGATTTGCTGTAAAAATGATATGACTTCAGCGGAGTGAGCACGCGATCGAAGCAGAAACCAGCATTGACGATCAAGAGGAAACAAACGAGCGCGATTGATGCGAAGGCGGCAACATTCTTTCTATTGATCAGAGGTCGACGGCGCGCTCGATCAGTCGACGCGAGAAGGAGCAGTGCGAAAACGACGGGGTACAGATAAAGTGCGAACGCCTTTGCGAGTTGAGCCGCGGCCAGAGCCAACCCAGCTAAGCTTGCGTTTCTCAATGTTGGATCGAGAAGATAGCGACGAAAGAAAAACAGAGACATGACCACACCGAGCGCGAAGTATCCGTCGTTAGTCGCTAACGTCCCGTGCGCGATCAGGTTAGGAGAAAACACTACTAGGACGGAGACTGCAATCGCTGCGGCGTTACCGTAGAGCGCGTAGGCCCAGCGGTAGACGAAAACATTGAGAAGCAACGTCGCCAGGATGCTGGCCAAGCGGGCGAAGCGAATGGAGCAAACAATTCTCGGGAGCAATGATGGCATCACTTCGTTTTTCGGACAGGCTGCGAGGACCCGCGGTAGTGCGTTTAAGGCAGCGATCGGCGCCTTACTGTTGAACAGCGGGTCGGATCGGTCTGGCTGGCAGTGCAGAATTTGCTCGCCATACGCGACAGACTGAGGTTCGTCGTACGTTGTGGTCATTGACCGTGCCACGAACAGATCGATGGCACATGCGCATCCGATCACAACGAACAGGCAGAAGCTATTTGTCCTGCTCGGTTTGGTGCGGGGGACTTCCATTGGGATCGGCTATCGAGACCTCATGGGCAGTCGCGTGTCTCCAAAAATAGTGGGGGGCGTGCTGGTTGGCTAAAATCGAAGCTATCCAGCATGTCGCTCGCGATTAAATCTCGATAAGCAAGTGGTGGCAGACCGTACCGTGTTTCTACAAACTTCAGAATCGAGGAGTGTTCATACATCGTATGCGAAATATACCCTGGCTTTGCGTAAGGAGAAATGATCAGCAGCGGCACACGAGGTCCCAAGCCAAACTGATCCAGTTGGGGCGGCGGGACGTGATCATACAGTCCGCCAAAATCATCCCAGGTTATAAACACCACCGTAGAACTCCAATCTGGTCCACGCATCACCGCGTTGAGAACCTGCACGGTCCAATTCTCACCCGGGCAGGGACTCCCAGGGGGATGCTCGTCGGTGTCGGCTGTTGTGGCCAGCCAAGTCATGGCCGGCAGGTTTCCCCTTTCCGCATCGCTGACAAATTGCGCCGCTGGCGGAAAGTTTGTGTACCATGCGGGACTGTTGCGAATGCTTCTGATCGTGCTAAATATATTCGGTCCATCGCTATAATACTTCCACGAGATGCCTGCGTTTCCCAAGCTGTCTGCCAGAGTTGGAAAATCAAAACAGGGTGACACTTGGGATCGGTTACCACTGGCATCGATCACAGTTACAAGCTCCGCGGGGCCTCCATCACAGGCTACTCCAGACCCAAAGTCAGAACCATTGTCGATCACGTCGCCAGACCGACCAGCGAGAGCGAAAAGCCCGTTAGGCAAACTAGGTCCGTGAACTGAGGTGAAGTATCGATCGGCCAGGACGAAGTTGCGGGCATAAGCCCAATAGTTCGGAATGTCCTGCTCGTTCATCTGCGTATAAGCATTCAAGGTCCCGCCATTGATCAGATCAAATCTGTCCATCGAGCCACTATCAATGGCTGCCAGGGCGCAATCCCAGCTATTACAGAGGTTGCTGAGTTGAGATGGATCAGATAAATGGGTTAGCGGGACGATTGCCCCGGTTGAGACTTTACCGCTGGTTGCGCCGTCAGCCCCCGAAAACAATCCGAAGTAGTGATCAAACGTACGATTTTCTTTGATGATGAAAATCGTGTGCCGAATCACCCGGATATCTCTCGGCTGGGATCCACACCCCAAGAACAAAGCGGCGAGTGCGTATAGGCCCAAGATCATGACCAGGTTCTTGTTAGGTCTGCTTGCTTGGCCCACTCTTGCCTCCTTGCTAAACGTGGGTGAACCGCACACACAAAACGGCATTTCATTTCAGCCTAGCTCTAAGAGAAGCACCCCAAGCGTGCTTTTTTCATGATGTCGAGGCCTGGCCTTGATCACGGGCAGGAACGCGTTACCGATTGCGTTCCCAGATCTGGTCACCGTTTGCGAATATCTCAGCTACATGATAGTGCTCC
The DNA here is from genome assembly GCA_963710885.1 of uncultured Acidobacteriaceae bacterium. Lineage (GTDB taxonomy): Bacteria > Acidobacteriota > Terriglobia > Terriglobales > Acidobacteriaceae > Sulfotelmatobacter. Next base: position 29,228 of record CAVQCF010000039.1, read on the forward strand.
CGAAGGTATATCCGAATGGGAGCGAGATGATCGCCCTCAGGATGGCGCATGGGCTCTTTCTCATGATCCAACCCGATATACCAGCTGACAAATCGCACATGCAACTTGTCGATTCCTTGGATAGCATCCGCGACCTCTTCCGGTCGCGTGTAATCTGTGGGCCGCAGGAATGGAACCCGGCCAGCGTTTCGTAACCTAAGCGTGAACGCGACCAGATGATCCCCAAAAAAATAGTCAAACGGCTGAGTTCGCTGCGACATCCATTTGCACTTCTCGTAGAGCAAGGGATCGTAGAAGGCTGTTCGCCCGGTGGGAAGGTCAAGGTACGCCTTCCAGCGAATCTGCATAGCCAGCGGTCGCGCCACAACCATGACGAACGCGATCACCCAGGCAGTCCGCCGCAACGACCGGGAAAAGGTGGGCGAAGACTTGAGCAGCCAAACCAGGATGACGAGTGCCGGCGGCGATACGGCGTACAGGCGACTGTACGCAGGTGCGGACGCAACCGTCAGAAAAAGAAACACCCCGGCGGTGTTAACGAGCATCAGCCTACGACACAAGTCATCTGGCTGTTGCTCTCGTGACCGGATGGCGTAGCCGAACAGAAACAAGAGATAGGCGAATGGAACTATCAGGTGAATCAGGGCGAACGCGGGCAGATCGAGCCAGGTAGTCCAAGCGTGCAACTGCGGCCGGCCTGTGAGGTAAACGCGCCAGTTGTTAAACCAATCGGTTGAGTAATACTTCGCCACAAATGAGACTGTGAAATAGAAAATCTTTCTTGTTCCCACAGCCCATATAAAGTATGCAAGGCTAATAGTTGTGGTTACGAGGAATCCTGCTATGAGACAGGCCCCCTTCCCTAAGAACGCGCTCCAGGTCTGATTTGTCCGACCACGCTCCCAGAAAAGGAAGAGTAAGAAGCCGACCGTCAGTAGGGCCATGGATTGAGTAAAGAATGTGGCGATTCCTACAAAGGCGCCTGCTAAGACAAGCCGAAAGAGAGTCCTCTCTTCGAGGAGGAGAGCGAGTGCCGCGGTAGTGGCGACGAGACTGAACCAGTGATGTGTGGCATCGAGGTAGCTGGAAAAAGGCAACGCGACAAACAAGAGACCCGGCAAGTAGACGGTCATTCCATCCATGAGCGTTCTTGAGATGAGGATGATGAGCCACACCGTCGACGCTCCCAGAAAGACCAGCATGGCTTGCGGTATCCAAGCGCGCACGCCAAAACACTTGAACAACGCCGCATAAACCACGTCAGTGCCCGGGAAAGTGAAGTGGTCGTAGTCCCGGTAGATCATTTCTCCATCGAGTATCCGCGTCGCATTGTGCAAGTATATGGCCTGATCGCCTGAGGCCAAACGAGGAGTGCACGGCAGAGCAAACACCTGCAGATAAATGAAAATGCACGAGAGCGACACAACCAAAAGCATCAGCCTTCGGGAATCGGTCCGGACCGCCGAAGAATCGACTCGAGGCATCGAACCGTCCTGATGTCGCAGTCGATCTTGGACCATTTCGCGCATATGAAGGCATGATTAGCGTACGTCGTTGAGCTTCGACAGTGCGGTGATTCCAAGAGCGCGACCGCAATCGGTTGCATAGATGAGACTTCTGGAATCGAGCGACCACGCCGGCGTAATTGAGTTGCAATCACCCGCAGTCAATTGGCTCTGCTCGGCGGTCGCACGGTTCATGGCAACGAGTTGCCAGACCCCGCTGCGCTCACAACTGAACGCTAGCCATTGTCCATCAGGTGAAACCGCCGGGTAACGGGCGGAACATGTCACCGACGTCAGTTCGGCGATGCTTCCAGATTGTGGGTTGACTGAGTAAAGGCGATACCTCTTAGGCTGCCACGAACTGAAAATAAGTTGCCCGTTAGAAAGAAACGCAGCATCTCGCACATCATACTGCGTTCCAACGAGCTGGTGCTCAGGATTGGATTGGGTCCCACCCTCCGCTCGTGCAAGTGAACGGACCCACAAGCTCCCGCGACCTCGAACCTCGCGGATGTACGCCAACAGTTTGCCCTCCCAGACAACTGGTTCCTCAGCATCAAGAGCTTCGGTGCTTGCTCCATCATGGGTCAGTTCAGTCGGATCAAAGCGGACGATTCGAGAAGTACTAGTGGATGCAACCTCCGCCCAAATATCAGCCCCATCGATCGCAGTTGCTGGATGAAACCAATCGCCGTCACCCCCGTACGATGTAATCGCACCGGCATGGAGTCGATGAATAAAGTAAGCGTCAGTCTTTGACGAGAACTGCGGGACTAGGGCCCCAAACAACACCCCGTCAGCGTTTACAACAGGACTTATCGCTATCGCTGAGCCGACCGACGTGGTTAGGCGGGTGGAGTAGTTATCGAATTGACGTGCGAGGTGGTGAAGGTCAAGGAGAAGGCCCACGGCGAATAGGCTAGCGCAGGCCAGTGTGGCCCAGGCCAGAGAGTGCAAACGCAGGCGATTCCTCAGCGATTCTGCTTCGTTTACACTGAGGATCCACAACAACGTTCCGGCGAGCAAAAGCATCCAGGAGAGGCGAGGAAAAAAGAGCAGACTCTCCCATCCATGTGGATTTGCACGGTACAGTCGATCGTAGGGCACACACGCGAGCGAATACAAAGCGACGACCGCGCCTGCCCAGCCTAACTGTTCGCGTGCGACAAGGTAATCGACGCTCAGGACGACTGCCAAAATCAGAACGACGAAGTGGTAGGGGAGGGGTTCCGATGAAAGAAGTAGCAGAAGGAAACAGTAAACCGCCCATTCCAGCTTTTGCCGCGAGGGTGTCGTGCTTTTTGACGCCATCGCCCACAGAAATACTACGAAGATCAAAGAGTGAAGCAGTGAGTGCAGCAACGCGTACAAGACTGGTAGATGCGCTACGGGCGCAGGGTTCAGCTCAGGCTCGAAGATAAACAGCCGGCGGAGGAGCGCATTCAGAGAATCCCAGCCGGTGGTATACGGGTCGATGATCTCTCCCCTGAAGCCCCAAGGGAGGATCTCTCGGACATAGATGCGGGATGCATCTGCGCCAAAGAGGCGGACGGAAAGCAGTGCAGCCCCAGCCATCCCACCCACCAGACCGACTGCAGCCCGCCACTGTTTCTTCATGAGGAAAAACAACAGGAACAATACCGGATAAATTTTCAGTGCTACAGCGGCTGCCACGACGAGGCCGGACACAAAGTGCCAGTCCCTGAAATAGAGCCAAGCCGCCAGGGCTAGAAGCAGGAGCATGAGGACGTGAACTTGCCCCAAAAGGAAATTGCTATGGAGCGGTGCCACTGCCAGGAAGGTCAATATGCCAATTCGTCGCCACGTCAAACTGGTAATTGACTTCAATAGCGCGATAGCGAGCGACAAGAACCCGAGACTTATGACGAGCCAACACCGATTTGCCTGTAAGGGAGAAAGGGACGAAAGAGGAAGGATGGTCACAGCTGAAGTCAGAGTCGACGGTATGAAGCCGACTAAAGGCCGTTCGATCCCCGCATGATCCTTTTGGCGCTGAAACCACGTCCACTCATAAACTCGCTCAACCGGATACCCTTCCCGATAAAGGCGGGCAACCAGATAGTAGTTCGCAAAATCGGAATCCAGGTGGCCCCACGCAGGAATGAACGCTCTCACAAAAAACAAGAGGAGCAGGAAAGCAAGGAGCACTCTTTCGGCCCATGCGCGCCAAGCGGCGTGACGAGACAACCGCGGAGTCTCGACCGGGCAACTCAGAGTGCCGGCTTCCATTCGCAGGATTTCCTCCTAGCTTCGATCAGATTGACTCGAGCCTTGCAGTTCGTGATCCGTCAGCAACTGCCGAAGAAACGAAACAGCAATTGCCGGGTCGCTGTCATATGCAAGGCGGTACACCGGTAATTGTCCTAAAGCCGAAAGAATCGTCAACCTCTGCGCTTCAAATCGGTCGTCGTCTTTGAACGCGATATCCCTGGAAAGAGCGATGGGAAGATCAGCGGCCGCAAATCGTCGCAGCTGTGCCACGGAAGAGGACTCCCTTTCTAGAAAGACACAGCAAACAGGGTTTACAAAGCCGGGCAGCGTCGACTCCGGCTCGCCTTTGTCCATGTAGCGGAAGTTAAACTCACAATACGAAAACGGACGAGTTCGAGATTCTAGTTCGGGGAGAAATTGAATTGTCTCCGGCCGAAACGCGATCGGAACAAAATCACCCCAAGCTCTCAGTCCGCTGTTTGCGACTTCCAGAAATACAGACTGATCTGCGTGGTATGTCAGTCCGTCCCGGGTGGCGAGGTAGGTCGCTGTGGTCTTGCCCTGATTTGGAGATCCCAGCACGAGAAGACCCCTCGTCCCCGAGGAGACACACGCGGCTCCAAAGGGAACGAGGCCAAGGCTGCCGGCGGTCATATAAAATAACGTATCGATAAAGGGGCTGGTGAACCCCAGGTCGTCTTCGACAATCCCCTTCGCAATAAAAGCGACCGCTTCTCGTTCTTCGATGTCAACTGCGAGAAAATTCTTCTGCCCAAACTGAGCAAAACGTAGTCCGTCGTCTGAGAACGTAGACCTTCGCGGCCAAGGTTGGCGGAATTCTACATCAGAATCCACCACAATCCTCCAGAGAAACTGCGGGCGCTCCTGGAGTTCTCGCGGATATCGCGCAAACAGCTTAATCATGTGGCTTAAGAGTTTGGGACAATTTGTCTCTAAGCGCACTGTGCGCCCCATCACTGGCAGACAGGCTGCATATGGGGTCGCCACGAAGCGGCGCAGCGGATCGTTGCTGGCGTCCGTCGCTCGCGAGTTGTCTTCATTGGCGATCGCCATTCCTTCACCGCCCATGATCAGACTTTCGCAAAATGTTGGAAGATTTGTCGCGCGACCAGTTGCGGTCGCCCGTCGTACTGTAAGAACCAGCAGGGAAGGTCGACGATCCTCTTGATCGTCTCCGAGCGTTTCGCGGCGGCTTCGGGGGGTTCGGCGATCAATTCTCCGTTCAGCCGGTGCAGCGCCTCAGCAGACGGCATCGGTCTCAATCGGAATTCCGAAGTGCTCTCTCGTTCCAAAAAGATCAGTGAGGTCGGCCGGCTGCGTCGCACTCGTTTCACCCCGATAAGATGTTCGGGATCGAGCCAAAAAGCGGGACCGCCGCTCCGCATATCGGTTAGGCATTCTTCGCGCAATTCGTCAAACCATAGGGTCGCTTCAGGGCGCAATTTAAGCGGAGTAGGCATCCCCCAGACCTGCGCCTCGCCGTTCTCGACCGAACAAAATGTTCGATCATCGGAGAGGAATCCAAAGCCCTGTTGTGAGAGAGCCAACGCCAGTGTCGACTTTCCAGCACCGGACGGACCGGCCAGAAGCAAGCCGTCCCCGCCTCTTGCCACACAGGCACAGTGCAGTTCCGCGATGCCAACCGATGCGCCAACGATTGTGAGCAGCATGGGGAAGATCACGGTTTGCCAATATGCGACATCGGCCGCCATTCCCGCCGAAAATCGTCCTATTACGCGGCAGGTACGGAGGTCGGCGAGGACCGAACACCCCTCGTCAAAGCTTGCAAACACAAGATAGCCGAGCCCCCGCACGTAAGGCTTCGGCCAAGGCGGATTGGAGGAGTCTGCGTCGTCAACCCAAAACCGAAACTGGACCTCAACCGGGCCCGGCTGAAAGCCTGCGTCCTGGAACGTATTACGTGCGGCGTCGAGTATTTGCCGAGAATTGGTCGAAAGGCTACACACCGCACCAGCCGCAATGTATCGTTTGGACAGCGGGGTCTCCGCATCCTTGTGCAAAAAATCTCGAGGTCTTTTGGCAACACTCATTTTCCTGTTTTGCAGGGCTGAAGAGAGAAACGAAAACCACCGCACACGACCAGACCATAATCTGCAAAGCACTCGAAAATCTTGTCAATTCTTTGTCAACAACTTGTAAAAGCTGCATCCGTAGGGCTGTTTCGGGTTCTGAGAAGGGACACTTTGCTCTAGGGGTTTCGGTTCACGACAACAGTTCTTGAACGGCCCGGTAGCCTTGGTCGATCGCCTGGTCGGTGTAGGCAGCTGCGGCTGCATCAGAATTGGCAATCGTAATTCTTCCGTGGCGCTGGCGCGCGATTTCGCAAGGGCGCTGGCCTGGGGGCCAATCGGGATCCCACAGCGGGTTGTACTCGTAGGCGTAGCCGTGAGGCCAGCGGTTGACCGTGATCGCGTTGATATCGCGCGCAGGATCGAATCCTGCTGCCCCGAGCACGCGTTCCAATTGATCCCGGATATTTCGCTCGAAGTCTTCAAAGGGAGTCGCCAGGAGTTCATAGTGTCCGGCGCGCTGTTGGTCGCGAGCAGGCAGCCCCGGCAAGCAAGGGGTACGCAACATGCGGACCAGTATTGGTTCTTCGGGTGAGTGCGAACATTGATAGTCACCAATGTTCACAGGTTGATCAAGATTCAGCGAGGAGTGATACATGCCCGGACAGGAAGCGCCGCGAATACCCAGCTTATGGAAGGACGTCCAGTCCTTGATGGCGACGACGGTGTACACCAGCGGAACCTTCACTCCATAGTGCAGCGCTTCTTTCTGTTTTCCCGGTAGCTCGTTGCACAAATAAGGAATGGCCATGTGCCAGCAGGCCATCACGACGCCTTTACCCCGCACGGTGTAAGCCCTTTTATCGCGACCGTAGGTCACTTCCACTTCCTTGGCGGAGGCCGGGTCACCGACGTGGCGTACTCCCACGGCCGTGCTGCTGAGACGCATACGGATGGGTGAATCGCCGCGGTCGAGGCGAGAGTAATCCACTTTGGCGGTAACGATGTCCTCGGCGTTGTTGCCCAGAATCGAGCCCGAGATTAGAGATCTCACCAGCATTCGCGCAATCGATGCGTTGCCATCTGGAAAGTGGAAGTGATAGCGTTCCTGCGGCGTCACTTCGCCGAGCGCGGTGAACGTCAAGCCCTTCGATGGAACACGATCGAGATCCAGCCCTTGGAATCCCGGAAAGTTTATGGCCCAACAATCGAGCGCCGGCACGGCATCGATCCCAATTCCGTAGAGCCCGTGGGTACGTGTCTGGTAGAACGGAATCACATCGGGATGCACCTTAACGACCTTCAGAAGAAAGTCCTTATAGCTCATGCGCGACAGGCGCGCTTTTTTCTCGACTTGCGCCACGCCCGGCATGTAGTCGACCTTTTCTTCCTGGATGCGAGCGATATCGCGCTGAGCATCGGCCGAAAGCGGCGTCTTGGCCAGGAATTCGGGCCATGCTTTGGTTCCCGAAGTCGGCGACGAGCCCGGCCCGCCGGGAACTCCGGTCACGAGGCGATCGACGCCGAAGGTTTCCTTATCGAAGAAATAGCTAGCGCCTAGGCCGCGATAGACATCGCGATCCACGCATTTCTTCTCCAGCGCGGGAGGATCGATGCCAAGTTCGGTGAGCAGGCCCCGCGCCTCGGGGCTATACGGAAAAGGAGATTCGATGGCGACAGTTCCGCCGTTGGCGAGGAGTAAGCGACCACCCGGGCGGAATTCGTTGCGCTTGGCGTGGCCGCCGAAGTCGTCGTGATTATCGAGAATCAGAATTCGCGCTGACGGCCCTGCTTGCCTTCGGTAAAAGTAGGCGGCGGCGAGCCCGCTCATGCCTGCACCGACGACAATGAGATCGTACACCTCGTGCGTATCGACGGGTTTGCCCGCGGTTTCCCAGAACTTGCCGTCACGCAACGCGTGCGCGACCTCAAACGATCCCGGATGACTACCGCGCATCCCCGTAAGAGCGGGAGGATTGTATCCGGACACATCTTGTGGAAAGGCAGGAGTCTCGGCGGCTAGTGTAAGACCGGGCAGCCAAGCGCTGGCGAGCGTGCTGCCCGCTCCGATCGCGATTCCATTCAGAAAATCCCTGCGGGTGATGGCACGGCCCATGCCGAGTTCGCGATCGGGGATACGGTTGGGTTCGGGCTTGTCCATGAAAGTTCTAAGCCTTTTAAGCCGCTTTCTTCGAGCTTCCTACGATCTCAGAGATAGCGCGATACCCTTGGTCGATGGCGATGTTGGTATAAGCATGTCCATCGGCATCCGAATTGGCGATGTGTATCCGGCCAAACGGCTGGCGCCCGATTACGCATGGTCGCTCGGAAGCGGGCCGGTCGATGGGCTCGAACAGCGAGTTGTACTCGTAGGCATATCCGTGAGGCCAGCGATTGACGGTGACGCCCTGAATATCGCGAGCCGGATCGAACCCTCCGGCGGACAAGATTCTCCCCAACTGATCGCGAACATTTCGTTCGAAAGTTTCAAACGACGTGCCCAGGAGTTCGTAGCGACCGGCTCGATATTGATCTTTGCAAGCCAACCCAGGCTTGCACGGAGTTCGCAGCAAGTGCAACAAGCACGATTCATCGGGTGAACTAGGGAACTGGTAATCGCCCATCGATACGGGAAAATCCAGTGTGACATTACTGAAATACGCGGCGGGCGCGTACGCGCCGTTGATCCCGAGTTTCTGGAAGGAGCGCCAATTGCTGATTTGCACATTGGTGTAGACGAGAGGAATCTTCACGCAATAGGCCAGCGCCTCTTTTTGTTTGTCGGACATTTCCGCGCACAAATAGGGGATGATCATGTTGTAACAGGCGAGTACGCACTGGCCTGCCCGGACTCGGTGGGCTTGTCCGCCGCGAACATATGTAACTTCCACCTCCTTGGCAGTCGCAGGATCGCCGACATGCTTCGCCCGGACGGCCGTGCTGTTCAGGCGGATGCGAATCCGGGAAGCAGGATCGTCAAGATGGGCATAGTTTGCGCGGGCAGTGACGATATCCTCCATAGTGGTGCCGGGCAAAACGCCGGGCACCAGCGAGCGCACCAGCATTCTTGCGATGGAAGCGTTGCCATCGGGAAAATGGAAGATATAAGGCTCTTCCTCTTCCTGATCATCATCGCGATGGCGCTTGGGAAGTGTGATGCCTTTGAAGCCGGGGTAACCATATCGAGCACAGTCGTAAGCCGATACCGCATCGATGCCAACACCATACAAATCGTGAGGAGCGGTCTGGAAGACCTTGACTACATCAGGATGGACTTTGACGTAATTCAGCAGGAAGTCTTTGTAGCTGGTCTTAATCAGCGTGGAGCGTTTTTGCTCCAGCGTGAGGCCAGGAAGGTAATCGATCTTGGTTTCCTGAAGACGCAGGATGTCGTGTTGTGCGGCTTCGGCAATGGGTAACTGAGCCGCAGTCTCCGAGGTGAATGTGGGACCGAAGTAGTGCAGGCCAGCCTCCGGAACGAGCCGATCCACGCCAAACGTCTCTTTGTCGAAAAACGTAGCCTCGCCGAGTTTCATCGACTCGTACAATTTCTGGTCGTAGTACTTGTAGAAGCGCTGGACGTCGATGCCGATTTCTTTGAGAAGACCGATTGCCTCTTTGCTGTAGTGGGCGGGAGCCTCGATCGATTGCGTCCCGCCGTAGCCTAGAAGCAACCGTTTGCCCGACTGAAACTCGTTGCGCTTGGCATGCCCGCCAAAGTCGTCGTGGTTGTCGAGCAGCAGAATGCGTGCGTTGGGGCCTGCTGACTTACGGTAAAAGTACGCTGCCGCCAAGCCACTAATGCCGGCGCCCACCACGATCAGATCATAAGACTCCTGATCGGCAATGGACTCAGGCCATTCCTTGCCATCGCGCAGGGCGTGCGCAACCTCCCACGATCCGTCGTGACTGCCGCGCATTCCGGTTTTGGCCGGAGGATAGTAATTGGGATCTTTCTCCGGCGCGAATGGAGATTGCGGAATACCGAAGGCCTCGACCCACAAAGGATTCGCCGCCAGCAATGAAGCCCCTAGAGCAATGCTCACGCCATTCAGGAAATCGCGCCGCGTAATTTCCTGCTGCATGCCAAGTTCGCGATCTCGTTTGTTCTGGCTCATCGTGTCCTCAGGCGGATATGGAAATCAAGATTCGTAAACCCACTTGCCGCCCACCATCGTGCGCTCTACCGGAATCGTGACCAGCGTGGACGGGTCTTCTTTGAAAGGATCGCGCCCAAGCACTACAAGGTCTGCCACTTTGCCGACCTCGACCGAGCCTTTCAGGTTCTCTTCGTAAGATGCGTATGCGCCGTTCATCGTACCCACATAGATTGCTTCTTCCACGCTGATGCGCTGGTTGGCTCCCCAGACGTGGCCATTCATATCGGTGCGCGTGACTTCCGACTGCAACGCCATCATGGGAGGAAATTCTCCTGGTGGGTAATCGGAAGCCTGGGTTGGGCGAAGGCCGGCGTCAAGAAATGTCCGCAAGGCGAACATATGCTTGAGGCGTTCCTCGCCGTAGTACTGCATCTTCTCGCCATGATAGTAGACGTATGTCGAGAATGGAGTCGGGATCACGTTCAACGCGCGCATACGTTGAATAATCGAGTCATTGATGACGGTGCAATGTTCAATCCGGAAGCGCGGATCCGTTCGCGGTATCTCTCGATTCAAGCGTTCGTAAACGTTCAATATTCTTTCGATCGCCACATCGCCGTTTGCGTGTGTGCCTAGTTGCCAACCTGCAGCGTAAGCTTTGTGTCCGTACTCGTACAGCTCCTCTTCCGTCGCCGAGAACGTTCCATAGTCGTTGGGATGACCGATATAAGGTTGCGAGAGCCGCGCTGTGCGCCCCGAAATTGCTCCATCGGCCACCTGCTTCATGCCGCCCACGCGCACCCACTCGTCCCCGAAACCAGTTCTCACGCCGGCGGCGATCATGCGATCGATCGAAGAAGAATGAATGAAGCAATACACGCGGAAACGCAGGTCGCCGCTGTCTCGTGCGTCCTGATAGGCTTGCAAATCTTCTGGACTACCCAGAGCATCGCCGACCGACGTGATGCCGGTCTTGGTCATCATCTTGGCGATGAGCTTCACGCCTTCCCGGTAGTCGTCCCGGGTATTGGTCTGTGGAATCACTTTGTTGAAAGGGTCGATGGCTCGTTCATTGATGCGGCCGGTGAGGTGCCCGGACGAATCGCGTTCGAACTCTCCTCCCGTAGGGCTGGGCGTGGCCGCGTCGACCTTCGCCAGCTTCAATGCGGCCGAATTAGCAAATGCCTCATGGCCCCCTCGGTGAGTCACCAGTACCGGATGATCCGACACAGCAGCATCCAGATCTTGCAGCGTGAGCCTGCGTCCGTCAGAGGTTTTGGTGTCGTCATACTTGAAACCCAACACCCACTGCTCAGGAGGAGTCTTGGCTGCACGTTCGCGCAGCGCGGTTTGAATCGCCGCAATCGAACGCAAATCACAATCCACCTGGCGAAGATGCAATCGCCCGGACTCCGCCGGATGAGTGTGCGCATCGATGAAGCCCGGCAACACGCTTTTCTGGCCCAAATCGACTTTGCGGGTTCGTGCTGAGGCCAGACCCAGCACATCTTCATTGGAGCCGACAGCGCTGAAACGCCCTCCACTGATGGCCACAGCTTGCGCGCGCGGCAGTCTTGGATTGACCGTCCAGAAATGGCCGTTGTAGAGGATCACGTCGGGCTCAGTGCGCTGGAACGAATCCTGTTGAGTAGGGCTGGCCGTAGAAGCTAGGACCGGCAGTGCTGCCGTTCCCACGGCGAGAGCTGCACCGTTAAGGAAGTGCCGTCGCGTAAAACCACTATCTGCTCTCGAATCTGGTTGGCCAATGTCGTCGGTCAATGATCGCCCTTTCGCGAATCGTCAATTGTGACTTATCTCAGCAAGCTGCAGCTCACCTCAGTCCGCCAGGGATAAGCGGATTCTCTGATGGACGGTGCCGCACGCTACACACCCTCAAAACGTTAGCCGCAGGGCGAGCTGCAGAATTCTTGGATCGTAGGTTGTGGACACTTGGCCGAGAGACTGAGAGCCGACGTTGATGCTCCCAGGGTTCTTGAATTGCGTATGGTTCAGAATATTAAAGGCTTCAACCCGGAAGCCCAGCATCACACGGTCGCCCACGAGGTTCGTATTTTTCTCCAGCGCCAAGTCCAGATTGGTTCGACTCGGCCCCACGAACGAGTTTCGTCGAAATGTTCCGTAGAAGCCAAGTGGGCAAGTGCCCAAGCCAATGCAAGGGTCAAGAGCGAAGTCGTTCGGATTGTAGTAGTAATTTCCCGTAATGCCGTTGATCGTCTGTTGGTGCCGCGGGTCGAATGTCTGCACATGACTGCTCAGTTGATCGGGGCGAACCAACTGCGGATCACCGGCACCAGACGGCCCCGGGACTTGCGGCTGGGGGCTGCCCAGTCCTGCATTTAGGTCGAGGGGAATGCCCGACTGAACGAAGAAAATCGGATAAAGACTCCAGCCCTGGGTCAGGCGCTTGGGGCCAGTCGCCCACAGATTCGCGAATGGCAAATCCCATCCCCCGCTAAACACTAGTCGGTTTCTCATGTCAAAATCCGAGTTCGAATAGAGTTCGTGGCGGTTGTAGTAAGGGATATTCGACGTGCGCTGGTTAAATCCCGAACCATTGTCGAGGTTATGCGACCACGTGTACGCCAAGGTGAAGAACATCGAGCCCAGAGAATGCACGGCACCCATTCTCTTCGTCAGGCTAGCCTCGAAGGCGTTGTAGTTGGCATTGTTCAGTCCGGCAAAACTATTGGGCAGCGGAGCGAAGCCGGTATCCGCCGTCAGGCCCTCCTGCACGTTAATGAGCCGGTTCGTGGTTCCAGGAATAATGGGATTGATATCGGACCAGGTCAACAGCTTGTGAGACGAACTCCCCAGGTATCCGGCCTCAGCCATGAATCCGTTCGACAACTGCCGCTCCACCGTCAGGTTGTACTGGTAAATGTAAGGAGTCTTCAAGTGTGGATCGACAAAGAGATCGCCGTAGCCAAACGGTAGGTAGCCGGAGGCACCGAAATCGAGATTCTGCGGTGGTGGCGAAGAGGGGAATGGGTCGGGCGCGCCTGCCGTCTGGTACGGCATCGACATGCTCGTGTTCTGCGCATTGGCCGGCGCGGCAGGAAAGAATATGTCGGCCGAAGACCACCAGGGAATGACGCCATTATTCCAGTCTGACATCCATCCGTTCAGAGTGTCGAAGAACATGCCCACGCCACCCCGAACGCTGGTTTTTCCGTTGCCGAATGCATCCCATGCGAAACCGAAACGCGGCGCGAAATTCTTGTGATCCGGGAAATACCAGCCACGCGGCGCTCCCGCATCGCCGGGGACAACCAACCCCAGAGGCGCATTTACGAATCTCGTGGACTGCACTCCCGGAATGATGCTGTAACTGTGCCCGTGAATGTCGGTTTCCGGGCTCGTGTATTCATAGCGAAGGCCCACAGTAAGGGTGAGGCGCGGAGTTACCTTCCATTCATCTTGGACAAATGCTGCAAACTGTTTCTGGTGCTCGTTATTGTTCCCCGTGGGAAACTGTAGGTACTCATCGGGAGCGCCAAACAGGAAATCGGCCAGATCCGTACCAGAACCAACTCCGGTCGCGGCCCCGTAAAAAAGGAACCAGCCATTGGTGGCGTAGCTATAGACGGAGTTCTCCTGCAAAAAGGCAAACTTGCCACCGGCCTTCACCGTGTGCCGTCCTTTGGTCCACGAGATCGAGTCCGTCACAGCATACGTGTTGTCTGCTTTCTTGCGGGGCACGTTTTCATTGAACCCCAGGTTCAGACCGCTGTCGAAGAGGTTGATGATGGGCGGAGCATAGGGCAGGTCGGAGTTGATCTGGATGCCTAGAGCCGACGGCGTCGGAGGATGACTCCCCGGCGTTGATTGTTCGAAAAAGCGAGCTGCCGTCGCGTGAAACTCATTCAGCAACGCGGCCGAGATGGTCTTCGTGTAGCCGATGTTCAAAAACATGTTCGTCGTGGTAGTGGTGTCGGGAAAGCCGGGGACGCTCGGGTCTCCGTAGTTTAGCGAAAACGGACTGAGCGCAGGGCCACTGCTCGAGCCCACGGTCACCGATACGCGGTCGTTCTGCGTCACGTAAAAATCAGCTCGGCCCGTATATTCATTGAAGTTGTTAGTCGAACTGCCTCGGGGAAAGAGTAGACCGCTGGGAGAAGTCGGAATCAGCCCGGCACTGATGAACGCCTGAGCAACCGGATCGATCTTTGCTGGATCGATAATGGCGTTCGCGGGACTCCCGCCCGCTGGTACGAAGTAAGGATGACTGGCCAGGAATGCTGCGACGTTGGGATCTGGCCCACCGTCAGCGGCTTGGGAGAAGTCGCCCGTCAGCTCTGCAGGCGTGTAGGTGCCTACGACGTTCCCATTCAAGAGAGCGGATTGACGCTGCCCTTGGTATCCGAAAAAGAAGAAAATTCGATCTTTCAGGATCGGACCGCCCACCGTGCCACCAAACTGGTTGCGCTTCAGGACTGGACGAGGCTGGCCATTGAGATTGTCGAAGAAATCATTGGCGTTGAAGGCGTCGTTGCGCAAGTATTCAAACAAACTTCCGTGAATTTGATTGGTGCCCGACTTGGTGACTACGCTGACGGTACCCCCACCATTGCGGCCATATTCCGCCGTGTAGTTGTTGCTCAGAATGCGAAACTCGGCGATGGTATCGGGATTCGGATTGAACACCACGCTGTTGCCAGTTACCGAATCGTTCGTGCCGCCATCGAGGAGATAACTCACTGCATCGGCACGGCCTCCAGCAACCGTGAACTGTCCGCCACCATAGCCAGCTTCCGGCGCCGGCACGACACCGGGTTGGGTCAACGCCAGATCCAAAACGTTGCGTCCATTGAGCGGGAGGTCTTGGATCGGTGCGCCCGTAACGGTACCGCCCACGGTTGGGTTTACGGTTTCTACTTGCGCTGACTGCGACTGGACCTGGACGGTCTCGGTAATCGCGCCAACCTTCAAGTGCAGATCGATGCGCAACGACTGCCCGATCGTGAGTTCTTCCGCTGCGGCCACCTCTTTGTTGAAGCCAGCGACCTCCACCGTGACCGAATACATGCCAATCGGAAGATCAAGAACCTGGTAGGCTCCGGCGCTGTCGGTCACAGTATTCCAATGGGCATTAGTGCCTATATTGTGGACGGCCACCCTTGCTCCGACGACCGCCGCACCCTGCGTATCTGTGACCGTCCCAATGATGCGGCCGTTCGTGTTTTGAGCCAAAGCAGAAACCGCGAGGAAAAAGGCAAGCGCGACGAAAGTCGCGCAGCGGAAAGACCGACGCGAGCCGGCAGCAGCAAATATTGAAGTGGTAGTTCGCAACATGGCTCTCCGCGCCTCCGGGTACTGCGTTTTCAATGACTGCCAGATCACACCCAAGAGAGTGCCCGTCTGGCTCAAATCAAAGGCGCGAAGACAGTAGGGGAACCGACACACAGCCGCGGAAACATTGAAGCTCCCGGAGGCGACCCCCCTGGGCCCTGCGCCTCATGGCAGACTCCAACAGGAAGTATAATGAATGCGGTGGAACCTTACTATAATCGTGGAAGGTTAGGGAGCTCTGCCCGATGTTGTCAAGCGCTATTTTTCGATGCGCTGGATCATGGAGATGAGGGAATCGCCCTCCGGTCACCATTTTCCTGAGCTATCCGCTGATCAGACTCGCGCGGCAACCGTGGAGCTAAGTTCCGCTCTGGGTTGCAAACCATTGCAACCATTGCAAAAAGAAGCATCTTGACACAACTTTAGCGGGAGTCTTTAATCGGTACCTGATTAGATTTGTCGGCTCTCCCCCCTTGCATCTCCCCTTGCTTGGCAACTCGCTGGACATGTTGAACTGACGATTTATGCACCGCAGGGAGTGCAACCATGAATAAGGTCGCCCGGAAATGGTTTCTTGGAACTTCTCTTTTACTATGCCTCGTGCCTGTGTCTTTTGCCCTTGACCGAGGTCCCGACAAGCATAAGGGCAAATGCAAGCCTCATGACGACTGCGCACAACAAGTTCCGGAGGGCGGCTCCACTGCGATGTACCTGGTCGCGGCTGGTCTGGCGTGCGTGACTGCCATGTCCCTTCGCTCTCGATCGTCGAAAACGATTATTTCCTAGGTTTGGCAGAGGTCAGCCCGCGCCCGAGACTCGGTCTTGGCGGCGCGAGCCTGCGCGTCTGTCAATATCCTAAGAAACCGCTTGGGTTAACCGGTTGCCAAATGATACTCAGTGGCCGGTTTTGTCTGATCCCTCAGAATGGGTCACCATAATTGCAGGAACCTCCTGCTGCTTGACCAGGTTGTTGTAAGCCGCGACGTCCATCGCGACAATTGCTTTCCACTTCGCTAGTTGTTCATCCACAGAGTGGGTGAGCATGTCGAACACTTCATAAGACTGTTTCGTCGGTGCCGAATCGGCGCTTCCCACCACGCCACCCAGCGCGACCAGGTCATTATTCAACCGAACTGGAAAGTTGAGCACGTCCTGACCGCTCTTGGCCTTGGTCTGGATGAGCGCTTCCTCCACCACGGTCATCTTTTTATCAAGCGCCTTCCCCGCTTCGGCAATCGTCTTCTGGCGCGGATCGTTCTTCAGCCGCTTGTTGACGACACTGATTTGGTCTCGCACGTCCCGAATCTGGATGATCGCATCGTCGGTCTCCGTGACCTTCTCCCGAATCTTGAGCAGGAGTTCGAACTGCTTCGCGAGATCCTCCTGGCTGACCTTCACCCGCGGGTCGGCCTTGATCTCCAGCGGCGCTGTGTAGCTCTTGCCCAGCACTGTCAGTCGCACCTGATACGTACCGGGCAGCGCCACTGGACCCTCCGTGCCACCACCCCATAGCGGCGCACGCGGCACCCTCGTTGCTCCTTCGTAGCGTAAATCCCATACAAAGCGGTTTAGACCGGCCTCCGCAGGCAAATTGTCCGCGACCCGATTGCGCTCGGGAGATTCTCCCTCGTCCACCGCGGGCTCCTCTTTCTTGGGGAATTTGCGGATTACCTTCCCGGAAGAATCGAGCACTTCCAGCGTAATCTTCGGTGCTTCCTCTTTCTTCTCTCCTTCATCCTTAGCAGCATCCGTCTTCACAGGTGACTCCGATGAGGATCGGGTCGAACCCGCAGGCTCTGTCTTATCCGGTTTCTTGAGCGAAGTCTTCAGCCAGTAATCGATTGCCGCCCCCGCAGGCGGATTTTTTCCCGCATTTCCCAGCCGGCCCGATCCTGCAAATACCGTATGATTTGCCACCCCCGGCGTGAAAAGATGCGCGTCCAGCTTCGGGACCGACTCGTCGTATTGCTCCAACGCCGTGATGTCATCCAGCACCCAGAAACTCCTGCCGTGCGTCGCCACCACAAGATCGTTGTTCCCGTTATTGCTCTTAATGACCAAATCGTTCACCGGCGTAGTCGGCAGATTGATTTGCAGCGTCTGCCATTTCCCACCATCATCGAACGAAACGTAGACTCCTTGCTCCGTTCCGGCGAAGAGAAGCCCCGGACGCTTTGGATCGAGCCGCACGGCGTGTACGTAAGCATTCGCCGGAAGTCCGGCCACCAGTTTCGTCCAGTTCTTTCCGAAATCGGTTGTCTTGAACACGTACGGGGCGAAGTCATCCGCCTTGTGCCGTTCGACAGCGATATACGCCGTCCCGGCATCGTGCGGGGAAGCCTCGATCATGCTCACTGTGCCCCATTCCGGCATCTCCTTGGGAGTCACGTTCTCCCACTTCTCGCCGCCGTCGCGGGTCAGTTGCACCAGTCCGTCATCGGTCCCGACCCAGATCAAGTCCTTCTGTAACGGCGACTCCACCACCGAAAAAATCGTGTCGTACACCTCAACGCCCGTGTTGTCTTTCGTGATCGGCCCACCGGAAGCAGCCTGCTTTGCTTTGTCGTTGCGCGTCAGGTCCGGACTGATGATCGTCCAACTCATTCCCCCATCGGTCGTCTTGAACAACACTTCTCCCGCGAAGTAGAGCGTCTTCGGATCGTGGGGTGAAAAGACAATCGGCTCCGTCCACTGGAATCGATGCTTGACGTCCGCCGCCGGCCACCCGATGGGATTTACCGGCCATGGATTAATCGATTGATACTGCTGCGTATGCCGGTCGTAGCGAGTGATTTCTCCGCCGTACGACCCGGCATACACGATCAGCGGGTCCGTCGGATCCGGCGCAATGTACCCACTCTCGCCGCCGCCTACGTCGTACCAATCCGGACGATCGATCCCTCCTTCAGCACTCGCGCTCGCAATTCCTACGGTTGTGTTGTCTTGCTGCGCGCCATAGATGTAATAGGGAAACCGGTTGTCGGTGGTGACGTGGTAGAACTGCGCCGTGGGCTGGTTGTACTGGCTGCTCCAGCTTTCGCCGCCATTCGTTGAGATGGTCGCACCTCCATCATTTCCGTTCATCAGGCGCTTTGGGTTCGTAGGATCGATCCACAAGGCATGGTTGTCCCCGTGCGGCGCACGGATCTGGTTGAAGGTTTTGCCCCCATCATTGGACCGATACACGCCCGTGTTCAGGATGTACACCGTATCGGCCGACTTTGGGTCGGCAAAAATGTGTGAATAGTACCAGGCGCGCTGACGAAACCGGTGGTCGTCCGTCATCAAATGCCACGAATCTCCACCGTCGTCGGAACGATAGATTCCGCCTTTCTCGGCTTCGATCACCGCCCAGACGCGATCGGGATTCGCCCCGGAAACCGTGACGCCAATCCGACCGAGAACCCCTTCCGGCAGCCCGTGTCCCTTCAGTTCCTTCCATGTAGTCCCGCCGTCGCTCGACCGGTACAGACCGCTGCCAGGCCCGCCACTGTCCAAACTCCAAGGCGTGCGCCGCACCTGCCACAAGGCCGCGAACACAATATTGGAATTGCTCGGATCGAAAGCGAGATCGATGCCTCCGCTTTTGGCATCCTTATACAGGACCTTTTCCCACGTCTTTCCTCCATCCCGCGTGCGGAAGATTCCGCGCTCCTGGTTATCGGCGAACGGATGCCCGAGCGCCGCCACGAACGCGACATCGGGATTCTTCGGATTCACAATCAGCCGTCCGATAGCGTGACTATCACCCAAACCCGCGAACGTCCAAGTCTTGCCCGCATCGATCGACTTGTACACGCCGTTTCCACCAACAATGTTGCCGCGGATGCAGGCCTCGCCTGTCCCCATGTAGATCACATTCGGATCCGACTCGGAAACAGCTAACGCTCCAATCGCCGGGGAGGCATCTTTCGTCTTGTCGAAAAGAGGTTTCCAGTTCAGGCCGCCGTCGGTCGTCTTCCACACCCCTCCAGCCACGGCGCCAAAATAGTAGACGTCGTCCTGTCCCACCACGCCCGAAACCGCGACAACGCGCCCGCCGCGAAATGGCCCGACCAGTCGGTACTGTAGCCCTTTCCACGGCCCCTGCGATTCATTTTCTTCCTGCTCGGCATCGCTCGCCGGCTTAGCCGCGGGCTTCGATTCCGTCTGCTTTGGCGCGGGCTCTGAGTTCGCTTTCGGCTGGTTCTTCTGGGCAGATATTGGGGTGGCACAACATGCGATCAAAAGGACGAGTGTGGTCGTTCGCAACGTTCGGTTCCTCCGGAAACGTACACAATAAGCCCGTCAGGCTCGAATACTCAACAAAAACTTCGTGTCTGGATGTTTCCTTTCAGGCTCTATAATTCCACCTCTCAGAAACAGCATGTTTTGAACTTACACAACACCCCAGGAGGCGCCCTTGAACCGTATGCGTTCCCTCATTTCTTTTGGCATTATTTTGTTCGTCGCACAACTGACCTGCGCGCAAACCAGCCCCGCGAAAGCCAGCGCCCATACTCAACTCTCGGGATATACGGCGCAATCCTCCGATCCCGAGCGCGACTGGGAAAAGAAGTTTCAGGATGGCATCGTGAGCGACAATGTGCGCGAGAACAATCGCCGGATGGGCGCTCGCCCACATCACGTGGGCTCGCCTTATGACAAGGACAATGCGGAATGGATTCTTTCCAAATTTAAAGAGTGGGGATTCGATGCGCACATCGAAACCTTCCAGGTGCTGTTCCCAACGCCCAAGGAGCGCGTCGTCGAACTCGTGCAACCCACGCAGTTCCGCGCCAAGTTGCAGGAACCCGCTGTTCCCGGCGATCCCACATCGGGCCAAAACTCCGAGCAGTTGCCTACCTACAACGCCTATTCCGTCGATGGTGATGTGACCGCGCCGCTGGTCTATGTGAATTACGGCAGCCGCGAAGACTACGAACAACTCGATCGCCTCGGAGTCTCTGTTAAAGGCGCGATCGTCATCGCCCGCTACGGAGAAGACTGGCGCGGCACCAAGCCGAAAGTCGCCGGGGAGCATGGCGCCATCGGATGCATCATTTATTCCGATCCAAGAGATGACGGCTACTTTCAAGGGGACGATTATCCCAAAGGCGGCTGGCGTCCTAAAGATGGCGTGCAGCGCGGCAGCGTCATGGACACGGATTATCCCGGCGATCCTCTCACCCCCGGCGTGGGCGCAACCGCGGATGCCAAGCGTCTACCCATCAGTGAAGCCAAGACCATCACCAAGATTCCCGTGCTCCCAATTTCTTACGCGGACGCTCTGCCTCTTCTCTCCGCGCTCGCCGGGCCGGTCGCTCCGGAAAAATGGCGCGGCGCTTTGCCCATCACTTATCACATCGGTCCGGGCCCTGCCAAAGTCCATCTCAAAGTCACATCGAATTGGGACATGAAGCCTGTCAACGATGTCATCGCAACGCTGCGTGGATCCGGCGCTCCCGATCAATGGGTGATTCGCGGCAATCACTTCGATGCCTGGGTCAACGGCGCCGACGATCCCCTCTCCGGCATGTCCGCCGTACTCGAAGAAGCCCGCATGCTCGGCGAACTTCACACGCAAGGGTGGACCCCGAAACGCACCATCATCTACTGCGCCTGGGACGGCGAAGAACCCGGACTCCTCGGTTCCACCGAATGGGTAGAAACTCACGGCGAAGAACTCCAAAAACATGTCGCCGCCTACATTAATTCCGACAGCAACGGCCGGGGATTCTTTCGCGCGTCCGGCTCTCACGATCTCGAAAAATTAACCAACGACGTCATTCGTGAGATTCAGGATCCCGAGAAAAACATTCCCGTCTGGCAACGGGCTCGCCTGTCTCGGATTGCTAACGCCAAGAACCAGGAGGATCGCACGGAGATTCGCAAGCGCGCGGAGTTAACCATCGGAGCACTGGGAGACGGCTCCGACTACGCGTCATTCCTCGACCACGCCGGCATATCAGCTCTGAACATCGGCTACGGCGGCGAAAACGACGCCGATTCCTATCATTCCATCTACGACGATTTCTATTGGTACACCCACTTCGTCGACACCGATTTCTCTTACGGCCGCACTTTGGCACAAACTGGGGGCACCGCCGTGATGCGCCTGGCAGATGCTGACGTCATCCCGTACGAATACGCGGCTATGGCCGAAACCGTCGGAAAATATGTGACTGAACTCGAAAAGCTTCTCAAAGAGAAGCAGGACGAAATCACTGAGCGCAACCTCGAACTGAAAGAAGGAGTCTTCTCCGCTGTCGCGGATCCACGCAAGACCTCGGTCCCTCCCCCGCAAGAGACCACGCCGCCCTATATGAACTTCGCACCTCTGAAAAATGGAGTGGAATCCATCAAGCACAGCGCCGAGCGCTATCAGGCTGCCGTCGCAAAAGCGCTGGCCGCTGGTGCGCCCGCACTTTCCCGCAGAGACACTGGACTCGGTCGAACATGGATCTTCTGAAAATTCAGCGCACCTTCCTGACCGAACGAGGTCTTCCGGAGCGCCCGTGGTTCAAGCATCAGGTGTACGCGCCCGGCGCCTACACCGGATATGGCGCCAAACCCATTGCCGCCGTCCGCGAATACATGGACGCCAAAAAATGGGCGGAGGCCGACGCTCAGGTGCCCGGCGTAGCGAAGGTGTTGGACGATGTCGCCGCGGCGATCGGCAGAGCGACCGACAACCTCGAAGCCGCGACCTCCGCAGCACACTGATGACCGGCACTCGCTCTATGCGGGAGGTGGCAAGTCGAAACCGAAGATTGCGCCTCCTGCGATGGCTTCCAGCGCGACATCAGAAATTCATCTTCACTCAATTGTCAGCAGTCGCGACGGGAGCAAGATCAGCCTCGCGTAATTGCTGGTTGAGTTGCGTCAATCGAGTACGCTTGAATTGGGCCCACTCCGCGATGCGTGCCTTGGCATGCTGGCTCGATTCCTGATAAACGGCGATTGCCTGCGCAGGAACCATCCGATCCCCGTTTTCGACAACTCGGAGAGCAGACGCCAGACCGTTGTAGGATTCCTGGAGTCCCGGACCTTCTCCTGCCCGGTCCTTGGCCATCAAAATACTGCCGCAGGCGGTTTGGGCGTCGGCGAGCATCGACTTCAGCTGTGTAACTCGTGTTTGTGATTTCTCTCCTCCCATCTTCTCTTGCATATCCGCAAGCTGTTTCTGAACCGACCCAACCTCAGCGAGGGTGCGGCGTACTTCAGTCGTTTCACTAAATATTTCTCGGCCGAGTTGCAACTGCTGCGCGAGTATTTGGGTCGTCGCAGGTGAGCGTGGATCCATGATGACGGTCAGCGACTGGTTTTGGATCTTTCCATCGACCGTGAGGCGCACTTGGTAGATCCCTGGCACCACCTTCGGCCCGCTGGGGCTATGGTACTCGGCGTCCTCGTCCGCGGTGGGGCCCCCGGAACTGCCCCACGTAAGGTTCCAGACGAAGCGATGCATACCGACAGTCTTCTCCAAGACCTCAGGCTTGGGCAGCCACCGGTCGGCGACGGGAAGCGGCAAGTACTTGCCTGGGATGTGCTCTTCTGACGAATGGCTTGAAGAAAACCGTCGCACGAGATTCTGTTGCGCATCGAAAACTTCCAACTGCACAGCACCCGCCGGGGATGGGAGGAAATAGTCAATCATCGCGCCATTCGGAGGGTTGTCGGCTGCGGGTTCCTCGGGCGGAAGCGGCGTTCCCGAAAACGAGTCGTTATCCACTCGAACCGCCGTGGCCGGACGATAAAGCCAGGGGGCCTTTGTTCCGTTCGCGTCCAGCTTTTGCACCTGGCGTAGGGCCGTTATGTTATCGAGAATCCAGAAGGAACGCCCGAATGTGGCGATCACCAAGTCATCGCCGTGGACAGTGAGATCCCGAATCCCGGTGACTGGTAGATTCATTTGCAACGACTGCCAGTGATCCCCATCGTCAAAAGAAAGGGAGACTCCGAATTCAGTTCCTGCGAACAGGAGTCCCTCGGTTTGCGGATCTTCGCGCACAGCGCGCAAGAATGCCGGTGCGGCAATCCCGTTGGTGACCAGCTGCCAGGTCTCTCCGTAGTCGCGCGTCCGATATAGAAAAGGCGTCTGATCGTCGACGCGGCTTCGATTAACGGCCGCATAGGCCACCCCGGCGTCGAAATGCGAAGCCTCGATCAATGATATCTGGCTCCAAGCAGCCAGCCCGGGCGGAGTGACATCTTTCCAGTTCTTTCCACCATCGCGGGTTATGTGAATCAATCCCGTGTCGCTTCCCACCCACACCAGATCGCGATTCAGCGGCGATGGCGCGATCGTGAATATGACACCATACCCAGCCAGCTTGGCATTTTCGGCGCTCATCGGTGCATGAGTTGGTTTGCTCGGCGGCTTCTCGTGGGTCGATCCGGTGAGATCGGGGCTGATGGCCTGCCAGTGCAGACCGCCATCGACGGTTGTCATCACATACTGCGTTCCGAAATAAAGCAATGACGAAGCAATCGGGGATCGAACTAGCGCGGGAGTCCATGGATCGCGATACTTGCGCTGACTGATCTCGACATCAAATGCAGAGGCTGGCCATGGAGTGATGTCCTGGCTAAGGCCCGTGCGTTTGTTGAAGCGAGCAACCGAACCATAAGTTCCACTCAAGTAAATGATATTGGGATCATTCGGATCGACCACCAGATATCCGCTTTCGCTGCCGCCGGGAAGAAACCAATCCCGCGCCGTAATTTGACCGTGGTCGGTGCGGCTTAGAACAGCGGCGCTACCGCTATCCTGCTGCGCGCCATACACGACATAAGGAAACTGATCGTCGGTCGTCACGTGATATAGCTGCGCTGTGGGCTGAGAGTACCAACTGCTCCACGTCTGTCCGCGGTTCAAGCTGATGGTGGTTCCCTGATCTGTGCCCAGAACCATGCTGGCAGAATTTTTCGGATCGATCCAAAGCTGATGATAATCGTCTCCGCCCGGAGCACCCCGCAAGACCGAAACTGTCTTTCCGCCATCCACGGATCGATAGAGAGCGACATTCGGCATATAGATCACGTCGGGATTGTGTGGATCGATCGTGATGCGATTGAAATACCAAGCTCGGCTGGTGAGCGGGGGAGCGGAGTTGGCCAGCACCCACGTGTCTCCGCCATCGTCCGAGCGATACAGGCCGGATTTCCTGGCCTGGGTCTGGCCCTGCATCTCAGCCTGCACAACGATGAGGGCATAGACGCGCTTGCCATTCTGAGCAACATCGACTCCCACTCGTCCCCAATCACCTTCGGGCAGCCCCTTTCCCTCGAGACGAATCCACGTCTTGCCGCCGTCCTGTGAACGGTAAAGGCCGCTACTGGGCCCCTCGATGGGAGCATATGTGCTCCAAGGCGGGCGTCGCACATGCCATGCACCGGCAAATAAAAGCTGCGGAGTAGCGGAGCACATCGCCAGATCTGAAACGCCAATCTCGGGCCCTAGATCGAGAACCCGCGCCCAATTCCCGCCTCCATCAACGGATTTATAAACGCCGCGCTGTTCGTTGGGACCAAAAGCGTGTCCTAGAGCACCCACGTAAACGACATTAGGATTCTGCGGATCAATGACGATTCGGCTGATCTGGCGTGTGTCGTCCAGACCGACGTGAGTCCACGTCGCGCCACCGTCGGTGGATTTGTAGACTCCGTTTCCGGAAGAAAGATCCTCGCGAATATCGGACTCTCCGGTTCCGGCGTAAATGGTCTTGGGATCGGAGGGAGCCACAGCCAGTGCGCCGATCGATGCGACAGGCTGACCGTCAAAGATCGGAGTCCATACAACTCCGGCATCCGTGGTTTTCCATATCCCGCCATTGACGGAGCCAAAATAGAACGTTGTCGAGTCGCCCGGAACACCGGCGACTGCGACGGCGCGCCCCCCGCGGAAAGGTCCGATCAGGCGCCATTTGAGCCCGCTAAAGAGCTGCGGGGGGCTGGACTGGGGAGAGGCGGCAATGGTGAACGCCACTAAAAACAGCAACAGAAAAGCACCCTTAGAAACATGGCGCACTAAACACCATCTCAAGTTGTGCAAAGGCCAGACCCCGTTTTCGATACTCCGATTTGTTGAGCTATTATGCCCGACTCTTCGACGACATAGCTATCCTCGATCACCGATTCGATCAGACTCTGATTCGCAGCTGCGCTGCCCGACGAGGACCAGTCGTGATCGTGGACTCTGTGCGCTATCATTTGTCGACTGCTAACGGCCCGGGAGGTTCGATTGTCGCCCTCAGATAAACCCACTCGCAGAGAGTTTATGGCGATCACTACTTCCGCGGCATTGGGTGCGGCAGTGCCCTTGGCTGGCGTGCAAATGCCTTCACCACGCTCGAATCCTACTTCGGATCCTATTTCTGAAGAGATTCCTTATTCATCGGACGCGCTGTTTGGCAGCGGACCGCAGCGCAGTTTCAGCGCCGACAGTGCTACCCAAATCGCCATGCCCTTGGGTGGGATCGGGGCCGGTTGCATCTGTCTGAATGGCTATGGCGGTTTGCAGGACTTTTCCATTTGGAATCATCCCTCGACGACAGCGCTACCCGAGGGCTTCGCGCCTTCCCAGGGCGGCTTCGCCATTCTGCACATTAAAGGAGCATCTCCGGTAACCAAACTTGTGGAGGGGCCCTTTCCTGTTCTGAAAATCTACGATCAGGGCTTGCAGGGCGAGGGGTACCGCCGCGGTGGGTTCGAAGGCTTTCCGCGATTTCAAAAATGTGTCTTCCGGGGAGAATACCCCTTCGGAGAGGCCACTCTGAGCGACTCATCAGTTCCGCTGCGGGTCTCACTGAGCGCCTGGAGTCCTTTTATACCGCTCGACGACAACGACTCAGGCATTCCCTGCGCCATCCTGGAGTACACGCTGCACAATGGATCTGCCCGAACTGTCGAGTACGAATTCTCCTACCATGTTTCGCACTTGGCTCCGGGATGCGGCCAGGACCAATCGTCAAGCCGCAATACGGTGATGCCCGAGCGGGGCGTGTTCCTCTACAACGTGGAGAAACCAAATGCAGAAGGTTACGGCAGTGCTAGCCTGACCGCGATCGGCTATAAGCCTCTCGTGAAAGCCATGTGGCTGCGCAGCCCGGGTTGGGAATTCGATTCTCTATCCGCGCTGTGGCGCGAACTCTCGACCGGGACTTTCACTGCCAACGAAGGATCCAATGAAATCGATATGAAGGGTCGAAACGGTGGTTCGATCCTGCTTGCAGGGACTCTGGTTCCCGGCGAATCGCGAACCTACCCGATCCTCATCACGTGGCATTTCCCGAACGGTTACATGCAAGTTGGCGGCGCTGACCTTGTTGAGGTTCAAGAGGTTGCCGGATGTCGCTCCTTTCCTGAGGGTGTGCCGCCGCGGTGGCGACCATACTATGCCTCGATGTGGAACGATGCCCGCGAAATAGCTCTTTACGTTGCAGAGTCTTACGCTTCATTACGAGCGCGTACGCAGGCGTTTCAGGAAGCTCTGTTTTCCTCTACTCTGCCGCCTTACGTTCTGGATGCTGTTTCCGCGAACTTGGCCATCCTCAAGTCTCCCACGGTGCTGCGCCTGGAGAACGGCGACCTTTGGGGCTGGGAAGGATGCTTCCCTGACGCTGGTTGCTGCCACGGTTCCTGCACGCACGTATGGAATTATGCCCAGGCTTTTCCTCACCTCTACCCGCAACTAGAGCGGACTCTACGCGAGCAGGAATTGGGCCGTTCAATGGACGAACATGGTCACGTCACGTTCCGCTCTGCGCTTCCCGAGGGTCCGGTCAAGCACGACTTCCACGCAGCTTCGGATGGGCAGTTGGGCGGAATCATGAAAGTGTTTCGCGATTGGCAAATTTCTGGAGACATGGACTGGCTTCGGAAAATGTATCCACTGGCCAAACGCAGCTTAGATTACTGCATTCGCACGTGGGATCCGGATCACCAGGGGGGCCTGTTTGAGCCTCACCACAATACCTACGACATTGAATTTTGGGGACCGGACGGCATGTGCACGAGCATCTACCTCGGCGCCCTCTCGGCAATGGCGGAGATGGCCAAAGCCACTGGGCAAACTCAAGAGGCCACGTTTTACGGCGATCTCGCGCATCGTTGTGCGCACTTCATGGAAGAGCACCTCTTCAATGGCGACTACTTTCAACAGAAGGTGGAATATCTGGGGCTTCGCAACACTTCGTTTGCCACCATGGTCACACAGGTCGACGAACACAGCGGCGAGATGCAAAGACTCCTCAAGCGCGAAGGCCCCAAATATCAATACGGAAACGGATGTCTGTCTGACGGCGTCATTGGCGCGTGGATGGCGCGAATGTACGGAATCGATACGCCGCTTGCGAGCGAGAGCGTTCAAAAGACGCTTCGCGCAATTTTCAAGCACAACTTCAAGATGGACCTTAGCCAGCACGCCAATGCACAACGTCCTGGCTATGCCATGGGCCACGAGCCAGGGTTGTTGCTCTGCACTTGGCCACTGGGGGGCAAACCCACATTGCCTTTCGTCTACTCCGACGAAGTCTGGACCGGGATCGAATACCAAGTAGCTTCTCACCTCATTGCAGAGGGATTCGTCAAAGAAGGACTGACCATCGTGAAGGCCCTGCGCAGCCGCTACGACGGGCGGATTCGCAATCCTTATAACGAATACGAATGCGGCAATTATTACGCACGCGCCATGTCCAGCTATGCATTGCTAGGTGCCTTGTCCGGGTTCCGTTATTCCGCCGTCGAGAAAACACTCTGGTTTGGTCCACAGCTCACCATTCGCCCGTTCAAAACCTTTTTCTCCACCGCGTCCAGCTTCGGCACCATCGAACTCGATGATCATTCGCTCCGCGTTCAACTGCTTGAAGGAGTGCTTCAGCTAGAGAAGTTGGTGCTCACCCATGCGGAACAAAGGCGGACCGTGGAATGGAGGGTCACACTTCAGGCGGGCGCCCCTGCGATCAGGAACATCTGAATCTGGGGACATCCCGTTCGGGCATGGCGGCTCTCTTGAAGGCTATGCAGTGACCGCACGAGTCGAAATCCCGAGTGCGACCCACTCCCAAGATCTGCGCCGGGAGACACTCCTTCCGTTAGTGCTAAACTTATCGGCGCTTTCAGTCTTCCCGGTTCAGAAAAAACACCGTGATCGATCCGGCACCAGTGTGCCCGGTATTCAGTCCCGGCCTCGGCGTGAAGTTCGCGCTGCTACGGAGTTTTCGGGTGCCCATGAAAAAAGCGAATTGGTACTTCTTGCTGTCGATCCTAGCCTGTGCCTTCCTGCAGGGACGCGCCCAAGCTCAACTGATATCTGCTGCAGATCTCGTGATCACGAACGCAAAAGTCTGGACGGGTGACAAGTCCCTCCCGATCGCCCAAGCCGTTGCAGTTCTCGGTGATCGCATTGTCGCGGTCGGTTCAAACGCCGACGCGGATGCGTGGCGCGGCCCCCACACCAAGGTGATCGAGGCCGGTGGAAAGCTGCTGCTGCCCGGTTTCAATGACGCCCATGTGCACTTTGTTTCCGGGGGCCAGCAACTCGACAACGTGCAACTGAACGACGCCTCGAGCCCCCAGGAATTTGCCCGCCGCCTCGCTGAGCGCGCGAAAATCACTCCCCAGGGAGAATGGATTCTCGGCGGCAATTGGGATGAAACCAAGTGGAATCCTCCCAACATACCCACCAAGGATCTTATCGACGCGGCCACGCCCGAGACCCCGGTGTTCGTCAGCCGGTATGACGGGCACATGGGCCTCGCCAACTCTGTCGCGCTGAAGCTGGCGGGGATCACGGCGAACACTCCCGATCCGCCCGGCGGCACGATCGTTCGCGATGCAAAGGGCAATCCGACCGGAGCGTTGAAAGACGCGGCCACAGACTACATCGATAAAGTTGTCCCCGAACTGAGCCACGATCAGCTCATGAAAGTAGTCAAGCGTGCGCTGGCGCACGCGGCCTCGCTCGGAGTTACGAGTGTTCAGCACATGGAGGCCAGCTACGCAGATATCGCAGTGTATTCCGAGCTCTTGCGACGGGGCGAGCTGACGACTCGCATCTATGCGGCTCCGCTCATCACTCATGTGGACGACCAAGCCAAGATCGGCATCGGCCGCGCTTTCGGCGGTCCTTACTTGCGCATCGGCGCACTCAAGGCGTACGCCGACGGCTCTCTCGGTTCCGGTACCGCCTACTTCTACGAACCTTTCCTGAATCAAGGCAACAATCGCGGCCTGCTCTCCAACGAGATGCAACCCCTTTCCCTCATGCGCGATCGTATGATGAGAGCCGACGCTGCCGGATTGCAAATCTGCACCCACGCCATTGGGGACGAAGGCATCTCGACCGTCCTTGACTTGTACACCGACGTGATCCAGGCCCACGGCGATGCCGACCGCCGTTTCCGCATCGAACATGCCCAGCACATGGCAGCCAAAGACTTCGACCGCTTCGCCAAGTTGCATGTCATCGCGTCGGTTCAGCCTTACCACGCCATCGACGATGGCCGTTTCGCCGAGAGCCACATCGGACACGATCGGTCCAGCCGAACCTATGCGTTCCGAACTTTTCTCGATCATGGCGTGCGACTGGCATTCGGCACGGACTGGGAGGTTGCTCCGCTGAACCCATTGCTGGGCGTTTACGCGGCAGTCACTCGCGCGACATTGGACGACAAGAACCCCAATGGCTGGTTTCCGGAGCAGAAGCTTACGGTTGCTGAGGCCGTCGAAGCCTATACGATGGGCTCGGCCTACGCCGAATTTCAGGAAAAGGAAAAGGGTTCGATCACGCCCGGCAAACTGGCGGATATGGTCCTACTCAGCGACGACATCTTCGCGATGGCTCCCGCAAAAATCCGCGCTGCCAAGGTTCTCCAAACGATTGTCGGAGGAAGAGTTGTGTGGGACGCCAGCACATCGACCGGCGAAGGAGCACGGTAGCTTAGAAGCGAAAGCGAATATGAACTGCTAATTTAAATTGCTCACATGCGCTACGTTCTCGAGGCAACTCGCGCACCTTCTGGATGCAATCGGAAAGTTCCCGCCATTGGTACGGTCAAGCGCTGAGTGACACCCACCTTATTCCGCAAGGCTGTTGGCCCGGCGCTGACGCGCCGGGCCGCTGCCGCAGAAGACTCGTTTCATCAGAACCGATAGATGCCCGCGAATTCCATTCTGCGCGGATTAGTGAGCGTGGAAGTATAGTTGCCGAAGGTGGAGGGCACGTCCCACTCGTCCTGCATGGAGAACGCGTCAAAGCGGGTGTTATTGAATACATTAAACACGCTCCAACGCAATTCGAACGTGTGACTCTCGGTGTGCGGAATCCTCCACTGCTTGGAGAGATTCATATCGGTAGCGAGATAGCCGTCGCCGCGAATCGAGTTGCGTGCGCCGCTTTCTCCCGGATACGCATAATCGAACCCCGCCCTGGCTTGGGTGGAATTCTTGAAGATGCTAGGAACACCGTTCGTGATGGTTGTGCCGGTTCTAACGGGTGCGCCGGTCATATCCGACCAACCCATTTCATCCCAATTGGTCGGCCAAACGTATCCTTGAAATACGCTGACTGGGAAGCCGGTGGTCCAGCGAGTGGTGCCGCCGAGCTGCCATCCGCTAATGAGGGCATCGGTCACGCCGTGCACATTGCTGGCGAGAGCCTTTCCGCGGCCGAAGGGCAACTGGACAATCCAGTAGCCGTTAATCTGATGCCGCAAATCTGCATCACCCGGGGCATACATTTGAGCGGGGTTCCACGCGTTGATCACGCTATCGGTCAAGTAGTGGACGCCGCGTTCCGACGTGGACTCTATGTCCAGGGCTTTCGAGTAGGTATAGTTCAGACCAAACATCACACCGTTGGACATCTGCTTGTTGAGACTAACCTGGAGGGAGTTGTAGTTTGACCATGCGATCGAGCGCCAATCCCAGAGAGAGGAATACTGGCTGTTGTAGAAGCTGTACGGGCCCGTATTGAGATAATTCGGCAATCCAGCCACGTCGATCAGGAAGTTCCCCGTTGTCTCGTTGTAAAGGCTGCCGCACCCGGGCCCGAAAATATCGTACACCGCCTCCAGCACGTTGGTGGTCGAGGCTCCCGTCGAGCATGTCAGAGTGTACGAGGATTGCGGTGCCAGCATGTTCTGCCAATATTGCGCGGTCGGCCCAAGCGTTGAAGCACTAATACTGCTCTCCGGCGTGTTTTGGCGCCACAAGCTGGACAACTGTCGGGCCGCCTGAAAATAGCTGATCCCAGATTTCGGATCGACCAAGTTCATGGGAGCGGCTACGTCATCGAGCACCAGGAGCCGGTGGGAAAAATGGCCGACGTAGGCGACATCCAGAGTCATTCTCCCTGGTAACTGTCGCTGGATGGAAAAGTCTACTGCGTACGAGTAAGGAGTCTTCAGGGACTGGTCGATGCCGTGGGCGATGAGGAACGAACCCGCGGGAGGCGTGGATGGGAAGTTAAAGTTAGAGGGAGGGGTCAGGCCCAGGTTGGTCAAGAGACCGAGAGGCGCGCTGAGGTTATTCATATCGGACAAGCTACCGCCGATCCGAGGCGCGTCGCTGAGAGCGAGAGTGGCCGACGGGTTGGAGACCTGCGTGGAAAGGCCGTACTCGCCCGACCCGCTATAAGACTGGGCCAACTCAGGGCCGAAGTTCTGGTAATACATGCCGGCCCCGGCTCGAATTGAAGTCTTATCTTCACCAAAGAGTTTGTTCAACCAGCCCGACTCCGAATGCGGCGTCCAAGCAATGCCCAGGCGCGGAGCAAAATTCTTATTTTGGGTACTGTACAAGCCGGGCTTGCCGTATGGGGAGCCCGCAGGGCCGAAGCCAATGAGCCCGCCACCTAGCACTTGATTATCCGGGATCCCTTTATTCATCGCGGCCCAGCGCTGGTTGAACCAAGTACCCATATTTACTGTCGGCGTGACCTCCTGGCCGGAGGTCTCGGTCATGGGTGTCATGAGCTGGTAATTCAGACCGTAAGTGACGGAGAGATTGCGGCGCACTTTCCAGGTGTCCTGGAAAAAGAAGTTGTAGTTGTTGGTCGCCCAGTGGCGCACGATCGGCTGATTCTGGGGAAGCTGTGCCGCGCTGGTAGCCCCAACCCTGTAATTGAAGGAGCCGTCGACCTCACTCTCAATGCCCATCAAGGCGGCCAAGGGGAAATCATAGGCGTGGTTAAAGCCGGAGTCGACCGCCGGATAGATATCCCCTGGGGTGCAACCGGAGGATCCGGGGTTCTGCGCATTGCAGGCGGGGTTGAGGAAAGCGTTCTTGTTGGCAAAACCTCCTGAGGCAATCCAGTCAGCGTTCGTAAGGGCATCACTGAAGACAGGGCTGTAATCATAGGTGTTCAGCCGAGACAGCAGGAAATTGATGCCAAACTGGAAGCTGTGCGCACCTTTAGTCCAATCGACCGAGTCCACAATGTTATGCACCGGAGCAGTATTGCCGTTGGAGTAGGTAATCCCTTGGTCCAGATCGCGCATGTAGACCCATGGTTGGTTGGAATTGCCGGCGCTGCTGAAACTGTCGCGTGTAAGGCCATAACGTACATTGTTAACGAGGTGCGAACCCCAGAGACTGGTGTAACCGACCACAAAACCCTTGGCGAGGTCAATATTCGTGGTCAACGGCGGCCTGCCAGGAAGAAATGGAGCATTGCCATTGCGGTCATCCACGCCAGTTCCGCGGAAAAACAGCGTGTGATTGCCATTTTGGGTGACCTTGAAATCGATGCGGCCGATGTACCAGTTCTCGCGAATGGTCGTAGGGGCGGCAAAGCGATATCCCGCGAAGTTCGGCGCATCGCCGTAGTTGAGGTCGTTCGCCACTGGGTAGGTTGCGAAATACGCGAGCGCTCCACCGCTGGGACCGATACTTGCCTGATCCATTAGCGCGAGTTGCGTTGGACCCAGCGCGTAATTGCCAGGTTGAATGGGATACGACGTCTGGCTCGCTCCGGTGACGCTCATTCCGGGGCAGTCTGACGCAGTAGCGCATTGATATTGAATAATTCCGTCCTGGAGCATGGGGCTCGGTACGCTGCGCTCCACGCTCGTCCCTACGTTCTGCCGGTGGCCTTCGTAGTTGAAGAAGAAGAATAGCCGGTTCTTCCAGATGGGTCCGCCGATCGTTCCTCCGTAGTTGTTCCACACCAATTGGGTAGGGCGGTTGGGCTCGCCGCTCGCTACCTGACTGCCTTTCAGGAAAAACTCGTTCGCCTCGCCCACGCCGTTGCGGTTGAACTCATAAAGGGAGCCGTGGAATTTGTTCGTACCGCCCTTGGTAACCAGCGAGATCTGGGCGCCCGAAGAACGCCCCTCGCTGGCGCCATAGTTGGAGGTGGTCACACGGAACTCTTCGACCGAAAACGGCGTAGTCGGCAAGATGCCATTGAAGGCGTAGCCCGCGAACTCGTTGTTATTGCTAACGCCATCGAGCGCGATATTGTTTTGATCGCTGCGCTCGCCATTGACCATGCCCGCACGCGTGTCATAACTGTCGGTTAGAATATTCTCGCCGTTGAACGACACCCCCGGCTGCAGACTGAGCAGCAGGACGGCATTTTCTGCGGGGAGCGGGAGGTTCTCGATGGCGCCCTTCTCCATGGTTTGTCCGACGCTGGCATCAGTTGTGTTGATGGCAGGCGCCTCAGCGGTGACTGATACGACCTCAGAAGCCGCTCCGACTTTCATTTGAACGTTGACCGTCGCCGGAAGCTCGACGCGCAGAGGCACTCCCACCTGCACATACTTCTTGAAGCCCTTTGCTTCCACCGTCACGCTATAGGTCCCTGGAGGCAATTCGCCGAATACGTAATTCCCCTCGGCACCGGTCGCCGTCAAGCGACTGAAGTTCGTGCTGGTGTTGAGCACCGTGACTTGGGCATCGCGAATCGCAGAGCCAGAGGTGTCAGTCACCGTTCCACGAAGCGCGGTTGTGGCCTGCCCCCATGCCGCTGTCACGAATAACCCCAGCCACAAGATGACCAAACCTGGATGCTTTTTCATGGACTTCCCCCGATCTCGATAAGGACCCACCGTTCGTGAGAGACCTATATACGGACAACAGATAGCAGGTGTCAAGCACAAATCCGGTGTATTGAAACATTTGTTTCTTGGGTTGCGACGTCTCCGAGGATTGGGTAAGAACAGCTTGACCACGCCTTGGGACGGGCTCTTGGGAAGCTCGACGCGATCGAAAAGGCACGGCAAGCCTCAAATAAGCCTTACATCCTGCTGATAATCGCCACTTTTGTTTCTGGATTAACCTTCGTACCAACGGAAGCCGTGCCTCTGTTCTTGGTCAACCTTTTCCAGCAGAGCCAGGGTGCGCGAACGTCGGTAATGGGCACAGATCGTAAAGAGGACATTGATCAGGCTGATGGGAGCCGCATACGAGTTGCTGAAGGGGGCCTCGACGGAAGTCAGAAAACATTCATCCGCGAAGCGCGCGATCGGGGAAACAAAAGTGTCTGTGATGCCCACACAGTAGGCGCCATGAGCTTTAGCTTCCTGCATGCCTTCGACTGTCTGCCGAAGACCGCGCCGAAAACTAACTGCAAGGACCAGATCTTTCCGGGTCAATCCTCGAACCGTATGCAGCGTCTTGCCGGGGGTCATAGCCGTATAGACAGGTAGGCCGAGCAAAGTGAGTTTGTAATCGAGGAATTCCACGAGACTTACTGCCAGGTCTCCCCCTAGGATAATGATCCGGCGGGCCTCGTAAATCCTTCGGGCGACGCTCACCATTCGATCCATATCCAAGGTATGGCGGAGCGCGTGCAAGTTTTGAATGTCCCGTTCAAGGACTTGTCGTCCCTGCGCCGCCAAGCCCGAATCGATGCGACTGCCAGTTTTCAATCCTTCCAACGATGTGGCAGTTGCGATCGATAACTCATGCAGGTATGCCTTAAATTCACGGTAACTCTGAAACCCCATGCTGCGCACAATTCGCAGAATCGTAGCCGGGTCGCTTTGCAATCTGGAAGCCGTATCGCGGATGCTCAACAGCACGTAATCACGAGGATGCTCCTGAATCGGCCGAATCAGTTCCTGCCGTTTCACACTGAGCAGTCCGATCCGCTCTCCAAAACTCATGGTCTCGCGAGGGTGAGTATTGTGAGTGCGCTTTGTTCGCATGGATGCTTTCGTCCGATACCAATCGTAACTGAGGCAGTCTTGTCCGCAACAAATGTAACACCAGTAGCCTCAAGGCTCAAAAACCTGGCCTTCCTCCAGTTCGGAACACTCCGCACCTGGTTGCTGCTCGTTCCCCGGGGCGACCCCAAGGCCCTTGAGGCTGGATCTCATGTCGTATGGAAGTCTGCGACAGAATGTGACCTGCAAAATCCTAGGGATAAACCTGGCGGCCGCCCGAGCGATCGCACCGCCATATTTCGTTCCATTCTCACGCACCAATAGTCCAATGGGGGTTATCTTGAACTCCCCTCCACGGATGTCCTATCTACTCATTCCAACTGGCCTTCTGGCAGTAGTCGTGTTGTACCTCTGACATCTACCGCAACTCCGCCCGAAACTCCAGACTCACTGTGCGCCCTCCCCCGGGGCATAGGCATTCGTAGAGTCGGGGACGGGTCTACGGACGACAATGCGAAAGACTGCTGCAACTGCGATTTGCTCGAAGCAAGTTAGAAGAGTGATAGGCGCGTTGCTTCTTGTCACCGGCCTCACTTTTCTGGTTGGCTGCCAGGGATTCAGCTCCGGCAAGTCTGCGGCGCAACAGCCGCTTAGCACCTTGGTTCTGAGCGGAGCCAGCCTGGACTTTGGTAGCGTCACAACCGGCCAGAGCAAGACCATGACCGCAGCTGCTTCGAATACAGGCACGGTCTCCGTTACCGTAAGCAGTGCCTCGATTTCCAGCAAGTATTTCTTGCTGACTGCGCCCAGTCTTCCGATTACGCTTGGTCCTGGTCAAAGCGCCCCGGTCACTGTTGTGTTCACTCCCAACACGGCCGGTGCGTTCAGCGCTACGGCTACGATCAACAGCACCGCCTCCGACAGCTCCACCGCACTTTCGCTTACAGGAACGGGAGTAGCGAGCGGTCAGCTCGCGGGGACTCCGACCACCGAAAACTTTGGCAGCATAACGCTCGGCAGCCAGAGTAACCAGACCATCACGTTGACCAACAATACTGGAGCGACAGTCAATATTTCGCAGGCATCGGTGAGCGGCACCGGATTCAAGTTGAGCGGCATCACCACGCCACTTGCCTTGAATGCTTCGCAAAGCACAACATTCACCGCCACGTTCTCGCCGCTGACGGCGGGGAGCGCCAGCGGCACGGTCACGATCACTTCGGATGCTCCCAATCCTTCACTGTCCCTGCCTTTGTCGGGCACTGGTGTGGCGGCAGGCTCAATGGGGGCGAGCCCAACGAGCCTGAACTTCGGCAGCGTGACCGTGGGAAGCAGTCAGTCTTTGTCAGAGACCCTGACCAATACCGGCGGTTCCAGCGTCACGATTTCTCAGGCCAGCATCAGCGGGACCGGATTCAGCCTGAGCGGAATCACGACTCCGCTGACCCTCACGGCCGGCCAGAGTGCAACTTTTAGCGTCAAATTCGCACCGACGTCTGCTGCGAGCGCGAGCGGCAACGTCACCATCACCTCGACCGCATCCAATCCAACTCTGACCACCCCTTTGTCCGGGATAGGGATTGCCCAAGGTACGCTGGGATCGAATCCCACCAGCCTGAGCTTCGGTAACGTGATTGTGGGAAGCAATCAGTCTCTGTCAGAGACCGTGACCAATACCGGTGGCTCCAGTCTCACGATCTCGCAGGCCGCCATCACCGGGACCGGATTCAGCCTGAGCGGCATCACAACTCCGTTAACACTCACAGCCGGTCAGAGTGCAACTCTCAGCGTCAAATTCGCACCGACGTCTGCGGCCGGCGCAAGCGGCAATGTCACCATCACTTCAACCGCATCCAATCCAACCCTGACCGTTCCAATAACGGGCACGGGAGTCACCCAAGGGACACTGGGATCGAATCCAGCGAGTCTCAACTTCGGCAGTGTGACGGTGGGTAGTAATCAGTCTCTGTCAGGGACGGTCACCAATACGGGCGGCTCCAGCTTCACAATTTCTCAGGCCAGCATCACAGGAACCGCATTCACCCTGAGTGGACTCACAACTCCGTTGACTCTCACGGCCGGTCAGAGTGCGACCTTCAATGTTAAGTTCGCACCGACGTCCGCTGCGAGTACGGGCGGCAACGTCACCCTCATTTCGACCGCCTCCAATCCTACCCTGACCATTCCGTTGACGGGCACAGGGCTTGCCGTGGGCGCCTTGGGATCGAATCCGAGCAGTCTCAGCTTCGGGAACATCATCCTCGGTAGCAACCAAACTCTATCGGAAACCGTCACCAATACGGGCGGCTCCAGCGTCACGGTCTCTCAGGCCACCATCACTGGAACGGGATTTACCCTGAGTGGAATCACGACTCCGTTGACGCTCACGGCCGGACAGAGTGCGACCTTCAGCGTCAAATTCGCGCCGACGGCCGCTGCGAGTGTGAGTGGCAACGTGACCATCACTTCGACTGCATCCAACCCGACTCTGACGATACCCTTAACCGGTACCGGAGTGACGCAAGCCACACTGGGGGCGAATCCGGCCAGCCTGAGTTTCGGGAACGTGACCGTCGGTAGCAACCAGTCTCTATCGGAAACCATCACCAATACGGGGGGCACGAGCGCCACAATCTCTCAGGCGACCATCACGGGAACCGGATTTACTCTCAGTGGCATCACAACTCCGCTGACCCTCACGGCCGGCCAGAGTATGACCTTCAGCGTCAAATTCGCACCAACGTCCGCCGCGAGCGCCAGCGGCAACGTCACCATCACTTCGAATGCATCCAATCCGACTCTGACGATACCTGTGACCGGCACGGGAGTTACGCAGGGCACCCTTGGGTCAAATCCGGCCAGTCTGAGTTTCGGAAACGTAACCGTGGGCAGCAATCAGTCTCTGTCAGAAACGGTCACTAATACCGGTGGCTCCAGCGTCACGATCTCTCAGGCCAGCGTTAGCGGGACCGGCTTCAATTTGACTGGAATCTCGACTCCTCTGACCCTGACATCTGGGCAAAGCACCACCTTCAGTGTCGCATTCGCTCCCCAATCCGCGGCGAGTGCCAGCGGCAGCGTGACCATCACCTCGACCGCATCCAATCCCACCCTAACCGTTCCGCTAACGGGCACGGGAGTCACGCAAGGGGCTCTGGGATCGAATCCGACCAGTCTCAGCTTCGGCAACGTGACCGTGGGCAGCAATCAGTCTCTATCGGAGACCGTGACCAATACAGGTGGCTCAAGCGTCACGATTTCTCAGGCCGCCATCACCGGGACCGGATTCAGCCTGAGTGGGATCACCACTCCGCTGACCCTCACAGCCGGCCAGAGCACGACCTTCAGCGTCAAATTCGCACCGACGTCCGGTGCGAGTGCAAGCGGCAACGTCACCCTCACCTCGACCGCTTCCAATCCGACTCTGACCATCCCCTTGTCAGGGACGGGAGTTGCCCAAGGAACACTGGGATCGAATCCGACCAGTCTCAGCTTCGGCAACGTAACCGTGGGAAGCAATCAGTCTCTATCAGAAACCGTGACCAATACAGGTGGCTCGAGCGTCACGATTTCTCAGGCCGCCATCACCGGGACTGGATTCAGCCTGGGTGGAATCGCGACTCCGCTCACACTGACGGCAGGCCAGAGCGCGACCTTCAGCGTCACATTTGCTCCGCAATCCGCTGCGGGTGCCAGCGGCAACGTCACCGTGACGTCGACCGCATCCAACCCCTCCCTGACGATCCCAGTTTCAGGGACAGGCACAGCGGCAACTGGACAGCTTACCGTGACTCCTGCCAGCCTGGCTCTTGGCAGCGTGGTCGTCGGGACCAGCGGAACTGCATCCGGCAGCCTGACAGCCAGCGGCGCGAATGTTACGGTCACGGCTGTGAGTTCGAACAACTCGGCATTCAGCCTAAGCGGCCTGTCTCTGCCCGCTACGATTCCGGCGGGCCAGGGTGCTTCGTTCACGGTGACTTTCACTCCACAGACATCGGCAGCGGCGAGTGCCACACTCACCTTCACCAGCAATGCTCAGCCCTCTACGACGACCGAAACGCTGACCGGGACTGGCACGCCGCCACCACCCCACACCGTTAACTTGTCGTGGAACGCGAGCACCTCGTCGGACGTTGCTGGCTACAACATCTATCGCGCCGTGTTCACAACCTCGTGCGGTTCCTATGCGAAGATCAACCCCGCACTGGTCACGAGCATGTTGTACGCGGACTCTTCAGTAGTAGACGGTACGTCTTATTGCTATGCCACAACTGCGGTAGATACGAGTAACCAAGAAAGTGGCTATTCGAACATTGTTTCCAATATCCAGATTCCGGCTCCGTAGGCAAGAAAAGGGATGCTATACCGTCGGACCACACCTGACGATCCAGATTGACGGGTATCGTTGTTTGCACTCGATACAGCGCGAGGCGGCTCTAGCGCGCGCGGCCCTCAGCTCGATCGGTTCAATTCGCGAATCGCATCTCCAGCGCCGCCGAGATCGGCGAGCCGCATCTCGGAGTACTTACGAGATAGGATCACACCTGGCGCGCCGGCGCGAAAGGCCGCCAGCACTGCTTCCTTCACGCTCTGCGGCGTGCATTTGCTGTTGTTGAGCTCGGTCGGGATATCGATGTCAATGCCCGGCCAGATCAGAGTGCTCGTACCAGCAATACCCTCCAGCGTGCGTTTCGTCTCGCGATAGACATAGTCTGCGGAAAGCCCTGTGTGAGGAATCTGATGGTAGCCGCCCTCTTTCAATCCCATCACGGCGTAATTAAAATCGAGCAGACCCTGTTTTGAGAGATCGCCATAGAGTGTCGAACCGGCATTGTCCACATAGAGCGCCATCCGCTCGCCGCCGCAGTTGTTGTACATAACGACCTTTATAAAATCCGAATAATTCGAGAGCTCGTGAAGGTCCTGTTCCGCGCGGTAAATCGGATTGAAAGAATTGTTATGCCAGATGTGCCAACCCACCGGCACCGTCGGCTTCGCGGTCTTCACCGTTTTGTAGATTGCGGCGTAAGTTTCGCGAAGGCTGTCCGTCCAGAGCATTTCCCAAGCGGCCAGTTCGGGATACCGCAATAGCAGCCGCCAGAATTGAACGTAGTAGCCGTCCACAGGACGCTTGCCGCTGCGCGCTGAGCGAACGAACTTTTCCAACTCCAGAAAGCCCTGCCGGGCGCGCTCCACATTGATGCCGCGCTCCTTCGCTTTGCTCTGGCAAAACCCGCAAAAACAAGTGACCTCGCCCGGGTCGACCGGCGGACTGTCATGCGTTGCCCCCAAGCTATCGCAGAGCGCTCCTTGCCGCTCCGATCCCCACATGATGCCGTCGATGTCATAGGAACGGGCGTAGTCCTCGACCAGACCGGTCAGGAAATTCCGGTAGTCCGGATTGTTGACGCACAGCGTGTCCGCATTCCGGCCGTACAGATCCCGCTCCTGCAGTTTCTCGATGTTCGGCAAGTCGGTGCGAAACACATCCTCGAGCCAGCAGATGACCTTCATGCCGCGCTTTTTAGCGGCAGGGATCACTTCAGCTAGGATATCCAGGTCGCCATGGTCGGGCGCACGAGTGTCTTTGAGAACCGTATTCTTGTAGTACTGGGGATGAGGGATCGCGAAATTTCCGCCGTGAAAATTGAGATCGTACTCCTGCTTACCGTGATCGGGCAGCGGTTGGCCCGGAATCTGCCTGCCGGCAATACCTCGACCGTAGGTAAATACCGCGAGAA
Source organism: uncultured Acidobacteriaceae bacterium (assembly GCA_963710885.1). GTDB lineage: Bacteria > Acidobacteriota > Terriglobia > Terriglobales > Acidobacteriaceae > Sulfotelmatobacter. The sequence continues at coordinate 70,263 of CAVQCF010000039.1, forward strand.
ACAGCGTATTTACGCAGCCACGTTCCTGAAGCACATCGAGGACTTTCTCTGTGCCTTCATCAACAAACGAAACGGCGCCCACCTGGATGCCGACCATCTTGGAGGAGACAGCAGCGTGAGCTGAAGCTGGCATGGCCAAGGCGGCGCCGGCTCCCGCGGAGATCTTCAGAAACTCGCGGCGGTTTAGGTCCAATTTCAACTTGAACTCCTATTGTCTTTGGTAGCAGCCGATGTCTATCTTGCCGGATTTGACTCGCGGTGAGCCTTCAAGATCCAGTTCTCCCACCGGCACTCCGTCCGTCGTGCCGGCAGCAATCGCTGGAGAATCGGATGGCAGATGAAAGTCGGGCGCAGCCGCATCAACAAAATGCGGATCGAGAAAGCGTGAATGACGGTCGTTCCCGGTGGATTCAAGATATTTGTCGAATCCCGCCACCGTGCCGGAGGCCCCTGCCCAGGTGCTCGCCTTCGCTCCGGAGGGACAGTAATAGAGGTTGTGATCGATCACGGCGGGCGGCTGTTTTTTGTCGACCTGAGATTTGGTTACCGTGAACAGGCAGCGCGGCCCGGCATAGACGATGTTGTTCGCGAAAATGTTGTCCGCCATGTTCCACTGCATCTGGAACTCCCCGGAACCTGTTCCCGACGTATCGTTTTCGTAGAGCGTATTGTTGACGACCGTGCTGTGATCGGTGTGTCCTCGCTCGGGCGCATAACCTCCAATGGAAACACCTGCGGTGTGGCAGTGATAGATAAGGTTGTTTCGCGCAGTAATGTAACTGGTGGCGCGGTCCCGGTGCTCGCTGGCCAGCTCGATTCCAAAGTCCACATCGTGAATGACGTTTTGTTCGATCAGAGTCCGGGTCCCGCCGTCCACGTAAATACCATCGGAAGATTCATCGTCACGGTATGCCGGATTGCCGCGCGAGGTAATGTTATAAACCAGATTGCCAATCACTACTCCGTCACGAGCCTGATCGACGGCCGGGTCAGGTGCCGTGCGCTCGAAACCGATGACGTCGATTCCGATGTTGTTGTTGTCGTGGACCACATTGTGCGTGATGCGGAAGTTGGTCACGTTCCCGTTCACGACCAATGACTCGCTCGAACCGGTTTTGAGGTGATGCACCTCATTGCCATCAATCACCAACTCACTGATAGGAGTCTTGGCGTCGGTACCGTATACCGCAATGCCAAACCCGTTGCCGCCGCTTCCCGGAGCATCGCGGCCCTCAAAAGTCTGCTCAATATGATGAACATTGTTCTTCAGCAGTTCTATGTGGGAACCGCCCCCCATAACATCGATTCCCAACGGAGCGAGCCGGTGCTCGGCGGTGCGGAAGTTGCGGATTTCGAAACCTTCGATTCGCACGTAGCTTCGGCCGTGAATGGTAAGCACCCCGCTCCTGCCTTTGGGAGCGAAATGCTCCGCATCTAGAACCGCGGTCTCGCCAGGATAGCTTCGAAAAGTTATGAATCCGTCAGTCGCGTTGCCAGATACGTTAATGCTGACGAGTTCTTCGTAGACTCCACCCCGCACGTCGACGGTGCTGCCCGGACGCGCGACATCCGCGGCATGTTGAACGGTGCGCCAAGGTGCCGTTCGGGTGCCGGCATTCGAATCGCTCCCCGTCGTCGAAACGTAGAAGGAGGAGTTGGACTGCCCAAAGGCAGCGGAGACGCACACAAATAGCATCACGAAGCATAGAAATTTCACGCTCATCTCCCTAAAAAGCAAACCGCGAGCCCGTAAACACAGCTCATTGTTGCCGCACTTCCACAAGCAGATGTCCGTCGAACTCAACGGGCAGATGTGCGCTGTGTCCTGACACCGTCCCGAGGCTTTTTCCCGTGACGTAGTCCACAACACTGTAGTCGCGGTCTTCGAGGCCGCGCAGTTCGACTTGCCCCTTCCAGCGCTTGGCAAAAAAAGCGTAGTACATCGTCTGGTCCTTGCGGATAGCATGGGTCTCCGGCACGTCGAAGCCGATGTCATAGAGCTGCCCGAGATATTGTCCTTTCGACAACATCTTGTCGCGATAGATGCGAAGCCACTTTTCGAAGTCCTGCTCGCGCGCAGGAGTCAGATCTGATTTGCCGTGTTTTGTGACCAAAGACGGAAGAACAAACTGCGTTCCCACGACGCCTCCCACACCGACAGTCGACGCAAAGTCGTTGCCACCATCGCTCAGTTCGACGTGATCGCCGAAGAATGGAATTGTGTCTCCCATCAAGGCCTTCAACGTTTTCGCCTTAGAACGCACTTGAAAAGAACTTGTCGGGTCGGACGCTACCGACATATTGAAGTGCGGCATCGTGAAGAAGGAGAACCCTGTGCCGCAAGGACAGAATTCCACGAGTGTCCCAGGCTTTACAGCCTGTGCGGTTTCGTAAATTGCGCGGAAGAAATCCGGCAGGGCCTCGACCGAATCTTCCGGCTGCGCGTGATGATGAGCAGGGTTGTAGCAGGCTGGAACTCCGTTCATATGCTGGCCATCCAATTTCAGCCCGTCAAATCCCCAATCCACTAAAATCTTGCGTACCAATGCCTGGTGGTACTCCACGACATGGCGGTCCGCTGGGCACAAATAGTAGGAGTTCCACCATGAAACTTTTCTCTTCGAGCCATCCCGATTCAGTAACTCGTAGTCGGGATGATCCCGGAGCAGCTCCGAGTCTGGCACAGCGCTGAGCGGTGACCACCAGAGCTGGGCCTTGAATCCTTCCTGATGAATGCGGTCAACCAGGGCCTTCATGTCAGCGTCGCCGCGAGGAAATTTCTTGGGATCGAGTTGCCAATCGCCCACATTGTTCTGCCAACCGTCGTCGAGCGTGACCCACACAAATCCCAGGCGTTTCACCGTCGGCAGTGAGTCATATACTTGCTGAGGCTGCACCGATCGGCCATATCCCCACGCGCACCAGATTGCACCAAAAGCGTCGTCGGGAGCAGTGGCCGATTGGAACCCCTGTTTCATCATGAAGCGCCGGTAATCGGCGAGCGTACGGAAGTAGTCTCCTTGGTGGACGGCGACAAACGTACGAAACGTCTTAAAACTTTCACCGGCGCTTAACGAGATGGCTTTGCTGAAGCGTACCGCTACGCTGGCGTGCGCGGGATCGGGCATGGATACAGGGAGGGAAACCAGTTTGGGCCGCGGCTCGACGTGTCCCACCGCCATTCCAACGTCCCGCCTCCAGACGTCGACAATCGGCGTACCGCCACCATAGTCGCTGGCGTTCATGCCTTGATAATTTTCCTGCTGAAAATTGGTGTGCAGCGGTAAGACCCAGTTGGGGCGTTTCTCATAGGAGCCGCTCTGATAGGACCAGAAAGCCGGCGCACCCGAGCCGCGTTGTGCCTTCACCGTGTACGCGTTGTTAGTCCAACTTGTGACCGCTAGCGCGGCTGATCCGATATTGTTGTACTGCACCTCGAAAAAAGCCATCGAGGGAAAGCCATTGTACACGGTGACGGAAACCGTCTTTTTCAGTTCTCCTGCCTTGCCTTCTACGGTGAGCCGTTCACCCTCACCGAAGGTGTCTTTTGTGTGCTCGTGTTTTTGCGAGGTCAGCACGAATCCCGTCCAATGCTTGTCAGGAGTGGCCACCGTCTCAGAGGCGGTGAACGGCCCCATCACCGTCTCCTTCTTGTCGAAACAAGCCACCACTCGGCTGCGCAGGTGGTCGTCAAACTCAATGCGGACATTGCCGCCCTGAATCCGAGGATTGCCGGTAGGTATATCCGCTGCTTCTGCGAGTGAACACGTAAACGCAATGGTGAGAACAATCCAGGACCTGATCGCGATCATGGCTCGCAGCTTTCGAAGTAAGTTGTCATCAAATGGCCAAACCTTTTCTTGTAGAAACATAGCGCGCTGCCGGATCGGCCCTCGCGCACGAGGAAGATTGAATGAAATAGAACGCAAGCATTCGTAATACAAGGAAAGTCTTGCGAAGTCAAATATTTTCCGGCTGGTGCAAGAGGATGATTGCCTGACCAGAAGAAAAAGGGAGGTATTGCAATTGCTGGCAGAAGGAAAGGCAGCGAAGGAAGTCGGCGGTATCCTCAACATGTCGACCAGAACCGTCTGCTATCACAAATATCGCATGATGAAGTTGTTAAGGGCTGACAGTAATGCCGATCTGGTTAAGTACGCCGTCAGGAACAACCTCGTGCCGCTGGCGAGGGTCTAGAGAGCATTCGCGGCTCGACCAACTCCTTATCTTGCTGTCCGCGCCGATTCATTGTCGGACCCGGCCGGGACGCAGGCATGAATCGTCGTCCCGCGTTTAAGTTGCGAGTCGATCGAAAATTTCCCACTCACAAGTTTCAGTCGCTCCTCCATGCTGATGAGCCCGAGTCCGCGACCTCCCCTGGCTTCATCCTTGTCGAATCCCGAACCCGAATCCTTCACCGTCAGATGAATATCGCCTGACAAAGCCCACGCGCGTACCTCGAACTGCTGGACTCCACTGTGTTTGGCCGAGTTGTGCAGCGATTCCTGCAGCACTCGGAAGAGGCAGAGTGAAATTTCCCGTGGCAACTGGCGTGGCAAATCGTCGCTCTTGAAGTCAATCTCAACCCTCTGTTGCTCGCTGAATTCTTTGCAAAAACTTCTCATGGCTGCCATTAATCCTAGATATTCCAACTTCGAAGAATACAGCTCATGGGACAGGGTTTGAATACCGGTAGCGATCTCGAAGGTTTGCTGGCGCAGTTCGGTCACTTGGCGGCCGACTTCCGCGGGCACGTGCTGTTCGAGTTGCCCCAGTTCGTTGGCCAGCAGCGCAAGCCGTTGACCGGTGTCGTCGTGGAGTTCTCTGGCGATTCGAGTCCGTTCCTGTTCCTGTGCCTCGATGAGTCTGCGACTCACGCCTTGGAGTGCTGCCTCCGCGGCCTTACGGTCGGTCACGTCGATGGCGATTCCGATGTATCCCGCAAACGAACTCTCCGCGCTGACCCGCGGCACTCCGATGTCCAGAATCCACCGATATTCTCCGTCGTACCTGCGAAGGCGATACTCCATCTTTAAGTTTTGTCGCCGGTCAAACGACTCGTTATAGGTGTCGAGACAATTCTGCCGGTCTTCAGGATGGATTCCGTCAGCCCAGCCATTTCCAATTTCCGAGTCCACGGATCGCCCGGTAAAGTTCAACCAGGACTGATTGAAGTAGGTGCAGAGTTTATCGACGCCAGACATCCATATCAATGCCGGCGCGGTATCCGCCACTAACCGGAAGCGTTTCTCGCTTTCGCTTACGGCTTGTGCGGCCTGTTTCCGATCTTCGACAAGGGCCGCGAGGATCATAAACGGCACACCTGCAAAGAGCAGGAATAGTTGGAGCGACGAAACGTTGTTCAGAGGATCCGGCCCAGTAAACGGACCACGCCCGTGGACCGCACCCCAAATGGACAGGAACGCCGTCGCGACCATCGCAGTGCTGATCCCCATCGATCCAAAACGCAAGGCGGACCATAACAGAAAGGGCAGAAGCGAATAAAGAACGGGGGGACTACTGAACCCCGCCACAAAAGCGATATACCCCGAAACCAGCACCCCGACGACTAACGCGGCGCCTTCCAGGGCATACGCGCGTGATTTTTTTGCCCATTCGTGTCTCTGGCTAGCCCAATTGAGGATCGCCGGCGTAACGGTGAACAGAGCCAATGCCTCGGTCAAGAACCCAATCCTGAAACGAATCCAGGGGCTGCCGCCGAGGCCAATCGTAGCGATTAACGCCGCTGCAAGCGGGGCAAGTAGACCCGTAAAGAACGAGAACCTCGCCAGCGATCTCATGCTATCCAGACGAGGTACACTCTTGAAGGCGTAGCCAGCACCGAGAGCGCCGATCAGAATTTCGACTGCGTCGGCCAGGATCAGGACAGCCGTAGTACGCAGTGTCAAGCCCAACTGCAAATCATAGATTACAAATCCAGCGAGCCCTGCCGCCAGGACCGGTGGCCACACCTTCCTCGGGACCAAAAGCAAGACCGCGACCAGAAACGCGCAACCTGGCCATAGCGGCCAGACCATTTGCGGTCGCAGTACCAGAATGTCTCCAACCTTGGCCGTGAGGTAGGAAAGGACACCGACGAGGCAGACTAAAAAAAAGCCCTATGGAACGGAGAACCCGCTTGCCTGAAGCTCTTAGACGACGGATCGCGGCCCATGTCCATGGCGTGATGCCTGCGTGGCAGAGAACATATAAATCAGCGCGGTGCTCAAAGCAATAGTCGCGCAACGGATTCCGTCACACGATGGAACCTTGCGCCCAGCGCCGTTTAGCCGTTAAGGTGATGGTTCGTCCTCATCATGAGATTCGGAAACATTACGATGTCGGTCTGCGCTCGGCTTCTTTTCAACCTGAGATCTCTTGCCGCTGATTTCCAACCTCTTACTCAAGACTGCGACGGCATGAACCGCGGACTTCTTTATCGCCGGGTGGTCGATCCGATTTTGGAGCTGATGAGCCAGGGGCTCACGCCTGAAAAGATTGCTCTGAGCCTTGCGTTCGGGATTGTGCTGGGTGTCTTTCCAATGCTTGGTTCCACCACCATTCTGTGTGCGGTTGCCGCTTTGATTTTCCGGTTGAACCTCCCGTCCATTCAACTGGTGAACTACCTCATCTACCCTTTGCAGTTTCTCCTGCTTATACCGTTCCTCCGGCTGGGTGAAAAATTGTTTCATGCCGCGCCTTTGCAGTTGTCCGTGGCGCAGATGATGGCTATGGCCCATGCCGATCTTAGGCATGCCATAGCGACCCTGTGGCTCGCGGGATTACATGCGATGTCAGCCTGGCTATTGATTGGCCCGCTTGTAATCTGGCTGCTCTACTTCCTGCTGTCGCGGGCGCTACGCAAGATCGCCGGCTCGGTCGGACCACGCGACACGGCCAGAGCGGCCTGACTCTTCCCGGTTGGTTACTCCGACGACTGCGTGCGTGGGAGGACCACCCTAGCTTGACAGCCCTTTTGATCGGTGCGGTTCAGGAGTTCAATCGAGCCTCCGTGGGCCTCGGCGATCTGCCGCGAGAGTACCAGCCCGATTCCGCTGCCTGACGGCTTGGTCGTATAGAACGGGACGAACACATTCGCAGGATTGCCAAGTCCGGGGCCGTTGTCCTCGATGGTAAGTACCAGATCCTTGTCGGACAGTTCCCATCGAACATCGACGTGGGGCTCGCGGTCCGGCCAGGTGTGGACTACTGACCCGTTTTGAGCGGACACTCGATGCCGTGGTTCCAACGACGCCTCCACCGCGTTACGCATCAGGTTGATTAGCATCTGCTCGAGTAGATCGGGATCTACCATTAATTCCACCGGCGGACTGGGCAGCACCTGCACCGGCAAACTGGCCTCCAATGCCGCTACGCGCTGGACAATCGGGGCAAGCTCGATCTTTCGCACGTTGGGCGGCGGCATTTGAGCAAGCCGCCGGTAAGCCTGCAGGAAACGGTTGAGGGAGTCAGCGCGGGCCTCGATGATGGAAAGCCCGCGCTCAAAGTCCTCGGGCTGATCAGCATGCAAAGACCCGTTCGCGATTAGGACTCGCAGCGTGCCTGCGATCGATTTGATCGGCGTGAGCGAGTTGTTCAATTCGTGACCCAACACACGAATCAGGCGCTGCCATGCGCCCCGCTCTTCTTCGCGCAGAGCACGGCTCACGTCCGACAGAACGATGAGAGTGTGCGGTACTCCCTTCTGGCGAAATGAACTGCGCCGCACCAGCCAGCGTGCGTTCGGGCCCTGGAATGGCAGCGGAACCACGGTCTCGCTCTCCGCCTCCATACAGCCAGCCAATCCGATCTCTTTCGCGGTACGCCCCAGCAGCCGTACCGAGGACTGCTGCAGAAGACGTTCGCCGGCGGAATTCACCAGGCGCAGAATCTGGTCAGGATCGAAGGTGAACAACGGCACCTCGATCTCTTCCACGACGCGGCGCAGCAGCGCCGCTGCCTCAATCGCGCGAATCCGCTGGTCGGCGAGCAGATCGGCTAACGCATTTACCTCGATGGAGAGTTCGCCGAGCGCGTCATCCGTGGCGGCTCCCCGCGCGCGGAATGAGTAGTCTTCTTCCCGCAAAGCGGCGATCACATTGGCCAGGGTCTGCAAAGGCCGTGTGGCCTGCTCTTGCAGCGCCATCGCCAGCAGCCACCACATAAACAATACGGCGAACATGAGCGCCAGTCTCGATTCCAGCGTCCAGGGTTGCACCCAGATGAAGATACCGCCGACGAGCAAACCGGGGAGCGCCACCAGGAATGCGTAAAGATTTACGCGGCGCTCATACAGGAGGCGAACCCGTTTTTTTGGAGGCTTGCTTGCACCGCGATTGGGCATCCCTCGCGGGCTAGAGCCCATACTTCTCCATCCGCCGGTAGAGGGCGCCGCGGCTGAGCCCCAGGGTCTCCGCGGCCTGGCTCACATTCCCCTGAGAACGCTGCAAGGCCTTGCGAATGAGAATGGCTTCCACGGATTCGAGGCTGAGCTCTTCGAGGTTCTGGCTTTGCGGCCGCAGCATATCCAGTCCAAGGTCTGCGCGCTGGATTTCGTTGCCACGACACATCAGCACCGCGCGCTCAAGTGTGTGCTCCAATTCGCGAACATTGCCCGGCCACGAGTACTGCATGAGCAATTGCAACGCAGAAGCTTCGAAACCCCCGATCGGACGCCGGTAGCGGGATGCGTAGCGCGTGAGGAAATGCACGGCAAGTGCCGGAATGTCCTCGCGGCGCTCGCGCAACGCCGGCACGTGAATCTCTACCGTGTTCAGCCGGAACAACAGGTCTTCTCGAAACTGCCCCGAAGCACAGGCTGCCCGCAGGTCGGCATTCGTGGCCGACACCACGCGTACGTCGACCCGCACCGCACGCGAAGCGCCCACTCGCTCGATCTCACCGGCTTCCAGCACTCGCAGCAACTTTGCCTGCTGGCGAATGGGTATGTTTCCAATTTCGTCGAGGAAGATCGTGCCGCCATCAGCGAGTTCAAAGCGCCCGATGCGGTCAGAACGGGCGTCGGTGAACGCGCCCTTGACGTGTCCGAACAGCTCGCTTTCAAACAGGCCTTCCGGTACCGCGCCTGTGTTCACCGAGACCATGAGGCGCTGAGCGCGCCGAGAGACTGCATGCAGGGTCCGCGCGACAACTTCCTTTCCGGTGCCATGCTCGCCCGTGATCAGGACATTCGCATCAGAGGGTCCCACCCGGGTGATGGCGTCGAGAACAGGTTGCATGAGCTGTGCCGTAGCGATGAACTCGGGACGCCCTTCGGCCTGCAGCAGGCGATTCTGGGCGGCGAGGCGCTCCGCGCGCTGTAACGCCTTGCGGAGATCAACTTGCACCCGCAGGATGGTGAGCAGCCGCTCGTTCTCCCATGGCTTCTGGATGAAATCCCGCGCCCCACGACGCATGGCCTCGACTGCCAGTTCAATGTTCGCCCAGGCCGTCATCACAATCACGGGAATTGAGTTGTCCAGAGCAACAATTTCAGAAAGAAGGTCGAGACCCTCCTGCCCAGACGTCGTGTCTCGCGTGTAGTTCAAGTCGATGAGCAGAGCGTCATAGGACCCCGTGGCCAGCGCATCGCGAACCAGCGCTGGGGATCTCGCGGTCTCGACTTCATATCCCTGCGGGCGCAGGAGAAGTTCCAGCGCCTCCAAAACGTGCTGCTGGTCGTCGGCAGCCAGGATTCGAGGCCGCTCATAGCTGCCCTTCGCTGCGGTAGGCGCGGGATGGGTTCCGGGTTTGATGGAAGTCGGCATGGCGAATTACGGAGTCGCGGCGCTGATGGTATCACCCACCGTGCCGTTCACCGCATTTTGCACCTGAATGCCATTATGTTCCAGAGTCGCTCCGGTTGCGCGATCCAGTTCAACTTTTGCTTTTTCGAACACGGTCATCGCGGTGACCAGATCCAGTTCGGCGAGGGCGAGATCTTTCTGGGCGGAGAGGGTCTGGTAGCTCGATCCTGCACCCAAATCCTGCTCTCTCTTAGTGATATCGAAGGTGCGCTGGGCGAGATCACGGGCTTTGCGGGCCGCCTGAACGCGTGCTCCGGTTTGTTCGACGGAATACTGCGCGTTGCGGACCTCGATGCGGACCTGCTTCTTCAGTTGTTCCAATCGCAATTCGGCCTGCCGGTATTCAAGCTCGGAGCGATACTGGTCGGCCTTGGCGACCCGATTCCGCAATGGAATGTTCAAACTTAGACCGACATAGTAGTCAGGGTTGGTATTGTTGAAAGTGTTGGCTAGCGCCCCTGCGAAATCAATGGGCACGTTCACGGTGCATCCCTGCGAGCAAATAGGATTCAGAGGTCCTGCTAACCCCGCTCCGGAGTAGAATCCGACCGCTGAAAGTGAGGGCAACAAAGCATTCCGTGCTGCGCGACGGCTGATCTGGCGGTTCACCAAGTCTACGTCAGACTCCGCGAGTTCCGGGCGGCCCTTCAGCGCAGTCGCGATCAAGTCCTGGATCGACTGGCTCACTTGGGGCTGCACACTTTCCGTCCGATCCGTAGGTATGACGGGCATCGCTTCGAGAACGGGATCCTCCAAACTCTTCGTAATCGCGTTCTTCATCAACGTCTCCTGAAATTGGAGACTGGTCCGGGCTACGGTTAAATCCTGGTCGCGCTTGGAAACCTCCGCCTCGGCCCGCAGCACGTCCATCTCCGGAATGCTTTGCAATTTCAATTGCTTTCTGGCGTTGTCCAGAGTCTGCTGGGCGAAGGCCGACGATTGTTCGTTCACTTGTGTCTGCTCGTAGGCGTTCACCAGATCCCAGTACATATTCTCGATCTGCGTCACTGTGGCGATTACCTGATCTTTGAAGGCGATGTCTGAAATCTTTTTATTGTTTCTGGCAATTCGCAAATATCGCAGGTTCGGACCGAAACCAAACCCGGCCAGCAGTTCCTGCTGAATCGTGAAGCGGAAGGCAGAAGTCAGGTTGGGAGACAATGTGAAAAACGGGCTGTTCGTCGTCTGCCGCGCGTTGTTGAAAGTAAAATTGATACTCGTTCCGGTCGCAAAGGCTTGAGAGTAAGCTAGGTTGAATTGCCCGGTATTCAATTGCAGGGACGGAACACCGTATATTGCCTGGTTGGCGACCGGCGACGTCTGATGCTCGACTCCCCCATTCGCGCTGATCAACGGATCGTAGGAAGATACATTGGTCCCGGTTCCGAGAGTGGACTGAACCAAACCTGATGCGCCCGCTCCGGCTCCACCAGCGCCGCCAGTAGTGCCGCCCGCGCCCGCGCCCGGAGCGCCGGTGCCAAAGCCACCGACCCCGCCGCCGGGAGTTCCCTGCACCACACCTGTGTTTACTCCACGAAAAAATCCGCCAGCTTCCGTGCGCACAATATCGGTGTTCGCGATCGGCAAATTGTAACGGGCAATCGCAAGATCAAGATTGTTTTCGAGGGCGAGGTTAATGGCTTCCTTCAGTGAGAGATACAGCTTCCCTTCCCGAACCAGTCGGTCGATACGCGGTGTATTCGCCAGCACCGGCTCGGGAACATAATCCGGCGAATAGGCGTTGAGCGGGTTGTGCGACTTCGGCATGTCAAACTGGACTGGAAGCACGGGCGACGCGGCAGGCGGCATGGCTGGCGGCGCGCCAGCAGCCTGCGGCGGGCTCGTGGATATAGGTCCCGAGGTTTGCGCCGGCAGCGTCGCCGCCAGCATCGCATAAACACAAATGACAGTAGTTCCCCGCTTCAAGAAGGTGGTCCCGGAAACATTCACGATGCGCTAACCTCCGCTGGCTGGGCGAGCGACGGATTGGCAGTGTCCCCTACGAGCCACCCGTCCCGCATTTGAATGGTGCGACTCCCGTATGCCGCGTTCGCTTCGGAGTGCGTGACCTGCACAATTGTGGTTCCTTGCTCATTCAAGGCGCGGAAGAGTTCCATGATCTCCTTCGCTTGGGTCGAGTGCAGGTTGCCAGTAGGCTCGTCCGCGAGCAGCAGAGGAGGCTTGTGGATCACTGCCCGCGCTATGCCCACGAGTTGCTGTTGTCCGCCCGAGAGCTGGCTCGGATATAAATCCTTCTTGGCCACGATCTGGAAGCGATCGAGCGTGTCGGCCACCAGGCTCTGCCGCTGATTCCGCGGAATGTCTTTATAGGAGAGCGGCAGATCGATGTTCTCCTGCACGGTGAGGTCATCGAGCAGGTGGTAGCTTTGGAAAACCATCCCGACATTCTTCTTGGCCAGTTCAGCCCGCTGTTTGCGTTTCAGGTCGTGAACCCCTTGTTCCCCAAACCAGTACTCTCCTTCCCATTGGTCGTCGAGAAGGGCAAGAACGTTTAACAGCGATGACTTCCCTGCTCCAGAAGGTCCCATCACCGTGATGAATTCCCCTTCGCGAATGTCGAGGTTCACGCGGCGCAGCACCCACGTTCGTCCAGCGCCAGTTTTGTAACTGCGATCGATATTTTTCAGTTGGATCATTTCATTCTCATTTCATGAATCAGGATTTCTACTCGTAGCGCAGCGCCACCATCGGATCGGTCGTAGCGGCTCGCCGCGCGGGAATGTAGCTGGCGAACAGGGCGACAGTAATAAGTGCGATTGGAACGCAAAGAAACGTGAGAGGATCCGTCGGACCCACGCCAAACAGCAAGCTGGCCATGAGCCGCGTCAGAAGAAAGGCGGCAGCCAAACCGATGAGAGCTCCAGCGCAAGCCAGGAGCGCTCCGTTCTTAACTACCAAGCCGAGGATTGCTTTGCGATCCGCCCCCAAGGCAATCCGAATGCCCATCTCTCGGGTCCGCTGAACCACGGCGTATGAAATCACACCGTAAAGTCCAACAGCCGTGAGCAAGAACGCAAGGACCCCGAAGGTTCCGAGCAGGAAGGTTTCAAAGCGGGTTCCGACAATGGAGTCGTCCACGTACTCATCCAGAGTCTTTACGTGCAATAGAGGCAGGGCGTTGTCCAAGGATTGCACCTCAGTCGTTAGCGTGGGCACCATGCTCGCGGGAGCGATCTCCGTGCGCACCACCACTGACATGGGAGCGAAGGGCAATTGGGCATAAGACACATAGGATTCAGGAATGGAGGGAGCACCCATTCCTTCGGCTTTCACGTCCCCGACCACGCCCACGACGACGCGCATAGGTGCGTCACCGGGTCCACTCGAGATGTTGGGCCTGATCCGACGGCCAATCGGATCCTCTCCCGGGAAGACCTGCCGCGCAAGCCGCTGGCTAATGATGACGACCGGCGTCGCTCCCGCAGCCTCGTCCTGGACGTTGAATGCCCGACCGCTCAAGAGCGGTATGCCCAAGGTGCGGAAATAATCGCGATCAATGATGTGGAAGGTTGTGACCGGATAGTCCGAATGCTTCATCGGACGGCCCTCAACTTCTAAGGTCGTCTTGACGTCATCCGCCGAAAGGGGAAGCGGGAATGCGGCGCTGGCGGAGCGCACACCCGGAGTGACGCGAACCCGCTCCAATAGGTTTCGATAGAAGGCGACTCTCTCAGGGTGTCCGTAACGGCTAGGCAGATCGAGTCCGAATGTGATGACGTGATCTTTGGCAAAACCGGGATCGACTCTTCCCAAACCGAGAAGGCTTCGCAGCAACAGACCCGATCCAACCAGTAGGATCATGGCAAGAGCGGTTTCCGTAACGATCAACGCAGACCGCAGGCGGCGGCGCGTCTGAGTCTCCGTACCGCTTCGGCCGCCTTCCTTCAGCGAGGCAGCCAATGCAGGCTTCGCCGCCTGCAGAGCCGGAACTAGCCCGAATAGAACGCTGGTCAGGACCGCGACCAACGCGGTGAAGATCAGAACCTGCAGGTTGATGCCGCTTTCCGTAATTCTCGGCAGGTCTCCCGGCGCCAGCGCCATCAGCAACCTGATTCCCCACGCTGCCAGCGCAAGTCCGGCCGCGGCGCCCGCGGTCGCCAGTAAAGCGCTTTCCGCGAGCAACTGCCGAACGATCATCCAGCGCGTCGCCCCCAACGCCGTGCGCACGCTGATCTCTTTATGCCGGGTCGTGGCTCTGGCCAGCAATAAATTCGACAGATTCGCGCAGGCAATGAGGAGAACCAGGCCCACCGCTCCGAGAAGAATGAACAGGCCCTGGCGCATGGTGCCCACCACGGCATCGGCTTCCGGAACAAGACCGACGCCCTTGGGCCGGTTTTCTGGATATTGCCGGTTCAGACCATCCTGAATTCCTGCCATTTCAGTCCGCGCCGTTTCGATCGTGACTTGAGGCTTCACGCGGGCGATGACGTCAAGGTATCCAGCGCCACGTTGGGAGGTCATCGCAGTTGGCCCCTCCGTATCCAGAGCAATAGTTGTCCAGAATTCGACTGGCATGCGCTGCACCGGAAACTGAAACCCCACTGGCATCACGCCCACGACGACGAACGTTTGGCCGTCCAAAGCGAGGCTCTGGCCGACGATCTTCGGATCGGATCCGAAGCGACTTTGCCAGAGGCTATGACTCAAGATGATAGGCAAGCCTGTTCCTATGCGCTGGTCTTCCTCGAGAACAAAATCTCTGCCGACAACAGGAGGAACTCCGAGCACGGAGAATATGTTGGCGGAAACCACCGCGCCAGTCAGATGAGCGGGTTCACCTCGGCCCGTAAGTGTGAAGTCGTCCTCCCGGAATACAGAGAGACCGTCAAAAACATGGTTGCGTGCTCGCCAATCCAAAAAGGTGGGATAGGACACTCCAATATCGTCCCGCCGACCGGGTTCGGTGGGTTTCACCACGACCAGTCGGCTGGGGGAATGGAATGGAAGTGGGCGCAGCAGGACTGCGTCAATCACGCTGAAAATCGCAGTGTTTGCACCTAATCCGAGCGCCAGAGTCAGAACTGCGACGGCAGTGAACCCCGGATTCTTGCGCAACTGGCGCAGCGCGTACCGAAAATCCTGAAACAATCCATTCATAGCGAAACTCCAGTTTTCTACTCGTAGCGCAACGCCACCATCGGATCGACTCTTGCCGCCCGGCGCGCAGGGATGTAACTAGCGCCAAACGCCACAAGCGCCAGCACCGTAGAGGCAAATACAAAAGTCCCGGGATCCGTAGGTTTCACGTTGTAGAGCAAGTTGGCTAGCAGACGAGTCATCCCCCACGCACCAACCATCCCTGCGCCGAGCCCGAATAGCGCAGACAACATTCCCTGCCTGATCACCATGCGAATTACCTCGCGACGTTCCGCCCCCAAGGCCATTCGGATGCCAATCTCGCGTATGCGCCGGGAGACGGAGTAGCTCATCACTCCGTAAATGCCGACTCCGGCAAGGACCAATGCCACTGCCGCAAACGCGCCCAACAGAATCAAGTAAAACCGGGACAGCCCGGTGGCCGCAGCTGCCACGTGTTCCATGGTCTGGACTTCGGAGATGGGGACGTTTTGATCTACGGAGTGCACCGCGGCCCGGATGGCTGGAGCCATAACCGCCGGATCGCCATTGGCCCGCACGACTAGGGTGAAATAGGCGAAGGGCGCCGAAGGATTCTCCAAATATGCGCGGTTCTGCAAATACGGGAGAAACACTTCCTCTTCGGGCCGATCAACCCAGTTCGCGCGCGCGGTATTTTTCACGATGCCCACCACCGTGAGCCACGATGGACTCTTGGCGGGATCGTCGAGAGTGATTCGTTTGCCGATCGCGTCTTCGCCGGGCCAATACTGCTGGGCAAGATACTCGTTGATCACCACGATCGGTGGAGCGGACAGATTGTCGGACTCCGAAACGTCTCGGCCACGCAGAATAGGGACTTGCATGGTGTAGAAATAGCGTGGAAAAACAACACGGTAGGTGGCAATCGGCGTGTCTCCCGGCCGTTCCGTTGGACGCCCTTCAACATGAAACGGCCAGCCCCATTCGTCCCCGGCCAGTGGCAGATGATTGATCGCGCTGGCGGATTGGATTCCGGGAACGGCACCTACCCCTTGCAACACCTGCCGGTAGAAATTTCCAGTATGGCCGGAGGTCGCTTCCGCGGTTCCGCCGACGCCAACAACCATCGAGAGCACGTTGTGGGGATCGAAGCCCGGGTCGACGCGTTGCAAGGCGAGGAAGGTGCGGATCATGAGCCCCGCCCCGGCCAGCAGTACGACCGCCAGGGCATATTCGGAGCCTATGAGAAACCCACGCCAGCGGCTTTGGTGCGCTTCCTCGCTCGAGCCGCGCTCCGCCTTCTTGAGGGCATCGCTGAGGTTTGCCACGTTCACTCTCCACGCCGGAGCCACGCCGAACACCAAACCGCTCAGTAGAGAAATAGTCACGGCGAATAGCAGCACTCGGCCATCGATCGCCACCGTTCCAACACGGGGGATGTTGGTGGGCGCAAGCGCGAGCAAGACTCGAATACCCCCCATGGCGAGAAGTAACCCGGCTGCCCCACCCGCCAACGCGAGCGCCAAGCCTTCCGTCAGGAATTGGCGAAGCAGATCCCAGCGCCTCGCCCCCAGAGCGGACCGAAGCGCCGACTCTCTTTGCCTTGCTGCCGAGCGAGCCAGAAGCATATGGCTGACGTTGGCGCAAGCAATCAGTAGCACGAAGGCAACTGCTCCGAGCAGCGCGATCAAGGCCGGGCGAACGTTTCCTACAACCTTTTCGCGAAGAGAAAGGACTTGCATATTCTGATTCGTCCCAGGGAATTCACGCTCAAGACGGCCGGTGATCGTCCCCATTTCGCCTTGTGCTTGCGCGAAGGTGACACCGGGCCTCAAGCGGGCAAATACCCTGAGCGATGCACCGCCACGCTCTCTGAGCCTCGGTCCGAGCGCCAAGGGCGCCCAGAGTTCACTTTTTGTCGCCCAGAACGGAGCAAAACCGAACTCCCGGGGCATCACGCCAACAATCGTGTAGGCTTCGCCGCTCAACTCCATCGACCGGCCAAGTACATTTGGGTCGCCTGCGAAATGCCTCTGCCACAACTGGAAGCTCAACAGCACTTCGTGCTCTTTACCGGTCTCTTGTTCTTGTGGGAGGAACACCCGCCCCAGTAAGGGCTGCACGCCCAGCATCGGAAAAATACTTGTAGAAACATGCAGCGCCCATAACTTCTCGGGATTGTCGATGCCGGTCAGGTTCGGAGTCCAGTACTCTGCCGCGCCCATCGACTCAAACGATTGACTCTGGTTTTGCCAATCGATGAAATTGGCGGGAGACACAGGATTACGCCCTTGTTGGAGAATCACCGCCAGGCGGCCGTCATCCTTATATGGAAGCGGGCGGAGCAAGACTGCATTGACCACTGAGAAGATAGCGGTGGTTGCCCCAATCCCCAGCGCCAACGTGATGATGGCTACCGCCGTGAACCCTGGTGCCTTTGCCATTTGGCGCAACCCCAACCGAAGATCCTGAAACAGTCTGTTCATTTGCCTTTACCTTCTATTCGTAGCGCAACGCCACCATCGGATCGGTCTTGGCCGCCCGCCGCGCGGGCAGCAGCGCCGATGCGAGCGCGACCACCGCGACCACCAGAGTCACCGCGACGAGAGTCAAGGGATCGCTGCTCGAAATGCCGAACAACTGGCTGCGGACTGCGTAGGTGAGTAGGAGCGAAGTCGGCAGCGCAATCGCAATGCTGATTCCCGCCAGCCATAAGACTTCAACCAAAACCATACGCACCACAGAACTGCGGCCCGCGCCGAGCGCGATACGAATGCCAATCTCGCGCGTTCGCTGCGCAGTCGAATATGCCAGGACGCCGTAAAGTCCAACGGCGGCCATGAGCACAGCGAGCACGCCGAAAGCCGACGCCAGAATCGCGATCCCCCGCTCGGCGGCTAGGTTGTCATCGATCTGTTCCTGCATGGTTCGGAAATTGTCCAGAACCAGCTTGGAATCGAGGGTTTGCATGGCGCTCCGGACGGTTGCCTCCGCGCTCTCCGGTGACTGCCAGGTGCGCACATAGAAGGTCATGGCGCCTGGATCTGGATTCTGAAGATACGGTGTAAAAGTGGTGCGTACGATTTGCTCTCGCACGCTAGTGTGCTTTGCATCCTTCACGACTCCGATGATCTCCGTGTCGGGCTTTACATCTCCTCCACCCTTGCAGTAGTAGTGGCCGACTGCAAGGTTCGGTTCTCCGAAATAATGACGCGCGAACCTCTCGTTCACGACCGCGACTTTCTGGGTTCCTTCCCGATCCTGCTCACCAAATTCACGTCCCGCGAGCAAGGGCATGTCCATGGTTGAAAAATAGCCCGGGCTCACATCTGGCGACTCCACATTCATATTTTCGTTTTCTTTTGCGGTATAGCCAGCCAGCGTAATGTTGTTCGACGAGTTGTCATTCGCGAGCTCGGGATCGGTCGTGCCTGCGACCGACCGCACCCCCGGTAGTCCAGACAATGTTTGCAACACTTGCGTAAACAAGCCGCGGGCTTGATCTGGCTGATATCCCGCGAGTGTTGGCTGGACGCCGAAGGTCACAAGATGATCTGTCGCAAATCCTACGTTCAACGATTTGAGGTTGTGCAGTGTGCGCACGAACAGGCCTGCGCCCATCAGAACAAAAAGGCTCAACCCCACCTGGACCCCGACTGCAATACGCCGGAAGCGCAATGGCCCGCCGCCGGCCGTCATCGCCTGCTGCTTGAGCGCCGGAGCCAGATTCGGTCGCCAGAACTGCACTGCCGGAGCCAGGCTGAAAACTAAACTGACCAGCAGCGCCAGAGAGAAATTGAAGACCAAGATCCGCAGATCCGGATGCGAGGAAAACGGGAGATCACCCGCAGTACTGCTCCAGATCATGTTGATCAGCCATGCTGAAACTCGCGGGGCGATCGCGATTCCGAGCGCGCCGCCCGCTAAACCCAGCAACAGCCCTTCGACCAGCAACTGCTGCACGACACGTGCGCGCTTCGCTCCAAGCGCGTAGCGGACTGACATTTCCCGCACACGCCCCGCCGCTCGTACCAAAAGAAGGCTGCCCACGTTGGCGCAGGCCATCAGCGCCACTAGCCCAACCATCGCCATGATGATGAGCAGCGGCATTTGAGCGTCGCTGCGCAGCGGGGAGAATCCCTTGGCTCCTTCGCGAACAAACAGATGCGACTTGGTCAGGAAACTCTCCCGGAAGTGTTCCGAACTGTGCTTCCTCTGCTTCAACTCATCCGCGCGGATGGAATACCACAGCGGATTGATTGCCGCTTCCGCCTGCTCGAGGCTGAGCCCGGGCTTGAGTTTTCCGATGATGTTAAGCCATCTGGAAGTACGGTCATCGAGATCGTTGAACCCAGGCCTGACTTCAGCCTTCATTGTCATTGGCGCAAACAGATCGGGAGTATCCCCCATCACCACACTGTGAAAGCCAGGCGGCGCCACTCCGAGAATCGTGAACGGACGGCCATTGACGAGAAGGCTCTGGTTGACGACCGCCGGATCGGAACCGAAGCGGCGCTGCCAGTAACTGAAGCTCAAGACCACAACCGGGTTGGCATCCGCCACAAGGTCATCGGACGCAACCAGAACGCGGCCAAGAGCGGGCTGCACTCCCAGCACATCAAAGTAATTGCCCGAGACCAGTTCTGCTGCGACGAGTTCGGGCTGGTGCCGCCACTGCACCCCGACCTGCGTCCAGTCGGTTGCGATCAGGCCGCTGAATACAGAATTGCGGTCGCGGAGATCGCGATACATGGGATACGAAAAATAGAAGGTGTCGTCCGTTCGAGAGCTGACGTGACCGCTGCCGTTCCCGGTGAATTGCAGGACCGCAAGGCGATCAGCATCCTTCACCGGGAGAGTTCGCAGCAATGCCTGATCGAGCAGGCTGAAGATGGCCGTGTTGGCACCGATGCCAAGCGCAAGCGTGATGACGGCCACCGCCGCAAAGCCCGGCGCTTTGCCCAACTGCCGTAAGGCGTACCGAAAGTCTTGAGTGAATCCCGTCATCATTGTCATCTCCTATTCGTAGCGCAACGCGACCATAGGATCGATTCTCGCCGCGCGGCGGGCGGGAAAGTAGCTGGCAACCAGGGCCACACAGATCAGAAGCAACGCCACGGCTGCGAAAGTAAACGGATCGGTGGAGCGGACACTAAACAGGAAGCTGGCCAACACTCGGGTTGCGGCCAGAGAGCCGGCTAAACCGATAGCGGTCCCCGCCAACGCGAGAAGCAAACCACGTCCGACCACCTGCAGAAACACGTCAAACCATCCCGCTCCCAGCGCCATGCGCACCCCAATGTCGTGCGTCCGCTCCGCAACCCAGCAGCTCACGACTCCATAGAGTCCGACCGCCGCGAGCAATAGCGCCGCGCCTGCAAAGAGTCCCAGCAAGAGCGCCGCGATTCGAGGTTGCGCGATCGAGCGCGATCGAGCCTGGTCGAGGGTGACCGGATTTGACACGGGCTGGTCCTTATCGACGGACCAGACGGCTTGCTCGATCGACGGGAACAGTTTCACCGGATTCGAACTGGCGCGCACTAGCAAACTCAAGTACGGCCACTGAAATGGATCTTGCAGGTACGACATATAGACTTCGGGCTCAGAGTCTGCCCGCAGGCCCATTTGACGAACGTCTCCTGCGATGCCAACGATCGAGTACCAAGTTTTGTTATCTGTCGTGATACGTCGGCCGATCGGATCCTGGTTCGGCCAGAAGCGCCGCGCCATCGATTGATTGACCACGATGACCATCGGCGTGCCGTCCGCGTCATTGTCGGCAAAGTCGCGGCCCTGGGTCAGTGGAATACCCAAAGTGGTGAAATAGCCGGGACCGACAATATTGAAGCGAACACTCCTCTTACGGTCCGGCGGGTCCGGCACGCCCTCGATGCTGAAGCCAAGGCTGTCTTCGTTCTGAGTAAGGGGAACATCCGCCACCACCGCCGCGGATTGCACGCCGGGTAGCCTCTCGACTCGCTGCAGTATCTGGCTGAACAAAGCGGCCCGCGTCGCGGTATGGGAGTACTGAGCGGTCGTAAGCGAGAGGTCGATCGCCATCACATTCTCCGTCCGTACGCCTGAATCGACGCGAGTCAGCAGCATGAGGCTCCTGATCAATAGTCCTGCACACGACAGGAGAACGAGGGCGAGAGCGACCTCCGACACCACCAGCGCGCCGCGAAAACGTTTGTGCGCCCGGCCAGTTCCGACGCTGCGGCTTCCCTCTTTTAATCCTTCGCTTAGATTGACCTTCGAAGCAAAAAGGGCAGGAAGAAGCCCTGAAATCAAACCGGTCATGATCGATATCGCAGCCGCGAAGGCGAGCACTCGGAGGTTGGTACCGATTGCTTCCGTACCGTGAATCGAGAAGCTCTGGGTCAGAAGCCGTACCAGCACGCTCACCCCCCAGCCCGCAAAGACGAGACCCACCGCGCCGCCCAGGCCGCCGATGAGCAAACTCTCGGTGAGGAACTGGCGCATCAGGCGCAGGCGTCCGGCGCCCAGAGAAGCGCGGACGGCCACTTCTCTTTGCCTCGAGTTCGCCCGCCCAAGAAACAGGTTGGCGACGTTCGCGCACGTGATCAGCAGCACCAATCCAACAGCGCCGAGTAGGATCATCAAGGCGGGACGGTAGTCGCTCACAAAGGAGGCCTGCAACGATTGGACGGAGACGCCCTGACCCTTATCCTCTTTGTATTGCCCCGCGAGGCGGCGAGCGACGGCACCCAAGTCTGCTTGAGCCGATAGCAGCGTCGCATCGGGCTTGAGACGGCCAAACACATATAGAAAACCGTGCGTGCGTCGCATATCCGGCGGGAGAGGGAGGACTACGCCACCCTTGGCCTCGTCGGGAGGAAAATCAAAAGAAGAGGGCAGGACACCGATCACCGTGTAGCTCTGGTCGTCGAGTTTGACACTTCGACCGAGAACGCCCGGATCGCCCGCAAAGTGGCTCTGCCAGAGAGCCGAGCTGAGAAGTACCCCGTGATTGCGCCCGAGTTCGTGTTCATCTCTTGAGAAGGAGCGCCCCAGCATCGGCTTCACATCCAACAACTCGAAGAAGTTGGCTGTGATCAACAGCCCTCGGATACGTTCCGGACGATCGCCACCCGAAAAATTGAAGGACTGCGGCCTATACGCCGCCATCTGCTGGAAGCTGTGGTTCTGATCGGCCCAATCTTTGAAATCGGGATAGGAACTCACGTCACTCGACGATCGGTTGGATGTTGACCAGATACGCGCGAGCTGGTTTGAATCGTGATACGGCAATGGCCGCAGCAGGATGCCTTCCACTACGCTGAAGATGGCGGTATTGGCGCTTATTCCCAAGGCCAGAGTGAGCACCGCAACGAGCGTGAACCCGGGGCTCTTGCGCAGTTGCCGCAAGGCGTAACGCATATCTTGGATTAGGCCATTCATCTTTTTTGACTCCTACTCATAACGCAATGCAACCATGGGATCGACCTTCGCCGCACTGTTCGCGGGCAGGTAGCATGCGAGCAGTGCGGCCACGAACAGCGTGACCGCGACCGCACTAAATGCCGCCCATCGATTGTGCCTACGCCGTATAGCAGTCCGCGCATGGCGCGCCCAACGAAGCACGCCCCCACCAGCCCCACACCCAAGCCGATTGCGGCCAGAATGATGCCTTCTTTCAGAATCAGGCCCAGCACATGGTCCTGGCTCGCGCCCAGCGCCATGCGCAATCCAATTTCGTGCGTGCGCTGCGCTACGGCGAATGCCATGACGCCATAGATCCCAATCGCGGCCAACAACAGTGCCACAGTTGCAAAGCTGACCGTAGAGCGCGGTAGTGAACCGATCTGTCACCATGGACTCGTGACAGATCTGATCCATGGTTTTGATGTTGGCCATGGCTAGGTCGGGATCGACGCGAGTGCACGGCCGCGGCGATGCTCTTGGTCATCTGGCACGGGATCGCCGGTGGTCCGCACCGCCATGGAAGCTTGCGGCCACGGACTCTGCGCGAAAGGAACATCGATCTCGGGAAAGCCGTCGCTGCGAATGCCGCCGTTATGTATATTTCGATACACCCCGACGATCTGCCACTCGAGCGGTGGTCCCAGCTTGGTCACGCCGGGAATCAACTGCTCGACCAGAATGCGCTGGGTCAGCGGGTCGACTCCCTGAAAGATAGCGGTTAACAAACGTCTCATTCACGATCGCGACTCGAACGCTGCTGGCGGTGTCCTGATCGGTGAAGGCGCGGCCTTTCGCCATCTGGATTGCGAAAGTCTGAAAGAATCCCGGCGTGACCATCTGAAAGCCCGCACCGGGGCGCGCCGATGGGTCTGCAACCGGCTTGCCGACGATGGTGAATGGCATTCCGAAGTTCGTACCTTGCAAAGGCATGCCGGTCGCCGGCTTCGGCACGAATCACTCCAGGCAGCGACTCAATCTTCTCTACGAGTTGCTTGTAATACGCAACGATCTGCTCGGGTTGCGTCAGCCGCTTTTCCGGCACAGGGAGGTTGAAAGTGAGAATGTGATCGGTGCGAAAGCCTGGGTCGACTCGGGCCAGGTTCCAGAAGCTATGGATGGCAAGACCTGCGCCGGCCAGCAAAGTCAGCGCCAGCGCAAATTCGCGCGACTACGAGAGACCTGCGGAGCCGATGCCTTCCGGCGCCAGTGCCCGAGCGTCCACCTTCTTTCAGAGTCTCATTCGGATCGACGCGCGAGGCCTGCCATGCCGGCAGCACCCGAACAAGATCCCAGCGATCGTTGTAGCCAATAGCGTGAATAGCAGCACTGGGATATTCAGTGTCACGTCGGCTTCGGAAGGAAGAGTATAGGGCGGCATCTTCGCCATCATGATCTGAATGATCGCCGCGCCAAGGCCAATCCCAAGCCCACCGCCGAGAACCGCCAGTACCAAGACTCTCCGTTAGGAACTGGCTGAACACGTGCCATCGGGTTGCGCCCAGCGAAGTGCGCACCGCTACTTCTTTCATCCGCGTCGTTCCTTTGGCGAGCACTAGGTTGGCGACATTTCCGCAGGCGATCAGAAGGATGAAGCCTACTCCACCCATCAACAGCCAGAGCGTTTGCTTCGCTTCCTTCGGGAAAAAATCATTGTGCAGCAGCTCCACGCTGGCGCCCCAGCCCTTGTTGACCTGCGGGTGGTCCTGTGCGATGCGGCTGGTTACCACCTCCATGTCGGCCTGCGCCTGGAACAATGAGACCCCCGGCTTCATCCGGGCCATGACCAGCAGCCAGTGAAAATCATGATTGATCTGGTCGGGCTTGAACGCCAGCGGAACAACGAATTGCGTTTGCAGACGGTCAGCCTGGCCTGCCGCCAGCACTCCGACCACCGTGTACGGCTCGCTGTTCATCTGAATCGGTTTACCGATAATGTTGCGGTCGGAGCCGAGATGCTCCCAGAGCCGGTGGGTGAGAATGACTACGTGGTCTTTGCCGGGCACTCCTTCTTCGGGCAGCAAAATCGCGCCCCAGGAAAAATCGTTTCCGGTCATGCGGAGAAATCCAGGCGTTTCGGCGCTCCCGTTGATCTGCTCCGGTTGATCGGGGGTGGCGAAATTGAAGTTCGCCCCGCTCCACGCATTGATGTCCTGGAAAGCCTTGTTCTGGCGCTTCCAATCCAGATAGTCGCCGGCCGCAACCGAGTTGTTGCCGCCCTGAACCTTGGACCACACCATCACCAGTTGGTCGGGATTCGGATACGGCATGGGAGCCATCAGCACGGCATAAATCACGCTGAAGATGGCGGTGTTGGCGCCGATACCCAGCGCCAGCGTGATGCGCGGCGATCAGCGGTGAAGCCAGGATTTTTCCGCAGCAATCGAATACTGTAGCGAGCGTTCTGCCGGAGTGTTTTCATAGGTCTCCTATTCGTATCGCAGTGCCACCATGGGATCGACTTTCGCCGCGCGGAAAGCCGGAATATATGCAGATGCCATTCCGACCAACGCAACCACCACGCACACCAGCGCCAGCACAACTGGATTGCGTGCTCCGGTTCCATACAACATGTCCTGCAGAACGGACGCTGATGCCAGCGACGCGACAATACCGATCACAGTACCCGCCCCCAGCAAGACGGCCGCATCACGCAAGACCATCGCGAGGACCGCGCCGCGCTGGGCACCCAGCGCCATGCGAACTCCGATCTCGCGCGTTCGCCGAGAAACGGAATATGTCATCACGCCGTAAAGACCGACAATCGTCAGAACCAGGGCAAGCCCGGCAAACGTACTCAGCAAAACAGTCGCGAATCGCGGCTGTGCAAGTTCGCTGAACATTAATTCATTCATGGTGCGAACTTGGGTGACGGGAATGTCTTTGTCCATCGCAGAAACGATCCGCTGCACGCTTGCCTGCAGGCTTGTGGGATCGAGCGACGTTCGCACTACCGAGTAGAGACAGCACCAGGTATTCAACTGATTGGCAGGCAGATACATCGCGGGACGCATTTCGCGCTGCGTCGCCCCGAGTCTAATATCTCCGACCACCCCTACGATTTCCCGCCACGGCGGCCCCTCTGGCGCCCCATTGCCGGCACCCGGCTTGAGTTTCTTGCCCAAGACGTGCTCACCGGGAAAGAATTTCTGCGCGAACGCTTGATTCACAATCATCACTTGCAGAGACTTCGTGTCGTCCCGCTCGGAGAAGTCGCGCCCTTCGAGCAGAGGAATCTGCATCGTGTGAAAATATTCCGGTGAGACTGGGGTGATGTCCGCGCTGGGACGCTGTCCTTCCGGCGTGGGGTGCTCAGGATCTTCGAATGTGATGACGGCTCCGTCATTGGTCATGGGCAGAATCATCACCCCTCCGGCCGACTGCACTCCGGGGAGCGCGCGAAGTTTGTCGAAATAAGCTCGATAGAATTGCGCACGGGTTTCCTTATAATGCGCGTCCGGCGTTTCAAAGAAGAG
Source organism: uncultured Acidobacteriaceae bacterium (assembly GCA_963710885.1). Taxonomy (GTDB): domain Bacteria; phylum Acidobacteriota; class Terriglobia; order Terriglobales; family Acidobacteriaceae; genus Sulfotelmatobacter. The sequence goes on from CAVQCF010000039.1 coordinate 96,070, forward strand.
CGTCGTGAGATGGTCCGGATTGAACCCGTCGCTGGCATGAACCAGGTGCTGAAAACTGGTGATCAGTAAGCCGGCGCCGGCGGTAAGCACTAGGCCCAAAGCCACCTGTCCGACAATCAACGACGCGCGCACCCAATCCCGGCCAATGATCTCGCTTCTTCCGCCCTCTTTCAAAGTAGAGATGAGGTCGGTTCTTGAAGCGGCGATGGCGGGGATGATCCCGAAGATCAATCCGGCGGCGAAGGATACGAAGACGGCGAAGGAAAGCACGCGCAGGTCGACGCCCGCATCCGCCGCACGCGGCACGCTGTCGCCGATGAGCGAGAGAATTACGGGCGTACAAACCAAGGCCAGTCCACAACCCGCGAGCCCACCGATGCCACTCAGAACCAGGCTCTCCGCCAGCAGTTGGCGGACAATCCGGTTCCGGCCTGCACCCAGAGCAGACCGTACAGCGATCTCACGCTGGCGTTCGCGCATGCGCGCCAGAAGCAGGTTGGCGATGTTGCCACACGCGATCAGCAGCACCAGGGCGACGGCGCCCAACACAACCAACAGTGCAGTTCGCGTGTCGCCGATCAATGCCGCGACTTCCGTTTGTACCCGTGCCGAATTATGGCGCGTGTTCGTGTCTGGATACTGTTTCGCCAGATTCACCGCAATCATCCGTAGGTCCTGATCCGCCTGACTGACACTAACGCCCGGCTTCAGCCTGCCGAAGACGCTCAGAAAGTGAGAGCCACGCTCAGCCGTGTTCGGCTTAGGATCAGAGGGATCATCGTCGACCGCGAGCGTGGTCCAGACACTGTTTCCTGGCTTTATTTACCGGGAAGCGGAAGGACGGCGGCATGACGCCGATCACCGTGTACAGGTCCCCGCTCAAGCGGACGCCCCGGCCGATGATCGCCGGATCTGCTCCGAACTGCGAAGACCACAGCGCATGGCTGATCAATACCACGTGCGTGCCTGCCTTCTCCTCATCTTGGGCGAAACCACGTCCTAGCTCCGGACGGATACCCAGAGCAGGCAGCAGATCCCAGGAGACGACCTCGGCATCCACCTGGACCGGCCGCTCCAAACCAGTCAGGGTGAACAAGCTGTCGTGATACGAAACCAGATGTTCGAGAGTGCGATTCTGTGAGCGCCAATCAAAGAAATCCGGATAGCTGATGGCGCTGGGCTGCGGATTGTGCGTGTTTACCGATTGTGCTTCAATCAGCCGCTCCGGTTGAGAGTAAGGCAGAGGGCGCAGCATCACGGCGTCGACCACACTAAAGACGGCGGTGTTCGCTCCGATTCCAAGCGCCAAGCGTAATGACCGCAACGATGGCAAAGCCAGGACTCTTGCGCAGTTGGCGCAGAGCGTAGCGAAGATCTTGTAGAAGCCCAGTCATCGTTCGTCTCCTTGTTATTCGTAGCGCAGAGCCACCATGGGATCGACGCGCGCTGCCCTTCGTGCCGGGATGTAGCTGGCAAGCATCGCTGACACCGCCAGCACCGCAGAAACAGCGGCGAGCGTTGCCGCGTCCCACGATCGCACTCCAAACAGCAGACCGCGAATCAGGGTTGCAGCCGCGACCGAACAGAGAAGCCCAGCACCAATTCCACTTCCCACTAGCCATCCGGCTTCTTTCATGATCAGCTGATACACGGAACTGCGTTGTGCGCCGAGAGCCATGCGAACGCCGATTTCGCGCGTCCTCTGGGTCACCGAGTACGCAATCACGCCATAAAGACCGACGACGCCCAGCAGCAACGCTAAGGTCGCAAAGCCGCCCACGAGCCACGCTGAGGAACGGTGAAGATACGCGGTCGGCGAATCGTTGATTCTGGCGGCCATGGTGGTTTCATTCATCGTGCCAATGCCGGGATCGATCTCTCGGATGGCGGCGACAAGCGACGGAAGTATCGACTGCTCAGCCTGCGACGTTCGAGCGACGAGGGAGAAATACGTGTCCCCATCCTGGTTGAACGGGTAATAGACAGCCGGCCAGATTTCGGAATCCAGCGAGCCATCTTTCACGTCTTCAACCACGCCGACGATTTCCTTGATCGACTTCGGCGTCAACTCGGTGTCGCCAATTCTTTTCCCGATCGGATCTTCTCCGGGAAAGTACTTCCTGGCCAGAGTCTGGTTAATGATGACAACGAGAGGCTTCGTCGCATCATCGGCCTCCGTGAAATAACGGCCGCGCAAGAGCTTTGCCCGAATCGTGGAAAAAAATGCCGAACTCACATCCCGCTGGTTCACTTCATTGTGTTCTCCGTTGTACGGACGGCCCACAAACCGGATCCAGTCGGTGTTGCCGTTAAAGCTGACGGGCAATACGCTCGAGATACCCGCCGACTGGACTCCCGGCAAACCGGAGATGCGGCTGATGATCTGCTTCTGAACCGCGTAAACTTGCTCGTCCTTGGCGTAGGCCACGTCCGATAAAGCAACCTGCACCGTGGCCAGATGATCGGCTTGGAACCCAATCTCGACATGAAGCAAGCGGTAAAAACTCTTGCCTAGCAACCCGGCGCTCACCAGAAGCACAACAGCAATCGCCAGCTCGACGACGACCAGGTTTGTACCGAAACGGCGCCACAACGTCCCAGCGTATCCGCGGCCGCCTTCGGTCAGGCCCTCGCGCATTTTGTTGAGAGGCAATCGAACGATAGGCGGCAAAGCCAAGAGAGCGGCTGCCAGGAAAAAGATCGCGCAAGCAAATGCCAGCACGTGGGAGTTCAGGCTCAACCCGCTCAGATACGGCATACCCGCCATCATGTCTTTGGAGATGAGCCGAGTAAGAATCTGCATCGCGCCATCCGCCGCGACTAGCCCCAGCAAGCTGCCTACCGCCATCAGCACCAGTCCCTCGGTTATGAATTGGCGGATCAACCTTCCTCGCGAGGCACCGAGCGCGCCGCGCACCGCAATCTCACGCTTGCGGCTTTCGGAGCGAACCAACAACAAGCTCGACACATTCACGCATGCGATGACCAGCAGCAATCCTGCTCCCCCCAGCAACGCGAGCAGTATGGGGCGGATATCTTTAACAATGAGTTCTGACAGAGGCAGCACCGTTGCCCCCTGGCCGCGATTGTCCTTGGGATACTGCAGTTCCAGTTGGCTCGCGATCGCTTTCATGTTGGCCAGGGCCATCTCAACCGAAACGCCATCCTTGAGCCGTGCAATCCCCGAGAGGCCGTGGCAGCTCCGCCGGATGGAGCACGAGTCGGACGCGTGCAGTGTCGTCCAGAATTCCGAATTCGCGCCGGGCGCAAATTGGAAGCCCTGCGGCAACACTCCGACGATGGCGTAAGGCGTACCGCTGAGCGAAACGGTTTCTCCGACTACGTCTTTCCGGCCACCAAACCGCTTTTGCCAAGTGGAATGGCTCAGAATCACGGTCTTGGGCGCGGAGGGTAGATCCTCTCCGGCATAAAAATCACGCCCCAGCGCCGGAGAGACGCCCAAGGTGCGGAAGAATCCGTCACTCACCCGAATTCCGGGCACCGGCTGGGTGCCGGCAGGCGTACCAAGCAGATATCCGGTCCCGTTATAGACCTCCATCGAACTAAACACCTGGTTGAGGCGCTTCCAGTCCAGGTAGTCCGGGTAGGAGAGGTTCGCGAGCGGAATCATCGGAACACTTTCCGTCACGAACACCAGCCTGTTCGGGTTCGGATAAGGCAACGGCTTGATCAGCGCGGCGTCCACGAAAGCAAAAATGGACACGCCGGCGCACATCCCCAGAGTCAGCACCAGCACTGCCGTGAGCGCGAACCCGGGGCTCTTGCGAAGCTGGCGCAGTGCGTATCGGAAATCCTGCAGAAAACCGTTCATGAGTTCCCTTCCTTACTCGTAGCGCAACGCCACCATGGGATCAACCTTCGCCGCGCGGCGAGCGGGCCAGTATGCCGCAAATAACGCCACCCCCAGCAGCAGCACCGGCACCATCACCGTCGTAGGAAGATCGAAGCGGCTGACATGATAGAGGCTCGCCTGCAGCAACCGGGTGGCAAGCAAAGACAGCGCCAGGCCCAGCCCGCAACCGGCCAGCCCAACCAGTGCCGCGCGTCTCAGCACGTGCCAATAGATACTGCTTCGCTCCGCTCCTAGAGCCAGGCGCACGCCGAACTCCCGCGTGCGTTCAGCCACCAGACAAGAGATCACTCCAAACAGCCCGATCGCTGCCAGCACGAGTGCAATCACGGCGAAGGCGCCCAGCAACAGCACGGTAAAGCGGCGTTGCGCCAGCGAGCCCGCGACCAGGGTCGTCAAAGTTGTGGCGTTGTAGACGGGCAGGTCTTTATCGACAGCCCAGACTTGCCGCTGCACTTCCTGGAACAGGCTCTGTGCCGCGGCGTCGCTGCGCAAGACGAATGCGGTGCGTTCAACGGCTCCGCTTTCCACCTGAAACATGGAGTCGTAAATCATCGCAGGCGGGTCGGCATCCAGTGCGGAAATATGTACATCACCGGCGATGCCCACAATCGTGAACAACCCACGGTCACCCCAATGAAAACGCTGGCCAATCGGGTCCTGGCCCGGAAAATATTGCTTCGCCATCGTCTCGCTGATAATCGCCACATCCGTCGTGTCATTGCGATCCTGCTCGGTGAAATCTCTTCCCCGGAGCAGAGGAATCCCCATGGCGCCAAAGTAGCCCGGACCGACCAGCGAATTCTCCGCGAAGTGATAATCATCGGCTGCGGCTTGCTCGAGCCTGAACCCGATCTGCCGCTCGTCGCTCAGGGGAAGATGACTGGCGGCGGCAACGGTCGTTACCCCCGGCAGATGAGAAAGTCGATCAAGAATCTCTCTCTGCGCAGCCCGTCGCTTCGCCGGATCCGCGTAACGACTTCGGTCGAACAGAGTTCTGACCACGAACTTGCCGTTGGGGTCAAAGCCGAATGGAGACTCCAGTAACCGCACGAAGCTGCGGACCAATAAACCTCCGGCCATCAGCAATACCAGGGCAGCAGCAATTTCCGTCGTGGCCAGGGAATTCTGCACTCGCTGACCGGCCCGGGCTGGTCCAATTTGCGCCTTCTCCTGCAGCGACGCCCCCGGCGAAACTTGGGACATCCTCCACGCTGGAATCACACCTGAGAGAATCGCTGTCAACAGGGAAAGCGCCAGCGTAAACAGGAGGACCAGTGGGTGCAGCACCACATCGTGCAACCGTGGCACGTCGCTGGGACCAAATTGCCTGAGCCCCGCCACAACCCCATCTGCCACAAGGATTCCGCAAGTGGCGCCACACAACGAGAGCAGCGCACTCTCCACCAGGCACTGCCGCACGATGCGTCCACGGTCTGCACCGACCGCGCTGCGGATCGCCATCTCATGGCCGCGTTGGTTGCCGCGGGCTAACAGCAGGTTTGCAACATTGGCGCAAGCAATCAGCAATACGCACGCAACCGCCAAGATCAACAGCGTAACCAGCGGCTGCGCTCTCTCCACAGCATGCGCCGCAAACAGATACGCCCTCGGTGCGACGCGGATCGTCCCCGAATAACCGTATTGCTTCATAAAGTTGGCGGCAATGTTTTCCATGTCCGCCTGCGCCTGCTTGCGCGTGACGCCTGCCTTGAGCCGGCCGACCATACCCACGCCAAATTCCATGGTGCGATTGTCGGGGCTCAGCAGCTCGGGCCTGAACGCGATCGGCACCCACAAATCGGCCATCTCAGAGAGCGGCGCTCCATCGAATGGAAAGCGGAACGAGGGTGGCATCACGCCCACCACGAGGAAGGAGTGCTCATCGAGCTTGACGCTCTTGCCCAGGATGTTCGGATCCCGACCATATTCGTGCTCCCACAGCGCGTGAGAAAGCACGACCACGTTGCCTGCCCCGAAGCGGTCTTCGTCCGCAGTGAAAGTACGTCCCAGTTCTGGCGATACTCCGAGGAGTGGGAACAGCGATGCTGAGACGCCCGCTGCGTTGATCCGGAGCGGCTTGCCCTCCCCCGTCAGATTGAAGCCCGTGTTTTGGTAGGCTGCGACCTGAGAGAAGGAGTGATTGCGGTCGCGATAGTCCCCGTATTCCCCTGCCGCAACTCCGACCTCATCCGCCGACATTCCCGGCAGGGTCTCAGTAACGGTTACCAACTGTTCCGGCTGTTGGTAGGGCAGTGGCTGCAGAAGCACGGTGTCGACCACGCTGAAGGTCGCCGTACTCGCCCCAATCCCGATGGCCAACGTCAAGACGGCAATCGCGGTAAAACCGGGGTTCTTCCCGAGCATCCGCCAGCCGTATCGAATGTCCTGCATCAGACTCTCCATCGGATCTCCTCACTCATACCGCAACGCCACCATGGGATCGACCCGGGTTGCGCGGTACGCCGGAATCAGGCTCGCCAGCAACGCGATCACCGCCAGCAGCGCGGTCACCGCGACAAACGTAACGGGATCACTCGGCTTAATCCCAAAGGTGAGGCTCGACAGAACGCGCCCCAGCAACAGCGCGCCGGCCGCACCGATGGCGACTCCGAGCAAAGTCGGCTTCATGCCCTCGAACACGACACGGCGGAGTTCGTCGCTGAGGCGGGCACCCAGAGCCAGGCGGATTCCGATTTCACGTACGCTCCGCTTCACGCTGTACGACAGCACGCTGTAAATTCCCACCGCCGCCAGCAACAAGGCGAGCCCAGCGAATGATCCGAGCAGCAGCATGTTGAAGCGCTGTTGGGAGACGGAGTTCGCGACCAGATCGTCCATGGTCAGAATGTCGCGCAATGGCATCGCCGGATCGACGTCATGTACCGCGTTCGCCACGGGTGAGACCATGCCTGCAGAACTGGAGACGGACCGAACGACCAGCGTCATCGGAAACGAAGTCCATCCGCCGTTCGATGAAGCGGAAAGCTGATCAAGAGGAAAGTAGAGAGCGGCGTTCGCGCGGGTCTGGTCGAGACTATCAAGTTTCACGTCGCCCACAACTCCCACCACTTCGCGAACCGCATCCGGATAGAACGTCAGCGTAAGACGCTTGCCTAGAGGGTCTTCACCCGGCCAGAACTGCCGCGCCATCGACTCGCTGATCAGAATGACGTCCGGCCTGCCCGCAATGTCCGCGTCGCTAATATCCTGTCCACGCAGAATCGGGACATGCAGCGCACTCATGTAACCGGGGCTGATAAGGCGCACGTCGACCTCCGGTTGTTCCGACATCGGCACCACCGGACGGCCCTCAATCGCGATCGGTTGATGGGAACCACCGTTGTCCAACGGAATGTCATCAATTACGCCGGCAGATTCAACACCGGGTAAGGTTCGTATCCGCTGCAGCGCTCCCTCGAAGAAATTGATCTGCTGCAGCGGAGAAGAAAATTTTGCCCGGGAGACCATTGCGTTCATGGTCAGAACATTGCGTGCATCAAAACCTGGATTCACGCTTTGCAGTTTCTGAAAGCTGCGGATCATTAGCCCCGCGCCGACTAACAGCATGAGTGAGAGGGCAACCTCCGACACAACCAGGATGCTGCGCGTACGATGTCCACCGGAGTCCGCATCGGTTCGACCCAGTCCCTGCTTGAGCACCTGACTCACGTTGCCCCGCGCCAGACGCACGGCGGGCAGCACTCCCGCAATCACTCCGCTGAGTACCGAAATCAGGGCTGTGAAAGCAAGGACCTGCGAATCCAGTTTGATCTCCGTGAAACCGGGCAATTTGTCTCCCAGAAAAGCCACAATCAGGCGGATTCCATAATGTGCGCACGACAGGCCAAGCGCTCCACCCGCGAGTGCGAGAAGCACTGTCTCAGTGAGGAGTTGGCGGAGCACGCGCGGCCAGCTCGCTCCCAACGCCGTCCGAATCGCAATCTCTTTTTGACGACTGAACGTTTTTGCCAGCGCCAGATTGGCCACGTTCACACAAGCAATCAGAAGGACGAATCCAACCGCTCCGAGCAGCACGAGCAAGGGAGTGCGCACGTCGCTCACCATGTCGTCATGCAAAGGCAGGACTGTCGCGCCCCATCCCTTATCGTCATCGGGATAGAGTTGCTGCAAGCGGTCTGAGATCGTGTTCATCTCCGCCTTCGCCTGCTGCAATTCAACCCCGGGCTTCAGGCGCGCGATGACCATGTAGTGGTGCTCGCCGCGTACCGCGCGTTCTTTATCGGTCCACGCCATCGGAGTCCACATCTGAGCGAAATCAGGAAACCGGAAGCTCGCCGGCATGACGCCGGCCACAAGGTACGCTTCGCCATCCAGATTGATGTTGTGACCTACGATCTCAGGATTAGATCCAAAGTGCTCCTGCCACATGCGGTGACTGAGAACCACCACGTGCGAATGTCCTACTTGATCCTCGTCGGGAGATAACACTCGGCCCAGCATGGGAGGAATACCCAAGGTCGAGAAGAAGCCGGCGGACACGGCACAGGCGTCCACCTGTTCAGGCTTGTTGCCACCCGTCATCGTGAAGCTGTGGCCCGTCATGATTGCCATGCTGGCGAATACGTGGTTCTGGTTTTCCCAGTCTGCGTAATTCGCCGCCGACACTGAGAACAATGTCATTCCAGGGAAGCTCTTCGGTGGAGGAACATGCCAAACACGGACGAGCCGGCCCGGATCCTTAAACGCAAGCGGCCGCAGCAGAACTCCGTTGACCACGCTAAAGATGGCGGTGTTCGCGCCAATCCCGAGCGCGAGTGTGATCACGGCCACGGCCGTGAATCCAGAGCTTTTGAAAAGCTGACGCAATGCGAAACGGACATCCTGAAATAGCCCACTCATCATGACCTCCTATTCATACCTCAGCGCCACCATGGGATCGATTTTGGCAGCACGCCACGCGGGAAGCCCGCATGCGATCATCGTCACGGCGCCCAGCAGCAAAATCACGCCGAAATACGCAAATGGATCAAGGTTCGACACGCCGAACAGCAGCGTGGAGAGGACCTGACTCGCCGCTACGGCGCCGAGCAGTCCCAACGCGATCCCGACCCCCGTGAGGGCCATTCCCTGCCGAATGACAAGCGTCAGAATGTCACGGCGGGATGCACCCAGAGCTGACCTCACTCCGATCTCGCGAGTTCGCTCAGTGACGCCACCAGAGAGGACGCCATAAATGCCGGTCGCCGCCAATATCAATGACACCAGCCCGAACGCCTCAAACAGGATCAGCACAAACCTTCTCTCAGCCGCTGACGCAGCGATCAAACTATCCATCGTGGCAACGCGGACGATCGGTTGATCTTTGTCCACCGACCAAATCGCGTTCTTGATGGCGGGTGTCAGCGCGGCCACATTGCCGCGTGCGCGAACCGTCAGCGACAGCGTTCCGTCCGCCCAATGCCACTGTGTTGTCGTACCGTAGACCGCATCGGCGTCACTCATCGCGAGCGACATCTGCTTTACATCGCCGACGACGCCAACGATCGTGAAGAGCGTCAAACTGCTTCCGCCACCAACCTGAACCCGCTTCCCGATTGGATCCTGATCGGGAAATCTGCGCTTTGCCAGCGACTCGCTGATCAGCATCACCCGCGGAGCATCCGCCGTGTCTTGAGTACCGAGAAGACGGCCGCGACGCAGCGGGATGCCCAGCGTTTCGAGATAACCCGGTGTCACGGCGTAACGGAAGACTGGATAACCTTGCTCGGGACCGTCGTTCTCGAAGTGCGCGCCATACACATCCGAATCTCCACTCAGGGGCAACTGGCTGGTGAAGGCCGCAGCGGTGACACCGGGAACGGCGCGCACCGCATCGAGCGCTTGCGCGAAAAATCGATGACACACACGATCATCGTCATAACGGTGGCCGTAGGTTTGCACCTGCATGGTGAGCAATTGCGAACCGTCGAAGCCCACAGGTACGGCGAACAGCCTGCGCAAACTGTGGAGCAGCAGTCCCGCACCCACCAGCAGCACCAGCGCGATCGCGATCTCGGCAACAGCGAATGTCCGGCGCGTAACCTGATGAGTTCCAGCGGTGCGCCGTGAGCCTTCCTGTATTCCGATGTGCAGGTCGGCGCGGGAAGCTTGTCGTGCCGGTATCAACCCCACCGTCAGGCCGATGAGCGTCGTGATACCGAGCGCGAATCCGAATACCGTGCCGTCTAAATGGATCGCGTCCACCCGCGGCAGCCCTGGTGGGCTAAGCGCAACGAGTGCACGTACACCCACCTGCGCGACAATCATGCCGAGAGCGCAGCTCAACATGGCCAGCAACAGACTCTCGGTGATCAGTTGCCGGATCAGTCGCGGTCGTCCCGCGCCCAGTGCAACACGCATCGAGAATTCACTGCGGCGCTGCGCGCTCTGCGCCAGCAAAAGGTTGGTCACATTCACGCAAGCGATCAGGAGCACCAGTATTACCGCCCCGAAAACGGCGAGCAGCGCCGGCCTTACCCCGCGCGTAACGTCATCCTGCAGCGCGCTCGCGATAAACCCGTGAGCTAGAGACACAAAACTAGGCCGTGGAAATTCCGCTACTGGAGTCTGCGCGATCCATTTCAGATCGCTCCGGGCTTGGGCCATGCTGACACCCTCCCGCACCCGCCCTACCATCCGCAGATGATGGCCCCATTCCCTGGTCTGAACGGACGCGACATTCCCCGCGTCGTACTGCAGGGGCGACCAGACCTCAGCCGAGGGAGCCAGCACATTGTCAAACCCGGGCGGCATCACGCCGATGACGGTGTAGTTGTCGCCGTCGAGCCGGATCTGGTTTCCAACGATCGCGCGATCGCCGCCGAGGCGGCTACGCCACAGCCCGTCGCTGACGATCACCACTTTGGGTCCATGCAGCACATCGTCGGTGTCCCGGAAATCTCGGCCCAGAGCCGGCGGCACCCCGAGCGCCCGGAAGCAACCCGCGGTGACCTGCTGCCCATCAAAACGCTCCGGCTGACCCTCTCCCGAGAGGGTCGGCTGCCAGGCCTTCATCACGGCCAGCGCTTCGAAAGACCGGCTACGCTCCGCTACTTCGCGATAGGTGTGGAACGATTGGGGAATGCGGGATCCATCCTCCCCGGCATACCAGATCATCATGATCCGGCTGGCATCGGGATATGGCAGCGGCTCAAATAGGATCGGATTGATCGTGCTGAAGATGGCCGTCGTCCCGCCGATACCGAGCGCGAGTATCACGATGGCCGTGCAGGCGAACCCCGGGCTCTTGCGCAACTGGCGCACCGCATAGCGAAGATCTTGCAGCCATCCGCTCATCGTGTGCCTCCCACTACTCACACCTCAGGGCTTCCATGGGATCAGTTTCTGTCGCGCGGTGGGCTGGAATGTAACATGCCGCCACAGTCGTCGCGAGCAGCACAAGTGCGACGCCGACGAAGGTCACCGGATCGGTTGACGTCACCCCAAATAGCAAACCCGCTATCGCTCTCGCCGCCGCGAGGGCCGCGATCGTGCCCACCGTGATTCCAGTGAGTGCCTGCCGCAGTCCCTCTTTCATGACCAGAACGAGGACATCCTGGCGCGTTCCGCCGAGCGCGATTCGTAAGCCGAATTCGCGAGTTCGCTGGCTCACGGAATACGCAATCGCACCATAGAGTCCGAGTGAAGAGAGCACCAAGGCCAACGTGGCGAAGGCCCCCATCAGTTGCAGGCCCAGTCTTCGTGCAGCAAGAGTCTGAAGAGCGATGCTGTCCATCGTTCGTATTTCGTTGATTGGCTGGTCAGCCTTGATCGAGTGCACGCGCGCCCGCAAAGATCCGGCTATGTTGATCGGGTCTCCGGTGGTGCGCACGAAAAGGTGCATGCCGGCAAACACGTGATGGGTCGGGTCTTGTAAGAAGGGCATGTACAGCGCCGGTTCCGGCAAAACATCCAACCCCCGCTGCCTCACGTCTTCCACGACACCGACGACTTCGCGAAACCGGGCGACAGCGTTGCTGTCGCGGCCAGGCCCCACGTAGTTGACTGCAAAACGTTTGCCGATGGGATCTTGGCCGGGCCAGTACGTCTGAGCCATCGCTCGGTTCACAATCACGACTGCTGGTGCAGCCTCGTCATCGTGTGGCGTAAACAGGCGGCCTCGGAACAACCGGGTTCCAGTCGCACGAAAGTAGTCATCACTGATCCAACAGGCATCCGTGGTCGGTGCGTTCTTGGGATCGACGGGGCGATCATCGAAAGTCAAGGTTGCGGTCGGTGCCCAATTCGCGGGCACGCAGTCACTGACGCCCGTTGCCCGTACTCCTGGTAGAGATGACACCGACTCGAGAATCCGTCTGTAAAATGTCGCGCCTGAGGCCTCGTAGTAATTCGTGCGCAGATAGGACTCAAGCAATTGCTCCGGCTGGAATCCAGGATTAGAACGCGCTGCCAGCCGGAAACTGCGAAACAGGAGTCCCGCACCGACCAGCAGTACCAGTGTAATTGCAACCTCGGACGCGATCAACAGTTGCAAGCTTCGCCGGTTCGATTTTCCGACTTGTCCGCGTCCTGATTTGAGAGCGGAAGGTATATCAAGTCGCGAGAAGGTTACTGATGGTCCCCAGGCCAGCAGCAAACTGGCTGCGAACGTGACCAGCAACGCAATTCCCAATACCGTGGCATTGACTTGAATGGAGTGGCTCCGCGGCAGGTTGCCAAAGTTGAAGCTCGTGGTCAGCCTCACTCCCCACACCGCCAACGCAACTCCCAAAGCTCCCCCAAGCACGCTCAGCAGCAGATTCTCAGCGACCAGTTGCTGCACAATGCGCTTGTGACTAGCGCCGAGCCCGAGCCTCACGGCGATTTCCGACTGTCGCTTTTCGCTCCTGGCCAGTAGTAGGCCCATGACGTTCACGCAGGCGATCACCAGAACCAGGCCGACGGAAGCGGCAATAATGTCCAACTCCGCGCGCACCTGACCCACGAATTCATCTTTGAGCGGGACCAGTTTCACCGCCAAACTTGAAGATGCCCCGGGCGCCCGCCGCAGGATTGCCGTCAGATCCTGCTCCGCTTGTGCGGGGCTTATACCAGGCATCGTGCGACCGATCACGGTAAGGAACTTGTTCCCTCGTAATCGCATCCACGCGAAGTCAGGAATGACCTTTGCCCAGATATCGGTATGGGGAAACAGATCCGGAATCGACGGCATGACTCCGATAACGGTTTGGCCTCCTCCGCTAAGGTTCAGGACGCGTCCCAGAACATGCGGGTCGGCGCTGAGCTGTTGTCTCCAGAAGCGCTCTGAAATGACGACCTGAACTCCGTCCGTTTGATACTCCTCCGGGGTGTATAGCCGGCCGAGGAGTGGCTTTACTCCGAGCATTGGAAAGAAGTCGTAGGAGATGGCTGTGCATATGACATTTCGCGGCTCGCCTAGCCCGGTCAAGCTGTACGTGAAGTGTGGGAGCAGTTCGGCCAAGCCCTCGAAAGATCGGTTTTGTTCCTTGTAGTCCTGAAAATCGGGCCCGGACGCGCCTGTGTTGAGTGATTTCTCTTCCGGCGACACAGCCCACACGGCAAATAGATGATCGGGCTCGTGAAAAGGCAAAGGTCGAAGGAGCACGCCGTCGATTACGCTGAAAACAGCCGTATTCGCGCCAATCCCCAACGCTAGAGTTAGGATGGCAACCGCGGCGAACCCCGGGCTCTTGCGTAACTGCCGCACCGCGTAGCGAAGGTCCTGCAGCCATCCACTCATTGTTTGCCTCCCATCACTCGTACCTGAGTGCCACCATCGGGTCGATCTTTGTGGCCCGACGCGTGGGAATAAAGGTGGCTACGCATGCAATGGCGGCCAGCAAAAGTGAAACGCCCACGTAGGTAATGGGGTCATTGGGCGTAATGCCTACGAGAAAATCGCTGACTAGCCGTCCCGCAGCGAGCGCGGCGAGCAAGCCAACGGTCAGGCCCGATGCGACAATCACTGCACCCCGGCGTCCGATCATCCTGAGAATGTCGCGACGCTGCGCCCCGAGCGCCATTCGCACGCCGATCTCTTGCGTACGTTGGCTGACGGCGTATGACATCACTCCGTACACGCCAACCACTGCGAGAATCAGCCCTAGCAACCCCAACGCCGCAGCAAGGCTCGCGCCCAATTCGAAGAACAGCAAGCCATTGCCGCCGTGCAGGGCCTCCGCCATCGTGCGCACGCCATAGACGGGAATCGCCGGCGCCAGCGACTGTGCGATTGCTCTTACCTCGGCGACCGTGTCTTGCGTACTCCTCCCCGAACGTATTTGCAGCGTCTCTGTCGACCGGTAACTCTGCGCGGCCGGCAGATAGAAGATCGGTTCGAATTCCCCATAGAGCTGGCTCATCCGGCTGTTTTGCACGACGCCAACGATCGTCGCGGGACGCTTCGGATCATCCGTCAGCGTAAAAGACTTTCCCAGCGGGTCTTGATGCGGCCAAAAGCGTTCCGCCATGGACTGGTTGATCACAGCAACGTGGGGAGCGTTTTCGTTGTCCGCATCGGTAAAATCACGACCGCGTTTCAGCGCAATGCGCATGGTGCTGAAGTAATCCGAAGACACAACATTGTCTTCGGCGTGCGGTGCTTCCTGGTTTGCAGAGGTTGCGTATCCGGGAATCGCCAAGTCGCTACCCTGGATGGAGTCGCTGAGCGGCACCACCGATGCTAGGCTGGCCGACTGTACTCCCGGCAGAGTGCGCGCACGTTCCAGCATCGCGCGATAGAAGGCTCTTCCCTGCTGCTCCGTATAGCCAATCTCGTTTGGGTCGAGCGTCAAATTGATGACATGCTGGGGATCAAACCCCAAGTCGCTGGTCTGGACGCTGCGCAGACTGCGCACAAACAATCCTGCAACGATCAGCAAAGTCAGCGACCCGCCAACCTGCACGGCCACCAGAACATCGCGCAAACGCTGGCGTCCGCCGGTCGAAGTGCGTCCACCTTCGTGCAACACTTCCCGCAAGTTGCCATGCCGGATGCGGGCCGCAGGCACGACAACAACGAACGCAGCGGTCGCCGCCGCGACTGCGAAGGCATACGCGAACACGCGCCAGTTGAACTCGAAGTCAAACACGATCGGCAACTCACTCTGCAGAGGCACAGAGCCCAGCAGGCGCGATGCGGACAAGCCCAGCGCTACTCCTAAACCGCAGCTGAGAGCTGCCACCACCAGACTCTCAGTGAACAGTTGGCGAACGAGCCGGCCAGTTCCGGCGCCCAGCGCAGCGCGCACCGCCATCTCGCGCTGCCGCGCTGCCGCTCGAACCAGAAAGAGGTTGGCAACGTTCACACACGCCAGGGCCAGCACCAAGGCAGCAAGCGTCAGGAACAATGCTGCCAGCTTGGGAAAGGGATTCGTCGCCCCGCCCATAATTCCTGGCGGCCGCAACGGACGGGCCTGCAATTCGCCAATTCCGCGATCTCGGGGATATTGCTTTAGCAGGCGCTGGCCCACGACGGCGATCTCGGACTGGATTCGTTTCGAATTCGCTCCAGGTTTTACTCGCGCCAGTGCGAGCATGCTGCGGGTGCTGGGATTGGCCAGGAAGTCGCCCGCAACTCCTCTCTCAATCAGGAACATGCTCAGCGGAAGGTAAGCCTGGATATTGAGAAGAGGAGTCGGCCCGAGAAAACCGTTCGGCGCCACTCCAACGATGGTGAGGGGGTGACCGTTGATTGAAACCGCTTTGCCGACAATCGCGGGGTCACTGGAAAAGCGAGTCTGCCAATAGCTGTAACTCAGAACGACGACCGGGTCGGCGCCCGCGGCCTTCCCCTCGGTGCTCAAAATGAAGCGGCCCGAGGCGGGCGCAATGCCCAGCAGCGAGAAGAAGTCGCCGCCCACATAGGCAGTCTGAACTGGCTTGGTCACACCGTCTGCGGTCATGCCACTCTGCGAATTCTGCTCACCCGCCAAACCGCCAAAGATGAACGGTGTTATGCCCGAAAACACATCCGCGGTCTGCTTTTGAATATCTGCAAACTCGGGATACGAGAACTGCAGTTCGGAATTGGCGCCGGGCCGAGTAAAAACCAGAAAATGCATCTGCTGCGGATCCTTGACCGGCAACGACCGCAGCACCAGCCAATCCACCATGCTGAAAATGGCAGTGTTGGCTCCAATGCCCAGCCCAAGAGTTAATATGACGACCGAGAAAAAGACCGGGCTCTTGCGCAACTGCCGCACCGCATAACGAAAGTCCTGGATTATTCCTGTGATCATTGGGCTTCACTCGTAACGCAGTGCTGCAACCGGATTCGTTCGCGAAGCTTTGTATGCTGGTACGAAACCCGCGAATAGTGACACCCCACTCAACAGCGCGGTTGCTACCGCGAAAGTAAGCGGATCATTTGGTTGCAGGCCATAGAGAAGCGAACCCGCGCCTCGCGCGCCCGCCAGGGCAAGAACCAACCCAGCCACAATTCCAGCCGTCAGCAGCAGCAGGGTTTGCCGAAGGATGATTCCCACGACACTTCCTCGTGTCGCCCCCAAGGCGATGCGAATGCCGATTTCGTTCCTCCGCATCTGTGCCAGATAGGAGATCACGCCATAAAGCCCGACCGTGGTCAGCAGCACGGCAAGAAATCCAAAGAACCCCGAGAGCATCGCCATCAGCCGCTCCGCGACCAGTCCATCTCGAACCTGCTCTTGGAAATCAGTGAATTCTGCTAGTGCGTCAGGATGCTTCTGGGCAAGTGCATTCTTAACTCCGGTTGCGATTGCTTCCGCAGGCATGTCCGACCGAATCATCACCATTCCCCAAGGCCCTTGGTCCGGGAACTGTGAAGCGGGCGCGAAGGTCATGGGTGGCGTCGCGCTCCGGATATCGTTGTATCGAGTGTCCGGAATAACGCCTACGATCTCGTACAGCGTTGACGGATAGTCCGGTTCCGCATTGGTCCGCAAGGTTTGTCCGATCGGATTACCATTCAGATACTGGCGAACAAAGGTCTCGTTCACGATCGCGACATGCGGCGACGACGCTGTATCGTCCCGGCCGAAACCGCGCCCGCGGACGATTGGAATGTCCATGGTTTGAAAATACTCCGGACTCACCCAGGTGAACTTCGAAGTCCCCTCCCTGGCCCCAACGTGAACGCCGTGCTCCCAACTCCCACCCACCAATGGGACGCGGGTTGAGATCGCTGCGCTACGCACGCCCGGAACCGAACGAATCTCATCAAGTAATTCCGTCTCGTACGAACCCCAGCGCTCTGGTTGTAAATGAGACTGCCAGAATCCCAGAAACGCTACGGTAATCCCGCTTTCGCGCATTCCGGGGTTCAGTGTCAGCAGATTGCGAAAACTCCTCACAAACAGAAGCGCGGCGACCAGCAGCACAAGTGAAATTGAAATTTGGGCGGCGACCATGCCTCGTTGCAATGAGAACTGCTCGCGCCCCATCGTCGTTCCCCTCCCACCCGCTCGCATCGAGGAAAGTGGCTCAGTGCGAATGGCGCGCAGCGCGGGAACAAGTCCGAAGATCACGCACGTCACAACGGTCGCTGCGGTTGCGAAAAGCAGAACACGCCAGTCCGTGACGATCTGCAGATTCACCGGGTCACCTTGTGTCGAGATGGCCCATACCAGTGCTCGGCTCAAGATCGGTGCTAACCCCATCCCTGCAATCGAGCCGATTCCGGCTAGCAGGACACTTTCCACCAACAGGTTCTGTAACACGCGTGCCCGCCCAGCTCCCAGCGCCATTCGAACCGCGATTTCACGCTCACGCCGGTTTGCTCGCGCGAGCATGAGGCTGGCCAGATTGGCGCACGCGATCAATAGAACGAGCCCCGTGATCGCAAGAAGCAGCGCCAGCGATCCGTGATCATCGCGGAGGCCACTGACGCCGGTGGATGCTGGGTATGCTGCCAGTTGGAAGCGCTTATAAGTCTCGGTCGTGCCTGAGTCGCGACCCGGCGGAACTGTGGCTTCGAAAATGCCTGCGCTTAGAGCGCTGAATTCCGCGGAAGCGCGCTGAATCGTCCAACCCGGCTTCAGGCGGCCCATGACTGACAGTTCGAACACGTCGCTGCGGAATCCTTCTTTGGGCTGGCAGAATGGCAACGCGAGATCGAAGTCCTGGCCCACCGCCATTCCAAAGAAATCCGGTGGAGTCACGCCAACAATTTCCACCAGATCGTTATTCGCGATCAGCTTGATCCCTGCGGCCAGATCCTGCCCGCCCAGCTCACGCTGCCAATAGGAGTAGCTGGCAACAGCCCGCGTCACTGGACACATTCCCTCATCCTCAGGCATCAACAAACGGCCGCGCCAGGGACGCACGCCCAACACAGGGAAAAAACTTCCGCTCACCCAAAGCCCATTGAAGTGCCGCATCTCACTCCCACGGCCCACATACCTCTGATTCAGGCTCCAGGCAAACATTCCGGAAAATGCCTGCTGTTTGTCGCGAATCTCGCGCCAGAGCGGTTGCGTTAGTTCTCCGTATTGCTGATTGAGGCCCATGCCTCGGTTGCCGCCGACGATCTTCACTTCCGCAAGTTCTCGTGGATTCTGAACGGGCAGAGTGCGTAATCGAATAGCATTGAGCAACTGGAAAATCGACGCGTTCCCTCCGATTCCCAGCGCAAGCATAAAAATTGCAACCGCCGTGAAGCCGGGGTTTTTGCGCAACTGCCGCACCGCATAGCGAAGATCTTGGAGCAACCCGTTCATCGTTCGCCTTCCACTACTCGTACCTCAGGGCCACCATGGGATCGACTTTCGCTGCCCGCCACGAAGGCAGAAATGCGGCAATGCACCCAACCCCCACGACGCAAGAGGTCGCAAGCCCGAAGCTGACAGGATCGAGCGGGGATAACTGGTAGAGCATCGCGCTCAAGAAACGGGCGCCGAAGAACGCAAGGACGAATCCAGCCGCCGCCCCAGCGCAGCTGATCAAAAGGCTTTCCCGCATAATCATCCAGAGCACACGGCCCCGTGGCGCTCCGAGGGCCATGCGTGTTCCAATCTCGGTTGTGCGCCGATTGGTTCGATACGACAGGGTTCCGTACAGCCCGGTAGCTACCAGCAGCGCGGCCAGCCCACCGAAAAATCCGCCCAGCCGCGCAAACATAGTGGGCCCCTCATAAGATTCCTCAAATTGCGCGCGCTGCGTGATGGGCTTCTCCAGCGGGACATTGGGATCCATGTCGTGAACCAATTGCCGGATTGAGGGTAGAACGGTCATCGGTTCGCCATTCACCCTCACCTCAACATGCAGCGTGTCCCCGACGTTGAGACCTTGGAACGCAGCGTAGTAGGCCATCGGCATGGGCGGCTCATCGACGCGCGTGTATCGACTGTCTTTCACGACGCCCACGATCGTTCGGTTATCGCGAACCTTGTGGCCCAGCGGATTCGTATTCGGCAGAAACCGCTTCACAAACGTTTCATTCACTACTGCGACCGGAAGAGAGGTCGGAGTATCGCTGTCGGCGAGGTCCCGGCCTTCGAGAATTGGGACTCCAAGCACCTCGAAGTAATCAGGACCAACATTGTTGCTCCGCACGATTGACTGGGGGCCAAATTTCGCCCCGAGACTGACTCCGTCGACTGAGTCGTCATTGTTGTTGCTCCAGCCCGAGCCGATGCGATTTTCCATGACCGTCGCGGATTCCACGCCCGGTAGAGCGTGAATGCGGTCGAGCAGAGTGCGATAAAACGCCAGAGTCTCCTGGGCACTCTGCGCGCGCTGCGGCGTGATTCCAAAAACCAACAGCCCGTCCGCGCGCATTCCCAGGTCCTGAGTCTGGTAGTGGCGAAGAGTGCGAATCAGAAGCCCGGCAGCAACCAGGAGCAATAGGCAAATCGCCACCTGCGACGCCATGAGCACTCTGCCGCCCAGAGCACGGCGCCGGTCCTGAGTGATATGGCTTGCGGTAGCCCGCAGCACGCCCGAAACCGGAATCCGCAATGCAACCCACAGCGGAGCTACGCTGAAGGCCAGCGCGCTGATCACCGAAATGGCAAGAGTAAAGAACAACACGTTACGGTCAGGATCGAGGCCAGTCTCGATTCCCGACCAATCGGCCAAAGCGCGCGTAGCGAAGACGGCGAATGCCCAACCGAGGGCCGCACCAGCGATGACCAGGAGCGAACTCTCGGTCAGCAGTTGCCGAAAGAGATGCGCTCTTTCTGCTCCAATCGCCATTCGCAGGCTGAACTCCCGTCGCCGTGCTTCATTGCGTGCCATGATCAGCAGAGCAACGTTGGTGCAGGCAATCAGCAACACCAGAAGCACCAGGCCCATCAAGATCCGCACTGGCTCTCGGAACTGCTGGTTGTAGCCCTGAATCCCCTTGGCCGGATCGAAGTTCAGCAACGGCTTCCACTGCTTCGGATCAATGGCGCCGACTCCGATCTTGGCCGCTTCGCCGAACGTGGACTGCAAGGCCATCCCCGCCTGCTCGGGCGAGACATGCGGCTTGAGTCGCGCCATCAGTGGGAGGCACCACCATCTCGGGGTTCCGTAGAGGCTATTGATGTTGGCAGGATTGCCCCACGCATTCAGTTCCGCTCGGCTCTGTAGAGGAATCCAAAAGTCCGTCGAGCTGCCTGCTTCGACTCCGCGAAACCCGCGCGCAGCAAGGCCGACAATCGTGAAAGGCACATTTTTGACGAATAACGTCGCACCGAGGACCGCTGGGTCTCGTGCAAAACGCCGCGTCCAATAGTCGTAACTGATGACGGTTACCGGTGAGTGATCCTTCTCGTCCTCCAGAGAAAAACCACGGCCAAGAGCAATTCCCGCGCTCAGACCCGAAAAGAAGTTTCCACTGACTTCATCGCCGTTGGCCTCCTCCGGCATGGCGCCGTATCGAACGGGGACCTTGCCAATGCCGAGAGGAACGTACGCAATGACGTCATCCAACACATCATGGCGCTGGCGAAGCGCCTCGAATACTGGCTCGGAGAAAGAGGTCTCACTGTTCCCTGTATTGCCCGCGCCTGGCGGCTGGTTCCCGCTGGCGATCTGCAAATAATAAAGACACTCCGGATCGCGCACTGGAAGCATGCGCGACAGAACCGAGTTCATTACGCTGAAGACCGCCGTATTCGCGCCAATTCCGAGGGCAAGGGTCAACACCGCAACGGTCGTGAACCCAGGGCTCTTGCGCAGCTGGCGCAGTGCGTAACGGAGATTCTGAACCAGGCTGTTCATAGGCTACTCGCTGGCCGTTCAAGCGTGCGTGTCAGCCATCAGTTTCTGTAGCTCTTCCTCTGCCACAACCTTGCCGTCGAAGAGATGTACTTCTCGTTGCGCGTGCTTGGCGAACCGCGGATCGTGCGTCACCATGCAGATGGTCGCGCCCTCGCGGTGCAGGTTTTGCAGCAACTCCATCACCGCTTCGCCGTTGCGCGAATCCAAATTCCCAGTAGGTTCGTCCGCCAGCAGGATGGAAGGTTTTCCCCCAAGCGCGCGCGCTACGGCCACACGCTGCTGTTGACCGCCAGACAGCTGCGACGGATAGTGCCGGACGCGGTGCGCCATGCCGACGCGCTCCAACGCTTCCATGACCCGCGCCTTCCGGTCAGCCGCCGGCATCCGTTGGCGATAGGTCAGAGGCAGTTCGACGTTCTCGTAGACGGTGAGATCGCCAATCAGGTTGAAGCTCTGAAAGATGAACCCGATCTCCTGATTTCGAATGCGCGAACGCTCCGCAAAATCGAGGTTCTCAACTGTCTTATTGTTGAGTGAGTAGCGTCCCTGCGTGGGCGTATCGAGCAATCCGATGATGGAAAGCAGCGTCGACTTGCCGCAACCCGAAGGTCCCGACATCGCCACATACTCCCCTTTGGCAATCGAGAGGTGCACGCCGGAAAGAGCGTGCGTTTCAATTTCGTCGGTGTAGAAGACTTTGGTCAGATCCTGAATCTGGATCAACGGCTGTCCTGTTTCGGTCATGGATTCTTGCCTCGATATGTTGGATTTCGTTCTTAACTTGCGGTCCTACTCCAAACGGATGCGATCCGTCTTATCCCAACGCGACATGTCGGAAAGAATAACGGTATCGCCTTCGTGCAGGCCTTCGAAAACTTGAATCGAATTCACCGATTCCCGTCCCACCTTCACCGGCACACGTGACGCTTCTTTGCCGTCCGCATCCAGCTTGAACAAGCTGATCGTACTGTTCTCCTGCCCAAACGCCGGACGCCCCACATAGAGAATGTTGTCCAGTCGTTCCAGATCGATCGTCCCATCCACGCTCAAATCCGGACGCGCCCCCTCGGGCAACTGTCCGGTTAGTTTGACGTCGACGGTCACCGTTCCGTTTTGTACAGCAGGATCGACGCGCATCACGGTTCCGTTAATGATCCCGTTATGCGTGTCGATTGCCGCCGGTTCACCATCCCGCACGTCCCGCGCTTGAGTTTCCGCGATCTTCAATGTCGCCATCAGATGGTTCGGCTCGACCACCTTCGCAAGCATCGCTCCCGGCTGAACGTGCTGCCCCACCTGCAACGGAAGATCTACCAGCACTCCGTTAATGCCAGCACGCACTTTCAGGGCTTCCAGTTGCTTCTTCTTCAGACCAGCGAGGGTTTGCGCCTGGTCAACCTTCGCCTGTTCCTGTGCCAACTGAGTGTCGATCGCTTTCTTGTTGATCACCAGCCGCTGCTCTTCGAGATCGTTTCGTGTCGTGAGTTCGTCTGCTTTGCCCTTGGACGCTTTGTAGGCCAGGCCTGAAATCACTCCTAAGTCGTAAAGAGCCTTGTCGGTATCCGCCTGTCGTTGTGCCTGACTGTAGTCGGCGGTCACGGTGGCGGCGCCAGCCTTCTGAGTCATCAGGTCGCTGTCGAGCTTTACCTTGAAGCTCTGGTATTCGGCCTCCGCGGCCCTAAGTTGCAGGTCGGCGTCTACGGCCGCCTGTTCCACCTGGGGATTGCTCATCTCGAGAAGAATGTCATCCGCCTTTACCTGCGAACCCGGCAGCATGCGGATGCGCACCACTGTAGCCTCAGTTTCAGCGGGAATCTGCCGAACCGCTTCCTGGCTGGGCACCAGCGAGCCTGGCCCCCGCACTTGGCGCAGCATCGATCCGTGTTTTACGGTGTCGGTCCACACCGTTCCGCGCTCGACTGAGGGTGCTGCCGGCCTAAGCCGCGATACTCCAACGGTTAAAGCTGCAATGACCACGATGCCGATGGCCGCGAACACAATCTGGCGGCGTAGTTTCTGACGCTTAAATTCTGGGCGAGCGATATCCATCGAACTACCAATGGCAACTCGCCTTCCACACCCCAGAATGGCCTAAGTGTATGGATTGAAAGTAGGATAGGTAGGCCCCACTGAGCGATCAGCTGGCGGGCGGTGTCCACTGCCGGAACCAATTGTCCACTACCGGACAGCACAATACATAAGGACGGGCTGTTTTCGTGTCCAACCCGGGACCAAAAGACGGCAGACCACGCTCGCGGCCAGGGAACGAAGCTTGATCCGCGACAAGTGATAGTAGAATAGCTCCCCATGTTCGCTTACGAAGCGGACCGTGCGGTTCAGACCGATTCTCAAATCTCGGAGGTAGCGTGGCACTCACGATCAACGGTCTTTCCAAGACTTATCCTAATGGAGTGAAGGCGCTCAAGAACCTTTCACTCTCCATTGGTAACAGCATGTTCGGCCTGGTGGGACCCAACGGCGCCGGAAAAAGTTCTCTGATGCGCACCATCGCCACGCTGCAGGATCCTGACTCCGGCACCGTCAACCTCGATGGCATCGACGTGCTGCGCCAAAAAGATCAAGTGCGCCGCATCCTCGGCTACCTGCCGCAGGAATTCGGCGTCTATCCCAAGATCTCCGCGCTCGACATGCTTCACCATCTCGCCGTGATGAAGGGCATGACCTCCTCGGCAGAGCGCAAGGAAACCGTCGACACGCTACTGCAGCAGACCAACCTGTGGGACTCTCGCAAGAAAGCCCTCTCCACTTATTCCGGCGGCATGAAGCAGCGCTTCGGCATCGCGCAAGCCTTGCTGGGCAATCCGCGGCTCATCATTGTCGACGAGCCCACGGCCGGGCTCGATCCCGCAGAGCGCAATCGCTTCCTGAACCTGCTCTCGTCTCTAGGCAGTGACCGCACAGTGATCCTTTCGACTCACATCGTCGATGACGTCCGCCAACTCTGCCCGCGTATGGCGATCATCGCTTCCGGCGAACTCTTGCTGGAAGGCGCGCCCAGCGAGACCATCGCAGCCCTCAACGGCAAGATTTGGTCGAAAGTAGTCGCGACCGGTGAGGAAGTGCGCGCCATCGAAGCATCGCTGCACGTCATCTCCACTCACCTGGTGGGCGGGCGGCACGAGGTTCGCGTGTACGCCGATAGCTCTCCCGGCGACGGCTTCGTCCCGGTCGAGTCCGATTTGGAAGACGTGTATTTCCTCAACCTATCGCAGCAGACCAAGCGTCCGCTGGTGAATTAAGACTCGAAACTGGAGGAATCCGACCATGGCACTGTTCTGGGAGTTCTTCACCTTCGAGCTGAGGTTCCGCTTCAAGAGCCTCTCGACGTACATGTATTTCCTGCTCTGGCTCGTGTTTTCCTTCCTCAGCGTTGCGTCGGAAAGCTTTGGCCCGCTCGGAAGCGGCAATGGCAAGGTTCTCCTGAATTCCGCGTATGCCAATGCGTTCAACGACATTGGCGCTGCGCTCTTCGGCATCATCGTGATTGCCGCCATTTTCGGCACCTCAATTCTCCGCGACTTCCAGCGCGATACCTACCAGATCCTGTTTACCCAACCCATCTCAAAGTTCGCCTACCTCGGCGGACGCTGGGCCGGTTCCTTCGTCACCACTGTCTTCGCCTTCTCCGGAATGATGTTTGGCACGTTCCTCGGCACATTCGCCCCTTGGGCGGACCACACTCGCATCGGTCCAAATCATCTCTGGGCCTATCTCCATCCTTTTCTCTCGATCCTCGTCGTTCAAATCTTCTTTATTGGTTCCCTGTTCTTCGCGGTTTCCGCCCTCACTCGCAAAATCTTCATTGTCTATCTGCAGGGCGTGGCCCTGTTCATGATCTACGTCATCGGCTTGACCGTGTTCGTTGCCACCCGCTCCCTGGAACGTTTCTGGTCTAGCATCTTCGATCCCATCGGCATCATCCTGTTCAACAACGTCACCCGTTATTGGACCGTGATCGAAAAGAACACTCTATTCGTCTCGTGGTCCCCCGCTCTCCTCAATGGAGTGTTCCTCTATAACCGTCTCCTCTGGATTGGAGTTGGCGTCGTGTCGCTGATTTCGGTCTGGGCCCTCTTTCCCATGTCGGTGGAGGCTCTCACCGCGCGCTCCCAAGGACGCCGCGCAGCCAAAGCGAAGGAACAGGAACTCACGGAAGCGCAGCCGCTCCGCTCCCTCGTGCCCGCTCAGCTTCCCCGTGCCCATCAGTCCTTTACGGCCTCCACTACGTTCGCTCAATACGTCTCGCTCTCGCGCCTCCGGATGCGGAGCATTTTTCGCGACATCCCGTTCTGGGCGCTCGTCGCTCTCATCGTCGCCTTCGCGGTTAACAACGGCTATTTCGCCGGCCGCATCGCCGAACAGAACGTCTGGCCGGTCACCTACCTCATGGTGCAAGCGGTCGAGGGAAGCGCCCTCCTCTTTCTCTTTATTGTCGCGGGTCTCTATGCCGCTGAATTGCTCTGGCGCGAGCGCGACAACCATTTCGACGGCATCCACGATGCTTTGCCCGTGCGCGAGTCGACCGACTGGTTCTCGCGTCTTACGGCCATCGTCGCCGTCGAACTCATTCTCCTCGCCTTCGTCATGCTCATCGGCATCGTGATGCAAACCATCGCGGGCTACTACCACTACGAATTCCTTCAGTACATGAAGGAGCTTTATGTAGTGACCTTCCCGCAGGTCCTTACCTTCATCTTGCTCGCCCTGTTTGTCCAGACCGTGGTCTCGAACAAGTTCGTCGGCTATGCCATCCTTTTGGGCGCCTTCGTGTTGATGCCGGTTCTCTACAACTTCGGCTGGGAGAACACGCTCTACCTCATTGGCCAGACTCCCGCCTACACGTACTCCGACATGAACGGGTACGGCCACTTCGTCCCATCGCTTTTCTGGTCGATCACGTATTGGTTCTCGATTTGTGCTCTGTTAGGCGTGTTCTCCATCGCCTTTGCACGCCGCGGCGCCGAAGACTCGCTGCGCGCTCGCACTCGTCTCGCCCTTCAGCGTGCTCCGCGGCTCATTCCTGCCGCCTTGCTATTCGCGATTATGGCTGTGGGCGCTGGCTCCTGGTACTTCTACAACGCTCACGTACTGAATGAATACCTCGATTCGAAAGCACGCCGGGGCATCCAGGCTGACTACGAACGTCAGTTCAAGAAGTACGAAAACCTGGACCAGCCCAAAGTCACGGCCGTCGATGCCACCATCAATATCTATCCCGAGCACCGCTCCTTCGACGGAAGCGTGCGGATGACTCTGCAGAACAAGACCAACCAGCCGATCGCACAAATTCATCTCACCGACCAGAAGCAGTCGGTCACGAACGTCCAGTTCGATCGCGCGTTCCACCTCGTCAGTGCCGCGCGGCGCAACATGTACTCGATCTATGCGCTCGACTCGCCGTTAGCACCGGGCCAGACGGTCACCCTCACTTGCAATGTGGGCCACCATACCCGCGGCTTCCGCGACGGCAACGAACTCCCCGAGTTGGCTTATAACGGCACTTTTTTCGACTCCGACTACGTTCCTTACATCGGCTACAACGCCGGCATCGAACTCGATGATCCACGCCGCCGCCGCGAAGAGCATCTGCCGCCTCTCGAAGAAATGGCCCACCGCGGCGATCCCGCGCACGCCGTAAACAACGTTTTCTTCCGCGGAGAGTCCGACTGGGTCACGTATCACACTGTGGTGAGCACGTCGGCGGACCAGATCGCGGTCGCGCCCGGATACCTCCAGCGCGAATGGCAGGACAAGGGGCGCCGCTACTTCGAATACAGCATGGGCTCGACGCACATCCTGGATTTCTTCTCTTATATTTCGGCGCGCTACCAGTCGCGGAGAGAGATGTACCACGGCCCCAACGGCGACGTTGCTCTCGAGGTTTACTACGATCCCGCACACACCTACGACGTCGACGACATGCTGGCCAGTTCCCGCGCCGGCCTCGACTACTATCAAAAAACCTTCAGCCCCTACCAGTTCAAGCAGTACCGCATTTTCGAGTTTCCCCGCTACCGTACTTTCGCTCAATCGTTTCCCAACACGATTCCTTACTCGGAGGGCATCGGCTTCATCAGTCGCGTCATCAAGCCGACCGACATCGATTTCACATATTTTGTGACTGCCCACGAACTCGGCCACCAATGGTGGGCGCATCAACTGGTTGGCGCCGACGCCGAAGGTTCCAACATGATGTCGGAGAGCCTTGCCGAGTACTCCGCCCTGCAGGTGATGGCGCACAAGTACGGCCGCGATCTGATGCACCGCTTTCTCCGCCACGAACTCGATGGATACCTCCGCGGGCGCGCCGGCGAGGTCCGCCATGAGCCGCCACTCGCGCTCGTGCAGCGCGAGCAATACGTCTGGTACCAGAAGGGCGGTCAGATTCTCTATACGCTGGCCGACTATATCGGCGAAGACAAACTCAATCTCGCGCTCCACAATTTCCTGATGCAATACCAGTACGCCAACGCCAACAACCAGGTCGACGCTAACAACAACGCGCAGGCCTCCATGCCTATCAACAGTCCTTATCCGGACACTCGCATGCTGGTTGACGCTATCCGCGCTCAAACTCCGCCCGAACTCCAGTATCTGGTCGACGACGGCTTCAACCGCATCGTGCTCTACGACAACAAAACCGTCACTGCAACCTCGCAGAAGACTTCGGATGGCAAATATAAAGTCACGCTTGAGGTTGAGGCGCGCAAGATGCAAGCCGACGGCAACGGCGCCGAAACGCCGATGCCCCTTGACGACTACATCGAGATCGGCGTCTTTAGCGGCAAGAAAGATCAGGAAAAACCGCTCTACCTCAAGAAGGAAAAGATCAGCGAGCCCCACAAAACGTTTGTGGTCGTGGTTGACGAAAAGCCAACTCTAGCAGGCATTGATCCTTACAATAAGCTCATCGACCGCAACGCCGATGACAACATGATCGATGTCACAGAGCAGTAAACAATCGGGTCGCGTGACCAACTTCGAGAGAAGCTGCCGCAGGAACATCGCCGCTCTGCTGGCGTTGTGCCTGCTGTCTGGCGCTCCCAGTCTGCTGGCCCAGCTCCCAACGCACAGGGCCGCAACCGGCAAAGAGAAGACAGTAGTGCCGGCCGCATCCGCGATCCAGTTCGAAAACGTAATCGAACAATCCAAGATCAAATTCAAACTCAAAAACAGCGTCAGTCCCCAACGCTATACGTTTGAAACCATGGTCGGCGGAGTCGCCGTCTTCGACTACAACAACGACGGCTTCCTGGACATCTTCTTCACCAATGGCGCGGCGATCCCGTCTCTGGAAAAGAGCGATCCAAGTTACTGGAACCGCCTCTTCCGCAACAACGGGGACAGCACCTTCACCGATGTAACCGATAAAACGGGCCTGCAAGGGATCGGCTATTCGATGGGTGTAGCCGCCGGCGACTACGACAACGATGGATTCGTCGATCTCTACGTGACCGGAGTCAACCGCAACCAGCTTTTCCATAACAATGGAGACGGCACCTTCACTGACGTAACCGAAAAGGCGGGAGTCGGCGGCATGGTTCCCAAACTCGGCAAAGCGTGGTCGGTCGCAGCGGGATGGTTCGATTTCAACAATGATGGGCTGCTCGACCTGTTTGTCGTGAACTACCTCAATTACAGCATCAAAACCGCGACTCTCTGCGTCCAGCAGGGACTTCCGGCTTATTGCTCGCCGGTCGATTTTCTGGGAACGCCCAACATTCTTTATCGCAACAACGGCGACGGCACATTTACCGACGTCTCGGAACAGTCCCACATTTCCAAGTACGTCGGCAAAGGGATGGGTCTTGCGTTCGCCGATTATGATAACGACGGATTCACCGACATCTTTGTCTCCAACGATACTTTCGAGAATTATCTTCTGCACAACAACCGGGACGGAACTTTCACCAACGTGGCACTGCTCGCCGGGGTTGCCTACAACGCATTCGGCAACGCCATCGCCGGCATGGGCGCGGATTTCCGCGACATCGACAACGATGGCAAGCCGGATATTTTTGAAACAGCCATGTTCGGGGAAGGCTTCCCTCTCTACAAGAATCTGGGCGATGGTCAGTTTCAGGACGTCACCGCAACTGCAGGATTGAGCGCGCTGACCAGCCGCTCCACCGCATGGGGAGTGGGGGTCTTCGATTTCGACAACGACGGGAACAAGGATCTGTTCACCGCCAACTCCGACATTCTGGACAACTCGATGGAACTGGCGCACCGGCCTTATCCGCTACCCAATCGAGTGTTCCGTAACAAAGGCGATCTTGCCTTCGAGGATCTGAGTGCCAAGGCCGGGACATCCTTCCAGGTTCCGGCTCCGCATCGCGGCGCGGCCTTCGGCGACTTCAACAACGACGGCAAGATCGATGTCGTTGTGACGGTCCTGAACGGCCCGCCCGAAATATGGATGAATCGTTCCAGCACCCCAAACCACTGGATCATTCTGAAGCTGATCGGCGTCAAATCCAATCGCGACGGGCTGGGAACGAAGATCAAAGTGACAACAGCTCTCGGCTCGCAGTACAACCAGGCAACAACCGCGGTCAGCTATAACTCTTCGAGCGATAAGCGCGTGCACTTCGGCCTGGGCTCGGCCGGCGTCGTAGACGCGATCGAACTCACGTGGCCGAGCGGCATCAAGCAGGTTTTAAAAAACGTCAAAGCAGATCAGATCCTCACCGTGACGGAAAGTGGCCCGTGAGCTCTATTTTTGCCCGCCATTGGCCGACAAACGCTGCGCCAGGTCGGTTTGCCCATTGCGGCGCAGAAGCTCGATCAGGTCTTTCATGATCTGTGGATTGTTTCTCCCATACGCCGCCACTGTTTCAGCAGTCAGGTCGGCATCCGATACCTTGCCGATCCGGAAGTAGGAATCGCACAGCATGTACAGCAATTCGGGAGTCATGGTTCTGGACTTCGCCAGATGTTCCGCCGCCTCGGACCATAGTTCCCCTGGTGGTACCGAACCTCGCCCATCTCGGCAATCGCCAGTCTGATAGTTCGGGTCGTTTGCAGTTCTGCCTTGAAACTCGTTCTCGGCCGCTTTCAGGTCGCCCTGTTTCAGCGCCAGGATTCCCTCGATAGGTATGCGCGCCTCGAACCGTCGGCTGAATCTCCAGCGCATGATGAAGGCTGCGCACACCATTCCCTGTATCTCCCATGAACAGATACAGTTTGCCAACAAACACATATGCGTCCGCGGGAGTGGCGGCCGTTCCCTTGAAGTGTTCCCGATACAACTGCAACGCATCCTCCTCGCGATGCTCGATCAGCAATTGGCGGGTCTGCGCTTTGATGGGACTCTCACGTTCGTCGCTCTCCGCCGAGCGGACGAATGTCCTCTGTTCCATCATCAACTGATGCAGAGCCGCCTCGTGCTGCGCGTCCTGCCGTCCGGCCCATCGCGGCGTACGCCCGTGAGAGATAGAAATGTGCCAGCAATCGCGTCGGGTCGAGCCGTAACGCCGATTGCAGGTCGATCGACCGCTGCGGGATAGTTCTTCAGTTCCAGTTCGCATTGGCCAAGCCCCAGCAACGCCTCGACATCGTCGGCCTTGAACGCGAGAACGCGTTCGAATGCGTTCTTGGCCTCCTGCCATTTGGCGAGCTTCACATCCGCGGTAGCCAGCAGTTGCAAGGCGGTCACATCGTTGGGATGGGATTCGAACTGCGCGGGCGGCATACTGTGCGGCGCCGGCAAGATCCATCAATTTGTAGTCTGCCGCGGCGATGTCGTAATCAATCCGCGGCAGCGTCGCATCAGAGTGCTGCGCTTTGAGCAGCCATTTCAGCCCACCGGCGTAATCCCCGGTGCCGCACAGCAGTTCTCCATATTTCTGCCACACCGATACATTGTCGGGCTCGGCCTTCAAACTCTGCCGGATGGCGCGCAGCGCCAGCTCGTCCTGCCCATTCAGGTGATAGGCCTGGGCAAGATAAAACTGCGCGTCTCCATCGCCGGGAAGAATCCGGACGCAGTGCTCGAGCAGTTTGATGGCTTCTTCTTTTTGTCCGGTGGCCAGTTTGTCGATGCCTACTTTCAGCAGCAGATCTCCATCGTTCGGAGCAAGCTTCAGAGCCTCTTCATAAGCGGCCGCCGCTTCGGAGGTGTGTCCCGGCCTCCTCCAGCAACATGCCCTTCAGCTTGATTGCCGGAGCAAAGTCCGGATGCTGCTCAAGCAAGCGCAGGGTAAGATTCATCGCACCCTGCTTGTCGCCGTGCTCGGCGAGGCTGAGCGCCTGGTGGACTTGCCGCATCAGGGGCGACTCGGCGGGATGGCCCGCGTTCTGCGCCACGAATCGCAGACCCGCACCGGCACCAGACAGCGCCGCCAGAAGCAGGACTGCACGCAGACGATTTGCGGTTGCCCCGATCGCCATATTAAGGAAGCTTCACGCGGTGCTCGGATGGCTTGCTGGAGACCACTCCCTGCCCTTCGCGCACCACATAAAATCGGTCGGCAGCTAGATTGGCGAGCGTCTCCTTCTTCCCATCCGGCCACAGCACTTCAGCCTGATCGACACGCTCGTGAGTGCCCAGCCCGAAGTGAATGCGCAGATCATGCTGCGACAGGTAGCTTCCGCCGCTGATGACTTCGCCCAGCTGCACGAGGTCTCCGGCCGTGGCTCGCACGCGCGCATTCAAGGCCAGGCGGTTGCTCTTCACGCCTTCCAGTTGAAAACTGATCCAATGGTTCTGCGGGCCACCTTCGGGACGCAGAATCATCGGCTTGCCCACCAGGTTTTCAACCACCGCTTCCATCTTTCCGTCGTTGAACAGATCGCCCACGGCAAGTCCGCGGCTCACCTGCGGAATCTGAATCGCGTCGCCGACCAGCTTGCTGGCATTCCTGAAAGTTCCGTCTCGTTGATTGATAAACAGAAGCTTCGGCTCCAGATAGCGGGTGGCCGGTGCGCGCTGTCCACCTGCGGATACACGTGCCCGTTGACCAGGAAGAAATCCTGCCAGCCGTCGTTGGCGAAATCGACAAATGCGTCTCCCCAGCCCACATAGCCTTGCGTGCCCCGGGCGATGCCCGAGGCGATCGACGTATCGGTAAAGTTCATCCCGTCCATCGTTGCGATAGAGCGCGGCGTACTCAATGTCGAAATGCGAGAGCAGCAGCGACATGCGCCCGGTGTGCAGATAGTCGCCGAAGGCAACTCCCATGTTGGCCTGTTCAACTCCGTCTTCGTTCGCGGCCACGCCGGAAGTAAGCGCAACATCCTCAAATTTTCCCGCGCCGTCGCCCTGATAAAGATAGTTCGCCTGGCCATCGTTGGTCACAAAGAGATCGAGCTTTCCGTCGTTGTCGAAATCCGACCAGATGGCGGTCAGACCATAGCGGCGTTCCGGATCGTCGACGCCGGCCTTCTTCGACAACATCGGTAAATGTTCCGTCGCCGTTGTTGTGATAAAGATTGTCGGGAGATCCCTTCAGCCCGCGCGGGCCGCACTGCACATCGAGTCCCAGATACTTGCACGACTTTGCCGGAACCGAACACGGGCAGATCGTCCAGATGAAAATCGACATAGTGCGAAACAAAAAGATCGGCCCAGCCGTCGCCGTCATAATCGCCGAAAGCTGCGCCCGTCGCCCATCCGGAATCGCTGGCCAGTCCGCTGGCCTTGGTCACGTCGGTAAATGTTCCATCGCCGTTGTTGCGATAGAGCACCACGCCGTTCAGACAGGTCACCAGCAGATCGGGCCAGCCGTCATTGTTGTAGTCGCCAACGGCCGCGCCCATCGCCCAGCAGGGATAGCCTACGCCGGCCTTGTCGGTGACATCGGTAAATGTTCCGTCGTGATTGTTATGAAACAAGGCGCTGCGCGCTTTGACGCCGTGCAGCGCCATGTCCACGCTCTGCGCATTCGTAAAATAAATGTCCGGCCAGCCATCGCCGTCGTAATCGATCAGCGCGACTCCGCCGCTCATCGACTCGGCAATGAATTTCGCCTCAGGACTCGACATGTGCTCGAAATGAATTCCAGTGGAATCCGTGATGTCGACCAGATGCGGATAGTTGGTGAGCGCGCCGGTTGCCTTGCTCTCGGCCTCGGCTTTTTGACGCTCTGCGGGCGGCAGGGGGGTCGGCGTTCCCATCTGTGCCATCGCCCTCGCACTCAGGCAAAGAACAGTAATAAAGATAGCGCCAAACAATCGGAGAAACGCCGGCGACTGCACCCGCGTTGCTGGCGCGACTCGTGCTCCGATCCTACGGTTCTTCCGGCTCGTCCGCACGAATTTCCTTGGGCTGAACCTGCAATTCCTTATAGAGAGCGCTCAGCTTCTCTTTCATCTCCTTGAATTTCTTGTAGAGCTCCATCTCGCGCTTGGCGTCGTCCGCGCGCCCCATCTTCCGGTACAGCGTCGCCAGGCGGTAGTGGGCCGTGGCGTTGGTGGGCTCCAGTTGCACGGCCTCTTCGAGCAAAGCCAGCGCCTTGTCCGATTGATTCATCTCAATCAGGGTCTTCGCCAAGCCCAAGCTTGGCATCGGCATCGGCCGGCTGCAGCTCGACGGCTTTGGTGTATTCCTGATAAGACTGCTCTCGATTTCCCTTCTGCGCGTCGATCTCCGCGAGCCGGAGAATCGCTTTCTCATCCTGCGGATTTTCCCGCAGCGCGGCGCGATATTCCTGTTCGGCCTCCTTCTTCACGGCCTCGTCGCTCGAAGTGTGCAGCAGTTCGGCCAATTCGAAATGAATGCCGGGAAGATGCGGGTTGATCGCGATGGCCTTCCGATACTGCGCGATGGCGCCGTTAGTATTTCCCTGCCGAGCGTCTTCGTGAGCCAACAGCTGATGCATCTGCGCGGAGTCCGGCGCTGCCAGCGACAGCGCGAGCATCGACTCGCCTGCAAGATCGGAATAGGTGCGATAGGCGGCATAGAGCACCTCCGCATTCTCGGGATCGGCCTTGCGCAACTGCGCGATGACTGCCGGCGGCCTTCTCTAGATCGCCGCTCTCGCGTATCGAGGCCGACCAGTTCCAGCCCAAGTTGCACCTGAAAGCGCGGGTCCTGGATCGCGGGAAAGGCGGCTTCCATATCCTTGCGCGCATTGGCAAAGTCCAGCGTGCGGCTCTCGGCCATTCCCAGCAGTCCTTGAATCTTGGCTAGGCCGGGCTGCCGCTCCATCGCAGCACGCGCGCGAAAGTGAGGAATGGACATCGGCGGCCTTGCCCTGAAAGAACAGCAGAACGCCCAGGTTGGCCTGCGCGTCCACACTCGTCGGGATCGATGTCCACCGCAGCCTGGAACTCCGGAATCGCCAAGGCAGGCTGCTTTTCATCGAGGTAGCCGCGGGCCTTCTGGATGTGCGCCGCAAACTCCTGCTGCTTGTCTTGGATGGCCTGAGCTGGGGTAGCCTGAGAAAGACAAAACGCAGCGCCCAGCAGCAAGACGAACCCCGGAAAGGCAATTCGAAGCTTCGCGATCATTCGCAACCACTCAGATTATATAGCGCGGTCAATTCCTAGAGTATGAGGCAAAAAAGAAGAGACGGCGAACAATCGCCGTCTCTCAAGGGAAGCACAACTCCATCAGAGTTAGAACGTGAGGCGAGCCCCAAGCTGCACGTTCGTACCGTTAGCCGTGGTATTGTTGATGACCGTCGAGCCGCTCGTATAGGGCGTGCCGGGGCCGGCTGAGCCACCAAGATTGGCATCGCCGGCACGCCATAGCTGGGATGGTTGAACGCGTTCTGCAGCGTCGGCGCGAATCTGCAACTGGATTCCCTCCCACGGCAAAGAGAAGGTCTTGCTGCCGGACAGGTTCACAATATTGAGTCCCGGCCCATAGATGCTGTTTCTTGGAACGTTGCCGAAGGCTCCATCCTGCGGTTGCGCGAACGCCGCCGGGTTAAACCAGTTCTTGATGCTTTGGTGCGCGGGCTTGATGCTGACTCCCGGGACCCGATCTGGGAACGAACTGCCCGCCTGCGCAAAAGTGTTGTTCGAGGAATTAATCACGGTAAACGGATTTCCGGTAGAAAGAATCAGCGTCCCGGAAATCTGCCAGCCGCCAACCAATGCGTCGAGCAGAGCATTGCTGTTCAGTAGCCTTTTGCCCCTGCCGAAGGGAAGCTGATAAACCGCATAGCCCTTGAACGCGTTGCGGACGTCGAAGTTGGAGTTGCTGTAGTTCGCCGCGGGATTGTTGGCAATCTGATAATCCTGCGGACCCGCGCGGCTTCCCCAACCCGAAGAGTCCATGTCATCCAGCATATGCGACCAGACATAGTTGAAGCTCAGGCTCAGGCCGTTGGTCATGCGCTTGGTGATGGAAGCCTGCAGCGAGTTGTAGTTGGAAATGGCATTATTCGTGCTGCCCGGGATGCTCCCGAAGTTCGGGTAGGGGCGGAATTGCGGCGAATCGTTGGGTGATAGATACTGCTGTGGCACCTGGTTAAGATCCGTAGCGAAATTCAGGTTCGACCCGTGGCTCGCCACGTAGGCAATTTCCACGACATAATTCGTGGCGAACGCGCGCTGCACCGACATGTTCCACTGCAGAATCCTCGGTACGGGAGTGTGATACTGGACGTAACCCACGTCCTGGCCGTTGTGCGCGTCGGGAGCGGTCGATGCCGAAACGAATGGCAGCGCAGTGGCCGTTCCAAACACATTGCCCGTTCCATCGAGCTTTGTGATTGGAGTGATGCCATTGGTCTGGTCGGTGCTGCTACCAGATGAGCTAACCGCGGCGCCCATCCCGTAGCTCGTATTGTTTCCGCCGTAGGTATCTAGGCTCCAAGTGTAGGAGTAGACCCCAAATCCGCCGCGGAAGGTCGTTTTGGGATCGATAGCCCAAGCTAGACCTAAGCGCGGCTGCCACGTGTTGAAGGTATTGGCCTGCAGGGAGGTGCGGCCGTTGGCCTTGGTGGGACCGAACCAATAAGCTCCCAGGGTATTGTTCGCCGGGTTGAG
Organism: uncultured Acidobacteriaceae bacterium; assembly: GCA_963710885.1. Lineage (GTDB taxonomy): Bacteria > Acidobacteriota > Terriglobia > Terriglobales > Acidobacteriaceae > Sulfotelmatobacter. The sequence goes on from CAVQCF010000039.1 coordinate 132,071, forward strand.
CACGGTTGGGTCGAAGCTCGACATATTCTGGTGAACTTCATTCCAGCCATGGTTGATCTGGTAGCGGAGGCCGAGATTCAGGGTCAGATTCGGGCGCACCTTCCAGTCGTCCTGAACGAAAACCTGCGGGGTCTTCAGCCGCGCCCCATATTCGGGCGAGACGCCTGCGTTCCAACTTTGTGCGTAACCCAGCAGGAAGTCTGCATACTCCATGCCCGTTCCGGCGACTGGGCGCAGCCACCCCGTTTGCGTTGAGTGCCCATTGCTGGGTGTACTGCCCGAGAAGTGGAAAGTGCCCGCGTTGGTATTGCCCCAAGCGGTGGAGTTGTTCTGGTAGGCCAGGAGTTCTCCGCCGAAGTGCAGGATGTGTTTGCCGCGGATCATGGTCACGACGTCGGAAGGATCCCAGGTGAACTCCTTGTACACCGAGTTCGAACTGGGGTCGATCCAGGCATAGGGATACGAGCCTCCCGTGAAATTGATCGCCGGGAAGTCATCGGCTTTGGCAAACTGCCAGCCCAGTTGGCTGGCATAGCCTTTGTTTAGCGCGAGGTCTTTAAAGAAGTTCAACTGACTGGTGAAGCCCAGTCGGGCTTCGTTGATGGTGCGCGGGCTGATGTTCCACACTTCCGTGATCTGGGCGTTGTTGTTGTCCACGTCGCCGGTCTGGCAACCGATGGGGCAGGCGAACACGTTGCTTGGATACATCTGCGGGGTGTCGCTCTGCGTGTCGGACATGGTCAGGCGGTTGTTCTGCGTGATGTCGTAATCCAACCGGCCGAAAAACTTTCTGATACGGCGCGGATTGCTGCAGGCTGGAGAAGAAGTTGTTTTGCGGCACTCCCTCACCGATTTACACCGTTCGGCGCAACAAACTGACCTCCGGCGAGATGGCTTGACGGAGTCGGGTAAAACGCCTGCATCCTTGGCGGCGACTTGATCGAACAGAGCCGTGGGAATGGCGTTTCCGAGCGCAGGATATTCGCTGGCAAAGCTTTGCCGGATCGGGTACGGTTGGCCCTGAGAATCGACGCCAATGGTCTGCGTGGTCGGATCGAAGATGGTCTGCGCGTCGGCGTTAAAGTTTCCCGCCAGAACATCGGTGGTTGGAACGCTATTGGTAGCGGTACTGTTGCCGTGGTCACGATCTGGTCGTAGTCGAAGTAGAAGAACATCTTGTTCTTCAGAATCGGGCCGCCAATGGAGAAGCCGAAGTTGTTATAGCGCAGGAACGGAATCGGTCCAGTCGTGAATGGAGAGTGAGCCGTCAACGCATCGTTCTGGAAGTACTCGTAGGCCGATCCGTGGAACTGGTTGGTGCCGCCCTTGGTGATCTGGTTGAAGATGACTCCGCCGACGCCATACTGCGCCGAAAATGCCGAGGTGTTGACCTGCAGTTCGGAGACGGTTTCAAAGACTGCCGGATTGGCGTTCTGGCTATGCGAGAGCGTGGTGGACGCTCCATCCGCGAGAATGTTGCTGTAAGGCAGGTTGCCGTTGATCGCCACTTCCTGGCCGGGATTGGACGAACCCTGGCTCCCACCGGGTGTGCCGGTGGCGCCGGGGATCAGGATCATGAAATTTTCCCAGTCCTGGGTAACCTGGGGCAACTGCGACATCGACTTGGACTCAAGCGTTGTGCTCTGCTCCATGGTCTCGGTCTGCAGCAGAGGCACGTCCGCGGTCACTGACACCGATTGTGTCGCAGCGCCGACCACCAACTCGGCATTCACCGTGGTGAAGCCGACCTGCACGGTGACAGGGCCGCGCACTAGTCGTTCGAAGCCGTCCTTGGTGAAGGTAAGCTGGTAGCTTCCGGTCACGATGGAAGACGTGTCGTAGAGGCCGTCCTGATTGGTCGTGAATTCTTTCGATACACCAGTTTCGATATCCAGGACTGTGATCTTCACTCCAGGAATCAGAGCTCCGGATGAGTCGGTTACGCTGCCGCGAATATCGCCGGAGTTCGTGCTCTGCGCGAAGCAGGCCGCGCTCGCCAAAACAAGGAACAGGGGTAGGACGCATCGATGCAGGTTCGTCATGGAACTGCCTCCAGGAAGTCGGTTCAACTGCTTCATGTTTTCTTCGAGCGCAAACTAACAATCTTTGCACTCGGAACGGCGTTAGGGCTCAATCGAAAAATCGATTTCGTCCCAGCGCATCAGCATTTTCGGGATGGCAACCTAATGTGAACGTACTAATAGAAAATAATCCGGAGGGGGTGTCAATTATACTTTCGTACAGCTAAAGCGCCGTAAACGATTACGTTTCTTCACTCTAGCGAGATAATGCCGCGTTGCAGAGCTACCGTCGCGGCCTGTGTACGATCTTTCACACTCAACTTTTCCAGAACATGACTCACATGCAGTTTCACCGTCACTTCGGCGATACTCAGCGCAGTCGCAATCTCCTTGTTCCCTAATCCCTTAGCCACCATCCGCAGCACCTCCACCTCGCGGGCGCTCAAAGAGCGATGCGATCGGCGCTCGGCCAGGTGCCAAGCCACGACAGGATCCACGTATTGCCGCCCCTGGTGCACCTCTCGCACGGCACGCAGCAGTTCCTCTCGAATAATGCTCTTGACGATGTATCCCTTGGCTCCTGCTTGCAACGCCCGGAAAATTTCTTCCTCGCCAGAGTGGGTTGAGAGCATCAGGATGCGCGCGTCGGGGAATTCCAGAAGGATCGCGGCCGTGCACTCTGTACCGCTCATTCCCGGCAACCGCAGGTCCATCATCACCAGGCTGGGACGATGTTTGCGGTAAGCCTCGAGCGCGGCGATGCCATTGCCTGCCTCGGCCACGACTTCCATATCGGCTTCCACGTTCAACGACGCAGAGAGCCCCATGCGCACCATGAAGTGGTCGTCAACGACCAGAATACGAATTGGCTTTGAGTTCTTCATCGATCCCTTCTGCGGGATGCCCTTCTCGGGGATGGAGCGGAACCTCCACGGCGATGCGCGTTCCGTGACCGGGCTCGCTCTCGACCTTTAAGTGGCTGCCCATCGATTGCGCACGCTCGCGCATATCGAGCAGCCCAAAATGTCCCGTCGGTGATGGTTGAGCGGCAGGAAAGCCCTCACCATCATCGCTTACGGTGAGATAAACCGAAGCCGGCTCGAACCGCAGCTCGATGAACACATGCCGGGCACGACCGTGCTTCACCGCGTTGGCGACGGCCTCCTGCCCAATGCGGAGCAGGTTCATCTCAACGGGCGCGGGGAGCCGAACCGGGCTGCCCAAAATCTTGAAGTCGGCTTTCGCCTGCTCGCGCGGAACGAGTGGTTCGACGATCTGCGATAACGCAGAAACCAGATCTCCATTTTCCAGCAATTGGCAGCGCAAGTCCCACACGGATCGGCGCGCCTCGACCATGCTGTGGCGGCTCATGTCGCGCGCCGTCTCCAGCGCATGCTGGGCCACGCCCGGCGCCTGCTCAAAACAATCGACCGCCAGATCCAGTTGCATGGTGATGCCGGCGAGTTCCTGTTCCAGTGTGTCGTGCAACTCGCGCGCAATGCGGTTGCGCTCTTCGAGTACCGCGCTGCTGTGTCGCTTCTGGCGAATCACGGCCATCTGCTCTCGCAATCGCCGCCCCAGCACCACCACCCACACCAGGACAGCCAGCAGAACACTTCCGGTAATACCCAGCAGCCAGAGGGCATGACGCGAAGTCCACCAGGACGGAGTCTTGAGTACGACGACATCCTGCGGCAGGCGGAGCACCATGCGAATCGATTGCGGAATCTGCCACAACCCTCCACTGCGCACCAGACAAATGCCGGTCACTTGCACTTCGCTATTCAACGGGATGGACCGCATACGTTCCGCGGTCGCGCCGGCCGTAACGTCAGCGTCAAAGAACATATCGCCACGCTGGAGCGTCAGCCTCAGTCCATCGGACTCCTCTTGGCGATTCAATAATTTCGCGTCAGTGGTCACGACAGCGCCGTCGAATTGTTCCCACGGCGCACCGAGATCGAGCTTCAGGGGCTGTGGTATATTCCCGTGGCGTAAACGATGAAATGCCGCATCCTCGATCATCGGCGCGGAGTCCCCCATGGCGGGAAATCCGAGAACTTCGACGAGGTCTCCGATCTCGACAGCGGTGCTCTGCTCCGAGAGCACGCGCAGTCCCTTGCCTTGACTCTGCAAAAAGAGTGCTTTGCCCAGCTGCTGGTAGCCGACGATGCCGCGCACTCGCACCCGGTGCCGAGTGCCCTCCGCCGGCGAAAACCGCAACAACGCCGACAGCGGAACTTCGGTGGCCGGCGCTTCCACCGTCAAAAAGCTCAAGCGAGGAACGTAGAACAGAATGCCCGTCAATTGCCGGTTCGTGTTGTACAAGCTGCCACAGACACCTTCGATCAAAACCTCGCTGTCGACCCAGGAAGAGAAATCCTGCTCGCGCGCAATCGGCACGCGGACATGGAATTCGCCGCCTTCGGAGGCAATCCTCATGGCCAGCGCGGGCTCGCGCCAGGATGTTCGATCGACCGCCGCAGACCGCACAATTCCTCTCACTTGTGCCCACTGGCTGTCCTGCTGACCGTTCGCGAGTTCGGAGAGCGAAAAAAGTTGCGGTTTGGGAAGCACTCCTTCGCCCAGAACGCGCAATTTTGCCTCGCGGATTACGGGAGCGAACTTGCCCGGCCCGGTCACACCTTCAATCTCAACAAGCTGGCTGAGGATGTGGGGGTACTTTGGCGAGACGCTGCCCTCCACATAGATACCCGCGGTTGCATCTTGAACGATGAAGTCCGGTGACGGAGCATCCATCGTGATCACGCCGCGAATGAGCACTGGATAGCCGAGGCCTGCCTGTTCAGGACTCAAACTGCGAACCTGATCGGCGTGCGTAAGGACAGGCAAGGGCTTGGCGGCGGCAGCAAGCTGCCCGTGAGCCGTCACGCCCAGCGCGCTCACTACTAACCCCGACACCGCCAGCAGCCTCAACACTGGTGCGAATCGTTCTCCGACGCTACGTGCCCGCATAGTTTTCCTTCGCCATGTTTATTTCGGCATGTCGATGAAGTGTGGAATCAAGCCGCGGGCAGCGTTCGCCGGCGCTCCGCCAATCCCACGTTCGCTTAGGGTAGCCCAAACCGGCGGCGGTGGAAAGCTCAGACTCTTGCGGCCATATTGACTCAACCGGCAAACTCAATTTCCTGACCTTCGCAAGCAGGGCACGACTATGCGATTTGACAGGCATGAGATTCTTGTCAGCGAGATCGATTGCCGGGAACGCGTGCGAACAAGGGCATCTATTGGGACACGTCTAGATTTGTTCCGTAGGTTCGAATTCCCCTGCCAGACTGTGTGACCACGATGGCCAGACTCTTCCCTGTTTCACTGATATTCGCCGCCTGCCTTTTCCTGAATAGTTGCCCCAACTCGACCACTCCGACGCAAACGTCCATCCCGGGGCCCAGTGTGCAGCTCGTCGAAACCACCGGCGACCGAGCCATGCTATTGCAAGCGCAGCCGAGCGTCGCGTTCTCTTCCGGGGGAAGTTCGAGCAGTCTCGTCGTCACTGTGGATGCGACAACCCAGTATCAACAGATGGATGGGTTCGGCGGATCGCTGACGGATTCTTCCGCCTGGTTGATATGGAACAAGCTCAGTGCCGCGCAGCAAACCACGCTGATGCAACAACTCTTCAGCCCGAGCGGCGGCATCGGCATCAGTTTTCTGCGGCAGCCCATGGGCGCAACCGACTTCTCGGCCAGCGGAAACTACAGTTACGACGATATGCCCGCGGGCCAGACCGATCCCAATCTCACGAACTTTTCCATCGCCCACGATACGGCTTACATCATTCCGCTGGTAAAGCAAGCAATCTCCATCAATTCGAGCCTCAAGGTGGTCGCACTGCCATGGAGTCCGCCCGCATGGATGAAGACCACTGGAACGATGAATGGCGGAAACATGAACCCGGCCTACTTCTCAAGCCTGGCCCAGTATTTCGTCAATTTTGCGCAGGCATACCAGCAGCAAGGCATCCCGATCTATGCGCTATCGGTGCAGAATGAGCCGCTGTACTCGACTACGGGATACCCGTCCGAATATCTCGCTGCGAACGATGAATCCACATTTATCGCCAACAACCTCGGACCGGTCCTGAACACCGCGGGACAGGGAAGCGTGAAGATCTTCGGCTACGAACACAATTGGGATAACACCGCCTATCCGGAGTCGGTGCTCGGGAGTTCTGCCGCGCAGTTCGTCGCCGGAAGTTCGTTTCACTGTTACGCGGGTGATCCCAGCGCCCAATCGACAGTGGAAACAGCGTTTCCCGCCAAGGACATCTGGTTCACGGAATGCTCTGGCATTACCTCGAGCACATTCGCCGGCGATCTGGTGTGGAATGCGGAGCATTTGCTGATCGACGCCACGCGCAACTGGGCCCGCAGCGTTTCGCTGTGGAACCTGGCTCTCGATCAGAACTCCGGCCCGAAGAACGGCACTTGCTCCAACTGCCGCGGGGTTGTGACCATCGACGACAGCGTGTCGCCGGCGAATATTACGTTCAACGTGGAGTACTACATCCTGGGGCACTTGGGAAAATTCGTGGTGTCGGGCGCGCACCGGATTGGTTCGAACACCTTCGGAGCGGGCAGCATCGAGGATGTCGCCTTCCAGAATCCCGACGGCTCGATTGTTCTCTTCGCCCTGAACTCGGGCAGCAGCGCCACTAGCTTCACCGTCAGCTTCAAGGGAAAGACCTTCAACTACACTCTGCCTGCGGGTGCGATCGCTACGTTTGAATGGAATTAATTTCTGGTTTCTTGACTGGCGGGGGGCTGGCCTTACACTAAGTCATTCAATACCTGCGGCTGTAGCGTTTCCGAACACACCATTATCGTCCATTATAAGTACGCAATTGTACGTACACACTGGTATGTTGACTATACCGCTCATGGAACGGACGATTCCCAGAAGCGGACAAACGCTCTCGCTGCTCGCTCACGATGCCCTTTGCGGGGCCGGAAACGGCTCTTGTTGCGACGATCGACTCCGCGAACGACAAATACTTCGTCCATTGCCAGAAAGCGCGCCGTGGAGCGGCCAGAGCTCTCCTACGAGTTTTCAACGACTTCCACGAAGACTCAACGACTTACCAAAAACTCACCTAGAGTGCGCCAACGTGAACTTGCCTCGCAGTTGGATGTTGTCGGAGGAGCCCCCGACGAGAATTGTGAAATCTCCCGGCTCCGCGCTCCAATCCTTTTTTGTGACGTCATAAAAGGAAAATGCCCTGCGATCAAGCGTCAGAGTGACGCGCCTGGTCTCACCCGGCTTGAGATCTACCTTGGTAAATCCCTTTAATTCTTTGGCGGGCCGGGGAACGCTCGCATGAGAATCGCCCACGTACAACTCCGCGACTTCCGCCGCCTCGCGATGCCCCGTGTTCATCACGTCGAAAGAAACGGAGACAGGCTCATTCAAGTTTCCGGACTGTGGCGTCACCGATAACTTGCGGTAAGCGAACATCGAGTAGGAAAGACCGAAACCGAAGGCAAACAGCGGCTTCGTGCCGGAGCGCTCATAGCCGCGATATCCCACGAACACGCCTTCCGAGTAACTCACCCGGTTGCTGCCCTTTTCGGGGTAGTAGCTGTGAAAGGTAGGATTATCTTCCCAGCGGCGCTCAAACGATGCCGGCAACTTGCCCGACGGACTGGTATCGCCAAAAAGAATTTGTGCCAGCGCAGTGCCGCCCTCCTGTCCCGGATACCACGCGTGCAGAATCGCCGGAACGTTATCAATCCAGTGAGTCATATCCACGTTGCCACCGGCCGTTACTATCACGATCACGTTCTTGTTGACCGCACTGATTTGCCGGATGAGTTCGTCCTGTCCGCCGGGAAGTTGGAACGGCCGATCGAAGCCTTCACCCTCAGTCTTGGGATCGAAACCCGCGCAAATGATCACCGCGTCGGCCTTCGCGGCCAAAGGTTTGGTGTCGCGGCCGACGTAGGCCTCGGCCCGAGTCACGCCGAAACCAACGATCGCAGTGCTCACCGAGTCGAAGTATTCGAGGCGGATTTTATACGCCTGTCCAGCCTCCAGATGACGAGTAGCGATGTCGAGCGTCTGGGAATGAGGCAGCCAGTCATCGATTGCAATGTCGTCTCCGACATACAGTCGAACTCCGTCATCGGCGGAGGTGTAGAACTTATAATCCCCGGTTTCCTTGGGAACAAAATACCCGGTCCAGCGAATCGCGAAGTGGTCCACTGGTTCGCCCGGAGCAAAACTGCCTTCTCCCCAGTCGAAGTGCACGTGCTTGTCGGTCCGCACCAGCGCGGGTGTCCCTTTCAGCTCTTCATTGCTGAAGTATTCGCCTTTGAGGCCGGCCTCACCATGCGGCGCTGTAATGAACTCTGAGTTTTCAAAAACTTCATCGAGCGGAGGAACATCGACCGCGTACAACACTTTGGCCTTCGTCCCCAAGCGATTGCTGATGCCTTCCAGATAACTCAGGCTGTTGAATGGCTTGGTCTCTGCGCTGCCACCTCCGCTGATCACGGCGGGATAAGCATCTGGGCCAATAACGGCAATGGTCTTCACTTTGTTCTCATCGAGCGGAAGCAGATTGCCTGAATTCTTCAGCAGAACGATGCTGCCCCGGGCGACATCGAGGGCGGCCTGGCGCCCTTCCTGACTGTAGGTAGGGATACCGATATCGGTCTGCGGTTGGTCGAAGAACCCGAACTCGATCGCCGTGCGCAGGATTCTTCGGACCTTGTCGTCGATGGTCGCCACCGCGATCTTGCCGTCTTTGAGCGCGGGCAGTAACGCATCTCGATTCATGAACGTTGGAGAAGGCATTTCAAGATCGAGCCCACCGTTGGCAGCCGCCACACCGTCGTGCGTGGCTCCCCAGTCCGACACATCGATCCCTTCGAATCCCCACTCCTTCTTGAGGATGTCGTTGTTCAAACGATTGTTCTGGGTCATGTAGGAGCCGTTCACCAGGTTGTAGGCGTCCATGACCGCGCCAACGTGTCCCTCCTTCACAGAGGCTTCGAAGGCAGGCAAGTAGATTTCGCGCAGTGTTCTTTCGTCGATGTCGGAATTGAGAGTCATGCGTGCGAATTCCGAATTATTCCCGGCAAAGTGCTTGGCTGTCGCGATCACACGTTGTGACTGCATACCTTGGATCACGGCGACCGCCATTCTTGAGGCAAGAAATGGATCCTCCCCGAAGTACTCGAAGTTGCGGCCGTTCATCGGCGCGCGGTAGATGTTCATGCCGGGGCCGAGAATGAAGTGCACTCCGCGCGCGCGCGCATCCTGGCCCATGGCGACGCCGAAACGCTTGGCCAGATCAACATCCCAGGATGCAGCGATGGCGATGCCCGCCGGGTACGCATTCGCTAACCCGTAGTCGTGAACGCCCATGGGGCCATCAGACATTTTCAAGGAAGGAATGCCGAGGCGAGGAATCGGATGCGTAAAGAAATCGTTGATGCCGCCGATCATCTCGACCTTTTCATCGAGCGTCATCTGACTGAGAAGTGTATCGACATGTTGCTCAACCTCTGCTTTCGACGGCGCCGATTGAGTCAGACCAAACGGCGCAAACAACAGGATGATTGCCACTGCAAAGATTCGTGCCCGTAAGATCGCTCGCTTCATTCCCGTGTCCTCTCGATTTTCGAATCCAGCATAACTCAACTCATCCATCACGCTTTTTTCGTTTGACTATCGCGCGGGTCAACTCCACACTAACGCTCTTATGTCTTCTCGTCGGAGCTTTATCACCGGTTCCGCCGGCGCCATCGCCGGAGCGCTCGCCGCGTCCAAGGCACAGGCGAGCGAAACACGCGCTCAGCCTTGCATTTCGGAAGTAGCCAGCCTTTGCGGGGACTGGTTTTTCCGCACGGATCCCGACGATCGCGGCGTGAAGAACAACTGGCAGAGTGGGAGCGCCTCCGGTGAAGGCTGGCGAACGGTCACCGTCCCTCATACCTGGCAAATAGAAACCCCGCTCACCGCTTATCGCGGCGTCGCGTGGTATTGGCGGACTTTCGATCCGCCGCGAATGACTGCGGTTAACGGTGGGCAGGAGCGCACCGTGCGGGTGGAGTTCGAGGCGGTCTTCCACACCGCTACCGTCTGGGTCAACGGCAAACTTGCTGGGGAACACGCGCGCAAAGGCTACACCGCCTTCACGCTCGATCTCACGAATCTTTTACATTGGGGCCAGGGCAATACCATTGCCGTCCGCGTGGACAATGCCTTCAACCAGCATATGGTGCCCCGCGGCCAGTCAAGCGACTGGGCGAATGATGGAGGCATTTACCGGCCAGCGCAGCTTCTCATCACTCCAAAGACATTTGTGGAGCGCGTGGATGTCGAGGCGGTGCCGGATCTGTCCAGCGGGCAAGGGAAACTAACGATCAGCGCGCACCTCCGAAACACCGATGGGAAAGCCTGGAGTGGCAAGGCTTCTTTCGTTGTCATGAAAGACGGAGACGGGAAATCTCAGCCCGTCCTGACGGGCTCGGCGAATAAAGCTCTTTCGGTCAAGCCGGGCGCGGTTGAAACCGTCACGCTGCGGGCGACACTGCCTCAGGCCAAACTATGGCACTTTGATCATCCCCATCTCTATCGCCTGGAGTTTTCCATCGCTGACGAACACCACGAACACACTTTCACAACGATCTTCGGCGTACGCAAGCTTGAGATTCGAGACGGTGCGTTCTTCCTCAACGGCGAACCTGTGCGACTGATGGGCGTGGAACGTATGGCCGGGAGCAATCCGCAGTTCGGCATGGCTGAGCCGACGGAGTGGATTACTCACGACCATGCAGACTTGAAACATTTGAACTGTGTCTTCACTCGCGTCCATTGGCCCCAGGACAAGCGAGTTTTGGAGTACTGCGACCGCCACGGCATTCTTATGCAACCCGAGGTTCCAGCCTGGGGTCCGGACACCTTCGCGGGCATGACCGGCGAGCCCGCCGCGGACATCATGCAAAATGCACTCGAGCAATTGCGCGAGATGATTGCTCGGGACTTCAATCATCCATCGGTTGTGGTGTGGGGATTATGCAATGAGATTGGAGGACAGAATCCGCCCGCGTACAAGTTTGCCCAGCGCTTGCTGGAGGAGGCCAAGCGGCTGGACCCGAGCCGTCTCTACTCTTACGCTTCGAACTCGCTAGACAACACGCCGCAGCACGACGCTGCTGGACCGATGGATTTTATCGAGGCTAACGAATACTTCGGGACATGGGCCCCGGGAACGGCAGGGGATGCGGCGCGTTATCTCGACGAGATTCACGCGGCGTTTCCCGGCAAAGCCGTGGTGATTTCCGAATACGGATATTGCGCCTGCACGCCCGACCGGCCGGAAGGCGATGAGCAGAGAATCGAGATCCTGCGCTCACACGATGCGGTGTTTCGTTCGAAAGACTTTGTCGCCGGAGCGATTTTCTTCTGCTACAACGACTACCGCACGCATATGGGAGATCGCGGAGTGGGTGTGTTGCAGCAGCGCGTGCATGGCGTGGTTGATGTATACGGCGCGCACAAGGCGTCGTATGAAGTTCTCAGAAGCGAGTCCAGTCCGATTGCATCGCTCACGGTTGAACGCGACGGGAACAGATTTCACATTCTGATCAGAACTCGCGGCGATCTTCCGATGTACACACTCCGCGGGTACAAGCTTCGAGGGTTGTTCTTCGGCCCGGGCAACATTCCGGTTGAGCGACAGGAAGTGGAAATACCAGACGCCGCGGCTGGCAGCGAGACGAAGTTGGAACTGGCGTTCAGCCAGTCGGAATCGCCAATGCATTTGCAGTTCGACGTCGCGCGTCCCACCGGCTTCTCGGCGTATCTTTTAGATTGGAAACCCTAGGTGGACTGGAAGCCCTAGCCAGCCGATCCGCCAGCGAAAAAATAATCCAGCAGGTCGCAAGCATTTGAATCGTCGTCAGACCTGCAGATTGCGAAGGTAGGGCACGCTGGCTTTCATCATTTCCAAGTCCATTTCGACGAAGTAATTCTTGATGCCGCCGGTTTTGGCGGCGGTAAAGATCTTCTTCCAATCCAGTGAGCCCTGCCCCACCGGCACTATTTTCTTGGTCGCCGCCGACCAGCCCTGCACGTGCATGGAAATGAAGCGGCCAGGATACTTCGTGAAATATTCGGCGGCATCGTACCCGCTACTGATGGTAGAAACCTGGAACTGGAACTTCACCAGCTTGGGATCCAGCAGGCTGAACAGCACGTCATAGGTGCGCTTGCCGTCCACCGTCGAAAGCTCGAAGGTCTCGTTGTGAAGTCCCTGCTGAATGCCGGCCTTGGCGGCTTGTTCACCCATTTTGTTGTACTCGTCGGCGGCTCGCTTGACCTCATCCATCGTCGGGTTCTTGGGCCCGTCGAGGCTAGGCACCAGCATCTGGGTGAGGCCGACATCTTTGGCCCAGGCAATCGCTGCCGGCTGATCCTTCCTGAGTTCGTCGATGCCGAAATGCGAACTGACGCAGCCGACGCCTGCGTCGCTGAGAATCTTGCGCAGTTCGGTTCCCTTATATTTGGCGAGGCCGGCGAAACCGTTGTCGGCGTAACCTACCGGGGAGCACAGTTCGATCATCTGAAAACCAGCGCCGGCCAGCACCTTGATGGTGCCGGGAAAGTCCTGCTCGATCATTTTTCTGACGGGCCAAGTCTGGCATCCAATGGGCAAGCCCAAGGGATTGGCGCGAAGATCCAGCACACCCCTGGAAAGAAGTCCGGCAGCGGTCGTGTAGGCTGCCGCAGTTTTCAGAAAGTCTCTTCTCGAAATCGGTGACATTGACGCCTCCTCAGTGCAGCAGCGCGTTCGTTAGAGTTCCCATCCAGTGCGGCGTTCCGGCTTGACATATTTCTGAGCGACAGCAGAGTTCACGCTCAGGGTGGAGCGATCCCAGGTAAGAGTCTGCCCCATGCAAGACGCGACGTTTCCGAGGAGCAGCGTCTCGGTGACGAGGCCCTCGAATTCGAAGTTCCCGCCAGGCTTCGCCTTGCCGCCTTTGCAGGCGTCGAGCCATTCGCGCTCGTTACCGGGCGAGCGCGGCAGAGTCTTCGGCGGCTGTTTGTAACCGTCCATCTTGGTTTGGGGAATCAGCTTGGGATTGGCGCCATTGAAGCTACAAAGAATTTTCCCGCGGTCTCCAATAAACAACAGCCCTTCATCTTCTTCGCCGTCTCCCTTGAGAGGACGGTTTTCTTCCAGTTCTTCCGGGCGCGTGGGCTTCAGGCCTCCGTCGTACCAGGCAAATTTAACCGGCGGCATGTCGCCGCGAGCTGGGAAGTTATAGCGGACGATCGAGGCCAGCGGGTAAGTTTCGTCGTAGCGGTCGCTGGAACTGGATTCCACACTTACGGGCGCTTCGAGTTTCAAGACACGAAAGATTGTGTCGAAGCTGTAGGAGCCCATATCGCCCAGCGCACCGCAACCGAAGTCGGTCCACCCACGCCACACAAACGGCAGATACGCGTGGTTGAAAGGGCGCTCCGGCGCAGGGCCGAGCCAGAGGTTCCAATCCAAACCCTCGGGCACAGGCTCGGGTTCCTTGGGGCGTTCGATTCCTTGCGGCCAGAACGGGCGGCTCGACCAATTCTGAACTTGACGAACGGGTCCGATGGCGCCGCTCCAAATCCATTCACAGAGCAACCGAGTAGCTTCCGATGCCTGGTTGGCTACTGCGATTTGAGTAGCGACGCCGGTTTCCTTGGCGATCTCGGCGATGCGGCGCGCTTCATAGATGGTATGCGTCAGAGGCTTCTGGCAGAAGACATGCTTGCCTTTCCTCATCGCCGCCGCGGAGACAGACGCGTGCAGGTTGTCGGTTGTACAGACAACGACGGCGTCGAGATCTTTCTGCTTCTCCAGCAACTCGCGGAAGTCAGTGTAGGTTGCACAGCCTGAATACTGGCCGGAGCGCTGCTGCGTACCGTAATAGCCCTCCACAATTTTCTGGCATGGTTCGCGGCCGGCGACGCCGCCCGTCACCGCGAGCGAATGGGACAACCGAATCGGCTGATCGGGGCTGAGCCAATCCCAACCGCTGCTGACGCCGAGCAGTTTCTGGACAGAATTGCAGAACTCGTGCGTACTCCATTGCGGATAATCCGACCCTGACTTATTGCAGTCGCAGACGGCGACGCCCTGCACGTCGGGCTCCCGCAAGAAATGCAGCATCACTCGCAAGCCCTGGGCGCCGACGCCGATGAACGCGATATTGACTTTGTCGCTAGGCGGCACATAACCCACGCCGCCTAACACTCTGCGCGGAACAATCGAAAAACCAATCGCCGCTGCGGCGGTTCGGCCTAAGAACGTACGCCGCGAAACTGAACCTGTACCACTGCTGCGCGACCGACCTTGATTCTTCACCATTTCCTCCGTTGACCGCACCGCACACATACCAAGTGCCTCTCGGCGCTGTTCCTCTTGAAGTAACTTTACAGAGCCGACGCTTCAACCCGGATACTGTAAACGAATCCCAGGCCAGCGGGTGTGAAAGTTGCTCCCCAACGTCGACGCCTCGACTGTCTCCGACAGCTGCGAGGGTTGAGCGTACAGTTCATTCGCGTGGTGAAGGCCTGGGCCGGCAGCGGAAATTCCGTCTAAGTCATTGATGAATAACTCAATCAGCGGAATCGATCCGCAAATGCTTTTGTGTGGGAATTGTGGAATCCCGCGTGCACACCTTGTGGCACGCGAGGGCCGAAGGACAAGGCAAGCCCTTCGGCTCCCGGACTTCTAGAATTTGAGGAGAGTAATCCATGAAAAAGTTTACAGGCCTTATGCTGACGCTTGTCACATTTTCGTTGATGGCGACGATGGCTGCGTTTGCACGAGACAAGAATCATCACAGTGTTGAAATTCCGGAAACCTTGCAGGTGGGAACCGCTCAGCTGGCGCCCGGAGAATACACAATGGAATGGACGGAAAGCGGAGCCACGGCGGAAGTCACCTTCGTTCAGCACGGAAAGAGCGTCGTGCAGGCACCGGCGAAGATCGTCACGCTGGATCGTCCGGCCTCATCTGATTCGCTGACCACCAAGACACAGACGAACAATTCAATGGCACTCGAAGAGGTTCAGTTCGGGGGACATAAGGAAGCCTTCTCGTTCAGCGACACCCCATCTGGAGAGTAAGAACTGTTGATTCGAGAGCGGGCAGGTGCCCGCTCTCAACTTTTTTGTCTCTGTCCCTCACGTTGGACTTCCCATCCAAGCTGGCCTTCCCTTCCTTCTCCTGATTCCGAATCGCAATGGCACATTTTCGAATCGCGGTATCCAGTCGGAGCATCGCTGGCGTACATCCACGTCGGGGTGCTGTCGATGGCCCGACGCGTTCTACACCGTTAACCTTCTAACCCTTTACCTTCAAGCCGCTAACCCCTTGCGCTTCTTTAGCGTAAAGCTCGGCACGCCGTCCAGCGATTGGTATGGAGCGTGCACTTACCGACTACAAGTGGGGATTTCGCTCTCACCGATTCATAAGAACAACAGTGCGGGACGGCTTCTGACGAGTCTCGCGTGAGGCAGATATGTGGATTGTCCGGCTCGCTTTACGACGGCCTTATACGTTTGTAGTGCTCGCGATCTTGATCCTGGTGCTGGGGGCGTTCTCCATTGTGCGGACGCCGACAGACATTTTCCCGAATATCAATATTCCAGTCGTCAGCATCATTTGGAATTACAACGGACTGAACGCGCAGGATATGAGCGACCGCATCGTCTCTGTGACAGAGCGTACGCTCACAACCACCGTCGACAATATCGAGCATATCGAGTCGCAGTCGCTCAATGGAATCGCGGTGGTGAAGGTTTTCTTCCAGCCTAAAGCCAGCGTTGAGCGCGCTATCGCACAGGTGACGGCGGTTTCGCAGACTCAATTGCGGCAGCTGCCGCAAGGGACGACTCCTCCCCTGGTCATCAGTTACAGTGCGTCCAGTGTGCCCATTCTGCAGCTTGCACTCTCCGGAGGAAAGCTCTCCGAGCAACAGCTGAATGACTTTGGACTCAACTTTATCCGCACCCGACTGATCACGGTGGAAGGAGCCGCGGTTCCTTATCCGTATGGCGGCAAGCAGCGGCAAGTGCAAATCGACCTGGACACGGCTGCGCTGCAGTCGAAAGGATTGTCGCCGCTTGATGTGGTCAACGCAATCAGTGCGCAGAACCTGATTCTGCCGTCGGGAACGGCGAAGATCGGATCGAAGGAATACGACGTCGATATCAACGGCAGCCCGACCGACATCGCGGGCCTGAACCAGATACCGATCAAGACCGTGGGCAGCAGCACGATCTACATTCACGACGTGGGTTGGGTGCGAGATGGATTTCCTCCGCAAACCAATATTGTGCGGGTCGATGGGCAGCGGTCTGTGCTGCTGACGATTCAGAAGGCCGGGAACGCGTCCACATTGGATGTCATCTCCGGCATCAAATCGTTGCTGCCGCAGATCAAGGCCAGTCTGCCGCCGGAACTCGACATCAAGCCGCTGGCCGACCAGTCTATCTTTGTGCGCGCGTCGATTGATGGCGTGATCAAGGAAGCGACGATTGCCGCATGTTTGACCGGGCTGATGATTCTGATTTTCCTGGGAAGCTGGCGCAGCACTCTGATCATCGCGGTTTCGATTCCGCTGTCGATTTTGACGTCGATCATCGTGCTCAGCGCTCTGGGCGAAACGATCAACATCATGACGCTGGGCGGACTGGCGCTGGCGGTCGGGATTCTCGTCGACGACGCAACCGTCGAGATCGAGAATATCAATCGAAACATTGCGCAAGGAAAGGAGATTCAGCAGGCAATTCTTGATGGCGCGCAGCAGATTGCGGTTCCTGCGTTTGTTTCGACCCTTTGCATTTGCATAGTGTTCGTTCCGATGTTCTTTCTGACTGGTGTTGCACGGTATCTGTTTGTGCCGCTCGCCGAATCGGTTGTGTTCGCGATGCTCGCCTCTTATCTGCTGTCGCGCACGCTGGTGCCGACCATGGCGAAGTACCTGCTGCGCGGTCACGAGCAAGAGGCTGGGCACATCCCCGGGTCGAGCAGCAATCCTCTGGTTCGTCTGCAGATTCGGTTCGAAGAGGGCTTCGAGCATCTGCGCGAGCGCTACCAGCGGGTGTTGGAAGGCTGCCTGAACCATCGGCGAGGATTTCTGTTGGGTGTGCTGGCGTTTTCCATCGTCTCGCTGGCGGCGCTCATTCCTTTCCTGGGGCAGGATTTCTTTCCCACGGTCGATAGTGGTCAGTTCAAACTGCACCTTCGCGCTCCGACGGGGACTCGCATTGAAGAAACCGCGCGGCTCTGCGACCTGGTGGAACAGTCGATCCGGCAGCAGATTCCGCCGTCAGAAGTTTCCAGCATCATCGACAACATCGGGATTCCCTACAGCGGCATCAACCTGTCTTACAGCAATTCGGCGCCAATTGGGTCGGCGGACGCGGACATTCTGGTCAGCCTTTCGACCGACCATCGGCCGACCGACAAGTATGTGCACGATCTGCGGTTCAGTTTGGCCGAGCGAATTTCCAGGCGTTACTTTTGCTTTTCTTCCTGCCGACATCGTGAGCCAGATTTTGAACTTCGGGCTGCCTGCTCCGATTGACATTCAGGTGGCGGGTAACGATCTGCAGGGAAACCGGCGCTATGCCGACAACGTGCTGCAACGAGTGCGCGGAATTGCCGGGACCGCAGATCTGCGGATTCAGCAGCCCTTCGACCAGCCCGAACTTCACATTGATGTGGATCGCACCAAGGCGAACCAAATCGGATTCACGCAGCACGACGTTGCGCAAAATCTGCTGGTCTCGCTGAGCGGGAGCTTTCAGACGTCGCCAACATTCTGGCTCGATCCGAACAATCGCGTGAGCTATTCGATCGCGACCCAGACGCCGCAGTACCGGATTCAAACGTTGCAGGACCTCGAGAACATTCCGGTAACGGCGGCCTAACCCCGCGGCGCCTCCAGAGATTCTGGGCGAGTTTGGCATCGGTCAAGCGGCAAGTGATATGCCGGTCGTTTCGCACTACAACATTCGTCCGGTAATCGATATTTACGGATCGGTGCAAGGCCGCGATCTGGGCGCGGTGGCGCGACGAGATTCAATCGGATCGTCGCCGAGACGCAGAGATCCTTCCTCGCGGGTCGCAAGTGATTGTGCGCGGGCAGGTGCGAACGATGCGGTCGTCTTATATCGGTCTGCTGGCCGGGCTGGCGTTTTCGATCATGCTGGTGTACCTGCTGATCGTGGTGAATTTCCAGTCGTGGCTCGATCCGTTCATCATCATCTCGGCGCTGCCTGCGGCGCTGGCGGGAATCGTATGGTTTCTGTTCGTCAGCCACACCACGGTCAGCGTGCCGGCGCTGACTGGCACCATCATGTGCATGGGCGTGGCCACCGCCAACAGCATTCTGGTGGTGAGCTTTGCGACCGAGCAGATGCAGGGAGGAAAAGACGCGATCGCGGCCGCGCTGGAGGCCGGGTATACGCGATTTCGTCCGGTGTTGATGACTGCCTTGGCAATGATCATCGGCATGGTACCGATGGCTCTGGGATTGGGCGAAGGCGGCGAGCAGAATGCGCCGCTGGGCCGCGCCGTGATTGGCGGTCTGCTTTTTGCGACGGTCGCGACTTTGTTGTTCGTGCCAACCCTGTTCAGCGTGCTGCACGGATCTCGCCGCAGCATCGCTGGGCAGGAAAACCAATCGAATCTTCAAGAGTCCCGGTAAGAAAGTGGGGAAGTATGCCAGTTGAAACAGCTGCGGAAGACAAAGTGACGATCGAAGAAGTGACGTCACAGTATCAAAAGTCCGTCAAGCCCCAGCATGGATAGCCGCGATCGTGGTGGCCGTGGCGGTCATTGGAGCTTTGAGCTTCGGCATTTTGCCTCGGGTCACTGCTCGGACGACACTGCGCAAAGAAAACGCGCAAATGGCGCTGCCGACGGTCGCAGTCATTCATCCCGAGCGTACTGCGCAAGCCGAAGAAGTTGTGCTTCCGGCGAATGTGCAAGCCTTCATCAGCGCTCCAATTTATGCCAGGACGAACGGCTATCTGAAGAAGTGGTACGCGGATATTGGGGCACACGTGAAGGAAGGACAACTTCTGGCGGAAATCGAGACACCGGAAGTCGACCAGCAACTGCAGCAGGCGCGGGCGGATCTGGGCACGGCGCAGGCGAACCTGCACCTTGCGGAAATCACGGCCAACCGCTATCAGGACCTGCTGAAATCGAATTCGGTTTCGCAGCAGGAGACCGACAACGCGACCGGGGCCTTGGCCGCGAACCAAGCGACCGTAAAGGCGAACCAGGCGAATGTAAGCCGGCTGCAACAGTTGCAATCGTTCGAAAAAATCTATGCGCCCTTTAGCGGAGTGATCACAGCCCGCAAGATCGACATCGGCAATCTGATTGACGCCGGCGCCAGTGGCGGCGCGAAGACTGACCTTTTTGACATCGCTCAGCCAGACAAACTGCGCGTCTATGTCAACGTTCCGGAGGCATACTCTCAGGCCGCAAAGCCTGGTCTGACTGCGGACTTAATGCTGTCTGAATTTCCAGGACGCCGCTTTCAAGGGCGTTTGGTGCGAACGGCCGAGGCCATCGATCCCGCCTCGCGCACATTGCTGGTGGAAATCGATGTGGTGAATCCGACGGGCGTGCTTCTAACTGGCTCATATGCGGAGGTTCATCTTAAACTTCCGGCGGGAAGTTCGTCCTACGTGGTCCCAGTGAATACCTTGCTGTTCCGCAAAGAAGGACTCCGGCTGGCGGTAGTGAAAGATGGCAAGGCTGTGTTGACGCCTGTAACGCCAGGTCATGATTTCGGCGATCACATGGAGATCGTCGGAGGGCTGCAGGGCGAGGAGTCGATCATCGTGAATCCGCCGGATTCGATCATCTCTGGACAGGCTGTACGAATTGCGCAGGCGACGACAGGAGATGCTCAATGAACTGCGGAGCGTTTGCAAACTCGAGGTACAGGATCGCGCTGCTGGGATTGTTCATTCCGATCGCGCTCTTAGCTGGATGCGAGGTGGGTCCGCGTTACGCTCGCCCCAACGTGCCCGCGCCGCCGGCGTACAAGGAATTGCCGGCCGATTGGACGACGGCGCAGCCCAACGATGCCATTGCGCGCGGAACATGGTGGGAGATTTTTCAGGACGCGAAGCTGAACGAACTCGAAGGTCAGATCAACGTATCGAATCAGAATCTGAAAGCGGCCGAGGCGCAGTACATTCAAGCCCGAGCGCTGGTCCGGCAAAATCGCGCAGACTATTTTCCAACCATCACGACGGGGATTTCGGCGGTCCGGGATCATCAATCGCAGAATCGGCCGCTCTTTAGCCAGGCAAGTACTACGTATACCGATATAGTGTTGCCGGTGAGTGCATCCTACGAAGCCGATGTGTGGGGTCGAGTGCGGCGGACTGTCGAGGCCAGCCGGGCCCAGGCACAGGCAACCGCTGCCGACCTCGAAGGCGTCCGTCTGAGCCTGCACGCGGAACTCGCGTCGGATTATTTCCAGCTCCGGGAACTGGATGCGGAGGAGCAACTTCTTTCGTCCACCGTCACGGCTTACGAAGAGGCTCTCGATTTGACGCAGAATCGTTTTAAAGGCGGAGTTGCATCCGCGGTGGACGTAGCGCAAGCCCAAACTCAACTCGAAACCACACGCGCACAGGCCATCGACATCGGCGTGCAGCGAGCGCAGTTCGAACATGCGATCGCAGTACTGGTGGGGACGCCGGCCTCCACGTTTAGTTTGGCATCGTCCCCGCTCACACTGGCGCCGCCCGTTATTCCAGCTGGGATGCCTTCCGAACTGCTGGAGCGGCGTCCTGACGTGGCTGCTGCCGAACGCCGTATCGCCGCGGCCAACGCCACCATCGGCGTCGCGAAGGCTGCGTACTTCCCGAATGTGTCATTGTCAGCCTCGGGGGGATTCGAGAGCAACACCATCACGAACCTTCTGTCAGGGCCAAGCGGATTTTTGTTGGCTGGCGCATCTGCGATGGTGACCGCCTTCGATGCGGGACGACGCCACGCCGTGTCGGATCAGGCGCAAGCTGCATACGATCAGTCTGTGGCCAACTATCGTGAAACGGTGCTCGGCGCATTTCAGGATGTGGAAGACAATCTGGCCGCGCTCAGGATTTTGCAGGACGAGGCAAAGACCCAGCAGGCTGCGGTGCAAGCTGCGCAGAATTCCCTGAATCTCTCACTGAATCGCTACAAGGGCGGCGTGACCACCTACCTGGAAGTGATTACCGCGCAGGGACTGGCACTCTCTGATGAAAGAACCGCGGTACAGATTCTGGGTCGCCGGATCACGGCAAGCGTGTTGCTGGTGCGGGCGCTGGGAGGTGGATGGGACAGTTCGACTCTGCCGCAGAGGCCGGAGTGCTGTGGCAGGTTGATCAGTCAAACCACAGGCGCGCCCGCGGCAAATCCGCAAGCGGTGGCCGCACCGGAGAAGTCAGGATCCCGCTAAGGAAACGTCAGCCCTGTTTCTGGTCTTAGTCGGGCTGCCGCGCGATTCCAAGGCGGCGCATCTTGTAGATCAGCGTCGTTCTCGGCATTCCGAGGCGATTTGCCGCCCCACTGGAACCGCCGAGCACCCACTGGGTTTCGCGCAACGCTTGCAGAATGTGGTCCCGCTCTGCGTCCTCGAGGGTGACTGGTGCGGGTCCGGGATTCTCACGAGCCCGGGCCAATTCCGAGACTGGCGCGCACAGAATCTTGGTTTGCGACAGGATGACCGCGCGCTCGATGAAATTCTGCAGCTCGCGAATATTTCCCGGCCAGTCATAGCGCATCAGCGCCTCCAGCGTTTCCGGGGGAATGACGTCGATCCTCTTGTTCATCTGCTTGCCGTAGTGCTCCACAAAGTGAAAAACAAGCAGGGGAATATCTTCGCGGCGTTCGCGGAGAGCAGGCAAACGAATGGGGAAAACGTTCAGCCGGTAGTAAAGATCGGCGCGAAAGGAACGATCCTCCACCATCTTCCCCAGATCCTGATTGGTGGCGGCGACGAGCCGAACGTCCACATGGATGGACCGGCTGCTGCCGAGGCGCTCGAACTCCTGCTCCTGCAAGACGCGCAGCAGCTTGGGCTGCAGTTCCGAAGGGATATCGCCGACTTCATCGAGAAACAGCGTTCCCTTGTCGGCCACCTCGAATCGGCCCACCTTCTTCGCGATCGCTCCGGTGAACGCGCCTTTCTCGTGGCCGAACAACTCGCTCTCCAGCAATCCGGATGGAATCGCGGCGCAATTGAGTTTGGCGAATAGATTTTCGCGGCGGGAGCTGAGATTGTGAATCGCCCGCGCCACGAGTTCCTTGCCCGTTCCGGTTTCTCCCTGGATGAGCACGGTGGAGTTGGTCGGAGCCACAGTCGAGATGTGCCGTAATACTTCCCGAATGGCGGGCGTGTCTCCCAGAATTTCGTCGAAGCCGCGCTCGGCGCGGATCTCCGTACGGAGATAGGACGTCTCTCCCGCCAGTCTTTGCCTCGACTCATCGACCTCGCGGTACTGCATCGCATTGTCGAGCGCAATCGCGACCTGATTGGAAACCTGCTGCAGAAAATCCGCATCGGCTTCCGAGAAGCGATGAGGATGCCGGTCCAATAAGTGCAGCACCCCAATTTTGCGATCGCCGCGCAGTAGCGGCAGAAAGCAGCCGGATTGCACTCCCTCTTGAAAATTCAATTGCAGAGAACTCACGTGCAGGGCACGGGGGGCGGTTTCGAAGAGGACAGGCTCGCCGGTCTGAAAGGCCTTGCCGGGACTGGATCCGTCGATGGGAAGTTGCGTTTCCTCCTGCAGAAAGCCGCGCCCTTCGGGAAAATCGAGGCCGTGGATTTCCAGTTGTTTCTTGGACGCGTCGGGCAACGAAAGGCAGGCCCCATCGCACTGCATCGCCAGGCGCACCCGCCGCGGAATGACTTTAAACAGTTCCGTCAACGACAGGTTCGATACCACGGCGTTGTTCACGTCGAGCAGAAGTTTCAGGCGGTCCCGTTCGCGAGCGACCTCTGCCTGCAAGTTGGACGCCTCCTGAGAGTTCAACGCGTTCTCTACGGCGACGGCAACGTGGCTCGCAGCCAGCGTCTGAATCTCGAGTTGGTCCAGCGCATACGCGTTGGGCGCCGTGTGCCCCAAACTGAAAGCGCCCAGTCTTCTTCGCGGAGTGCTCAAGGGTATGCTGCAGAATGACCGGACTCCATATTCCCGCATCAGCTTGATGGGGCGCGCGAAGCGATCCTCACGATTGAGATCGTCAAGGACGAGAGGCTGCTGATTCGACCAGACCCAGGCGGACGGCGACTCGTCCATGGAAAACTCCATTCCCGGGCGAACGGTGTCGGGGCCATCGGAATTCAAGATGTGGACGCGCATGACATTCCGCGTCGAATCGTAGAGCAGCACGCTGAGATAGGTGAAATCAATGATGGGATGAAGCCGGTGAGCGAGGTCGGTGAATAACTCTTCCAGGGTTCGGTGCGACGTGATGGCCGACGCGACCTCCAGCAAAGCAAGATAGCGCTCAGACAGAACCTGGCCTTTTTCTTCAGAAATACTTTGCATGACTGCAAAAATCCTTCCCCACCCCAAGGCAACGTGTCGGAAGCTGTCGACGTGCAGACCCGGCGGAACTTCGTCTCTAGAGTTCAGATGAGGCAACGTGCGGGTTGGATTCAATAAGCGCTTTGCTGTCAAGCATGTGGAAGGGCGCCGGACAGTGTCAAGAATGGCTTGCGAAATGCAATCAGATAGGCGTAGTTGGAAGGGCAAAGCGAGCGTATAACTGGCATAAATGGAGGGTGAAATGGAAACACGACGATTAGGTAACAGCGACTTAATGATTACCCCGATCGGCATCGGCGCGTGGGCCATGGGTGGAAGCGGATGGGCGTGGAGCTGGGGGCCGCAGAACGATAACGACTCGATTACAGCAATCCACGACGCTCTCGATCGCGGCATCAATTGGATCGACACGGCAGCGGTCTACGGGTTGGGACATTCCGAAGAGGTGGTGAAGCAGGCGCTGCGTGGACGGAATCATCGGCCCTACGTGTTTACGAAGTGTGAGCGAACTTGGGACAAGGATGGAAAGCTCGGAGGATCTCTGAAAGCGGCGTCCATTCGACGGGAATGTGAAGACAGCCTGCGGCGGTTGGGCGTGGACGTCATCGATCTTTACCAGATTCACTGGCCAGAACCGGATGCGGACATTGAAGAGGGCTGGACGGAGATGGCGCGTCTGAAGGAAGTGGGTAAGGTCCGACATATCGGCGTGTCGAATTTCAATGTTGCGCAGATGAAGCGGGCGGCGGCAATCGCACCCATCACTTCCCTGCAGCCGCCTTACTCGATGCTGGCGCGTGACGTGGAAAATTCCATTCTGCCGTTTGCCTTGCAGAACAAGATTGGGGTCATCGTCTACTCGCCGATGTATTCCGGCCTGCTGAGCGGTGGCATGACTCGGCAGCGGGTCTCGTCGCTGGCTGCGGAAGACTGGCGATTGCAGAATCCAAACTTCCGCGAGCCGTTGCTTTCGAAAAATCTCCGCCTCGTCGAGTTGTTGAAGGAAGTCGGCGGACGCCATGGCAGAACGGCGGGACAAGTTGCCATCGCATGGACGCTGCACAACCCGGCAGTGACGGGCGCGATCGTGGGAATGCGCAATCCGCAGCAGGTTGCGGGAGTGATCGGGGCGGGAGCGTTCCGGCTGTCCTCGAAGGAATTTGAGGAGATTGAAGAGGCCTTGCAGCAGGAAGTGGCAGCGCTGCAAAGGTAATCCGGTGATTCTTATGCGAAGTGGAGCAGGGAGCGCGAGTCGCGCCTCCCCCATGCCCTCACGGTTGTGGCTAGGCGGCTGCGAGGTAGACGTATCGCAGAATAAACAGAATCGTCAGGATCCAAATCAGTGCGTTGATCTCGCGAACCTTCCCAGCCGCGACTTTCACGACCGTATACGAGATTAGGCCGAGGCTGAGGCCGGTCGCGATGCTGAAGGTGAGAGGTGTAGCCAACATCGTGATGAATGCCGGGACCGCTTCGCTGAAATCCTGCCAGGCAATTTGAGCGATCGACTGCGTCATGAGCACGCCGACGAGAATCAGTGCGGGAGCCGTCGCATAGGCTGGAATCGCAGTGGCCAGCGGTGAGCAGAACGTCGCCAACAAAAATAGCGCCGCCACCGCAACGTTACTCAATCCGGTGCGAGCCCCGGCCGCAACGCCTGCGGCGCTTTCGATGTAACTTGTCACGGTGGAGGTACCCGTCAGAGCGCCGACGACGGTGCCCACACCGTCCGCGACTAAAATGCGACCCGCGCGCGGGATCTTGCCATCCTTGACGAAGCCACCTTGTTCACAAACTCCAACCAGAGTACCAACGTTGTCAAAGAGATCTACGAACAGGAACGCGAACAGGATTTCGAGTAAGCCGAGATGCACGGCACCGCGAAAGTCGAGCTGCAGAAAAGTGGACGAAGGGTGCGGCATCGCGAAGATTGCGGTGGGCCAGTGCGTGATTCCGCGAAGAATTCCGAGCAGCGTGGTGCCGAAGATGCCCACTAGAATGGCACCGTGGAGTTTTCGAGACATCAAGATCAGGGTGAGGGCGAGGCCAAAGCAGGCGGTCTGGACATCCTTATCGGCAAAGCTACCCAGACCGACAAATGTATCGGGATTGGCCACGACGAGCTTTGCGTTCCGCAAGCCAACAAAGGCAATGAACATTCCAATGCCGGCGGCCGTCGAATGCTTCAGGCAGTCGGGGATACCGTTGACGATCTGCTCGCGAACGCGCGTCACCGTGAGCACCAGGAACAGCACGCCAGAACAGAAGACGACTGCCAGCGCGGTACGCCAGGGAATGTGCATCGCGATGCAAACCGAATAAGTGAAGTAGGCGTTCAGCGACATTCCCGGAGCCAACGCGATGGGATAGTTGGCGTAGAGTCCCATCACCAGCGTGGCCACGGCGGCGGAGACGCAGGTCGCAAAGACAACACCATCCGCGGGCATTCCCGCCTTGGCGAGAATCTGTGGATTCACGACGACGATGTAGGCCATGGTCACGAAAGTCGTGAGGCCGCCCAGCATCTCCTGTTTCACAGAGGTCTGGTTTTCGGTGAGCTTGAAATAGCGATCGATCAAAAATCCTCCGTGAACCTGAAACTGGCAGTTTCGCGAATCCGCTCAGTACTCGATTTTGTTGGGCTTGTTTTCCCAGGCACGAAACGCCGCTTGCGCCTCTTCCCGCATCATCTGAATCATCGGGATCTTGCGCCGGGAATGGGGTTGCGCGATCTCGTTATAAATCAGCGAATCGTCGAATCCGATCCTGGAGGCGTCGGCATCGGCGTTGGCGAAGTAGACCTTGGAAAGACGGGCCCAGTAGATGGCGCCCAGGCACATGGGGCAGGGTTCACAGGAAGTGTAGATTTCGTAACCCTCCAGATCGAACACGCCAAGTT
This sequence comes from uncultured Acidobacteriaceae bacterium, assembly GCA_963710885.1. Classification (GTDB taxonomy): domain Bacteria; phylum Acidobacteriota; class Terriglobia; order Terriglobales; family Acidobacteriaceae; genus Sulfotelmatobacter. The sequence continues at coordinate 158,588 of CAVQCF010000039.1, forward strand.
TCTTGCAGGCCGCACGGATGGCGAGCACCTCCGCATGCGCGGTGGGATCATTGGTGGAAGTGACCTGGTTGGCGGCTTCGGCGACGATGGCGCCGTCCTTCACCACGACCGCACCGAAGGGTCCGCCGCGTCCTGACTGGACGTTATCGATCGAAAGCTGAATGGCGCGAGCCATGAAAGGATTGTCCATGTGGTGACTCTATCTATGCGTAATCGTGAAGGGCAGCTGGCGTCAGCAACCCGCGAACCCGCAACTCAGTCGACATGGACTCTTTCGCAGCCGCTTCGCTGAGAAGCGAGTATAAGCTGGAGTCGGAATTTCGTAAAATGCTGATTCGATCGTGCTGAGGCAAGAACCATAAGGAGCTGACTTTGGATTTGCAGGCCTTCGTCGCCCGACACGTGGTCACTCCCGAGGGAATCCAACCCGCGGCTATCTTGGTGGATGGAGAGCGGATCCAAGCGGTCGTCTCATCCGAGCAAGTATCGGGTCGGTACAAAATCCGCGACTTCGGCGAAGCGGCGATCCTGCCTGGACTCGTCGATTCCCATGTACACATCAACGATCCCGGCCGCGCGGAGTGGGAGGGGTTCGAAACCGCGACGAGAGCTGCGGCGGCCGGCGGTTACACGATGCTCGTCGATATGCCGCTGAACTGTCTTCCTGCGACAACCACGGTCGCTGGGCTGCAGGCGAAGCGTGCGGCGGCGCGTGGCAAATGCCGCGTCGATTGGGCGGCCTGGGGCGGCGTGGTCCACGACAATCAAGGTGATATTGAAGCGCTGGCCGCCGCAGGGGTACCCGGATTCAAGTGTTTTCTGATCGACCCCGGAATCGATGGTTTCACCAAGGTTACGGAGCAACAGTTGCGATTGGCTCTCCCGCATATTGCCCGCACCGGCCTGCCGCTGCTGGTTCATGCGGAACTCGCGGGTCCGATTGATCGCGCGACCGCCGCCCTGACTGACGCGGATTGGAGCCGCTACTCCACTTACCTGCAGTCGCGTCCGGAGGAGGCGGAGGTGGCCGCCATCCGCCTGACGCTATCGCTGTGCCGGGAATACGGCTTTCGCCTGCACATTGTGCATCTGTCTTCCGGTCGGGCGCTTTCGGAGTTGCGTGCCGCTCGGGCCGAAGGGCTACCGGTAAGCGTGGAGACTTGTGCGCACTACCTGCACCTGTCCGCGGAAACGATCGCGAATGGAGCCACGCTGAATAAATGCGCGCCGCCCGTGCGCAGTCGCGAGAATCGCGAGAAGTTATGGGAAGGCCTCAGAGACGGAACGATCGACTTTGTGGTCACCGATCACTCACCCTGTCCTCCGGTGATGAAGCGTCTGCAGGAGGGCAATTTTCGCACCGCCTGGGGTGGAATTGCGAGCCTTTCCGTAGCACTGCCGCTGATGTGGACTGAAGCCAGCAAGCGGGGATTCACGTTGCTCGATCTGGCGCACTGGATGGCAACTGGGCCGGCTCGCCTTGCCGGCTGCGACACGCGTAAGGGCCGTATTGCGGCTGACTATGACGCGGATTTCGTGATCTTTGAACCCGAGTGCGAATTCGTTGTCACGAAAGATCGATTGCATTACCGGCATACGGTTTCTCCCTATCTAGGCGAAGCTCTACGTGGCGTGGTGAAGGCCACCTATCTGCGAGGGGCCCCAGTCTTCTGCGAAAGAGCGTTCCCAGGGGAGACTGCCGGGCGGGAGTGGATTGCCAATCAAAGCTCTCGATCGGGGCCATAACCTTTTTCTATCCGCACTCATCAGGCTTCCCTGCTATTGTTTGCCGGTCTGTCATACACTATCCCAACCCCGATTCTCGGGGGCCGTTGGGCCCGCGAGGGGTGGGTCGCAGCTCTGCTCTAAGCTCTCACGTCCATGAACGCAGATCCCATCATCGGCAAATCGGTTCCGCGCAAGGAAGGGCGCGACAAGGTGACTGGCAGGTCGCAGTACGTCGATGACATGGTGCTGCCCAACATGCTTTTCGGAGCAACCGTTCGCAGCCAGATTCCACGGGGACGGATCACGAAGATCACGTTCGGTCCCGGGGTCGCGTGGGATGAATTCGTAATCGTCTCGGCGAAAGATATTCCCGGCAAGAATTGCATTGCGTTGATCGGCGACGATCAGCCCTGCCTGGCCACGGAGTTCGTGAATCATCCTGAGGAACCAATTCTGTTGTTGGCGCATCCCGACCGTCATGTTCTTCCGAAGGCGGTTCAGGCGCTGTCGATCGAATACGATCCTTTACCAAGCATCTTCACGATTGACGAGAGTGAGAGCCGCTCGCAAATCATTTGGGGCGAGGACAATGTTTTCAAAACATACCTCATCGAGAAGGGGGACGGAGACAGCGTATGGAAGAAGGCCGACTACATCGTGGAAGGCGAGTATTCGACCGGCGCCCAAGAGCAACTTTATATCGAAAATAATGGGATGATCGCGGCGTTTGACCCGGCGCGTGGGATCACGGTGTGGGGTTCGCTGCAATGTCCTTATTACATTCACAAGGCGCTCATGGCTCTCTGCAACTTGCCAGCGGAAAAGGTTCGCGTGGTGCAGATGGAAACGGGAGGCGCTTTCGGAGGGAAGGAAGAATATCCCTCAATGATCGCCGCGCACGCTACGCTGTTGGCGATCAAGTCTGGCCGGCCAGTGAAGATTGTTTACGACCGCCTGGAAGATATGGTGGCGACTACCAAGCGGCATCCTTCGCGCACCCGCCATCGAACTGCTGTGAGCCGTGACGGGAAGATTCTCGGGGGCGAGATCGAGTTCACGATTGATGGTGGCGCGTATGCGACGTTGTCGTCGGTTGTGCTCTCGCGCGGCGCCATTCATGCGGGAGGACCTTATTACTGGCCGAGCGTTCGTATCAGAGCGAAGGCGGTCGCGACCAATGCCCCGCCTCATGGTGCCTTCCGGGGCTTTGGCGCGCCACAGAGTTTGTTTGCCATGGAACGACAGATGGACCGGATCGCGCAGGCAGTCGGTCTTTCTCCGGTTGAGATTCGACGGCGAAATTTTCTGCAGCCGGGACAGGACACTACTACCGGGCAGGTCATACGTGAACCGATCGATCTGGGGAAATTACTGGACCGGGCATTGGAGATTTCCGATTACCGGGCGAAGAAGCGGCGTTTCGCTCAACAGAATCAGGCTGGCATCTCCAGAAAAGGCATAGGCATTGCCTCGTTTCTTCACGGCGCCGGGTTTACCGGGTCGGGCGAGCGTTACCTGAGTTCCGTGGTCGGGGTGGAAGGATGCGCGGATGGCAGCATTCGCGTGCTGGTGTCGAGCACCGAATTTGGTCAGGGAACGAAAACAGTTCTGAGCCAGATTGCGGCGGAGGCTCTCGCGATTCCCTACGAGAGCGTCAGCATGGCGCAAGCAGATACGCTCGAAGTCCCGAATAGCGGCCCGACAGTCGCGTCTCGCACGGTGATGGTGGTGGGAAGCCTGGTGAAGTCGGCTGCCCTTGGAATTGCACAAACTTTAATTTCTTCCAACTTTTTGCACGAAGGCTATTCCGCGGATGAGTTTCGCAAGGCCTGCCGGCAACATGTCGCGATGCACGGCCAGTTCCGCTGCTGGTCGCGCTATGAAGCGCCCAGTGGCATTTTCTGGGACGACGAAAAATATCGGGGGGAAGCTTACGCTGCCTTTGCCTGGGCTGTTTATATTGCGGAAGTCACAATCGACCTCACGACGTACAGCGTGTCGGTGGATGACTTCGTCGCGCTTCAAGAGGTGGGCAAAGTTCTGCATCCGTCGCTGGCGCGGGGGCAAATCATGGGCGGGATCGCCCAGGGAATTGGGTTCAGCCTTTACGAAAAAGTGGTTTGGCAGAATGGGCGCATGCAAAACGGACAGATGACCAACTACATCATGCCCACGTCGAGCGATCTGCCGCCGATTCGCGTGTTCTTTGAAGAGTTGGGAAACGTTCATGGAGCGTACGGAGCGAAGGGCATCGGGGAACTGCCAATGGACGGTCCGGCCCCGGCGATCGTGAACGCGGTAGAAGATGCGCTCGATGGGCCGAAGGCTGGAGCGAAGAAGGTTCGCTTCGATTCCATTCCTCTGCTTCCCGAGGACATCATGGACGCGCTTCTCAACGCGTCACGGCAGGATTACGCAACTCTTATTGGCGGAGGCCGATGACCGATTCTCACGGAAGCCGCGCCCAGGCCGAACTTTCAATCACGGTCAACGGTGAGCCCAAGAAGGTAATCGCGTACCCGATGGAGCGCCTGCTCGACGTTCTGCGATTGGAACTTGGATTGACCGGCGCGAAAGAAGGCTGCGGCGAAGGTGAGTGCGGATCGTGCTCGGTGTTGATGGATGGGGCGCTCGTCAACAGCTGTCTGGTGCCAGCGCTTCAGGCGGCTGGCACGAGCATCGTTACGATTGAAGGCTTGGCGGAGGGCGGAGAGCTGCACGTGGTGCAGGAGGCTTTTCTGCAATGCGGCGGGGCACAGTGCGGCATCTGCACCCCGGGGATGATTCTGGCATCGGTGCACTTGCTGAAGGGAAAACCCAATCTCACGATGGATGAGATTCGAGAAGGGCTCTCTGGGAATCTCTGCCGTTGCACGGGCTACAGCCAGATTCTTGAAGCCGTTGCGGACGCGGCGCGGCGCAGGTCGAACACATGAGATCGAATCCGTCGGACTATGAAATGGTCGCGCCCGGCAGCCTGCAGGCGATCGTCTCGCTGCTGGCTCAGGAACCGGGCGCGTGGCTCCCGATTGCGGGTGGCACCGACGTGATGGTGCTGTACGCAGCCGGGAAGCTGCCGGCGCGGAAGTTGGTCAGCATTTGGAACCTTCCAGAATTACGGCGCATCGAGGTTGCCCCGGACGAGATTCGCATTGGGGCGGGATGTACGTACACCGATCTGCGCAGGCACGACGTTGTGGAGCGCGAGTTCCCGCTTCTAGTGACTGCGGCGCGGTGGACCGGAGGAATCGCCAACCAGAATCGCGGAACGATTGGCGGCAACATCGTGAACGCATCACCGGCTGCGGATTCCTTGCCTGCCTTGCTTGTCCATGAAGCTGAATTGATTTTGGTGTCGGTGCGAGGCGAGCACCGCGTGCCATATGTTTCGTTCCACACCGGATACAAGCAGACTCAACTGGCTCCGGACGAGTTGATTCGGGAGGTGTGCCTGCCTCGGCGGTTCTCTGGGTATCTCAGCCATGCCCGCAAGGTCGGAGCGCGCAATGGGCAGGCTATTTCCAAAGTGTGCATTGCCGCTCTGGGTCGAGTACAGAACGGCGTTGTCGAAGATGTGAGAATCGCAATGGGGAGTGTTGCGCCGGTTCCGCTTCGTCTGCGTGAAACCGAACGAGTCGTGAAGGGACGGTCGATCGATGCTGACTTGTTGGATGCCGCCAGAAAGACTGCTACTGGCGAGATCCAACCGATCGACGATATTCGATCGACAGCCCGATATCGCGCAGCAGTGACAGGCAATCTGGTGGTCGAGTTTCTGAATCGCCTGCGTGTCGAGCATCCAGAAGCTAGTCACAGTGGGCCAGAGATTCTGGCACGATGGAATCTGTTCTCGGCCGGCGATGCCATGAGTGCGATCCTGCCCTGCTGCGGATCGACGGCCTGGGCGCAAGGTGTCGTGGCCCGAAGACCGATTGCGGACGTAGAGGCGCTGCTGGCCGCGTCGAACGAAACGTGGCGCAGGCTCCAGACATCGGACTGGATGGAGGCATTCCAGGGTCATCCGCGAATCGGCGAGTCCCGCGCACCACAGTCTCCGCCAGCGCAATCCTTGGCGTGGTCGACGCAGGAGCAACGACAAGTGGCCGAGGCCGACGCAGCGCTGAAGGCTGCTCTGTCAGATGCCAATCGCCGATACGAGGAGCGTTTCAATCGCACCTTCATTGTTTGTGCCACCGGCAAGTCGGCCCAGGAGATTCTGGAAATTCTTCTGGGGCGCTTCCACAACGATGCGGAGACCGAACTTCACGAAGCCGCCGAGCAGCAGCGGCAGATCACCGAAATCCGGCTAAGGAAATGGCTCCAATCATGAAGCGTATTTCGACACACATCCTGGACCTGATGCACGGCAAGCCGGCGACGGCAGTAGCGGTGCGACTGGAGAAACGGAACAGCACCGGGGATTGGCGGCTGTTGACCGCAGCTCGCACCGACGATGACGGCCGATGCCCGCAGTTGCTGCCGGAAGCTGAGGATCTTTCGGCGGGAGTTTATCGTTTGATCTTTGACACCGGCAGCTACTTCGCGCGACAGAAGGTAGATGCCCTGTATCCCATCGTCGAAGTTACGTTCCAGGCGCCGGAAGGCGAATCGCATTTTCACATTCCGCTGCTCCTGAGCCCGAATGGATATACAACCTACCGCGGCAGTTGAGCGGCAATAACTGCTGCGATGGAGCCGATCAAGTGACCTCGTCAATCCGCGAATGGCTGAACCTTCTGGTGCGCTGGACGCATGTGTTTGCCGCAATCATGTGGGTCGGCCAGACCTACTATTTCACATGGCTGGACGGGCGTTTTAACCGGCTCGCCAAGAAGGCTGCAAGCGAGGGCACATCTCCGTCGATTTGGATGGTACACAGCGGAGGCTTCTACACCGTCGACCGGCAGAAATCACTCCGCGTCGGTCCTGAGCAGGTGCATTGGTTCCGCTGGGAAGCGCTCATGACCTGGGCGAGTGGAATGATTCTGCTGGGTCTTGTCTACTACGCCAGCAACGGACTCATCGATCCAGATATTGCTGACATTTCGCAGGCTCGTGGCATTGCCATCGGTCTGGCCGTGCTGGCCGGCGGGTGGGTCGTCTATGATCTGGCGCTGCGGTCGCCTCTGGCGCGGTCGGAAACCGGATTTGCTCTGCTTTCCCTGATCGTGATTGCCGCGCTCGCCTGGGGCCTGACACACGTATTCAGCGGACGCGCTGCTTACATTCATGTCGGCGCGGTTCTTGGCACAATCATGAGCGCCAATGTCTGGTTCCGGATCCTTCCCTCCCAGCGCAAGATGATCGCGGCGGCAGCGGCCGGGCAGACGTTCGATGCGTCCCTGAGCGCGCAGGCCAAGCTGCGATCCAAACACAATACTTTTATGGCGGTTCCGGTTGTCTTTATCATGATCAGCAATCACTTTCCGGTCGCGACCTATGGGAACACGTACAACTGGGAGGTACTGGTTGCGCTTGTTCTTCTGGGCTGGGTGGCGGCGAAGGTGATTCGGGAGTCGTGAATCCCTAGAGTCTCGGTAATCGAACTGAAATCCAGTGCAGACTACTGCGATCACAACGCGGGCAGCAGAAGTCATTCAACGGTGCCTCAAGCTCGCATCTTTTTCTGAAGACACTGGCAGCACCCGCCGTACATTCTTGTCGCTGCCGATGCGCGACTGCCACCAGGAAATCGCACGATGGATGGAACCCCTTGGCGTCCACGTGCGCACCGATGCTGCTGGTAATTTTCGCGGAGTATATGCTGCTGCGCAGCCCAACGCTGCCCGCCTTCTGATCGGCTCTCACCTCGATACGGTTCCGAAAGCCGGGGCCTATGACGGCACATTAGGCGTTGTGATTGCCGTCGCTCTGGTGGAAGAACTGCGCGGAAGGCGACTTCCATTCGCGATCGAAGTTGTGGGTTTTTCGGAGGAAGAGGGCGTACGTTTTGGAACTCCGTTCATTGGTAGCCGGGCACTGGTTGGCAGGCTCGATGAACAACTCCTCGGCACCCTAGACGCGCAAGGCACTTCCGTGCGAAAAGCGATCGAAGAGTTCGGACTTGATCCTGCGGAGATTTCTCAGGCCGCGTTGCAACCCGACGCCATCGGCTACATTGAGTTTCATATCGAGCAGGGACCGGCTCTAGAACAGTTGAATCTTCCCCTTGCAGCCGTGGCAGGCATTGCCGGACAGAGCCGGTTGGAGTTCACATTCCAGGGGCATGCCAACCATGCCGGCACAACGCCGATGCATCTTCGGCATGATGCGATCGCAGGCGCGGCTGAGTGGATCGGCGTGGCAGAACGTCTGGCGGTGGAAACCCCCGGCCTGGTGGCAACGGTTGGCAAGATCGAAGCGAAACCTGGAGCGACCAATGTGATCGCGGGTGAAGCGCGCCTGACGCTCGATGTTCGTCACATCTCAGATGAGATCCGCGCTCGGAGCGTAGAAGATCTCGAGCGCGAAGCCCAGAGAATTGCGGCCCGGCGGGGCTTGTCGGTGCGGGAAGGTCATCTGATGAGCCAGCCTGCCGTTACCATGGACCCATTCTTGATGAGAGAGATCGAGCAGGCCATCGCCAAAACCGGATGCACGCCTCACCGGATGGTGAGTGGCGCAGGTCACGATGCGATGATCATGGCCGAGAAGGTTCCGAGCGCGATGATTTTTCTTCGCACGCCCGGCGGGATCAGTCACGATCCCGCGGAATCAGTGTTACAGGATGACGTTGAGAAGGCGATCGCATGTGGCTTGCATCTCCTCGATCGGCTCGCTTCATCGCCCGACTTTTACAAAAGGACAAACCGTGCATAATCTCGGCCGAACCCGCAGTTCACAACAACTGAACCATCTGCTGTTGACTCCCGACACTTTTGTGCGCACGACGCTGCCGGGAATGAAGGCGTGCTCCGCCATTGTGCACGTCAGCCCGGCTGTCGGGGCCCGATTCACACAGTACACCGCTGAGTTTGAAGGCGGCGGTGAACTAGGACCTGGGTTGGCGCAACGCTTTATTTTTGTGATCGAAGGTGGCGTGAAGGTTGAAGCGGAGGGCAAAACGAAGACGTTAGGGACGAAGGGTTACACATACTTTCCCGAAGGGCTCCATCATCAAGTCGTGGCTACGGAAATGAGCCGTCTGGCGGTGATCGAAAAGCCTTATCAACCTCTTGCTTCGGCGAATCCACCGCAGTTGATTATTTCGAGTGAGGATGCGGTCTCCTCGCATCCACTGGATGACGATCCTAGCCTGCAGGTCAAGTGCCTATTGCCCGATGACATGAGTTTCGATTTCGCCGTGAACACCATGGTCTACCAGCCTGGCGCCGCGCTGAGCATGGTTGAGATGCATGTAATGGAACATGGGCTCATCATGCTTGAAGGCGGCGGCATTTACCGGCTCGGCGACTCGTGGTATCCAGTCACCGCCGGAGACTTCATCTGGATGGGGCCGTGGTGTCCGCAGTGGTTCGGAGCGATTGGCAAGGTGCCGGCGAAATATCTCATCTACAAAGATTGGAACCGCCATCCCATGGCGGGCTCGCGACGATGAGTCTTACGATCAACGGAGATCGACTGCAGGCCGAAATTGAAGAGCTGGCCTTGATTTCCGAAGCAGAGCCGCCAGTCGTCACTCGAGTTGTCTTCACTCCTTCCGATCTAAAAGCTCGGGCATGGATGAAGGCTCGCTGTGATTTGGCTGGCCTTTCGGTGCGCGAGGATGCCGTTGGCAATACTTTCGCGCGCTGGAACGGATCTGATCCGTGTGCGCCGGTTGTCGGCTCTGGCTCGCACATCGACGCAATTCCGAACGCCGGAAAATATGATGGCGTGGTCGGAGTGCTGGGGGGTCTAGAAGCGATCCGGGCGTTGCAGCAGAGCGGATTTCGTCCCAGGCATTCGATCGAGTTGCTGATTTTCACCTCCGAAGAGCCCACACGGTTTGGCATTGGATGTCTGGGAAGCAGGCTGTTATCGGGCACGCTTTCTGTCGATTCCGCACGCAGACTGGCGGACAACGACGGCGCCACACTGGATGAGGTTCGGCGTAAAGCTGGATTTGCAGGGGAACTCGAGCAGGTGAAACTGCGGCAGGGATACTACAAAGCCTTCGTGGAACTGCACATCGAACAAGGTCCGCTGCTGGAGCGGCAGCAAATTCCTCTCGGCATTGTCACGAAAATCGCTGCCCCGGCGAGTCTTCGGATTTCAATCGAGGGCTCGGGAGGACATGCCGGGGGAGTCTTAATGCCCGACCGGCGCGACGCACTCTGCGCCGCTGCCGAGTTGATCCTGACAATCGAGAATGCCGCGCGCACGAGTGGAGCCATCGACACCGTCGCAACCGTTGGAATCTGCGACGTATTTCCCGGTGCAGTGAACAGCATTCCCAGCAGAGTCCGCCTCACCGTAGACATTCGTGACACAGACTTGCTACGCCGCGATCTCGTCATGCGCGCAATTGAAGCCACTTGTCATTCAATCTCCGCCAGGCGGCACGTGACGGTTCACAGCGAGTTGGTCAACGCTGACGCGCCCGCGGACTGCGCTCCCGCAATCATCGAAGCACTTTCGCAGTCCTGTCGCAAGCACGAACTGAAGTTCATTCCTATGGTCAGTCGGGCTTATCACGACTCGCTGTTCATGGCGCGTATCGCTCCGGCTGCGATGTTGTTCATCCCCTGCCGCAACGGATACAGCCACCGCCCAGACGAGTACGCGTCCCCGGAAGATATTGTTCGCGGAACGCTTGTATTGGCGGAGACTCTCGCGGCGTTATCACAGTGACATCGCAGAACTACTTTCACTACGGTACGTGCGGAATCGCGGATTCCCGTTGCGGCCAATGCTCCACGAGATCGCGCACCACCTTATCTCCGAGGATTTGGGCGGCCTCCAGAGCTGGCAGATACGCAGAGTAGTTGCCGGAAACCATTTCTTGCAGACTATCGGCTGCCGGCACGCCGGGAGCTTCGCGATCATAGTTACTGACCGTACGCAGCACGAGCACGCGCTGCAGGTCGACGCGCCCGGCCTGATTCAGGAACGTCAGAGCCTGCATGGTGCCCGAGTCCTCCATCGCCGCGACCATGTAATTTCCCTTGCCGCTGGTGTAGTAGCGAGTCCATTCATTGGCCCATTCATCCATCTTCGAACCATGCCAGAACGTACCTGCAGACAGAGTATCGCCTCTCGCCACGAACGGCGGCCTCAGCGCATTTGGAAATCCCGCAAAACGTGCTCGCGATTTGCGCAGGGCATCAGAGTCCGCCAGTGGCACCTCTTGCGTGAGGCGGAATGCCCATCCCACCAGAGCTGGGTTGAGTGTGTACATTTCGCCGTAGACATCGCTGGCAGGCTGCTCGAAGGGCGTGCCCTTCCGCAAAGGCACGTAGCCGGTCGGCCAACTCGCAGGAATCTGACGCGCATCGATCTCGAACGCCAGGTCGCCATCGACCACGTGATCCGCCCAGACCGCTGACCCGACCGACACATCCGCCGGATCTCCGCCGCCAATTCCGGCAACGATCCAGTACGCCTTCGAAAGATCGAAGCGCAGATCGAGACCTAATGCCATCACCGAAGCGGCGGCCTTGGCGGTCCCCACTCCGGTGACCATGCCGAGAACTCCGTCCTTATTCAGGCGCACGTGGTGATAACCGGCGGGCAGCGGAAGAATTTGGTCGAGGTGCTCACGTTCGACCCAGAGCTGAAACTCACCCGGAGTGTCACCCGTGTCCTCGCCGCGCTCGAACATGGTCACCACGACAACTTTGATATGAATCGGTCGCGTGTCGGTTGCAGCCTGGCCCGAAAGGTAGCTGCAGCAGATCGCAGACAGCGTGAGAGTCAGAAATAGGTACCTGGTATAAGTGCACATGGAGTCTCCGTGCGGTGCGCGAAGTCAGTGGGACGTCTTGCATGCGATCGATTCGCGGATGCGGGCGTAGCCGGGTTTGATGATCGAATAGATGAAATCGCAGCGTTCTTTGTAGGGCAAGAATGCACTCTTCATCGCGTTGATCGTAATCTTTTCAAAGTCCGCCATTGAGAGTCCAAAGGCTTCCGCAGCGGCTTCAAATTCCTGAGTCATCGACGTGCGGCTCATCAAACGGTTGTCGGTGTTTAGAGTCACGCGGAATTTCTCTTGATAAAGAATCTTGAAGGGATGTTCCGCGAGGCTGGGCGTTGCCCCGGTATGGACGTTACTGAGAAGACAGATTTCGAGCGGGATGCGCTTGTCGAGAACGTATTGGGCGAGGTCTCCCAGTTTCACGGCTTTGCCGTCCACGACAGCGATATCGTCAATCAGGCGCGTTCCGTGGCCGATGCGATGCGCCCCGCAATACTGAATCGCCTGCCAGATCGATTCTTTGCCGTAGCCTTCGCCGGCGTGAATCGTGATGTTAAAGTTCTCGCGCTGAATGTAGTGAAAGGCGTCCACATGCTTTTTCGGGGGGTATCCGCCTTCTTCGCCCGCCAGATCGAAGCCGACCACTCCACGCGCGCGAAAATCGACAGCAAGCTCCGCCATTTCGAGCGAAGTGTTCATATTGCGCATCGCGCAGATGATCAATCCGGAAGAGATTCCAAAGTCTTTCCGTCCCCGCTCCAGTCCCTTTAGAACTGCCGAGACAATCTGCTGATGGGTCAATCCTTTTTGAGTATGGAAAACGGGCGCAAATCGCGTCTCGAAATATACGATTCCATCCCGGCTCAGATCTTCGGCCTGTTCATAGGCGGCGCGCTGCAGCGCCTCTTCTGTCTGCATCACAGCGATGGTGTGCGCGAAGCCCTCCAGATATTTCGCGAGGCTCCCCTGATTCGCGCCGCGAAAGAACCACTCGGAAAGAGCCTGAGGCGAATCCGTGGGAAGGTCGGTGTAGCGCGCATCCCTGGCCAATTCAATTACCGTCTGTGGCCGCAGCACACCATCCAAATGCTCGTGCAAGAGAACTTTGGGAAGGCTCTTGAATAATTCTCGATCGAGCTTCATGGAGATACAGTGTATCCGAAGTACCCGATCGCGACGGCGTTAGTGCGAGGCCGTGGAGTCCGCGTAGACAGTCTTCCCTGCTACGGCGGTTTCCAGCACACGGACCTTCGCAATCTCCTCGGCTGGCACGTTGAGCGGATTGCGGTCGAGCACGATGAGGTCGGCGAACTTGCCCAGTTCGATCGAACCCGTCACGTCGTCCTCGTGAAGTTCATAGGCCGCTTCGATGGTCGCAGCCCGGAGCACCGTCTCACGCGACAACCCGGGATCGTCACCGAGTCGGCCGCGATACTCGGGCGGTGCATCGGGCGCGTTGGTGCGGGTTACGCCCACCTTCAGAGCGAACCATTCATCCAGTTGGTCCACCGGCCAGTCGCTACCGAAAGCGATGCGGGCGCCGGCCGCCGCAAGGAACCCTGATGGTTCCAGAATCTTCATCCGAGCTGGACCGAAATAGTTCGTGAGGCCCAACGTGTCGCCCGCGGGCTTGCCCCATTGCAGCGACAGCACTGGGATCGCACCGAGCCGTTTGTATCGCGGGAAATCTGCAGGCTCGACGATCTCGTCGTGAGCGATGGCAGGACGGATGTCGCCGCCGGGCAGTGCCTTCCTCAGTGCTTCAATCCCATCAAGCCCAGCATGGACGGCGCCGTCCCCATCGGCGTGCAGGTGCGGATCGATTCCGGCGCGACCCAGTAGCACCAGCACAGTTACGAGTGCATCCGCAGAAAAGTAGACCGCCGGTCCGCGGCTGGCTCCAGGCACCCAATGCGGCGTCTCGGCTGTTCCTGCATTCACCAGGTAGGGCTCGCTGACGGCCCCAGTGAACGCGGGAGCGGCAATCACTCCGTCAAGAAACAGCTTCGCATTGCGGACCGTGATACCGGGTGCAGGCGCGATCGTGCCCTCGTCGTATTTCTTCGCAAGCGCGACCACACCCGCCACAGCACCGGGCAGATCACCAGCTTCGGACGGCTCGATAACAGGTGCGAAGTGCGCGCGGGCGGTCAGACCTCCAGCGCGGCGCACAGCCGCGAACGCCGACATAGACTCGGATGGAGCGGCGGCGTCCAGAAAGCTTGTGACGCCCTGCCGGCTCATCGCCTTGAGCGCAGCCGCCGCGGCTGCCAGATACTCCGCTTCGGTCGGCTTGGGCAGAAGGTGGGAGAAGACTGCATACCCAGCATCTTCGAACAAGCCCGTAGGTTCGCCGTGCTCATCGCGCCAAATCTTGCCGCCGATTGGATCCGGTGTCCCGGCTGTGATCTTTGCCAGGGCAAGGGCGCGGGAGTTCGCCAGTGCCGTGTGCCCGAACGACGAGACCACGAGAATCGGCCGCGTAGTTTTCAGCGCATCGAGTGTGGCGCGGTTGGTCTTGACTCCCGCCGGGCGCATGCTCTCCTGGAACCAACTCACCACCTCCAGCCAGGCATTCACGTCTGAGGCAGGCGCGTGGTCGAGGCACGCCTGGATTCGTTGCTGCATTTCGGGAACGGTAAGCGACTCATAGTTCAGGCTGCACTTCAAGAGTTGCAACCCGGCTTCGAGAGGATGCATGTGGCCATCGACGAGGCCGGGCATGAGGAACCGTCCCTTGAGGTCTAGCGACGCGGTGGACGGGCCGACAAAGGAAGCAACACCCTGATTGGTACCCACATAGATGATTCGTCCATCACGAATCGCCAGCGCCTCGGCGGTTGTGTTCCTGGCATCGGCCGTGAAGATAACGCCGTTACGGTAGACACGATCGGCGGGGCCGGGAGTCGACGAAAGCAGCGTCCCCTGTGGCCACGCCCTCAAAGCCAGCGCAAGCATGACGAGCGCCAAGACTTGCGCGCTAAACGCTCGCCTCGGAGTTGAGACTCGGGACAACTGCTGGAGCACATCTGCGCACGCTTGGCCAAGAGGCCGCATCATCGTCTCCTGTGGGGAATCACTAGAGAGGGCATCGGACCCAGTGCCTTCACTCGTCAGACCTCGCCCCGCCAGGTTCTTGCCAATGCGATGTTCAGAAAGAAAAGACTGCTCGAGCGGGAGATGCCTGGCTGTCGGGTCGCTACATATTACGGACGCGCCAGGTGCTCGTCAACGAATTGACGGAATCGGGTGGCGGCTCAATTGAGCTACCACCCGACTCCGCTTATGTAAGGGCAAGCTTCGAGGAGATCGATGCTCCTTGGAGCCCCTAATCAGGCGGCGCTTCCCACCGGCTCGCCGAGGGCGATGTCTTCCGCGCTCTCAACCCGCGAGTGCGTCTTCGCGACCAGCATGTAGATCGACGGCACTACAAATAGCGTGAATACCGTTCCGATGATCATGCCGCTCACTAGCATGATGCCGATGCTGTTCCTTGCGCCGGCACCGGGGCCCTTCGCCAGAACGAGCGGGAAATGCCCGAAGACGGTTGCCGCCGTAGTCATGAGGATCGGACGCAACCGCGTGCTCGCTGCTCCGGAAATCGCCTCGAGCTTGCTCAGGCCAGTTTCCTGCAAGTGGTTCGCGAACTCCACGATCAGAATTCCGTTCTTCGCGATCAGACCGACGAGCGTGATCAATCCAACTTGACTGTAGATGTTCAGCGTCGTGAACCCCAGGAACGAGAACGCCAACGCGCCCGAGATGGCCAGCGGAACCGAACCAGCCAGAATGATGAAGGGATCGCGGAAGCTTTCAAATTGCGCCGCGAGCACCAGATAAATCAGGACCGCCGAGAGCAAGAACGTGCCCAGAAATTTGCTGCCCTCTACCCGCAACTGGCGGGATTCACCCGCATAGTCAACGGTGAACCCTTGGGGCAGAACCTGCTTGGCTTCGTTTTCCAGAAACGTCAGCGCCTGATCCAGAGGCACCTGCGGGGGAATGACCCCCTGAATGCGTACTGCGTTCAGCTGCTGGAATTTGTTGAGCGATCTGGGCTCAGTCGTGGTCCGCAGGGTAGCGAAGGTCGAGAGCGGCACGAGTTTGTCCGAAGAACCCTTCACGTAAATTTGGGACAGTTGATCGGGCGTCAGCCGCTCAGCGCGTTTGACCTGGGGGATCACTTTGTAGCTGCGTCCCTGGATGCTGAAGCGGTTGACGTAGTTTCCGCCCAGCATGGTCGAGAGGTCCTGACCAGCCTGGCTCAGATCGACGCCTTGCGAACGCAGCTTGTCGCGATCAAACACGACTTCGGTCTGCGGTTGGTCGAACTTCACATCGGTGTCCGCAAAGATGAAGATGCCGCTGGCCATCGCCTTCTTCACGATCTGCTCGGCGAGTTGACTGACTTGCTCCGGCTCAGCCGCGGATGCAATCACGAAATCGACCGGGAAATTGCCTCCACCGGGGAGTGGTGGTGGCGTCAGAGGAATCACCCGCACTCCAGAAATCTTGGACAGTGCGCCGCTTGACTCCACCAGCAATTGCTGCGTCGTCTTCGTGCGCTGGCTCCATGGCTTGGTGACCATTCCGCCGAAGCCGCCATTGGGATTCGTGATCTGAAAAACACTCGCGCTTTCCGGGAACGAGTGGTACACGTCGTAGACCTGCTGTGTGAACAGATTGGTCTGGTCCAAGGTGGCGTTGGGAGCCGACTGAATAACGCCGAACACGACTCCCTGATCCTCGGCAGGAGCCAGTTCCCGCTGGGAAAACATATAAAACGGAATCATCAGCACAGCCACGATCGCCCACAAAGTGAGAACTACCGGGCGGTACCTTAGCGTTCCGTCCAGCAACCGGCCGTAAAGGTTACGCACGCTCTCGAAGCGCCGGTTTACGATTCCGGCCAAACCCCGCTCGGTGTCGCCAGAGCGCAGCAACTTCGAGCCCATCATCGGTGACAAAGTAAGAGCAACCACACCCGACACCACGACCGCGCCAGCCAGGGTGAATGCGAATTCGCGGAACAGCGCGCCCGTTAACCCGCCTTGAATTCCGATCGGCGCATAGACCGCCGCCAAGGTGATCGTCATGGCGATGATCGGTCCGACCAGTTCGCGAGCGGCGTCTTTCGCCGCCTGAAATGGTGTCTTTCCCAGATGCAAGTGGCGCTCAACGTTCTCCACCATGACGATAGCGTCGTCAACGACCAGGCCCACCGAGAGCACGATCGCCAGCAAAGTCAGAAGATTGATCGTGAAGCCGGCCAGAAGCATCAGGAACACAGCACCGATCAGCGAGATCGGAATCGCAATCACCGGAATCAGAACAGAGCGGAAGGATCCGAGGAACAGGAAGATCACGACCACGACGATCAACAGCGTCTCCACCAAAGTGTGCAGGACTTCGTTGATCGCGTCCTGGATGTATTCGGTCGAGTCGTAGGGAACTCCCAATTTCATGCCGGTGGGCAACTGCGCTTGAATTGCCGGCAGCGCCTGGCGCACGTTGCGAATCACTTCCAGCGAATTGGCCGTGGGAAGAACCCAGATGCCCATGAAGGTGGCGGTTTCGCCGTTGAAGCGGACATCCTGGTCGTAGTTCTCGGCGCCCAGCACGACGTCAGCGATCTCTCCGAGTCGAACCACCACGCCATTCTGCTGTTTCACGACCATCTGGCGAAATTCGTCGGGAGTCCGCAGGTCGGTGTTCGCCACCAGGTTAACCGACACCATGGAACCCTTCGTGCTGCCGAGAGCCGAAAGATAGTTATTGCGCGACAGTGCATCGTGCACGTCCGAAGGAGAGACGCCGCGCGCCGCCATCTGGTCGGGCTTCAGCCAGATGCGCATCGCGAAGGTGCGATTTCCCAAGATGTCGGCGCGCTGCACGCCGCTGATCGCGCTCAGCTTGGGCTGCACGACACGTGTCAAGTAGTCGGTGATTTGGTTTTGATCGAGGTCGGCGGAGGAGAATCCAAGGTACACGCGGCGAACTGAGTATCCGCCGTTTCCAGATCGATCACCGGAATTTGAGCGTCCGGAGGAAGATCGTTGCGGACTTGCGCCACCTTTGCCTGGATCTGAGTCAGAGCGGCGGTGGTGTCGTAGTTGATCTTCAGGTGCACCTGGATCGTGCTCAACCCTTGCGCACTCGTCGATTCCATGTAGTCGATGCCATCCGCGCTGGCAATGACGCGCTCGATCGGAGTCGTAATGAAACCGCGAACCAGGTCCGCGTTGGCGCCGACATAGACAGTCGTAACTTGGATGACCGCAATGTCGCTGCGGGGATACTGCCGCACACTCAACGATCGAATTGCTTGCAAGCCGGCGATCAGGATGACGAGGTTTACGACGATCGCCAGAACCGGACGCTTAACGAATAAATCCGTGAACTTCATGAACGTTCCTCCAGAGACTAGCCGGGGTCAGCCGTAACGTTTAGCGGTGATGTTTCGCTGTCCTCTAGCTATCCTCGGGCTTGGGACTGGTGCTGTTTCCGGGTTTCACCGTGTTGTTCACTTCAACCGGCGCGCCATTGCGCAACCGGAACACACCGGAGCTCACAACCTCGTCTCCCGGATTGATACCGGAAATGATGGCGACCTGATCGCCGCGAGAGCCCTCGACTTTGACCACTTGCTGGCGCACGCCGCGATAGGTATTCCCTTTCGCATCCTTCATTTCGGCGACGATGAATACTGAGTCTCCGTAGGGCGCATAGTTGATGGCCGAGGCGGGCAGCGGAACCACCTGGCGCGGCTGTCCCAACGGCAGTTCGACTTGCACAAACATTCCGGGACGCAGCTTGTTGTCTCTGTTCGTGACCGTAGCCTGCACCTGGATGTTTCGCGTCTGCTCGTTGATGATCGAATCGAGGGCAGTGATCCGGCCAGTAAACGCCATCCCCGGAAGTTCGCCGTTCGTGACGCGCAGAACGTGACCGGGTATCACTTTGGGTGTCTCCTGCTGCGGCACTCCAAAATTTACATAGATCGGGCTCACAGATTGCAGAGAGACAATCGACTGCCCGGCCGCGAGATATTGCCCCAGGCTGACCTGCCGAATTCCCAACATTCCCGAGAACGGAGCGTGGATGGTCTTGCGAGCGATCGCGGCGTGAATGTCACCGACCTGCGCCTCGGTCGCCTTCTGCTGGGCGCTGGCGTTGTCGTACTCAGACTTGGAGATGACCCCGGCCTTTACCAGTTCTTCTGCGCGGCCATAGTTGATTTTGGCCAAATCGCGCTGAGCTTCAAGGTTAGCCAACTGCGCCCGTTCCTGGCGGGTATCGAGTTCGACCAGAATGTCTCCCTCGCGCACCCATTGGCCCGACTCAAAATGGATTTTGTCGATCGTGCCGGGCAGGTCGGCGCTCACGGTGACTCCCTCAATTGCGGCTGCCGTCCCGATCACTGACAATGACGAGGGCCAGGTCTCCTTCTGAGCGACCACCGTTGTGACCGCGGTTGGCGGGGGCTGGAAGCTTGCACCCTGGGCAATCGCAGTCTCAACTTGCCGGAATTTTGCAAATCCGAGGCCTCCCAAAAGAGCGGCCATCACGACTAACATCAAAATCATTCGTTTCGCCATACAGTTCTCCCCAAATCTGGAAAAAAACAATTGTTATTGTCTAGGCGGCGATCGGATGCTGAGCGCGCAGTTATCCCAAATAGATTTCACCAACTGGAAAAAGGATTCAGAGTTAGTGCGGCTGGTTTAGACGGGACAGGACGTGAATCGGGCGGGAGTATGGCCATCCTGGCGATTTTCTCCCACCGCGAGGAGGCACGTCGATTCAAACACTGGCTGCGAAGAGCATCAGCGGGCCTGCGGCAGGGCCCACGCGAACAATATGCTGCCACTGCTGGTAAGCACGTATTGACGCCCGTCGAGCTCGTACGTAATCGGCGAACTTACAATGTGCGACCCCGAGCCGGCGTGCCAAAGCGTTTTGCCGTCGCTCGAATCCAACGCCAGGAAGTTGCCCATCGCATCCCCAGTAAACGTAAGGCCGGAATCGGTGGTCAAAACTCCGGCGCCCGAGCCTTCGGGTCCGAGTTCATGGCTCCAACGGATCTTGCCAGTCTGGTAGTCGATGGCATCGATCACGCCCTTGCCCCAAACGTCGTAGTCAGCGCCCGCCCATCCATAGACTCCATCGGCCGGCTTGGCGAAATAAAGGCTCCAGCTGGGATGGGCGCTGACAATGAACAAGCCATTCTTCGGGTCAAAGCTGGGGGAACGATAGTTGGTCATTCCGCCCTCATCGGGCGCTATGAGGCGTCCATCGGGTGCCGGCTCCTTGGCGGGATTCGGAATCGGACGTCCCTGCTTATCGATTCCGAGGGTCCAGTTCACCGGCCCGAAAGGAACGGTCAACAGGCTCTTCCCATTGGTGCGGTCGAGAACAAAGAAGTAACCGTTGCGCGAACTCTGCATCAACATCTTCTTCGGCTCGCCGTGGAAGTCTCCATCGACCAGCACTGGAGTCTCGACGGCATCCCAGTCGTGCGTGTCATGCGGCGACGGCTGGAAAGACCAAACCAGTTTGCCTGTATCGGGATTGATGGCAACGATGGAACATGTATAAAGATCGTCGCCGGGCCGCGTTGAGCCGTTCAGGACCGGAGTCGGATTTCCCGTTCCCCAGTACACCAGGTTGAGTTCGGGATCATACGTGCCCGTCATCCAGGTCATTCCGCCGGTCGTTTGATTTGGAGTTCCCTCCGGAGGCGTGGAATCCCACTGCCACTGGGTTGCACCAGTCTCCGGATCGATTGACCGGATATAGCCGCTCAAGTTATCAAAATCTCCGGAGACACCGATGAGGACGTGGTTCCCCACGATGAGAGGGGCCATGCTGGTCCAATAGCCTTTGGTGACGTCTCCAACTTGCACTTTCCAACGAACCGTTCCGTCTTTCGCGTTGAGCGATACCAAGTACGCGTCGGGCTCGGAGAAGAAAACAGAGCCCTTGTACATGGCTACGCCGCGGTTGCCAATGTGCTCCCCTTGGCTCGTCGGTTTGTTGTAACGCCAGATCATGTGGCCGGAGCGCGCATCGACGGCCCAAATGTTGTCTGGGACCGTGAAATAAAGAATGCCATCGACTAGTAATGGCGAAGACTTGATGGGCGCGCCCTGGTTCGTCTGGAAAGCCCAGGCGAGAGTGAGACTACCCACGTTCTGCGGCGTGATTTGATTCAGTGGGCTGTGGCGCCTGCCGGAATAATCACCGTGGTACGCCGGCCAACTGCCGGCCGGTGGATGAAGAAGCATTGGGTCATCGGGTGTCTGCGCCAGCATGACACGGGGAGATCCGAGCCCGATTAGTGCGCTCACGGCAACCAAGAATGCAAGTCTTGCAAAATTCATATCGAAAGGTACCCCCCAGACTTCGCCTAGCAGAATCAGAGTTTCGCGTTAGCGCAACGTTTGCAGATACGCCATCAGATTGTGGACGTCAGCGTCTGTGTATTTCGAAAACAGCTCCACATGAGCATTCAAGGCCGGGTCCACCTTGTATTGCACATCGCGGGTCCGCCACGATCGATATGTACCCGTGGAATCGATGACGCCAACGGTGAACTCGTCCAGGTACGCCAGCGTGCCGGTAATCGTTTGACCCGAGGCGAGCGTGACTGAGACTTTCGGTTTCGCGTGCTTCGGATAGAGCATCTGCTCCTCAAGTTCAAGGCCTGTGTAACGTGTTGCTACTCCGTCAAGATCGCCTGTCGGCGAATGGCAGCCTGCACATCCGCCTGCACCCTCGAAGTAGCGCTTGCCGGCCTCGACGTTTCCGGTCTGGAGATCCGATGCATCCACGCCCTTTCGACCGCCGTTACCTCCGCGACCGCCGGCGCTCGCGAGAGCATTAGCTTGTTGCGTATGAATAAAAGCCACCAGACTGGCGATTTCCTGATCCGAACGATCAAAGGGCGGCATACCTTTGTCGGGACGCCCGTTGCGCACGACGGGACCGATCTTGTCTCCGTCCACATCGGCAGCCACTAACTTGGAGCGAGTCAAGTCGGGCCCGGTCTCTCCGCCGCCGGCGTCGCGGCCATGGCAGAACGAGCAATCTTTGCGGAATAGGCGCTCGCCCTTGCTGCACCAGATCTGGCGAGTACGCTTTCGCCGCAGCCGCGATTTGCTCGACCCCGCTGGGTGGCCTGCTGTTGGCAGGGGTTTGCGCCGCAGAAAACGTCAAGCTCACGAACAACAGCGCTGAAGGGCTGCTATGCCGGACTGCACGTAGGAAATTCATCGGCGGCCCTCAGTGCTGCTCGGCGGACGTTTGCGGCCGCGGATGAGTGGTCGTGCCGCCTTCGGTCATGCCCAGCACCCACTTGATCGCTTCAAAATACATCTTGCGGATGTCGGGGTCGCTCCAGGCTTCCTCGGTGTGGCCAAGCGTGGAATAGAAAACGCGCCCTTTGCCATACGTCTTGTCCCAAGCCACCGCGAAATCATGATCAGTTCGGTGGACGCGCGGATTGTTGGCGTAGTTCAGCTTCGACGGGTCGAGACTCAGCAGCACATTTACCTTTTCACGCGACCATTCCTTCGGCTGATAGATTTCGTCGTACTTCAGGAAGGCCTTGGGAAAGTGGCGGACCGCAGGGAAGTTTGGGTCTTCATTGATGATCGGCGCGTTGAACGTTGACCATGGGTGCTGATCGAACCATCCTCCGATCATTTCTCCGTACTCCGGCCATTTGTAATTCGTGTCCAGCGCCGCATGAACGCCGACAAAGCCCTTGCCATCGTCCTTGATGAACGACATCATGTCGGCCTTTTGGCTGTCGTCGAGATCAAGCTCGCCCGTCGTGCTCACAAAAACCAGGGCATCGAAGTAGTTGAGATTCTTCGCGTTTCTGCCCAGATCTTTCTTCGTGATGAGCTCGACATCGGTGCGCAGCGTGGCATCCCAGAGACCGCTTTCACGGCCCATGTTGTAGATGGCAACCATCCCGACTGGAGATCGAGTCGTGCTCGAATCCCTTGGTCTGGCCGATCACCAGAACGTGCTTGAGCCGCACTTGCTTTTCGTGGGGCGGAGGCGGGAGGGACGGGTCCACGGCCGCCTGATTCTGCGCGGCCATTAGAACAGGCAAGAACAGAAAGAGGATTGAAGCGATTCGAACTGGACGCAAGGATCTCCCTCCAACAGGTTCGTTTTGTGAGACTGTCTGGGCATGAAAGCCGAGTCCAGTCGACCTAAAAGGTAACATAAGGCGTCTGCGGTAGAATGTTGCCGGTCAATTTCAGGAGAGAACAGGATTATGCGCGTTGGGGTCTTTACTCCTCTGCTGTCGCAATTGTCGCTGACGGTCGTCCTCAAGAAACTCGCAGCGCTCCATATTGATACCGTCGAACTGGCCACGGGAAACTACGTGGGCGATGCTCACTGCAAGCTCGCGATGCTCGAAAACCCGACGGCACTGGCAGAGTTCCGGAAAGTGCTGGGCGACAACGGCGCGAAGATCAGCGCGTTGAGTTGTCATGGCAACCCGCTGCATCCGGATAAAGATCGCGCGAAGCAGGATCGCGAGGTGAGTCGGAAGACGATTCTGCTGGCCGAAAAGCTCGGCGTGCCCATGATGGTGGATTTTTCAGGATGTCCGGGCGACTCGCCGAACGCCACGGCCCCCAACTGGGTCACGTGTCCTTGGCCTCCCGACTACCTCCAGGTGTTGGATTGGCAGTGGAACGAAGTGGTCGCGCCGTATTGGATCGAGCATGCGAAGTTTGCCGCGGACCACGGCGTGAAGATCGCGGTCGAGATGCACCCGGGATTTGTCGTGTACAACCCAGAGACCATGCTGCGGCTGCGCTCCATCGCTGGACCGAACGTGGGGTGCAACTACGATCCGAGCCATCTGTTCTGGCAGAACATCGATCCCATCGCCGCCGTGCGCGTGCTGCAGGACGCCATCTTCCATGTGCACGCCAAGGACACTCAGATGTATGCCAGCAATCTTCCGCGCACGGGCGTGCTCGACACGAAACCATATACGCAGGAGCGTGATCGCGCCTGGATCTTCCGTACGTGCGGCTACGGTCATGGCACCGAGTTCTGGAGCGAACTCATTTCTACGCTCCGCATGTTTGGCTACGATTACGTTGTTTCCATTGAGCATGAAGATAGCCTGCTCTCGCCGGAAGAGGGACTAACCAAGGCGGCAAACTTCCTGAACGGAATTGTGATCCGTGAAAAGCCGGGTGCGGCGTGGTGGATCTAGTTTGAATCGCGCTTTGAACCGATCGTAGATTCGACCAACGTGCCGTTGAGTGACTGTGAAGGAATGACTGCGAAGGAAAGACAACTACAATGAAGCAGATCAAGACAGCGATTTTCGGCACCGGCTTTATGGGCCGCGTACACCTTGAGGCGGTGCGGCGAGTGGAATCCGTCGAAGCGGTGGCGATCGCGGGCAGGAGCGGCGACGCGGCGCGACGACTCGGCACGGGCTTTTCCGTCCCCACGGTTACGACGGACTATCGCGAGGTCCTGCTCGATCCAGCCGTCGATGCAGTCCACATTTGCACGCCCAACGCACAGCATTTCTCCATGGCCAAGGATGCCCTCAACGCAGGTAAGCACGTTCTGTGCGAGAAGCCGCTGGCCACCAGCGTGGAGGAGGGCGAACAACTTGTTTCTCTGGCGGCGAAGCAGGGTCTGAGGAATTGCGTCTGTCACAACCTGCGCTATTACCCCATGGTGCAGCAGATGCGCGCCATGCGCGAAGCGGGAGATCTGGGCGACATTCTCGTTGTCCAGGGTACATATTCCCAAGATTGGCTGCTGTACGACACGGACTGGAATTGGCGCGTCGAAACCAAGGCTGGAGGTCCTTCGCGTTGCATGGCCGACATCGGCTCGCACTGGTTTGATATGGCCGAGCACGTCACGGGCCTGCGCGTGAAGTCGCTGTGCGCCGATCTTCAGACCTTCCATCCCACTCGAAAGCAGCCGAAGCATTCGGTCGAGACCTTTGCGAATAAACTGTTAGGGCTGGAAGATTACATCGAAACGCCGGTGGATACGGAAGACTTCGGGGCTGTGATCTTTCGCATGGGAACACGTACGCGAGGCTGCGTCACAGCCAGCCAGGTCTCGGCCGGACGCAAGAACCGCCTCAGCATTGAGATCTACGGCACTCGTGCTTCCGTAGCCTGGGACCAGGAGCGGCCCGACGAACTCTGGTCAGGGCACCGCGATGACGGCAACCAGATCTTCATCAAGGATCCCTCTCTGCTGAAACCCGCGGCGCGCGGATTCGCCGACTTGCCGGGCGGCCACAGTGAGGGCTACGACGATACGTTCAAGCAGGTGTTCCGCCGGTTCTACGGTTCGATTGGAGCAAACGCAGGAATACCCGAGTATCCGCAATTCACCGACGGCTTGCGGCAGTTGAGGATCCTCGACGCCGAAATGCGAAGCCATCGTACGCACGGCTGGGTCGACGTTCCGGCGCCCGAAAGCACCAAGTGAAACGAGCCAGCTCTCTTCAGAACTCGAAGCGGAGCGCGAATTCCATGATGCGGGGATTCGTCAGCAGGCCCGAGTAGTTGCCGAACGTGCTGGCACTGCCCAGTCCCAGCGAGTCCGAGAGAAGAGCTGACTGCACGTCGAAGCGGGCAGTGTTCGTCAGGTTGAACGACTCCCAGCGAAACTGCAGGCTCTGTTTCTCACTCCAGGGCATGACCCAGCGCTTGGCCAGTCCGAGGTCAATTCCGAAAAAGCCGTCGCCGCGAATGGGGTTGCGCGCACCGGACTCGCCCGCCCATGCGTACGAAAAAGAATTGATGGCCAACACGCCGTTGGAGAAGATATTCGGATTCGCGTTCGTTTGACCGGCAGTCTGTGCCGGAGTGTTGAGATACACTCCGGTCTTCACCGGCCCAACCTTATCGGCGTTCCCTTCCATCTCGAAGTTGGTGGGGAAGGCGCTGAAACCGTTATCGACGGTGACCGGGAAACCGCTGGTCCAGCGGAAGATACCGGAGACCTGCCATCCGCCGATAATCGCATCGAGAGCACGGTTGGAATTCTTTCCGAACGACCGACCGCGGCCGAAGGGGAGTTCCACCACCCAATTGGAGTTGATCTGATGGGTCGCGTCAAACGATGCCACGCCTTTTTGCGCCGCTGGATTCCAGGCATTGATGATGTTGTTATTCAAACCCAGCAGGCTGCCGCTGCTGGCTGGGCCGACCCGCTCCGCGTCGGATGAAATATCAATCGCCTTGGAATAGGTGTAGTTCAGATCGAATTGGACACCGTGCGACATGGCATGGCGCAAGGTAGCCTGCAGAGCGTTGTAGTTTGACCAAGCCATCGAACGCCACGCGTAGAGCGAACTGAATTGCTGCGCGTAATAGGAATACTGTCCGCCCGACGTGAAGTATGTCTGGCCGGGAATGTTGGCATCAGGAAAGCCGTTGTAATCCAGATTGTAGAGGGCCAGAGAGTCGTTGAAGGCGGTCCCGCAAAAAGTGTCGAACGCGAAGATCACTGGATTCTGTGTGGTTAGGTTTGCGCCACCCGTGCAGCCCGTCAGCGGGTAAGCACCTCCGGCGACCAACGGTTGGATCTGATTGGTCCAGAACTGTTGCACTTTGGCTGAAACCTGGTTCGGATTAAATGATTGCGTGGGATTCGGCGCTCCGGCCAGTAACTGCGGACGGAAAACCTGCGCCAGCCCTCTTTCTGCCGTGAAGTAATCCAACCCTGATTGCTTATCAACAATGTCGAGGGGCATGGCCAGATCGTCCTGCGCCAGCAGGCGATGCGACATCCGCCCCACGTAGGCGAGATCCAACGTGAAATTCGATTTCAGCTGGCGGCTCACTGCAAAATCCAAGGTGTAGGAATACGGCGTCTTCAGATTCGGGTCGATGCCCCACGTTATCGCGCCTAATCCCACTGGATACTGTTGCGGGAAGCCGCCGGGAGGCGCCGGTTCAATAATAGGCGTGCCCTGATAGTCATTTGGCGGAATCGCGTTCATGCTGGTCAGCCGCGGCGCGATCACAGAGGTTTCGTGGTCCGACGGATTGTTCAGCTGTGTCGACAGACCGAACGACCCATTCTGATCGAACGTGTCGACCAAGCTTTCCCCCGCGCGGTCGTACACCATCCCGAATCCGCCGCGAATGCTGCTGGTGCCGGTGGCGCCAAAGATCTTCTCGAGCCATCCACCGGAAAAATTCGGAGACCAGGCGAAGGCGACTTTAGGACCAAAGTCCTTGTGGTCCCAGCCGTAGTAGCCGGGCTTGCCGTTGGCGGGGCCGGCCCAGTCATACGAAATCAGCGGCTGGGCGTTGGAGGGGATGCCCTGCTGCATACCCGCGCCTCGCGCGTTGAACCAGTTCCCGAGATTGATGTTGGTGCCGACCTGCAAACCATTCGTTTCCCAGGGCGGAGAGAACAGAGAATATCTCAGGCCGAGAGTCAAGGTGAGATTCGGCTTCACCTTCCAGGTGTCCTGGGCATACATTTCGTAAGAGTTTTCGGCAAAACGACGCGCGACTGGCGCCCCTGGAGCCAGCGTGCCGCCGGCGCGGTCGTAGTTGTAAACCGCATTTCCCAGCGTGATCATTCCCAGCAGACCTGTGATGGAACTGTCGTAGTTGCTGACGAACGAAGGGTCAACTCCCGGGTAACCATTGCTTGGGTTTGACGGATTGAGCGGATCCGTGTTGGTAGATTGCGATATGCCAGAGTTCAGCATCCAGTCTTGATTGGCGAAACCGGCGCTGAAGGAATTGTTCAGATTGCTTTCCGGATTTCGCAGGAACGCCAGCTGCATACCGAACTGCCAGGTATGTTTACCATGCACCCATGATAGGTCGTCTGTGAAATTGTTGATCGGGCGCTGGAATGAAGAAGAGCGCGTCACGCCTTGGTCGAAATTCAGGTAATTCCAAGGCGCGTTTGAGTCTCCCAGATTGCCCAGACTTTCCCGGATAAAGCCGTAACGGAAGTTGTTCAGCAATGTCGGCGAGAAGACCGCGGAGTAACTGGCAATCAGGCCCTTGTTGAAATTAACGGTCGTCGTTTCCGGTGGCGTGCCAGGCAGGAAAGGCGCGCCCGCCGCGTTCTCATTGGCCAGAGCCCCGCTGAGCGACAACCGGTGCTGCCCGTTCGCAGTCAGGTTGTAATCCAGTTTAGCGACGTACCAGTTCTTCTTGGTGTGAGTGGATGCGCGGAAACGGTATCCGGCAGTGTTCAGCCCGTCACCCACTGTGAAGTCGTTGGGCAGTGGATAGCTCGCCATGTATTGCATTACAACGGGATTTGGGCCCGGTTGGGGAGCAAGGCTATGACTATCCATCGCAGTGATCTGCGTGGGAGTAAGCGCCATGTACCCTGCGGGAGGAGTGTAGGTCACCCCGTTGACAGTCACCGGAGTGCCGGGGCACGCCGATGTATCTCCGTTAAGGCAGAAGTATTGGACGACACCGTTGCGGAAAGACGCTGTCGGTATGGTTCGGTCCTCGCTGATCGCTTGGGAATTGCGATAACCTTCAAAATTCGCGAAGAAATAGAAACGGTCTTTGAGGATTGGACCGCCGACCGAGACGCCGAAAATATTACGGTTCAGTTGCGGTGGTTTGTTGGGTAATCCACTATCAATCTGGGACGCCTTAATGAAGTAGTCGTTGGCACTGAAATAAGAGTTGCGATTGTATTCGTAAAGCGAGCCGTGAAAAAAATTTGTGCCGCTCTTGGTCACGAGCGCGACCTGAGCCGCAGATGAGACGCCTTGATCCGCGCCGTAATTCGTGGTCGTGACCCGAAATTCCTGCACCGAGTCCAACGTAACCGGCAACACGGATGTGAATGCGTGGGCCCCTTTGTCGTTGACGGAGATGCCGTCGAGAGTCACGTTACTCTGGTCGCTCCTGGCGCCGTTGACGGCACCACTTCGCGTATCCACGCTCACGTCGATGTCCGGATTGGGTCCGGTATACATCACTCCAGCTTGCAAGCTGAGCAGATCAGGAACGTTCCGGCTTTCCAGCGGCAGTTGCTTTACCTGCACTTCGCTGAAAGCGTTTCCCAGAGAGGCGTCGGTGGTGTTGACAGTTTCAGACTCGGCCGAAACTTCCACCTTTTCTGACGCGGCTCCCACGTCCATTTTCACGTTGCTGGTGGCAGCAACGTTCACCAGAAGCTCAAGGTTGGTCTGCTGGAACTTGCGGAACCCGGCTTTTTCTACAGTCAGAGTGTAGTTTCCCGGAGGCAAGGCAAGAAAACGGTATCCGCCCGAGTCGTCCGTTTGCGTTTCACGTTGCAGCGCTTGGCCGTTGTTGGAGACGGTCACTTTCGCACCGGCTACCGCCGCCCCTGATCTGTCGAGTACGCTGCCGCCCACCGAACTGGTTCCCGTTTGAGCGAATGAAGAAGAGACAAAAAGAGTTAACACGACCACCCACAGCGTGGAGCAGGCCCTCATGACAGTTTCCTCGATGAGTTGGAATGTCAGTCATTCTATTTGCCACAGCGCTGATGTCAAGACTCAAACGATGAGCACAAGGAGTATGCCGATGACATCCTCCAGTTGTATAGTGTTGCGAAACAACATGGACCGACAACTATACCGCGTGTAGGGTATCGAACGAATGGCAGCTCAAATTGCCCAACCAATCTCGTATTCGGCTCGTCCGCCAAATTTGAAAGATGTGATCCGCAGAGTAAAGAGCAGGACACCGCCTTCTGCGGTAGAATTGCTGTCACACAAGCTCAGCCGGTATGAGCATATCGCTGTCCGCGTCTGCTTCTCTTGAGTTTTTTTCTTTGTCGTCTTGTGACGACCTTCATTTGAATTTTTGATTTGTTGCGGGCGCGAATCAGTATGTTTCGTGCCAGTTGCGGCCAAAGGTTCCGGGGCTATACGCATGATCGGCAAATCACTTCGCTCGTACCGCATTGAGGCCAAGCTGGGCGCCGGTGGCATGGGTGTGGTCTATAGGGCGGTGGATTCTCGTCTCGGCCGAACTGCCGCCATCAAGGTTCTCTCCACCGCGGCGCTCAACGCGGACCGGGAGCGGCGCTTTGTTCAGGAAGCCAAAGCGGCGTCCTCTCTCAACCATCCGAACATCGTCACGATCTACGACATCGACACGCAGGAAGTCGACGGAAAACCAATTCAATACATCGCCATGGAGTACGTGGCCGGAGACACGCTCGATCACCTGATCGGGCGCAAGGGGCTCCGGATCCGCGATGTGTTGAAGTACGCCATCCAGATCGCGGACGCGCTGGCCGCAGCGCACGCGGCGGGAATCGTGCATCGAGACCTGAAGCCGTCGAACGTGATCGT
This sequence comes from uncultured Acidobacteriaceae bacterium, assembly GCA_963710885.1. Lineage (GTDB taxonomy): Bacteria > Acidobacteriota > Terriglobia > Terriglobales > Acidobacteriaceae > Sulfotelmatobacter. The sequence goes on from CAVQCF010000039.1 coordinate 188,518, forward strand.
CACTCCTCAGGGCGTAGTCAAGATTCTTGATTTCGGATTGGCGAAGCTCAGCGAACCAGCAGGCGCCGATGCTTATGCCGAAACTCTGCACGGCGAAGGCTCGCCCCTCACCGAGGAGGGCACCATTCTCGGGACCGTCGCCTACATGTCTCCCGAGCAGGCCGACGGCAAGAAGGTCGATACCCGGTCTGACGTTTTTTCGTTCGGCTCCGTGCTCTATGAAATGGCGACGGGCCAACGCGCGTTCGCGGGCGGGTCCAAGCTGTCATCGCTTTCGGCAGTGCTTTACAAAGATCCGCAGCCCGCCTCGCAAGCCGTGGCGGACGTACCTCCGGAACTCGATCGCATCATCAGCCGCTGCCTGAAAAAAGATTCCGAACGCCGCTGGCAGACCATGGCCGACGTGAAAGTGGCGCTGGAAGAGTTGCGGGAGGAAATGGACTTCAGTAACTTCGCACTCGCGAGTCCGGCGCCACGAGCCCCTCATCGCACGTCGCGGGTCCGGCTCTGGACAGGCGCGGGGCTACTGGCTGGAATTTTGCTTGGACTCGGGTTGCGCATCTCGTACGAGCGGAGATACAGTCCGCCACCCGAGCCGCCGTCGTACCGGCGCTTGACGTTTCGGCGTGGGGATGTCACGTCTGCGAAGTTCGCTCCGGGTGACACGGTGGTCTATAGCGCCGAGTGGGACGGCGCCCCATCCACATTATTTTCCGCGCAGCCCGGCAACCGCGAAGCGCAACCGCTGGCTCTTCCCAGCGCGCGCGTGCTTGCGATCTCACCCAGCGGTGAGATGGCGATTCTGTTGGGCGGGGAGGATGTCGGCACACTCGCCCGCGTTCCCTTCGGTGGTGGTGCGCCCCGCGAGGTGCTGGAAGGCGTGAGTGGCGCGGACTGGGGACCGGACGGAGAATCGCTCGCCGTAGTGCGCGCTCTCGGCGGAAAGTTCCGTCTGGAATATCCCATCGGGACCGTGCTGTACGAAACGGAAAAGCGTCCGCCCATGATGCCGCAGGTTTCGGCGGACGGAAAGCTGGTTGCGTTTTTCGATTTTGATGTCGAGGTCGGAGACTATGCCCTGTGCGTGGTCGGGCCCAACCATCCCCGGCAGGTTCTTTCCCGAGGGTGGCGCTCCATCGGCGCTTTGAACTGGTCCCCGGACAATCACGAAGTCTGGTTCTCAGGCGGCCAACCAGGCGGCGATCCGGCACTCTACGCCGTTACGCTCTCGGGCGCGCAGCGTCTGGTTTCGCAAACGGGTGGGATGATTGTGATGCAAGATGTAGCCCGCGATGGCCGCGTCCTGCTCACCACGGTGAACTCCCGTCTGGGTATCCATTATTTGCCACCGAATGGCGGGGCACAACGCGACCTGGCGTGGCTCGATTCTTCCCTGATGTATGACCTTTCCAGCGACGCCCAATCCATTGTCTTCGTTGAGCTCTCCAGTGGCCAGGGGCGGAACTCCGCCATTTACATGCGGAAGACGGACGGGTCTCCTGCCATACAGTTGGGCTCGGGCAACCGGCCTTCGCTTTCGCCGGATGGGAAGTGGGTGGCCTGCATCCACCATGAAGGGGGAAGTTCGAGTCTGATGTTGCTTCCCACTGGTCCCGGAGAATCACGATTCCCAAAGATCGAAGGCATGCACTTCGACGGTGTGGAGTGGTTCCCCGACAACAAGCACATCCTGTTCACTGGCAATGAAACCGGTCACGCAACCCGCACCTGGATGTACGACCTGGAAACGAATAAATCGACACCGCTCACGTCCGAAGGAACACGGGGAACGCGAGTTTCACCCGATGGCAAATGGTTCATCACCGTGGACCCGCACAAGCTGCTGCTCTCACCGGTGGGCGGCGGGGATTCCAAAACCATCACGGATCTGCAGGGTGAAAGTGTTGTGCGCTGGAGCGGCGACGGGCGATACCTCTTTCTGCAACAGCGCGAGCCTACAAGCATCAAGATCAGCCGTCTCGATGTGACCACACTTCAAAAAGAGCCCTGGCTGGTCGTGAAGGTTCCTGAACCAGGCGCTCAGTTCCTTGGACCACTGGCTTTATCGGCCGATGGAAAGGCTTGCGCCACCACTTTCCAGCGCGACCTTGCCAATCTGTTTTTGGTGCGAGGGTTGAAGTAAGAGAGCTATCCGGTTAGAAATCACTCACATCGCAATGCGGTCATAGGGTCGACAGATAGCGCTCTGCGGACGGGAATAAGGCAGGCTATCGCTGCAACGAGCAGCAGCAGAAGTGATGCGCCGATCACAGTCAACAGATGACTGCCGGTGCTACCCACCCACATGGAGACAATCCGATTCATGCCGACCCTCAATACAAGCCCGGCAAGGATGCCGAAAGCAACACTAATTCCCGCTGAGGCCATGGCAACTTTCAGAACTTGCGAGCGCCTCGCGCCCAGCGCCAGGCGAATGCCGAATTCGTTGGTACGCTGTGCCACTGAGTAGGAAACTACGCTGTACAGACCAACCGCCGACAGAACGAGCGCCAAAATCGAGAACCCAGCAAAGAGGGCTGCAATGAGCCTTCCCCTCGCCCATTCCGGTCGCTGTTTGATCCGAGTTTCCAGGTCTTCGATCCGGCTGGAAATCTGCTGGTCGGGATTGACCGATGCCAACTGCTGCCGGATGCTCTGGACGGCGGATTCCGGCGTGACGCGGGTCCGGACAAGAACTTGCGTTCCCATCAGCATCAGAGTGCTGTATGGGACAAAGACTGCGGGCTTGACCGGTTTATCCAGACCGTCATTGACAGCGTCGGTCACGACACCGATCACTTCCATCCAGCCATCGGCTCCGGGAGAGGTGAGCGAGTCGGGCGGCTTACTTATCAGGGTGGGCACTCTCAAAGAATGGCCTACGATATCGCCCTGCGGGTAATAACGTTGGGCAAAAGACTGGTTCACGATGACCAGCGTAGCCCCACGGGTAGCTTCCGTAGGGCTCCAGATGCGCCCCTGCAGGAGCGGCATCCGCAATATGCCAAAGTAGGCAGGATCGGCGAAACTTATCCTAGCCGTTTGGAGCTCAGGCGACGTAGTGGGTTTGCCCGGCAGATCGAATCGCTGTTCCCATCCGCTGATTGGTGGGGTAGCACTGGATGATAGTCCCGCGGAGACAACCTCGGGCAACCCCGCAATGTTGGCGCGAAGCTGTTCGAAGTAGTTTGCCCGCGATTCCCACGTCGTCGCGGTGTTTTCCTGCAAGGGAATCCTGACAGAGAGCACGTTAGTCGGATCGTACCCGAGCGGTACACGCATCAAGCGTATGAATCCTGCCATGGCTGACCCTGCGGCAGTCAACAAAAGCAGAGTGAGTGCAATCTGTGCGGCGATGAGCGCGCCATGCAGATGCTTACCGCGCACGCTTCCCGCAGCACTGCTTCGCGCCGGACTGCATGAACTGCTTGATATCCGGCTTCGCCATCTGCAATGCAGGGACCAGGCCAAAGAGCACAACCGTGAACAACGCCAATGCTGCACTGAAAAACAACACGGGAAGGTTCAGGCGAATGAGCACATCGGGTGGGTACAGCCCGCTCGGCATCCAGGCAACAATCAGGTCCACAAGTCGGTACGCAAACAAAATGCCGAGACCCATTCCGGTTAGCGCCAATATTAGCGACTCCGTCAGCAACTGCCGCACAATACGAATGCCACTGGCCCCCACCGCCGATCGCACGGCAAACTCATGCTGCCTTGCCGTGCCCCGAGCCAACAGCAGTATAGAGACATTGCTGCAACCAATCGCCAACAGCGTACCGACCGCCGCAAGCAGCAGATAAAGAGTGCCGCCCATGTTGCGTCTTACCTCAAAGGTCAGCGGACGGATGTCAACTTTGAACCGCTCAGGGAAAGTGTGCGGCCCTTCTTCAGCAAAACGCTCCAACAGCAGTTGCAGTTCCGCGTCTGCAGATGTAAGGCCGACTCCTGGCCGCAGCTTCACGACCACACCGCCTCCCGCGTCGTTGGAGATCTCTTGCGGCAGATAAACGTCTGCCCCCCAGCCCCAGGTGAAATTCGCAGGGGTGACTCCGACAATCGTGTAGTTCTTATGACTCAGTTCCAAAGTCTTGCCGAGGATGCTGGGGTCGCCATTAAAGTGACGCTGCCAAAAGCGGTAGTGAAGCATCACAACCGGCTGAGGCTCCTGCCCGTCAGGCGAATCTGAAGGTCCAAGATTGCGGCCGAGCAAGGCCGGAACGCCCAACGTAGGAAAGGTCTCTCCGATTCCAAAGAAAGCGACGACGTCCTCGGGAAGGTCGCGCCCTGTGACTGTCAGGTTTGATGAGTTCCATGTAGCGATGCTTTCGCAAGCCTGCGCCTTCCGCAGTTCACGCAACTGTGGCGCTGAGAACCAGGCGTCGAAGAGCCTTCCCTGAGCGTCCCTGAGGCTTAAGTTCGCCAGCCGATCAACATTCGCGTAGGGAAAGGGATGCAGCAACACACCGTAAATCACGCTGAACACGGAAACGGTGGCTCCGATTCCGAGTGCCAGGGAAAGAATCGCGGTCAGACAGAACCCTGGATTGGTGGAGAGTTGCCGCAGCGAATAGCGGAAATCCTGAAGGAAGCTCGCCACAATTAATCCTCGAGGCACACTAATCATCGCATGAGATCGGCAGTTTTTTTCTCTTAATATCGCCCTTGTACGCGAGATTGAATAGCCCGCCTCCCGCCGATTTCAGCGGAAGGCGGAGAACAAATTTGCCTTCTACTTTGCAGGAATCGAATCGAAATTGCCGGACGATTCTTCGTAGAAAAGCGCTCCCTCCGTGGGATCGCCTCCGCTCCAATGCTTCTTTCCACCTGGAACTCGCAAGAAACTGCCCGCCCCCACACGTTTGGTGCCGGCTTCATCCTTGTACAGATACGCGCCCTTCACGACGACGATCCAAATATCGTTGGTGTGGGTGTGCATCCCGGCATCGAAACCGGGGACGAACTTGGTGAATGTGGCATGGGCCCCTTTACCGGCGTCGCCCCAGATTGCGGCCATGGATACCCCCTTGGTCGGGGTCTCCTGAAAATTCGCCTGACCGGCGGAGACGAAGATCACTCTCTGATCTTGCTGTCCCTGCATTCGCCCGATCGACCACACCATCATCAACGTTGCGGCCACCCCAACAGTTAGCAGTGATTTTTTCATACTCTCCTTCGCGTATTTTTGTTGCTTCTGGCGTCGGGCGAATTCTACATCACTGGTCGGCAGAGTCCAGCCTGGAATCGAACCTTCGTTGGCATAACATCTTCGTTGCGGTCACTGACCCCAGGCGGGGGTTTGAGCGCTTCTATAGCGTGTTTTCGACAGTCGATTCGAAGGGCAAAAATACCGGGCGAGAATTCCGACACATGTTTGTGCGGCTCATTCCCCATATGTTCAGTTGCGAGCTTCTGGCGATCACCATTGCTGCGTGGGCGAGACTGTATCAGCGGCGTCAGGGACCGCAACACGCGCTTGGATTGGTAGCATTTGGCATGGTTACGACGAATGCAGTTTTCGCTGCTGCAACATTCCTCTTCTACCAGTTCAGGCCTCCCTCTCACCTACGCCTTGGCAAGAGCCGGAAATCCTAAGCCTGGGATTCTTGTTTCTGCTTGCTCCGATCGGCATGATTCTCGGCATTGTGGCAGGTGTACACGAGGCTTCCATGTGGATGATATGCGACGTGGAGATCGCATGGTTGCCTCTGTTCGCGGTTGGTCTGATGGCTGGTGCCGCAGTCTAACCCATCGTAACTGTCGCAGCGTTGCCATAGAAACTCATTGACCCCTATTGACCCCTGCGAAGGGTTTTGCGGCAAGGAATCCTCTGCTATCATGCCGGCCCAACTGTGAACTTTATTCTAGGAGGCCTCGGATGTCGTCCACTCGACGAGAAGTGCTTTTTCTGCTCTCGGGATTTGTTTCGAGCGCGGTTGATTTAGAAGGTTTGCAGAACCAGGAGAATTCCCTTCCATCAACTACGTACCCCTTCAGCGAGCTGCCAATGAAGACTGTAAACGGAGCGGCGATCCGCCCGGTTCTGAAAGGCAAGCTGGCCACAGCCGAGTCGTTGGAGGTGCACGAAACCACATTACCGCCGGGCGCGATGCCGCATGCCCCACATCACCATGTGCACAGCGAAATGTGGCTGATTCGGGAAGGTACGGTACAGCTCACGATCAATGGCACTAGTCATGTTATAGGGCCGGGCTCGGTAGGATTTGTTCATTCCAACGACGAGCACGGCATTAAGAATGTCGGCACGACGCAGGCCACTTATTTTGTCGTGGCTGTGGGACCGGGGGCGGATGCCCAATAGTCCGTCGGGTCACTACTTCCATGTAGCACCGCGCCGCTGGGGACCGCTCGGCGTTTACGGGCTAAAACTAATTCTTCCGGGGCGGATCGAGTGTCCACGGTGGAACTACGCCTATCGAGCGGGCATAGGCGATCTGCTGACCGAGGTGCTGTGCGATGTGCTGAACGATATAGAGCAAGACTCCCCGTTCGGTAATCTTCCCTCCGTTCCACAACAGAGTCTTTTCCAGGTCCGCGTCGGGCATGGAGCGGATGGCCGCCTTGGCGTGAGCATAGGAAGCCCGGAGCGTAGCGATGACTTTTGCTTTGTCAGTGGTGGACTGTTCAAGGGTTTTCGTGTCGACCCCAGCCGGAGTAGGAGTGCCCACGAGTTTGTAGAGATTGTAGTTCGCAGCGCTGGCGTGCAGAAAAACCTCGGCGATCGTGCGCACATCTGGAGACGGCCTCCATGTGTATCTATCAGCAGGGATGGCCTCAGCCAAGCGGACGAACTCGCTTTCCTGGATCATGACCTCGGCCATCACTTCCGAGCGGTATCCGGTAACACCGGGAGTTCCGTCGCGATATGGGTAGACTTGCGCTGACATGCGGACTGCGCTCGTCGTCAACACGATCAAACAGAGAGCAAAGAAAATTCGCAGCATAACGGTCTCCGTTCCACAGTGGGGTTGTCGGTCAGCTGAGGAAGCATGGATCGCACTTACCCATGCCGTTGCCGCTTCGGCTTGAGGTTCAGCGTACGAATCAGCCGGAACAGATGGTTAGGATGAACTCCCAGGATTCTCGCCGCGTCGGTGTAGTTGCCATTCGCCTGTTCGATGGCGCGTTCGATGAGCACCTTCTTCGCCTCGCGGATACCATCGTGCAGCGCGCTCACCGGCTCTCCGGAGGCGGCGGTTTCTTCCAAGATGGAATCCGGCAAGTCTTCTGCAAGGATTAATTCCGTCGAGCCCAATACTACGGCCCGCTCGATGGCGTTCTCCAGTTCGCGCACATTGCCCGGCCACTCATAGCGCGTGAGGCAGGCGCGAGCCTCCGGTGAAATGCCGGCCACGCGCCGTTTCACCTTCTCGCCATACTGCGTCGCGAAGAATGCCGCCAGCATGGGGATATCCTCGCGACGCTCGCGAAGCGCCGGCATGTGGAGCGATACGACGTTGAGACGATAATAAAGGTCGGGTCGAAAACCTCCCGTGCGCGACGCTTCCTTCAGATCACGATTCGTCGCAGCAATGAGCCGGACATCGAGCTTGATGGGACGAGTACCGCCGACTCGTTCGAACTCTCTCTCCTGCAGCACCCGCAGCAGCTTCGCCTGCATAGGCACGGCCAACTCGCCGATCTCATCCAGAAAGACAGTACCGCCTTCGGCGACCTCGAGCTTGCCTTTTTTCTGCGAGACCGCACCCGTGAACGCCCCTCGTTCGTGTCCGAACAGTTCGCTCTCCAGCAAGGTTTCAGTAATGGCCGCGCAGTTAATCGCGACAAACGGCTTGTCGGCCCGGCCACTGTTCGTGTGGACCGCCCTTGCCACTAGCTCTTTTCCCGTGCCGCTCTCGCCCGAGATAAGGACCGTCGAATCCCGGCCCGCCACCCGGGAAACGAATCCATACACCTCGTGCATGGCCTTGCTTTCCCCAATCATGCTGTGGTGGATGCTCAGCTCTTCGTTCAGGCGGCGGTTTTCGCCTCCGAGCCTCTCGACGTGCCGAGCGTTTTCGATCGCAAGCGCAGTGATGTTTCCCAGCGTCGTAACCAGTTGCAGAAGGTCCGCGTCGAAGCGCGCGCCCGGAGAACTCGCGTCCAGATACATTGCGCCCAATATATTTCCCTGCACTTCGAGCGGGACAGCCAGAACCGAGTGGACCCGGCGTTCCAGCAGGCTCTCGGCCTCCCGATAGGCGTCATCGCTCTGGACATCGCTGGAGAGTATCGCGAGATTCTCTTCGAGGACGCGGTTGAGAATGGTCTGGCTGGCATGAATCGGCCGATCGGGCCCGAGGCGTCGGTCCCTGCCCACAATCGAAGAGAATCCGGCGACTCCATTTTCCGTCAGTAGTACGGCTGCCTGGTCCGCGGGGACGATCGCCAAGACCGCCTCCAGCACCTTCTCTTGCAGCGCCACCAGACCGCGCACCGAGTTCAGCGTTCGGCTGAATTCGAGCAGCACATTGAGGTCGCGAACCGTTTTCGCGGTGGCGGGCAGGGCGTCGGGCCGGGAGGGTTGCAGGTACCGGGCATCCTCTTTGCGCAGGATTACGGTCGCGGCACCCGGCATAGGAGTAGCGTCAAGGCTAAGAGCGGCGTTCCCTGGAATTGCCCCAGTATCTGCTCCTTGGAAGACAAGAATCGAGTTGCCCACCCGAATCTGGTCCCCGTGGACCAGCACCCTCTCCTTTACGGGCACGCCGCTGATAAAAGTGTTGTTCCTGCTCTCCAGATCCTGAAGACGGAATCCGTCCGCCTCCTTACGAATGATGCAGTGACGGCGCGATACCAGGGAGTCGAGCAGCGAGATCTCATTGGAGGGATCGCGACCGATCGAGACCTCATCCCCGGCGAGGGGAAAGAGCTTCCCTTTGAGGGGCCCGCTTACGGCTTCCAGCCGCGCCCCGCCCGTGGCAGCAGCAGCTTGTTCGCCCGAATCACCCATGACGCAATGAGTATACCCGGACCCTTCCCGGGTCCGCCCTCTACCTAACATAAATGTTACGTATTAGCGCTTTTGTTTGGGTTGCCGGGCGCCGTCGGCACAGACATCAGGGCTTACCCGGGTTGGAATCCTGATTTATCCCCAGTTTTAGGAGAATTCTCCGGGGTTTGCACGTGGCGGACCCAAGCGCCCGGTTTGGTACGCAGCTTGCATTACTAAGGTCACTTGCGACGGACGGCCCGAGCAAGGAAACAAAATCCCAGGAACGAAGGAGCAAGACGATGGTTAAGATGAATGCAAAGCTGGCAATCAGGATCGCGATTCTGGCCGTAGGGATGGTAGGTACGTTCATCGGGGCAAGCGTTCAACCCATTTCCGCCGCAGACGGGGGCCCGCTCATTCTGTGCCCACCTCGCCAGCCCAACTGCCAAACGACGCTGCCGCCGTTGAGCTAGTAGGCTGACGGCTCAAAGCGACCCGGTTGACGAATCCAGCGGTCGCGATTGAAGCCGAACCACGGGTACCCAAACTTTGGGCTGACGGGAGAATAGGAGCCCCGTCAGCCATATTTTTCCAGCGTCTTGTAAGTTCGCCCTCCCCCACGCCGCAATGTGCCGGCACGACACCAGACCTCTAAGAATTGTTCCCGCCGTAATGACCAAAATGTAATTACGAAGTGCGTCAGCGGGCCATTTGAATTTCTAGTTCCGATCACGCGGATCAGCGACGCTTCGCCAACTTCTTCGCAAGAGTCCAGAAGGAGCGCGTTCTTATCATGAGTGCAAGCCAGTCAGTAGAAGCCCTGCTGACGGCCCTCACGGAGACGCCATGGAAGATTGCGACAGACACGCCACTTCACCCAAGCTTTGGTTATTTTTCCTTCCTGTCCTATTAATCGCTGCCGCAATCGTTACAGTTCACCAGTTCGAGGCCAGTAATAGCGAACCGGGCGCCAGTGCGACCTACGGGCACGGCGTCGTGAACGTAGCAATTCCCTACGAAGCGCAGCATCCCGGTGCGGGACAGCTCACGATGGAGATTTTGGATCCGGAAGACCAAGTCCTTGGACGCGTGCACCAGCCGGTCGAGGTTGCCGGGGGGAGTGGGACTTGGAACGAACAGATTAAGCTGGCAAAGCCGCTGGCCCTTGATGAACTCGTGTGGCACCGGTTGCGCTACCGCTTCGCATACCGCGACGGCCAAAGCCACGGGATCGAAGGCACGGAATCCATCTCGCAAATCCTGCGCACGCCGGTGCTTCACATCCTCGGCCAGCAATCCTATTTGACCGGAGGCGATGCGGCCGTGCGAGTCATCGTCACCGATTCCCACGACGCGGTCATTGCGGGACGCAGTGCTTTACAGATCGAACTGCTGGTTCCCGAGCAGAAATCGCGCTTGCTCTTCACAGGACGGCTTAACCGGCGGGGAACAACCGAGGCGCAATTCCGGTTCCCAGCCAGCTTAGTGGGAAATTATCAACTGCGCTATGCGGTCGACACACCGATCGGCTCAACGGAGTTCACGCAGGATGTACGGCTTGAAGATAAGGTTTCGATTCTGCTCACCACCGAAAAGCCGATCTACCAGCCTGGACAGACGATTCACGTGCGCGCGTTGGCGCTCGATCGTTCCAGTCATGAGGCCGCCGCGAACCGCAAGCTGACTTTTGAAGTCGAAGACTCCCGCGGCAACAAGGTGTTCAAGAGAGCGACGGAAACCGACAAGTTCGGAATTGCCTCAGCGGAATTTGGACTCGCCGACGAAGTCAACCTCGGAACATACCATCTGCGTGCATTGATGGGAGAGAGCGAAGCACCGACAAACACGGCCGAGATTGCTCTCAACGTGGAACGCTACGTTCTGCCGAAATTCAAAGTCGCGGTCGATTTCGGGAGCAGCAGCAAGACCAAGCGCGGCTACCGCCCCGGCGATCACGTTACCGGAACGGTGCGAGCCAACTATTTCTTCGGCAAGCCGGTCGACGACGCGGAGATCACGGTCAAAGCTTCCAGCATGGATGTGTCTGTGTTTGAAGCGGCTTCCGTGCAGGGCAAGACGGATCATGATGGCGGGTACCACTTCGATCTGACGCTGCCGAAATATTTCGCTGGACGTCCTCTCAGTCAGGGTGCGGCTCGCGTGCTGATTGAGGCCACGGTGAAAGACTCCGCCGAGCATGCCGAGACTCGCGGCGAGCCGATTACCGTCAGCGAATCGCCTCTGATCATGACGGCTGTTCCGGAGGGAGGGATGCTCATTCCCAATCTGGACAATCAAGTTTTCATCCTGACGTCTTACCCTGACGGAACGCCGGCCCAGCGCCAGCCTCAAAGTTCATGCGGCGGGCAACGTCGAGCAGCGCGTAACCAGCGATGCAGGCGGCGTTGCCATCGTGAGCATCAGTCCGCGCGACGGAACAGAAACCCTGGAACTCGAGGGTCAGGACGATGAGGGGAATCACGCGTCAAGCAGGGTTCAACTGCAAAGCCGCCAGGGCGACGATCAGATTCTTCTACGGACGGAACGCGCGGTTTACAAGGCAGGCGACCGCATTGACCTGAAAGTCTTCTCCACCAAGAAACGAGGCGCCGCCTACCTGGACATCGTCAAAGACGGCCAGACGGTGCTGACGCGTGATCTCGACATCGAGAACGGACAAGCTGAATTGTCTCTCACCGCGACGCCTGAGTTGGCAGGAACCGTGGACTTCAATGCGTATCTTTTCGGGCGCAATGCCCAGCCGGTCGCCGATCATCGCTTAGTCTTCGTGCAACCAGCGGACGAACTCAAGATCGACGCCTCGGCCGACGCTCCGGTCTACAAACCGGGCGGTGAAGCCCGCATCCGCTTCCACGTAACCAACTCTCGAGGCGAAGGTGTGAGCGCCGCTCTGGGGTTGCAAGTCGTAGACGAGGCCGTCTTCGCGCTGGCTGAGAAGCAACCCGGCTTTGCCAAGGTTTTCTTTTACCTCGAGCAGGAAGTGATGAAACCGCGCTATGAAATCCACTCCATCGGAATGTCGGAGATTGTCGAACCGGTGGAGGAGTCGAAAATCGAGCAGCGCAACCGCTCCGCGCGCGCCTTGTTTTCCGCCACGGAATTGGTGGGCACAAACAAATTCGAAACTGAGTTCGGCCGGACGGTGCCGATGCAAAAATACCAGGAATATGCCGGCCGCTATCAGGCTCATTTCCTGGACCAAGTGCATGAATTAGCGGAACGCCTGAGCCTCGCTTACCGTGAAAACCCGGAGAAGGGCGATCTGATCAGGGTCTTCGCCAGAATTTCGAAGACCAGCGGGGTCGAGTTTCTCGACTCTTGGGGAACTGAGTTTCGCCTCGAACCCGTGCAGTGGTATCGCGACCAGGCTCACTACATGGTGCGCAGTGCCGGCGCCGATCACCGCTTCGATACCCCCGACGATATGGCGGCCTACGTCGAGGTGCGCAGAGGCACAGTCCTCGGCCACCCGGACTCGGACACGCTTACTCTCAATATCGAACACGATCGCGGCCCGTTCAATGGTCTTGCGGAAATTGTAGGAACCATCACCGACCCCTCTGGCGCAGTGATTTCGGGTGCCAGCGTCGCTATGCGCGAAGTCTCCACCGGAAAAAAACGAACGGTGCCCACAGATGCAGCAGGCCAATTTACTCTGGCAGGGGTACCCGCCGGGCGCTATGAAGTGCAGGTATCTCAGGCCGGATTCAAGACCGCGTCCCGGACAATCACGCTCCGCGCCCGCGACCGCGTCGTGGTCTCTACGATGCTGTCGCTTGGCTCTGTGAGCGAGGCCGTAGAAGTGAGCGCGGTCAGTGTGGTCGTTGAAGCCCGCAATAGAGTCTTTAAGGCTGTCGGCGGCAATCTCCAGGTTGCCCAAGGGGCTGCCCTCGCCATCGATGGCCGCAATTTTACGGACTTTGCTGTGCCTCAAGCACCGGTTGCTGGACCGATCGACATTGGAACATCCACAACCATCGCGATTCGAGCCAAGGACAAGCAAGAGGCCCCCGGTCCGTCCGCGCACGTCCGGTCCTACTTCCCCGAGGCTCTCTACATCAATCCCGAAATCATCACCGACCAAAACGGATCGGCGACGCATCACGATTCCCCTGGCGGACTCCATCACCACTTGGCGCATGGCGATGCTCGCATCCACCACCCACGGAGCGCTCGGCAGCGGCACATCGAGCCTGAAAGTCTTTCAGGATTTCTTCGTCGATCTCGACCTGCCCGTCACCCTCACGCAAGGCGATCGAGTCTCGATCCCCGTAGCCGTATACAACTACTCAGGCGCGCGCGGAGACGTCAGCCTGAAATTGCAACCGGACGACTGGTTCTCGCTGGTCGAGGATGTTGCCCGAAAAATCCGTCGCAGTGGATTCCGCCCGCGTCGGCGGATCGCAGTTCACGCTCGAAGCCACGCGCATCGGCAAATTCAAACTGACGCTCTCCGCCCGCATGAAAGGCGAAACAGAGCGCGCCGACATCGTCGTCCGCGAAATCGAAGTCATTCCCAACGGACGCGAACAGAATCATGGTCTTCAACGGCCGCCTGGAAAACACCGTTCAGCACGAACTCAATTTCCCCGCGAATTCCATTCCCGACGCCAGCAAGATCTTCGTCAGGCTTTACCCCGGTCCGCTGAGCCAGGTGATCGAAGGCATGGACAGCATTCTGCGCATGCCGGGCGGCTGCTTTGAGCAAACTTCCTCCAGCACCTATCCCAACGTTCTGGCGCTCGATTACATGAAGCGCACAAAGAAGCTGACTCCCGAAGTGCACGCCAAAGCCGAGGGATACATCGCCAACGGCTACCAGCGCCTGCTGACTTTTGAAGTTCCGGGCGGCGGGTTCTCCTGGTTCGGCAGCGCGCCCGCCAACAAGATCCTGACGGCTTACGGCCTGATGGAGTTCAGCGACATGTCGAAAGTCTACGACGTGGATCCGAGACTGATCGCGCGAACCCAGCAGTGGCTCGCCAGCGCAGCAGCAGGCCGATGGAAGCTGGAAGCCGGACACGTCAATTCATCAATGAAGGCGCCACCAACCGCTACAACTCCGACGTGCTGCGCATCACCGCGTACATCGCGTGGTCGCTCGAGAACACCGGCTACCAGGGTCCGGCAGTCGAGAAGGCCAAGCAGTTTATCGAAGCCACATGAACGCAAAGTCGACAGCTACACGCTGGCGGTCGTCGCCAACTTCGCCGCCGACTTTGGATCCGGCAATGCCGAGAAAGATCGAACCTTCACCCGCCAGGCCATGCAACTTCTGCTCGATGCGCGCACGGAGAAGGATGAGCAGGCCTGGTGGAGCGCGGACGAAACCGGCGTCTATGCCACCGGCGCCAGCGCGAGCGCTGGAGACCACGGGGCTGGCCGTGCAGGCGCTGCTCAAGTGGGGCGAGGCATCCGGCACTGCGCGCAAGGCGCTCAGTTACATCGCTTCCAAGAAAGACGCTTCCGGCACGTGGGGCACGACACAGGCGACCATCATGGCACTGCGGGCGCTGCTGCTCGCAACCGAAAAAGGTGCAGGCGACGTTCAAGGCACTCTCGAAGTCCTGCTCAACGGCAAGCCCGTCGAAAAACTCACGCTGACTCCGGAGAACAACGACTTGCTCCATCAGTTCGTGTTCAAGGGCGTCGGGGCAAAGGCGATCGGCTCGGAAGACCCCAACACCGTCGAAATCCGGTTCGAGGGAAAGGGTGGCTTGGCCTACCAGGTGGTCGGCAGCTACTTCCTCCCCTGGGACGAGAAACCGGCGAACGAACCGATGTCGATCAACGTGACCTACGATCGCACTCACCTCGCTCAAGAAGACATTGCGACTGCCACCGCTACCGTCAAAAACAATCTGCGCAAAGCCGCGAACATGGTGATGGTTGATCTGGGAATTCCGCCCGGATTCGATTTACTCAGCGAAGACCTGCAAACCTACATCGAGAAAAGCGCTAGCCTGAAGAGTAGTCGTCTGGAGAAATTCAGTCTTACCGCCACACAGGCGATTCTGTACTTCGATTCCATCGCTCCCGGCGACACGGTTGCTCTGCATTTTCGCCTGCGCGCCAAGTATCCTATCCGCGCTCGAACATTCCAGTCGCGAGTCTACGAGTACTATGACCCGGAAGTCAGCTCCATCGCCCGGCCGGTGCAACTGGAGGTGCGCCCGCGATAAGTGGTGGTCAGCGGCAGAATCTTCCAAACGGAGGGCCGGGTCTATAATCAGGCGCACTCTTGGCCGCAGCCTCTGTCGCTGATCAATTCCTTCCATGCACATTGACGCCCACCAGCATTTTTGGATTTACAACCCCGCCGAATACGACTGGATCGATGATTCCATGTCGGCTCTGCGTCGCGATTTCCTGCCAGCGGATTTGAAGCCGGAATTGGACCGCAACTTTCAAGGCTCGGTGGCCGTTCAAGCGCGCCAGACGCTCGAGGAGACACGGTGGCTCCTCAAGTTGGCGGAGAGTTTCCCGTCAATTCTCGGCGTGGTTGGGTGGGCTGACTTGCGGTCGCCGGGCATTCGTTCTCAATTGAAAACTTTGGCTCGGAATCCCAAACTGGTCGGCGTCCGACACATCGTCCAAAGTGAACCTGACGACCGGTTCCTGCTGCAGCCAGAATTTCTGCGGGGAATTGCCGCGCTTGAGGAGTTCGACCTTGCTTACGATATCTTGATCTACACCAAACATCTTTCCATCGCCGCGGAGTTTGTGAAACGTTTCCCACGCCAGCGCTTCGTCCTTGATCATCTCGCCAAGCCACCGATCAAGAGCGGCCAAGTCAATTCCTGGACAAACGGCATCAGGAGGCTGGCGGAATTCCCCAACGTGTTCTGCAAATTGTCGGGGCTGGTCACAGAAGCCGACTGGCAGCACTGGCAGCCCGAGCAGATCGTCCCATTTCTCGACGTCGCGGTGGAATCGTTCGGGCCGGATCGCCTCATGATCGGCTCGGATTGGCCCGTGTGCCTTGTGGCTGCTTCGTATTCGCGGGTTATCGAAGTCGTGAAAACATACTTGCTTGAGAAGCAACCTGAGTGTCGCGAGAGTGTACTCGGTGACAATGCCCAACGGTTCTGGCGTCTGGCAGGCCGCTGAGAATCCTCCAGAAGATTCGCCGGACCGATGTTTTACAATAGGCGGGCTCGAAACTGCGATGCATCCCAACGTGCTCCAACTCGATTCCCGCGACAACGTTTTGATCGCCCTCACCGACCTGAAAGCCGACGATCGAATCGAATTCGGGGGCCACTCTTACACTCTTCTCAAGAACGTTCCCTCGAAACACAAGTTCGCCACGCGAGATCTCAGCATCGGCGACGACGTCGTTATGTACGGAGTTCTCGTTGGGCGAGCCGTCAAGCCCATCGCGGCGGGAGAACTCCTGACCACGGGCAACATCCAGCATCAGGCCTCCCCGTTCCAGGAGCAGTCGGGTGAATTTCATTGGACGCCTCCCAACGTCTCGCGACGGAATCAACAAACGTTCCTCGGCTATCGCCGCTCCGACGGTCAGGTGGGCACGCGGAATTATTGGATCGTCGTGCCTCTCGTTTTCTGCGAGAACAAGAACATCCAGGTTCTGAAGCAGGCCTTCGAAGAAGAACTCGGGTTTGCGGCGCCCCAACTCTACCGGCACCAGGTTGCAGAACTGGCCAGGCTGTATCGAGAAGGACAAGCGGACAAGATTAAGGATCACTCCCACCCTGAAGAGGTTCCCAGGCAGCGCAGCCCCCTGTTCGAGAACGTCGATGGCATCCGCTTTCTGCTCCACCAGGGCGGCTGCGGCGGCACACGGGAAGACTCCAACAATCTGTGCGGCCTGATCGCGGGTTACATTCACCATCCGAATGTTGCAGGCGCCACGGTTCTCAGCCTGGGCTGCCAGCACGCGCAGATCACAATCCTCCGCGACGAGATTCGCAAACGCAATGCCAAGTTCGATAAGCCGCTCGTCGTCCTCGAACAACAGCGCAGTGGTTCCGAAGCGCAAATGATGTCGGACGCGATCCGTCAAACGTTTCTCGGCTTGGTCGAAGTCAACAAGGCGCGACGCACTCCCGCTCCCCTCGCCGATTTGTGCGTCGGTCTAAAATGCGGAGGCTCGGACGGCTTCTCCGGCATTTCCGCGAATCCCGCCATCGGGCACACTGCCGATTTGCTCGCCGCTCTGAGTGGGCGCACGATCCTGTCGGAGTTCCCAGAATTGTGCGGTGTAGAACAAGAACTCATCAACCGCGGCAAGAGTAGGGAGGTCGGCAACCGGTTCATTCAACTCATGCGAGACTATGCCGCGCGCGCCGCCGCCGTACGCTCCGGCTTCGACATGAATCCTTCACCCGGAAACATGCGCGACGGACTCTTGACCGACGCGATGAAGTCGGCCGGCGCCGCGAAGAAGGGCGGCACCTCTCCGGTCTCGGCGGTACTCGACTATCCCGAGTACTCGACGGAGCCGGGACTCAACTTGCAATGCACTCCGGGGAATGACGTCGAATGTGTCACAGCGCAAGTCGGCGCCGGGGCGAGCGTGGTATTGTTCACCACCGGTCTGGGCACACCCACCGGGAATCCGATCACTCCTGTCGTGAAGCTTTCGACGAACTCGGACCTGGCGCGACGTATGCACGACATAATCGACATCGACACTGGAGCAGTCATTTCGGGTGAGAAGACAATCGAGGCGATGGGCGAGGACATTCTGGATTTGGTGATCAGGGTAGCGAACGGTGAAGTCCGCACCAAGGCCGAGCAGAAGGTTCAGGAAGATTTCATTCCCTGGAAACGAGGCGTTTCTCTGTGACCAATCAGGTCGCGCAGAGTTTCCGCCTCGACGGCAGGGTGGCAGTCGTGACTGGCGGCGGCAGCGGGATTGGACAGGCTATCGCTCTAAAGTTGGCGGCGCACGGCGCTGTGATTCGCGTTCTGGATGTGAACGAATCTGCGGCGGCCGCAACTTGCCAGCAAATTTCTGCGGCCGGCGGCGCCGCTTCCGCCCATCTCTGTGATGTGACCAGCCAGCCCGACGTGAAGGCTTCGTTCGACCAATTTTTCCGTCGCGAACGTATTCACATCCTTGTTAACAATGCCGGAGTCTCGCACATCGGCACGGTGGAGAGCACCGCAGAGCCAGACTTCGATCGCGTGGTTCGAGTGAACGTCAAAGGCTTCTATAACGGAATGCACGCCGTCGTCGGACACATGAAGAGATCCGGGGGCGGAGTGATTGTGAACATGGCATCGATTGCCGGCTCGTCGGGTCTGGCCGACCGCTTCGCTTACTCGATGAGTAAAGGCGCGGTCATCGCGATGACGTATTCCGTGGCGAGAGACTATCTCGCCCATAACATTCGATGCAATTGCATTTCCCCCGCCCGGGTCCGCACGCCGTTTGTCGACGACTATTTGCAGAAAACCTATCCCGGACGAGAGAAGGAAATGTTCGAGAAGCTGGCAAAGTCACAACCGATCGGACGAATGGCGGAACCGCCTGAGGTCGCTTCCCTTGCCCTGTTCTTATGCTCGGACGAAGCGTCGTTCATCACGGGCGTGAATTATCCGATTGATGGCGGCTTCCTCAACTTGCGAGGCTAGTACATGGACCTGGAACTGAAAGACAAAGTGGTCATCGTGACCGGCGGCGCCAAGGGAATCGGCGCGGCGATTGTCCACGCCTGCGCAGCCGAAGGCGCGATTCCAGTGATCGTGGGCCGCGACGCCGAAGCCGGCAAGCAACTGCAAAGCCAGTTGCAGAAGAACAACGCAACTTGCGGACTCATCACCGTCGATCTCTCCACCGCGGAAAGTTGCGCGCAATCCGTCGAGCACACTCTCAAGAGCTTTGGGCACATCGACGCGCTCGTCAACAATGCTGGACGCAACGACAAGGTGGGCCTGGAACAAGGCAGCGTCAAAGAATACATGGCCTCCCTCAACCGCAATCTGGTGCACTACTACGGCATGGCTCACTATGCCCTACCGCATTTGAAACGCTCGCGCGGATCAATCGTCAACGTCGGCTCGAAGACCGCAGTCACTGGACAAGGCAGCACGTCGGGCTATGCATCTTCAAAGGGCGCGATCATGGCGCTGACGCGCGAATGGGCAACGCGAGCTGCTACCGTACGGCATTAGAGTCAACACTGTAATTCCTGCCGAGGTGATGACGCCGCTTTACCGCAGTTGGCTCGACACTTTCCCGAATCCCGAAGGTAAACTGAAGACCATACTCACCAAGATTCCCCTCGAACAGCGCATGACTACTTCCGAAGAGATCGCTGCGATGGTCGTTTTTCTGATCTCGGCAAAGTCCAGCCATACCACGGGCCAACATTTATTCGTCGACGGCGGATACGTTCACTTGGACCGCGCACTCACATGAGATCGCCGAACAAACCGTCTCCGCCCCTTACCGAACGCCGCTACATCGTGCCGCTGGTGCTCGTCACCAGCTTATTCTTCCTATGGGCGATCGGCGTCAATCTCAACGACATCCTGATCCAGCACTTCAAGAAGGCATTTGGACTTACAGACTCTGGTTCGTCACTCATTCAGGTCGCTTTCTTTGGCGGCTATTGCCTCGCCGCTGTGCCTGCCGGATGGCTGATGCAGCGGGTCGGCTACAAGCGCGGAATTCTAATCGGTCTGCTGGTATGTTCCACCGGCACGATTCTGTTTCATTCCTGCTGCTTCGGTCCGAATCTACGGATTTTTCCTCTTCGCTCTCTTCCTAATGGCGTGTGGGCAATCAGTGCTGGAAGTCGCCGCGAATCCGTACGTGACCACGCTGGGACCCGCCGAAAGCTCGGAACGAAGATTGAATCTTGCCCAATCCTTCAATGCCGCTGGCGCCGTGATGATCGCTCTCGTCGGCTCCCGGTTCATTCTCTCCGGAATCGAGCACACTCCCGCACAAATTGCGGCCATGAGTCCCGCGCAATTACTGGCCTATCGGGCGTCCGAGGCAAACATGGTGAAGACTCCATACCTCGTAATTACCGGAGTCTTCTTGTTCGTCGCGCTGCTCATCTTCCTGACGAAACTGCCGGAGATCCGCGAGACCAGTTCGGACGGGCTCGACACTTCAAACGCGAAGCTAAGCGGGACTCTTGCCTTTCCACACTTGATCAAGGGCGTAGTCGCCCAATTTTTCTACGTCGGCGCTCAGGTTGGCGTAGGGAGCTTCATCATCCGGTTCACGGAGTTCACTTTACCTGGCGTACATGAAAAAGAGGCCGCTCACTATCTGCAAGCGCACTTGGCGGGCTTCATGATCGGACGTTTCGCGGGCTCCGCCATCATGCAGAAGGTCGCGGCCCCGCGCTTGCTCAGCTCTGTTTGCTGGCGGATCGCTGCTCTGCCTTCTAGTCGTCCTGTTCGCTTCAGGCGTGGCGCCCGTCTGGGCTATCGTGTTGATTGGTTTTTTTCATTCCATCATGTTCCCCACGATTTTCGCCCTAAGCTTGAAAGGTCTGGGCGCCTACACGAAGCTGGGATCTTCCTTGCTGGTCATGGCCATCATCGGTGGCGCGGTCTGCCCCTGGATCATGGGCAGAGTCTCCGATGCATGGAATATCCAGCGCGCATTTGTAGTTCCGCTCATCTGTCATGCTTATGTGTTTTATTTCGCCATGTGGGGATATCGGCCGCCAGCCGTCGCGAACGCGGGCACGCCTTTGGCTATTCCCGCTACAGAGGTCGAATGAAACGACGTTTCTGTTTGACCCTCGATTTGAAAGACGATCCTACTCTGATCGCCGAGTACAAGCGCCATCACGAGAAGATTTGGCCGGAGATTACTCGAAGCATCAAAGACTCGGGCATCGACGACATGGAGATTTATCTGCTCGGCACACGCATGTTCATGATCATGGAAGTGAACGAGTCTTTCTCGTTCGAGGCCAAGAGCAAAGCAGATCGACTCAACCCCAAGGTGCAAGAGTGGGAGGAGCTCATGGGGACGTTTCAGCAATTGTTAACCCAAGCCAAGCCCGGCGAGAAATGGTTGCTGATGGAACGAGTATTCAAATTGGAAGACTTTTAAAAAGGGCTCACGGCCGCTCCGGCCAAGCGTGCCTCGGGTAGCGCCGCATCAATTCTCTGCGCACCTCCGGATACAGCCGCTCCCAGAAACCAGCGAGGTCCGTCGTCGTCTGCACGGCCCGCTGATTCGGCGCCAGCAGATGGACGACAACTGGCGTACGTTCTGGGCCGATCCGCGGGGTGTCGCGCATGCCGAAGAAATCCTGCAGCCGCGACGCGATCCAGGGCGGCTTCCCGCGCTCATAATGAATCTTTGTCTGGCGGCCCTTCTGCAGGCGGACGCTCTCCGGAGCGAGTTCACGGAAGCGGCGACCACCGATCCTCTGCTCGAGAACCGAGACGAAGTTCGTTGCTGCCTTCTTCAGTTCGGCAAAGCTTCGCAATCCGTCACACAACTCACGCAGTGCCTCCGCAATATCCGGCACGGCAAGGCCAGCAAACTCGACGCGTCCTGTGAAGTCATTCAAGGCTTTGACGTCGACGAATCGCTCGATGCCTGCTTCCATTGCCTTCTGGGCGAGCAGTTCGGTCGCCGCCTGCGGGTCAGGCACGGCGCCGCGCGACGCTTGAATCACGAGGTCGTCATAGAGCAGCGCACTCACCGCATCCACACGCTCGGCCACGCGATTCCACACTACATTGGATTGATCCTTGACGCGATCTGGAAACAGATCAATCAACCATTCCGGCTCAATGCGCGCCGTCATGCGGATCAGCGGCAAGTGTTTCTCTTTGCGGTCTTCCGCGTCGACCGCAACCATGAACTCGTACTGTGGAGGTTCACCCTCCAACTCCGCCGATGCTCCGGTCGACAACAGCACCTGCTTCCCTGCCCGCAACCTAGCCACCCGATCCGGAAATCCAGCAAGCACCGATATCAGCAGCGCGTCGTCGTTGTGTTTCTTCTCTGCTGGAATTCTCGCGATTCTGCGAAGCTGCGCGATATGTTGCAGTACTCGGTGATCTAGTTCCCTATCAAGAGCCGCGAGGAGATCGTTCTTCTCCACACGAACCCCCGACCCAAGCAGAGCGACGGCTACGCATGCGTCCTCACCCACGCCTCGCTCCACAGCCTCGACAAGAATTCGTGACAACCGCGGAGGTAGCGGATACCACGCCAGACGCTGCGCCATCTCTCCGCGGGCGCCCAGACGATCCAGTAGGGATTCGGCCCGTTCCACCGCCGCTGCGACCGGTGCATTCAGCCATGCGATGTCACTGACGTGGGCAATTCCCATGGCTCGCAGTTCAAGGCAGAGCTGCGACAGATCACTGCGCAGAATCTCCGGCGCGTCCTGTTCCGGGCGACGCGAGTAATCCTCTGCTGTGTAGAGTCGCAGTACGCGGCCCGGCGCAGTCCGCCCAGACCGCCCCGCTCGTTGTTTTGCCGAAGCCTTGCTCACGCGTCCGACGTGTAGCGTCGGCAATCCGTTCCAAGGGGAGTATGCCGCGAAGCGCGCCAAGCCGCTGTCGATCACGGCAGTCACGCCCTCGACCGTAATCGAACTTTCCGCGACGTTCGTGGCAAAAATTATTTTCCGTTGAGCCGCGGGCGAGAGCGCCCGATCCTGCTCCTTGGGCGGCAGGCTTCCATGCAGGGGAAGCGCCAGTAAATTAGCCCGCCGCGCAAGCGCATCGCAGGCCCGCATCGCCCGACGAATCTCCACCGCACCGGGCAGGAAAACCAGTGTGTCACCTGAGTGTCCCGCGTCGATCAGCAGTTCGGCTGCATTCTTCACCTGCATCTCGAGTGGCTCGGGTGAATAAGGCAGGTGTTTGATTGCAAGGTCAAACAGCTTCCCTTCCGACTTGACGAAGGGACAACCGTCAAGATATTGCGCCACCGGATCGGCATCGAGAGTTGCCGACATGACGACGATCAGCAGGTCGCGCCGCGATCGCTGCAATCGTTTCAGCAACGCGAGCGCGAGATCGCTCTCTAGATGGCGCTCGTGAAACTCATCGAGCACCACAGCCGACACGCCTTTCAGCTGAGGATCGGAAAGCAGACGTCGAGTGAGCACGCCTTCGGTCACAAATCGCAGCCGCGTGCGCGGGCCGACCGCCTCTTCGAAGCGAATTTGATATCCGACGGTTTCGCCCACCGGTTCGCCGAATTCCGACGCGACTCGACGCGCCGCCAGGCGCGCTGCTATCCGGCGCGGTTCTAGTACGACCACATCTCCGCTCACGGTACCAAGCAGAGCGGGCGGCACGCGAGTAGTCTTACCCGCTCCCGGAAGGGCTACGATCACAAGGTTGGGCTGGAGTTTTAAGGAGTCAACAATTGCCGGCAGAATGGCATCCACCGGAAGAGCAGGCTTGCGAATCGGCACTTCCCATCGAAACATGCCGCTTCGAGTGGCGTCAAATCGCGGCAGTCTCTGGCTGTCGCACTTTACTTTTTCTTAGCTTCTTCTTAACTTATCTTTAAATGCCTGCTTACTTTACTCCCGAGCTTTTCCAGTTTCTCACTCGTCTCAAACGCAACAACAGGCGCGAATGGTTCCAGGCACATCAGGAAGAATGGGAAGGTCATGTGCGGCAGCCCGTGCTGCGTTTCATTACCGATTTCGCTGCGCCTCTCTACGAACTCTCGCCGTATCTGGTGGCCGATCCGCGACCATCGCGCGGTTCGATGTTCCGCATCTACCGTGACACGCGGTTCTCCCACGACAAGCGGCCCTACAAAACGCACGTCGCGATGCGCTTCTCCCATCGCGGCAAGGATGTACATTCTCCCGGCTTCTATCTTCATCTTGAGCCCGGAGGATGTTTCGCCGCATCAGGCCTATGGCATCCCGAACCTCCGACCCTGCTGAAGGTCCGCGACGCGATCGTGTCACGACCGAAGGAGTGGCGCGCGGTCCACAAACTCCTCAACTGGGACGATGCCAGCAAACTTCGACGGCCACCGCGCGGCTTCCCTGCCGATCACGAATTCGTGGACGACCTCAAGCTGCGCGATCTAGGCAGCGCCGTAAACTTCACAGACAAACAAGTGTGCGGCCCTAGATTTATGTCAATTTTCGTGCAGGCGAGCCGCACAATGTCACCGGTCGCGTCGTTCCTCAGCAGCGCCGTCGGACTCAAGTTTTAAGCTGTATAACCTCAGGCATTAATAAACACGGGCCGGTCAGGATCCGTTGTGTCGCGAAAAGTGTTCGCGCGCCCCTTGCTGCGCCTAACCCGAAAGCAGAGTAAAGGTCGACGACGCTTTCGGGTGAGGGGAATCATGCTTTATGGCCGCTGCCATAAAATGCCTCCGATTGCTGCGTTGCAGCATCGGCTAAACTATTACTGTACGAAGAGAAGGGTTTTGTGTTCAAGATATTCCTTGCATCCTTGCGCAGGGCAGCATGCAGAGCGATCAATGAAACCGTCCACCATCCTCATCAAGAAATACGGAAATCGCCGGTTGTACGACACGACGAGCAGCCGTTACGTGAACCTCGATGATCTGGCGGCTCATATTCGCGCCCGCCACGAGGTGAAAGTCGTTGACGCCAAGTCCGGGCAGGACCTGACCCGCGTCCTGTTAACGCAGATCATCACCGAAGACGCCAAAGACAAGCCCACGGGCCTGCCCCTGCAACTGCTGCGGCAGCTCATCATCGCTTCCGATGAAGTGCGGCAGGAATTTCTCATGTGGTATCTGAAGTCCGCTTTTGATACCTATGAGAAGCTGCAGGATGCCGTGCAGAATCGCTTGAGCGAAGTGCAGTCCGCGTTTCTTTCGCCGGTGGACATGATGAAATGGTTCCTGGGCACGACTGCGCCTCCGCCCACGCGCGCAAACGCCGAACCTGAAGTTGAAGCCCTGCGCAGGCGCGTGGCGGAACTTGAAGCCCGGCTGAAAGAGCCCACCCCGGCAAAACGCCGGTCTCGCAAGAAGCGCTGAATCTACCTGGCACTTCCTCTGAGGCGCCGTCCTGAGCGAAGCGGTTCTTCAGGCGCGGTGTGTCCGCCAGTGCGGTTCGGAAAATCTCTCTTGGACAGGTCAGCCTCTCACGGTATAAGGTCAACTTCTCCGGGGAGCAAAAGACGTTAGTAGAGGCCGAGGCTCTCTATCGCGGCTTTCCCGGGGTGCGCCTATCCCAAAATTGATTCGGCCTTTGTGCACCCCTACGATCAGCGCGCTCACCGAGGAACCAGGAATTAAAGTCACCAGCACGGCCGCACGCTTGCCAGTTCTACGTCGTCGAGCGGTCGCCGAACAACTGGTCGAAGCCCTGGTCGCCGTGCCCCATCTCTCTTCGACCCGGGATGCCGTCTTCCACGGTGATCCCCACGCCGGCAACTTGCTGTACAACAACAAGGCCGGCGAACTCGTCATCCTCGACTGGGCCCTGCGGGAACGTCTGAGCCGCGAACAGCGCCGCCATCTGGCGTTCCTATTCTTGATGGTCAGCCTGCGGGATCCAGTCGGCACATCCAACGAACGTTTGGCGCTCAGTCAAGCCCGCATCAGACTGGCTTCGCCAAGGGGCCAGAAGATCCGCGAAACCGTGGGGCAAGTTCCTCGACGAACTCCCACCGTCCCGCATGCCCAGCGGAGCCGATGCCATGCGACTGGTGGGATAATGTCGTTTTCTTGTGCCAGATTAAGAAAGGCTCGCGGTGCTTCCCACGAGACTCGAGGTTCCCTCCACGGCCAGTTCAGTCAGAATCGACAGAAGAGACTCATGGTCGTGGTTCTTGGTGTGGGTTGGCATAATGCCTCCATTGCTGCGTTGCAGCACTACTCCAAATGTAGTATGTGCGCGGGTTTTCAGTCACGAGAGTTGCGCTTGATTTGCGCCACATCACGGCGAACTGTGGCCGCCGTCACCGGAATTATTTCAGCGAGACAGAAATCTATTATTTGGAAGGAGCGAGGTACGTCGGGGCCCTTTCGCAAAATGGAAACACTTCCTGAAGTCGAGACCGCCAAAGCGTTAATGACCGAAGCGATGACTTGGTCGGTTATGAAGTGGCTTCGCGAAAAGAAAAAGAGTGCGCAAGACTGCTGACTTGGCCAACGCTGCTCTTGATCAGGCGGGCCAGGTGGTCCGAGAGTGTTGGCCGGAGCCTCTCAGAACCGCCTACGAAGCACTGGTGATGCAACCCGCCGGAACAGTCTCCGTGCGTCGCCAGCAGGCCGCGCCGGTGAAGACCGACCCGGCCGCAACGCTCGCCGCATGTAAGAGCCACGACGCCAATGACGAAGCCTACCGCGCCCACATGCACGCCGAAAAGCCTTCGACGAAGCAGAGCGGAAACTCAGCACCAGCCTCGCTCGCGAAGGCTGTCGAAAAGCGATCCAATCCTGGGATCTGCACGAAAAAGCGATTCGCAAAGCAGAAGCCCTCATTCACTCTAGGTGACGAATCCGGGCAGGAACCCCCGGTAGATCGCCATTCCCACCACGGCATCCACGCCGATGGCATGTAGTTCGTCGATCTCTTCCTGAGTCCGAATCCCCCCTGCAGCGATGAGTTGTCGCGAGCTAGCAGCCCGAAGCGGACGAATGACGTCCTGCGGAAATCCGCCGAGCAAGCCTTCCGTTTCCACGTGCGTGTAGAGAAACGCTTCGCACCACGATTCCAGCGCCTGCACCATTTCGAGCGGCGTCACGGCTGTCACCTTCCGCCATCCGTGAATCGCCACTCGCCCCCCGATCGCATCGAGCGCGAAAACTAACCGATTAGCACCGACCGCGTTGGCGACTATTTCCGCAAACTCCAAGTCCAGTTTGTCCCCGCCGAACAATGCTGATCCCAGAATCACCCTCTGCGCTCCCGCCGCCAGTGCCGCTTGCGCCGCATCCACACTCCGAATGCCCCCGCCAACCTGGCAGGGCAGTTGCCGGGCCAACTCCCTCACCAACTCAACGTTGTTTCCCGTCCCAATCGCGGCATCGAGATCAATGAGTTGGACCAGCGGATACTTTGAGAAGCGATCCACCCAAGCAGCAAAGTCGTCGAACTCCAAGGCCTTCTTCTGGCCCTGAACCAACTGGACGATCTTGCCACCCATCAGATCGATTGACGGAATCAGCATGGCCGCCTCACTGGAATTCCCTGCGAGCCGATTTCCTGCTTGAGGTCAGAAAACCGACTGAAGCCATAATGAAAAATCGAAGCCGCCAGCGCGGCATCGGCGTGCCCTTCGCGGAACACTTCGACAAAGTGTTGTGCGCCACCCGCTCCGCCCGAGGCAATCACCGGAATTCGGACCGTGTCAGCCACAGCCCGCGTCAACTCGCAATCAAAGCCGACACCCGTGCCGTCGCGGTCCATCGAAGTCAACAGGATCTCGCCCGCGCCACAGTCTTCCGCCTCTTGTGCCCAGCCAACCGCATCGCGTCCGCTGGTCGTGCGCCCTCCGTGCGTGTAGGCCTCCCAGCGAGCCGCATTCCCACACTTTTTGGCATCAATCGCTACCACGACGGCCTGCGACCCGAATCGCAGCGCGATGCGGCTAATCAGATCGGGATCGGCCAGCGCTGCGGAATTGATGCTGATCTTGTCCGCTCCCGCCGCGAACACCGCAGCCGCATCTTCGAGCGTCCTAATGCCGCCTCCTACAGTAAAAGGGATGAACAACTGCCGCGCCGCCCGTTGCACAGTGTCGAGCAAAGTCGTGCGCCGCTCGTGCGCCGCCGAAATATCCAGAAGGACGATTTCGTCGGCCCCCGACGCGCTGTGCGCCTTCGCCAACTCCGCGGGATCCCCTGCGTCGCGCAGGTTCTCAAACTGCACACCCTTCACGACCCGGCCGCCGTTCACATCCAAGCAAGCGATAATGCGTTTCGTCAGCATGTTAGAGCGCACAGAAATTGGCCAGCATCTTCAAACCGATCTCCCCGGATTTTTCGGGATGAAACTGCACTCCAAACAAGTGGTCCCGTTCGACAGCGGCAGAGAATCGCTCGCCGTACTCGCAAAACGCCACCGTTGCATCGATGGCTGGTGCGCGAAATGAATGGGTGAAATATACAAACGCGCCCGACGGCACTCCTCGCATCAGCCGCGCGGACGAACGAACCTCAAGCTGGTTCCATCCCACATGTGGCGATTTCACGCTCGCTGCAAAGCGCTGGCACTCCCCTTCGAAAACGCCCAGGCCGCGCGTGCCCAGCGACTCTTCGCTGCCGGCAAACATCCATTGCATCCCAACACAGATGCCGAGGAACGGAGTGCCTCGGCCGATCGCATCCACGATGGCCTGCTTCAAACCGGTCCGTTCGAGAGACTCCGTCGCAGTGAAGTGCCCGACGCCCGGAAGTACTACCTTCGAGGCGGCAGCTACTTGAAAAGGATCAGCCGTAATGGCGCAGTCCTGCCCCAGCCAGTCGAACGCCTTCTTCACCGACACCAGGTTTCCTGCTCCGTAGTCGACAATCGCGATCATCAAAGCACACCCTTGGTGCTCGGCAAAAGTCGCGCCATGCGCCGGTCACGCCAGCAAGCTGCGCGCAGAGCCCGCGCGAACGCCTTGAACAACGCCTCGATCTTGTGGTGACTCGACCGTCCGTACAGCGTTCGCACGTGAACGTTGGCCCGGGCGCCCCGAGCAAAACCCTCGAAGAAGTCATACACAAGTTCGGCCTGCAGATCGCCCACCAGACGCGTGCGCACTTTCGTATCTACTACGGCGGCTGTGCGTCCGCAGAAATCGACCGCAGCCATTCCCATAGTCTCGTCCATCGGCATCAGAAAGTATCCGGCACGGAGAATCCCTCGCTTGCTGCCCAGCGCCTTGTCAAACGCCTGCCCAAGGACGATCCCAACATCCTCCACGGTATGGTGCTGGTCCACATCGAGATCACCGCGGGCTTTCAGCTTCAGGTCGAAGCCGCCGTGATGCGCAAACAATTCCAGCATGTGATCGAAGAATCGAATGCCGGTTGATACGTCGTAGCGGCCGCGCCCCTCAATCGTGAGTGAGATTTGAATCTGCGTCTCTTTGCTGACCCGCTTGATGGTTGCTTTTCTCATGGTCGCTCCGATCCTTGAGAAATCCCAAGTTTCTCGCACGTTTCCTGAAGCGCAGCGAGCAAGCGATCAGCATGCGCGCGCGGACCAAGCGTGATGCGCACACATCCCTCGCACCCGTGATCACCCGATCGATCGCGTACCAAAATGCCGCGCCGCCTCATGCTCTCGACGAACACTCCCGCCGCACCCACCCGCGCCAGCACAAAATTCGCATGACTCGGCCAGAATGGAATTTCATTGGTCCTGAGAGCCTGCTCCAATTGTGCCCGAGACTCACGAACCTCACTTACGTACTGCTCGATGTAAGCCTGATCGCTGAGTGCCTCCGGCAAACAAGCCAGCGCGACCGTGTTCACGTTGTAGGGCGAGCTGACTCGCCGCACCGCGCGCATCTGTTCAGCGCTGCCAACCAGCAAGCCCATGCGGAGCCCCGCCAGTCCGTACGCCTTGGAAAATGTGCGCGCCACAAAGAGGTTGGGAAATTCCTTGCGGCCCGACAGCATGCTATCCCCATAGAACTCGAAGTACGCTTCATCCACGAGCACGGCCGCGCCGGGCGCCGAGCGCGCGACTCTCGCTAGGTGTTCAGGGGCCGCGACCGTTCCCGTCGGATTGTTCGGGTTCGCGATGGCGATCAGCCGCGTGCGCGCCGTAATTCGCTGGCACACTTCGTCGCCAGGAAAAACAAAATCCTTGCCCGCCGGAACACTGATGACCTTCGCCCCTGTCGCCATCGCGTAGATCCGGTACATCGAATACGTCGGCACAACAATCAGCACTTCGTCGCCGGGCTCAAGATAGGTCTCGCAGAGTAAATGAATCGCTTCATCCACACCGTTCGTCAGCAACAGTTCCGCCGGAGCGATCCCCAGCATGCTTGCCGCTATCGCCTCCACCGGTTCGCGTTCGGGGTAGCGTGCCAGTTCTTCGGTATCCAGTCTCCTCAGACGCTCGAGCACCCGCGGCGAGCACCCGATGGTGTTTTCGTTGAAATCCAGGCGCAGCCCATCTCTCCCTGCTAGAGGCGGATGATACGACGGCAGCGTCCGCACTGCTTCGCGAGGATTAAGCACGTTCGCACCTCACTCGGATCGATTGCGCATGCGCCGGCAATCCCTCAGCATCGGCGAGACACTCGACTGACGACGCAATCCCACGCAGCCCCTTGGCAGAAAGTTGCTGCACGGTAATCAGCTTCATGAAATCTGCCACGCACAGACCTCCACGAAATCGAGCCTGACCGCAAGTCGGCAAGACGTGGTTCGGTCCCGATGCGTAGTCACCTGCCGCTTGTGCCGAGTAATCGCCCACGAACACCGACCCTGCATTGTGAATGAAGGGCAAGTCGTCCTCAGCGACCGTGATGTGTTCCGGAGCAAGCTGATTCGCCCACTCGCGAGCCTGCTCACGAGACTTCGCAACCAATAGGGCTCCCCGAGTTTGCAGCGATTTCTGCGCGATCGGATTCTCCTTCGCAAGTTGCGTCGCATTCATCCTTACCGACCGCGCTAACTCGCGAGAACTCGTGATCAACAACGACAGCGTTTCCGGGTCATGCTCGGCCTGCGCCACCAGATCGGCAGCAATGAATTCAGGCGCACCCGAGTCGCTCAGCACTACCGCTTCTGTAGGCCCCGCCAGAAAATCAATCGCGCAATCAAACGAGACTAACTTCTTCGCAACCGTCACGTGCGCGTTCCCCGGCCCCACAATCTTGTCCACTCGCGGAATGCTGGTCGTTCCATAAGCCAAAGCTGCGACAGCCTGCGCTCCACCCACGCGGTAAAGCTCGCGTACACCCAACAGCGCAGCCCCTGCCAACACTTCCACAGATGGGTGCGGCGACACCACGCGGATGTTCTTCACACCTGCGACCTGCGCAGGAATCACAGTCATCAGCAAAGTGGAGACCAGCGGATAGCGTCCTCCAGGCACGTAGCACCCCACCGACTCCAGGGGCCGCACCATCTGGCCGAGAGAAATTCCGCTGCGACTCCGCATCCAGTCACCGGGCTTTTGCCATTCACCAAACCGTCGAATGTTCCGCGCAGCCTGAAGCAAAGATTTATGCAACTCGGGAGCAATCTTCCGTAGCGCTGACGCCATTTCTTCCTCTGACACTCGCAGAGGCCGTTTCGCGTCTAACCCGTCCCATCTCTCGGCATACCGCCGAAGCGATCGGTCCCCGCCTTGCCGCACGCCCTCAACAATGCGTCGCACTCGCGGCTCTAACCGGCTAAACTGCGTGCCTCGTGCGGCAAGACGCTGCACCAGAGCGCCGGCTTCGCGTCCAGAAACGATCCGCATCAGAGCACCACCTTGTTCAGCGGATACTCCACAATTCCCTGCGCCCGCGCTTCCTTCAAGCGTGGAATCACGTCCCACGCCGCCCCCTCATCAATCACCGTGTTCACCGCGAGCCACTCGTCATCACTCAGATGGGAAATCGTCGGCTTCTGCAACGCGGGCAGGACAGCGAGCACCGCAGCCAAATCCTGTTTTTTCACGTTCAACATCAACCCCACGCGATCCTGGGCTTCCATCGCACCTTGCAGCATCAACGCCAGGTTGTCGATCTTTCGCCGCTTCTCGCGATCGTCATACGAACATTTATTCGCAATCAACTGCGTGTTCGACTCCAGCACGGTCTCCAGAATGCGTAGCCGGTTGGCCTTGAGCGAACTGCCGGTTTCGGTGACTTCGACGATGGCGTCGGCCAGCATGGGGGGCTTGACTTCGGTAGCGCCCCAGGAAAATTCCACGCGCACATCGACTTTTTTCTTGCAGAAGTAGTCGCGTGTAACCTTCACCAGTTCGGTGGCAATGATCTTTCCCGAAAGTTCCTCCGCCCGCTGAACCGGAGAATCCTCCGGCACAGCCAGCACCCACCGCACTTTGCCGCGGCTGCGCTTGGCATAAATCAAATCGCTGACGGTAACGACTTCCAACCCACTCTCGACCACCCAGTCGTGCCCGGTCAGTCCCGCGTCAATGGCTCCGTGCTCGACATAGCGAGCCATCTCCTGCGCCCGAATCAACATGCAATCGATCTCCGGGTCCGAGGTGCTCGCGAAATACGAGCGCCCATTCGTATACGCAGGAAGCCCGGCTCGCGCAAAGAGATGCAACGTTGCTTCCTGTAAGCTGCCTTTGGGAATTCCGATGCGCAGCTTCATTGCGCCTCCTTCGGCACGGCCGGAGCAGCGTCCAAAGGCCGCGTCGGAAGCGACTCCGTGAAACACGAACGAGTCCCGCGATGACAGACAACTCCTGCTCCCTCCACCTCAACGCGCAACAGTAGTGTGTCGCGATCGCAGTCGGTGCAGGCCGAGACGACCCGCAGCCGATTCCCCGAGCTCTCGCCCTTCATCCAGAGCTTCT
The DNA here is from genome assembly GCA_963710885.1 of uncultured Acidobacteriaceae bacterium. Classification (GTDB taxonomy): domain Bacteria; phylum Acidobacteriota; class Terriglobia; order Terriglobales; family Acidobacteriaceae; genus Sulfotelmatobacter. The sequence goes on from CAVQCF010000039.1 coordinate 220,915, forward strand.
GGCGCGTCCGGCTGAAGAACGTCACATAGCCACCCTCCAGCGTGCGTTCGAGCGCCTGAGAGTTCATAAATCCCACCATCAGGACTTGCCCGTCGGTTGAATCCTGCACTACTGCCGGAAGTAGTCCGCCCATTTTGTCGAAATCAAATTCAGCATTCATAGCCGTACTCCTCACTCCTTCGTTCGGCAAAAACAAAAAGCCCGCTGAGCGTTTTCGCCTCAGCGGGCCGGAACTCCTGAAAAAGTGCTGTTATCTCAAGTCTGCAATCTCAGGTGTACATCGCCGCCGTCGCGCTATGCGCGTGATGGTGGTGGCGATGATGAAGACGAGCCTGCATCTCCCACAGAGTACGAGCGTGATCCGTCCGGGTCAATCCGTTTGAGCCATCAGTCCTAGTAATTTTTCAAATGCAATCCATTCAGATTTTGCATGCTGCCTACAATGACCCGCCAAGTCCTGTTACGATTCCCCTTCACCGTCGGCGTCCAGCATTTATCTCCAGTTGTTCCGGGAGCCTTGATGACTTCGTTTCCTCCGTCTCGCTTGCTGATCTCAGCTGTGATGAGCTCGATTCTTCTGGTTGCGACTGGCGTTTGCGGCTTTTCCCAGACCGCGGTCACCAACGATCCTCCCGTCTATGGTCCGTTCAACGCAATATTCCTTCCCGACGGTGACGGCCTGAAGAAGCCCCTCGTGAAGAACGATTCGGTCCTGCGCGCGGATTCCCCATGGTCGCTCTACGCGTGGGTGAAACCCGCCGATGCCACGCACATGCTAACTCTGGTCGCAGGATTCGGCGACCCCATCGATGAGTTCTCGCGGTACCTTGCGCTCGACAGAGATCACCTGATTCTCTGGATGGGCAAAGACAATAGCCTTTCCGGCCCCGCGACGCTCGCCCCGGGAAAATGGCACTCCCTCGCAGCGACCTTCGACGGCGACGAGTTTCATCTCTATAGCGACGGCGCGCTAGTCGCAAGCGGCAAGGCGGACTTGGGCACCGTCAGCCCTGTCCTGCTGATGGCCCCACCTTCGTCGCCCGCTGAGCCTTGGCGTCACTTCGGTGGCACGATCGCTTCTCTCACCCTGATTCGAAGCGCTCTCAGCAGCGATGAAATTAGACAGCTCGATCAGAAGCCTGAGGATTTCGCGAACATCGAATTCGAAGAAGGTTCGAAGCCGTGGCCCATGCAAACACGGGGCCAGGCCGGATACCGCGCGCCTCAGGATCCCTCGACCATGCCGCGCAGCAGAGCGCCATTCTCTACTCCTACGGCCAAGACTCCGCAAACCCAGGAAATTCTCCAGGCGAATGGTCCAAGCCAGTGGACTTTGGCTGCCGGCTGGCACATGATCCCAGCGCCTACAACAAGTGCAGACGGTGCAGCCATCTCGCAGACGACCTTCAACGCCAAGGATTGGATGTATGCAACCGTTCCCGGAACCGTGCTCACCACCATGGTCGATCGCGGCATCTATCCCGATCCGGACTATGGCTTGAACAATCTCGCGATCCCCGAGAGCCTGAACAAGCAGGACTACTGGTATCGGATAGAATTTCACGCGCCCAAGTCCGAGCGCGGACGCCGCCTCACCCTCACCTTCGAAGGTATCAACTACCATGCGGCCGTGTGGCTCAACGGCCAGCCGCTCGGCTCGATCACAGGAGCATTCATCCGTGGCGCCTTCGACGTGAGCAGCATCCTAACGTCCGACAAAGTGAATGTTCTTGCCGTGCGCATCTCGCCGCCTCCCCATCCCGGAATTCCCCAGGAACAATCGGTCAAGGGTGGCCCCGGAGAAAACGGGGGCATCATGTGTCTCGACGGCCCCACGTTCGTCGCTACGGAGGGATGGGATTGGATTCCCGCCGTCCGCGATCGCGACAGTGGAATCTGGCAGCCCGTAACACTAACCGCCACCAGCACGGTGAAGATTGGCGACGCGCAGGTAGTCACGTCCCTGCCGCTGCCCGACACATCACACGCCGACGTCGAGATCACGGTGCCGCTGGAGAACGTGTCGGCGTCGCCCGTGACTGGAACCTTGAAGGCTTCCTTTGGCGAAACCGTCGTGACCAGACAAGTCATGCTGCCTCCCGGCAAGAGTTCGGTGAAATTAACGCCCGCTGAATTCGCGCAACTGACGGTCCAACACCCGCGTCTCTGGTGGCCGAACGGGTACGGCAAACCCGACCTGTACACGCTCCGCCTGACGTTCTCAGAAGCAAACACCGAGTCCGACGCAAAAGATTTGCGCTTCGGAATCCGCGAGATCACGTATGAATTGAGCCTGCTCGACAGCCCCGGCCACCTCCGCCGCTTGGAATACTCACCAACCACCGCGAGGCTGAAACACGAACAGGTCGTCGACGTCCGCCACGAAGGCATGCGCGAAATCCCCGCTGCCGATCCCTTCCCAGCGAATTTCCCTCCAGAATGGAAAGATGGCTGGAAGTCTTGGGTCGCATCCCTGGTGCCTGGTGGAGAATCCTCGCCCTCGGTGAAGATGCTCGACGACACGAAGACTTCTCCCTACCTGGTAATCAAGGTGAACGGCGTGCGCATCGCCGCCCGGGGCGGCAACTGGGGCATGGACGACTCCCGCAAACGTGTCTCCCGCGAGCATCTCGAGCCCTACTTTCGCCTGCACCGCGACGCCAATCTGAACATCATCCGCAACTGGGTCGGCCAAAACACTGAGCAAACTTTCTACGATCTCGCCGACGAATACGGACTCATGATCTGGAACGATTTCTGGGAATCGACGCAGAATTACAACGTGGAAGCCGAGGACCCGGCTCTGTTTCTCGACAACGCCCGCGACACGATCTTGCGCTTTCGCAACCATCCTTCGATCGTAGTGTGGTGCGGACGCAATGAAGGGGTTCCGCAGCCGGTCATTAACGAAGGCCTGATCGATTTGATCAACTCGCTGGATGGAACACGCTACTACTTTCCGAGTTCGAACCAAGTTAACCTGCAGAACAGTGGCCCGTACAAATACATGGACCCGACTCTCTACTACACGGCGCTGAACCACGGCTTCTCCGTCGAAACCGGGACGCCGTCATTCTCCACGCTGGAGTCGTTCCGTGCCTGGATTCCAAAGGAAGATCGGTGGCCTATCGGCGACGATTGGGCCTACCACGACTGGCATCAAAGCGGAAATGGCGACATGGCTCCCTTCATGGCGCAAATGCAAGCGGAGTTCGGCGCTCCCGTAAGCCTGGAAGATTTCGAGCGCAAGGCGCAAATGTTGGATTATGTGGATCACCGCGCCATTTTCGAGGGCATGAACGCGCACCTCTGGTCCCCGAACAGTGGGCGCATGCTGTGGATGACCCAGCCCGCATGGCCCAGCAACACCTGGCAGATTCTGAACGCCGACTACGACACGCAATCTTCTTTCTACGCGGTCAAGAAGGCGTGTGAGCCCCTGCACATCCAACTTGATCTATCGAACTACAGCGTTGCACTGGTGAATACCACAAACGAATCGCAGGAAGCGTTGTTGCTCGTCGCGAATGTGTATTCGCTCGAGAACAAACTCTTGCTCCACAAGGAAGAGAAGAAAGATGCGGCCGCCGATGCGCTCACTGATGGATTCCAGTTGGAACTTGCACCACTTCTCGCGTCGGAAAAGATGGTACTGGTGAGCCTGGAGTTGCGGAACGCGCCAGCAGAAGTCGTTTCCAGAAACTTCTATTGGCTTGGCGCAGACAATGCGTCCTATCGTCGCCTGAATCGTCTTCCGACCGCCACGCTGTCGGCGACCGCCAAATCCATTCGCGCAAACGACAGCATCAGGGTCAAAATCGAACTGCGCAACACCGGAACCTCTGCCGCGGTTGCCACCAAGCTGACCTTGCAGAGCGCGGCCAACGGTGCGCGCATTCTTCCGGCCTACTACAGCGACAACTACGTGTCGCTACTCCCGGGCGAAAGCAGAGAGATTGAAATGGAATATCCCACGAAGTCGGCAAACGGACCGGCGCAAGTCGCGTTGCGCGGATGGAATCTCGCGAAGCAAGTCGTCGCGATACCCTAAGACCTCAGGCTTAGGATCCCGGCGCTCCCGGTTTGATCTCCGCGGCTTTACCGTCTTCGTACACCACCACTAGGGGCTTGCCCCCATTCGGATAGTGCACGGTTTTTTCCGACCCACTTCCCGCATCCGGCACTCCCATGCCGATGGCGAAGTCGGCCTGCATTTCGTTCATCCCCGGCTTCACTTCGTGCTGTTCCACCGCCTGCCAAACATCGGGCGGCCAGTGCTTGTACAGGTCGTGCGGATCTTCCACGAAAAACATTTCGTCAGAATAAATCGTGTATTGCTCCTCCGCCTCAAACCCAATCGGCACCGCGTAGGTCTTCCCTTCTTTTTGAAACACCGCCATCGCTTGCCGCCGCTGGCTCTTCCCCCGAGGTGTCGCCGTAATCACATCTTTGATCTCCAGCTTTTCGATCGGCAGCAGCAGCCCCGCATCGTGTGCAAAGTCCACCTGCTTGCGCGCCGCGTCGTAGGAGTAATACGTATAGCGATAGCCTTCCTTGACCCACACCGGCTGCTCGGTGAGTTGCTTCGCGCTCTTCACATCGTAGGCATGAAGCTTCTTTGGGCTGACGTAGTAATCCGGATTGGAATACCCAACGTTCTGGGCCTGTTTCTGCTTGTCGGCAGAGACTTCGTCTTCATGCCGCCGGTACAAATAATGCCCCGCGTACACAGTCGAGACCACCAACCCCAGCAACAGCGCCAGATGTATCCTCTGCTTGGTTTCGGGACTCATCATCCAGCAAGACTCTACCAGATATGCTACTCAACACCCATCCAGCCCGTACCCTAGAGTGCATCCCACGTGAAACAACGGCTCTTCCGCGACCACCCGCGATCCATCCCAATCGTTGTAAACTGAAACAGGGGTTCTGCCATGTCGACGATTACCGAACAAGATGTGATGAGCGCGTTGAAGAGTTGCTACGATCCTGAGATCCCGGTCAACATCGTCGATCTCGGCCTGATCTACAGGGTGGATTTTGCCCCCGTGCCCGCAGAGAATCGCGAGGAACCGAAACAGAACGTCACCGTCGAAATGACCCTGACCGCGCAAGGTTGCCCCGAGCACGTCAACATCAGCGCCCAGGTAAAATCACGCGTCGAGCAGTTGCCCGGCGTTAGCAACTGCACCGTCAATGTAGTGTGGACCCCGCCTTGGACTCCCGAGCGCCTCAGTCCCGACGCCAAGAAGCAACTCGGCATCGAGTAGCAATCCGCCTCCGCGCACCGCCGTCAGCGATGGATCAATCCGGAAGCCGGACGCCGCTCCTATCCCCCGATTTCTTCCCAAGCCTGCACCGCGCCTCGCCCTGCAGCCTCGGTGATCCGCTTGCCGGCCTGTCCCGCCATCTCCATCACCCGCATGCCGCGCTCGAAATATTCCGGCAGCGACTGCCGCACTTTCTCGAATTTCTCCGGATATTCGGCCGCCAGCACCGCCAACCCAACTCCCGTCGCCAACACCCCGGCTGGATACTTCTTTTTCATGAACAAGATCCCCGCCGCCCCGATCGACCCGAGCACCACCGCTTTCCGCCAGCCATCCATAGTTCATCCCCCTAGATGATCGCTCTTGTTTGCGATTGTACCCTCGCCACCCAGAACGCACCAAACGCCCCAGCCCTTGCGGCATCCTTTATACTTTCCAGTTCGTTGGAGGCCCCATGTCCCGGTCGCACTTCCGCCGCGCTGCATTCCTTCTAGCCCTCGCTCTGTCTGCCACCATATCCAACGCTCAGACGAAGCCACGCGCCCGCGATCTCGGCGTTCCCTTCGACGGCACCCCCGGCCCCAACAATGCCATCACCGACGTGAAGGGAGTTGAAGTCGGCCACACTACGCTCATCTCCGGCGAAGGCAAACTCGAAATCGGCAAGGGCCCAGTGCGCACTGGAGTCACTGCCGTTCACCCTCGCGGTAAAGCCAGCAATGACGCCGTTTTCGCCGCCTGGTTCACTCTCAACGGCAACGGCGAAATGACCGGCACCACCTGGGTCGACGATTCCGGATTCCTGAACGGCCCTGTCATGATCACCAACACTCACAGTGTGGGTGTGGTGCGTGACGCCGTCATCTCCTGGAAGGTCAAGCACGGCTCGCCCGACATGGAAGGCTACTGGTGGTCGCTCCCCGTCGTCGCCGAAACCTGGGACGGCTATCTTAACGACATCAATGGATTCCACGTCAAGCCCGAAGACGCGTGGCACGCCCTTGACGCCGCCCACAATGGCCCGGTGGAAGAAGGCAACGTCGGCGGCGGCACTGGCATGATCTGCAACGAATTCAAGGGTGGGATCGGAACCAGTTCGCGAGTACTTGATAAAAAGGAGGGAGGCTACACCGTCGGGGTTCTTGTGCAATGTAACTACGGATCGCGCGAACAACTGCGCATCGCGGGCATCAACGTCGGCCGGGAAATTCCGGAGCACACCGTGTGGCAGAAGGACGTGGGCTCCATCATCGTTGTGGTCGCTACCGACGCTCCGCTCATTCCCACGCAACTCAAGCGTATCGCCAAGAAGATATCTCTCGGCTTAGGCCGCGACGGCAGCTACTCTGGAGACGGCTCGGGCGACATCTTCATTGCCTTCTCCACGGCCAATCCCGGCGCCGTCGGTACACAGGGATTGCACCAGCTCACCATGCTTCCTAACGATTCTCTCGATCCCATTTTTCTGGCGACCGTCCAGTCCACCGAAGAAGCCGTGGTTAATGCCATGGTCGCCGCTGAAACCATGACCGGCATCAACAATCACACCGTGATTGCCCTGCCCCAGGACCGCCTTCGAGAAGCCCTGAAGAAATATAACCGCCTCACAAAGTGATCTGGAAAAACGGGTGCCCCACCCTTCTCGCGCGCGTTTCGCTAGCGGGTGACGTTTTGACTCTCTGAGCTTGGACTTCCTCAGGAAGACTAGCGCTAACCGCCTTAACTGGCGCATGCCCTATTCCCACGCCGGTACTCGTGCAGTTCAATCCCATGCCGCTTGATCATCGACTGCAACGTGGTCCGCTTGATCCCAAGCCGGCTCGCCGCCCCTCCGTTCCCGACAAGACCCCGTTCGTTTCCCGCAAGACTCGAATGATGTGCTCGCGCGCCATTTCGGTGGGACTGTCCTCGCTGACATCCTGCAAGGCTTCCAATTCCACCGGGGGCGCAGACAGAACCGGGCCGGTCGGTCAGGCTGCTCATAGCTACGCCCACGATGACTGCGGCCGAGGACGCTGCTCAATGGGTAACGCAACAGGGTTGCCACAACTACCGCGACGAGCGCAAGTCCGTACCGACGCGGCCAAGTATGCAGCCAGTATGTGGGCGCTCCGCCTTTCCTTTAATCGGCAGAACTCATAGCCAACCTTTCATTTCGAGATTCCCGGGATCAAAACCGTGCGCCTTCGCAGAACGAGATTCGCTCTGCGTGGCGCCACAGCTCTCGGCAACGTCTCTTTCCGCGGAACGGACGTTCCGCTACTGCCACTTCTATCCACTGGCCCCGCGATCTGCGGGAAGACAGTCAGCCAGTGTTTCGAAGCATGACCGGAAGACAGGTTCCCAGTCTGTGAGTTGGATCACAATTCGCCTGTCGTTCCAAAATGGCACCCTCGATGGCGATTCGTCACTCTTGTGCGCCACGTCCGAACTAGTGTCCTCTGCTCGGGCTAGAAAGGATGTGCAAAAGTGAACATTCTGGACAAAAACGCAATGGAGGGATGGAACTGGCTCTAGAACGAGTCGAAGTGGAAGGGTCGCGCACCGGAGCTAAAACCCGGTCTTGCAGTGGATCGCGCCACCGATTGCCGCAGCAGTTCCGTGATTTCTGCCTCCAGCATCTGCCGCTCTTGCGCCCAGAGGCGGGTAATCCGGAACGGCTGCAGAAAGCCATGCGCGCTCCACATTGGAAACAGCATTTCAGCGCCAGGGCGCACCAGGCTACCACCAAGCGGTATCGCCAGCTCTACTTTGGATCGCTCCTCAAGATACTTCGTGACTTCCAGCAACCCGCCCGTGACCGAGAGTTGATGGAGTTTGCCGGAGAGGTGACGTCCATTTTCGAGCACAAGAGCGACCGAGATTCTACCTTGCAGGCTGACGCGCGCAGCGCGTGTTCCACGACGCATTCGAGGGGAGTACGCCATGCCAGTTCGACTATTTCACCGACGACAGCGCCACCAGTAGCCGGTTCGTCCTCTGCATCAAATCCCAGTCGTACTCGTATGCCGCTCCGCAACCCAGGCATCTCTGATAATGACGGCCGTCTTCGTCAATACGCGGCCACGAGAACCGGTGTGTGCACCCTCGTCCAAAAAGCTGCTTTAAGAATCTCAATGGGTCGCCCCCTGGTTGCGGTTCTTCCAATGATCGAGCCAACGAGAGAAGAACGGTTTGTGCCCGTCGTCCAGCAAGTCGCGCAGTGTGGACAGAAGAATATTGGGCGGTTGTGATTTCGATACAAACGAATCCACGGAACTCAACTTGTTCTTCGGCAGGGGGCCGTAGGCGGATAAGAGCATGATCGGGATGCGCGCGTTGATCCGTTTCATTTTTGCCGCCACCACGTCGCCGTTCATCCCCGGCATTTGGTAGTCGACGACCACCGCATCCACCGCATGGGAGCGGAACAGTTTTAATCCCTCGTCCCCACCCATCGCTTCGAGCACTTCATAGCCGCTCTGTTCGAGCAGCATCTTTCGGCCAATGAGCCCGTTCCAGTGGTCGTCAATGCAGAGAATTCTTGCCTTTGCGCGAGACATAGCTACTCACGTTCCATCTGGCCAGAATGAATTCTTGTTCAGCGGCGTAACTCCCAACAGGAAGCTGCGTTTGCTGGACTGCGAAGTGGTGGGCACCTTGATTCTGCGTGCGCCGCCGCGCGCTTTCAAATTACGAATGTGCACTTCACAAGCAGTTACCCCCATTACGAAATCCTCGGACGAAACAAGTCGCGCAGGCCCCCGCGCAACTAACTCACCGGCAAAACAAAAAAGGGCGAGCCGTAGCCGGCTCGCCCTCTCGAAACCGAACGTCTTAGTGTTGTAGATCATTCTTCATGAGGTTGACTTCCACCCGTCCGCCGCTTGTCGACTTCGCCATGGTTCCATTCGCGCCTTCCACCGGTTCGTTCCCGAGGCTCATCGTAAAAATCCGGTAGACCGGAATCTGATGGGTGAGCACCAGATAACGCACCACCGAGTCCGCCATCTTCTGCGCGCTGGAGATCGCGGCCTGACCGCGGCCGGCCGAAAACCCGCGCACTTCGATGATGTAGCTGCGCTGATCCTTCAGCGGAGCCACCATCGTGTCGAGCGCATCCTTCGCGGCCTTGCTCAGAGCCATCTCGCCCGTGCGGAAGCGAATCTCAGTCTGCCCGGTTCCCTTGTATTGATCGACGTTGCTCACCATCTGTTCCGCCGTAGAAACCTGCGTCGAGGCTTGCGTGGCAGCCGTCTGCGCCAGTTGCGCCTTGTTCGCTGCATCGCTGGCATGCTGATCCGCCAGGCTGCTCTTTTCCGACGCCATCTGAATGCCCTGGGTCGCGCGCGCATCCACATCTTTGATTGCTTTGCTGTTTTCCGACGTCAACTGATCCAGCTCGTTAATGCGGTCCCGGATGGGCGTCACCTGCTTCTGCACCCACTTCTTGTTGGCAAACGGATGCGTGATCAGATTCACGAAATTCGGATCGTCACCGTCCCAGAAATTCACCGGCGTGTCCGCCGGAATCGGTTGCAGATCGCTGGCGCTCTGCGAAGTGGCAGCAGTCGTCGGCGCGCTCGCGTTGGATGCTTGCTGAGCGAACCCTGGCAGCGCAAGTGTGGCGCATAGGAACATAGGTAGAATGATACGATTTTTCATTTTCGACTTTCTTCTTCCGAGCGGCAGGGGGGCTCCACTCCAGCCAGATGAGAGGTCTTCCTCGACCTCTAGATTGTGCCTCCCGCAGGCCAAACGCGCAAGGCGAATCTACGAACCAACCCTTGCCCTGAAGAGCGCGAAATCCCGCGCTCATCAATGCTTTAGCGGCTGCCTCATGCGGAGTATAATCGGCGGATTGTGATCCTGTTTCATCCTTCAACGATCCACGTGCCACCCAACCAGAACACAGGTGTCCTATTATGTCGGCCCGAAATGCCATTCTCTGTGCCAAGTTAAAGCAGTTAGGTTTCACTCAGCAGAATCAGATGCGGCTGTACGGTCAGGAATTTCAATTCCTTAGCGACCCCATCGTCATGGCAGACGGTACGGTCTTTCTCGACGCCATTGAGAAGCGATCTCACCAGAAGAGACAAATCCGTGTTCCCCTACCCATCGTCAACATCGCAGACTCCGAGCGAAGAACTGCCTGACCCCTTCATTTCCTGGGGACGGGTCCCTCCTGAAGAACGGTGGTGTCCGGTTCGCCAGCACCGTGACTACCATCACTGCGGGACTGCCACCGATGCGCTACGATCAGGCGCGGGCAACGGTTCACGTCCGCAGCGGAGGCCACCATGGCAACTCAGAGTCCGTCACAAACAGCACAGCGAGATGCAACAGGCTCACATCTCTCTGAATCAACGGGTAGAGCGGATACGCAAGCAGGGCAATTGGGCTATTCAGCATGCCAGCAAGTTGCAGCGGGATGGGCACGCAATCCGGGCATGAAGATTGAATACTGCGAACGCGCACCGATCCACAGCGCAGATGTGACGAGAATCGCGCAAACTGGCAGAATCAATGCGAACTTGGAGTACCTCACGGATGACGAAGAATCCTTCATATGCCGCTCCACGACGTGTCGCGACATGCCATAATCGAGCAGATGAGTTACTCCAATCAAGCTGATTTTGAATGTGATGAATCCTGATTACATTCAAAATCCCTTTTGCCGGCGCCAAAAACGTGAGTCGTTCCTTCCCCATGCGGGGTGCGATGGATAGTGTAGCCCTAATCGGGACGGTGTTTGGCGTAACCCGAGTAGCCTCCATCACTCAAGGCAGTCATCGTTGAATCAGCCACGTCCGAGCGGAAGGGGCCCTGGAGCAATTGCCCAGAGATATCGAAAGATGACAACGCACCCGAGTAGGACGACGGCCTCAGTTAGAAAATAAACTGTAGCCAGGACCACATATTCCAAGCGATCCATGAGTGTGACTGCAATCGTGACCGCCAGTCCGACGTTGCGGACCGGAAGTAGGATGGCAATTGTGATTACATCTGGCCTCTTCAACCTCAAGGCTTGTCCGATTGCATAGCCTACCGCCATCGCGACGACGATCAGAGAAAAGCTGGCCCAAAAAACACCTTTCCAATCCAATCTGAGTTGTTCATAGCGGCCCCCGATCACCATCATGCAAATGACGAGAACGCCCGCCACACACGCGATCCTCAGTTTTTGCGAAATCGTGTCCGCAATGCCGGTTCGAAGGGCGCGCAATCCCATGCCGCCAACGATGGGTATTCCGACGAGCACAATCAGACGTCCGACAAGCGTGAGGAAAGGAACCGAGAAGGGGAACTCTGTGCCCGTCGCCTTGCCATAAATCCCGAAAACTACCGGCATCGAGAGACAGGAGAGGAGCGAAGAAGCGGAGTTGACCGCTACCGAGAGAGCCGGATCTCCTCTCGCAAGGAGTGTGTAGAAATTAGCAACGTCACCGACCGGGCATGCTGCCAACAAGAGGATCCCCATCTGCAGAGATTCCCGCAAAGGAATCAAGCGGGCAACGAAGATTCCGATTGCCGGCAAAACGATCATCTGTCCGATCAAAGCACCAAGGAATGCTGTCTTATGGCGGGCTAGATCCCTGAAATGACGGGCTTCCAACTCCAAGCCCACAGAAAACATCATGCTTACAGTGAGGATGACGATTGCGATGTCGAGGGTGGTCTTCATATGCAACGTCACGCGAGAGCGAATCGAAGCTCACTAAACATCGGACGACGAGAAGCTCAACAGCCAACACCTCTTACAGAGGAGCTCTCGAATGGTTACAACTGAAGCCCTTCTCGCTCACGCTTCGAAATTTGATCGAATATGTTCCCTTCGTCCTCCCTACGGTGCGCATGGCCCGGCGGAAGCGAAACTGGCAAAAATGACAGTTCTAACGCGTGAGAGAAGAAAAACTGGCGGAGCCTTTCGGCGCTGCAAGGCTAACTGTTGGAAAATCGCGGTGTCTCATCGACCCCAGCCGTGGGTTTTGAGCGTTATGGCATCTTCTCAGCAGTCGTGGCACCGTGATGCACAGTGTCATCCTGCGGGCCAAGTAATTGTGCTTATCCTAGCGATGGTGATGTTTTTCGGCCTCAAGCATTGGCACGACCTACCCTGCACCGCTAACGATCCAAAGACCACTTGCCTGGACCGCTGGCGGCGATCATCAGCAATCCGCCCATGATGCCGGCATTTTTCAGGAACTGAGTCTGCATGCCACGAGCGCTCGCGCCGTGCTGGGCCCAGAAGTTATGTAGCAGGACGCTCACCATCCCCAAATAGAGGAACATTACGAAGGCTGCGGCGCGGGCTTTCCAGCCAGCAAGCAAGCACAGCACTCCTCCGACTCGATCAACAGTGCCATTCCGAGCATTGCGGGTATCAACTGCGCTGGCAATTGATGTGATTGCATGTAGGAAACCTGGCCGCTCCATCCCATAATCTTGCCAAGGGCTCCTTGTACAAAGATGGTGCTTATCAGGAGGCGTGAAATAAGAGGAAATATTGCATCCGACAACACTGGACCGAACAAAAATCTATTGGACATGTGCGCTTAGACGGTCTTTCGATCCCCCGGTAAGCAAGAATTTAGGGGGACGCGACCAGACTGTCGTAATGTCTCGATAACACTCAAAACTTCAGTGAGCGAAATGTCCTGATCACAATACTTACCGCCGAGGTAAGCGGTGCACGCGGTCTGTTCGCCAAAGGTGGCGGCGCCCTATGGGTTCGGCGGAGCACTCAGGAGTTCGCAATGCTCCACACACATCACCGTCTCAATCCCGACGTTGGCCTTTTTTATGGCCGGAGAAGTTGATATCGGGAAGGACCAGGATTGTCTGCGGACCATTCGCGACGTTGAATGTGCAATTGAAGCCGAGCGACTGCACGCCCCGCTCTTTGCAGCCGGTTTTGTCGAGGACGTCGCTAAGCGTGATGGCCTTGTCGTAGAACTGGTCGGCCAGGTGCGAGTGGAGTACGGCAACCGTCAGGGGAACGGGCGACTTAATTTTCACGCTGAGTTCCTGGGCATCGTGATCGGGAGCGAACAGGCTGTAAATCTTGGGCCCCGGCGTCACATCGTATTTTTCTTTTACGCTGCGGCGCCAGTGGAACTCGGGCTGGATGCAGTTGCTGATACACGTCCAGCCGTAGTACTGGATGTGAAGATCGTTGGGGGGAAATGAACTGCCGAACGCTGGGGCCGAGGATGGCGCCGATGGTGGTTACGATGGGGCGTTCGGGCTGGCGCTCGTCCCGGATGGTGAGAATCATGGGGCGCTCGGACGGAAGACGACATTCATAAATCGTGCTGATGACATGCTCCTTCAGGCAGAGGAAAGCTGAAGTTTGCAGGAGCTTCAGGATGCTGCACCGCGTTGGTCCACTCGTCGGCCCAAATCTCTTTTCGCTCCATTTGCTCGGTAATCCAGACCGCCCCATCTCCCACCCCATGGATTCTGGTCTGGCTTCCCGCTCCCGCCTCTAGGGCGCAGACCGCCAGGCGCTCTCCGGCTTGCTCCACGCTTCCCAGGGTCGCCCCGAAAATGGGAGTCACCGAACCCGGTTCATGAGCCAGCGCCAAGCGGGCTTCCTTCCAGCTCACTTGCCGGGTCTTTCTCCGATCCACGCGCGCTGCCCCGCCACCAGTTCGGCCACTTCCACCACCGGCAACATGCTGCCGTCCATTTCGGCAATGAGCACGGGCACCCCCGCCGCATGATCGCACCAATCGCTCTTCTGCTTCTCTTACACAGCATCGCCGCTCCATGTTCCTCGGTAAACCCACGGATGGCGCTCACTGCAACCTCAATCCCATAATGTTCCTTCAGCTTGGCCGCTGCTGCGGCAAAGGCATCATCGGCCCCAAATCGGTCAGGGCTCGCTGCAGGGCTTCGGAATACCCACGGCACTTCACTTGCGCAGATTCGGAAAAGGGTCGAATCTGCGCCCTCCCCGACCTTGACTGAAGATCTGTTCTGCTATTTCGATTTTCCCCAGTCGCGTGTACCAGTAGAGCTTTTTTTTCCTTCCGATTCACGCCCGGCTTGGTGTTGTACTCCTCTTCCTTTTTCTGTTGCTGACGGCGGGCCCAACTCTGTAAAACTTCGTTCCCCATCTGCCGCAATTCCTCGATAATCCGCCTCTCAGCTTCGGCCGCTTTCTCCACATCCCCGCCCGCGTTCTTGATAATGGCCAGCATGCTCTCGATCTTGGTTTTCAGCTCTGGGTATTCCTTCAGTCTTTCCTCCAGGCTGGGTTGGTTGATGAGAGGTTTCTCGATGTCAGAAAAACGTTCAGCCATGGATGCTCCTTGAGGTGGATTGACCCATGTCTATTTATGTCCTTCAGAGGGAAATCTTCAGCCCAAAACACTGGGGAGATCCTGAAGATTACCTTGCACCCATCGCTACGGTGACCGGAAATCTGGACTCGATGCCGATGTGCATGTTGCCGCCTCCGGCGGCGGGATGGTAGACGCGGCCGGCGTGAAGGCTGGCCGGCTCCATGCAGTGCGGCGATGATGGCGGAGTTTCACATAATAACTAAGTATTTACGCGGTGAAGCCGTGTACATTAGCGAATTCGCATCGGCGGTGTTACGGAGGTTAAACAGCCGAATCCACTCAAGTCGCCAAATCGAAAGAAGGAGGATGGTTCGCGCTGCAGTCCTGACTCGCGAATCCGGAGTGAACGACAGTTTTCAGCGGTTCTTAGCTCCTGCGGTCCTCGCTACGAACCAAAGTAATGCTCGTGTGAGCGCACTCACACCGGTACGACCAACGAGTCGGATGTAATACTCGTGGAGGTCCCATGGCATGCGCCCGAGCCGAATCCTGATCTGCATAGTTACGCTCAGCGCATCCCTAAGCATCGTCGCCCTCGCCGCCTTTGCCTCGCCCTTCGTCCTCTTCCCTAAAACGACCGAACTCGTATCCCCCGATGGCCGCTTATGTCGAAACTACGAACTCTGCCTCCGATTTCGTCGGAACCTTCCACTCCCTCTGGCTCTACGAACTGGCCACCGGACGTTCCCGCAAACTCTGCGACTACCTCGGCGTAGCCTCGGCCGCCTGGTCCAGCGATGATGTCCTCCTCGTAACCCAATATGCAGGCAAGCGGACGTCGCCGGGCATTGGTCTTTCCCGCAGTCGCCGCACAAGACGCCATCATGCTCGACAGCGCTACTCTGATCCGCCTGCTGCCCACGGAAGTCCGGCCGCCGCTTCGTGAAAACGATCTTGTCTTCGTCGAGGGCTCCCGAGTCGAACAGGACACTGTCTACCTCACTGTCTGGGGATACGGCCAGCGCGAACCCCAATGGCTCCGCTACCGCTGCGATTACTCCCGCCGCGAAGGCTCTCTTTCCTGCATCGAAGGATGCGGCGTACAATAAGAGTCAAAGTTGCATTCCCAGGGGTTTTCTTCGGCATCTAAATGAAGGACAGTATTGCGGGTTGCCGCTGATTCCCTATAACTTTTAACAGTTTTCAAATCCATGGACCACGCTCTAGGCTGGCCCTCTATTTCAGGTCGCCCCAGAGTCGAGTATGAGTACGCATTCCAGCCCCGATCGCGACGCCTTCCAGCAGTTGTTGGCAAATGCCTTTGCCGTTCAGGAGAGTCAGATCAACAGTCGCTCGCTCTCTGCTGTTATGGAAGTCCAACGGTTGGTCACGAGGGGGAAACTCGACATCGATGGTGCAATGCACCGGATCGTTGAATCTGCCCGCGATGTCGCCGGCGCCACGGGAGTAGCTGTCGGCCTGCTGCAAGGCGGTAAACTCACCTACAAGGCCGCAAGCGGAAGTACTGAATCTTACCTCGGGCGTCAGGTCACCGCCTCGCTGACCGTTTCAGCGGACATCCGGAACGGCCGCGAGATTCTCCGAGTCGAGGATGCCCAGACCGACCCGCGGATTGAGGCCGCGATCTGTCGGCAATTCGGCGCCGAGTCGCTTTTAATCCTGCCGATTTATCAGGCCCACACTCTAGCGGGAGTGCTGCAGGTGCTCTTCAACGACCCGCACTCCTTTCAGGATTGCGAGGTACGCACCTATCGCTTGATGACCCGACAGATCGAGGCGGCTATGAGTCAGAGCGCCCAAGATAAATCGCCGAAAAAACTCACCGACGAACTGCCGGCCAAAGCGCTGGCTGACGAGCACATTGCACCCCAGAAACACGTGCCTTCCAGCCTCTCGGCATCCTTGCGCCGCCTCCCCACCAGAGATTTCGTCAGCCGCCCATACGAAGCCTGGGCAGCTGCCATGGCGGCGCCAATCCTTAAACGGAAGGCTGTGCTCGCAACAAAACACTCCGACCTTTCCAAGATCGCTTCTTGGCCCCTGCGCCGGCGTAACTTGGCCAAAGCTTGGGTGGCGACGGCGCTAGGACTAGTATGCTGGCTCGCCTACAGCAGTCGCCGCCCGGTTTCGCCGTTGGCGTCTTCAACTCGACCGACATCGACCACCCTGGGGCGGCAGACGAGTTCCAAAACTGAGGAAGCGCTGCCCGAAAAACCTGCGGCCGCTCTCCAGCCCGCGTCGACCGCCTTGACTGCCTTAAAGGAGGCTCCCTTTCCGGGACGCGGGTTCCGCCGGGTGCGGAGGGGAAAGAATGAAGTCGACTACATCGGAGAAGATGTTACGGTGCGCTACTTCACGTACGGACCTACCCCGCAACCTAGGCCTGCGGGGAAAAATCGAGTCCAATTCATCGGAGATGATGTTACGGTGCGTTATTTTCCGTCCAGCGCAGCAGCGAAGTCGACTGCTAGGTGAGGTGCTGACTCACGTTCGACCAGCCATTTTCCACAGGGTCGATTGTGCATTCAACCTTGACCGAGAAATTCAAAGCGCAGATCATCCTCATGCCAGGGGCGGTGCATGTGAGGCTTCGAAAGACGCCCTAAGCCCCTTTATTATCAAGATTTTGACCGATAACTCATTGAGGCGCAGGATTTTGCGGACCATCTTTGCAGAACCCGCGCGAGCCATGGCCTTCAGAGAGAGAGCGAGCGAGTAGGTAGGGGTAGTCCTCCGATGGATGCGTTTCCCAAAACCAAATGGTCCGAAAACACTCCTTTTGCTATTCTTCTGAAGATTTTTTTCTGATTTCCACGGCAACGAGAGATGAGCATTAGGCGTTTGGTGGGATCAGATCTGCCTCGTCGGATACTTCGTGCCCTTCCGTTCCGTCTTCAGCATCTTCTTCTGCGCTTTCTGCTGTTCCTTCGCATACTTCTTCTGCGCCTTCTGCTGTTTCTTCGCAGCCTTCCGTTCCTCGCGGATGGGAGGAACGCCGTTGGCGCGCATCTGCGCCATTGCCGGAATCGACCAGCCAACACTCAAGACGCAAAGCAACAGCACGGCGACAAGTTTCTTCATGACATCTCCGCAAATCAATCCTTGCGGTGATTTTACAACAGAGTCGCAGCCATGTTCCCGGTTCGTGCCGCTACGACATGTACCGTCGAGATAGACCTTCCGACAATTTACGAGCCCCGAGAAACTAGTCCTTCACCGCCTTGTCCGTAATCTCCAGCCCCTTGTCGATGATGGCAAACGCCTCCCGCAGTTGCTGCTCGTTAATGCACAGCGGAGGGTTGGTGTAGAACGAGTTCCAGCGCACGATCGTGTACAGTCCCTGCTCGCGGAAGAAACGGCCAAGCGCGCCCATCTCTTCCGAAGTCCCGTTGAACGGAGCCATCGGCTGCCGCGTTTTCCGGCTGCGCACCAGTTCCATAATGCCAAACAGCCCGATCGACCGCACCGCCCCGACCGACGGATGTTTCGCCTGCAAGCTCCGCGCCAAGTTGTTTCATGATCGCGCCCATCTTCCTCGCGTTCTCGATGAGATGATCTTCTTCGTACACGCGAATCGTAGCCAGCGCCGCTGCGCATCCCATGGGATGCGAGTTGTAAGTCAGCCCGCCGTAGAACACCTTGTCTTGAAAGTGCTGCGCGATGTGATGCCGCATGCCCACCGCTCCCAGCGGCAGATAGCTCGCCGTCAGTCCCTTGGCCATGCAGATCAAGTCCGGCACAACCTTCCAGTTGATCGATGGCGAACCACTCGCCCGTACGCCCAAAGCCCGCCATGACTTCGTCGGCAATCATCAGAATCCCGTACTTGTCGCACAGCTTGCGCACGCCCTGCATGTATCCATCGGGAGGAATCAGAATGCCGTTGGTGCCGACCACAGTCTCAAGAATGAAACGCGGCAATCGTCTGCGGGCCTTCGAGTTGCATGGTCTCTTCAATCATGGCCAGCGAAGTCTCCGCCGACTCCCATCCGCGCTCGATGCCGTGATAAGGATCGAGCACGCGCACCACGCCCGGAATCCCGGGCTCAGCCGCCCACCGCCGCGGATCGCCCGTCAGCGTGATCGCCCCCGCGGTCGCGCCGTGATACGACCGGTAGCGCGCCATGATCTTGTGCCGTCCGGTGAAGAAGCGCGAAATCTTGATGGCATTCTCGTTGGCCTCGGCTCCGCCGTTGGTGAAAAAGAAGGTGTCGATGTCGCCGGGCGTGATCTCGGCGAGCTTCGCGCCCAGCCGCGCCCGCGGCTCTGTCGCCATAAACGGATTCGCATAGGCCAGAGTCTGCGCCTGCTCGTGAATCGCCTTCACCACGCGCTCGTCGCCGTGGCCAATGTTGACCGACATCAACTGGCTGTTGAAGTCGATGAAGCGCTTGCCCTCGGGCGTCCAAAAATAAATCCCCTTGGCCTTGGCCACCGGAATGGGATCGACCTTCGACTGCGCCGACCACTCAAACAGCGTGTGCTTCTTCGTGAGATCAACAATTTCCTGCCCGGTCATCGCAGGATTAGCAGTGGTAGTAGTCATATGCACCTCATAAAGGCTTCGATCACCACAGAGTCACAGGGAACTCGTGGCACAAGCATTCTTCGTAGGCCGACTCTAAGAGCCCCGGGCCGAGAAAACGATGAACCCCGATCGCTGCTCCGATGATCGGGCTGGTCCGCGAATCTTTCTGTTCTTCGTTTTTTCTGTGCCTCTGTGACTCTGTGGTGAGAAGGTTCATTGGGTCTTTCTGATCAAAACTTTCGGCGAGTGCTCTTTGGCCCAGCGTTCGACCACAACTTTCTTGTCGGTATAGAACTCGATCGCGTCGCGGCCCTGGCCATGCAAGTCGCCGAAGAAGCTGTTCTTCCATCCGCTGAACGGGAAAATAGGCCATGGGCGCGGCAACTCCGATGTTGATGCCGATATTGCCCGCGGGCGCTTCATAGCGGAAACGGCGCGCCGCCGATCCGCTCGACGTGAACAGAGACGCCTGGTTGCCGTATGCGCTGCGTTCGAGGAAAGCCAGCGCTTCGTCCATGCTGTCGGCATGAACGAGGCTGAGCACCGGGCCAAAGATTTCCGTATCGGCGAGATCACTGGTCGCCGGCACGTCGTCGAGAATCGTCGGCTTCACGAAGTTACCCGATTCATATTTCGGAATCTTCGAGTTGCGCCCATCGAGCAGAACTTTCGCGCCTTGCTTTTCGCCCAGCCCGATCAGCGATTCGACGCGCTCTTTACTCTGCGGCGTAATCACGGGGCCCATCTGCACACCGTCTTCAAGCCCGTTGCCCACCTTGAGCTTCGACGGCTGCTTCGGCAATCGAGTCGCGGAAAGTTTTCTGCGCTTCGCCGATCGTGATCGCAGTCGAGACCGCAAGACAACGTTGCCCAGCGCAGCCGAAGGCGCTGTCGCTGATGATCTGCGTAGCCATCGGCATGTCGGCGTCGGGAAGAACGACGACATGATTCTTGGCTCCGCCCTGGCACTGGCAGCGCTTGCCTTGCTCGCCCGAGCGCGCGTAGATGTAACGCGCAACCGGAGTCGATCCGACAAAACTGATCGCTCGCACTTTCGGATGGTCGATCAACGCATCGACCACAGCCTTGCCGCCGTTCACCAGACTGACCACGCCCTTGGGCAGTCCAGTTTTTTCGAGCAGTTCGTACACGTAGCGCATGGTCAGCGGCACGCGCTCGCTCGGCTTGAGGATGAACGTGTTCCCCGTAGCGATCGCGTAAGGCAGATACCAGAACGCAATCATGCCCGGAAAGTTGAAGGGCACGATCGCCGCGGTCACGCCGATGCGGCTGGCGGATCATCATCTCGTCGATGCCGCGGGCTACGTCTTCGAGGTTGTAGCCCTGCATCATCATCGGAATGCCGCAGGCCACTTCGACGTTCTCGATCGCGCGGCGCATCTCGGCCTTGGCTTCGGTGAAGGTCTTGCCGTTTTCCGTGGTGATGATGCGGGCGATGTCGTCGATGTGCTCTTCCAGCAGCATCTTCAGCTTGAACAGCGGCTGGATGCGGTCTTCCGGCGGAGTGCGGCGCCACTCAGGGAAGGCTGCTGCGGCGGCTTCGACTGCCGTGTTGACTTCGGCGGCGTCGGCGAGCGGAACGCTGGCCAGGACTTCGCCCGTGGCGGGATTGACCACGTCGCGCCACTCGGAGGAGCGCGAGTCGGTCCACTGGCCGTTGATGTAATTCGTAAGCTTGATGACGGGAGGTGCGGCTACGCTCATGATGATGCCTCTGCTATCGCGAAGAATTTCGTGCGCGGGAAGTCGCGCGAGGCTCACGGAACTGCAGCAATGATACAGCGTTTAGGGATCCTTCGACTGCAATTGACTACACGCTATAGCGCGAGCCAATCCTCGCTCAGGATGACAAATACCCTATTAACCAACTGCGCCACCGCGCCTTTCTGGCCACACACCGCTGCCATTGCGGACTCCAGCACAGCCAGCGCTTCGTCCATTTGCTCGTTGGTAATGACTAGCGGCACCAGGACGCGGATCACGTTCGAGTACGTGCCGGCGGTGATCGTGATCAGGCCGTGCTCGTAGCAATACTGCGTGATCTTTTTCGTCTCGTCGGTGGCTGGAACCTTTGTTTCCTGCGATTGCACGAGTTCGATGGCCTGCATGCCGCCAAGACCGCGCACGTCGCCGATGATCGGCCAGCGGCACTGCCATTCGCGGGCACGGCGCTGGAAGCGGTCGCCAAGTTCGTTGGCGCGCTCGAGCAGATTCTCGCGCTCGAACAGATCGAGCACCGCCAGCGCCGCGGCGCAGGAGAGCGGATTGCCGGCGAAGGTTCCGCCGAGACCGCCCGGTCCCGGGCGCGTCCATGATTTCGGCGCGGCCCGGTGACGGCAGCGAGCGGCAATCCACCGCCCAGGGATTTCGCGGTCACGATCAGGTCCGGCTCGATGCCGTAACGCTCGCTCGCGAACAGCGCGCCGGTGCGTCCGAATCCGGACTGGACTTCGTCCGCAATGAAGAGGATGCCGTGCTTGTGGCAGAGCTCAATCAGCACCTTGAAATAATCCGGCGGCGGCGCGATGAATCCGCCTTCTCCGAGCACCGGCTCGGCAATCACGGCCGCGACTTCTTCGTTCGCCACGACGCGCTTGAACGTGTCTTCGAGATGGCGCGCGCAGTAAAGATCGCACGACGGATACTTCAGGTTGTAGGAGCAGCGATAGCAGTAGGCAAACGGGACGCGATAGACCTCGCTGGGAAACGGCGCGAATCCAGCTTTATAAGGATGCGTCTTGCTGGTGAGCGCCAGCGTCATCATGGTGCGGCCGTGGAACGCGTCTTCGAAGGCGATGATGCCAGGGCGCTTGGTATAGGCGCGAGCAATCTTGACCGCGTTCTCGACAGCCTCGGCGCCGCTGTTGACAAAGATAGTTTTCTTCGCGAACTTGCCCGGCGTAACTTCGTTCATGCGCTCGGCGAGGCGAACGTAGCTCTCGTAGGGCGTGACCTGCACGCAGGTGTGCAGGAAGCGGTCGAGTTGGTCTTTCACGGCGTCGACGACCGCTTCCTGGCGATGCCCGACGTTGAGGCAGCCGATGCCTCCGGCGAAGTCGAGGTAGCGGTTGCCGTCAACGTCTTCGAGCCAGGCGTCTTCGGCTTTGGCGACGTAGATGGGCGTGCCGTGAGAAAGGCCGCGGGGCACGGCTTTGGCGCGGCGCTCGGAGAGCGCCTTGGATTTCGGGCCCGGGAATGGAGGTGCGGAGTTGAATAGTGGACATCGTGAATTCCAGTTCTCAGTTTCTCGGTTCTCGGTTCTCAGTTAACGGCTTTCGGTGTCCTCAGCGGCTCGAGCCGCGCTCTCTTTGTGACTCTAACCGCACGACTGAAGTCGTGCCCTTCCACGTTTCCTTCAGTACCAGCCGATCGGTGACTCGTTCAGGTTGATATAGACCTGCTTGGTTTCGAGATATTCTTCGATGCCCCAGGGACCGAGTTCGCGGCCGAAGCCGGATTGTTTGTAGCCTCCCCACGGCGCTTCGACGTAGGTGGGTTGCATGTGGTTGACCCACACGATTCCTGCGCGCAGAGCTTTCACGGCGCGCATAGCTTTGAAAATGTCGCGCGTCCAGACTGCAGCGGCGAGGCCATAGGGAGAATCGTTGGCGATCTTGAGCGCATCTTTTTCGTCTTCGAACGGAATCACGGCGGCGACTGGGCCAAAAATTTCTTCGCGGGCGATGCGGTCACTATTTTTCACGTCGTAGAAAATCGTCGGCTGCACGTAGTAGCCCTTTGCAAATTTCTCAGGACGTCCGCCGCCAGAAGCAAGCTTGGCTTCTTTCTTGCCGATCTCGACGTACGAGTTCACGCGGTCGTATTGCTCTTTGCTGACCAGCGCGCCCATTTTCGTTTCGCGCTCGAGCGGAGGACCAAGCTTGATCTTCTTCGCTTTCTCGGCCATCGCGTCGACGAAGTTTTTGTAGATCGATTTCTGCACCAGGATGCGGCTTCCCGCGGAACAGACTTCGCCTTGATTGATGAAGACGCCGAACAGCGCGCCATCGATCGCGGCTTCGAAGTCGGCGTCGGCGAAGAAAATATTGGGAGACTTGCCTCCAAGTTCGAGGGTGACGCGCTTCACGGTGTCGGCGGCTTGCTTGACGATGATTTTGCCGACCGCGGCGCTGCCGGTGAACGCAATCTTGTTGACGTCAGGATGCTGGACGAGCGGCGCGCCGCAGGATTCACCGAAGCCAGTTACAACGTTGACCACGCCCGGAGGCAGTCCGCAGTCGGCGAAATGCCTGGCGAATTCGAGAGCAGTGAGCGGAGTTTGCTCAGCGGGCTTGAGCACGCAGGTGCAGCCCGCGGCGATTGCGGGTGCGAGTTTCCATGCGGCCATCAGCAGCGGATAGTTCCACGGGATGATTTGTCCGGCAACGCCGACTGGCTCTTTGAGCGTGAGCGACATCGCATTGTCGGGAACCGGATTGACGTAGCCGACGACTTTAGTGGCGAGTCCGCCGTAATATTCGAAACAAGTTGCGACGTCGTTGATGTCGTATTCGGCTTCGACAATGGGCTTGCCGGTGTTGCGGCATTCGAGTTCGGCGAGCGCGGGCAGGTTCTGACGGACTTTTGTCGGCGAGACGAAACAGGACGCGTCCGCGTTCCTGTGCAGTGGTTGTCGCCCAGGGACCTTCTTCGAAGGCAGCTTTGGCGGCGGCAACGGCGCGGTTGACATCGTCGGCAGAGGCGTCGGGGACCTGGGCGATTACTTCTTCGGTCGAGGGATCGTAGACGGGGAAGGTCTTCGCCGATTTGCTTCCGACCCATTCGCCGTTGATGATCATCTGGTAGGTTTTCACGTCGGCTTGAACTCCGCTGGGCATCGTGGCCTCCTGGTTGTTAAGGGACAGCATCGTCCGGCGAAATTCAATCACACCGAAATTGTGCCGTCCCTGCGGGACTCAGTTCTTTTCTTTACCGTGTACCCACGACTTCCGTCCTGGGCTATCACACTCCGCCCCTTCAGGGCTGGAACTTGGTTCTCGAGCGTCCATCGCCTGCTCAATCTTCTGCAGGGTCTTTCTTTGCGATCAACTGCGAGCTACGCTCGCAGGACAGCCAATGGCGGCTGTCCCCACATAAGTCAAAAACCAATCAACATCAACGGCGAATTTCGCTCGCCGGTACTGCCGTGGCAACTGCAGCCAGTTGAATCTTTTGTGCCATCTTGCGGCGACCGTAGACGAAGAAGAAAAACGCGGCCAGGCCGACGAAAAACAGCGTCTACCTATCATCCAAACCTCGTACCAGAATATCGACGTGATCTGCTGGGCCGGAAAAAACACCAAGGCGATGCCGAGGACGGTGGTCAGGAACCCGCTCGTCCCGGCGAGGAACAGCGTGGCGCGTCCGTACTGGCCTTTCGGAGCCGACTCCGTCACCGCGAACTTCACCAGCGCTCCGAACATGTAGACGAAAGGAACAAGTTGCAGAACGACGGCGAGCGACAGCAGCTTCTGAAATGTTTCCTGCACACCCGCGCCGGCAAAATTAAGAATGACCAAGACTCCGGAGACAATAGCTTGCACGATCAGCGCAGCATACGGAGTCGCGTACTTGGGATGTACCTTGCCAAGCCAAGACGGCATGTAAGAATCGAGCCCGGCGACGAAGGGGATGCGGGAGCAACCACCGATCCACGCCGAACCGATGCCAGCGATGGCGAGGCTGAGCATGAGCGCAAAGGGAATGTTGATCCAACTCACGCCGACGCGGGCGGCCATTCCGGTCACCGCCTGCACCACACCCTGCAGCACGTTGACATTCTTTCCGACCGCAATAAGCAAGGTCAGCGTGGCGGCGATGTAGAGAGTACCGGACAGCAATCCTCCCCAGGCGACGGCTCCGGGGAGAGTGCGGCGCGGATCCTGGATTTCGTCGCCCATGACGGAAGCGAGTTCGAGACCGACCAGGCCGAAGCAGATGACGCCGAAAGAATTGAGAACGAAGCGCGGGTTGGCCGGGATCTTGAAGTCGGCTGCCGTGATGCCAGCTGCCAAAGCGCGACCAGATGACGATGCCGAGACCGACGAGCACGGCGGCGGCGATGAAAGTTCCGATGGCGCCGACGTTATTGATCCACTTCCCTACGCCGAGGCCGAGAATGTTGAGCAGGGTAAGCAACGCAAGCAGAGCAAGGGAGACGCACGCAGCGAAAAGTTTGTTGTCGGGAAGAGCCTTGATGGCCCGGGCCGAGCACATATACCGACACGCCGACGAAATAGAGCATGACTGTCGGCACGTAGAGCATGTTGTTGGTCCAGTAGCACCAGCCGGAGAGGAATCCGTGGAAGTCGCCGAAAACTTCTTTGGCCCAGAGATAGACGCCGCCTTCGCCGGGATAGCGGTGGGCGAGTTCGATGACGGCGATGCCTTGCGGCCAGAAGAAAAGAAGCAGAGAGATGATCCAGAGCCAGATGGTGACGCCGCCGTTGGCGGCGATGGAGGGGACGACGTTGAGATTGAAGACGGCGACGACGAAGAGCAGCACCAGATCGCGGCGTCCTAGGGCGCGGATCAGGTGAGGCTGGGCGGCGGGTTGGGTCGTCGTGGACACAAGATTCTCGTGAGCTGTCAAACAGCAGGTTCATCCCGCCGGGCTTCGCCCGGTTCGGAATGCCGAGGGTCGTTGCGGTCCCGCACATCGAGTCTTCTGATGGTGCAGGCAGGGGCGGACGAATGCGTCCGCCCCTACGTGAATCTAGTGCGCTACTGCGACCGGGGCGGCGCGCTCCTGCTGCGCTTTCGCCAGCGAGGCGGCGATGTCGTTGAACGCCGCCAGGTGCTGGTCGATGTCGGCCTCGGTGTGCTGCACCGAAATCGTCCACTGCTCGTCCCACCAGTACGGCTGGGCCATCACGCCGCGGTTGACCATGCCGAACCAGTAGTGGCGCCACAGGTCGATGTCGATCGCCTCCCAGTCGCGGTAGTTGCGAATTTCCTTCGGGTAGAGCATGAGCGCGCCGTTGGCTCCGGCCTGCGCGATGTAGGCTTGCAGGCCGACTTTCGCGATGGTCGCGCGATAGCCGTCAGCGAGCTTCTTGCTGAGTTTGTCGACTTTCGCGTAGTTCTCGCGCGTCAGAACTTCGCGGAAGGTCGCCAGGCCCGCCGCCATCGAAACCGGATTCGTGTTGTAGGTGCCGCCGTGGAAGACCTTGTGCTGCGAGATCAGGTCCATGACTGACGTGCTGGTGCCGAATGCGGCCAGAGGCAAGCCTCCGCCGATCGACTTGGCCAGGCAGATCATGTCGGGATGAACGCCGAAATATTCGCTGGCGCCGCCCCATCCGAGTTTCGCGCCGGTCTTGACTTCGTCGAAAATCAGCAGCGCGCCGTTTTTGTCGCAGATTTCGCGCAGGCCTTTCAGGAAGCCGGGCTGCGGAATGCAAAGGCCGACGTTCATCAGAATCGGTTCGAGAATAATCGCGGCAATCTCGCCGGGATTTTCCTTGAAGCGGCGCTCGACGGTGGCGAGATCGTTGAAGGTGGCGATGAGCACGTTGGCGATCGCCGACTTCGGCACGCCGAGGCCGCCGGTGACCGCGGTCGGGATTGTGATGTCGCCATAGTCAGGAGCGTGCGGCTTCACGCTGACCAGGGCGCTGTCGTGCAGGCCGTGGTAGGCGCCTTCGAATTTGACGATCTTGTCGCGTCCGGTGGCGGCGCGCGCGAGGCGAATGGCGTGCATCGTGACTTCGGTGCCGCTGTTGCCGAAGCGGCACATCTCGACCGGAAAGCGGGTGCAGATTTCTTCGGCGAGTTCCCACTCCATGTCGTGCGGCATGCCGAACATGGTGCCGGTGGAGAGGCGCTTCTCGACGGCCTTCATGACCGCAGGATGGCAGTGTCCCGCCATGAGCGCGCCGAAGGTCAGGTTGTGGTCGATGTATTCGTTGCCATCGAGGTCGCGGAACTTGCTGCCGCTGGCCTCTTTCACAAAGATGGGCCAGGGATCGTAGGCGCGATAGTTGCTGGCCACGCCGAGGGGAATGCGTTTGAGATTCTTCTTGTGGGCTTCGGCGGATTTGGGCGTGCGCCGCTCGAAGGTGGCGAGTTCTTTCTGCAGATCGGGATACATCGAATTGCTCCGGGAAAACTCAGGCCGTCGCGTTTCCGGTAGATCAGCGGGCCATTAGATTGCCCGGGCGGTTGGAGCCGCCCGGGTTTGTACTGTTCTATTCTAGTCTTCGACTAGAAGTAGAACTTCAAAGCAAACTGTATCGCGCGCGGGTCACGCGCTTGCAGCACCTGCCCGAAGGTTGTGTTGCTGAAGTTTCCGTCAGGGTTCACGAACTCCGTCTTGTTGAACAAATTGAAGATATCCGCACGGAACTGGAAGTATTTGGCTTCGGTGATCGCGATTCGTCTTAGAGAAGGTAACGTCCCACTGATTTTCTCCCGGACCGCAGCAAATGGAGCGCGGAGTTGTCGCGAATGTGCCGAGGGTGGGATCGGAGAATTGCGCCGGATTCAGGTACAAACCCCCATTCGTTTTCGGATTCAGGATCTGGGGCTTAGTCCCCGCCATCTGCGGCGCTCCGGCTCCCAGGAAGAACAGGCTGCTGATCAACTCGTTGTCGTCCTGCGTTTGGATACGAATCGGGAATCCGCTCTGGAACTGAATGATTCCAGACATGGACCAGTCATCCAGAACCTTCCCCATGAAGCCGCTGTACTTCGGGACTGGAAGATCCCAGTAGTAATTGATGACAAAGCGCTGCGCGGAATTGAAGAGCGACAGAGCGCGACTGGCTTTGTAGTTGAAAGGGTTGACGGTCTCTTCAAAACTGGAGGCCCAGTCCAGAGACTTACTGAAGGTGTAGGCAGCCTGCAGTTGCAGTCCGTGAGAGAAACGCTTCTCCAGGCTGGTCTGGAATGAGTTGTAGGCGGAGGCGGCGATGGTGTCTTCGGCGAAGATATTGGTGAAGACCGGAACGCCATCGGCCGGACAGCCGTTGCCGGGACCGCCGGTCACGGGATTGCAGTTGGGCGAGGAATAAGGACGCAGTCCAACGAAGTTCAGCGTCTGTCCCGAAGCCGCAATCGTGCCGCCGTTGAGGCAAATGGAATCCGTTCGGCAGGAGGCTTCCGTTGGAAGCAGGCAGAGTAACAGTGAATTGATTGTCTTCCAGGAACGGTCCGCAACTTGCCGGTGAACCATAGGAGGAGACGCTTCGTCGGATCGTTGTTCGCGAGGGCGATGATGTCCAGACACGTCTGCGGATTCGCCGCATTGATGTCATGCGAAGCCAGCAGCCGATGTCCCTGCGATCCTACATAGCCCACTTGCAGCACGATATCTCGCGCCAATTCCCGCTGGATATTGAGGTTGTATTGAGCCGAATACTGGGTGCGCATGTGCGGCTGGAAATCCCCGTACAGCAGCATGGGCCGGAACGAAGCCCAATCCTGCGGAGTTCCGCGCGCGGGGCTAAGAATCCCGGTGAAGGGATTGGGACTCAGCGTGCCGGTCTGTGAGATAAACGGCGTATTCAAGGAAGGTTGAAGGCAAGGAAGGTGCTGCCGCCAAAAGGTGGCTCAGCGCCGAACTGCTCGAGAACCAACTGCTCCATGGGGTTGTAGAACATGCCCCAACCACCGCGGATGGTGGTCTTTTGGATTGAGGGCTGTAGGAGAGTCCGACGCGAGGCGCAAAGGCCTTGTAATAAGTCTGGGTGAGGCCAGCGGGAACACCCGCGTCTCCGGGAACGACCAGGCCCGTAGGCGGACACCGGCCGACGCGCAGTCAGTACCGCCGAGATTGGCTTGATCGGCTGCCGTTAGAACGCAAGGATAAACGGTTGAGTTTTGGCCAGGGCGGAAAGTCTGAACATGGTGAAGGGCGTCGGCCAGAGGAGTATCCAACTCCCAGCGCAGGCCATAGTTCAGAGTAAGCGAAGGCTTGATTTTCCAGCTGTCCTGGGCAAAGAGATAGACGCCAGTGTTGCGGACGTTCTCGCGCTGCGCCAGAACCCTGCGAGTAGCTGTCATCCAGACCCAACAGGTAGCCCGGATAGTTGTCGCCATACAGAACGGAATTCTCCGTCGAACTATTGAACGTGAACTGACCGCTGACGTTGTAATAGAGAGTCTGGTCGAAGCGGGCGCGACGCACATCCGCGCCAAACTTAATGGTGTGATTGGATTTCACCCAGGTCATGACTGTCACTCCACATGAACGAGTTTCCGACCTGGGGCAATTCGCCTTCCCATCCGTTGCCGATGGCAAAGCCACCGCCAATATTGATGAAGGGGACTCCAGTGCGATTAGACGGCAGACCCGTTGTAATGCCATATTGAGGATTTGTGCCAAACACACCCTGAATCGACGCGGGCCCGACGCTGGAGTCGGAAGTGCCGTTAAAACAGACGGCCTGCGCGGCCGCAGACGAACACGATGCCGTCACGGCGTTGGTGTTCTGCGGATGCTGGAAGGTCAACTGACCTTCCCGCATGTACGTGAAGCGGAATTCGTTGATGAGATTGTTTGTGATTGTCCAGGTGTGGCTGGGGTTGAACTGCTGATAACGCGACCCCACGTTGGCGCCGAAGCCAGGGATATTTGCTCCAGAAGCCTGGAAGTCATAGAACGGCTGGAAATTCGCATCGTTGGTGAAGTAGTAGTAGAAGCTGAAGTTCTGGCGGGAGTTAATGTGCTGGTCGAACCGGAATGTGAACTGATTTTGGGTATCGGCGCTGGCGGGTACGGCCTGATAATTAATGCCGTCGGGCCGGTTCGCGGCAGGAACAAATCGCAACATATCGACGGCGACCGGATCTTGACAGGCGGTGGGGATAGTCGCGTTGCCGTTCCCATCAACGGGGAAGATATCGCTCCAGTTTGAGCCTGCGGCAGGCGTCTGTCCACCCTCGCCGTTGATTGCCGCGGTGCAACCCGGCCTCCCATTCAGCGCGTCGGCAGTGAACTGATCGGTAATACCACCGCCCAAGCCTCCAGCGAAAACACCCGTTCTTTCCTGCGGGTTCGGAACCGCTACGGTCTGTCCCGAAACACCCTGACGCACGCGGCGGCCTTCATACGAGAAGAAGAAGAAGGTGCGGTCTTTCACGATCGGTCCGCCAAGCGTTCCGCCGAATTGATTCTGATTCTCCTGCGGCTTCACAGTGTTAAAGAAACCCTGCGCATTGAGAACGGTATTACGGAAATACTCATAGATGTTGCCATGAAGCTGATTCGTGCCTGACTTCGTGACCACGTTCACTACAGCTCCGGAGTTGCGGCCATATTCGGCATCAAAAGTGTTGCTAATGACGCGAAATTCCTCAATCGCGTCCGGCGTTGGCTGGATGGTCGGCAGATTGACGAACTGATCGTTGGCGTCTCCGCCGTTGACACTGAAATTGTTGGCACGGCCGCGGCCTCCGTTGACAGAGACTGCCCCGGCGTCGTCGCTGCCATAGAACGTGCCACCGCTCGATCCCAGTTGCGATTGCACTCCGGGCTGCAACTGCAGGAACTGGTAAGTATCGCGGGCGTTCAGCGGAAGTTCGTTCACCGAACGGTTGTTGACCACCGCACCCAGCTGCGTGCTGCTGGTGTCGACCAGCGGGGCTTCGGAGGTGACATCGACCACTTCCTCGTTTTCGCCCAACTGCATGGTCATGTTCAGAGTGATGACCTGGTTGACGTCGAGCGCGATGCTGTGGCGAACGGCCTTCTTGAATCCCTTCAGATCGAAACTGAGAGTGTAGGTGCCTACCGGCAACGTCGGGGAATACATAATCGCCGCTGTCGTTGCTGACGGTGTCCTGGGCAACGCCCGTGGCGTCATTGGTGGCCGTTACCTTTACTCCCGACAGAACTGCGCCGGTCGGGTCGGAGACGCGGCCGAGGATGCGCCCGCCCGTGCCTTGAGCTGAAAGCAGCGTGGACAGGAAGAGACCGAGGAGGGCCAGGCACAGGGTCTGCTTCAAAGGCAGCACAGACGGGCATGGGCTCGACGAGCGGAGTCGCAGTGACAGCATGGGGCCTCCAGACATCTTCGGGAGAGATTGATTTTTGTGTTGAAAAGCGACAGCTTGTATCCGGCCGCAACCTTGCTATAATCCCGCAAGGTTAGAGAACGGGAGCGGGGGCTGTCAAGGATAAAAAAACGCGTCCTTCCCATAGAAATTTCTTATCGAGATTTGTGACTTCTCCTGCTATTGATAAGCGAGCGACCAGCATGGCTGAACCTTACTTGAAGATCGGAGACGTGGCGCGGAAGGTGGGCGTATCGCCTTCGGTGATCCGTTCGTGGGAAAGCCTCGGGCTGGCGCGACCGCGGCGCACCGAGAGCAAGTACCGGCTCTATACCGCTGAAGATGTGAAACTGCTCAAGCGGGCCCGTTTTCTGCGCAAAGTGCGCGGACTGAACGCGGCCGCGATTGTGCAATTGCTGAAGCGCGAGGGCAAGGTGCGCCCGGCGGCGGACGGGAATGCCGGCGCTATCGGCGGGCATCTGCGGCAACTGCGGGCGCGGCGTCGGCTTTCGCTGGCGCAGGTGGCGCAGGCGGTCGGCATCTCGGTAGGATTTCTCAGCGCGCTCGAACGCTCGCAGATGAGCGGGTCGGTCGGCACGCTGCGCAAACTTGCGCGCTTCTACAAAACCAACATTCTGGATTTTTTCGACGCCTCGGAAGCCAGCAAGCGCCAGGTGCGACCCTCGGAACGCAAAGTGCTCGAAGCGGGCGAGGGCGTGCGCATGGAACTGCTGGCATGGGGCAACACCGTGATGGAGCCGCATCTGTTTCGCATCGCGCCCGAAGCCGGCAGCGGAGATCCTTACACCCACGAAGGCGAAGAGTTCATTTACGTGTTGCGCGGAGATTTGGAGATCACGGTGGACGGCGAAGAGTACCGACTGAAGCCGGGCGACAGTTTTTATTTCGAAAGCGCGACGCCTCATCGCTGGAAGAATCCCGGGCGAAAAGAGACCTGGTCTTGTGGGTCAACACTCCGCCAACGTTCTAGGAGGACAGAAAATGAACTGGCAACGCATCGCTGCGTTTGTTGCCTTTATTGGCAGCAGTGGCTGGGCGTGGGCTCTTGCTCGAAGAAGACGCCCACGCTCAACCTTCTGGTCTGGGAAGGCTACGCCGATCCCTCGTTCATTCCAGGCCTTCGAAGAACAGAATCACTGCAAGGTCTCGGCGTCGTACATGGGATCGAGCGATGAACTGATGGCGAAGCTGCGCGGCGGCAGCGCGGGAAATTACGATGTGATTTCGCCATCGAGCGACGTGGCGACATCCATCGTAACGGCAGGACTGGCGGCGCCACTGGACCTATCGAAAATTCCGAGCTACAGCCAGCTTTCTCCGCAGCTCACTTCCCTGCCCTTGGTGCGCACGAATGGCCAGGTGTACGGCGTGCCGTTCATGTGGGGACCGGATCCGATCATTTACGACACCACGGCATTTCCGCAGCCGCCAGATTCGTGGAACGTGTTGTGGGATCCGAAATACAAAGGGAAAGTTTCGGTGTGGGACGATCTTTCGACGGTCTACATGGCGGCACAGGTTCTTGGCTATGACAAGCCCGATCCGTCGCAGCTTTACAACTTGAGCGACGGGCAGCTGGAAGCGGTCAAGAAAAAGCTGCTGGAGTTGAAACCGAACATCCGAAAGATGTGGGCGACGGGCGGCGAGCTGACGAATCTGTTTGAGAGCCACGAAATTGTGATCGCGATGGGCTGGCCGCTGAATACAGCGGATCTGAAGAAGGCGAACTTCCCCGTGGGCGAGACAATTCCCAAGGAGAACACCACGGGCTGGATCGACCACCTGATGATCACGGCGGGAAGCGAAAACAAGGAACTCGCGCACAAATTTCTGGAATACATGGTTGAAGCGAAGACGCAGAAGCTGGTGACCGACAAGACGAACTATGTTCCGGCAAACCCGCAGGCGGGGCAGTTCATGACCCCAGACGAAGTGAAGATCCGGCACCTCGATGACGTGGACAACTATCAGAAGCGGATTTATTTCTGGCAGAACGTGCCGCGGCGGGCAAAGTACACCGAGATTTGGAACGACGTGAAGGCTGCACAGTAGCGGATGGCGCGGCTCACTGCACAACACAACGCATGACATCCCCAAGCACTCCCGCTAACCCGGCAACCGCGCATCCACAATGCGACACGAAACCAACGCTGCTCAGCATCCGGAACGTGGCCAAGAATTTCGGCCGTAACGCCGGTGCTGCGGAACATTTCGCTGGAGATTGCCGAGGGAGAGTTCCTGACCATTCTCGGGGAGAGCGGTTCGGGAAAAACCACGCTGTTGCGGATCGTCGCGGGCTTCGAGACTGCGAGTTCGGGCGAACTTTGGATGGGAACGGAGAGACTGGATCACCAGCCTGCCATACCGCCGGCGCGTCAATACGGTTTTTCAAAGCTACGCGTTGTTTCCTCATCTGACCGTCGAGGAAAACGTCGGGTACGGGCTGCGCGTAGCGAAGCGGCCGGCGGCGGAGATTACGCAGCGAGTTGCGGAAGCGCTGGAGAAAGTAAAAATGACGGCGCATGCCAAATCAAAACCGTCGAAGATCAGTGGAGGGCAGCAGCAGCGGGTTGCTCTGGCGCGGGCGCTGGTCAACCGTCCGCGACTGCTATTGCTCGACGAACCGCTCTCGGCGCTGGATGCCAACCTGCGGCGGCAGATGCAGGTGGAGTTGAAATCTCTGCAGCGCGAGGTGGGCATCGCGTTTGTGTTCGTCACGCACGATCAGGAAGAAGCGATGGTGATGTCGGATCGCATCGCACTGCTGCGCTCGGGCGAACTGGAGCAGGTGGCGACGCCACGCGAGATTTACAGCCGTCCGGCAACGGCATATGTGGCGCAGTTTATCGGGCACACAAATCTACTGAAGGGTGAGGTACGAGGCGGTGTGGTGCGGTGTGGGTCGCTGGCGTGGCCGGCTTCCCTTCCCGACGGGCCGGCGCTTTTTTCATTGCGGCCCGAACATGTTCGGCTGGCAGGAACTTCCGGGGATGGCGTCGATTCGGGTGCGCGGCCGAGTGATGCATCAGGCATTTCATGGGGCGACGGAACTGATTCGCGTAGAGTGTCGCCGACGGACTTGTGCTACTCGCACGGACTGCTAGCGGTGGCGTGGCGCAGAACGAAGTCGAACTTGAGTTCTCGCCCGCCGATGCGGTTCTGGTGCGCGAGTCGCCGGAAAGAATCTAATGTTTTCCCGCGCCTACAAGACGGTCGTGACCGTGCCGCCGTTGCTGTGGGTGACGGTGTTTCTTCTGGTGCCGTACGCGCTGATGTTCTGCTACAGCTTCTGGTCGGTGTCGCCGATCCAGACCATCGTGCACTCATGGAATCTTGCATAACTATAAAGAGTTATTCCAGAAAACGGTGTACTGGCAGACGCTGCTGCGCTCGATGTGGATTGCGGCGCGAGTGATGCTGTTTTCGCTGCTGCTGGGATATCCGCTGGCGTATTTTCTGTCGTTCTACGCCGGCAAACGAAAAGATCTGCTGTATCAGATGGTGATTATTCCGCTGTGGGTTAGCTATCTGGTGCGGGCGTATGCGTGGAAGACGATTCTCGGTTCCGATGGCGTGCTCAACACGCTGCTGCAGTATGTGCACCTGACCAAGCATCCGCTCGATTTTCTTCTCTACAGTCCGTTTGCCGTGGTGCTGACGCTTACGCACATCTATACGCCGTTCACGATTCTGCCGATTTACGCGGCGCTGGAACATATTCCGCGCAATCTGGTCGAGGCCTCGCATGATCTGGGCGCCACTCCGGCGCAGACGTTCTGGAAAGTTATTTTTCCGCTGTCGATTCCAGGCGTGGTGGCCGGAGCGACGTTCGCCTTTGTGTTGAGCCTGGGTGATTTTCTGGCGCCGCTGCTTGCTTGGCGGACCGAGCGGCATCATGATTTCGAATATCGTGGTGAGCTTGTTTGGCGCGGCTTACAACTGGCCGCTGGGCGCGGCGATTTCGCTGGGCATGCTGGTGATTGTGGTGAGCCTGCTGTTCCTTTCCGAGCGACTGGAAAAGAAATGGAGTTTCTCGTGAGCGGCGGCGCCGGCAACATCCCGCGCTCGCGGTGGCTGCTGGTGCATGCTGCGGCGGTGTTTGCGTTTCTTTATCTGCCGATCGCGGTCCTCATCCTTTATTCGTTCAACGGGCAGGGAGTGGGTGGATTTCCACCGCATCACCTTACGCTCGACTGGTACCGCATCTTGTTCGCGGACGCGGCCGATCTGGGATTCCGTGCTGAACAGCCTGCAAGTGGCGTTTGCGGCGATGGCGATTTCGCTGACGTTTGGGATTCCGGCGGCTCTGGCGCTCGATCGCGCGCAGTTTCCCGGCAAGGCGCTGTTCCGGCGACTGGTGCTGCTCCCGCTGATCTTGCCCGGAATTATCACGGGACTCTCGCTGCTCATGCTGTTCAACCTGATGGGCGCGAAACTGAGCCTGATGACGGTCATCCTGGGACACGGCACAGCTTTGATTTCGGTCGCAACTACAGAAGTTTTCGCCGGGCTGCAAAAGCTCGATCGCGCACAGGAAGAGGCGTCGCTCGATCTGGGAGCGAACTACTGGCAGACGTTCTGGCGCGTGACCGTGCCAAACCTGAAGCTGCCAATCATCGGCGCGGCGCTGCTGATTTTCACGCTCTCGATGGATGAGATCGCGGTCAGCTTCTTCCTCATCGGCCGCGACAATACGCTGCCTCTCGAAATCTGGGGAAGGCTCCGGCGCGGCATTACGCCGGAGATTAATGCGGTGTCCACGATTATTTTCTTGTTCTCGCTCGTGGCGATTGTGGTCTGGTACCGTCTGCGCGTCAGAACCGACGAGACTCCCGAGGTTGCAGCGGCGCTAGTCGACACTCCCGGCGAGCGCTAGCCTTCCTTCCGAATCATCGCAGCTACCATGAATTCCCAAAACGGTAGTGCTCCACAATTTCCGTGTCTTCAGCCGCTGCTCATCCTCATACACTTGAAGAGAGCCCCTCGGCTTATTCATGCGCGAAAACATATATGCCGGCGCTCTTGTGGTTGCGATTGGCACGTTCCACGCTGCACCAGTGCGGCAGGGACATCTCTGGGCCGACTTTGCGATGTACGTACATCACGCGCAAAACATTGCCGAAGGCCACCCTTACACCGATACCGGGTACATCTTCAACGCGTCGATGATGGTCGGCCCAAACTATCCGCCAGTTTTCCCAGTCCTTGGCACCATTTATAGTGTCTCCGGACTGAATCTGATCCGATGAAACTGGAGAGATCGCATTCCTTCAGCTTTCACTCATTGCGATTTACGTCTACTGGAAGCGCGATCTGGGTTCTGACTACGCATTGACGCTGATCGCGATTCTAGGTTTTGCTCCAGCTTTTTGGATTGCAAAGGACAACATACTGTCGGACATACTGTTTTTGTTTTTCTTTTACCTGACGGCGCTTCTGGTGCGAAGCGGTCGGCGCGACACGACGGCATGGTGGCGCTGGGCCGTGTTGATCGGGTTTGTCATATACCTTGCGACTGGTACGCGGGTCGCAGGGATATCACTGGCTGCGGGTCTGGTTCTGTACGATGTCGTGCGACTCCGCACTATCTCACGGTCTACCATGGTGTCGCTCGCGACATGCGGTGCGTTTGTAACACTGCAACGCTATCTGGCAGGTATCGGACTGAGCGGTTACCCTCAGGAACATCCTACGTTCCACTCTATTGCCAGCAACATCGCCATCTACGCGCGAAGCAACAGCGTCGTTCTGGGTGGGATCGACGCGCAACATCGTCGCCTATGCCGTCCTGGCACTGTTTCTCTCAGGAGCTGTAAAAGGATTCTTCATCGGCTGGAATCGTAAGTTCAGTTTCGCAGAAGCCGCGCTCATCCCCTACGTCGTGATCATTCTTCTCCCGCGCTTCCCGGGAGGTGTTCGGATGGTATTTGCCGTGGTGCCATAGATCGGATATCTCGCGCTCACCGGATTTTAAGGATCTGGCCGAGAGATCAACTCCTCGCTACTCTTCAGGTGCGGCTTGGGCATTGATCCTACAGATCGCGATGTCCTACGCACAGTTTTATTGGAAACAAAACTTCGGACCCATTCGCGAGACGGAGGGCCTTCCTGAGTTCAACCAACTCTGTCAGGCAGTGCGCGTAGACACCGGCCCACAAGATTCGATTCTCTACATTCGAGCCCGAGCCCTCTCGCTCTATACCGGGCGACCTGCCTCTGCGCCCAACTACCGTGGCACGCAGGCGGAACTCTGGCAGTGGGCGGCGAACATTCCCGCCAAGTACCTGTTGACGACGAACGCGTTCAATGACGATCAGGGGTTTCTGGCCACCCTTCGTCGAGAGCAATGCAGGACGTTTCGAGCTGGTATACGAGAACGCGAACTTCAGGCTCTGCTCTACCGCATTCGTTCTTTCCCGGCGGGGTTCGATCGGCCCATAAAACTCGCAGTTGCCGCACCTCCGGAATGACAATTGCATCCGCGGTCTAGTAAAGTGGAAGTGACCTTCTGTGAGGAATCCTTTTTGAGTTCAGGCATTCGCAACATCGCCATCATTGCCCACGTTGACCACGGTAAGACAACGCTGGTCGACGCCATGCTGCAGCAAAGCGGCACTTTTCGCTCCAACGAGCACCACGTCGAGCGGGTTATGGACTCGAACGAACTGGAGCGGGAGCGCGGCATCACCATTCTCGCCAAGAACACTGCGATTTTCTATCACGACGTGAAGATCAACATCGTCGATACGCCGGGCCACAGCGACTTCGGCGGCGAGGTGGAGCGCGCCCTCAAGATGGTCGATGGCGTCATGCTGCTGGTGGATGCCAGCGAAGGTCCGCTGCCCCAGACGCGCTATGTGCTCAGCAAAGCGCTGGAAGCACATCTGCCGCCAATTGTGGTTATTAATAAGATTGATCGCTCCGACGCACGGCCCCAAGAAGTCTTGAACGAGATCTACGACCTCTTTATCGATCTCGACGCGAAAGAGGAGCAGATCGATTTTCCGGTGCTCTATACCAATGCCAAGACTGGCACGGCGACTGCCGACATCAAGGGCGGCGGCACTGACTTGCGGCCGCTGTTTGACGCCATCATCAAGACGATTCCTCACCCTAAAGGGGACGCGTCGGGGCCACTGCAGATCCTAGTCGCGAACCTTGACTACAGCGATTACCTGGGCCGGTTGGCGATTGCGCGCGTGTTCAACGGAAAGATGCATACAGGTGAAGAAGTCGCCATCGCCAAGCTTGACGGGACGCTGCACAAAACGAAGATCACGAAGCTGTTTTCGTTCTCGGGGCTGAAGCGGACGGACATCACCGAAACCGAGTTGGGAGACATCATCGCGGTCGCGGGCGTGGAAGGCATCACGATCGGCGAGACCATTACCGAAGCTGAGAACCCTGCACCGCTGCCGCACATCGCGATCGACGAGCCCACGATCGCCATGTTGTTTACGGTGAACACCTCGCCCTTCGCGGGGAAAGATGGCCAGTACGTCACCTCTCGCAATCTGCGGGAGCGCCTCGAGAAGGAACTCCTGACCAACGTTTCTTTGCGAGTCGAGGACACTGGAACCACGGATTCCTTCAAGGTGTTGGGTCGCGGCGAACTGCAGCTCTCCATCCTGATTGAAATGATGCGACGCGAGGGCTACGAACTCATGGTGGGTAAGCCGGAGATCGTCACCAAGCGCATCGATGGCAAGCTGATGGAACCGGTAGAACACCTGACGGTGGACGTGCCCGAAGATTTTGTCGGCGTGGTGATGGAGCAACTGGGATCACGCAAGGGCGAAGTCACCAACATGCACAATCATGGCTACGGGCGCGTGCGGATTGAGTTTCGCGTGCCCAGTCGGGGATTGATCGGGCTGCGCAGCCAGTTGCTCACGGACACGCGCGGAACCATCGTGATGAATGCGTTGTTCGATGGATATACCGAGTGGCAAGGCGATATTCCTCACCGGCTCACGGGAGCGCTGATCGCCGATCGCGGCGGAGTCTCGACGGCGTATGCACTCTGGGGACTGCAGGAGCGCGGCGAACTTTTTGTCGGCCCTGGCGTTGATTTGTACGAAGGCATGATCATCGGCGAGAACGCCAAAGACACCGATCTCGATGTGAACGCGGTGCGCGAAAAGAAGCTGACGAACATGCGCGCTTCCACTGCGGACGAAGCGATCCGCCTGGTGCCCTTCCGGCCGTTGAATCTGGAACAGGCGATCGAATTCATTGCCGACGATGAGTTCGTGGAGATCACGCCCAAGTCACTGCGCCTGCGCAAGAAGACGCTCCAGTCGAACCAACGTAAGAAAAAATCGTACGCCACTGTCGAAGAGTCGTGAAACCGCGACGCAAGCCCGAGAAGAGCACAAAAGGTACGCCACCACTGCGCATGTTCCTCGTTCCCTGCAGCTGCGGAACAACGTTCGCGGTGGCGGAGAATTACGACCATCAAGGCACGGCTTGGGGCCGCTATCTTGTGTGTCCGGGTTGCGGCAAGAGGCACGATCCCAAGAACCGGCTATTACAGATGGGCTTTCACGCTGAAGGATATTGGAAGGTGGACGAGTGCTAGATCCTCCGCGACCCGCTCTGGCGCTCTCATTTTGAGATTGATTTAACAAGCTGGTTTTGAAAAACCTGCTATACTGCTCGCCGCATTCGACTGTTCGCCAGCTCCGGTATCGATTTTCAGGAACGGCCCTCCCGACCTGCCAAGTCCGCCGAATTGCTTGCACTTCCGACAGCTCAATGCAGAGGCAGACGCGTGAAGAATATTTTCGTGGGGAACTTGAGCTTCAATACAGCCGAAGACGAACTGCGCACAGCTGTTTGAGCCGTTCGGACAAGTAGATCGCGTGAGCATCATGACGGACCGCGACACGGGGCGATCCCGTGGTTTCGGTTTCGTGGAGATGACCAGCAACGAAGACGGCGAGAAAGCGATCACGGCTTTGAATGGTTCGTCCGTCGGCGGACGCACCATCAACGTCAATGAAGCGCGTCCCAAGACCGAGCGTTGCGGCGGCGGTGGAGGCGGCGGCGGACGCGACCGCGGAGATCGCGGTGGCCGAGGCGGCGGTGGTGGCGGGCGGCGCGACCGGTACTAAAGAAGCAACAATCCCTGGAAAATCTCACCCGCTCTGCCTGTGAGGCAGCCGTCCCAACAGGCACGGTTCAACTTGCGCGCCGATGTGTTCGCGTGCTTTCACTCGTCTGTGTCGCCGATGTTCGACGATGTCGCCATGTTCGACGTTGAAGCCTCTTCCCTGCCCATGTAGACTGTAAATATCCGTGCGCGCCCGTAGCTCAGCTGGATAGAGCGGTTGCCTCCGGAGCAACAGGTCGGGAGTTCGAATCTCTCCGGGCGCACCAGATCCCACCCATGACATCGCCGGGCACTCGCTGGCGGTTCTGAATTAACGAACATGAGCTACGACGCCATTCTTGTTGTCTCGTTCGGTGGGCCTGAGTCCCCTGACGATGTGATCCCGTTCCTCGAGAACGTACTGCGCGGGAGGAGTGTGCCGCGCGAGCGCATGCTGGCCGTCGCTGAACACTACTACCACTTCGGCGGTAAGAGTCCGATCAACCAGCAGATTAGGGAATTGATCACCGCGCTGGAGAATGAACTTACGCAGCATGGCCCGAAACTGCCTGTCTATTGGGGCAACCGCAATTGGCATCCGATGCTGGCGGAGACTTTGCTGCAGATGAAGCAGGACGGTATTAGAAGCGCGCTTGCTTTCGTGACGTCGGCTTACAGTTCGTATTCCGGCTGTCGGCAGTACCGCGAAGACATCATTCGCGCACAAAATGAAGTGGGTTCAGACGCACCGCAGATCGACAAACTGCGTGCGTTCTTCAACCATCCGGCATTTGTGCAGGCGACCGAAGAGCGGTTGCGCGACGCGCTCGCCCAAGTTCCCGCGGATGCACGACCCAACGTTCAGATCGTCTACATTGCGCACAGCATTCCATTGTCGATGGCGAACACGTGTGACTATGTTCGGCAGTTGGAAGAAGTAAGGAAGTTGGTCGCGACAAGGCTGGGCGTGTCCAATGATGCGCTGGTGTATCAGAGTCGCAGCGGCGCGCCGGGGCAGCCGTGGTTGGAGCCGGACATTCTGGATTATCTGCGCGAAGTGAAGTCGCGCAATCTGGCGAGCGCCGTCTTGCTGGCGCCAATCAGCTTCATCTCCGATCACATGGAAGTGCTGTATGACCTGGATATCGAAGCGCAGCAACTCTGCGACTCCCTGTCCTTGCCCATGGTGCGGGCGAAGACGGTGGGCGTCCATCCCAAGTTCATCGCGATGATTCGTGAGCTGATTCTTGAGCGGACGAATCCTGGAAGCGAGCGGCGTGCGGTTGGTTCGCTCGGGCCGCGGCAGGATGTTTGCGAAGAGAATTGCTGCCCGGCACCGCGGCGGCCCGTGGCAGGTCCAGGAAAGCCGGGTGGCGGCGCGTAGAGCACGCCGGTCCGCTATTGAGAGGAAACGGGCGTGCTGGGATGCTCGTAAGTCGGTGGCTTTGGGGCGGCCTTCGACGAGATGCATTGTGTCCAGAATCGTCTGCACGACGGGCTCGTTCCCCACAGCAGTGTTGATCATGAGGTGGTAGAGCGAACGCGTGGGCCAGTCGGCGTTGAAGTAGTGCTTGACGTAGGCGATGCGCTCGCGATCGATGGAATCGACCATTTCCGCGGCGTCTTCTTCGCTATGTCCTTCCACCATAACGCGGCGGAGTTTCTCGGAGCGCGGAGCATATAGGAAAACGTGGAATGCGTCGGGATTCTCCCGCAGGAGATACGGTGCGCCACGGCCCACGATAACCGCGTTTCCTTCCTGCGCGATCTTGTTCATGACGTCTTGCATCATCGGCAACATGCAGTCGGCGTCGAACATCTGGCTGCCCAGCGCAGCGGAATTGCGTTCGTAGCTGCCTCGCCAGAAGGATTTCGCAAGGCGGTGCAAGCGGCTGTCCATGCGCTCATCGCAGCGCCGCACGGCCGATTGATCGACATTAGCAAGCCGTGCAATCTCTTCGGTGAGCAATCGATCCCAGAGCTTCCACCCCAGGTGGTTGGCGAGTTGAGCGGCGATGGCAGCGGCGCCACAACCGTACTCGCGCTCGATGGTGATCAGACGAAACATGACGAGACTTGTATTTAGTGTACTGCGATTCCGCCGCCCGGCTTGGATTTTTTCATCAGGAACACCATCGGAACCATGGCCAGAATGGCCACTCCGAGAAACCAGAAACAGTCGACGTACGACAGCATGGTAGCCTGACGCTCGACCGTGCCCTGGACCAGGGCATACGCCTGCCGGGTGGCTCCAGACGCACTCGCACCATGAGCCTGCATGGCGCGAGAAGCCCCCTGGATCGTAGTTTGCAGCGCGGCGCTACCTGCACTCAGATGACTGGCAAAATCATTCAGGTGCATCTGTGTGCGGCGGTCCAGCAGCGTGGTAACGACGGAAATTCCGACGCTGCCGCCGATGTTACGCGCGAGATTCATCAGGCCGGAAGCAGCATTGTTTTTGTCGCGCGGCAGAAAGGCATACGCTGCCGTATTGATGGGCACGAACAGGAACGCCATCCCGACAGCCTGGACCACGCGCGCCATGGCCAGCGTACGGAAATCAATCTGAAGGTCAAACGTGGTCATATGGAACAGCGAGAACGACAGTACGAGGAGACCGAACAATAGAAGCCATCGCGGGGTATACCGTGAGAGCAAAAATCCCACCAGCGGCAGCAGGATGATGATCGTGAACCCGCCGGGCATCAGAGCCAGGCCTGCTTCTTGCGCCGTGTAGCCGAGCAGAGTTTGCGAGAAGAGAGGAATCAGCAAAGTGCTGCCCAGCAGGGCAAAGCCCAGCATGAACATCAGTAGATTCGAGACGCCAAAAGTGCGGTCGCGGAATAAATGCAGGTCGATGATGGGATCTTTGTGTCTCCACTCCCAGACAATCACGAAGATCAATGCTGCCGCAGCAATCACCGAAAGCGTGACAATGAAATTCGATTCGAACCAGTCGTCGCGTTGCCCCTTGTCGAGAACGATTTGCAGCGCTCCCAGACCCAACGCAACAAATCCCAGCCCTACGTAGTCGATGTGGGTTTCACTCAGCTTGCGGCGCTTGAAGTAGGGCGGATCCTGAATCAGTCTCGAGGTCAGGAGGATCGATATGATCCCGACCGGAATATTGATAAAGAAAATCCAGCGCCAGCTGAAATTGTCGGTGATCCAACCGCCGAGGGTCGGCCCGATCGCGGGAGCGGTTACGACCGCCATTCCATAAACCGCGAATGCCATGCCCCGCTTTGCGGGAGGAAAGGTATCGGCGAGGATAGCCTGTTCGCTGGGCTGCAAACCGCCGCCCCCAGCGCCCTGCAGAATGCGGCAGATGATCAGCGTCGCCAGGTTCGGTGCGAGTCCACATAGGAACGAACTGACCGTGAACAGGGCTACGCACCCCATGTAGAAATTCTTGCGGCCAATAATGGATGAAAGCCAACCGCTCAGCGGCAGCACGATCGCATTGGACACGAGATAGGAAGTCAGAACCCAGGTGCTTTCGTCCTGCCCGGCGGAGAGACTTCCCGCAATGTGCGGCAGAGCAACGTTGGCGATGGAGGTGTCGAGCACCTCCATGAACGTCGCCAGGGTAACCGTGATCGCGATGATCCACGGATTGACCGCGGGACGCCAGGCATCGGCGTGATCCAAGGTTGCGGTGGCCGCGCTCATTAGCGAATCCAGACCTTGGGAGTAACCGACATGCCGGGGCGTAACTGGTGATCGTTGTTCGAGCCTGGATCGAGCACGATCTTGACCGGGATGCGCTGCACGACTTTCACATAGTTTCCCGTGGCATTTTCCGGAGGCAGCAGGCTGAAGCGGGCACCACTGGCCCCGGCGACGCTGTCCACCTTGCCGTTGTACGATCTTCCGTTGGCATCAACATCGATGGTGACACGCTGGCCGATCTTCATCTCCCGAAGCTGCGTTTCTTTGAAGTTGGCGGTGATCCAAACGTCGTCGAGGTTGATGATCTTCATCAACTCCTGGCCGGGAGCGACGTTCTGCCCGACTTCGACGGTACGATCACTGACGATGCCGTTAACCGGAGCGACGATTTTCGTGTATTGCAGATTCAGCGCCGCCTGGTCGAGATCCGCCTTCTTGCGCTGAGCTTCCGCCAGCGCCGACGTGGCTCGGGCGCGCGTGATCTGCATCTGCTTGGGCGCAGTATTGGCGTTGCTGTAGGCTGCCTGCGCCTGAACGAGTTTGCCCTGGGCCTGCGTAACCTGTTGCTGGGCCGCATCGGCACTGGCGCGCGCGGCCTCAACACCGGCTGCACTGGCCTTAGCGGCAGCGATGGCCAGGTCGTACTGCTGTTGCGAGATCTCCTGCTTGTCGACTAATTGCTTGTAGCGCACGAGATCGTTCTGCGCCTTCACGTTGTTCGCTTCGGCTTGCTGCAACTCGGCCTTGGCGGCTTCGAACTGTTGCTTCGCTACCTGAATGCCGGCACGGGCGCTATTGACGTCAGCTTCAGTGGCTGAAACCTGGCTGGTGGTATTAACCGAGGTGATTGGAACATTCACTCCG
Organism: uncultured Acidobacteriaceae bacterium; assembly: GCA_963710885.1. Lineage (GTDB taxonomy): Bacteria > Acidobacteriota > Terriglobia > Terriglobales > Acidobacteriaceae > Sulfotelmatobacter. Next base: position 265,672 of record CAVQCF010000039.1, read on the forward strand.
GCTGCGACGGCGGCTGCCTGCGCATCTTCGAAATCGGCTTTGGCGCGCTCGTAGGCGACTTGATAATCCGCCGGATCGATCTCGACCAGTACGGTCCCCGCCTGCACGTATTGATTGTCCTCAACGTTGAGTTTAATAACGTGGCCGGAGACGCGCGCGCTGATGGAATTGACGTGGCCGTCGACCTGGGCATCGTCGGTCGATTCATAGCTGGTGAAGTACCGGTAGGCGAAGAACCCCACGACCAGAAGCACAATGAGGGCGATCACCACTCCGATTCGGAAGCCGGAACTCTGTGTGCGAGAAGGCCGCGAGTGAAAATCCTCCTCGGTGGAGGGCAGCGGCTTGCTGCCGGTCGCCGGCTTTTGAGCTTCCGTTTTCTCGGTGTTGGCGGGGGCGCTCTGTGTCGTTTCCATACGGTGGTTAATTGCCTTTCAAGTATCGCTTAACGCCCTCTTCCGCGTCGCCGATGGCGTGCGCCAGTTCGACCTTCGAAAGATTGTGGGCATAAAGACTTTGAATATAACTCTCGTGAGCGCTGGCGACGGTCTCCTGGGCCTGCACCACTTCCAGGTTGTCGGCTACTCCGGCGGTGAAGCGATCTTGCGATTGCGTCAGGGCCTGTTCCGCCAGATCGACCGAACTGCGAGCGACTTCCACTTGCTCGGCGGCGGCGTTGAGATCGAGCAGGGCGGTGCGGACTTCGTAATCGATGCGGCCGCGGATATCTCCCAGCTGCGAGCGCGCCTGCTTTAATTGGGCATCGGCCTGAAGAACGTCAGCGTGAACGCGATTACCCGCAAAGATGGGGATGTTGACACCCCCGTTGACTTGCCAAGTACCGTTCGACTGGCCGGGTTGACGCCAATGTCTCCGAGGTTGGCGGCGACGTCGACGCTCGGATAACGTCCGGCAGCGGCGGCCTTGCGCGAAAGTTCGGCGGCCCGAACCTGGGCCAGGGCGGCCTGATAGTCAGGTCGCGACGCATAAGCGCGTTGCAAATACGTGTCGAGCGGGAGCACCGCCAATGCCTGGTAGGGAGCTTTCTCGGTGAGCACAAACTCCTGCCCAGGGGGTAGCCCGATGATCCGCGCCACATTCAATTTCAGCTTGGCGAGATCGTTACGGGCAACGATGAGTTGCTGCTGGCGAGTTTGCAGTTCGACCTGCGAACGTAGCGCATCAATGGCCGGGCTCAGTCCCGCTTTCAGTTGGTCCGCGGCCTTGTCGTAAAGTGCCTGGGCGCTGGTGACCTGGGCTTCGGTCGTCTCTACCCGCGCACCCGCAGCGATAGCCTGCAGATAAGAGTTGCCGACCGCGAGCACGACCATCTCGCGCGCATCTTTGTAGCTGAACTGGGCAGCCTTCAGGCTTTCTGAGGCGGCCCGTTCGTTCTCCAAGCTCTTGAAATTGAATACGGACTGGCTGAGATATGCTCGTGCATCGAAGTAATTGAAGGCTGGGACGAGCCGAGGCAACGACGTGTTTGTGTTGCCCGGGGCCGCCAGTAGAGGGAAAAGCTTGTTGAACCCAAGTGCCGCCAGACTCTGAGTCTGCACGTCTTCCATGACCCTGGCACCGAGGTTCGGAAGCAATTCGCTCAGTTCTTTCCATCTTTGCCCACGAGCTATCTCGGTCTGGTCGCTGGCCAGCAATAGGCCGAGATTGTTCCGCAGACCACGATCGATCGCGTCTTTGAAGTCGATTTGCAGGACATCCGCGGTGGCCTTGCCTTCGGGAGCACTGCCCAAAAATGGATTTTGGGGGCCAGGGAGGGACACATTCGGAGCCGACGATCCGCTGGGGGTCTGAGCCAGCAGGCCCGGCGTCGTGAGCGGAGCAAGAATAAGAACGAGAAATGCGGTTCGGGAAATTATCAATGAGCAGCGCATTCGTAATTGTGGGAACGCCACGCAGATGAGGGTAGAGCGGGGACGTCCTTTCTCGTCTATAGCATAACTCGTCCCGTTTGATTCGTTTGCGCGCCTTTGCGATGCAACGATTCTGACAGGATCCCTGGAATCGCCTTCCGGCACGGAGAAAGCCCAATCCGCGGTGAGAAATTAAGAAATTTAGATACCTCCAAGATTGGAATCACACCCGAAGTTCCATCCCTTCGGTACTTTGCGCGCGAGAGTAGGCACCTTTAACCTAGAAGTCGTACCGAGGAACGGAAAGCCATGCGGAGACGTGTTTTATTCATGACGGTTGCACTCATCGCGCTCACGACGAGCATCGCCAGCGCCCAGAACGCAGCCGCACAGCTCAACTCCGAGCGAAAAGTCTCCTCGCGGGTCTCACCTAATTATCCGGAACTGGCCAAGAAGATGCATATCCACGGCATCGTGAGAGTGGAAGCTGTAGTGAAGGCCAATGGCACCGTCAAAGCTACCCGAGTGTTGGGCGGAAACCCGGTATTGGTTGACGCCGCGCTCGAAGCGGTCGGCAAATGGAAGTTTGAGCCGGGTCAAAGCGAGACGACGCAGATCGTCCAGTTAACCTTCGAGGATCAGTGAAGTAGGCCGGACCGTCTCGAGAAGCAGCAGATTCAGACGCTTCATCCCCCCACCAAACCGGTTGCCCTCCAAGCAGGTGACCAAGGTCATCTTGAATGAGAGTGACCTTCAGTTCAATCTAGTCGAGAGCCGAAATCTTTACGAACGGAAACGTATATTTCGATGAGTGCGGCAACAGGAACTGACTGGACCCACATATTGTCCGATCCGGACCTTGTCCGGCATGTCGGAAAGCTGCTGCAAGCCTACCGGGAAGCTCCGGTGGATAAGCGCGAAGCAGGCGCTGCTTTCGGCGATGCGCGAAATCAAGGCTAGCGCTGCTGCGAGCGGCAAACTTGCCGCCAAGGCGGCTCCTTCGCCTCAGCCCGTTCCGACCCCAGCTTCAGCAACACCTCCTTTTGAACCAGATTTGTTCGGTCAGAACTGGGGAAGCGACCGCCGTCGTCATCCCCGAATCAAGTGTTTCGTGGCCGTCGAACTCCGCGTCGATGAATTCCCGGTTCCGATCTGGGGCAATCTTTCCAACACCAGTGCGGGTGGATGCCTGGTCGAAACCGCGCATCCAGTTAAGCCGGGGTCGAAGGTCGAAATCGGTCTTTGGGTACCCAACGGGAAGATCTGGGTCAAAGGGTTCGCTCTAAGTGGAGTGGTATCCCGCAATGGGCCCGGCAACGGTGTCCGCATTCACTTCGAGGGAATGGCACCCACCGAGCGCGACAATCTGCGCCAGTTCCTCAAGTATGTGCAGGAGACGACCCGGGGATCGCAAACCGAGAACGGCTACCTGCATCTCCTAAAATAATCGACTAAAGGGATTCCCCGATTCCCGCCAGTTTTTCACTGGGCCTTAATCCACGCCTGCACGGAAATTGATACACTTTCTGCTCCCGCTTTGTTCTCAGTACGTTGCGGACTCCTACATGCCGTTCAGGGCCCATCCTGAGTCCTTTTCCCCGACTTCCGCCAGCGCATTCGTCACCACGTCGCCGTAAATGTTCATGGTCGTTTGGATGGATGCGTGACGCTTCGCCCTTTGCTGTATCGCAAGAGGCGTGCCCACTACATCCAGCACACTGCGGAACGTGTGACGCATGCTGTGCGTGCCTAGCTTGCCGATGCCCGCTGCAAGTGCAGCCCTCTGGTATCGTCACCAAACCTGATCGCATGACCACGGCTTCCGGGCGATTGTTGCCGGAGACGCGAACAGCCAATCTGATTCAGCAGAAAACTCTGTCACCATTCTCCAAGTGGTGAGCACGGTCAGCACATCGCTGGAGATGAACAGCGCACGCCGCGACCCTTCTGTCTTCACGCCGTCCACGTTCCCAGCTACGATGCCGCGCTCGATCTGCAACCTACCGTCCTTCCAGTTGACATCCAACCACTTCAGCGCCAGCGCTTCAGAAATTCGCAGCCTACAGCAAACTGACACCTGTGCCAGCGTGCGGAAGGGCTCGTCCAGATGCTGAACAAACATCTGTAACTCTGCCGGAGTCAGACTCCGTGGTCGGCGCACGCGTTTCGTTGCGCCCGCGATGGTCACCAATTGCATCGGGTTGCGCGTTATCGGCAGGTCACCGCGCCACTGCGCGAAGTCCCACAGAACACCGATCATTCCTCTGATCAGAGTTTTGCTTTTCGGGGAAAGCGTCAGCGACTCCAGCCACAACCGAACGGGACGCGGCTGCAAACTGGTTGCGTGTCCAATCGTTTCGGCATTCGCTCGATTCGGTACGCCTCTATCAGTGACTGTACTGTCGGTGCACTGCTGGTGACTGGCGTTTCGTTGTCGACAGCGTGACGAAGGCTTTCGCCTCTCGCTATGCTGCTCGTTGGCAGTTCCTCCAGCGTTCCCACTTTTCGAGAATGTCGCGTGCGATCCTGCCACAATAAAAGAACCACGTGCTACTTCGATTGTCTAAACAGATTGATCCTTCTTTTGCCCGCTGCCTCAATTTGCCCTCTCTTTCTCGGCAACGGAAGGCACCTCAAGAATAGCATCGAGGTCAATTTGCCTGAATCGCCAGCAATGCCGACCAATGGCGACTCGAAGGTACTGCGCTGCCTCACTTGCCGTGAGTCACGGAGAAACGAGGGTGGCACGATCTGTTAGACCGGAGCCGGATTCAGCGAAAGCGTTCTGCGTCATTGTTTTCCCTGTCATTGTTTTCCCTGTCATTGTTTTCCCTGTCATTGTTTTCCCTGTCATTGTTTTCCTCGAAATGTAGGGGCTGCGAAGGGAGACAAGGAAAAGGGATAAGCCCGTCCCAGCTTCGGCAGCCGTTGCCGCTATCGCTCAGTCCTCGTCGCTTCTTGCGTTTCCTTTCAACCAAGGCCCCTTCCCTCCACCGGCATTGCCCGGCTTCATCAGTACTGCGAGCCTCTCCGTCACCCCATACGGCCCGGCCTGGCTCTCGCGAGTTGCCGGTTGATCGGTTACTGCTATCACCGCTGGGGCTTCCCGTGTTGCGCCTGATCCACTATGCCTGCATGCCGTCGCCACTACCCCGGCAGGGTCGATGGAACCGATTCGCTCGCACTGTTCCATCGTCGTCGGCCTTCCCCACATTACAGCTGGGTCGGCTCCTGCATTACATGTTTCGAGGCCTGCTCAGCGTTTCCTCACGTTACAACCTGCAGACTCACCGAGTCGCCGTTTGCGACCCTCTACACCGGAGGCTCCGGCGGCTTTGTTTATCGCCCGCTGTGGTCCAGCGCCTTTCACGGCGCACTGTAGTGGCCTGGTTACGTCAAATATCTTCCAGCAGGGTCGAAGTCAGCCTTGTTCCTTCTTCACTCTGCGGGCACCTGAGCCCTTGGGTGGAACTAATGGAATCAGTGGTTTCTGACCAACCGGTATCTGTGCGCAATCTTTGGAAAGTTATAGAAGTGCTAGGCAGGATTCGAACGAGAGTCCTCCTAACTTCCAATCCAAGGATTGAGCATGTTCTCTAGAGGATCCATTGCGTTAATGCTGCTCGTCAGCCTTACTGCCGGCTCGCAGGCGGCGAATGCTTCCACTTCTGCCGGCGGCTACGACGGTCCGGCAGCTTTGCCCCGAATCTTAATTCAGACCGCAATGGCGAACACTCCGGCTCCTGGGATTACGATCACGGTGAATAGTGGAGAGAATCTGCAGGCTGCTCTGAACAACGCCAGATGTGGGGATACGATCCGTCTGCAGGCCGGAGCAACCTTTGCCGGAGTGTTCACATTTGAAAACAAGAGCTGCGACGATGCCCACTGGATCATCGTTCGCACGAACAGTGACGATTCGCTCTTGCCGGCAGAAGGATCTCGCCTGAACCCGTGCTACGCGGGTGTTTCCTCGTTACCGGGACGTCCTGCTTTTAACTGCACTTCCACCAAAAATGTGTTAGCCAAATTGATAATGAACCGGGCCCGCAGCAGCGGCCCCGTAGTCTTCGCGCCGGGCGCCGGTCATTACCGCCTGATCGGCCTGGAACTGACGCGGGCCGTCGGAATCGGCGTGGTTTATGCCTTGGCTTCGCCTACTTCCAGCGCCGTTAGCAACAAGATCATTTATGACCGAATTTGGTTCCACGGCACGGCTCACGATGAAACCACTCGCGGAGTACAACTGGAAGGAAGCACCTACGTCTCTGTGATCGATTCGTTCTTTACAGATTTCCATTGCATCTCCATGACCGGGTCTTGCACCGATGCTCAGGCCATCGGCGGTGGCGTCGGCAGCAATCCCATGGGCCCGTACAAGATCGTGAACAACTTCCTGGAAGCTTCCGGCGAAAACATCCTCCTGGGTGGAGGAGCCGCGACGTATACGCCCGCTGACATAGAGATTACCCATAATCATCTTTTCAAGCCGCTCACATGGATGAAAGGCCAGCCCGGATACGTGGGCGGAGCCAATGGGAATCCATTTATCGTCTTGAACCTCTTTGAGCTGAAGAACGCCCAACGCGTTTTACTCGACAGCAACGTCATGGAAAATGCCTGGGGTGGTTTCTCGCAGGTAGGATTCGCAATCCTGCTGACCCCAAAGAACCAGTACAATCGCTGCTCTATTTGTCAAGTCACAGACATAACGATCCGCTATAACTACATCAGCCACATGGGAGCCGGGATGCAGTTGGCCAATGGGCGCGCGGATGATGGTGCGCTTCCCCTGAATGGAGGTCGTTACAGCATTCACGATGACGTTTTCGATGATATCAACGGAACCACCTATAATGGACCGAGTTTGTTCGCTCAGGTGTCCACAGGCCCCGGTGTCCCAATTCTTCATGACGTCACGATCAATCACGTCACGGCGTTTGCGCAGAAGACGCTACTCTCGATCGGGGACGTACTCTCGATGAACGCGCCGATGTCAAACTTCGTGTTCACGAATAACATCGTAAACGCGGGCGCTTATCCGGTGTGGTCCACGGGTACTGATGGCTCTTTCAATTGTGCTGTTCACGATGTTCCAATCATTACGTTGAACGATTGTTTTAGCAGTCACATTTTTTCCAACAACGCCGTCGTGGCGATTCCTAGCCACTTTCCTGTATCGACATGGCCGACGCAAAATTTTTTCCCGACGTCTGCTGCTGTGGTGGAGTTTGTGAATTACAACGGCGGAAGCGGTGGAAATTACCAGCTGCAATCGAGCAGTCCCTACAAGGGCGTGGGCACCGACGGCAAAGACCTGGGGGCGGACGTTCCCGGCGTCAACGCGGCGATCGCGAGAGTGCGATAGGGCATCGCCGTGGCCGAAGAGGTGTGATCCCCTGCCTCCACGACGAGGTTTTTTTGGATAGACACCATAGGCGGTGGGCCAATGAAAATACCCTGCTGCACTGCTACCCTAGCTTAGTACGGCGGATTGCATGCTCGACCTTGTCCACCAGCGGGGTTTCGGCAAGGGCGTCGTTTGTCGGGACGACAGCAATCCCGAAGGCAGTCACGGCCATTGAGAGTGCCAACACTGGGACTTCCTTTTCACATTCCTTGGGGCCAATGGATCTCCTGCAGTAGGAGCCAGCCCCTTCCTGCTTATCCACTTCACTACCTTGGGCTGGTTCGGAAGGGTAATCATCAAATTGTAAAGTCGGCCCTCTTCCCCTCGTCCGCGATCCCCAATCTGCGCCCACCTAAGTACAAATCCTGCGCAGCCCTCTTTAGGGGTATTCTGGGTCCCGGCCGAGCCTTGATGTGAGCCTCAAGGCTGTTCCAATTCTCATCCCAGCGTACTGGCCCACCCTGACCGGGTTTAGTTCAGTCCCTGCAGCGTTCGGGAGGTCGCTTAAACTCGCCCGCAATGTATCTGCAAGGCGTTCTAAAGTCTTAATCTGATCCTGAAGATTCTCAATTTCACGAAGCGTGTCGGCGAGATGCTGGGCGACAAGTGCTTCGGCTGTATTCGGTCGATTCGGTGGCTTTTCAGTAGCCATTTACCCTCTCAGAGTTCACGCCCTGCTTGTGACCCGTAAACCGTATCCCAACAGTAGTAGCGCCACATGCAAATTAGACCCAGCTTCCTACATGCATGCCGTTTACATGCCGTTCACAGTGCCCTGTACTGCCTAAAGCCTGCTTACTTGCCGTCCGTTGCCTTCTATGTTGTTGAAATCACGTTCATGCGCAGGTGATACACTTTCTGCGTATTGAACCCTTTCCGCAATCGGAAACTCTAATTAGTTTAGGGACCGATCGCGCACCGGTGAAAAAATCCCAGGCTGGAGGAGCGGAATCGCATGGTAGCCAGTGAACAGGTTTTGGTGACAGGGCAGCAACTGGACACGCTGTGCATCAACACGATTCGAACTCTGGCGATCGACGCGGTGCAGCAGGCGAACTCGGGCCATCCGGGCGCGCCCATGGGACTGGCGCCCGTCACTTATTGCCTCTGGCAGGAATTCCTGCGCTACGATCCCGCCGACCCACCTGGCTCAATCGCGACCGTTTCGTGCTCTCGAATGGACATGCGTCCATGCTGCTTTACGCCATGCTGTACCTCGCCGAGGTGCGGCGGGTTGACGAGCATGGTCAGGTCTTGAAGGAACTCTCGGTTCCAATGGAGGAGATCAAGCGCTTCCGGCAGTTGGGGAGCCGGACGCCGGGGCATCCCGAGTCGCACATCACTTCGGGCGTGGAGACCACGACCGGACCGCTTGGGCCAAGGCGTTGGCAACAGCGTAGGCATGGCGATCGCCGAGCAAGTGGCTGGCGGCGAACTTCAACCGTCCCGGACTTGAGATCTTCGATTACAACGTCTACTCGATGTGTTCGGACGGCGATCTGATGGAGGGGATTGGCGGCGAAGCGGCATCGCTTGCCGGACATTTGAAACTCTCCAATCTCTGCTGGATGTACGACCACAATCACATTACGCTCGACGGTCCGGCGAATTGGTCGTTCAGCGAAGATGTGGCGACGCGTTTTGTGGGATATGGATGGAACGTCACCCGCGTGGCCGACGCCAATGATCTGCGAAATGCTGGCGCGGGCGTTTGAAACGTTCCACAAGACCACAGACCGGCCGACCCTGATTATTGTCGACAGCCACATCGGCTACGGGTCTCCCCACAAGCAGGACACCAATGCCGCTCACGGCGAACCTTTGGGGGAAGAAGAAGTCAGGCTGACCAAGAAATTCTACGGCTGGCCGGAAGATGCGAAATTCCTGGTGCCGGACGGAGTGCGTGAGAATTTCCGCGAGGGCATCGGAAAGCGCGGACATGATCTGCACGCGCAATGGTCGCAGAAGTTCGCCGAGTACTCGCAGAAATTTCCCGACATGGCTGAGCGTCTGCGCCTGCATGCAGCATCGCGAATTACCTTCGGGATGGGACAAGGGTCTTCCTGCATTTCCCGCGGATGCCAAAGGCGTCGCGACTCGCGAGAGTTCGGGCAAGGTGCTCAATGTGCTGGCGCAGAATATTCCGTGGCTGATGGGCGGATCGGCGGACCTGGCAACCTCGAACAAGACGACGTTGAAGTTCGAAGGCGCGGGCGACTTTCAGGCGGCTACTCCTGCGGGTCGCAACCTGCATTTTGGCGTGCGCGAGCACGTGATGGGCGCGAGCGTCAACGGGATGGTCGTGTCCGGCATTCGAGCGTTCGGCGCGACGTTCTTCAACTTCAGCGATTACATGCGGGCCAGTATCCGGTTGTCGGCGCTGATGGAGATTCCTTCGATTTTTATTTTCACGCACGATTCCATTGGGGTTGGCGAAGACGGGCCGACTCATCAGCCCATCGAGCAATTGGCGTCATTGCGGGCCATGCCGAATCTGATTGTGCTGCGTCCCGGCGACGCGAACGAGGTGGTACGGAGGCGTGGAAGATCATTGCGCAATTGCAGCACTCACCGGCGGCGCTGGTGTTGACCCGGCAGAATCTCCCGACCCTGGATCGGACGAAGTATGCCTCGGCCGCCGGCGTGGCCAAGGGAGCATATGTTCTGGCCGACGCGCCTGGTGGAAAGCCAGACGTGATCCTGATCGGCACCGGAAGCGAAGTGTCGTTATGCGTGGATGCGTACGAAAAACTGAAAGTCTGAGGGCGTGAAGGCGCGCGTGGTCAGCATGCCGTCCTGGGAAATTTTCGAACAGCAGGATGCAGCCTACAGAGAGAGCGTTCTGCCGTCCGATGTCACCGCCCGCGTTTCCGTGGAAATGGCGTCGACTTTCGGATGGGGACGCTACACCGGCCTCAAAGGACGTAACGTCGGGATGCACCGTTTTGGCGCCTCGGCGCCCCTGAAAGATCTGCTGAAGTATTTTGGGTTCACCGTGGACACGGTCGTCGCGGAAGCCCGCGCGGCGATCGCCGGCAAGTAACGGTTGATCGGGCTTCGACAAAATTCATCTTACGGAACATCGGGAGGTCATTATGCAGCCAACTGGAATCCTGGAAACGTCGAAAGCGACTTCGAATCCGCTGAAAGAATTGCTTAACTACGGTCAGTCGATGTGGCTCGATTACATCCGGCGCGATCTGTTCACCACCGGCAAGCTGAAACAAATGATCAGCGAAGATGGGTTGCGGGGGATGACGTCGAATCCCTCGATCTTCGAAAAAGCCATCGCCGACAGTTCGCTGTACGACGAGTTCTTGAAGTCGCTAGCCTCGCGGGGTGATCTCGACACCACGGCCCGCTATGAACAGATCGCGATTCGCGACATTCAGGATGCGGCCGATGCGCTGCGTCCGGTGTACGACGAATCCAAATGCCGCGATGGATATGTGAGTCTGGAAGTCTCCCCGTATCTGGCGCGCAAGACGCAGGAAACGATCGACGAAGCGCGCCGCCTGTGGAAGACGGTACAGCGCGAAAACGTGATGATCAAAGTGCCGGGCACCGCAGAGGGGTTGCCAGCGATCCGCCAGTTGATCGGGGAAGGCATCAACATCAACATTACCTTGTTATTCGCGCAGGAAGTGTACGAGAAAGTTGCCGAGGCGTACATTGCGGGACTCGAAGACCTGGCGGGGCGCGGCGGCAATTTGAAAAAGATGGCGAGCGTGGCCAGCTTCTTCATCAGCCGCATCGACACCCTGGTCGATTCCATGCTCAACGACAAAATCAAGGCGACCCATGACCCCAGCCAACAGGCCTTGCTGAAGAGCATTCTGGGTAAGGTGGCGATCGCCAATGGCAAGCTTACTTATCAACGCTACCAGAAAATCTTCAGCGGACCGCGCTGGCAGGCGCTCGCGGCCAAGGGCGCGCAGACCCAGCGGGTACTGTGGGCCAGCACCAGCACCAAGAATCCCAACTATCGCGACGTGGTCTACATTGAAGAATTGATTGGGCCGGATACGGTCAACACTATGCCGCCGGCAACGATCGACGCTTTCCGCGATCATGGCCGGCTCCGCAACGCGCTAATGGAAGATGTGCCGGGTGCGCAGAAAGTCATGGACGAGCTGGCGCGGGCGGGCATCTCCATCAAGCAAGTGACTGACAAGCTGACCGACGACGGCGTCAAGTTGTTTGCCGATGCCTTCGACAAGTTGCTGGCTGCGGTCGCGAAGAGCACTCAGCAAAAAGGATAGATCTCGTGAGCCGACTAAAGACTTCCCTGCCGGAATCGCTGGCCACAACAGTAAAGTCGACGATCGCCGATTGGCAATCGGGCGGCAAGATGCAGCGCCTATGGCAGCGCGATGCAACGCTCTGGACAGGCAGCGACGAAGCCAACTGGCTGGGATGGCTCGACATTGTCGAGGAGCAGACGGCCCAGCACGAGCAACTGGCGAAGGTCGCGAAAGAAGTGCAGACGCGTGGCTTTGAGCACATACTCCTGCTGGGCATGGGCGGGTCCAGTCTGTGTCCAGAAGTCTTGCGCATGACGTTCGGCCGAGTAACTCACTTCCCTACCTTGCACGTACTCGATTCGACGGATCCCGCCCAGGTAAAAGCATTTGAGCATGTGATCGATATCCCGAAGACACTGTTTATCGTTTCCAGCAAATCGGGTAGCACGCTTGAGCCCAACATCTTCAAACAATATTTCTTTGAACGTACGAAGCAGACGGTGGGCGCGGCAAAAGCCGGCAGCCAGTTCGTCGCGATCACTGACCCGGGATCGAAGATGCAACAGGTCGCGGAGGCGGATCGCTTCCTGCATATCTTCTTCGGACGTCCCTCGATCGGCGGACGCTACTCGGCGTTGTCGAATTTCGGCATGGTTCCGGCTGCGGTAATGGGCATGGACACAAAGAAGTTTCTGGCGCGAGCGGCAGAGATGGTGCGGGCCTGCGGTCCCGGCGCAACCGTCGAAGAAAATCCTGGCACAGTGCTGGGCATCATTCTCGGAACCGCCGCGAACGCGGGACGCGACAAGGTCACGATCATCACTTCGTCTGGCATTTCCGACCTGGGGGCATGGTTGGAACAACTGCTGGCGGAGTCGACTGGCAAGATCGGCAAGGGCATCATCCCAGTGGACCGCGAAACTCTGACGGCTCCAGAGGTCTACAGCAGCGATCGCGTCTTCGTTTATGTTCGGTTGGAAACTGACACTGACCCGGGGCAGGATGCGAAAGTGGCGGCGATTGAGAGGGCCGGCCATCCGGTCGTGCGCATCACCTTGGCGGACACCTATGACCTGGGTGCGGAATTCTTCCGCTGGGAGATTGCCACTGCCGTCGCAGGCTCGATCATCGGAATCAACGCTTTCAACCAGCCCGACGTCGAGGCCAGCAAGATCGCGACACGCGAGCTAACCTCGGCATATGAGAAAACTGGCTCCCTGCCGACGGAAAAGCCGGTAATCGAGGACTCCGGCATCAAATTGTTCACCGACGACAAGAACGCTGCGGAACTGGCGAAAGGCGCCGGCAGCGACAAATCGCTCGTGGGATATCTCAAGGCGCACCTGGCTCGCATCAAGGCTGGCGATTATTTTGCGGTGCTCGGTTACATCCAGATGAACGGCGAGCACCAAGAAAATCTGCAGACTCTGCGGCATCTAGTGCGCGACAAGAAACGTGTGGCGACCTGTCTGGGATTTGGACCGCGATTCCTGCACTCTACGGGACAGGCCTACAAAGGCGGACCCAACACCGGAGTCTTTCTGCAAATCACCTGCGACGATTCCGTTGAACTGCCGGTCCCTGGACAGAAATATACCTTCGGCGTGGTGAAGGCAGCGCAAGCGCGCGGGGATTTCCAGGTGCTGGCGGATCGAGGCAGACGGGCGCTTCGGGTTCATCTGGGGAGCAATTTGAAAGCGGGCCTGGCGACGCTGCAGGCGTCCATTCAGAAAGCCCTCTGATTTTTTGTGGGTAATCGGTGCGAGGGCAAGATGCTCTCGCGACAGCCAGCGAGCCTGCCCTAAGCAGAGTCAAAGGGCCGGCGGTACTTCAGGAGCGAAAGCAATGCAATTAGGAATGGTAGGGCTGGGGCGCATGGGCGCCAACATGACGCGGCGACTGCTGCGCGCCGGACACAAGCTTGTGGTTTCTGATCTCAGCGCCGACGCCGTGAAACAGCTCGCCGGCGAGGGCGCAGGTGGGTCTACCTCACTCGAAGATCTGATTGGGAAGCTGACGCCTCCCCGCGCGGTATGGATCATGGTTCCAGCGGGTGGCCCGACCGAAGCGACGGTGCAGAAGCTGGCGCAGCATATGCAGGCCGGTGACGCCATCATCGACGGTGGCAACTCGTATTTCAAAGACGACGTGCGCCGCGCGAATGAACTGAAGGGCAAGGGCATTCACTATATCGACGTAGGCACCAGCGGCGGGGTATGGGGATTGGAGCGCGGTTATTGCATGATGATTGGCGGGCCCAAGGAAGCGGTGCAGCGGCTCGATCCCATTTTCAAAACGCTCGCACCGGGTAAAGGCGACATCCCAAAAACTCCGGGACGAGAAAAGCTTGGAGGCACGGCGGAAGACGGCTACATTCACTGCGGTCCGTCCGGCTCCGGACACTTCGTGAAGATGGTGCATAACGGCATCGAATACGGCATGATGCAGGCCTACGCCGAAGGCTTCGACATCTTCAAGAACGCTACCAGCAAGGACCTGCCGGAAGACATTCGGTACGATCTGAACCTTCCGGACATCGCGGAAGTGTGGCGGCGCGGCAGCGTAGTCAGTTCATGGCTGCTTGACTTAACGTCGATGGCGCTCGCGGAGAATCCTACCTTGTCGGAATACGAAGGCTACGTTCAAGATTCGGGCGAAGGTCGCTGGACGATTCAGGCAGCGCTTGAAGAAGCGGTGCCTGCGGATGTGCTGACCGCCGCGCTGTACGTGCGTTTCAGATCGCGCCAGCAGCACACCTTTGCGGAGAAGATGCTTTCCGCCATGCGGCAGAAGTTCGGCGGACACGTGGAACAGAACGCAGACAAGGCAAAGAAGACCGCGTAGGCGCGGTTGACTTCCGATATCGATCCAAAGGACTCTACTCATGGCTGAACTAGCGGAACAACCAGCGGCGGCGGCGCCGCCGCGCATCGGCAAGCAGGGTGATCCCTGTGTCATGGTGATCTTCGGCGCAGCCGGCGATCTGACGGGGCGCATGCTTATTCCCGCGCTTTACAACCTGGCGCGGGCTGGGCTTCTTTCCCGCGAGTTTGCCGTGGTGGGCGTGGCGCGTACGCAGTACTCCAACGATGAATTTCGCAAGCGAGTTCACGACGACGTCAAAGCGTACTGCGGCGAGTGCGTGGACGATGATCTGTGGGAGTGGTTCTCACGCCGCTTTTACTACTTCGCCGGAGATTTCAGCGACGACAAACTCTTCCCTCAGCTCAAAGACTTCCTGAACAAAGTGGATCAGGAACATTCGACGCACCAGAACTTCTTCTACTACCTCGCCACCGCGCCAAGTTTTTTCGGTCCCATCGTGCAGAAGCTCTCGGCTGCGGGATTGATGGAGCAGTCGAACGGTCACTGGCGTCGGGTGGTTATCGAAAAGCCGTTCGGCCACGATCTCGAGTCGGCCAAAGCTCTGAACCAGCAACTGCTGAAAGAGGTCGACGAAAAGCAGATTTACCGCATCGACCACTATCTGGGCAAAGAGACCGTGCAGAACATCATGGCGTTCCGTTTTGCCAATGGGATTTTCGAGCCAGTCTGGAACCGCCGCTATATCGATCACGTGCAGATCTCGGTGGCCGAAACCGTGGGCGTAGAAGGGCGCGGAAGTTATTTCGATCAAGCCGGTTCTCTGCGCGACATGGTGCCAAACCACATCATGCAACTGATCAGCCTCACGGCCATGGAGCCGCCGATCTCGTTTGACGCGAACGCCGTGCGCGATGAGCAGGCCAAGATTCTGCACGCCATCCAGCCCATGAGCGACGAAGAGGTGCTAAGCCGCAGCGTGCGCGGCCAGTATGGCGACGGGACCGAAGACGGCAAGCGCGTCGCCGCTTATCGCACAGAACCCGATGTTCCGCCCGATTCGAGGACCGAAACTTTTGTTGCCATGAAGTTGCTGATCGACAACTGGCGGTGGGCGGATGTCCCGTTCTACCTGCGCACAGGCAAGCGGATGCCGGTGCGCAACACCCATATCGTGATACAGTTTCGACGGGCTCCCTTCGTGCTATTCCGCGACACTCCCGTCGAGCACCTGATGCCGAACCAACTGGTGTTGCACATTCAGCCGGAAGAAGGAATTTCCCTGCAGTTCGCGGCCAAGGTTCCGGGCCCAGTCATGCGCCTAGGCACCGTCGACATGAATTTCGAATATCAGGAATATTTCGGCAAGCAGCCCAGCACCGGTTACGAGCGGCTGTTGCACGATTGCATGATCGGCGACCAGACGCTGTTTCAGCGGGCAGACATGGTGGAAGCCGGCTGGTCCGTCGTTAACCCAGTGCTCGATCTCTGGAAGGCACTTCCGCCCCGCAACTTCCCCAACTATGCATCTGGCACTTGGGGCCCGAAGGAGGCCGATGATCTGCTGGAACGCGACGGCCGCCGCTGGAGGAATTTCGAGAAATGATCCTGGCCGGCGATATTGGCGGCACCAATGCGCGTCTGGCTTATTTTCAACCCCAGAACGGGCACCTGCGCCTGGTGTCCGAGCAAACCTTCCCTAGTCGCGAGCACAGCGAACTTGGCGAGATTGTGAGCCAGTTTGTAGACGCCTCCGGGACGCGTCCGGAAGCGGCTTGCTTCGGCATTGCCGGTCCGGTGCGCAATGGCCGCGTCGAGACTTCGAACCTGCCTTGGGTCATTGAGCAATCTCGCCTGGCAAAACAGATTCACCTTCCCGCCACCATGCTGATCAACGATCTCGAAGCCAGTGCCTGGGGAATCGGTGCGCTCGAGAATTCAGACCTGGTTCAGTTGAATCGGGTGAGTGGGCCCGCCGTGGGCAACCAGGGAGTGATCGCGCCGGGGACGGGGTTGGGCGAGGCAGGGCTCTTCTGGGACGGAAAGCGCCAGCACGTTTTCGCCTGTGAAGGCGGGCACACCGATTTTGGACCGCAGGGAGATTTGCAGATCGAATTGGTCCGCTTCCTGCAGGCACGCTTTGGACACGTGAGCTACGAGCGGATCCTGTCGGGCCCTGGCCTGGTGAATGTGTACGAATTCCTTCGCGACAGCGGATGCGGCAAGGAATCGCAGGAGTTCGCGGGCGCTCTCAAAAAGGGTGACCCTGCCGCGGTGATTTCGCGGGCGGCGCTCGATGGATCTGATCCTTTGGCAGAGAAAGCGCTGGATCTTTGGATCGCGGTCTACGGCGCCGAAGCTGGCAACCTGGCTCTTAAAGTGATGGCCACTGGAGGCCTGTTCCTGGCGGGCGGCATTTCTCCCAAGATTCTTGCCAAGCTGAAGGGTCAGGCGTTCATGAAGTCTTTCGTCGAGAAGGGCCGATTGCGGCCTCTGCTAGAGGCGATGCCGGTGCAGGTAGTCACCAACGAAAAAGCTGGACTGCTCGGAGCGGCGCGTTGTGCGTCCGTCCGAGGCAGGAGCTGAGAGAAGACGTCCCTTGAGTTCCTCCGTCGAAATTCGAGTCCCGACCACTCCGCAAGAACTGTTCGAAGCGGCGGCGGAAGTGGTTGTGCACACCGCTAAGAACGCCGTGGAACAACGAGGCCGCTTCACAATCGCACTGTCGGGCGGATCGACCCCCAAAAGCCTCTTCAACTTACTAGCTACGAATGCGCGCACGGTCCTGCCCTGGGATCGCATGTTCTTCTTCTGGGGCGACGAGCGGCACGTGCCACCCACCGATCCCGAAAGCAACTACCGGATGGCGGAAGAAGCCATGCTGTCAAAGATTCCAGTGGCGGCGGGAAATGTGTTCCGTATTCCGGCTGAAAATCCCGACGCCGCAGCCGCCGCGGATGCCTACGAGCAGACTCTGCGGAAGTTCTTCCAACTGGGACCGGAAGAGGTTCCGATTTTCGATTTGATCCTGCTTGGAATGGGGCCCGATGGTCACACCGCCTCGCTGTTCCCCGGTTCGGCCGGTCTGCAGGAAAAAACCCGGCTCGTGATCGCCAACTGGGTCGACAAGCTGAAGACCAGCCGCCTCACTCTTACGCTGCCTGTGCTGAATGCGGCGCGCTGCGTGACCTTTCTGGTGAGCGGGACCGACAAAGCCGCAGTCTTGAAAACTGTGTTGGAAGAAGATGCGCCAGCCGAACAATATCCCTCAAAACTGATTCGGCCAAACAATGGGAAGTTAATCTGGCTGGTGGATCGTGCCGCGGCCAGCGATCTTTCGACGAAAGCCTGAACTTTCGAAAGTCTATCCGCGCCAGTCGCCGATTTCCTTCAAACCTTTGCCGCGCGCGTGTTCGAAGAGCCGCACGCGATGACGGGAGTGCTCAAACTCGTGGATGTCAGCCCATACCTCTGCCTGCCATCCCTTCTCATGGGCGGCAGATTCACCGCAGGTGGCGCAACGGGTGTGGAGCGTGACGGGGATGGTCTCGAGTCCCACCGGAGGCGCCCCGGGGAGTTCTACGAAGATGCAGCGTACGTCCTCGATCTCTTCGTTCTCGCCGAGGATGTGCTCATAGCGCAGCAGGTACCCAAACCCGAGCTTCTTGGCTTCCGACTCGGCCTCCGTGCGTGTGTGAAAAGGACCGTACTCCGCCCGCAGCTGTTCAGTGGAGTCGCATGCCATCCAGAAAATCTCTTTGTACGCCATCGCGGTTTCGCCCCTGGGGTTGCGAAAGCCGGCTCGTGGCTGCTGTTGAGCCCGCTCGTGCAGAACCCCTGCACGAGCGCAATTCGGATGCCGTTGCTAACCTGCAGGCAATTGATTGCCGGACTTAGGGTTAGCAGATTGCGGGATTGCTCGCCGGGGGCGCGGTCGTGAAACGTTTTGCAGACATTGGACTCGAACGGTGCAGTCCGGCGAAAGGCAGAGGCAGCTGCGCCTCTGTCCGTAGGAGCGCCGGCATGAAGATCGTGATAGAAAGAAGAAGGATGAAGCCTCTCACGAGATCTGCGGAGTTCTAGACGCTGCGACCGCCTGGCTATATGGCATGGCGGGATGCTCGGCTCGGAGGCCAGTTCTTTCCGCCATGGCTGGCCACATACATGGCCAATTCCAGGCGGCTCCAGACGCCAAGTTTGTCGAAAGTGCTGCGCAAATGGTTCTTGATGACCTGCTCGCTGGTGCCGACGATCTTGCCGATTTCGCGATTTGTCATGCCTTCCCAGACCAGAATTGCAATCTGGATTTCCTTCGGAGTGAGGCGCTCGCAGGGGTCATGACTGAGCCTCTTCTTTGTGAACAGGGCAATGGCCAGTTTCACACGCTTGCGGCCCTCGCGGATTCCGGCACGCAGAGAACAGCGTGCGCAGATGTTGTTTGACGGTGCGCGGGCTGATATTGAGCTGTCCCGCAATCTCTTTGTTGCTGCAGCCCTGCACTAGCAGGTTCAAGACCTGCTGGTCACGGGGGGTTACTTTGACTTGATCCAGGTCGATCACTGTGTTCTTCCGGATTGACGATCACCCTCGGCTTAACACCTTGCACGATCTTCGCCAATTCTTCACACCCGGTTGGCTGCGTGGCCTAAGTACTTTAGGGCAGTAGCACTTGGGGCGGAGACCGCCGGTTTCAGGTGGCTTTCAGGATGGCCATGGTAGGCTTACGAGTTCCAAATTGGTCCGATACCGAGTCATGATGAGCTTCTCGGCCTCAGTTTTTTGTTCGCGGGTAAGGTTGGCGACCATTTCTGGTTGCATCCAACGGCCGGGCTTCCACATGGATCCGACTCATGGGCAATCCCATTGGTGCTCAGGGACTTTCATCCCTTCGCAACCCACCGCATTCATTGCCGAGGTGACTCCGTGAAGACACGTCTGATCAACCTTTCTGGGGCGGAGGAAACGCCCGCCCATATCGGTCCACTCTCGAATTGCTGGATTTTCATTTTGGTTCTTGTGTCATTCGGAGCCCCGAGTTTTGCACAGGTGACGCTAGAAGCCCAGACTCCGGGCGCGAACGCAACGCCTGCGTCCGGCGCTCCCATCACGATCACGCTGCAGGACGCGCTGCAGCGGGCTCGCCTCAACGATCCCCAATACCGCTCCGCTGTCACCGATCTCGGACTGGCGGGGGAGGATCGAGTGCAGGCGCGTGCCGGCCTGCTACCGGACGTCAACTACAACAATTCTTTCATCTACACCGAAGGCACAGCCCCGCTGCCAGCGAACTGCGCATCGACGCCGACGGGATGCCCTTCCTCCAAGTTCATCGCCAACAATGGCGTACACGAATACATCAGCCAGGCGGATGTGCATGAGGCACTCTCGCTCACCAATGTTGCGGAT
Source organism: uncultured Acidobacteriaceae bacterium (assembly GCA_963710885.1). GTDB lineage: Bacteria > Acidobacteriota > Terriglobia > Terriglobales > Acidobacteriaceae > Sulfotelmatobacter. The sequence goes on from CAVQCF010000039.1 coordinate 285,426, forward strand.
TATCGCCGGTCCTCTGCCGCTCTAGCACTGGCGCGGGCCAAGGCCGAAATCGCAACCCGCGGGCTGGTCGTGACCGTCACCCAGGCCTATTACGGGTTGGTGGTGGCCCAGCGCAGGTACGCGACCGCGCAACGGGCGGACGCGGAAGCCGCACGATTCCTCGACATCAGCGTGAAACTGGAAAACGGCGGCGAAGTGGCACATGCCGACGTGATCAAGGCGCGCATTCAGGCACAGCAACAACAGCGCGATCTGCAGGAAGCACAGCTGGCCATGGAGCGCACCCGGCTTGATCTCGCCGTCCTGTTGTTTCCGGATTTCAACCAGGATTTTGCCGTCGTCGACGATTTGCAAACACCCGAGCCCCTCCCGACTTTTGAAGAAGTCGAGGCGGCGGGAAAGAAGAACAACCCGGACCTGCGAGCGGCGCTGGCTGCCTATGAAGTCGCCAGCCACGAGGTCACAGCGGCGTGGGGAGGGCTGCTGCCCGCGCTCAGCATCGACTATTTCTACGGGATTGATTCGAACCAGTTTGCGATTCATTCCAATGGCGTTCGGAATCTGGGATACTCGACCGTGGCCACATTGCAGATTCCGATCTTCAGCTGGGGCGCGGATCGCAGCAAGCTCAAGCAGGCGGAATTGCGGCGGGATCAAGCGCACGTGGAACTGAACTTCGCGCAGAAACAACTGCTAAGCCATCTGCGGCAGTTTTACCTCGAAGCCAAAACTTCACGCTCTGAAATGGAATCGCTCGCGAGTTCCGCGGAACTAGCCGCGGACAGTATGCGGCTCACAACTATGCGCTACCAGGCAGGAGAATCCACGGTGTTGGAAGTGGTCGACGCGCAGAATACTTTGACCCAGGCCCGCAACGCGTACGATGATGGCCAGTCCCGCTACCGGGTCGCCGTGGCAAACTTACAAACTCTGACAGGAACCTTCTAGCCGCATGAGAATGAAGCACACCGAAACCTCAACTTCACCAGCCTGTCGTCGCCAGGACGCCGCCTTGCGTCAGCGCATGCTCGTACTTGCCGGGCTCGCCGCAGCAGTTGGCATGCTGAACACGGTGGGTTGCTCGTCCGACAAGGGCGATAAGGAGCCGACGGTTACGGTGCAAGTAGCGGCCGTGGAAAAAACCACAATTCAGCATACGATCAATACGCAGGCGATTCTGTTTCCGCGGCAGCAGGCTGCAATCGTCCCCAAGATCAGTGCCCCGGTGCAGAAGTTTCTGGTGAAGCGCGGCAGCCCGGTTCACGAGGGAGAACTGCTGGCGGTGCTCGAGAATCGCGATCTGAGTGCCGCCGCTCAGGACACGGGCGGCTCTTACAAACAAGCTGAGGCCGCTTACGAGACGACTACCGCGGCCAGCCTGCCGGAGGAGATCCAAAAAGCTGAAGCCGACGAGCAGCAAGCCAAACAGGCGCTCGACGCACAAGAGAAAGTGTTCGAGAGCCGCAAGCAACTCTTTGATCAAGGTGCGCTGCCTCGCAAGGAACTTGACCAGTCGCGAGTGGATATCACCGCCGCGCGCAACCAGTACGCAATCGCCAAGAAGCATCTCGATTCGCTCATGGCGATCGGCAAGCAACAGGCGCTCAAGTCTGCCGCGGGACAACTGGAATCAGCTAAGGGAAAGTATCTGGGAGCGGAGGCGCAACTCAGCTACTCAGAAATCCGCAGTCCAATCAACGGCGTCGTCACCGACCGCCCACTCTATCCCGGCGAAATGGCTGCGGCTGGAACTCCGCTGCTGACGGTGATGGATATTTCCTCAGTCATCGCCAAGGCGCACATCCCGCAGGACGATGCGGCTGCCTTGAAGGTCGGCGACAAGGGAACGATGACCGTGCCCGGGATCGATGAACCGATTGAAGGCAAAGTCACGGTTGTGAGTCCTGCGCTTGATCCGAACAGCACGACCGTCGAAGTCTGGCTTGAGGCCAAGAATCCCAAGCATGAATTGAAACCTGGCACGAGCGTGCAACTGTCTCTGACGGCGCAGACGGTGAAAGATGCGCTCGTCGTGCCCGGCCAGTTCCGTCATCAACACGCCGGACGGGACCGCGGCAGTCATGCTCGCCGGCTCTGATGGCCGCGCCCATCAGAAGACTGTCAAAGTCGGCATCAAGAACGGCGACGACGTGCAGATTCTCGAGGGCGTCACGGCCTCGGACAAAGTGGTCGCCACCGGCGCCTACGGACTCCCTGACAAAACTAAGATCAAGATCGAAGCGGCCGAAGCTCCGGCTGAAGGAGCCTCTCAGGGTTCCAAGGAAGGATCGAAAGCTCCCAGTGAGGGATCGAGTGAAAAATAGCCTCAGCGGAGCATCTGCGTGAACTCCCCGAAAGCCGGACGTACCGTGGACGAAAACTCGGGTCAGCATTGGATTGCCCAGCACTCCCGGCCAGTCATCTTCCTCATTCTCACGTTCGGACTGCTGGGCGCATATCTTGCCTTCACCATTCCGGTTTCGGTGTTCCCTTCCACGGATTTTCCCCGCGTGCTGATCGCAGTCGATAACGGAGTCATGCCCATCGATCAGATGACGGTCACTGTGACTCGTCCCATTGAAGAAGCTGTCAACAGCGTTCCCGGGTTGCTCACCGTACGCTCGATTACTAGTCGCGGGTCAGCCGAAGTCGATCTTTATTTCCGCTGGGACGTTGACATGTTCCAGACGCTGCAATACGTGAACGCCGCCATTTCGCGCGTGCAGCCAGAGCTTCCGACCACCGCAAAGATCGAAGCTCACCGCCTGACGTTCGCTGCATTTCCCATCATCGGTTACAGCTTGACGCTCTGACAGCATGCCCCAGACCAAGCTGTGGGAGATGGCGACTTATGAAATGAAACCGCGCCTCAACCGTCTGGAAGGTGTCTCCACCGTCATCGTGCAGGGCGGGCAAGAGCCTGAGTTTCACATCACTCCAGATCCTGCTAAGTTGCTTACGACAAGCGTCACCGTGTCCGACATTCTGGACGCGGTGCGGCGCACCAATCTGATTGACTCTCCCGGACTGTTGGAGCGCAATCACGAGCTCTATCTTGCCTTGGTCAACGGCCAAGTAAAGACTCCCGAAGAAATCGCGAATGCGGTGATTAAGAATACTCCCGCAGGAATTCCTGTAAGGATCGGCGATGTAGCCGCTGTGGCGCCAGGCGTGAAGCCCGTTTACACAGTCGTCACGGCCAACGGAAAGCCTGCGGTCCTCCTCAACATCAACCGCCAGCCCGATGGAAACACGGTGGAAGTTGCGAAGGAAGTCCACGATGAAATCGAGAGCCTCCGCAAGTCCATGCCGCCCGGCGTTCAGATTCAGCCCTTTTACGATCAGTCTGTCATTGTCGACGAATCCATCAAGAGCGTACGCGATGCCATTCTGGTGGGCCTGATCCTGGCATCGATCATTTTGGTCGTGTTTCTGCGCGACTGGGGAACCTCGCTGGTTGCGGGGCTGGTGATCCCCGTGACCGTCATGGTCACATTCATCGCCCTGAAGGTGATGGGGCAGACGTTTAACCTGATGACGCTTGGCGGTCTCGCGGCGGCGGTCGGACTCGTGATCGATGATGCGATCGTCGTCGTAGAAAACATCGTTCTGCATCGCGACGCCGGCCAGGGGCGGGTGCAAGCCATCCAAAGTGCCCTGAAAGAAATTACAGTTCCGCTGATCGGATCGACCATTACCCCAGTCGTTGTCTTCATTCCACTGATCGCCATCACCGGCGTCACGGGAGTGTTCTTCCGCGCGCTGGCGGTCACGATGACGGTCTCGCTGCTGACGTCTCTGGCTCTCGCCGTGACTTGGACTCCGACTCTTAGCCAATACTTCATCAAGCGACGCCGCGAGCACGACGGAGCTCAGACTCCGGAATCTGAATCATCCGACTCGGCGACTACAGAACCCACCAGCAGCGAATCAGATGAAGATGACCCGAGGAAGTTGCTCGCAGCCGAGGAGAAACACCTGAGCGGCTTCTTTCTTCGCGTCGTGAACTTCCACGAACGCTGGCTCCGGCGTGCTCTCGAACGACCTCGGCTTCTTGTCATTTTCAGCGCCGGCCTGATTGTCGTTTCTTATGTTTGCTACACGTTTTCCGGCTCCGACTTGTTGCCGGAAATGGACGAAGGTGGCTTCGTCATCGACTACATCATGCCGGCGGGTAGCTCATTGGCAGAAACCAACCGCGTCGTGAGTCATGTCGAACAGATGCTCCGTGAGCTTCCTGAGGTAGAGAGCACCTCGCGGCGCACGGGCCTGCAACTTGGGCTCGCTGCCGTGACGGAGTCCAACACCGGCGACATTCTGGTGAAGCTGAAAGCTAAGCGCGACCGGAGCATCGATGACATCATGTCCGACGTGCGCGCCGACATCAAGAAAGAGGAACCGGCCCTCGATGTCGATTTTATCCAAGTTCTGCAAGACATGATCGGAGACCTCACTTCCGCGCCGCAGCCTATCGAGATCAAGCTCTTTTCACAGGATCCCAAACAGTTAGAGCTGTGGGCACCCAAGGTGGCAGAGGCCATCGGAAAGATCAAAGGCGTCGTGGACCTGTTGAACGGGATCGACAACACGATCAGCGGGCCCGCTGTCACCTTCCAGGTTGACCCGAGCGTAGCCGCACGCGCTGGATTCACGGCAGAGGAGGTCGCGCTCGACGCTTCCGCAATTCTGGAGGGCGAACCTGCGCCCACACCGGTAATCACGAATGACCGTGCCTACACTCTTCGGGTGCGCTTCCCCGCGGCCAACCGTGCATCGCTCGAAGCCATGCGCGACACTCTACTCGTTAGCAGCACTGGACACACGGCCACGCTGGGTGCGCTCGCGTCGGTCGCTGAGAATCCAGGACAAACCGAAGTCCGCCGCGAAAATCTGCAACGAGACGTCGCCGTGACCGCGCGCCTGGAGGGCCGGAGCCTGGGCAGCGGCATGGCTGATGTGCAAAAAGTTGTTGTCGGGTTGCGCATCCCGCCCAGCATTCGCGTCGAGTACGGCGGAACCTACCAGGAACAGCAACGGTCGTTCCACGACCTGATCATCGTGCTGATCCTTGCGGTCCTGCTGCTGTTCATCGTGCTGCTGTTTGAGTTTGGAACGTTCGCGGCGCCCGTCGCTATTCTCTCGTCGGCATTACTCTCAACCTCAGGCGTTTTCATCGCGCTTCTGATCACGCGCACAACGTTCAATATCTCCTCGTTCATGGGGATGATCATGGTGATTGGTATCGTGGCTAAGAACGGCATCCTGCTCCTCGATGCGGATCAGAAAATGAGCGCCCTGGGTCTGTCTCCCGAGAAAGCAATCCTACAGGCCGGACGCCGGCGGCTGCGCCCCATCGTCATGACTGCCCTCGCCACGGTGGCGGGCATGCTTCCTCTAGCTTTCGCCATCGGCGCCGGATCGCAAATGCTACAACCACTCGCCATCGCGGTGATCGGCGGTGTTCTGATCTCGATGGTGCTCTCGCTCATCATCACTCCCGCAGTGCACTTCTATATCAGCGGAAAAAGTGAATCTCCGGAGAGGGCTTCGTAGAAAGACGGGTTTGCGATGACCTGTGGGGAAAGTGGTCACGCAGGAGTGCAAATTCTTGCGAAGTAGTGTGGTTACTGAGGCTGGTTACCCGGCGCCCATTCCGCCAGCTAGTCTCCATAAGAACTCTCGCAAGAAGAAGCGGCTGGCGGTAAACTATTGTCAGATTTGGGCATCCGCCTGCGATGGAGCCCTGCATTCGATCCCCCTAAAGCAAATCCCCCTGCGTAAAGAAACTCGGCCGCCCCCGGGTTGGCGTGGGACTTGCACTAAAATAGCCGCATTCGACCTGATCGTCGGCTGAGCGATGGGATGGTTTCCACTGGTGGAAAAAGAAATCGTGTCCGAGGAAAGAAATAAACCAGTTTTCGACGAGCAGACGCTCGCCAAGCTGCTGGAAGCGGCCTACGTGCTGCAAGAACATAACCGCGAACTGCAGGGGATGGACCTGGGCCTCGCACTGAAGAGGGATCAGATTCAGGCTGGAGAGCGCTCTGCTCCCGCGCCTGACGCTCCGAAACCTCGCGAGACCGTGCCGGTTGCCAACACCGATTACACCTTCACGCTTGGCGAAAATCGTCGAGACCCAGCACCAGATTCAGGTTCGTCATCTGGACTTAGAGAGTGCGATGTCGCTGGTCGCAGAACGCCTGGTTCAGAGTGCCAGTGCTGGCGGCGCTGCGATTGGCATTCTCGATGCCAAGAAACTCCGCTACCGCGCAGCGTTTGGCACCCTGACTCCTGCCGCTGGGACCGACGTTGCCATGGACAAAGCGCTTTGCGTCAGCTGTCTGCGAACTGGCCAGGTTTTCCGGTGCGCCAAGGTCAATCGCGAATTCCCTGTTGATACGGAAGAGTGTCGTCGTCGCGGCATCCAGTCGATGATTGCGGTTCCGATTTTTCGCGACGGCGGAGTCGCGGGCGGCGTCGAGATTTACTATCCCACTCCTCAGGCCTTCACCGAGCAGGATGTTCACACTTGCCAACTCATGGCCGGATTGGTCACCGAAGCGCTGGCTCGGGATGAAGAGGTCACATGGAAAAAGTCGCTGGCGACCGAGCGTGCCGTCAATGCTGGAGGCTTTGGAGAGGTTGAAGCCGAATCTCGCGGCCTTGATCGACGCGCCAGCAGTCAAACCTTCGGGACCTAAAGCCGGCCCTCGCCGCAAGAGGCAGCTTCAACTTCTACTTCCGATTGTCGCAAGTGCGGGCACGCACTGGTCGGTGAAGAGCAATTCTGCGGAAACTGCGGAACGCCTCGCAGCAGCGACTACGAACCACCCAGCATGCAGAGCAAGGTGGCGACACTCTGGCAGATGCGGGAAACAACGAAAAAGATTGCGCCAGCGGATCCCGAGAATGGTGGCGACATCCCGCAAAAATCAAGCGTGAATCTGGAGCCGGCTCACGATAAAAGCTCGTCGCTTGCTGATACGCTCGAAGAGCAGATGCCTGAGCTTTTTGCAGCGCCCGGACTGCCGACCCAAGAACGAGACCGAGCCCGCGGAATCGAAGAGCTCCGATCACCGCGGAGTTCGAGGACTCTGTCCTCTCAGATCTTGAAGTTCCCATGACGCCCAGCGCTGAACGCGAGGAGGCACGAAGACAAGAAGAGATTCCGGTAGCGGAATCAACCGCGCTCGCAAAACCGGAACGTGCTACGGCTTGGAGTTCTGCCGCAAGTGCCCGTGAATTCCTGGAGCAAGTTGGCGCCGGCTCAACGTTCTGGAGCGCTGGCCCGGTTCTGGACGAACCGGCGAGGCGATATCTATCTGGCGATCGCCGTGCTTCTGGTGGGCGCGGTCATTCGCTGGGGCATCTGGTCCAAACATTCGGTGAGCGCCACCGGGAATACGACGCAAGCGGCGGCAGCGGCCCATCGCAAGCCCGCCGTCCAGACGCGGACCTCTCAATGTTCGACCGAATGCTCATCAGCCTGGGGCTGGCCGAAGCGCCGCCTTCGCCCGGAAACAAAGGCAATCCCGACACCCAGGTTTGGGTCGATCTGCACACGGCACTTTACTATTGCCCAGGAGCCGATCTGTACGGCAAGACTGCGAAGGGAAAGATCACTTCGCAGCGGGATGCGCAATTGGACCAGTTCGAGCCCGCCTACCGCAAGACCTGCGACTGAAGGTCCTACCGAGTGGCTACCTTTAAGCTTTCTAAGGGGTTTCAGTTGACAACCCCCGACCGCCGGAGTGCAATCATACATATAGGGTTCGCCCGCTAACTCAATCCATTTTTCGTTGAACCGGAGAACACTATTTGCCGACTAAAACCGACCACTCCTGACGGGCCCAGTATCGCTACCTGAGCCCGAGTTGAATCCGCTGCTGAATCCACTCCTGGGCCAAAACATGGGCCGATGGGCTGAGGTTTATTTCACGAGCCCGCCGGAGAAACGCGAACAAGCAGTGATCGAACTTCTTCGCGAGTTGCGAGCGGAGAATCCTGCGCTCGGAAGGTGTCGCCCTGAGCTTCTGCCACACCCGCACCAAAGGAGTTCCGGGAGCCGCTATTCGAGCGCGTTTCTGAGATTCCCGAGGCATCCTCCACCCTGGTGCGCTGTCACGCGTGCGGGCAGGAGAATCCTGCGTCCCACCGATTTTGTGGCATGTGCGGAAGCCCGGTGAAGTAGCGCAGGCTGCCGAGCACCGATGCTCTCGAACGAGACATCCGACGTCATCCTTCGCCCTGTCTCGGACGCATGAAGAACGAGGCGCGCTTACGTTCAGTCCGAGGAAGTCGCCTGGATGAGCCTGTGATCCAGCAACAACGAGTTGTCTTTGTTTCAGGCAGGCCGCGAAGCCAGCTACCGCTCAGATCGAAAACGACATGTGACAAACGAGATGTTTAGCTATCCGTCGGCCTCGCGATCGTATCGCGTGTACATCGGAATTGCGCTGGCGACTGTGATGTTCGCGCTGTCCTACATGGCGTGGCGCAGCGCGCAGGTCACGGCGCAGAATTCGCATGTGGAACCGCAGGCTCCCCCAGCAGTTACCCAGCCTGCGGCCCCGGCCCCGGTTCAGCCGAGCACGCCGAAGTCTGACGTGGAGAGGTCTGACATGGCAGAGAAACCCGCACCGGCCGAGAGGCAGGCGGCTGCTCCGCCAGTCTCAGATCGCGTCGCGGTTGATGGAGTGAAGGCCAAGAGTAATAAATTGGCGCCCTCCACAGCGCCCGCTCCTCCGGTCACCGAGACGAACCCAGCGGATTCATCTCCCGCCGAATACGGCGCGGAAGAACTCGCCGTCGCGCAACGCTATCTGGATGGAACCGACGGACAGGAACGCAACAGCGCCGAAGGAGCGAAATGGCTGTGGAAGTCCATGGCCAAACACAACTCCAGCGCGACTCTTCTCTTGGCGGATCTGTACCTGAAGGGTGACGGAGTTCGAAGAACTGCGATCAGGCGCGGGTGCTGCTGGACTCCGCTGCGCGCGGCGGAATGAAGGAAGCCGGAGAGCGGCTGCGGCATCTGCAGGCGTTCGGTTGCCAGTAATGCAGGAGCACGTACTGAACGTGTTCACACACGCCGAGGCGCAAAGCTTCGAGGCAACAGCGCCGCAAGGCAAAGTTGCCTCACATTGACTGAGATCTATTGAGTTGCCAGGACTGACGGACTCCGGCGCGATTCATACCACAGCGCGAGTTCCACGCGGTTCCAAAGCCCAAGCTTGTCGTAAATCACGCGCAGATAGTTCTTCACAACATGCTCGGTCGTCCCGATGGCCTCCGCGACTTCTTTGTTTTTCAGGCCTTCGGCAACGAGTTGGATGACTCGGTGTTCACGTTCACTGGGGACACGAGTCCCATAGCGTCCACTTGCAGACATGCTTGCCTCCGGTACAACAGGGTCGCGAGTTTGACTCGCTTGATACCGCCGGTGATTCCGAAACGAAGAAACAGCCGGTTGAAATGAGCTTTCACGGTTCGCCGCGCCATTTTCAGTTGACTGGCAATTTCGGCGTTGTCGCAGCCTTGCAAAAGCAACTCGACAATTTGCTGTTCGCGCGGACCAAGCCGAACAGTCTGCTCCTTCATCCGATCCCCCTTATTTCGATTGGCATCGCCTCCGCCCCAATCGGTGCAGGCTGGAACCTTACCAGATTCTCATAGCACCCACATTGCCACTTTGAGACGTGAATGTCTGTGAGGGATCCCGAACAGCCTTTTCCACAGGCATTTGCGGTGATTGCCGTCACATTTCGGCGGCGGAACCGCCGCTCCCAAAAACAGTTTCTTGGCACCTTCCGAGGGCGTCCAACCCCGGCAGGCGCGCAAAAATACAAGCAGGACACAGGCTGAATCGCAAGCGTTGCAGAACGCCACGGCCGGATTCGTTTCCCCGGCGCGTTTTTAGACTGGCTACAGGCTGAATTTGGAGGGTCGGCGTGCTCCGGTTGTCGACCACGGACATGTGCGATCCCCGCAATCAGGTAAACGCCTTAGACGAAACTTCCCTGCGTAAGGGAATCCCTTGGCACAAATTACACGATTGACGAGGCCCTTAGAATCCAGGGTCTTCAGCAGTCGCGATTCGGAGTTTTCTCTTGGGCCGCTAACCTTATGCGGATGCCATGACGAGCGAACTGTTGCAATCAAGCCACTTAGTGGCTTTTTCCGCAAAATCACCCATAAAACTGTGTTTGACTCCGGCCCTGACGGCCTCCGATTTCTGAGCATTGCGGAGGTTGGCAATGATCACTCTTTCCAAGCTTGTCTTCTTGATCTTCATCTGGCTCCCTTCCGAACCCTGGCTCTGCCTTCAAAAAACTTATTCCGCATCGCGCGGAGAAGCGACTGACACAAATCAGACTTTGCACCTAGATTGCAAGATTAGAGATTGTGTAGCCGCAATCGCTTAAACCACTCGACCGCACGCTGCAGAGAGTCCATAGCAGACGTCAACTGGTCCGAGAAAAGACCCCACGGCATTGGTCGGTGATCTGGGCGAGTTACTCTAAATGGCGAATCTCCCGATTTAATAGCGTGGAGATCATTTGCTTTGGAAGCGTGGGATCAGCCATCACTTTGGGTTCTCCTTCCGGAGCGTCTGGTAACGGCTTACGGTAAAGTCGTGCAAAGCCAGTACAGTCCACTCGCGTCGCGCTCGAGAATGGACGAGCGCAAAATCACCACCCAAGACCATATCCGCTGCACATGACGTTAGCCGGCCTACGTCAGAAAGAGCATTTTCGCGACGGAAAGTAGCTACGCTTTTTCAGGGACTGTGCCCTGAAAAAGTGGCCCCTGTGGGGCAGCTGCGGTTAACGGTTGTGGTTGCATGCAGGTGACGGTTACGCTCCGAGCATGCCGGACCAACTGAGTACTCTCTACGTGGAATTTTCTTGAAGGCAGTTACGATTGCGTTGATCGTGTAATCCTGAACGCATACTTCACGATGGGGCAGTCTGGCGGAGGCCTGCGCACGTGGTGGCGGGTGCTGTACGGTTCCGACGACAAGCTAGATGACAATCATCTGATGCGCATGGCGGGACGATTCAGCCGCCGTCTGCGAGCTTGGGCCAAGGCAAATGAGATCCCCGTGGTATACAGTTCGCCCGGGGAGCGCAAGCATGACATCGCATCTGAACATCTCGCCACTCATAAGGTGAAGTCGGGCCTGTTCTTGATTCTGGTGTCGAAAGCTCCGGCGCTGGTTTGGGAAGCGCAGAGGACTGGTACCGGCAAACTCGGCCCAGCTTGTGCCCAAACAACCATGGCCATACGTCAATCATTATTCGTTTCATATCCTGGATCCGGACTGGGGGCACCTGACCATCAAGATGAGCGGACATCCCGCCCTTCGGCGCACAGGTGATGCTGAACGGTCACGAGTACGTGGCCTGTCAGGCGCAAAAAGCCGGAATCGACTTCACCAAACAGGACAACTGTTTTACTACGATCCCCAACGCCGCAGACTTGGCGCAAGTCGCAGATACCTTGTCTCGGAACGAGACTGCAGGGCGCTTGCTCCAGGTCTGTGAGCGTTGGATTTATACCACCTGCCTCTGTTTTGCTCTCGATCTGGAAGAGCAGAAGAGAAGCGGGTTTCATTACCAGTACTCTGTGTTCCAGATGGAATACAGCCGCAACCTGCTGTTCCACTCGGGCCGGCAGATGGACGAGATCTTTCAGGCGTTGATTGACCGGACGCGCGGGCCATTGGATCTGGATCGTATCAAGACCATCTTCGGTGACAAGAGCCGCCCGCACTATGACAAGCGCAAGAAGAATCCAACCCGATGGGGAGTCGTGGTCGAGAAACCTGCGTATGACGTGACGATCTTCAAGGTCCATTACGGCAAAATGACGCTGAAGATCTATACCAAAGGCGAACGCGTGCTCCGCATCGAAGTCATCGTGCACAACACCAAAGACTACCGGTGGGGACGATCCCTGCCCTGTTTTCCTCAGATCGTCGTTCGCCTCGAGGCATTCTCGAGAGATTCTTAAATGCCGTCGGTTGTATGGATGCCTGCTTCGTCAGCGACGAAACGCTGGAGAAACTTCCCCAGCCTGCACAGGTGGGGCAAACCAAGGTCGGTGGAATCGATCTCAATAAGCCCAGAATGCGCCGGGTAGCCGACGCGGTGCTGGCGCTGTCCTCTTCACCCATGGGATTCACGGCTTCGGATCTGGCGGAGAAGGTCCGGGCCATGAGCGGCGAACCCGCTTCCGAATATGGTGCCCGCCGTGCCGCCTATGACATCAAGAAACTTCGAGGCAAGGGCATGGTGCGGAAGATCGGAGCCTCGCGCCGCTACGAGACTCTACACGAAGACCTACGCGCCCTGACCGCTCTGGTGGTCCTTCGCGAAAAACTAATCCGGCCACTTCTCGCTGCCAGCACTCGACCTGAGCCCCACTCCACACTATCCAATCCGACGCCGGTAGATCAGCATTACGAAAACCTCCGCGCCGGCATGCGCGGCCTCTTCAGTGAACTTGGATTGGCCGCTTAAAGATCGACAATTTATTTTTCATGCCGTCGAATAAGAGACTAGCAGCACGCGCCAAGGTTTCGTTAGAAGACCTAGGTTCCGCCCGTCCGTACCCGCACTCACCGTCACAGCCACAGTGCCGCTTGAGGTGGCGCTGGGGGGCAACGAGGGCATGGCGCGGCTGCCAGTCAACAGATGACCGCCGCTCTTCGACGTCTTGGCGGACAGATAACAGCGCGTCGTCGTAGCTGCGGAAGTCACAGTGCCGATGTTCTTCACCGTGTCGGTGACGGAGAGAATGTGCCACCAGGGGTTAGGGTGGTGGGCGGATTGCTTACAGCGGTTGCGATGAGGTCCGGACCGCTCACTGTGACTTGCGTCGCCGAAGCTATGCAGTTGTTGCTCTCGTTTATTTCTGGAACCACGAGGGTGTCGTCGGCGCAGGCCAGCAAGAAATAGGTTCCCGCTGCCGTACCCGCACTTACCGTGACAGTCACTGTGCCGCTCGACGTTGCGCTGGGGGCCAACGAGGGCACGGCGCGGCTGCCAGTCAACAGATGACCGCCGCTCTTCGCGGTCGTGGTGGATAGGTAGTAGCGGGTCGTCGAAGCTGCGGCAGTTACAGTGCCGATGTTCTTCGCCGTGTCGGTGACGGAGAATGTGCCACCAGGGGTTATGGTGGTGGGCGGATTGCTTACAGCGGTTGCGATGAGGTCCGGACCGCTCACTGTGACTTGCGTGGCCGAGGCCGTGCAGTTGTTGCTCTCGTTATTTCTGAAACCACGAGGGTGTCGTCGGCGCAGGCCAGCAAGAAATAGGTCCCGCTGCCGTACCCGCACTTACCGTAACGGTCACTGTGCCGCTCGACGTTGCGCGGGGGCGAACGAGGGTACTGCGCGGCTGCCAGTCAGCAGATGACCGCCGCTCTTCGAGGTCGTGGTGGACAGATAGTAGCGCGTCGTCGAAGCGGCGGCCGTCACAGTGCCGATGTTCTGCACCGTGTCGGTGACCGAGAATGTGCCACCCGGGGTTACGGTGGTGGGTGGATTGCTTACAGCCGTTTCGATGAGATCCGGACCGCTCACTGTGACTTGCGCGACCGAAGCCTTGCAATTGTTGCTCTCGTTTATTTCTGGAACCACGAGGGTGTCGTCGGCGCAGGCCAGCAAGAAATAGGTTCCCGCTGCCGTACCCGCACTTACCGTCACGGTCACAGTACCGCTTGAGGTGGCGTTGGGGGCCAACGAGGGCACGGCCCGGCTGCCAGTCAGCAGATGACCGCCGCTCTTCGAGGTCGTGGTGGACAGATAGTAGCGCGTCGTCGAAGCGGCGGACGTTACAGTGCCGATGTTCTGCACCGTGTCGGTGACCGAGAATGTGCCACCCGGGGTCACGGTGGTGGGTGGATTGCTTACAGCGGTTTCGATGAGATCCGGACCGCTCACCGTGACTTGCGCGGCCGAAGCTTTGCAATTGTTGCTCTCGTTTATTTCTGGAACCACGAGGGTGTCGTCGGCGCAGGCCAGCAAGAAATAGGTTCCCGCTGCCGTACCCGCACTTACCGTCACGGTCACAGTACCGCTTGAGGTGGCGTTGGGGGCCAACGAGGGCACGGCCCGGCTGCCAGTCAGCAGATGACCGCCGCTCTTCGAGGTCGTGGTGGACAGATAGTAGCGCGTCGTCGAAGCGGCGGCCGTCACAGTACCGATGTTCTGCACCGTGTCGGTAACCGAGATTGTGCCACCCGGGGTTACGGTGGTGGGTGGATCGCTTACCGCGGTTTCGGTGAGATCCGGACCGCTGATTGTGACTTGGGTGGCCGAAGCCGTGCAGTTGTTCTTCTCGTTTATTTCTGAAACCACGAGGGTGTCGTCGGCGCAGGCCAGCAAGAAATAGGTTCCCGCTACCGTACCCGCACTTACCGTCACGGTCACAGTACCGCTTGAGGTGGCGTTGGGGGCCAACGAGGGCACAGCCCGGCTGCCAGTCAGTAGATGACCGCCGGTCTTCGAGGTCGTGGTGGACAGATAATAGCGCGTCGTCGAAGCGGCGGCCGTTACAGTACCGATGTTCTGCACCGTGTCGGTGACGGAGAAACTGCTGCCGTCCACAAGGGTTGCGGGCGGATTGGTCACGCTAGACTCGATCAGGTCAGGTAGGTTGCCCGGCGGGAGCAGTCCGTACACAACCAAACTGTTCCGCGTGCCAATAAAGACTTTCCCGTCAGCGGCGATGAGCGTTGCAAAATGTGCGAGCGGCGGCACCGTGTCGCGCCCATTCGGCGCCTGATAGCTGCTGTAAATCGTTTTCAACGTAATAGCATCCAGTGCAAACAGGGGCCCTCCTCCATTAATGAACCAGAGGATGCCATTGGAGGTTCCATTCGCCGTAATGAGGGCGTGGCCTCCGCCGCCAAGCTGGGAGGGCGACAAGAAGGGTGGAACCACGAGGCCACCATTGCTTATGGTGTAGGCCTGTACCGGGCTGGATTGCGCCGGTGAAATATACGGTATTGTTCCAGTAAACGGGTGTGCCGCTTTCCCTGCCGGCACCCTGCGGTATTTCTTGCACAATCTGCGTGTCAGCGGTGGTACAGGTCGAACAAAACTCGCCCATATTATCGCGATTCAACACATAGATCGTGCCTTCCTTGCCTTCCGCGATCAGTTCATGGGGATACGGACCCGTCTGGTCAGGCAAAATGAGAGGAGCATCGTTGAGATCGCTGTCATTGTTAGAGAGGGATTGCTGATTGTATGGGGTGAACCAGTCACCCAGCGCCAGAGTCGTGCCAATTTGACTGACCTTCAACACGCTTATCGATAGATTCGTGCCCGCCGAAAAGAAGCCTTCTCCGGTTTCGCGCATAGATATTGCCATTGCTGTCAGCGGAAAGCCCCGCGCCCTTTTGCCAGATGGAAGCCAGCGTTTTGCCGGGCTCGGCCGTGTACGTACCCTCCTGCTGCAGCGTGGTGGCATTGTAAGAGAGTACCCATCCCTGGCTGTAGTTGTTGCAACAATTCGAACCGAACCCAATGTAAACGTGGCCATTGGTGAGTAGCAAGCCGGGGCGATTGATCTCGTAGAGATCCGCAAATGTGGTTGTGGTCCCGTTGAGTGTGTTTGTGGCCGTGATGGTCGTAGGTCCGCCGAATTTTCCAGCCCGGTGGTGACGTCGAGTGCATGTAGCCGATGCACGACGTGCGCATTCTCGTAGGTCTCGGCAACAAGGTACAGAGTACCGGTCGCAGGATCGATCACGGGAGTAGAGATGATGCCTACCTCGGTCCACCCTATTGCCAGTCTCTTTTTTCACGGTCGCGGGTACGGCAGTAGCGCCCGCGGGACTGTAAGTGAAAATGCTCGTCATCCACAGAGGAGTGGGGTTACCGTTATCCGCGTCGAACGCGTAGACGCTGTCGTGCATGGTGCACACGTAGACGACATTGTGCAAGCCCTGCCCGGGAATGTTCACGTTCGGCAAATAAAGCGGGTGTCCGACGATGATACCGTCTACTGGGTCGGTAAAAAGCTTTCCAAAGCTCGTGCTGTTGACGTTCGCACAAAGTAAGCGTGGTTTCCGATGTGTTCGCGCTCGTTCGCCCGTTGTCATAGTGCCAGGTTGTGACGGGAGTTTGGGCCGGCAGGTGATCCTGGGCAAAGACACAATGTCAGCAGCAAAACTGACAAAAAGCGGACTGTGCGAAAATTCGCATAGAAGCGAATGATGCAGGCCACCATTTGGCTGCGGCCCGTCCCGTTGTCATCACGCGCGTGGGATCGACATTACTATTCCAGCACGACTGCATGCGAAATCTCCTGCCGTCGATGCGAACCACATATTGTCCTATGAATTTGTTTTGCGCAATATCGTCCCGCCGAGGTGTTTTACGCAACATTGAGGCAATGGACCAAGATGCGATCTCACTTAAGGAACCAGCGGCGTCATAAGAAAGCGCCCGCTCCTTGCATTCCTTCTCTCCTGCCCATACTACACGACGACTTACCGGTTGTCTGTTCTATATTGCACCGTCATCAGTCTGTTGTCTTAGTGCCCAATCGCCCGAGCATCAAGCGGAGGAACTTTGTGCCTTGCCTCTTGTATGCATCGGATCCGGCCATGATGAAAGCTTCGCAAATCCGGGCAACACCCTGATCTTCGCGAGCCGCGGCGCCAGCGTAATGACCCACCCTGGCAGACATGTGGGAAGGAGGGGCGCAACTTGGACGAAGCTGTGGGAAATGGAGCGCTCCCAAAGAGGATGAGGGTTAATTCTCATTTTTCGCCGGAGAGAGCTCTCGGTAAAGGCGAAGCCAATGTTGACGAACAGCCGCCCAATGATAGCTGAGTGACTGCTGTCTTGCGTTCTCGGTCAGCTGGCGAGCCAGCTCCGAATCCTGGAGGAGGCGGTTCACGTTAGCCGCGAGTTGCTTCCAGTCTTCTGAGTTGCAGACGAGGCCGGTTTGTTCATGTTGCACGATGTAAGGAATTCCGCCGGAGTTGGTGCTTACCACCACCAGACCTGAGGCGAACGCCTCCAGAATCGATCCGGGCATGTTGTCGACGCGAGAAGCATTGATGAGGATATCGGCTTTGTCGTAGAAGAAGCTGATCTCCTCTCTGGACACTCTGCCCGGCATTTCAACGCCGGTTAATTTCAGTTCCACGATCAGCCGCCGAATCAAAGACTCCTGCGATCCGACCCCGAGTATCCAAAGCCGTGCATGCGGAGACACCTTCTGGACCTCGGCAAAGGCGCGCAATACCACGTCGATTCCGTAGCACGATTCCAGGTTGCGTGAACAGAGGAGGAAGGGATGAAGCGGACTGCGCTTCCGATACAAGAAGAGGCGAAGATCGATGACGTTGGGAATGGCTTCCGCCGGGACATCGAAATCGCGGAACACATCCACGAGGTACATGGAAGGAACAACCACCCTATCTGCCCTGCGCAGGAGGCCCCGCGCTACCCAAGAAGCTCGCAGGTGCAGCTTGCCCAGTCCGCTGCGATAGTTAATCAGAACCTTCTTTCGCAAGGCACGCGATAGGCAGTAGGCCGGTACCGTGGAGATGAGGAAGGATGAGAACGCGGCCGAAAAAACATGCACGACCTCCGCTTCTTGCAAGCCTGCCCGGAGCTGGGTTAAATACAGCGGAAACCGAACGAGTGTGCGCAGATAGGGCAGACGCTCCAGCCAGCGTGGCAATTGCAGGTTCGTGGCAACGTATGAAACGCGCAGAGCAGGATCTTCGTGCCACAGTCGCAGCAGTAGATCCGCTTGGACTTCTTGTCCCCCAATTAATTGCTGAATGCGTGGCGCAACTATCACTACGTGCGGGGGGCATTCACGATCTCGAGGGTGACCCTGTTCTGCCATTGCTATTGTGGAATCGCATCGCTGAACCGCAAGCGATTAGTACTGACCAATCGGCCCAACGGAGTCCTCGATTTCAGACATTCTTTTAGGCCAAAGAATGCGGGATAGAGGCGGCTCATGAGCATCAGATGCAGTTCGCTGGATTGCGGTCGTACAAATTCCAAGGGATAGCCGAGTTCGTCGAGGAGAGGGCCAATGATGCTCTCAAGGTTGGCTATTTCTTTTCCAGTAAGGTGGGTTTTCCAACGTCCAACGGGATTAAAAGTGAGTTTGTCCTCTCTTCCCCAAAAGGTCGAGTTCGGCTTGCTTAGCGTGCCAATGGACCTCTTCTGGATCTGCCCGTAGTCGAGCTGGTGGCCAATGAAATGGCCGATATCGGCCATCGTCTCTGGCGCTCGAGTAACAAGATCTTCAAAGCGAATTTCAAGATAGCGGGAGGGGATCTGTCGACCGAATTGCCGGCCACGCTCGAGCTTCCACTGCCAATGAAGTGCGGCAACAAGTAGGCGCCGTCCCCGGTCCCAAGGGAAAGGCCGAATCCAACCTTCCTTTGTCATGGATAGGGCAACGTCGCGACCGTCACGAATCATATGAATGAACAACGCGCCGGGTATAGCCTGCGCAATTGACGGGATATGCAAGAGATTATCAGGCCCCCACACCGACCAGCGCTTCGCACCCTGCAGAAGGGTGATCTGTTCCATGACAATTCGTAGGAAGTCTCCGTTGCTATGGCACTCTGCGAGAATTGTCCTTTCCAAAGAGCTTCGATCCAACCGTGAAACGCGGAATTGATAGCTGCGGAACCAGACGGGAAGGAGCCGCGATAGATTCTCAACGTTCGCGAGATTTCCGAACTTGGGGACGAGCAGGTCGAAGACAGCCGGTTCGCTAAGATAGATCGCAAAATCTCCTGAAGAAAGCAGGCTGTGGTAAAGGAGTGTGGTGCCGGACCGAGCTGAACCCACGACGAACACCGGAGGCCTGAAATCTGCTGAGGGCTTCGGCGGATCAGGAGATGCAACGCAACTTGGAAACGACTGTTTCATTGGTTGTTGCCGTTCAGGCTTGCCCGCAAAAACGCGAAGGTTTCGCGCATCGCTTCCGGGGTAGACACGATCTGCCTCCACCCCAGTTGTTTGATTCTCCGATTGTCGAACTGATGCCCCTTCCACATCGCGCTACTTTCATAAGGCGTGAGAAAGGCCGGGACTCGGCCGCGAGTTCTCACGTAGTACCGCTCGAGAGTTCGGGAAAGCCACATGATGATCGAGAATGGAAGTGAGATAGTCGGAACATTTTTCACTTGGCGCTTGTATCCGCGCAAATACTCACGACCTGTAGGCAAATCATCGTCCAGCAAATTATAGGTCTGGCCCGACGCCGCCGGACTTCTCCCAGCGAGGACAACGCCCTCGGCGCAATTCACGACGTGGGAAAGAGGTAACCGATTTCCGCCGCCAACCATCACGAGCATGTTGCCAATAGTGATGCCCAGCCGGGAAGGGAATGCGCGGTTGCCAATGCCATTCCCGTAAAGGACGCCAGCACGGAGTATCACCAAATCCAGCTTGCCGTTTTGGGCCTGCTCCTGAAACAGTTGCTCTTGCCAGATCTTGGCGTGGAAGTATGGGTTCCGTTTCTGCGGGCATGGATCGAGTAGGGTATTCTCCCCTATCAAGCAGCCGGTCTGCAGAAATGACGTGCCATACACGCCGAGTGAGCTGACGAGGACGACGCGCCGCTTCCTATCATCCATCGCCTCCAGAAGATGCTTGGATCCAACCACGGTATCGGCAAAGAGGGTGGCGGGCAGGCCACGCATGCCGGCCGCCAAGTGATAGATAGTCTCAACACCCTCAACAGCGCGCCGGGCGTCCTGGGGCGAGGCCAAGTTCCCGACAATGTATTGGAGTTGAGCGCGGGGATAACGATCACGAAGCCTGCCCAAACCGGACGTATCGCTGGTCGGGCGGACAAAGCAGCGAAGGCGGGAATCTCCGTGAGCGAGGAGTCGTTCTACTACCGCCTGCCCCAAGAATCCCGACGCCCCTGTAATCAGAATACTCATGATTGTCGGACTCGTTCATCCCGCAACTGATGTACGATCTCATCCACTAAGGTAGCGACACGCAAGATTTCACAGTAGGAAATAGGAGCTGGCAAATCGTTTATTATCGACTGATAAAACTCGGATAATAAGTAGTCGAAACCCTCGAAGAAATGGTATTGCGAGCGAGCAAACCGCAGCAGATTACTACTCCCAACGTGCAAGTGCTGATAGCCTTGAACAAAAGGTGACGCAAGACGCCCCAAGACGCTGGGCAGAACGGACTTCCGATCCAGTGTGATTGTGCCGCTCTCATAATCTAGGTGCGCAGTGTTCTTCGTACCGTAATACGTGAAGGAATGACGAACGGGCCGAGCATGAGAAGAAAAAGTCGCATACGCCGATTTTCGCTCCCCAATCACGGTTACGCGGAGTTCGTCCGGCAAGTCATAACTGACATGTGGAGAAGCGTCCGAATTCTGCCATGCATGAGCTTGCACGAGAAGTCTTTCATCAGTCAGGAATTCTGTCACCTTGTTCACTAGGTGATCGAGTATGTTTTGAAAAAGCTTGCCTGGAAGATGATGGACCCAATGGTTCGCATCGGACAACACAGAACTGCCGAACGGGCCCCTCAGGTCATATCCGAGAAAACTCTCAACGTGGACAACGTTCCCCATCACATCGTCTTGGATTAGACGCCGAAGCGCTCTAGCCGAAGGATCGAAGTAGTAGGTGTATCCGACCGTAAGTTTTCTCGAATGACTTTCAGCAAGGTTGATGATCTGGGCTGCCTGGCGAGAATCGAGGGCGAGCGGCTTTTCGATGACTAGGTGGCAACCGGCGTTCAGTGCGGCAAGGGCAAGCGAAAAGTGCGACTGCGGAGGAGTGGAGATGTGCACCACATCAGGTCGCTCGGTGGCGAGCAGTTTGTCGAAGTCTCGATAACATTTTGCTGCCAGGCAGTGGCGTGCAGCCAGTTGCTCAGCCATCAGCAACTCGAGGTCACACAAGGCAACGATTCGAGCTGCGTCGAGCCTTCGCAAACCTAAGATGTGATGATCGGCGGCCTTTCCGCACCCGACCAAGGCGACTGTTAAGGTCACATCATCTGCTCTCAGACGTCTTGCCAAAGCTATTGGCGCAAGATACTTCAGAGCCAGCTCTGCAAACCTGACATTCGGTAACTCGTTCCAGCAGGCCAGATTGTATCGTAAACGCTCTGTGAAGGTGCGGCTGTTTTCGGCGTGCGGAAGGCCGTCAACGGCTCTTCTATCTGCTTTCGTCTGCGGTTCCCTCACGGGCGTTTGTGATCCGCAAATCTCTTGCTGCCAACCATCGCACCCCGAAGGCAGAATCAAGTCCGGTTGTGTTCTTTGGCCTTACGAACCGCTTCCATCCCCGACACCACACTATCGGTTCGACCTCCGCCCCCGCGGCCAAAAGAGAACAGCGACAATCATAGAAGAACGACGCCAGGAGTCTGGCCAGCTTGTAGAAAATACCGCACACAGAATCGAAGCCGCCCGATTCCCGGCCGTACTCTTCTCCTCAAATGTATGAAACGAAGGGTGACCCCCCCCCCTCCCCATACCCCCCCCCCCCCCCCCTTTCTTCTCCCCGCGAACCAAACCCAAAACCCCCCACCCCCCCACCAACCTCCCCTCCTCCCCCCCCCCTATCACACCCTCCCCACCCCCCCCCCCCCCCCCACCCCCCCCACCCCCTTCACCTACATGTCACCATCGTTAACACAGGCTTCCTTGCAACCGGCAAGACTGCGATGGGATTCATGGAGATGGATGGGCCGCCCGCAGGGAACAAGACAGTAACTCCGCGAATCGACAACTTCCAATTGACGAACTCGATCGGAGACGCCGGTACCAGCGGCGCCTATCCCACTGGTGGCGGATCGGACAACTGCTCCGTGGGTGCAAAAACGGTCGCGGACAAGGTTACGGCCTGCTGGACGGGAGCCAGTTCTTTCACCGGGAACCTGCTTGTCACTGACCACGCCATCTCAACCCTTGTATTTCCGAGCGGAAACTTTACAACCTCCGCATGGTCAAAGGTTGGTTTCGTCAACTTCAATGACGGAGATGGTGGCGACTACCACCTGCAACGGTCGAGCCGATATCACCATGCCGGTACCGATGGGACGGACCTTGGCGCCGATATCGACTCTGTAGATTCCGCCAAGAGCTTCGCAGAGTAGAGGCAATCAGGCTGGCGGAAAGACAGTGTAAGCTCTGCCAGCCACATTCTTCCTCTGAGACAATGTCGAGTGGAAGCGGATGGTTCCGTTCAGAACTTGTCCTTTCCGATCCTCACACCCCGTTCCTTTGGAAAGTCATATTCGATCCTTAACCTATAACAGCCAGGTCAAGACAGAAACAAGTTCGTCTGTGCGCCCCATCGCGTCGTCGGTGGTCTATTACGAACCAAACCATTTCACGTTTTGACCGATATGACGATTTCGCGCTAACAATCCCAGGCACTCTCTTTCGCCTAAGCAGCCCGTGGTGCAATTTTGGATTCGTGAGCAGAAAGTGTCGAGGTATCCAGAGGCTTGGTTTGCAGAATCGGTGCATGGCGATGGGAACGCGCAAGCAGCGGGAGAAACAAGAAGATTTGTGGATCGCGCATGCGGAGTTGGCATGGGCTCCGGGCCATCCGTTCTATCAGCGTTTGAATGGTTGCTGGAGGCCGAGGGCTTCGACGAGTTTGTCGAGACCCGGTGCGCGAAGTTTTATACCGAGAAGAACGGGCGTCCGTCGCTGACGCCGGGGATTTACTTTCGGGCGCTGCTGATCGGGTATTTCGAGGGCATCGGAGCGGAGCGCGGCATTGCCTGGCGGCCGGGCGGACTCGCTGGCCCCGCGGCGTTTCGCGGGCATCGCACTGGATGAGTACACGCCGGATCACTCGACGATTTCACGCCCGCGGCGGCTGATCGATCTGGACAGGCATCGCGAAGTATTCGGCTGGGAGTTGGGCGTGCTGGCCGATCGTGGGTTGCTGAAAGGCCAGCGGATCGCGATTGATGCGACGACCCTGGAGGCAAAACGCGGCGATGGGCTGGATTGTGCGGCGGGACACGGGCGAGAGTTACGAGGAGTTTCTGCGGGGGCTGGCGAAGGCCTCGGGCATGGCGACGCCGACGCACGAAGACTTTGCGCGGTTGGATCGCAAGCGCAAGAAGCGGACGTCGAATAAGGAGTGGAAGAGCCCAGCGGATGGCGATGCGAGGATCGCGAAGATGAAGGATGGGCGCACGCATCTGGCGCACAAAGCCGAGCACGCCGTCGATCTGGACACGGACGTGGTGTTGGCGGTCACGCTGCAAGGCGCCGACCGGGGGGGACACGGCCACGCTGGAGGAGACGCTGTGCGAAGCCGGGATGGCGGTGGCGGAGCAGGTCGGGCGCGAGGCGGAGTTGCGGCCCAACGAAGCGCCGAAGGTGAACGTGGCCGGCACCGAAGAGACAGTGACCGACAAGGGTTATCACAGGGGCGCGGTGGTGAAGCGGATGAAGGCGTAGGGCGTGCGCAGTTATCTACGCTTCCAAACACAACCCCTTCGTTTATTTCCGCCACGTTCAACAAGGCACGACCCCGATGGTGAGCTTTGCTCAGATGGCTGGTTTTGACGGCGCCAGCGGGCTCTGGGGAAACCTCGCCAGTGGCAAGGTCGCTAACTTCTCCTACACTGTCCCCAACCAGCGCAACGACCAGCACGGTCGCGGTAACGGAATGGCCTTCTGCGGATTCGATCTCAACGACGACGGTAAGCAGGCCGGTCTCAACCCCGCTCTAATCCTTTTGGGAGGCCAGGCGCTGCAGAAGCTCGTCACTGCGATCCACCAGTCCCCGGTGTGGACGCGGGTCCACTCCGCGATTGTCGTGATTTGGGATGAGAACGACTACTCCGTTCAGCCCATCATCAATTAAGTGGTGGCCATTGTTGACACCAACTATGGTTTTCACGAGTTGCAAAGTGGACAGTTCTACACCCACTTTTCCTTGCTGCGCTCGATCGAGGGCGGCTTCGGCATCCCTTGCCTGAACCACGCCTGTGACGAGAGCACCAACGCCATGACCGACCTGTTCGGCGAGCCGTAACTAAGCCTGACGGACGCATGTGCGCTAGATTGGGTAGGTATGCGTCGGGCCAGGTCCTGCTGGATCGGCCCCGGTTTCTTGGCATCTACCTCATCGACGCAGGCCGACCTCGCCGACTCGGCATCTCTCGCCAGACGCTCGACGCGATTAAAACGGAGAAGTACGCGCGAGAGTCGATTCAACGAAGAACAGATCATTAGCATCTTGAAGGAATCCGAAGCTGGGGTGCCGAAGCCGGAGCTGTGACGCAAGCACGGAATGGCAGCGCGGACGCTGTACCAATGGGAGGGGAAGTACGGCGGGTAACCCGCATTATATAAATGCGGATAGTCCGCCAACTCGTTCGAAGTGTCGCTGATTTTCCATGAGTACGTTACCCAAGCACTACCCGAAGGAACGCGTCTTGAGGGTTCATTCCCTGCCGACGGCTAACGGGAGCTAACGGGAGACGTCGTATCTTTTTGCTCTAAGATGCTCTAACCTTACCCTGGGGCGCCCTCTCGTTCTTTTCATGCATCTACCCGCAATCAGACCCCGCCCGATGAATATCTCCGATTCAGCGTTTCGGCTTGAAACACAGATCACACTCCCTGTGGACGAAGTCCATCTCTGGCGCGTGGACTTGCCCAACGTTGCCAAAGGAGAGCAGAAATGGGAACAGATCCTCTCGGCGGATGAACGAGCACGCGCTGCCCGGTTTCGCTTTTCCCGGGACCGCCAATACTTCACGGCGACGCGTGCTCTATTGCGCACGATATTGGGCGGATATCTTGACTCGGATCCAAAGGCCCTGCGATTCCAATACTCAGAAAATGAAAAGCCGTCTTTGAGTCCGATTCAATCTCCAAACCCTTTGGAGTTTAATGTTTCCCATTCAGGTGACATGGCCCTGGTGGCTTTTGCGTGGGGACGGGCAGTCGGCGTCGATGTGGAACAACTTCGTGAGAATTTCGACCACGCAGCGATTGCCCGCCGGTTCTTTTCGGAGCAGGAGCAGCATCAACTTGCAGCGCTCACGCCTTCTGAGCAATATCATGGGTTCTTCCGCTGCTGGACCCGCAAGGAGGCTTACATCAAGTCTCAGGGAGCCGGTCTGTCGCTTCCGCTCCACCAGTTTGACGTCTCGTTGAAACCAGGTGACCGAAACGCCTTGCTCGCTACCCGTCCCGACAGCGTCGAAGCCTCGCGATGGTCCCTGCAGGAGGCGATGGCCAGCGAGGGCTACGTGGGCGCGGTCTGCGTTCGGGGACACGGATGGAGGCTGAGATCTTAATCCAGTTCATCGACAGCCCATCCCAAATTCCTCATAAATGGCATGTGCAAGATCGTGCACACTGGCAGTCCAGAATGAAAAAACTGCTTTGTTCTGCGCAATAACTTGCACTTCCGAACGAGGCTAAACCTGGCCCGCCACGGAAGACTCACGGTTTATCCTTTATCCTTATCAAGTTACAGTACAATGGCTGAAACAGCTTCGGCATGGCACTTGCGTGGCGTATGAGGGTGAAATTTCGTGTTTCGTGTACACTGGGGCTAATCAGGGTCATTGGCCCGCAACAATTTGTAGTCTCGTTCGTAGGTCCCCCCGATTAGCAGCATCTGGAAGTCAGCATTGATTCCTTCTGCGAGACGCTGAATTTTACATGCAGTAAATCCAAAATCAACGAACCTGGGAGGTTCACGCACTTGTCTGCTTCGACTAGTCATTTGATTGCTCCGCACGGCGGCGAACTCATCGATCTTCTTGCATCACCGGAAAAAGCCGCAGAACTGAAAGCCCACTCCCGCGAGTGGCCATCCTGGGACCTGACTGCCCGTCAAGTTTGCGATCTCGAACTGCTCATGAGCGGCGGCTTTTCTCCGCTGCGCGGCTTCATGACCAAAGCCGACTACGAAGGCGTCTGCCACAACATGCGTCTGGCCAGCGGAGTCCTCTGGCCCATGCCGATCACGCTCGACGTCACCGAAGAATTTGCCAAGAAGCTCACGCCCGGCAGCAGCAAAGTTGCGCTGCGCGACGCCGAAGGCGTGATGCTGGCCGTGTTGCACGTCGAAGAAGTCTGGCAGCCCGATCGCGCCGCCGAAGCCAAAGCGGTTTTCAACAGCACCAGCAAGGCTCATCCCGGCGCGGACTACGCCATGAACATAGGCGAACCCGTGGTATGTGGGCGGGCGCATCGAGGGTCTGCAAGCTGCCTTCGCATTACGATTTCCGCACCCTGCGCTTGACTCCCGGCAGAATTGCGCGCCGAATTCGCCCGCCTGGGATGGCGCCGCGTGGTTGCCTTCCAGACGCGCAATCCTATGCACCGCGCCCACGTGGAACTGACTTTCCGCGCGGCCAAGCAGGTCGAAGCCAATCTTCTGATCCATCCCGTCGTCGGAATGACGAAGCCCGGAGACGTGGACTACTTCACGCGCGTGCGCTGCTACCAGTTGCTGAGTCGAAGTATCCGCAGGGAACTCAGAAGCTCTCGCTGCTGCCGCTTGCCATGCGCATGGGCGGACCGCGCGAGGCGATCTGGCACGCCCTGATTCGCAAGAACCACGGCTGCACTCACTTCATCGTGGGCCGCGATCACGCCGGTCCGGGCAAAGACACCTGAACGGCAAGCCGTTCTACGGCCCCTACGAGGCGCAGGAAACTTTCAAGAAGCACGAAGCCGACATCGGCGTCACCATGGTGCCTTTCAGCATGATGGTGTATCTCGAAGACGAGGACCGCTACGTTCCCGACAACGAAGTCAAGAAGGGCGACAAGGTTCTGAATATTTCCGGCACCGAACTGCGCGACCGGCTGAACGAAGGCCGCGATATTCCGGCGTGGTTCACCTATCCGGAAGTGGTGCAGGAACTGCGCCGCAGCTTTCCGCCACGCGCCAAGCAGGGTGTGACGATTTTCTTCACCGGACTCTCGGGTTCGGGAAAGTCGACGATCGCCAATGTCCTGATGACGAAGTTCCTGGAAGTCGGCGGACGTCCGGTGACGTTGCTCGACGGCGATCTGGTGCGCAAGAATCTTTCGTCGGAACTCGGATTCTCGAAAGAGCATCGCGACATCAACATCCGCCGCATCGGTTACGTCGCTTCGGAAATCACCAAGAACGGCGGCATCGCAATTTGCGCGCCCATCGCTCCGTATGACGCGACCCGTAAACACGTGCGCCAGATGATCGAGCCCTACGGCGGATTCATCCTGGTGCACATCGCCACGACGGTCGAAGTCTGCGAACAGCGCGACCGCAAGGGCCTGTACGCCAAAGCCCGCGCCGGCATTCTCAAGGAATTCACCGGGATCTCCGATCCCTATGAAGTTCCAGCCGGATGCCGACGTAACGATCAACACCGGCGAACTGTCAGCCGAAGAAGCCGCCCAGGAAATTATTCTGCACCTGGAGCGCGAAGGCTTCATCGGCGTAAACCGGGCAGGAGAGTAAGGCGAGCAGGAATCGACTATGCCACTGATGGCAGCCAAAATTCTGGTTGGCTTTGTTGTGGGCGTCCTCATCGGCATGACCGGCGTGGGGGGCGGCGTTCTCATGCTCCCCGTTCTGATCTTCGGTTTGGGTTATTCGCCTATCGTGGCAGTCGGTTCCGACGCGCTATTCCAATTCTTCACCAAAATCCCGGCCGGACTGCTTCCACCTGAAAAATGGAACGGTCCGCCGGAAGGTTGTCCTCGCGTTGGCGCTCGGGAAGCATTCCCGGCTCCTTCGCTGGAGTCAAGCTGCTGATCTACATCCGTCTCCTCTACGGAAACGGAGTGAATACCTTTATCAAGACTGGCAGTCGGCTTGCTGCTCATCGTGATTCCCACGATGCTGCTCCTCCAGAAAAACATCGAAGATCGAATCGCGAATCGTGCGCCGTCCATGAAGGGTTTCGCGGGGATGGCGATCATCGGCCTGACCGTGGGTTTCATCGTGGGCCTGACCTCGGTCGGGTCGGGCAGCATCATCATGATGCTGCTGCTCTTGTTCTACAGTTTCCCGCCCAAGATCAATGTGGGGACCGACGTGGTGCATGCGGTCATACTCTTCGGCGTGACGGGGTTGCTTCAATTCAGGGCGGGGAACGTAGATTCCAGACTGGTGGTTGCGCTGTTGATCGGCTCGATTCCTGGGGCTTGCTCGGTTCGCATCTGGCCACGCGCGTCCCCATGCTCTGGCTGCGCCGTATGTTATGCGCTTTGCTGTTGATCACCGGGGCTCGCATGTTGTGGCCTGCTTAACAGAATTAATTCTCAAGGGATTGCATGACTTCTGCCTACTCGGATATTCTCGCCCGCATTGAAGCCGCTTTGGACGCTGCTCGCACCGTCTTCGCACGCTTTACGCCCGGTGCGATTGAAACCGAATACAAAATCGGGCACGATCCCGTGACCGAGGCCGATCGCGCCGTCGATGCCGTGCTGCGCCAGAACTTGTTGCGCGACGGCGAAGGCTGGCTCTCGGAAGAGACTGCCGACGATGCTTCGCGCCTCGACAAACAGCGAGTCTGGGTCGTCGATCCGCTCGATGGCACTCGCGAGTTCGTCAAGGGCATTCCCGAATTCTGCGTCTCGATCGGCTTCGTCGAAAATGGCAAGACCGGTCGCCGGCGGAATCTACAATCCCGCCACCAAGGAAACATTCCTCGGCGCGATCGATACTGGCGTGCTTTACAACGGCCAGCCCTCACGGCCCAGTCAGCGCACCACGCTTGACGGGGCGCTGATCCTGGCCAGCCGCAGCGAAGTGAAGCGCGGCGAGTGGAAGCAGTTTCAGAGCGGTCCGTTCAAAGTTCAGGCCATGGGTTCGGTCGCTTATAAGCTGGCACTGGTCTCGGCGGGCCTCGCTGACGTCACTTTCACGCTGACGCCGAAGAACGAGTGGGACGTGGTGGCTGGAGCGGCGCTGGTGCAAAGTGCCGGTGGTTTCGTCAGCACTTTGGAAAAAACCGACCTGACTGCGAATCGCCGTGATCCGCTCCTGTCGGGTCTGCTGGCCAGTGGACCGTTTCTGAAAGCCGACCTGATGAGCCTGGTGGAAGCGCACCTCCACGCGGTGGAACCAACCCGCGCCCGCTGATCATCATCCAAGGCTTCGCGCACGGAGGAAAGCTTTATTCGCCTTGATTCCGGTGTGGTGGAAGGCATCGAAACTCAAGCTATACTAGTCCGAACCAGGGAGAGTCTGAGCAACAGCCCGAGAATCTTTAAGTTTGCTTCCGAGGAATAACGCAGGCAGGAACAGTTGTTCACGTCCTGGGACGCACTAGCTCCTTATGCTTTTTGACACCCCAGTCTTCTTCGTTTTCCTGTGCGCAGTCACTCTGTGTTATTGGTGCCTGAAATTTCGTGCCCAGAACAAGTTTCTCCTGGTCGCCAGTTATATTTTCTACGGATGGTGGGACTGGCGTTTCCTCTGCCTGATGATCGGCTCCACGGTGATCGACTACCTGATCGCCATCAAAATCGCCGACACCGAAGATCGTCGCGTTAAGCGTTCCCTGCTGATACTGTCGCTGGTCATCAATTTTTCCATCCTCGGATTTTTCAAGTACTTCAACTTCTTCGCCGATTCGCTTCACTCTTCCCTGTCAGCGCTGGGCATTCAGGTCTCACTCCCGCTATTGCGGATCCTTCTGCCTCCTGGAATTTCTTTCTATACCTTTCAGGAGGTCGCCTACATCGTCGATGTGTATTACGAGAGGGTGCCGGCGTCGCGGTCCTTCTTTGATTACGGACTGTTCATCAGTCTGTTCCCGCACCTGATCGCCGGGCCTATCCAGCGTCCTTCGCATCTTCTGCCTCAGGTACAGAAACCCCGTCACTGGGATTCCGATAAATCCTTCGATGGGTTCCTGCTCATCCTCGAAGGCTTGTTCCGCAAGTGCGTGATCGCCGACAACTGCGCCCTGATTGCCAACGCCGCGTTCGGGGGATCCTTTGGCCCTCCGAGCCTGCCCGTGGTCATGCTCGGCACCTATGCGTTTGCCTGGCAGATTTACGGCGACTTCAGCGGCTACAGCGACATTGCCCGTGGATGCGCGCAGATCCTCGGATTCCACTTCATGGTCAATTTTCGCCAGCCCTATTTCGCCGACAGCATTCAGGATTTCTGGCGACGTTGGCACATCAGTCTGAGCACATGGCTGCGTGATTATCTCTACATCCCGCTCGGCGGCAACCGCTTCGGAGAACGGAAAACCTACCGCAATCTTCTGCTCACCATGCTTCTGGGCGGCCTGTGGCACGGCGCGAACTGGACTTTCGTCGTCTGGGGC
Organism: uncultured Acidobacteriaceae bacterium; assembly: GCA_963710885.1. Classification (GTDB taxonomy): domain Bacteria; phylum Acidobacteriota; class Terriglobia; order Terriglobales; family Acidobacteriaceae; genus Sulfotelmatobacter. The sequence goes on from CAVQCF010000039.1 coordinate 315,747, forward strand.
GCCATCCACGGCGGTGCGCTGGCGGTGGAGCGAAAATTGACCCGCGGCCGCCAACGCTCCTCGCTCGTGATTCCGAAGTGGATCAAACGTGTCTTCATTTTCCATCTCGTCTGTCTGAGCTGGATTTTTTTCCGCGCCACGTCGCTGGGAGCAGCCTGGGCGATGATCAAGGGAGTTACGGCCTGGAGCTGGAGACCCGAATTTCCGGCGGCTTTTCTCTTCCTGGCTTTATTCTCAGTTCCGCTTGTTCGTGCTGGATATCTTCCTCGAGAAATCGGGCGACGAATATATATTGTGCTTCCGCGTCGGTTCAGACCCGAGTAGCGTTTGGTCTGGCGTGCACTTTGATCATTGCGTTCTTAGGGGCGAATCAAGCAAATGCCTTCATCTACTTCCAATTCTGAGAGTGCCGCCGAGACTCCGATCGAGCTACTGCCGCCGCGCGGCGTTGAATTCCCGCAGCCGGCATTATTCTGCTGCTCTCGGGCGTGTTCATCATTCTCGCTGGCCTGGAACTGTTCTCGCCCCGGATTCTGATGCGCTTCAGCCGCATCCAGCGCCGCATCAACAGCGAATGGCCCAGGCGAGAGCACCTTCCGACCGGTCAATGATGGACATCCTACCGTGCTTCTGGTCGGCAACTCCCTGCTGAACGAAGGGGTCCAAATCGACGCCCTCCGCTCCGATCTTGCTTCCGAATACGCGGTCAGCCGGCTGGTCATCGAGCAAACTCATTACCTCGACTGGTATTTCGGATTGCGCCGCCTGCTCGAGGAAGGATCGCATCCCAGCGTAATCATCCTCACCTTGGACCCCAGTCAACTCGCGTCCCCCTTTACGTTGGACGAATCCTTCGCCCGCCGGCAGATGAGCATCCGCGACTTTCCGCAGGTGGTGCGCGAGGCTAAACCTCGACCGCACCACCGCCAGCAATTATTTCTTCGCCCACTGTAGCAACTGGCTCGGGGACAAGGGATTCATCCGCCAGGCTGTAATGATCCTTCTGGTCCCGAACTTCCGCGAACTCGGCGCCCGTATCGCCGACCATGGTTCGCACGTCAACGACCGGGAGCGGCTGTTGGCGGCGGCTCAGCAACGACTTGCCGCAACTGGCAGTCTCTGGCTCAGAATTACGGTGTGCAGATCGTGGTGCTATTCCCTCCGGCGCTGCGCGAGAACTACTCAGCTCGACATCCAGCAATTGGGTGCGACCTTGAATGTTCCGATTTGGGTTCCGTCGCTGCCGGGAGAATTCTCCCGCGATCTCTACAAAGATGGCTTCCACCTGAACGACAAAGGCGCGCAAATCTTCACCACGCGCCTGGCCGAGGCGCTTCGTGAATTGCCGCATCAGGTCGCCCAATGAAATTCCAGTAAGAGGCCTCCCCAGCCCTATGTCTAGAATCCGCGGCTTGGACGGGCTTCGTGCCCTCTCGATCATGCTGGTCCTCTACGGGCATGCTGCTGGAACACGGTTTGGACCGAGCCTGGGCTTCTTTAAACACTTCGGACCCCTCTCAAATCTCGGGGTCCGGATTTTCTTCGTCATCTCGGGATATCTGATCACCACTCTTCTACTCCGGGAGGTCGGGAAGACTGGAACCCTTTCCCTCACCAACTTCTACTTTCGCCGCACCATGCGGATATTCCCGGCCTTCTATATTTTCTTGTTCGCGATGGCCCTAGCTCAGTGGTTCCACTGGATCGCACTTCAGCCCGGCGACCTATTGCATGGTTTAACCTACACTACAAACTTCCATTACCAGCGGTCCTGGTGGATCGGTCATATCTGGTCTCTGTCTGTCGAAGAACAGTTCTATCTGCTATGGCCGGCGACGATGCTGCTCCTCGGAGTGCGGGGTGGTCTACGCATAGCCCTCGCGGTCGTATTCGCGTCTCCTCTGGTTCGGCTGGCGATTGCTCATTTTGTGCCGTCACAGCAAGTGGGCATTGGCGAATCTTTTCCTACCGTCTGCGATACGATCGCGATCGGATGCCTGCTCGCTGGATATTGGGACGAAATCAACTCGCTGCCATGGTTCAGTCGGCTCTTGCGGTCGCCGTGGTTGGTCCTTTTGCCCCTCACGATTGTTCTATTTAACATGAAGATGGAAGGGCGGCTCCGTTGGGCACTGCTGGACAGCTTGATCAACGTTTTGATCGCCGTCTGTATCGCCCGTGTGGTAAGTATTCCGCAAGGTTGGACGACAAAGCTTCTGAATTGGTGGCCGCTGGTGTTCCTCGGGCAGATGAGTTATTCACTTTACTTATGGCAACAGCCATTCTTGAATCGAAACTCGGCGGCTGGTTTCCGTGTTTCCCGTGAATATCTTTCTGGCGTTTGCGGCTGCCCTATGTTCCTACTACCTCATCGAGCGTCCCTTTCTTGCGCTGCGCGAGAGTCTCGAAAAAGGTGGCGCGCGGTCGTCCGCTGATCGGCCTGCCACCGCCCCCTCGAAAACAGAAATCTCATAACAACATCGAGGTTCGGATCCAACACTCGCTTGGGATCCAGCTCACTTTTCAGCTTCGTAATGTCCCAAGCGTCATGAGCCTGATTCGAAGAAAGGAATCCCCGCCTGCGGCTCGATCGGGTATCGTATGAAAGCCTGCGACAAAAGGTATTGCGCCGCGACGGATGGCGGTGTCAATCATCTTGAGGCATGTCAAACCTGGAAGTGCGCCACAAAGAATCTCGTAGCCAATCGGGCCACGACCCCGAGAAAACTTGAGCACACTCTACGCGGTGGCAGAGAGTGGTGGAGGACTAAAAGGTCGGGCATCAGTGGCATCAGCCGAGCGCTGGAGGCTGCTCATGGACTGTGAGAAAATTGGAATGGTGCACGATGAGCAATCCCACAAAGGTGGCCGACAGGCTCCGACTGTGCTATCAGGCAGGTGGATCCGCCGTTCCTTTCGGCGGATCGATGCAGGCCGTGCGAGGTCTGAGGTATCTTCGCCAAACGTGGGCACTGAGAATATATGAGACCAGATAAGGGACAGTTCACAAAGATTGCTCGGCGCGCTGGTGCAAGCAGGACGCGTTCTTGGCGGACGTCAGATCGCCGGCCGCGGGTTGACGGTTTTCCCCGACGACGTATTTCTCGTTTCCTATCCCAGGTCGGGTAACACTTGGACACGGTTCCTCATCGGGAACCTTCTCTATCAAGGTGCGCCGGTCACTTTCTCCAATATCGAATCGCGCATTCCGGAGATCTATTTCAACCGGGACCGTTTTCTCAGGCAACTGCCCCGTCCCCGAATGCTGAAGAGCCATGAACCGTTTCAGCCCCATTACCCGCGAGTGATCTATATCGTGAGAGATCCGCGTGATGTGGCAGTTTCGTTCTATCACCATAACGTCAAGGCAAGGAATATTCCCGACGACTATCCCATGGCCGACTTCATCCCACGGTTCATCGCAGGCGAGTTCGATTACAAGTTCGGCTCCTGGCGGGACAATGTGCTCAGTTGGATTACTCTACGAGGCAATGCCCCGGCTTTCCTGATGCTTCGCTATGAGGATATGCAGCGCGATACTTCGTCTGCGCTTTCCACCATTGCTGGTTTTCTCGATCTTTCTTCGTTTTGAAAGATTGACACTAGTCCCCAATTCTTGCAACGTGCCATCGAGTTGAGTTCTGCGGAGAGAATGCGGGCACTCGAAAAGAAAGAAGCCAAACACTGGGTCCTGACCAAACACACGCGCAGTGACAAGCCATTTGTACGCTCGGCCGCCGTCGGAGGATGGCAGTCCAGCCTTACGCCCGAGTCGGTTGAAGCGATCGAGTCAGTCATGGGGTGGTCTCATGCAAGACCTGGGATATGAACTGCTCTCAACGCACCGCGCTGAATCTTCAGCGGCGGTTCCTGCTCAAGGCTCGCCTTCGTGACGCCAGATCCTCGACCGGGGGTCGCCAAGACCTCGAAAGATATCTTGCGGAAGTTCATCCCCAATTTCCTATTACAGCAGAGGGGTATCGTGCGCCGGCTGGGACCCGGAGCGGGCCGTGTATACGCTAGCCTGCGCCTACTCGATATGCTGGGGATTCGGATCGCCAATCAGAGGATGGCTCCTCGATCAGCGCGTTTCTTCCTTTTTATCTGCTTTGGAAACATCATGCGAAGCGCCATGGCGGAATTCGTGATGCGGCAAACATTGAGGTACGCAGGACTGGAGGACCAGGTCCGCGATCGTATCCGCGGGCCTGCATGCTTCGCCGGGTCACGAGGCGCACTCATGGGCGCAGCAAGCCGCCGCGGAAGTTGGTATTTCGCTGGCCGATCACCGCGCCAAACTGGTGACCCGGGAGATCGTGGATCAGGCCGATTGCATCTTTGCCATGGACTTTCAGAACAAGGCAGAATTGCTCACGCTTTATCCGGAAGCGCACGAGAAGATTCTAATGCTGAGCGCGTATGCGGAAGGCCCAGGTCAATACCGTGAGATTGCCGATCCGTACTTCGGAGACCTTGAGACCACGCGACTTTGCTGCCGGCAGTTGCAAACTTGCGTTCGCAACCTGGCAGTCTGGACTTTCCCGTCCTCTGCTGACTCCATCAGTCAAGTCAGCGAAAGAAAGTGATTTTCGCTCCGGGGAGTTTCGGTTCAGGACAAGTGTCTTATGCGAGACCGGAACCAGTTGCGGATCCCCGCAAAGCCCGGCCTCAGATCGGAAAGCCACAAATCGTCGTAACACATTCCGGGCCGCCAAGGGAGCGCCATGGCAAAAAGGCTCAACCAAAAATTCGGGTACCTCCCCGGCCAATTGGGTGGCCGCCCTCGGCGGATGTTGCTCAGATGAGTCAGTTCGCCTACGAGCCGTCGGCAGAGGACCCCGTCGGGGTAGGCGATCTTTAAGGGCGGCAGCGTTCCCGTGTCCACCATTCGATGAGGTAACGCGGGTAGTCAATACCGCAAGCCACTGGGAGGCCGATCGATCCCCAAGGGCGCGCGTTAACCTCCATCAAGACATGTCGCCCATCCGCCGTCTTCTTGTACTCCACCATGGCGATGCCCTCAAACCCCATCTCCGTAATCAGCTTTATGCTGCCGGCGGCCAGAATCGGGTTCAATGGCATGGATTTTCTGGCGCTACTCCCGGAGCCACGTGGGTCCACCTCCCTGACTCTTTCCCACTGAAAGGGCACGAAAGCCTGACCGCCAGCCACAAAACAAGAAAATCCAATTCCAACGCCAGAAACAAAATTCTGAAGAAGAACATCCCCCGCCGCTCGCAACCGCTCTTCAACTCTCCTCTCCAATTCCGCCAAGGAGTAAGCATAAGAAACTGTCCCGAAGACTGCCTTCTTGCCGATCCACCTGACCGAAAAACGATCCTTCACAACCAACGGAAATTGCGCCTGTTTCAATTGCCTAAGATCGTCGAGTGACTCGACCAGCCGACTGACGGGAACGTCAATGCATAAAGACTTAGCGAGCTCAAGGGTCCTATATTTGTCAGAAGCAAAATCAAGAGCAGTCTGCGATGGCATGGCAACCTGGCAGATGCCAGTGAAGCTTTCGCGCTCTGCTGAGAGTGGACCCAGAGTCCAGTCTGTCACCGGAACAACCAAATCAATAGCTTGCGCATGCGCGAACTCGAGAATCGAATTCACAAACGAGCCCGGGAACTCAGTGCTTACCGGATAGTCGAAGCTAAGCTGCAATAACGCGACAAGGTCGACGCGGCGAAAAGCCCTTGATTCGCCCCCACCGCGACCCAGCACCCGGCTTGTCCGGCGGACCGGGTGACCGACAATGCGGCCGCGCTGTGTCCGTCTAGAACCACTATCCTAGACAATTTGGCGTCGTCCTTTTTGCTTCCAATTCAAAGCTAGCATCGTCGTGAACGAATCGGATCGTGCAGTCTCGCGCCCGCTGCTGGAGAATTCAAGAAGTTGCAACTATTCTTGGACATTAAGAGCCTATGCAAGAACTTGCACATTACGGGCCAAACCCGGCCCCAGTCGCCAAACCCCGCCCTCAGTCGCAGTCGATTTACAGTATAATCGAATAAATTTCTGAGGCACTTGCACTTGCGCGTACGTAGCGGATTGATTTCGTTGGTTTACACTAGTAGCAAGTAAGATTTCTGAACGCAATAAGTTTGCTGGTTCAAAAATCATGTCTGGAAGTCGTCATTGATTCCTTTCATAGACTAGATTTCGAACGACGAACCTGGGAGGTTCGCGAGTTTGTCTACTTCTACTGGTCATTTGATAGCTCCGCACGGCGGCGAGCTCATCAATCTTCTGCTCCCTCCGGAAAAAGCCGCAGAACTGAAAGCCCACTCCCGTGGTCATCCTGGGACCTGACTGCCCGCCAGTTTTGTGATCTGGAACTGCTCATGAGCGGAGGCTTCTCCGCGCTGCGTTGCTTCATGCCTGGCCGATGAAACGCGTTAACTTCGCCCTCCTTGACACACGGTCTTTTCGGGAGGTTCTCTGTCCGCGGGGCCGATTGTGATTCACGCTGCGGTGTGGTTCGATCGATCCGGAATCGCATATTAGTAAAACGGTCAGATTCTCACAATTGCCAACTGGAGCACGGCCAGCAAGAAACAGCCCGCCAAGTTGGATGGCAGATGGTAAAACAGTCGTAAGGATACGCAGGTACTGGCAAGGACGGGCCTCCCGAGCGGATATATGCTTAAGATCGAGAAGATTCAGATCATCAAGAACGTTGGATCCAGTTGGTTTGCCCTTGGGGTCAACGTCCTAGTGGGCTTCTTTCTTTCTCCATTTATCCTTCATCGCCTGGGAGACGCAGCCTTCGGCATCTGGGTCTTAATTTTTTCGCTCACGGGATTTTACGGCATCTTCGATTTTGGCATTCGTTCCTCCATAATCCGATACGTTTCCAAGTACACCGCGACCCGAGACCTCGAGGAAGTCACTGGCCTGCTGAACACGGCTATGTTCGCCTACATCTGCGTGGCCGCCTTCAGCATGCTGCATCACGGTCGTCGGATGCATCTACATCGACCGAATGTTCCGGATCCAGCCCGGTTTTCATTCCACGGCACGTTGGCTTCTACTCGTGGTGGGAACGTCTGTGGCCTTGGGATTCCCCTTGGGCATTTTCGGTGGGATCCTCGAAGGACTGCAAAAGTTTTACTTTCTCAACTGGACCAATATCGTCTTTTCCAGCATTCTGCGCGTTGTCCTGATCGTTCACTATCTGAATCGGGGCTACGGGCTGTTGACAGTCGCCTTGATCACTGTGGGGCTGCCCATAGCTGGCTCTGTGGTTCGTGCAGCCTTCGCTTTGCGCTCGATACCGTTGAAATTCTCCTGGAAATATGTCCACCGTGACGCTTTCCGCCACATGGCGAATTACAGCGGCGTAACCTTCATGATTATTGTGGGATCTCGCCTCCGATTCAAAACCGATGCGTTGGTAATCGGGACATTCCTCTCTTCGGCCGCAATCACGTATTTTTATGCGGGTTCGCGTCTACTCGACTACGCGGGTGAGGTCGTGAGCAGTCTGGCCCAAATCTTCGTTCCCATGTCGAGCCAGTCAGATGCTGCCGGCAACCTCGACAGATTACGTAAGATTTTCGTCGTCGGGAACCGCGCCTGCGCTTTTACGACTCTCCCCTCACCGCAATATTCATCATCCTCGGCAAGTCCCTGATCGAGGTATGGGTTGGCAAACGGTACGTCGCACAGGGATATCCGATCCTGTTGATCTTAACGATTCCTTATACGATGATGCTGGTTCAGTCGGCATCGAGCCGGATTCTGTTTGGCATGGGTAAACACGGGAAGCTGGCCGTGGTTACGATGATCGAGGGGGTGGCAAACCTACTCCTCAGCATTTTGCTGGTGCGGCCGTTCGGAATCATGGGTGACGCGATAGGCACAGCAATTCCATTGGCCGGAACATTTCTGTTGTTCATGCCGTTTCATCTTTGCTCACTGCTGGGCATCCGAATGGGTACATATTTGCGCCAGGCTTACGTGTTGCCTTTGATCTTGTGTGCGCCGATGGTCTGCAGTACTGGTGCTTATGCAGCACTTGGGGCATGCCGCACACATATCGGCAGTTGGCAGTGCACGTTGCTCGCGGGCGGGCTGACCTACGTCGTGTGCCTGGGATGGGCCTACGCGACCAACAGGGCTTTGCACGTCGTAGAGCTTGCGCCATCAGCGGAAAAACTGCTGTCGGAGGTGTCGCCCTGCAGCTAACTTTGAAGTCAACGAGGGAGACTGTAGGAGCTATCCAACCACGCCAGCCGTCCTCTAACTGCAAATCAGAATAGTTAAAAAAACAGACTCCACCCCGAGAGCGAATTTCGATTTATCGGCCGTATCCAATGGACGAAGAGCGCGTTAACGCTGCAATTATACTTTCACCAGAAACCACGTCTGATAATTCTTCCACTCGATCATCTCCAGCTTTCCGGCTTTTCGGCTAGAAATTCATCTACGGCTTTGTTGCAGCCGGGCCACGGCGGGTCACTGTACTCATCGAACAGGACTATGCCACCCTTCACTAGGCGCGGATAGAAGTGTTTCAGGCAATCGCGGTAAGAGGATTCTAGATTGACATCCATATGCACAAATGAGAACTCTGTCGTTACCGGCAACTGCAGAGTGTCACAGAAATAACCTGCCACGAGGGTTACATTTTCCAGTCGAAAGCGCTTTCTTTTCCGGGCAACCGATTCAACGGACGTGCCGCTGAATCCGCGCAAATGGCGATCTTCGTTTTCCAACCCACCCAAGATAAGGTCTCTCTCAACCTCTTTGGGATCGAAGCCTTCAAAGGAATCGAATGCGTACATGGTCTTGGTAACCCCACTCTCGCGCATGTAGAGCCCCATGCCGACTGCGCTGCCACCCTGGATCACACCGCAGTCGGCAATTTGAACCTGGCAAATCGCGCGTGCGTTCATCATCTGGCAGAGTATCTCAATGTTGGCGTTTCCGGTTGGATCAGGCCGCTCTTTGACCTGCTGCGCACGTGGAACTTTTACACCATGGACGCGACCTAACCATCCCGGCCATTCGCTAATCGGCTTGCGGCGAATCAACGCCGGAGTTACCGCTCTTAGAATTCCCTTGAGTGCGTCTTTCACTTCCCTCCCCGCTTAGGCAGGCTTCTGGAGCCCGAGATCTGAGCACATGTTCGAGTTCTACAGTTTGTGATGCTATCATGGCTCCGCTTGGCAATCACCTGTTGTGGACAAGCCGTCGCAATCAGAGATTTCGCGCCAACGCAGGGGATTCGGTTGCATCACCTTTTAATCGCCAAGAGTGTGAGTCTCCGCCAAAACGCTCTTTTGATTTGTCGACTGTGCAGCACATCCCGTGTGTAAACTGCTCATCATTCTGAATGATGAATGGGTCGCAAATTCATTGAGGATGTCGATGTCAATATCTAGCTCCGTCATTTTGGGTTCACTACCGCCACGATCTGCTCGAACGACGTCGCCTCCGCTTCATTTGGTAAAATGCTCTTTTGTCGGATTTTGGCGAAAACTCGTTCGAACTCTCAATTGACTATCTTGGAGCAGCTCAAGAAGGGAGAAGAGATGTCGAACAGCAGACACCTGGAGCGAGGTATTCCACTTTGTTCCCGAGGTGAATAGTTTGATCTGACGCAAATTTTTTATAGTGTAGCGCCACAGAGGATGGCAGAAGAGCATCCAGAAATGGAAGAAACACCATTCCCCCGGCCGAACGTAACGGAATGTCGCCTAAAACGTGGATTAAAAGATCGCTGATGCGATCGGGAGCCTTGCGTGTAGCCTCTAGGTTCGTCGAGCCCGGCCTCGCCATCATCATGTATCACTCGGTTATGGACGATCCCTCTTCGGCGGAAACAACCTTGGGCGGCATCGTCCACTCTACGAATGTCTTCCGCGAACAGATGGACGTGGTTGCCGGACATTTCCAGCCAATAACCCTGAACGATGTTCTCTCATTTTTAAGGGGCGAGAAGGCTCTGCCACCACGCGCCGTAGTTGTAACTTTTGATGATGGATATGCCGACAATTACCAGGTGGCAAGCGATATACTCAGCCGAGCCGGCATACCCGGTGTGTTCTATGTGACAGTCGATTGCATCGATAGACAGCGCCTGCCATGGCCCAGCCTGCTGCGGTATGCATTTCTGACCTCGAAGCGCTGCTGCTGGACTGAACCAGACGGAACGGTCTGGAAGCTCGCGTCTACTGCGCAGCGCGCCCAGGCTTTTGACCGCGCGTCGGAATACTGCACCAAGCTCTCAGGGGCATCTCAGGATCAGTTCGTCGAGTCGATTGGGCAGCAACTGGAGACCGAATCTCCGCCATGCTTGCAGCGGCTGATGATGACGTGGGATGAAGTGCGGGGATTGGCGCACTACGGTCACACGGTCGGATCACACACTATGACTCACCCCAACATGGCTTACTTATCGGAAAAAGATGCGCGAACTGAGTTGCTTGAATCAAAGCGCAGACTCGAAGAGGAACTGGCGACCCCCATCGTCCACTTCGCCTACCCTTGCCCTGCCTTGCAGCCACACTGGGTTGATCATACGGTAAATTCGAGTCGACAGATTGGATACCAGACCGCGGTCACGGTCAACGGCGGCATCGTTCGGAGGCAGGACGATCCGCTCAGACTCCGCCGCATTCGTCCCAGTAAGACCGTCGAAGGCCTGCGTTGGAACTTGGAGTGCGCTTTTCTCGGGCGCATAGTCTGAAGTCACCTTGACTGAGACTGTTATTCTCGAGATTGGGCAGGACAACGGGGTTTTATTGCGGCGCCTTTCTCTCAGTCGCGCGGGTAGGCCAGGTGGGCATTCCTACGGCGGGACAGAAAGTGGCCAATGCCGTCTACCCAGCTTTCGAACTCCAGGTCGGTGCGCGCACTGGTGTCGACCAATCGCGGCAGCAGCAGTGGATTGCTGTCCACAGTCGCAAATCCTGTGTCGCACGTGGTCGCCGAAGTGATTGCTTCCTTCTGGAGCCATCCCACAAATTCAGGCCGGTACGCACCGCCGGGGTAGCAAAAATGCCTCCCCTCGCCGCCTAATCATACCCGCCATGTGCGACCGGTTGTCCCGGATTTCCTGGCGAAATAACTCCTCGTCCTCAGGCGTGCGGTGCCGATGGGTGTGCAGCTGAAAATCCACACCTTCGGCGGCAAGCTTCATTACCTCCTGGCAATTCATCAATTGCAAAATGCGCCGCCGCCGCAGTTCGCCATAATCGATTCCCAGCCGTTGTGCCAGGCTCGCAGCGACGGCATCTTTCTGCTTTCCGCTGAGATCCTGTCGGGCCATCATTGTCACCGATCTGTGTCACTGCCCGTCACGGCTCGTCTGCTGCATTCAGATCAACCGGAACCGCACTCCCCATTCGGCGAGGTCGATCTTCCCTTTTGCCCGGGCCTTCCAAAGCATGTACGAACAAATCAAATTGAAGATGGGAAGCTGCAACTCGCTGTAGTAAGTTGTCAGATAAACCGTCGCCGGAAAGCTGAATCTCTTCAGCCGGGGATAAGCCTGCGCGTAGAAATCGTAGGTTCCGTCATCGAAGGTGAGCGCCACGCTTCGGGCAGGAAGATCATTCTTGTAGAGCCGCTCCAAAGCTTCGGCCAGCGGCAGAACCGAATAGTTTCCTCGCTGCAAAATCTCCAGCCGGCGTTCCAGCAGCTGCGGGCGAAATGTACAAGTTTGGACGCCACTGATTTTCATCGTCGAGGGCAACGCCGTGGTAGCAAAAAATCAGCAGCCTTTTCTGGCGCCACGCGCTGTCGCGCACCAGGCCGAACACTCCACAGCGTCTTCAGGGTAGAAAGCGCCGCGCTGCGCAGTTGCCGTCTTCATGACTTTGTCTTTCGGAGTTAGTCCCAGCAACGGCCATCGACTGCCCGCAGAGTTGCGCGCCTACAGATTCCGCTGGCTCGCCATCGATCATGACCCGCTGCCAGATTTCGAGATTGATCAGTCGCCAGATCCGGTTGCCGTGATCCCGCACCTTGGTGCGGTGCTCGGCAAAGATTTGCTTCACAGCTTCTGGCCGGAACAACCCGCGCTCCGTGCTTCGCGGTTCCAGCAGCATCCGCTCCAGATCGTCCAATTGCGGCCCTGCGAGCCAATACTCCCACGGAGTAGGGAAGCCCATCTTCTTGCGGTACACAATCGACTTGGGCAGCAGGTCTTCCACCGCCTGCTTCAGGATGAATTTGCCCGCCATGCCTTCGATGGAATACTGCGCTGGGATTCTCGCCGTGAACTCCACCAGCACATGATCCAGAAACGGCACCCGGCTCTCCATCGACGCCGCCATGCTCATCTGGTCCTGCTTCATCAACAATTCGATCAGGTAGCTGTTGATGTCGGCATAGAGCAGGCGATGCAGCAGATCGCCGCTGCGATCGCTCCCACGCCCCCATCGATCCCGCATAAGCATCGCCGGCGGCGGCCAGCGCTTCCGGAGTCAGCAACCCGGACTGCTCAGAGGCCGCAAATGCGGAAAAGAAATTGTCGAAGTAGAACGACGGCCACGAATTGCCGTCGCGCACCAGAAACGTATGCTGCAGCTTGCGATGCAGCGACGCGCTCAGCGGGCTGGCCTGAATCGCCTTGCGCACCAGCCGGCGCAGAGCCTCGGGCGTCATCGCGCGATAAGCTCGATCCATCCGCGCATTCAGCAGAGTCCACGCGTAGCGCGTGTAGCCGGCGAGGGTCTCGTCGCTGCCCTCTCCCGTCAGCACAACCGTGACGTTCTCCCGCGCCAGCCGCGCTACGAAATACAGAGCGACACGCTGGAGGGCCACACGATCGGCTCATCCTCATGCCAGATCAGTTGGGGCAAGCTGCTCGAAGAATTCCTCCCGGCTCAGCCTCACTTCGTGATGATCCGACCCAATATGCTCGGCCACTTCGCGCGCATAACCGAGTTCGCTGAATGCTTCCTCGCCGTAGCCGACGGCGAATGTCTGAATGCGGTCTCCGCGAATCTTCGTCGTCAGCGCCGCAACCGCGCTCGAATCCAGGCCGCCGCTGAGAAACACGCCAAGCGGAACATCGCTCATCAAATGCGACTGACACCGCGTCTTCCAGCAATTCGCGGTATGTCTTCACGTAGTACTCGCGGGGTCGCGGCGTCTGATCCACTTCGGTCGTGAGATCCCAATACCGCTCAATTCTGGGCTCGCCCCGCTCGGAGAGCTCCAGCGTATGTCCCGGCATCAACTTCCGGATTCCCGCGAACATCGTCTCCGGCTCCGGTGATGTAGCCGAAGGCGAGATATTCCGCCAGCGTGCCGCGATTGAATTCCGCCGCGACTCCGGGATAGGCGAGGATCGTCTTGATCTCCGATCCGAACAGAAACGCGCTTGCCATCCCAGCGGTAGTAAAAAGGCTTGATCCCGAGGCGATCGCGCGCGGCGAAAAGCATGCGCTTGCGCCGATCCCAGATCGCAAAAGCAAACATGCCGCGCAAATGCTTGACGCAATCCCGGCCGTATTCCTCGTAGAGATGGACGATGGTTTCGGTATCGCTGTGCGTGCGGTAGCGGTGCCCTTGCGCTTCCAGGCCAGCCCGCAGCTCAGCATGGTTGTAGATTTCGCCGTTGAAGACGATCCAGACATCCTGGTTTTCATTGGCCAGCGGCTGGTGGCCGCTCTTGACGTCAATGATGCTCAGGCGCCGCATGGCCAGGCCGACATTTTCTTCGACGAAGAAACCTTCATCGTCGGGACCGCGATGCACGATGCGCCGGTTCATGCCCGCCAGCACGTCGCCCTTGACGTGCCAGTCGCGATCGGAAAAAAAGATGCCGCAGATTCCACACATATCAGATTGGTTTCATTCAGAAGAGCCGGGGGCCGTATCCGTGTTGGTGGACTGCGGAAGATTTCTCTGCACCGCCGCCATTTCCGAAGAAAACACCGCCCGAGATCCCCCTGTCAAAACAAGCTTCGCCCCACTGAACCGATCGCCGGCAGCGCAACTCGGCGCCGCCTTCGACTTGAGCAAAGCTGCCGCCACAAAACACCAGATGCTCGTCGGTACTCCCGGGCTTTGCTCCAGAACACAAATCCGGCGTCGCTCAACAATGCATCCTTTCGCCAGGCCTGCCCCGGCTCGCCGAACAAAAACGAGGACTCCGTATCCTCAGCAACGTACTTGTATTCTTGGACGTCCGACGACACCGCGTCCTCAATACGCGCGAAAGATCCGCGGACCATCGTGGGCTTCTTCCAATGTTACAAGCAGGACGGCAAACTCCGACGGCAACGCCGCAGTCCGCACCGAAATTGACCACGGTCGTCGGAGCCTTCTGACCGTACGCCGGCGACCACGATTCCTGGCTGACCTCCTCCGCCCATCCATGCCCATGCGCCGGGAGCAGGGCCAACCCCTGTGCGGCCCCTTTCACGCGAAACACTCCCTCCCCAACCAGCTGCAAGTCCTGCCCCAGATGCCAGGAAATATCGAGCTGATGCTCGGCCCTGCCCTTCGACTACGTCGCGGACCAGGTACATTCCATTCTTCAATGACAACGACCCAGCGGCGATGAATCACCGGCGGTTCCCCACGCTGATAGCCATCATGACTCGCGACCAGCAAATCAAAATTTTGACCTTGGATCCATCGCTCAACCTTTGACTGCGTCAACCGCTTCCAGGAAAAAGGCGTCGCTGTCTCTGCCTGGTTCGCTCCATCGACCCGCAGAGTATTGTGCATTGCGGTTCCGCGAAAGAGAGTCGCGATCGCTACCCGGTCCGACATACTCATACGTTCCGGGATCCATGAGCAACGAGCGTCCGTGACTCTGCAGGCACACACTCAAAGCGTCGGCATGGCCATGTCCACCACTCTGCGTTCCCTGCGGACCAGCATGCACCACGAGTTGCGTTGACTTCTCGCGCTGCCGAGCAGATAGAATCCCGAATCCGGCAGAGCCGCTGATTCCGTCGAAACTGCGGCTTTCTCCAAGCCATCCCACTGCTGAACTCCTTCTACGCCCAGCAGCCAGATAGTTTCCTCCCGCAGATCCCTGGCGGCAAACTTATAGTCTCCGCGATGAAACAGGATTGCGCCGGTCGCCAGCGGATCCAACAGATGTTCGCCGCGATTCCGCCGCGGATCGAAGAGCCGCCCCCCGTCATCGTCGCCGAATCGCGGCGGCGGTCCGCCCCGCCCCAGCAAACACAGAGCTGTCAGCATCTTCTCCAACGTATCTTCGAAGCTCTTAGGCGTCGGAATGCCGTTCAACCCGGCGAGTATGGCCGAGTGCAGAAAGAAATCAAGCGCGTACACGTGGTAGTACGTCGACTGCTCGAAATGGAATCCGTCGCCGCGAACCTGCCGCTCCGGCCTCCTGCAAGATAATCTTCCAGCCCAGAGACTTCCAGCGCTCTGCCGCCGCTCAGTTCCGGGCAGAGAACTCCCAGAAAGAAGAGTCCTACTCCCTCGCCCAGCAAATGCGTGTTGGGAGAAAAGTAGGTCGAGAGATACCGCTCGATGTGCCGCCCGTGCAGGGCCAAGCCCGCGCAGCCACTCGTCGCGGAAGTCGGGCACCCCGGCGAGATCCTTGCAGAAGATGATACGTCCAAGTCCACGACAGGCTGCGGAACGCTGCTTCCAGGCTGCTGGCCCAATTGATTCCCGACGGGATAAGGATTTTCGGCCTGCCAATGCCGCCACTGCCGCAGAGTCTCATCCGCAAACCGGCGATCGCCCGTCAGCCGGTATGCTTTCGCCAGCGTCACCAGATGCTGATGACGATTCAGTTCCCAGGTGACTTTGCTGTCGCCCACTTCCGCATAAGTCAGATAATGGATTTTGTGGAATGCTTTTTGCGGAGCTTTCTTGCCATGAACCGCGTCTATGTGCCAGTCGATGGGCCAGCCATAGTCAAGGCCCGCGTATCCCAGCAGGTCGAACCGATGTTGGCAGATTTGATCTGCCTGCCGCACGATTTGCTCTGCCTGGCCCGGAAGCCGCTGCCGCAAGAGGTCCAGAATCGAATCGATCGAATCTTGCGCGAAGAAGAAGTTTCCCGCCTTACCCGGTGCTTGTGCCCGCGTACGCGAAGCGCACGCAAAATCGTACCCGATCCACGCGAGAGCTGCGTCCTGCCGTTGGGCGGACTCTTGCCGCAACCTATCGCACAGTTCTGCGCGCTCCATCCGCCTCAACCGCCGGCCGATCTCTCTCCATCTGTTAAGCCACATGCGTTCTGAGCATTGCCAGCAAGAGAAGAAAAACTTGAACAGCGTCTCCAGCTCAACCACCTTAGGTGATTTTAACCGTTCGCGTCAGGCTCCGTAAATTTGCGGAACATTCCCTCGTTTGACCGCCCGATGGGCGCGACCTACCGGCCATCGCACTCCACATCTTAACTGTTTCCTCCGAAGGTGCATGGCCTTAGCGCATGTACCAGTGTGACCGGACGGACACTGGTCCCACGTTATCTAACCAATTCTTTCTATTCTCTTTAGAGTCCCCTTAGGACTCGAATGACGGTCCCCCCAACTTCGTTCCGAGGAAGGTCCTTAATGCGCAGTGACATCAGACAATTGGGAGTCGTAACAAGTTCGCCGATCGAGAACCTCCGACCTTCACATATCCTCTCTCTGGCCTTGCTACTCGCCATCGCCGTTCTGGGCGCCGCTTGCGGCACACTCTCGCAGGCTGGTTCCGGATCGAACCAAGCCGCGGATAAGATTGCTATTTCCGTTCCGGTACAAACAGCGAAGGTGGGAGTTGCGTACAATGCAGTCCCCTCTGTCAGCGGTGGAACGGCTCCATATACGTTTGCTCTGCAAAATGGTGCTCTGCCCCCAGGAGTCGTGCTGAACCAGCGGACGGGGTCGATCACAGGTGCTCCTAGGGTCGCAGGCGATTACTCCTTCACCCTGCTAGTTGGCGATCCGCCGTTAAGAGACGAGGGCACAAGCTTGGTCCGTATTGTGGTCGCCGCCGCCAGTTCTGACACCAATCCGACCGCCATCTCGGTTTCGCCCCGCAGCGCGTCGATCGTCTCGCAAGCAGTCCAGCAATTCACGGCGACTGTCACCGGAACTTCGGACACAGGCGTTATCTGGTCCGCGACTGCGGGGACCATTTCCAGCACTGGCAGCTTCACCGCGCCAAAAGTTACCCGCAACACCTCGGTTACACTCACCGCCACCAGCACATCGACGAGTACGTTGAATGCCACCGCAACGATTTCCGTAACCCCAGCTCCTGTGCTAGCCATTGCGACTTCAGCCCTGGCCGAGGCCAATGTGGGAGTCCCGTACACTGCATCCCTGGCTGCCACTGGCGGCAAGTCGCCTTACCAGTGGACTCTGGCCGCCGGAGCATTGCCCTCCGGAATTCAGTTGCATGGTTCCGGCGGCGTTCTCGCAGGGACCACCCTTGCGACTGGTTCGTTTGCCTTCACCGCGAAAGTAACCGATTCGGCGGGCATCAGTTCCACGCATGCCTTCACTCTCTCCGTTTCTTCGAACTCCGTGAGCGGCTTTGACGGCCCGGCAGAACTGCCCCGCGTTTACATTCAGACGGCGATGGCCAATACGCCCGCTCCGGGAACTACCATCACCGTTAACTCCGGCGGCGATTTTCAGTCCGCGCTCAACAGCGCCAATTGTGGCGATACGATCACGCTGCAGGCGGGAGCAACCTTCACCGGAGTCTTCACCTTCCCGGCCAAGGCTGCGATGACAATCATTGGATCATCGTCCGCACCAGCGCCAGCGATTCTGCGCTGCCCGCGGAAGGCAGCCGCCTAACCCCGTGCTATGCAGGGGTCTCGTCGCTGCCCGGACGCCCGGCTCTTCATTGTGCCTCCACCGCCAATGTCGTGGCGAAGTTGGTGATGTCGGCGGCGGGTCTGGGTCCCATCGTGTTTGCCACCGGGTGCGAATCACTATCGCCTCATGGGTCTTGGAGATCACGCGAGCTGCCGGGCTCGGGAATCGTTTACTCTCTGGCGTCGGTCGCATCCGGCGGAACCGCCAACAACTTGATCCTGGATCGAGTGTGGCTGCACGGCACGGCTCAGGATGAAACCAACAAGGGACTGGAGCTCATCGGCTCTTCCTACGTGAGCGTGATCGACTCTTCTCTCACCGATCTTCATTGCATCTCGGTGACCGGGATCCTGCACCGATGCAGCCGCCATCAGCGGCGGAGCGGGCAACCCCGTCGGTCCCTTCAAGATCGTCGACAACTTCCTCGAAGCCTCGGGCGAGAATATTCTATTCGGCGGCGCCCAGAGCGCGACCACTCCGGCCGACATCGAGATCCGTCAAAACCATTTCTTCAAGCCTCTGACCTGGATGAAGGGCCAGCCAGGCTATGTCGGTGGAGCCAACGGAAATCCATTTATCGTCAAGAATCTCCTCGAACTGAAGAATGCGCAGCGTGTCCTGGTCGAAGCGAACATCATGGAGGACACCTGGGGCGGATTCTCCCAGAGCGGTTTCGGCATTGTCCTGACGCCGAAAAATCAGGCTGGCCACGCAGCTCAACCAATCTCTGCCCCAATTGCTTGGTCACGGATGTGACGATCCGCTATAACACGATCAGTCACGTGGGCGCCGGACTGGAGATTGCGAATGGCCTGTCCGACAATGGCGGTGCCGCACTCGATGGTCAGCGCTATAGCATTCACGATCTGATCGTGGACGACATCGATCCGGTCAAGTATGCCGGTTCCGGCCACCTTGCTGAGATTGCAGACCGCTCTCGACGCGCCACTGCTGCAAAATGTGTCCATCAATCACATCACCGCCTTTCCGCCCTGCAGGCCTGTTCAGCATAGGAGGCGTCGCCGGGGGCACGAAAATGCCGAACTTCATCTTTACCAATAGTCTGGTCACGACTGGCACTTATCCGGTTTGGTCGACGGGCGGCGGCACTGCAAACTGCGCCTACTACGACAAGCCAATGACCACTTTCAATGCCTGCTTCAGCCCGTATTCATTCGCCAATAACGCGCCTGATTGCAAGCCCGTCCGGTTTTCCGCCAGCGCGTTGGCCTGCGGGAAACTTTTCCCCGCCAGCGGACCGCTGTTCAGTTCGTCAACTACAACAACGGCAACGGCGGCGATTACCACCTGCTGTCCTCGAGCCCCTACAAGAACGCGGGTTCGGACGGCAAAGATCTTGGCGCCGATATAGATACCATCTTGTCTGAAACGGCCGGCGTGTACTGATTCATCTTCGATCGTGGCTGGGCCGAGGCAGCGAAATCCTGGCTGCCTCGCTCCTGCGGAAACGTCTCTGACATCGACAGCCGACCTCCGTCTAGTAAACTAGACAGGTCCTCCCGCCTGTGCCCCTGTTCTCGAATGGGAGACCTTCGTCGCGTCGCCTTCTCCCTTGAAACATGACCTTGTCCATGGACATTGCGCACGCGGGGTTCGAACCGACGCCGCTCTTACGCTCGGCGCAGACGACCGGAAGGAGGCCTATATCAAGGCCACAGGCGAAACATTGTCTCTCCCGCTATACCAGTTCGATGTTTCGCTTGCTCCGCATGACCAGAGGGCACAGCTTGCAACCCGCCCGGATTAGGCGGAATTGGAACGCTGGTCTCTGCGGGACGTCGAGGTCAAACCTGGATATGCAGCGGCCCTTTGGGTCTCTGGGCTTGGCTGGAACCTGATCGACTGGTCCGGGGAGGACTGATGCGTGAAGGTGTGGTCTTCCTGATGTACCACGAACTCGAGACGCCGGGACGCGTGCTGCGCCAGGCTGAGCCGGGCTACGTCCGCTACATTGTCCGCGCCTCTGATTTTCGCGCGCAGATGGAACTGCTGCGGAACGAGGGCTGGAAAGGTCTTAGCGTTGGGGACGCCGTTGCATCTTTCGCCGACAAGACGGTCGCCATCACTTTCGACGACGGCTGCGAAACGGATCTCCTCTCTGCCGCTCCCATCCTTCGCGAGTTCGACTTTGGAGCCACTTTTTACATCACCAGTGGTTGGTCCGGACAGCCGGGTTATCTCGCGCACTCTCAGATCCGCGAACTGTCGTCCCTCGGCTTCGAAATTGGCTGCCATTCGATGAGTCATTTGTACCTCACCGACTTGGACGACGCCGGATTGCGCCGTGAAATCGTGGATGCGAAGCTCTTTTTAGAGAAAGTCATTAGCAGACCGGTGGAACACTTCTCCTGCCCCGGAGGGCGATTCGACCGCCGGGTCGCAAACGTCGCTCGTGATGCCGGATATCGAACTGTTGCCACGAGCGAAACGGAAGCAAACACTCCAGCGACGGATTCTTTCGCCTGGGACGTGTGGCGGTCATGCGCTCCACATCCTTACCTGAATTTCGTAACTTGTGCCGGGGACGCGGGCTTTGGCGGTGGAAATCGGCGGCCACGTTCGCGCCGCGGTCCGGAACGTGCTCGGCAATTCGGCTTACGATCGCCTGCGAGAGTATCTTCTTCGAGAACGTTCTTCGAAATGAAATCCGTTCGCGTGCGTCCAAGACGAACTGCATATGCTGGATGTTACAATTGTCTGATGATTCGCCCGGCTTGAGAGCGTGTGAATACACGCTGATGGCCGTCCTCGAAGAGAACCCGAAAGGATGAGTTTCGTGACTCGCTCCGTTACTATTGGTCTAAGCTTTCTTGCGTGTATGGCCGGTATGGTAATAGCGTCCAGTCCAGTACCTTCCGATAGCTTCGACGGTCCCGCCGAGTTGCCACGCGTTCTGATCAAGAGCTCAGTCGCCGACACACCCGCGCCCGGTCGCGTTCGGATGGTCAAGCAGGGAGACAACCTGCAGCAGGCGATCAACGATGCGAGTTGCGGCGATACGCTCAAATTGCAGGCTGGAGCCGTCTTCCAAGGGCTCATCCAGATTCCCGCCAAAGTCCTGCGATGATGCCCACTGGATAGTGCTGCGGACCAGCACATCCGACAATAGCCTGCCCGCGGAAGGCACTCGCCTAACGCCATGTTACGCCGGAGTCGCCAGCCTCCCCGGCCGTCCCGACTTTCATTGCACCACCGTAACCAATGTCCTCGCCCGCATCGAATTCGCTGGCAAGGCGGGATCGGGCCCGCTCATGTTTTCGCCCGGAGCCAACCACTACCGCTTCCTTGGCCTCGAGATCACCCGCGCGAATTCTGAAGCCTCGATTACCGCTCTCGCCCAAGCCCGCGAAGGCGCGACAGCCAACCACATCATCTTCGACCGCGTGTGGATGCACGGAACAGCACAGGCTGAAACCCGCCGGGGCGTCGCCCTTAAGTCCATGACCTACGCTGGGATCGTCGATTCTTTCTTCTCCGACTTTCACTGCGTCGCTGTCACCGGATCCTGCGTCGACTCGCAAACCATTACGGGAGGCAGTGGAGACGATCCCGGAGGCCCCTACAAGATCGTTAACAACTTTCTGGAAGCCGCCGGCGAAAATGTCATGTTCGGAGGCGGCCCCGGCACCGCCACCCCCGGAGACATCGAAATCCGCCGGAATTATCTGTTTAAGCCGATGATCTGGATGGAGGGGCAGCCGGGTTTCGTAGGTGGCGTTTCCGGCAAGCCTTTCATCGTCAAGAATCACTTCGAGCTAAAGAATGCGCAGCGCGTGCTGTTTGAAGACAACTTGCTAGAAAACTCATGGGGAGGATTCTCCCAGACTGGATTCTCCATCCTCCTCACCCCAAAGAATCAGGAAAACAAATGCCCTGCGTGCCGGGTCACCGACATCACCATTCGCTCCATCAAAATCAGCAACGTAGGCAGCGCGTTGCAGATTGGCAACGGTCTGTCCGATGCTGGAGGCGCGAGCTCGGGAGGCGGACGCTACAGTATCCATGACGTGCTCGTAGATGACGTGCGAGGAAAGGACCTCGGGGGGGCTGGAAATTTTGCAAACGTTAGCTCCGTGGCGCCTCCTCTGCACGAGGTGTGCATCGAGCATGTTACGGCTTTCGTCCCACACTTCCTGATCTCAATCCTGAACACCGGGAAAGCGTTCTCCGGATTCACCGTAGCCAACAATCTGTTTTACTCCGCGGACTTGCAGTTGGCCTCGGCTGGCGGCGGTCCGCAAAATTGCGCCTTCCATCCCGCCGCGCTGGGACCCGCTGGAGTCATCAAGAATTGTTTTGAGAATTCGACCTTCACCCACAATGTGATCATCGAAGGCGGCCCGTGGCCCTCCGGCAATATCACCCCCAAGAATGCCGCGGCGGCTGGACTTCCCGAGAAGGCCGCTGGAGTCGCCCGCTACCGCTTGTGCAGGAAGAAAGACGAAGCCTGCAAGAACCCATCGCCGGCGATTGGCGCCGCAACCGACGGCAAGAATATAGGTGCAGATGTCGACGCCATTGAGAAAATGATGGCGGAAATAATGTAGCCCTAAGGGGAGAGTCTCTCGAGGATCGCGCGCCCCGCACCGCGCCCGGTATCGTCATCGTAGGCCAATTTGAAACCTGCCTTGGCGAGACATTCAAAGAGGGTGTATTTGGTGAGATTGGCTTTGGCGGGTATTTCATGGTACTGCATAGCAATCCGCCCACAACGCTGCAACACTGATGGAGGCGTGGACAAAAGCACCTCATACTCGCTTCCGTGAATGTTCATTTTCAGGAGATCAGCCTTTGCGATATTTGCTTCCTCCAGTAACTCGGCCATTGTCACTTTGCGAACCGTTACACCTTTCGTGCTCTGTCCGAGCCCAGCACTTCCACGATGCTCCAGGTTGAGGGTCTTAGTGGCCTCTGAATAGATCCGCCTGTACTGGCTCGGTATTCCCTGAGCCTCGTCCATTGAACCCACGCCCGATGCGCCCGCAAGGGCGCAATCGAGGACGGTAACCGAGGTCGTAAGACCGTTACTCTCCACCAGCGCTACTAGGCGTGCGCGTGTGTCGGGGAATGGCTCGAGAGCGATGATTCTGGCCGTGGGTGCTTCCCGTGCCGCGTAGAGTGTAAAAATCCCGATGTTCGCACCGACATCCACAACAATTTGGTCGGACACCCGAACCGGGTAGTGTCGCCGCACAAATACCAACCAGAAAATTACCAGGTCTGTATGTTCATGGAGGACCAGTCGTTGCCCAGTACGCAATCTCAGTTCGTATGGAAATCGAATACGCCGCAGCCGCAGATATGCCAGCGAGAGGGGCATCCATTGCTTCGTCTCCCGCCGGCAGGAGGCAATCTCACGCAGCCGTGCCAGGTTAGCCCAGGTGTACAAATGGCTCGAGCGATTCCGCGCCATGCCTTACCTCCAACTGCACTGTGGATTTCGGTCTCTTGCAGAACCAGCCGTACCGCACTACTGATCGGGCTTCGCTCCGCGCGCTGTGCGCTCACCCTGCAGCCATCCCAGGAAACGCTGCTTACGCTCGAATGCCTTCTTGGCGCCGTCACGTAGTTTGGACACCACCTGATACCTCGACTTCGTGAACCATGGCACGGAGTGCGCAACACATCCATATTTTTCCTTGTAGGTTCCGCCGCCGCCCCAGTCGTATACCTCCACGCCGCGCTTCTTCCAATAACGCATCACGTACCACTGAATCGCTTCGTTGGGCCGCAGGATCTGGCTATCGCGGAAGCTGGCATTTCCCCAAAATTCCGCTATCTTGTTAAACCCGGGGAAGATTCCCGAGGCGATGCACTTCCCCTCCGGATCTCGCGCGCGAATCAACAAGATGCGGCCGGTGGGCTCCAAATGCTTGATCAAAGATCGAACGCGGTGGATCTTATAAGTCGGCACCAGCCCCTGCTTGGCAAACACATCCTTGAGCTGCTCGTAGTATTCGTCAGCAAACGCCAAATCGTGCGCCTCTTCGACCGTCACACCCGACTTTTCCGCCTTGCGAATGTTTCTCCGGCAGGCGCTTTCCATGCCTTGAAGATTTCTTCCTCCGTCTTGGTCAAGTCCGTCCGGTAGCTCGGATAGGAGTCGCATTGAAAGCCCAGATTCGCTCCGTCTTCCACCTCGAAGTTCGGATCGGACACTTCCATGTGCAGACACTTCAACTCGTCCCACACCGCGCTCTCCAATGCCTGCAGAGCCGCGGCGCGCGACGCGCCCTTGATCAGATTGAATCCCATGTAGGGCGTCGTCCAGCCGGGGAACGAACTGCCCAGAACTCTCACTCCGAACCGGCTAAAAGTCAGCCCCGTGAAATAGCCCACCACTTCGCCGCCATCGTGTAACTCGGCCAAGACCGGAGCAGCCTTCTGGCATTCGCTCACGAAGCGAAGCCACTCCCGTGTCTGGAACACGGTTCGATCCTCGAATCCGTCCAAATGCTTCCAATCGGCAGATTCGAAGTCGATAAACTTGCACTTCATCCTGGCTTCTCTCCTCTTGTACTTGCTCAGCCCACGAATCAGCCGCTCTATTTATCGATTAGGATGGCGGAATAATCCACCATCAGCCGTGACAACGGCGTATGAATCTTCGCCCACTGCTTGCACTCGTAATAGGCCTGATAAATCAGCCTTTTCCTCGCACGACTCAGCGAGTGATTCTGGTCCGCCGACACCGCGTACCCGAGTTCCTGCATATACTCGCCCACCAGCGTTTCAAATTGCATCAACTGATCGGCGGGGAATTTATCTTTCCATCGGCCAACCGGAGTGAAGCGGCCTTCCTGCAGATCTTCCTTGAACGACGTCAACGGCTTCTTCACCGAGCCGATGCCGGCCTGCTGGATGCGCTCGTAATCCAGATCCTCCTGTAGAAATTTTCCAATATCGTTCAGCGCTTCCCGCGGCTGCTGCACCAGATCTTCATAGCGAACTTCCAGATAGTGCGGGGTCAACATCGCGCCCAGTTTCCTTCCCTTGCGCACAATCCATTCCCAATAAAGCCCTGCAGCCAGCAAGCTGTTGTTCTTGTCCCACGGCAAGGGACGGCTCCAGGCCCGCTTGTCCAGCGACAGAGCAACATCCCGCGGATCGCGGATGATGTGCACAAACTGCGCCTCCGGGAAATCGCGATGAATGCGCAGTATATGCGGAACGTTAGTCGGCGTTGAATCGATCCACCGGTCAACCCCCTGCTGGCGCGCGATCTCCTCCATGACGATGCGCAGAAAATCGCTGGCCCCGTGGCACTCCGCCAGAATCTTCTTCTCGATAACATCTGCGTCAAGCCCCGACACCCGGAACGCCTTGCTCCGCAGCCATTCCCGGATGGCCGCTTGCTTGTGCTTCGACGCACCCAGATCGCCGAAGATCGGCTCCAGCACGTCGTACACATTCATCTGGGTGTGAAATTCCGCAAAGCCGCCGGCCGAAAGCAATAGGTGGTAGAGAAAACTGGTGCCTGAACGCGGACACCCGACAATAAAGACCGGCGCTTTCATCCTCGGATTACCAGCAGATCCCTTCGTAGGCGGCAACGCCTGTCGGACGGCGCGCCTTGTCGAGATGCACCAGGTCAATCACCATCTGCTCGGGACGAAGAAACTTTCTCAGCTCATCGTTGCTCGCGGACTTGTTCCCGATAATGACCACCTCGGCTCCACGCAGAACATCCGCCAGGTCCGCCGACAGAATCGATCCAATATGCGGGATCACTTCTTCAATGTACTGCCGGTTCGATCCGGCCAGGCGCCCCAGGCTCACGTCCCGATCCCAGACTTTCACCTCGTAACCTTCTCCCAGCAACCGCTTGACGAGCTGCACCTGCGGACTTTCCCGCAGATCGTCGGTTCCCGCCTTGAAGCTCAGGCCGAGTTGCGCGACCTTTCGCTTGCCCGTGCGCATCACCGCTTCCAGCGCACGCTCCACATGCTCCACATTGCTGGGCAGCAGCGATTCCAGCATCGGCAGCTTAAGATCCAGTTCCTTCGCGCGATAGGTGAGTGCTCGCACGTCCTTCGGCAGGCACGATCCTCCAAACGCAAATCCAGGCGACAAGTAGGCGGCAGAAATGTTCAGTCGGGTGTCCGAGGTGAAGATATCGGTTACCGCCTGTGCGTCCACCCCCAGATTCTTGCAGAGCGTTCCCACTTCATTGGCAAACGTAACTTTCACTGCGTGAAACGCGTTCGACAGGTACTTCACCATTTCGGCAACCGCGATGCTCGTCTCATACACCTTGCCGGGCGTGCTTTTGTAGAGCTCGCGCAGCACCCCGAGTTGAGCAGGATCCTCCGCGCCCAGAATCGTGTAGGGCGGCTGCAGAAAGTCGGCGACCGCGCTTCCCTCCCGCATGAATTCCGGGTTGTATGCCAGTGTGAAGTCCGTTCCGCAACGCCGCCCGCTGGCTTCCTCAAGAACGCGACGGACCACGGACTCCGTCGTCCCCGGCAACACCGTGCTTCGCAGAACGAACGCGTACGGCGATTTCTTCTGTTTGAGGGCGGTCCCAATCTCCCGCGCTACTTTCTCGATGTGGCTTAGATCCAGCTTTCCATGCCGCAGACTTGGTGTGCCCACGCAAACGAACGACACATCGGAGTTCAGCACTGCCTCGATCGAATCGGTCGTCGCCTGCAGACGGCCGGCGGAATGGGCCTCCGCCACCAGTTCATTCATCCTCGCTTCTATGATGGGACTGCGTCCGCTCTCCATCATCTCCACCTTCGACGGATTCACGTCCACTCCAATGACGCGATGACCCATCGACGCGAAACACGCCGCTGACACCGAGCCCACATATCCCAGCCCAAACACGCTGATGGACAGCCCCACGCTTCTCGCTCCTTCTTACAAGTCAGTGCTTCGGCGAATTCTCACCATATAGCAACGCAAACATCACTCCGCGGCCGGCGGCATCTGGATGCGTCCCAACCGCACCTTCCGGCCCAGCGGCGTGTGCATCTTCAGCCAGTGCTTGACGGGAAACATCGTGTGATACGTTATCCGCAACCGCCTCGCACGCAGGCTCGAGGTTCTCCCGGCCGAAGCCAGAGGATAGCCCAGTTCCTGAAGACGATCTCCCACCAGAGCCTCGAAGTCCGTCAGCTCCGCGGGCGACATCTTGGTCCGCCAGCGTCCCACCGGATCAAACTTTCCCTCCTCCGCGCCAAAAGAAGAATTGGGTTCGCTGACTGATCCGATCGCCGCCCGCCGAATGTTCTCGTAGTTCAAATCGTGTTCAATAAATTCGCCCAACTGCCCAAGCGTCTCCTGCGGATGCGTTACCAGTTCTTCAAACCGTACCTCGCGATAGTCCGCACCCAGGTGTTTTCCTCTCTCTCGCCCCTTGCCTACCATCCAACTCCAATACAAGCCGGCCACGCCTAGACTTTCATCTCTGTCCCATGGCAGCGGGTACGACCATCCCTGTTTCAAGTACGAGAGGGCCACATCGCGTCCATCGCGAATGATGTGAATGAATAAGGCGTCAGGAATCTGGCGTTTGATCTCCATCATGGAAAGAAGATGCTCGGGAGTGCAGTCCGCCCAGCGCTCCACTCCCTGAGTCTGCGGCAACCTCTCCCATCACAATCCGCAGGAAGTCTCCTGGGTTGCGGCATTCGTTCATGACTCGGGCGGTGATCTTGGCCGCGTCCAAACCCGACACGCTGAACAGCATGCTGTTCACCCATGTATCCATCAGCGCTTTCCGGTCGCTGGCCGAACGCATTTCTCCGAAACGCGGCGCCAGCAAATTGAAAACGTTGGATTCCGACCGGTACACCGCGAACCCGCCCGCCGATAACAGCATGTGGTACAGCACCGTCGTCCCCGACCGCGGACAGCCCAGCACAAATACCGGGGCCTGGTTGCGCCCGCGATTGGCCGTGCTCTCGATGTCCCCTCTGGCTCCGATGGGTTGGGAGATCATTTGTTCGCTCACTTGGGTTCAGCGATCGTGGCTAGACTACGTTCCGATTTGCCGGCTCGCGACAACAAGTCGGCATACACGCTCAGCCATTGTTCGCGAACCGCGGTCCAGCGGTACCGGCTCGATTCCTCAAACGCGTTCTGCGCCAGTCGTGCCGCGAGTTCCGGTTCGCGCAGAACTCGCAGAACATTTTTCGCCAAAGCCGAAGCGTCTCCCGGCGCCGAGAGCAGCCCGGTTCGGTCCTGCGTAACGATATACTTCATGCCTTCGGGTTCGGTCGTCACCACCGGGGTTCCGGCCGCAAAGGCCTCCAGCACCGAAACCGGCATGTTGTCAAGATTCGACGCATTCACAAAGATGTCCGCGCGATCGTAGTACCCGCCGATTTCCTGCCGCGACGCCACTCCCAGAAAGTTCACGTTCGACAAACCCAAATGCTTCACCAGATCGCGGATGCTCCCCTCCAGGGCCCCGACGCCCACCAGATCGAGTTGCGCCTCCGGATACGAGCGGACAACTTCCGCAAACGCCACCACCACCATGTCGATCCCGTAGTAGGGATGGAACCCGCGAGTACACACCAGATGCGGTCGCACCGGCCGGCGGACCCTGTACTGGAATTGCGACAGGTCAATGATGTTGGGAACAATCTGCGCCGTCAGACCGAACTCCCGGAAAACGTCCACGAGATATCCCGACGGAACCACAAGTCTGTCGGCACCCTGAAGCACACGGCGAGCCAACCGCGACCGCTGCAGATGATCCCGTGCCTCGCCACTCCGGTAGTTGACCAGAGTTTTCTTGCCGCGCATTTTCGCCACCAACCACGCGGGGAGCGGCGCCAGCAGAAACGATGTATAAGACGCCGAAAAAATGTGTGCCACATCCACATCCTTCAAGCCGCGCCACAGGTTCCAGGCATAAAGCGGCTCCCGCAGGATCGTGCGCAGCAACGGCACCCGCTCAGCCCAGCCCAGTCCAACTGGAAAGCCCGGATCGACCGCGACAAAACGCGCATCAACCTCCGGATCTTCCTTCCAGTTCCGCAGCAACAAGTCCGCCTGCACTGCCTGCCCCCCGACATACCGCAGCGAAGGAGCCACGAATGCAACCCGGATCGCTGCGCTTGAACTCCGCCGCGAGCGCGCGCTGCGCTGAACGCCGGAGTACGCCCGCCGGCCGGCGAGCACGTCGGCGTACAGTTCCTCGTACTGCCGGCATACCCGCTCCACGCTGAAGTTCGAGCGCACAAATTCCCGCGCCCCGCGCGCCATGGCCGAGCGCAGTTCACTATCCTTCACGACGCGCGCCAACCCCGCCGCCAACGCCTGGTCATCATCCGCGGTAACCAGCACGGCGCGCGCGTCCGCGCCGATTTCGCAGTTCCCTCCCACGGAGGTCGCCACCACGGCCACTCCGGCGGCCATCGACTCCAGCATGATGTTCGACAAACTTTCCGACGTCGAAGCCACCACCGATACGTCGCAAGAGGCCAGCACCGCGGAGATGTCGCGGCGATCTCCCAGGAACCTCACCCGCTCCCCGAGCCCAAGGTCCGCAGCTTCCTTTTCAAT
The DNA here is from genome assembly GCA_963710885.1 of uncultured Acidobacteriaceae bacterium. Classification (GTDB taxonomy): domain Bacteria; phylum Acidobacteriota; class Terriglobia; order Terriglobales; family Acidobacteriaceae; genus Sulfotelmatobacter. The sequence goes on from CAVQCF010000039.1 coordinate 345,068, forward strand.
TTCAGCTCTCTGCGGACCGTCCCCCACTAGTACAAACTCCAGGCCGGAGATCTGTTCGCTCACCGCTCTGGCCGCCCGTAGAAATCCGCGATGATTCTTGTACTCTGCGTTCATCCGCGCGATCATGCCGATTCGCAGAGTCCCCCCGTTGCGGGGCAACGCCGGCGTCACCTCAGCGAACGCCTCCGGAGGCAATGCATTGCCAATCACAACCACCTTGCGCTCCGCCAGGCCCGCCTGCACGAGCCGCTCTGCCGCCGCGTGCGAGTTACACACCACACGATCGCAAAACCGGAATGCTGCGAGTTGCGCGCGGAACTGCGCCGGAGTGAGCAAGTCTCCAAGTTGGCGGTGACTGCCGATCACCGCCGGAACTCCGGCCAGCTTCGCCGCCGGAATCAACGTCAAGTTCGCATAGAAATCGAAGGCATGCGCCACCGCGACATCCAACTTCCGCAAATGACGTTGCAACCGCCAGCGGCTTCGCAATGACTGCAACCCATACAGGCTCCCACCCAGCCGGAATTCCGCTAACTCCCGCAATCCATCCGCGAAGGCGCCTTGGTTGCGCACGCACCCCAGATGCACCGGAACGTGATCCGCACGAAGCGCACGCGCCATTTCGACGAACTGCCGCTCCGTGCCGCCCGTCTCCAGGCTGTTGACCATCAGAAAAATGTTGCCGAAAAACACTTCGGAGGCAATGGCATCGTCGGACCGCACGGGCGAGGTGAGAGCCGGGGCAGACCCGGTCCGTTTGTCAGTCAGCAAACTCATCCCGGGATCCCAGCCGTCCGCGTCACGCGGTAAGGCTCGTCGTTCGCATCCTGAGACCGGATTCTCTCCAGGTAGTTGCGATGCCACAACTCGAACATCAACAGCCGCCAGATTCGGCCGGAATGATTACGCCGTCCGCGGAAATGCTCGTCCAGCAACTGCTGCACCCCGCGGACCTCGAAGTACCCGCGCTGCAGAGTTCTGGAATCGAGCAGAACCGACTGGATCAATTCTTTCAGTTCGTGTTTCATCCAGTGCACCAGCGGCATGGCGAAGCCCTGTTTCGGCCGGTACAGCACTTCCCGCGGCACTCCGACCCGCTCGGCCAGTTTGCGCAGAATGTATTTCTGCTTCCCGTCGCGCATCTTCCAATCGGCCGGCAACCCCGTAGCCCATTCCACAAACACATGATCGAGAAGTGGGACGCGCACCTCCAGCGACGTCGCCATGCTCATGCGATCCACTTTGGTCAGAATGTCGGCGACCATGTACGTTTTCGTATCCACGTACAGCATCTGGCTGACGGGATCCTTCGCCGGAGCCTGATCGAAATATCGGTACATCACATCCTCTGGATTGCCAGTCTCGCGCAGCACCGCCCGGAACTCAGCCGACAGCAGGGGCATGTCCCGTTCAAACGACGGTACGAACGAGATCCCATCCACATATCGCTCCCGCCATGGCAGCGAAACATTATAAGAAAATTTCTTTCCCCGCATGTCGCCGGGCAGACGCGGATAGATCTGTTCCCGGTAGAAACGCCGCGCCCAGTTCGGAATTCGCTCAAACGCCTTTCGCCGCAAGTGGACTCCATAGCGGTCGTATCCCGCGAAAATCTCGTCTCCACCATCGCCCGAAAGCGCAACCGTTACGTGCTTCCTCGCCAGACACGACACGTAATACGTTGGCAGCATGGAGGAATCGCCGAACGGCTCTTCCAGGGAACTGGTCAGCGTCTCCACCGTCTCCAGCACATCGGGCTCGACGATTAATTCGTGGTGGTCGGTGCCAAATTTCTCCGCGACGATTCGCGCATAGGGCGCTTCGTTGAAGTCATGATCCCGGAACCCGATCGCGAAAGTCTTGACCGGCTTCGAACTGGCCCGCGCCATCAGCGCGACCACGGTCGAAGAATCCGTGCCTCCGCTCAGCAGCGCTCCCAGCGGAACGTCGGAGATCAGGCGGATGCGCACCGCCTCCGCCAGCCGGTACTCCATTTCCTCCAGGCATTCCTCTTCACTCCGCGGGGGATGAGTTCCGTATTGCGGCAGATCCCAATATTGACGGATGTCGATGTTTCCATCCTCAAATTCCAGCAGATGCCCGGGCGGCAGCTTCTGTATGGTCGTAAACGCCGTCAGCGGGTCGGGAACGTACCCGAAATACATGTACTGCAGCAGAGCCTGGTTGTTGACCGTCGCCAGTTCCGGAGCCACGGTCAGGATCGACTTGATCTCCGAGCCGAACAGCAGCCGCGGTCCCTGCAGGGCATAGTGCAGTGGCTTTTTGCCGAACCGGTCGCGCGCCAGCAGCAGCTTGCGGCGCCGCTCATCATACAGCGCGAACGCAAACATCCCGCGCAGCGGGGTCACGCAATCCGCGCCCATCTCCTCGTAGAGATGGACAATCACTTCCGTATCGGTGTGGGTGTAGAAATGGTGGCCGCGCTTCATCAAGTTCTTCGCGCAGCTCAGGAAAGTTGTAGATCTCCCCGTTGAAAACGATCCAGCACTGACCGGTCTTCGTTAAAAACCGGCTGGTGGCCGCCGGACAGGTCGATGATGCTCAGCCGGCGCATCCCCAGGCCCGTTCCGTCCTTGACGAAGAGACCTTCGTCATCCGGACCCCGATGCACGATGGCCTGGCACATGCGATGGATCACATCGGCGTCGATCCGATCCCCTGCGTCCGCGCTGACCATGCCCGCAATTCCGCACATACCCTATCCTTTCGACGTTACATACACTCAGGAAGCGCAAAGGCCCCTTACATCACTCGCTTTACAGACCCCACGCACAAGAACCGCCCCCGCCTCACCCCAGAGGCCTTCTTCCCCGTACCGAGATGGGCACTTCGACTACGTGCAAGTCTTCCAGTCCACAGCTCTCGAACCAGCGAAACACTTCTTCGTAGGTGTGCTTCGACTGATATTTCGGGGAATACCAGTCAAACGTATCGAGCACTCTCCAACGCCGGTTTGGATTACGATTGACGGGGGCCACATGGCGCACGAAACTCGAGAGCAGCCGCCCAATTCCCGGTAACACGCGCAAACCGCGATCCACGCCATTCACGGTCGGCACAACCACCCGCAGAATTCCGTGCAGCGTCTTTGCCGGCATCCTGTGCGTCACGCGCCGATATATGTCGCTGAAACGGTACCAGGGGTTGTACGCGCTGTAGAGCCAAACCGCCAGCGTCCCACCCGGTTTCAGGTATTGCGGCAGCGTCTTCACTGCCTGCTCGCAGTCGGGAGTATGGTGCAGGACCCCGATGCTGTAGATGTAGTCAAAACTTCCGGTGGCGAACGGCAGCGCAAAAACATCCGATTGCAGCGCCACAAAATCCTGCTCAGCCAAATTCCGCGCTGCCACCTCGGCGGCAGCACTCAGGTCGATTCCCACCACGCGCGCTCCCCAGCGTGTGGCAACGTCGGCGAAGCGCCCCATCCCGCAGCCTACGTCGAGAACGAGCTTCCCTTTTAGGTCCGCAGGCGTCAACCCGGTCTTTCGGGAGAAATCTTTTTCGGACTGGCGGCTCTCCGCGTCATCCAATTGCGTACGCGCATAGCGCTGCCATTGAAACCCGAAGCTGCCAGCGTAGTTCTCCGGTTCCACGAAGCGAATCACGCCGCGTTCCAGGGGAAAGCCGCGCTTGCACCCCGAACACACGTATCCGTTGCCTGCTTCGTTCAGCGCTGCCCGGCACCCCGGACAACACAACAATTCCAGCAGATCAATGGACGAGCGTAACGGCATCTGACTCTCCATTGTTGACACGCAAATCCCCAAATTGGCGGCGCAGTCCGCTTCCCTCAACACCAAGTTTCGCGGCGCGTTCTTGCTCAGCAACCGTCGCCACCAAGGCAGAGGTATAGGCAACAGCAAAGTATGGAAAGAACTGGTATGACTCCGGCGAGAAGAGCGCCCCGATCACGAACCCGACCAGCGAACTGTGCAAGCCCCCCACGAGCAACGTCGTTTGTTCATCCAGATCTTTTCTGCGGCGCAACTTCCGCAGGTTGCTAAATCCCCGGCCAAAAAACAGCAAGTACAGAATCACCGAAGGAATCCCTCCTTCCACCGCGATCTGCAGATAGGTCATGTGTACGTCGCGCCATACCCCCGAATAAGTCTGGAAATTCCGCACTCCCAGACCCAGGATCGGATATTGCGCAATGCCGTGGAGCGCGCGTTTCATCAGGAAAGTTCGCTCCTCGTACGATCCATAAGCGCTGGCCTCCTGCTGGGTTTCGACGTCTCCCGAAATCGCGCCGATGCGCTTCATCAGCGGCCCTCCGGCCACGACCAACAACACGATGACCGTGAATATGCTGCCCACAATCAACGACGCCCGCCGTCCTTTCACCCCAAAGTGCCACAAGCAAACCGCCCCGGCAATCACCAGCGTGACAAATCCTCCCCGCGATGCCGTCAGGACCAGCGTGAGGGCCAGGGTGAGGATTCCGACCAGCCAGCACAGCTTGATTAGAACGCTCTTCGATGTCAGTAGGAACGCCAGACAAAATGGCAGCGTCAGCACAACCGCAAACGCCAGATCGTTAGGGTTGGAATAAATCCCACCGATGACACCCTCAAGCCTGGGCCGTGAGTGTCCCTTGATGATCGACACGGCGCTGATCACGACCACCGACGCCGTCTGAATGTAGATGAGGCGCCGCAGTCTCTCGAAACTCGTGACCAGCAGAAATGTCAGCACCCACGCGACGTACACTTTTGCGAAGTCAGTCGTATGGTTCAATGCTCCGCCGCGCCAGACCGGCGAGAGCAGCGCCGAGAGCAGCAGCACTCCGATCATGGCAAGCAGATAAAATGATTCCCGCGGCAGGTCCTTGAATTTTCGCTGCGTCTTGCCCAGGCTCATCAGTAGCCCCAGGAGCGCGAAGATGCCGGTGATCTTCGCCAGCGGAATGTACTCCAGGAGCGGGATCCAGTCTTCCGGGCGCGCGCAATAAACGACGAAGAACACAGTGAGCCAGAAGAACGCCCCGGCGAGCGAGGGTCGCGTTTGCGATCCTTGCGCGGTTCTAGAAAGTTGTCGTCCCGCTTCTATCAAGCGTTCCCTCCCGCCACCGGAGCCGCGACCGCTGCGGATTCCGTCGGTACGACCGCTGCTAGTCCTGATATCTTTTCCAGCACTGCTTCGAACTTTCTCCCGACCGCAGGCCAGCCATACCCCGCCGCCAGTTCGGCTGCCGAACGCTCGTAGCTCTTTCGCAGTTCGCGGTCCTGAAGCAACGTCACGATCGAATCGCGAAACGCAGCCCGCGAGTCGGCAAGAACAATGTCTCGGCCATGATGCACATCCAGCCCTTCCGCCCCCACCGAAGTCGAAACCACGGCCTTGCCGGCCGCCATCGCCTCGTAAATCTTCAGCCGCGTCCCACCACCGATGCGCAGCGGAACCACGACCACCGCCGCCTCCCGCAAGTAATCAATGACCGAAGCCACTCGGCCGGTCACCTCCACGGAACCGCCGGCGAAACTCTGCACTCTTCGGTCAGGATTGCGCCCCACGATGCGGAATCGTGCCGCCGGAATCTGGGTCAACACGGACGGCCAGATCTCCTCGCAGAAGTATTCCACGGCATCAATATTTGGTTCCCAATCCATCGCGCCGACAAACACAACTATCGGTTCCGGTTCGCGGCCGGAATCATCGGGAGAGTATTGCTCCAAGTCAACTCCCGTCGGAACCACCGTCACTCGCGCCGGGTCCACCCACTCGCTCATCAAGCTCCGGTCATGCTCCGAAACCGCGATGACATGATGAAATCTCTGCACAGCCGCCTTCTCATACGCGAGAATCCGCTTGAATTCGACCCGGTACAACAACCGTTTCGCCGGATTTGACTCGGTCGCCGCATGACGCCGCCAGATCTCGCTCTCCACGTTGTGTTCAAACAGCACGCTGGGCAGTGCGAACACGGCTGGAAAATTCGTGGCTGCATCCAGAAAGTCGCAAACCGCGACATCAAAACGTCTCTCCTGAAACCATGACTGAATGGTTTCCTGCACCCGGGCAAACTGGAATCGGCTCACGGCATACGGAGCGCCGCTGGGTAGCTTTACGAGATAGTCCAGCATGCGCGCGGATTTCGAGTCCTGCCGCTCAGTGCACACACAGAAAGCTCCCCTGAAGTGCTCAGCCAGTCCGCGCTCGTACTCGGCGTCCGGCGCCCCATCGAAGTAGGAGAGAAAGACGAGCTCGTGCCGCGACGCGAGATGGCGTGCGATATAGTACGACCGGATATCGCCTCCGCTGTGCACGGGCAACAGCTTGTTTGCTTTTACCCAAAGGATTCTCACCGGGCCCACACCTCTTTCCGGCCGCTCACGAAGTTGGCGAAAGCCACCACCGCCGCCGTATTCAACACGATCAGCGTAAGCGCGGCATTCGCCACACGCGCCACGGGCCAAGCCGCGCTCCGGTAAGAGCCAGAAGACTGAGCCCATAAAAGAACAACTGCGCGAAGAAAACAACTCGGTAAAACGGCTGCGACAACGCCAGCGATGTCCCCAGCAATGTCGCCAGCGCAAATGGCACCACCAACCGCAACAGCTTGTGGCTGACGAACCGGAAGCGCAGCGGATTCATGCCACTCAGCACCCACGGCGCAATCTGCATCAACTGGTAGTTTCCGGTCAGCGTGCGAACCTTTCGCGCGGAATTCCCTGCTCGGCTCCGAGGTCCGGAGTCATCCCACGCCCGCGCCCGCCCGTCGAACAGAACGCGCGCGCCCTGCCGCGCCACATGCAGCGGCAGAAACACATCGTCGAGAATCGTCTCGGGCGGAACCGGAACCAGCAGCGCGCGCCGCGCCGCATACAAAGCTCCGGTCGCTCCCACCACCGAGCCCGACGCGCTCTCCAGTTCCCGGATCTTTTTCTCGACCCGCCAGTAAATGCCCATGCCCTTCTCCGCTTCGCCCGATGCTGGGTCTCCCAGCATCAGTTCGCCGCTCACACATCCCACCGTCTCTTCCGCAAAATTCTCCGGTCAACAGCCGCAACGCATCAGGCTCGATCTCCTGCCGCGCGTCGCATGAAAAGCACGATCTCTCCCTTCGCCACCGCGAGCCCGTCATTCAGTCGCGAAGCCTTCCCCTTGCGCTCGGCAAAAACCAACGTATGACAGCGGGGATCTTTGGCTGCCTCCGACAGAATCCTTCGGTGCGGTCCGTCGAACCGTCCGACACAACCACGAATTCCACCCGGTCCTGCGGATAGTTCAGAGCCGCCAGGTTCTGCAGCTTGCGCGCCAGAGTGCTTCTCCTCGTTGCGCACCACCATCACCACCGAGACAAACGGGAAGAACGGTCCGCGCCTCACCGGCCAGGGGCGCACCCGGCTCTCACACCCACAGCCAAGCCGCGTATCCCAGATAGACGTAGAAAACCAACCCCGCCGCACTCCAGAATGCGACCTTCATTGCGCACCCCGGCCCAGCAGCACGATCTTGACGGTCTGGAACATGATCAGAAATCCAGTCCCAGCGAAGCGTTCTTGATATAGAACAGGTCGTATTGCAGTTTTTCGCGCGCGTCATCCAGCGTGTTGCCGTACTTGTACTGCACCTGCGCCCAGCCCGTAATTCCCGGCCGCACCATGTGGCGCACACCGTAGTAGGGAATCTCCTGGCTCAGCCACTCCACAAATTCCGGCCGCTCCGGGCGCGGTCCCACAAAATGCATGTCGCCCTTCAGCACGCACCACAACTGCGGAATCTCATCCAGCCGGGATGACCGCAGAAACTTGCCCACCCGCGTGATGCGCGGATCGTCATCCGTGGCCCAGGTCGCGCCCGTATCGGCCTCCGCATCCTGCCGCATGGTGCGGAATTTGTAGCAATAAAATGTCGCACCGCCCCGCCCCACGCGTTTCTGCCGGTACAGCGCCGGACCCGGAGAACCCAACTTCACCGCCAGCACAGATGAAAGGCAGCAGCGGCAAGCGACAGCACCAGCCCAATCAACGCCACCGAAAAATTCAGCACCCGGCGCACCAGCCGGAAGAAGACGCTGAAGCGGAATCCCTCGGCGAAAATCAGCCAGCTCGGATACAACTGCTCCACTTCAATTCGTCCCGAAATCTTCTCCAGCCACGAGGTCGCTTCTTCCACCTTCACGCCCGCCAGCCGCAGTTCCAGCAACTCTTCCACCGGAAGCGTGCCCCGCCGGTCCGGCATCGCCACGATCACCCGGTGCACGCCCTTGTCCTTGGCCAGACCGACCAGGTGCGATGCCACGGTCTCCCGCGTCAGTTCGCCTTCGATGTTCCCCGTCCATCCCACCACTTCGATGCCGAGTTCCGACCGCTGCCGCAGCCCGTTCAGCAAACGCTGCGCCCGCTCTCCCGTTCCCAGCACATACACCCGCTCGCGAAAATATGGCTGCTGCACGATCCAGGAATACGCTCCCCGCCAGCCACAGCAGCATGACCGCCAGAACCACCAAGCCCCACTTCACCCCGGGAAGAAAAACGCGGCCCGGCAGAAAATGCCGGTAGACGAAGTCCACCGCAGCCAGAGACAATGCCACCAGGCCCAACACCATGAACAGCCGGAAAACCTGATCCCACTTCGCGCCCAGAGCCGGAGGAATCGTACAGATCCAGCCCGTGCGAGAGCAGCAGCACGATCGCCGTGACGCACAGACGATCTTCAGATACCCGCCTTCGCACGTTGAGCAGAATCCAACTGGTCTCCTGGATTCAGCCACCAGGTCGCCAGCAGAAACGAGAACCCCACAACCAGGGCCTCGACCACCAGGAGCACCAGCGTTCGTACCGGGATAATAGACTTTGAAGAGCCGGATCACTTTCTGACTTCTCCCTAGGCCTTGGTCGTGGTCGTTTTCTTCTGGTACGACTCGTAGTAGTAGCGCGCATAGGGCAGCGCATCCTCGCTGCGTGCCGTTCAGCACCACTCCCACCAGAGCCTGGTCGGGAAATTCCTGGCGAGCCTTGCGGGCCAAGTCGGACGGAGTCGCATTCGAGCGCACCACCATCAGCACGCCGTCGCACGCCTTGGCCAGAACGCTCGCATCGGAAACCGGAATCGCCGGCGGCGAATCGATGATGATCCAGTCAAACAGCGGCTCGACCCGCTGCAGCAGCAGCTTCAGCCGTCCGTTGCCCACCAGTTCCGCCGGATCGGTCGCGCCGGTGCCGCTCGGGATGAAGAAAAGATTCTCCAGCGGTCCGCGCTGCATGATGGAAAACTCGTCATTCTTTCCCAGCAGGTAGTCGGAGAGCCCCGGATCGGAAGTGGTGCCCAGCATGATGTGCAGCCGCGGCGCGCGCAGATCGGCGTCGATCAGCAGCGCCCGCCGTCCGTGCTGCCGCACCATGACCTGCGCCAGGTTCGACGCCGTGAACGACTTGCCTTCCTTGGGCAGCGCGCTGGTGACCAGCAGCTTCTTCAGCGGCATCTTCTCGCGCAGGTGATACAGGCGCGAACGCAGCGTGCGGAATTCTTCCGTGCCGCGCGCATTGTCGTCGCCGTTCAAGAACAGCATGGTCGTCGGATCCGGCTTCCATTCCAGCTGCGCGCAGCGCGCCAGCAGCGTATCGGTGTTGAACGGGCTGGCGAATGCCGGCATCCCCGGACGGGCCATCGCCGGAGCGCTGCCGCGCTTCCGGCGGAGTCTCCGCGAAAACCGGCGGCTCCGCCACCGGAGTCGTCGGCGAATTAGGCTGCACCGCGCCTCCCTGGGTCGCGGCCCGCTCCTGCTCGGCTTTTTTCAATGCTTCATGAATTCGGCTCATAGTTTCCTTTCGTCGGGGAGGTCTTTTTCTTCTCTGCGTCAAGCGGTCGGCCAGCGTGGCCAGCGACCGCAACGCTTCCACCAGATCGAATTTTTCCGGTTCCGCGCTCGCGTTCGACGCGACCGCCGGCACCGTCAGCGCGCCGGACGTAGTGTTGTCGCCCAGATCGAAATCCCGCGCCACGCCATCCACCACTCGCCGGCCCAATGATCTTCTGCTGATCGACAAACGCACTCACCAGGCAGTGCTCGCACAGCAGGTTGATCACGCGCGGAATTCCAGCCGCATAGCGGTGAATCGCCACCAGCGCCTCGGGCTCGAAAATCTGCTGCCCGTTCGATCCCGCGATGCGCAGCCGCTGCTGCACATAGGCCTTGGTCTCGTCGAGCGTCAGCGCATGGGTCTTGGCCCGCAGCGTCAGCCGTTGCCGCAACTGCCGCAACTGCGGCTGCTTCAGCTTCTGTTCCAGTTCCGGCTGTCCCACCAGCACGATCTGCAGCAGCTTCTCGGTGAAGGTCTCCAGGTTGGTCAGCATGCGGATTTCTTCCAGCACTTCGTCGGAAAGGTTCTGCGCCTCATCGACGATCAGCACCGCCGTCTCCCCCGCCCGGTAGCGATCCAGCAGCCAGTTGTACAGCCGCAGCAGGATCTGGCTCTTGGCCTTCGAATCGCATGGGATGCCGAAATCCGCCATCATGTAATCCAGAAACTGCGGCGTATTCAGGCGCGAGTTGAAAATGAACGCCGTCGCCACCTGCTGCAGCCGCAGCCACTCCAGCAGTTTGTTGATCAGCGTGGTCTTGCCCGTGCCCACTTCCCCGGTGAGCAGCACAAAACCCTTGCGGCTCTGGATTCCATAGGTCAGGCACGCCAGCGCCTCTTCCGTGTGCCGCGTCAGAAACAGATAACGCGGGTCCGGATTGACGTTGAACGGGTTCGCCCGTAGTCCGTAAAACTCTTTGTACATAGTGGTCCCTGAAGCCCGCTTCGCTTAAACTCCAACCGTGTTCTTTATGTTCGTCCGGACTCTTGTTCCGGTTCCAGAACTTGAACTTGCCGTTCCCGTTTTCCGGGACCACCACGCCCACCCAGGGAACCGCCACCAGCAAGGGCAAGTCCAGAGCTGCCTCGGCATCGGCCTCGGTGCGGATCGATTGATCGCGCAACTCCAGCCACATCGCCAGACCGATTCCGAGCGCCAGCCCAGCACCCAAGCCCACCGCCGAGCAAACATCCACGATTACGGGAAAACTCGGCGAGTCCGGCAGGTTCGCCGGAGCCAGCAGAGCCATCTGCTCGCCCTTGCGCCTGGTTGGTCATATTCACGGTCAGATCGGCTGCGCTCTTTTTGGCCAGAAGATCCTGATACGATCTTCTGCGCGTTGCCGTAGTCGCGCGTCAAGCTCGTTGTACTGCTCTTCGACGGCCGGGCTCAGCGATACGCTCCGCTGTAGCTTCGCGATTCCTTCCTGCAGTCTCTTCTGATCGCGCGATCGCCGCCGTGATCAGATCGGCTAATTGATGAACCTGCAGCCGCAACTGGCGAATCTCGGGCGGCTCCATCGCCGAACCTTTCCCGTTGCTCGGCGTCGGTCGGCATCTGCCGACGCCTTGTTGATCTCCGCCAGTTTCTTCTTCACTTCCGCAATATCGGCTTTGGTTTTGATCACATCCGGATGGTCTCGGTATAGCGCGCCTGCAGACTCAGCAGCTGCGACTGCAAGTCGGACAACTGTTTTTCCAGCGTCTGCGGATTGGTGGAGGACTGCGATCGATCTCCACGCCGCCAGCTGCTGCGCCAGCATCGATTCGGTATATTCCTTGTCCTGCTGGCCCGGTTCAGCGTCTGCGTCTTCGCTTCCAGTTGCTGAGTTCATCCCCATCAGGATTTTCAGATTGTTGTCTTCGTCTCCCGGAAGCTGTCCCGATGTATTGCTTCTTGAACGCCGCCAGTTTGGAATCCAGATCATCCAGATTGCGCTTGGCGTCTTCGATTCCCTTGCTCAACACATCGCTGGTGCCCTTGGCCGCCGCCTGCACGGACTTCAGGTTTTCATTCATCATCAGCGATGTCAGCTCGGTGCAAATCTGCTGCGCCTCCCGCGCGTTGGGCGCGGTATAGCTCACATAGAACCCGCCCGAATTCTGCCCTGCGCGCCCGGCTTCTTCTTGGCGCCCAGCTGCAAAGATCCGTGGGAACCTGCTTCCACCTTCATATTGAGCCGGATGTCGTCGATGATCTCGCCCACTTGCTGGCTGTTCTTCCCCGGAAACACCCGCTCCACCATCGGCTGCAGATTGGTCTGGCTCATCACCTGCTGCTGCAGCGTGGCCATGCGCGCTCCCAGATCCTCGGAGACCACCGGCTGCACCATGTTCTCCGGCACCTTCTGCGCTTCCACCAGGATCGTCGACTGCGAGGTGTACTTGGCGAAATAATGGTTCACCACCACGAAGGCCAGATATCCCAGCAATGGCGCCACCAGCGCCGGAACCAGGATCACCTTCGCCCGCCGGCGCAACATCGCCAGATAATCGTCCATCGTTAATTCGCGATTCTGAATCATCGTTCGTATCCTTCTGGCCGGTGTCCCGACTTGCGTGTCCGAGCGAAATCCGGCCTCTGAAATCAGTCAATCCGGATCGGCCGGGGAGTCCAATCCAATCCAAACGTCAACACATTCCGGTTCGAAATGCGGTTGCATGGCGTCGTTCGGCATACAGTACGACTGGTCAAACGACAACTCGTTGAACTGGTAGCTGACAAAACCGTGGAAATCTCGTCCAAACGCGCGGTGCAACCCAGCTCCCGCAAAACCGTAGTTGTAGGTGTCTGCATTTACACCAGGACACAGAGGCAAGTTGTTCGGGTTAGCCTGCCCGTTGTAGGCGCAAGTCGCTTGTTGCGCCGCTGACAGCGTCTGCAGGCGGTCGTTGCGCGAATATCCGAGGTCGACAAATGCACTCCACACCCGCGACAGCGGACGGTCCAGCACTCAGGCGCACAATGTCACTCTGCGATCCCAGGAAGAATCCCGACCCGCTGGTCTCGAAACGCTGATACGTCAGACTCCAACGATGATTTCGTAAATTTGTAACGCAACCGCGCCTGGGCCGCGACCCCGATCTTGGTGGTCTTGACGGTCTCGGGGATCACGGTGTCTCCCGAAACCGAACCGCAGAGAATGACCGGAATGCTCGGATCGCTGCAAACCGAACTTTGCGAATCGATCCTCGTAAATTGCGGTCCCGCGCCCGAGCAGCAAATCCATCCGCCCCGAAATCCGGTGTCCGTACATCCCCTGGATAATGTGGGAATGAAATGCCGTTCCCACGACCGAGAAATCGAATCCCTGATACCCATAAACCAATGCGATCTGGGTATGCGACGTGAGACTGCGGTTGTATCCCACCTGAGCTGAGGTCTGCGAACTGCCGATAAAATTAGTGCCCGTCGACAGGTCGTTGCCGTAAAAATGCGTGAAGGCATATCCGCCCGCCGCCGTGATCGCCGACTTCGGCGTGAGATTTTCGGAGATGTCCGCGATGCTCACATTCATGATGCGCGGAGCAAGTCCCAGCGTCCCCAGAACGCCGTGCCACTCGCAGAAAACGCCGAACGAGGTGCCGCCCAGCGACGCGATCCCCTGCGATCCGATCGAACCGTAGGCTCCGCCGAAGTTTCCTTCGGGCAGGTAGCTGAAGCTGTCGCGCACCGATAATTGTCCCCGCTTCCAAGTGATCTTCTGGTCGAAATCCATCTGTTGCAGCGACTTCAAGCCTTGTCCCTGCAGCGTGTAGTAGCCGACGCCGCCCATATAGTCGAGCGCCAGATCGTAGTGGCTCCACAACCGTTTCAAGGTCAGGCTTCCCAGCCCGCGGCTGACAGAAGTGACCCCGCCACCACCCAGTATGATTGCCCGCGTTCGTGTCCGCCGACTCGCTGAACGTCGCGCCCGGCTGCAGGTAACTCAACGGCGCCGCATGCGGCTCCAGCGACGGCAAATCCAATCCCGAAAGCGGCGGATTCTCGCTGATCGGAGGCGGCGAATTCTCCTGTCCATAGGCCGGCACCGGCTCCTGCTGGCCGCTCTGCGGGGCAGGCTCCGTGCTGGTCGCTCGGCGCCGGCTCAGTCGACGCGGCGGCGTGGTACTGTCTTGGGCCCACGCTCCACTCAGCGCGAAGGCCAGCATGCTCAGGGTCAAGATGCTCTGAAGTTTGCTCATCGCTTTCCTTACGGGACCACCACCGTGTCGCCCGGCTTCAAGAGCGATGTTCTGTTCGGGGTGATTGCCTTTGACCACTTCCTTGTAATTGAACGGCAATTTCTCCTGTTTGCCGTTCTCGGTCCGCAGCAGGTAAATCGCTTTCAGATTGGCGAATTGCGTGAAGCCGGCCTGCGACAGCGCCTGCAACATCGTCATGTGCGGCAGCAACGTCATCGGTCCGGTGTGCACCACTTCTCCGGTCACAAAAATGCGCCGGCTGGCCATGGCCGTGCACCACCACCGTCACTCGCGGATCGGCAATGAACTTTTTCAGCTTCTCCGTGATCGAATCCTTCAGTTGCAGCGGAGTCAGACCCGCCGCCGGAACATCGTTCAGCAGCGGCATCGAGATCTTGCCATCCGGACGCACCGGCAGGGTCTCGGAGAGATCCGGCTCTTTCCACACCGAGATGCGCAGCGTGTCGTCGGCTCCGATCACATAATCGGGATCAGCCAGATGCCTGCGGACGCCGGCGCCGTTGCTGCCGTGCTTGTCGGCTTTCGGGCTTGTCGGCAGCACTGGTCTGCGCCAGCATTCCCGCCGCCAGCAAACCCATCCCGATCAACACTGCCAATCTCATCGCTTTCGTCATACACTCTCCGCGGAGTCAGGACGCTCCGTATCCTTCAAATCCAATTTGCTTCAACTTGTAGAGCAAAGCCTTGTAGCTGATCTGCAATTCCTCCGCGGCCCGCCGCCGGTTCCAGCGGGTGCGCGTGAGGGTGTTCAGGATCAGTTCTTTCTCCGCCTCGCGCGAGGCTGCCCGCGACGCCGCCTTCAGAGAAATTCCCCCTCCGTTGCTGCCCGCTTCGGGCTTGCGCAACAAAGCCCGCAGACCGCCCAGCGCCACGTGCTCATCTCCCAGCGCCACCAGCACCCGCGCCGCATCTTCCAGTTCCCGCAAGTTCCCTGGCCACGAATAATCCAGAAACAGACGCAGCGTCTCCGCGCTCAAGTCAGGAACCGCGCGGCGGAAATCCCGCGCATACTTGCGCAGAAAGTGTCCCATCAAGAACGCAATGTCTTCTTTTCTCTGGCGCAACGGAGGCAGGCGCAGACACACACCGCTGATGCGGTAATAAAGATCCTCGCGCAACCGCCCCCGTTTCACTTCCACTTCCAGATCGCGGGCGCTGCCACAAATGAGCCGGGCTCGATGGCTTCCGGCCACGCCATTCCCGTGCGATTGCGGCAATGCCTCCAGCAGGCGCGCCTGGCACTCTTGACTCAAGTCAGCCAGTTCTTGCAGATAAATCGTTCCGGCGCCCGGCTGTTCCGCGTCGCCTGCCTGCTCCCGCAAAATCTCCAGGTCTTCTGGCTCAAGGCCCAGACATTGAAACCAGCGAAACGGCTGCGCGCTCCGTCGGGACATCTCGTGAATACGTTGCGCCGTGGCATGTTTGCCCGCTCCGGGCTCCGCGAGCACCAGAACCGGAACATCGCTCTGCGCCAGTTCCCGGATCACTGCCTCCACCGGCCGCATGCTCGCGCTCACCCCTTCTACAAACGCAAGTCCTGCCGGCTCGGCTGCAGAGCCTTCCCCGCCTTTTGCACTATTTGGCAAAAAATTGCCCATTTTTACCTTTTCCCGGTAAGACGCTGAAACTCCCCAGATCCTCCAAGCAGACCTACCATTTTGAAGCACGAGCATTGCCACTGCTAGGCCTTGGTTACACTCCGGTTAGGATCCCATTTTACTACTTATTTTCAATAGTTTACAGTCACCAAGAACAACTGGCGGGGGGAACTCCGAGAATGCGCAAACCTCTGACTTTAGGACTTATGGGAAAAACTTTTCTCACTATGGGTGGCTCACTTTGCCAAACCGGGCTCATCGCGAATCAAGTGCGCTTGGAAACATTCTGAAAAGGGTGGATCCGACGCAAGCAGCATCAGACGCAAGAGCATCAAGAAGTGTATGGTCCGCTGCGACTGCAGAGTTGCCCGTAAGCGCCTTGGATGACTGTTTGCATTGCACACCTAAGTCATTTCGCTTATTCTCGAAGTTTCGCGACCGGGTCACACTTCCTCCGTGATGCCACAGGTGCAAATCGAGCCCGTGCAGAGCCACTCGCCGAACCCGTCGGCGCCAGCCATTTTCAAAGCCATCCCGCTCTGGCAGGCGGGCGTCCTGACGGTCGCTGTCTCTGGCTTTATTGGCCTACACTCCGTCACCTGATCGGCCAGTGGTGGCATGATCCGAATTTTTCCCACGGATTCTTTGTCCCGCTCTTTTCTGCATTCGTGATCTGGCAGGAGCGCGAGCGTCTCTCCCGAATCCTTCCTCGGCCCTTCCGGTTCGGCTTGGTCGTGCTATTGCTTGGATTGGGAGTTTTGCTTGTTGGGCGTCTGGGGGCCGAGCTCTTCCTGGAACGCTCCTCGATGCTGCTCGTCCTGGCCGGCGCTGTGATCCTTTTTTGGGGATGGAATTTCTTCCGCGCAATGCTGTTCCCGTGGGCATTCCTGCTGATGATGATTCCGATCCCCACGATCCTTTTTGACCAGATTACTTTTCCCCTGCAGTTGCTAGCTTCACGCGTCGCGGCCGCGGTGCTCCCGGTGTTCGGTGTTCCTGTATTGCGCGAAGGCAACGTGATCAATCTTCCGGCCATGCCTCTGCAGGTAGCCGAGGCTTGCAGTGGCATTCGCTCCCTGATGTCTCTGGTCACGCTCGCGATCATCTACGGGTACTTACTCGAAAAGCGCCTCTGGGTGCGATGGGTGCTCGCGATCGCAGCCGTCCCCATTACAGTGCTTGCCAATGACGTTCGCATCGTCGGCACCGGATTGCTCGTTCAGTACTGGAACCCCGAGGCGGCTGAGGGCTACTTTCATTCTTCCTGGGGAATGATCACCTTCATCATCTCGCTCTTCATGTTCTACGCTTTGCACGGACTGATCCGCTTCTTGTTCCCCGAGAAGAACAGTATGTCGTCCAGCTCGAGCCGCCCTCGCGCCAGAGCCATGAACCTGGGCGTGAGAAGCTCCGCCACAAATTTCATCTTGGCAACCCTATTCATTGCTGGCACGGCGGTACTCCTGCAAGCCCGTTCAGGCAGCGAGGTGTTCCCGCCCCGTCTCGAGTTGAAACAATTTCCCCAACAAATGGGAGGTTGGACGGGGGAGGATGTTCCGATCGGGAAAGACGTCATGGATGTGCTTCGGCCCAGCGATCTTATCGAGCGTGTCTACACCAATCCGGACAAGACCGAAGACATTGATCTGCTAATCCCCTTCTACCGCAGCCAGCGCGCCGGGGAAGCCCCTCATTCACCTCAGCACTGCCTCCCCGGCTCGGGCTGGACCCCGATCGAGAACCAACAGATCATGTTGACAGTGCCGGGGCACCAACCCTTTCCCGCAAATCGCTATCTCATCGAGAAGGGAGACGCTCGGCGGCTCGTGCTCTACTGGTTCTGGGCACATGATCGCGGAGTGGCCAGCGAGTACTGGGCCAAGTACTTCCTGGTCAAAGATGCGATCAAAATGAACCGCAGTGACGGCGCGCTGGTGCGCGTCACAACCGCCATGAAATCCGGCGAGACCGCCGACGCCGCGCAGCAGCGCATGCTGCCTTTTATCGAAGAAGTCGTACCGCGACTGAATACTTATATTCCACGATGAAAGACTTCCTCGATTGCCGCAAACCGTGTATGTCTCCAGTAACTATTTTCGGCCGTTACCGTGGATTATCATGAAGGCTTGTGTGGAGTGGCACCCTCGTGTGCCTCCTGCATCCCGCAGTTGGAGAATCCAAATATGAGTCGCTCGGTCTTCGTCCGTCTGCTGCTGGCTTGCTCTCTTCTCCTCGTCGCGCTTACCAGTTGCTCCCGCGATCCCAACGTGCGCAAGCAGAAATACTTCGAGAGCGGCGAAAAATATTTTGCCGAAGGCAAGTACCGCGAGGCGGAAATCCAATACCGCAATGCCACCCAGCTCGACGCCCGCTTCGCCCAGGCGCACTACCAACTCGGCCAGACCTATCTAAAGGAGGGCGATACCAACCGCGCCTTCCAGGAATTGACCCGTACCGTTGAACTGGCCCCGGATAACTATCGCGCCCACACCGATCTGGCTAACCTGCTGGTGACCGTCAGGAATCCCGATGGCAGCCCCAGTCAGGATGCGCTCACCCAGGCAAAGGTTCACCTCGATCTACTTCGAACGCAGCAACCCAACAGCGCTGAAACCCACGAGGCTTGGGCCAACTATTACGGGGCGCAAAACAATATCCCTGCTGCCATGCAAGAGATGCAGCAGGCCGTCGCGGTCGGACCCAACCGCTCCGAGTCCTATCTGCTGCTCGCCCTGTTTCAACTCCGCTCCAACCTTCCCGACCAGGCTGAAGCCAATTTCAAGAAGGCGGCGCAAGTTGATCCTAAAGCGATGAATGCGCAACTCGCTCTGGGCGGCTTCTATCAGTCGCGCAATCGCCTTCCCGAAGCAGAAGTGCAGTTTAAGCATGCCATTGGAGTTGCCCCGAAAGACCCGGCGCCGCGTGCTGCTCTGGTTCGCCTGCTTGATGCAGGAAGGCAAGAAGGATGAGACCGAATCCTTTCTGCGGCAAACCAAGAAGGATCTCTCCGATAATCCCGAGGGCTATCGCATGCTCGGCGACTTCTACGCTGCCTTCGATATCGACAAAGCCATCGTCGAATATAGTTCCCTTTATAACGAGCACCCAAAAGACATCCAGGTCAAGAAGAACTACATTCAGCTTCTGATCCTGAAGAACCAGCTCGACGAAGCCACCAAACTCGACAACGAGATCCTCAAGTCCAACGCCCATGACGTTGAAGCCTTGGTGTACAAAGCGCAGATTCAGCTTCGTCAGAACAATCCCAGCGGAGCCGTGGACTCATTGCAGAGCGCACTCAGCGTAGATCCTAACAACGCTGTCGCCCACTACCAGTTGGGAAACGCCTTCGCCCAGCAGCACAATGACGGCCGCGCCGAATCCGAATGGCGTGAAGCGGTCAAGATTCGTCCGGACATGACCGATGCGCAGCGCTCCCTGGCTGCCCTGGAATTGCGCCGTGGCGACGTCGACGCTCTGCTCCAGACCGCCCAGCAGATCATTACCGCCCAGCCATATTCTCCGGACGGCTTTATCTTCAAGGGTATTGCGGACCTCGCTCGCCTGAAATTCAACGACGCTCAACACGACGCCGAGCAGGCCATGCAGCGGGCTCCCCAGAGTCCCGCTCCCTACATCCAGTTGGGAAACATTCATCTGGCGCAGAAGCATTTTGCCGACGCCGAGAAGTACTATCAGCAGGCTCTAGATAAAGATCCGTCTTCCTCCGAGGCTCTGAGCGGCCTGATGAACAATTATTTTGCCCAGAAGGAGTATGACAAGGCGATCGCCGCTGCGAATGCTCAGATCGCTAAGTCTCCGAAGGTCGCCAACTTCTACGACCTGCTTGGAACCGCGCTCTTCAATGGCAAGAAAGATCTGCCCGGCGCCGAAGCCGCCCTGCGCAAAGCCATCGAACTCGATAAAAACAATTCCGACGCCATCGAAAAACTCGGCAAAGTACAAGTGGAGGAAGGCACTCCGGACAAGGCTCTCGCTCTGTACCAGCAGTCCATCAAAGACAATCCGCGAGAGACGCGGTTTTATATTCTTTCTGGCGAACTGTACGAAGCGAGAAAAGATTACGATCAAGCCAAGGCGATGTACCAGCAGGCTCTCAGCATTTCTCCCGATCAACCTCTGGCTTCTAACAATCTCGCGTTCGTGATGCTCGAACAGGGTGGAAACGTTGATGTGGCCATGGGCTTGGCCCAGACGGCGCGCCGTGGCATGCCTGAATCGTCCGCCGCCGCCGACACTCTCGGCTGGGCCTACTATCAGAAAGGGATCTACCACTCCGCCATCGGTCAGTTTCAGGAAGCCTTGCGGTTGAGCGCGAAGCACGGCGATCCCGACGACGCAGACGTTCACTACCACCTCGGCCTCGCCTATGAGAAAGCCAACCAGAACGCGCAGGCCCGCCAACAATTGGAGAAAGCTGTAAAGCTAAGTCCCAACCACACCGACGCCAAGAAAGCCTTGTCGGATCTCCGCGGTTAATCCCCGCTCGATTTCGGCAGACCGACCAAAACAGAAACCCCGCCTTGCGGCGGGGTTTCTGTTTCATGAAGTGCAAAAGAAAGCCTAGCCCTTCAAGCTTCACCGCGTAGCCGAGGAGTGGCAATTCGTCGACTGAGGTTGCAGGATGAAATGGCGAAACCAAGGGGCTTCAGTCCGCCGCAATGTCCCGCTTAGAACTATCCGCGTCCCGCCGCTTCACCATCCGGTTCGAGGGCAGTCCGGCATCGCGAATTTTATAGAGCAGCGCGCGATAGCTGATGCTCAACGCGCGCGCCGCCTGCTTGCGGTTCCAGTGACAATTCTGCAGAACTTTCAGAATGACTTTCCGCTCTAACTCGCGCACCGCCTGGCGAGTCAACTTCTTCAGTGAGATCTGGCCATCGACGGGGATTTCCGCGTTGAAGAAGTCGGTGGGCCGGGGCGCCAAGTCCGTCGAAATCACTTCTTCGTTACCCAGAATCACGTAGCGCTTTACCAGGTTTTCCAGTTCCCGGATGTTGCCCGGCCAGTGATACTTGCGCAACTCTGACATCAATTCGCTGGAGAGCGCACGCGCTCGGCAGTTGTATTTCCGGTTGTGATGCTCGAGAAAGTACGCCACCAGTTCGGGAATATCGCTCGCCCGTTCGCGCAGCGGAGGCAAATGAAGATTCACCACGTTGATCCGGTAAAACAGATCCGATCGGAACGTGCCGTTTTCAATTTCCTGCTCAAGTTTGCGGTTGGTCGCGCACACCACGCGCACTTCAACTTTCTTGTCTTCCTGCGCGCCAATACGGCAGAACTGCCCATCCTGCAGGAGTTGCAGCAACTTCGACTGCAGGGACATGTCCAGTTCGGAGATTTCGTCCAGAAACAGCGTGCCCCGGTGCGCCATCTCCACGCGTCCCGGCTTCATTCCGTATGCGCCGGTAAACGCGCCTTTTTCGTAGCCGAACAATTCGCTCTCGAGCAGTGTGCCCGGAATCGCCGGACAATTCACTTTTACCCACGGCCCGCTGCGCCATGGTGACGCTGCATGAATCATGCGCGCGATGATGTCTTTACCCGTTCCACTCTCTCCTTGGATCAGAACCGGAACGTTGGCACTCGCCAACTTGGTCAATCGGTCGCGGACCGCCTGCATGGCGTCGGTACGCCCGAAAACGATCGCGTCGGGTGGCATTTCCCCTAAAGGCTGGACGAGTGAATTCACACTGCTGGTTGTCATGGCTGGTTTGTACCTAGTTAGGGGAGACAGACCTGACCCTGCACCCAGAGAGCCAAAGGCCCTCCATTGCACGACCGACCACCCAAATCTAACTTATGTAGTTGAGGAGCATCAACTTACCAAAGAACCGGAAGGGCACGCTCTGGTAATCAGGGATTGGTGCCAAGAGTAACACGTAGGGAGATGCCATGCGCAAACATTTTCACACGGCAGAAGCGATTTTCCGCCGCCGGCCATTTGGGCTGGGAGGCATGAGCAGCGGACGCGCGAACTTCAAGCCGAGCAGGTAGTAGCCGTGGGCTGGGGTAGTGCGCAAAGCCTTCGCACGCAGGGTCCGGGAAGCTCTCGGCAGCAACGCGAGCGCCGCGACCGGCGCGCTGGGGATTTCCAGTCGAATCTGTGCGATTGCGGGCACAGCCCGGCGAATTGCGACTAACATGCCGCCCGCGCTCACGTTCAGTGCGGTTGCGAACTCCAGAAATTCTTTGCCCTTGCCGTCACGGCTGCGCACAAAAACGGGGATGGCCAGCGGCAATCTCGCCCACTTTCGCCGCTCGTTTGCCGCCTTCGCACCGTTCATGCGGACGTCTCCGTCACACTATCCAAGTCCGACGGGAGCATCTGAGGGGCCAAATCCCGCCCAAATTCTCTAGAGAACCGGAGAGGAACACCGAAATCCGCCCCCCTCCGACGGCAAAAGCGGTAAAGGAGCGGCAGTTCTCGGAAGATTTATTCGTTTTTTGTTCGACTCTAATCAAGCCAAGCTTTAGCCCTTCTGGCTCCCGAAAGTGCAAGCTTTTGCTACACTTGGGTAATTCCCGTGCATTTTCGTTGACAACAAATTGCTCCTGACATACGATTTTTGTATTGGCACTCGTGCTTTCAGGCTCGGGCGCCGTTTCCCCTCTCCCCGTGTAAACCTGTGGTAATTCCGTCATGGCAACTGCTCAAAAGAACACGTGTGTTTCTGACGCGGGAGGAAACCCGGAACCTATGTCGACTGCTGCCGTCCGGCCTGACGGAGACGTACCCAGTCCGGAAAACTTGCTTCAGGAGTACAAAGAGCTGCGCCAGCGTTTTCAGCGCACCACCAATGCTCTCGGCTCTGCCGCGCACGATCTCAAAACGCCGCTGTCGATCCTGAATGGCTACGTGGAATTGCTGCAGAGCGAGAAACTGGGCCCGATCAGCGATCGTCAGCGCGAGGTCTTGCATGACATGCAGGCCAGCGGAATGCGACTGCAGCAGTTTATTCAGGATTTCCTGACTTACAGTGCCCTCGAAACCGGAGGCCTGCGCATGCATTTCGCGCCAGGCAACGTCAATGATTGTCTCTCCGACATGTGCCGTCTGTGGTCGAATCGCTTTCAAGAACGCGGGCTGGCTCTTTACTTTCTCGCCAACGACAAACTTCCTGTTTTTCCATTCGATTCTCCAAAGCTTGAGCGCGTGATCTCGAATCTGTTGGAAAATTCTTTCAAGTTCACACCGCAGAGCGGGACGGTGTGGCTGCACGCCGAGCCCTACATGTGGGAACGCCGTGCTGCGGCTGAGCCTTCGCCTTCGGAGCGCCGCCGCCAGAGCGTGAGTCATCCCAACTCAGTCAAGGTCAGCGTGTCCGACACCGGACCCGGAATTCCCGCGGAGTTCCACCTGGAAGTTTTCGACGACTTTTTCCGCCTTCCCGGTACCGAGGCTAAGGAGGGCATGGGATTGGGTCTGGCTATCGCTCGCCGCCTCGTGCAAGGCATGGGAGGTAAAATCTGGGTCGAGAGTGATCCCGGCGCCGGCTGCAAATTTTCTTTCCTGGTCCCGTACAAACCAGCCGCTGCCGCCACCAGCAAAGGGAAAAACCGATGAAGCCAACCGCCAAGATTCTGCTGGTCGACGACGAACCCGGCATGCTCCGCTATATCAAAACGCTGCTGGAAGTGGATGACTACAAAGTCGAAACCGCAACCACCGGCGAAGAAGCCCTGCAACAAGTAGAAAAGGGCCTGCAGCCCGACCTGGTGCTGCTCGACGTGCTTATGCCCGGCATCGACGGTCTGCAGACTCTCGAGCGGCTGCGTCAGATTCAGCCCGGCGTCAAAGTCGTGATGCTGTCCTGCGTCAACGACACGCGCAAGGTCGTGCACGCAATGAAGCTGGGCGCGCTCGACTACCTGACCAAGCCCTTTCAAAAAGCAGAACTGGATGCGGTCATCGATCTCAGCCTCGGCCAGGGAAAACAGACTTTCAGCGGTGAAGTCGAGGAACTCTCGGAAGACGTATTCTTCATCGCCGCCAGCCCGCAGATGCGCAAGATCCGCTCGCAGGCCGCGCTGGTCGCCAATGTCGACATCCCCGTGTTGCTGCTGGGCGAAAGTGGCACCGGCAAAGAAGTCCTCGGACGCCTGATCCACAAGCTTTCGCCGCGCGCCCATCGCACCTTCCTCAAGGTGAATTGCGCCGCGGTTCCGGCCGACCTGCTTGAGAGCGAATTGTTCGGGTACGAGCAGGGCGCCTTCACCGGCGCAACCCATGCCAAGCCCGGCAAGTTCGAGTTGTGCAATCGCGGAACGATTCTGCTCGACGAGATCGGCGAGATGCCGCCGCTGTTGCAGGCCAAACTTCTGCACGTGCTGCAGGACCAGCAGTTCTCGCGTCTGGGCAGCCGTTCCATCATCAAGGTCGATGTGCGCATCCTGGCCGCGACCAACATCAACATTCCCGAAGCTCTCGCCAACAAGCGCCTGCGCGAGGATCTCTACTACCGACTCAACGCGTTCACCATGCAGATTCCGCCGTTGCGCGAGCGCAAAGAAGAGATTCCCATCCTGCTGAAGCACTCCATGTCGCGCATGGCCGAGCGTTATGCGCGCCCGCCGCTTCCACTCTCACCGGCGCTGCTGCAGGCCTGCCAGAATCATTCCTGGCCGGGCAATCTTCGCGAGTTGAATAACTTCCTGAAACGCTACTTGATTCTCGGGGATGAGAATCTCGCAGTCAGCGAACTGCTTCCCCGCAATGATGGCAACGGCGCAGGCACAGGCGATTCCTCTGCCCGCGGCGCGGAGTCGGGTGGCTTGAAATCTCTGGCGCGCACCGCCAAAGATGAAGCCGAAGCGCAGGCCATCACCCAAGCATTGGAACAGACCAACTGGAACCGCAAGCAGGCCGCCGCGATTCTCCAGATCAGCTACAAAGCCCTGCTCTACAAGATCCGTCAGTACGGAATTGCCGAAGCCAAAGGACACCACAAGCTGTCGGCCGGAGCATAGTTCTCTTCGGAAGATGCAGCGATTCTGTTGACCAAATTTCAAAGCCCACGGATGTTGCGTCCCCGGGCTTCTCTTCTTGCAATCTTCTTCCGCGTTGATTACGGGACCGATAGCGTGACAGAACCGCTCTTGCTGTCGGTACCCGACGTCCCCGTGACCGTGATCGTGTAGATGCCCGGAGGCGTGCCGCTGACCGGCGCTTGTGTCGACGTTCCGCCGCACGCCGGCTGCAGCAGAAGCAGCGTGAACAGAGCGCACAGCATGAGAATTCCCAGGATGCGCCGCCGGCGCTTGTCGCCTCCGACTCCCGCACCGAGCAATGTCAATCCCGGCACCGCCAGCCAGAGCCCAAGCGATCCGACACTGACCGCCGGGGTGACCACAGGTCTCGCAGTCGTCACCAGGTTCAGCGTCGAAGACCCAGGACCTCCGATCAGCTTGACCGATTGCGTCGTGAAGTTGCACGTGGCCGCCGCGGGCAAACCGCTACAGCCCAGCGAGATGCCGCTGGAATAGGCGGTATGCGGATTCAGTTGCACCTGGTACACCGCCGTGTCGCCCGCCGCTATCACACTGCCGTTGGGAGGGGTGACGGAGATACTGAAGTCCAACGCCTCCGCCGGTACTGAGGTTTGCGCCAGAACAATATTGCCTGGCCCTATCGCCTGCACCGAGCCGCCGTTGAATGATTGTGGACTCCCGCTGCTACTGGCTGCGGGGATGACCACAATGGTTACTGTAGCGGTGGAACCCGACTGCAATGGTGGGAGGAAGCAGCTTACGCCACCAGTGGTCGACGCAGTTCCACAAGTTCCCGAACTGACGCTCGCAGAAACGAGGGTGAGCGGCACCTGCGTCACCGCCTGGCTCAGATTGTCCACGACCGTGATGTTGCTGGCTAGATCGGGACCGTTGTTCGTCACCGTATAAGTGAACGTTGCCTGGGTGCCCGCGTCCACGTAGAACTGGTTCGTCCCCGACGTCAGGACTCCGGAGATCGACAAACTCAACGCTGATCCCAACTGGGTCACAAAGGCGTCGTATCCGCCATTATTGGTCGCCTGCAATGGCTTATTGACTTGCAGATCAACCGAGTTCGTGTCCCCCGCAAAATATGCGTTCTGGTTCACATCGAGCGCGACCCCGGTGCCTTCCGTGAACACTGTATTC
Source organism: uncultured Acidobacteriaceae bacterium (assembly GCA_963710885.1). Classification (GTDB taxonomy): domain Bacteria; phylum Acidobacteriota; class Terriglobia; order Terriglobales; family Acidobacteriaceae; genus Sulfotelmatobacter. Next base: position 370,863 of record CAVQCF010000039.1, read on the forward strand.
GAGTCCGCGCTGCTGCCACCGAAGTAATTCGCCCAGGAACCCGACGTCGCTTGTCCCAACACGGCCGTCGTATTGAGTCGTGCTGTGAACGCGTCCTGGAAGCCGGTCAAAGAACTGGTCCCCAGTGGGAAAACAGGGAAATCGGGAGACTGGGTCCAGCCTGTCACCACGGCACCAGCGCCAGAGTCCACGGAGATTGCGAGGCCGGCCTCGTTCTGGGAGCCTCCAAGATAGGAGAAGTAGTTGAGTGCCACGTTCACCGCAGTGCCCGTCGTCGTGGTGGGGTTGTTCAACCGCGCTACGAAGGCGTCGTTAGGGGCCCCGGCAGGTGCCGTACACGTCGGCGGGTTGGTCGTCGTATTGACCAGGTTGTCGAGGCAGCTTTGATATCCGGCGGTGGTATTCAGAGTCGTTACAGTGGCAAACGGGTTGGAGTTCGTGGTCCCAACGACGTACACGTTGGCCGCTCCAGTATCGAGAGCAATCCCCACGCCAGAATCCGTCCCGGCGCCTCCCAGATAAGTCGACCAGACCAGTTGTAGTCCCTGAGCCGCGGTGGGATTCAGATTGAGCTTTGCCACGAAAGCATCCGACTCTGTCGGATTCGCCGTGTACGTGCACGACTGAGGATTGGTGATCGTGGTCGCCGGAGGCTGATCCAGACACGGCTGGTACGCATTCAGGATGGGAAAGTCACTGCCGCCGCAACCAGCGCATCCTGTAAACACGTAGTTCGTGGTGCCGGTGAAGTAGACGTTACCGCTTGTGTCGGCGGCAATGCCGCCGCCCACGGCGATCGCGTTCGGGGAGCGTGAAAAAGCTGGCCCCGCCAAAATAGGTCGAGTACGCGATACTCTGTTGCTTCGGCGCGTTCGCATTGACCTTGGTCACGAAAAACTGAAACTGCCCCGGAGACCGTGAAATGCTCTGGAACGGCACTCCCTGCGGCAGATTGCTGGCCGGAAACTGGATCAGACCACTGGAGGTATCGGTGGACAGGGTAGTGCCCGTCACATAGATGAAGCCCGACGCGTCGATCGTCATTCCGCTGGCGACGTCTGTATTGTTGCCCGATAGATACGATGAATACTTCAGCGTAGTAGCGGTGCTATCCAGCCAGGTCACGAATGCGTGCGACGTTCCGACGCTGCCCGGCTCAGGCGCATTCTGATAGCCATTCAGCGTAGTCGGAAAATTTCCCGAGGTCGTGGTGCCCGCCAGGTACGCCTCGCCGGCGCCGTTGACGCTGATGCCAACTGGGTAGTCGCTCGCCGAGCCACCCAGATACGTCACATACTTAAGAACAGCCGCAAGCGATCCCAGGGGCGGAGTAATCTTGGCGACATAGACGTTCTGCGTCGCTCCGGTCGCCAGCGCCGGCTGAAAAACTCCCCCAACCGTCGGGAGATTGGGCGACATCGTCGAACCCGTGAGGTAGATGTTGAAGCTTCCATCCACCGCCACCGAAGTCGACTTCTCGTCGCCGCTGCCGCCAAAATACGTCGAGAAGGTCAGAATCGGATCAATGATCAACTCGCGCGAGTGATCGTATGCGCCAATCGCAAATCCGGCGCGGTTCCGTCCACGCAGTTCGAAGCGGCCTTCGACCGGTTGCTGGCGGCCCGCGATCTCCTGGTACACCCGGGGAGCGTCCAGTTGCACGCTCCCGCTCGCACTGCGGATCACCAGGGCTCCGTCTTTCAGCTCCAGTTGTTTCGCACCCTTAAATTCCAGCTGGGCCTGCTTTGGATCAGACCCGGGCGCGACCTGGAAGTCGTATTCCAGATGTCCCTGATTGCCATAGAAAACCAGATTGATTCCGGGATAAACATTTTCGTAGCGCACCCGCGCAAACTGCGGAACGCCACTGTGCCACTTCGCTGGATCATTGCCTAGAAAATAATTGCTCTTGCCCGGCAGCAGGTTCGCGCCGGTGACATTGGCTTTCGGATTCGCGCCCGCCAGCTTCATCTGCAACGAGTCGACTCGGGTCAGCGACGCATCTCTCTTTGACTTGGACGGCTCGCGAGACATCAGGCTCAAAATCGCGCCCTCGGAGCCCAGAAATAGACTGTATCCGGAGCCGCGGGTCACGAACTTCGCACGCTGGTCGGCTGGGTCGAGGTTAACCTGCCCTTGGTTCGGCTCAAAGATCAGCGGCAGGCCTGCGAACAGCGCTCGCGCCCGCTTCTGCGCGTCTTCGCTCGCGCCCACGGACTTAGTCTGCGGCGTCGCCAAGAGGCTCGGTACAGCCGTCGCCGGCGCTTCGATCGCTGGAAGGTGGGCCGCGGCGTTCGCGGCGGTTTGGCGTGAGCGGGAACCCCACCCGAGAACTGCGCATCCTGCCCCTAGCAGCACCAGCCCAGCGGCCAGAACACGAACTCGTACCGAAGGATGCTCCCAACCAACGGCGATCTACGTTCACTCGTTCCTCCGATGCAGTCAAACCCGTATTCTTCGATCGATCTGTCGCTCTAGCTCCGATCGTTCTTGCGATCATCTTCCTCGTCGCTCAGATCAGTGGAGAGATTAGGGACGGCGCACAAGTCCATCGAGCCTCGCGCCGGCGAACCTGACCGCGGCTTGCTTGTCACTGGAACTGGCGGAAAAAATTAAATAACTACTTAAACATCTGACGGATAGACAAGTCAAGCGAACCTCCGGCCTGCGCGGCCGGCTCCAAGATTCGTCAGATGCGCCTCGAGCGCTGTCGAAAGATGCCGACGCTCTGCTGCAGCGGAAAACCGTGCACCACTCTGCCAGACTTCGTCAGTTTCCCAATTCTCGAAGATGCGCTGATGGCATAAAAGAGGAAGATTCCTCTCGCTCCGCGAACAACCAGTTGCATGATCCCGCGACTCGCATCCGAATCGTCACAGCGTTTCTGCAAACCCACTCATTCTCTGCTCAAAACATAGCGCTCGCCGCAACCGCGATGGCAGACCGATTGCTCGTCACTCAATGAGCCATGCGCATTCGTGCGTCCTCCCGCGGCTCCCGGAACGAGAGTCTGTTCCGAAATCCGAACAGATTGACCGAATCAGTTCCAAAACGCATTTTGCTGTTGCAAACTGCTGATGTTTCTATACATTGAAGTGCGACAGGGCCGTCTCTGTTTCGAAATTCGGCCTTAGCGCTTGGGACATCTGCCGTCTGCCGTGTCGATTTTTGGTAGTACTGCGCTCCTGGGCAGAGCGCTCTGGCCATGCAACCGAATTCACAGGAACGGCGGATGATGCGGCGCTTTGACATGCGCCTGCCCGCCATTGTCCGCCTCGAAGGCGCCAGCGAGGTTCACACCGAAACCCAGAACGTCAGCGCCCGCGGCGTTTTCTTCTACCTCGACCGCGCCGTCGAAGCCGGAACCAAGCTCGAAGTCACCCTGACCTTCCCTCCCCACGTCACCCTGACCGACGCCGTCCGCGTCCGTTTCACCGCCCGCGTCATCCGCGTCGAACACCCTCTGCCCTCGGCCCGCATCGGCACCGCCGCCATGATCGAAGACTACGAATTCCTCCGCTCCAACGGCAGCCCCGACTTCCTCTGCCGCCCTGCAGACAGGAATGGAAAGCCACGAACTGAACTGAGGGCTCTCGACTCCCGGCATTCGGCTTTCCCTCTCGGCTATCAGTCGGCCTTTCGGCCTTCGGCTTCCGGGGTCTCCGCTCTCGGCTGGCAATCTCGCCTTCCAAGCTTCGCCTTCCTTCGCCGTGCCGAGAGAGATTTCGGGGTGGAGATTTTGGGTGGGCGCAGCGCTTTGAGCGCTGCGATAGGACTTGTCCTCTGTCTTCGGGCTTCAGCCCCAGAGGTACCTCTGCGCGATGCTCTGAGGTACTCAAAGCCCCTTCTACTTCCCTTTCCCCAATTCCTTCAACTGCCGCCGCAAACGGCTGAATCTGCGCACCAGGCTTCCCAGATAAACGCCATGGATCACCCAAGTGGCAATATAAGCGGCAATCAGAAACTTGATCGCGTTCATCGCGGACTCCGCCCGAGCGGCAGGCTGGCCTTGGCCGCCACTCCGGCTCCCACCAGAGATTCCATCGCGTGCGCTTCTTCAATCTCGCGGTGCAGCAACTCCAGCCGGAAGCGCGACCAGCACACCAGAAATGCAAAGCAAAGAAACGCCATCCAGCTGATCAGCAGCACGTGCAGCATGCGCGGATCCATCGACCCGCCCCCGCCGATCACCGGCTGCGGATGCTGCGTCCGGAAAAACCAGATCGAAAAATAAACCAGCGGCACATCCAGCGCGCCAAACACCGCCAGCGCCGCCGCCAGCATCTGCGTCTGCGCGCTGTTCGAAAAGCGCCGCAGCACCAGATAGCTCACATAAATCAGCCACAACACCAGCGTCGAAGTCAGCCGGATATCGCCCGGCGCCCACCAGATCCCCCACACCGGCCGCGCCCAGATCGGCCCCGTGACCAGCACGATCGTGCAAAACACCACGCCCACTTCGGCCGTCGTCACCGCGAGCACGTCAAGCCGTCTCCCGGAAACCATTTCCCGATCAAAAAATAGAAGATCGGAATCAGCAACACCGTCGTCGCCACCGCGCTCGGACGCATGCCCTGCGGGATCAACGCCTGCACCTGCGGCAGAAAACACGCAATCACTCCCACAACCCCGATCGCGATCACGATCCACTTCGCGGCACTCTGCGTCGAAGGCTTCCGGCTAGCCAGGTATTGAATCGACGCGATGAAGTTAATGAAGAACAGCAGAAACGCGGTCCACGCCGAGGGTACGTGGTAGTAAATGATCCGGTAAACATCGCCCTGCTGCGCATCGGTTGGCGCCACGACCAGTGCCTGATACAGGGCATACGCCAGCAGAATCGCGGTGACGATCGAAAGGATGGGGAAGAGCCGTTTCATTCCGCGTGCAGAATCATTCCAAACAAAGCCAGACAAGCAGTAGTAAACACCACATCGTAGGTGAGAAGCAACACGATGTAGAAGTGCGCGGACTCTTCGCCAGTCAGAATCGAAGTCGTTCCCGCCACCATCGCCAGCACCGCCGGAATCGAAATCGGAAACAGTAGCAGCGGCAGCATGATCTCGCGGCTGCGCGTGCGCAGCGACATCGCCGCGAAAAATGTCCCATTCACCACCAGCGCCCAGGTTCCGAGAACCGCGATCGGAATCAACTGCCACGCCGGACCCAGCACCCGCAGGTTGTAGAAAATCACGAACAGCGGCGTCATCAGCGCTTCCAGCACGCCCACAAAAATAAAATTTCCCACCGCCTTGGCCAGAAACAACGCATTCGCCGGAGCCGGAGAAACCCGGTAAGCATCCAGCACCTGATTGCGCAACTCGCGCGCCCACGTCTGATTCAGCGCCACCACCGCCGCAAACAAAAACGCGACCCAGACCAATCCGCCCACAATGTGCCGCGACTCTTCCGCCAGCGGATCGAACGAGAAACTGAAGATCACCACCACCAGCAGCGAAAAAAACAGCATGGAATTCAGCGCATCTTTCGACCGCCACTCCAGCCGGATATCTTTCACCAGCGTCGCGGCAACGCGACTGCCCAGAACGAGTTCATTGGACGTCCCCGGCTCCGGCCGCCCGCGCCAGGCTGGCCGTCCGGTCCACAATCTGCCCCGCCTGCATCCACACAAATTCGTCGGCCACGCCCTCGAGCAGCAGCGCCTGATGCGTGATCACGAAAACCGTCTTCCCCGCATCGCGCATGCCTTTCAGCAACCCGACCATCGCCCGCGCCGAATGCACGTCCACATTCGAAAACGGTTCATCCAGCAGCAGCACCCTCGGATCGTGCAGAATCGCCCGCGCCAGCGACATCCGCTGCCGCATCCCCTGCGAATACTGCCCCACCGCGACGCGTCAATTCCGGATCGAGCCCCACGCTCGCGAATCACTTCTTCACTGCGTGCGCGTCGCCCGCAATGCCGTAAAGCCGCGCAAAGTACCGCAGGTTCTCCATCCCGCTCATCTCGTCGTAAAGCAGCGACGGATGCGCCATATACCCAATCTCGCGGCAAGCCTCCTGCGGCGTCTTCCCGAAAATCGAGATCTCTCCCCGCGTGGGCTGCGCCAGCCCAGCCAGCGCCCGCAGCAGCGTAGTCTTCCCCGCCCCGTTCTCGCCGAGAATCGCGTGAAACCGTCCCGCATCAAACTCCGCCGTCACTCCGCGCAGCGCGGCAAACCGTCCAAACTGCTTGATGACGTTGTTGACGGTGATGGCGGGGCTCGTGGCTTCAGTCACGGGTATAGGAAGACCGGATTCGGCTTACAAATGGTACGGGGGAAGCGCATGGCTTCGAGCCGTGCCGCCCTGGACGCAACAAAAATGCAGGCTTTCTCACTCAGCCGCGCCGCCGTATTGCAGCAAGTCAATCGGGCTTTAGCCCCTGCGGGACTCGCCTAAAACGGTCAGATTTTGAAGGTCAGTTCGAAACGCCGCTGCCAGCGACCGGTTGCACCTGCGTCATGCTCTTGGCCGGCTCAGAAGATTGCACTCCGTTTGCCGGAGCTCCCGGCTGCTGCGGAGCGTACTTCGACGCGCACTTCGCCTGCAGTTGCTTGGCGTGGAAAACGCCATCACGGTCGAAGCTTCCATCGGCCAGCGCCTGGGAATCATCTTTGAAAGTATCGGGCGGAGCTTCGGTCCCGGTGTAATCCACGTGCAAGGTCTGATCTTCTTCCATCAGCACAAACTGCACATGGGTTCCCACGCGCTTGATCGAGCCCGGCTGCACGTTCCCCGCAACCCGCAATCGTTTCGAATACGCGCCATCGCCCATCTTGTGCAGTTCTTTGATCGTGACGTAATAACTCTTGCTGTCCTGCACGCCGGTGTACGCGAGGTAGCCGAGCAGCAGCAGAATCACCGCTGTCGCTCCACCGAACTTGAGATAGGTCTTGCCTTGGCTCGACATTAAACGCCCCAGGGGGATGCACTCCACTTCAGACTTTACGCGTCGCGAGCCTGAGAATCAAGATACCGGAGCACACCCGCGGCCCCCGCAAAGAATCGATCCGGCGCATCGGCCGTATGACCACCTACACGTCTGACTGTATTTATTTTCTTTTATTTTCAGGCATTTACCTTGATTCACTCGAACCGATTCACGAATCGATTGTTTCGATTTCCATTTCCCGGTTCAATCGATTATGTGTAGTTGAGTCGTTCTCTCGAAAACGCGTGGAGGAGAACCCGACGGTGTACTCAATGGCTGAGCGAGAACAAATATAGAGCACTGAGGTCGAGTCACCGAGGGGGCGATCCCAACCAGATGATGGACGTGCTTCTCGCATTGGGCCGCATGCTGGTCGAGGTCTCCATGCGTCTCTACCATGTTCCCCGCCACGAGCAACTGGCGATGCGAAAACAAAACCGGCATCTGCACAAAACAGTCCGCCAGCATTTGCCGAGTCTGCTGAAGCGTTCTTCTCGTAGGCCCTAGTTCCTCTCCGCGTCGATTTCCCCAGCGCCGCTCTTGTTCGCCTGCCGATGGCGGCCGCGTCCGCTAGAATAAATGAGTCTCATCTTCTTCTTCCTATGATCCATCCCTGGCACGATGTAACTCCCGGCGACAAGCTTCCCCACGAGTTCGATTGCGTAGTCGAGATTCCCTTCGGCTCCAGCGTGAAGTACGAACTCGACAAGTCCAGCGGCCTGATCCGCCTGGACCGCATCCTCTACTCGGCCGTCTACTATCCCGCGAACTACGGATTCATTCCGCAGACGCTCGCCGAAGACGACGACCCGCTTGATGTGTTGGTGCTGTGCCAGGAGACGGTTGTCCCGTTGACCATCATTCACGCCCGCGCCATCGGCCTGATGACCATGATCGACGCCGGCAAACAGGATCACAAAATCATCGCCGTCGCCACCGAAGATCCGGAATTCAACTCCTACCGACAGGCATCGGAGATGCCGCCGCACCGCCTGCTCATGCTCCGCAGATTCTTTCAGGATTACAAGCTGCTCGAAGGCAAGGCCGTCGAGGTCGACGAGATACGCCCGCCAAGTGAAGCCTACCCCATCATCCTCGACGCCCTGCACCGCTACAGCGAACAACGCCGCAAAGGCTTCAAAGCAACGAAAACGTAGCATTTGCAAGTACGCGGGCATTCTGCCGGCCGTCGCGGCGGCTCTCGCTGCAGCACTACACAAGCGACCGCATCTCAGCATCGTCTCCGAGTCAGCGTCGACCCACATTGAACGACCCGAAGCGCCCATGGGTTTGCTTCGTGAACCCTAATGCCCTGAGTGGTTGAAGATTTCTCTTGACATAATGTACTAGTACTATAGTACACTGACACGCATGGGAAGGAACACCACTCCCGCGCGCGCCCCGCTTCTCGATCGACCTGCACAGCGGCGTCCCCGTCTACCGCCAGCTGATCGATCAGGTCCGCAGCGGCATCGCCTCCGGCTCGCTGACCGCCGGAGATCAGCTGCCCACGGTCCGCCAGCTCGCCGTCGATCTCGAAATCAATCCCAATACCGTGATGCGCGCCTATCGCGAACTGGAACTCGGCGGCCTGCTCGAAACCCATCAGGGCACCGGAACTTTCATCGCCGACAAGAAGCTGGAAAAGAATTCTGCCGAGCGCGAACGTCAGCTCGGCCAGATGGCCGGAGAATTCGCGGCCCGCGCCGGCGCCGCCGGATTCACCCTCGAAGATCTGATCGATCGTCTGCGCGACTTGTTGCCTGCCGCCACGCAGGTTCGCACCGCACAAAGGAGATAGTCATGGCAAGAATTCGAATCAACGAAGTCAGCGGCATCGCCCGTCTTGCTGTTCGCCATCAGCATCGTGATCGGCCTCGCCGTATCGCCGGCGGTGCATCAACAATCCCGCTCCCGGCCATCATCGGAGCCCTGGTCGGCCTCTACTTTCTGTTCGCCATCAAGGTCGTGCGGCAGTGGGAAAAAGTCGCCGTCCTGCGTCTGGGCCGCTACGTCGGCCTGCGCGGCCCCGGCCTGTGCCACATCATTCCCATCATCGAGACGCTGAGCCCCTACGTGGACCAGCGCGTCCGCGTCGCCAGCGTCTCCGCCGAATCCACGCTCACGCGCGACACCGTTCCCGTCAACGTCGACGCCATCGTCTTCTGGATGGTCTGGAACGCCGAGAAATCGCATTCTCGAAGTCGAAAACTTCATCGAGGCCATCAACATGAGCGCACAAACCGCGCTGCGCGAATCCATCGGCCGCCACGAACTCGCGCAAATGATCACCGAGCGCGAAACCATGGGCCGCGAACTGCAGCGCATCCTCGACGAAAAGACCAATCCCTGGGGCATCACCGTGCAGTCCGTTGAAATTCGCGACGTAAAAATCCCGCAGGCCTCGAAGACGCCATGTCGCGCCAGGCGCAAGCCCAGCGCGAACGCCAAGCCCGCATCATCCTCGGCCAGGCGGAACAGGAAATCTCCAACAGCTTCGTGCAGGCCGCAGCCGCCTACGCCGAAAACCCCGTGGCCCTGCACCTGCGCGCCATGAACATGCTCTACGAAGCCATCAAGGAAAAAGGCGCGATGGTGATCGTCCCTTCGTCCGCAGTAGAAACCATGGGCCTCGGCGGCACGCTAGCCACAGCGTCGCTAGGCGGCGCCAAACCGTAGCTCAGCAAGAGGTAGCGCCGGCAGCCTGCCTGAGAGTGCAAAATCCAAAATGCGTCAAAACGACTGAGCGAAGCCGCTGGGTCCCGCCGGCTGTCGCGGGGGCGTCTCGCCCTCGCACGCGGCCGTCGGCAATAAACGCGGAAGGCTCCGCCAAAAGCCGGGGCGGTTCCGTGGTTTAGGGAAGGGCCCGGCTTCAGCCGGTCCAATAAGAACCGCCCTGAGGGCGAAGGCCCAAGAGGAGAAGAAATCATGAAGCACGCCAATAATCGAGCAAGAACTGGTAATCTTTGCCCTGACCGTCGCCGCGCCAGCCTGTTCGCGCCGTCTCGAGCCATGCTCAGGAAATGCAGCGAGGCGTCAGCGTACAGATGCCCGTCACCAGCAACGCCACATCCGTGCCCGACGCCGACAAAGCAACGATGCCTGGGTCGTCGCGGTAACCGCCGATGGCAACCTCTATTTCGGCGCGACCCGATGACACCCGAAGGTTTGGCCGACGGATGAAAACCCACCCTCGCAACCGCGAGGCCAAACTCTACATCAAAGCCGACGCCCGTGCGCCATTTGCAAGCGTGGAGCAAGTCCTTGCTATTGGCTGCCGGTCGCTCTTCGAAACGCCGGTCCTGCTTACATCCCAGGGGAGCCGATCGCTCCGGGAAGCGTTGCGCCTCCCAAAGGGTTGGAAGTGCAGATCGCTCCGTCGTTGCCCTCTGGCGTAGTCGCGACCGTCGTGCAGATTGCTCAACTCGGGCCAGCAACGTCCTCTGCTAAGAGTCAACGGCGATGAGATTTCCTCGTCAACGCCCTGGAAGGTACGCTCACGCCGCACTTCCAGAAAGGCGATGAAAAGATGATTCTGTTGAAAGCGGACCCCCGACTAGCCGTTTGGGAAGTCGTGCAGGTGATCGACAGATGCCGTTCGACCGGCGCCAAAGTCTTTCTTGCCGACGCCAGAACTCTAAGAGACGGCTGGCGTGCCGGGTGCCCCATTTCTCGCGTCCTTTTGCGAGAAGTGGGGCTTTTGACCTTGGCCGGAATCGCACTCCGGCCGCGCAACTACCATACGTGGCAAGCGTTCTCCGCCACCATCGGCTGCCCCGCCTTGCAGTTCCACGCCTTCTGGAACTCCGGCATGTTCTGCACCACGCCATCCACGCGATACTTCCCCGGCGAATGCGAATTGGTGCTGACCTGCATCCGCAAATATTCCGGCCGCTGCTTCTCGCACCACACCCGCCCGAATCCCAGGAAGAAGCGCTGCTCCGGCGTGTAGCCGTCGATGCTCTGCCCTTCTTTCCCGGTCTTATCTTCCGCGATCAGCCGCTCCAGCGCCGCCAGCGCGATGCGCGCCCCGCCGTTGTCCGCCGTATTTTCGCCCAGCGTCAGCCGCCCGTTCAGCTTCATGTTGTCGACGGCGACGAAGTTCGAATATTCATCGGCCACGCAACTCACGCGCTTCTCGAATTCCTTGCCATCCTGCTCCGTCCACCAGTCGCGCAGATTCCCGGTCGGATCGAACTTCCGTCCCTGATCGTCGAACCCGTGCGTGAGTTCGTGCCCAATCACCAGCCCGATGCCGCCAAAATTAACCGCATCGTCCATGTTCTTATCAAAAAATGGCGGTTGCAGAATGCCCGCCGGAAACACGATCTCGTTATACGACCCGCTGTAATACGCATTCACCTCCGGCGGAGTCATGCCCCACTCCTTGCGGTCGAGCGGCTTGTCGATCTTGGCAATCTGCCGCTTCGATTCGAACTCGTCGGCCCGCTGCACGTTCCCCAGCAGATCGTCGCGCTTGATCGATCACCGAACTGTAATCGCGATACTCGTCGGGATATCCAATCTTGTTGCGGATCGCCTGCAGCTTCACCTTCGCCTGCTTCTTCGTGTCGTGCGCGACATCCACGAAAGATTCTGAATGTCCGCGTCCAGCGATTTCTCGAGCGCGTCCACCATCTTCAGCATGCGCTGCTTGCCCTCCGCGCCGAAAGTCGCCTCGACATAACGCTGCCCCAGACGCCTCGCCCAGCGAGCCATCCACCAGATCGACGCAGCGCTTCCAGCGATCCTGAATCTGCTTCTGCCCGGTCAGCGCCTGCCGCATCTTGAAGTTGGCCTCCACAAACGGCTGCGACAGCCACGGAGCCGCCGCCCGCAGCACGTGCCAGCTCACATAAGTCTTCAGCGACTCCAGCGGCAGCGCCGCGATCACTCCGTTGACTTGCCTGAAGAAATCAGGATTCGTCGACGTTCAGCGCGGTAAAGTTGGGCGCGCCCACCGCCGCGAAATAGCGGTTGAGATAAAAATCCGGCGCCAGCGCCACCACTTCGTCGCGCGTCATCTTGTGGTCGCGGTTCTTCGGATCGCGCCTCTTGGTGCGATCCATCGCATCCGCCGCCAGCAGCGTCTCGACCATCAGCACGGTCTGCGCGGAACTCGGCCGCCTGTTGCGGAGTCTGCCCCGCCAGCGTAAACACCTGCGTCACAAACTCCGCCAGATGCTTGCGCATCTCGACTTTGTCGGCATCGTCTTTGATGTAGTAATCGCGGTCCGGCAGCGACAGCCCGCCCTGATCCGATGTACGCGATCACCTGGTCCGCATTGTGCAGGTCAGAATGCGGAATAGAAGTTGAACAGCGAACGTTCGCCCCGACCAAGTGCAGGTGCCCGATCTCGTCGATCAGCGCGCCCTTGTCCTTCACCGCCGCGATGCGATCCAGTTCCGGCTTAATCGGCGCGATCCCCTTGGCGTCGACCGCCTTCTCGTCCATGCACGAGCCGTACAGATCGCCGATCTTCTGATCGATGGCATTGCGCCCCGCCCCGCCCGCCGCAGCCTTCTCCAGAATTCCCCGCTCGATCTGCAGGTTGCTCTCGTCGAGTTCAGAAAAACTCTGCCACGATGGCCGGTCCGCCGGAATCTCCGAATTCTTGATCCAGTTCCCGCACGCATACTGATAAAAATCCACGCACGGGTCGACACTCTTGTCGATGTTGTCGATGCTGAATCCAGAACCAGGCTTGGCGGAAGACGCAGATTGCGAGAAACCGGCAGCATTCACAATCAGCAAGAAGGCCAGCAGGGGATGAAACGCACGCATGAGAACAATCTCCTTCAGATGGCAAGGTAGGCGCAACGGCTGAGATTCTAAGCCTGATATTGAGGATGAGCAAACCGGCCAAGAATTCAGCTGCCTTCGCACAGTTGCGAAGCCCTCTGTGTCCTGAGCCTGCCCCTGAGCGAAGACGGAGGGCGTCCTCTGTGGTGAAGCCTTCGCGCCCTGCTCCACTAAACCCAGACGCGGTTATAATCGGTGCTTACCGAATTTCTGACTCTGGGGTTCTCATGACTTCCAATGGCAATTTTGGCAGCAACGGTTACAGCGTCCCCCAACCTCGCTCCGAGTGGCTGGCCCGCCGCAAGCAAGAAAACATCTCCGGCAACTTCTCCCAGATGCACTACGCGCGCCAAGGAGTCATCACCGAAGAAATGGCGTTCATCGCCCACAAAGAAAAGCTGACACCCGAACTGGTGCGCGACGAAGTCGCCCGTGGACGCATGATCATCCCCGCCAATATCAACCACCCAGAACTTGAGCCCATGGCGATCGGCGTGGCCAGCCTCTGCAAGATCAACGCCAACATCGGCAACTCCGCCGTCACCTCGGAAGTGAAGGAGGAACTGAAGAAACTCCACACCGCCGTCCACTACGGCGCCGACACGGTTATGGACCTTTCCACCGGCGGCAACATCCACGAGATCCGCGAGGCCATCCTGCGCCACTCGCCGGTGCCGATTGGCACCGTCCCGATCTACGAAGCCATTGCCCGCGTGAAGCGCGTCGAAGACCTCAACGCCGAAGTCATGCTCGAAGTGATCGAAGAGCAGGCCGCGCAAGGCGTCGACTACATGACGATCCACGCCGGCGTCCTCATCCAGTATCTCCCGCTAATCTCCAAGCGCATCACCGGCATCGTCAGCCGCGGGGGGGCCATCCTCGCCCAGTGGATGGCCTACAACCACAAGCAGAATTTCCTCTACGAGCGCTTCGACGATATCGTCAAGATTTTCAAGAAATACGACGTCAGCTTCTCTCTCGGGGACGGACTCCGCCCCGGCTGTGTCGCCGACGCCAGTGACGAAGCCCAATTCGCCGAACTCAAAACTCTAGGCGAGCTCACCAAGAAGGCATGGGAGCACGACGTGCAGGTCATGATCGAAGGCCCCGGCCACGTCTCCATGGACAAGATAAAGGAGCAAGTCGAAAAAGAAGTCGAACTCTGCTACGAGGCCCCGTTCTACACGCTAGGCCCGCTCGTCACCGATATTGCGCCGGGCTACGACCACATCACCTCCGCCATCGGCGCGGCGATGATCGGATGGTATGGCGCCGCCATGCTCTGCTACGTAACTCCGAAAGAGCACCTCGGACTGCCCAACGAAAAAGATGTGAAGGACGGCATCATCGCCTACAAAATCTCCGCCCACGCCGCCGACATCGCCCGCGGACGCCCCGGCGCCCGCGACCGCGACGACGCCCTCAGCTACGCGAGATACAAATTCGACTGGGAAAAACAGTTCGCCCTCTCGCTCGACCCCGAAACCGCCCGCGCCATGCACGACGAAACTCTCCCCGACGACTTCTACAAAGAAGCCGCCTTCTGCTCCATGTGCGGCCCCAAGTTCTGCTCGATGAACTATTCGTCGAAAGTCGACGAATACAACAAGCAGGTGCATGGCATCGAGAAGAAGGATTATTCGGAGTTGGTGGAGAAGTTGATGACGCTCAAATAGCGGAATATCGTTGGCGGAGCATCGTGGAAGAGCGGCGCTTTAGCGCCGCGTCAGCAATGGATTGAGAACGGAACATGCGGGGACAGCCGCCCTCGGCTGTCCGCCGGGTGCCCCATCCTAGCCGCGTTCTTTGCGTCTAGGGTGGGGATGACGTTCAGCATTTGAAAAGCTAACCCGCGGACCCAAACGGGTTAAACGCCCCCACCTGAAGCTTCCGGAAGTCTCGCTCATTCCGCGTGGCCACTTCCAATCTCTTGAACGTGTGCGGTCGCAGCGATCATTGCATCTTCGATCGACTCCGGAGACTTGCCAGCCATCAGCCTTGCCCACTCCCGAAAGCAGGCCGAGTCGCAAGGGAACGGCGACCGCCGATCGACTTTAGTGGACTGGATTTCAAGCGAATCAGTGCCCCACATTCAAAACTCCTGATTCCCCCTACTTCCCGTCCAGATGAATGTCTCCCACCCCGACGTGCGCCCGCAGCTCGTACTTCCCATCGCCGTGATACTTCAAAGTCTTGCCCAGCCAGCCGCTGGTCTCCCCGTAGCCATCGCCATTCACGTCGCCAATGCCCGTGCTCGCATTCACCAGCCGATATCCCGCACGCTCGTTGGCCACGCGGATGATCGCCGACGCCCAGACTCAAATCCTTGTCGCCCTCAACGTCTTCCACGGTCACGTCGCCGACTTTCGTCATGCACATCGAGATTCGTCGTTCTGCGGCACCTCCAGCTCCACGTCGAACTGACGTATTGCCGCCCGAAGGCGCGTGAAATTCAATCGTGGCATCGCTGCCATGCACGTCGAAGTCCACCGTCGCCTCTTTGACGTTGCTCTCGTGCCGCGACTTGACGGTGTAGCGCAGGCTGATCTTGTTGGTATCCCCGCGCTTGATGTGCATGTCGCCCACGCTCAACCGCACGTGCACGAACCCGCCGGCGGCGAACTCGCGGGCATCGCTGTGCGTCTCTTCATAGTCCCAATCGATTGGCTCGCAAACGACGAAGCCGCGCTGAACGAGACCGGCAACCAGACACACCAGAATTGTTTTGAAGAGCGGAAATCCGACCGACAAGAGACCTTGCAGGCATGAAGCACCTCTCGGGCGCAAGAGCGCCTGTCTCTGTTACGCGACACCAACCGCACGCAAAGTTCCAGGACAAGTTCCAGGAATCGCGGTGCGAGACTCAGTGGAAGTCGGCAACGCCGTTCCACACCAATTGGACGGCGATCGCCAGAATCAGAAAGCCGAAGATCTTGTTAATCGCGCCCACCGCGCTCGGCCCCAGCCGCCGCACCAGCGGCCCGCCCAGACCGAAGAAGAGCGTCACGCTCAGCGCGACCGCAGCGATGCCGATGACCATCCCGAGATACGCCGCCGCATTGTCCACATGCGCCGCCAGCGCCATGACCACTCCGATCGCGCCCGGCCCCGACATCAGCGGCATGGCCAGCGGAGTCAGCGAAATGTCTTCTTTGTCTTCGGCTTCGTGGCTTTCTTCCGGCGTGATGCGCGCGTGCGACGTCACCATGCCCCAAGCCGTGTTGGCCACGATCAATCCGCCGGCAATTTTGATCACGGGCAGCGAGATGCCGAAAAACTGCAGCACGAAGCGTCCAAAGAAGAGAAACGTGACCAGGATGACGAACACCCAAATCCCGGTCTTGTACGCCGTGCGGCGCCGCTCCTGCGCGCTCCAGCCCGAAGTCATGGTGAAGAAGATCGGAATGCCGCCGAAGGGATCGACGATCGGAAACAGCGCCAGAAACGTCGCCGCCGCCGAAGTCCGGCAGCGTGCGCAGGAATTGTCCGAGGGCGTGAGCGGAAGTCATGACCCTACTTGTATCCTTCCAGCGTCTTCGCCGCGCGCTCCAGCGCCGCCGCAAGTGCCGCCAACTGTTGCCGCGCCCGCTCGCTGTCGCCCTTGTCCAGCGCTTCATTCACTCCCGGAATCACCACCGCCGCGTAGCCCGTATATTCGCCGGGCGCATAAATCACATGGCGAAACCACGGACGATGCGGCAATCCCTGCGGCATCAGCAGCGCCCGCTCGGCCCCGCGCAGAGCCTGGTTCAGCGCGTGCCGCATCCGCCGGCGGATTCTTCTGCTTCGCCAGGATCTTCCCGCCCGCAGCCTCGAAATGACGAGCGGCGGCGTTCACCGCGGCGAAATCGAGCACGTGCTTGCCGAACTTGTCCTCCGCCCGCTGGCGCGCCGCGTCGAGATACACGACAATCTCTTTCCCGTATTCCTCGTAGTCATAGGGCAGAACGTCGGCATCGGCCATGCGCACCGCTTCCAGTCCAAACACGCGCGCCATCTCCTGTTCGTAGACAAAATCCGGGATCGCCGAATTTCTTGAACCACGCGAAATTGTCGAACGCCGAGTGGTACACGCCGTACGGACCGCTCGAACTCACGTCGCTCGAAGGCACTCCGAAATGCTGCAGAAACGCGGTGTAGTCGGAGCCGCTGCCCAGGTCGCCGACCGGAACGTCGCTCTTCACCTGCGCGCGCGGAAGCACGCCGGCTGTCGCCAATCGCTTCGGCGGGAGACTGCGTCGAGGGCGCCTCCGGCTGCGCGCCTTCTGCCACGCTTCATAGACGGTGCCGCCTTTCGGGCTGGGCACGACCTTGGTGACGTCGCGCAGAAACTGCTTGAGACTCGGCACCGCCGACGCGCCGAACTTCGGCCCGGAAACAGCCACATCCATATTGAAATACGCCGCGGCATTCGCCAGTTCGGCCTCGTGCTGCTCCACCCACTCCGTCGAGCCCATCAGGCCTTCTTCTTCGCCATCCCAACTGGCGAAGATCAGCGTGCGCTTCGGCTTCCAGCCCGACTTCAGCAAGTCGCCGACGCCGTGCACCGCTTCGAGCATCGCCGCCGTGCCGCTGTTGGGATCGACCGCGCCATACACCCACGCATCGCGATGATTGCCCGCAACCACCCACTCGTCCGGCAATTCGCTGCCGCGCACGCGGCCGATGACATCCCAGAGCGTGCGGAACTGGTAGTCCTGCTTGAGATGCATCTTCAACTTCGCCGGCCCCGGACCGACGTGGTAGGTGAACGGCAGCGCGCCCTGCCACTCGCGCGGCGAATCCGGCCCGCCCAGATGTCTGCAGCACCGGCCACGCATCGTGATACGACAACGGAGTGACCGGAATCTTCGGCATCTGCGCCGATTGCTGCGGAGAGATGCGCTGCGACTCCGGCAGCGACGGCACCGACGCAACGCCTGGCGTCGTCGGATCGCCGGGAAACTCGAACATGTATCCCACCGACCCGCGCTGCACGCCGGTATCCGGCCGCCACGGCCCCTCGGGATATTTGTCGCCGCGCCTCCAGCCATCATCGGCGGGATCGGAGTAAATGATCACGCCCGCCGCGCCATGTTCCTGCGCGACGAAAACTTTGACTCCGCGAAAATTCTGCCCGTAGCGCACCAGCACGATCTTGCCGCGCACGTCGACTTTCAGCTTGTCGAGTTTCTCGAAATCTTCCGGCGTGCCGTAGTTGGCATAGACCACGTCGGCCTCGGCATCGCCCGACGGCGACATGCCGTTGAACGGCATCACCACGCGGGGATCGTCCTGATACGGATCGTCGTCGACATGCTCGCGCGTGGGGCCGTGCATTTCGACTCCGGCGGGCGCGGTCAGATCGACGCTGATTTCTGCGGGATAGTTCATCCAGACTTTGTATTCGACGATTTCGGTGTCGAGCCCGGCGTCGCGGAATTTCTGCGCAACATAATCGGCGGTTGCTTTGTCTTCGATGGTGCCGGCCATGTGCGGAGCCTTGCGTCAGAATGCGCAGATGCTCTTCCGCGAGCTTGGGATCGGGCACGGCCAGGAAGCGCGATTCCATCGCCGACTCGGCGGCGGCGTCGCGAAAGCCAAAGATGGCTGGAGTCGAACCGGAAGATGCCGCGTTACCGCTTGCAGTTGGAGACGATCCTGAAACGAATAGGGCGGAAGACAGAACGGCGGTTAAGAGAAGTTTCATGGGCTCCCGTGGTGAAAGGTAGTAAGGTAGCACATGAGCAGTCAGGCTTCACTTCAGGGACCGTCATGAAAGGTAAATCCAGCGCTCAGGCCGGCAGTGGAGTTCACGATGTTAGCGTAAATCATGACCGCTATTTAGCGGAATTTACGCACGCACGGAAGCTCGCCGGACCGGAAGCTACCTTACCTATCCCTTCCCCATGATCTCGTGCTTCGAGGAATTCAGGTCCGTCAGCGCAAACGATCCGAGTTGATTCTTCAGCATGTGCAAACTGCGGCACGACGCGCCATCCCTTAAAGGCTCGGGGTATGTGCGGTGCTGTTACAACGCTCACCGACACTTGAAATCAGATTGACAAGAGGGATATATCCGACGAAAAGAGCCTTAAGGGCTACCCTCCTGGCGTGATGTACATGAAGTGCCCGCGGAAGCTGGCCCTTTTACAACTTGGGCATAGGAAAGAGTGGCAACTTCGCCTAGATTTACTCAGGTCGAGAGAGGAAAGGCCATGCGGTCCAATCAGTGGCATGGATCTCGAGGATCAGCTCAATCGAATAGCACGCTTGGCTGGCGCCAAGAAAAATCTTTTTGATGGAGTCGCCGGCCGGGTAGGGATGTGTTTCGGCGTTGAACAACGGAGCAGACTTTACGAACTCTTGAATCGAATTGAAGAGGGCGTGCCGTGCCGCGGTATTAATCAGGATAGGGCTCTCTCAGAACGGCACTGAGCTGATAATGCGTTGCTACCTTACCTGGCCCGGTCCCGACAATCTCGTACTTCGACGAAGTCAACTCCGCCAGCGCGAAGGGCCCGCGGCAATGGAGTTTCTGCGTGCTGATGCCCATCTCGGCGCCGAAGCCGAATTCCGCGCCATCGGTGAAGCGGGTCGAGGCATTCCAGTAGACCGCCGCCGAATCCACGCCGCGCAGAAATTTGCGGGCGTTCGCCTCGTCGTGCGTGACGATGGAATCGCTGTGCTTGGTCGAATAGCGGTTGATGTGGGCGATCGCGTCGTCGACGTTGGCGACTACGGCCACTGCCATGCACAGCCGCAGATATTCTTCGTACCAGTCTTGCTCGGCCGCGGGGCCGACACGGCAATCCGGCGGCGAGGGTGCGGGCCTTGCCGTCGCCGCGCACTTCCACTCCCGCCTCGATTAACTTCTTCACAATGCGCGGCACATATTCCGCCGCGATGCGCTCATGCACCAGCAATTTCTCCGCGGCGTTGCACACCGACGGACGCTGCGTCTTGGCGTTGATCACAATGCGGTCGGCCATGTCGAAGTCGGCGGACTCGTCGACGAAGATGTGGCAGTTCCCCGCTCCGGTTTCGATCACGGGCACCGTGGAATTCTCGGTGACGAATGTGATGAGCCCCGCGCCGCCGCGCGGAATGATGACGTCGACCAGTCCGCGGGCTTTGATCAGTTCGTGCACCGATTGCCGCGTGCTCGAATCGAGCAGTTCGATTGCGCCCTCGGGCACGCCCGGAACCGCGGTCATAATCTCGACCAACCGCTGGTTGCTCTGTGCCGCTTCTTTGCCGCCGCGCAGCACGATGGCGTTGCCGGTCTTGAGCGCGAGCACCGCAGTATCGACGGTCACATTCGGACGCGATTCGTAAATGATTCCCACCACGCCCAGCGGCACGCGCACTTTGCGAATGCGCAGGCCGTTCGCCTTGGTCCACTCCGCCAGAGTCTCGCCGATGGGATCGGGCAGCGCCGCCACCTCGCGCACGCCGTCCGCCATTTCTTTGATCCGCGACGGCAGTGAGCAGCAGGCGGTCGCGCATCGCGCCTTCGAGGCCGGAATTCTCGACGTCCTCGCGGTTCGCCGCCAGAATGCTTTTCTCATTCCCTTCGAGCGCGGCTGCAATCGCCCGCAACAGCAGCAGTTTTTTTCTGCGGTCGAAAGCAAGGCCAGCCGGGCCGACGCGGCGCGGGCGCGCAGCAACTTTTCCTGCGTCGAAGCGGCGGTGCGTGAGAGTGGCGGCCATGCGTCTTAATTTCGTCTCTCGATTATCTGTCTTTTCTGAGGCGGAAAATACGTTCCGATTTTTCGTTCCATCCCAGCCGTGATCGCCTTGGGATGCCGCCCGTTCACGATGGCGACGTGGACTCCGCCCTCGCTCGCCAGTTTGGCGGCGCGCAGTTTCGAAATCATGCCGCCGCGGCCTTGCGAACTCTTGCCGTTGCATTGCGCTTCGATGGCGGGCGTCAGCTTGCGAATCACCCGCTGCAGGCGCGGCTTCTTGCGGCCGTTGGGAACCAGGAATCCGTCGACGTTGGTCAGCAGCAGCAGCCAGTCGGCTTTGACGGCCGTGGCCAGCAGCGAACTCAACTCGTCGTTGTCGCCGAACGCGCCTTCCAACTCGCGCACCGAGACGCTGTCATTCTCGTTCACGATCGGCACCACGCCGAGCGCGAGCAACTCGGCGAGCGCGTTCTGCAGATTGCGGTAGCGCACCGGCGAAGTGAAGTCGTCGCTCGAAAGCAGCAACTGCGCGACTACTTTCTTGCCGAAGAACAGCCGCTCGTAGGTATGCATCAGCTTGCTCTGCCCGACCGCGGCGCAAGCCTGCATGCGCGGGACATCGCTGGGGCGCTTCTTCAGATCGAGCCCCGACATGCCCGCGGCGATCGCGCCCGAAGTCACGATCAGGTATTCGTTCTTCGAGAGATCGAACTGATCGACCATCCCGCGCAGCAGATTGATGTCAATCTGCCCGCCGGGAGCGATCAGGCTGGTGCCGACTTTGATGACCACTCGCATAATCTGTATGAGCTGCGGAGCCGGGACGATTCACTTTTTCTTCGCTGTCACGAAACTCCGGCCCGGAGAACCCGGCAGCCGACACGGCCCAGCGGGAAGGGACAACACCTCTATCCTGCCGTTAGAATGGGTTTCTGGCAAGATGAAAAATCCTGCCAGGTTGCGGGCACAAAGAGCGCGGTCTCACGCAAAAATTTTGTGCAGGTGCTCGCCGAGGTTTCCAATGAAGGCAATTCTCGCAACCGCAATTGCTTTGGCATGTCTGGCAACTCCCGGACAAATCAAGTCTGAGACCAAACATGTCATTTTGCCAAACCCCAAATTAGTACGATGCACGTCGCTGACTTGTTCGCAGCTATGGCAGGACAAAGCTCCTGAGGCGAATGATATATATCCGAAAGCAGTGACCGTCGAACTTCCTGACAACACGCCTTGCGCCCTGGCTGTGACGGCGCAGTACGACAAGTCGGTATCGTTCGACGACTTGAAAGCGGCAATCGATACGCGCTATGGAAAATGGGCTGGCGTCACCAACGATACCTCTCCCGTGAAGTCATGGCGAGTGGAGTCTGATAGATTCACCATCCGATTGCGCACTATAACGGAGCAAGACGCGAAGCTCTCGGACGACAAGTTCGAGGTGGGAACGAAAACGGTGGTTTACACATCGTTCCAGCCCACAAAATGCGATTCCGAATAGAACTCTGATCTTCGAAACGTATGCCTGCATCCAACGCCACCAGCCGTTTTTCCGATCGCGTAGAAAACTACGTCCGTTACCGCCCTGGGTATCCTCCGGAAGCTCTGCAAGTCCTGCGGAACGAGTGTGGCCTTTTGCCCCAGCATGTCGTAGCCGACATCGCTTCCGGCACGGGAATCTGGACTCGCACGCTCCTGGGCAATGGCAACCAGGTCTTTGCAATCGAACCCAACGCTGAGATGCGTCAGGCAGGCGAGCGCCTTCTGGCGGAGTTTCCTAAGTTCACTAGCGTCGAGGGGACGGCGGAAGCGACGACTCTACCCGACAGTAGCATTGATTTCGTTACCGCCGCCCAAGCGGCGCACTGGTTCGATCGCCCGCGTTCCCGTCGTGAGTTTGTGCGCATTCTGAAGCCCGAGGGTTGGCTGGTGCTTCTGTGGAACGAGCGTCTTACCGACTCGACGCCGTTCCTTCGTGACTACGAACAACTCCTGCTGAAGTACGGCACTGACTACGAAGACGTGCGTCATGAGAGGACTACCGACGCCGTGAATGAGTTCTTCGATCCAGCGCCATTTCAAGCGCACGTGTTCGAGATGCGGCAGGAGTTCGACTACGCTGGGATCGAAGGCCGATTGCTGTCATCGTCGTATGCGCCAGGACCGGGACATCCGAAGCACGAGCCGATGCTGCGCGAGTTGCGGCATATCTTCGACCAGCACGCCGTCGCCGGACGCGCGACCTTCGAGTACAAAACGCGAGTCTATTTTGGACGATTGAAGTGACAGGACCCAGGAGAGCGTAGTGTCCGACGAAAAATCCTTCCACATGACTCCCGACGAATTCCGCCGCCACGGCCATGCCGTGGTCGACTGGATCGCCGACTACCAGGCGCGCATCGAATCGTTTCCCGTGCTCTCGCAGGTAAAGCCGGGAGAGATTCGCGCTGCGCTTCCGGCGAATCCTCCGGCGCAGGGCGAGCCGTTTGACGCGCTGCTGAAAGATGTGGAGCAGTTGATCCTGCCCGGCGTCACGCACTGGCAGTCGCCGAATTTCTTCGCCTACTTCCCGTGCAACGCGTCTGGCCCGGGGATTCTCGGCGATCTTCTTTCCTCCGGCCTGGGCGTGCAAGGGATGCTGTGGTCCACCAGCCCGGCCTGCACCGAACTCGAAACGCACGTGATGGACTGGCTGGTCGGCGATGCTCGGTCTGCCCGAGAAATTCCTGTCGTCGAATACCGGCGGCGGCGTGATTCAAGACACCGCCTCGAGCGCCGCGCTTTGCGCCCTGCTGGCCGCGCGCGAACGCGCCACGAACTACGTCAGCAACAAAAAAGGATGCGATGGCCGTCTGGTCGCCTACGCTTCGACGCAGACCCACTCCTCGCTGCAGAAGGCGGCAATGATCGCCGGCATCGGCGTGGAAAATCTGCGCCTGATCGAAGTGGACGAGAATCTCGCCATGCGCCCCGACGCACTGGCACGCCAAATCGAAGCCGACCGCCGCGCGGGCCTGACTCCGTGTTTCGTGTGCGCGACTGTCGGCACGACCTCTTCGAACGCGATGGACCCGATCGCCGCGATCGGCGAAATCTGCCGCCAGCACAATCTCTGGCTGCATGTGGACGCCGCGATGTCAGGCACGGCCATGCTCTGCCCCGAATTCCGCCACCTGCAGAACGGAGTCGAACTCGCCGACAGCTACAACTTCAATCCGCATAAATGGATGTTCACCAACTTCGACTGCAACTGCTTCTGGGTCGCCGACCGCAAGGCGCTGATTCAGACCTTGAGCATTCTGCCGGAATATCTGCGCAATCAGGCTACGGAGTCGGGCGCGGTCATCGACTACCGCGACTGGCACATCCAACTGGGACGCCGCTTCCGCTCGCTGAAGTTGTGGTTTGTGATCCGCCACTACGGCGTGGAAGGCTTGCAGCACCACATTCGCCAGCATGTGCGACTGGCGCAGCAGTTCGCGGAGTGGGTGCGAAACGACGACCGCTTCGAACTGGCCGCGCCCGCGCCGCTGAATCTGGTCTGCTTCCGCCACAAGGGCGGAGACGCCGCCAATCAGACCATCATGGATCGCCTGAATCGCAGCGGCGACTTGTTCCTCACGCCACACCAAGCTGAACGGCAAGCTGACCCTGCGACTCTGCGTAGGGCAAACTCACACGCAAGCGCGGCACGTGGAGAACGCGTGGAAGCGGATTCAAGAGGAAGCGAGAGAGCTGGCACTTCCCAGATAATCGCTCTATGCTCTCGCCTGGTCTAACACCTGCCGCACCTTGCCGGCCAATGCCGAAGGCGTGAACGGTTTCGCAAGAAACGCAATGCCGGCATCGAGCACGCCCTGATGCACGATCGCGTTGTCGGTGTAGCCCGACATGAACAGCACCTTCGTTTGCGGACGAAGTTTCTGCAGGCGCCGCGCCAGGTCGGGCCCGCTCATTTCACGCATGACCACGTCGGTGAGCAGCAAATCAATGCGGCCCGGATGCTGCTGACATACGCGGTCGGCTTCGAGCGCGTTCTCCAGTTCCAGAACGAGGTAGCCGCAAGCCTTCAGGATGGCGACCGTCAGACCTCGAACTTGAGTGTCGTCTTCGGCGACCAGGATGGTCTCTTTCCCGCGGATCGTGGGCTCAGAACCCGGGGTTCGCAGCGCGGGCTCGGCGGGCGACTCCACGCGCGGAAGATAGACCTTGAATGTGCTGCCCCGGCCAGGTTCGCTGTAGACCCAGATATGTCCGCCACTCTGCTGCACGATGCCGTACACCGTGGCCAGTCCCATGCCAGAGCCCTTGCTGACTTCCTTGGTGGTGAAGAAGGGTTCGAAGATGTGGGCTAGAGTTTCAGCGCTCATACCATGCCCAGTGTCACTGACTGCCAACATCACGTACGAGCCTGAATTCACGCCCGCATGTTCGCGGGCATACGCTTCATCGAGTTCGACATTGGCCGTCTCGATCGTGAGCGTGCCTCCCTCAGGCATCGCGTCCCGGGCGTTGATCACCAGGTTTAGAAGCACTTGCTCCATCTGGCCCATGTCGGCCTTGACCGAGCCAAGGCTAGGGGACGGACTAGTCACAATTTCGACGTTTTCGTGGATTAGACGGCGCAGCATCTTATCGACGTCAACAATGATCGTATTCAGATTCAACGTGCTGGGCTGCAAGACCTGCTTGCGGCCGAAAGCCAGCAGCTGCCGGGTCAGCGCTGCTGCCCGATTGCTGCGGTGATGATCTGACTGGCGCCGTTGTGGACGCTGTCCGCCGTGGGACCTTCGTTGTCGAGCATCTGCTGCGCATATCCCATGACGATCGTGAGCACATTGTTGAAGTCGTGGGCGACTCCGCCGGCCAGGCGTCCAATGGCCTGCATTTTTTCCGCCTGTAAGAGTTGCTGAAACAGCAGACGATAGCGCTCTTCCGACGCCCGCAGGGCTTCTGCGTTCTGGTGATTGCGGTATTGGCTGAGAGACAGATGGGCGCCGTAGCACGCGAGAGAGACGATCACGGTGCCGTAGGCAACGATGTGGTCGTGATTGGCGGCTCGGATCGCTAGCGCCCACACCGTCAGCGGCATCACGGCCAGTCCAGCATTCTTGAGCAGAAAGGTGCGCTCATTCCAGGTTTCTGCCCGGACTTCGACCGCGGCTGCCTCGGGCGGCTCAAATCCCGCTGCGAGCGTGGCCGCAACGACGAAGGGGACGGTCCAAGCCAGGCTCGACCAGCTTCCTGAATCGGTGTGAATGAAGGTGAACGCATAATCGCCGACTCCCGCAGCCAGAGCGTAGACGATCAGATAGACCGACATTGTCCGGCACAAACTGCGGACCAGGGGAGAGCGGGCCCATAAAGCACGCAGGCCGAACGCCGCGGCCAGGACGAAGTTGAGAACATTCGTCATGACCTGCTCCATCACTTCCAGACTGTGGGCGCCACCCGGAAGCGTTCGCAGGAAAAGAAAATCGTAGTAAATGAGGAATGCGACCATCAGCATCTGGACGAAGTCCAGCGAGCGGTACCAGTCCAGCCCCGAGGCGTCTTCACTCTCACGCAAAAACAACGCCATCACGATCGGAGCGTCGTAGCAGAGGTACAGAAATTGTGAGACCGGAGACGCCGGGACCGGCTGGTGAAGCCAGTTCTCGTAATAGGTCCAGACGACGTTCGAAACTCCGTAGGCAGCAAACGCGAACGCGAAGAGCATCCAGAATGTGCTCGCCACTTCGCCGCTGCGCCGGGAAGCATGGAAGCAAAGCCCGGCAGCGGTCAGGCAGGCAGCAATCTGGATAATGTTGGACACCAAGGCCCGCTGCGATCCCGGCCCTAGGAGCAAAAAGCTGGCAACCTGTAGAACAACGAGCAGCCACGCGGCCCACCCGATTCGTCGCAACCTCACGGCGGACGCAGTCAAAGCCTTCGCGCACCTCGCGTTGCAGGGAATGAATTGCAGCCTCGGCACGTAAAAAACAAATACGACCCCCATCCGCTGCCAGTTCCAAGCAGAGTCCCCTGTGTACTCCGTGTCCTCTGTGGTATGAGCTTTTGGCGCACCAAGTTGTCTCGAATGGTAGGTCTTCATTCTTTTCTAGTCAATGCATAGGCCGCAGCCAAGAGCCCATGAATCGAGACTGAGACTAAAGAAGTAACGAATGCAGAATGGCATTGAAGCCGAGTCTTCAAAACGAAGGAATTGAAAGCGGTGAGCTAGTCAGCGGGCATGGGAGCAGGCCGCGGCACCGCGCGACGCTCGGTGCCGGTGTAAGGCGCTTCGGCGGGAGCCTCCAGCCACTTGCGCACTTCCGGCAGCGCTTTCCGCATGGCGACTTCGCCGACGTGGATCAGGTCGTCGGCGCGTTTGAAATCGTCGTAGGCAAATCCGGCAACGTCGGGCTCGATCACAAGATCGGCCGCCTGGCGCCATATCCTGGACATGGCATCCTGCGCGATCGCGAACGATTGTCCGATCACGTCAAACAGATGGCGCGGCGGGCCGCCGTTCGCCCACGTGCCTTTCAAGTGCACCGCCAGCACGCGATCCGCACCCATTTCGCGCAGCGGCCGCGTGGGCACCGGATGCGACAGCATGCCATCGACCAGGTAGCGCCCGCGAATCTCCACCGGCAGAAACATTCCGGGATACGCGCAACTGGCGCGCACCGGATCGATGATCGATCCGGAGTGAAACACCACGCCTTCGCCGGTATTGAAATCGGTCGCGGTAACGCCCAGAGGAATGCGCAGTTCTTCAAAAGTTTTCACCTTCAAGATGCGGGTCAGAAAGGAGATCATGCGGTCGTTCGAGGCGAAGCCGCAGCGCGACAGCGTCCAGCGCGCGAAAGTGGTGAAGCGGACGTTGTGAGCAACGCTCTTCCAGTTCCTGCGAGCGAAAGGCCGCTGCAATAAGCCGCGCCAATCAGCGCGCCGACACTGGTTCCGGCGACGACGCGAACCGGAATGCCTTCTTCTTCGAGAACTTTGAGAACGCCGATGTGCGCGATGCCGCGGGCAAATCCTCCGCCCAACGCCACGCCAATGGCGGGAATCCGGGCTGACACAATGGGCGCGGTCTTGCGGGAAAGTTCCCGCCCAAAGGCCTGCACCGACCGAATGATCTTCCCCAGACTCTTCACGGCGAACCCCACATCTCCGGCCCGCGAACTGCCGGAACTAGAACCCCACACTACTATATAAGATGCCACAATTGCATCAGATGGCTGTAAGAGCACAACAGTGCTACTGCGCATTACGTTAGAGGGCACCCGGGTCACGGTAACCGTTACCCTGGCACCATTAGGCTCGTGACGAAACTCCTGTATTCCTGCTAAGTTGCCGAACAGTATGGTGCGGGAGATTCTCAGCCGGCGGAGTGGTGGTCCGCAATAAGGACGGTGCAATGGTGGATGGCCGCCATCGAACTGCCTTCCGGGCGCCGGCCGCGCCGTCCTGATCCTGCCAGGCAGGGGGTCACGCTCACGAAATCAAAGCCGGTTCTCTGCCTGCCCAAGGGATTGGTTGATCCCGGCGAAAAGCCGCTGGAAGCGGCCCTGCGCGAAGTCCGCGAAGAAACTGGCATCACTGCCGTCTCCATCACCAAACTCGGCGACAGCAAGTATGTCTACGTGCGCTCCTGGGGCGATGGCGAGCGCGTCTTCAAGATCGTCAGCTTCTACCTGCTGCGCTACGAATCCGGACGCATCGACAATATCACTGAAGAGATGCGCATCGAAGTCGCGCGCGCGCGGTGGATCCAGCTCGAAGACGCTCCCAAACTGCTGGCCTATGGCGGCGAAAAACAGATGGCGCGCAAGGCGCTGGAATATGTAAAAACCCATCCGGACTTGTGATCTCGCAGCCGCTAGATAAATTCCCCCAAGCGATTACCATTACCGGTTCACAACGTCAAACGAAATCCTGAGTGCTCACTCTGTGTCCTCTGTGGTTAGAACTCTAGGACGTTAAGACTTTCATTCCGAGGCTCTATATCATGAAGCGCATCAATAAAGTCGCCGTCCTCGGCGCCGGAACCATGGGCGCCCGCATCGCCGCGCATTTCGCCAATGCCGGCGTTCCCAGCTACCTGCTTCGATATCGTCCCTCCCGACGCCGACGGCCCGGCGCGAAACAAGATCGCCGCCGCCGGACTCGACGCCGCCAAAAAATCCAAGCCCGCCGCGTTCATGGAACCGTCGCTCGCCCGCTTCGTCACCGTCGGCAATTTCGAAGACGACCTGAAGAAACTCGCCGACGTCGACTGGATCATCGAAGCCGTCGTCGAGAATCTCGAAATCAAGCGGGCGTTGTTGAAAAAGGTCGAAGCCATCCGCAAGCCCGGCACGATCATCACCACCAACACCAGCGGCCTGCCCGTCGGCAAAATCGCCGAAGGATTTTCCGACGACTTCCGCCGCGCCTGGTTCGGCACGCATTTTTTCAATCCGCCGCGCTACATGCGTCTGCTCGAACTCATCCCCACGCCCGAAGCCGACCGCGCCGCTCATCGACGCCGTCGCTCACTTCTGCGACGTGCGCCTGGGCAAGGGCGTGGTCATCGCCAAAGACACGCCCAACTTCATCGGCAACCGCATCGGAACATTTTCCGTGCTGAACGTCATGCGCCTCATGCAGGAAATGGACCTCACCATCGAAGAAGTCGACGCGCTCACCGGACAGGCCGTGGGCTGGCCGCAAGTCGGCCACCTTCCGCACCATCGATCTGGTCGGCCTCGACATTCTCGGCCACGTCGTCGGCAACATGACCACGAATGTCCACGATGAACGCAGCGATCTGCGCCTGCCCGACTTCTTCGGCCAGATGCTGCAGAACGAAATGGCTGGGCGACAAAACCAAAGGCGGCTTCTACAAGAAAGCCAAGAGCGGCGACGGCAAAGAAGACGAGCGCCTCGCGCTCGACTGGAAGACGCTCGAATACCATCCGCGGCAGAAGCCGAAATTCCCCGCGCTCGACATGGCGAAAAACATTGAAGACACCGGCGCGCGACTTCGCACGCTGCTTGGCCTCGATGGCAGCGGCCCGCAGAAAGGCGACAAGGCCGGCGCGTTTCTCTGGTCCGCGCTCTCCGATCTGTGGACATATTCCGCCAATCGCGTCCCCGAGATTTCCGACTCCATCGTTGAAATCGATCGCGCCATGCGCCTCGGCTTCAACTGGGAACTCGGCCCCTTCGAACTCTGGGACGCCGCCGGCGTCGAAGCCACGGTCGCCCGCATGAAAAAAGAAGGCAAGCCGGTCGCGGCCAATGTCGAAAAGTCTGCTCGCCGCCGGGCAGAAGTCCTGGTACGCCGACGACCCCAAGTCCGCATCAGGCCGCAAGTACTGGGAACTCGGAACCGGAAGCTGGGAACCGGTTGAAGTTCCCGCCGGCGTGTGGTCGACGACGGTCGCGAAGAAATCCAACGGCGTGGTGAAGAAAAATTCCGGCGCCTCGCTGATCGATCTCGGCGACGGCGTGGCCTGCATCGAGTTTCACAGCAAGATGAACTCGCTGGGCGCCGACATCATCAGCCTGATCACTCAATCCCTGAAGCCCGGCGGCCCCGGCGACGACTTCGACGCCTTCGTCATCACCAACGACGCCACGAATTTTTCCGTCGGCGCCAACCTGATGCTGCTGCTCATGAGCGTGCAGGAAGAAGAGTGGGACGACGTCGACCTCGCCATCCGCCAGTTCCAGGGGATGACGCAGGCCATCAAATTTTCGCCGAAGCCAGTGGTCGCCGCGCCGTTCGGCCTGTGCCTGGGCGGCGGCACCGAAATTTCGCTGCACGCCGCCGCGCGCCAGCCGCACGCCGAACTTTACGCTGGGCTTGGTCGAAGTCGGCGTCGGCCTGCTGCCCGGCGGCGGAGGCTGCAAAGAAATGCTGCTGCGCGCCGTCGACAGCGCGGCCGCGTCGCGCGGCAAAGTTTCCGGCGAAGCCCTGGCCGGCTCCGTCGAAATGATGGAAGCGATGAAGAAAGCCTTCGAAACCATCGCCACCGCCAAGGTCGCCACCTCGGCGCACGAAGCCCGCGGCCTCGGATTCCTCTCCGATTCCGACCGCATCACCATGAACCGCGAGCGCGTCCTCTCCGACGCCAAGGCCCGCGCCCTCGAACTGTCCCGCGCCGGATACGAGCCGCCGGTCCCGCGCACCGACATTCCCGCCCCCGGCGAAAGTCTTCTGGCCGCGCTCAAGATGGGCGTCCACCTCATGCGCCAGGGCGACTTCATCACCGACTACGAAGTGAAGCTTGGCGGAAAGATCGCCGAAGTGCTCTGCGGCGGCAACGTCACTCCCGGCACGCCAGTCAGCGAGCAGTACATCCTCGACCTGGAACGCGAAGGCTTCAAATCCCTCTGCGGCGAAAAGAAAACGCAGGAGAGAATTCAGTTCACGCTGAAGACAGGGAAGACGCTGAGGAACTGATTCTTAGATGACGCGACTTCACCTTATCAACGAATTATTGCGGTACGAAGACATCGAGGGCCTCCTGTCAATGGGCGCCCCGGATGACGAATACGAATCGGAAGCAGAGAAGATTGCAGATCGTGTCGGCGAAGCGGAGAAGAAAACCAACGACGAGATCACACGGGAAGAAGTAGAGAATATCGTTGCTACTGTTTGGAAGGAGATGTTCGGCTGTCCGATGAGCACGCACGACGAAGAAAGGATGCCTTTGCCGCGATCGCTGCCCGGCTCGTCCCCTGATTCACCCGGCTGCGACGTGCGCAAACCTCCGCACCGCGGGCTGCCGCGCTTGCTTCGCTCGCCAAAGATCATACTGCGACTGCATATTCATCCATAGTTCCGGCGTTGTGCCCAAAGCTGCGGCCAGCCGAATCGCCATCGCAGCGGAGATTCCCGCCTTGGCGTTCAGCACGCGCGACAGAGTCACACGCGTGACCCGCAGATGTGCGGCTGCCGTCGATACGGCCAGGTCCCCGAGATACTCCCGGAGAACCAGCCCGGGATGCGGTGGATTGTGCATGCGCATGGTTTCCTTGCTCCTGTTATCGGTCGCCAGACCGTGATTCCAACTCAAAACTAGTGATAGTCCTGATAATCAACCAGGACCGCGTCCTCTCCTTCAAACATGAACGTCAGGCGCCAGTTGCCGCTCACGCTGACTGCCCAGTGACCTTTGAGTTCTCCTGCCAGCGGGTGCAACTTCCATCCCGGAGCGCTCATGTCGCGTGCCTGCTTCGCATTATCAAGGGCAAACAGCTGCAACCGCAGCTTGCTTGCGTGCTTCGGCTGAATGCCAGCTTTCGACCCGGTGCTGAAGAATTTCTCTATGCCCCGGTGTCGAAAGCTTTTGATCACTTGTATAGTGTAGCGTTACGAGTTACATCAAGTCAATCGACAGAAGTATGGGGTAGCAGTAGTTATCAACCAACCGGACGAACTGCTATATTGTTCCGCGTAAGTGATTCCACATTATCAATTCCGTTCCCCGAACCCGCAATGTCGTACTCATCGAAAGGCTGCCTTCATGAAAACCACCGCTCTTCTCTTCGCTCTCGTGGTTTGCTTCAGTTCGTTTGCGCCAGGGCAGGCACAACTGCCTGCGAACGCCCCTTACAAAGACACTTCACTCCCCATGGAGCGCCGCATCGACGACCTGATTTCCCGCATGACGCTGGAGGAAAAAATCTCGCAGCTGGGAAACAAGTCGGCAGCGATTCCGCGTCTGGGCGTCCCGGCCTACAACTGGTGGAACGAAGGCCTGCATGGTGTGGCCCGCGCCGGATACGCCACTGTGTTTCCGCAGGCGATTGGCATGGCGGCCACCTTTGACGAACCGCTCATGCATGATGTCGCCGACGTCATCAGCACCGAGTTTCGTGCCAAGTACTATGCCAGCCTGCATCCCGACGGCACAGCCGACTGGTATCGCGGCCTGACTGCATGGTCCCCCAACATCAACATCTTTCGCGACCCGCGCTGGGGACGCGGCCAGGAGACCTACGGTGAAGATCCTTACCTGACTTCAAGGATCGGAATTGCGTTCGTCACCGGTCTTCAAGGCAACGACCCGAAATACATCAAGGTCATCGCGACGCCCAAGCACTTCGCGGTCCACAGCGGTCCGGAGTCCACTCGGCACTTCGTGAATATCCAAGTTTCACCGCACGATCTGCAGGACACATACCTGCCCGCTTTCCGCGCCACGGTGACCGAGGGCAAAGCCGACTCCGTAATGTGCGCATACAACGCCGTGGATGGCGTTCCCGCATGTGCCAGCAAGACGTTGCTCGACGACTACCTGCGCAAGAAGTGGGGTTTTCAGGGATATGTCGTCTCCGATTGCGGGGCTGTCGCCGACATCTTTGAGGGACATCACTACAAGTCGAATGCGGAAGAGGGCGTCGCCGCGGCGTTCACGGCCGGCATGGATAACATCTGCGGGGATTACCGCAACCACATGACCGCCCACCCCGACGCCATTCTGGGGGCGGTTCGTCACGGGCTCCTTCCCGAATCAGTGATCGACCAGACGTTGCGACGATTGTTTACCGCCCGTTTCCGGCTGGGCATGTTCGATCCCCCCGCCAGTGTTCCATACTCGAAGATTTCACTTGCCGACAATGACACTCCGGCACATCGTCAGCTCGCGCTTCGGATGGCGCAGGAGTCGATCGTTCTGCTCAAGAACGAAAACGATCTTCTCCCGCTGAAGCAGGAACCGAAGACGATCGCGGTCGTTGGTCCAAACGCCACCAATCTGGATGCTATCGTGGGCAACTACAACGGAACCCCTTCTCAACCGGTGACCGTGCTGGATGGTATCCGCAAGCGTTTCTCGAAAGCAAAGGTCACCTACATCGAAGGAGTTGGGCTGGTTGGCCCTGCGATGGTCACCGTTCCGTCCGACGCACTTTGTCCTGACGAGTCCTGCAGGACGCATGGCCTCGCGGCGGAATATTTTTCCAACGAGACGCTCAGCGGTTCGCCTGCGGTGAAGCGCATTGATAGCTCGGTGGACCGCGTCGCCGACGTGACCAGCCCCTCGCATGATTTCCCCGGAGCGTATTCAGCGCGCTGGACCGGGGTCCTCGCGCCCGGCGAGTCCGGCGAGTACACCATCGGATTCACCGGACAAGATCGCTATCGTGTCTGGGTCGATGGAAAACTGGTCGCGGAAGACTGGACGGACCACGAGCCCGCCACAACCATCACTGCCAAAGTTCCCCTGCAGAGCCAACACAAATATCCGGTGAAGATTGAGTTCTACCAGCGCAGCAGCATCGGCAACGCGCAGTTCATCTGGAGTCCTCCCAGCCACAACGGACAAGATGCCGTGGAAGCCGCGCGCCAAGCCGATCTCGTGGTCATGGTGGCAGGACTCTCTCCGCGCATCGAAGGCGAGGAGATGAAGGTTCAGGCGGAAGGCTTTTCCGGCGGCGATCGCACCAAACTCGATTTACCCGCTCCGCAGCAACAAATGCTCGAGCGCATCCAGGCTGCCGGTAAACCAGTTGTCCTGGTGCTGATGAATGGCAGCGCCGTCGCTGTCAACTGGGCAGACGAGCATGTGCCGGCCATCGTAGAGGCCTGGTACCCGGGCGAGGAGGGCGGAACTGCCGTCGCCGGACTGCTCGCGGGCGACTTCAGCCCCGCAGGACGCTTGCCTGTGACCTTCTACAAATCTGTCGCTCAGCTACCCGCATTCGACGACTACTCGATGAGCAAACGTACGTACCGCTATTTCGACGGCGAACCTCTTTATCCGTTTGGATACGGTCTGAGTTTCACCACATTCCAATATGCGAACGCTCGCGCCGATAAGGGCAGCGGTTCGTCAACTGAAGTCACCCTGTCCGTTGACGCGAGCAATACGGGTGGCAAAGCCGGGGACGAAGTGGTGCAGGTTTACCTCACTCATCCCGGCGTACCCGGCGCACCCCTGCGCGCTCTGAAGGCATTCAAGCGAATCCATCTGGATCCCGCTCAGAAGCAGACAGTGCAGTTCACTCTGCGGGATCGTGATCTCAGCATCGTGGATGAGTCCGGTCAACGCCGCATCGTGCCCGGGAGCGTTCAGGTTTGGATCGGCGGCGGACAGCCAACTGGCCGTGCCAAACCCGCAGGGATTGCGGCTCAATTCACTCTGGATACCGCGGCGACCTTGCCGGACTAAGCCAGATGAACTCCGGTTTGCAGGCTTGCCTCGGCACGCAGTGCTATATTTTTTGCAGCAACAACTCCGCCCATTTGGCCATTCTCCTTCGACGAGGTGGAATCAATGCAGACCTTATTGCGAGATCTAACGCTACGCCGTGCGTCAACTGCGTAAGTCTCCGGGGTTCACTGTTACCGCGGTCTTGACCCTGGCGCTGGGCGTGGGGGCGACCACGGCGATATTCAGTTGCGTATACGCGCTTCTTTTGAAATCGCTCCCCTTCCGGGACGCGAGCAGCATCGTGCGCTTGTCTGAGACTCACCCCCAGGGTCCGAACGGCATCGAGGCTACGTACCCGGATTATGAGGATTGGAAGTTGCAGCAGAGTAGCTTTTCACAGATCGCCGCATATTCCACGATCAACCCAGATACGGTTTCGCTCGCGCTGGATGGACACTCCGAGCAGGTACATCGCGTGATCGTGTCTGGCAATTTCTTCTCACTGCTGGGGATTTCCTCCTTTGATCGGCCGCCTGATCAACGAACAGGATGACACTCCAGCAAACGATCATGTTGCCGTATTGAGTGCTTCTGCATGGGATCGCTACTTTGGCAGAGATCGAGGCGTCTTGGGACGCAATGTTGAACTGAACGGAAGCCGCTATACCATCATTGGCGTGTTGCCGCCTGGCGCCGCCTATCCAACCGAGGGCGAGGTTTGGTTACCGCTGTCCCTGTTGGATCACGATACTCGCGTCTCCCGCATATGGCACTCCGTGAACGTCCTGGGCCGGCTGCGCCCGGGGATCGGACTGGCAAGTGCTAAGGCCGACATGCAGACGGTTGCCCTGAGGCTCGCGGCCGCCTATCCTGCGACGAACCGCAATTGGAGTGTGCTTCTCAAACCGCTGCGCGAACAACTCGTGGGGACGTTGCGGCCAGCCATTCTCAGCCTTCTGGGAGCGGTCGTGCTGGTACTGCTGATCGCTTGTGCCAATGTCGCCAATCTTCTGATGGTGAGAGCCACAGCGAAGCGGCGTGAAGTTGCGGTTCGTCAGGCGCTCGGCGCCGACCGCATTAGACTTTTTTCCGAGTTTCTCGCTCAAACGCTAGTGCTTTGTCTGTTGGGAGGAGCGCTTGGGATCCTCCTTGCCGCCGCTACACTACCCTTGTTGCGCCTCGC
Organism: uncultured Acidobacteriaceae bacterium; assembly: GCA_963710885.1. Taxonomy (GTDB): domain Bacteria; phylum Acidobacteriota; class Terriglobia; order Terriglobales; family Acidobacteriaceae; genus Sulfotelmatobacter. Next base: position 406,588 of record CAVQCF010000039.1, read on the forward strand.
TCTTGCGCACGCCGCCGGACTCGGCCAATCGACGATTGAGTCCATCAGCCTCAGCATTCCTGTGCTGTTTTTCACACTAGGGATATGCACACTCACCGCAGTTCTGTTTGGCCTGCTGCCGGTCATAAAGAATCCAGCGAGTCTGACAGAGACACTTCGCCCGGGAGATCGCAGCAGTACCGGCGGACACAGTCGAGCGCGAGGACGAGGAATGCTGGTTGCAGCGGAAATCGCAATTGCGGTTGTCGTGCTGTTTCTCAGCACACTGGTTATTCGGAGTTTTCAAAAGCTGCTCGCCGTTGATCCTGGTTTCCGCACCGACCATCTTCTCAGTGTCGAAATCACCCTTCCTGAACCGAGGTATGGCGACGATAGTCCCACGACTAACCACTTCTTCGAGCAGCTTCTCGATAAGGTCGTGCAATCCCCCGGAGTTCTGTCTGCCGCCACCACAAGCGTTCTTCCTCTCAGAGCTTCCGAGGTGATGACGCGATTCCTGGTCGAAGGCGCGCCACCCCTGGCTCCCGGAACGTTTCCAGTGGCGCAGATTCGCTATGTCAGTCCCAGTTTTTTTCAGACGCTGGGCCTTCGGCTGCAAGAAGGCAGGATATTCGAGCAAAAAGACATCGAGAACAAATCCAATTCCTTCGTCGTGAACAGCGCTTTCGTTCAGAGATTTCTCTCAGGAAGGAATCCGGTAGGCGCCAACATCCTGCTCGGAGTGCTTACCCCGCACCCAGACAAAATTCCAGTGATTGGAGTTGTCACCAACGCCCACGACCTCGGAGTCGATACGGAAGCGCAACCGGAAATCTATTTGCCCGGTTTCGGACTCCATGAAGTGGTACTTGTGCGCTCTGCTGTCGATCCGCAAAATACAGTACCGATTGTCAGAAACGCAGTGCATGCGCTGGATCCGACTCAGCCAATTTACCAGCCGCAGACGGTCGATGCGTTGCTATCCGACACACTGGCACGGCAGCAGATGACCGCCATGCTGCTTGGCATATTTTCAATCGTGGCATTAGCTCTCGCTGGCATTGGAATCTACGGGGTCCTGTCGTACTCTGTCGCACAACGCACGCGGGAAATTGGCGTGAGGATGGCTGTGGGGGCAAACCGTACCGATGTTCTGCGTCTTGTGTTAAGCCAGGCCGGGAGGTTCACCGCAATTGGAATTGTCGTTGGTCTTGCTGCTGGACTCGCTTGTGCGCGCCTGATAAGGGGGTTACTCTTTAATACCAGCACGGTGGATCCGTTATCGGTGTGGATCGCCATCGGAGCATTGGTCTTGGCTGCTGCAGTGGCGGTGATCATTCCGGCGGGTCGAGCGGCATCGGTAAATCCTAATGAGGCTCTACGAGCCGAGTAAGAATTCATTGAACGGCCTGGTCGTAGTCGAGAATGACTGAAGGACCAGTTCCGAGTCTTCATCACCGAATCCGCATAACAATCTTAACGAGCGTCTTTCGCCGAACGCGATCCCCTTTCAATACTTGTCGATCGTGTGGTGTTTTACGCTGTCTTGCGCTCAAGTTCGCGAATTCCAGGCTTGAGAGTGTCTTTTTTGATATCTTCGCCTGCAACCACCCGTTTCAACCGTTCATATTCGAACAACCTGAATTCAACGAGACTCAAATCGTCACCTTGCTCCAAATCGACTGTCGGCTCCTTTCTTCCACACCAACAGTTGTCAGCGGCTCAACCCGCCTGAACAGTCTCTCAATGGTCATCTCTTCACGCTCCCTCCATCCTTCCTTTCTCGCTTTCGCGCAGGGTAATGGCTATGGCAATCACGCACCAAGTGGGTATTGCGCCTGTCCATTCTACATGGCATCCTTTCGCTTCAACCTTGACGACCCTTGGAGCGAAACGATGAGATACCTGGCAAAGCCTACGCCAGCCGTGTTTCTCCTGTTATTTCTGTTGGCATTCCTCACTTCGAGCGGCACAGAGGGCCAGACGGAGACGAAGAGCGACGCCGTCTACGTCTGTGCTTGCTTGAAAACGAAATCCTGCTCCTGCATGACCGAAGCCAAGATGGAAGGGCCTTGCGCGTGCGGAACTGCAGGCGGACCGCCACTGAAGGCAGTGCCGAAAGATAGCGCTTGGGCGAAAGAGAATCGCGAGGCACTTGCGAAGTAATCGGATGGCGGCGGTCCCGAAGTAGCGCTCTTATCTGTCATTCGGTGCCGGCGGCTGATGGAGGCCGAGAGGATCAGAGCCACTTCGGCTTGGCTTTTCCTGCGCTACAATCGGCTTATGCGGAGACCTCTGCTTGCGGCTGCGGCGGTTCTTACTCTGACCGTCCTGATTCCCTCTCCCTCTATCGTCTACGCCCAATCAAGCCAAAATGAATCGTCCGCGCAGGAGTCCGCTCCTGACGTTCCCGACGCCATCGCCGTTCCCGCCGGCGAAACCGTTCAGTTCTTCGTCACGGCCAAGGGATCACAGATGTACACCTGCCAAGCAGGCACAGACGGTAAGTTCGCCTGGACCCTGAAAGGTCCCGAAGCCGAACTGCGTGACCGCAAAGACAAAGTAATCGGCCAGCACTTCGCCGATCCCACCACCAAACTCCCAACCTGGAAACTGAAAGACGGCAGCGAAGTCAGTGGCAAAGCCGCCGCGCACATTGACTCGCTCGATTCCAACTCCATCCCGTGGCTGCTGGTCAATGTTGTGAGCCACGCCGGCAAGCCTGGACTGCTTACCAACGTGACCACCATTCAACGCGTCCACACGCACGGCGGCAAACCTGGCAACGACGCCTGCGACGAGTCGCACAAAGACGCAGAAACCAAGGGCGATTACAAGGCCGATTATTACTTCTTCGCGCCGGCCAAGTGACGGTCCTTCACCGCAACCCCGCGCCTGCACCGGTTTGGAACGGATCAAGACAGGTGGGCATCTAATTAGTAGCCTGCCGAGAACGGAGAAATCATATGCGTGAAGTCATTATTGCTTCTTCAGTTCGTACGCCCGTCGGACGTGCCTACAAAGGCACGCTCCACGCCACTCGTCCCGATGAACTCGCCGCCATCGCCATCAAAGGCGCGCTCGAACGCGTGCCGCAACTCGACCCCAAAGAGATCGAAGACGTCATCCTAGGCTGCGCCATGCCCGAAGCCGAGCAAGGGATGAACGTCGCCCGCATCGCTTCCCTGCGCGCGGGCTTGCCCGTCGAAGTCTCGGCGCTCACCATCAACCGCTTCTGCTCCTCAGGATTGCAGTCGATCGCGATGGCCGCCGAGCGCATCATGAGCGGTGGCGCGGAAGTTATCGTCGCCGGAGGGACCGAGTCGATGTCGATGATCCCCATGGGCGGTCACAAGATCTCGCCCAACCCCTGGCTCGTCGATCATTATCCCGACGCGTATCTTTCCATGGGGCTCACCGCCGAGCGCGTCGCCCAGCGCGACGGCATCACGCGCGAAGCCGCGGACGAGTTCTCCCTGCGCAGTCATCAGAAAGCAATCGCGGCGATTCAGGCGGGAAAGTTCACCGACGAAGTCGTCCCTGTCCCCGTGAGTTTCACCACGCCAAATGGTTCTAAACCGAAACGTCAGGAAATCGTCTTCAAAGTAGACGAAGGCCCGCGCGGCGGCACCTCGCTCGAAGCACTGCTCGCGCTCAAACCGGCGTTCCACATGAAAGGCACAGTCACCGCGGGCAATTCGTCGCAAATGTCCGATGGCGCGGCGGCCGCCGTAGTCATGTCGGCCGACCACGCGAAAGCTCTCGGGATCAAGCCGCTCGCCCGCTATGTCTCGTTCGCCACCGCTGGCTACAAGCCCGAAGAAATGGGACTCGGTCCGGTATTCGCGATTCCAAAAGCCCTGAAGATGGCTGGTCTGAAGCTATCTGATATCGACGTGATCGAGTTGAACGAAGCCTTCGCGGCCCAATCGCTGGCAGTGATCAAAGAAGCAGGATTGGACCCCGAGAAAGTAAATCCCAACGGCGGCGCGATCGCTCTGGGCCATCCCTTGGGATGTACCGGAGCCAAGCTGACCGCAACCATAATCCGCGAACTCAAACGCCGCAACGCCCGCTACGGCATGGTCACCATGTGCGTCGGCGGAGGCATGGGCGCAGCCGGCATTTTCGAGAATCTGAATTAACCGTATCCCTTTACCCTGCTCTCGACCTGCTGGCTCATTTCTTTTGTGATCGCGTCGCGGTCCGCGAAGAGATCCCACATCGGGCCGGAAGGGCCCGGTTGGACTGGGCACGCGATCCGATTCACGAGTCGAAATCGATCGGTCGGACTGGGATGTGTGTCGTCCTCAGAAGTCTGGCGGTTAATTGCGCTATCGACCTTCTCTTCGAGCGTTTTATTGGAGGCTACTTCGATGGTGTAGAGGTTGCGCAGCCCACGGTTGGCGGTTACGGCTGCCTGAATCTCTGCATTCGCAAGATGCTGGAATTCGATCTGGCGTCGCACCACATGCCTCAAGCCCTCTTCGAAGGGCCCCGCTCCATAGAGGCGAGCCGACGCGCGGTCGGCGAGAACCTCCTGCAACCGCGTGGCTCCATGGCTAATGCGCCGGAATAGGAAGTGATACAGGCGCAGGAACTGGAACGCGATGTTCCACCAAACCGCTTGCCCGGCGTGCGCCATCGCGTAACCAAACTTCATCATGTCCTGGTTGACGCGCAGTGCCACGTCGCCTCCTGCGGTGTCCCGATGAGAGAGGTGTCCATACTCGTGGGCCAGCACAGCGCGAAATGGATTCTGGTCGAAGCCAGGAAGCAGCCCGAGCCCCATGATGAGGGTACGTTGACCCATCCCCTTGCGGCGGTCACGGTAGCTCCCGCGTTCGTAGACTGCCATCTCGGTGCCGGGAACAACACGAATCGCATCAAGGGGTCGAGTCTCGAGCTTTTCGGCCACCTCGCGGGTCAGGTTCCACAGGCCTGGAGCTTCGTCTGGACTCATGCTGCGGCCGGGCTCTTCGGAACTCACTCGCACAAAAAGTGAGTGAACCATCTTGTAGACGGTGACAATCGCTCCAATCACAAGAATAGCCACGAGCTTGATCGGAATATGCCCCAGAGCCAGGAATCCATACACGATCGCACCAGTTACCGCAAGGACCAGAAACATCACAAACGGTATGGAAACGTAGTAGTAGGTGCCGGCAACCGTGATGAGCATCCGATAGTAGTGGCGCAAGACCATTTCCGAACGACTGACGTTGAAGTTGAGATCCGCGTTCTCGATGAAGCGCAAGGTCAGTTTCGAAAACACCTTACCGGCGACAAACAATATGAACAGACCGCATACCCACGCAGCCAGTAGGTAGGACACGCGGTAACTCCAACGCCATGCCATGGCCCGCGTATGAATGCCGGAGTCAAGAAATCCCTGGACCGTCTGCGCGGAAAGTCCCATCCGGCCCGCCTGAATGATTTCATCCTCAGCACCGATCCAGCTTTCATCCATCGCTAAGCGAATGGCATTGCAATAGTGCGTGACCATCTGGTTGGGATACTTGCGCACCAGGAGGTCGGTGACTTGGCGAAAGTCTGCTTCGTTCTTAGTGTCCAAGGCAAGTTGAGCCATCAACATGGCATAGCTCGGATCGTCTGAATTCGGGTAGAGCGCAGTTGCTTCTTTCGCTAGGGACAAGGCTCGTTCCTTTTGCTCAGGAGTGCCTTGTTTGTTTTCGCTGGGATAGGCCAACACTTCCGCCAAGCTGATGAGATTTTCAGGCGATCGCTCGATCCGGACAGCATTCTCGAGCAGCACCAGTGCGTCGTCCCTCTGTCCCAATCCGACGAGAGAAAATCCCAGGCGGCGCATCGCCGGTGTAAACTCCGGAGCCTGCTTCAATACTTCCCGGTAGAGTGGGGCCGCTTGTTGGTAGTCGCGCTTGTCCATCGCCACGGTTGCACGCTGGAATGTGTCCGCGGCCGCCGGAGCCGCGACGGCCAGCTTGTCGCAAATCACCTGCTCCTTCTTAGAATCACGGGTTGTCTGCTGCCCATAAACCGCAGCCGGAAATAGAAACAGCATGCCAAGCGCAACGCAGAGTTGCGAACGCATATCTCGTTCCTCGGAGACCAAAATGCCAGCACGGGATTGTACAGCGCGCTACCTCGTTCAGTGCAAGGCATTTATCGTGGCTTTCAGACTTTATGCCTCGAGCCCCGGGGCCAGCCGAACTGATGGCCGGAAATGGTTGTGCTACTGTAATCGCCCTGCGATTTCGGGCTATAATTTGGTTTAGGAGGGTTGCCATGACTCTCATCCGCCTCTTTGCCGCCGCGCTGGTGGTCTGTTCTACGCTAGGATTCGCTCAGACCAAGACTGATTCCCTGGCAGTTTCCGGCCAGGCTTCTGCGAGCAAGCCAGCAACAGCCGCATCGTCCGAGCCGTGGAAGTTCATCCCGAACCAACTCGCCGATGCCAGTTCAGGAAAAGACCCTTTAACCCGTCTCCAGATCGACAAATACAAGGTCTTCCGTTCCAACACGAACAAGCGCACTCTCCTCGTGGGGCCCGAAGCTGACGCTGGAATATTTCTTACGGGCATGGAAGGGCTGGACAATGTTTGCTATGCAATTCGCAGCTATGTGGTGGCGCGTGATTCGAAAGACTCGGATTCCACGCACCCCGTCAGCTCTTCGACCTGCCAGCCCGCGTCGCGATACCGCGTGAGGACCACAGAGATTCGTTCCGGTTCCGTCGACCGCTGAGCCGCGCTGCGTAACACTTCTTTACCCAATTACTACGCTCTTTGACACGGTTTCAGAGTACTGTTTAGTGGGACGGCAAGGGTCGAAAGAGACCAAGGCATCCCCGCCCTGGTCCGCAGAGTAACGTTCGGTTGGTACGAGGTGCTTTATGCGACTCTCCAGCCTTTGTGTTGCAGCAGTACTTCTCCTTTCCGTAGTCACCTTTGCACAACATTCCTCCGGAGGCGGAGGCGGCGGAAGTTCGAGTAGCGGGAGTTCCGGCGGCTCCAGCGGCGGAGGTGGCGGCTCGCATGGCGGCGGTGGCTCAAGCTCCTCCGGCGGTTCCGGAGGCAGCCACAGTTCGGGCGGCTCGGGCTCCAGTTCGAGTGCGCACAGCTCCGGCGGATCGTCGTCGCACGCATCCAGTGGGTATAGTTCGAGTGGGCATGGTTCGATTGCAACACCTGCAACCCACCCCAGCGTCAACAACTCTCGGCCCGTGAGCAACTCCCATACAAATAACGCGCATTCAAATAATGAGCGCTCCGTCCGTGAACCAAATCCTGGCGCGCGCAGGATAGAAATGCCCGAAAAGAGGGGCTTCTTCGGCTTCCTGCGCCATCCCTTCCGGAGACCGGATCCGAATCCGTCGCCCAAGACCAAGACCGTCACCGATTTGAGGCGTCCTGTCCCATGCCTCAGAGGCCCGTGCGCAGTCTGTCCCCCCCATGCTGGGGGATGCGGCGCAACCTTTTACCTCCGTCATGAACACGACCGCTGCACACCCGGGGAGATTTGGACTGGCGGCTCGTGCCTGCTGCAGACTCAATTTCTTGATAGCTGCAATGCTTTGCGGATGACGATGCAGCGGCAGGAACAGCGCATGCGGGCAACCGAATCTCGGCAGCAAAGCGCTTGTGCGGCGGGCTCTTCGCAAGCGTGCATGGACTCCGCCAGCGCGGCGCAAAGTGAAGCAGCTCTGTACGGCTCGTTGCAGCAACAATACCAGCGTTGCATGCAGCGGTCGCTGGCCTCGCAACCTTTCGCCGGCTTTGGTCTTCGCGGTTACGCCGCGGGACGGCTGCTTGAACCGTTCGACTTGCAATTCAATTATCCATAAAGCTTAATTACCGGCGTTCCTTTCCTTCCCTTCGGTGCCGCATTAGAATTGCTGCGTGACTTTCCGCCGCGGCTTCAGCAGCCCGGCGGTTTCTTGACTGGGGGATAAGAAATGGCGACGACCACCGCGGTTCCTAAGGCCAAGATTTCCGGCGGAAGCTTTTTGCTGGAGTCCAGGAAGCCCGAAGAAATTTTCACGCCGGAAGACTTCAGCGAACAGCACCAACTCATCGGCCAAACCGCTGAGGAGTTTGCCGTCAACGAGATTCTTCCACACGTCGAGAAGATCGAGCACAAGGATTTCTCGGTCTCTCGCAACCTCCTGAAAAAAGCCGGAGAACTCGGACTCAGCGGCGTCGAGATTCCTGAAGCCTATGGCGGCCTCGAAATGGACAAGGTCACCGCCGCCGTCATCGCCGATCACATCGCGAAATATGCCGGCTTCGCCACCACCTGGGGCGCGCACAGCGGCATCGGCATGCTGCCCATCGTGTACTTCGGCACCGAAGAACAGAAGAACAAGTACTTGCCGCGACTGGCCTCGGGAGAAATCGTGGGCGCGTATGCACTGTCGGAAGCCTCGTCTGGCTCGGACGCGCTCAACTGCCGCGCTCGCGCCGAACTTTCGACCGACGGCAAGCACTACGTTCTCAACGGCGAAAAGATGTGGATCACCAACGCCGGTTTCGCCGACCTATTCACCGTGTTCGCCAAAGTCAAAGGGGAAAAGTTCAGCGCGTTCCTCGTCGAGAGAACTTTCCCCGGATTCTCCGTCGGCGCCGAAGAACACAAGATGGGAATCCGCGGGTCGTCGACGTGCCCCATCATTCTCAACGACTGCAAAGTGCCGGTCGAAAATCTTCTGGGCGAGATCGGCAAGGGACACGTAATCGCCTTCAACATTCTGAATGTCGGGCGGTTCAAACTCGGGGCGATGTGCGTTGGGGGAGGACGTGTATCGCTCGAAAACGCCATCGGCTATGCCAAGCAGCGCAAGGCGTTCAACAAGGTCATTGCCGACTTCGGACTGGTGCGGGAAAAGATCGCCAACATGGCGACTCTGCTCTATGTGGGCGAATCGCTCGTCTATCGCACGGTCGGCATGATGGACGTCGCCCTCGGCGAGGTCGACAAATCGGCCGCCGACGCTGCGAAGCAGACGCTGAAGGCGATCGAAGAGTACGCGGTCGAGTGCTCCATTATTAAAGTCTGGGGCTCGGAGATGATCGACTACGTCGTCGACGAGACCGTGCAGATTTATGCGGGCTACGGATTTGTCGAGGAGTATCCGGCGGAGCGCGCGTATCGCGATGCGCGCATCAATCGCATCTTCGAAGGGACGAACGAGATCAACCGGCTGATCATCACCGGCTTCCTGCTGAAGCGCGCGATGTCGGGCCAGTTGCCGCTGATGCCGGCGATCAAGAAGCTGATGGACGAAGTGCTGTCTGGTCCTTCCATGGCCGACGAACTCGAAGGCGCGCTGCCCGACGAACGCAAACTGGTGGCGCAAGCCAAGAAACTGGGGCTGTTCGCCTCGGGAGTGGCCACGCAGAAGTACAGGCAGGCCATTCAGGATCAACAGGAGATCATGGGTGCCATCGCAGACATGACCATCGAAACCTACGCGATGGAATCGGCGGTCCTGCGCGCGCAGAAAATCGTAGGCGTGAAAGGTGAGGCTGGTGCGGCGTTGCCCGTGGCCATGACGCGCGTGTACTTGTCGCAGGCGATGGAGAAAGTCGAGTCGGCGGCACGCAAGGTGATTGCCGCTGTGGCCGACGGCGACATGCTGCGCACCCAACTGGCAATTCTGCGCCGACTCGCAAAGTACGAACCCTTCAACACCATCGAACTGCGGCAGCAGATCGCGCAGAAGGTGATTGAGCGGGGAAAGTACACGCTCGCTTAGGTCTGAATCTCAACCACAGAGGACACAGGGGACACAGAGGAGCCGAAGTCCTCAGTGTCCTCCGTGTCCTCTCTGGTTCGTTTTCGTTCACGCCCGCCCTCTGATACAACTGTCACGATGAAAACTACAGCGCTGCACTTCATCGCCGCGATCGCGCTCGCTCCAAATCTGATGGCCCAGTCGACTCCTACCGCTCCGCAGGACTCGGCCACCTTCGATCCGGATGGCACCGCCCACATCACCCGTGTGATTCCGATGCCGACGACTATCAGTCCCGAGGCGCAGAAGTGGCTGCAATCGCTGAACCAGCAGAAAGTGGGCCCGCCGGAGACGCTGGCCGAACGCCGCACCAACACCGATGCCTGGCGCAAGATGGACTCTGCCGAGGCACGCAAGCTTTATCCCGTAAACGTCGAGGAAACCGCGCTCGCGGGCGTGCGCACCGACATCATCACGCCACTGTCGGATCCGGGAACCCAGCGCGTGCTCATCAATCTGCACGGCGGCGGATTCAATTCTGACTCAGGCTCGTTGATCGAGGGCATCCCGATCGCGAATCTGGCGAAGATCAAGGTCGTTTCCGTTTACTATCGCCTCGCGCCGGAGAATCCGTTTCCCGCCGCCGTCGACGATGTGGTCGCGGTCTACAAGGAACTGCTGAAGACTTATCCAGCTCACAGCATTGGAATTTTCGGGACGTCGGCAGGTGCGATTCTTACCTGTGAAGTGGCGGTGCGCCTGAAGCAGCTTGGACTTCCGCAACCTGCTGCCCTCGGGATCTTTTCTGGTATTGCGGATTTCAGCCGTGTCGGCGACTCCCGGCAACTGTTTGCGCTCAACGGCCTTCCCGGACGGATGGAGCCGATCGATCCGAATCACCTGCCCGACGATGACTATGCAGGCAAGAGCGATCGCAAAGATCCAGTGCTGTCGCCGCTGTTCGCCGATCTGCACGGCATGCCGCCCAGCCTGCTGGTTACCAGCACGCGCGACATTCTGCTGAGCGATACAACCACGCTGCAGCGCGCGATGCTCCGAGCCGGAGTCGATGCGCAACTGGTAGTTTTTGAGGCGCTGCCGCATGCATTCTGGTATCACTTCCAGTTGCCGGAGACGAAAGAGGCGCTCGCGTTAATGGCCAAGTTTTTCGACGAAAAGGTTAGGCGATAAAATCTTGCGGTTCCAATGAAATTGGCGACGGGGCAGTTTAAAGAGAACTGTTCGTATCAGGGCTTCGCTTTACAGGCTGTGGAAAAACTACAAATGCGCGCACAACCGTGGAAGAGCGGCCCTTCTAGGGCCGCGTAAGAAACCTGGAATCAGTGTGGGCTTCAGCCCCTGTGGTCGCTTGTTCGTTGATGGGCAGGTTTTTCCGCAACCTCTTTAGCGATGCCGATAAAGGGCGTGACACTCGATTGCCCAAGAACCAGACGGAGAACTCATGATCCGAAGGCCTCTTCAGTTGTCATCACCTCAACTCGTCCTCTGGGTCGCGACGCTCCTTCACTCCCTCGCGATTTCAGTTCGCGCCGACGTCACCGTGCCCGCGCTGCTGGCCGACCACATGGTGGTGCAGCGCGGCTTGCCAGTGCACGTCTGGGGTATCGCCGCACCTCATGAAGCTGTCTCGGTCACGTTCCGCGGCGAGACGAAAGCGGGAACCGCCGACGATGACGGACGCTGGAGCATCTATCTGTCTCCTGGCGAAGCGGGCGGGCCGTTTGAGTTGAACATCAAGGCGACGAACACAATCGTGCTCCGCGACATTCTTGTGGGCGACGTCTGGGTCGCGTCGGGCCAGTCGAACATGGAATTCCCCATGACGGGCCTGGTCAACGCACAAACGGAAATCGCAGCGGCACAGTATCCCAAGCTTCGTTTATTTCTGGTGAAGCACAAGCCCGCGGACTATCCGCTGGAAAATGTCGAATCCAAGGGCTGGGCAGCGTGCACTCCGGAAACCGCTGCCGACTCTTCCGCTGTGGCCTACTTCTTCGCGCGCAATCTGCAGCAGAAGCTGGGCGTGCCCATCGGGTTGATCGAGTCCTCCTGGGGAGGAACCGCGGCCGAGTCGTGGACGAGCCTGCACACTCTCGGCGCCGATGCTGCGCTCATGCCCGTCTTCTCAGCGCGCGCAAAGATGGTTGACGAACAGTCCACCAACGTATTGCGTCAGCAGCGCGAAGACGTTGAGTTTCAAAAAGCAGTTGCGCAAGCCAAAGCGGACGGCAAGCCGCTTCCGTGGCCGCAATGGCACCCCGATTTCGCCGCGTGGGCACCGGCGGCGCTCTACAACGGCATGATTGCGCCCCTGACCCCATTCGCGATTCGTGGCGTCATCTGGTATCAGGGTGAGGCCAATGCCTCACCTGATCGGGCGTCGCTCTATGCACGACTCTTTCAAACCATGATTCGCGATTGGCGCAACTCGTGGGGCGAGGGAGATTTCTCGTTCCTCTTCGTGCAGATCGCCAACTGGAACACCGAGCCAGGCGAGCTCTGGCCAGAGGTGCGCAATGCTCAGCGGGAGGCACTCACGCTCCGGAACACTGGCATGGCGGTCACGATCGACATTGGCGATCCCAACGACATTCATCCCAAGAATAAGCAGGACGTCGGCCTACGTCTGTCGCTGGCGGCGCGCGCGATCACCTACGGCGAGAAAGTCGAGTGGTCCGGTCCGCTCTACCGGCAGGTCGCGCAGGAGGAAAATGCGCTGCGCGTATGGTTCGATCACGCAGATGGGTTGATGGCGAAGGGCGCGACGGTTACGGGATTTGAGATCGCGGGCGCGGACGGAAAGTATTCGGCGGCCGACGCCAAGATCGAGGGCACATCCGTCGTGGTATCGAGTGCTGCAGTGCCAGCCCCGGTATCGGTGCGGTACGGATGGGCGCCGAATCCGAACTGCAATCTGTTCAACAAGGAAGGGCTGCCTGCCTCGCCGTTTCAAGCGCCGGAATGAATCGAGGTGCTTGCTTTCGCGCTCCCGTTGCGCATGGGAACAGCAGACCCAAGAACGCATTTCCTTGGCTCCAACGCAGGGTTCAGGCCCGAAATATCCCCGGCAGTTGCGTTTGTTCGCTCCTTTCTCGAAGGTGTAGCCACCCAAAGAATGGGCCCAGCGTAATCCAGAACATCGAGATGCCATACGACAACAGTTCAACCCAGTAAGGGGGCACACCGTGCGCGCAAGAGTGCACGCCGAGTTTTAGCCCAACCAGCGCGCCGAAGGGAAGGAGGACAATGCTGAGGATCATCAATGCGGACAGATACCATCGTACGATCGCTGGGGAGCTTTCGGAGCTGGAAGGATCGCGTATGGAGTCGACGTGCCATCCGACGCAATACCAAAAGAAGGCGGCCCCTAGAACAAGGCCTAATTGGGTAATCCACTCGATCCCCAACACCGCGCCTGTGAGAGCGACCGGCAATCCCGCCAGAACACCTGGCATGACAAGAAACGCTTCGGCGAATTGCGTGATCGGTGGAGGAGGCGCGCCAATCTCGAATTCCTGATAGTCCGGCTGCATTGGAGTTTGCGCGTGGATCGCGATAGCGAGGCACGCGCACACTCCTGCCGCCGTAAGCGCTGCCACGTACCGAATTGGAATCGTCCAGACTTTTCTCACTTGATGACTCTAGTGTGTATAGACACTAGGTGAAACGCAGGGTTCCTGAAGGCAGGTTACCAAGGGAACCGCTTCGGCTCGCGACTTACGTTCGCGCCTTCTCAGTCGCTACTGCACGAGCATGTAGCTGACGAACGCCACCTGTGTGCTGTCGGGCGACCACGAGGGAACGTTGATGGTTCCCTGCCCACCGAACAACTTGGCCAGCACTGTGATCTTTTTGTCATTCTCTTTTGGATCAAGCGACATCAGGCGCAGCATCACATCCTTGTTCTCAGGATGTCCGGTCACATCCGCCCCGTAGGTGAGGAACACCATCCATTTTCCATCCGGCGAAATGTGGGGGAACCAGTTGTTGAGGTCGTCGGAGAAGACATGCTCCTGCTCGCTGCCGTCGGGCTTCATGCGCCAGATCTGCATGTGTCCGGTGCGCTCAGAGTTGAAGTAAATGTACTTTCCGTCGGGTGAATATTCCGGGCCGTCGTCCAGTCCCTTGGCAGTGGTTAGTCTCGTCTCTTCCCCGCCGGCTGCGGGAATCGCATAAATATCAAAGTCACCATTGCGCTGGCCGACGAAGGCCAGAGTCTTTCCGTCGGGGGACCAGCCATGCCAGTACGACGGAGATTTCTGCGTGATGCTGCGCGGCCAGCCGCCGGCGATAGGAACGATATATACCCGCGATTCGTGGTCGCCCTGCGAGTTGTCGCTGATGGCGAGTTGCGTGCCGTCGGGTGAAAAGCCGTGATCGTTGTTGCAGCGGTTTGCAAAACCAGTATCGATCGTGACCGGCTTGTCGCCGCCGACCGAAAGGCGCTCGATGTGGCCGTCACGATTGAAGAGAAACACCTCGCCATCGTGCGTCCAATTGGGAGCTTCGAAGCGTCCTTGAGCGAGATAAGCGACGCGGCGATCCGCCGAGTCAATGTCGATGGTTTCAAGAGCGCTGTAGAGAGTGGGCTCGCCCGCTGACGCAGGAGGCTGCGTTAGTTCGACGTTGGAGAAGATTGCCCTCTCGACCACATCTTTGTCGTGCGAACAGACTCCGAGTCCGACATAAAACGTGCCCTGCAGAGGGATGCGCAGCCATCCACCAGCAACCTTGGGTTCGCCACCTTCGGCCGACAGAGACATGTAAACGTAGTCGCCGCGCTTGGCGATGCGCAGGCGCTTTGGAGCGGAGAGGTTCGATTGAACTTCACGCGTCAGCGCCCCCTTTGCGTCGCGGAACTGCAGCGAGGTCAGGCCGCTGGCATGAAGCGCCACGTCGGCATAAACCGAATCAGCGTCCATGCTCTGCCGCAGGATCAGCACAGCTTTCTTGTGTTCATTTCCAGTTTTCGTCAGAAAAGAGATGTCGGCGGTGAAAGTTACGTCGCCGGAGATCTTCTTCCATACGAACTGAAAGTCATCTTCCGTGGACCACATATTGTTGCCGCTGCCGCTGATGGTGTAAATACTTTTGGAAGCGTCGTAATCGACGGAACCCACGTGGAGCACGCTCCCTACGTCGCTGTGTCCCTCGAAGATGCCGACCGGCGCAGATTGCGTCCAGGCAGCGGTCCCCATGACGGCAATCACACAACTCAGGATGGCGATCATCTCTAAAGCTCGAAGAATGCGCATGAAACCCTCCGTCGATTGCAACTATGGCGAGATCGCCAACCCGGCATTGTACCGCTTATCTTTCGATACCAATCCTGATGGGCTTCTGGTAAAACGTCTGCATGAAAATGATGCGAGCCCTGGTTGTCATATTCTTCTGCATTCTGCTTTTCGTCCCTGCTCTGGTCGCACAACAAACTGCTCCCCCTTCAGCCAATCTCGCTCTGACTCCGCCCATGGGATGGAATTCCTGGAACAAGTTCGCCTGTAACGTCAGCGAAGACATGATTAGGAACATGGCCGACGCGATGGTCAAATCGGGCATGAAAGATGCCGGCTACGTGTATGTCAACATCGACGACTGCTGGCAGGTCAGCCGCGACGCCAACGCCAACATCGTCGCCGACCCCCAGCGCTTTCCGCACGGCATGAAGGCCGTGGGCGACTACATTCATTCGCTGGGATTGAAGTTCGGTGTGTATTCCGATGCAGGCTCGAAGACTTGTGCCGGCCGTCCCGGAGGGCTCGGTCATGAATATCAAGATGCGCTGCAGTACGCGGCCTGGGGCGTCGACTACCTCAAGTATGACTGGTGCAACACGACCACGCAGGATGCTAAAGCGTCATACGCCAACATTCGCGCGGCTCTTGATGCGTCAGGGCGTCCGATCGTGCTAAGCATCTGCGAGTGGGGTACGGCCAAGCCGTGGCTGTGGGGCCAGCAAGTTGGCGGCAACCTATGGCGGTCGACGGGCGACATCCAGGACCGTTGGGGAGGCCAACAAAAGTGGCCCGACGGAAGCTGCTGCTCCAACGGCGTGCTGTCGATTCTCGACCAGCAGGTGGGCCTGCAGTCGTATGCCGGACCGGGGCACTGGAACGATCCCGACATGCTCGAAGTCGGCAACGGCGGCATGACGAACGTGGAGTACCGCTCGCATTTCAGTTTGTGGGCGCTCCTGGCCGCGCCGCTGATCGCGGGCAATGACCTGCGCGACATGCGGCCGGAGATTCACGACATTCTCACGAATACGGAAGTGATCGCCGTGAATCAGGACGCACTCGGGCGCGAGGGCGAGCGTGTGTCAAAGAATGGCGAGCTGGAAGTCTGGGCGAAGCAACTCAAGGACGGCAGTCGCGCGGTGATCTTGCTGAACCGTGGGGCGACCGAGCAACAGATCACCGCGAGCTGGGAAGACATTGGTTATCCCAGCAACGTCAGCGCTGCGGTGCGCGATTTGTGGTCGCACAAGGACTTGGGAAAGTTGACAGGGAAATTTTCGGCGGCAGTCGCGTCCCACGGCGTGGTGATGATTACGGTGAAGCCCTAAACTCACGATACAACTTCACCACGGAGACACCGAGGCACAGAGAGAAAGGTTTGAATGTTCTCGTTCTTCTCCGCGGCTCTGTGACTCTGTGGTGAACACTCTTACGGACTCTTTTTCAGCTCTTCCATCACGCTCTGAATCAGTTCTTTCGCGTCGGTCAGGCTCTTCATGATGATCTGGATATCCATCACGGGCTTGCCGGGCCAGCGCTGGCTCTGGCAGTAGACACCATGCTGGCCGACCAGCGCCATGGCGTCGGTGATGGTGTCCATGGTGACGGCGAGACGCCCGCGGGGCACGCCCATCATGGTCTCGTAGTGCTCCAGTTCTTCCTGCTTTTCTTCGAATACTGCCATGGGACGATTGTAACTGCACGTGGGCATGGCGCATAATGGCGAGGCTGCTGACTTATTCTTCACTCACGCGTCCAAATCATTGGCACTCAACATCCCAAAAGTCGGAGTAGGGACCATGATCGCTCATGACCCCCTCCACAGATCCGGACGAGCGGAGTTACCGCATCCGGCTCCCACCTTGGGTGAGGACGCCCAAGCGCACGAGAGGATAAGGATGACAAACACGAGCCGGTGGAAACCATCGCGCAACATAGCGCCTCATGCGGCGCCACGGCAGGTGGTTACCCTGGCTGCGACGTCGCAGTACCGTCCGCCACAGGTAGCCTGCCGCTTTGCGAAAAGCGCACAGCGCCGGGCCGTTCATGGGCACCCCGTAATAGCGGAAGTGCCCCAGCAAGACCGAGCGCAAGTACGCTCCCTGTTCCCGAATGGGCGTGTGCAGCCGTCGCCGCAGTTCTTCTTTCAAAGCCCGCAGCTTAGCTTGCCACCTCTGGCGCATCGTCTGTCGCAGTACCGTGAAACGCCCCTTCCGGGTTTTTCCGCAACTGTGCGTAAAACCCAAGAAGTTGAACGTTTCCGGTTTGCCGTCACCACGAGTCCGTCGGTTGTGTTCCGCATAGCGGCCAAACTCGACGATTCGGGTTTTGTCGGCGTGCAGTTGGAGTCCAAACCGCGCGAAACGTTCGCGCAGTTCTGCCAGCAACCGCTCTGCTTCCTCACGATGCTGAAATCCCGCAACAAAGTCATCGGCAAAACGCACGAAGATTACCTCCCCGCGCGCTTGCTTCCGTCTCCCTCGCTGGACCCAGAGGTCGAGTACGTAGTGAAGATAGATGTTCGACAGCAACGGGCTGATACTCCCGCCCTGAACCGTTCCTATCTCACTCTGTATTCGCTTGCCCTCTTCCAGTACGCCCGCCTTGAGCCATTTCTGGATCAAATGCACGACGCGCCGGTCGGCTATGCGGTGCTCGATAAACTTCACCAACCATCCCTGATCGAGAGTGTCATAAAACTTCCGGATGTCGGCATCGAGCACCCAGTTCACTTTTCTCGTTCCGATTCCAACCGCCAGCGCATCCAGCGCTTGGTGTGGGCTCCGCCCGGGTCGGAATCCGTACGAAAATCCCAGGAAGTCCTGTTCGTAGATCGCGTTCAATACCTCGACGGTGGCACGTTGGACGATCTTATCTTCCAGCGCGGGAACCCCGAGCGGCCGAAGCTCGCCCGGTTTACCCACCTTCGGGATGTACACCCTGCGGACAGGCTTTGCTCTGTAGGCTCCCCGCTTGAGTCTTTGGGAGAGATCCTGGAGGTTCGCCTCGAGGGTCTCGCCGTAGTGCTCCCACGTCTCGCCGTCGACACCTGCGGCAGCATCCTTCTTAATAGCCAGATAGGCTACCCGCAGCCGCTCGACCTCGTAGATGTGGTGCAGGAGCGCGGTGAACCGCTGTTTCTTATCCTTGCTTGCTGCTTGACGTACCCGCTCGAGCGCGCTGGGCGTGCTTTCCCGGCCCTGTGTCCGGAGCGCGTTGCGCTCGGGCGAGTTCCCCTTGGCCCGTTCCCTCTCCTCCGTCACCTCCGCTGCCGGTCCCTCGGCTTTGTTCGGCAACTTCTTAGGTTCTATGGAACGGTCCGACTTCCCGCGTCCGTTCGTCATCGGCGTGCGTCCTTCGACTTCCCGATACGGTCTGCAGTTCTCTCCTCTGCAGACAGACGTGGGATCTCCCGGTTCCCGGACAAGGTGCTTGCGTACATGCACGGGGTCTCTGACCGCGCGGGATCCTGGTTCACCTTGCGCTGGCGGTGCACCCGGTTTGGCCTTCCGACATTCTCCAGAGCGTCGGCATCCCGAAGTACCTGCCGCTTGCGCAGCAGGGCATGTATTTCACGGCTCAATACCCGACCTGTACGTCCCCCTGTCAACGCTTCGACGCCGCCCTCGCGGGCGGCTCCGCATGACTCGGGGCCGTTGTGGTTCGCTAAGCCTTCAACGTATGAAACTTTCATTCACTACACCTTGCCGGTTTACCCGGCGCACGGAGAGACCATGCAAAAACGGATTGCCCTTCTCGTGTTCGCGATTCTGACACTCACCCTGTTCGCCTCGGCACAGGCTAGCCCTCCGGCTTCGGCCACCTGTGATCTCGGCGGCGGCAAGACGATTAAGACCGACTACTCCAGCCCACGCCTGAAAGGACGTAAGATGGTCGGCGGTCAGGATCCTTACGGCCAGGTCTGGCGTAACGGAGCCAACGCGGCCACAACTTTCGTCACGAGCAGCGACATCGTAGTTGGCGGAAAGAACGTGCCGGCTGGCAGCTACACATTGTTTGTCC
The DNA here is from genome assembly GCA_963710885.1 of uncultured Acidobacteriaceae bacterium. GTDB lineage: Bacteria > Acidobacteriota > Terriglobia > Terriglobales > Acidobacteriaceae > Sulfotelmatobacter. Next base: position 425,563 of record CAVQCF010000039.1, read on the forward strand.
TCCCAACTGCCGACAAGTGGACCCTCATCATCAACAAGAAAACCGGCGAGTGGGGCATCCCCTACAAGTACGAGAGCGATGAACTGGCCCGGATCGACATGAAGATGTCCAAGCTTCCGTCGCCCGTTGAGAATTTCACAATCGCCTACGATAAGACCGCCCAAGGCTGCACTCTCCGCGAGGAGTGGGACACTACCCGCGCAACGGTGGACATAAGCGCGAAATAACGCGCTTACGCAGGCTGGAAGAAGAACTGTACGGCGGCCTCGCGAGGGGTTCCGTACAGTTTATTTTTTCTGCTGCCGCAGCACGGCGGCGGCCTGTTGCGCTTGGACGAGATCGGGAGAGATTTTCAGCGCTTGCTGGTAGGCATCGAGCGCTTCGGGGACATGCTCCGCCTGCGCCAGCACACGCCCGAGTTCGAGATATCCCTGAGCCGTAGGCTGCAGTTCCACCGAGCGGGAAAGATCGCTGATCGCTTCGTTGAGTTTGCCTTGCTTCTGCGCCAGCAGGCCAAGACCGAACCAGGCGTTGTACTGGTTGGGATTGAATCTCAACGACTGCTCGAAATTCTTGTGCGCCTGCTCGTCACCTCCCAGCGCGCGATGGGCCGCGCCGAGATTCGCATAGGTCTGAGCCAGCAGTCCAGGATCTGAAGTCAGGCCGACTGCGCTTTCATACTGCCCGATGGCCTCGCGCATCTGGCCGTGCTTCTGCAAGTAGCTTCCGAGATTCGCGTGACTCATGGGATCCTTGGGATTGATGCGCGCTGCGGCCTCAAAGTGAGGATGCGCCTCTTCCTCTCGATCCTGCAGGATCAGCGCGCCCCCTAGATTATTCTCGGCAACGAAATTGTTTTGCGTGACCGCGAGTGTGTGCGACCACAAATCGTAGTTGCTCTGCCAGTATCCGATCTGGTGATGAGTAGTAATCGCGAGGGCAACGACGGTTGCGGCGGCGGGAATCGCTGGCCAGAGGCCGAGCCGTTTCGAATCCGCCCAGTCGGCGATGCCGAACGCGATCATCACGAAAATGCCGATCAACGGGATGTAGCCATAGCGATCGGCCATGGCGGCTTCTCCCACCTGCACGAGACCGATTACGGGGACCAGCGTTCCCAAGAACCAGAGCCAACCGACGACCAGGTAATGGCGGGCACGCAGTCGCCAGACCATCGCGCTGATGGCGATCAAGACTGCGGCCGCCACCAGCACCTGCCAGGCAGCGAGGGAGTTTCCGGGATGCGGGTACAAAGGAGCCAGTCGTGCGGGCCAGATCATCTTCCACAGGTACATCGCGTAGGCCCAGATCGCAGTGGCGATCCGGGATCCGAACGAAACTTCGGAGGTCGTGCGGATCGCGCCGCCGGTCCGCTGCGCCTGCATGGTGATCACCGCGCTGGCGGCGGAAAGCACGAGCAGCGGTACCTTCTCAGTCACCAGGCGCGACCACGGTAGCGTCGAACTCTTTCCGCCCTGCTCATTCCTTCCGCGGACCCGCGCCAGCGGCCAATAGTCGAGCAGCAACAAGACAAACGGCAGCGTGATCACCATCGGCTTGGAGGCGAGTCCGGTAGCGAACAGCCCGGCCACCGCCAAATACCGCGTCCAGTGCGGCTTCCGTGCATACCAGCCATATGCCCAGAGTGTGAGAAAGAAGAACATGGTGCAGAGCACGTTCTTCCGCTCAGCCACCCAGGCAACCGACTCGACATTGATCGGATGCAACGCGAACAGCGCCGCCACAAACAAGCTCGGCCGCAGTCGACCGGTGGCCCAAATCAATAAAAAGAACAGCAGAATCACATTCACCACGTGCAGCAGGATGCTGGTGAAGTGATGCCCGGCGGGATTCAGGCGGAACATCGAGCAATCGAGCGCGTGCGACATCCAGGTCAGGGGATGCCAGTTCGCTTGCTCCGTCGCGGTCAAGGACCACGCAATCGTATCGGCGGTCAGGCCCTGACGAACGTGCGGATTATTAATGACGTAGCGGTCATCGTCATAGTTCACGAACGGATGGCGATTGACCGGGTTGTAGAGTGCGAGCGTGACGACAGCCAGCAGCAGGCACACGATCTTGTTCCGCTTCTGCGGATCCGCAAACAGGCTGGCTTGGTTTTGGGGAGGCAACAATAGGATTTAACCACAGAGGACCAGCGGAACACAGGGGAGGAAACACAGAAGACACGAGCCACGGAAATTGCTGATTTCGTGATTGCTGCTTGTTGATTGAAATCAATGCCGACCGCACAGTTTTCAATCAACCATCAGAAAATCAACAATCAACAATTTAATTCGCAGGTTTCCACCGTAAAACAGGCTTCCTGGCAGCCGCGGTCTCATCCAGTCGTGAAACTCGCGTCGAATGGGGAGCGTCCAGTACCGTCTGCGGGTCCTCTTCCACTTCTGCCGCGATCGACTTCATCGCCTCGATGAACAGGTCCATCTCCTCTTTTGATTCGCTTTCCGTCGGCTCAATCATGAGCGCGCCCGGCACAATCAACGGGAAGGCCGTCGTATAAGGGTGGAACCCGTAGTCAATCAGCCGCTTGGCAATATCCATCGTACGCACGCCCTTTTTCAGTTGCGTCTTATCGCTGAAAACCACCTCGTGCATGGTCGGCGTGGAGTAGGGAAGATCGTAAGTGCCCTCGAGTCCCTTGCGAATGTAGTTCGCGTTGAGCACCGCGTCTTCGGTGGTCTGGCGCAGGCCGTCGGGGCCGTTCGCCTGGATGTAAGCCAGCGCGCGCACAAACATTCCAAAGTTGCCATAGAAAGCGCGAACCCGTCCCACCGACTGCGGACGGTTGTAGTCGAACCCGAGCGTGCCATCGGACTTCTTCGTCAGTACCGGAGTCGGCAAGAAGGGCTCGAGAGCTTTCTTGATCGCCACCGGGCCTGAGCCGGGCCCGCCGCCGCCGTGCGGGGTCGAGAACGTCTTATGCAGGTTCAGATGCATCACGTCGACGCCGAAGTCGCCCGGACGCACCTTGCCCACGAGCGCATTCATGTTGGCGCCGTCCATGTAGAGCAAGCCGCCCTTGGCGTGCAGGATGTCGGCAATCTTGTGGATGTCCTGCTCAAACACTCCGAGCGTGTTGGGATTGGTCAGCATGAGCGCGGCGACGTCTTCGTTCATCTGCGCCGCGAGCGCCTGAATGTCGACCATGCCCCGCGAGTCCGACTTCAGGTTCTCGACCGCATAGTTCACCATTGCAGCCGTCGCCGGATTCGTTCCGTGGGCGGAGTCGGGGATCAGAATCTTCTTGCGAGCATTGCCCTTGGACTGGTGATACGCGCGAACCATGAGCAGACCGGTCATCTCGCCGTGCGCGCCAGCCGCAGGCTGTAGCGTGATCGCGTCCATGCCGGTGATTTCGATCAGCTGCTCGCTCAGCGTCTTGATGATGAGGAGCGCGCCCTGGGAAATCTTCTCGGGCTGGTAGGGGTGTCCGTTGGCAATCCCCTCCACGCGCGCAACGGCTTCGTTCACGCGCGGGTTATACTTCATGGTGCAAGAGCCCAAGGGATACATGCCGAGATCGATGGCATAATTCCACGTCGAGATGCGCGTGAAGTGCCGGATGATCTCGATTTCGCTGACTTCGGGCAGGTTGCCGAAATCTTTTCGTTCCGCTGATCCGAGCAGAGCGGCCGTATCCACTTCCGGCACGTCGAGCGGCGGCAGTTTCCAGGCTGCCTTTCCGGGCGACGACTTCTCGAAGATCAGGCCTTCGTTCTGATTCACTTGGAGCGACGCTTTGCGAGTCACGTGCTTCATCGCGTCACCTCTTCCACATCCTCTACCTTGGAAGACCGCACCGAACGCTCGCTCTCGGCGACCAGTCCGACAGCAGTGTCGATGGCGCTGCGCGTGGTCAGTTCAGTGCAGCACCACAAGGCTGCATTCCCCAGCTCAGGATAAAACTTCTTCAACGGCAAACCTCCGACCATCTTGTGCCCCAACAGGCGACCGTTGATGGCGTAGGGATCTTCGCTCGTCTGAACGACGAACTCGTTGAACCGTGGCGTTCTGCTGAACAATACCTTGCCGTGATTTGCGAACTCGCTTGCGGCATACGCGGTCTTCGCCAGATTCTGCTTGGCGAGTTCCTTCAACCCCACCTTGCCGTAAACCGTCATAAAGATGTTGACCATGAGCGCGACTAAGGCTTGATTGGTGCAGATATTCGAGGTCGCCTTCTCGCGCCGGATGTGCTGCTCGCGGGTCGCCAGCGTCAGGACGAATCCGCGCTTGCCCTGCTTGTCGACGGTTTGTCCTACCAAACGCCCGGGCATTTGCCGTACATACTTCTCGCGCGTCGCGATGACGCCGCAGTATGGTCCGCCAAATCCGAGAGGCACGCCAAACGACTGCGCCTCCATGGTGATCACGTCAGCATCCCGCGGAGGCTCGACGATTCCCAGCGAGACCGCTTCGGCGATCGAGACCACCAGCATCGCTCCCTGCTTATGCGCAATCTCGGCGATCGCTGCGACATCTTCAATCGTGCCGAAGAAGTTTGGCGACTGGATCAGGACACAAGCGGTGTCTGGAGTGATCGCCTTCTCGAGTTCCTTCAGGTTCACGCGGCCATCATCATTGAAACCCGCGATCGACAGCGGCATGCCCTGATGCGTCGCATACGTCGCCAGCACTTCGCGATATTCCGGATGCAGGCTGCGCGCCACCACCACCGACCGCCGTCCGGTCAGCCGAACGGCCATCATCACGCCCTCGGCCGCCGCGGTAGAACCGTCATACATTGACGCGTTCGCCACTTCCATCCCGGTCAACTCGCAGATCATCGTCTGGAACTCGAAGATCGACTGCAGCGTGCCCTGGGAAATCTCCGCCTGATAAGGCGTGTAGGCAGTGAGAAACTCGCCTCGCGAAATCAGCGAATCAATGATGACGGGCCGGTAGTGAAAGTAGGCCCCCGCGCCCAGGAAACTGGTGTAGCCGTCGCCATTCTCCCGCGAACGCTGGCGGAAGAAGTCGACAATTTCCGATTCCGCCATTTGCCGCGGAATGTTCAAGTCGCGGGTCAAGCGGTACTCGGCAGGGATGGGTGCAAACAGGTCGTCGACCGAGCGCAGTCCAATCGCTTTCAGCATGGCTTCGCGGTCGGCAGGAGACTTCGGTAAATATCGCATAGGAAATTCTTTAGATGTGCCTCAAGGTCATTTGGATTGAAGCGGCTCGGCCTGGATCTGAATCAAGGGCAATAGTCATCGGGTAGCGTCCCGCAGCGTGCAAAGCCTAAACCCCGAAAAACACGCAGTTACACGAAAGGGTGTCAGTGTCCGGCCTCTTCCGCCACAAACTTCTCGTAGTCGGCGGCCGACAGCAGACCGTCCAGTTCGCTCGGATTCTTCAGCGTCAGCTTCAACATCCACGAGCCGTGGGCGTCAGTATTCACCTTTTCGGGTGCGGTAGCCAATTCTGCGTTCACCTCGGTCACGGTCCCCGACGCCGGAGCAAACAGGTCCGACACAGCCTTGACCGATTCGACCGTGCCGAAGGTTTTGCCGGCTGTCAGCTCGGCGCCGACCTTAGGAGTCTCAACGAACACGATGTCCCCCAGCGACTGCTGGGCGTAGTTGGTGATTCCTATCGTGGCGGAGTTTCCGTTCGCCTGAATCCATTCGTGTTCTTTGGTGTATTTGCGATCTGTCGGGTAAGGCATAAAAGCTTCGAGCTCCTAGCTGCTAGCGATTATTTCCTGACTTTACGCCTTCATAACTGAAGGCCAAATCGGCTCAACTCGTAACCAAGACCTCGTAACTAAGACCGTAAACTGGTAACCAAGAAAGTGGAAGAGCGGCCCTTCAGGTCCGCGTTAGCGATCGAACAAGAGAACCGGGCTTCAGCCCCCGCGTCACGCTTTCTTCGGCCGCTTATAAAACGGTGTCGGAACCACGACCGCTGCCACACCTTGACCTCGAATTTCTACTTTCACCGCAGTCCCTACGGCCGCCAACTCTGTCGGAACGTACGCCAGCGCGATGTTCTTCCTCAGAAACGGCGCCGGAGATCCGCTGGTGACGTATCCAACTTCCCGGCCACTGAGGTCCAGCACTTTGTATCCATCGCGCGCGATGCCACGTTCGGTCATCTCCAGCCCGACCAGCGAACGCTTGACCCCTGCCGCTTTCGCCTTCTCCAGCGCGGCGCGGCCGACAAACTCGGGCTTCTCCATTTTGCAGAAGCGATCGAGACCCGCTTCCCAGACATTAATGGTATCGGAAATCTCGTGGCCGTAGAGCGGAAGCTTGCCTTCCAGTCGCAGCGTGTTGCGCGATCCCAAGCCACAGGGCACAACGCCAAACTCCTTGCCAGCCGCCAGAATCTCGTACCACACGCGAGCGCTGGTCGCCTCGTCGGCTGGAATGTAGATCTCAAAGCCGTCCTCGGCCGTGTAGCCGGTGCGCCCCATCAGAATATTGTTCAGGCCGCACAGCTTGCCGCGCGTAACCCAGTAGAACTTCACCGCACTCAGGTCCACATCGGTCAACTTCTGCAGCAGGTTCACGCCCTTCGGTCCTTGAATCGCGATCTGCGTGAAATCGTCCGACAGATTCTCGACCGCACAATCGACCTGGCGCGTGTTATCGCGCACCCAACTGAAGTCCTTCTCGCGCGTCCCCGCGTTGATCACCAGAAGGTATTCGTCTTCGCCCAGGCGATGGACGATGACATCGTCGACAAACGTCCCTTCGGGATAGAGCAGCGCAGAATACTGTGCCTGTCCAACGGCCAGCCGCGCAGCGTCATTCATGGAAATGTGCTGCACGGCGGCCAGCGCTCGCGGTCCGGCCAGACGAATGTCGCCCATGTGGCTGACATCGAAAATACCCACGCCGGTGCGCACCGCCATGTGTTCGTTGATAATCCCGCAGCCGATGGACGCCGGATACTCCACCGGCATGTCCCAGCCGTTGAACTCCACCATTTTCGCGCCCATCTGGCGATGGACGGCGTTCAGCGCGGTCTTCCGGACGTTGGTTGTGGTGCCGGCGGGCGTCGCCTCCGCAGAAGACAAAATAGACCTCAATCAGCGAGCAGTGGCTGGCCTGCTGGGATAGGTGTGACTGATTACCGTATCACGCGCTTTTTCGGTGGGTCAAACGGAAGGAGATCCACCACAAGGACACCGAGGACACGGAGGAAGATTCAGCAAAAGTCCTCTGTGTCCTCTCTGGTGGAAGATTTTGGCTAGCGCCCGAACTGCACGGTGACCCGCGCCCCGGCTGCTACGTGCGTTCCGGCCACAGGAGACTGCTGCCGGGCCACGCCGCTGCCCACGGCATCGAGTTGTAGGCCAAGGTCCTGGGCGGCTTCTACCGCTCCGCGAACCGTCTTGCCGACGAACGACGGCACTTCGATCCCGCCCTGCTCCACGTCGAGGACGACGGTTCCAGTAACAGGTAGCTTAGATGGTGGCGCGGAGTTCGCGTCTGGCGCCTTTACCGGGAATTCCTGAACACCCGATCCCGAGGAGACCGACTCGCGCATTGCGGCCTGCACTACATTTCCGTCGCTTCCAGAAGCCGCGGGCATGGGCGCCGGCGCGACGTTCGGTGCCTTCGCCGGCTCAGACGCGCTGCCATTGACTTCCGCGGTCTCGAGCGGCTCGCCAGGATGATCCGGCGTGCCTTCTTCCAGATCTTTGTCTTTCATCTTCGCCATCAACAGTTGGTGCTGCGGAGACAGCGGCAGATCGTGCGGCACGTGCAGGTATTCCAGCACCTGCTGCGAGATGCGCTTGAACACCGGCGCAGAAACTTGGCCACCCTGATGCAATCCCACGGCGGAATCAAGAATCACCGCAACTACGATCTGCGGATTGTTCACCGGAGCGAATCCGGCGAATGACCCGATGTACTTGGTCTTCGAATACGCGCCGGTCGCGGGATCAACTTTCTGCGCCGTTCCGGTCTTCCCCGCCGACGAGTAGCCTTCCAGAATCGCTTTACGGCCGGTGCCCTCGAGTACAACCTTCTGCATCATCGAGCGCATTTCGGCGGCAGTGTAGGAAGAGATCACGCGGTGCGACGTGCCGGGATGGAAGGCAACCATCTGCGGCGTGCCTTGTGGCTGTAGGGTACCTGTCACGATACGGGGAGCAACCCACACGCCATCGTTGGCAAAGGTTGAGATCAGTCCCGTCAGCTGAAGCGGCGAAATGCCGATCTCCTGGCCCATCGAAATCGCGGCAATCGAAACTTTGGACCAGCGGCTCACCGGCTTCGTCAGGCCGCGGGTTTCGCCGGGTAGTTCGATTCCGGTCTGTTGTCCGAATCCATACGCACGAATGTATTTGTAGAATCGGTCCTCACCCAGGCGCAGCGCGATTTTGATCGCCCCCACATCACTCGATTCGGCGAGCACGCCCCACACCGGCAGGATGCCGTGTGGCTTTGAGTCGCGGATACGCATCCCGTTGTAGACGATCGATCCCATCTGGCAGTCGAACAGTTCGTTGGGATTGGTGACCTTTTCCTCGAGTGCCGCCGAGATCGTGACCAGCTTAAACGTGGATCCGGGCTCGTAAACATAGCTCACCGCGCGGTTGGTTAGCGCGGCGGGCGTGATCTGCTTGCGCAGATTTGGATTGAATGTCGGCCGGTTCGCCAGCGCCAGGATTTCTCCCGTGTGCGGGTTCTCGACAATTACCGTCCCCGCAATCGCTTGCGTGTCGTGAATCGCCTGCTCCAACTCCTTTTCGGCGATGTACTGAATATTTTTATCGATAGTGAGAACAAGGTTGTCGCCCGGATCAGGCTGCGTCTCGACGTCGGCGAACCACTGCCGGCGCGCATCGACCGAGATGAACATTTTCCCGGGATGCCCGCTCAGTTCGTCATCGAACTCATGCTCGATGCCGCTCTGGCCAGAATCTTCCATGCCGACCGATCCCAGCACCTGCGCGGCCAGATCGCGCGCGGGATAGAAGCGCCTCGGCTCTTTCTGGAAATGAATGCCCTGCAGCTTCAGGGAATTGATGCGCTCGATGGTCTCGTCATTGGCCTTGCGCGCCACCCAGCAAAACGTTTTGTGCGCGCGGCAATCGGCCAGCACGACGTTATAGTCATCGCCCGTGATGCGCGTGATGAGGTTCACCGCGGTAGGCAGGTCTTTGACTTCAGTGGGGACCGCAAAGGCGGAATCGACCAAGACGGACATCGCCAACTCATGACCCGCACGGTCGTAAATCGCCCCCCGCTTGGCGGCCAGCGGGATGGCGCGCTGCTGCTGATGTCCAGCCTGCTTCACGAATCGGCCGTAATCGAAAATCTGCAGGACGACGAGACGCCCGCAGATGGCAAAGCACCACAGAAAAAGGAAGGCGCCTAGCAAGTAGAGCCGAGAGTTCTTGCCCGAAATTCGATCCAACGCACGATCCGAGGCCATGAGTATCCCGCTTCACGTCTTGTCGTCCTGAGGCCCGCGTCTTTGGCGGGCCGAAGGATCTATGCGGTCTCCGGCCTTCGGAGTGCTGCCAACAGACTGCACAGATCCTTCGCTTCGCCCAGGATGACAAACACTAAACTCTCCACAGACAAACATGGCGGCCTACGTACAGACAGGCCGCCGCCGAGATTCAGCCGAGCTGCGTTCGGCACGCGGACGAATGCGTCCGCCGCTACGCAATTACCTCACTGCCCCGGAATCACCGTCACTGGAACCGCACTCGCCATCACCGGAGCTTGCGCGTCGGCCGAGGCTGCATCCATGCGGATCACCTGTCCCGGTTCCGGCGGCACCAGGCCCATGCGGCGCGCCAGCACGTCGATCCGTTCGGGATCGCGCAGCGAGGCATCTTCCAGGCGCAGCGCATGGTTCATCTCGGTCTTGCCGTTCAATTCGCGCTTCGCGGATTCGATCTGGTATCCGTATTCGATGGCCTTGAAGTGCTGCCACGCGTAGGTAAAGACCAGCAGGAACAGGAACGCCAGCGCCGTGCCAAACTGCTTCATCTCGCGGTTGCGGCGCGGATCTTCCACCTTGACCAGTCGGGAATTGTCGATCGCCTTGGAGAAGTAGATCTCGGGTGTACCTGTCCAAAACGAACGACGCCCTGCCGCCGGACACTCTGCCGCAAAGCCTGCACTTCGCATTGTCGCCGCTGCTGCCGCCATTATGCCGCCCCCATGAAAATCTGGTCGCTGTCCGTTACCGGAATCTGCATTGAGAAAATCGCGTGCAACTCTTCGGCGACCTTCCTCTGTTCTGCCTTCTGCTCGACCCGCTCGACCGTGGTCATTAGATCGCTGATCATTGTTCCAGTGTGCATGGTTCCCGTGTACATGTCCCGATACCTCAGTTTGGATTCCTACCACAGAACCCAAATCCATCCCGCCCCAGCGGATCTTCGTCCGCCTTTCACCTGGATCTTGAAGGCCCGGCACGCCATTACAGCTGTGCCGGGAACTCCGGCAGGTTTTCCGGAGCCAAACTCGATTTTGGGTGGCGCAGCGCTTTCAGCGCTGCGGTACAGTCCGCCCGCAAACCCTGGGCTTCAGCCCCTGAGGGCGCCGCCCCTAAACTTTTTCCGCCGCCCGCAATTTCGCGCTGCGGGCCCGCGGGTTACGATCGCTTTCTGATTCAGTTGCCGTTACCGGCTTCTTGGTTAGCACCCGAAAGTGCTTGTCCTTTATCGCGCCCTCGCGGAAGGCATCCTTTACGATGCGGTCTTCCAGCGAGTGAAAACTGATCACCACCACGCGTCCTCCTGGCTTCAGAATCCGCGGCGCCGCTTCGAGCAGCGCCTGCAGATCCTCCAGTTCGCGGTTTACGAAGATTCGAAGAGCCTGAAAGGTTCTAGTCGCGGGATGAATTCTTCGTTCGGCCTGGTTCATTGGCCGGGCCGCGGCTGATATGACATCCGCAAGATGTGCGGTAGATCGTATCGGCCGCGACCGGCAAATGGCTCTGGCGATTCTCCGCGACCTCCTTTCCTCTCCGAATTCGTAAATCACATCGGCAAGCTGTCGCTCGTCGAGGTGGTTTACCACTTGTTCGGCGGTACGCTCGCCACGCGGGTCCATCCGCATGTCGAGCGGTCCATCCGCCTGAAAACTAAATCCGCGCGCCGCATCCTCCAACTGCAGGCTGCTCACTCCGATGTCGGCCAGGATTCCGTCCGCAAACTCCGAACCGAACCGCTTTCCGACTTCGGCAAACGAACACTGCATCAGCGTGATCTCCGGCCAATCCCCCAACTCCTTGTCATTCCGAGCGGAGCTTAAGGATTCGCCTTTCGAATCGTTAAGCGTAGTCGAGGAACTTGCTGTCAGCCTTTGGCGCGCGATGGCCAGCGCTGCAGGATCCTTATCGAGGCCAATCAAATGTCCCGGTGCGCCGAGGCGTTTTGCGATTTCGTAACTGTGCCCGCCCAAACCCACCGTGGCGTCGATATAGGTCCCACCCCGCCGCACGGCTAAAAAGTCGATCGCTTCTTTTAAAAGAACGGGAACATGGCTCACTGCTCTTCCACCACCATGCCCAACCCCCTGAGGGGTGTCTGTTGATCCCTCGCCCACTAGATGCCCAGTTCGTCGAGCGTCTTCTCATCGTCAGGCGTGAACTTTTCTTCTTCGATCTCTTTCTTGAACAGCTCCAGGTTCCTGACCGTGAGAAATGTCAAATTCCCCAGAACCGCTACCTCACCCTTGATCTGCCCCGTTTCGCGCAGCAACTGCGGCAGCAACAACCGTCCCTGCCCGTCCATCTCGACCTGCTGCCCGTAATAGTTGGTCCGGTCGAGAAACTTTTTCTTCGTCGGATTGAAATTGGAGAGCCCTGCCAGCTTCTGCTCGATCCGTTCCCACTCCTCGAAGGGATACACTTGAGCAACCTTCCCGTCCAGACTTGTGATGTAGAATTGCTGCCCGTACTTCTCGTCGATCACCCGCTTGAACTCGGCCGGGACCTTTAAACGGCCCTTTTCGTCGACCCGGGTTGGATGATTGCCGCGAAACATGTTTTCTCTCTGTCATCCTGAGGACGCGGCTTTTGCGTCCGAAGGATCTGAGCGTGCCGCGCGAACATTCGCGCGTTCTGTGCGCGAATGCGATTTCGCGCGTTTGGCACGCAACCTTAAAAACAGCAACGAGGGAGGTCAAAAGGATGCGAAGTTCAGTCAAAGTCAGGCGATTCGGGCTGTTTGTCGTGCTTTTGGGTCGGATTTCCACCGGCTCCTCGTTTTCAGCTCTCGCGTCCCACTGCCCTAACTGTGCTTACCACTTCGTACCACTTTGTACCACATCTTAGCTGTAAGTCGTTTATTGTCAAGCAGAAACTTGATGGTGGATACTCCACTAGAACACCGATTCGAGAAAATACGAAGGCTTGTGGTTAACTAGTCAAGCGACCACAAGGGGTTGGGGTTACGCTCTTGGTTCTTTCGCTATTCATTCGCTAAGATTTTTCTTGCTCTCCGCGACTGGCGCGGATTTTCCTGTGGAAAACAGCATATCAGGTGGCGCAAACGCGAATTTGTGGGGCGTTTGAACCTATCGACAAACCAACTCTCGTCCTTTGCGCTGTCATCCTGAACGAAGTGAAGGACCTGTGCAACTGGCTAGGAAGTGCAGAGGTCCGTCGCCCGCAAACCGCGCGGGCCTCAGGATGACAGGAGGCTAAGGTTATCAATGCCGCACCATCTGGAATTCGAGCAGTGGGTTCCCTTCCCCATCGAGCGCGTCTTCGCGTTCTTCTCCAACCCGGAGAACCTGCCGCGGATCATGCCCGCCTCCAGTGGCACCGTCCTGATCGCGCTCGACCGGAAGCCCGCACCGCCACTGCCGCCGGGCATTCCATGCGACGGAGCAGCGGGCGTGGGTTCCACCATCATTACGTCTTTCCGCGTCTTCCCTCTGCTGCCGATACGCGCGCAGTGGATCGCACGCATCACCGAATTCGAATGGAATCACTACTTCGCCGACGTGCAGGACAAAGGCCCGTTCAAGAGCTGGCATCATCGCCACGAATACCGGGCGGAAGCCCGCGAGAGTATTGCGGGAACACTCGTCCGCGACGAGATCGACTATGAAGTCGGCCTCGGCTTCATGGAAGAGATGGGCAACGCAATCTTCATTCGCCGCCAGATGCACCGCACCTTCACTCAGCGTCACGAAATGCTGCCCAGACTCCTCTCTGAACAAGTGCGCCTTGGAAATACCACTGCTGCCTGACCGATTGGTGTACACTTCCGCGCATATCTTCTCGGGCCCTATTCTGAAAAAGATAGTGGAGGAAACCCAGCATGGCACTCAACAGAGGCAGAATCTGGTTGGGCGGTTTGGCGGGAGGCGTGGTCTGGAACCTGTGGAGTTTCTTTATCTACCGATACGTCACGGGCCCGCGCTATGTCATTGCACAGAACGCCGGCTGGTTCCTGAAGAATCCACGCTATCCATACTTCGTGGCGGCGTGGACGATTCTGTTATTCATCCTGGCAATCGCGGTTGCGCATTTGTATGCCTGGGCGCGTCAAGGCCTTGGACCGGGCCCCGGCACGGCTCTCAAGATCGGATTTGTGGCAGGATTGTTCGCGGGCTTTCCGGAATGTTTCGCGCAGGCGGTGTGGTCCCCCGCCGGCCGCGCCTTGCCGTTTGGGCAGATGGTCGAGATGTGGCTGGGCTCCATCCTGGCCGCGCTGGTCGCAGGTTTTCTCTACAAAGAGTAAATCGCGAACTGAAAACCGCAGAGGTCACGGAGGACGCAGACGAAAACTAGAAGTCTGGATTCTTGACTTGATGGCGAAATGTTGCCTGCATTGGTTCTTATTCTATTTCCTCTGTGTCCTCCGCGTCCTCTGTGGTTCTCATTTGTCTTCGCTTCATTTCGACGGCTCGACGAAGACTGCCGTGCCGTATGCCAGCACTTCTGTGACCCCCTGCATGACCTCGGTCGCGTCGTAGCGGGCGCCGACCACCGCATTACCGCCTAACTCGGCGGCATGTTGCAGCATCAGGTCGAAGGCTTCCTGGCGCGTCTTTTCGCAAAGATTGGTAAGAAGCGTGATGTTGCCGCCGACCAGCGTCTGCAGCCCGGCGCCGATGGTTCCGAAGATGGAGCGGGAGCGGACGACAATTCCCCGCACTACTCCCAGAGTGCGGGTCACGCGAAAGCCGTCCAGTTCAAACTGGGTGGTCACCATGTTGTGAGCCACCATCCTGCCAGCGCTGTAGCCGGTTGCCATGCGTTCAGTCCTTTCTGTGATGCCGGAGAACTACTATAGCGCGAGCACTGAAAACCTTGAACCACAAAGGACACGAAGTATCACGAAGGCTTTAGTTCTATGTATTTCCTTCGTGGACCTTCGTGTCCTTCGTGGTAATGGTTCACCCTCTCATTCGAGTTCGGCGGCGATGAAGAATTCCTGCGACGAGTTGTCGTACTCGACGCGAAGCACATTCGGCTTGCAGCAGACCTGGCAATCTTCCACGTAGCTTTGGCGGCGTCCCGCAGACTCGTCCACCGTGGTGCTGTTCCATTCTCCGCAAGAAGCACATTGGAAACCGGATTCCATGCGAAGAGCATACCGCAGACTACTCGGGTCCAATGGATCAGAGATTCCTGCCCTGGCGCCGATTCGCGACCCTGAACAATAAACGGCCGCCTGCAATGGCGGCCGCTCACTCTGAACGCTCTTGCTTTAGTTTAGTCGCGCTCCTTGGCCGGCTTCGCATTGTTGTTGTTGTGCTTCTGGTTGTAGATCTGCTTGCTGTTTTTGTTCTCTTCTTTGTTGGCCTCTTGCTTCTGTTGCTGGGTCAACGCACCGCCATTGGCCGTGCGCTCGTTGTGAACCTGCTGCGCGACTGCGCCCTGGTTCTGGTTGGTGCGAGCCGCCTCGCCGGAAGTCATCTGGCCGCTGCGCAGCCCTTCAGCGGTGCGCTGCTGCTGGTTGGCTTCGCGGTTGTCGACTTCGTTCGGCTTCACGGTATTCGCGTTGTGCTTTTCGTCGTAGATCTGACGGCTGGCGGAATTTTGCTCGCTGTTGATCTGTTGACGCTCTTGGCCCGTGAGTGTTCCACCGTTCGCTTCACGATCCTTGTGCACTTGCTGGTCAATGTCGGATTGCGTGCGTTCGGCGCGTGCCGCCTCGCCCGAAGTCATTTGGCCGCTGCGCAAGCCATTGGAGATGCGCTGGTCCTGATTCGCCTCACGATTATTGGGATTGTAGTTGCGCCCCACCGAGCGATCGGTCGCCGAGATGGGCTGCGCCTGCACATGCTGCTGCGCCACCTGGTGATATTCGTTTATGTTCGAACTCGCCATGGTCGCTGGACGTCCTTGATTGACCGACGCCAACTGTGAGCGATCCCGCGCGGCAAAGTTTAGATGCTGCACCTGGTTGGGGGTCGCCTCGAAGTGACGCTCGTTGGCCGCCTGCATCTCCACCGCCGTTGCGTGCACCTGAATGCCCTCGCCACCATTGAAGCTGACGTGGTTGACGTTCACAATCGTGGTTTGCGTAACGATGACGCGGTTCTCGTACACATTGGTGACGTGTACGCTGCCAAAATTTGCCACCGCACTGTTATAAGCAAACACTCCACCACGCCACTCGCCGCCGGCGAAGCCGACGCCGCCGAAACCGAAGCCGTAGTTCACGCCACCGTAGAATCCGACATGCGGTCCCCAGTAGCCTTCGTGCCATCCGTACACTCCGCCCTCATAGCCCCAGTAGCCGGGCGTCCACAGAAGACCAGCGCTGGGAGGCTGCACCCATACACCCGGAACCCAGAAATAGCCCGCCTCCCCATAGGACCAGTAGCCGGGAGTCCAGAGGTAACCCGGCGCCGGCAGCGGAGGCTGCTCATAGACTGGCAAAGCGGGAGGCGCAACGTGGATCGAGAGAGAGACGCCGATTTGAGCCTGCGCGACGGGAAGAGTAAACATCGGCGCCACCATCAACGCAGCCACGAATAGGTTGCGAATTATCGAACGAAGAGACATGGTCATTTCTCCTTGTGCCGGGGCCCGAAAACGGCAACATCTCCCCGTCTTGCCCTGAGTTCATGGGCATATGTATTGAAACCCAAGATCGCGAGATTTGTTTCAAACTAAAGGCCAGGCCCCAGGTAACCATGTCGGCGATTGCTCTCCCACTCAAGAACACCCTGCCAACAGCACCGACCCTTGAGAACAGACGTGATGTTGAAAAACTCCGATCCCCAAGAACGGCGGGCCTTGGTTGGTCGCAACCGCCAAAGCCTATTCGGGCGTGCGAGCCGGTTAAGTTATGGAATCATTACGCACAAAATCACCGTTCCGGGAATCTTGGGTGCTATCGAGATTTTTCGCCAACTGATCCTTTCAGCCCGAGGTTGTCGATGCTGTAGGCATAGCGATGGCTTGTTTGGAGCCGTACGCCCTGACTTGGCCATCCCTGTGTTAGCAACTCACTATTCACTCGCTTCGGGTGAAGTTCGAATACTGCTCTCTGGTTTGTTGTCGGAGCCGCCATAGGCGCAGCCCACAGCGAAAACACGACATGATCCGACCGTCCTAGAAAAATCGAATGGCCGTCGAAATGGAGGGTCGCTAGGTGTTTCCCTAGTTGTCTCAGTGCAGGAACACCTCTCAGAATCGGAGCCCTAGGGAGTGGACTTTATTTTTTCGACCTCTTGTTCCGGTTTAAAGTAGACGTGATTTCACCTCGATTGAATCGGCTAGCATAGAGTTTCAGCTGGACTGAGTGAGATCGCGTCCATTGAAGCTTTCCACCCCCGGCACTGATACGGCGGACTTGATGCCCAACTGTTTACGGAGAGCCAGACTTCCGCACCTCGGTAGCCCCTTGGTAGTTTGTCTGCTTTTGCTGGCTTGTCCAATTCTATGGTCCCAGGTGGCCCCGTCCAAGTCTGCGGCTACTACCGATGTGGCGTCCGAGACCCCTAAGGACACCTTGGGTCGTCTCACACCTCGAGGGGCAGTTCTTGGTCTGATCAATGCCGCGCGGAAAGGTAACACAGGACTCGCTGCGCTCTACCTGAATACTCCGTTGCGGGGGCCAGAAGCCGAGGCTCTGGCGAGCCAACTTTTCGCTGTCATTGATCGTCGTCTTCCTGCTCGGCTCAACGAGATTAGTGATAATCCCGAGGGTTCCGGTCGAGATCCCCTGAACCCCGACGAAGACTTGATTGGGGTAATTCAAACCGCCAACGGTGATCGCGACATCTTGGTCGAACGCGTAGATCGCGGAAAGGCGGGAAAGGTCTGGCTTTTCTCCGGAAAGACTCTGGTCTGGATTCCTGAGGCTTTCCAAGAGCTGAGCGAGTCCGCCCTCGAACGATTTCTACCGGATTTCATGGTCAGGACTCGGATAGCGGAGATTCCGCTCTTTGAGTGGGTGGCGGTTTTCGTGGGGATGCCGTTCCTTTACCTGCTGACGGGAGTATTGAATCGCATTCTAGGTTTAGCTGTCGGTATCGTGCTTCGTCGGCTGAAACGAAATCCCTCTCTGACGAATCCTCGAGTACTGCGGCCTCCGTTTCGGCTGCTGCTTCTTGCGTTCACTATCCGATGGCTGGTCTCGAAGGTTCCTCTCCCCCTCTTGGCTCGGCAATTCTGGTCGACCACAGCACTGATGATTGTTGTCGTCGCGTGGATATGGTTGCTGATGCTGTTGAACGAGTGGGGCGAACGTTTCCTGGTTCGGCGTCGCTGGAATTTGAGCGGAGCCGCTTCAGCCATGCGTCTGCTTCGAAGGTTGATTGACGGACTCATCCTCTTCGCTGGTTTGCTGTTCACCCTTTACCACTTCGGCATAAACCCGACCGCCACGTTAGCCGGACTCGGAGTCGGAGGCGTTGCTGTTGCCCTCGCAGCCCAGAAGACACTAGAAAACGTGATTGCCGGCGTTTCCCTGATCGCCGACCAGGCGGTGCGAGTGGGAGACGTTTTGAATCTTGGTGATATCCAGGGTACGGTCGAGGCGGTCGGCCTTCGATCAACCCGCATCCGCACGGTAGGTCGTACCTTGGTCAGTTTGCCAAACGGGCAGATCGCGAATATGAGGCTGGAAACCCTTTCAGCCCGGGACCGGTTCTTGTTTCAGCCCATGGTTGGATTGCGCTATGAAACGGCTCCAGCGCAGTTGCACTCATTCATGGCTGGCGTTCGCACCCTGCTCGATGAGCACCCCAACGTCGATTCAATTTCCGTTCGCGTTCGATTTGTGCGTTTCGGGGCTTCTTCCCTTGACGTGGAAATTTTTGCCTACGTGTTTGCCCACGACTGGAACAATTTTCTGGAGATTCAGGAAGAGCTGCTCTTCGGCATCATGGATATTGTGCGGACCTCAGGAACGGAGATCGCGCTGCCATCGCAGAGCCTATATCTGGCATCCGATAAGTCAGCCAACCTAGCCCAGCTGACTGGTGATTACCGTGAACGAAGCAAGGGTGGAGCGTTCCATTAATGCGCCAAGTCCTCGCCGGCCCGCGAGAATAGAAACTAAGTACTCCAGAGCAGGTCTTGTTGAGCCGCTCGATCCGTCGGGTGGGCTTATCTCTCTGGCTCCGGAAGAAAGGTGCGAGACGATGGTGAGAACCGGCCTCGCTCATTGAGGGGCTTGGAGTGAAATGCGGATTTCTCGCCAACTGATCGCTGGGTCAGTCATGCGGGGCTTTGGACAATTACCGGAGAAATGCGAATCTAAATCCACGCGAAGTCGCACAACCCGAAGCTCGATGTGCCGTCAGGAGAACTGAGAATATGGCGATTCGCAGAAGAAAATCCTGTACACGACGGAGTCGTATTTTGGATTCGTGCGGTTGCCTATGATCTCGCCGTGAAGATTCTCAGCGATACGCCTGCTGGCGATATTTTGTATGGCCACCGGATAGATGAAACTTCCTTTGCCGAGAGTTGCGTGTCCCCACTCAACAAGTGCGGCCACGACTTCCCGGCCAAAAGCCTGTCCGTGCGCGCTTTCCTTGAGCCAAAGGCCGAGTTCGGGCGAAGCAGAATCCGCATCTTCCAACGACGCCATGCCCAGGCATTCCGTGTTGTCGAGCCGCCGGATGACGAAAGAAAACTTGTTTGATTCCGGAGCCCGCACTCTCTTCTCGCATCGCGTCACGTACTCGCTCCACGATGGCGGCTCCCATGGCATGAATCTGGCGATGGCGGGCGTGATGCATCCAAAAACCTCTTGGGCATCCATCATCTGGAACTGGCTGAGCCGCAACCTTGGGGACTGGATGACAATCATTGTGACAGCCTATCTACGACGAATAATACGTCAGCTTGATAGCTGGCGAAAACAGATGGATGAGTTCTGCATGGCGAAGAGCGCCACAACGATGAATGCAAACGGAAGTGCCAGCAGGGGAACATTGCGTGCATCGCAGACTTTTGCCGTCAGGTCTTCGGAGCTTTTCTGTAGGGTTGGTGTAGCCGCAAAATGATCATCCCCCACCCTGGTAATTGAGTCCAATCAAGGACCGCGTTCAAGACGCTTGGCTAAAGTCGGAATTTGTGCGAGGCTCTTTTCGGCGATTGAGGCGACAAAAACACTTGGCGGGGAGATTCAATCATGAAACGCGTGACAGGCATCGGCGGAATCTTTTTTCAGTCTGAGGCCCCGGAGCAGTTGTATGACTGGTATGAGAAGCATCTTGGCATTAAGCGCGAGCCGCACGGGCAGGGCGCTACATTTGAGTGGCGCGAGTTGCAGGCGCCGGAGGGAAGCGAGCCGGGTGCAAAGGGGGCGACGGCTTGGTCGATCTTTCCGCGAAGCACGAAGTATTTTGGGGCCAGCAAAGCCAGCTTCATGGTGAACTATCGTGTGGATGACCTGGACGGCTTGCTGGAGGAGTTGAAGAAGGCAGGAGTCGAGATTGATCCGCATCGCGAGGACGCCGATTACGGACGGTTTGCGTGGATCATGGATCCCGATGGAAACCGTATTGAATTGTGGGAACCGCCGAAGGAGAAATGAATCCGCGCTGCGAGGTCGACGTTCCGGTTCGCTCACCCAAGAGGCGGTGGGTGCGCGCTATCGCGCTCATTGACACAGCCGAGGAGAGGTCGTTGGGTGCAAGTGATTGAGCCTTCGTGTAAGTGATTGAAAACTCGTTGGAGGCCTGTTGCAGGCTCCAGGACGCGCCGCGTTGTCGAGGACGATGATTTCCCGGCCGCGGCACCGATCGTCGAAGCCAGGACCGTTTCCGGCCCCGCAAAGGCATTCTAGGCGACGAGCCAAGGGCAACTTCCGCAGCTTAGAGTTTCATCTGCAACTCGTACTCATTTGTACGTACATATCTATATGTATAATGGCAGTAACTGCCGATAAGGATTGAACTTGTGGCGATTTTATTGCTTCCGAGCTGCTCTCCTCCCCGCGTTTTGCACAGTCACTCCTGAGTTCATCGCCTGTAATCAAAATCTCAACTCGCCATATAATGGCCGGGTTGCTTTCCTTAACTTCTGGAGGGGTGAATGATCTCGCGACGACGGTTTCTTGAGGTGAGCAGTGTGACGGCCGGGTTGGCGGCAACGCCGCATTCCCTGATGGCCGATGGGGCAGAGCAGGATGATTCTTCCCTGCCGCCATCGATCGCGCAATTGAAATCACGAAAGAGCGAGGCCAAGCCGATCACGCGCGAGGAGCGCACCGAACGCCAGCAGCGCGCCCGCCAACTGATGACGGAGAACGGGCTCGAAGGCATCCTGCTGATGGAAGGCACGTCGTTGCGCTACTTCACCGGCGTCCGCTGGTGGGGTGGTGAGCGCACCTTCGCGCTGGTGCTGCCCGCCAAGGGGGCTGCGTTCTATGTGTGTCCGGCATTTGAGGAGGGACGAGCGCGCGAGCAACTCGCGAACGCGCCCGATGGCGAGCAGGCCGATGTGCGCGTGTGGCAGGAGGACGAGAGCCCGTACCAGCGCTTTGCGCAGGGAGTGAAAGAACGGGGCATCGCGAGCGGCAAGCTCGGGATCGAAGAGAGCGTGCGCTTCGTCTTTGCCGATGGCATTGCCAAGGCGCTCGCGCAGGCCGTACCCCAGGTGACGATCACGAGCGCGACTCCAGTGACCGCCGGATGCCGCATGATCAAGAGCGCCCACGAAGTTGCGCTGATGCGGCTGGCATCGCAGGTAACGCTGTCGGCATATGAAGCGGTCTACCGCGCGCTGCGTCCGGGCATGGCCCAGCGAGATGTTTCCGGACTCATTGATGCAGCGTACCGACAGCTGGGATTTCCCGGTGATGCCAGCGTCATGGTGGACCAGGCTACCGCGTTTCCGCATGGGTTGACTACGCCGCAGATTATTCATGACGGCTCGATCGTCATGATCGATGACGGCTGCACGGTGGAAGGCTATCAGTCGGATATCACGCGGACCTTCGTGATCGGCAAGGCCACGGACAAGATGAAGCAGGTGTTCGACATTGTGCTGCACGCCCAGTCGGCCGCGTTGGCAGCGGCGCGTCCGGGAGCGGAATGTGGTTCGGTGGATGCAGCCGCCCGCAAAGTTATCAGCGATGCGGGGTATGGTCCCGACTACAAATACTTCACGCACCGGTTGGGCCACGGCCTGGGCATGGACGGGCATGAGTGGCCATACCTGGTCCGCGGAAATTCGACCAAGCTGCAGGCGAACATGACTACGAGCAACGAGCCGGGAATTTACATTCGCGGCGAGTTCGGCGTGCGGATTGAAGACGACATGCACATCACGGAGAATGGCGCAGAGCTGTTCACGTCACAGACGTTGTCATTGGAAGATCCGTTTGGGAAAGGCTCGCAGGGGTGACGCAAGAGTTCTCAGATCTCAGTTCCCAGTAACGGCATCAACGTGCTGGCTCGAAGTTGATGAGTTGGAGATTAGATTCGGTTCTCACCGGAGCCTGGTCGAACGGCGGTACTTCGCGTGGAGCCACGCGAGGATTCCAAGAGCGCAGACTTCGACAGGTCCGGGCGGCGCGAGTTGCAAGCGCCAGAGATTTGCATAGTCCTGGGTGGCAACGTACACGGCCCAGATCGTGCCGCCAGCGGCGACCAGGCTGGCGAAGCGCTCTTCCCAGCGAATGCTTCGCAGGTTGCGCTGCTCGGGAGACAGCTTGCCGGGCTTCGGAATGGCGACGACCGGGACGAACTTGGACTGCGACTGAATGTAGCCCTCGCGCCCGGCGTCCAAATCGATGTAATCCGTAGGATGTGATTTCGCCACACTTTAGAGTGACACGAAACAGGAGGGTCCGCTCGTTACGTCAGTGCTGGTACGGTGAGCAGGGCGAGCGCATCTTCTGGCGTTTCGATGGCGCTGGGCCTCGCCAGATCGCGGCTAGGCTTCTGGCACCGGCGGGCAGCCGGGGAACTCCTTCACATAGGTGTTACCGATATAGCCCAGATAGCTGATGCCGATTTCGCTGGTGAAGAAGCCATCGGCGGTGAGCTTGCGCAGGAAGCCGAAGAATTCGATGCCCTGCCCCAAGCTGGGGTCTTTCTTGAAATTCTTGCGGTAGGCGATGAGGTCGAGAATTTCTTTTTGCTGCGCGGGTGAGCACTCGAGATAGGGGCTGCCGTAGCGGTCGATGCAGGTGTTGTCGAGCCACATCAGCCCGCCGCCGAGAGCAACTTGATAGTCCTTATTTTCGCTGGTGATCAGGTCGATGAATTCGGGCGCGCCTGCCTCGACCGCTCCCTTGGCTTCTGCGTCGGGCGGAATGATGGTTTGGCAGAGAGACTGCAGAGTCTTGTAGAAGTGAGCCGAGAAGAACTTGGGCGTGTAGACCTGGTTTTCCGCAGCGGCCTTTTCTGCGCGCACCATGCGATGAGCGTATTCGGCGGCTTCGAGAGGAATCACGCGCAGCACCGACCCGGTGACGGCGGTGATGGTGAGCGATTTGAGAATGTCGCGTCTTGAAATGGACATGGGGCGCTCTCGCGTTACAGATTTCCTTTCTTCGCCTGATCCAGCAAATAGTCGGAGGCGCGCCAGGTCAGCGCCATGATAGTGAGCGTGGGATTCTTGTCGGCGTTGGTGACGAACGTGGCTCCGTCGGTCACAAATAGATTCTTTACATCGTGGGCCTGACAGTATTGGTTCAGGGCCGAGGTCGTGGCGTGCTCGCCCATCCGAACCGTGCCCACTTCGTGGATAATCACGCCGCCGTCGGCAATGCCGTAGGGATTCGGTCCATCGGGACGCGCGGTGGACAAGTAGGTTCCGCCCGCAGCCTCGACGATTTCGCGGTAAGTTTCCTGCATATCCTTGGCCATCTTGATTTCGTTGTCGCTCCACTTCCAGTGGAAGCGCAGCACGGGAATGCCCCACTGATCGACGGCGGAAGGATCGATCTCGCAGTAGCAGTTTTCGTTGGGGATCATTTCGCCGCGTCCGGCGAAGCCAATGTAGGTGCCGTATTTCTTCTTGCACTCCTGCTTCAAGGACGGGCCGTAGCCTTCGAAGTCGTCGCAAAGGTCGTCGTAGTCGCCAACGCCGGGCATGCCGCGTCCGCCGCCGAATTCGGTGTGGTAGCCACGAAGGAAGTCATTCTTGCGGTCGAACTTCCACCACGGCAAGTACATGTGCATGCCGCCAACGCCGTCGTGATTGTGAGCGGGCATTTTTTCGAGTTGCGGAAAGTATCCTCCGCCATCGCTGCCGACGGTGTCCATCAAGTTGCGCCCCACGACGCCGGAAGAGTTGGCCAAGCCATCGGGAAATAAAGTGGACTTGGAATTCAGCAGCAGGCGCGCGGATTCGCAGGCGCTGGCCGCGACGATGAACGCCCGGGCGTGAATGCGCTTCTCTTCGTGCGTCGCTTTGTCGATGTAAGAGACCGCTTCGATTTTGCCGTCTTTGCCGACGACGAGTTCGCGAGCCATGGCGCCAGTAATCATGGTCAGGCGTCCGGTCTTCTCTGCGGGCGGGATCATGACTTGGCTGGAACTGAAGTTGGACGCGGTAATGCATCCGCGTCCGCATTGTGCGCAGTAGTGGCAAGCGGCACGACCATTGTGGGGCTGAGTCAGGATCGCCAGACGCGACGGAATGCACAGGATGTTGAGGTGGTCGCAGGCCTTCTTGATGATGGTCTCGGTGCAGCGCGGCTTGGGCGGTGGCAGAAAAATTCCATCCGGAGCGCTGGAAATACTTTCTTTCGTGCCGAAGACTCCGATGTAGGACTCGACCTTGTCGTAGTAGGGCGCGACGTCTTCGTATCTGAGGGGCCAGTCGTCGCCCATGCCATCGTGCGAGCGCACTTTGAAATCGACGGGAGCCATGCGGAGGGCGATGCGTCCCCAGTGGTTGGTGCGTCCGCCAACGATGCGCGAGCGGAACCAGCGGAACTTTGAGCCTGGCGCGGAAATGTAGGGTTCGCCTTCGATTTCCCAAGCACCGTTGGGGGCGAGGAATTCGTCGTTGAGTCCCTGGCGGGCACGGCCTCCCACGCCGGCGCCGCGGTGCGGCAGGTCGTATGGCCAGACGTGTTCTTTGTAATCACGCTCCGGAATGACGGGGGGGCCGGCCTCGAGCAGCGCGACACTCAGGCCGCCTTCGGTGAGGACCTTGGCCGCAGTGCCTCCTGAAGCACCTGAGCCGATGATGCAAACGTCATAGGTTTTTGGCGTCCGCTTGACTTGCATGGATCTCCCTTAGCCAGAATCTGTTGTACCCCAAACCACAGAAAACAACGAGCAATCAGAAACCGGGCCTGAGGAGCGCGCTCACCGATCAGAACGCTCCTGCCTTTGTTAGATCAGGCCTGGCGTGGAAACAGGTGCTGCCGGGCGCTTCCATGGCCACCGCCAGCCTTTCGGTCCGAACCGTCTCCAAATGGCCTTCAGGATGCGAATCACGACCCAGAACAGCGCAACCAGCGACACGAACCACACTGCTAGCAGAGGCAGATTGATGAAAAAGGCGATGACAGAGTCCGCCCAGTCTGCCAGGCCCGAAACCATTTCACTTACAGCGACCTTTGCCTGACGCAGCGGGCGCCAGTGAATTCCCGCCACCGCCGCGTCGGCCTCGAAGCGCAGCAAGATTTCCAGAGTCGACATGTCGATCTGCGAAGTGAGAAATTTCATCTCGCCTTGCATTTGTTCGATACGGCTTCGCACGTCACTTAGTTTTTCGGTGACGTCGAGTGTGTCTTTGATGGTGGTGGCGCGCTTCAGAATCTGCAGGTATTGCGTCTCTTCGGACTGAGCGTTGCGAAGACGAGCGTCGAGATCGATAAATTCGCGCGTTACGTCGCGCGCCTCGACACTCTCGCGGTCGACGGTTGTCGCCAAGCCTTTGATCTGCGTGATGGCCTGGTCGAGGCGGGCGGAGGGAACGCGGACGGTAACGGATGCGGAATGGCCGCTGCTATTGGTCTGAGTCGACTTTTCGACGAATCCGCCGAGGCCGGTGACAATAGAACCGATCTTGGCGATCGATTGCCCAACGTCATTCACTAGAAGATCGAGAGAGCCGTTACGGACAACCTTCCGGGCAGAGAGAGGCTCGAGTGGCCCGGAAGCTGCGAGGGCGACATTGACCGGAGTGGCGGGAGCCTGATCGTAGCCCTCTCCGCCGCCACCACCCCCGCCGCTATTGCTGGCCGGCTCTGAATAGCTGAGCACCGCCCGATCATTGCCCCGGCTGGCGCTGTATTTGGAAAGGGCCGCCCGGTCAGCCATGATTGCGGCTTTTTTCTCGCACGACGTGCTTAGCAAGCCGAAAGCCAGCAACATCGCGGCAGAGGCTCGCCAGCGGGCGGCCGAGCAGGGTTGGGTGAACGGTGTCATGGTTCCGCGCTCAACTTACCAGCGCAGACTGTTCAAATACTCGTAGCTCTTGGTGATGCTCTCGAACGGCTGCTTCGGGTGATCGTGCTCGACGATGTAGTGCTTGATCCCCGCCTTGTCGGCCTGGGCAAAGATTCTCTTCCAGTCGATGAGGCCGCTGCCGACCTCGGTCAGATCGACGGTATCTCCGTAGTTCTGCGCGCCTCCGGCGGTGATCTTGGGCATGGTCTTGAGGTCTTTGACGTGAACCAACGGGAACCGTCCGGGATAGGCACTGAAATACTTCAAGGGATCGCCCCCAGCCGCAGTAATCCAGCAGAGGTCCATTTCCATCTTCACCAGTTTGGCATCGCACATTTTGAGCAACTCATCGTAGGGAAGCTTGCCGTCGACGGGAAGGAACTCGAACCAGTGGTTGTGATAGGCGAACTGCATGCCGGCCTTGTTGGTCGCTTCGCCACAGCGGTTGAACTTCTCGGCCGCCTGCTTCCAGATGTCGGGAGACTTGCGAAGTTCCTCGGGGATCCAGGGACAGACAATGTACTTCATGCCGATGATCTTGGAGGTTTCGATGACGGAAGGAAACTTGTCGTCGAGTTCATCATATTGCACGTGAGTGGAGACGGGGTCGAGGCCATTCTTTTCGCAGACCGCGCGGACCTGCGCACCAGTGCGGCCGAAGTATCCGGCAAATTCGACTTCCTTGTAGCCAATCTTGGCAACCTGGGTGATGGTGCCGTCAAAGTCGGCTTTCATCAGATCGCGCACGGTGTAAAGCTGCACGCCGACCTTTTCAATCTTGTGCTCGCCGGCGGCCCAGCCCAGGCGACTGGTCAACAAAGTGGCGGCGGTGACGGTGGTTGCGGTTTCCAGAAAAGTGCGGCGATTGATGCCCTGCAAACTCATGATTGCGTTTCCTCCGATGGCTCCGCCGGGGGCGGAAGTCGAATCCGGGAGCATTATACGCGGGAGGAGAGCCTGAAAAGCCAGAAGAAAATCGATTTAGGAGCCTTCTGGGAGAGCAGGCGGGCAAACAGGAAAAAGGGAGAGGACGCGAGGTGCGCCCTCTCCGCGAAAATTGGCTCTGTCTTAAGGTTTTGCAACCTGCAGATTATTGGTTACCGAGAAGATGCCAGAGACGCTATTGGCGCGGATTCCGACCAGATTCTTATCGCCCTCGCTATCCACAACGCCTTCCAGGGTCAGACGGCCACTTTTGACGATGATTCGGATGGGCTTCTGCACGCCAAGTTCGTACCTCTGCAGCGCCGGGTATTGATAAATGGCGCGGAATACGCGCTGGCGGAGGCGGTCGTCCATGGAAGATGGAGGCAGCACGTCGATCTGGTTGTCAACTTTATCGACGCCCTCAATCCGCTTGATAGAGTTCTCGGCGTCGGACTTGGTGACCGGCTTCACGACCGACCCGAGTAGTGTGACGGTGGAGCCGTCCACTTTGAAGGCGATGTAGTCGAAGACGCCAAAGTAAGGGAGCATCAACAGTTCGTGGCGAACCTCTTTGACAATCCGCTCCTGGGATTTGGCGGAGGGTTGGTCCTGGGTGGCGCCCAGACTAGCAAGAACGAGCAAAGTGACGAGCAGAACCGGTAACCTATGTCTCATGTGTGGTTTCTCCATGCTGATGAATTCCCCGAGTCGCAAAGAGTCTACTACCGCAGGCGGGGTTTTTGCGATACGGGGGACGTGGTAGGCCGAGAGTTCCGGCAAATGGCGTCGGCTCGCCTGCGCCGCGCCGATTCCAGGCTTTACGCGGTAACGGAAAAACCCGCCGATCAGGGAACCAGGGTCCACAGCGGCTGAAGCCCGGTCATTTCACACACGCTTTACGCGGCCCTGAGAAGGGCCGCTCTTCGACGGTAGTGCTACAGAGGACACGGACGACACAGGGGAAATACGAGGGTAGTACCACAGAGGACACGGAGGAAACATAAAGACAACGAGGAAGTTTCAGCGGGGACCAGGCTCGACCTTATTTTTCCGTCAGGGCTAGTTTCAGGCCCTGACTGCTATCGAGCAGCCGAATGTCGGCGCAGTTATTCAGGATCCAGTCGGCGACCGCTTCTCGCAAAACCGGTTCCTGCACCGTGGTCTTGAACGCGATGACTCTTGCGCCTGCAGCTTTGCCGGCGCGTACTCCGGCGGGGACATCTTCCAGGACAACGCATTCCGCTGGAGGAAAGCCAAGGACAGCGGCGCCTTTCAGATAGGGCTCAGGATGCGGCTTGCCGTGGGTGATGTCGTTGGAGGTGATGAGCTTCTTAGGGAGCGGCAGACCTGCGGCGCGGATGCGGACTTCGGCAAGAGGACGAGTACACGAGGTGACAATGGTCCAGCGGTCGGGGGGAAGGCCGGCCAGCAAGCCGAGCGCGCCGGGCAACGGGATGACGCCTTCGAGGTCTTCGATCTCGCGGCGTTCGACTTCGCGGTTCTCGGCTTCGTGATCGGCGTTGGGGAGATATTCGCGGACCGTCGTCAGACTGGGGCGGCCGTGGGCGCGAGCGACGACTTCCTCGGGATTGAATCCGTGTTCGATAGCCCAGCGGCGCCAGACACGCTCGACCGCGGGAGTGGAGTTGATGAGGACTCCGTCCATGTCGAACAGGAGAGCGGCACAGTGGATTTCGGTCATAGCAGTGAGGATTATGCGTCTAGTCGCTACCACGTCCTGCGGATGGGATGGGCTTCGGTGTTGAAAACGACTTTGCTCAGGTCGATGGTGTCGGGCGGAGCATAGAGCAAGAATAAATATTTGAGCGTCTCGGCGAAGAAGAAGCTTTCCATTTCATCCTTCTTCGTTTTGTTCGCAACGTCACTCAAAGCGGCATATCCGATATCGGTTCGGCAGTACTTCACCAGGCTGTCGAAGAACGTCTGGCCCATTTCGCGGTAGCGCGCGTCTTTGGTGAAGCGGCGGAGGTAGTAGGCCGACTCAATGATCTCGGGACGCAGTTCGTAGCCTCCGGAAGTGATCTTCATGGTCATGTAGTTCATTTCTTCGGGCTCGATGCCGAAGGTGGTCCACATCGTGTAGGCCGAGTCTTCTAGTCTCCGCGCGCGGTCGAGATCCCCAGATAAGGCGAGGATGCCGGGAAAGAATGCATCGAGCGCCCCGAAAGTTGTGCCCGTGCGGGCGCCGGTGTTCATGTTGGCCTGGCCGTACCAGAATCCAGTGGGGGCCTGATCGGCGAGATATTTGTTCACTGCCTCGATGCTCGACTTCCACATGCGCTCGCAGTCTTTGTCGTCGAACAGCAGCCACGCTTTCAACAAATATTCAAAGTAGGAGTCGATGCCTCCGCTGATGTGGCTGACCGGGTCGGTCCACTCGCCGGTCTTTATATTAATGGTGGAGCCGACCAGTCCAATGGGTGAGCGGCGGTTGTAGAGTTCGACCAGAGCGCGCTTGGCTTTGTCGTAGTAGACGGGCTTGCCGGTCAGCTTGCTGAGCGTGCCGAACTCGATGAGCAGCGTGCCGATCTCGGCGGGATTGGTGGACTCGCCCCGGACGGCGCCAGTCTTCAGGTTGACGTAGACGTAGGGCATTCCGGTCGGAGAGTTGAAGGCGGGCAGCAGGCGCGTACCCAGATCGTCGGCCAGAGCGAGCAATCGCTTGTCACCGGTCAGTTGATAGCTGCTGAGGAGCCCGCCGAGAAGGCGAATCGTAATTTCAAAATTCTTGACGTAGATGTCACGGTCGAACGACAGATTCTTGTCGATGTACTCTCGCGTCTGGGTGGCCTCATCGGTCATGCCCATGAGGATCATGGTGTCGAGACCGTCGACGGGAGACGTGAGCAGCGGCACGCCGTACCAGTCGTGATATCCCTTGCTCAGCGGCTTGAGCGCGTCGTGTCCCCAGGCGTATTGCTTGTAGCCCTGCCAGGCGTGGAGAAATTCCTGGCGGACGCGCTCGGCCATCTCGGCGTCGCTGTAACTCGGGGTCGTGGCAGACTGCGCTGTCTTGGTGGTGTTTGGCGGCTCGCCCGCCGCCGGGGCTTGCGCTGCGCTGAACGGTAGTAGTTCCGCGATCAGACAAGCAAACAGGAACATCGACAGACAGATATCTCTCATCGCAGTGTAGGAGCGATTGTAAACCAGCGGCGAAACCGAGCGCGGACGTCGATGAGTGCGACAGCAGTGTTGCGGAAACCGCTGCAAAGCGACGACATGTTGAGTTCGCTGGTGCCGGGCGGTGTTTTCCTGGTCAACCGTTCGTTTGGCAAAGATGAAGTTTGGGATCAGCTGCCTCGGGAGGTTCGGTCGCAGCTGATCGCGAAAAAAGCGAAACTCTACGCGATTGCGAAGTAGCGCCGGCGTCGTTCTGCAACCTCTGCAATTCACTGACAGCCCGCTACTTCATACCTTATTGTACGTACATTTATGTAAGAATAATGTCCCTGCAGGAACGCTGTGGAAAACTCCCGCACGCCCTTTGAATCGGCCGCTTACCCATCGTCTTCGACCTACGGCACGATTACGGCTGCGCCATCGATCGCATCGTTCTTAACCGCCAGCAGCGCCTCGTTGGCCTGGTCGAGTGGAAAGACCGTGACTCTTGGCTGCATCCCGATTTGAGCGGCCAGCGCCAGGAAGTCACGCGCGTCGCCGCGAGTCATGTTGGCCACGCTGCGCAGCTGGCGCTCACCCCACAACAGGCTGTCGTAATCAAACTGCGGTATGCGATCGAGATGAATGGCATTGATCGCCACCACGCCGGCCTTGCGCAGGCTGCCCAGGGCTGCGATCACCACGTCGCCACTGGGCGCGAAGGTGATCGCGCGGTTGAGTTCCACAGGCGGCTTCTCCGTCTCACTTCCCACCCAAGTCGCGCCCAGCGATGCGGCAAGATCACGATGCGACTTCCCTCGCGTCGCAACGTACACCTCGCACTGCCAGGCTCGCAGGACTGCGATTGCGAGATGCGCGGAGGCGCCGAAACCAAAGAGCCCAACGCGCTCGCCTGCTTCGACACCCGCAACCCGTAAGCTGCGGAAGCCGATGATGCCGGCACACAGCAGCGGAGTAGCGTGCAGGTCGTCGAGCGTTGCGGGTAGCGCATAGACGAAATCGGCCCGTGCCAGCGCGTACTCCGCATATCCGCCGGGGACACTGTAGCCGGTGAACGTCGGCGCATCGCACAGGTTCTCCATGCCTCGTTTGCAATAGGAGCAGGTGCCATCTGTTCCACCGAGCCAGGAAACGCCGACGCGGGCGCCCACAGGAAGGTCTGCCGTCGCGCCGTCGACGACCTCGCCCACGATTTGATGGCCGGGTATTATGCCCGCGTGTTGAGGAGGCAGATCGCCTTCGACGATGTGGAGATCGGTGCGACAGACTCCACAGGCTCGGACGCGCAGCAGGACATGACCGGGGCGCACCCGCGGATCTGCGACCTCAGCGATCTGCAGGGGTCGCTCGGAAATTGAGCGGGGCGAGGTTAGGATGGCGGCTTTCATTGTGATTCACCTTCGCCAGTTTTGATGCGCGGGAACGTCGCCAGGCTGCGCCTGGCGGACAGCCGCGGCCTGCCCTGAACGAAGTTGAAGAGGCGGCTGTCCCCACGTACTGCGCTACTTCGACGGCCGCAGTTCCAGCGTTAATACTTGAAACGGTTGCAGGTGGAATGAGTGCTGCTCTTTCGCAGGAATATTTACAGCCACCTGCCCGCTGTCACTCTTCCACGGGCTACGCGCGGCGTAGGTGGGCGCGGAGCCTGAAGGCAGTTCCAGCAACGTCGTGAGGCTGGCGGCGAAATCCTGAGGCTGGTCGCTGGGGTTGCGCAGGGTCACGATTGCTTTCTCGCGCGACCACGATGCCCATCCGTAGACTTCCAGGCGCGCGGGATCGCCTCCAATCCAGTGGGAGTCTTTGAGCGTCTGCGCGTTGTCGCGCGACCACTTTGCAGTCTCGGCCAGCACATCCCAGTTCTCTGACGACAGCAGCGTCGGTGTGATGTACATCTCCTGCAGGTGAGTGCCCGTGCCAAAGTAGTCGTGAACTTCGTCGGGAAAATCGTGGCCCGGATCATCGCCGAGGCGCTGCGCGTAGCGAGCGAAGATGATGCCGTGCAGCATCAGTGAATTGATGGGGAACAGCGGACCGTCCTCGACGACCCAGCGATAGAGCTGCGAGTCGCGATAGGTGATCCAGCGCTGTCGGCTGGTGCCGACGCCGGCGAAGCTGTGGTCGTCGCCACCGCGCCAGATTGAATCCGCATAAAGCAGCCAGAATGGCGACGGATACGTGCCGGTGGTGAGGTTGATGTAGATATCTGGCTTTTTCGCGCGCAGCTCGCCGATCAAGTGGATGGCAGCGTCAAAATCGCTGTCGAACTCGCTGCCCTTGATGACTTCATTCGCATTGCCTGTGCCATCGAACTTGAACTGGTTGACGCCATACTTTGCGATGAGGTCGAGGCAGGTGTCACGGAAATACTTGTAGTACTTTGGCCCCGACAGCGCGAGGCCGCCT
This sequence comes from uncultured Acidobacteriaceae bacterium, assembly GCA_963710885.1. Taxonomy (GTDB): domain Bacteria; phylum Acidobacteriota; class Terriglobia; order Terriglobales; family Acidobacteriaceae; genus Sulfotelmatobacter. The sequence goes on from CAVQCF010000039.1 coordinate 457,824, forward strand.
TCATTGATCTCAAATCCCTGCGCGTGTGCGGAGTCGAGGCGCTGCTTCTTCGGCTTGTCGTAACCGCCCCATGGGGAGAGCCAGATGCCAGGCGCAGCGCCATATTCGGCGGCGGTCTGCGCTACCTTGGTTAATCCGTCAGGAAAGCCGGGATTGAACTTCCACAGAGTGGTGGGATCGTCCCAGCCATCATCGAACATAAAGCTGTCGAGTTTCACGCCACGCTTCTTCGTGAGTTCTTCGCCGAAACTCTGAACCACAGCAACAGCGTCGCGCTCGTTGTAACGGTCGAAATAACCAAGGTCGTACCAGGAGTTGTAGTGCAGAAAGGTTCGATAAGGATGGGCTCGTTCGAGTTCCACATAGTTCAAAAAGTCGCGGCGCAGCTGCGCGGAGTGAGCCACGCCGACGACAGAGGAATAGGTCACGGGCAAACCGGCCTGCAGTGGAAGTTCGCGGGAGAGCCAGCAGATAGCGCGGTCGTCACGGACGCGACACTCCGACAGAGGATGTTCGAATCCGAGGAACCATGTGCCGGCAGTGACGGGCGATCCTTTCACCGCGCCAGACACGGAGGCTCCGGGCACGATCGCGTCGATGAGGCCGATTTGCGCGAGCGCGAGAGGCTCGTGCAGCGCGTGGATTGACGCTTCCTGTCGGACGTAATTGGCGCCTTCGCGGAGGATCGCCTTCCAAATGACTTGGACTTTTGCGGAGGGGTCCTCGAGTACGATGCGCAATTCCCTTCCCGGCAAACGGTCAGCAGCTTTCGATGAGTTCGGCTCGGGAGGAACCTCGCGAGACACTGGCGCCCCAACGATCCTGAAGTCCGCAGAGCGCAGGACCGGGCCCTCTTTGGGCACCAACTCAAACACGCTTCCGTCGAGAGGCAAACTGACTTTCGTGAAGTGGTTGGTGAGGCTCTGCCAGCGCAACGACCCGCTACGGATGGACCAGGTCGCAGAGATAGCGGAGTTCGAAAGGGAAAGACTGTCCGCGTCAGGAGTGGCAAGAGAGGCCGGAATCGGCGCCACTAAAGACGCAATCATCAGTAACAGGAAACAATAATGAGGGCGTGACATTTCGCGAGAATTCCTTGGATACTGGGGATTGACAGCCCAACAGACTACGGGACGTGCTCGCGTGAAACAAGAAGAAAGCACTCGCAACCTCGCGAGAACGAGGTAAACAGCGAAGCGCGATCGTGCCCGAAAAGGCGGCGAAACTATTGAATGCCAACCACTTTAAGTGGACTGCGATTTGACTTGACAACGATCATAAACGAAAGTAATAGTTTTAACTCGTAATAATATGAAAGTCGCGTCCGTGGAGGCTCGCATGCGTGTATCCCGAACTCTCTTTGCAGCTTTGATCGTTGCTGTCACGTTGGCACTGGCCGCCGCAACGGCGGCCTTCGCGCAGGGATCGTATCAGGCGCAAGTGCGCGGAACGGTGACGGACCAGACCGGGGCAATGTTGGTGAAGGCCACGGTCACAATCACCAATGATGCGACCAACATCTCGGAGACGGCGCAAAGCGACGAGCACGGTCAATATTTTTTCACTGGACTGCGTCCCGCGAGTTACACCATCAAGGCGCAGGTAACCGGTTTCCGCGTCATGGAAAAGAAGAATGTCGTTCTGCAGGTGGACCAGCAGACCAGTGTGGATTTCGTGCTGCATCCGCTGAGCGTGAGTGAGAGTATCGAAGTCACGCAGTCGGCGCCGTTGCTGGACACCGAGAGTGCGACTCTGGGCACGGACATCAGCAGCGAATATGTGCACGAACTCCCTCTGGCCAACCGCAGCTTCTTTGGTCTTACGTTCCTGGCGGCTGGCGTGACTGAGGTGGCAGGGTCGGGCACCAATGATAACTATCCGTCGGGAACAAACTTCACTTCTAACGGGCAGCGCAACGCCACCGCCGAAATACGGCTTGACGGCGCCCTGATCAGCGCGCCGGAGCAAGGTGAGGGAGGGAATTCCAACGTCTACTACGAGCCCCTAGTCGAGGGCATGCAGGAAATGAAGGTGCAGAACAACAGCTTCTCGGCCGAGTTCGGCAACAACGGCGGCACGGTAGTAAACATGGTGATGAAGAGCGGAACCGATAAGTTCCACGGCAGCGGCTGGTATTTCCTGCAGCGTGCGCAGTTGAACGCCCGCGATTTCTTCAACCCCGCCAACGTCGGCCCAAAGCCGGACAGCAAGCGCGACCAAGGTGGATTTTCGCTGGGCGGTCCGATCATTAAGAACCGCACGTTCTTTTTTGTCGATTTCGAGAAGGTTGCAAGCTCCAGCGCGTCCAGCGGGGTTGTTACCGTACCGACCCTGGCGGAGCGGCAAGGCGACTTTTCGGGGGCGGCGAATCCTATTTACGACCCGACCGCGCAAGGGTGTGGGAATCCATGCGTGACCCGACCGCAGGTGCAGTACAACGGCCAAGCGAACGTGATCCCGCCCAGCGAACTGGATCCCATCGGATTGGCTGTCCTCAATCTCTATCCGCAGCCCAGCAACGGGAACGAATTCAATAACTACAACTACACGACGCTAGCGTCGGGTCCGGATTACCAGTTCGACATCAAGATAGACGACCAGATCAACGACAGGAATCGCATCAGCGGCCGCTACAGCCGGGGTTGGTACAACTATACGACGCCACTGACCCTGGGCGATGGCTTCGACAATGACGGGATCGGGAGCGGTGTGACAGTGGCGCAAAACGCTTCGCTGGAATATACCTGGACCATCAACCCGCGGATGGTCTGGACGAGCCATGTAGGAGTCGACCGGGTACACGAACTGTCGGTCCCGAGTATCCCGACGATCTCGAGTTTCAACGCATCGCTGCCCGCTGGCGTTCAGGGATTGCCTTCGGTGTTCCAAACGGCCAATGGGATCGACAAGATGCCGACCTTTCTGATGCAGGGAAGTTCGCCTTGGACAAATCTCTACGATCAGTGCTGCATTAACACTACCTTTGCCCACACCCTGGTCAGTTACTCCACGCAGTTGGTGATTTCCAAAGGGGCGCATCTGATTAAAGTCGGCGGCGAGCAGAGAATTTTCTACAACAATTTCTGGCAGCCAAATTACCCGACCGGCTTCATGACCTTCACCGACGACACGACTTCGCCGACTCCGAACAGCAACACAGATGCTTCGGGGAACCCGACCGGCAACCCCTTCGCCAGCCTGGCTTTTGGATATGGCGATAATGTCAACGCCTCCAGTCAACTGGTGGTGACTCCTTCGGTCGCGAACAAGTCGCTGGAGACGGGATTTTATGTCCAGGACGACTGGAAAGTGACCCCGAAACTCACGGTCAATCTGGGCTTGCGGTACCAGTGGAGTTCGCCTTACACATCGCGTGGCAACCAGATCGAGTTCAGCAATTTCACCGCCGACAGTGGTGTCAATATTCCGCTGAATTATGTCCCGGCAACGGCGCCGCCGGGTACGTTCAGCACCCAGGCGACTATGCAGTCGGTCGGATTGAATTCGGCGTCGTCGATGCAGGTGCTCGGCACAACGCAATTCCCCACATCGAGCATGAGGACGATTCCGACCTACTGGAAAGACCTTGGGCCGAGGTTGGGTTTCTCGTACCAACTCGGTCAGCAGACGGTGGTGCGTGGAGGGGCGGGCATCTATTTCGGAATGGGCCCGGCTACAAACTTCCAGTATCCCGGCTCGGCGTTCCGCAAGACCGCGAACTTGTTTTTTACGAACGACAATTTCGCCACCCAATCCGCAACCCTGGCGAATCCGTTTCCGGGGGGCTTTACCGGTCCGCAGGGTACGCAGTACGGCCAGTTTGCGAACTGGGGTTATCAGAACCCGAACGATCTGGGCACGACGGCGGCGCGAGACGCCAACATTTACATGTGGAATCTGGGAATCCAGCGGATGCTCCCCAGCCAGATCGTGCTCGGCGTGGACTACTCCGCCAACCGAAGCACGCATCTGCCATGGGCCGGCACAAACAACCGCTCTTTCATGCCTTCGGCTTTGCTGGCCCAGATCACCGCGGCGGTAACTCCGACGGATCCGACTTGCACCGCGGATGGCTGCGTAAGCAACTTCCTTCAGACGCAAGTGGGCAACCCGTTCTATCCCGCTGTTCAATACCCCTTGCACGTCGACCGCTTCCCATCCCTGCTTCAACGAACCTAATTCGAACTATGGCAATACCAACGCTGCCCCTTGGGGACGCTGTTGAACCAGTATCCACAATTCAACGGCGACTTCGAAGGGCTGATGATCGAGGAAGCGAGTTCGTGGTACAACGCTCTGCAGGTTCGCTTCCAGAAGCGCACCACGCACCACATCAGTTTTGAGGGTAGCTACACGATCGCGAAGGCAACCGACGATTCGTCGGCGGGCAGGAACAACTGGGTAGGTGCGCTCGGGGCCGGCATTCCGCAACAACTGGATCGCCTGTACCTGGAACACAGCATTGGAGGGAACGACACGCCGCAGCGGCTAGCACTCGCCGTGGTCGTAGATCTGCCCATTGGGCGCAATCAATGGATCGGCGGCAATATGAACCGAGCGGTCGACGCTTTTGTGGGAGGCTGGTCGCTCTCGACGATCATCACCGAGCAATCGGGACAACCGATGGCCATCGGCATGTCCAACGCCCGTCTGGCGAATGGCACCCAGCGCCCCCAAGTTGTGTGCTCCCAACTTAAGACCGGGACCAGCATGCACTCCGCCGCCCTGGACTGGCAGAATGTGGGTGTCGCGGCGAATCCCGCCGCCTATCTCAACGCCAACTGCTTTGCCGACCCCGGCGACCAGGTTCCTGGGAATGCTCCACGGTACTTTTCCGGGCTGCGCGTGGACGGCATCCACAACATGGATCTGAGTGTTTACAAGTCGTTTATGCCCAAAGAAAACATGCGGATCGAAGTGCGGGCGGAGATGTTCAACTTCACAAATCATCCGCGCTTTGGACAGCCGAATTCCGCCGTGGGAGATCCGTTTTTCGGGACAGTTACGGGCGACGCGCCTGGGGAAAATCCGCGATCCTTCCAGTTTGGATTGAGATTCGAGTTCTAATGGCCCCTGAATAAGGCCTCAGCGGCTGAAGCCGCATTTTTAGCGGTCCTGACGGCACGGCTGAAGCCGTGCCCTTGCAAAACTACTTGAAGGCTGACCTAATCAGAGGTTCCCTAAAGAGCCTGCTCAAACCGAAGAGGGTACGAACCTCACCACCGGGCGACAAGGAGTAGGTGCGACTAGATCGGGGCCAGAGTAGATCGCGTTGGTGACTACGGATTCGAGGGCGGGTATGACACGAAAAGCTCTATTCGCATTTCTCTCCTTATTTTTGTTTGCGCTGGGGCTGGGCGCGGCGCCTGATTCCGAAAAACAAAACTGGACCAACTACGTTCGCATCGGGGCTTATGGTTTAAAGGGCGGCGATGCGCTGGAGATCGTGCGCAAGGCGCAGGCCAGCGGGGTGTTCGGAATTGAAGTGGACAACGACATTCCCGGACGCTACGAGAGTTTTCTCAATCCAGAAGAAAAACTGAAGGCGATCCGCGAGGTGGCCGAAGCGGCGCACCAGGCGGGCAACTACGCCTTCGTTTACATTGCGGGGACCGAATGCATCACGGCGCATGGCGATCAGGTGGCGCATACGCTGGCGAAGGATCATCCCGACTGGCTGCAGCGCAAGATCACTGGGGAGCCCGCAATTTTTGGAGGCGGCAGCGCGTTCTGGATCCGGCCGGGGGACGAGGATGTGTGGGTGAGTCCGTACGCTCCGGAGTGGCGGAAGACCTATATGGAACGGGTGCGGCAGATTGCGGCGACGGGGATTGACGGTATCTACATTGATATTCCTTACTGGATGACGCACTTCGACGGCTGGGAAAACACGTGGGCCAGTTTTGATGACTACACGGTAGCGGCGTTCAAGCAGCAGACGGGGCTGGATGCGAAGCACGATCTGAAGCTCGGAGACTTTTCCGATCCGGCGTTCCGCAAGTGGGTCACTTTCCGGATTCAAACCTTTACAGATTTCCTGAGCGAGATTGACCACACCGCGAAGGCCGTGAATCCGAAGATCAAGACGATTCCTGAAATCTATCCGGGGATTGAAGCCGAGTCGGTGCGCGTGGGGGCCGATGTTTACAGCCTCTACGCGGTGGTCGATGCGATTGCGCACGAATATGAATTTGGCGAAGGCGACCACATGGCGTCGTCGCGGAAGCCGCTGGACTGGTTCCGCTATCAGGTGGGGATGCACTCGTTTCGTGCGTTCGCGCAGGGGAAGGCAACTTGGATTCTGAATTACTCCTGGGACGGCGATAAGAAAGTGGCGGGCAGCGAGGCCATGATTCGCGAATCTATGATGAATCTGGCGATGTCGCAGGTCATGGCGGGGGCGAACTTCTGGGACGCGCCGGGACACTCGATGGCGGGGTCGAATGACCTGCCGACGCGAACGAAGATTTTCTCCTGGATTCAGGCGCATGAGAAGACGTTTTATTTACCGCGATCGCCGGTGGAGCCGATTGGCGTTTACTTTTCGCCGGAGACGCGGAATTTTTATGCGCAGGATTTCATTGCGTCGTATCGCGGGATTCTGATTCTGCTGATGCAGACGCATCGTGAGTTTCAGATTGTGACGCCGCGGACGCTGGCGGAGTTTCACGGGAAGACGCTGGTGTTGCCGGACGTGCGCGATGCTGGGAGAGGGCGAGAAGAGTTGGATGCAGAGTTTTGTTGGTCAGGGGAATCGTCTGGTGATCACAGGGACGGACGCTACGGGCGTGGGCAGTTCGCAGAATGTGGTGCGGTTTGCATCGTGTCCGGGGCGAGCCTATAACGCGGAGTTGGAAAAGGACTTTGAACATGCGTCGCCGGATTCCCAGCAGGCATTCCTCTCGAGTCTGCGCGGTGGCGACTCTGTGCAGGTCAAGGCTGGGACGCAGGTGGCGACATCGATTGCCCGGACTTCCGATGGCCACGTGAATGTTTTCTTCGCAAACTTTGCCGGGCTGCGTGGAGGGGTGAATCCGGTGCAGACGCCGCAAACGGAGATCGAGGTTAGCGTGAATTCCAAGACGGAAGGTCATGCGTTCTTCCTTCCGTTTCTTGGCGAGGCGCAGGCAGTTCACGGTGTGCGTCATGGGGACAGTGTTTCATTTACATTGCCTCCGATTACCAAGGGCGCTGTTCTCTGGTATGAACCTTAACTCCTAGGCTGAGTCAAATCCCCACTTCTCGCGCAAAGAGCGCGCGAGAAATGGAGCGCCCGCTGGTGCTACTTTCGAGTCTCGCCCGATCCGGGCTCCCAATTCTTGGATCGTGCGACGGCCTCGTTCCAACGGTTCCGCAATAGGCGCGCTTGCGATGCTGGCATTTGTGGATTGAAGCGGCGGTCTTTTTCTGCAGCGGAGGCATCGATATCCTTCTTCCAAAAGCCAACGGCCAAGCCCGCGAGGTAGGCGGCGCCTAACGCCGTGGTTTCCGTGATCGCCGGGCGAATGACGGGCACGCCGAGAATGTCGGACTGAAATTGCATAAGGCTGTCGTTGGCTGCGGCACCGCCATCGACCCGCAGTTCCTGCACCGCGTCGCCGGAATCGAGTCGCATGGCATCGAGCAGGTCGGCGACCTGGTAGGCAATGCTCTCGAGCGCGGCGCGGGCGAGATGGCCCGCGGTGGTACCACGAGTGATTCCGAACATGGAGCCGCGCGCGTAGGAATCCCAGTGCGGGGCACCCAGTCCAACGAAGGCGGGAACGAAATAGACGCCGCCATTGTCGGCGACAGAATTGGCCAGAGCCTCGACGTCTTCAGAACGGCGAATCACGCCGAGGCCGTCGCGGAGCCATTGGACAACTGCGCCGCCGACGAAGACGCTGCCCTCGAGAGCATACTCGGTGACATCGCCAATCTTCCAGGCAACGGTCGTCACCAGGCGATTGGAGGACGGGACGGCGCGACGGCCGGTGTTCTGCAGCATGAAGCATCCGGTGCCGTAGGTGTTCTTCGTGAGGCCGGGGAGGATGCAGCGCTGTCCGAATAGAGCGGCCTGCTGATCGCCGGCGATGCCTGCAAGAGGAATCTTTTCCAATCCCTTTTTTCCGCTGACCTCACCATAGACCTCGCTCGAAGAACGCACGGTGGGCATCATGGAGAGCGGAACGCGAAACAGATCGAGGAGTTCGTGATCCCATGCGCCGGTGTGGATGTTGAAGAGCATGGTGCGCGAGGCGTTGCTGGCGTCGGTGGCGTGAACTTTGCCGCCGGTCAGTTTCCAGAGGAGCCAGGTGTCGACGGTACCGAACGCCAGCCGGCCAGCATCGGCGCGGCTGCGGGTGCCGGGAACATTTTCTAAGATCCAGGAAATTTTGCTGGCAGAGAAGTAGGAATCGATGAGCAGGCCGGTGCGCTGCTGGATGAGAGGACCGTGGCCTTCGCTGCGGAGGCGTTCGCAGAAGTCAGCGGTGCGGCGGTCTTGCCAGACGATAGCATTGTGGACCGGCACTCCGGTTTCGCGGTCCCAAACAATCGCCGTCTCGCGCTGGTTGGCGATGCCGATGGCGGCCACGTCGTTGGGCTGCGCGTTGGCTTGAGCGAGGGCTCCCAACGCGACGGCAATTTGCGAGGAGGCAATCTGGTCGGGATTGTGCTCGACCCAGCCGGGTTGAGGGAATATTTGGTCGAACTCACGTTGGGCGACGGAGCGCACGATTCCCTCTTGATCAAACAAGAGAGCGCGCGAGCTGGTCGTTCCCTGATCGAGCGCTAAGACGTATTTCACGGTTCCTCCTCCTCAAGCATTCGGTAGCACGCTAAGGGTTGACGGGGCGCAGGAAGCGCCGGATCCCAAAGTCGTAGAGGGCGGCCCCTGCCAGGCCGCCGAGCAAAGGCGCGACGACGGGAATCCACCACACGTGGGTTCCGTCGGTGAGTCCGTTGTTGCGAAATCCGGCGACCACCGTAAAGAGGCGAGGACCGAAGTCGCGGGCGGGATTGATGGCATAGCCGTGCATGCCGCCGAAGCTCATGCCGATCGCGACGACGACCAATCCGATCATGGCTGGCGCTAAATTGGCTCCGGGCGGCGAATTGAATTCGTCGATGATGGCGAAGATAAGAAGCAGCAGCAAACCGGTGCCGATAAACTGGTCCAGAAAACCTGCCTGAACAATTGCGGGGAAGGCAGGAAACGTGGTGAAGACTCCGGCAGTGTGGTCCAGTTGCGGATCGGTTTGCCGGAACGCCGGCAGGTAATTCCAATACACGAGGGCTGCGGCCGCGAACGCTCCGGCGGTCTGAGCGATCGAATAGGGCAGGACCTTGCGCCAGGCGAAGCCGCGGAAGACTGCCAACGCCAAGGTCACCGCCGGGTTCAGATGCGCTCCCGATATCTTGCCAGCAATGTAAATTCCCATCGTCACTGCCAGTCCCCAGCCGAGGGTGATGTTGGTGAAGCCACCGTGAACGGTTTCGCCCGCATCTTTTGCCGGGAACAAAACGACCATGGCAACCACACCTGTGCCGAACAGAATCAGGACAAAGGTGCCGAGGAACTCCGCGATCAATTGCGCCATCAGCGTGGGCTTCGGGTTCATTTCTATCTCCGGAGTGCGATTGGACTGTGCCTCTCAACCTGCTTCGCGAGTGCTCTCCCAGACCGCGAAGTAGTCTACCAAGCGGGGGCGTGCGGCGTGTGATTTTTGGCGGCGGGCGCGGAGTTTTTCTCTCTTGTCTCGGGCATCGGAAAGTAACCTGCGCCGGCCTTTTTCCTTGACATTTGGGGAGGGGGTCGTAAGATATAGAAATATTTATGCATTCGAGTGCATATTTATTCATTATGAATAAAACCCTGCGGCAACGGGCGGTTCTGGATGTGCTGAAGCACGGGTCCATCGCCAGCCAGGAGGATCTTCAGCGCCTCCTGCGCAAGCGCGGGTTCAAGGTTGGCCAGGCTACGCTGTCGCGGGACATTCGTGATTTGAATCTGAGCAAAACTTCTCACGGTTATTCCCTGCCGCAGGGCGAGAGTGGGACGGGAGTTGCGCTGCCTCCGGTGTCGCGGCTGGTGCGCGAGTTTGTGCTCGATATTCGAACGGCGCAGAACCAACTGGTGATCAAGACGATTGTGGGGAGCGCGCAGCCGGTGGCAGCGGCCTTGGACGAGGCCGACTGGTCCGAGGTGGTGGGGACGATTGCGGGCGACGACACGATCCTGATTGTGTGCCCGGATAAGGATGACGCGCGGAAACTGGCGGGCCGGATTGAGGAGATGCTGGGCTAGTGGCTGCGAAACTCAAAACCGCTGTGCTGGGCGCGACAGGATATTCCGGGCTGGAATTGACGCGAATTCTTCTGCGTCATCCACGGCTGGAAAAGCCGTTTCTACTGCGGCGGTCGGCGGATAACGGAAGCGCGTCGGATCTGGCGGACGTGTTCCCCGCCCTTTACGGCAATGGCGGCTATCCTCTGCACCCACTCTCGTGGCCGGCGATGAAGCAGCAGGGAGTGGAACTGCTGTTTCTGGCTACGCCGCATGAGGCGTCGCGCACGCTGGTGCCGGAAGCGCTGTCGCACGGCTTGCGGGTCATCGATCTGAGCGGCGCCTGGCGTTTGAAGCAGGAGCAACACCGAGCGATCTACAACTTTCAGGATGCGGATGCAGTTTCGGCGGCGGAACTGACCGAAAAGGCGGTGTACGGATTGCCCGAATTGAATGGCGATCGCGTGGCCAATGCCACGCTGGTGGCGAATCCAGGGTGCTATGCGACGTCGGTGATCCTGGCGCTGGCTCCGCTGCTCAAGTCTGGCGTCGTCGATCGCACGCACGGGATCGTCTCCGATTCGAAGTCGGGCGTTTCGGGAGCGGGCAAGGAACCGACCTCCAAGACGCACTTTGTTTCGGTGGCCGACAATTTGTCGGCGTATTCGGTTTTCAATCACCGGCATGTGGGTGAGATTGTTGAACAACTCGGACTGGGCTCTGCCGAGCTGATCTTTACGCCGCACTTGCTTCCGATTCCTCGGGGGATTCTGTCGACGATCTATTTGCATCTGAACCGCGAGATGACGCCGCTGGAAGTGGAGTCGTGCTTTCAGAATTTTTATACGGGCAAACGCTGGGTGCGGGTGTTCCAGACTCCGAAGCTTCCGCAGGTGCAGTTCTCGCTGCACACGAACTATTGCGACCTGGGATTCTGTCTGGCAGAAGACGGCAAGCGACTGGTGCTGATCTCCTGCATCGACAACCTGCTGAAGGGTGCGGCCGGGCAGGCGGTGCAGAACATGAATTTGATGTATGGATGGCCGGAAGACGAGGGACTGCAGTGATTATCGTGGTCAAAATCGGAGGAACTGCACTCGAGGACGCTCCTACTCTGCGGAAATGCGCACGAGCGATTGCAGAACTGGCGCAGGATGGGCACCGTGTAGTGGTGGTTCATGGCGGCGGCTGCGCTCTAACGCGTGTTCTGAAGCAACTCGGTAAGCAGAGCGAATTCATCGGCGGACTGCGCGTGACCGACGCCGAAACGCGCGACGTCGCACTCATGGTGCTGGGCGGGATGGTCAATAAGAAACTGGTGGCCGCGATTCAGTCCGCGGGGATGCCGGCGGTTGGATTCTGCGGCGGCGACGGCATGACCTTCCGGGCGCGCCGAAAGCATATCCAGGGCAACGATCGTGGGATTCGTCGGCGAGATTTGTTTTGCGGAGCCCTGCTGGATCGAAGCGTTGTGGCAGCAAGGCGGAATTCCGGTCCTCGCGTCGCTCGCTCTAGGCGCGGACGGCGAGTATTACAACGTGAATGCCGATGAGATGGCGGCGGCGTGCGCAGCGGCGTGCCACGCGAACGCGCTCATCTTCCTAACTGACGTGCCCGGAGTGAAAGACGCGGAAGGCGCCGTGATTCCATGGTTGAGCACCAAACAGGCGCAGGACATGGTGGAAGGAGCCGTCATCAGTGGAGGCATGTTGCCGAAGCTGGAGGCGTGCAAACAGGCTCTAAAACAGGGCGTGGGCCGGGTGCGGATACTGCCTGCCGCGGAAGCTGAGGCGCTGCCGCAGTTTTACCTAACGAAACTGAATTGCGGAACAGAAGTTACGTGCGCATGAGTTCAGGAAAAGTTTCAAGACAGGAGTCAGAGTTGAACAGTCCATTGCAAAGCAGAGTACCGGCGCCTGGAGTGCCGGAGACATTTCCGAGCACTTTCTGGTGCCCAGACCTGGTGTCGACGCGCGACCTTGGGCCGCAAGGAGTTCAGGCCGTATTGCATCTGGCGGAACTCATGAAGTCGCGGCCATCGGTTTTTCAACGGTCGATGGCGGGGAAACAGATGGTGATGTTTTTTGAGAAGCCTTCGCTCCGAACGCGGCTGACTTTCGAAGCAGGGATGACGAGCCTTGGCGGAACTGCCATGTTCGTGGACCAGTCGCAGAGCCGACTGGATGCTCGGGAGACGCTGAGCGACATTGCGCACAATCTTGAGCGCTGGGTGGACGTGATCGTGCTGCGAACATTCGCGCAGGAAACCATTGAGGGTATGGCTCGTTTTGCCTCGGTCCCGGTGATCAATGCGCTCAGCGATCTGGAGCATCCGTGCCAGGCGCTGGCGGATTACTTCACGCTGCAGGAGCGGTTCGGAGATCTACGAAAGATCACGCTAGCGTACGTCGGAGATGGCAATAACGTGGCGCATTCTCTGATGCTGACGTGCGCGTGCCTGGGATCTTCGATCCGGATCGCCACGCCCAAGGGCTATGCGCCGACCGCGCAGATGGTTGCTGATGCGCGCAAGATCGCTAAACAGACGGGCGCGCAAATTGAGTTGCTGACCGATCCGCATGCGGCGGTCGCGGGGGCTGACGCCGTTTATACCGACGCGTGGGCGAGCATGGGGCAAGAGAACGAGGCCGGGCAGCGCGCGGAAATTTTCCCGCCATACCAGGTAAATCGCCAACTCATGGCGGAAGCCGCTCCGCATGCGGCGTTCATGCATTGCCTTCCGGCACATCGCGGCGAGGAAGTCACTGATGAGGTGATGGACTCGGACAATTCGGTCATTTTCGAGCAGGCGGAAAACCGGCTGCACGTTCAGAAATCCATTCTTTATTTATTGCTGGGCGGCGCGGTGCGCCTGCCCGTAAGGAGCGCTCATGCCTGAGAAAGTTGTTCTCGCTTATTCCGGTGGATTGGATACGTCGATCATCATTCCATGGTTGAAAGAAAACTATTCCTACGACGTCATCGCGATGGTCGGCGACGTGGGTCAGGGAGACGACATTGAGGCGGTGGTCGAGAAGGCTTATAAGACCGGCGCCAGCAAAGTGATTGTGGAGGATCTCCGCGAGGAATTTCTGACGGGATACGTGTTCCCTGCTCTGAAAGCTGGAGCGGTTTACGAGCACAAGTATCTGCTGGGAACTTCGCTCGCGCGTCCGGTGATCGCGAAACATCAGGTCGAAGTGGCGCTGCGCGAGGGAGCGACAGCGGTAGCTCACGGATGCACCGGTAAGGGGAACGACCAGGTGCGGTTTGAGCTGACCTACCAGGCGCTGGCTCCGGAGTTGAAGATCATCGCGCCGTGGCGGGAGTGGACGTTGAAGTCGCGCGAGGACTGCCTCGATTACGCGGAGCAGCACGGGATTCCGGTGGCGGCGAGCCGCGAGAAGATTCACAGCCGCGACCGCAATCTGTGGCACATCAGCCACGAAGGCGGCGAATTGGAAGATGCCGGGAACGCGCCATTGCCGACTACGTGGCAGATCACGCGCTCGCCGCAGGAAGCGCCCGACAAGGAAGAACAGGTGCGCATCGGCTTCGCGCAGGGCGTTCCGGTCTCGGTGAACGGGATGGAAATGGATCCCGTGTCGCTGGTGGAATTGCTGAACGAGATTGGCGCGCGCAACGCGATCGGGCGCATCGATCTGGTCGAGAATCGTTTCGTCGGGATCAAGTCGCGGGGATGCTACGAAACTCCGGGCGGCACGCTGCTGATCGCGGCGCATCGCGAACTGGAAGCGCTGTGCCTGGAGCGTGATGTCGCGCACTTCAAGCAGCACATCGGGCTGAAGTATGCGGAGATGGTTTATTTCGGGCTGTGGTTCACGCCGCTGCGCGAGGCACTCGATGCGTTCGTCGAGAGCACGCAGAAAGAGATGACGGGCAGCGTCACGCTGTCGCTGTACAAGGGAAATGTTTCCGTGGTCAGCCGCGAGTCGGAGCACTCGCTCTACCGCACCGATCTTTCGTCGTTCACCATGGGCGACAGCTACGACCAGAAAGATGCGGCGGGATTTATTCGCATTCTTGGGCTGCCCTCGCGGTCGCGGGCGCGTCGCCCGCGTGGAGGTCGCGCGATGAAGATGTGGTCGGGAAGGTTCCGGCAGCCGCTGGATCCTGATTTCGAGCGCTGGCAGCGGTCGTTCAGCTTCGACCGGCGGTTGCTGAAGTACGAACTGCGGCCAGCAACGCGCACGCGCGGGCGTTGAAGAGCGGCGGGGATTCTGTCGTCCGATGAACTGATCAGCATTCTGCAGGGGCTGAAGCAGATTGGCGAGAAGGCGGCGGAATCTGCCGGCGTTTCTGAACGACGATGAGGCGGAGGACGTCCATCATTTCGTCGAGAAGCAACTGGTCGCGCTGATCGGGGAAACCGGATACAAGCTGCACAGCGGGCGCAGCCGCAACGAGCAGATTGCGACCGACCTGCGGCTGTACGTGCGCGCGACGATCGATCAACTGCGGCACGAACTGGCGGAATTGTGCGGCGTGGTTACGGATCGCGCGGAACAGGCGGCGGATGCTGCTATGCCGGCGTACACGCATCTGCAAAGAGCCGAGCCGGTGCTGCTCGGGCACTGGCTGCTCGCGTATGTCGAAATGTTTTTGCGGGATGCGGAACGGCTTGCGGACTGCAGGAAGCGGCTGAACGTTTGTCCGCTGGGATCGGGCGCGGTTGCGGGCGCGACTTTGCCCTTGGATCGCGGCATTGATGGCTGACAGTCTCGGGTTCGACGGCACGACTGCAAACAGCATCGACGCCACCAGCGATCGAGACTTTGCTGCTCGAGTTTGTGAACGCGCTGTCGCTGCTGGCTATGCATCTTGAGCCGCTGGGCGGAGGAGATGATTCTGTTTTCTTCGCAGGAGTACGGTTTTATTGCTCTGCCGGAGGCGTATTCCACGGGAAGCAGCGCGATGCCGCAGAAGAAGAATCCAGACTCTGCTCGAACTGGTGCGAGGCAAGAGCGGGCGGATTCTGGGGAATGCCACGGCGCTCATGGTCGCAGTGAAAGGCCTGCCACTGGCCTACAACAAGGATTTGCAGGAAACGCAGGAGCCTTTGTTCGACTCTTCGGACACGCTGCTGCAAATGTTACCGCTGGTGGCGGGATGGATGAAGGCGGTGGAATTCAACAAGGAGCGCATGCATCAGGCGGCGCAGTCGGGATTCATGAACGCATGGGCGGGAGCGACGTATCTGGTGAGGCGCGGCGTGCCCTCGAGGCATCGCGCATGAGCGGATCGGCAAGGCGGTGCAGATCTGCATCGAGCGCGGCTGCGAACTTCAGGATTTGGCGCTCGAAGAACTGAAGGCGCTGAGTCCGGCGTTCGATCAGGATTTTTACGAATCATTGAAGTTGGCTGCGGTGCTCGCGGTGCACGATGTTCCTGGAGGAACCGCGCCGAGCCGGGTGCGGCAGGCAATTCAAATCACAAGGAAGAAGATCGAATCGCTTCGCGAGGAGGCCCATGCGCACGCGTAAAGCAATTTTGCCCGACGCACAACAGATTCATGAGTTGATCTGCGGCTTACTCTGGCGACGGCACGCTGCTGCCGCGCACGCTGCCGGAGATCTGCGAGAACGTGCGAGACTTCGTGGTGCTGGAAGATGAAGAGCGGATCATCGGCTGCGGCGCGCTGCACTTGTATGGCACGCATCTGGCGGAGATTCGATCGATCACGGTCGCTCCGTGGGCTCAAGGCAAGGGCGGCGGCGGACGGCTGGTGAAGGCCTTGATGGCTGAGGCGAAGCGCCATCGCGTGGATTGCATTTGCCTGTTCACGCGTAAGCCTGACTTTTTTGCGGGGCAGGGATTTTCGGTCGCTCAGCGCGAGGATCTTCCGGACAAGATCTACAAAGATTGCCATGCTTGTCCGCGGTTCCATTGCTGCGATGAAGTGGCGATGGTGCGCGGGGAGCTGCCCAAGTTCGCGATTCTGCCGGAACCGGCGAATTGGCTGGTGAAGCTGCAAGGATGGACGCCGAACGTCGGAGACCCAGACCGGCTCTAGCTAAGCTCGCCGGCCCCGTCTTCGGCGGTACACAGGTATACCTGAGGTCGGATTCCAGTTGCTTCGCGATAGCGTTCGGCAATTTGCTTCGCGAAGTCCTCGGCATTTTCTTCGCGCACGAGGTTGACGGTGCATCCGCCGAAGCCGCCGCCAGTCATGCGTCCGCCGACGAAACCTGGCAAGGCTTTGGCGCGCCTCGACCATGATGTCGAGTTCCTTGCAACTGACTTCGTACAGATCGCGCAGACTGTTGTGCGACTCGCGCATTAAGGTTCCCACTCGCGTCAAGTCTCCTTCCCTAAGAGCGCGCGCCGCTTCCAGCGTTCGCTGGTTTTCGCGGACCACGTGGGAGCAGCGCTTCCCGATCGTGGGGGGAAGATCGTTGGCGTGTTGGTCCAGCAAGTCCACTGATACATCGCGCAGAGCGTGAATCGCAGGATCCCATTTCGCAAAAGCCCGGACTCCTTCTTCGCACTCTTCGCGACGGGTGTTGTAGGCGCCAGTCGCGAGGTCGTGCTTGACCATAGTGTTGCAAACCACGAGTTGAAGACCGGCGGGAATCGGAACGAACTGGAAATCAAGAGAGCGGCAATCGAGGAAGAAAGCGTGTCCCGCTTTTCCCATGCAGGAAACGAATTGATCCATGATGCCGACTCGTGCTCCCACGAAACTGTTCTCAGCCTGGCGGCAAAGCTGGGCAACTTCGGGTAGCGGCAAGCTCGCATCGGTGAGGCTCAACAGTGCGAGCGCCGAAGACACTTCCAGTGCCGCGGACGAACTGAGTCCTGCGCCGATCGGGACTTTCCCGTGCACAAGCAGGTTTGCGCCTGCAAGCTTGTGACCACGCTGCCGAAGAACGGAGGCAACTCCGAGCACGTAGTCACACCACGCGCCGACGCGCTTTTCGGGCAGATGATCGAGATCGAATTCGAAATTGCCGGGAAATTCCTCGGAGTGGATCACCAGCTTGCGATCCGGCCGCGGGGCAATCGCCACATAGGTCGAGAAGCCAACGGCGGCGGGCATAACGTAGCCGTCGTTGTAGTCAGTGTGTTCGCCGATCAGGTTGACGCGTCCGGGAGCGCGGAAGATCCGGGGCTGAGTTCCGAACGCTTTTTCGAAGTGAAAGGCGAGAGTGACCTGATCTATCGTCTTCATCTGCGTCGTCACGCGCGAATCCCCATACAAAATGGATCTTGCGGGTCGAGCAAAAGTTCAGCGTCCGCATTCACGAACGCGGCGCCTTTGATGCTGGGATAGACCTTGCCGTCCCGCACCGTGATGCTGCCTTCGAAGACGCTTCCGACAGTGCTCTCTTGTTTCCAGACCTGGCCTTCGCGAAGTTTTCCATCCGCATAAAGGCAGGCCAGCTTGGCACTGGTGCCGGTGCCGCAGGGAGAACGATCGTAGGCTTTTCCAGGACAGAGAACGAAATTCTTACTGTCGACGGAGGGCAGCAGAGACGGACCGAAGAGTTCGATGTGGTCGATTTCCTGATTTCCTGCTCCGGTGACTCCTCGCCGGTTGAGTTCCCGGCGAACCGACCAGGCAAAGTCCGTCAGTTCCTCGATATTGTTCAGTGAAAGTTCCATCCGGTGATCGCGCACCAGAAAGAACCAGTTGCCTCCCCAGGCCACATCGCCATGGACTGTGCCGTAACGAGGCACGTCGACGGCCACGTCTGCGGCCAGACGGTAGCTCGCCACGTTGTTTACCGTGACTTCACCGGATGAGTGTAGCATTGCGCTCACCGTTCCGACGGGAGTCTCGATGCGGTGCTCTCCGGGCGCGATGCGCTTCATGAAGGACAGCGTGGCCATGAGACCGATGGTACCGTGGCCGCACATGCCGAGATATCCAACGTTATTAAAGAACATGACGCCGGCGGCACATGCGGGATCGACAGGCTCGCACAACAGTGCTCCCACCATCACGTCGGAACCGCGGGGTTCGTTCACGACTGCGGATCGAAAGCTGTCGTGCTCCTCGCGAAAGCGCTGCAGGCGCTCGGACAGGGGTCCAGTTCCGAGATCAGGGCCTCCGCTGACGACCACTCGAGTCGGCTCGCCCCCGGTGTGGGAATCGATCACTCGAACCCGTTGGTGTTTGCCGTCGGCCATTAACTCTCTAGTTCTCTCATGAAAAAAGGGTGAATTTCTCGTGGACATTCAAGTAAGGCTAGCCGGTTTTTCGGTGATCCCCTGGCATCCATGGCGAGCCCCGCGAGAAGGGCGCCAAGATTTTATATGATTTTCGGACGGTTCTGCAGGGCTATTCCAGGGTGCATACTTGATTCCAAATCGTTGGAAAGCCTGCTGGGAGCCGAGTTGGGGGATAGCCCCTGCGGTCGAGGGTTCGGCAAGGCACTTCCTAGCGCCACGCAAATCCACGGGGAATCCTCGCATCAAGGCTAGCCACGGGAATTAAACCAGACAGTGATTGTCAGCGCGCTGACCGGTGATCTTGGTCACGTCCTCAAACCTCGATAAACTGCGCACTTACGGTAGTTTGGTGGCAATGTGGGGAGGAACTTTTCCTGATGGTTGCTATAAGAAATTTGTATTGGACTGAGTGAAACCGTGCATTTATCGTCCTCGGATTGATTCTGACGAACACCCTGTGTAGGTCGTCGGCGCGGTGCCGGGAAGTGTCCGCGCCGTAGGGTCTGAGTCCGTTCCCACTGGAAATTGTGCAGATCCATAAACAGGAGCACGCAAAGATGATAAAGCGAGCCGGGAGGCGCTCTTTGCGCCGGTCATTCGCGACCGCCAGCGCCACAATTATTCTCTTCGCGGGAATGTTGGCCGGGTTATGCGCTTTCAGTTTTGCCGACGATGGCCCCAAACCGGATCCAGCCGGCACCGCCACTGGGGACAAGTCGTCCGCTGTCGATGCCGCTGGTAATCCCTTCGTCGCGGTCGAGCCAACCGACAAGACGGCTCCTGACTACGCCCAGAACAAGAAGGCCTTTGACGACTACCAGGCGCAGGCCGCCAAAGAGCCTCTGGCGGTAAAACTCGCCGACAGCGTCGGCCACGTCCGCATCGCGACCAATATGGCATGGACGTTGAATACGGGTTACCTTGTGCTGTTCATGCAGGCAGGGTTTGCCCTGCTTACCTGCGGACTGGTTCGAAAAAAGAATGCCGCGCATTTGATGATGCTGAATTTCGCGGCATACGTCTTCGCCTTCCTCGCGTACTACGCAGTCGGATACGCATTTCAGTTTGGAGCGGTTGCGATTAACGCTGCGCCGACAAACCTGGGCGGCGTTCCGACTCTGAATCATTTTCTGATCGGAAGCGGGCAATGGGGATTCGTAGGGGGGAAGGGCTTCTTCCTCGTCGGTCCGGCGTACGATGCCGGCAGTAATTGCCTGACGCTGTTTGAAGTCGTGTTCATGGAGACCGCCGGATACATCATTGTCGGCGCCATTTGCGAACGCATCAGTTTCTGGGCGTTCCTGTTGTGTGAACTCTTCATCGGCGCGATTCTCTACCCAATCTCCGGCTGCTGGGCTTGGGGTGGTGGTTGGATGTCTCAGCTTGGATCGACCATGAACTTAGGTCACGGTTATGTGGACTTTGCCGGTTCCACTGTCGTACACGCGGTGGGCGGATTCGCCGCCATGGCATTAGCAATTATCCTCGGGCCCCGTCTAGGAAAGTTTGGCCCTGGTGGAAAAATCCGGGTCTTCCCTGCTCATAACATTGTTTACGTTGTGACGGGAACGTTCATCCTGCTCTTCGGATGGATGGGCTTCAATCCCGGCTCGACGCTGGGCGCGACCGACTTTCGCATTTCGGTAGTCGCAGTGAACACGAATCTGGCAGCGGTGGCTGGCTCGGCAGCGGCAATGTTGATGTGGTATTTCCTGTTTGGCAAGCCGGATATCACGATGGCCTGTAACGGGATGCTGGCGGGGCTGGTCGCGATCACCGCTCCTTGCGCTTTTGTCTCCCCCACTTCGTCGGTCATGATCGGCGTAGTGGCCGGGTCCCTGGTGTGCGGCGGCGTCCTCTTCAACGAACGGGTGCTGAAGATCGATGATCCATGCGGGGCCATCTCCGTGCATGGATATTGCGGGTGGTTGGGCGCAGTCTGTGTCGGCATTTTCGCTGACGGTACATACGGATCCGGATGGAACGGCGTCGGCGCGGCAAGCTACCTGGGACACGCCGGCCAGGGCGTGACCGGGCTCATCCACGGGGATACGAAGCAGTTCTGGTGCCAGCTCATGGGAGCGACGTTGTATGTAGTCTGGGCGTTTGGCGCGACCTTCTTAGTGTTCTGGGTTGTGAATAAAGTGAAAAGTATGCGCGTCCCCGAAGAGTCTGAAGAGGTGGGCCTGGATGTTCCGGAATTTGGCATGCCGGGTTACCCTGAAGATGCTGTGGTCACGGCGCCTTACTAGCGCCGTGCATCAAGGAATGCACGTTTCACCGGGGGTCCCTTATGTTCAATCTTGCACGGGATCGCCGGTCCCTGCCGGTGATTCTGTGCGTCGTGACGCTCATCTGCGTTGGCGTGCTTCTGGTTTGGGATCTTGTTCCGCGGCTTTTTCCAGCGAAGGCACATGATTTCCTGGCAGCGCTTCCGCTCGCGATGATCGCCGGTGTCTGCCTGGTATACGAGGCGGTGCGCCGGCCGTCCCGATCGGAACTGGTCAAAGCCATCCTTCTGGCCAGTGCTTTTTTGTTCTGGGCCGCCAACCAGCTGTGGCCAACCCTACCCCAGGCCACACTCTTCAACGACATCGCCATCGGACTTTTTGTCTTCGACGTGTTTCTGGCAATGACCAGCCGTCCCGATCCAATGTCTTGACAGGTGGAATATTGAAAAAGGCAGGTCGGGACTAGCGAAAGCGCCGGATAAACAGCATGTGGCGCTCCGAGCGGTAGAAGCCTACTCCATAGATGGTGGCTTTTCCCTTCGATGAGTAAACCTGGCGAATGCGAAGCACCGAAGCTCCCCGGGGAACGCCCAGCAATTCGGCAACGTTCGCCTCGGCTGCAGTGGCGTCGACTTCTTCATCCGCGTAGGCGAGTTCGACGCCGTAGTCATGCTCCAAAGCGGCAAGCAGAGAAACCCGTCCCCGCAAAGAAAAAGAAAGATACGCCGCGCGCTGACCCGGTCCGCGAGCCCTCCAGAGGGCACCTGAAACAAGGTGTACCCAACCAGGAAGGCGCTGACCACCGTGCCCATTTGCGTTTGGGTCAGGCCAAACTCCCGCATCATGTTGGGAGCGACCACGGTTACAGCTACGCGACACACGTATCCCACTGAGGCCGCGGCCATCAGCAGCAGCGCGAGTCATTTATTCAGGGAGGTCGACGCAGTTGCCGTCGCTGGAACCGCGCTCATGGAAGCCTTTTGTGCAAGATGAGTTCC
Organism: uncultured Acidobacteriaceae bacterium; assembly: GCA_963710885.1. Classification (GTDB taxonomy): domain Bacteria; phylum Acidobacteriota; class Terriglobia; order Terriglobales; family Acidobacteriaceae; genus Sulfotelmatobacter. Next base: position 479,516 of record CAVQCF010000039.1, read on the forward strand.
GATTGGCCCGGCACGATGTGACTCTTGAGTTCGCCGACGAACTCATATCCGTGCTGGCGATAAAAGTGTTGGGCGCGATCGTTGAATGATGAAACCAGCAGGAAGAGGTGTTCGCGGCCTGAGAAGTATTCTTCGGCAAAATGTAGAAGTTGTGATCCGACGCCTTGTCCGCGGCCTTCCGCGGCAACACCCAGGCAGGCGATGTAGGGCTATCCTGCCAAACCATGGGGCGCGAGCAGAATGAAAGCTACCGGGAGTTCGTTCGCGCGCGCCACAAAAAGTTCGGTCCCGGGACGAACCAGCGTCTTGCGGCATCCGTCGAGATCGCGGCGAAGAGTAATCCAAGGTTCGCTCGATGCCATCACGCGGGCGCACCATTCATAGTCTTCCGGCTTCGCAGCTGCGATCTGGATCGAGGTCCCCATTCTTACTTCGAAGCGAAAGCGATCGTAGCAGTGATCCCGCCCGGTTCGCAATGCGCCTGGCTGCGGACTAGGAGCTGCTGATGGATCGCAGGCCCTGCTTGCGGATTCGGGAACATTACAAAAAAGGATTGTTTAGAAAACTGATTTTTTCGGTAACATAATCGTGATGGTAACTCCCCTCCGCCGGAGTCGTACCGCTCTTATCCTGTTCACATTAGCATCCGCTCTCTTCCTCCCGTCCTGCGGCGGATCGGGTTCATCAGGGGGAGGGGGCGGCCAGCAACCACAACCTCCAGCAGTGCCGACGGGCCTGACGGCGACCGCCGGAAACCAACAGATTGCTCTCACTTGGAAGGCAAGTTCTGGGGCGACGAGTTACAACATCGGGCGCGCCACTACGACGGGTGGACCGTACACGACCGTTTCGTCGCCGGCTACGGCCGGCTACTCCGACTCCAGCGTGACGAATGGCACGACCTATTATTACGTTGTCTCGGCGACCAATTCTGCGGGGACTAGCGCCAACTCCAGCCAGGTGTCGGCTACGCCTCAAGTTCCTCCTCCCATACCCAGCGGTCTCACGGCTACGCCAGGTAATCAGCAGGTGAGCCTGTCGTGGGCTGCGAGTACGGGCGCGGCCAGCTACAACGTCAAGCGCGGAGGCGTTTCGGGCGGACCATTTACGACCGTTTCGTCACCAACTGCGACGAGCTATAACGACCCCAGCTTGACGAATGGCACAACCTATTACTACGTTGTCTCGGCGGTGAATGCCGGAGGCGAGAGTGCTAACTCGAGCCAAGTGTCGGCGACGCCCTCAGGGCCAGTCACGAGCGTCAACGTAACAATCGATGTGCTCGCCAATCGGCACGCCATCAGCCCGTACGTTTACGGTGGGGCTTTTCCGCAGGATGCGCCAACCATCACGGACAGCGGTCTGAGCGTGGTGCGTTGGGGCGGAAATGGAGCTTCCACCTACAACTGGCAACTGGGCACGACGAACGCTGACAACGACTATTACTTCGAGGACTTTACCTTTAATGCGCTCAACAATAGCGCGGACTCCAATTCGACGCAGTTCATTAAGGACGTGCAAAAGGCCGGCAGCGTTCCTCTGATGACGATGGTGATGCTGCCCTGGGTCGCGCAGAGCCCTGAAACCTCGGTTACGCAAGGAGGCTCCGACAATTACCACTGGAGTTTCTCGGTGACCAAGTACGGCGCGCAGTGCAGCGTCGATCAGTACAATGCGGATGCTGGGAACGGCATCGTCGCCGGGACGTGCAACAACAACCCGCCGACCTACCTGACGGCGAATCCAAACGACGCGTATTTTCCTCTGCTCGATCAACCCGGCACTAGCGATCCCGCCAACAGCGTTTATCGGAATCAGTGGGCTGCCGCGCTGGCCACGGCCTTTGGCAACGGTACTCCCCACTTCTACGACATGGACAACGAAATCGATATTTGGGGTGGCACCCATTTCGATATCCATCCGCAGCAATCCGGCTACAACGAGTTGCGGAACACGTATCTGCTCGAAGCGGGAAATTTGAAAACTTGGGATCCGGCGGCGATCCGCCTGGGACCAGTAAGTTGCTGCTGGTATTTCTATTGGAATCTGAATTCCTCCACAGACAACAAGTCGACGCATGCAGGAATCGATTTCCTGCCGTGGTGGCTGAACGAGGTCGCGTGGGCGGACGTCGTGGCAGGCACGAGGTCGCTCGACATATTCGACATCCACGCTTATCCCGATGGCCCGGACACTTCGACTTTTACGCACGCGCAAAAGCAGGCGCTGGCGGCCCGCATTTACCGCGACTGGTGGGATCCGACCTACACTAGCGAAGCGTCGTATATTGCCAACGGCGGTTTCAGCATTGAGCCAGTTGATTCCAAGCCTTTTCGTATTCCGCGCATGCGTGCTCTGCTGAACCAGATCTATTCCGGCACGCAGTTCGGCGTCACCGAATGGAGTGCGACCTTTGCCGGCGAGTCAGATTTTTCGACTGCCCTCGGCGATGCGGACGCTTACGGAATCCTGGGCCGCGAGCGAGCCTACCTGGCGTCGCGCTGGACGGCGCCTGTTCCGACCAATCCGAACTATCAGGCGCTGAAGCTGTACACCAATTATGACGGCGCGCACCACGGCTTCGGCACGACCTCGGTTTCGGCCACGCACAATGCCAACCCGAATCTCTTCAGCACCTACGCCGCATTAAACTCAACCGGCACTACGCTGACCATCATGGTGCTCAATAAAGATCCGGTGAACTCGGCACAGGTGCAGTTCACGACGACCGGGTTCACGCCCACCAACGAAACCACGTACACTTTGTCGCAATCTTCGCCGACGAGCATCGTGGCGGCGTCTCAGTCCTGGTCGTCGAGACAGACGTTTGCGCCCTACACCGCTACTTTGCTGGTGGTGAGTGGCACCATGGCTAGCACTCCCGCCTCTGAGTGGGACCTGAATCCAGACACGACGATGGTAGCGGCGGGCGGCACCGTGACGCTGGCGCCGAAGATCACGAGCGGTTCCACCAACGTCATAATGTCGTCAGCCGTTGTAGATGCCTTCGAGGGTTCCACGGCGTGTACAGGAGAGACGATCAGCCTGACCACTTCTGCGATTACTCTCGCGCAGCCCGGGGAGATCACGGTAAATGCCGGCAATGCGCCGGGTTTCTGCCACTTCACGGTGACGGCAACCGACGGAACGGTAACGCAGACGCAGGGTGGATGGGTCGTCGTAGGGAACCCGGCGGCGACGCTGGCTAAGACAAGTGGCGATGGACAGACCGGAACTAAGGGTACAGCGCTCCCAGAGGCTTTGACCGTAACCTTGACGCCAGGTCAGTCCCGCGGCGGCAAAGCAGGTGCGAGCATCCTTTTCACAACTAGTGCTGGCTCGCTTTCGAACGGGACCACCAGCGGTTCGAAAGTAATTGCGGTCACGAATAGTTCTGGCGTTGTGTCGGTCACGCTGACGCTACCGTCTACGGCGGAAACTGTGACGGTCACGGCTGAGGGTCCTTACGGGCTTGGCCATCCAGTGGTGACGCCGGCGTTTACAGAGACTTCACAATAGACGGCATTTCCGTCTGAACAGGTCACTTGAAGAACGACGTGCTGCTGCTCACGTTCACCAACTAAAGAACGTGCTATGCTTCGCGTGCCATTTTTTGCGTAATCGTTTACGGATTTATTTAGCGACTCCGTCACAACAGGAGACTGCATGCTTCGTCGGCAGAATCTGCTTCGTTTCGCTCTGATTGGTTTGCTGCTTCCGCTCGGCTTCTCTCAGGAATCCCAGCCTGCTTATCGCAATCCGAATCTCACTCCCCAGGAACGCGCGGCCGACCTCGTGAAGCGCATGACGCTCGAGGAGAAAGTCGATCAAATTGCGGGAGGCCGACGCCGAGCACGCAACTCAGAGAATCCCGAGGAAAAGGAAGCCTTTGAAGCGTTGGGCAAGTTGTATCACGAAGACTCGCAGGCCAGCCCTCACGATGCCGCCGAGGCGCGCAATAGGGCGCAACATTTTCTGGTGGAAAAGACGCGTTTAGGAATCCCCACAATTTTCATGGGGGAGGCTTTGCATGGATTCATGGCCTACGGCAGCACTAGCTTTCCCCAAGTCCTGGGCCTAGCTAGCACTTGGGATCCTGAACTCGTGCAACAAGCCTTCAACGCGGCTGCGGACGAGATGGCCGCTTCGGGAGTCCGGCAGGCTTTCACTCCGGTGCTGGATTTGGCTCGCGACCCGCGCTGGGGAAGAACAGAAGAAACCTACGGCGAAGATCCCTATCTCGTCGCGCGCATGGGAGTGGCGGCCATCAACGGTCTGCAAGGCACTTCCTGGATGATCGACGGCCACCATGTGATGGCCACAATGAAACATTTTGCGGCTCACGGCCAGCCGGAAAGTGGGACTAACACCGCTCCCGCGAATTTTTCAGAGCGCGACTTGCGGGAAACGTTCCTGGTTCCCTTCCGAGCTGCGGTGCAAGAGGCCCATGTGGGAAGTGCGATGGCTTCGTATAACGAGATTGACGCCGTCCCGAACCACATCAACCGCTGGCTGCTGGACCGCGTCCTGCGCCAGGAATGGGGCTTTCGCGGCTATGTGACGTCGGACGGCGGCGGCCTGCAAATGCTGGTGGAAACCCACCATGTCGCTGCCGATTTTGCGGAGGCGGCACGCAAGGCTCTGGCGGCAGGCGTGGACTTCGACCTGTCGGATGGCTCGGTCTACGCTACGTTGGTCGAACAAGTGCGCGATGGCAAGGTCCCTGAGGCTGAATTGGATCAGGCCGTGCAGCGCGTGCTGGAGGCGAAATTCCGCCTTGGCCTCTTCGATAATCCTTACGTCGATCCCGACTACGCACAGAAAATCACGAATAGCTCTGAGCATCAGCAACTAGCGCTGAAAGTAGCGCAGAAATCGATTGTGTTGCTCAAGAATGACAAGAACCTTCTGCCGCTCGATCTGAAGAAGCTGAAAACCATCGCGGTGATCGGGCCCAATGCGGCCGATGTTCATCTGGGAGGCTACAGCCGCGACCCCGGTCCGGGACACCAGATCAGCATTCTCGACGGCATTCGCAAGCGGGCGGGTAGCGGCGTCAAGGTGTTCTACGCCGAGGGCTGCAAGATCACAACAGGAAAACAGGGCTGGGCGGCGTGGTACGAGAACAAAGTCACGCAACCCGATCCCAAGACAGAAGTTGAAACCATTCGCGCAGCGGCGGCCATCGCTCGTCAGGCGGACGTCGCCATCGTTGTTGTGGGAGAGAATGAAAGCACAAATCGCGAGGCCTGGTCGGAACAGCATCTGGGCGACCGCGACTCGCTCGATCTGCTGGGTTCGCAGGAGGCGTTAGTCCGAGCCGTCGTCGAGACTGGCAAGCCCACGGTCGTGCTCCTCATCAACGGACGGCCATTGTCGATCAACTACGTTAAGGAACACGTTCCTGCGATTTTGGAAGGCTGGTATCTGGGAGAACAAGGCGGAACTGCCGCGGCCAAGGTCTTGTTCGGCGACGTCAATCCAGGAGGGAAACTCCCCATTACTTTCCCGCGCACGGTGGGACAGCTTCCTGACTTCTACAATCACAAGCCTTCCCGGAACCGCAGCTACCTATTCGACAGCCGCGAACCGTTATTTCCCTTCGGCTACGGTCTTAGCTATACGCAATTCCGATTCGACAACGTGCGGGTTGAGCCGAAAAGCGTTCGTCCGGGAGGCTCCGCCAAAGTCTCGGTCGACGTTACAAACACGGGCGACCGCGCCGGGGACGAGGTGGCCCAGCTTTACATTCACCAGCGCGTGGCCTCCGTCACTCGACCAGTGAAGGAATTGCGGGGCTTCAAGCGCGTCAGCCTGGAGCCTGGTCAGAAGATAACCGTTGACTTTACGCTGACTCCGGAAGACTTGTCGTTAACCGATATCAACATGAATCGTATTGTCGAGCCTGGCATGTTTGATCTCATGGTCGGAGCCAACTCGGCAGAAACCACCAACATTCCGCTCGAAGTTGTTAACCCATAGCTATAGAAATGTGGAGCGTCCGATTGCATATGAACATCAGACAGTCGCCGCGGTTCTTCGTTTCGTTCCTGCTTGGCCTTTTCATTTGCCTCTTCTGCGCCGCAGCTGCGCAGGCGCAATGGAAGCCCATGAATCCGGTCCGCGACGTTCAGCAGCAGGCGGACGGCGTTCTCTTTACCATGGGAAGCGGCACATTGAAGGTGCAAGTGTGTTCGGACTCGGTGATCCATGTCCTGTATTCGCCCACGGCAACCTTCCCGAAGCGCGCGGACTTCGTCATCACCAAAGAGACCTGGCCGGCCACGCAATGGACGATGCAATCCTCGGACGGCGCCGTCACTCTCGCCACTTCCCTTCTGAAGATCACGGTCACGCGAAAAGACGGCGCCATCTCCTACGCCGAAATCCATGGCGAATCCCTTGTGCAGGAATCGTCCCGCCGTTTGACTCCCGAGAAAGTGAATGGCGAGGACACCTACCGCGCCGAGTCCATGGTCAGCATTTACGGCTCGCACGAAGGCATTTATGGCCTGGGCCAGCACCAGGCAGGTGTGTGGAATTATCGCGGCGAGTCGGTCGACATCTCGCAGGAGAACAGCAACATCTCTGTGCCGCTGATGTTATCGAGCAAAGGCTACGGCATTTTCTGGAACAACACTTCCCGCAGCCGATTTAACAATCGTTTCGCCAATATTCTTTACATCAGTTCCGAAGTCGCCGACGTTGTCGACTACTACTTTCTGTACGGCCCTGATTTCGACAAAATTATCGCCGGATATCGGGACCTCACCGGACAGGCGCCCATGTTTGGCAAGTGGGCATATGGCTTCTGGCAATGCAAGAACCGCTACAAATCGCAGGATGGAGATTCTGGGCGTCGCCCGCAAGTATCGCGACCTGCATATCCCGGTCGACAACATCGTGCAGGATTGGTTCTGGTGGAACCGCAAAGGCGAATTCGTCTTCAATAAGAATTATCCCGATCCAAAAGCGATGGTCGATCAGTTGCACAGCGAAAACTTTCACCTGATGATTTCGATCTGGCCCTTCTTCGAGCCGGGTTCGACGAATTACGACTACATGCAGGGTAAGGGCTGGTTCGTCGACAAGTTCAAGTACGCGAAGCCGCCCTACCACACCGACGCAATGGCCGTGTATGACGCGACTAGTCCGGAAGCGCGCAAATATTATTGGGACGAGGTGAACAAGGGGTTGTTCAGCATTGGGCTCGACGCCTGGTGGATGGACACGACCGAACCGGAAACCGAGGGACAGGAAGAGAACATCCTGCTGGGCCACAAACTCGCCGCCGGGAGCGGCAACCGCTACGTGAACCTATTTCCTCTTCTCGATACGCAGGCGGTCTATCAGGGACAGCGAAGCGTGTCTGACAAGAAAAGGGTGTTCATCCTGTCTCGCTCTGCGTTCGCAGGATCGCAACGAAATGGTGTCACAGCCTGGTCGGGCGATATCAATTCGGATTGGCTGAGCTTCCGGCGCCAGGTTCCCGCCGGATTGAATTTCGCGCTTTCTGGTATTCCCTACTGGACGACTGACATCGGCGGATTCGTCTTTGGCAACACCCGCGATCCGGCGTTTCGCGAACTGTTCGTTCGCTGGTTTCAGTACGGCACGTTCAATCCGATCCTGCGCGTTCACGGTACTCGCAATCCCGACGAGAACGAATTGTGGTCGTACGGGCCGGATGCGCAAACCATCCTGGTGAATTTCGATCGGTTGCGTTATCGCATGCTGCCCTACATCTATTCTCTGGCGTGGAAGACGACCAGCGAAGCCTACACGCCGATGCGGCCGCTAGTCATGGATTTTCGCACTGATCAACGCGCTCAGAACACTGGCGATCAATTCATGTTCGGACCGGCATTCCTGGTAAATCCGGTGACCGATCCAGCTGCGACGACGCGGCGAGTTTATCTGCCGGAGGCGAACTGGTACGACTTCTGGACGGGATCCACCGTTGCAGGGGGGCAACGATCAATGCCATTGCCCCGTTGGAACGAATTCCGCTGTACGTCCGCGCCGGATCGATTCTTCCTCTGGGGCCAGACGAGGAATGGTCCACTGAGAAACCTGCCGACCCGATCGAGCTTCGCATCTATCGTGGCGCTAACGGAGATTTCACGCTGTACGAAGATGAAAATGACAATTACAACTACGAAAAGGGTACGTACGCGACGATTCCCATGCATTGGGACGACGCGGCCACACCCTAACCATCGGCGATCGCAAAGGACAGTTTCCGGGCATGCTGCGAAAATCGCACTTTCCACATCGTCTTCGTGAGCGAGAACCACGGAGTGGGAGTGAACCCGACGGACGAGGCTGACAAAGTTGCGCAGTACTCGGGAAAACAGATCACGGTGGCGCCGTAATCACCGAGCAGATGAGCAGTACCTACTTTCCGGGACCCTGCGCCTGCTGTTTTGCAGTGAGGGTGTCCACAATTTGGCGCTCTTTCGCGCCGTCTTCGGGACGGTGAAGGCGGTAGTAGAGAGTGGCCAGCTCGACGTGCGGCTCGAGCCAGCCGGGGTCGTCTTTCACCAACGATTCCAGTTCCCTCGCCGCTGTTTCGTAATCCCCCGACGTACTCTTGAGCATGGCCGCTTCATAGCGAGCCATCGAGTCAGTCGGCTTAAGTTGGAGGGCGCGATCCAGATAACCCTTCGCTTCGGCAAGGTCACGACGCTTATAAAGAATAGCTCCAAGATAAAGATTGGCTTCAAAGTCGTCGGGGTTTGTCTTCAGCGCCTCGCGAAATGCGGGCTCGGCGTCTTTCACGTCGCCGGTCTTGTCCCTGGCTGTGCCGACCAGAGTGTAGAGCTTGGGAAGTCGCGGGTTCAGCCGGAGCGCTTCTTCGAGGTCATTACGAGCCGGTTCATATTCATTCAGGTCCAGCAGCGTAGCCCCGGCGAGCATATAGGCGGCAGCGTCAGAACCGGCTTTAGCAACTTTTTCGATGCGCGCGACGCCTTCGCGCCGCCTGCCTTTCGTGGCGATCAGGGCCGATCCCAGCACATATTCAAAGTCCATGTTCTGGGAGTACTTACTTTCCAGCGGTTCCAGCAGAGTGAGGGCAGCGTCCGACTTTCCTGTCCGCACATCGCAATCGCCCAGGAGAATCAGAACCTGTAGTGCATTCGGCTGTGCATCATGGAGAATCTCGAACTGCTGGCGCGCATTTTCGAAGTCTCCCTTCTTGTAATAGGCAAGCGCGAGGTTCAGCAAGATCGGATTCTTATCTTTGGAAGAAGCCAGAGCGGAGCGATAAATCGCGATTGCTTCATCGAACTGCCCGACTTGCACCAGAGCCGCGCCAAGATTGACTTTAGCTTGAACGTCGTTGGGACGGAGCGCAAGCACTCTGCGGTAGTCGCGAATGGCTGCGGTAAAGTCGCCGTGCTGCTGCTCCTCCATGGCACTCTTGAGGAGCAGATCTGGATTCGCTTCCTGAGCCGTGAGTGCGGCCGGAAGCAACGCAAAAAACAATAGCACTAGCCGCATGTTTATTAGGATATCGCAGGATCCACACGAGCGGGGCATTTTCCGGGAACGTCGCGCCGGGGGCAGCCGTACAATAGTTAGAAATCAATAATGACGTCAGGGAGGTCTGTCGTGACCGTAAAGTTCTCCCATCTCATTTTTTCATTCTGCTTTCTTTTGGCGATCGTTGGTGTACAAGCTGGGCGGGCCGCGGCTCAAACACACGCTTCTGCCCCTGCTCCTCCTTCTACCCTTACTCGGCCGGACTCGATCCAAGACAGCGGATTCTACAATTACTGGGCGGGGATGTCGGCACAAGGCCGAGCGGGCGGAGTATTGTTGGGCAAACTCGCCATGGAAGGTGAGCCGCTTCCATGGGTACCGATGTTAGTCAACGTCGACTGCAAGGGTTCGATCGTGAACTCGACCCAAGCCGATCTCAAGGGGCAGTTCGTAATTACGTTCGCAAGCACGCAGGGCGTGGATCGCAGAGCGCAGGATGCGCAGCGGCAGATGGAAACTAAGTACGAAGGATGCACGGTGCACGCCTCGCTGGCAGGATTTCGTTCCAGCGTTGTGACGATAACGGCTCGAAACCTACGCGACGAGCCTAACCTTGGGACCATTACGCTTTCCTCGGAAGCGCGAGGCGGCGGCACTGAACTCAGCGTGACGACCAGGCAAGCGCCATCCGGCGCGATGAAGGCCTTTGAAAAAGCACGAGCCGATTGGCTCGCCCAGGACCGCGATCGTGCAGAGCGCAATCTCAAGAAAGCAGTCCAACTGTATCCCGGATTCGCGGAGGCGTGGGTGCAGCTTGGCAAGATCCAGCAGGCTTCGGACCCGAAGAGTGCGCAAGAGTCTTTTTCCAAAGCCTTGGCCGCTGATCCGAACTTCGTTCTGCCTTACGAACAGCTCGCTGCGCTGAATGTTCAGTCGAACGGAATGGCAGAAGGCGGTGGACAACACCAGCGAAGCCCTGAAACTGGATCCGATGGGTACGCCGCAGCTCTGGTATTACGATGCGCTGGCAAAATTTCAGTTGGGCAAAACCGATGAAGCCTTGGAGAGCGCAACGAGATCGCTGGCGATCGACCCACGGCATAGCGTTCTGAATACCGAGCAACTCTTGGCGGTGATCCTGGCGCGCAAGGCCGACTATGTCGGAGCGCTCGTGCATCTGAATAGTTGCCTATCTTACCTGCCGCCTGGTCCGCAAGCGGACCTGGTAAAGCAGCAGATCGCGCAACTGGAACCGAAGGTGACTCCGACCAAGTAGGCAAACGATGCGCGGTGGTCAGTGCGCGGGCTCGAGCACTTTCAATATCTGGTCAGCCGGGACATTTTGCAGCGTTTGAACGATTCCAGATGGCCAGTGAATTTCGACCAGGTCTGCGCGACCTTCGGAGCCCAGTCCAAAATGTACTGGCCCGTCGCTCGAGGACGCATAGCCGACGCTGGTGGTCATGTGGTTGTACTGCGTGCCGCTCTTGGTTACAAGCTTGATGCGAGCGCCAATACCGTCGCGATTGCTTTTAGTTCCCTGCAGAGCAATGTCGAGCCAATGGCCTGACTTCTCGCTACGGTTCATCCAGATCTCGGCGTCCTGACCCAGAGCACTGACCACGACATCGACACGGCCGTCTCCATCGAGATCGCCGAAAGCGCAGCCTCGATGGCGGGCCGCTGGAGCTGCGGCGAAACCTGCTTCTTCAGTCAACGCCGCCCATTTGCCACTGGCACCTAGATTGTGGAACACGGTGTTTGGTTGGTCGACCGGCTGGCCTGGCTGGTTCAACGATTCCACGTGGCCTCGACTCACGAACAGATCTTTCCATCCGTCGTTATCGAAGTCATAAAGGGCGACGCCGAATCCCGACATCTGTCGACTGGGATCCCGCATGCCACTCTCCGTGGTCACTTCGCGAAAATCACCTTTACCAGTGTTCTGGAAGAGAGGAAAAGTCTGATTATTCAAGGCGACAAATACGATGTCAGGATAGCCGTCGTTGTTGAAGTCACGAAAATCCAGGCCCATGCCGGAGATGAAGCTGCCATCTTCGGTGAGCGCAACGCCAGCCTCGAAGGCCACCTCCTCAAACTTGTTTCCCACGTTATGGAAGAGCGAATTGTACGAAGCGTCGTTCGTGACGAATAAGTCCGGACGGCCGTCCAGATCGTAATCTGCCACGCCGACGCCCATCCCTTTGCCGACGTGAGCGCGGAGGCCCCATTCCTTCGAAACGTCCTGGAATGTGCCGTCGCCTTTGTTCAGAAAGAGTTGGTTGGGCTGGCCCTTGTAGAATTTCGGGCTGCAGTAGTCGGCGACGCCCCCAATCGCGCAGAGCGGCTTGTCCGAGTACTCCCACTGCATGTAGTTCACGACGAAGAGATCGAGCAGGCCGTCATTGTTCACGTCGACCCAGGCGGCCGTGATCGCCCAGTACAGACCGAATTCAGGATCGGGACGATTCAAGCTTGCATCCAGCCCCGATTTCACGGTGACGTCGGTGAAAGTGCCATCCCCGTTGTTGTGGTAGAGCGTGCTGTGGTGCAGGCCGGCAACGAAGAGATCCGGGTGGCCGTCGTTGTCGTAGTCCGCGACCGCAACTCCCATGTCGTAGCCAGATCCAGCCAGGCCAGCGGCATCGGTCACATCGGTAAAGACTCCCTTGCCATCATTGCGGAATAGGCGGTTGCGATACTTCGGCAAATCTTTTTTCAGGGTCGCGATATTGGCGCCGTTGGTGAAGAAGATATCCGGACGCCCGTCTCCGTTGTAGTCGAAGACAGCCACTCCGCCGGGCATGGTTTCGGGAGCGTTGCGGGCGGGGGTTTCGCTGTTCTCCAAACGAAACGGAATCTTCAGGAATTCGAACCGGATGGGACTGGACGGGGAGGCCGCGTGGAGGAGAACAGCACCGATGCTGAACAGTGCAGCTGCGATGACTCGTCGAACAGGGCCGTAAAGAAGCATTCGCGTCCAGGGAAGAAAAAGAAGGGGTGGCTTACGCCACCCCTTTGGATGATTCTACCTCAAGAACATTCGCCTAGAAGTAGTACTTCACGGCGAAGGTGAGTGTCCGGCTGCCGGTCTTGAACTTCGGTATACCGGTGGCGGATGCGTTATTGACCGGCGCAATGCCGACCGTCGGAACATTACATCCGGTACTGGTAGCAGTAGTTCCGCCTACGTTCGCGAGAGCGTACGCGCACTGGTTGCCAGCAGATCCGGGCTTGGCAGAGTTACTGATGAAAGTCGTGTAGTTGTTCTGGAAGCTGATTTTTTCATCAGTATCGCCGCCGGCCAAATTGAACTGGGGCAGCGGGTGATTCAAGAAGTTCACAGCAGAGATGCGGAATTGCAGCTTCTGCCGCTCCGTGATCTGGAAGTTCTTGAACAGACGCCAAATCACTGTCAAAGTACGCCGGACCACGCATGTACGGCCATGCGAACGGACCCTGCTGCCCGTAACTCGGCATCCCGAAGCAGCGGGATTCGAAATACTGACCCGACTTCAGCCCCTTTGAGGGATTGCACAGCAGCGTAGGCATGAGCAGGAAACCACTGTTGTCTGGGGAGACACCGAACCAGGTTTGCGGGCTCACATTGGTAGCTTCCAACCCATTGGGCAGTCTGATTGCGTTGTCCGGAAGGTCTCGGCAACGCATTGGTAGGATAGTCAGGCCGCCGGCATAAGCGGCGTTCAGGTTCCCGCCGGCATTCGGCTGCAGCGTGGCTCCGCTCTGGTAGGTCGTGTAGCCCGAGATTTGCCAACCATTCACCGCTCCACCGAGAATCGCGTTGCCGTGGACGAACTTTGGCATATTCCACACGTACGACAAGTTCAGAATATGCGTGTGGTCGTAAGCCAGAGGGCCATAGTTATTACGGATGCTGAACGGATCAACTACGGTGCCATTCCCCGGCCCGTTGTCGGTCTGGCCATCTGTGATACCCAGAACCTTGCCGAAGGTGTAGTTCGTCAGGAAGGTGACGGGGCCGGATTGCTTCTGCCACGATACCTGCAGCGAATTGTAGTTCGCGTAGCTGCCGTGAGTAGAGCAAGTAAACGTCCTGGTAGACATTCAAGGGGCGCCAGTCGTTCGCGTTGAACGTTAACGCATAGTTTGGTTGGCTGGCGCATGCCAGCGGCTGATTGTTGGTCGGGGTGCTGCTCGTGCAAGCCGGCGCGTTCGGGGACATCAGCTTCCCGAAGGTTGATCCCCCTGTGTTCGAACCGGTCGGATCAGGTAGGAAAAAGCCGCCGGGAAGTACATTGTTTTGATCCCCGACCTTGCCGTTACCACCGTCGATCCATTCATTCTGGCTCTTGTTAGCCACATACGATACTTCAAGCACCGACCGCCAAGGCAGTGCCTGAGAGACGGTAACGTTCCAGTTCATGGTCAACGGAGTCTTGTTGTCCCCTGGAAGCAGGCCGTAAACGGTTGCGCCATTTTGATCTACTGAGGATGGAGGGACGAAACCCGCATTGCCAACAGGAGGAGTTCCGCTCCCGGGGCATGCGGGCGTCACAGTGGAGGTGCAATTAATCTGAGCGTACCCAGTCTGCGTAGGGGCGCTTGTATAGGTAAATGATCCTTGAGGCCCCGTGGCCGCGTCGGACACCTGGGTAGAAATCTGGTAGTGGAATACGGCAAAGCCGGACCGAAGTACGGTCTTTCCGGTTCCGAAGATGTCGTACGCCAAGCCGACCCGAGGCTCGTAGTAAAACAACGGAGAGATCATGCCGGACAGCGGTACTTTGACTGGCGTTCTGATGCCACAGCAAGCCCGTGTTATTCGGAGCAGGGGTTACAAGTCCAGTGGACCCGTAGACATTTTGCTGATACACAGCTGGATTCCAGACCTGGAAGCCTTGCGGAGTGCCGTACCACTGGCCGACGTGATCAAAGCGCAGTCCGTAATTCAAGGTGAGTTGCCGATTCGCCTTGAACGAATCCTGGGCGTACAGCGACCACTGATGGAACTTGAGGTCGTTGGTGGGGAACGAACTCACCTGCTGGTAGTTGGCGGTACGACCGAGCAGGAAGTCGGCCACCACGTTGCCGGAACTGTTCGGACCCCAGCCTAAGTTGTAGGTGCCGTTGTCGCCAGGCCCAAGTCCGCCAGCCGATTGGACGTTCTCGCTCGTATCCCAGTAGAAACCGGCCTTCAGGGTGTGAGAGCCGACCACTTTGGTGAAGTTGTCGTACAGTGCCGGATCTTTCTTGGTAGCGCCGAAGGCACCTTGCTGAAAGCTTCCGTCAAAGGAGAACTCTTCGATGTTCGGGAAAGCTCCACCCCAGGGACCTTCGAAGTTCGGTATCTGGGAGGTGGTATGGCCGAACAGACCGTTTACGTTGAACCCAACGTGCAGTGCGATCGACGGCCTTAGGATTCGGAAGCGTGCTGGGATTGATATAGCGCGCCAAGGTAAACACAAACTCGTTGGTCGTCGTCGGGCTGAATACATGCGTGAAGTTCGACATGATCTCCTGCGAGGTCGTGGGCGCGACAACATTCGAGGGATACGGCAAGGTCCACGGTGGGGTCCACCAGACGCCGATGGGATGCTGATCGTTTTCGATCTGGCGGGTGTAGGAGACCGTCAGCTTTGTATTATCACTGATGGCATAATCCACTTTGCCGGTGGCTTCCCAGCGGTTCTGCGGAACGGTACTGATGTACTGGAAATTATTCCAGCCGTTGGCGGACGAAGGAGTGATGTTCGGCGTCGGGATCATGTTCAAGATGCCGGCGACGTTCGGGTCGTAGCTCGGACGGCGTCATTGTTGTTGGTGCCAGTCGGGAGGCCGTACGCCGACGAGTAGGCGTATTGCCAAACGGAGCCACTGCCGAGGCAACTCAAGAGCGTGGAACCGCCGCCGCAGCCCGATACAGGAGTCGATCCGGGTACGCCATCGATCGTGGTTTCGCTGAAATCGCCCGCCCTCTGTTCCGTGGTCGGCACGTTGTAGTTGATCGGAGTGGCCGCCGGGTGCTGGTTCATGTATTCGTAGCCAGCCCAGAAAAACAGCTTCTTGCGGCTCTTGTTGAAGTCGGTGCCTGGGATGATGATCGGCCCGCCAATGTTCCCGCCCGCGTAGTAGTAGTGTTCGCCGGAGTTGGGCAGGCCTTGGCTGTGGGCGTAGGCGTCGACCGAGTTAAGAGCGCTGTTGCGGGCGTACAAGTAACCTTCGCCGTGGAACGCATTGCCGCCGCTCTTGCTGAACGCCTGGAAAATCACCGGCCCTTTGGCATATTCAGCGCTGTAGGACGACATCAGCACTTTCACTTCAGAAACCATGTCCTGGTTGATGTTGGCGATCTGCGTGCCGGCGTTGCCGGGATCGACCAGGTTGGCGCCGTCCAGCATGAAGGCCATCGCGCCGTAAGGCTGCGTGCCGTTGGAGGAGTACGCGCCGACCGGGCCGTTATTTGTGCCGACCACTTTGTCGTTGAACCCGGATCCCTGGGTCAGCCCGTTGGTCAGCGCCATTCCGGGCATGACTTTCAACAACTCGCCCGCGTCGCGGCCGACGATCGGAACATCTTCAATCAGTTGCTGGTTGATGGTGGTGCTGACCTCGGAGTTGTCGGGGATCACAACGTCGGCGCCCGCCTTGATTTCGACGGTCTCGGTTACCTTGCCGACTTCGAGCTTGATGTTGGGCAGAGTTCTGCTGTCGCCTTGGCTGAAGACGATACCCGTCTGGTTCCAGGTCTTAAAGCCTGGAGCCTCGATGCTGACGCGAGTAGGTTCCGGGCTGAACGGCCGTGATGGTGAAGTAGCCCGACCCGTTCGAGACCGTGGTGCGGACGTCGCCGGACGCGTCGTTCTTCATGGTGATTTTTGCATTCGGCACGACCGCGCCGGCGGAATCAGAGACCGTGGCACTCAAAGTGCCCGTTAGCTGCTGCGCGAAACAGGTCGACGCCAGCAGGATGACAACCAGCAGCAGTGCTGCTGCGCCCAAGGCTTTCTCAACACCGCGAGTCAGACGAGTGGAAATCATTGCCCCTCCCCGAATTTGCTTGGAACTGCGCTGACACCAGTGCCTGACCTGTGCCCCGGACACCGCGAGGCACATTTTTAGACGACCGTAAGCGATTACGTAATGGATTCATACTATGGCTTAGAACGACGCACCTTACCGCCTATGAACAACCACTGTCAAGAGAAAAATCGATTTTTTAAGGAAAGCGTGCATATTTGGGACAACGGGGGTAAACTGACGGTCTTGATCGGGCCAGAATCGTGGGAAAGCCCGCTAACTGGGGTCAGACGGCGGGATTTGTGAGGTGGGGTAAATGCCTGCACGTTTCCTTCTCGTACTTGCCTTGAACGCCCTGGTTGCTCTCCCTGCCTTGTTCTCCCAGACCGCCGCTCCTCCACCGCGAACCGAATCGTCCCGTGATTCACACCACGCACGCGGGAAGTGCTGCTTGATATGGTGGTGCGCGACAAGCACCACCATCCGGTCACAGATCTGCGACCCGAGGAAGTGGAGATCTACGAGGATGGCGTCCGCCAGAATGTTCGGGTTTTTCGCAACATTCAGGGCACCGAACAACTGGCAAACCGAACGCAGCGCAGCGAGCGCCCGGAAAACGCCCGCCACTCCGCCAGAGAAGCGGCGAACGATCCGCATCCGCTGAATTCGATGCGTCAGGTCAACTTCGTTTCGGTTGTGTTCGCCGAGATCGCCCCTCTGGACCTGGAATTCGCGCGGCGAGCGGTGCAGGAGTTTCTGAAGAGCGACAATCTGCCGAATACGTATGTGACGATCTACCGGCTCGATCGCAGTATGCAGGTAATGCAGTCCTATACGACCGACAAGGATTCGCTGGCCAAGGCGGTCGACGTCAGCCACCAAGGGATTGAGAGGAGGCGGCGACCTGAATGTAAATGCAACGGTCGCGAGCAGCGCCGTTGCATCGCTCAACGCAACGACGGAGAACATCCTCGCTTCGCCACAACTGCTGGCCGCCACCGCCCAGGCAGTTCAAAACGCACTGGCGAATCCGTTAGTCAGCGATCGCGCATGATCCGTTGTTCGCAGCAAACGCCGCTTCCCAGGATGTTTCGATCCAACTGGGCAATGCCATGCTGGCGCAGGCTGGCTTGGTGAAAGGGTTGCGGTTCGCCACCAGTTTGTCGGACGGCATGGATGCCATGGACTCCCTGCATCGAATTGGTGCGCAGTCAGAAGAGCTTGCCGGGCCGGAAGGTAGTCCTTTACCTCGCGGACGGACTGACGTTTCCCATCAACCGCCGCGACGCCGTTGACAACCTTATCAGCTATGCCAACCGATCAGGAGTGTCGTTTTACACCATCGACACGCGCGGACTGAACGTGGAAGACCCGATGATGGAGGCTTTGGCGGCGCAGCGGCGTACTGGAGCCGAAAGTGTGGCGCAAGCGGTCGACCCCATCAACGGACATCTTCGAAGACGATGACGTCCAATTGACAGCGGTCGCAAGCCGTCAGCTCGCGATGCGGGAATTGGCCGAGTCCACGGGAGGATTCGCGGTCACCAATACAAACGAGATATCCCTGCCCATGCAGCACATGATGGAGGACATTCGCAGCCACTATGAACTGGCGTATTCTCCGACGTCGACCAATTACGATGGACACTTCCGCAAGATCGACGTAAAGATCAGCCGCCCGAAAGTTACGTTGCAGACCCGAAAAGGCTACTACGCCGTTCCTGACTTGAATGGAGAGCCGCTCCAGCCATACGAACTGCTCGCGCTGAATGCGATGAACACCCAGCCAGCCGCGACGGAGTTTCCGTACCAGGTCTCGGCCATGAAGTTCCGGCCGCAGGAAAATGCGGTCGAGTACGAAGTCACGTTCGAAATCCCGCTGGCTGGCATCAAAGCCGTCTCCGATAAGAAGACCGGCGAACTAGTGGTTCGAGCCGCTCTGGTCGCATTCATTCACGATTCTACTGGAGAGATCGTGAAAAAGGTGAGCCGGGAACTGGTCCGCAAAGTGTCCAGCTGCAGACGCGGCGCAACTGCAAACCGATCGCATTCTTTATGCTGAACCGGTCGAATTGCAGCCCGGGCACTACGTGATCGATACCGCAGTTACGGACGAACAGACTGGCAGGACTTCGGCGAAGCGAGTCTCCGTTTTCGTCGATCCCGGGCAAGAATCTTTCCTTGAGTTCCCTGGGATTGGTACGCCGCTTTGATGCCCTCGACAGGGCCGCGCAATCCTCAAAGCCCTTTTGATCTGGAGAATGGCCGAGTCACACCGACACTGGTCGATTCGGTGCCGCCCGGAAACCAGTAAGTCTTTACTTCGTCGTCTACCCGGCGAAAGCCGCCGCGGGCGAGGAAACAAGGGTGACGGTAGAACTGTTGCGGGACGGCAAAGAGATCGCTCGCAAGCCCGTGAATCTCTCGCAACCCGCAGCCGATGGATCGATACCAATGATTGTGCAACTGACTCCCGGCCCAGGTCAGTGCGATGTCTTGGTCACAGCCAGGCAAGGAACTTCAGTAGCGGAATCAAGCTTTCGTCAGATGAAAGTTGAGTAAGAAAACCGGTTGACCGATTCACAGTTGCGCCCTGCAGCAAATCGTTGACAATCGGCGTGCGGGCCTTGGGGTAGAATCGCTCGGCTGAAACCACCGGCCAGCAGCCGGAGATGTTCGCATGGTTGCATCCTCCTTGCTCCGAACCCGTTTTCTTCTGGCAGCCGCCCTAACTATGGGCGACGGTTGGCGCGCAAAGAATTCCAGCCGCTTCCGCAGTTGCCGGCGAACACCAATTCTCAGGAAGTGGAAGACAGCGGCTTGGTGTTATCATCTCAGAGCGTGCGCCGAGTCGTAGTCGATGTCGTCGTCACTGACTCGAATGGGAAGCCGGTTTCGGGCCTTACAGCCGCCGACTTCTCGATCGCCGAAGATGGAAAACCTCAGCGGGTTCGTTCGTTCGACGTTCACGACTTCGATTCCGTTTCCGGCTCCCTCCCGAAAGCTCCCTCTTATCTTCCGACGAATACTTTCGTGAACGTGCCTTCCGGTCCGGAGCGGGGACCGCTCTATGTGTTGCTTCTCGATCTCCTTAATATGGAGGTCGACGACCAGCCTGCCGCACGCCAGCAACTGCTGAAATTCGTCTTGAGCAAGCCACTGGGCACTCGTTTCGCAGTCTTTGTGTTGAGCGACGGACTGTATCTCATCCAGGGCTTCACCGAAGACCGGAACCGACTCGCGGACGCAGTGGATCCGAAGAATCCACACTCTCATATGCCACGCATTTTTATGTATGCCGATAACTTTCCGGCCCGCGATTTCAACTCCCCGCGCGCTGATGGGTATCGCGAAATTCCTGTCCGATCTTCCGGGACACAAAAATATGATCTGGCTCTCGGCATCCTTTCCCTCGGCGATCATGCCTAGCGCTGATCCAGCGTTCCGAGGGGCGCAGTATAAGTGACGAGATGAAGGAAGCCACGGACGCTCTGGCCCGGGGGCAGATCGCCGTCTATCCAGTCGACGTTCGCGGCGCGGCGGTGACCGCGTGCATCGGCCTCGGGAGTCGGAGGAGTCGCTCAGGCATCCTCCCAAAACAGCGCTGACTACGCGTTGAACGCCCGGCACATGACCGAGCAGGAAATTGCGGACGCGACCGGAGGCCGCGCATTCTACGGGACGAACGACTTGGCCAGCGCGCTCGCCGACGCCACCGAAACCGGCGGCCATTACTACACTCTCACGTATTCTCCCAGCTAATCAAAGCTACAACGGTAAGCTGCGCCACATTCACGTTGAGCTTGGCAAACACGGCTATCATCTGGCCTATCGCCGTTCATACTATGGGAAACCCGGCCCGACCGCACCTGAAACGATCGGAGGATACCGTCTGGCGTCGGAACTTGAACCATTCCAACTAAGCCAGGTAGCAGATTCGCTGTATCCCAACATGCAACACGGCGCCCCCCTGGCGCACCAATTATTGTTCCGAGCGCACATCCATACCGTGGCTCCTCCCACGAAGGCGACGCGCGAGCAGATGGCAAGTTTGGCCGATCAGCCGGCTTTCTTTCGAGAACGCCGCCAGGACAAGCCAGCCAAGCCTCTGCGCCCCATCCAATTGCAGACCTACGAAATCGATTACACTGTTGCGGCCCGGTATCCTGCATTGGAAGTGGCAGCGGCCGCTTTCGACGCTGACGGGCAGGATGGTGAACGGCGTCGTGCAGCGGGCTGCGGAAGATACCACGCACGCGCGAGGAATGAGACGCGACGGAATCTTTCACCTGCAGCAGAAGTTCGACGTTCCGATGACTGCAGTTTCCGTCCGGGTCGCGGTGCGGGACGTGGCCACCGACAACGTCGGCGCCCTGGAAGTCAACCTGCCCCTTGCACCAGAGGAAAAAAGTACCGAGGCCGTTCTTGCATCCTTCCAATCCGTCCTCTGACGTCGCAGACACTGCGGGACGGCATCTAAGACAACATGCCGATAGCCATTGGCGGCGGGACTGTTATCTAGCTCTTCGCTCACGCATGGTAGGATGGTCGTCCTGAGAGAGAATTCAGCCTTAGAAGCGGCGGTTTGGACGTAGAAGACCGCAGTGGGTGCGGCGAAACGGGTATGGGGACGAATGGCAAGTGGTACCGCGGGCGCAGAAACGAAACTCGGACTCGCTGTATTGATTCGTTGCCTTCTGTTCTTCATTTTGTGCTGGCGCAGGCGAACTCCGCCAGCTTTTCTGATCTTAGCCGCCAAGGCTACGGCTGCCCGCGACGCCAACGACGCTGCCTGGCGCGATCGAACTCTACCGGCAGGCG
Organism: uncultured Acidobacteriaceae bacterium; assembly: GCA_963710885.1. Lineage (GTDB taxonomy): Bacteria > Acidobacteriota > Terriglobia > Terriglobales > Acidobacteriaceae > Sulfotelmatobacter. Next base: position 500,822 of record CAVQCF010000039.1, read on the forward strand.
CTGAAACTGAATTCGCAGTGGGCCGACGGATGGTGGTTCCTGGGCTCGCTGCAATATGGATCCGGCGAATATACTGCCGCCCGCGATGCGCTCTCCCACTATCTTGAACTCACTCCCAACGCGGCGCCAGCTCTGGCCATGCGGGGATTGTGCGAATTCGAAATCGGCGACTACCAGCCGTCGCTCAAAGATATTCAGCGAGCCTTGTCGCTTGGCGCCGCGAACCAGCCGCGCAATGAAAAAATTCTTCGCTACCATGAGGCTCTGCTGCTGACGCGCACCGGCAGGTTCGAGGACGCCCTGCGCAGCTACGCTTTCTTCACTCGCGATGAGGACTCCAACCCCGAACTAATGATGGCCTTGGGATTGGCTGGACTGCGCACTCCGCTCCTCCCGCGAGAATTGAAAGCCGATCAACAGGAGTTGTACATCAGCGCCGGCAAGGCGGCATTCGACTTCATGAGGAAAGACACGGAGGCGGCGCGCGCTGAGTTTCAGCGGCTCTTCGAGCGCGTCCCGCCCGTGCCCAACGCGCACTATCTTTATGGTTACTTGCTCTACGCCACCGATCCGGATCAGGCCGTAGTTGAATTCAAGAAAGAGTTGGAAGTGAATCCGACCAATGCAGTGGCCGAAGTAATGCTGGCATGGATTCCTCTCATGCAGAACGATGGTGCCGAGGCGTTGCCCACGCCCGCAAGGCAGTGGCCGAAGAGCCATCCCTTCCCAGTGCTCAGCTCGTGCTCGGTCGGGCGCTCGCCGAGACGGGAGACACGAAAGACCGGCATCGAACATCTGGAAAAGACCGTGCAATTGCAGCCCGATAACCTCGAGGTTCACCTCGCTCTGGCAAAGGCGTACTCAAAGTCCGGCCGCAAAGAAGATGCCCGGCGTGAGCGTTTACTGTGTCTCGAAATGACGAAGAATGATACGACCCCGGCGACACATCCTTAGCCCGCTCGCGGGCCTCGCGATTGCGATCGCAGCTGTCTCGATCATCTCTCCGTGGGCGGCCGCGCAAGGAAAGACCGAGACGGCATGTGTGTCTTGCCACAGCGCGCGCTCCCAGTCGCAGCCACGCACTCCCATGGGCCGCGCGCTGGCGCTGCCCGGCGCTAATCCCGTGCTCAAGGAAAATCCGAAGCTGACTGTTCGCAAGGGCCCCTACACCTACACGGTCGAAACTCACGGAGACGAAAGCACGTATAGCGTGAGCGATGGCACGCGCACGATCTCCGTGCCGATTCACTGGAATTTTGGCGCAGGCGCGCAGACCTGGGTTCTCGAACGCAACGGGCACCAGTATGAGAGCGCAGTCAGTTTCTACCCATCGATTCCGGGCCTCGATTTCACCACTGGGGACGAGGATCTGAAACCGCGCAATCTCGACGAAGCGATCGGACGCGAGATCGAACTCCGCGAAACTAAAGTCTGTTTCGGCTGTCACGCCAGCAACGCAGTTACGAATGGCAAGATGACTTACGATACTCTGCGGCCGGGCGTGACCTGTGAACACTGCCATGCCGGTACAACCATCCACCTGAGCGATGCTTTGAACGGCAACTTCGATTCCGTGCCCCCGGACCTCCGCAAGAGATCGGCGGAGGACATCTCGAATTTCTGCGGCCAGTGTCATCGCACATGGGAGACGGTCGTGCGAAATCACTGGCGTGGCGAACTGACTGTCCGCTTCCAGCCCTACCGTCTCGCCAACAGCAAGTGCTTTGACGGCGCGCGATCCGCGCATCAGCTGCATCGCCTGCCACGATCCTCACCTGGACGTCGTCCGCCAGGACTCTTCGTACGATCCCCAATGCCTGGCGTGCCATTCTCCAGCGGCGGCTCCTCTTGCGTCCTCAAGCCCCGATTCGACCAAGGTTCACGCCAAGATATGCCCCACCGCTAAGTCGGACTGCGTGAGTTGTCACATGCCGAAGGTAAAGCTTCCCAACGGCCACATGACTTTTACCGATCACCAAATTCGGATCGTGAAGCCCGGCGAACCCTTCCCTAATTGAGCTGGGCGCGGAAAAACACGTCGAGGCCGCACCGCACATAATCGTCAATTCGAGAGATCACGCGCGCGGAACAGATGTAGAATGGCGGCTACTTTTGAGTGTGAAGACTTGAGGCGTACATAAGTGGATTCCTTAGTAAATAAGTAGCCCGATGGCGCTATGGGCTCTCATGCTCCTCGTTCCCCGGGGTTACGCTCAAACGGCAACGGTACCCGCGCCGCCAGACTGATAAAACCACAATCGTTTCCAACGCCAATGAAGTCACGGTCGATCTGGTGGTACACAACAGGAAGAACGAGCCCATCCTTGATCTCAAGCCGGAAGACATCGCGGTTACCGACAGCGGTTCCGCGGTAAAGCTCTCCGATCTTCGTCTGGTGACCGGGCAATCGGGCGCCCAGCATCTGATCACGCTGGTCTTCGATCGTCTCGAACCTTCCTCCGCCAAGAACGCGCGCGACATTGCCGCGAAGATTCTCAAGATGGTTCCGGCGAATCAGTTCTCGTTCTCTGTGCTCAATATTGAGGGACGCCTCAGGCTGTTTCAGGAATTCACATCCGATCCAGGCGCAGTGACAAAGGCGGTTGATGCCGCAACGGAAAGACGATGAATCAGGCAAAGTGGACGCTGCGTCTGCCGGAGAAAAATCTTATTGCTGCGGCTCAGACCGGAACGGATTCTTCCGGGGCGCGTGTCAGCGTGCAGCAGCGCAGCACGGCTCGGGTCATGCTGGCATCGCTCGAAGAATCGCAGAAGATTGTGCAAGACCAGCACTGCCGGCCTTGGCTGGCGGGCTTGCTCGCCCTGGCACGAACCCAGCACCAGATCGCGGGCCGAAAAGTCGTGATCTATTTCGAGCAGGGCCGCAGCTTGATTCGAACGCCAAAGACATGCTGCTCTCCATTGCTGGAGCGGCGAATCGGTCCGGCGTCAGCATTTATACCGTGGACACAAACGCGGTTGACGAGCAAGCCGGTCAGGGACTGCTGGCCACGGTGGCCATCGGAGCGTCGATGGCGACTGCCCGCATGAATCCTACATCTGCGACAACCGGAACTGGTGCGGGAACGCAAGCAGTTGCCGCGCCACCGCCGGGATCGGTATCGGCAGGCAATGACTCCTTGAACCGCCTCGAAACCGAGGGCATGACGGGATACAAGAGTCCGATGGCCCAACTGGCGGAGAACACAGGCGGCGCTTACATCACAGCCTCCGACCGCCTCAAGAAGCCGCTGCAACAGCTGATCGAAGACATGACCACGTATTACGAGGCTTCCTATGTTCCGCCCATCCAGGAATATGACGGGAAGTTTCGGCCGGTTGCGGTGACGCCGGTGCGCAAGGGCCTGAAGATACACTCCCGGGCAGGTTATTTTGCGGTCCCTCCCGACACCGGATCGGGGATTCGACCCTTTGAAGCGCCGCTGTTGAAAATCTTGAGCGAACCGCAACTGCCGACCGACCTGAAGTTTCACTCCGCCGTTCTGCGCCTCGGAGATTTGCCGACCGGCAACGAAAATGCACTGGTGATCGAGGTTCCGGTTTCCGAACTCGAAACGCGAGACGATCCTAATTCCAATCTTTATTCGCTGCACGTTTCGATCGTGGCGCAGATCAAGAACAAGGCGGGCGAAGTGATCGAGCATTTCAGCGAGGACGTTCCCCGTCACGGTTCACTCGATTCCAAGGGCGGAGCGCAATCGGAACTGATCACCATGCAACGGCATTTCACCGCCGATCCAGGACAATATATCGTGGAGGCCGTCATCCTGGATCGCAACAACGAAAAGGCCGGCGCACAGCGCCTGGAATTCGAAATCCCGACCGAAGCCAGCGGCCCCACCCTTAGTGATGTGACCATGGTCCAGCGCGTGGTTCCCCTTCCGCCCGAGGTCGACGCGGTCGAACCCCTGCGTTACGGAAGCGGCAAAGTCATCCCAAGCATCTCCGGCCGTGTACCTCACGGAGTAAAGGAGATCTCATTCTTCTTCGTGGTTCATCCCGATCCTAATTCGGCAGAGCAGCCGACCCTGGAGATGGAAGTTCTGAAGAGCAACGAATCCATCGCGCAGGTGCCTCTGCATCTGATGAAAGCCAACGGCCCCGGTGCGATCCCTTACCTTGCATCAATCCAAGCCGCATCCCTGCCGGCCGGTGACTACCAGATCATCGAGAAACTCACCCAAGGCGAGAACACCACCGAACGTGCGCTGTCATTCCGCATCGAAGGACCCGTGCTCGCAGCGGCAACCGCACCCGAGGATCCGCAAGCCACAGAACGACGATGTCCTGGTCGCCGCCACCTCCGGTCCGCACCCTCCCGACGCGGAGGGACACAGTGGCAATCGTCTGGTGATCACCTCTCTGCCCGCCGGCGCCGTGCCCCCGCCCTCGGCGGACGAACTGGAAGAAATTGTCTCTGGCGCTAGAAAACGCGCGTTGGACTACAGCAAGTCTCTGCCCAATTTCGTCTGCGTGGAAGTCACGAATCGCTCTGTGGATCAATCCGGCAACGGTAATTGGAAACATCGTGACTCGATCGCCGAACTGCTCACCTATCACGACAACCTGGAGTCGCGCAGCACGCTCGAAGTAAATGGTAAGCGCAGCAGCCTCAGCCGGGCCGAAATGAATTCCACCTGGCCTATGTCGGTTGGGGAGTTTGGCGCCTTGCTGAATCTGGTTTTTGCTCCCACCTCTAAAACGCACTTTGAATGGAAAGAAGCTGGCACGCTCGGCGATGGGTCGGGAACTCTACAGGTGCTAAGTTATCGCGTCGATCATCAGAACGCCACGCTCAACCTAGCCGAGAGCAACAACACCATCGGGGTCGGTTTTCATGGCCTGGTTTATATCGATACAGCCACCAGCGGTATCCGGCGGGTCACCGTTGAGGCGGACGACTTGCCTCGTAGCTTTTCCATGCATGCCGCAGCGATGACCGTGGACTACGACTATGTTTCCATCTCAGCGCGAGATTACCTTCTTCCCGTGCATTCGACGGTGAGCCTGCAAAGGCATCGCAGGCAGATCGAGTTGAACGAAATCTCGTTCCGGAATTACCGGCGTTTTGCTTCGCGCGCGAAGATCAAGATGATTCAGTGAGGATTCTCACCCGGATAGATACCAATCTGGTGATTGCGCACCAGCGGCATCAGTTTCTTTCCGTTGGTGTTTGAAAAGAGCACCCGCGATTCCTGCAGTGGCATGTGGCAATCGATGCAGTTCCGCATTCCCTGCTCACCTAGCTTGGCATACTCGCCACATTGCTTGGCCTCATGGCAAGTCAGACAGCGCGGTGAAAACGCTGCAGCGTCCACCTGCGGCTTATGCACGTCGTGGCAGGTAGTACAAGTCATAGTCGTGGTCGACTGAAAACACTTACTTCTCTTCAACAGTTGCACTTGACTGCCATGCACGTCCACCGCGTCCTCAGCACTATAGTATGGAATATCGATGTAGTCCTCGAGCACATCCCCGGGAAGAAACGACAGGGCGGGCTGGAGCGGCGTCCCATTCCCCGAATGGCATAGCCCGCATACATCCATTTGCCGATCCCGCGACAGTGCGGACGGATTGACGATCGCCTCTGGCGTTCCAACAGGAAGCGAACTCTTCCAGCGATGCCGGACCACATGCTGGCGGCCAGGGCCATGGCACTTCTCGCAAGTCACACCCAACACTAAGGCTGGTTTTGCGATAGCGATTCACGGGCGGAGGCATCCACTCGAAATAGCTGGCGTGACATTCGAGACAGCGGGGGATCACCGCTTTGTCGAAATGGGGCGAGCCATCCGGATAACTCGGACTGTTCACCCAACTACCGGTATCAGTCCAGTAGGTGACGGGCAGTTGAAATAACTGGTCCCCTTTCCAGAACAGATACGTCTGACCCTTGCGTGCCGATCCGGTCACCACGTCGATGCGCTCGGTCCGCGAAATCTTCTTCGAAGGAGAAACCTTCTCCACTGCACTCTGAAAATATCCCTGCTCAGTGACGGTCATTTCGAATGTCAGAAAGGCATTGGCGGTCTTCATGACGTTGGAGTCCGGGGTAAAGCTACCTTTCATCGTGCGCTTACTCGGCCAGCCCGATGCGAAGTGGTGTGCCGTCTCAGCATAGGTCTTGCCTTTCTCCTGGTGACAGGAACGGCACACCGAGTCTCCGACATAGTCAAGACGAGGAGGCGGCTTCTTCTCCTCCGAGGATGGAGAAGCTGGCAGCATCAGGAGAAGCAAAGCAATCACGCAAACTAGCAAATCACGTCAAGAATGGTGACGCCCCACACCATCCATTACTCCTTCCTGACGCCCGATGACCAAAGAGATTGGCTTGCAGGCCTCCCAGTTGCTCAATTATGCTTCAAGTGGCGGGGAAATTGTTTATCTAACGGGATTCGCCGAGGCGATCTTTGCCACATCAATGCATCCGACGTTTTCGAAGGCGGTTTTAATTATCGCGGCCGTTCTGGCCGCCACCCCGTGCTTGCATGCCTGCACCGGGCCCCCAGCACTTGAAGCCAAGCTTCGGGCTAATCCAGACGCCGATACTTACACCGAACTCGGTGACTGGTTCGGGGATCGCAAACAATATCCTTGTGCACTCGAAGCATTTCAGAAAGCACTGCAGCTGGAACCTGGTTCCGCCAAGCTGTATTATCTCGTCGGTCTCACCATTTACGCTTCCGGGCATCCTGAGGACGCGATCAAGCCCCTAGGGCAGTCGATCTATCTGATGCCTGAGGTCCTGAAGCCTCGCTTGCTTATGGCTTCCGCGCTGGAACAGGTCCAGCGCCCCCAGGAGGCTCGCGTGGAATGGGAAGCCGCATTGCGCATCGATCACCTATCGATCGAAGCGCTCGACGGAATGGGCAAGTCCTTGATGGCGCAAGGCGACTATCCTGCCGCGATCGAACTGCTGAAAGACGCTCCCCACAACGAGACCTTGACGCTCGACCTGGCTCTGGCCTACGGCAAGGCCGAGAATGCTCGACAAAGCGGTAGAGGTTCTGACCCAGGCGCTGAAGCGCAATCCCTCCTCGATGCCGCTGACCGCCGCGTTGGTGACTGTCTACGTCAATCAAGTCCACTATGAGAATGCTGTAAATCTTGCGGCAAAATCGGCGCGCGCTCATCCTGGAAATTTCGAAGCGCAGAAACTTTATTTGCGCGTTCTTGTGCTCAACGGCGATTTCGTCCCGGCGCGGCCGCTGGCACGCAAGCTGCTCGCCGCGCATCCCCATGATTTTGATTGTCTGTACTTGAGCGGCATCCTCGAAAATCAAGGTGGCGAGTTTGCCGCGGCCCGCACCCATCTGGAAGCCGCCATCGATCTCGATCCCAACTACTACAACGCCCACTACAATCTCGGGCCTGGTCCTCGCCGAACTCAAGGACTTCCCTGCCGCAAAGGAACATTTGGAAAAAGCGATCGCGCTGGGAGCAACGGAGCCGCAAGTCCATTTCAAGCTTTCAACCGTTCTGCGTGCATTGGGGGACAACGAGCAAGCACAACAGCAACTCATCCTCTATCAACAGTTAAACCAGGCCAAGAATAACCGGACACTGGCCGCGTCCAAATCCGCGGAGGCAGCCAAAGAGCAAGCCTCCGGCAATTTGCAGAAGGCGGCTGCGCTCTATCGCGAGGCATCGGATGCCACTCCCGACGATCTCGCGCTCGCTTTCAAGCTGGCGCTCGCTCTCGACAGCACGGGCGATACCGCGAGCGAGCGCACGGTACTGGAGCGAGTGATCAAAGTCGATCCTGCGTTCGCGCTGGCTCAAAACCAGCTTGGCTATCTTGATACCAAAGCCGGCGACTCTGCTGCCGCCGAGGAACATTTCCGGCTTGCCGTACGGGCTGCTCCGGCATATACCCAGGCATGGATCAGCCTGGCCGCTACTCTCGGCATGGAAAATCGCTTTCCGGAGGCGCAAGAGGCTGTTGCCAGCGCCCTCAAACTTGAGCCCAACAACAGCGCAGCACTTGCAACTCCGCAAGGATCTGAGCGCCGCGCAAGAGCAGCGCTGAGGACAATCGCCTAACGCAGCTCAGGAATGAAGTCGCTATGAAAGACCCAAAACACGGTCACTGGACCCGGCGTCGCCTGCTGCAAACTTTGCCGGCGATGCTGGCGCCCGTGCTGTTTCTGCCGTAAACTCCGTGCTCTTTGCTGGCGCCTGCGAAAACTGCTCCGTTTTCTCGCTTCGTTGATGTGAGCGAGAGTGCGGGTCTCACACAAACTATCTTTTACGGTGACTCCACGCGAAACATCTACATTGTCGAAGTAAATGGCGCCGGTTGCGCGTTTTTCGACTACGACAATGACGGCTGGATGGACGCCTTCATCCTCGGAGGCCGCCGTCTGGAAGGCGTTCCGCCCGGCGCCAGCAACCGCCTCTATCACAACAACCGCGACGGCACATTCACCGATGTGACTGCCAAAGCCGGCCTCACGGACGCTGGCTGGGCCCAGGGTGTTTGCGTCGGCGACTACAACAACGACGGCTTCGAAGATCTCTTCCTTACCTACTACGGACAGAACCGGCTCTACCGCAATAACGGCGACGGCACATTCACCGACGTCACCGACAAGGCCGGACTGCATGAGCCCCGCAACAATCGCTTCGGCTCGGGCTGTACGTTTGTCGATTACAACCGCGACGGCTTGCTCGACCTGTTCGTTTCCAACTATGTTGAGATCGATCTCGCGACCGCTCCCAAGCCTTCTCTGCAAATCCCCAACTGTAACTTCGAAGGCGTACCCACAAACTGCGGTCCGGGTGGCCTTCCCATGCCCTCCCATTCGCTCTATCGCAATAACGGGGATGGAACTTTTACCGATGTGTCCAAAGAATCCGGCGTGGGCGCGCATCCGTGGTTCGTACGGATTTACCGCAGTTGGTTTTGATGCCGACGAAGACGGCTGGCAGGACATTTTCGTTGCCTGCGACGCCACTCCCAGCTTGCTCCTGATGAACAATCACGACGGCACGTTTCGCGAAGAGGCATTGCTGCGCGGCATCGCTCTCAGCACCGAGGGTCAGCCCATGGCTGGCATGGGAGTCGGCATCGGCGACTACGATCTCGACGGCCACATCGACATCGTCAAGACCCACTTCGTGAACCAGCCCACGGGCCTTTACCACAACAACGGCAAGGGAGAGTTCGAAGATGTCGCCGCTCAGTCTGGGCTGGGCGCCGAACGCCGATTCACCAGTTGGGGTACCGGCATGGTCGATCTCGACAACGACGGCTACCCCGATATTTTCACCGTCGCCGGAACCGTCGCTCCGGAACTCGAAAAAGTCTACGCCAAATATCCCGCACGTAATCCGCGTCTGATTTTCCGCAACCAGGGCAACGGAACTTTCGTCGAACTGGGCGATGAGGCCGGTCCTGCCATCGCATCACGCCACGTGAGCCGAGGATGCGCCTTCGGCGACTTCGACAACGATGGCGACCTCGACATCCTCATCATGAATCGCAACGAGCCGCCAACGCTGCTGCGCAACGATGCGCCCGCCGGCAAATCATTGGATCAAAGTGCGACTGGAAGGAACGAAGAGCAATCGCAGTGCGATCGGCGCGCGCGTGCTGGTGCGCTACGGTGGAAAAGTGCAGGCGCAATCGCGTGACCAGCCAGTCGAGTTTTCTCTCGGCGAACGATCCGCGGCTGCATTTCGGCTTGGGCGACAGCCTCCAAAGCGAGCGTAGAAGTTCACTGGCCGGCAGGCACAACCGAAACCTTTGCCGATCTCGCTGCCGATCAACTGATCACCATCCGCGAGGGCCAGGGGATCGTCAAAGGACGGCCATTCCGCTAGGCTCTATCCTCAGCTAGAGCAGTTCCTCGTCGTCTCGCCCGCCCCGCAGTCCGTCGCGCGGAAGAAGGCACAACACGCCCACGAATCGAATCCACGAAGCCCCCGCGCCACCGGACTGTGACCTTCCCACGGATAGCGGATCATCATCGAAACTAGACGTACGGCTAAGGCCTTTCGCGTACGACTTAAGACAGTACGCCACCGCAATGGCAACGGATGCTAGAAAACGAACCACCGCGATTGCCTTTTGCTAAGGGCTAGGGAAACGTCCTGAGCGGGGATCGCAATGAAGTCCAGCTAGCGGGACCTGACAACTTCGTTTCAGGCGATCTTTTCCCTGAAACCATCGACCTCGCAGCGTTCGACGATGGCGAGGCGGTCGGGTGCTCCAACTTTTCGAAGAATCCGGTGGACGTGGTTCTTCACCGTCTGCTCCGAAAGGTTCAATCGGACTGCAATCTCCTTATTGGTGAGGCGTTCCCGCAGCAACCCGACAAGTTCCCCTTCCCTTCGGCTCAGCACTCGGTTTGTTTCGGCAGGGATCAGTCGCCGCTTGACTGCATTGAAGAGGCTCATCGACAGAGAAGGCGGGCAGACGGCCTCACCCGCGAAAACGGCGCGGATGGTCGCTGCCACTTCGGTGGCGGACGCATCCTTGAGTACATAGCCAACGACACCTTCGCGGACAGCTCGCAGGAAAGTTTGCTGATCGAGTTCCATGTCGATCATGGCGACCCGCACAGCGGGAATCGTCGCGTGCAATCGCGCAACAAATCTGGCTTCAGAAAATACAGGTCCGATGGAATCCAGGAGAACAATACTAGGGTGGGCACACTTGATCTGTTCGAGTGCGATTGGTGAGTATGGGGCGGCCCCCACTACACAAATATCACTCTTCTTGGCGAGAATGCGGATCAGCGCTTCCCGCAGCAGACGGTTTTCAGCAAGAAGGAAGACCTCGACGATCCCTTGGCACTCCATCGGCACTCCCGGGGTCCGCACGACCGTGCGTGACCATCGAAGACCTGGGTCGAGCCCCCTATCTCTTCCCAGTCCAATTGTCGTCGTGGCGACTCGTTAGGACTTACGATTCGCGAAGGATGATCCTTGGTTTGTTTTGTGTGGGGTGCGTCCCCACTACGCGCCGGATCATCTTCAGCTGTTGCTCGTTGTCTCTGCTAACCCAATCCTAAGAAAAAGTTGCGCGGATTCTTGGACTCTCAAAACTGCGAAAAAAGTTGCGCCTTCAAGAAAAATCGGTTCAGCTTCCGTTCTGGAACCAAGGAACCTAAAGACTATCGGATTAAGGCGTTTTGTCAAGCGGTCGTTATAACTTGGAGCAATCGAATTCCCGAATAGCGAGGGCGGATCAAGGGTAGGTACTCATTGGTACTACGGTGGTACAGGCTTGGTACTTTACTAGCCGATGATACTAGTCCAGATGCTGACTAAACCTGGTCCCGCGTAGACCCTTTTTGAATCTTGCAGATACGAAGGATCGGAACGATACTCTGCGCTTACGTTTAGCGTCGGAGAAACTATGTGAAGCGAGTCCGCGTGCTGGTCGCAAATCGGCCCCGCCTGATGCGGGAACTCGTGATGGCCACTATTTCCGACCAACCCGACATTGAAGTCGTCGGCGAGGTGTCGGACGACGGTGACCTTACGGAAATGGTGGAGCAAGCTCAGCCGGATGTCCTCATCGTCGCGATGGATGAACCGGAGAAGCGCCTAGGCCAGTGTGGGTTTCTTCTCGGCCGGTATCCCCAAATGAGGATCCTCGCGTTAGCCCCGGAGCAGAACACGGGGATCTTTTACTGGGCGATCGTCGACATTCGAACCAAGCCGCTCGAAAGTTCGGAGGCGGGAATCCTGAATGCGGTTCGAGAACGTCCAGTGCTAGTGGGCGCTGCGCGAAACTAAAAGCTGCGCCGCGGTTTGGAGCCAGACTGCAAGGGCCACGGGCCGAGGCGTTCCAAACACAGTCCGAGGTAGGATGATCAGGCTCAGGTGGAAAGGTGATACTTTGCACGTATCACTTTGAAAACAAATGTCTTACATAAGACTCGGGCTTGTGACTGAGGCGGCGAAGCTGTATCTAGGGTTCTGATGAATACTCAACTCAACTCGGCAGCTGTGAGCCCGACTAGAACCGAATCTGGTAACTGGTATGCGTTATACACTTACCCGCGCCATGAGAAGCTCGTGGCTCAGCAGATCGAGCGCCGTCACATCTGCTGCTTTCTGCCGTTGTACCGGTCTGTGCGACGGTGGAAAGATCGTCGCAAAGAGTTAGAGCTCGCCTTGTTCCCTGGATATGTGTTCGTCAACATCGAGCTCCAGAACCGGCTCCAAGTGTTGAAGGTTCCGGGGGCTGTCCGGCTCGTAACATTCAACGGACAGCCGGCCGCGTTGCCCCAACAGGAAATCGAGAGTTTGAGAAAGCGGCAATCCAGTTTCGGCGCCATCCTACCCCACCCCTACCTCTGCGTGGGACGCCGCGTGCGCGTCCGTAGTGGTCCGATGCAAGGATTGGAAGGGATTATCCGGCGCAGCAAAGATAAGTGTCGCGTCGTTTTCTCGCTCGATCTGATCATGCGCTCTGTGTCCGTCGAAGTCGACGAGGCCGACGTCGAGCTAGTTGTTTGAGCGAGGGTTCCTTCTTCATCGACAGCTTAGGTCTCCAAATAAATCTTGAGTACACCGGAAACTACAATGCTCACTAACCACAGGAACCGTAACAGGTTGTTCCAGAACGCACTCTGCTGGATTCTGCTGCTCCTGCTTGGTCATGCGTTGCATGGTCAAGTGAGCGAAGGACCCCGCCCGTATCGAGACGAAGCCCGCAGGAGTTCCACGGCGGACACGTCTGACCTTGCCAAAGACAATCTCAATCGCGTTGCGGCGTCTGCGGTCCAGATTCGCACAGTTCTGGTGAAAGATGCGGGACTCCTGGTGGAACTGAAGCGCTGGATCGCCAAAGAAGCCACCGATAACGGGCAAGTGGTCGAGGATTCCAAACTGCTCGACGAAGCAATATTCGACCGTCTTAACCGGGATGTAGCCTTTCGAGCGGTGGCGACTCGATTGCTGCAGCGCTACGGCTATCTGATGCCGTCACCGAACCCAGATTCCAGCTACGGCAAAGAAGAAGACATTCTTCTGAAAGAGCGCGCCCGGCGTCTGGTACAGATTGAAACGCAAGAGGATTCTGAAGCGCTCCAACCCAGAAAGAACGGTAACAATAACAATCAGGACGTAGAGCGCACTACCACTTGTGATCCACAGCAGGACGAAGATTGCGAAAAACAGGCTGCTCCCAAAAGGCGATCAAATCGTCCCCAGTCGAACGAAGTGCCGACGCAGGATGAGAATCCGGGCTCTACTCCAGGCGACGGATTGCCCACATATACTCCGAATCCGCAACGAACTCTTCGTACGCAGATGTCGACCGATGGAGAAGACTCCATCCAGCGCGATCGCACCTCGTCGCCATCAATCGAGTTAGCTTCCATTTTGCCGAAGTCTGGCACGGAACTCTCTCCCTACCAACCAAACATTCCCTCCCTGCCGAACGGATTGTCAGTGCCGCGGGATGCGATCACAGACGCAGATCGAAACAATTCTCGCGAACCCACTCCTTCTCAGTCGATGCGTCCGAAGCGTCCAGAACGCAACAATCCGAAGAGGAAGATGTGAACCCGGTAAAGATGGTGCGCCGCGCCAATCCATATTCCGACATTCCATCTCTATACGACATGTACGTACAGGCGGCCGCATGGCAGCGGCCCACAGAGCGATTTGGCGCGGAAATATTCCGGAACACCATAAACCAGCCAGACGTGATTCCCATGGATCTGCCCGTGGGACCAGACTACGTCGTTGGAACGGGCGATAGTCTGTCGATCGATCTTTGGGGAAGCGTCACGCAGCGCCTAGTGCGCTTGGTTGATCGGGAAGGAAGAATCGCTCTCCCCGAAACCGGTCCAGTGCTGGTAACCGGCAAGAGTCTCGGCGATGTGCAACTGGAAGTTCAGCATGCGCTCAGAAGCGCGTTCCGGGATGTCTCCGCCGATGTGTCCGTCTCCCGCCTGCGAACAGTGCGTGTTTACGTGGTTGGAGAAGTCGCGCAACCGGGCGCCTATGACATCAGTTCTCTTTCAACGCCTCTCAATGCGTTATTTGCCGCAGGCGGCGTCAGCGGCCGCGGATCTTTGCGTGCGCTTAAACACTATCGCGGCAAAGAACTCATCGAGCAGGTAGACGCTTATGATCTACTCCTCCATGGAATCCGCGGAGACTTGAAGCGACTGGAGAATGGCGACACCTTACTGGTGCCGCCAATTGGACCTCAAGCGACGGTCGACGGGATGGTTCGCCGACCGGCAGTATACGAACTATTAAATGAGACGTCGTTAGACGAAGTTCTAGAACTGGCGGGCGGAGTTCTGCCGGCCGCTGCATTGCGACATATTGAAGTGCAACGGCTTGAGGCTCACGACAAGCGGACCATGTTGACCCTGGATCTGTCGCCGACTACCGATCCGGATCAGCTCAACAAGCAACTGCAGGCCTTCAAGGTTCGCGATGGCGATCAAGTGCATATCTTCCCAATCGCCGCCTACAACGAAGACGCCATTTACCTTCAGGGACATGTGTTGCGTCCCGGCCGATATTCGTACAAACCGGGGATGAAGCTGACCGACCTAATCTCATCCTACGGAGATCTGCTGCCCGAACCGGCGGCTCATTACGCCGAGATCATCCGTCTGAACAAGCCGGACTTTCACCCCAGCGTGGAAAGCGTCGACCTCTCGGCTGCCCTGGCAGATCCAGCTTCTGCACCAGTGCTGAAGCCCCTCGATACGGTGCGGATCTTCAGCCGTTTCGATTTTGAGCCTGCTCCCGACGTATGGGTGGGCGGGGAGGTTCGGTCCCCTGGCAAGTATCACACCTCGGGCCAGGCCCATTTGCGAGACGCAATTTACTTGTCGGGCGGCGTCACCCCAGATGCATCTCTCGATTCGGCGCAGCTATTTCGAACGGAGAGCGACGGGAGTCTACGGATCCTGAGCGTCGATCTGCGTCAGGCGCTCGACGGAAATCCTGTCGACAATCTGATTCTGCAGTCGCGCGACCGAATTCTCGTGCATAAGAATCAGGCACAGGTGGAAGCTCCGACCGTCTACATCAAGGGTGAAGTCACAAAGCCCGGACGGTACCCCCTGCCCTCCAACATGCGCGTTGCAGACCTGATCAGAGTTGCCGGAGGGCCGACGCGATCTGCGTTCCTGGACACGGCTGACTTAACCCGATTCGCTGCAAGTACAGCTCCTGGGCATTCGAGCGAGCGCCTAGAAGTCAAACTAGCGGCTGTCATGTCAGGCGATTCAAGCGAAGACGTGCCGCTGCGAAACGGGGATGTGCTCACGGTTCGACAGATCGCACAGTGGAACGATCTCGGTTCTTCAGTCTCAGTCCGAGGCGAGGTCCAACATCCGGCCAGCTACGGGATTGAGCCCGGCGAGCGGCTTAGCTCAGTGCTGAAACGCTGTGGTGGCTTTACCCAGCAAGCCTCTCCTTACGGTGCGGTGTTGATCCGCCGCGAAGTTCGAGACCTGGAAATGACAGCTCATCTCGAATTGGTGAACCGCCTCAAGAACGAACAAGGGTATTTGAAGACCTTGCCCGAGGCTGACCCGGATCAGAAGAATGCGAAACTGACGGCGGTCGCGCAGGTTGAAACCACGCTGCAACAACTGGAAGCCACACCGCCCATCGGACGAGTCGTGATTCACCTTCCGTCGAACATAAAGAGCCCAGACGCGTTGACAGGCACTACCGCCGACATCGCGCTTCGGGACGGGGACGAACTCGTCATCCCCAAAAAGGCTAACTACGTCCTCGTGAGCGGACAGGTTTTCAATCCTACGGCTGTCAGTTATCTCCCCGGGAGAAGCGCAAAGTGGTACTTGAGCCAGTCGGGAGGAGTAACGCAAGTTGCGGACAAGAGTGCGGTCTTTGTAGTCCGAGCCGATGGGTCGGTTCTGTCGGCGAAGAACAACTCCGGATTCTGGTCGGGCGACCCCATGAGCGCCGTTTTGAAGCCGGGCGATTCGGTTGTAGTGCCGGAGAAGGCACCTAAGATTGGCACCCGGAACTGGGTCCCGATCTTACAGGCAGCGCAAGTCGCGTCCTCGGTAGCTCTCACCGTGGCGTACATCCACCCGTAGAAGTGAGCCCTAAGAGTTGAGAGCGTACACCCAATTTCTGGCTGGCCTCCTGACTGCTGCGATGACACTTTGCTTCGTACCCGATGCGCGATCTCAGGATTCAGGAAAAACCTCAGGGCAGTCTGAACCCAGCGCCGCCGGCGATGCAAAGAAATCCACAACGGACTCGACACAACCCGAGAGCAGCGCCATCGCAAAAAAGCAGAGAAAGTTTTATGCTGGCCCAGCCGCGGACTTCGTGCAGGACCAGAAGAATATCTGGACCAGTCCTGCACGTATTCGTCTCGTGGATGCGCGATGGCTAGTACCTCTGGCGGGAATAACCGCTGGCCTCTTTGTTACGGATCAACAGTACAGCGCTTCTCTCTCCACGAACCCCAGCACGATCAGTCACTACAGCACCTTGTCGAACGTCGGGATTGCCACTCTGGCTGGAGCTGGAGCTGGGATGTATCTGATGAGCTTTCCCACACACAACGAACACTGGCGCGAAACCGGCTTCTTGGCAGGCGAGGCGGCCATTGATAGCCTGATCCCGATCGAGGTCATGAAATATTCCCTTGGACGGGAACGTCCATATCAGGGGAATGGCAGCGGAGCGTTCTTCCAGGGTGGCACTTCGTTTCCATCGGAACACGCTGCGGCAGCATGGGCGATCGCAGGCGTGATTGCGCACGAATACCCAGGGACATTCCCGAAATTGATTTCGTACGGCCTAGCTTCCGCAGTCAGCTTTGCCCGAGTTCACGGAAGACAACACTTTCCGTCCGATGTGTTCGTGGGCAGCATGCTCGGATATCTGATCGCCCAAAGCGTCTACGGCCGTCACCATGATCCAGAGTTAAGAGGCAGTTCCTGGGCGACGCCGCGCGAATTTGTGGAAGAAGGCAACAAGATGCATTCCCCTTCCCACATGGGCTCACCCTATGTTCCTCTCGACAGCTGGATCTATCCGGCAATGGAACGACTTGCAGCCATGGGATACATGAAATCCGAAAGCTTGGGAATTCGTCCATGGACTCGCCTGGAATGTGCGCGACTGTTGCTCGAAGCGTCGGAACTGCGGCCTGAAGCAGACGCACCCTTGGAAGTTCAACAACTCTACGGTGCGCTGTCAGCAGAATTTGCTCATGACACTGAACTGATGAGTGGAGAGCATAATCTTGATGCACAGCTGGAGTCTGTTTACTCGCGAGCCCTGGGGATCTCGGGAACGCCACTCACGGATAATTATCACTTCGGGCAGACTCTGCTCAACGATTATGGTCGGCCCTACGAGCAAGGTTTTAATGCGGCGCTCGGCTCGTCCGGATGGAGTACGGCAGGTCCGTTCGTCGTCTATGTTCGCGGAGAATATCAGTCGGCGCCTTCAGCGCCGTCGCTTTCGCCCGCAGCGCTCGATTTCATCAGCTCGGTCGATGGATTGCCGCCGAATCCTCCGCAGCAGCCCGTCGCCGCCATCAGTCGGTTTCAATTACTGGACGCTTATGTAGGAATGAATGTTGCGAACTGGCAGCTTTCGTATGGCCGGCGCAGTCTGTGGTGGGGGCCCAGCGAAGGCGGGACTATGATTTTTACGAACAACATTCCCCCGCTTAACCACATGTTCAGCATCGATCGGGTCAGCCCTTTTCGATTGCCTTGGATTTTCGGTTATCTCGGGGACATACGCCTGTCGGCTTTTATAGGGCAGCTTTCGGGGCAAGAGTTTCTGACCACGGTTTTCAGCGGCATCACGGGCCCGACGATCGGAGAATACGGGCACGCGTTGCATCCGCAGCCGTATCTCAGCGGCGGGAAGGTCAGCTTCAAACTCACACAAAACTTCGAGTTCGGAATGTCGAAGACAACGATCTACGGAGGTCCCGGACTTCCTCTGACGCCAACCACATTCCTGAAATCTACATTCGGTATACATGTTCACGGGGATGTATTGGGGGATGGACGCACAAGCGCCGACTTCGCATATCGAATTCCGAAGATGCGTGACTGGCTGACGTTTTATGGGGAGGCCATGAGCGAAGACCAGCCTTCCCCGATTCCTTACATGAGGCAGTCGATCTTTGAGGGCGGACTCTACTTCGCCAAGATTCCGAGGATCCCAAAGATTGATTTGAGACTTGAGGGTGGGTCCACCAGCGCGGTCGGCTACAACGTTGAGCCAGCCGGCTATTTCTACTGGAACGCCCAATACGTCAACGGGTACACGAACAACGGCGGATTCATCGGTTCCTGGCTGGGGCGCGCCGCACAAGGGGAAGCCATTCGGACAAGCTATTGGCTTTCAGGAAAAAGTAAGATCGGACTGGAACTTCGGCATCGTAAGGTCGATCGACAGTTTCTTCCGCAGGGCGGAACTCAAAATGATGTCGCCGTTAATGCGGATATCTTCTCGGGCCCCTGTTTTCGCTTTTCGGGCAATGTGCAGTATGAGCGTTGGGAGATTCCATTGCTGGCTGCAAACCGTCAATCCAACGTGGCAGCCTCATTTCAGTTCAGCTTGTGGCCCAAGGTACACACCCGTTGAGGAAGTTCCTAGGTTCACAACTCCTGTGGAATGTCCTTCTAGTTCTATAATATAGTCGTTATCAGTACTGCGCTGGTGACGGTCCTTTATGGGAGAAAATGATGTCGAAGTGGAGTCTCTGATGAAGGGTTTGGAGAGCGGAGGTTGCGCTGAGCCGCATCCCTAGTCTGGCGGTATGACGGTCCGGCGTCACATGCGCGTAAGGTACGGTCCAGTGGCAGGAATGCAAGGCCTTCTCGTCCGGCCCAAGGAAGGCCCATGAAGACAATCCCTAAATAATTCTCCGAGGGTAAATAGACAGGTCCAAGAAAAAGATGCATTCCTCGATCAATCTAACAAGGTCACCGAAAGCTCAATCCACTGTAGCTCCTGATCTGGTTCTGGTGAAGCCGGTCGTGCGGCGCACTCCCGCCGGACGATTCCAAAGCCACCTGACCAAACTGGAAGTGCTCGCCGATTTTGTAACCATCATTGCCGCGGTCATGTCGAGCTATGCGGCATACTACTTCCTCGGGTTAGGCAAGCAGGTTTACTATCCTCGTGCGGTCGTTTTTGGCTTCTCCGCTATGTTCGCAGCCGTACTTGTTCTCATGCTGGACCGCGTGGGCGCGTACTCCCGCGGAACCAGTCTGTTGCGTGTGCGTGAAACAGAACGCGTTGTCCGGGTGTCCGTGCAGGCTCTGGCCTTTATACTGTGCGTGAGTTTCTTCACCAGCTTTCTGTTTTCACGCTGGCTACTGTTAATCGCCCTGGTCTTGGTACCACTCTTCCTCTTTCTCCAAAGGTATCTCCTTTACGTGCTGGTGGAGCACTTGCATGCCAAAGGCTATGGAATTGAACGGGTTCTAGTCTACGGCTCGGGATCCACTGGGCGGCGCGTCTACTCGGTTCTACGCCGTTCTCCTAAACTTGGACTTGAACCGGTGGCGTTTGTGGATGACAATGCCGCGAAGGTCGGCTGTGCCGTTTTTGAACTGGGCTACGAGAATCGACGGTCAGCATCGGTGATGCGTGGTCCACTGACCCGGGAGTTGGTGTCCGAGTACGCCGCCGACTTGGTCGTGATTGCCATCCCGTCCCTGCCGCGCGAGAAGTTTCACCATACAGTCGGGGAAGCAATGGCGGCGGGGGCGCGTGTATCTTTCGTTCCCAGCCACCTCATCTACTCCGATCCGGTGGTTGACTTTCAAGACTTGGACGGCGTTCTATTGGCTTCGTTCAGCCGTGACCCCAGGCGATTTACTTATGAGTGGTTCAAGCGGATTTTCGATTTCAGCAGCGCGGTGGCTCTTCTGGCGATCAGTTCGCCGATCTTCCTGCTGCTAGGAATTCTGATCACGCTCGATTCCAAGGGTCCCGCGTTGTTTCGGCAGGAACGTGTTGGCCTGAACGGGGAACGGTTTCGCATGTTCAAGTTCCGTACCATGTACACGGACGCTGCCGCATACGCTTATTCTCCGAAAGAATCAGATGATCCCCGCATTACCCGACTGGGCCGCTTCCTCCGGCGGACCAGTCTGGACGAACTTCCCCAATTACTGAATGTGCTAATAGGCAATATGTCGCTGGTTGGGCCTCGGCCAGAGATGCCTTTCATCGTCGAGACCTACACCGAACGTCATTCTCAACGTCTGCAAGTAATGCCAGGAATCACTGGACTGTGGCAACTCAGCGGCGATCGCAGCTACCTGATTCACGAAAACATTGAATACGACCTCTATTACATCAAGCACCGAAACTTCTTCATGGATCTGGCGATCTTGCTGCACACTACGATCTTTGCCATGCGGGGAATTTGACCATGGATTAGAAGTTGGAGTCGGTTAACATTCAGTATGGGACACGAAAATTAATTGTGGAGAGCCTAAGACAAGACGCAGTGATTCACGAGATTGATCCGGCTACGGAGATTGATTTTCCTCCTCCGGCAACTGCAGAGCCCAAAGCGGACCTGTTGGCCTTTGACGTACTCGCGGCTTTGCATTTGCTTCGGGAGCATGACCGCTGGCTTTTTCGGGTGACCGTATGGGCGCTTGTTATCAGCGCCGTCATCGCGTTTCTCATCCCGGTCCAGTATGAATCCTCGGTTAGCATCATGCCACCCGACTCCATGAACAGCAGCGGAACTATGCTGGCCGCTTTGGCCACGAAGGCATCCCCGGAACTGGCCGCGATGGCAGGGAGTATGCTGGGGACCAAAGATTCGGGCGCTCTCTTTGTCGAACTCTTCCGCAGTCGGAGCGTGGAGGATCGCGTGGTTGATCGTTTAAATCTCCAGAAGGTCTACTCGTCTCGCTATAAGCAGGACGCGCGCAAAGTGCTGAACAGCCGCACCAATGTCGGCGAGGACCGCAAGAGTGGCGTGATTTCGCTGATCGTGACCGACAGGAATCCTCAGCGTGCCCGGGACATCGCGCAGGCGTACGTGGAAGAGTTGAACCGTCTCGTGTCCCAGGTCAGCACTTCCTCGGCCCGGCGTGAGCGGGTATTCATCGAGCAGCGTCTCACCTCGGTCAAGAGCGAGCTCGAGGATGCTGAGGAGCAATTCAGCGCCTTTGCCAGCAAGAACACTGCCCTCGATATCAAAGAACAAACGAAAGCTATGGTGGAGTCTGCCGCGATGCTGCAGGGGCAGGTCATCGCCGCGCAGTCGGAATTGCAAAGTCTGGAGCAGATCTACACGGACAACAACATTCGAGTCCGGTCGCTGCGAGCCAGAATTGACGAACTCAAGCGTCAAGCGCAGAAACTGCAAGGCACGGACGCCTCCTTGGTTTCAGATGCCGCCCAACCCGACCAGATGTATCCACCTATCCGCAAGCTGCCCCTGCTCGGCGTTGAGTGGGCCGACCTCTACCGGCGCATGAAGACTCACGAGACCGTGTACGAGCTGCTCAACCAGCAGTACGAACTCGCTCGCATTCAGGAAGCGAAAGAAATACCAACGGTGAACGTGATCGATCCGGCTAACCTGCCAGAGAAGAAATCCTGGCCACCCAGACTGCTGATTATCGGTCTATTGACGGTTCTCTCGCTGGCTGGTGCGGTGGTATGGATCTTCGGATCCGCAAGAATCGAGTCTTTAGAACAAACTAATCCTTGCCGCCAGTTGGCTACGCGCGCAGCCGAAGCTTTGAGCCGGCTTCGAAATCGGATCGCCCATCTCAGGTTCAGTGACCGATCCGACACCACCAAGCTATCCGACGACGGTCCAGAATGACAAGGATCGTCTGGCCTTCTAATGGCCGAGGACTTCTGGCAGATGTCCCCGGCAAAACCCTAAATGCTTTGCGAGCTGGCGAATTCCGAGAGTGTGAGAACCGCTCTTTACGGCATCGCGGAGTACATCGCTCTGCCCGTATCCCGGCTCGTGGCAGCGCCATTCCAGGTTCATCAGCTCGGACTGCAGCGATCGGTACTTTGGATGTTGGTAAGCGCGATTCTGGGCAGCAGCGTTGACGTGAGTCCTTGTAATTCGCAGAGCTCTGAGAGAAAGAGAAGTGGAATGAATTCGCAGCCTATCGCAACTGATCTAGGCAGTTCTCGGTACGAAACCACGCCGACGCAGGATCGGTTTGATCGAGCATACTTGCTTCAGAGATCTGTAGGAAAGAATCGCCGTGTTCTCGAACTCGGATGCTCGACCGGATATATCTCCCGCTTGCTCAAGCAACTCGGGTGCAGCGTTGTCGGTATCGAGTTGGATGCCACGGCTGCACAACTGGCAGCGGGCATTTGTGACCAGGTTCTTGTAGCAGATCTCAACGGCGACACATGGTCACAGCGAATAGAAGGGCGGTTTGACGTGGTGCTGATGGGAGACGTTCTGGAACACCTTGTGCACCCCGACCAGGTGCTGAGCAGCGCGCGCCAATTCCTTTTACCGGGTGGCGAGGTCGTCGTCAGCCTCCCTAATGTGGTGCACTGGTCTCAACGCATTAAGACTCTGTTCGGACATTTCAACTACCAGCCCACTGGACTGCTGGACTACACACATCTTCGCTTTTTCACAGCACGCAGCGCACGAGCCCTGATCGAAAATTCTGGATACCGAATTGTGGACTTTCATCCGATCATTGGCGGGCATCTCAGTTCGCGCTTCCGCTTCCTCTGGCAAGTCCTGGCGAATGTCCGGCCGAACCTGTTTGGGTATCAGCTTCTCTTCCGGGCCCAACCTGTAGACCGACTGAAGCAACCGTAGAGAGGACTTGCAACGGTAATTTGCTTTTTGAGAAGGTTGCAACCACCAATCATAATCTGACATCTGAACCAGTTCCGAGATAATTCTTTGGTCATTTTAGAATTGGAGCCCTTCGCAGCACCTTTCTCTAGACGCTGCGGAATCAATACGTGACCGATTTTCTGAACGAAACACTGTCGACCGCAGCGCCTGCGCGTCTAGGCGCTCGAATCGCCAAGGATCTCGTTGCAGTTAGCAGCGGCACCGCCCTTGCGAGTGTCTTCGGCACGATAGTAATTTTCGTCATCCCCCGCCTAGTCAGTGTCGAAGATTTTGGTTATTGGCGTGTTTTTTTACTATATTCAGGATACGCTGGTTTTCTCCACCTCGGACTAATCGAAGGCGCATTGCTGTCGTGGGGTGGGAAACCCTTCGGGGTCATCCGACCTGCATTGCGCTCTTCTCTGAAGTTTATTTTCATTCAGCAGGTGGTCCTGCTTGCGACCGGCACACTTTTGTGTTTGACACTGTTGCATTCTAGGTTTTGGTTTGTTTCCATTTCCGTCCTCTTGTTTGCCGCGCTGCAAAATGTAACGGGACTTCTGCTCTATGCCTTGCAGGCAACAAGGGAGTTTGGGGCGGTCGGAATAGCCGTTTCGATTCCTTCCGGAGGATTCCTCATTCTGGTGATTGCTTGCTATTTGGTCAAAATAGCAGACTATCGAATGCTTATTGTGTCGTACCTTTTGGGTTGGACCTTTCTACTCTTATTCTTGTGGAATCGCCTGAAGCCATTGCAGGCCAGTGCCGTGGTGGCGACTGGCTCGATCGGTAAGCGGTTCATTATTTCTGGTTGGCCGATCATGCTCGCGAATCTTGCCTACGGTGTCGTGCAATCGGCAGACAAGATTGTTGTAAATGCGACCGCATCAATTTACGGGTTCGCGCAGTACGCCTTAGCAGCCAGCGTGATGGCAGTTCCGATTGCTGCAATTGCAGCGGTTTCGCGTGTTTTCTTCCCCCACATAGCTGCAAGCGCCCCTGAACATCATCAGAAGACGTACGGCCTTTCCGCCAAGCTCGCTTTTCTTTGTTGGAGCTTAACGGTCCCCTACTACCTGGTGCTGGCACGAGTTGTGCCCATTATGTTACCCAAGTACGTTGAGGGCTTACCCTATGCCAAGATCCTGTTGTGCGGCGCTGTATTTCTTGGAAGCATTCAAATCCTGCAACTTAGTTTTTCCAATATTTATGGACGTCAACGACAGTTCTTGCTTTCTGCCTCTGTAACGGTTGCAGTAAGTTTATTGCTCGCATTCCTTGCTGCTACGCGGCTGCACTCACTTATTGTCGTTGCTGCATCGCAAGTTGCATCGGTACTCATCTGGTGGCAACTCAATGAATGGAATCTTCGCGATGTCAGCGGACAGACGTGGAAAGACTGGGCTCAGCTTCTGTTCCTATTCGGGTGGTCAGTGCTCAGTCTTTCGGCCACTCTTGAGCTAGCAAGCGGGCTTGTCGTTCGCGTGCTGCTTTATTATTTGCTTACATCCGTGTTTCTGGTATGGCCAGGTGCTCGCGAGGTCAGCTTTTGTTGCAGAATAGTATTCGCTGCCGGTCAGAGATGGCGAGGTCGAGTCCATCTCGATCAATCTGATTGCGGTTCTGACCCGAATGTGGTGCGTTGCTCTCCCACTCTCTTCGATATGACTCAAGCGGTCGATCTTTCTTGTAGTGTGGGGTCCGAACAACGTTGGCAGCTCGCGATCACTGTTGAAATGCAGGAAAAGCTACATGAAACGTTATGATGTCGCGGTGGCGTACCGCATCTATCCTAAACTGTCGTCACCGGCAGCCGCACTGGCGATGGCAGGCGATAAGTATCATATATCCGACCTCTGTCTCAGATCCTTCAAGGAGTCTCTAGGAGGACTCAGAGTAAAGATGTGGGTACTGCTCGACGGTTGCCCGCCGAGCTATAGGGAACTATTTCTTCAGTACTTCGCGCCAGAAGACCTCGTTTTCATAAACTTGGACCATGTCGGAAACCACGCCACTTTCGACACCCAAATCAACATCTTGCTGACACAGCAAGACGCAGAGGTCATTTATTTCGCGGAAGATGACTACTTTTACCTTCCACAACAGTTTCCTAGATTGGTCAGATTTCTTGAGACGAACCCGAATGTCCACTTCGTCTCACCATACGACCACCCGGACTGCTTCCGCCTGGAGTTGCATAGGCACCCGATATCAATGGAGGTGTTTGACCACAAGTACTGGAGCACTGCAGGATCGACATGTCTCACATTCTTGACGAAACGGAAAACTTTGGAGAGTACACACCATGTCTTCAGGACGTACTCTTGTGGAAACCATGATTGTTCAATGTGGCTAAGTCTAACCAAAACGGTGGTGTTCAACTTGCCAAAATTCTGTCGTCTCGCACTTGGGGACGATCATCGCGCGCAGACGCGCCTTCTCGCTAAAGCATGGCTATACGGCTGGCGACAGATCCTCTTCGGCCAGAGATGGAATCTCTGGATTCCGATTCCAGGCATCGCCACTCACTTGGATGCTGATGCTATTCCGTCTTCGGTGGATTGGCTGTCAGAGTTGCTACAGAAATCCGAAGGTTTTCGGGGTTTGGCGTCGTCAAAATGAGTGGGCCACCTACATCACCTGCTCAACGTATTTATCGAATTTCATTTTTCGATGACTTACTCTTCTTTCTGCTATTCTCGGGTCCGCCGAGTTTTCGGCATCGTGAGAGCGCCGCCTCAATCAACTCTGAGATTGACATCGCGATCGCATTTCAGCTTGCGGTCTGGGGCATTGCAGGACTTTGGGTCGGGTATCGTTTCTGGACGTTAAGTGGAAGACGTATTTTCTGGAGCCGATTCACTTCAACGCACAAAATTGCGACGATCTTCATTAGTCTGCTCGGAATATCAACATTCGTTTCCTTCGCTCCAGCGCTAACCGCCGTGAAGGTGTATCAGGTGGCAGTAGCGATGTTGTTCTGTTGGACTTTTCTGCAGCTGTATGGGCTTGGAAACTGCTTGACCAGGATCTTCTGGGGTAGTGTCATTCTATGCGTTGTTATTGCTGGGCTGGCAATACTATCGCCAGACTCCGTGTGGGACTTTACCGATACCTTCCCACGCTTGCGAGGCGGAGTTATCGCCGGCACCAACTCGGTATCGGCATTTGCCATCATCTTACTGCTTGCGCGCTCCGGGCGCGCCTCTCATGTTGCCGTTGCTCTTGGCTTGACTTTTTTTTCTGTACTGCAATTTCTTTCGCTGACGCGAACTTCATGGCTAGCCCTGGCAGTCATCTTCTTGGTGGCTGCGATCAGACGCCCCGAGATCAGAGGCTTGAATTGGGTATACGGAACAATAGTCTTAGGAGTAGTGGCTCTCTTGTCGGGAGGCCTAGCCTTGATCAACGAGTATCGTGACCCCGGCAGCATCTATGATCTCAGCAGGCGCGTTGGCCTCTGGGCATACATGTCGGACGTCGTTATACACGACTCGCCTTGGCTCGGTCTAGGGTACATCGCGGCAACGCGAGTATTGGGAGCTGAGTTTGATCCCGATCTCGCAGCAGGACATTCCATCTTCTTCGAAGTTTTTGTTGGAGGTGGTTTTCTGAGCTTGGGCGTCTTCATCGTGCTCTTTATCCGCCTCGGCTCGCATGTGGTGAAGGCGCTCCGAAGGACTAGAGACGCCAATGTTTTCGCGGTCTGTAGCTTATTTCTGTATGCTCTGATTATGGGAGCCTTTGGCGAGACCATCGATACCGGTCCCTTCGCACTGACGTTCTGGATGGTCGCAAGCATGCTTCCGTCGCTTATTGTTTCTCTGTGTGCTGCGGATAGATCTCGAAGGGTACTATCAGGTCGCTCGGTTGCTGCTCTGCATATGCTTTAGCAATACTAAGCGCAATATTGAAACCGTACTCATGCGAGGCATCTCTAGTGCTAACCTCAATCTTCTCAACAATGACATGTAACGTCTCTCCAGGTGAATCGGTGCGCACGGAGCGGCTCACGTTAGGCGCCGACGACAAACACCCTCCTGCGGTTGTTGTCGTAACTCATAACAGTGTCCCGCACATTGAGGCTTGTCTCGACTCGATTCTTGGTTGTGGCGCGCAGGTCGTCGTTGTCGACAATGGCTCCCAGGACGGCACGGTCGAACTGATCCGCACGAAATATCCATCCATAGAGGTCGCGAAGAATGAAACGAACCTGGGGTATGCCAGTGCCGTTAATGCTGGGTACCTCATGACCCGATCGCAACATGTCGTTATTTCAAATGCTGACATCGTGTTTTCGCCAGGGTCAATATCGCGGCTCTCCGACTACTTAGATCAACATCCGGCTACGGGGGTCGCAGGACCTCAACTTGTGTTTCCCGACGGCTCATGGCAAGAAAGTTATGGGCGCGTTCTCAGCCTTGGAGATATGTTTGCCGTTCTCATTGGTCTACAAAGCTTACTTAACTGGTCTCGCCGCTTACTCTGGCCAATACGGATTGATCGGCGACCCAAAGCAGTCGGGTACATTGTTGGAGCCGCGATGGCTATTCGTCGCGAAGCCTTCGACGTCTGCAATGGTTGGGACGAAGCATTTCATTTCTATGTGGAGGACGTCGATTTCTGCGAGCGTGTGAGGCGCGCGGGATTCGGAGTGCACTTTGTACCGGATGTCAAGGTGGTTCACGTGGGCGGTGGAAGCTCATCGCGCGTCGACAACTCCGGCCGATTCACTGAGATTTGGAGCGACAGCGTCATGATGTTTATTCGGAGCAAGTACTCGGAGCCTTGGGCCGCTTTGTACATGCGAATGCAAGCTTTACATTTCCGCAAACTTGCGCTGGCTTGTTCATTCCTTCGTGCGATCGCAAGAAAAAACGCGAAGTCCTACTGGGAAGCCCGATCGCGCTGGTTCGCTCAAGGCGCCGATATCTGGTATCGCCAACTGAATGCCGCGGGCAGAGACAATGCATGATACTAGCGTCTCGGCAGGTCGCGACATAGCACAGTCTTCTGAAACTCGCACTTTGCGAGTGTTGTTAGTCCATAATCGATACAAGCTAAGCGGCGGAGAGGACGAAGTATATAAGAGGGAAAAGGAGCTTCTGACTACTCAAGGTCATGAGGTGATCGAATATGTGCGGGACAATTGCGAAATCTCGGATTACGGCGTCCGACAACGAGTTTCTCTGGGGCTCCGCACAGCCTGGGCCTGGGACTCGTATTACGACCTCTCTAGGATTATTCGCGCGACCAAGCCCGACGTGGCTCATTTTCACAATTGGTTTCCCTTGATTTCTCCATCGGCCTACTACGCTTGCGCGAGTCGGAAGTTGCCAGTCGTTCAGACGCTTCATAATCCACGATTGCTTTGTCCGGCTGCGACATGTTATCGATCCGGAGTCGAATGTAAGGACTGTTTTCGACGCATTGTACCCTGGCCTGCTATAGTCCATGCATGCTATCGCGGTTCACGTGCCCAATCCGCAGCAGTGGCCTTCGCTTTATCCGTTCACAATCTGGTCCGCACGTGGAGAGTTTGCGTAGACAGATATATAGCGTCCACAGAGTTCTATCGTGAGAGATTTATAGAAGGCAATCTGCCGGCGAACAAGATTATGATCAAGCCTCATTTCGTCGGTCAGGATCCCGGCCCTGCAATTGGTGTGCGTGATTATGGGCTCTTTGTGGGTCGACTCTCAAGCGAGAAAGGCGTCGCTTGTCTTCTGGAAGCGTGGCAGGCGCTGCCGCACATTCCGCTCAAGATTCGGGGGGAAGGGCCGCTTGCAGGGGCCGTTTTCGAATTTGCGAAGACGCGCAGTTGCGTTCAAGTCCTGCCTCGCCTAAGCCGCTGCGAGCTTTACGATTATATGAAATCAGCGACATTCCTCGTTTGGCCGTCCGAGGGGTTGTACGAGACATTTGGGCTCGTTGCGATTGAGGCTTTTGCTTGCGGCCTGCCAGTGATTGCATCTCGAGCCGGCGCCATGCAAGAAGTAGTGTGTGATGGAAAAACGGGGTTGCTATTCAGACCAGGTGATGCGGAAGATTTGGCATTTAAGATCAATTGGGCTTGGGCACATCCTGAAGAGATGAAACGGATGGGTCAGGCAGCGCGGCTCGAGTACGAGACCAAATATAGCTCTGAAAAGAACTATCCAGTGCTCATGGCGATTTATGAATCGGTGATGAATCACCGGAAAAGTTATGCTGACGGTCTGACAACATAGAGGAGGACTTTTTCTCATGCGGGAACGTGTACTCGTTACCGGTGCCGGCGGTTTTATAGGCCATCATCTCGTGAAGCGCCTGAAGGCCGAGGGCTCTTGGGTCCGTGGTGTCGATATCAAGATGCCGGAATATGAGGTCACGGCGGCGGACGAGTTTGAATTACTCGATCTTCGTAAATACGAGAGTTGCCTGCTGGCGACTCGTGGCGGCGTCGGTCAGGTCTACAATCTCGCCGCTGACATGGGTGGAATCGGATATATTACGGCGTCTCATGCCGCTATCTCGCGCAATAACATCTTGATCAACTCGCAGATGCTAGAAGCCAGTCGCCAGAACGGAGTCTGCCGATTCTTGTTTTCGTCTTCGGCTTGCGTCTATGCCCAGTATAAACAGGATATGCCCGAAGTCACGCCGCTCCGGGAGGAGGACGCTTATCCGGCCGATCCAGAGGCAGGCTACGGGTGGGAGAAGCTCTTCGCCGAGGAGTTGTGTCGTTACTATTGGCAAGATTATCGTTTCGAGACTCGGATCGTCCGTTTCCACAATGTCTATGGTCCGCTCGGCTCGTTTGAGGGTGGAAAAGAGAAAGCGCCGGCAGCTATCTCCCGCAAAGTCGCAATGGCCGAGGACGGTGGTGAGATTGACGTTTGGGGAGACGGCGAACAGACACGCTCATTCATGCACGTGGACGATTGCGTCGAGGGACTCCTGCGTCTGATGGCGTCTTCCTATCACGAACCGTTGAATTTAGGTACGGACCGGCTGATTTCGATTAACGGACTCGTCGATCTAGTCAGCGAGATCGCCGGAAAACGACTTACCAAGCGGCACGATATGACCAAGCCGCAGGGGGTGCGTGGTCGCAACAGCGACAATCGTAGGCTGCGCGAAACCCTCGGATGGGAACCGTCGGTGTCACTCGAAGACGGGCTTCGCGTCACCTACCGCTGGATCGAAAGCGAGTTGCGCGAAGGCGGCCGTATTCCTCATGGGAACCCATCTCACACAATGGCCTGACACCCGCGCCAATGTGCTAGGCGTGGGAGTGCACGCTCTTGACCTTGATATCGCGGCTACCCTCATTGAAACAGCCGTTCGCGAGGGACAGAAGGGCTATGTATGCGTTACGGGCGTGCACGGCGTGATGGAGGCACAGCGCGACCCAGAGTTTCGGGAGATTCTGAATCGCGCCTTCATCGTCACGCCAGACGGAATGCCCACAGTCTGGATTGGGCATCTTCAGGGACATAGCAAAATGAAACGTGTCTACGGTCCAGATCTGATGCTCGAGATCTGTGGTCGGTCTGTCGACAAAGGCCTTCGGCACTTTCTGTACGGGGGAAAACCGGGAGTCGCCGTTCAGTTGGCCCAGAACCTCCAGCGTGCATTTCCGAAAATCGCAATCGCAGGCACGTTCACCCCACCATTTCGACCCTTGGAACCGCAGGAGCAGGCTGCCCTCGAGACGCTAATGGAAGAGTCGCGGCCCGATATCGTTTGGGTGGGCCTAAGCACACCAAAACAGGAAAAGTTCATGTCTGCTAACATCCATAGATTGCCGTGCAAGATCATGATCGGCGTCGGCGCTGCTTTCGATATTCACACTGGCAACGTGAAAGACGCTCCTGGATGGATCAAGAAAATGGGGTTGCAGTGGGCCCATCGGCTCTGTCAAGAACCCGGGCGCCTCTGGAAGCGCTACCTTGTGAATAATTCTGCCTTCTTAGTGGCGATCGGACTTCAACTCGTCGGACTACGCCGCCATCCTCTACCCCCTTCTTCTCAGCCTTCCTGAAATCATCCGACGCTAGTAATTCATATTAGAGTTAGATTTATAATGCACGACGTAGGAACGAGGAGGGAGTCGTGTATATTAAGCCGTGGGACATATCTTATCCTCTCGACTGTACTCATCACCGTCTTGATCACTTGCGCATAGATACCCTGCACTTCGCCAAAATTCTTTCTTGGAGGCTCCTCATGTGTACTTGGATAGGTAGAATTGCTGTGACCATTTTTCTGCTGCTGTCGATCTTCTGCTATGCGGTAGCTCAGACCCAACAATCTCCCGCCTCCGAAAGCTCGGCCGTGCCGCGCGTCGTGAAGTTTAGTGGATTGCTGAAGGATCGCACGGGGAATGCCGTAACGGGAACACAAAGTATCAGCTTCACGATCTATTCTGACGTGACCGGCGGAACTCCCATCTGGGAGGAGACCCAGAATGTGCAGCTTGTGAATGGCCGCTACACTGTTCTTCTCGGTGTCGCGACGACCGATGGAATTCCTCCTGAGCTATTCGCTACCAATCATCCCAGGTGGTTAGGTGTCCGTTTGCTGGCTCCCGAGGAGGAAGAACAACCCAGGGCATTCCTCACTAGCGTACCCTATGCTCTGAAAGCCGCCGACGCTGACACTTTGGGTGGTCTGCCGCCATCGGCATATGCGAAGGTGGGCCAAAGTTCACCGACAGAGCCGGTACCGTCCGTCAATCCTTCTCCGGCATTCGTGTCTACTCCAGCGGTTCCTTCTCAGTCTTCGTCACCGTAGTTACTACTCCGGGGGGTACAGCGGGTTATGTTCCACTTTTTTCGG
This sequence comes from uncultured Acidobacteriaceae bacterium, assembly GCA_963710885.1. Classification (GTDB taxonomy): domain Bacteria; phylum Acidobacteriota; class Terriglobia; order Terriglobales; family Acidobacteriaceae; genus Sulfotelmatobacter. The sequence continues at coordinate 532,473 of CAVQCF010000039.1, forward strand.
GGCCTCAATTCGATCGTGAATTCCGACATCCGAGATGCGGGTGGCGTAGTCAAGGTATCCAACTTTGAAGCCGGAAAGCTCAATAACATTATTTTCGTAGATGGGACGAAATACACAACGCTTGTGCATGCCTTAGGCGCTTGTCCCGCGGCGGGATGCACCATCGATATGCGCGGAAATTCCAGTTCATCCGCGCTTGAGCTTGGGACATTCGACCCGGGCACACGGGCGGTAACACTCTTGCTTGGTCCATATCGGTACTCAGCTAAGCAAATTACTCTTCGCACCAATCTTCAGATTATCGGCTATGGCAGCGGAACTGTTTCAGGCGGCCGCGGAACACAGATTATCTCCAACAGTTCCACCAACGAGCCCTTGTTCGTAATCCCGCAAGCAGATCACGCGCCGGCCCAATTTGTCCTCCTTCGTAATTTTGAACTTTTCGGAGCTCCGGGAAATACTAGGCAGGATTGCTTCTTTTTGAACGCCTCGAGCCTCCATGACTCCGGTTTGCGTTATTCTGTATTCGATCAACTTCAGATCTCCGGATTCATGGGAGTCTCTCTTCACCTCCGAGGAACACCGAACAGCTTTAGCGGCCTGAACGAATGGGATCAGTTCCGACAATTGGTCGTCTATCGTCCGACTGGCGGTGGCAAGCACATTACAATGGAGGGAGCAAATGGACAGATCGAATTTCTCGGTGGCCAATACGACGGAACGACTGCTGGAGAGGGGACGAATATCTACATAGGCACTTATCTAGGGGGATTGGCCGTACCTCTCGAGATCAGCTTTCACAAAGTGACCTCACAACTGGCGAACGTCGGTGTGAATGTCAATGGATGCAGGATGTGTCACTTTCAGATGCACCACGAGGCTATGAACGGCGTCTATCTCCTGAGTCATACAGGTGCCGATGCCTCAGGTGACATGGTTGTCATCGAAAATACACAATTCGACAACGGAACGGGTGTGAATGGCGGAAACGGATTTCTTGTCGACGTTACAACGACTCTGGCCAACGTTGTATTCGAGCATAACGTGATCGCAGGCATTCCTGATCACGTAATTCAGGGAACCAACGGAATGGCACTTTCGGCTAGCGACAATATGTTCAATACACTACCAGCGAACGTATATGCATCATTCGGGGTAGCTTACCAAGTAAATCCAGCGGCTACTGTTGCAATCGGGCGTGCTCATCTCGTGCGCTTGAATCCGTCAACGACTTGCGTCTCAACCCTACAGAGCGCTTTGGGGGCTGGCGAACTGGTGACGTTTCGAGCGTTGGGTAATGTGTGTTTCAGTTCCGGCGGGAATATGGAGTTTGGAGGCTATTCCCTGCCTTTAAACCTTGCTGGTCGGACAGACTGCGACATTTATTCGGAACGATTCGGACATCAATTTTTCACTCATAGCCACAAGTATTGTTCCTGGGACAACTACAACACCTACTCCCACGATAGTTAGTGCTGCGGCAGGAGAGGTTCCCGGCGCGACTCAAAATTCGCCGCAACCTTCGGGGGCACCCCCGATTTCTGCTAACTTCGGAACGGCGTCGTCTGTGGTTGCTACCGGAACTGCAGCCTTCACCGTAATCGTCGGGAGAAACCCATCCAGCAGCGGAACGATTACCCTTCCCCCCGCTGCGACTGGATGGAACTGCTCCGCTTTTGACATGACGAATCCAACAAAGGGCGGGGGCTTTTATGTGAAACAGACCGGAGGCTCCCGGTCAAGCGTCACGCTCACGGGCTATAACACTTCCGGCATGCCTGCTGCTTGGATCGACAACGATGTTCTTCGAGTCAGTTGCTTCCCGTTCTGAGTCATATCTGGTTCGTTGAGGCGCATTGGGTTTCCAGGACATTCTGATTGCAACAAACCGCTAGATTCTCCCAAGCCGACATAGCTCAGATCGAACGCTGGGCCGCCATAAACCACGCTCCAATGTGTGTCTTTGTGTGCCTTTGATCATTGACACAGTGCCTCGGCTGCAGTAGCTTGTGAGCTGTTTAGCTGCACTCAAAAGCTGCAGATTCGAAGTACAAATTGAGAGCTCACACCGTGCGCTTTAAGTTAGGTTTTGGTTCGGCCTCATTTCTTGTAATGGTGCTGTTCTCGGGTGCCGTTACCGGCTCTGCGCAGACTTCAATCTTCTCTGGGCCCCGTGACTATGTGGTGGGATCGTACCCAGAATCAGTTGTGGTTGCAGACTTCAACGGCGATGGGCGTCCGGACATTGCCACGGCCAATCAGCTCTCGAACAACATTTCGATTCTGCTTCAGAACAGCGACGGAACCTTTCAGCCGGCTGTTAACTATTCGGTGGGTAAAGGCCCAATGTGGTTGCAAGTCGGCGACGTCAATAATGACGGAAAGCCCGATCTGTTAGTAGTGAACACTACCGATAATACTTTAGGAGTCCTGCTCGGTAATGGCGACGGAACCTTTCAGTCGCAAAAGTTGACGACAATTACTGGGGCCCCGTTTCCTTGTGTCGGGGTCCCAGCTGTGGGGAACTGTCTCGCTATCGGCGACTTCAACGGCGACGGCAAGCTCGACGCCGCCATAGCAGTGCCCTTGCCGATCTCGGGGACATTCGGCGTGGCAGTACTGCTGGGCAATGGTGACGGTACGTTCCAGCCGAATCCCGCAACTTACTCGTTAAGCTTGGGGCCATCTGCTCTGGCTAGCGCAGACGTTAATAAAGATGGGAAATTGGATCTGGTGAGCGTCGGTTCAGGGTTGACCGTTGGCTCAGGCGGAGTCGTTTCCGTGCTTTTGGGTAATGGGGACGGAACATTTCAAACTGCCAAAAATACACCCTTCCCGAATCCTAGCGGTCCGATAGCGGGCTTAGTGGTCGCCGACTTCAACCTGGACGGCAATCCCGATGTTGCGACGTCATCCGATAATGGATTCTTGAATGTGCTTCTCGGAAATGGGGATGGAACATTTCAAACCCCGATCGTCGGCAGCAATGAGATACCACTTGCCGCAGGAGATCTAAACGGGGACGGCAAGCCGGATCTTATCTGTATCGGCGGAGGCGGCGCCTCCGTGCTGCTCGGCAACGGCAATGGAACGTTCACGGCGGTACAGGCTCTGACTGCGCCGAGTGTTGCAGGTGGTATAAGCGGCGTTCTCGGCGATTTGACTGGCAACCAAAAGCTGGATTTTGTAATGACTGACTCGGGTACCCTTGGAGCCTCGAGCACACTGCCAGACATTATTTCCGTGGTCAATGGGAACGGCGACGGGACCTTCGCGACATTTCCTCTTTACGGCGGAATTCCAGAGCTCAACGTCGTTCAACCCAGCATCATCCTCGGCACTCTTGCTGTAGCCGACTTTAATCGCGATGGCAAGGTCGATTTGGACGTGGGCATCCAATACCTTGCACAGGTTCTTCCCGTGGAAACGGGGGAAGGGTTATATCTCAATGCCGGAAATGGAGCCTTCTCTGCGCCGATGACAACTACTTTCACCGGGGGAACTTTCCCCTTTGTGATCGCAGCAGACTTTCGTGGTAATGGTCGGACGGACCTGGCCTCCGCGGATTCGCCGGATTCAAACGGAGTCATCGCCATTCTCCTGGGAAATGGCGACGGGACCTTCCAGTCTGAGGTCGATTATGGTTCGGGGATGCTTGGGCCGATTGCGGCCGGGGACTTTAACAATGACGGAAAGCTGGACGTAGTTGGCCTGTTTGGCTTTTACGGCGTGGGTTTGGCTGTGCTCCCTGGCAACGGCGATGGGACGTTTGGATTTCCCGTGCAGACGAACACCGGGAGTCCCAGCACGCTGCGCACTTTGGCGGTCGCGGACTTTAACCGCGACGGCAAACTCGATGTCGCGACCGTCGTCGTTGGCCCCGCACCTTTAAACGCTGAGGAGATCCAGATATTCCTAGGAAACGGTGACGGCACTTTTTCTGCGGGATCAACCTACAACGTCGGCCCAAATCCTACCGCAATTGCGAGCGGTGACTTCAACGGGGACGGCATTCCAGATATCGTCGTAGGCAACCCGGATGGCGGCTTGAGTGCTCCTTCATCGATAGTCGTCCTTCTAGGAAATGGTGATGGCACCTTCAAGAGTCCGATCACAACGGTCGCTGGCAATGGAATTGTTGCGTTATCGGTGGCCGACTTCAATCTAGACCGGAAAGCAGACATCGCGATCATCAATTCTGGTTGGAGTAACGTATCTGTGCTGCTAGGGAACGGCGACGGGACGTTCCAAGCACCGGAGCAGTTCTATCTCGGCAACTCCCCCATAGGAAGCGGGCTGGCAGTTGCAGACTTTGATGGGGATGGAAAACCCGACATTTCGGTGACGGGGGTGGAAAACATATCGGTACTGCTCAGCAAGGGGCTTAGTGGCCCGGCTGCCCTGCTCGGACCGTCGACCCTTAATCTTGGAAGCTCCGTCGTGGGAGGTACTAACACAACTGCGCAACAAGCAGTCTTGAGCAATTCGGGTTCCGCGACTATCAGCATCGGGGGCGTCACCATATCCGGCGCGCAACAGGGGGATTACAAGCAGACCAACACTTGTGGCACAACACTGGCGCCGGGGGCAAATTGCACAATCAGTGTCACATTTGTTCCACAGGCGGGAGGTACACGTACAGCGACCCTTCAGGTTACAGACAGCGCTCCCTAATTCGCCGCAAATGATCAGTCTCAGCGGAACGGGGCAGGATTTTTCAGTCACCGCTTCTTCACCGAGCCAAACCGTCTCGCCGGGACAGACGGCGACTTATGATATCTCGGTAGGTCCGAGCTACGGATTCAACGGGATGGTGAAGATGACTTGCACCGGGGCTCCTTCACTATCCTCATGCTCTGTTTCACCAAATTCTTTCACGCTGAATGGGACAGCAGCTCAGGCAGTCACGGTTACGGTCACCACCATAGGACCATCATCAGGGGTAACTCTGCCGCAGTTCTTACCGCCCTCCGGCGGCAGGCATGGTTGGCCGACATGGTGGTTTGCAACCTTGGGGATGATCACTCTGCTCACCATCCTGATTAGTTGGATGTATGGAGGCGGTCGTCAAAGGCGCTATGGATTGACGACCTTGTGCTTGCTCTGTATCGGGATGACTCTCGTCGCATGCGGCGGATCAAGCAACGGAGGAGGTGGTGGTGGCGGAGGCGGTGGGATCCAACCTGGCAGCTACAACATATCGGTCACTGGCCAGTTTACGTCAGGCTCACTTACGTAACGCACAGCTCCCACACTTGCTCTAGTTGTGCAATAGTCGCGATCACAATATTACTGCTGACTGAAAGTGACAATAGGAGCTGTGGCTATGGCGCACAACTCGCAGCTGGACCGACATGAGGATCTGTTTGAGAGCGGTGATTTCCCTTGCCCTTCTTTTCTCCCTCGGTTGCGGATCGGGAGGAATGCAACATACGACCACTCCGCCTCCGTCGCTCAGCGGGGTGTGGGCGTTCTACTCCACTGAATCCGTCCAATCCCAGGATGCATTTACTTTTGGTGGCCAGCTTGAGAGCGATTCATCGGGCAATATCAGTGCGACATTAGTTAGGAATCAGCGGCATGGGTTCGCATTGCTTTCCTGCTGGCGGAACCGTAACATTCACCGGCAACGTAAGCCCTCAAGGAACAGTGGGGCTTGCCAGCGCCTCAGTCAACGGGCAAATCATCAACGTTACTGGTACCGTTAGCACGGCCGGCACCAACGGAGTCGGCTATCTCGCGAACGCTACATATACCGTTACCGGAGAATGCTTGGGGGGAGATCAAGCGCAGCTTAGCCCGTTCGAGATGCTGAATGGAACTTTAGCCGGTTCGTTCCAGACAGCCAATGGGCTCATTGGAATCACGGTGACGTTCGCCGCTCCGAGGCTGCCTGCGACCGATGGTGCCTATCCCATGAATGGCACAGCCACTTTTACGAATGCTGGAGGCTGCGGAGGTTTTACTTCGGCGCAAGTGCAAAGTGGAACAGACTATGAGGTGAATAAATCATTTATCCTGCTGACCAACACTGGCAGTACGATCACGATTGATGGACCACGGGCAACGGACTGGGGCAACAGTTCGCGGGAGGATTTGCGATCGCAGGTGGACCGTGTGATAGCGCGACTGGTGAAATTCAATTGGTCGAACGCATCTCAGGCATCTCCCGCAGACTTCCGCGTGCTGCGGATAGGCTTCCAAGCGTTACACCGCCCGCCAATCTACTCGATACGCCACGATCAGGAACATTGAGGGGGCTTTCGGAGCAACGAGTGACGCTGATAGTACAACAGGTTTGGAGGCTCTGCTGTAAGAGATTAAGTTTACCATTCAGAGCTTCTGTTCCTTGCTTTCTGCAAAGCGTACAATTTCGTCGCAGGTTAGCTATGGGACGCCTCAGCGTTCGACCAGCCCACGGTGGCTAAAAATCGCATCTTATTGCTCGTTGGTTCGTGGGCTGGACTTAGCTATTCACAAACTGGGCAGTCCGTCAGCTTTAGCACGAATCCGATGTTCGAGGCGGGGGCGGTCGCGGTTAATTGCGAGCTGTCGACGAACGTTGTGGCCAGCGCAGTGCCATTCCAATTCACCGTCGACCCGGAGACAAATCCGGTGCCATTGACGGTGAGGGTATAGGCCGGACCCCCAGGCGCGACTGCGCTCGGAACCAGCGGCTCATTTACGAAAGGAACAAGATTCGTTTGCGCCAGCAGGATGGTGCTGGCCAGAAGAAGGCACAAGACAAGCGCGGAGGACTTCACGACTGCCTCCCATTTGTACAATCGATTCGCGCTAGCAAAGGGCGTTGAAGATAGGTCTCGCGGATAACAAAACCGAAAATTAAGGATAGGCGACAACCGATGCCTTGTCAATGATTGTCAATGATTGGAGCCGCACTCGACCTTCAGGCCGCCGCCGGTCTCGACCAAATTCGACTTTCTGATCCCAAAATTGCCGCTATCACCCCCATCACGGGCCGCATCTCAGGACGACTGTGTAGGTTTCACCCGCAGCCGGTGTGAAGGCGGCTCCACCGGAGGACTCGGCGGTGAACACTGGGGCCGTGGCGGACTGCAGGCTATTGTTGAAGATAATCGGTCCCCCCGGGCCCGTAACGTTGTGTACATCCAAGGTACACACCGGAGTCACAGGAAAAATGGCGCTGGGGAAACCAAACGTCACCGTCGGGGATGCTTCAAACGGTGCCGACCCGGTGGTAATCGTAAACTGGCAAGTTTGTGAGTAACCCGAGAAGTTTCCTGTCGCAGCTCCTTTGCCCCAAGCAGGAGCCAGCGTGACATTATTTGAGGCGCAGGAAGTACCCAGACTTGCACTGAAAACTTTCGACTGGGCCTGGACAGTATCCATAACCGGGACGTAATGGTCAGCCTGAAACCGCGATAGAGCGTTGCCTCTCAGCTGCAACCCATCTTGGTGGTCGTTCACCAAGTTGTTTGTGCCGGAACGTCCTCCAAAGAAGGCATCTGCGGTCTGGCCGGACGAATGTGGCCACTGGGCGACATCAACAGCATAAGCGGTCGAGCCGCGCGCGGTGGACAGGAATTGAAAGTTATAAAACTGGATATCGAATACGTCCGCTTGAATCTGAATACCGGGGGTAGTCGTATCGGTGGAATTGGCTTCCATGTATAAGTTATAGAAGGCATCGTTGCTGGTATTCGGGCCGCACTGAATGAGGATATTGTTTTTCCCAGCGCCCGGATGAGTAACTGACGCGTTGTAGAAAGCCGTGGACATTACTCCACCAGAGAAGACGTTCCCACCCAATGCACAGTCACCGATGACCAACGGCTGAACATTCGCCGCACTCATTCCGTTCACGGTGAAGTTCCTGAACTCTACACCGCAACAAGTGTCGTAAATCTTTGCACATGTTCCTCTGGAGCAGTAGTCGGTGATGTTCGAGAAGGAAGAGTTGTCGTAGAGATGCTGCGCCACAAATGCTGCGCGGCCCATGATGGCGCCGACTCTGTTCGTAACGTCGAAGCCCTCCGCGCGCACGTAAGAACCGCGTCCTTTAGGGCTGGGGTGGGTGCAGTAGAGCGCCTGCATATTTACTTCGGAATTTGCCGGAAGCAATTGAGCAATTGGGCCGCCACCGGTTTGCATTCCGATCACGGAGGAGCCGGAAAACTGCTTGATGCCGCAGGAGACGCCGTCTTTGATATTAAACTTCCAGACGGCGTTTGATGGTAGCAGCAGAGTGGGAGAAGTCGGAAATGACGTCGTACCAACATCGATCTCCTCTGTAAAAGTTTCCGAAGGGACCCCACGCGCATCACAAATTCCATTGGCGCCGCTGTTCTCAGAGGCGACGATGCATGCGTTGATCCCCGCCGCAGTAAAAGGATAGTTCACACCATCTACCACGAACACATTCTTAGGAGCCAGAAGCGTTGTTCCCTTGCCGTTACAAGTTTGCGGCTGCCCGCTTATGTTGCTGGCAGTCCCGATAAGGCGCCCAGAGTAAGAAGCGGAAGCAGACTCGGCAGCGCAGTCCGACCTAATGGGGCGCCCGTTCGACTCCGCAGCAAAGGTTGGACTATTCAATTCTAACGGTCTTCCCGCCCAACACAGAGTGCCTTCCTCGGAGCACGCGATGCTCAGGAAGTGCGCCCGTGATTGGTAAGAAGGGCCCAAATTCCAGACAGCTGTCGCGACTAGGACGTCAGAATCTGTCTGCCGTGGCAAAGCAGAAGTGAGAACTCCCAACCACAAGACAAGGGATCTAAACTTCAACGAACACCTCTTTAGCTGATTCCTTACGCAATCAAAGCCAAAGCTCAGGTGAGACGTTTAGCATCAGAGTTCCACTAGCACGTCATTTACAAACGCTCAGAGCGACGATCTCAGTACTGCCACGTCACGCCGGGATAAAGGCTGGGCCATCGATACGCCCGATATGCAAACACCGGGTCAGGAATATCCATCTGCCAGACTGTCTGCGGCGAGGCAGTCGGGGTTACTTCTTGCACTTCCGATGCAACGCCGGTGCTCGGCGGAATTAGAGGGGAGTTGAGGTCGTATTCAATGTTACCGTTCTCAAGCTGATTGATGCTCCCACCCCAAATTGAATAATAGTCAAGATTATCCGCCCAAGCCAGGTTGGCGATCATAGTGCTTTCATCAATGTCAAAAATCGTGGCTCGCGAATAGCATGGAGCACTGGTAGGCGTGCCGCATATAGTGCCACTCGTATCCAGTACCCGATTATCTCCGTTGTCCCATATTGCGAGCGTGGTATGAGAGCCATTCTGATTAACCACGGATGGAAAATGCTGGAAAGAGAACCATACGCTGGGATCGCTACCCTGAGCTAGAGTGAAGTCCCCTTGATAGCCCAGCCGCCAGAGTATTTTTCCGGTACCGAGTCCGTTGTTGTAGTCGATCTTTATAACCCATGACTGGTGGCGCATGGAAAAAAGCAAATTTCCGTCCTGTTGTGTATAGACAATCGCATTGCCGTGGGTCCAATCCGGCAGCCCATTCAGATGACGGTTCACATCGAGATAGTCGAAGCCATTCCAAGCCCAAACAGGGTTCCAATTCTCGTCCAGATCGATCAACCCGTCTCCGATTACTCCCATGGTGCCCGGATATCCGGGCAGATCCGTGAACTGCTTGATGAAGTTTGTTAGAACGATCAGATGGCCATTTGCCAGCGGGTACATATCGTGGTGATAAAAGGTCGGGGCAAAGTCAAGGCCTGCCGTCAGCATCTTTGCGTTCAACTGATTCGCATTCATTTCACGAATCGTGGCGCCGGTTAAGTCAACTTCTCGTAATATCGAGACACCGGGCGGCGGGAGAATGATGAAGAAAACAAAGTGGCCATTGGGGAGCAATTTGTACGAGAAGGGCCAATTCCCTGTGCCGACGTCGTAATACCAGATGGGATTGCCATCACGATCCGTGAAGAACGCTTGCATTAGATTGGAGGAAGCAGCATCGCCATCGATCATTTCTATACCAGGATTCTCTGGGGAGGCTGCAGAGGGATCCGGCCGACTCACCTTTAGAGCGGGGAAGGCCGGCGAAGGAGGCGGTCCACCTGTCGTGAATGTGTGGTCCTGATCAATCCACGATCCTCCTGTCCAAGTCACGTGCGCACGCATGTGGTAGGTAGTATTGAACCTCATGCCGGCCACTAAAATACTGATCCCCGTATCCCCGGTCACAACGGAAGTTTGTCGGCCGTAGTTTGTGTCGGTTCCAAATTCAACCCACGAAGATAGTCCGTCGTGAGGATTTGTGATCGTGTACTGGGCCACGAGTGGGTGTGAAGTTGAAGCAACTGCACCGTGAGGGGCGGAGGAGCCGCAACCAAACGAAGCGAGAATAGCCAGAATGCTCGTAAACAACAACAACGTAGCTCGGGGATGTTGCATAAGCCGTCTCATCTCCATAAGATCATGCTTCGATCGCCCCTGCCACACGCGTTACGATGCGCCCGAGACAATGAATAATACTGGCCATCGCAGGCTTGGGCAATAAAAATCTGCGACCTGGAGCGATCTGGGGCGTTAACTGCAAGTACAAGCGCAGCACATCCCTCTGCGCAACCTCTAGGCATTTCGATGTCGCTGTATCGTTCCAATTCTGCTTCTGGCCGATTCCTTTCAACCTTTGAGCCGCGCACACTTTTGTCCTCTGCTACACTGCACAGAGCTGCAAAGCCCCAGACCGGGTTCAGCATGTTCGGTTTCCAGTTTCCATTCTATGAGGTACGAGTGCGCGATAAACTCGCCCGCTTTTGGAAATCCACAAGCCTCCGCCGCGTAACGAAGCTGTCGACTTCGGTTCCCATGACGCTATTGCTGGTGCTTCCGCTGCGAGCCCAAACCACCTCGGCCTATTTCGCCGGCCCTTACGGCGGCAGCACGGCCGCGGTGTGGCCGGATGCCGGTTTTCACGTAGTGGATGGAGGACAGATAGCTGACGCGGGCAGTTCTCCCGTAGGAAAGTTTGCGACCTCTCTTCATTTCGCGAACACTCGTTCTCTCTCAGCGTCGTCACAGTTGTGCGCTGCGCCGAAGGGCTCTTCCGAATGGGTTCAAACCTGGGAGCGCTTACCCGGTTCGCTCCTCCAACGAGCGGAACCGCCGAAAGAGGGGTGTATGCCAGACGGTGTTTCAAAGACGCCGTTGCTGCACTCAAATCCTCCTGCCTTCAATCGCGACATTTACTACAAGAACAAGCTCGAATTCTCGTTGGACAGTGGATGGCTCCCGATCAACATACCTTTTGTTTTCGACGTCTTCTTAGGCGATGGCTACACCATGACAAACCTTAAATATACTCTGGTTCCCATCATCGCATCTCTCCGTTGGCAAATGGATGATGTTGGCGGGCCTTGGATCTTTCGGGGCAATTGGGATCTGACGGCCAGCGGAGCCGTCACGCTAATCCCGAGGGGACCCGAAACTCGTTATTTCGCGTGGATCATGGGAATTCGGAGAAATTTCGTTCCGCGTCGGGGAAAGATTGCACCGTATTTTGATGGCCGCTTGGGGCTCGGAGATATTAACGCCAAGGAGCCGGCAGGAGTTCTTTATGCGCAAGGGCAGGACTTTACATTTACCGTGAACATGGGCAGTGGAGTTCGATATAACTTCAATTCTCGCTATTCGATTTCGGCTGGTCTGAATTGGATGCATATATCGAATTTATATTTATCTGAACCACGGTTTTCCAATTACGGCATTAACGTCTACGGACCCATGTTTGGAATCGATGTGCGATTGGGCAAGGCTCACCGAAATGGTTCAATGTAGAGGTCATATTCCGAGTCGCAGGATTGATACCCGGGGCTGCAATTTTTTGCTGCGATCAACGCCGGAACAGACGGGTCACGCACCTTCCAGCGGCCCATGGTGCGATGTGAGGTTTTCAGGTGATCGCTGTCAAGCCGGCCGCAAAGGCTTTCGCCTCGCCATCTGCCTCTGGACGTTAACCACGGCGATCGCAATACTTCTGACCTTTGGCTGCGCAACGCCGCATGCCGTTCTCGACTTCACTGCGCCGTCTACAGTAACCGCAGGCACTCCTTTTACTGTTACTGTGACGGCGATGCTCGGCGGACAGAGGGACGCTATGGTCAACAGCTATATCAGCTTCACTAGTTCAGATCCATCCGCCATTCTTCCTTCTCAATATCAATTCACTTCGGCTGATGCAGGTTCCCATACATGGACCAACGGTTTCACCCTGAAGACTCCGGGAAGTCAAACTATATCCGGGAGCCTGTACGACGCCACCGGCATTAATGGAACAGCCACTGTGACCGTTTCTCAATAAGCCCGAAGATACTGTACTCTTCGCCGGACGGCTGCCCGCCTCCTGAGGACCGACTTTTTCGACCTACTTTTCCGTTTACTCCGCGGCGCGCTTACCGCATCGGTGGCTGTTGATCTTTGCCCATCAAAGGGCGATGCCCATGGCCCATGTCGAGGAGCTATTCCATATGCTTGACGGATTCGTAATGTGGAATGTGGGATAGACGCGGACCCAGAGCCCAAGAACGGAAATCTAAAGCAGGACGGTCCGGAGAGGTGACAAGGGACGAAGGCTCACACGGAAGGCACTCGATGCGCACCGGTGTGACAGCCTGCGCACAGCGCGATCAAGTTCGCTTCTGAGTCATCTCTCAGACGGCTCCGAAAGCGTTGGTGATGGACCTCCACGCTCGACATCGTGCCGCACGATTGACATCTCCAGCCATCGCGATGCAGCACCTGTTGTCGAGGGTTTTCGTACGTTGGGTCAAGTCGCAAGGCCGGAGACTCGGAGTGCATCGAGTTCATGAGGCGTTCTCACTCAAGCCTTTGAGGAATTCCTGCTGTCGATCTCCAGGCAGGAAACTTGAAGAATCTCATCATCGAGAACAGCAGCGTCTTCGGATCTCCATGGTCCATGGTTGGCTCCCGCCAGAAAGTCTGCATAGATCATTCTTGACAACAATGTGACCATCTTGTGACAAGTTCATCCGGCGCCGAAGCTAAGTTGTCCGACGAGGTTGATTTCAAAGCAACCACAACAGAAAATGATCGATCTTCGATTGCGGAGAATTCGTCAGGGTCGGAGTTTGGAGCGTTCTCCCTGGATTCCCAAAGATGGGGCTCAGTCAGACCGATCAGCATCTTGTTCTGGCCGCCTCTGTGGCTCGAGGAACCGGAGAAGCCCATGTTCGCGCGCGCCGGCAAATCTGATCGATTCGCGGAAGCTTACCAATCACCGGCCGTCCTCGTTTTCCATTTCAGACGGCTCGGTTCGCCAGATGGACCCCCCCCCGGGCCGGCCCGGCGGCGGGAGCCGGCGAGACGCCGCCGGGCGCGGGCCCGCGCGGCCGCGCCACGCGGCCGCGCGCGGCGCGCGGGAAGAGGAGGAGGACGCCCCGCCCGCCGCGGACGAGCCGAGGGACGAGGCGCAGGCCGCGGCCGGGCAAAGGGACACACGGAACACAACGCACACGGAAGGCGCAACGCGCAACCCCCACACGGACGGACACGGGGAGCGCGGCGCGAACCACACAAGCGAATCGACGGGGCGTGTTCCGCAGTGTAAAAGACCTGGAAGCAGCCATCCGCGAATTCATCGACATGCACAATGAAGATCCCAAGCCTTGTTTGGACCAAAACCGCGGACCAAATCCGGCCAGCATCGCTCGTTACGCGCAACGCACGACCGCCAAAGACACGAACAGGGAAGAACTAGGAGGCCTAGTGAATTGCTTCGAAGTGGGTTTTCCCCGCTTGGACAAGCTTAAGAGGTGCCGCTATGAAGCGTGAACTGGGCGACAACCTCGTCGAATTCCTGAGCTTCTCGGGCCCGGGCGACAGCATTCCTGCGCTCGAAAGAGTCAGCCATCGAGATTGGGAGAGATGTCTTCTTTGGCTCGACGACACTGGCCTCGCCTTCTACTTCTTACAAAAACTCAAGGATACGAATTCAGCAGATGTGATCCCCACCTCAATCCTGTCTCGTCTGGAAGCAAATTTCGCGGCGAACCAGAGCCGCGTTGAAGATATGTCCCGGCGATTCGATGCTCTTAACCGCAAGTTTAGCCAGGTGGGGATTGGATATGCGGTGCTGAAAGGACTCTCGCTGGTTCCTCAGTTCTGTCCGTATGCGCCTATGCGCCATCAGGGCGACTTCGACTATTTGGTGGATGCCCGGTCCCTCTCGGCTGCGCAACGCGTATTGCTCGAAGCAGGCTACGTTCCGAAGGATTCACCTGCCAGCCAGGAATTTGTTTTTGTTATGCCTGGTGCGGAGGCGCCGTCGCGAAGCGGCAGACAATACTCCGCGGCCGCGCCCCATGCCGTTGAGTTGCACCTGGATGTCTGGGATGGCGACTTGCTCCGTCTGCCAGCTCTCCCGAACCTATTCACCGTCGAACGCGCAACGACTCACGCGTGGAATGGATTGGTCTTCCCCGCTCTGACGGACGAAGATGCGTTCTTGCTTCAGGTCGTGCATGCGTGTCAACACTTGTTCGCGCTGTGGATCCGCATGTCTTGTTTCTTGGAAATCGGATATTTTCTGAAACGACGCGTGCACGACACGGTACTTTGGAATCAAACCGAGCAGCGCGTCGGCGACAGCCTGATGGTGAGAGAGTTCGTGGTCTTGGTGTGCGAACTGGCGGCTAAGCTATTTGCATCTCCCATACCTCCGTTGGTTCGCGCCTGGGGCGCGACGATTCGCCCCGGGCCACGGGTGTGGATTGACAACTATGCGCGTTCTTTCGCCTTTTGCGAGTTCCCTGCCTACCAGTTCGACTGTTTCCCAAGGTCGAAACTTGTTCTATTCCTCAAAAACCAATATGCAGCCAATACAAGGCCAACGAAGGCGGTCGACCTGAGAGGGGCACTGCCACTCTCACGCCTTTCACGTATTGCTTCTTCCGTAAGACGCAACCCAGCACTCGTTCTGAATGCGGGCTACTGGAAACGCCAACTTGTAGTGCGGCGGAGTATTTTTCATGCCCTGGCTGGACTGCGATATTTTTGGGAGATTCCGCGTTGGTTGTGGCGAACTCGGGCGAGAGTGCGATCGACATCTCTAGACGCGTGATTCGGCTCGTTAAGCTCCCGTTTCAGAGTGGACTCCCAGACCTTGCGGGCGATGCCCGAGGAGGGGTGTCGCCCAAATGATCTTGGAGCCGGCCAGCGACATCGTGGCGGTACTATCGGCTGAACCTCAAGATCGGGTCCTCAAAGCGGAGGCTGCGGCCGAAAGAGGTCTACAAAAGGCGATCGACCGGTTCGAGCGCCTGCAACGGCGCTGCCTGGGGGAAGCGGTCCCTGCTCCGGTCAGCGTTCACTTGAGTCGAGGAGCGAGGAGTCTTCAGGAAGGGGGTTCTTGCAAAACGAAGCCAAATCTGTTGCATTATCAACGTGTTGAAAAAGTGGGGAACTCGTTGAGAATGTGCATGTGACGGGCTCTGTTGCAAAAAGTTGCATGATCGAGGTGCTTGCCAGTCCTGCTTGGCAATCATGCCTAGGTCGATCCCCATCCGCGGTTTGTTTTCTTCCCGCCACCCTTATTCCACTACAGGGCTCCGAGTTCCAATTCCGCTTGAAGCGCTTCAAATGGATCAGAGCCTTTTTAGTGCACATTCTGCGCGACAACAGCCACGATAGTTAGACACCTGACAGTTTGATCGATACCGCGGCTGTCGACACGTCAACCGCTACAGCGATCACTGGTAACTGACATTCAACTCGTCGACGTAGACGGTGTAGGGCGTCTGCTTGTAGTCGCCGTCCATTTGGTAGTTGACGGTGATTCCCCACCACCCGGGTGCAGAGAATGGCGCATACTGCCAATTGAGAGTGTTCGTTTCTCCGTTCAGCGTAATTGACTGGTAGAGCTCTTGATTGTTGGAGGTTCGCTGCACCTTAATCACCAGGTGATTCCAGGCATTTTGCAGCGGGTAACAGGGGATGCCAGTAGGAAGCCACTTAAAAGTCACCGTGTCCCAGACATCCCATTCGTTTCCATCCTCGACGCGGCATTCATGGCCCCAAGTGAATCCCATGCCGTTGAAGAACTGATTGATATCAAACTCGAGCGCCTCGGACGATCCAATGTTGCTGCTGTAAAACCAAACATCATAAGTGAAGTTGTGGAGCGTTGGCACGAGCGTATGGTTAGAATCGGGCAGACCCTGGGAGGACAAATCTCCGATCAGGTGGTTGTTCCAGAGGACATCGGAGTAATCCATGTTCCCGCCAATGTTGAATTGAGTCGAGCTGCCCGACATCGAAGGCGACTTGGTGTGCTGATACATGGCCCAGGTGGTTCCGGGCCCACTGGGGGTGCAGCCAATGCAATCGCTGTAGTTCGGCGGTTGCTGAGCGTACCCGTTCCACCCGCCTGAAGCTTGGACATTCCAGAAAGTCTGCCCTGAAGAATTCACCGTGATCGTAATGGGCGCGGTCGCGGCACCGCCGCACTTGTCCCATTCCTCCACCGTCGCATTGTAGGTTCCCGCACTCAGCGTCAGATGGGTATTAAGGCTGGCACCGTTTGCCACGTACGCCAGATGATTCGGTCCTGTGTAGATCCCCATGGAGGCCACCCCCAGCGGACAGGTCGTAGTCGCGGTAGCAGTAAAGTTCGTCGGCGAGCCGACCGTGCTGTGGTTCGTCGGTGCGCTTACGTATACTGCACTTTGCCCGGTCTTGACGGTGATGCTCACGGTCTTGGTGGTTGCCCCGCCACAGTAATCCCACTCCTCTACGACGACGTTGTAGGTTCCGGGATTGAAGTTGAGGCTGGTCTTCAAGTTTGCGCCGTTCACGGTGTAGGCTAATTGGTATGGGGTCGGGTAGATCCCCATCGACGCAACCCCTTTCGAGCAGGAGGTGGAACTCGACGCCACGAAATTGACGGATGTGCCCACTGTACTTCCGTTGGTAGGACTCGACACGGTCACGCTGGCCGAGGCAGACGCAGTTGCTAACACGAACACACAAATAGGGATAGCAATAAAGGCAGGCTTCGTCATTCGGGCTTTTCTCCGGTTGGAATGTGATCTGAGGCTGCTAAACCATTCAAAACAGAGGGATCGCACCAACTATCAGGCGGGACACCCTGAATCGTTCTGGGCCGCTTGTGTCCCTTGTCTGAGCGTGGGAATTCAGCGGAGATTGCTGAGCGGAATGACTTCAATTTATACAGGATTTACCCGAGTGTCAAAAGGAAACGATCTCGAAGTAAATCACTAGGGCTAATACCAAAACCACTGAATTTGAAGGCAATATGCGTGGGGACTGGCAACGTGGAGTCGGTAAGCCAGGTTGTGGAAATGATGGGAGTGCGGACCACACACAACGAAACATCAGTTCCCGAGGAGATTCACTTCGTCGAGCCAGACATTGTAGGGCTGCTGTGCATAGTTGCCGTCCATCTGAAATGCGATGTCGATTTCTTCCTGATGCCAATTCGGTTGAGCCGTCCAGTAGGTCTCGACGGAGTAGGTCTGATCTGCGACGCTTACCCAGATACAGTGCACCTGATCGCCGACACGCTCCAGGTTCCATACCGATGGATCCATGAGTTCGAAGGGAAATGATTGCAGGGCACCGAAGTAGGCTTCCACACGCCGTGGAGTGGATCCCAGATATGCGGCCGATCCGTCGAGCGAGGGGCTGGCTTGATGAAGGGAGAGAGTGGACTGGGCCACGCCAAGACCGGCCGCGCAGGTTGATCCGGCGATCAACGCGGAACGGGATACCCAATTGGTTCTGTTTTGAATTGCAGTCGCACCGGCGTGGTGCGCGTCGACATTTACCTGCATCGAAATAGTCGCGATGTAGCCAGCTGTGTCCTCGGCGACGATTTCAACGGTGTGTTGTCCGTTGGGCATCCAGATCAACTGGTTGATGTTGGTGAGAGGCGAGTAGAGCACTGCGAAGCCATCTACGTAGGGGCGAACGGTATAGATCGGGTCCGGCGGCGTCGCGGTTGCGGAGGCTCTGCGGGGGGCGGCACGATCGAAGTGTTCGAGGGAGGAGTCGGGGTAACTTTGCAATTCGCCACATTCGCGGGCAGGCCCACGCACCGAGCGAGTACGCCAAGCACGAGGGTCAACAGAACCGAACCAGTGATTAGGCGCATCGCCGCAAGCGGCTGCGTGCCTTGCTTCGTATCTCTCGCTGAGATTGAATCAAAGGCCAACATCTGCGAGCGGTCAGACATAAGGTCGCTGCCATATCGCGAAACCCCGAGCGCGACTGGAAATTCAGTTTGCGGTCAGGTTCACCTTATCGAGCCATACGTTGTAGGGCTGTTGCGCAAAATTTCCGTCCATTTGAAATGCCACGTCGATTTCTTCCAGGGTCCAATCGGGTTGATTCGGATAGTAGGTGTCGACGTTGTAGGTCTGATCGCCAACGCTCAGACTGATGTAGTGCACTTGATTCCCGACCCGCTCCACGTCCCACACCAGATGAATCCAGGTGTTTGCGGGAAAAGGGGTACACGGGAACTGGGTCGGCTGCCAACCGGTGAGGTCGTTCCAGATGTCCCACTTTCCCGAGCCGTTGAAGTTACACTCGGAACCCCACACCCATCGATTGCCGCCGTAAGTCTGATTGATATCGAACTCCAACGCCTGCGAAGCGTCCGGATTGTCGATGTAGAAGTACAGATCGTAGGTGAAGTGGCTGACGTTATTTCCCCCTGCGACGGCATTGAAGTACAGCATATTCGAATACGGGCTCGGCCCTCCCATGGAAAACTTCGCGGATTTTCCGTCCATTGCCGGGGACGACTGATCTTCCGTCATGGTCGATACTGCGGTTCCCAGTCCGGCCGCGCAGATTTGTCCATCGCGTCCGGAGCCCGTGGGAAAGGTAGCCGAGCACGACTGCCATGCCGGCAACGTCTGAATATCGCTGATTGTGGTTGTCGATTGCGAGCTCACCGTGATGTTCAGGATGGTCGCCGAGATGTACCCCTGGTTATCTTCCGCCATCACCTCCAACGTGTGAGTTCCGGGCGCTATGAAAATCTGAGTGTTGATGGAGTTTGTAAATGTGAAATAGACGGCGAGCTGGTCGACATACACCCGCATAAAGAAGATCGGGTTCTTAGGACTAGCGGACGCAACTACCGTTGCGGGTGAGGTCACAGTTCCGCCGTCGCTGGGACTGGAAATCACGAGCGGAAAATCGTTCGAACCGCCGGGCGGCGTAACCTGCGCCGGGGGAGCTGGCAATGGGCTCGTTTGCGGCGACCACGTAATCGGGACGGGAGGAACCGAATGGATAACTTGGCTGGGTGGGGGCGGGACTCTGAGTGTTCGCACCGGCCGTGCCGCACCCAGTCAGTATTGAGAAAGCCGCAACTACCAAGACAGACAGCGCTACTTCGAAAGCCGTCCTGACGCGGTCACACTGCCCCGCCCTTCTGACAGAGATAGTTACACTCATAGTTCATAGACCTCGGTATAGTCAACACGAGTAGAAGAACCGGCGGCTGCGAGCAGAGATTAAGAATGCGGTGACAACAACCGAATCGGGTTCGACCTGTGGCCTAGTCTGGCCATTTCCAGCTTATGTGAACTCTAATTGAGCGAACAATACCGCACCTACCCTAAGAATTGCGGGGCAATCCCTCATCGGTCAATGCGTTCTCACGGTGCTCAGATTCATACAGCATCCGGGGTATTGCTTGCCATCAAAGAGACCCATACTTTTCGAAATATATCCAGTAAACGGCAGTCCGCCTCGCCGCTGGAACTCACCGACAGGAGGAACATGATGCGAAAGGAATCGTTGCGCCATCTATACATCGATGAATTGAAGGATCTTTACAGTGCGGAAACTCAGATAGTAAAAGCGCTCCCCAAGATGGCGAAGGCTTCTTCGAATGCCGAGTTGCGGCAAGGATTTGAGGAACACCTGCGGCAGACATCGGAGCACGTTTCGCGGCTGGAACAGATTTTCGAGATGCTGGGAGAAAAAGCTACAGGCAAGAAATGCCTCGGGATGGAGGGACTCATCAAAGAGGGCTCCGAGACGATGCAGGAGAGCTATGCAGATGCCCTGATGGATGCTGCCCTGATTGGTGCCGCTCAGAGAGTGGAGCACTACGAGATTGCGGGCTACGGAACGGTGCGTGCTTTCGCCGATTTACTGGGCGAGAGCGAGCATGTATCCCTGATCGATCAGACTCTACAGGAAGAAAAGCAAACGGATGACAAGCTGACGCAACTGGCAGAGCGAATCAATTCCGAGGCGAGCCAGACGGTCGAAGAAACGCAGAGCCGGCAGATGTCTAAGCAAAGCAAGGGAGCATCCAGGCGAGCGGCCTAATCCGGGCGGGTGGAGGGGCGCCACGGGGGCGCCCTTCCACAGCTTTTCCTTTCGGCTGTGCAAAATACAGAGTTCACCCGATACTTCGACGTCCCCTTCCACCTTATGTTGCAACTTCGGCCCCGCAACCCTGCGCGGATGCCGGCACCCACACGGTCGCCAAATCTGCGGCTTGTCCGAGGATCTCGATGATGAGCTCCACTACTGACGGAAAAGTGTCCAATTCTTGCGCGGCATGGCATGTGCTTTATCACGCAGCTCTGTTCGAAACGGATCGAGATCAACTTCCCCGGCGCATTGCTGAGGCGGAGAGCGCCATCCTTGCCCGGATCAGAGAATTGTTTGCGCTCGCGACTGACCACATTGAGGAAGACGTCGTTCTGGACGATGCTCTGTACGCATTGCGCGCGCTGCGGACATGTGTCTTTCCCCAATCAAACGCCGCTCAACGCGTAACTACACCTGACATATCTAGAGAACATTTTGGCCGTTGCTAGGAAAAGCATGCCTGAGGTTGAGGGCAAACCTGTATTGATGCGGGCGGGCATCGGTTTTACATTGCTGAAAACCGAGAAAGAGAAAGTTGAGCTTCCCATGCCTATCAAAAGCGCGGAACAACCTCTCCCACCTGCCAAGAATTTAAAACGTGCTTTCGAGTGCGCTGTCCGTGACATCTACCAAGCAGGGGTCACTGGTCATATCTCGCGGTACCGCACCCCGATCGTGCAGCGCTCGGGGACGAGCGCTTCCGGGTCTCACGTCGACGCCGAGAAGCGCGCACTGTCGGACGCTGCCAAGGCGCTGGCGCAATTGTGGAAAGTCTCACCGAGCTCCAGTCGGTAGCATCGCGCCACGATCAAAGTCGAGGGATGCAGGGGCGGCGCCTTTTCTGGGTCAGTCCTTTTGCGCCAACATATAAATGCGGCGCTCAGTAGAATTAGGAAAAAGACAGCCATCGCGATGGTTGCCATTGTTCGCCCCGCTCTTGGATTGCCCACGATCATAAGAGGAAACTGAGATGCTGAACTGGCATTTTTTGTTTCCATAATCCCGCCGTAACCGAGCCTTTTTGTCAGCAGAACGGGAAAGCACCCTCAATCATCGATTCGATTAAGGGTGCCTACCGGCAGAGATTGGGCTTTCGCTCGCCGGGTCCGGTCCTCGATTTCGCGAGGATTTCTAGACCGCCTTGCGCAGCGTATCAACGCTCTCTGAACCACGCTTTACGGCTGATTCGCCACTGCAAGTATCGCAGTGCGCCACGGCGTCTTTGCGACGCTGGCGCAGGCGGCTCTGAAAAGTATCCCATCGTCCACCAATTCCAACCGCGCTGTTGCTGATTACCACGGCATCGGTTCCCGCCGGCACGGCGCGTCCGGTCACTGACGACGCCGCCTCTAGATCGGCCCTCTGTGCCCCGCTGGAGAGGGGAACTTCGGATCCAGGCGCGTGCCCATGCTCCTCGGCCGCAGCCTGTTCCGACGAGATATTCCCGAGGGTCTGCTGGGTGGTAGGAGTAATATTGCGGTCGGTTTCCGCGCGGTGCATCACAGGATCGGCTACCCACTTCGAGCGGTAGCGCCCTTCATAATCGGCCCATTTGCGTTCGGACTCGAGAAGAGAGTCGTCGTAGGGCGGGAAGCTTTCGATCTGGTTCTTGGTCAGGCTCACTTCGAAATCGTCGGTGTGCTTCGCCGAGGCGCGCAGGCCGTCCGCGGGAACGATAAATTTTTTGGATGTAAGCCAGCCACCCGTATCGACAACGACGTAGCGAATGACTCCAGTGGAATGGTCGAAGATGACATCGTCGATCTTGCCTAGTTTCTCATCATTCAAACCATAGAGATGAGAGCCGCGAATATCCTCACTCGCGTCTGCGAAGCGGGTTTCCTTCAGAGTGCCGTAATGTGACATTTCCACCTCCTATGGATTGGTTCGTGCGATTCGGGACTGAGCATTGGCCAGAGCACCTACCAGACCTCCCCTGTCCCCCAAAGAGGAACTGCGATGGATACGTCAAATCTGACCGGGATCCTCGGGGTCGGGTTCGCGCACAGGCATATCGGGGTTCTCCGGAGGGTCCGGGGGCTCTTGCACAGGAAAAGGCTCCGGACCTGACGGGATGCGCAAACTGTATTCGAGGAAATGATCTGTATTCGGGTGCATGACAGTCAGATGCCATGGCCGACAAAACGGAAGCCATCGAATACGGCGTCGTCAGGCAGCCCTGGCGGAATCTTTCCACTGATCTTCACCTTGCGGCGGACGCAGAGTCTGCTCGTCAGTTCTGGTTCTGGGCAGGCTTTGAGCGTAATGCTGCTGGAGTGCGAAAGTGATCGCAATTCCGCCCACCGACCAAAGAGATCTGCGTGCTCCAAATCGGAAATCATTTGTCGCCCTGTGCGAACTTTCGAAAATAAAAGCGAGCGCCCGAAGGGCCCGCTTTCCGTTCTGTTAATACGTTCCGGTTTACTCCACTCACGCATGCGGCGAAGTGCTGCCTCCGCTGGGCGATGCGACCGGAGGGCATGGAGTGCCCGGAGTAGGGCTCATCCCAGGATTGCTCGGCGAGCTTCCTTTATTATCCTGGCCACTTGTGCTGCCAGGTGTCGATGGATTTGAGCTCGAAGAGCCGGAGTTCGGTATAGAGCCCGGCGTCGAATTCGTCGCGCCCGGCAGAGTTCCGCATGGAGCGCCGCTGGGCGAACTGCCAGGGTTATTCGGAGTGTTTGGTTTGACGGTTGACGGCTCCGTAGTACTTCCCGGGGTCGGGCTGGTCGGCGTCGTCGAACCCGGCACCGTTGTGTTCGGAGTTCCGCTGGGCGAAGTCGATCCCGGAGAAGTTTGCTCCGTGGTGCCGGCGGGCGGCGTAGCGGTTCCGGTCGGAGGTGTTGCAGTACTCGCTGGTGGCGTCGCCGGACTGGCCGGCGGCGTTGCCGTTCCCGCTGGCGGGGTGGCTGGCGAACCGGGTGTTGAGGTTTGTCCTGGACTTCGGGAACCACCCGCCGGCGGTGCTCCGCCTGATGGAGCGGTCTGCGCTAGCGTCCAGCTTCCGCAACACAGCACAACGGATAACAACACAAATTTTGATTTCGACATAGAATCTCCGAATCTCCCGCCTTCCGCAGTAAACCAAGCCCAGATCTCTGGCACTCTGCGATCCAAGTTAAGTCTGCGCGGTCCTGCGCTCCCGGAGTATCCGGCGTATGCCGTAGATTGGAAGCGTGAAATCGCGGAGCTGGTTCAACGGTCCGGGCAGGAAACTGCAGACGATAGGCGTCATCCGCATCGATCTCAAATCTCTCACTCAACTGCGTTCGAAAAATTAGCGAGCCGCGGTCAGGGCAATATAGGTTAGCCCGGTCACGGAAATGGCGATAAATAGATAAGGCCATAGATCGAAGGTGCGTCTGAGAAGCGATCGGTCTGCAGTAATGGGAGATGCAGGCATACTGGAGAGATTGCGATTGGGAGTCAGCGCCGCGGCCATTTCGATTGCACCCAGCCTTCTTCTGGGACGTGAATTCAAACAATTCCGCGCCTATTAGGCTGGATTCCGGGTGAAAGAACAATACCGCGAACCCTGCATCGAAGTAGGTGTTTCCTTGTAGGCAAGACGACGCGCTGCTAGAAAACTATTCGAATAAGACCTCGTCCGCGACCGGGATGGGCCTGGACACTGACCCCTGGCGCGTCGAGGCCTTTGGCAGTGGCGAGAACAGCTGCGTCATAATCCAGCCGAGGGCCAATCCCGCGAAGAGAAATGTGACCGCGGTCGGAAGATCGTAAGAAGGACGAATTGTATTTTTGGTCGGCATGATCGCTTCCACTTTTTGGCTGAACGGAAATCCGATGAAACCCGACTCTCCGCTTTCAGGACGAACGTCGCGCGGCTAACCAGAGGTTAAGCATCACGTCAACGGTTCGATGCCCGCGATGTGAATCGTATTGCTGTTCATCTCAAGCTTGCCGGTGATCTTAACCTGTTTACCGGCATAAGGTTTAGCTTTCGCCTGGTCGTCTAGTTGGTAGCTCATCTTGGTCACCGGGTCCTTCAGTACGAGCTGCCCCTGTTCTTTCATTACGCGGCCAGTGAAGGCCAGCACCTCCTGGGTTTGAGAATCACCAGAAGGAACGGCTGACCCATCGTGTTGCTGAGGCGATTGCGGTGACGGGGATTGCGCCTGACGGGGCGCAGCGGGCGCGCGATCCTCATCTGCCTGTTGTGCTTGGGCTGGTAACGAGAGGGCAAACGCCAGCAAAGTGACGGCGGTAGCCATCAACACTCGCAATAAGAAGTTTTTCATGAAACCATCCCTTCCTCAGAAACGGCTCAAACTAACTCGAGCAACTTGGGGTTAAGTTGCGGCTACCGACGAGATCCTGATTGTTTTTCCGTGGAGCGCCCCCACAACATGGGCTCGCCGCCCGGCCAGCTTATTCAACACACTCAAGTCGCCATCAAGGAGGTAGGTCATGTCGGCATCAACCAGAGCGAATTGCGCTCCGCCGTGCATACAGACTCGGATACAGGTCGTGGCAGTTTGCCCGAGTGCGGCGGAATGTTTCGCGCCGCAGCGCGAACAAGTCACCATGCCTTCATAGGCGTGATCCGTTGCTGCGGGCACCTGTTTTGTTACAGGCGTCTGTTGTCGAGCGGATACTTCACCCACGGCGACCCCGGCAGCAGCCCCCAGAGTTGCAAACAAAAGCGCAAGGGCGCATGCAATCGCCGTAGCAAGCATCACGATCTCGATCCACACACGGTTCGTTTTCATGAAGAACCCAGCTTCCCTTCTAACGAGGCATCAAATGGATGCCCTACAACCTCGAAGAGTTGGCTATTGCAGGAAGTGCAACTGATGTGCCAGTCGCGTCGCCGACGGTGAGACGACCTAAGTCCGTGATAGGAAGGGCGCAGGACTCTAACTCCTAGACGCGCCGCGGTTAGCGAATAGGGAATAAATTACCGGGCCGGTGAGGAGACACGGTGGTTCTCGGAGCGTGGTTAGGCCGCCGCTTCTGCGGCTTTTGACAGACCCAATCCGGCTGCCTCTCTTGCTCCCGCACGACGCAGCAATTCGATGGCGGAGGTGGCCTTGGTGTTCCCGGGGCATGACACATAGACCATCGCTCCTACGTCGCACAACTGGTGGCCCAATCGCTTGGCCTCGTCCTCAGAGAAACCGAGACCCACCAAAGTCCGCGATCCTCGAGACATCGCCGGAAAGTTCTGTTCAATCAACAAGGCGTGGAAAAATGCCTGCGAACGGATGAAGACTCCCACCGTCGGAATCACAACAGCTCCGAACTCAGAAAACCAACCAATCATGCGAGCGCTCGTTGCGCTCTCTTCCGGCTCGGCATCAAGGATCTTGGCATCGCGCACCACCGTGGCGACGGGGTGAGCAGGGGAAAGCACCATGCAAATATCTTCGTTCCCAAATCCCGCCCGATTCAATGCGTAGACTACTTCAGGCAACGCAACGTTGCGAGGATACATCCCGTAGGCAGCGGTTCCAGTGGCGCTCATATTTTGATCTCCGGGCCGGGATCGCGAGGAAGGGTCGGAGTCCTTCGACAGCACGACTGCGGGGCGTGGGTATAACCTACAGATTTTTCGCCGAACAGGCTCTAGGGTAAATCATGTAGACCCGGAGTAAGAGGCTCAGGGCCCAATGAATTAGAACTGCTTGCGGCGAAGGAATTTGTACCCAACGAGGGCATCGCCCTCCTGGATTGGGTTATAGAGTCTCTACCCCTAGAGGTCCCGACAAATTCCGTTAGGACAAGACCTCGAGGAGTCGAGGAGTGATTGCATACCCGGCGCCCCGAGGCACTTCAGGCAGATGCTGAAAACTGCCGCTTTTAGCGGCCTCTCGCGCAATGGCAATCGGTTTGCACAAGTGTGTGATGTGAGATCGCAAATACTTTGGCGACTGACACACTTTAGATTTGGGAGATGCTGAAATCATGAAGAGACTTCTTTCCTTCATTGCATTGCTCGGACTGTCCGGGCTTGGAATCAATCTTTCGGCGCAACAGACGCCATCCTCGCCGAGCCAGGCGGGCTCGACACCGCGGCAAGAGCAAACGGATGCCAGCAGTGCACAGCAGTCCGCTCGCAGCTTTGAAGGCAAGATCGCGAAGTCGGGCCATGAGCTCGTTCTCCGAGAGAGCTCCACGCAGACTGCGTACAAGCTCGACGATCAAGACAAGGCGAAGCAGTTCGAAGGTAAGAATGTGAAGGTGATGGCGACGGTGGACCCCGGCACGAACACCTTGCACGTGGTTGATATCACTCCCTCCGAGAGTCGATAGCGTCAAACCCGTTGCGTTCAAGGGCATCTCGACTTTAGGCCCGCTGTGAGCATTACGGCGGGCTTTCTGGTTTTTGGGCTTACATTCTCAGCTGGTATGCCAAAAATGCTCCCCTTTCGCGCGAACTTTCGTGATCGCCTAGAGATTGTGACCACCAACGATACCGATAAGGAGCACGAGGATCAATGTTCCCGGGGTGGTCTGGGAATGGAGCGGCGTTCAGTAGTTTACCGATAGGATGACAATACCCGCGTCACTCGCGTTCGCAGCACTCTATTTCGCGGCCTCTCAGAAGTGGTGGCGCATTAAGAAAGCAGTTCAATCTTGACCACGCGGATCGTATTGCTGGCGTTGTCAAGGGTACCGATAATCTTTACGTCCTGATTCTCGTACTGTTTCGCATCGCTCTGCGAATCCAGTTGATAGGTGCTGTTACTCGCAACTTTTAGGACGTACCGTCCGCCATCCTTCACAATCTTCCCTGTGAATGACTGGGTCGGTGTTTGTTGGTTCTGGGGATCCGCCGGCCGTTTCGCTTGCTGGTCCTGATCCTGTCGATCCGGTTGCGGAATGGGGGTGTCCGGGGGTGGCAAAGGTTGTGGTGTCGGTTGTGGTTTCTGCAAGCGCGACCAGGCCACCAGCTGACGAACTACAAAGGCGTCCTCAGGAACCTGCGGAGCGAGTTGCGGCTCTTGTGCAAACGCCAAGGGAGTGATCGTCAGGAGGAAACCCGCCAAACAATTCGTCGTTCGATTCATAAGACACCTCGTCGAAAGGCGAAAGCGGCTGGTAAAACCGATGCGCAATTCAACTGCCAGAACAATCGGCGGCCCCGCAGGACTTTCCCAATCTTGTGGCGCGTGGCAGGCGAAGCTTCTACACCGTGTGTAGC
Source organism: uncultured Acidobacteriaceae bacterium (assembly GCA_963710885.1). GTDB lineage: Bacteria > Acidobacteriota > Terriglobia > Terriglobales > Acidobacteriaceae > Sulfotelmatobacter. Next base: position 560,037 of record CAVQCF010000039.1, read on the forward strand.
ACTTTTACCTGCGATCATCGTGCTCAGTCCATCGAGTGTCCGCTGTAGTGATCATTCCGACCTAGAGCAGAGGCTGCCCTCGCATCCGGGTCGGACGAGGGCCTTTGGCAAAATGCGTTATAGCCAATTCGATGGCGAACAGACAGAAGGCTCCTGTCCCAAACAATTTGCCCATGTCCTCCAGATGAACCACTAGACTGAGAACCGCGAAAACTAGGACGAACAAGCCAAATGCCCGTAACATCATCGAACCTCCTCAGTACGCCGGAGTGAGGAAGAAATGCCACAGTCGCATCCTCTGGAAGTTATTTAAAGCCAATGCATGCGCGTTTGGAATACAGCGATGCACTCAGTCATGGCGTGACTTCTCCTTGGTTCTCGTTTGCCGTGTTTGTACTCTGAGATATGGGAATAGATCCTGAGCAAGGTTTCGTGGGTCAAAGCATCGGCTTGCGTGCAGGGTAGACCAAAGCAGGGTGACCGAATCAAGAAGCTGTCGAGCCACCCTGCTCTTGTGTTTGCTTAACTTCCGGAACGCCTTGCTTCCTCTTCTCCGGCCAACTCTTCGGACTCAGCATCGTTGGAAACAGGCTGTGGCCGTTTCGACGACTTGGCATCATCGGTAGCCTTCTTCGCAGCATCTTTGGCCTGGCCCCACGCCTTCTGCACTTTGCCTTCTGCCTGTTTAGCCGCCCCCTTGACTTGGGCGTTCGTGTTCCCTGTCCACTCTCCCGCCTGCCGTTCCGCACGTCCTGCGATGTCTTTCACCTTGCCTTCAACTCGATCCTTATTCATGCCTTTCTCCTTCCGGATGATTATTTGCTTTCTACGAGCACCCAAATCCAAACTGCTCACACCGCTGCCATCGGCCCACTTTTTTTCAGCGCAGCACCAGTCGGGGCCGTGCACGGCGCCCCATTTGCTACGCCACCGGATTTCGCCCTTGGATGATGCGCACGAGCACCACGATCACTGCTATGACGAGCAAGATGTGGATGAGTCCACCCAAGGTATAGGAACTGACCATTCCCAGCAGCCACAGAATCAAAAGCAGGGCCACGATAGTCCAAAGCATCGGACACCATCTCTTTCTAAGAAAAGCAGCTACGAGTGAATCGCTGTCTGGAGGCTACGCAGGATGCCAAGGATGGTGTATCCAGTAGAGTCCGTAATTAGCACGGTGATTCCCCTTTATGGCCACATGATGGAACGCCGGGTTGAGAGGGGATCGACGGGGGTTGCCTTGAGAGGCACGGCAACCTCAGTCTTCAGAAGACCTGGACGATCCCATTGCGTACGGCATAACGAGTCAGGTCTGCTACGGAATGCAGGCCGAGCTTGCGCATCAGGTTGGTACGATGAGTTTCTGCTGTTTTGACGCTTAAGTTAAGGGTTACGGCGACTTCCTTGCTGGTCTTCCCTTCAGCGAGCAGTTGAATCACCTCGCGCTCCCGTCCAGTCAAAACGTCGCTGCCTTCGTCGTCGTTTGCATCGTTTTCCGGCCGCGGATCACGATCGAGGAATCCATCCAATACCATCTGACTGACTCTGGTCGTGAAAAATGTTCTTTGGAGTTGCAAAGCCTCGACGGCAGCAACCAGATCGCGGCCGGCGTCGGATTTGAGCAGGAATCCACGCGCGCCGGCACGAAGCACCTCGCGGACAACTTGATCGGAATCGTGCATCGTGAGAATGAGGATCGCGATGTCAGGGGATTCCGCCAAGACTTGGCGGGCAGCCTCAAGCCCGTTCAAATTCGGCATGCCAATATCAAGCAAAACGAGGTCAGGATTCGTTCTGCTGGCCAGTTCAACCGCCTCGCGTCCGTCTTTTGCTTCTCCACAGACTTCCCAACCCGGATGACTCTCGAGCAATGCGCGAATGCCGCGCCTTGCCACCTCATGATCATCTGCTATCAGGATTCGAAGCATTCCTTACCTCCAGACCGTTGAAGTGTTGTTGAAAGTTTTCGGGCGTGTGAGCGTCTTGGCCCCTCAGATCCAGAGGCAGACACCCTCTTCCATTGGGTTGTAAAGCACAACGCTTGCCAAACCCGTAATCCCTTGCATCTAAATCCCTTCGTGAAGACGTCCTAACCTGGTGCGTGTAAGTTTTTCCGGATGGTATACGAAGCCGGCGAATAGGGAGCGAAGATGAAGCCGATGATTTTGCTGCCACGCTACGGTATTTCCCGTAGTCCCATCAAGTTTCTTGTACGGCTGTTAAGAAGCCCTGTGCGGTTTCGCTCGGATTGGCATCAAAAAGCTGCTCGGAGGCTTGTCCAAATGCGGGGTACGACTTTTATTTTCCAATCAGGAATTAGAGCTTTAGCGATCGCGGTAGCGCTTTGCACAACGTCTTTCGCGCAGACCACGCAGCCCGTCCAAAGCGGCTCATCGATGCCGCCGGCAGCTGCTGAGCAGAACCCCGACGCTGGACCACCAAGAACCGCAACACCCCCGGCCTCAGTTCAGCAGCCGTCTGTCCCGGACACCACGGGCCAGCAACCGGGGGTTCAAGATCAGCAGCCGTCAATCGCGCCACAGGGTGGCACAGACGATTCGGGCAGGTTCGTTTTCAGGAAGCAAGTGCAGGAAGTCGTATTGCATGCCACGGTAGTAGACGAGGCCGGGCGCCTGGTCACTGGGCTCGACCGAAGCGCTTTCTCCGTCTATGTGAACGGCACGCCAGAGCCGATCACGTCCTTCCGCCGCGATGATGTTCCCGTGGCGATAGGTATTGTCATCGATAATTCGGGCTCCATGAGGGATAAACGACCACAGCTAGAACAGGCGGTGCTTAATCTCATTCGCACAAGCAATCCGCAGGACGAGATTTTCGTGGTCAACTTCAGCCAGACCCCCTATCTCGACCAGGATTTTACTTCTGATGTGACCTTGCTTCAGGCCGCATTACATCAGGTTTCAACGCGTGGGAGCACCGCTCTTTATGACGCGGTGGTGGCGTCGACGGTTCATCTGCAAAATAATCCCCGCCTCAATAAGAAAGTCCTATTGGTGATCACAGATGGTGAAGACAATATGAGCCAGGAGACCCTTCAGGAAGCTATCCGGAAACTGCAGCCGAACAAGGGCACAACGCTTTACGCCATCGGATTGACGGATGCGGGGATGACCCGCACGGGGAGGGATGCGCTTCAGAACATGGCGGCAAGTACGGGCGGAGTGGCGTTCTTTCCGCAGAGCTTGAGCGAAGTCGACGCCATCACGCGGACCGTAGCGCACGACATCCGCAGCCAATACACCCTTGCCTTCAAGCCGACGAATCCCGCTGCACAGAAGGGATACCAAGCACTTCGTGTCGAGGCAAAGGGGACCGGCCGCAGCCGGCTCGTGGTGCGAACGCGCAGCGGGTACTATCCCGGCGAGGTTATTCACTAACGCGCCCTACCAAATGGTTTAGGCCGCCGTCGGACCGGTAGGGGCCTTGGGAGGCGACGGCGGTAGCTCAATCTGGATCAGGTTGTTCTTGATCGCATACACAACCAGATCGCGAATAGAGTGGAAGCTCAGCTTTCGCATGATATTGCTGCGGTGAGTTTCGACCGTCTTGGTGCTTAAGTTCAGCAGACAGGCGACTTCCTTGGAGCTGTTGCCTTCCGCCAGCAACTGTGTGATCTCGCGCTCTCGCGCCGTCAATGTCGGCAGCTTGGGAGCTTCGTTTCTGGCGACGGTGTGGCCTTTTTCCAGAAAGCCGGCGAGCACCAGATCGTTGACGCGAGGAGTGAAAAACATTCGCTTGCCTTGGAGCGCTTCGACCGCAGACACCAGGTCGCGCGCCGCGTCCGACTTCAAGACGAAGCCGCGAGCCCCGGCATCTAGAGCTTCACGAATGACTTGATCGGAATCGGTAATGGTCAGCACGATGACCTTGAAATTCGGGTCGTGCTGAAGCAGTTGCCGAGTGGTATCCAAGCCATTCAGATTCGGCATGCCGATATCGACAATGACGACGTCAGGCTTCAATTGCAACGCTTTTTCAATCGCGTCACGCCCATCGCTCGCCTCGCCACAGACTTCCCAACCTTCATGCTTTTCCAAAAGCGAGCGCAATCCTCGCCGCACAATTTCGTGGTCATCAGCCAACAAGATTCTCAACTTCATGATTCACCCCCAAGATTAAAGCTGGACCATGGATTCCGAATGTCTTGCAGACTCTAACGCATCCCCGCAGCATCTCGCCCGTTGAGCACCGTAAAGACGCGATGTTGGCTGACCGCCTCCACCGCGGCCAACAAATCCCGGGCGGCGTTGGACTTTACGACATATCCCCTGGCCCCCGCTTCCAAAGCTTCTCGCATCATCTGCGGCGAGTCGTGCTGCGTTACGAACAGGATCTCAAGCTGGGGAGTTTGTTTCCGCAGTAAGCGGCACGCTTCCAGGCCGTTCATCACCGGCATGGTAACGTCCAGCACCATGACGTCGGGATTCAGATCCTTCGCCTTCTCCACCGCCTCTGCCCCGTCCGATGCTTCTCCAATCACTTCCCATCCAGAGCGCCCTTCCAAGAGAGTCTTCAAGCCCTGCCGCACGACGGGATGGTCATCGACCAACAAGATGCGAATTGTCATGTCATTCTGTTCCTTTGGGGGAGACCGAAGCAGACCATTCGCCACATTTTACCTCGAACCCAGTAATATCCCTGACGGATGTCCAGTTGCCTGGAAAACCGTTAATTCAGCGATGCAGCGGACCCTCAATGTTGAAGATTATCGATCAGGTTAGCGGGCTCCAATACAGGAAATCCTGTATTCGCCCCTCAGCGTTCTCGTTCAGTGAGTTCGAACCATGCCGGAAGAATCTACGCCCCGAGAGCCGCCGGGAAGTAGGGCTGATCGCGCAATAATACTTCTACCCCTTCCACGACCGATCCAATGTCTTGTTTCGAGCATACCCCGCGAACCCCTGCCAACCGGGCGGCATCGGCCAACTGCCTTGAAAGGTGAAGCGTCACCATCAAGATCGGAATTTTCGGAAAGAGGTCACAGATCTGCTTCGCGACGTAAACCCCGTTCAGATCTGGCAGTTGGTAATCGAGGAGAATCAGATCGGGGGAAGACTCCAGCACAAGCTGCAAAGCTTCCGCGCCAGTCCGTGCTTCGCCGCACACGCGCCATGAGGACTGCTGCTCGAGGATAGCTCGCAAGTAGTGCCGGACCGACGGATTGTCGTCGACTACCAGAATCCGAACCACGCTAGCCCTCCCTACTGATGCTCAATCCTGTCGATCGAGTCGTGCCTACCAGATCCCTTTGTCGCTGCCTGTCATCTTCTGCTCAAGTGCAGCAGCGGTAGCCAGTCCCGGCAACAGGCTGAGACGGAAACTATTGCGTAGATCTCCCTTGAGCAAGAGAGTCATCAACTCCGAAGCGTACAGATTGAGCGAGTGCGGAAGAATCGACACGCGAAGGAAATTGCGACGAAAACGAACCTGATCTGTACCGAACTTCGCCGACCCAGTCACAATCGAGTCCAGGGGAACACCGATCCCGCGGTGGGACTGTACGTATTCCGAAATGATTCTGAGATAAGTCGCGATTCCCTCCCACAGTCCAACCGCCGAGCTGAGAGAGTACAGATATCCAAAGTCAACCAAGTGTTGATCCAGGAGTCGTGCGTTATCGACGATGTCGCACAACCGGATATAGAAATGCCGATACATGCGCTGCAGCGTGCTGATGACGATGCGGTCTTCTGGTGCAGGCACCCGGAAAACATGTCCCGCAACATTGGCAGTCCGCGCGCGCGCTGTGAGCGAGCGCGTGACGACCGTTTGCTCTCCGGTTTGTCCCAGGCGACCAGCGTGGACCTCGACGAGTTCCGGCAAGCCCGGCACGACGTAATTCCACTTGTTCGCGAGACGGTCTCCCCAGCTGCGCTCCGCGAGTGTGGCATTGAAGTGCTGGCCCATGGCCTGAACCACTCTGGCCGCGTCGGCGTCCGTGTACAGATCCAGATCACTTCCGAGATCGGGCCAATGATCTAGAGACTTGATAACGATGACAGGGCAGCCGCATTCCTCGAGAGTGCTACAGATCCGCTGAAGAAAACCCAGGGCGTGATTGATGCGCGCGGTTTCCCGATGAATCGCCGTGGTAGCAGATTCAGCAGCCTGATGGTTTCCATCGGCCGCAAGGAGTTCTTGCAGCGGCGCAAACGCGCGCATGATGACATGGTTCGTGCTGGCTAGTGCTTCGAGATCTTCCAAATCTCGCGTATCCAGCGCCGAAATCGCTTCCTGCGTTTCGATCGACGGCGAATGACTGTTCGCCTCCAAGGAGAACGGAGGGGGCAATAAAAGCTCAGACAGGAGTCGCAGGTTTTTCGTCGAATCGCGAACGTGCTTCATCAGTTGGAACTCCATTGAACTGGTTGAAACGGCCGCAGTTTGGATGCAGGAAAGTGCACGTTGGTTGGCACAGAGTGGGGGACTCAGCTGGAACCCGCGCCAGCTTTGGCATTCTGGCCGCACTTTGCAAAGCTGAGGCGCTCGATCGCAGTGCCTTCCTCGTAGTCGTTCCAAGTTTCGATCATTACAAAGGGCAGCGGATTGGCCGCGTCAAAGTAGCGGTTGTAGAGGTGCAACGTGTCTTCAAACGTCTGGCCGCAGCGGCTGCCCATATGGCGATTGAGGCCCCATTTTGCCGCGGAGTCGTCAAAGCCCGGCCATGCTGCGCCCACCGCAATCTTGTCGGGGTGCTTGTTTCGCATATTTTTGTAGAAGTCGTCGAGGTATTGTTCGCCCCAATTACTGCCATCGGGCGTCCAGCCCTTTTGCCCGGGTTGCACCCATGCATAGAGTCCAGCGAAATCGGCGGCAAACTGCTGCGGCGGTTCGTCTTTATAGAACAGGAGAGGCGAAGCCTCCCACGCACCGCAATGTTCCGCGACACGGGTCCAATCCACGTGACCATGTTTGGGAAAAATGAAAATCACCGGATGGCCGTTATAAGTGAGATAGGCGCCGCGATGCGGAGCGGCAGGGCCGATGTATGCCTGATACGCATGGTCGAAGGCCGCCATGGCAGCATCCGTGGCCTGCCCATCGTCGTCTTCAGCCTCGTTGTATAAGAGCGCCACCTGGAAATGGTTCTCGTCAGAAGCTTCTTGCATAAGTGCGAAATTGTGGTCGGAAAACGGCACGGCCGGTCCATACCAATCCACCACAAACGCAGAGATCCCGCTGTGGTGCGCCTGCTGAATCTGCCGGCGGAGAACTGCGGGATCATCGCTGGAGTAGCCCACATCCATGTGGACGTGGTCACCGAACCAGGGCATGTAGACGGCGAGAACCTTGGGCCACGAGTTTGGAGCCTGCAGATTCTGCTGCACGACACGGTGTATGCCAGGCGTGGTGCACCCAGTGCCAGCCATGAAACACACGATCGCCAGAACACAGCCGCTTCGACAAAAGGGGACTCCATGTCTTCCACCGTTGGAATGAAAATTAGATGCGGAGGGTGCAGCGGCGGTTGGCGTGCGAATAGATCTTCAAAACTCCGGAACGGCCTGAAGTTGGCGAATGACCCAGCGGTCGGCACCGGGAGTCATCAACACAACATAGCGCACCACGACATGTTCGTCGTGGATGGTCTTACTCCCATCGAGAACCTGAAGTCGGTAGTCCGCGGTATCGTGGAGTTCGATCATGTCGCCTTCTGGGGCATAAAAGACAGCCTCCACCTTGTGACTTTGATCGAGGTAGCGAGACGTAAGGCCGCTGCGTCGTTGGCTGGCAACTGCTTCGTTTAGCCATGCCCCGGCGGAACCCGCGAACAAACCGCTGAGCGGCGCTGTTGAGTCAGATTCCAGGGCTTGTTCGAGATTCACCCAGGCGAACTTGTAATCGCGAAGCAGGGCGCGCTCGGTTAAGCTCTCGACCGAGCGCGGAGACGCCTTGCTGGTGTTCAGGACGACTTGTAGGGTCGTGTCTGCGCCAGTCGAATACCGCGGCACAAACACGGCGATGAGCGCGATCGCGACTACCTTCGCCACGAAACCGGATTGAGTTCTAGCGATCATGAGTGCTTCTTCGATTCTTGATTCTTCTTACGGTCACTGTGCGCTCAAGCGCAACTCATTCCCCATCACAACGCCTGAAGCGGCGGAGATCACAACTGAACCTGTCGCCGTCATATGGGCTCGGGCGATGCCCTGTTTGATCGGTGCGTCCACCGTGCTTGTGTCTTTTCCGTCTTTCGCCGTGAAAGTTACGACCGTGCCGTCCGGCACCGGATTGCCCGTACAATCGCGCACCGGTTCGGTCTCGACAACGATGCCTTTCGGAGTGCGTTGTCCCTTGATACGCAAGCTGCACGGATCGGATGCTACTTGCTGCACAACCCGTCGCACAGAAACGTCATTGATCGATGCGGCTACCTGCAGTGCGCCTGCCGCTCGTCCAGAATTTGTGTGAAACCATGCGACGCCACTCTGCGTCGAGACCTGATGCGAAACGGCAGGCGATCCTTTGGCGCTTAGCTGAAAATCCACAGTGGCCGGCGCGACAACTAGATTGTGGAACTCGTCGAACGGCAGCGCCACTCCGCTGACGACGTCGTTCTGACCGACGGGGGCGCGAGACGGATGTACGAGAAAGATCAAACTGACCGGCTTCGCGGGCGCCACGAAGAATCCAACACTGTGACAAGTGTTCGCGCACACCATCGCCACATACTTTCCCGCACTCTGCAGTTCGTTCGCCGACAGAGACAGTTCCCCACCTAAGTGCACGTCACGCTTCAGAGCGATGCTCGGTCCCACAAGATAGAACGTAGCGGTGCCACTGCCCGTGGTGGCAATCGAAGCTGCGTCTCCGGCAACTGCAGAAGATGGGGCGCGAAGGTCTGCGTCCTGTGCCGCGCTCATTCCCGCCAGGCACAATGCGCCGACCGATAGAGCCCGAGCCATTCGCGGGAGTCTACGACTTTTGCAGACTGTATTGATTGACCACCACATGAAAGTTCTGGACCTTCCCTGCCAGTGATTTCGGGATTTCGACTGCAAAGGCCTCTGATTCCTGAGGCTGCAAAGCGCGTTCTACGTAACCATCGGAGACCCACACCACCTTGCCATTGTTGTCGTAGAAGCTGGCGATCACGTGTGGAATGTTCACGATTTCGCCGCTCTGATTCAGGAGTTCTCCGTGCAGCACAGACCGGCCCTGCGCGTCCGTATCCAACTTCTGATTCATCACCCCAATGACAGGATCGGACGAGGCCGGGACAAGACTCGCCTTGACGTCCATGTGCACGTTCTTGACCCTGCTCAAACCGATGTGTGGAAAGTCAATGCGATACGGGGAGACCTGCTTGGGCAACAGCACATGAAGAATCTTATCGAAGCTAGTTTCATCGTCAATCGCGCTGCCGGCAGCATCCACTAGAGTGGCATTGACATTAACGAAGGCCGGGATGGTGTCTTCATTTACGACCTCGCCCATCACCACGGAGCCCTCAGCAGAATCGACGGCATTCATGGACACAATGCGCACGTGAGGCGCGTCCACATTGTGCGAACCCCATTCCTCCCCGGCACTCCCAGTCACGAGATCCCAACGCAAGTAATTCACCGGAATGATTTGCGAGGGAACATTCGGGACGGGAACTTCGTCCCACACCACCTTCCATTGATCGCCGCGGCGCACGAGATGAAAGTCGCGCACATCTTCTACCGGACCTACGGGAGTCGACCAATGTAAGCGCACGCGCATCTGCGCTACCAAGTCGGTCGCATGGAGAGGACGCGCGTCATAACGTTCCAAGCTAGAGAATGAACGCAGCCCGCCATTGGATCCAATCCATTCCTGGATAAAAGCCTGTTCGTTGACACTGTCGTTGGTGCGCTCCACACTCGAGAATGCGCGGTCCCAGTTGCGCCTCTGCACGTCGACCAGGAAATTGGAGAGGGCCTGCTCCGGGGAAGTTGCGTTCGTGCTGAATCCGGGGAGCGCCGAACCGGCGGCAATTCCGACGGTTCCGCTGGAGCGCCCTGCTCCGGTCAAGCCTACGGCCATTAGCAGCACCGTGACGACGACAAGAACGATTGGCAGAATTAGTTTCATCTCGATTTCTCGTCTCTCAGGCTACGTAGTGCCCTTCGCGCTCATCGACGCGAACGGGGGATGCGATCACCCTCGGCAGTCGCTGACGGGCCGGCAACAGCAATTCCAGGAACATCGCCAGCACACTGATTCCGATTGGAAGCGTGCCCCACAGCCAGCCCATCCAAGCGGGAGGAATCGCGTCGGACTCAATGCGGTGAGCGGGCGGCACATCGTCTTTGGACCACGCCGTGATTTCGCCATTGTTAAAGGTCTCAGTCTTGCGCCATCCCACGAAGGTTAGAAGCGGTTCGTAGTACGAGTCGTGCACGAATATGTACTTCAATCCGTAGCGGTTGGCATGCTCGAGCATGGCGCGCAGTGATGCCATGCCGGCCGATCCATAGAATTTTGAATTAGTGAGCTGCGCCGAACCGTACTGCGTCATTTCCGGAAGCAGGCGAGCGGAGTTGTAGTCTCCGTCAACGCTGCTCGCGTCCGTGTAAGTCGAGACTGCCGCCAGTTCGCTGCCAAAACCCAACGTGAGATAACGATAGGAATCGTGCCCATCGCGGTTAAGAAATGAAATCACAGGATTGACGTCCATCGAGATCGATGGACGGTATGGGTTCGCAGTAAGCCAGGCGAGTGCCGCACCGATTGTGACTACTGCCGCTAATGAAAGTCCGACTGCGGCTTTCGCGCGGAAGCGATTGAGCAACTCTACCGCGAGCAGGCCCACGATAGGCATGGCCATCAGGGTCGCCCAGAACGTAAAGCGCTCAAAGGTAAGAATCTCATAGGCGCGGCCGAGCAGCCATTTCGGGAGCGGTGTGGTGCCGCCCAATCCGAAGATGAGACTCAGCCAGAACCCGATAAGCAGCGGCCGCAGGCGCGGCACCGACGAACCGCGAAGAATGATGAACGGCAATGCCAGGATCAACGCTCCGTAAGGAATCACGAAGTAGTTGATCGCGGTGATCGAATTCAGCAGGAAGTTCGAACGGCTGTCGTGCGGGATCGGGATCTGGTGAATCGGGTGTTGGATCAAGGCCATCCAGTAGGGCAACAAGACGATTCCCACGCCAACGCCGACCACAACCGCGAACACCAAAGCCCGTGAGACAACTCCTGCGAGCGAAGTGTTTCGATGCTCGTCATGGGCGTCCATGCAGGCGATCCATAGAACGGGCCCTGCGAAGAACACAACGCCGAAAATCAACGTGACGTGGTGAGCAGCAGCAGCTGTCAAGCTGAGGGCGACGCCCTTGACCAGAGAGCGGCCGGATGCCTGCACCGCCCACTCATAGAAATAAGGCAAGGCGTTCAAGTACAAGGCAACGGAAGAGACCGTGGCCAACTGCCCGGCCTGATAAACCAAGAACGACAGGGCGCCAAGAAAAATGCTGCCCAACGCCGCATAGCTGGCGGCGCGCTCGTCCACCCATATCTTGGCAAACCGTAAAACGCCCACTGGCAGCAGCAAGACCGCAATCAACTGCACTAGCATGTAACCCATCTTCAAGCCCGCAACGTTCGACAGCAGTGCAATCCACTGGTGCGTGAGCGGAGGATACGTGGTTTGCGAGAAACCTGCGAACCACTTTTCGTTCCACGGATTAAACCAGTGGTGAGCGTAATGGGAAGCAAGAAAGATATGGAAGTTCGTATCGAACGACCCTGCAGGAAGTTGCATGAGCAACAGAGGTCCATGCACGGCCAGGGCGACCAACACAATTGCCAGGAGCGGGACGGGACGAGAGTAGTTTTCGTTCATAGCGGTTGACGCACTCCAGTACCCTTAGCGTCCCCTTTGATTCAGAAAGGCCCCAAGGGGTTTATCTCGATTTCTTGCGGTTCGCGACGGGGAGGGTTCGGCGTCGCTTCGCTCTTGGGAGGCAAACCTACTTGCCGCCGTTGGCATCTGAGAAGGACCGCAGGACACCCTGTGCGGGAGACTTTGGGAGGTCTCCAGACGATTTCGTAAAGCGTGGTGACTACGTGAAGAGCCGGTATCCGCTCACGAGCTTTTGCATTGTCATGGTGCTGGGACTTGTAGGAAGGTCCTTGGGCCAGACCTATGACGTCGGTGCTGGGGGATCTCCGCCAGCCTCGAGCAAACAAGCCAACAAGAAGCCGCAAAGTGATACGCCGCAGAATGGCCCAGATTTCAGCTGGGGATCGGGCATCGACGTGGCCCGCCAAGCGCGCGCTGCGCAGGATGCGTTGAAGCGGAATGACTACGCAGCCGCAGTCTCTTACGCAGAGCAGGCAGCCCAGTCGGCGCCTCAAAATGCCGAGCTCTGGTTCCTGCTGGGATATTCCGCGCGTCTCGCGGAACGTTATCCGCTATCTGTAGATTCCTTCAACCATGGGCTGAAGCTGCAACCGAATTCGGTGCGCGGGCTGGCTGGACTGGCACAGACGTATGCCAAGATGGGCCGCGACCGGGAAGCCGAGCAGTTGTTGCGCAGGGTCGTCGAGGCCAATCCGAGGGACGCCAACAGTCTGCAGCTTGCCGGGGAGTTGATGCTCACCACGGACCCGAAAGCCGCGTTGGAGCTCCTGCAGCGTGCGGAAACTGTGCAGTTTTCGGCGCATAGCGACGTGCTGATCGCGCACGCCTACCAACGGCTGGGGCAACCCGAGGATTCCGCGCGCTATCTGAATCGTGCGAAGAGCCGCGCACCCCACGATCCCGAAGTCTTGCGCGCAGTTGCCGGACAATACCGCGACCAAGGGAAATATGACGAGGCTATCGCCACGCTGCAGGCAATTCCCACCAAAACGAGCGATGTGATGGCCGAGATGGCTTACACATATCAGCTTGCGGGCAAACCGCAGGAAGCGGCAACGCTTTATACGCGCCTGGCAAAAGCTGCGAAGGGCAATATCGGGTTGGAATTGAGCGCGGCGCAAGCCTGGATCAACGCGGGGCAGCCCGACGCAGCCCGTCCATTTCTGGAAGCGGCCAGTCAGATTGATAGCAACAATTACCGGCTGCACGCGATTCTCGGGAGCATTGCGGAGTCGGAAGACCGGTTGCAGGAAGCCGAGAACGAATACCAGATCGCGGTGGATCATCTGCCCGCACGCGTACCGGAGGGACCGCTCTACCCAATCGAGCTGCGGTTGAGCCTCTACGAGATTGATCTTCGTCAAGACGATTCTGCTGGCGCCAAGCAGGAACTGAAGGCTGCCGCGATTTCTCTTCAGCAGATTCAGGTTCCAGACTCCGGCCGCCCCGAGATGCTCAGAGTGCGGGCAGTCGTGGAATCTGCTTCGGGAGATTTCGAAGCCGCCAACCGCGATCTGAAAGAGGCACTTTCGCTCGCCCCGGGCAACGTAAATTCGTTAGTGAACCTTGGCTCCCTGCTATGGAAGATGGGGCAGCAGGATGCCGCACGAGATACTTTCACGAAGGTCCTTCAGCTCGATCACAACAACCGGCAGGCGCTCTCGTCACTGGGCTATCTTGCACGCGACGCAGGCGACACGAAACTGGCGGAGACTTACTTCTCGCGCGCGATCGCGGCTCATCCGAAGGACTTCGCTCCCTATCTAGCCTTAGGTGATCTGTACACTGCAGAGCGGAAATTTCAGCCGGCGGAAGTGAACTACGAGAGCGCCTACCAGCACATGCCGGACAATGCTCCGGTGATCGCCGGAGGGGCGAACGCTGCGATTGAAGGGCACAACATGAATCTGGCCCAGCGCTGGCTCGACCGTGCCTCAGCGAAAGCGAATACGAGTCCGCAGGTCAAGCGCGAGCGCGAGCGCTACCTCACGTTTAAGGGTGATTACGCCGAATCGGCCAAACTGGGTTACGAAGTAATCGCAAAGCTTCCCAATGACCGCGAAGGGGTGGTCTACCTCGCTTACGATCTCTACTATCTGGGTCATTATGACGAAGCTCTAGCCCTCGTCAATAAGTATGAGTCGGTCCTTGCCAAGGATAAGGATCTTCCGCTGATTGCTGGTAACGTGCATGCCCACAACGGCGACTTGAACACCGCGCTGCAGGACTTTACGCAGGCGCTGGAACGCGATCCAAAAATGGCCACGGGATACGTGAATCGCGGCTTCGTGCTGAACGATCTGCGCGAACCGGGCAAGGCCGCAGCGGACTTTGAGACAGCGCTGAGGCTGCAGGATAATTACGGCGAAGCCCATCTCGGTCTGGCCTATGCCGATCTCCAGCTTCATCATCCCAAGCCTGCGCTCAAGCAACTGGATGCTGCCCAAAAAGCCCTCGGCAAGTCGCACGCGTGGCATCTGGCCCGGGCAGAAGGATTCAGGCAAGAGCAGGACTATGCTCACGCCGCGACGGAATATCGCGCCGCCCTGGCACAAACACCAAATGACTTGACGACACAGCTGGCCTATGCTGACGTCCTTTACCGTATGCGGCACTACACGGAGGCGGTCGAATCCCTAAATGCTGCCGTGAAACTTTCACCGTCCGATCCCGCGATCTACGCATTGATGGCACAGATTCATGCCAAGCAGGGAAACCGAGAACAGACCCTGCGTGACATCCAGTCGGCAGAGCGATTAGGCGGCAACACGGTCGCGATTCTCACGGCCACGGGCGATGCCCTGCTGACACTTGGCGACCGCAATGCCGCCATGCAGCGTTTCTCCCGAGCCCTCGAGGTCCCTGGCGGGGATCGCATTGGCGTACGCCTGGCAATCGCGGAAATATTCCTGCGGCAGGGGCATCTGGATGAGGCTCGCCGGCAGATTGCGCTCGGCTTCGCGGAAGCACGTCTCGACACCGACTCTCCGGTTACGGCGGAAGATCTATCGCAGGCAGCCGCACTGTTCCTGGCCATGCACGACTTCGATCTCGCAGAGAACTATTTCGCCAAAGCCAAAATGGCGGGAGCGAACAACAGCACGGTGAAGATCGGACTGACGAACACCTACCTGGCCGAGGGGAATACCTGCAAAGCGGAATCAACATTGGCCAGCCTCGGGCCCGCGAATGATCATCAAGGCGATTACGATTACATGATGGCGGCAGCGAATCTTTCTCGCCAGCGCCAGGATCCGCTGCATGCGCTCTCAGCTTTCGCACAGGCGAGCACGGTGGCCGGCGATCAGGATCATGGCGTCGCCGAAAGTTCCCAGTACACGGCCGCCGATCAGGAGGGCCGGCAGGTCCTAAACGACAGACTGAGCATAGTCCCAGAAGCTTCGTTTGCGGCCTCGCTGGAAGACATCAACGTGTACACGCTGGATGCGAAGATACTCAAAGTCACGAATCCGGGGCTTCTCCCTCCACCGCGCCACTCTTACCAGAGCCTCGGCGAGTCCCACTACCGCATCCCCCTGGGGAATTTCCCCGCGATCACGGGTTTCGTGGGTCAGTCCCTAACCGCCGGGCAGTTGTTATATCCCAGTACCGGAGTGATTCAGGATCGCAACACCTACGACACGGTTCTGAACGGCGGTATCACTCCCGTCCTTCATCTCGGCACAAACTCGATTACGTTCAATGGAGGGCTTCAGTTTACGATCCGTCGGGACACCATCTCGCCCGTGGCCATGAACCAGAACCTGTTTCGCCAGTACCTGTACCTCTCAACCAGCTCCTTCTTCAATTGGCTTTCAGTGACTGGTAGTGCGATTCACGAAACCGGCCCGTTCACCGAACAGAATCTGCATTCCCGAGACGCGGCAGCCAACATTGAATTTACCGTGGGCCGCCCCTGGGGCAGCACTTCGCTAATCACCGGATACTCTGCGCGTGATCTGCTGTTCCGCCCGATGATTGAAGAGTATTTCAATACGTCCAGCTACGCCGGTCTGCAACACAAGTTCGGCAATCGCCTGACCGCAGCAGTGCTCGCAGAATACTTGCGCTCGTGGCGCGTGCAGAACACCGAATATGCGCTCGCGCAGGCGCTGCTGCCCGGGGGCCGATTCGAGTTTCGCGCGAATCCTCGATGGAGCGTCCAGGGCTCGTTCATCCTGTCGCGTGGTGCGGGCTATCATGCCTACGACAATACCCAAAGTGAATTTCTGGTGTCCTACGTCCGCCCGATCCATGGAAAGTTGAAAGACGGTATTGCCGAGGTTCCGGTTTCGTATCCGATGCGCTTCTCGTTCGGCGTCCAGCAGCAAACGTTCTATGACTTCCCTGGTTCCAGCAGAACGACAGTGCTTCCCGTGGTGCACTTTACGCTGTTCTAGACCGACTTTGGCCGCTCGATGACCCTCACAGGAAAAACGCGCCTCACGGATTCTTCAGCGCCCTTCTCTCGCGTTGCTGCGCGAACTCAAGCAAAAAACCTACGTCACAAACTTCTGGGCGGCAGCTTGACGCTTCTCGCTGGATCCGGGCTGGTGGGAGTTACCAACCTCGTTTACAACGTAGTAACGGCGCGCCTCCTGGGACCCACCGGGTTTGCCCACGCCACCGCTGTCTACACCTTGCTGATGCTGGCGTCGGCCATCACGCTCTCCTTCCAAGTGGTTTGCGCGAAATATGTCGCCAGTCACGAAGCGGCCGATGAAAAGGCCGCGATCTTCGCAGCGCTGCATCTGCGGGCCTGGGTGGCCGGGATCTCCCTGGGATTAGTTCTATTCGTCTTCAATCGCGCAGTCGTGGCGTACCTAAATCTGCCTGACCCGGCCCTGATTTCGCTGCTCGCGTTGGGAACCGCCTTCTATATTCCTCTGGGAGTCCGGCGCGGCTACATCCAGGGTGTCCACGCGTTCGGTGGGCTCGCGCTTAACTTCATGCTGGAAGGAGTGGTCCGCCTGGGTGGAGCGTTTTTGCTCATCCACTTGGGACTGGGTGTGAAGGGGGCAGTACTGGCCAGCGTGATTGCCGTCATCGCGTCGTACTTCTCGGCGAAACCCAGCCCCGGCGCGCATTCATTAGGGCCGGGACTGATCCCAATCTCTTTCGGAGAAGGGTTGCAGGCAATTGTGTTTTTCTCCGGTCAGGTGGTCATCAACAATTTTGACATTGTGTTGGTCAAGCATTTTTTCTCGTCTGACCAGGCGGGGATCTACGCCGCCGTCTCGCTCGTCGGTCGATTAGTGAATATGTGCGCGTGGTCAGTGGTCAATACGATGTTTCCGGTGTCGGCGGCCGCCCGCTCCAGCGATCGCGAGGCCCGCCCGGTGCTGTTCCTGTCGCTGGGAATGGTCTTCCTCATTCTATCGGTATTGATTCTCGGACTCTGGGCCATTCCCAGCTTCTTGTGGAGGGTCTTGTTCGGTGCCCACTTCGAGTTGGGAAACTACGGAGGGCTCGCCGCGCTGCTTATCCTTTATGCCGTCACCACCGGAATCTATTCACTCAGTTCAGTGATGATCACCTACGAAATGTCGCGCAAGATCGCCAACACGAGTTGGGCGCAGTTGGCCTTCAGCGGCGCATTGGTTCTGGGTATTTGCGTTTTTCATCAAACCTTGCAGCAGGTAATCTTCGTGCAACTCGTGCTGATGGTGATCTTGCTGGTGACGGTTGCACTGCCCCTGCTGCAGCGTGAAATCGCTCCACCCGAAGAAGTCCGGACGTACTCCAGGTTATCGATTGTTCGATCTTTGAATGAGCAGGAAGTTATCGCGGAATTCCTGCGAAGTGAGTTTCATCACCCGGAGTTTGCCGAGTACCGCCGGGAGTTTGGACACCTGGTTCGCAGTCCCGACTTGAGGAGCCATCGTGAAAATGCCTTGCGGCGGGCCTTGTTGTTCTTGCGACGTGGCGCGATGTGGAGAGAGCTTCCCGAAGACACGCGATGGTTTCAGGTCGAACTTCGTCGCGGCGATCTGAACCGCATTCGCTTTTTTCCGCGGGCGCAATGGCGACGCGTGGCTGAGGGGAGCTTTTACATGACGGACATGATCGAGTGCCTGCGCATCCAGTGGGAGGAAGTCCCCCGACGATGAGTTCTTCCGCAAGCTCGATCGGATCACGAATTCCGTACAGGATAGCCTCGTAAATCCTACCGTATTGCTAATCGGGCTTGACGATCGCAGCCCGTTGACGATTCTTGACGGCAATCACCGCATGGCGGCCGCCATGCTGGTGCAACCTCCGGCCGACCTGGACAGCTTTCAGTTTATCTGCGGACTCTCTCCCGCCATGACGCGCTGCTGCTGGTACCGGACGAATGTGAATACGCTGTCTCGGTACTTAACCAACCTTCTGCGCCATATCTTCTACGATCCCGAGACGGACATCGGGCGTTTCCAGGAAAGGACGTAATTCGTAATGCAGTATTATTGGGGTGGCTGGTTAATGTTCGTAGGGGCCGATGGCTGAACTGACTCATCCACAGTACTATTATCGCGGCGGCGCAGAACCACTGGCTCATGTTGCCGGCGCAGCGCATTGCGATCTTGAGTAACCTTGGCTTCGACCTCTTGGTTGTTGTCGGCAGCAACGTCAAATAGTTTCCGCCCCTCTTCCGTGCGACGGGTGGCAACGCCCACGGTTACGTTCGCTCCGCCCGCCTCTCGAGCGCGCTCGTAGAAGAACTGCGCTGTCTCGCGGTCCCCTTCGAGTTCCGAAACGTACCCGATATTGTTCAACGTAAACGCGTTGTTGGGGTCGAGCTTGTAAGCATTGCGGAAGTCTTCGTTAGCGGCGCGCAAATCGTTGCGGTTAACCGCTGAAACTCCGCGCAGGTTGAGTTCTGAGACTTGTTCGCCAACATCTCTGGCACGCCCTAGATGATCGCGAAGCACTTTTGCGTTCTGCTCCGCCATCTCGCTCACCGTGCGTCCGCGCCAGACTCGGTCGGCAGTCACCACTGCGGTCGCATCGGAATGAATGCTAGCGGCTTCATCGTAATACTTGAGCGCCTGCTGAGCTTCGCCTTCCATTTCCTTGGCGACGCCCAGGTTATTCAGGGTAAAGACATTGCGTGAATCGGTTTTCAGCGTCTCCTGCAAAAGCAAATCGGCCTCGGGCGCACGCCCTTGCGAGAGGAGACGTACCGCTTCTACGTTGGCATGATTGATCTGAAGCGGCTGGTCGGTGAGGGCGAGCGCATCTTTCAAGGGGCGCCCTTCCACTCGCCGGGCGCTGGCGCGGTCAATGACCGCTTCGCTCGACTGTTCCGCCGCCAACGAATAGAAACGCTGCGCCCGGTCGATTTGCCCTTGCAACTCAGAAATGTAGCCGAGATTGTTGAGCGTGAAGGCGTCATCCGGATCAAAAAGGTATGCCTTGTAGAAGAACTGCTCCGCCTTCGCATAGTTGTGCTTGCGGATTGCTTCGACCCCCTGGCGGTTCAAGCGCTGTACCGGCGTGAGCGTGCTCCGCCTGGGGATCGTGATCCTAAGGTCCCCAGCCTGCGCGGAACGGGATCCCGCTGCCACCGCCAGCATTCCGACAACGCCTACGACTATGAGCCACCGCTTGATTGGCATTGGCATCCGGTTCCTTAACCTGCAAAATACTTCAAACAAAGGCTAAAGTTTGATGCCCTCCGGGAGGTTTTGTTTGCTGGAAATCGGGGCGACTTTGACTCCCGTTGATCGAATTGAGACTACCTTGAATGGGCAAACAGCATCCAATTCGGCGCGGGAAAGTTGCGTTTCTAGAATCGGCATGAAACACATTGCGACATTCGCCTTCGGCAGTTTGCTTCTTGGTAGTCTCGCCTACGCTCAGGCGCCCTCGGAGCCGAATTCATCGGCATCTGCGGCCACGTCGTCTGTGGTTTCACCCACAGACCCCAATATCGAGACTGTGCGCCCGAGTCGCATCGGAAGCATCGAAGGAGACCGATTCAAACATCGTCGCCGACCCGGCCAGCCTGCTGCCTGACCTTCCCCCTGTGCCACGAGCAAAGGCGACGTTAATTGGCGGCACTGTGGAACGACTGGATCGTGTGCGCGACCAAGTCACAGTGCGGGTTTTCGGTGGGGGTCGGGTGAATATTTTGTTTGATCCGCGCACTCACGTGTATCGCGGAGGAGCGGAGGCCACGATCGCGGATCTGCGCGAGGGTGAACGCGTTTATTTGGACACCATCCTCGACGGTGACGCGGTTTTCGCCCGCAGCATTCGCCTCAAGAACTCGCAGGCCGTGGGTGAAAGCCAGGGAGTGGTGCTGAAATACAGGTCCGACCGCGGCGAGATGATGGTGAGAGATGCGATTTCCCCGGTGCCTGTCCGTGTACGAGTCGCGTCCTCTACTCAGTTTTTGCAAGCCGGCCAGAAGGTTCCCGCCAACATACTGTCCGAGGGTTGTTTGGTCGCCGTGCAGTTCGGTGCGGAGGGCAACGGTCATGAAGTCGCCCGCGAGATCTCGATACTCGCTCTTCCCGGAACCCGTTATACCTTCGCTGGACAGGTCGTCCATGTCGACCTGCGCACCGGTTTACTCGTCATCAATTCTTCGACCGACCGACAAACGTACGAAGTCTACCTCGACCCATCGGTCACACCCGACGAGAATCTTCACGCCGGTGCCGTCGTCACAGTGATCACGAATTTTGAGGGATCACGTTATGTGGCCCGCAGCCTGACGATTGATTCCCAAAGCAAGTAACACAACGGCCTTATTCCCAATCCTGAAACCAGGTATCGAGTGCGCCGGACTCTGGAGACGCCCGTCTGACAGCGGCCACCCTCACAGCGGGGCGTTCTGCTGTCCTCTGGCGCTGAAGTCTTTTCGCAATGCCGGGTTATTGCAGAACCGAAGCGTTGCATGTCCCGCTCTGTGACTGCGCCGGCGGCGTGGGGGGCGTAGCCCACGGGACATTCTGGAAGTCGAAGAACTCAGTCATGTCGATCTGTGCGGCATCCCGCTTCGTCAGAGGCTGTAGGTTGAATCGCGTCTCGATGAATTTCAGCATCGCTGTATAGTCGGCGACGGTGTGTGAGACGTAATTCTTTTTGCTGAATGGTGATACCACAAGCAACGGCAAGCGATAGCCCGGTGTAATTAAAGTCGCAATTGAAACCATTCGGGTCGTTTGCGCTCCCGCAGATGTCGGTCGACGCCAAGTCGATCGGCGCAATACCATCCGGATTGACGGCAGGCTGCGGTGGAACGTGATCGTACAAGCCTCCCGGCTCGTCGTAGGTCAGAATGAAAACCGAATCCTTCCATGAGGGGCTGGTCATCAGGGGATCAATCAGGCTTTGAACGTAAGCCGCGCCTACCTGTGCATTCGTACCGGCACTGGGGTGCTCATCCTGACCGGACAAATATCCAGTCTCGATGAACGCGACCGAAGGAAGCGTGCCGGCCTGAACATCCGAAAGATATTGCGAGACGGGCACAACATTGCTCGGCAACGGATTCGGAGGCGAGTACTTTGCAAACTGAGTCAGATATGTGCAGGCCCCGCTATTCGACGATGAAGAAGCGGCATGAGTGATGCCGCCTTTCGGTCCACGGGCATCTGGAGGGGCGGTGGAGCAGATGTCATCGGTGTAGTAGACCTTCCAACTCACGCCGGCTTGTTGCAGGGCGTCGAAGATCGTGGGCGCCGTCAAGGCCGCATTGTCGGCAGCATTGGTTCCTGGGGGGAAGGCGTAACCCTGTGACGTCGCGGCGTAGAGGTACATGCGATTGATCTGCGTGCGATCGAGCGCGGGCGCGAACCAGCGATCCGACGTGGCGAAATTCGAGGCCATAAAGTAGTAATAATTCAAATCGGTTCCGTCGTAATAGCCCATGGCACGGATCCCTGCCGTATCGGTGTATTGAGGGCTGGCGCCGGCTGCATTCTCATCGATCGCGAAGTTAGCGGCGTTGTAAACAAAACCATCGAGCGTGGGGGTTGTAGAGCTTGGGTTCTGCAGGTTCCAATCGAGATGGCTCTCATTCCACGAAGGCGAAAGAAGCTCGATGCACACGGTCGCCAGATGGTATGCGGGAACGGCAGGGGCACCGTTGTAGCCGGGGTTGGAGGCAGTCGTCGGCATGCCGTCAAACTGCTGCGCGGGAAAACCGTTCGCCGCCCAATAGGCGGGGAGTTGTCCGAAATAAGTATCGAGCGACCGATTCTCCTGCACCATGACGACGATGTGATTGATGGAGTTGATGCCGGAATTTGATGCGGTCGTTGCGTTTGACAATCCCTGACAACCGCACAGAGTCAGCAACAAGAAAATGGTGCCCACTGTTAAATAAGGGCCGACCTTGTTCATCGCAGTCATTCGCCTCACCTGTTTTTCAAAAATGTCAGCAAACTCCAGAACGCAGCTTGGATGAGCTTTGGACGTGGAATGTTGGCTTCGATCCGCTTACCTACCCCGTTTCACTCGAGCCAACCTACTGAAGCAAAAGCGATTGGCATCGCAGCACTCACGGGAGTCCGGCATTAGGTTGGTGTCCATCCAGCGACAATGGCACGCCCTGTCCTCGCCCACAGGGTCACAGACTAACGGCACCTTCTCAAATGAATTGCTCTGCCATTAAGCTGCTGTCGATCCCAGAAACTTCGCCCCAGAAAGTTGTTCCAGCAAGGCCCAAGAAGGCTTGTCCCAGAAAGAAAGTTAGTTCCGAGGAATCTACAGGCGCCGCGTGCCTCCCTCGCGAACCAACCGAAAGCATCACGCCAGACCTCGGTCCCTCCGCTCCTGAGGAAAGATGTGTCTTAAAGGGTTCTGTGCCGCAGTTCTGCTGCTGTCCGCGACAGATATATGTGTGGCCGCCAACTATGTTGTGCCGACCACCACTCTGGCTGCGCAAACAACCAACAACACCAGCGCCGCCACTAGTTTTGTCAGCCAGAGCAATGGCAATTGGGGCGCCGGCAACGTGAGCAAGGTCGACGTCCATTCGTTGTTGTACACGGGCGCGACCACCCAGATTTACGCACACCTACTCCTATGGTTTGGCGGGGCGAACCATATGAGCGTCGGCTACAACTCTACGGACGCAACGCAAATCCACAATCAGATCACGGACATGATCAGCCGGGGAATCGACGGCGTCATTATCGATTGGTACGGCCCAAACAACAGCATCGACCAAGCCACAAAGCTCGTGATGGCGGAAGCGGAAAAGCACCCCGGCTTCACCTTCGCGATCATGATCGATCAGGGCGCGATCGAGTGGGATTCCTGCTCAGGCTGCTCACCACAGCAGGCACTGATCAGCCAGTTGCAATATGTCGAGCAAACGTATTTTCCGTCTCCCGCATATATGACTCAGCAAGGACGGCCAGTGGTTACAAATTTCAACATCGACCTTTCGTACACGGTTGATTGGACGGCAGTGGCCGCCGCGCTTTCTACACAACCCGTTTTTTTCTTTCAGAACAACGACGGGTTCATTCACGTTTTGAGCGATGGCAGCTATTCCTGGGTGATGCCCACCACCAGTGATTACGGGATGAACTATCTGGCGAGTTTCTACGATACTGGGATGCCACTCACGACCGAGCAGACCGTGGGGGCTGCCTACAAAGGTTTCAATGATTCTCTGGCGGCGTGGGGCTCAGGCCGAGTCATGGGCCAGCAATGCGGGCAAACATGGCTGCAGACGTTTTCGGAAATCGACGGCCTTTACAACTCAGGAAAGCAACTATCCGCGCTGCAGTTGGTGACGTGGAACGACTACGAGGAAGGTACCGAAATCGAATCCGGGATTGGCAATTGCCTCACGGTTACGGCATCGGTGAGTGGAAGTTCATTTCGATGGACGATTAAGGGCGATGGAACGACGGTCGACCACTACGTCGCATACATCAGCACCGACGGGCAGAATTTGATGTCCCTGGGAGAGATCAATGCGGACACAAATTCCGTGAACCTCTGCAGCTATTCGATTCCTAACGGTACTTATAAATTGTTTCTACAAGCGGTGGGAAAACCGAGCATCACCAACCAGATGTCGGCAGCGGTGACGTTCACGCCGAACTGTGGGAGAAGCGGAACTGTATCGTTTGGCACGAATCCGTCGTCCATGACAATTCTCCCGGGAAAATCGGCGAATGTTACTGTAACCGCGATTGCTCAATCAGGCGCCTTCAACGATGCGATCGCCTTGTCCTGCTCCGGCTTGCCCCAGGGGCTGACCTGTTCGTTCTCGCCCGCTTCCATTACCCCCGGGAGCGGAGCCGTCAATTCCGACCTCACTGTCGCCGTCGCGACCTTTGTTTCCAAGAACCGCCCCGAGAGGAGCCATCCCTTGTTCGCCACCTGGCTGCTCAGCTTCGGTCTGTTCGGATTCACACTTGTGGGAAGAATTCAGCGCAAGCGCATCGTGGCCATTCTGGGAACTTGCGCCGTGGCGATGATGATCGTCGGAGGAACTTCCTGCGGTGGAACCGCCGCGAGCAGTGCCGCCAATACTTCCAACACGTCCAGCTACATCGTCACCGTCAACGGGAGTTCCAGTTCCGTTCAGGTTTCCACGACCGTTACCGTCATTGTGAAGTAGCCGGAGGTCATCCCGGTCCGTCCATGAGGCATGCAGGACCGCGGAGCGTCGGGCCCAGCCCAACGAATTCCGCGTCATCAGGCGTAGCAATAGAGTCTTTGAGGGAATCCATCGTGGCAATCGCCGTATGTGGCCCACGTATCGCAGCGTTTGGACCCGTTGCTGTAGCTCAAAGTGTCGAAGATACTTCTGCACGACATTGGGCATAGTCATGCGCAGCCCCGCAGAAAAGTTCTGCGTCGCCATTGCTTGCTGTTTCCTGGAATCCTGCAGCAACTGAATCACACAATCCGCGAGCCCTTGCACGTCACCCGGCGGATAGAATTCGATCGCCAATTCCTCCCCTTGTGCCATTTGCCGAAAGTCCACCAGGTCAGCGCAAACAATGGGCACGCCATAGGCGCAGGCCAGATGTGCAACGCCGCTGCATCCCGTGGACGAAGAGTACGGCATGACCGCAACAGTGGCGCTCTGAAACAGATCGGGCAGCGCATCTTCCGGCACATAGCCGCGAAACTCAATGCGATCATTTCCCGCACACAGCCGACTGATCGACTCCGTATAACCCGCCGCCTGCGGGTGGTCTCCGCCGGCGATCACGAGTTTGGCATCGGGTAGTTTCGCCGCGATCACGTTGAAAGCCTCGATCATCAACTCGAGCCGTTTGTACGTTCCCCATTTGCCAAACGCCAAAATGCGGTGGATCGGTGCACCGCGCCGTAAGAAATCTGGGAATTCGGGCCGTCGCGCCAGGATGCCATGGGCTCGTAAATGGACGTTGTCTCGTCCGTACTTGTCGTTGAGGATCTTGCGATAGCCGGGCATGAGCACGGAGACTGAGTTCGCAAGCAGCAGCATTCGCGTCGCGAGCGTGCCCGCGAACCGGTAGATCGCCTCGTGACGCACTCCCGCGTCCTTCAGTTCCACCGTGTCCATCAAGTGATGCAGCGTCACGTGGGTGTAGCGACCGCTCAGACGTGCCAGCAGCGGTGTCATAAGTCCTGAAAACGCGACAAATGGGTTTCTGCCAAAGGTGCTGAATAGCAGATTAAACCACACGACGTCCGGCTTGAGACGATGCAAAGCTTTCAGCAAGCGCAGCGAACTGCCCGGGTCGTCGAACGACCAGCAGCGCACGACAGTAAATCCCGAGGGCTCAACATGGTCGGGAGGGAGTTCGTCGGCCAGAACCGTAAGGCTGAGAAATCGATTACGCTGCAACTCTTCCGCGATGTGAAACCCATATTCACTCAGTCCCCCGGTGCTGGGGGGGAACGTCGTGACCAGACAGATTTTCATTCGTCTCCCGCTTTCTAGGCCCTTGGGATTCGATGTCCTTTCAGGAGAAGATGTTGGCAGTGCAAGACAAGAAAGAATCAGATTCAAATGTTCGAAGTTTTTGCTTCACGGGGATGACCGGGACATGGCAGAGGAAAATGAACGGGCTCAGGATCTGTTTGCAAACACTTCTTTGCAATCGATTCTCTGATCTTTGCGACGGTCTGTTCGACGGGAAGTGGCGCGAGAACCGTCATGCCCCGAACAACGCGGCTCAGCGTGATGTACGAGTCTCGATTCTTGCGGACAAACTCCAGAGGATACTCGGGCTTGCGCCGGTGCGCAGCTTCCGGATCCGCATCCACAACGTAGGCCACATCGGGCTTGGGGACCAGACGCAAAAGCAGACTTACATAGAGCCGCACCGCCGAACGGGTGATCGGAAGGTTGGCGAGTTCATCATAGATGTACCTGTCGAAGATGATGAAATCAGCACCGGCACAAGCGCTCCCAGAGACGACGACGCGGAGACTATATGCGTCGAGTAAGTAAAGGAACAAACGAGCAGCCGTGATGTACCAGGACGTAACATTTTTATCGCGGCGACTGATGGGCTTGTTGGGGCTGCCGATGCCCTTGTCCCCCTTGAAAGCCGCGAGACTCATGCGTTCCCTGAAGTGCGGAAACACAACGACGTTGTCCCAGAATGTATAGAGGGTTGAGCGGAATCCCAGGGCCCGCAAGTGCGCTTGCAACGCCTCGATTTGAGTGCTCTTACCCGCTCCGTCGATCCCCGAGAAGCTGATCACCTTTGCATTGTCTGATCGCATGACGAATTGGCAATTGCCGATTTATCTCTGGACAAGACGAACTAATGTGCACCGGGAGGTTTGCTTGGCGTGGCCTCCATCAACCCAATTGCAGCACCTAACGCGACCCCCGCTCCCACGATCGCGCCTACTTTCAAGACCAAGGTCCGGACGTGACGTTGCTTGGCGGGAGCGATCGCCACTCCCGCAGGCTGTGCGGCAGTTACGCCGCTTACGGTCGGGGCTTCGGCCGCGGCCGTCCCGACTGGCCGCTGTGACTTTTGACCCTGATCCTGGGCGGCCGGCGTTTGCGAAAAGCCCGCCTGAAAAGACCCCGCCTGAGGAGACCCCGCCTGATTGGAAGGCGGGTTTTCCGGCTGCGGCGGAGGGGTCTGCTGGTTTGACGGTTCCTGCGCCTTCGCCCATAAAGTCCCCGGACTGTCGGGAAGTTCCGAAGCCGCAGTATCCACAACGGAGGACCCAGTTGCGAAGGCAGTCTGCTTCACCTTGGCCGACCGCATATCTAGCGGTTGTTCGTCCTGTGCGCGTATGTCTTTGGGTAGGCCCAGTGCGAGTAAACAGAACGCGATGTAGGCGAAGCTCGTGCTCAAAGATCGCATCGTCATCTCCGTCAACCAGCGACAAAACTAGCTGGCTTGCTTGAGTGTGCCCATTTCGCCGAACACGCTGGCATACCATGGCACATCCTGTGGAACGGCTTCGGCTGGAATCCCGTTGAAACTGCGCACCGCTTCATCGGAGGTCGCGAACGCCTCAAACACGCGTGCGACTCTCATCAGTTCGAGAATCACTTCTGATTCGGGGGACAACGCGGCCAGTTTCAAATCACCATCACGCTTCATCGCCTCTTCCAGGCAATGCAGCATCATCTCCACGCCAGAATTATCGATATAGCGGACTTGGGAACAATCCAGCACAATTCGCGGACGATGGCACTCAAGCAGGGGCTCTACTTCCTGCAGAAATATGCGGACGGCATCCAAGTTCAGCTGTTCTGGCGCTTGCATGATGACTACGGGCCCACTGGTCAACATTTTTCACCCCTTTTGAAGTCTTATAAGATCTTCTTAACTAACCAATTCTCCAGCTTTCGACTAGACGCCTGCTTGCAACAGCCGCCAAACTCACTCGACTCGCATCCACTCCACGTTTCCAACTCCCGACGAGACTGGCGACTGAGCATTCCCGCCCTGCCGCGGCACTCGGTTCTGTCGCATGACGCAGGGATCAGAGATTTCCAGCATCACGTCACGTTCAAGATTCAGCAGGTTGTTGCCATCCACGATCGAGTGGGCGACGTCGAGCCCAATGCCGACATAACTATTCGATAAAACCGAACTGTCCTCCACCACGGTTCCATAATCGACATAGCAGTTGCTCTCGATACTGCTGCACCTGGTGATGAGGCATTGCTCGGCAATCCTGGCTCCACGTCCGATGAATGCCGGAGCCACGATACGGGCGTCCCGATGCACCTGGGTCTCTTCGCCCATCCACACGCCAGGACGGGTCTCCAGACCTTTTGGGCGCAAACCACAACGGGCCGTAAGGCCATCCACAACGAGTCGGCGCAAGTCCCCCGGATCCTGTAGACGATTGACATAGCCGTGTGCAAAATAGCGGGCCGGTTTGACCTTGCTTCGGGCGGACAGAATATCGGTGCCCTCGTCGATCCCGGCCGGATCAACGATCCATAGATCCAGCGGTTCCTCGTCATCAAAGGCACGGGTCACCACTTGTCCCTGTTCACGATGGAAACGAAGGGCATCCTTAAAATCCAGATCCATGTATCCGGCCACGCGGGTAACGACGATTGCCTCGGCATCGGCATCCTTACAACTTGCTAGCCTTTGAGTCGCACCAACCCATGCTGTTTCGGCGGAACAAAACTCGATGGGGGAAGTGGAATGAATGTCGGCGCATGATGACGACTCAGAAATCCCCTGATACACCGAAATTTTCTCCACACCGCCGCGCCGCAGTTCATCGATCAGCCGTTCTATTACCGACCGGCCCAACACTTCAACGCAGACCAGCGGAGTTCCCTGCTGGCCGAGATGAGCCACGGACAAGTTATTGGCCGTGATTTCTCCCCGCTTGCTGCTGGCTCGACTCTCTGGTCCAACAATGACAATCGCGCTTAGCACTCCGAATCCGCCTTCTCCTGGGCCCTAGCTTCCCATGGTCGACTTAAGGGTAACGTCTACTTAACCGGCAGCTTAACCAAGCTCAGCAGTCCCGTCCCCTGATCCGAGGACTGAGCCTTTGCCATACGTCGTCGTATTTTCGTTTTTGGAAACAGCAGAGCTCGCATTTTCAGCTTTGCTTTGTGCAGTTGCGATTTGGAATTTCCGATGGAGCAGTCGAGCAATTGCGCGATCTCGTGGTGCTGATATCCCTCAACCTCGTGTAAAGCAAAAATCGTCCTGCAGCCTTCAGGGAGCTCTTGCAGAGCGCGGCGTAGCGCAATGCGATCGACCACGCCGGTGAGTTCCGGATCGCTCTTGCCGAAGTCACGATGCAAGGAAGGAGACTCCGGATTTACCGGTTCGTCCAATGAAACCGTTGGCGGGGACTTTCGCCGGCGGAGCTTCATCAGGACAGTATTGACGGCGACGCGATAGAGCCAGGTGGAAAAGGCGGCGTCTCCGCGAAACGAGCTGACCGTTCGGAACACTTGCAGGAAAGCTTCTTGAGTCAGATCCTCAGCTTCCGCGACGTCCTTCGTCATGAGCAGGCACACGGAATAGACGCGATTCTTGTGTTGTTGGAACAGAGTTGCAAAGGCTTGCTCGTCACCCAACTGAGCGCGCTTTACCAAGTTGATCTGGGAGTCATCGCGACCCTTTGTGTTGGTCGCGGGGATGACGTTCGCTTCTGTCGCAGAAATCGCACAAGTTGCCACGTTTGATCTCCTTACTTTGCGCAGTTCGCTCGCCCATGACTTCGCGAGCATGAATTGAGAGTAGAAAAAGGATCGAAATTCTAGTATCGGGTCACATCTGTAAAGCCTTGCAGGAGACGCTGTAAGACCCGAATGTGGTTCCTAAGGCTCGGGCGTTCGGGACTGACACGGGCCGCCGTACGAGCCGACCGGTGGAAAGTAATTTCAGAAATAGGGAAAAGGATCGATTGACAATCTTCGCATCAGTACAGATGGAATTCGACTTCCACACTGATCTCGACATCCACAGGTTTTCCGTCTTTGAGGGCAGGTTGGAAGCGCCATTTCTGCACAGCTGCGAGAGCCTGAGCGTCGAGGCCGAGGCCTAAGCCACGAACCACTTTGATGTCGCGCGGACGTCCCGCCGCATCGACGATCAACCACAGCACACACGTTCCCTGCTTTTTAGCCTTGCGGGCCTCTTCCGTGTAGTCGGGATCCGGCGAAGAGATCGCTTGTGGCGCAGAAATGCCCCCGCCAACCTTGTAAACGCCGCCGCCGATACCACCGCCGCTCCCAGCACCGACACCGGGTCCGTGGCCTACACCGACACCCCCACCTGATCCCGAACCGATGCCGCCGCCGGAACCAGTTCCGTTCGATGGAGGAGCAGCCGGCATGGCTGCGGATGAAGACACTCCAAGATTCGGCATGCGGTTTTCTGCTACATGAACTTGCGGTGGAATAACAACGGTGGGCTGCACCGCCAGCTTGGGCTTTTCATTGCGGATAATAATCGCCGGCGGCGTGATCTGTTGCATCGCGGTTTTTGGCAGCTGGCCTTTGGGTGCGGGTAGACGATCACGATCGCCGCCGCCACCACCGCCGCTGATCACGTTCTTAGCAGTCGGCAAGGCATACGACTCCGGCGAAGGCGCAATCAATATCACATTGCGCCGCGCCTCAACCGTCTGCACGACCTGATGACCGATCAACGCTCCGCTTAAAAGCACACCCAGCAAAAGAACGTGGATGATCGCGGACATGACGATGCCGTTGCCGCGATAATTGTTATAGTGGCCCCATATCTCATCGGGCGCGTGAGAAATCCGGCTGCTCTGTTTTACCTGCGGACGTGCCGCGCGCTGCGCAGCCTGATACCGGCTTCTCGTCAAAGGCGGCTGTACTAGCCCAAATGCGGACTCACCCTGGAAGGCAGAATTGTGGCGACTCGACATGACCACTCCTCAAGAACCTCAAACGACTCCGAAAAAGCAAATGGCGGGATAAAAACCAGTTCCCACCATTTGGGCCGACCACATCGTTCGGTGACCAGCAAAACATGAAAACAGACTTGCCGTTACAAACGACCGGCAAGTAGAAGGACAAGGACAACCACCACGACCAGGCCTAGTCCGCCACTCGGGTAGTATCCCCAGGACCGGCTGTAAGGCCACGCCGGCAACGCGCCCAACAACATTAGGATCAGCACTACTAGAAGAATCGTGTACATGAGACCTCTCAGTCTTCGTTTGTTTTTTTCAGTCTTGCCAACCAGTGCCGGCCCAGTTGACACCGAGCCGGCGTTTCGTTGGACGCCTCAAAACGGGTTAGTTCGTAGCAGGTGCGGTTGCACCGGCCGCGTTATTCCTGCCCGATTCCTTGCCCTGAATGGAGTATTTCCTAACGGCCGCAAGGAACGGCTCGCTAACCGCAGTCGCCTGAACTTTTCCGCTCAAGATGTCCGCAAAGGGCACAAAGTTCCCGTACAGCAGCCGAGTCTCATCCTTGTCTTGAGTCAGCGCCGCGCCGCTCAGATCGATTCCGGCGAAAAGACCACGCGCGCGAGAGTAAGTGAGCACCTCGGCCCGCATCTTGACGTCCGTGTCCGCGGCTGCATCACGGCCCACCGGTCCAGCGGCGGCCGACGCGTCAGCACCGAGCTTGAACTTGCTGGAAAGCAAGTGCTGCATGCCTTGGTCGTTGGTCACAATCATCACGAGGTCGACTGCTTGCCCTCCGAGTTGTAGACCCCAACTTCCGCCAGTGATCGTGATGGGTGCTGGAGCACTCCATCCCGACTCCGTCCGGCAGGTAGCAACACCCTTGCCATGATTCCCGCCGAAGCCAACTGCGATCTTTACCATCGAAGGAATGACGGCGATGCACTTTGCATCGCGCATGACCTTGTCAGGAATTGCCTTGTCTGGCGTTGCCATGATTTCATTTAGAACCTTGGCAGACGCATCAATCCGTTTAGCGATATCGGAATCGTCTTTGTTTTTGTCAGCGGACCAGCTCACGCCGATCAACATGGAGAAAATGCTCAGCACCAGGAGGCATTTGGGCAATATTGAAGAAACTCTTCTCATATTTGGCTTAGTCCTCTTCTTCTGTGCTCCAAATGAGCACCGGATAAATGTTCTGCGAAGACAAAGTTATTCCCTGCTGCCGATTGGTTCTATCCAGCAGAGGCAGTAAAGGGCGGAAGAACTTTCCTGAGGACAGAAATCGCAATTGCGGTTAAGGCGTAAAGTGAGGTGTTTCGTGGGCCGGATATACAGGTTCCCCAGTATTGCGAGTTTCGAAGAGGCAAACTACGCTGCAATCTCTACTCGACACGCCCCCCAGCGGGTGCCGGTCCTCTGGGACGGACCGGCACCTGCTCCTCCTAGCCAGACGCAGATACAGGAACATGGCTCACCGGGTACAGGTAGACTGGGATAGCTCGCAAGAAGGGGCTTCCTTATGATCTCGGCTGGAACGATTCCAAATCGCACGAGTCCAATCGGAGGTCCATATGCTTTACTGGGCATTCAAGTCAGATAAGCATCTATCTGCTGAAGAATAAGCACGTTAACGACTCCCACCTGCTCTTCCAGACGTTCTAAGCGTCAACCTAAACGTCACAGAAATCCCGCATCTTCTTTTTTATATACGCTCGAAACGAACTATGACTAAAAGTTAACCACATCAACACTTGATTGACTTTAAGCATTACCCAGCTTTCCATTGCTGTGCTCAGTGAATCGAGCAGATAGAGCGTACCAACGCAAACGAGGAAAACAACACAATGCGCTACGAATTCACACCGAAGGGGAAAACAGAATTAGCCGAGCCCGAAGTCATGGGCGAAAAACCCGAACACTGTGAAGATTGTCAGCCGATTGCTAAAAGGGAGTCGATGCTGATCGATGACTGACAAGCAGCGGGCGAGTGAACCGGTGGGTCAATCTTGGATATGTGAAGCGAATCGAGAAGGCGACGCCGAGCGCATCTGTCAGGACATCACCGAAGACTGCGCAGATGCGCCGAGCGGCGTAACAAAAATTAACGGGGCGGAGGACTGCCGTAAACAGTCCAAACGCCCCTCAACACGAAGTTCAGCGTCACAGAGGGGCGCCACAAACATGTCTACACACATTTTACTCGCAAGCTGAATTGCCGACGATAACTTTGACATCGCTCGGCGCTAGGGTTTTTAATCTGCGCAGTGTACGTACGGAGGTACCTTCAACCCGCCAACTCCAAAGCGACTCAAGCGCGACCGATTCAACAGACGGTTAAAAACGTGGTCGCCAATGCACCGACGGTCACTCAATACCTTGCAGTGGATCGTCGCAAGCCTCCTGCTCGCGATCCTGGTCGGATTGTGCGTCGCGTACTTGACGCCAACCGCTTCTACCGACCAGCAGAACTCAAAGGCAGCCACACCGTCCGTTTCTGTCACTGGCTATATCGTGGACGAATTGCGCTACGAGCCTCGCAACTTTCAGAGAGAAAGTGGCTGACTCTCAAGACACATTACGAGACTGAGCGCTTTCCCTCTCGAATTTCGCGTCAATAATTCCCGAGACACCTCTGGCCAGAACAAGTAAATCTGCATGTGAGGTATTGGGATGTTTACCAATTGGGCGCCAATCTGGGTGCAAACAAATAGCGTTTATTTCAGCGTCCGCTCTTTTCGCCAATCCCTTTCAGTTGACATCCACGGTCACATTGAAGCCTCCGCCATTGTCGTTCACCTCGTAATCGTTGATGCCGAGGTATAGAGTTCCTGCCTCGAACACCCAAAACGTCTTGCCTGTACCGACAAACACGAGCGTGCTGGGTAGGATCCCATTTCTTGCCAGAACCTTGGTGCCATCGACTGGCTGGAACTTCCAGCTACCCTCTTGCTTGCGGGCACAAAAACACCGATTAGCGCACCGAGGTTGTTCGCTGTTCCGCCCGACGCCCCCCTGGCTTCTTGGAGCGGGGACTGAGCCCCGTTAAAATTCCACTTGATGCCGTTCGGGCCATTATCCGCGAACCCGGCACCAACGGAGACTGTACCACTGACATACGTGACCGTGATTCGACTCGGTCCGCTCACTGTGATGGCTGGCACCAAAGGCACGACAATGTCGATTGGATTGCCAAAACCGCCGCCGGTATTCCCCGGAACAAATACCGACGTTTGTGCGCTTGCGATCATGGTTGCTGCGGCAACGAATGCTGCGAGTGTAAGTACTGTTCTTGCGTTTTTCATGCTGTCCTCGTGCCACCTCTTGTGGCTGTTCTCATTCGCTTGTTGAGCTTGTTCTCGTCCTTACCCACGACTGCCCCCGCCCGTTGACGAGGGCCTTAGGGCGAAAGGTAAGTTGGGGTAGTCTAGAGGCGTGTCAGCGAATCAGACAACTGTCAGAACTTACAGTGCTTGTCGCTCGTAACCAGTTCGGCGAGGACTCACGTGGTTCCCGCCACTCCGTGCCCCTCCGAAGACCTTGACTAGCAGGCTGTGAGGACTCTCTCCTAGGGATTTCCCTAGTGGCGAGAAGCTGCGCATGGCCCTATCAATAACTCCATCCTTTCGGGTGGCGCAGACCTTCCATCTCTCACGGGTTGTTCGTCTACGCAACCATTTTTACTGTCAGGAAGAACAAGTTCAGGGGCCCGCATTTGCCTTGGGGGAGGTTGGTGCGGGCCTTTGCGTCAGTCATTGTCACGCGGAGACCCATGAAGCAAAAACCTTCATCTGTATCGGGTTGGAGACGCGCTCTCGAACTGTGGCCATACTTGTTGATTGCCGTTTCGATCACGGGCTTGGCGTATATAGCCTTGAATGCCGCCCGATGAGGAGTCGCTCGGCTTCATTTTTCTGAGGGCCCCACGACTAGATCAGGAAGTGGACGGGGCGGGTGAATCGACGCAGATACGCGCGCGTTCCGATACGGGCACAGGTGACTTGCGTCGCGGATGCAAGAACGATGCGTGGGGTAAGTTGGAACCTCAGCCAAGGGGGAATGCAGGTGGAGGTGAGTGACGTGAAGCCGGAAGAAGCCGTCCAATTGTCTTTTCGGTTGCCCGTTTCTGGTGTAGCCGTTGACGTGGTCGGTGTTGTGGCCTGGGCAGACGAGAAGCGCCACGGAATCCGGTTCACCTACATAGGTGCGCAGAGTCTGCAGTCGATTCTCCAATACATAGCAGAACACGTGGATCGCTAGATCGTGCACTGACGCGGTTCATCTGAACTTGGTTGCAATGTGATTTCCAGCTTGTTGGTGTGCTTCGCGGTGATTGCGACTGTCTTGGTCACTTCCGGCGTTCTGTACTTTACCGGAAGTTGCCGGGGCATTTTTCTTTCCCAGTCATTTTCATTCCAATGGAGGGTCTGGCGTGCCGATGATCGCTCTAATCGTGCTACTCGCGCTGATCGTGGTCATCACGGTCGGAGTCCTGCTGGCGCTCGGCTCTGTCAATTGGCGGTAGTCCGTAAGTTCTGGCAGTCTGCTCACGCGGGCCGACGAAGATCGTCACAACAGCAGACACGACCTTCGTGCGCCGAGCATCGGTAAAGATTATGCGCTTGACGGCGGGGATGGCCACAACTGTCGAGAACCTACTAGGACTCTATCGCATGTGCTCAGGCCAAGACGCGGTTAGGTATAGGCACTAAACCTTGATGGCCTGAGCACTTGCGATAGAGTCGGTTGAGCGAAGCCGCCGGCGCGATGGGAGGCGTCAGGTAGTCCATACGAGTCAAGCTGACTAGTCGTGCCCAGGTTCAGACTGCTTTATTGAGCATTGATGTTCCTGGTAGTGGCGCTCATCGCGGGGGTACTCGGCTTTACTGGCGTAGCTGTTGCGGCTGCGGGTATCTCGAAGGGTGCTGTTCGTTGTCTTTCTGGTGTTGTTTTTGATCTCTCTGGTCGCACATCTCGGAAGCGGCCGCAGATCGCTGAACTGACCGGCTAGAAACGACAGGGTCTCCAGGACGGAGACCCTGGTTTTAGTCTTGTGCCGCCGATCCCTCGCGTACTATCGCTGGAGCGACAGCTGCTGATGAACAAGCATTCGTGGGGATCACCGCTTCCACCACTGACCCGCCGCTCGATGATTCCACCCTGAACTCTCTACCAAACTCCGCAAGCCGCTCCCTCATTCCCGCCAGACCGATGCCTGAAGCTGCGCCGCCTCGGAATCGGGCGAGCACGTCCTCGGGAATTCCTCTTCCATCGTCTGCCACCGTTAACGAGACGTGCGCATCGCGACATACGATTCGAACATCTACGGATTGAGCTCCGGAGTGACGATAGACATTGGTCAGCGATTCCTGCAGAACCCGAAAAAGTGCAATCTCAACTTCTCTGGGAAGCCGCTCGATTGGCTCACTTACGATTAGCGGCACCTTGACCTGGCTCCGTTTCCCGTACTCATCTACATACCAACGAGCGGCTGGCAGGAATCCCAGTTCTTCGAGCAAAGGAGGGTGAAGGAGATGCGAAATCGTCCGCACTTCCTGAATCGCGCAGTCGGTCAGCCCGACCGTCTCGCGAAGCAAGGCCGGCGCGTCGATTCGTATTCCATTCTCAAGGCTGATTGAGATTGATCTTCAGTCCCGCCAGATACTGCCCGACGCTATCATGGAGTTCACGCGCGATACGGCGGCGCTCCAAGGCCTGCAATTCAAGGATTTTGGCGCTCATCTGACGGTAGTACTCTGCATTGGTGCGGGATTTCTCCTCGGTATCTTTCGTTCGCGCCACCTCAGTAATCAGCAGATGGAAGTTGTAAGCCAGCATGAATGTGACGACAGCAAACGCCAGTCCCAACATCAGGACATTTCTCTTGAACAGATAGTCGCATGCCTTGAGCCTCTGATCGAGGAGCAGTTTCTCTTCATCCTGCATGCTTCTCACGATCGAAGCGATTCGTTTTTCACGGTCACCGATTTCCTGTTGACGTTTCCGCTCGGCGGGCGAAAGGTAAGCCCGCAGGTCGTCCGGACTCCGTTTTCCATCGATCAGAGCCCCGTCGTCTTTCAGAATGCTCCCCAACTGCTCAAGGCGCTCTTGTTGCCGCGGATTATCGCGGATCAACATGCGGAGTTCTTCCACTGTCCGTCGGGCCAGCTCAGGCTGCTGGCTGGAGGGCGTAAACCGGTCGATCCCTGGCGCCAAAAGGAAGGAAGCTTCGTTAGGCTCGGCGTGCATGACTTCCAACTGCAAATTGAGTTGAGATCTCACTTGATACCTATGGATCACCCAGTCCCGACTGAGCACAATACCGCGTTCTGTGAAGTAGGCCACTGCTCCCAGGGCGAGAATGGTGATGCTGTTCGCTTTTTCCCCACGCTTTCCAACCGTCCTGAGTGACCAGTGTAAGAGACCACCTATTCCCAGATCGCCCGACATTAAGCAGGGCCAGCTCCGCAAACAACTCATGAAGCTGGCCCTGATTTCGTGATCTGAGAATCGCCGTCTACTTCGTTGAGCTAGCCTTCTGGTGTTTGACCTCAAGCTCGTTGACTACCGGCTTCACGTTTGGCACCTGTTCCGCCAGCTTCTCAACGGAGGAACGCTGAGCCTGAGATGGAACGTCGCCTTTCAATGTAACTACTCCGTTGTTAACGTCGTACCTCACGTCCCGCTTCATCTTGTGTTGCATTGTGTTGCACCAACATGGCTTCCAAGTTCTTGTCGATCCCAGAATCTAGCTCTGAATCGACTTTCTTCGTGGTGCTCTCGTCCCCATTCGGCCGGACGCCGATCTCGTTCGACACAACCTCAGTGCCGGCAATGGACCTGGCGATGGATTCCGCTCGAGCCTTTTCGTCGTCAGTTGCTACCTTGCCCGAGAGAGTCACTACGCTCTTTTCCCGATCCTGACTCACGCTTACGTCATTCAGGCCGGCCTGGTCCAACGAGTGCCGAATGTCTCCAGCGACATCGGGAGCCTTCGGCCGGTCGGAGCAAGCCAGCGTTAGCGCGATCGCGCACGCCACCAGTACGATTGAAACGTTCTTCGGTGTTTTCATAGTTCTCCTATTCCTCGCTTGCGCGGATGATCGGGCGCGGTTCGATCTCGCAAATAAAATCCAACTCCTCTAACAGTGCCTGTGATCGCGGGCTGTCAGAATCGAATGGAACCCGTAGGGCCGTACAAATTCTGGTAACGGGGGAGACAAAAGGATGAGAGATGAGAAAGGAGGTGGATGCGAGCGGCCAGGGACGGCTTCCAAGTCGGTCAAACTGCAAAGGCCCGGCTCGGGCCGCCGTGTGCAGTCACTCCTGAATCAGGACGTGGCCGCCAGCATCCGGCCAACTCCAAAATAGGGGAGCAGAGCGCCTGTCAGAATCGGGGAAAGTGTGTATGAGAGGGTATTCGATTGCCTATATAAGCCCGACGAGAGCGGTCGATTTCCTGAACGGTGCATCCAAGAACGCGATGGGGTTAGGCCTGCAAGTCGCGTGGCTTCTGGTGCTCGGCATTCCGGTCGCTTGCATCGCGTGGACCATTACGCATGAAGAAGTATTTCTTGAGCCGCGGCGATACTGCCGGCAAGAATGTGCACGAGCGCAGTCCTTCATCCGCCGCAAGTTCTTTTACCTGTTCACTTGCGAATATTGCTTCAGTCACTACGTTGCAGCAGGAGTGTTGCTCGTCGTCCATTACAAGCTGTTGTACATGAACTGGCGGGGATACTTTGTTGCCTTCTTCGCTCTCGTCTGGGTGGCCAACCAGTATATGAGCATCTACAACCGTCTCCGCCTCGACATTAAACACGAGCAGGTAGAAATCAAGGCCGACGAACAGAAAGTCGATGACCGCAAGGCCGCCTGACGGGTGAGAAGCTCAAACGGTCAAGGGAACGCCGAGAGCGTCATGTCGCTTGGATGGAATCACCACTTCAACGATCGTACCGGGATTGGCGTTAGCGAGTCTCAGACTTCCTCCTAGTTCGCTGACACGTTGCCGCATTCCACCGATCCCGACTCCCACCCTATCCGGACGCAACTGAATTACTTGCTCCTCGATTCCTTTGCCATCGTCGCGAACCGTCAGAAGGATTCGCCCATCGCGTTCGATCACGCTCACACTTCCGTTGTGGGCTCCGGAATGCCGGAACATGTTCGTCAGAGCTTCCTGGATAATGCGGAAGACCGCCGTTTCAATATCCGGCTTGAGTCGGCTAAGGTCCGTCGGCTCGACCTCGAGCCGAATTTCGATTCCACTGCGATCGGAAAGCCCCTCCAGGTACCAGCGAAGCGCGGAAATCAGGCCAACCTCGTCCAGAAGAGGCGGGTGCAGAAGATGAGAAATCGTGCGAACCTGTTTGATCGCACGATCCACAAGTTCGCTCGCGTCGGCAGCTGCCTGTTGCATCGAAGGCGACGAGTCCTTGGCGAGAATTCCGTCCAGAATCATTTTGGCCGCCGCCAACTCTTGCCCCAACCCATCGTGGATTTCGCGAGCGATCCGGCGGCGTTCCTCGTCCTGCATTGTCATGAGTCGGCTGGAGAGACGTCTAAGTTCCGCCGTCCTCAGATCGACCATTCTCTCTAATTCAATCGCACTGTCACGGATCGATTGTTCCAGCAGTTTGCTGTCGTGAATGTCAGAACACGTCCCGTACCACTTAATAATGCGACCTTCCGGATCTTGGAGCGGCACCGCCCGGGCACGGAACCAGCGGTATTGCCCGTCAGCGCCGCGCAGACGGTATTCCGACTCATAAGCTTCACCGGATTCAACGCATCGCATCCAGTGCGCCAGGCTCCGTTCTTTGTCGTCACGATGCAGATACTCCATCCAACCAAGTCCAATGGCGGTCCCTGCAGCTGCGCCTGTGTACTCATAAAATCTGCTGCTGATATAGTCCCGCGCTCCATCGGCTTGTCGGCTGAAGATGATATCGGGGGCAGTCTGCACAATCGCGTCTAATTCC
Source organism: uncultured Acidobacteriaceae bacterium (assembly GCA_963710885.1). Classification (GTDB taxonomy): domain Bacteria; phylum Acidobacteriota; class Terriglobia; order Terriglobales; family Acidobacteriaceae; genus Sulfotelmatobacter. Next base: position 599,673 of record CAVQCF010000039.1, read on the forward strand.
TGGTTCTTCTGACCAAGGTCGGAATTGAGTTGCTGTAACGCGAGGGCTTTTTGCTCCAGTTCCAGGGTTCTATCTGCAACTCGCTCTTCGAGTTCGTTGTTAAGCCGCTCGAGTTGAAGCTTTTTCCGATGTAGTTCGGCAAATACTCTTACTTTCGCCCGCAACACCTCGGGCACGATCGGAACGGAAAGATAGTCGACTGCCCCGTGCTGATATCCCTTGAGGCGGTCGAGATCCGTGAGATGCACCGCAGAAACAAAGATAATTGCGGTTTTCTGAAAGCGCGGATGCTGGCGAATGATCTCGGCGAGTTCAAAACCGTCGATCTCCGGCATGCTAACGTCCATCAGTACGACGGCGACATCGGTTTTCAGCAATTTCTCCAGAGCATCTTTGGCAGACGTTGCCTTGATCAGGTTCTCTCCGAGGTCGGCCAGGATGGCGTCATAGGTGAGCAGCTTCCCCGGCTGATCATCCACCATAAGAATATTCACTTTTTCGTGGACGCTCATCATCCTCCCAATAAGCCTTTGCCTTCAAATTGCTGCTCAACGGTGCAGCCACATCCGGAGAGCGGAAAGCAGTTGCTCGGTATTGACTGGCTTCGCCAAATATTCCGACGCACCCGCTTCCAGGCATTTTTCACGATCACCCTTCATGGCTTTGGCCGTCAGGGCAATAATTGGAAGCCTGCGGAAAGACGAATTCTGCCGAATCACTTGCATCGTCGTATATCCATCCATTTCAGGCATCATAATATCCATCAGAACGATCGCGACGTCAGGCGTGGATTCGAGCATGGAAATCGCCTCGCGGCCGGTTCCAGCTGTCAGCACCGCCATTCCGCGGCGCTCCAGAACGCTGCTGAGAGCGAAGATGTTGCGCATGTCGTCATCGACAACCAGCACCTTTTTTCCCACCAGTGCCTCATCTGATCGATGGAGCCGATCGAGCATCTTTTGCTTTTCCTGCGGCAGGTCCCCGACCACGCGATGCAGGAAGAGTGCCGTCTCGTCCAACAACCGTTCCGGCGACTCCACACCTTTGACAACTACGCTGCGCGCCAGGGTGTGCAGTCGAGCGTCTTCCTCGGAAGACAATTCCTTCCCCGTGAAAACGACTACCGGCAAGTCGGTTACAGTAGGGATATCGCGCATGCGCTCCAGGATGTCGAAACCAGTCATGTCGGGCAGACGTAAGTCGAGGACGACGCAGTCGAACGACTCTCGAGTCACGAGGCCCAATGCTTCCGTTCCCGTGGACACTACAGAAACATCGATGTCATCGTGCCCCAGCAATTCGCGGACACTCATCTGTTCCGCTGGGTTATCCTCGACAATCAACAAACGCTTTCGGCGTGGTGTGGCATATTCCTTGATTCGCGAGAGCGCCGTATCCAAGTCTTCCGGGGCCGACGGCTTGGTCACAAAAGCAAATGCGCCACGGGCGAGGCCGTGCTGGCGATCCTCGTCCAGCGTGAGCATTTGTACCGGAATATGCCTGGTGGCAGGGTCCTGCTTCAAATGGTTGAGCACCGTCCAGCCAAGCATGTCGGGCAAGAACACATCCAGAGACACAGCAGTGGGATGGAACTCCCGAGCCAAGGCGAGGGCATCCGAGCCCCGCAAAGCGACCAGAACTTTGAAACCCTTGTCTCGCGACAAATCGCAGAGGACGCGTGCGTAATGCGGGTCGTCTTCCACGATGAGAAGCACAGCATCGTCGGGCTGCAGATTGTCGCGATCGTCCGCAATCTGTTCGACGGGATGCTCCGAAACCACCATACTCGACAACTGAAGTGGCATCATAGGTAGCGATCCCCTCCACTCGGACGCGGTCATCTTCGACGCGGACGGCCCGACATAGGTAAGGGGCAGATAAAGCGTGAATGTGCTGCCCTGGCCGGGCGTGCTGCGAAGCTGGATTTCTCCGCCTAACAGGCTCGCAAGTTCGCGGCTGATCGCCAGCCCTAAACCAGTTCCGCCGTACTTACGACTGGTACTCGCATCGGCTTGTTGGAAAGCCTCGAAGATGATGCGCTGTTTATCGAGAGCAATTCCGATCCCCGAATCAGCGACCTCGAAGGCAACGACCGATGCGGCGCCGCTGAGGATCGGATGATCTTCGCTCCACCCCTTCGTAGCAACCGACACGGCAAGGCGTACCGAGCCATGTTCGGTGAACTTGAATGCGTTCGACAAAAGATTTTTTAGCACTTGTTGCAAACGCTTCGAGTCGGTGACCAGACTGCGGGTGAGATGGGGATCAGCTTGCACCTCGAAAGCCAGTCTTCGGTTCTCGGCTTCGTGCCGGAAGGGCCTCGCGACCATTTCCAATAGATTGGCGAAGAACACCTCCTGCGCTTCAACCGAGACCGTGCCCGACTCGATTTTGGAGAGATCGAGAATATCGCTGATCAGGTTCAGCAAGTCGGTACCGGCGCCGTGAATCGTGCGCGCGAACTCCACCTGCTTGGGCGTCAAGTTATGGTCGGGATTCTCGCTGAGTTGCTGACCTAAAACCAGAATGCTGTTCAGAGGCGTCCGCAACTCGTGCGACATGTTCGCCAGGAATTCGGATTTGTACTTGGAGGTAAGCGCCAGTTCTTTAGCCTTCTCCTCCAGCGCACGGCGGGCTTGCTCGATTTCCTGATTCTTGCGCTCCACTTCGACGTTCTGTTCCGCAAGTTGCTGCGCTTTCTGTGCCAACTGCTCATTGGTCTGTTGCAGTTCCTTTTGTTGAGTCTGCAGTTCCGCCGCAAGTTGTTGCGACTGTTTCAGCAGGCCTTCAGTCTGCATCGTCGCTTCAATACTGTTCAGCACGATGCCGATACTGGCGGTGAGTTGCTCCAGGAATGCCAAGTGCGACGCAGTAAATGCGTTCAAGGATGCCAGTTCAATGACTGCTTTGACTCGGTCCTCGAACAAAACGGGAAGAACAATGACACTTCGTGGAACGGACTCGAACAATCCGGAACGAATTGGAACCGTTTTTTCCGGCAAGTCTGTAATCAACATGCGGCGCTTCTCCGCCGCGACTTGCCCCACTAGTCCCTCGCCAATTCGCAATCTCCGCAAGTGCCCGCTCTCACCGTCGTCGGCGAACGCCGACAACAGCACCATGCCTGCCGACTCTTCCGTCTCCATCTGGTAGATCACGCCCTGTTGTGCATTGACAAGCGGTGCAAGTTCCGAGAGCAACATGCGACCGACGGTCGCCAGATCGCGCTGGCCTTGCAACATTCCAGTAAACCGTGCCAGATTGGTTTTGAGCCAGTCTTGTTCCGTGTTGCGGTCCGTGGTGAGTCGAAGGTTATCAATCATCGTATTGATGTTGTCTTTCAACTCGGCGACTTCGCCGCTCGCTTCCACTTGAATGGACCGGGTTAAATCGCCCTTGGTAACGGCGGTCGCCACCTCGGCAATAGCGCGCACTTGGTTGGTCAGGTTATCGGCCAGAAGATTGACGTTGCCAGTAAGGTCTTTCCACGTACCCGCGGCGCCCGGCACATTGGCCTGACCGCCGAGGCGCCCTTCAACGCCTACCTCGCGAGCGACGGTCGTGACCTGGTCCGCAAAAGTGGCAAGAGTGCCCGTCATATTGTTGATCGTTTCTGCGAGAGCCGCGATTTCGCCCTTGGCGTTCACGGTCAGTTTCTGCGTAAGGTCACCATTCGCGACGGCCGTAACCACCTTGACGATACCGCGTACTTGTTCCGTCAGATTCACGGCCATGACGTTGAAGCTGTCGGTAAGATCTTTCCAGGTTCCACCAACACCCGGCACCTGCGCCTGACCACCCAGCTTGCCGTCCGTGCCGACTTCGCGCGCCACGCGCGTGACCTCAGCGGCGAATGCGTTGAGCTGGTCCACCATCGTGTTGATGGTGTTCTTGAGCTCGAGGATTTCTCCTTTCACGTCGACCGTAATCTTGCGCGACAGGTCTCCGCGAGCAACCGCAGTAGTCACTTCAGCGATGTTTCGGACCTGTCCAGTCAGGTTGCCGGCCATCGCATTCACGGAATCGGTAAGATCTTTCCACGTGCCCGCGACACCGGGCACGTTCGCCTGTCCACCGAGTCGCCCTTCGCTGCCTACTTCGCGCGCTACGCGGGTTACTTCGGCCGCGAACGAGCGCAACTGCTCGACCATCGTATTCAAGGTTTCTTTAAGCTGCAAAATCTCGCCGCGCACGTCCACGGTGATTTTCTTCGAGAGATCCCCGTTCGCGATGGCAGTCGCCACCTCAGCGATGTTGCGAACCTGGCCGGTGAGGTTGCTGGCCATGAAGTTGACGTTGTCAGTGAGATCCTTCCAAGTACCGGCGACTCCGGGCACCTGCGCCTGACCTCCAAGTTTGCCGTCAGTACCGACTTCGCGGGCAACGCGCGTTACTTCGCCGGCAAAGGCATTGAGCTGGTCCACCATCGTATTGATGGTGTTCTTCAATTCGAGAATTTCACCCTTCACGTCAACCGTAATTTTTCGCGACAAATCACCGCGAGCCACTGCCGTGGTGACTTCGGCGATATTACGCACCTGGCCGGTAAGGTTGCCGGCCATGGAGTTCACAGAATCAGTGAGATCTTTCCAGGTGCCGGCCACGCCGGGAACTTGCGCCTGACCGCCGAGTTTGCCTTCGGTGCCGACTTCGCGGGCCACGCGAGTCACTTCCGCTGCGAACGCGTTCAGCTGGTCGACCATGGTATTGATAGTTTCCTTGAGCAGCAGAATTTCCCCGCTCACGTTCACTGTAATCTTCTTGGACAAATCACCACTGGCGATTGCTGTCGAAACCTCGGCGATGTTTCGCACCTGACCGGTCAAGTTGCTAGCCATGGAGTTCACTGAGTCCGTGAGATCTTTCCACGTTCCACCAACTCCGGGCACTAAGGCCTGCCCGCCCAGCTTTCCGTCGGTCCCCACTTCGCGCGCCACACGCGTAACTTCGGACGCGAAAGACCGCAACTGATCGACCATCGTATTGATGGTGTCTTTGAGTTCGAGAATTTCTCCTTTCACATCGACCGTGATCTTCCGCGACAAGTCGCCGCGGGCGACGGCCGTCGCGACCTCAGCGATGTTGCGGACTTGCCCGGTCAAGTTGCTGGCCATGAAGTTTACGTTGTCGGTGAGATCCTTCCACGTGCCGGCCACACCCGGAACCTGCGCCTGACCGCCAAGTTTGCCTTCGGTGCCGACTTCGCGAGCTACGCGCGTTACTTCCCCGGCGAAAGCGTTCAGCTGATCGACCATCGTGTTGATGGTGTTCTTGAGTTCGAGAATCTCGCCTTTGACGTCCACTGTGATCTTGCGCGACAAATCGCCCCTGGCCACCGCGGTCGTGACCTCGGCAATGTTTCGGACCTGGCCGGTGAGGTTGCCGGCCATCGAGTTCACCGAATCTGTAAGGTCCTTCCAAGTTCCGGCCACGCCGGGCACGTTGGCCTGTCCGCCCAACCGGCCTTCGGTGCCGACTTCGCGGGCTACGCGCGTGACTTCGCCGGCGAATCGATTCAGCTGATCCACCATCGTGTTCAGCGTTTCTTTCAGCTGTAATATTTCTCCGCGCACATCGACCGTGATCTTGCGTGACAAATCGCCGCTGGCGATGGCCGTCGCAACCTCCGCGATATTGCGAACCTGGCCAGTCAGGTTGCTGGCCATGAAGTTCACGTTGTCGGTAAGGTCTTTCCATGTGCCGCCGACGCCAAACACTTGCGCCTGTCCGCCCAGTTTGCCTTCGGTGCCCACTTCGCGAGCCACGCGTGTCACTTCACCTGCGAAAGCGTTTAGCTGATCCACCATCGTGTTGATCGTGTCTTTGAGTTCGAGAATCTCACCCTTCACGTCGACCGTAATCTTGCGGGACAAATCACCGCGAGCAACAGCCGTAGTTACCTCTGCGATATTTCGCACCTGAGCCGTCAAGTTGCCGGCCATCGCGTTGACCGAGTCCGTGAGATCCTTCCAAGTGCCGGCGACTCCGGGCACTACAGCCTGTCCGCCGAGTTTTCCGTCCGTACCCACTTCGCGGGCGACACGGGTCACTTCGGAGGCGAACGATCGCAACTGGTCCACCATCGTGTTGATGGCCTCTTTGAGCTGCAAAATTTCGCCGCGCACATCAACCGTAATCTTGCGGGATAAGTCGCCACTCGCAACGGCCGTGGCGACTTCAGCGATGTTCCGCACCTGGCCCGTCAGGTTACTGGCCATCAGGTTCACATTGTCCGTGAGGTCTTTCCACGTGCCGGCTACATCAGGTACTTGCGCCTGGCCACCCAGTTTGCCTTCGGTTCCTACTTCGCGCGCCACGCGCGTTACTTCCGCTGTAAACACGCCGAGTTGCTGAATCATCGTGTTGACGAGATTCGCGGAGCGGAGGAACTCGCCTTCCAGTGGACGTCCATCGACATCAAGCCGCACGGTTTGTGTAAGATCGCCTTGCGCAACGGCTGCGATGGCACGCGTAACCTCGGCTGTCGGTCGTAGCAGATCTTCCACTAGCGTGTTGACCGACACTTCCATTTCGCCCCAAGCGCCCCTGGACTCGTGAAACCGGGTACGCTCGCGCGTCTTCCCTTGCTTTCCCACGACGTGGCCGACGCGCTTCAGTTCTTCGGCCATGTGCTGGTTGGCTGCGACGATGTCGTTAAACGTGTCGGCTACCTTGCCCGCGAGCCCAACCCACGTGCCCGGTAGTCGAACTGTGAAGTCGCCATCGCGCATCGATTGCAGGCTGGCGAGGATAACGGTCAGGTCGAGAGACTCATCCGACACTTTCGGCTTCCCGTTGCTCTTCGCAAGGCTGGCTGGAAGGTTGTCAGTACCGCTGTGCGCGGGTTCCTTAAGCGCGGTTCGTTTCATGACCTCTCCCGAGAAAAGGGGCAATTCCAGTTCAGGCGTGTCCTTCGGCGCTCTCGCGCTCAACGGATTCGTCCATTTATCTTTTTATCTTTGTGCGCTACACCGATTGCCGGCTTAAAGGGACAAACACCAACACACTCCCCCCAGTGGCATGCGAGCTACCCGAGTACCCGGGGACCCTCCGCACATAAACACCTGACCAACCATGTATTCGTACCATGAGCGCTGGATCACTCGCCCTAAGGTATTTCCTGTAGGCCGAGCGGACCAGTTTATGCGAAGTCTACGGGTCAGTGATTAGCCTGAGTAGGGTTAGCCCGAGGCGCAACCTATTGAGCCAGTTCGATCTCTAAAGCCAGGTACGGAAAGAGCGCCAATGCTTCAACGGACGACGATTTCTCTCAGGGTTACAGAGGTTGTCTGGCGGGGCGGTAAAAACTGAACCTACAGAGTGAGATTTGTCTTGAACCCTTCACGCGGCATCACGATTGTCATTCCTGCTTACAATGAAGCCAAGCGTTTAAGCCCCACCCTCGATCGGGTTTTGGATTTCGTGCGACAACAGGCTTGGGACGCAGAAGTCATCGTCGTCGATGACGGCTCACGAGATGGAACCGCCGATTTGGTCAGGGATTACGCGCGAAGAAACGGCATCGTGCGCCTAGTGCAAAACCCGGGCAATCGCGGAAAAGGCTACAGCGTACGCAATGGCGTCGGGAATGCCCAGGGCGCGATCGTCCTGTTCACTGACGCTGACCTATCCTCGCCGATCGAAGAAGCGCCGAAACTTCTGGACGCGCTTAACGCCGGCGCAGATCTCGCGATAGGCTCGCGTTGGGTGCGAAGCGATCTGCAAATGCACCGGCAACCCATGCTGCGCCAGGTTCTGGGAAGAGCCTTCAACCAACTACTCCGAGTAATCCTGAGACTGGAGTTCAAGGATACGCAGTGCGGCTTCAAAGCCTTCTGGCGGGACGCCGCCACAGCTCTTTTTCCGTTGCAAAGGATAGAGGGTTGGGGCTTCGATCCAGAGATTCTTTTCCTGGCTCGCAGAGCAGCGCTCCAGACGGTGGAAGTGCCCGTCCGTTGGTCCCATGACAGTGGAACCCGGATTCATCCTCTGGCCGACGGATTTCGCATGGTCATGGATATGCTCCGTATTCGTTGGTATGCGGCCACCGGAAAATATGGAGCCTCATCGGTGCGAGCTTCTTCCGGCATCCTGCCCGATGGACAACTGCCCCAATCCTGGAAGGTTGATTGACTTGCTCTGCGGTTGCCTCTGCGCGCCCGAGAAAGGACAGAAGCCCTTCTCTCGACTGCCCCGCTCCTACATGGTGCTTATTCTGATGTAACGCTTTATATCCGGAATCGATGCGAAAAACGCGTATCCCATCAGCACGACGGGATATTGCCGGTTAGCAAAATCCCGCCCATACGTCCTAGCGGAGTGCACGACTGTTAGTTCCCCTTCGGAGGCTTGGGCTCAGGCCTGCTTGGGGGGCCCTGTCTCTACAGCAGATTCTGTGGTTGCTGGACGTGACGTTGCTACAGTTGCTGAGTCTGCTGTTGGTGCTTCTGTTCAGTCTGTTGCTTCTTTGCCTCGTTCGCATTTTGTTTTGCTATTTGCTGGTGCTCCTTCTCCGGCTGTTGTTGCAGTTTCTGCCGTTCCTGATCCTGCTTCTGCTGGAGCTTTCGGTGCTGCTGTTGGCATTTCTGGTCCGTCTTAGCGTTCCCGGTGTTGGGCGCAGGGGGACGTTCCATAGGCGGCAGGTCCTTGGGATGGACCGCAGTGGCAGGCCGTCCCCCGTTCTCAGACCGCGGGCTGCGCGGTTCCCCGATTGGCTGGCGGGTTATACCCACCTCCTGCCTGGCGGGCCGGTACAGCTTCGTGCCCAGAGAACTCTCCCGGCCTGGCAGTTGCGGCGACGGGCGGCTCGCCGTGATTCGCCGAAGCCCTTGGTTCCGGATTTCCTCGCGCGGCTTGCATGTGCTGGTTTTGTGTTACCGCCGGGGGAATATGACGGTCGTGAGCCGCGGCTTCATCTTGACAGGTTGGGCGTGCACTGATGCCTCCGTTGCCGCCGTTGTAGCTCACTCGAGTCTCGTTGTGAACAACGACCGTATTGTTGTAAACGTTATGGATAGTGGTCACGTTCACATTGGTTACTGACCGATTGTAGAAAAATTGTCCATTGTCCCAGCGGCCACCTTCGAAGCCTTCTCCGAAATAGCCGAAACCGTAATTGATGCCGCCATAGAAACCCACGTGCGAGCCCCAATAGCCGTTATAAGAAACGAACGCGCCGTCCGCCCATCCCCAATATGGCGGGGTCCAAAGAAATCCCGCCTCTGGAGCCAATACCCACGTGCCTGGAACCCAGTAGTAATCGCCATCGTTATCGCTCCACGCCCAATAGCCAGGCGTCCAGATATATCCGTCGCCGGGACAGAGCGGCTGCTCGTAAACGGGAAGCGGGGGAGGACCGAAAGAAACCGAGATCCGCATTTGGGCGAACGAAGCCGAACACATCATCACGATGAAAGCTAACAACATCGCGTGACCGGAGCGAATACGCAGTTCGGCTTTTCCCTGTTCGATCGTCCTCGCTTACCCGGTGCTGCTTTGCTGCTTCGGCTGCGGGACAGATCGGGACAGCTCGCCGCGACGTCTTCGCGGCCCCGCCGCTCGGCCCCGTGAGCTTCGTCGGACTTAGAGGTGGAACTACCCCCAAAGGGTTGGTAGGCAAGGAACAACTGGAAGGAATTGCTGGAAGCAATAAGGACCGGGAAGGCCCCGTCATGACGATTTGCTAACTGAAAGACTGCACCTTTTTTGCATGATTCCTGAGGTGGTAGAGGCTCAGTATCGTTCAGGCATTCGCTGTATTGCCGCCCGCTCACCCGTCCGCTACGGTGAATGAGTTGTTATGGATAGGACTTTGGGTGGTCATGGGTTAGCGTCGTCAGTCGACATTCGGACCCTTACGACTATCCGCCCCGGGCTGGAGATGCGCGGTTGAAGGCGCCGGGCGGGAGCTAGTTTCGCGCAAAGGAGACCAACATGAAAAAACTGATGACGATTGTCTTCGCGCTTAGCCTGCTGACGTCTTTAAGCCTGGTGGCTCAAGACACCATGAAGCAGGACACCATGAAATCCGATACCTCAACCAAAGCTACCAGCATCACGGGCAAAATCAGCGATGACGGCAAGACCTTCGTGAGCGACAAAGACGGCAAGAGTTTTACGATCAGCAACCCGGACGCGGTCAAAGGGCACGAGGGACATCACGTGACTTTGAAAGCCAAGGTTTCCGCCGACAAGACCGAAGTTGACGTCCTTTCGCTGAAGATGGCGGGCGATAACATGAAGAAGGACAACGCGCAGAATTGACCTCTACACGACTGCTTATCATGGGGCCAGCAATCTTTGCCGGCCCTCTTTTTTTGGTCAGGCCACAAAAAGCTCGTGAACCCGTTAGCCGTTGGGCCGAGGACCAGTTGCGAAGGGCGCGCGCGGATCTGGAGGATAAAGTTCAGCAACGAACCATGGAGCTGAGCACGGCAACCAAGAGTCTGGGAGAGCTATCGGGCACGCTGCAACAACTGCGCGACGAAGAATCGCAAGCAGATTGCCCGAGAATTGCACGACAGCATTGGACAGATGCTGGCGGCTTTGAGCATGAACATTGCCAAGGTTCAGTCGCAAGCTGAACGATTGGATCCAGCGGCCGCCAGGGCAGCTTCCGAGAACGCAGTAATCGTGGAACAAATCAGCAAGGAAATTCGCACCATCTCCCATCTACTGCACCCGCCTCTGCTTGACCTACCCGGGCTGGCATCGGCCGTCCGCTGGTATGTAGACGGATATTCCGAACGTAGCAGAATCAAGGTCGACCCACGGATTCCGGCTGAATCTCCCAGGCTCTCCGATGAGATGGAAATTGCGATCTTTCGTCTGGTGCAGGAATGCTTCACCAATATTCATCGCCACTCAGGCAGCGAAACCGCGGCCATCGCGATTCGCGAGGAAGATCACACGATCGTGGTGGCGGTTAAAGACTCCGGAAGGGGTATCCCTTTGGACAAGCAGGTGGCGATGCGTTCCGATCGAGCGGGGGTGGGTTTCCATGGCATGCAAGAACGGCTGAGACAGTTCGGGGGCAACCTGGACATTCAGTCCGACAGCAACGGTACGTCAGTGACGGCGAGACTCCCTCTTCCACCGGCATCGTCTCCCGTGGAACAGGGAGTCACGTCGTAAGTTATCAGTTCAATGACCCTCGGGCCCGGCTAGCTAGCGGCTCGCGCTCTGATCTCCTGCAGTTGTTGCGTGATCGAATTGCGGGTTGCTTCTCCGCTAGCTGGCGCGAACAAGATCGCTGCTCCCAAGCCGACGCCAACTCCAGCCGCAAAGCTGAGGGCGTTGCGCAGTCGATGATCCTCGGGCTGAACGATCTCTTTGCTCCGATCGATCAGGCCTGAGACACGATCCGACGCGCGATCCACTTGAGCAGCGTATTCATCGATAAGGGCGACCGAACTCTTCAGCAGCAACTTGAGAAATTTGTTCACACCAAACCATCCTTTCGATTCCGGCGGCAGAAACAGAGCCGGATGAAAATTCGAAATAACAGGCCAATTGGATTCCGGAAAACTCCGTACGACTAGCGACGCCGGCCCATGTCGGCCCTCTCGTCCGCCCTGGCCCTATTTAGGCGGTGCGGCTCCCCATTACAAAGTGCAGGATCAAAGAGATCACTGCGAATACCAGCAGCAGGTGGATCAACCCACCAGCAACGTGAAACACGGTGAAGCCGCCAAGCCATGCGATCAGCAGAATCACAAACAGTATCGTCCAGATGCTCATTGTCTTTCTCCTCCTGTAGTTACCCGTTCCGGCGCAACGACACCGGAATGCCGGGCAGCACAAACGAGCCTATTCGCGCTCAGTTGACATGTCTGTACGGGGCATCTGGTATCCGCCGAGCAATCGCGCTGTACGACGACGAAAGCTGGAATTCGTCTTTGTCGCCAACCTTAGCTTTCTTTTGGCAACTAAAGAGTGCTCCGCCATTGTTCAGCGACTGGCGGATGTGCGCCTTATGAGAAAACTTCCACTTTTTTGGCGGGCCCTGTTAAGCGTCGGGCTGTTCGTCGGCGTGCCGCAGATTTGCGGCGCTTATTCAGTGCTTACGCACGAGGAAGTCGTCGATCTCCTTTGGAAGGATGACATTCAGCCGCTGCTCCTCCACCGTTTTCCATCGGCGACCGCGGACGATCTGAAGACTGCCCACGCCTTTGCCTACGGTGGTTCGTTGATCCAAGATATGGGTTACTATCCGTTCGGCAGCAAATACTTCAGTGACCTGACCCATTACGTGCGGAGCGGAGATTTCATCGTCAATCTCATCAAAGATGCCACGGATCTGAACGAATATGCGTTCGCCCTTGGCGCGCTGGCGCATTACTCGTCGGACAACCTCGGACATCCCACGGTAAACCGGGCGGTGGCATTGGAGTTCCCAAAGCTGCGCAGGAAATTTGGCACTGAAGTCACGTATGCCGATGATCCCAAGGCTCACATCCGAACCGAGTTCGGCTTCGACGTAACCCAGGTCGCCAAGAACCGCTATACCTCCGATCGTTATCACGACTTTATCGGTTTCGAAGTGTCTAAGCCCCTGCTGGAAAAGGCTTTTCAGGACACCTACGGGATTCCACTCAACGAGGTGATTTCGAACGAGGATCTTGCCATCGGCACTTTTCGGCGGTCGATTAGCACGATTCTCCCAGAGATGACGCGGGTAGCATTGCTCGCGCGAAAGAAAGAATTGGTCTCTGAGACTCCGAACTTCAACGCTCGCAAGTTTCGCTACTACCTGTCGCGGGCGAGCTATCAACGGGAGTGGGGCAAGGGATATCGGCGCCCAGGATTCGGCGCCCGCGTGCTCGCGTTCTTTCTGAAGTTCGTGCCGAAGGTGGGACCGTTTAAGGCGGTCGACTTCAAAATCCCAAGCCAGCAAACAGAAGATCTCTATATTGCCAGCGTTGACCGTACTCTCGATAACTACAAAATGCTACTCGGCGAAACTCGGACGAAGAGGCTGCGCCTCGCTAATACCGACTTCGACACGGGACGAGTGACGCACGCAGGAGAATACATTCTCACTGACAAAGCTTACGCGCACCTACTGGACCAATTGGCTAAGAACGACTTTGGGCAGGTGACTCCGGAGCTCCGCGAGAACATCCTCGCCTTCTATGACGACCCCAACGCGCCAATCGCTACGAAACGAAATGCCGCCCAGTGGCAAAAAACGCAAGATGAAGTACAACGATTGAGAGCCTTCGCTCCAACGAGCATTCCATCGATCCAGGTTTCGACGCTCCCTTAACCTCGATTCTTTGCGAGATACGTGTTCCAGGTCGCTTTCGCCCCAACCCTTCGAGGCAACAAGAGCAACTAATTGGAAGCAGTCGATCTAAATCGGAGGTGCGCCAAGTGGCGCACCGAAAAGGGAGGACTATTTCATGGCAGACGATATGGAAAAAAATAAACAGCAGGGTGGACAGTCCGGTCAGCAGAGCGGGCAGTCTGGTCAGCAAGGCAACCAGCCCGGCCAATCCGGTCAGAAGGGTCAGACCGGACAGCAGAGCGGACAGCCCGGACAACAGAAGAAGGGCGGCCAGAACGACGATCAAGACAACGAAAATCTGGACCGGCAGCGCCGCGCCTCGTAGTCACGGGGCTCGGCAATTTAGTAGGGGTCCCGGCCTGCGTGCCGGGACTTCCCCTTAGGAGCAGTTTCGTTCCATCGGCGCTCTGCTGACTACTCCACTCAAAGATGCGGGCCATCCGCGCTGCGCCTCGTTCGTGCCTAACGGACGCTGGCGAGATTTTCCGGACGAATTAGCAGCGCAAGCCTCGGGAAGAGAAAATGGCCACCGGCGTCATCGATCACATTCACCTGACACGTATAAAACCCAGGTTTCAGAGGGCTCAGAGGCAGGTCGAGTTGAAAGACTCCCGCCTGGCGGTCACGCGCATTCAGCTCCGTTAGTTCTGCGAGAGAGGTTTCGAATACTTTGACCTTTCCTTGAAAGAACGAGACGTTCGTCATCAGGTGGATGCCGGGTTTAGCCTGTCCCGTCTGCGTCGCGCCGGATGCATTCGCCCGGCCTGGGTCATACACTTCGTAGTACAGCCGCAAGTGCTGCGCGGAAGAGAAGACGTGGGTCACGTTTGGAATGATCTCGGAGCCGTCGCGAATGAGCGGACTGGGAGTCGCACCCTTCTTCGCGGGCTGAACCTGACTGGCGAGAACAATCGAACTCATTTTTAGAGGCTGGGTCTTCAGATCCGGGACGTCCAGGTCGGTTTCGAACGAGCCCATGCGCCCTGTCTGGTTCTCCCTCACCACAAACTTGAGATGGTATTTCCCAGGAGGCAGGCTTAGTCCGGTGTTGTACTGCACATTCTTCTTCCGAACGTCTGACGAGGTATCGACCGCGAGGTTAACTGTGTCGCGGACTTGAGTTACCGGGCGTTTTTCGTTGTCGAGCACGATGCCAATGACATCCAGAGTGGCTTTATCCCGATCGCTGCTGCGCGTGAAGGGGATTTCCGAACCCGGCACCACCAAAGACACCGGAATGAAGAACTTGTTGGCCTCCAGCCGAAAGTAAGCAGTGCTTAGATACAGGGGAAGATCTGTTGTAGGCAGCTCAGAAGCGAGTTCCTGCTGCAGCTGAAGTTCTTTGTCTTCCTTCGTGGAATGCCGGTAATCTGCAGGCGCATAGTAGCCGCGTCGGAAGTCGACCTTTACCCCGGCCACGTTCACTTTCACGGCAATACGCCTGTATCGCCCGTCCCTGGCTGGATTGCTGCTGTGATACCCAAGCAGATAGTAAGTCGATGTGTCGTGCTGTACTCCCCTGAACACCTGACTGAAATCGTTGGAATCGAGAAAGGCGCGTCCGCCGGTGTCACTGGCCAGCGTCACCAGGGATTCTTGCGTTGTAAAGTTGGAATTCAGGGCGTTGATCGTGGATTGGCCGGAATATGGCGAGGTGCCACGCATGCTCGCGTTTTGTGCCTCTCCCCCAGCGACCAGAGCTTGCAGACCACGCAGATCCATGGTGTAGATCGCCATGTTGGATCGCACGGCCGCATTGGTGGCCGCTCGCAATTCAGACTGATTTTCAATACCCGTTCGATCCATGCCACTCGAGAAATAAATCAGCGACTTCTTCTGTTGCAGATGAGAAAGCTTCTCCGCCACCGAACGCAACGCTTCCAAACGGCGGTCGGTATTGAAGATGTTGTATTCCGTATCATCCGCGGTAAAAGGCTGGCCGGTGTCGGGTGTGCCTTCGGTGGTGCCCGTCGTGCCTTCCTCGAAACCCTGGCCGCTGCCGGCGCTGAAAGCCTGGAGTTGCTTCTTGAGCAAATCATGGTCGGCAGTGAAATCCTGGTTGACCAGCAGACGCGCTTCCCAACGAAACGATCGAGACCAGGTCTGCCGGGGCCATCTGGGTGTCGACATAGTGCTCCGCAGCGGTCACCGCACGATCGATTTCGTCTGGCTCCATGGCGGAGAGATCGAAGAACAGAACGATCAGCCGGCGATCTTTAAACTGATTCTTACAGAGGCACCGCAGTCGCCGTGGTTCGCCGGAGATTCGCCGGCTCCGTCGGCGGACCGGTTAGAGGTTTCGTCTGCGTCACATCCTGATTTGCCACCGCATCGATGTTCTCGACATCGAACGAGACGACTTTCTGGGGCTTGTTGTCCTCCAGAATCGTGAAGTCCTCTGGCTTGAGACCGCGCACAATATTTCCATTCTTATCTCTCACCGTCACGTTGACCAGCACCAGATCGGACTGAACTCGAAAAGTGTAGTCCGCCTGCTGCTGCGCGGGCGCGGACGTACACACTAGAGCGAGCGTCAGCGAAATCGCCAGAAACTTGTTCGCCAATCGGTTCAGCTCCGAAATCATTTGTGTTTCCCTCAAAAGCGGAAGCGGGCGGTCATCGTGATTTGCCGCATCGCGCCAACCGCCGTGACCCGGCCGAATGTCGGCGACGTGACCGACGTATCAATCGACGAGTAATTCGGCATGTTGAAAATGTTGGTGGCTTGCGCGCGAAACTCCAGCACCCGCGATTCCTTCAGCGGAATGACTTTGGTGAAAGCCATATCGAACAGCAGCGTGCCCGGGCCAATGATGCTGTTGCGGCGCGCGTTGCCGTAGCTTCCGCACGGCGGAGTCGGGTCGAATGCGGCCGTGTTGAACCACTCGCCCATCGATCGGATTGCGACAGGCGAGATCGATTGTCCCGGAACCAGGTTCGGCCGCAACGTGCCGTTCGTCCCCGTGTCTAGATTGCAGGGCGAACCGACGAATCGTGGCGTGAATGGCAATCCGGAAGCGATGGTCCAGTCGCCGCTCCACTGCCAGTCGCCCAGAATCGCGCGCGCTGGAGTGTTGCCGATGAGCCAGCGTTTGTCGTGTCCGAACGGCAGCTCCCACAAATAATCTGCGGTGAACCTTTGCGTCTGATTAAAGCTGGAGAGACCGCGCTCCGCCGACAGATCCAGAGCATTCTGCGCCACCGACGAGCCGCCGCCTGCCGAATCGAGCCGCCGCCTCCGCCAGCAGCGGTACCGCCGGCTCCAAGTCCGGCACGCCCTGATCCCGAAGTAGCGCCCGCCCCGATGGAGGAGGCATCATCGATCGACTTGGAAAATGTATAGATCCCGCCGATGGAAAAACCGTTCGCCAAGCGTTTGCGCAGGCGCACCGATGCGGCATTGGCCTCGGAGTCGCCGACAGAATTTTCATAAGTGAATGCTTGCGCCGTCGGAATCAGAATTCCAGTCGCCGTGCGGTTGGGAGCTTCCAGAATGTCGAGATCCGTGCCTTTGGTTCCGGTGTAGTCGATATTCAGCAACAGCGTCGGACGAATCTGCTGCTGAATATCCAGATTGCGAATCTGCACGTAGCCCAGCCGATAATTTGGATTCACCGCGTAGTTATTGGTGATGCCGCCGGTATGAAACTGCGGGAAATCCGCTTTGCAGCGTGAGATCTCCAGGCTGCGGCCTGGATGTTGGTCTGCGTCGTCGAAAACGGAGGCTGGAAGGCCAACTGCTGCACCATCCCCTGATAGGCGCCGGTGTTGTAGTTGATTCCGTATCCCCCGCGCACCACGGTTTTGGAGAACGGCTTCCAGGCGAATCCGACGCGCGGCGCAAAATTATTGCGATCCGGCCGTACCAGGCTGTTGGGCAGGCTTCCACTATAAGGTGCGGTTTGTCCGGGCAAGACTACCGCGACGGCCGGCGTGCCCAGAGCCGGATTCAGCACCCCTGGCGACAGGTCGAGGTTCGCAATCCGATTATTCTCTTCCGTGAGCGGCGAAACGTATTCGTAACGCACGCCGAGGTTCAGGGTCAGATTTCCGCGAATCTTCCACTCATCCTGCACATACAGATCCCAATAGTTGCCATGAAAATGGTAGTTGTCCTGTCCGTACTGCACCGATGTAGTCTGCGGAAATCCAAGCAGGAAATCGGCAAAATCGTATCCCGTGCCCGGCACTTGCTGCGGAGGCTGCCCGGGCTGACCTGGAGTCAGCTCGGAAGTGTTGTAGCCGCTGAAGACGAACGACCCCCGCGCATTGCTGCTGGTTTCCGTGTTGAGCTGCACCCGCCGGAAGTCGCCACCCCATCGCCAACTGTGCTTGCCGTGCGTCCAGACGACACTGTCTGAAAAGTGTAGGTCTGGTTCCGAAGAAGCTGCGGATTCACATCCTGAAGACCGGCGATGTCGGTAAACGAGAGGCTTGGCAAACCCCAGTCAAATGGATTCTGCGAAACTCCGGTAATTCCTAGCGTGCTGGTAATGTCGTCGTTGAATGCGTAGAGATTCTGGGTGCGCGTGCGGCTGCGATTGAAATCGAAGCGCAGGCTATTGGTCAGCTTGCCAATGCTGCGCACGTAGCCGATGGGCACGTCAAAACTGCGAACGTTGGTATTGCCTCCCACGCTCGGAAAGGGATTCGTAATGTTGGCGCTCGATCCGTGATAGTGAAGGCCGAAGGTGAGGTTGTTGCGCGGCGCCGCCTCGTCCTCCGCGCCGCCCGCCCGCCGGCGCGGCGCCAAAGGTATGGTTGATGCGCACGTTCAGGTCGTCGCTGTCGCTGGTCGCAGACGTCACGAAATGAAAATTCTGGAAATCTCCCGGAAGATTCGGCATGCGGAATGTAGGGCAGCAATCCTGCTGCGACCGAATTGATCTGCGGGATCGTGTTGTTTGCATAAAGAGTGTTGGTCGTGGGATTGAAAATCTCGACCGGTTGCCCCTTCTCTGGGCCTGATGTGTAGGTCGTCTGCGAGAAGTTTCCTTGCCGCTCCAGCAGCGTGGGAACCGTCGAAAACTGGTCGAAGGGATTCTCCCCACGCTTGCCGTTGTAATTGACGAAGAAGAATGTCTTGGTGCCGCCGTGATAGATCTTAGGAATATTGAGCGGTCCACCGACTGAACCGCCAAAACTATTCTGCACGTATGCTGGATTGCTTGCGGGTTCGCCAGCAGCGCATAGGGCGCGGCATTGAGTGCCGAGTCGCCAATGCCATAGTAGATCGACCCGTGAGGATGATTGATGTCAAAACCGCGGCGTCCTGTGATCGTCATCGGGCGTCCCGGCTCCGCCGCCGCCAAATCCTCCCGGGCCACCGAATCCGCCACCGCCGCCCCGAACCCGCCTCCTTCTGGCGAGCATCATTGATGCGTTGCTGCAGTTCGTCTCCGCTCATCGAGTTAAGCGGATTGGAATGTTCCCGGAAACAGCGATGGACTCGGTGGCGCTGTTCGGATCAATTCCCGGCACCGGCATGCCCGACGGCACAACATCGCTCATCGCATTGCCGCCCGCATCCTGTGCTGGCCGCGTTCTGCAGCGCAGAAAGAGTTTGAAAGCCGCGCTGCGCGCCGGCCGGTCCATTCGGCCTTCGCGGTTGCGGCACTCGCTTCGTGCGTGCGCGATAACAGAGTCAATTCAAAATTCGCCGGCACATTCTGGTGGGAAGCATCGATCACAACTTGCTGTGTGCTGTTGGCGAACGCGATCATCTCCACCCGACGGTGTAAGAGCCATAGGACGGAACGGCTGCGGAATAGCTGCCATCCACATCGGTCCAAACGCGAAATTTTCTTGTCGGAGGGTCGCAGCAGAGATGGAAACGCTGCGCCCCGGGAATCGGCATCGTTGCCAGATTTCACGATGCCGTGAATCGTTCCTATTTGAGGCCCAGCAGGCTGCGGTTGGGCGGGCTGAATCTGGGCGCGGGCGGAATCGCAGGCGAGCGGCAGCGTCAAGCTCAGAAGTACACACCTGAAAACCACCTTGCCCGCTGCGATCATGCACCATTCCTCTGAGTCTGGGACCCTGTCACCTGTGTCTGCTCCACCTTTGCGATGATAGCCTGACCACGCCAAAGCCACGGTAAACTTTTGTCTCTTCTCAGCGATGCAGTCTGCTGAATCAATCCGAAATCCGCGGCTGAGCCGATTCAGCCAAGGCCGAGTAAAGATTCGTAAAAGTCGCGGCGGCTTTCACAACTTCGAGTCCATAATCTGGTTCATACAGAAGGACCGATTTCAAGGATTAGGAGGCAGTATCATGCTTAAACAAGCTTTGCTCGCGCTGCTGCTGGCGGCCGTCGTATACACAGTCGTGCCTTTTGCTTCGGCGCAAGACAACGGAAGTAACGACCAGCAATCAGACACCGCTGGTGCACCGCCCGAACACGGACGGGGCGGCCATTTCGATCCGGAGAAGCGGACGGAAATGCTGACCAAGCAACTGAAGCTCACCTCGGATCAGCAGCCGAAAGTCTTGGATATTTTGAAGTCGGCACAGTCACAAATGCAGAGCCTGCGATCGGATTCCTCTGTCTCGCAAGATGATCGCCGCTCCAAGATGATGGAGATCCACAAAACTTCCGACGACCAGATCCGAGCGCTGCTTGATCCCAACCAGCAAAAGAAATGGGATGCGATGCAAAGCAAGCACGAGCAGTGGCAAGGACATCACCAGGACGGGCAGGCGCCGACGGCGCCAAACTCCTCTCCGCAACAATAGGGGTCGCAATTGATCCAGTTCGCGGCCGAATTACGAAGCTGACGATGTGGGGGTAACGCCTCCACATCTCTTCTTCTAAGCCGACTTGTCGTTCCTAATCCTTTCGGTATACCCTCGGTTACTCACCTGCGGCTCCATCGCGGCCGCTCCGCATGAGTGACACATGAAGGAACGGATCACCAACGCCGACTTTGAACGCTTCCGGACCGGCGCCACCCAGTACGCCGCTTACCTCGAGGCGCCCGAAGGCCGACTGCGCCTCGATCTCGCCTTTGCCAATCTGCAGGAGTTTCTGCGGCAGGCCACCCGCTCTTCGCACGCGCTGGATATTGGGTGCGGCACCGGCGCCACCGCGGTGCGCCTGGCGCGACTTGGCGTTCATGTCACGTTGCTGGATGCGTCCTTACCGATGCTAGATTTTGCTGAGCGCGCCGCACTGGAAGCGGGAGTAATGGACAGAGTCACGCTGAAACATGGCGATGCCGCGCAAGTGGCAACCCTATTCGACGCCGGATCGTTCGATCTGATTCTTTGCCACAACGTCCTCGAATACGTCGACGATCCCGGGGTTGTCTTGCGCGGCGCTGCTCGCGCGTTGCGAGATCCGACTGGCGCACTCTCGGTTTTGGTCCGCAACCAGGCAGGTGAGGTTCTAAAGGCCGCGATTCAAGGCGGCGATCTGGCTGCGGCGGAAGATAATCTCAACGCTGAGTGGGGGAATGAGTCCCTGTACGGGGGAAGGGTGCGGCTATTTACGCCGGAAATTCTGCACGCCGTGCTTCGAGAGTCGTCACTCGCCGCCACTACGGAGCGTGGCGTACGGGTCATATCGGATTACCTGCCCCCGAGAGTTTCCCGAAGTGATGAGTACGAACGGATTTTTGAGCTAGAGCGCAAGCTCGGCCGCCGACCGGATTTCGCTGCAGTTGCCCGCTACAGGCATGTCCTAGCGCATCACGCGGATCCGGTGATGAAGGACGTTGCATGAACGACGTCACAGCTCAGCCCTCGTCGTCCCAATCTCGCATGATGACGCCTGATGACGGTATCGCGCTCGGGCTCGGGCTTACCAATGAATGTAATTTGTCATGCTCCTTCTGCTACCGCGATCCGACTCGCACCGATCGACTTTCCCTGGATCAAGTGAAGGCTGTCATGGAACGCCTGCCCGTCCGCTCGGTGAATCTCGGCACCGGTGAGAACGGCATGCATCCTGACTTCAAGGCAATCCTGGCTTACCTGCGGACGAAACCGATCAAGCTAACCATCACTTCCAACGGTCACAGTGTTGCTGTTCTCGCAGATGACGAACTGCGAGCCTTCCATGACATCGAGTGCTCTCTCGATTACGCGACGCAAGCGGAACAGGATGCACAGCGCGGGCATGGCAATTGGGCACTGATCCACCAACAGGCAGAACGGTGTCTCAGGCTCCGCATTCCTGTCACGATCGTCGCCGTCATGATGAAGTCGAATTACTTGCGCCTAGCGGATGTGGCGCAGGTAGCCAAACGCTTTGACTCTCCTTTGCGAGTGAACGTCTACCAAGCCGTGCGATCTGACGTCTATGCGCTCAACTACGAAGAGTACTGGGAAGGGTTCCGATGCCTGTTTGAGAAGACCGACGTAATCGCTATCGGCGAGCCGCTCGTTCGCGCAATGGCGGGGCTCCCACCGCTCCCAGGCGGTTGTGGCGTAAGCACCGTGCGAGTGACACCACGAGCCACGACACAACCCTGTGTTTACTGGCCAGGATCGGGGGAACCACTTTCAGAGTTGATCTCCTTGGGCGCCGACATTCTGAGCTCAACGCCTTTCGAGCAGGCACGAACACTTCCTCAAACCTGCAGTCCGTGCGAGTTCCGCGAGTCGTGTCACGGCGGATGTGCCGGAAGGCGACGCTTGCAAGGAGCACTACAACAACCTGATTTTTATTGTCCGATCATTCGGGGCGAGCGCCCACGTCTCGAGGTCCGCATGGCTGCAAATCGCGATTTGCCCAAGCTGAACAGTTCCTGCACCACCGTCGTGATCGCCAGGTAGTCTGAATCACATCGAACAACATCCACTGTTCACATAAGCCCGACGGGTGGCCCATTCAAGCCTGGTTTTGGCTTGAGTGGGGCAGTTCCGGTCTCCTCAGCGCTGTCATCCCCACCCGGAAGATCATCGCAAAAGCGATGATCTTGGGAGTGGAAGCACCCTGTGTTTGAGTCGTTATCCAGTGATCACAGCCGCGCTTGAGTGCGGCCGCGAATAGGCCCACCTTATTTCGCGTCGATCCACGCATCCGATCCCACCAGCTTAACTGCCAGATCCGTAATGGAGATGTGCAACGGCTTGCCATCGGCGTTGCCGCGGTGCTCGGTTGAGACGAGCAGAGGACCTGCCTTTTTGTAGCCTACCCAGGAGGCGTTGACGAGGGTGGGCTTCTCGGTCCCGCCGTGGCGGAAAACAAGGTACTCGACGCGGTTGTCCTTGCCAACGTAGAGGCCCCAGGTGTCGCCGGGCGTGTAACCGCCGGCTTCCGGGGGATACTTTACTGAGACAAGTTCGGCCGAACCGGCGCCCATCGGCAGTTTCTTCATACCTTCATCGGTAACCATCGCGCTCTTGTCCCAGTAAGCGTGGAAAACGAACAGGAGCCAATAATTATCGTTGACGAAAGGCCGTTCGACTTCCTTCTTCACTTGGTCGGATTGACTGCTGAGATGAGAACCGTCGTAGGTGACCTTGACCGGCTCGCCGGCTTTATCCGTTCCTTCGTAGCTGATTTTTCCGGTCTTAGGCTCCCACTCCCACTTGTGAGCAGCTTTGAAGAGTCCGGTAATTTCCCCGTTCCAGGTGTAGCGGATGGCCTCGACTTTGTCCCACGAATCGATGCCGTAGGTCTTGGCGACTTGATCGAGAATTGGCGAGCGCTCTTGCGCCCTGGAATTTGGCGCAAGGGTCAGCACTCCGCAAAGCAGAAGACCGATCATGGTTAAACGGCCGGCATTTTTCATAAAACTCCCTCCTCGGTGAGTTGAACGGATGCTGTCTTGGATGAAATTCCCTGATTTTCGGATACACAATTGCGTGTCGGCCCACCGGGCTTGATTGCGTTTGTCCGTTTGGTTATCGCGGTGACGCCGGGCGCATGAGCCTGCGCAGCGCAATCATGGCACCGGCTATCGCCACGCATCCGTATTCCAGCAGCATGATCCAACCGGGAAGCGCCCCCCAAGGACGCCCCAGTGTGCGCAAGTGCCATTGGACGTATGTAAGACCAATGCTCACAGTCCAGAGGATGATCAGCAGCGTCGAGGACGACGTCAGAAATGGCAGCAGCCAGAGAAGATACCACGGGAATACGGCGGGGGCGCACAAAAGACATACCGCCATTGGCCAAGCAAATGCGCCGGGAGACCACTCAGGCGCTGAGCTTCTTAGCCAGGTTGCAGTCCCTAGTCCGACGAGCACCGCCAGCCCAACCAGCAACTGCGGAGGTGCTACCTGATCGAGTGCGGCAAACACGGGACCATTAAAGCGAAAATTCTGCACGTACGTACCCAACGAGCCGATCGGAATGCGGCGATGGTTCAGAAATGGTACGTACAGAAGCCCGACCACTGCTGCGGCCAGCGTTGCGTCGCGAATGCGAACCCGCTTCCAGTAGAGCGGCAAGAGCACGACCGGCAGAAATTTCACAGCTACGGCCAGCCCAAGTGCGACGGCCGCAGTCGTCCGCCATCGGCGCACTAGCGCAGCGGCGGACACCACCAATAGTAGAGCGCCAACAATGTCAACGTGACCGCTTCCCGCCACTTCGATAGCCAACAATGGGTTCCAAGCGAAGGCCAGAACCAGGTGTACTCCCTGCCGCGTATAACGCAGGAGATCAAGCAACACGAAAACAATTCCGAACTCGCAAGCCACAAATGCTACCTTCAGTGCAAAGGCGGACTCCTGAATCGCGGTTACTGCGCGGAAGAAAAGCTGCGCTCCTGGTGGATACGGGCTCGGTAGATCCGGGTTGTTCAAGTTGCGGGTTTCAGGAGTATGCAGCCACTTCACGGCAGGATCACTGGGGACGACGAGATAAGGGTTGTAGCCGAGCCTCTGCAGGCGGCCATCCCAAGCATATCGATGGATGTCATCATCGGCACCTGAGGGCATCCGAAGAAATGCTACGTGCCACACCGCTGCCAGCACGAGCCCAATGACGACAACGCGTCGGGAAAATCTTTGCGTGATGAAAAACTCACGGACCGCCAGGAGGTAGGCGATTCCCGCAAGCGCCAAAAAGGCCATGAAGTACGGTGCACCGCGATCGCCGAAGTTGCGTGCGCAAATCGTTAACGCCACGCACAATGTGGCGCCGAGTACATATACTCTGCACTCGGCGCTGACCTTCACAGTTCTCCCGTGCCAGTTCGCAACTGCGCCGCCGAAAGCTCCCACTGTTTGAGCCACTGCGCCGTGCGTGGTGCCCTTGCCGGTGCCACTCGCAACTCCTCTGCCAACCGAGTCAGGTCATCAGCTACGTCAATATCGTAAAAAGGAGCTGCGAAACCTACCGCTAGCTCGAGAGTTCGTGCGCGCGATAAGAGTCTCTCCAACGCGCTGCTGGTGCCCATTCCGTCGCCTTCGAAAAGCGTAGGATGAGAAGCCTTTGCCCCTACGAGATAGTAGCCTCCGTCGTGCGTTGGCCCCACAACTACGTCATGTGCGGCCAGCGTTTCGAACGCGTCTTCCAGAACAGAACGCGGCAGGTGTGGGCTGTCGCTATTAAAAGCAATCGTGCGTCGCTGATGGCTTCCGGCGAAGTGCGCGAACACCGAAGTGAGCCCTGCGGCCAGACCTTCACCGTTCTGTGCGACGACCCTCACTTCCCTTCCCGCCAATTCCGCTAACTGGTTGACGTCCGACTCCGGACACATGATGGCAACTTCCACCTCGCCCAATGAGCACGCCAGCGCCAGCGTGTCGTGCAGAAGACAGCAATAGAAGGCACTAACAACCGCGGGAGAAAGGCTGGGCACGAGTCGGGTCTTGACCGCGCCCAGCCTGGGCGCCTTCGCCATGATTACCAGCACACGGTCACGGCCTGAGGAATGCACTACCGTCTCCCTTGGAGACTTCATAGACTGTTGGGGAAATAATATACGACGGGTGGCTCGCTCAAGCTCGGTTTTCGCTTGAGCGGGATAGGTGAGTGGGATATTAGAGGCCATTTGTGAAGGAACCCAATGCACTCCACCGAGAAAGACTGCGAGCCTGCGAACGGCGCAGAAAAAGTAGGAACTCTAGGTGCAAATCATTTCGTGTTTCTGTCGAATGAAACAGATGTCTTACGAAACATGTCGGCCCTTCTCGCGGAGTTGCACTAGTTAGCTAGCGGGCTCTAAACAAGGTCCAGGTTATGCGGGCAATTTCAACTGTATGGCTCTTGTAATTCACCTATGCCGATTGCAACCAAGGCTTACTATTCCGCACCTTCCGTAATCGCTGGCCTTCGGCGCAGCAAGTAATACCGCACGATCAAGCTAAGAATGAACCAGCCGGCGCCGACCGTCCCCTTCAGCGTGCCGCTGATCTTCGATTTTCCGATGCGCGGGTAGTAGCTCACCGGGACTTCAACCACGCGGAATCCAGCCAGTGCGCCTTTGAGGATCATCTCAACCGCCCATCCGTACGTGGTCTCTTCGAGCGCGAGCGCGCGTAGTACATCGGCGCGACCAGCGCGAAATGGGCCGAGATCGCTGATGTCTAGTCCATACAGGAGCCTAATCAGGCCAGCGGCTAGACGATTGCCAAACGCCTGATGCCAAGGCAACGCCCCAGCCGAGCGGCCCCCATGGAGGCGGGAACCGAGCACGATGTCCGCACGCCCCTCAATGATTGGCGCTAAAAGAACCGGCAGTTCGGAGGGCCGGTCGCTGTAGTCGCCATCCAAGAACACAACCACGTCAGGCGAATTTGCCGCAGCCAGGCCCGTGAGGCACGCCCGCCCGTAACCGCGCCGCGGTTCCTGCACCACGTGGGCTCCCATTCGTGCGGCGATCTCGGGCGTCCCGTCATTCGAGCTACTGTCGACAACGATGACCTCCGTCGTGAGATCGGACGGCAGATCTGCTAAGACCTGCTCAATCGCACCTGCTTCATTACGAGTGGGGATGATGACGGACACTCGCACGTGCATGTGATTCAAGGGATTCAGGTCCAATCACCACCACGGCGAAGATGGCCACCGTTGCGCCAGCCACGCGTCGACGCCCCATCTCCGCCCGGCGCTTCCGATCGCGAGCCCGAGCGATGCGAGCACCGGAACCAGCAGTTCCCAAATCCACGCCGTGCCCCATTCCGAAATCCAGAGGCTGCCGAGATATAGAAAAGCCACAAATGCGACCGGTCGGGTAAGCAGCCCGATGATCAGCAGGATACCTAAAAAGATTTCAGTCAGGGCCTGCATCGGAGCCGCCATCGCAGCGTGGCTCGCCGCCAAACTCATCACCGCCTTCCATGCAGCCGGCGAGTGGCTCGCCTTGATGTAGTAGCTGATCAGACCCGCGTAACCCGCTGCGCTGTAGAGGCCTTTCCCCAGATTCTCGAAAAACACCGACACGAACATCGCGCCTATCGTCACACGCACGATTGCCAGACCGTTTGCCGCCTGCGTTTGGTGAGCTACGCTCGGCAAGTCACTGCGCGGTGAGGTTGCTATCGTCATCATGGTGAACCTCGTCCAGGGATGCTACACCAGATTGGAATGTTCGAAGAAGGGGCACTATCGTTTTACTGCGCTTTCATCCAGGTGTCTGACCCCGTCACCTTCACCGCCACATCCGAAAACCAGATCCGTATCGGCTTGCCATCGGCGAAACCGCGGCGATCTGTCGAGATGAGCAGGGGACCCGCCTTTTTCTGGCCTCCCCACGTTGCGAACACCAAGCTTGGCTTCCTGCTGCCGCCGCGGTGGTAAATCCAATATTCGACGCGGCCGTCTTTGCCCACGTAAAGTTCCCAGGTATCGCCAGGCGTATAGCCGCCGCCTTCAGCGGGATATTTTACTGCGACCAGCTCAGCCGATCCGCTCCCCTGTGGCAAGTTATACGTGCCAGCATCGATCACCTCGGGACTGCTGTCCCAGTAAGCCTTCAACGGGAACAGAAGCGTGTAATTATCGTTGATGAAGCCCGGGTCAACGTCGTTCTTCACCATATCGGGCTGGCTGCTTAGCTCGGAGCGCTTGTAGGTAACCCTCACCGGCTTGCCGTCTTTGTCCTTCCCTTCATATGTGACCTGAGTTGTCTTGGGCTCCCATTCCCACGAACGGGAGACATTCACAGCGCCCCATTGTAAGCTCCAGGTGTAGCGGATCGCTTCGATCTTATCCCACGAATCGAGACCATACGTCTTAGCGACCTTCTCGAAAATCGGCGGGCGCTCTTGCCCCCAGGAGTTTGGAGCAAGGACCAGCAACCCAAGCAATAAGTGAACGATCATTATTGAACGGGCCAGCTTTGTCATGAAGAATCCTCCGTTGGCACGAATGGTGCAAGGCTTCGTGGTGTAGATTACTTTTCTGGGTGAAAGATGCGGAATTCTCTTGGGTATCCGACTTGAGTCATTGAGAACTCCTTTCTAACGAAATGCCCGTAGCTTAAGCTTCCCTCCCGAACGCTATGGCAGTTGCGATTAGGCCACAACAGAAGAAACGGGTGTATTGAACAAGGTAAACCAAGGTATTGATCGATACCTTTGTATGAGTCGGGTCGAGTTGCTGATCCGCACCGCCGGTCCTGCTTCACCGAGAATTCTGCTACGGGCAAAGCAGGTTCGCTATCGAGTACAAGATCAGGCAGCGAACACCGGCGGGGCGATTACCCCACCTCAGCGAGCAGATTAGCAGGCCAGCATCGTGTCCCCGTCGATGAGTTGGTTGATTGCGCCAGAAAGTCTACTTCGTAGTGATGACAAGACCAAGCAGTTGGCAGGCGAAGCAACCGGATCCCGGATGAACGTTCATAGGCAGATTGCCGGCTCCCGGACTTCCCGCCAGATTCGACAGCGACTTTCCTCTGCCCGAAGCCAAGGCAGCATGGGGGCGCGACGCGCCCCCACGAGCCAAGAAGCAACGACTTCGTTCAGCCGGACCGAACAACAGGAACAGCACGAAGTAACAGCGATTTTCTTCATCGCGCTCAGGCAAGGTCGAAGCGATCGAGATTCATCACCTTGTTCCACGCCGTGGCGAAGTCCTTCACAAACGCCTCCTTCGAGTCGTTACTCCCATAGACTTCGGCGAGTGCCCGGAGCTGGGAGTTCGAGCCGAACATCAGATCGACGCGCGTAGCGGTCCACTTGATTTTGCCTGTCGCCCGATCCCGTCCCTCATACACACCTTCGGACGCAGAAGAGGGCTCCCACTTCGTGTTCATGTCGAGCAGGTTGACGAAGAAATCATTCGTCAGCGTCTCGGGTCGGTTGGTGAAGACGCCGTGTTTGGTCTGCCCAAAGTTCGCATTCAGCGCGCGCATGCCACCGATGAGAACCGTCATCTCGGGAGCAGTTAGTGTCAGCAACTGTGCCCGATCTACCAGGAACTCCTCAGCCGAAAAGATCTGCCCGCTGCGGAGATAGTTGCGGAACCCGTCTGCGACCGGCTCCATCACGGCGAAGGAGTGCACATCAGTCTGCTTCTGCGAAGCATCCGTGCGCCCGGGCGAGAAGGGAACCTTCACTTTGTGCCCGGCGTTTTTCGCCGCTTCCTCGACGGCTGCACAGCCGCCCAGCACGATCAGGTCAGCGAGTGAGACTTTCTTACCTTTGTTCCCGTTGGACTGCGCGCCGTTGAACTCCTTTTGGATCGCTTCCAGCTTCTTGAAAACCTTCGCCAGTGCGGGCGGCTGGTTCACTTCCCAATCCTTTTGCGGAGCGAGACGAATGCGCGCTCCGTTCGCTCCACCGCGCTTGTCGGAGCCGCGGAACGATGCTGCCGACGCCCAGGCTGTTGTCACCAGTTGGGAGATCGACAATCCGGATGCGAGGATCTTTGCTTTCAGAGCGGCAATCTCCTTCTCCCCGATCAATTTATGATCGACGGCGGGAACAGGATCTTGCCACACTAGCGTCTCTTTCGGAACGAGTGGGCCAAGGTAGCGGGCGATCGGCCCCATGTCGCGGTGCGTCAGCTTGAACCATGCCCGCGCAAACGTGTCTGCGAACTGATCCGGATGCTCGTAGAAGCGCCGTGAAATTCTCTCGTAAGCAGGGTCGAACCGCAAGGCGAGATCCGTGGTCAGCATGGATGGCGCATGATGCTTTGATGGATCGTGCGCATCGGGCACCTTGCCTGCACCTCCACCATTTTTCGGCGTCCACTGGTGCGCTCCGGCTGGGCTCTTCGTCAACTCCCATTCGTAGCTGAACAGGTTCGTGAAGAAGTTGTTGCCCCACTTCGTCGGCGTCGTGGTCCAAATGACTTCCAGGCCGCTGCCGATGGTGTCACCACCACAACCTTTGCCAAATTTATTCTTCCACCCTAAGCCTTGCTCCTCGATGCTGGCACCTTCTGGTTCGGCGCCTACATATTGAGCGGGAACCGCAGCGCCGTGCGTCTTGCCGAAGGTGTGTCCGCCGGCAATGAGTGCGACCGTTTCTTCGTCGTTCATCGCCATGCGGGCGAAAGTTTCCCGGATATCTCGTGCCGCGGCGATGGGATCGGGCTTTCCATTGGGCCCTTCCGGATTCACGTAAATCAGCCCCATTTGCACTGCGCCCAGAGGATTCTGCAGATCACGATCTCCCGAATAACGCTCATCCGCGAGCCACGTGCCCTCAGGTCCCCAATAAATTTCTTCTTCGGGCTCCCACACATCTGGGCGACCGCCGCCAAAACCGAATGTCTTGAAGCCCATCGACTCCAATGCGATGTTGCCGGCGAGAATCATGAGGTCAGCCCATGAGATTTTCCGGCCATACTTCTGCTTGATTGGCCAGAGCAGCCGGCGGGCCTTGTCGAGGTTCACGTTGTCGGGCCAGCTGTTGAGTGGCGCAAAGCGCTGCTGCCCGGATCCGGCCCCGCCGCGGCCGTCGCCGATGCGATACGTACCCGCGCTGTGCCAAGCCATACGAATAAAGAGTGGCCCATAGTGGCCAAAGTCGGCCGGCCACCACTGCTGCGAGTCCGTCATCAATACATTCAAATCCTTGATAACAGCGCTTAGGTCGAGCGTCTTAAACTCTTCCGCGTAATTGAACTCCTTGCCCATCGGATCGGAGAGCGGAGAATTCTGGTGCAGCACCTTCAGATTCACCTGATTCGGCCACCAATCAACATTTGCGTGGGACTTGCGAGCGCCGTGCGCTACCGGGCACTTTGATTCGGTTGCGGTGTCCTTTTCCTTAGCTTCGGGGACAACACTCCCCGATGAAGACGCGAGTGTATTTTCCATAGTGTTTTCATCCTTCGATTCTTGATTGCGTACTGCATGAAAAATGCTATTTTTGGGTAGTGCAGCGGCGACAGAGGCCAAAAACCTCGATCAACGGCTGCGTCAGATCAAAGCCGTGCGGCAATTGCCGGGATAACCGCTTCAAATCGATGAAGTCTCCTTCAATGTCCTGCACCGATTTGCAGCGGGAGCAAACCAGATGGTGATGAGGTTCGAGATTGCCGTCCACGCGCAACGTGGACGCATGCGGCGTGACCTCCCGCAGCAACCCGCACTCGATGAACAGCCGTAAATTGTTGTAGACGGTGGCGAGAGAAATCGATGGTATGCGGCGTCGGACCGCAGAGTAAATGCTCTCTGGGGAATGATGACCGTGAGAAGCGATGACGGCCTCAAAGACCACCTGGCGCTGGTGCGTGACCGCCAGCCCGTGCTTCGCGGCCAGCTCACGAAACTGTTCATGGCTGAGACGCATAATTACTGAATAAGAACGATTATAAAACGATAGAGAGCCGTGTCAACCGAAATCTCTCCTGTGAACTCGAAAACTGCGACCGGGAAGAGGGCGGCCGTAGGACCAGCGGCTGAGCTGCGATGCGCTTTTTAGAAGCGCCTGTGATAGCGTCCGTCTACAGAAACTCCGCCCAGTTCTATTCAGCCCTCTTTTGGGATTGATTACCGGCAATTCCGGAAGCGATCGCTTTTTGATCGGTCGCTGGCTATTCGTGTGACTCCTTATTAACAGCGGAATCAGTCACCTGAAACAAGGCAAGTTAATGGCGGAGTACGCACCTGCGTAGACGCCATTGGCGCGCGCAATTCCGCTTCCAACACCGCCAGTTGCGCTTCAATTTCCTCGGCCGCTTTGCGCTTGCGGATAACCTCATCGCGATAACGCCGCAAGAAGTAGTCGATGGTCTCGACACGGATTCTGATCGAGCCCGACGGTTTGTTCTCGTCGAGGTCCTTGAAGCAGAAGTATGGCGTGCCGGATTGCTCAATGATTCCCTCAATGACACCGTAAATGGGCGCATCGTGCCCGCACTTGAAGCTGGACACTTCCAGCGCCAC
Organism: uncultured Acidobacteriaceae bacterium; assembly: GCA_963710885.1. Taxonomy (GTDB): domain Bacteria; phylum Acidobacteriota; class Terriglobia; order Terriglobales; family Acidobacteriaceae; genus Sulfotelmatobacter. Next base: position 631,206 of record CAVQCF010000039.1, read on the forward strand.
CAGATTCGGATGCCGTGCTGTGAATTTCGCGGCCCACACTTTGTGATTCGTGCTGCAAGAGTACGAGTTCTTCCAGGCGTCGCTTATGTCGAGAGCGTGGCTGATTACCCCAGCGCGCACCTCGTCGCCGAACAGACGCTCCAGCATGTCCTCATCGAGAGGCAGCGTGTTCTGCGAAAAGATGGGGTACCCCAGTTTCTGGAACTCTTCCATGATCTCGTGGTTGAGTCCGGGGTCATGGTGATACGGACGGCCCAACATCACGATGCCAATGCGGTCCTCGCGTTCAAGTTGGTCGAGCACCTGGCGCGCCTTGCGACGGATGCTGTTTTCGTAATCCGCCAACGCCTTGTACCCGACCTCAATCGCACGATCATTCTCCTCCTGCGACAGCCCGAGAATGTCCTGCCATGCCTGCAGCATCTGGTGGGAGAACAGTTTGCGATCTGCGAAATTCAACACCGGATCCACGTATTTGACATCATGCTCGGCGAAAACGTCATTTTCCTTGGTGAATGCTGCCTTCACGGTCTCCGGTGTTGCGGTCACTGTTGGACAGGCATTCGCGCCGACAATCTTCACCAGCGGCGAAGTCAGCACGTCGTACATCGGGAAGAAGATGACGTTCAGCGGCTTCTTGCGATGCTTCTCCTGAATCAAGTTATAGACGTGGGAAATGCCGATCTTGGCAGGGAAGCACGGATCGATCGCGCCGCGGCTTGCTCCCGCTCGATATAGGTCGGAACTGGTGTAGTCGGAATAAACAATGTTTTCCGGCTGTACCCCTAGGCTCTCCAGATATCCGTTGAAAAGCGGCGCGTAACTATAGATGTTCAGCACGCGGGGAATGCCCACACGGATCTGTTTGCGGCTCTCCATGAGCGGAATTCGCTCTTTCACCGCCTTGTTCCAGAATTTCGCCACAGGAATGGGGTCAGCAACGCTCTTTGCGTTCACCGGCCGGAACACTTCATGCGCGGCGATATCGACAAAGTTGGGGTGCTTGTCTTTGATTTCATCCAGGCCTGCCTTGATGTCCTTCATGTCATTCACGTCTTCGACCAGGCCCTTTTCGCAGGTTGCGATGATCAACCGCTGCTCCCCATGCATGAGCGGAACTTTGGTCACCTTCTGAACGGGAACGAAGCTCATCTCGTCCTTGGGAACAGTTCGGATGTCGATGAAAGTGCGTAGACAATTGTTCTTGCAGAAATTGCAGCGGGTGGCTTCGTTGCGTGTCGTTCGGTACTGGATTTTTCGCACCGCATCCAACCCGACAAATGTGGTCTGCTGTCCATTGCGCCACAGTCTCACAGATTCAGCCGCCGCTCCAATCGCGCCTGATTCACCGCAGAACTCGTGCACAATAATCTCGGGCTTCTTCCCGGCAGCGCGAAAACTGTTATGGATGAAGTCCACTTCCGCTTTTACAACGGCCATATTGTTCTGCGTTCCGCCTTGCAGCACGAAGCGCGTACCCAGCGCCGCGAGATTAGGAATGCTGGCGACATACAGGAACACGTTCTTGGGCAGCACCGCTGCCAGGCCGGCGAGGATTTCCTCCGCTCGCCAGCCCTGACGCTGAAAGTTCACGATGTCTGATTGCATGAACACAGCGCAGCCGTAGCCGAAGACGGGCATGGACTGGGCTGAGAAGGCCAGATCGGCATATTGCTCGACGCCCAACCCGAATCCTTCGGCAGTGGACTGCAGAAAGTAGCCGTTGCCGGCGGAGCACTGCGTGTTCAGCTTGAAATCCTTAACCCGGCCGTTGTGCAGAATGATGATCTTGATGTCCTGCCCGCCCACATCAACGATTACGTGGGGGTCTTCATAAAACTTCAGCGCCGACTCGGTGTGAGCCACGGTCTCTACCAACGCCACATCGGCGTGCAGCACGTCTTTCAAAATGTCTTTGGCATAACCGGTGGTAGCGACTCCCAGGACTTCCAGTTTCGCGTTCTGCGTTTCAACCTGCCCGCGCAGATTCTCGAACATCTCGATCGTGTCCTGGATCGGGTTGCCGTTCGAGAGCTGATATGCCTTACACAGAATGTCGCCGCGCTCATCCAGCAGCACCGCCTTGGTGGAAGTCGACCCTCCGTCGATACCAATAAACCCGCCAACCGTCTGACCCTTGTGGAAGGTCGCGGGAGTGAACTTCTTGCGCCGGTAGGCTTCCTTGAATCCGTCGAGCTCTCCATCTTTCGAAACCAAACCTCTCGCCCCCGACTTGGCCTTTTCTTCCTGCCGGCCGAATTCGATGTAGTACCCCAGCTTCTCGTAGCCCTGATAGCATCCGACGCACTCGTCTTCGCTCTTGCCGAATTCAATGGCTCCCAGCGCTGCGAAGTACTGCGCGTTGTTTGGAACCTTGATCATTTCCTCCGGCTTGGCTCCCTCGGGAATGGCAACTTTGCGCTCCTGCCACATGCGGGGAATATTCGCCTGCCACGCTTCCCGCATGCCCTTGATGAAGCTGTTCGGCCCACCGAGCAATAGCACATGAGGCCGAAGCGTGTGGCCGCGCGTCAACACGCTTAGGTTCTGCAACACGATGGCCTCAAAAAGCGATGCCATCAATTCGTCGGATGGCGTCCCCACTTTTTGCAGGCTGTTGATGTCGGTCTCGGCAAATACTCCACACTTGCCTGCTACCTTATGCAGTTTGATCCCGTGATAACCCTGCAGAGCTAGCTCGGCAGTGGGAATCTTCAGCTTGGCGTTGATCTTGTCGATGACGGCCCCAGTGCCGCCCGCACACTTATCGTTCATCGAGGGGATCTTCTTCTTGCGTCCCGTCTCGTCGTCGTCCTTGAAAACGATGATCTTCGCGTCCTGTCCCCCCAACTCGATCACGGAATAGACTTCCGGATGAAGCTTTTCGACCGCCAGTGAGACGGCCGTGACCTCCTGTACAAACTTCGCGCCAATCTGCTCGGCGATGCCGCCGCCACCCGAACCCGTCATGAACATGCGTGTGTTGTGACGGTTGATTCCGACCTCGGCCTCCATGCGGCGCAAGAATTCCAAGGTCTTCTCGGGTTGCTTGGTCTCATGACGCTGGTAGTCCTGCCACAGAATCTCATCTGTCGCAGCATCTACGACGGTCGCCTTCACGGTAGTGGAGCCGACGTCAAGCCCAACCAGATAATGCGTGTGATGGTCGTGCGGTTTTTGATACGGAGCGGCAGCAATCTGAACTAACTGCGGCGGTTTGTGCTCATTTCCGGCAAGATGATCGTGCATTCACTTCTCTCCGATCGGGTTCCGCTCATGAATAAATAAATGATGGCCCGGCGGCGACGCTCGCCGTCGGCTAGATCGGCTAAGCAGCCTTGGGGAGAGCAATCCCCGGCACGCGCATACGTCGCCTGAACCGGCTGCTCTTGTCCATCCGATCGCTCACATGCAGGATGAACTGCGCGGCTGTGCCCGCGATCCCTTCGCGATGCGGCACATGGTAGAAGGGCCGCTTCAATTCAGGATGCTCGGCGATGTACTCGCGAATCTGTTCCATGGTTCTCCCGGTGGAACCCAAGCACTCCTCGAACTCGAGTTTGGCTTTTACCTTTGCTTCGCCCAGCGCCATCTGCACCCGGCTGTGGGCGTTGACCTCACCCTCACCCGAGGTCTCGATGGGAAGGAAGATCATGTCCTTGAACTTGTTGATCACGGCCGATTGAACTCCATCAGACTGCGATGACGGCATGCACCCGAACGGTTTGAGCGCCAACACCATGTGGCACAGATGATGAACCGTGTAGTACACGTTCTTTCCCACCTCAAGATGGCCTTCTCCCCCGCGCGCAAATTGGTTGTAGAAAGGATGAGCCATTGCGGCCAATTCGGTCTGCGGTACAAGGTGATGCGTAATGCCGCCGAGATGCCTGATCGTGCGGTGATACAGGCCATTCCACATCCACTCTCCGACGCTGAGCCCCATCATCTTCTTGCGCAATCCGAAGTCGTTGGCCAGATGCTTTTTCATTTCCCACCACTTCGGATTTCTGTGCGGACGATTCGCCGGCCACTTGGCCTTGGCATGCGCCTTCGCCTGATACAACAAATAGGCCACCCAGGTCGCGATCGGCTCGACCATCACCTGTGCACCTTCTCGCTCGAGGAATTCGAACATGTGGAAGTTGCCGTCGCCCTCCGTGAGTTGTGCCCAGAATTCGCCCGTGATCTTGACCAGTGGCTTTACGCGCGTGCGATCGACCTCGATGGAGTTCATCGTTTCCTGCGCGCCATGAAGGGCTTTCAAGTAATCCTTGCCCCACATGTGCTCGTGCCATTTGCCAAAGACGTTGAACGTATTGCGCAGAATCTTGTTGTTCTTGAATTTCGGCTTCGCCCAATCTGGTGCACTTTTTTCAATCTCGAAAGACTTGCGGGTCCTCAAATCCTGACAAAGATCGCCGACCATCTCGCGGAAGGCACGATCCGTCTCACCCTTTTTCACTTCGTACGGACGAATCTGGTAGATGAGGTCGTTGATTATGTCGCCCAGGTGCATCGCGTTCAGCATGCCGAATCCGAAGTCGATGGTGAACTTCAATCCGGGCTCACCCGAAGCGGCCTTGATGCCGTCGCTGTCCTTGAACAGCAGCACGCGGAAGCCGTCGAAGCCCGCATTCTTCAGCGCAAATCGATATTCGGCCTCATACATGCCGAAGCGGCATGGACCGCATGAACCCGCCGTAAAGAACACATAGTTGTCCAAAATCTCCCGGCGCGGAATGCCCTCCTTTTCCAGAAACTGGAGGTACTGCACCAGATTCCCAACTGTGAAGTAGGTTGGGTTGCACTGCCCGTTATTGCCGAATTCTTTGCCGATCTGGAAGGCAGGCACATCCGGCACCGGAAGCTTTTCGCAACGATATCCGCAGCCCTGGAAAACCGCGCGAATCAAATCCTCGTGTTTCCAGGTGAAGCCACCGAACAGGATGGTCACGCGGCCACGTTCTTCTGCCGTAAAGGCGCGCTCGATCGGGCGGTGGAAATGTGTCGGATGGTCAAGTCCTGCGACCTTCCGTAACCGCATACGTTCCGCTTCCAATCGCTTCTTGATTTCAGAGTCGTTTTCAATCCGAACGAAATTCGTCGCCATTGGCTCCTCCGGCGGTGTATGAAATTTGAGGCGTGGCTGTGAACGTGACTGTAGGACGGTGGAAGAATCGCCGATTGCGTCGCAGTCGGACGAAACCCACGGAAGGCGGGACACCTCCGGGATGAGAGGGCGTCCCGGTTACGAACGGCTTTCTACTGTACAGCATCCGAACTCCAACAATTGGCTAGGAGGTTCGAAGTCTTACACCGGCGGGACTGCTGCGAGGGAGTCCCGTAGGCGCCGGATTTGGCAAAGGATCGCGTTTATGGATGCGGACACTCATGAAAGAGTTGCGTGAGTTTTTTCCTGTGTCCACCCCACAGATGAACCCGCGGTCCCACTTTGTAGAAGTTTTTATCAAACTTCTCTTCGCAGTTCAAGTAGCCGGGAAATCCAACGATTAGGAGCTCGCAGCAACAGCAAACACCAGAAATTAAGTGATTGAGAACAAAGGAAAAAACTGGCGGAGAGAGTGGGATTGTGTTCCGCCCAATTTCAGAAATCACAGCAACGATGGAAAAATCGTTCTATCCCTTTGTAATCGCCCGGTCAGGATGGATTGCCAGATGTCAGTGCTCGAATCGTTGCCACGAGACCCAGTCGATAAGTGAGTTGTGCGGGAAAGGCAATCAGAATGAACACTCGGGCGGCCCGAAGCGGGCCGCCCGTGCTGGACCTGCCTGTGTAGTGACGAGATTCAACTATTCTTCTTGCCCATCCCGATCGATGAGCATTTCCAACACGGTTTTCAGGGTGACCTCTCCTTTTCGAGAGATGGCTTCACCGTTCTCGAACTCGATCCAGCCTTCGTTGAAGCCATCCAGCATCCGAATACGAGGTGTAGGATTCTTCATGCCCTGCGATCTGAATAGGGGTTCCCAACTCTCGCGCGGCAGGGCCTCCATTCTTACGGGACAGCCAAGAAGTTCAGCGAAGGTGGCCGCAACCTCGTCGGGCGTCACCCGGCGCGGCCCTTCCAACTCGACGACTCTTCGACCGTTCCAGATTCCCTGGAGCTCTTCCGCGGCCACACGTCCGACGTCGGCGGTGGCAACCATCGGTACCGGTTTATCAAGAGGCTGCAAAAAGCTCGGAATCACACCGTTCTCGCGCGCTGCAGCAACATCCCATCTGGAATTTTCCATGAACCATCCCGGTCGCAGGAAGACAATGGGCATCGACAGCTCTCCCAGCACTTGCTCGATGATTCTGTGCTGTGTGAGCAGGTTCGGTTCGCCCGCTTGCGCGCCGATCGTCGACAGGTACACGACTCTGCCCGGACGCGCTCTTTCGATCGCCGATTTCAGAGTGGCGGCCGTGGCCCGCGCCTCGGGAAAGCTGGGTGCCGGATCGAAGTTCGGCGGAACCAGCACGAAGACGCCTTCCGCTCCCTCGAACGCGGACGCAAGCGCCGCGACATCAAGGATGTCCGCTGCCGCTAACTCGCAGCCGCGCTGTGCCCAGCCGTCACCTTTGCGGACGTCGCGCATTACAGCCCGAACTGGCCGCCCAGCGGCCAGGAGGTTACGCGCTACGTTGCCACCAACGTTGCCAGTGATTCCAGTAATTGCGAACATCGTACCTTTCTCCTTCCGATCCTGAAGCCGTGCTTTGGATTGGAGTTGTGGTGCCGGTGCTAGTGCGCCCCACCTGCAAGCCAGTCGTTGCCCGCAGGCGTGAGCAATTCGCTAAGGCCCACGCGATGCAGCATTTCCGTCCGCACGCGGTCTATTACAGCAAATGCCACGTCCGCCCCGTCCTGCGTCGGATCGATATGAACGCGAAAGGGGCGTTTGCCAAACGGCGCATCCACGACTTTAACGATTGCGTCCGCCACTGCGCCCGCATCTGCGTCGGCCGGAACAATGGCGGCAAAGGCTTCCTGGATCTTCTTTCCATAGCCTTTGTAGGGACCTGCTTCATACTCGGCTGCGCACTCCTTGTCGGCGGGCGTGCCGGAATGCGCGAAGTGATTGGTGCCGCCGGTGAATGCGCCGGGAACGATGATCGAGGTTTCGATGCCCCACAGCGCCAGTTCGCGCGCATACTGTACCGCCATTGCGTCCATGCCCGCCTTCGAGGCAAAGTAGGGCGCGAGATACGGAGGCGTTCCGCCCGCCGAACTGCTGCTCGACACCCAGATGAGGAGACCCTGGTGCTGTTTTCTCATTTGGGACAGCGCTACGCGGTTTACCCTTTGGGTGCTGAGCACGTTGATGTCGTAGAGTTCGGCCAGTTGCTCCGGCGTGAACGCTTCCGCCGGCCCGAACACCATATGACCGGCATTGTGCATGAGAACATCGAGCCTGCCCTGTTCGGCGACAATCTGGCGGATCGCCGCTTCGATGGACTTTTCCGAAGACACGTCCAGTTCAATGGGACGCAAGTCAACCTCATTGTCGTGCGCAAACTTTTTCACGTCCGCAGCTTGTGGCGCGTTGCGGCCGGCGGTATCCCGCATCGTGGCGTAGACAGTGTGGCCGTCCTTCGCGAGGGCATTGGCGGAGAGACGGCCAAAGCCACTCGAGGCTCCAGTGATTACGATTACCTTCTTCATGACTGACTCCTCCTTCTACCTGGTGTCTCCTGTGTCTTTGCAAGGTTCCGAACTCCATTCAGTAGGCAAACCCACCGTTAGCACGCAATACTTGAGAGTTCACCCAAGCGCCGTCTGGACCTGCCAAAAAGGAAACCACTCTGGCGATGTCTTCCGGCTGTGCCAGACGTTCCAGCGGTGGCATCTTGCTCAGTTCCGCAATCTGTTCTTCGCCCTTGCCCTTTAGGAAAAGCTCGGTGGCAACGGGTCCTGGAGCCACGGCATTGACGGTAATGTTTCGCCCACGCCATTCATTTGCCAGAACATGCACTAATCCTTCGACGCCGGCTTTGGATGCGATGTAAGGACCGTAAGTGGGGAAAGACTTTGCCGGTACGCTACTTGAGAAAGCGATGATTCTGCCGCCGGATGCCACGTGCTGCGCTGCTTAAGCCAGGACCAGGAAGGCGCCGCGCAGGTTGGTGGAGATGACTTTATCGAACAGGTCGAAGTTATTCTTGCCGATGGGCGAAAGTGGCATGATCCCCGAGTTGTGGACCACAACGTCGACGCTCCCGAATTTTGTACTGGTTTCGTTGAATATTCGACCGTTGCTGCCGATCAGCATCTTTCATCGTTATGCTCCACTTCTTTTGGCGCTTGATCTTTGCTCGAACTGGATGAAAACGTCTCAGGTCGAGTTTCATTCCCCAGTCAGGTAGAAATAGTTCTCTCTGCCAAGATATGAGTCTGGATTCGTCAGACTTTGAATCTGATTAATGGTTCGTTGTCGAACATGTCGGCTGGACAGAGAATCGAGAATCAGATTGATCCTTTTTGAATCTCGAACTCTCTGTCGCAACCGCTCAGCCCGACATTTTGATCCGATCTAATGACTGCCTGAGGCAGACGAAGTGCTTGGGCTTGGAGTGTTCATCTGGGCAAGCATGACCATCTCCCGTGTTGGCGGCAGGGTATAGATGCCGCTCAGTGTTTCGATTGTGGTCAGAAAGTACTTGCCTCCTACATGTTCGAAGCCGAACGTTGGCTGCTTGGCAGAACCGCTGTCAAATGCCAGCGGAAGTACAAATGCGTTCCCTTTGTTGTAGCCGCTGATGGCTAACTCTCGATTTACGCCGGGATTAACGCGACTTACCCTGTATTCTCCTGCAGGGAGAGTTGTGCCTCCCGCCACAAACTCGAACGGAACGCTCACAACGACCGCATCGGCATCTTGAGCATGGGCACTTACCCCTACTCCAAGTAGGCACGTCAACATCAGTAGAGCTGTCAAATACGACTTCTTCATGATTTCTCCTTATTGAACCAGTGTGACTCATTTCATTGTTGATAACTGCGTCCGTGATCCTTTTATTCCATCAGTGCTGCCACGCGCGCTTTGGTCATCTACGTACATGTAAGTGTCAGCAGGTTAGACGCACTCATCACTCGTGCGATTCAGCAGAGATGTCATTTGATTGTCACTTCTTGTCACTTCTGCATCGATGGTGTGTAACTGTTGTGTGGCCAGCGTTCATAGTCAGCACTTTGCGGCGGCCGATACGTGACAGGCGTGGAGTTTGCCTCGTAGAGAGTGGGCGGGAAGTTTAATCGGGAAAGATTTCGTTACCGAACGACGCTGGTCGAATATGTGCGAGGGATCGAGTCACGAAGGCATTCGGCGAAAAGGCCGATGATCTTCTTCGTCACCCTGCCGGTCGGAGCTGGGTCTTCGGGTGCAGAAGGCGTCCGCTCGTCGAAGTATCTATTAACGTGTTCGCGAAGGTGTAACCGGACTCGCCAGAGCCGTGCCTTCACTGCGGCCTGGCTAAGGTTTAGCACTTGCGCGGTCTGTTCGATAGAGAGTCCCTCGACGTCACGGAGTACAAAGACCGTCCGCAAGATCGGGCGCAATTCTTCCATGGTTCTGGCAAGGATGTCTCGCAATTCGGAAGCCCAACATAGTTGCTCTGGATTCGGGGCACGATCGGGCACGTCCACTGGAAGCGTGTCCCCATCCGACTCAAAATCCTCGTCCAAGGAAACCTCTTTGTGGGTGCGCTGTTTTCGCAGCTTCATAAGTGACTGGTTCACCGTAATGCGAATCAGCCAGGTTGAGAATTGTGAGTCTTCTCTGAATTCCCCGAGATTCTGAAAGGCTTTCAAGAGCGCTTCTTGGACCGCGTCTTCGGAGTCTTCCCTATTACGAGTGACGGTTTGAGAGATTCGGAGAAGTCTGTGGTCGTATCGCTTTACGAGTTGCTCGAAGGCGGAAACATCCCCTTTCTTGCTAGCGTGGACAAGATCCAGGTCGTTGCTTGCAGCGAATTGTGCTGAGTTTGCGTTCATTGTCGTTCACGTCGCTTCGGAGAACGACCCTTTTGCAGCGCAACCGATGGGGCTGCGCGCAAGGGGCCGTCTCCTTGTGCACCAGTTAGACGTCTGATCTCACTGCACTACGACTTTGCCGGTCATCTTCGGGTGGATCGTGCAGTAGTAGGGATAGGTTCCCGCCTTGGTAAACGTGTAGGAAAACTTTTCATCCGTATCGAGCACTTTGGACTTAAACACACCGTCTGTGCTGACCGAGGTATGGGGAATGTCGTCTTTGTTTGTCCACGTAACTGTCACTCCGACGGGTACCGTAATCGTCTGTGGTCCAAAAACGAAGTTGTCGATTTTCACCTCTGCGTTTACCGCGGAGGGCTGGTCATTCGCCGTAACGGTCGGTGGTCCTGCGACTAGCAGTACAATCGCAATGATTACCGATGCTGTGAAACTTGCAACCCAGACACTGTTCCGCTTCATTGTTCCGTTTCCTTTGAGGTTGATCTTATTCCTTGATTTTCACTGTTCGGGACTGGATCGTTGGCGTCCCACGCAAGACCTGGGTTAACGACCACCGGAGCCGCTGCCACTTCCTGAAGCCGAAGATCCCGAGTCCGCAAGTGGCGAATCGACAACCGCAAGGCTTCGTCCGCTGACCAGATAGTTCACGTCCGTGATTCCCAACACCCGTTGCAACTGGTCGGCTGGCACTTTCATGGGTCCGGCTGAGGGAGCTGTTCCAGGCGCAGGTTGCGGGAAAGCGGTCGACATCGCCGTATGGAACGACACCTTGCCTTCCACCTTCTGCATGATCTGGTGGATGTGGCCGTTTAACACCGTCACGGAACCGAAGCGCTTGACGTAAGACAAGGCTTGTTCACTGTCGTCGGTTCCCCATCCCCAATCTGGATAGATGGTCCACAGCGGAATGTGTGCAAAGAGGACAATCGGAGTGCTGGCAGAACGGCCCTTGAGATCGTCCTCCAGCCACTCCAGTTGTTCGTGACCGAGCGACCCCATGCCGCCAGCCTTGAGATTGGCGACATTCACGAGCCCCACAAAGTGGACACCCTTTTGATCGAAGCTGTACCAGCCATTGCCTTTTGTGCCTTTCCCATAGCGCTGGAGATATTGCTCGCCGTTGTCGGTCAGCATGTCGTGCTCGCCCGGCACAAAGTAGATTTGTTTCGCGGAGGCTCCTTTTAACACCTGATCCAGCGTGTCGAACTCACTCGGCTTCGAGAGCTGACTCAGATCACCGGTGTGAATGATGAAATCCGGCTTGTGCGGCATCGCGTTGATCTTGTTGATCGCCACCTGCAGCGTGGCGGTGACGTCTGGGTTGGCCGGCTTGTTAAAACCGACGTGGCTGTCGCTAATCTGCACAAAGGTGAAATCGCCGCCATTGCCACCACTTCGATGCGCGGTCTTCGCGAATGCCCGGGACGACGGAATACCGCCGCTCATAGTCCAGACCAGGCCTGTGCCTGCCCACGCCATGCACTTCAGAAATCCTCGACGATCAACGCCGTCGTTGTCGAAATCTTGAGATTTCTGATCGATAAGATCCTTGTTTTTGTTTTTCATCTGGCCTCCGTTGTTTTTGTAGCGCTCACAGTTGATAACTGGACTGAGTCGGTTTTATTCCAGGTGAAAATAGAAAAGGTGATCAGAATCTTCTGGTTGTCTCAACCGCATTGCCGGCTTAGGTAGGTAGAGACTACATAGGCGAACCTCACGTTCGCGCTGTCCCAGAGAGCGGATGGCATCCGAGAAAGGATCCGGTTCAGATCTGGCTTCGTGGTGCGGTCAGGGGCGGGTTCGGACTTGCTGAGTGAATTCGACGCGACGGACGTTCCCGCGTCCGTCGCGTCTTCAGTTGAGAGCTGCCCGAGTCGCTTATATTCACCAGCAAGAGTCAAAGGAAAACGTAGGCCGAACGTAATATTCCGATCAACAAAACATTTAGTTGACACCTAAGTGCAGGGGAAGCCACAACGCTCACCGCCTCCACAATTCCACCGGCTCCGAACGTCGTGTCCAGGCTGCCATCGGAGTTGTAATGCACGAGAACCATTGTGCTTGGAGCACGCTCGCTGATGCCAATCGTAGACCCGCCCACTAGTATTTTGCCGTTGGGTTGCACCATAAGCACGGAAACCGAGGGAAGGATTCCCACGGGCGTGGTGCTCGCCAGGCCGCCGGGCCGAAGGTCTTGTCAAAGCAGACCGTTGGGCGTGAACCTCGCAACGCCGAATGATGTGCTCCATCGATCGTCGCCGATGCCGTGGCCGCCACCACGATGTTGCCGTTGGACTGCTCGATGGCGGTCAAGGTAGTAAGGTTGTCTTCGATGGTGGGTCGTGACGATTCCACCGGTGCCGGAGGTCGTGTCCAAGGTGCCGGCTTGGGCTTGTGCGAAGGTAACGCCAAACGCCAGGCCAACTGCTAATAGTCCGGCGATCGGATGAAGTGGAGCTCTTTTCATCATTCTTTCCTTTGTGTTTGCTGGCTCCGAATGTCTGCCTGTGCTGATAACTGGTAAGCGATGCACTCATTCCCGGTCTCTTCGGGACAAGTCGTCGGTTGTCTGCACATTGTCTTCGATGTGTCTGCGAAGAGTAAATGCTTGCATAGGCTATTAGGAAGTGGTTATTCGGTCATTCATGTTGTTTATTGAGTTAGCTTGATATATTGAAGGGTGTAAGTGTTGATAGATTGTAATCTTCTTACGACGGCGGATGGCTACACGCAGAACCGCTAGAAATATTAGCTTTATAGTTTCCGCAGTTAGAAGGATCTTGGATATAATATTAGTTTACCAGTTACAAGTGCGTACACACAGCGGAATATGAAGGAAGTTACCGAAGCGGAGAACTCCCTCCGTCACTTCGCTGACCATCAGGCGACACCTAGCCACAACGGCGCCACCGCGAGCAGCGCATTCCTGATTCCCTGCGCCAATCCTCAGACGTCGGCACACACTATTTCACGACCCGGTCGTCGCAGGCACGCCTTTGCGCAAAGAACTTCAACGGTTCGATCTCGCCTGTGCGTATCGTGGATCTCGGCGATGTAACTGTCGAATTTACCGGCATAAATGCCTCTTTCTTATTACCCCAATGCATTGCCCTCTCCATGCATCTATTCCTTAGCAAGGTCTCGTCGGAGCCCTATCAACCAGGGAGATTCACGCCGCTCAGAAAGCCTCCCAAGTGCCCCGTCAAGGCAACGAGACCGACTGCTACAAGTTCGACGGCCAGACGGTAGCTTGGCAGGTATACAGTCCGTCTTCGGGCGCGGAAATGCACCCACCACACCAGCCAGATCATCAGCGTTGAAACACACGCCAGAACGAGGTGCAGCAAGAGGACGCCCTTTAGTTTCTGTCCCTCAAGTTGGAATTTCCACGCAAGTAGCCCAGTGGCGAGAACCGGCAGCGTTGAAATCGCGGCCGCCAGCAAGTTGTAGTAGGCCGCTGCCGCCAAGCCACGTTGTTTCGTCCATTGCGCAATAAGGTCGAAAGCCACGGCCGTGATGAACAGGGCGATTGGAAAATGGATCAGCACCACATGTTGTGCGTGTTTCGCTAAAAGCGCCGTCTTGAGATCGAAAGGATTCACCATCACCGTACCCCATCTGAGATTTGCGCGAGGATTGCAATGGAAGAGACGCCTCTCCGCTTAGCGGCTTTGCCCCGCGAAGCAAGCCTTACCCTCCCTAGTTGTTCGAGGACTCTGTTTGTTCCGGCTGGCCATCCGCCGGCTTCGAAACCACCCATAGTCCATCGCCATTCAAGGCATAAATGGAAATGCGACCTTCACCATGGATAACGGACTTTTTAGCGCTTTATTCCGCTTGGATTGCGTAATTGTCGAGTGGCAGTACAAATTAACTCCACTTCAATGGAATATTTACACGGGACCCTAGTTTTCAACTGCAGCGGGGATTATTCGGGGCGTTTACGAGAAGTGGCGGCCGCGATTGCAGTGTTTTTCATGCAATCGCTTCGGCTGCCCCTCAGTTTTCCTCAACAATTTGTTGTTTTGAAGGGAATAAATCGAAGACTCCGAAGTTCTCATCATGTGGACCTGTCAGGAGCGAATCTCCAACTCGACTCATTCGAAGAACTGGCCACACCTCTCTTCGATCAGCTTTACAACTTCGCTCATTGGCTCACGCAGAATCGCGATGAAGCCGAAGACTTGGTTCAGGAAACCTACGTTAAGGCGTTGAAAGGGTTCTCGTCTTTTCAGTTGGGTACTAATTTCCGGGCATGGATCTATCGCATCTTGCGCAACACGTTCTTGACCTCTCGCAAGGGCCTGAAAGTTACAATGACCGTACCTCTCGATTTCGATGAGGAGGAAGAGGGACCGGAACCTGCCATTGAGCGCGACACGCCAGAGACGCTCCTGTTGGCGCGATCGAGCCACGAATTGCTGCAGAAGGCGATCGATGAACTCCCGGTGCATTTCCGAGAGATTCTTCTTTTGTGTGAGGTGGAGGAGATGTCGTATCAAGAGATTTCCGAGACGCTTGCGGTTCCTATCGGTACCGTAATGTCCCGTTTATCGCGTGCGCGGCAAACTTTACGGAGTCAATTGCGGCCACAATTGCAACAAGAAGCAGGACCACGAATTGCTAGGGGGACGAACCATGGTCTGTGAATCCTGGAAGGCAAAACTCGACACCTACCTGGACGGAGAGGTTCCGGAGGAGGAGATGCGCACTTTCGACGCTCATGTGCGCAATTGCCCGTCGTGCTCTGCGGATGCCCTCTCGCGCGTACAGTTGAAGCGCGCGATTCAGGTGGCTGGAAAACGTTTCACCCCTAGTGCTGAGTTCCGGAAACGAATGCAGCAGAATATGGCCCCCAAACCGCGCCGCAGTTTCCGCCTGGGATGGATGTTAGCGGCGGCAGCAGCCGTCGTTCTCGTGGTCGGAACCTTGACTTCAACCTATCTGGGAAACCGATCCGGCAGAGACCAGGTGTTCAGCGAGATTGCAGACTTGCACGTAGCGACGCTAGCCAGTTCGTCGCCGGTAGATGTGATCTCCACCGATCGGCACACGGTAAAGCCCTGGTTCCAGGGAAGGATTCCTTTCGCGTTCAATTTGCCGGAACTCCAGAATAGCGTATTTTCTCTGCTGGGCGGGCGGATGACCTATCTTGAGCAAACGCCGGGTGCGCATCTCATTTACGACGTGCGGAAACACCATATTTCGGTGTTCGTGTTTCAGGAACGCTCCTTGCCGGCCAGGTTGAGTGACAGCGCTTCCCTGCCGGGCAAATTGTCGTTCAACATGGAAACATGGAGTCAGGGCGGCCTTCGCTATTTTGTAATCGGCGACGCGAGTGCTGCGGACATCGATAGTCTTGCGAGATTGTTTAAAGCCGCGTCATAGATTGGACATCGACAATTGATGACTCATGCCACGTGGCCGTCAGCATGTCGACTAGCGCTGTACCTCTTCAGCTTCCCCAAAACTCCGCTTCTCCCCCTGGGAGTTACTCCTGGATGGTCAGCCGGGCAGCACTCACTTCCGTCCTTCTCGAACGTTTTTTTGTGGCGGTGGGAATAATCTCTGGGCAACGCAGTTTGGATAATTACAGGACTTCTGACTTCAAGCCGCAGTTCTTGATCGGTCCACGGCTTTGAGGAATGGAGGTCAGCAAATCAGTCAGCTTACGTCCTACACCTACGTAAGCGACTGTGTCTTTTGGAGGAACGATCATGATGATGCCCCATTGGAGGAAGGTTCTCCTATGCTCTTGTTTTTTAACGGCAGTGGCCGCTTTGGGTACGGGACTCGCCAGAGTCGCAGCGAAGTCAGCAACTGAAGCGCCCGCCGGTTTTAACACGCCCAGCTTCAACAGTGCACAAAGCATCAGCAACGGAATCGTCGAGCCACCCGGAGACACTTTTGCTCGAGATCAGCAGGTCTATGAGAAAAACGAAGCAGTCGCGGACGGGCTTGGACCTGTGTACAACGCCACCAGCTGCGTCGTTTGCCATCAGAATCCAAATAGTGGATCCGCCAGCCAGATAACAGAGCTTCGGGTA
Organism: uncultured Acidobacteriaceae bacterium; assembly: GCA_963710885.1. Lineage (GTDB taxonomy): Bacteria > Acidobacteriota > Terriglobia > Terriglobales > Acidobacteriaceae > Sulfotelmatobacter. Next base: position 647,251 of record CAVQCF010000039.1, read on the forward strand.
GGGCACAATGATGCAAATGGCAATTTTGTCAACCCGACAATCCTCATCAACGACGGAAAAGACACGATTACCGGCAGGTCCATTGTCAATGATCGCGCTATCGGTCCGGAGGCCCAAGAGCACATACCTGCGACCGAAAACATCCGTACGTTACGCGCTGCCCTCAACACCCTGGGTGATGGATTTGTAGAAGCCATAGAGGATGGAACTCTGATTGCAATGGCCGAGAAACAACCCGAGCTGACAGACGGTAAGGTTCATGGGGAAGTCGTGCAGGCTCCGATTTCCGAGGCTCCTGGACAGACTCGAGTCGGACGCTTCGGCTGGAAGGACCAACACAGCAGTTTACTCTCTTTTATTGCCGACGCTTATCTCAACGAGATGGGAATCACAAACCGGCTGCGCCCCAAGGATGTTACGACAGTGCTCAAGACAACGACGGACCCGGAAGATCAACCGGACAACCTTGGCTTGGCTGATATCGACCACTTTGCTCAGTTCATACGCGGCACAATGGTTCCACCACGCGACACAGTGCTTGCTGCAACACCAGCAGCATTGAAAGGTGGAGAGCTTTTCCGGCAGGTCGGTTGTAAGATCTGCCACGTCGAAACTATCACGACGGCTCCAATAGGGACGGTCATCGATGGTGGCATGTTCACGGTTCCGGAGGCCCTGGGGGATAAAATAATTCATCCCTTTAGCGACTTCTTGTTACATGACATCGGAACCGGAGATGGCATTGTCCAGGTTGGACCGCAAGACACGGCCAACAAACTAAGAACTGTGCCACTTTGGGGTTTGCGGACAAAAGCCCGTTTCATGCATGACCTGAAGTCCTTATCTCTGGACAATGCTATCTCGCGTCACCATGGCGAAGCACAGGATCCTGCGAGACGCTTTAAGGAGTTGAGCCCTGAGAATAGAGCTGCCTTGATAACCTTTCTGCAGTCGCTATAAAGGCAGCCACGAGTTACTAGCTACAGAAGAGCGTGGGCCATATTGAGGTGACGCCCAAACAATATCTCGTCACCTGATACAGCTACCCTGCCAACGTTCCGGCGGTTCAGGGTAGCTGTTCTCTTTTATGGAGCCGGATAAACACGTCGTCATCTCAATTCCAAATCGGATTGTCGCGGCGAATACAAGAACATTGAAGCGCTTCCCTGTGTAGCACACTCTTGCCCTGCGCAGCGATAACAAGTTCACAGAGCACTTTGTCCACCCTGTAACTTTTCTCGCACGAACTCATCCTATCAGGACGCTGCACTTCGGCCATGGGCCACAGGTTGTTTGCTTCAGTTGCCTTATGGTCAAGTGGACTGCGACTCAAACTGTGGGAGCAATCTAATGGGTAAAGTAATTCGCACGCTCTTAATGGCCGGACTTGCAACGGGTTTGGCTTCATCAACACTCAGCAAAGCACAAGATACAAATACACACAGCGCAGGCGCTGTGTTTGTTATGACCAACAACGTAGACAAGAATGAAGTGGTCGCGTACCGTCGTGCCAACGATGGCACATTACAGGAAGGCGGCAGATTCGCAACCGGCGGCCGAGGGAGCGGTGGTAACAACGATCCCTTGGAATCTCAAGGATCGTTAACACTCAGCCAGGATCACTCGCTGCTGTTCGCGGTGAATGCCGGCAGCGGCAGTGTGTCCGTATTTAGCGTTTACGGCTCATCATTATCGCTGGTGGACAAAGTCAACTCCGGAGGCAGCGAACCGAATGCCGTGGCGCAGCACGGAAATCTGGTGTACGTGGTCAACGTAGGGGGCAGCAGCAGTGTCGTTGGATTCACGCTGGATCATGGCAAGCTTAAGCAAATTCCCAATTCCACTCGCTTTCTTTCCACGAACAATTCGGGTGCGGGAGGGTTAGCATTTAGTCCCGACGGGAGGTTTCTGGTTGTAGTCGAGCGCTTGACCAACGACATTGACGTCTTCAGTGTCCAAGGCGATAGCACTCTATCTGCGATCGTGGTGAACCCGAGTGCAGGCCCTGGCGCATTCTCAGTGAGTTTCGCTCCGAACGGAGCGGCTCTGGTCTCCGAGACCGGTCCTTCTGGGGTGGCCAACGGCTCGGCTATCTCATCCTATGAGATCGCAGCCAATGGCACCCTATCTCCTATCAGCACCAGCGTTCCGACATTAGGAGCTGCGAATTGCTGGAATGTGGTCACCCCTGACGGCAGCTTCGTTTACACCTCAAATGCCGGCTCGTCGACGATCTCAGGCTTTGCCATCGCGAACACTGGGGCATTGACTGCGTTGCCCGGAACGGTGGTCGGCACTGGTCCCGAGGGATCTACCAATCTTGATATCGCGGTCAGTTCTGGTGGCAAGTTCATTTACACCTTGAACTCGGTTGCTGGAGCTATTGGCATTTTCGCCGTCCAGAAAGATGGGACACTCCTTAATGTGGGGTCTGCCAGTGGCGTCTCACCACTCAGCGGCTTCAACGGAATAGCAGCGTTCTAACTTCCACAAATTCCCTGTGAGTTGCGGTGTCGCCATCGCAACTCACAGATTCTCGTCCAGGTTGAAAAGTTGAGAGCAATTTCGAAGCGATCGAGTATACACAAATACAAACATTCCTATCTTAAGGAGATTGCAATGGCTGGCGCTAAGTTGATCGTGATTTACCCTCGCCCCACAGACGTTGAATCCTTCGAGCGCGTGTACCAGAACCAACATGTGCCCATGGCCGTCGAGAAGTTGGCCGGCAAGACCAAAATCGTGGCAAGCAAAGTGGCCGGTTCCCCGCAAGGTGCACCGCCTTTCCATCGCATTGCAGAGATCCATTTCCCATCCATAGAGGCTCTGCAAGCGTGCGCCGCATCGGACGGCGGCAAACAAACGATCGCAAATGCAGTGGCGATCTCCTCCGGCGGCGCACCGATTTTCTTGGTCGCCGAAGAGGAAACCTTTGTGTTCCTGGGAAAGTGAGTAGGACAGCGTACGACCGATAGTCTTCGGGGGAAGTGCGCGCTTCCGCGGATTCGCGGGAAAGGGTTCCAGCAGAATGAACTCACCTACGGAAGCCAGAATGGCTTTTAAGGCACAAAGTTATAGCCAAGGCCGTGTACTGTGAGAAAGTGTGACGGGCGCGAAGGGTCGATCTCCAGCTTCTGTTGGAGCCTCAGCATGTGGTTGTCCACCGTCCGTGTGCAGGGGTAGCTCTCGTACCCCCGGACTTTATCAAGAAGTTCGTCCCTTGAGATCACGCGTTGGGCGTTCTTCGTCAGGAACTCCAGTATCTTGAACTCCTTTGGAGTAACTATGATCTTTTCGCCTGCACGAGTGATTTCGGTTCTGGAAAAATCCGCTATCACATCCGCAAAGACGTATACGCCTTCCGGATTAACACGGGAATCACGTCTGATTAGCGCACGTAGTCGCGCAACCAATTCCCTTGGACTGAACGGTACGGTACGGTCACGTAATCGTCAGCACCCATTTCCAGCAGAAAGACCTTGTCCGCAACATCCGAGCTCCGCTAAGAATTACGAGGGGCAGGCCAGGAATCAAATTCGCAAGTTTCTTGCAAAGATCACACCCTGGGACCCGGACGAGGTAGATGGAGGACCACAGCGGCTGGCGTTCCCTGGCGAAGTCTCTCCAAACCACAAACGGCATTGGAGGCGACATCAACCTCATACCCTTCCGACGAGAAAAGACGCCGCAGAACCTTCCGCAAAGCACTATCGTCCTCGATAACCAAAATCCGCCCCATTGGGGCGAGTCGCAATCCTGATATTGGCTAAGAAGCAAACTCACCGAAACCTGCAAATCGCCTCGCCGCGGGCCGAGTCCGGTATCGTTCACCGGATCGTCGATGCTTGAATCGCCCTGTGGAGACCGGGATGGCAAATCGTGGACAAGATCAAGGTGCCAGTTCGTTTCTGGACCACGCGGTGTGGACGTCGCTACTCACGTCTCCTCCTACTTCTCCTTGACTTCGATTGCGTAGCCATCGGCCTGACTCGGTTGGGTTCTCTCGGGACAAACCGGGTCGGTGAACCGATAGCCCCGTCACACAGAAACTAGAAATTGGAAACTAAACTAGAATCCGCCCCCGTTAGCCTGTTTCCGGGGCCCAAGTTCGGGAAGAGAAGTCATATATCGATGAGCATCAATAATGTGATTTTGGCGAGACTCCTGTCTGGCAAGGCTTTTGAGACCAAAAGCGATTCAAATTCCATAGAGCACCCCCACCCACGGGCGGCTTCCTTCAAACAGCTGTATCGGACGCGCCCCGCACAACTTCCCGAACCTCCTGCCCACCTATTATGGGGCGCATCCGATACAGCACTAGCGTTTCTGGCCAGTTTTCGGATTGCCGACAACCCAGCAATCGTCCCATCGCGGGCACATTACAGAGTGGGTCAAGCTGCCGTCGCGCTGATGCTTTACACTCAACGGTTCCCGGTGCAGAATCGGTCGGACCCAAGTTCTTTCCGTAAAGTGTAAACGTGACTACTCACTGCCGGCTTTGTGGAACTCAGAACGCCGAATCGACCGAAGTATGCCAACGTTGTGGCGCAATGCTCGCCGTATCTCCAACCATGTCGATTTCACCTGATGAACTAACCCAAGGTGATCGCCGCCCAGCCGCGGGCCCGGTTTCCGCCTCCAACCGGTCCCCAGTGTTCAACTTCGCTCCCGGCAGCATCGTCGCGGATCGCTACCGCGTTGCATCGTTACTTGGGCGCGGGGGCATGGGCGAAGTCTACGGCGCGGATGACCTTAAGCTAGGCCAGCGCGTGGCGCTCAAGTTTTTACCCTCGGACCGCTGGAAGAGCACAAGTTGGCGCGATCAGTTCTATGCAGAAGTGCGCATGGCGCGGCAAGTTTCCCATCCCAACGTTTGTCGAGTGTATGACGTCGGAGAGAGCGACGGCAGGCTCTTCCTCTCCATGGAATTTGTGGACGGCGAAGATCTCGCGTCACTGTTGCGGCGGATTGGCCACCTACCCGACGGCAAAGCCGTCGAAATCGCGCAGCAACTGTGCGCCGGCCTGGCCGCCGCTCACCGCAGTGGGGTTCTGCATCGTGACCTGAAGCCCTCGAATGTGATGATCGATGGCAAGGGCCGCGCCCGCATTACGGATTTCGGGCTTGCGATCGCGACGTCCGAGGCGGATCAGCAAACCGGCCCTGCAGGCACACCCGGATATCTTGCGCCGGAATTACTCGACGGCGCTGCGCCCTCCATTCAGAGTGACCTGTACGCGCTCGGCTTGGTCCTCTATGAATTGTTCACCGGGAAGAAGGCATTTGATGCCTCCAGCCTGGCCGAGTTTCACCGCAAGCAAACCGAAACCAATCCGACGCCACCCTCGAGCGTCGTCAAGAACTTTGATCCGGTGGTCGAGCGAGCCATCCTGCGTTGTCTGGATCGGGACCCAGCGCAGCGGCCGCGCTCCGCATTAAGTGTCGCTGCTTCTCTGCCTGGTGGCGATCCACTCGCGTCGGCGCTAGCGGCCGGAGAAACACCATCACCAGAGATGGTGGCAGCCGCTGGACCTCAGGGCTCGCTCCGACCGGCCGTTGCCTGGGCTTGCCTCGTGGGCGCACTCGTTCTGATCTTTGGCGCATCCATGCTTCTGGCGCCGCGAAACATGGACTGGGGTCTCGCACCTATGAACAAATCTCCGGAAGTGCTCGCCGACCGCGCTGAGGACCTGGCGCAGAGGCTTGGTTATTCGGTCGCGGTGGATCGCGCGTTCTGGGTTGCTTCAGACAAAGATTATCTCCGCTATATAGCTCACAACTCCTCAAGCAAGGATTGGAAACATACTCCCACGGGACACGCGTGGCCGTCCCCGGTCAGCTTCTGGTACCGGCAAAGTCCACAGTGGATGATGCCGGGAGCTCAGAGCCCGAACGGACCGCCGAGAGTGACTCTGTTGAATCCGTCTTATGAAACGTCAGGCATGGTTGCTCTCAGGCTGGATATGCAAGGAAATCTCCTCTTTCTGCGCGGTGTCCCGCCGCAAGTCGAGACCGGAGAACCAAACCGTGATCTGGACTGGGGCTTACTTTTCGCCGAAGCCGGACTCAACAAGACTCAATTTGTTCCCGCCAGCCCGAAATGGGCCCCGCCCGATTCCTTCGATGTCCGCGCCGACTGGGAGGGTCATCTCCCGGATCGTCCCGACCTTCTCATCCACGTAACTGCCGCCGCCTACCATGGCGTACCCGTCTACTTCCAACTGATCGCTCCATGGGATCAGCCGTGGAGAGGAGATCCTTCCAGCCCATCCCGCATGCCCGCATCCTCTGACATCCTTACGACGGCGTGGCCATTGTTGATGGCGGGTTATCTTTTCGTTGCCGGGTTTTTCGCGCGCAGGAACGTTCGCCGAGGGCGTGGAGACGCGAAGGGAGCGCTGCGTCTGGCGGGCTTCGCGATCCTGGCGAATTGCGTCTATGGCTTCTTCGTCTATCACTATGTTCCGCAAGCGGAGTACATATCGGTCCAATTTATTCTGCTGGGCGCTCCCCTCCTTTTTGCGTTGCTCGCGTGGCTGGGATATATGGCCGTGGAGCCTTATGCGCGGCAAAGCAGGCCAAAGCTCATGGTTTCCTGGCAGCGCCTTCTAAACGGACGTCTTCGCGATCCTCTGGTGGGACGCGATGTGTTGTTCGGCATCGTGGCTGGTTCGGCGATGAGCACCATCTTCCTGGCTGCCGGGGCATTTTCGCACCGCTCGGCGGCGTCCCCCGTGGACAGTTATTTCGGTCAAGGGATTCTGCCGTCGATCGGTCACTGCGTCCTATTGCTGTTTGCCGCATCCTTCTACGCACTTTTCTACTTTGCCATTTTGTCCGTCATGACTGGCCTGTTGCGGCGGCCAAGGTTCGGACTGGTGGCTATCGCACTCATCATGTTGCTGCTACATGCGCAAACCACTGCGCTGGATTTCGCTTTGACGGTCCTGTTCGTGCTTCTATTCCTGGCGGTGCTCGTTAGGATTGGCCTCATTGCCGCGGCCGCTTTCTTCTTCATCCTGTTAACCCTGAGCACGTCACCACCGCTCATTCTCGACCAGTGGTACGCTGGACGCGCAATAATCGCGCTACTGGCTCCGCTCACTCTGCTTTTCTGGGGCTTTTACGTCTCGCTCGGAAGCCAGCGGGTCCTCGGGAGCGCTCTGAAAGAGGAATAATGGGGAAAACGGACTCTGGCCTGAAAGAAACTACGCCTTCGATTACTCGCGAGTGACGAGCAACCTGGAAGCTACGTTAGCGCTGACTCCGAAGTTGTCCAGAAGTCGGATTCGAGGAAATGTCCCGGAAGCTTGTTTGAACGAAGCCGCTTCGCGGCAGACGCTTTCGCGTGTATAGACGCAGGCGTCGGAACTTCCCTCTTGAAGAACGGATGGCGCCGGAGGTAAGATCAAGCACATGGTTGCAGGGAAGTCATATATCGATGAGCATCAATAATGTGATTTTGGCGAGACTCCCTGTCTGGCAAGGCTTTTGAGACCAAAAGCGATTCAAATTCCATAGAGCACCGTCACCCACCCACGGGCGGCTTCCTTCAAACAGCTGTATCGGACGCGCCCCGCACAACTTCCCGAACCTCCTGCCCACCTATTATGGGGCGCATCCGATACAGCACTAGCGTTTCTGGATAACTTCTAGATGACGGACCGGACCACTGGCGCGGAACGAGAAAAGATCCCACCAAGTTGATGATGTCGTCTTCCATCGCTTCCGGGCAGGAAAGCGCCCGTCACGAAGGTGGGGCTGACCTATTGGTCTCTCCGATAGATGATGGTCTTTGGGCCGCCATCGACAATTTTGAAATCTGCCGGCACTGTGAATAACGAAGGGTCGGGCTCTGCGCGCACGATGTTCGTTAACCGGAATGTTTGTTCGCCCATTCGCGGATCGTTCCGCTTGCTGGAGATAATCGTCTTGAGGTCAGTCGAAGTCCAGACCTCGGTAACAATGCTGATCGCTCGATCGTTACCGATTTGGCCGGCAGGAATTGTATGTGTGGTACGCACCCCATTCACAACGACACCTTCCATCGTCTGAGAGCCAAGGGATTCCGCGTTTGCTTCCAGCTGCTCATCCGTCGCCAAATGCTTTGGCAGGGCGATCATGGGAGGTCCCGGTTGGGGGACTGGGTGCGGCCCGATTACTTTCTGTATGAAAAATGTGCCAACCGCTGCGCCGGGGCCGTCGGTTCCTCCGGGGGACATCGGGTTTTTCCACGCAGTCTTATCGGTCAAATTCAGCGTATAGGAAGTGCCCGCCACTGGATCTTGAATAAAGACGAGGTGAGGGGCGCTAGCGGCCGATAGATTGCCGATCGCCGGCAAGGCCGCATCTTGACGTGTCCGTCCCTGGGAATCCCTGGAGACCGTCCCGGTGTTGGTCTGAACGATCCGATTGCCATCCGCGAGTGTCTGGATGGATTCGTTATTAATCGTGGCGGAATAAGGGGCACTCTTAACCGGAGTAGTTGACCCTTTTTCAAAGGAGCCCCAAGCGATCGCACCCGCCGGGCCGACGCTTTGGTACATTGCGTTTCCGCCCTCTTGCGCGAATGCGCAGAGTGAGGCTGCGAGAATAAGAATCAGTGTGCGTTTCATATTGGGTCGGTCTCCTTTTCAATCTAAAGCAAATCACGGCTGCAGACGGAGTCCTTGAACCGATCCGTCGGCTGCCATACTGACGTCCGCGATGAATGTGATCCCCTCGGGGACAGCACCGGGAGGAAACATTGCTTCGACCGGAATGGCGATCTGGATCGCGGTTTCAGGTAGCACCCGATTCGCGTTTGGACTCTTCGCGGGCGCACTCGCACGTCGTCGATGGACTGTCTTGACCGGCATTGGCGCAGTTTCCAGGATGATGGCCGGGGAGGCGTCCGCCACTGGCGGGAGCACAGGAATCTGCTTGACAGATGCTAGCTGGAACACCAGGAACAGCACGGCTGCCGCCGCTGTCGCGCTCGCCAGGACGGGCACCCAGCGCGGCCGGCGACGTGTTGTTCCCTCCATCACCGCATCGCAGTGCGCGACGAATTCGCGGCTCACTTGCTTATAGGCATCGACGCGCCTCCGGCATTCCGAACAGTCTCGAACATGCCGCTCCGCATCCGCGGCCTCGTTGTCAGGAAGCTCGCGATCCATCCAGGCAACCAATTTTCCTGAAAAGTCACACATTGCATTTCTCCGCTAGTTTCTTGATCGCTCGATCAACCGTATCGCTCACCGTGGAAGTTGGAATCCCGAGAACTTCAGCGATTTCCCGATAGCGCAATCCGCCCGCACGCAACAGGAGGCACTCACGTTCGGATTCCGTCAATAACAGGATTGCCTTTCCCAGCCGACGGAACTTTTCCTTCTCCAATACAACTTGCTCCGGCGTCGCTTCGTTTGCAATCGAGTCACCGTGGGGATCGAGTGGCTGGCCGAAACGACGATCATAACTATGCTGACGATTCCTGGCGCCGTTGTGGGCGACGCGAAACAGCCAGCTACGAATGTTCTCCTGCGACCCGCCCGAAGCCAAGTGCCTGTGCAGGCTGACAAAAGCGTCCTGCACGACATCCTGCGCTTCGTCAGCCGAGAGCCCGAGACATGCCAGATATCGCAGCAGAGGTTTGCGTAGTTCGCGGTACAGAGTGGTAGCCTCGCACGAGTCAGCCGCAAAGCGCGCGAGTGGCAGTGGTAACGGTAAGGAATCGCCACTCATAAGGACCTCGGCATCGCGCCTCTATGCATAGAACAACTGAGGCCTGCGGTTTTCCGGCTCGCGTTAGAAGATTCATTTTATCAACACAACTGACCGACTCTGTTTCTAACGCCAGTTATGTATGCCTGTGATTCTGCGATTGAAAGAGAATCAATATAGAGCTTTCATGCACTGGGATGCT
>CAVQCF010000040.1:0-223683 GCA_963710885.1 uncultured Acidobacteriaceae bacterium
ACCGCAACCGCCGGATTTACCACCAGTGCGCTTGATGGATATGGGCTTCGCAGTCCTTTGCCCGCTCGCCCGCCACCGTAGGCCTCCTATCCGGTTCTTGTTCATCGGCTCGCGTCTTTGCTCCACGCTTCTTTCAGGCCCCGCCTCGCGGCGAGTGTTGTTTCACCCTTGCGCTTCCCTAACCGCTTCGTCTCCATCAGACTGGGTAGAGGACTTGCCGGGTAGGCCCGGGGAATTTCACTCCGAGCCTCCCACAGATCCGGACGTGAATCTCTCGATTCATCCGGCTCGTGCCACCCAAAGAAGGCTGCCGCCTTCCATCAAGACAAGGAGTTCCTCCGGTTTCCCGTTGACTCCACCCCGATGTGAGTGGCCTGCTCCCTTTGCTCCACGGGCATTACCCCGTTTCATCGCTCTTACGAAGCAGTGCGCCCCTGGTCGGTGCATCGGTACTTTCGGCCTCGTGGGGTCTCCACTTGTACCTTTTCCCTTCGCATCACCGACCCGGTTCTCAAGTTCCGTACGAAAGCCCAGATAAGAGTCATGCCGCCTATACACCGGACCCCCGCATGACAGTAAGTAGGTAACCTTTCATGCTTATTGCAGGACAGGGTGAAAGCCCTGGTTTTGGGTGTCGTCTAAGAGCTTTTCGATGCTTCCTCAGCGGATCGTTTGCACTCATCTCTCTTATCCACACATGACGTGATCTTCTGTCACGCCTTTTAACCATAACGTTCACCACCGCGGCCTTTGGACCGAAGCAGCTTATGGCAGTTTGAAGCCTCCTCCTACAAGGCGACTCCGGTTGGGATAGAAGTAGGGCGCGCCCCGCTGTAGGTGGAGGTTTTCCGCTCCTGCTCTTTCGATTGCAAGGCGGGTTCACAATTCCACCCTGGCGACGTTTCCCTAAGCCCCCCTATAAGTAGGGTCGAGGTCTGGCGCCGTGTCCCTTAGGTTCCGCCTACCTGGGGCTCCCCGTTTCCTCTGGGAGTGGGCTCACTAGCCGAACCGTAGACCGGTTTCCAGACCCCGCCGCGTCAAACCGAGCGTGCCCATTTCGGTCACTCGGCTTTCCTGGTTGTTTCGCATCAAGGGTTATGAGACCTATCGTGCCGGGGCGACTTTCGGGTTTGGCGCGTAACCTCGCACTCGGTAGTCTTTGAACAGCCCGAGCACTTGATAGAGCCACTCCTTACTCCATCGTTTCCAGCCGAATCCCTTGCGTTTCTTTGCGCGCATCATGTGCCGCCGGATTTTCTTTTCTACCCAGTCCTCGATAAACGCAAAGCACCGACTGGAGTGTCCTACCGCAAAGTAGTTCACCCAGCCCCGCAGGATCGGGTTGATCTGATCGATCACCTTCCCTACAGGTTGGCTCTTGTTCCGCCGGAAGATTTCCCCGAGTTTCGCCAGTATCGCCGTTCGCTTTTTCAGCTTAGGCGTGTACTGCGGTCGCCACGCTCCTTTCAAGCTGCGAACGAGGCGAAAATCGAAGCCCAGGAAACCAAAGCTTTCGCCTTTCCTTAGGTTCACGATTCGGCTCTTTTCTTCGTTGATCTCGACCCTGAGTTTTCCTATCTCCTCCCGCAATCGCTTGGTCACCGCCGCCACCAGCCAGTCATGCCGCGGATGAGCATCCACCAGTATCACCAGGTCATCCGCAAATCGTGCATATTGGATGGCCGTGTACTGTTTATAGCGGGTCGCTTTCCTTGCCCGTTCCAGCATCCGGTCTACCTCATTGAGGTAGAGGTTACTGAGCACGGGTGAAATCACCCCGCCTTGTGGAACCCCCTTCTTCCCCGTTGCCTTGAGAATCATTTTCAAGAGTCGCATCACCTCATCATCTCGGACTCGCTTCGCCACCTTGTCCAGCAGTAGAAAATGCTGGACCGTGTCAAAGTAGGCTCGCAGATCCAAATCGATGATTTTGGTCTTCGCCTCCACGATCCCTTGGGCCACGCGGTTGATCGCTTCATGAGCGGTCCGCTTCGGTCGGTAGCCGTACGATCCCGGTTGGAAATCAGCTTCGAAAATCGGCTCCAGGATGAGCTTGAGGGCCCCCTGGACCACGCGATCTCGGATCGAAGGAATGGAGAGTATTCGTACTTTGGTTCCTCCATCTTTTGGTATCTCCTTCTTCCGAACTGGTATGGGTTGATACGTGCCGGTGATTAGGTCCTCCCTAATCCGTTCGAGAAAACTGTCCTTTCCGCTTTCCTCAATGGCCTCGAACGTGACTCCATCTATTCCCGGAGCCCCGTCGTTCTTCTTGGCCATCTCGTAGGCTTCCTGAAGAGTCTCCCTTTTGCAGACATGGGCGTACAATCCCCAAAAACGCCAGGTTGGTTCCGTCTTCGCTTTGATGTATAGGTTCTTCCTCAGGTCCTGCAAACTAATGGGTGTTTTTATCATTCACCCTTGCCTCCCGTTTTTGTTCGAACCTTGCAAACAGCAGGGTCTCTTCGCTCCACGGACATTACTCCGCTTCTCCGCTACTGTTGACCCCTCCGACTCCCTCTCGTCTTCCACCGCTTTCCCGGTGTTCCCGGTTATACGGCTTCCTGCTTCCGCCCATTTCTGGAACGGGGCGAGGAGGGTCTCTCCAGTTGCTTGGTGTACCCTTGTCATCGTGCTGTCGCTTTAACCCCGCCAGAGTGGTCCGGCGCTTCGGTCAGTTTGCGTCGTCCCATGCGGCCTTCGCTCTACGGCAGAGAGCTCGGCTTTCTCTGGGTCTCCGGCCTTTCGAGGCCAAATCTGCGTTCACTTTCGTTACGGCCCGATGACTTGCTCACCATCCTAAAGATGGCTTTGTCGATAGGCATCAGAAATTCGATTTCTCTCCTCTCTGCTATTCAAGCTACAGGGCTTCTGACTATTACCCTGGTGGGTCTGTCTCCCACTGAGCACACTAGCCTTTTCCTGGACACGCTGCCGGACGGCCGAATTTCTCAGGTCCGGTTTCAAGCCTTGGTCATTTCGTCGATGAGCCTTCCCATTCGCCACGAAGCTCAAGCGCTGGTTCGCATACACCCCGTCTGCGAATGGTTTGCTGACCGCTTCGTCCCTATCCCTGGCTACACGGTTTGGTGTACTCGGTTTTATCAAGCCGAGCCCGCGCCTGTCGTAGGGACCACCAAGTGCCCAGAGTCTCTTTGCCTGACTTTGGCGTTACCTCCGTCAGGGAGACGTGTACTCTCCTCCAATCTCCTCTCCTCCTCTTTCCTTCAGCTCTCCCCTCCTTTTCCTTTTCTTTCTTGAGCCTCTCACAGATCCGGACGTGAACCTCACGATTCATCCGGCTCGTGCCACCCGAAGAAGACTGCCGCCTTCCGCCAGGACAAGGAGTTCCTCCGGTTTCCCGTTGACTCCATCTTGACGAGCCCCCTTCGCTCCACGGGCATTACCCCGCTTCCTCGCTACTACGAGGCAGTGCGCCCCTGATCGGTGCATCCCTACTTTCGGCCTGGTGGGGCTTCCACTTGCGCCTTTTCCTTTGCCATCACCGACCCGGTTCTCAAGTTCCGTACAAAAGCCCAGATAAGAGTCATGCCGCCTCTACGCCGGACCCCGCATGGCCAGTAAGTAGGTAGCTTCCATGCTTTTCCCAGGACAAGGGAGAGACCCTGGTTTTGGTGTCATCTGAGTTATCTTTCGACGCCTCCTCAACGCTTCGTTTGCACTCATCTCTCTTATCCACACATGACGTGATCTTATGCCACGCCTTTTAACCCTAACCTTCACCACCGCGGCCTTTAGAACCGAAGCAGCTTAGGATAGTTTGAAGCCTCCTCCTACCCGCAGGGCCCACCTTCATCTTTCGACAGCATGACGATTTCTCGTCTTCTTGACACAACCCCCTCCGATCACCGCGTTACCTTGTTCTCACTCGTGCAGAAGATGACCCTCAGACTCCACTCCAAGCCAGATCGTCGCCGTCGCCAACGCCAGTTGCTGAATACCTCCGTGTGCGTATTCAGCGGCCCTCGTCACCTCGACGCCCTCGGCATCAATCTCAGTGACACTGGAATGTGCCTGTTTGCCATCGCGAATCTGCCCGTGGGCGCTCAAATCGAGATTGATTTTCTTCCCCAGCGGTGCAACGAACGGATTCGAATTTCCGGGACAGTTCGCCACCGCGCGCTCTACCTCAACGGAATCGAATTTCTCGAGGACTCAGATCAAACCCGTACCGCCGAGCAACCCGTCGATCACTGTTGGTTTCCCTTCGTGAACCTTAGCGTCCTTAGTGGCTAAGCTTTTGACTCGAATTTGGGCGTTCCCCCAAAACTCTGTTAACGTGCAGCATGCCGTCGGCGCCCGCAACCATCCACGAAGAAGGCCTCCGCCACCAGCTCTCCGCCGGACAAATGGCCATGGTCGCCGTCGGAGGCTCGATCGGCACTGGACTCCTCCTCGGCTCCGGCGCCGCCATGGAAGTCGCCGGACCCGCCGCCATCCTCAGCTTTATCGCCGCCGCGTTCATCAACTGGACCGTCGCCATGGCCCTCGGCGAACTCGCCTGCGCCCATCCTGCCGCCGGAAGCTTCGGCGTCTACGGCGACCTCTACCTCAACGCCTTCGCCGGATACATCGCCCGCGCCGGATACTGGCTCGGCCTCGCCCTCGCCATCGGCGCAGAAATGATCGCCGCCGCTACCTACATGGCGACGTGGTTTCCCGGCATGCGCCCGTACCTTTGGGTTGTGGTTTTCGCCGCCCTGCTGCTCGCGATCAACCTGCGCAGCGTCGGCTCCTACGGGCGCGTCGAGTTCTGGCTCTCCATGATCAAACTCGCCACCATCATCATCTTCATCGCGATTGGCGCCGCCTTGCTCACGAGCGGCCGCGTCACTCCGCAATACAACGCGCAAGGCGGATTATTTCCCAGAGGCCTCTGGTCCCCGCTCATCGCCCTGACCTTCGCCGTCTACAGCTTCGGCGGAGTAGAAATGGTCGCCGTCACCTCCGGCGAATCACGCTCCTCCAAAGAAACTCCCCGCGCCGTCTGGCTGACCTTCCTCACGCTCACCTTTGTTTATGTCGGCGCCATCGTCATCCTGCTCGGCGTCATGCCCTGGAACCATGCCGGAGTCACCGAAAGCCCCTTCGTCACCACGTTCCGCAGCGTAAAAATTCCCCACGCCTCCGGTGTGATGAACTTCGTCGTCCTCACCGCCGCCCTCTCCGGAGCCAACGCCACCCTCTACGTCGCCTCGCGCATGCTCTTCTCACTCGCCCGCACCGGATGGGCCCCCACCCGCCTCGGCCGCCTCAATCCCGAAGGCTCGCCCCAATTCGCCGTCCTGATCTCTTCGTTCGGAATCCTTTTCGCCCTGGCCCTCGCGCTCTGGGCTCCCGATAATGCCTTCCGCTATCTGATCGGCGCCGCCTTCACCGGAATGATCCTCTCCTGGCTAGTCTCCCTGGCAGCACACATCAGGTTCCGCAGTCGTAGCACGCCGGAAGAATTAGCCGCACTCCCCCTCCGCTCCCCGCTCGGGACCTGGGGATCGATCCTCGGCCTGATCGCGGTCACCATCGCCCTAATCCAAACCTGGCTCTACCCAATCGTAAATCTCTGGAGCGGCCTGGCCTGCCTCGCCACGCTGGTCGTCGCCTACCGCGTGGCAAAGTCAAAGCGCAATCCATCCACATAGAGGCCCTCACCCTGACTCGACCTTAATCAAGAAGCCCCTTAGCGATCCTTCGTGTCCTTCGTGGTTAAGGCTTGGGTAGTCGAATGCAGAGCACGATCGAGTTCCTTAGGGCTTGCATTCCACTGGATCCCCCTTCAAATGCACCAGCAGCGATTTCGCTTTCCCATAGTCCGGATTAAACTCCAGCACCCGCTCCACGTACTTCCGCGCCTCTTCCTTCTGCCCCGCCACACAAAACGCCATCCCCAGATTCACCCCGACCGCGCTCCGCTCCGGTACCCTTGCAAACGCTCCCTGCCACAACTGCACCGCGCGCCGCAGATTTCCCGCCTTCGCCTCCAGAATCCCCAAATTCGTAGCCGCGTCATTCAACAGCGGATCGATCTTCAACGCGCGCTCATAAAACTCCCGCGCCTCTTGATCGTGCCCGCGCCCCTGCTCCAGAAAGCCCCAAGCCGCCAGCACCGCCGGATCCTCCGGCCATTCCTTCATCGCCTGCTGAAGATATTTCTCCGCTCTCAGCGGAGCCCCTTCCACGCCACGCAGCGCCAACGCCTCCCAGGCCAGCCCAAAATCCCGCGTCGTCGCCAGCCCCGCATCCCTCTCGGGAAACGACACCAGCGGAGCCCCCGGCGTCCCTCGCACTTCCAGTTGCGGCAGAGGCTCCGTATTGGGATACCGCTCAATGCGGTGGTCCGTTCCCTCCGTGTGCGCCACATCCTTGCTTGGCAACGTTGGCATGTGGCACCCCGTGCAACCCGGCTTGTCCGGATGATGCTTCGCCGCGAACGTCTCTCCATGGCATGCCACGCACTTGCCGCGGTAGTATGCTGCCTTCTCCGCCGGCGCCGGCTCGGCATGCGGATCATGGCAACTTCCGCACCACATCTTGTCCCCCGACTTCCGCTTGCACGCGCTCAACGACAACGCTTCGAACTGGCTCAGTGCTTCCGGCTTCTGCGGATCATTTCCCGACAGCAAGAAATAATGCAGATAATCCGACAGCCGTTCCCCCGGCTGAAACTGCTCCACCCGCTTCCCCGGCTGCCGCTCCGCCACCGTTCCCTCGAAATGACACTCCATGCAAATCGCCTCGCGCCGCTCCGCTGACAACTTCGCCGGATTCACATGTCCATCGCCCCCTCCGTGACACCGCTCGCACGTAATCCCGCCATACAAAAACGGTCGCCCGTTGTACTTACTCTCCGTTCCCGCCACCGGCTCCTGCAGCCCGCTGCTGTGGCAATTCACGCAATCCACCACCGCCGGAAGATTCAACGGAACCTGCCGCGCGTCCGTAAACGCTGGCGCCATATTCCATCGCCCCTCCTGCGAGTACCAGTTGATGGGAGCCTCAAACAAAAATCCGTCGACTGAAAACAGATACGTCCGCCCTTTCACTCCCGACCCGATGTAATACAGCAGCTCGCGCTGGCCCCGAAAACCAGCCTCCTTGGGCCGCTCGTAGCTCATCCATGCACGCCCGTCCTGCTCGTACACCCGGTAATGCACGCCCGACGTCTTATGAGTGAACTCTCCCGTGATCAGCGCTTCCTTCGCCATGCCGCTCGCCCTCGCCATCACGGTCTTCTGATAAGACTTGTAGATTTCTGCGTGACACGACGCACACGCCTCACTCCCTTTCTCTGGGTTCGCACCCCTGGTCTGTGCGGACACCCCGACTGTCAGTACAGCCGTGAGTAACAGGCCCGCCATCCCCGTATCGGTCCGCATCGTTTGTGATTTTATTCCATCCGATGCATAGGCTTGCCCCCCGGCCATAAGCATTCTTGTCATCCTGAGCGTAGCAAGAATTTACGCAGTCTGCCGACATGACCCACTCTCTTGGATCCATTCCGGCAGGCTCCGCCGCGTGGCCGGGCTTCGGAGGCACCTCGAATCCGGCTGGGTGGCTTTTCTTTACGTCGCCTCCTTCATTGAGGCTTCAGTTCGAGAACTTGCGCTGCAGCAACGACGCACCTCTGATGTTTTCGCTACTCTTCTACGGAATGGTTCTGATCTCGATCCCGCGGCTGACGCGGCGTGGCGGTCCCAAACTTGAGTCACCCGTGCCTCGCGCTGGCATAACCAGGCAACCTTGCGCATTTCGTTTACATCGTATACATAACGTCGTATAAATAATTACGCAATTGGGCCCCTACTTCATGGAAAGCTTCCCCGTCCGTATCCTTCTGGTCGAGGACTTCGAACCCTTTCGGAACTTGATTCGCATCCTTCTCGAAGGCAAACCTCACTTGCAGATCATCGCCGAAGTCGCCGACGGCCAGGAAGCCGTCCGCCAGGCTGCAGAACTCAAGCCCGCCCTCATTCTCCTCGACATCGGGCTCCCCTCGCTCAGTGGACTCGACGTCGCCAGCCAGGTCCGCAAACTCTCCCCCGATTCCAAAATCCTCTTCGTGACCCAGCAATCTTCTCCCGAATTCGTGCAGGAAGCTCTTTCCTTGGGCGCGTCCGGCTATGTCACGAAAACCCGCGTCGCCAATGACCTCGTGCTCGCGGTGGAAACTGTTCTGTCGGGAGGAACTTTCGTCAGCGGTACCTCAGACCAGAGCACGCAGCCCTAACTGCCGCATGCGACCACGGCCCCGCCAGGCCACAGGAATACAAACACCGTCGCATTCACTACCACCGAGAACCTCATGCTCCCCTTCGGATGGCAACCTTCCGCCGAGCACAAAACGGACGAATTGCGCGGATCCCTGGTGACATACGAGACCGTCAACGCGTGATTGGGGCTGACTGCGAATCCCGACGGCGACTTCACGGGAGAGAAAAATTCGTCGCTCTCCAGAAAACGATTGGCGAAACACCGCATCCTTCCAGCATCCAAGACCCGTTCGCGCGCTTTCCTGCTGAGACCCTTCTTCGTCGCCACCACGGCGACCGGCAAAGCTGCATGCCCATCCACCGTCACTCCACCTTGCCGTACGATGATCTTCGACTTCGTAGTATTCACGATAGTGGTCGTGAAACTCAGCACCTCGCTGGTGCCGACTCTCTCGAATCCCGCGCGCGAACTCACCTCGACTCCATCATGCTTCACCTTGTGGATCGGATTCCCCGTGATGGGATCGTCAACGCTTGACGACACCGCTCCTGCCCGACCGTCCTCTCCCCACACAAACGCGTTGGTCGCTTCCGTCTTGTACGTTGCAATGTCGTCCTGGGCAGACGCCAACAGCATGCAGCCCAACGCCGTAGCCGTGACCGAAAGAATTTGTCGCATGGTGCCGACCTGTTCCCGAAATTACTTTGTAGGCCATCTTGAATACCCGCGCGACTGGCAGAAATGCCAGCACCAATGCACTCGACATTCAAGCCGGGTGTTGCCAAAGTTTGTGTATAGTAAGTGTTTCGTTTTGAACGAATCTTCCGCTACACCGGCTTTTCAGAAAGGTAAATCGATTGGGACGAACCTTGGGGCAGTATGCAATTCTTCTCTCGGCAGCTCTTCTCTTCCTTCTTCCTGCTTCTCCCCTGCCAGCCCAGGAGAACTCCTCCGACCGCATCCTGTTCCACGCCAACATCTTTACCGCCGACCCCGAGAAACCTCACGCGGATGCAGTCGCCATTCGCGGAGACAAGATCATCGCCGTCGGAAATCTTTCAGAAGTTGCGAAGTCCGTCTCGTCCAACGCCGAGCGCATCGATCTCGATGGCAAGACTCTCTTCCCCGGATTCATCGACTCGCACACACACGCCATCGACGGCGGCCTCGGCCTGATCGCCGCGGATGCTAGCGAAAAAGTCCTCACCCTCGACGACCTCCCTCCCTTCGTCGCAGCCGCGAAAAAATCCGGCAAGGGCATGCGCGGCGACATCCTCGAAATCCTCGGCCTCCCCCTCGAATTCTGGTCGCACCCCGATGTCCTCAACGCCGACTTCAGTTCCGGCGCCTACGCGCATCAGGACGTTCTTCTCCGCGGCATGGACGGCCACACCGTCTGGGCTAATCGCGCCCTGCTGCAGCGCGCCGGCATCACCGCGGACTTCGTCAAGAAGCTTTCCCCCGCCGAGCGCAGTTACTACGGCATCGATAAGGACGGCCAGCCCAACGGCTTCCTGGTCGACGCCGGCACCGACAAAATCGCCCCCCTCGTCCCTCCGTCCACGCCGGCCGAGTTGCTCGCCGGCGCTCGCGCCGCTCTGCAATACAACTACAGCCTCGGCATCACGGCCTGGCTTGATCCGCGCGCCAGTGACGAGGTCTTGCAGGCCTACAAACTGCTCGCCGACCACGGCGAACTCACATCCGAAGTGAACGCTTTTCCTCAAGTCTTCGCCAAAGATCCCGCCGCCGAACTCGCCGCCGTCCAGAAACGACGCGAACTCTACAAGAACATCCCCACCCTGCACATCACCGGAATCAAAGTCTTCGCTGACGGTGTAGTCGAATTCCCCTCACAAACCGCCAACCTCACCAGGCCTTACAAAAACACGGGCCGCAATGGCGATCTTCTTTTTGATCCCGCAAAATTTGCCGAACTCTGCATTGCCGCCGACAAGCAGGGACTCATCATCCACGTGCACGCCCTCGGCGATGGCGCCGTCAAGGCTGCCCTCGATGGCATTGCCGCCGCACGCCAGGCCAATAGCAATTCCGGCCTTCCCCACACTCTCACCCACGAACAGTTCGTCCAACCCCAAGATTTTCCCCGCTTTCGTGAACTCGGCGTGATCAGCGCCCTACAACTCTTCTGGGCTGAGGCCAGTAACGACACCATCGAAATCGTCAAGCCTTACCTTGATCCCGAGGTTTACAAGTGGCAGTATCCCGCCCGCTCTATTCTCGACAACGGCGGCATCATTTCCGGCGCCAGCGACTGGCCCGTCTCCACCGCCAATGTCTTTCGCGCCACCTATCAGGCCGAAACCCGCAAAGGCCCCGAAGGAGTTCTCGACCCCTCGCAGGACATGCCCCGCGAAGCCATGTTCTACGCCTACACCCGCAACTCCGCCCGCGCTATGAATCTCGCTTCCATCGGATCCATCGCTCCCGGCAAGCGCGCCGATTTGGTTCTGCTCGACCGCGACGTCCTCACGGTTTCTCCTGAGCAGATGCGCGACACAAAAGTGTTGTGGACGATGGTGGCTGGAAAGACGGTCTATCGCGTTAAGTGAGAGCGCATTCCCCCACGCCTGAAAGTTACCGAGAAGAATATCTAGAAAATAAAGAGCGGCCTTGCCAACCACTTTACTCGCAAGGCCGCGATGCCATCGGGGGAAAGACCCACGGATCTCGCATCTTCTCTCTTCGCTACGTCGGCGACAACCCACAGAGCCGGTCCACTGTGGGCAACAATTTCCGGCTTGCGTCGTCTTTGGGGACCACTGCGTCCACCAGCCGGATCGTCTCCTCTGGAACCACGCCGCCCGAAACCATAACCACCCGTGTGTCCGGCCTCAGCCGCCTGATTTCAGAAGCCACATTGTGTCCATTCATTTCGGGCATGTGGTAATCGAGAAGGACTGCGTCAAAGCTGAATGACGTCGCCAGCCTCAACGCACGCCGCGCCGAGTCGACCGTAACCACGATGTATCCCGATTGTTCGAATAGCCGTCTCTCGAATTCCAGAATCATCGGGCTGTCGTCCACGCAGAGCAACATCTTCTGTGGTCCGAGGTACATTCGACTCATCAAAGACTCCTAACAGGCAGATATCCCACCCATGGGTGCCATGGGGGCTCTCTCAGTAAGAACTACCTTTCGATTCCCGGCGGGATCCCCAGCTCAATGATCCACACTCTCGGATTAGTGAAGCGCAGAACCACTGCCTTGTCTGTTCAATAGTGAACATGCGGTCTGTCAGACGTCGGGGAATCCCCGAGGCGGCCCGCAGCTAAACTTTTCGTCCCGAGAATACAATTAGGAGTACGCCACCGTACAATGAGAGAGTAGGAGTTGCACAGTAGTCGGCCCATCGAGTTCCCGATGTTCTTATGTCACCCCGTCGCAAATCGCCGCCACGGACTCGCACCCGGACGCCGGTGAGAGACTTTGATCCGCAGGCCTTCTTGATGAGCGCTGGCGTCGGCAAAGCTGTCTGTCACTACAAGCCAAAGCAGCCCGTCTTTTCCCAGGGCGAGCGCGCCGACACCGTCTTCTACATTCAAACCGGCACCGTGCAGCTCAGCGTGCTCTCCACCCAAGGCAAAGAAGCAACCCTGGCGCTTCTCGGCCCTGGCGATTTCCTCGGCGAGGGATGTCTTGCCACCGATCAACCCATCCGCCTGACAACCGCCACCGCCATTGCCAACTCCTCCATCCTGCGCATCGAAAAGAAACGAATGCTCAAGGCACTCCACGAGCAGCACGAACTCTCCGACCTCTTCGTCGCCTACGTCGTAGGACGCCACAACCGCACCCAGGCCGACTTGGTCGATCAGTTATTCAACTCCAGCGAAAAACGTCTGGCTCGCGCCTTGCTCATTCTGGCTCGCTTCGGAAAAGAAGATTCCCCCGAGACCATCGTCCCTCACGTCAGTCAGGAAACCCTGGCCGAAATGGTCGGCACCACCCGCTCCCGCGTCAATTTCTTCATGAACAAATTCCGCAAACTCGGATTCATCCACTACAACGGCGGCCTGAAAGTCCATAACTCCCTCCTCACCGTTGTCCTCCACGAATAACCGAGCTCCAGCGGACGAACCGAGTTTGTCCTGAGCCAAACGAAGGATGCCCTTTACATTTTCAACGTTTCCGGGAGCCATCACTTTGAAACTTTGAAACTTGCTTTTACGCCTTTCTCTCGGTGGCTCCCAGAAATAAAAAAGGCGCCGGAAGATTCCGGCGCCATCTGAGAACGTCTCGCGAGATGCGGTCAAGCGAGGTCCCTACCAAAAATCAAGCTCGAAACTCAAGGCTGGCAGCTCATAGCTCGCAACTCACAGCTCTACTTGCTTTCCGCCACCGACGGACTCGCCCCGAAATCTCCGCGGCGATTGTTCACAGCCGTCCGTGCTGCCCGCGCCGTCGGCTGATTCGCGGCCGCGGCCCCGTAACGTTCCAGCAGCACCGGCGCCATCGTGTTCTCGGCTTCCTTCACGAAGATCATCTTATTCTCCGAAGCCATGTCCACGCGGACGAAGTCTCCCAATTTCACCTGCCCCGTCGCTACTAGATTCGCCAGCGGGAACACGAGGTTGCGTTCGATCGCGCGCTTCAAGTGCCGCGCCCCGTACCGCGGATCCGTCCCTTCCTTCAGCAAGAACTCTTTCACCGCCGCCGTGCAGTTGAACACGAACTGGTTCGTGCCCGCAGCCATCAGCACACGCTGCTGCACCATCCCGAGTTCGATGTCCAGAATCTGCGCCAAGTGCTCATCGCGCAGCGTCTTGAACACCACCGTCTTGTCGATCCGGTTCATGAACTCCGGTGTGAACTTGCGCCGCGCCGCTTCCACCGCTGTCCGCTGGATCTTGTCGTCGAACGACTCATCCACTTCGACCGCTTTCGGCGCGAATCCCAACCCGCCATCCACCAGGCTCGTCATCTCCGACGCACCCAGGTTCGAAGTCATAATAATGATGCACTGCGACAGATCCACGCGCCGGTTGTCGCCCAAGGTCAATGTCGCCTTGTCCAGAATTCCCAGCAGCAACTGCCACAGCGAATCCGACGCCTTCTCGATTTCGTCAAACAGCAGAATCGACAGCTTCAGCTTCTCCGTGAACCACTGGTTCAACGCTTCCTGCGTCAACAGCGGATGCGTCTCCCGATGTCCCAAGTATCCCGGAGGCGAGCCAATCAGCTTCGCAATCTCGTGCGAGTGCTGGAACTCCGCGCAATCAATCTTGATGCAAGCCCGCGAATCTCCAAACAGAGACTCCGCCATGGCCTCGACCACACGCGTCTTGCCCGATCCCGTGGGTCCCAGGAACAGCAGATTCCCCACCGGACGTCCCGGCGCGTTCAGCCCAGCCAGAAACATCTGATAGATTTCAACGACCTTCTCGACGGCAGCGTCCTGCCCCACTATGCGGCGGCGCAGGGCACCATCAAACTCTCCCGCATCGTTGCTGCGACGGTTCGGATCTAGCACGGTTGCCAGGTTCGTTCTCATAAGTGGTGGCCCGGGGCTGCCGGACATTATCCCTTTCGTGAGGCCGTTTTCTTCGGCCTTTCTCTATTTGTTTCCGAACTTTGTAGGCTTAACTCCGTGTCCCTTGCCTACATCCTGGAAGCGCCCTACCCGCTTGCCAAGTTTCCCGAATCCTGCCGCATCCGGGTGCCTAGGAACTAAGCAACCCGCTGGCCACGGATCACCTCTTCTCCCCACAATCGCCAACCCCCACATCCACCAAGGCTTAGAGCCCCCTAATCCAAGTTCCGCACCGCATATCCACGAGCCGCACATTCCCAATGGGAAATACTTTGCACCATCAAGGAAGGAACCTTTACCAGTAACCAATCGACTCATGTGGCGACAGCCGCCTCGGCCGTCCAAGCGAAGGCGAAGCCAAGCGCCACATCACGTAGCGACGGACGCATTCGTCCGTCCGCGATGGCGAAGCCGAGCCCCGTCCGCCACTGAGTACCGAGTACTGAGTACTGCGCACTGCCGTGTTACTCCCCTCGTAACTAGCGACCTCCACCACCCGCCTCTACTATCGAATCCGAGTACGTTTTTCCCGGAGGAACGCTTGCGCCTTTCGTCTGTTCGACTCATCACTGGAGTTTCCTGTCTCATTTTCGCCGCCGCCGCATGGCATGTCGGCCCGCGCTCATCGAACTTCACCGCGGAAGCTCAAACGTCGAAGCCCGCCCAAGCCTCACAGCTTCACAACGTCAGCGCCTCGGTGAACACCGCCAAGCCGCTCCCCGAGCCCAACCCCATCGCCGCTCCCGGCACCGAAATCTATACCGCCAAGCGCGGAGAAGCCATCCCCACCATCGCCCGCCACTACCTCGGCAAGACCAGCTACCTGACGTCTTCCGAACTGGCCAGCGCCATCCGCGCCGTGAACCACAAGTCCGACACCTCGAACTTCCTCAAGGCCAACGAGAACATCGTCATCCCCGGAATCCTCACGGCGCCCGTCATCGAGAAGACCGTCGTTGTTCCCAAGGATTTCGAAGTCCGCGCCATCTACCTCACCGGCATCATGGCCGGCAGCGATCACGGACTCCGCATCATCAAGCACTGGCGTGAAGTCGGCGGCAACGCCGTCGTCTTCGATATCAAGGACTCCGACGGCAGCGTCACCATCCCCTTTGAGCACCCGCTGCTCGGCGAGCACAAAATCTACATCCACGACGTGCCTAAGCTCGTCCGCTTCCTGCACCAGCAGAACATGCACGCCATCGCCCGCATCGCCATCTTCCGCGACGAGCGCCTGGTGGTCGTGCATCCCGAACTCGCCGTCCAGTCCCGCATGAACAAGCAGGCCTGGCGCGAAAACGGCAAACTCGTCTGGACCGATCCTTCTCAGCCCAAGGTGCAGGACTATAACATTGCTCTGGCCAAATACGTAGCCCAATTAGGCGCCGACGAAATCCAGTTCGACTACGTCCGCTTCCCCGCCGAAGGCGACCAAAAAGACGCCCAGTTCGTCTACCAAAAGGACCAGCCGGAACCAGCCGCAGAAGTCGCAAGCAGCGACACCGGAACATGTGAAGACGGCCGCCTCGGCCGTCCCGTGACGGCGAAGCCGAGCGGAACCGACTCGACAGCCGAAGCGAAGCAAACCGGAGCCTCCACGAAGCCCTGCAGCACGGCAGCCGCCGGATCGCCTAACTCCAGTCCCCGAGGGACGGCATGTGATAGCCCGGGACGGGAGTCCCGGGTGGCCGACAAGAATGGAAACAAGTCCCATAGGGACGCCACCGGCGCCGCCCAGAAACCGTGCGTCGCTAAAGCTTCCGCCCCCCGCGGCCCGCAACGCTCCGACGTCATCACCGCCTTCCTCAAGAAGGCCTACGCCGAGCTCCATCCCACCGGCGTCCTGCTCTCGCTCGACGTCTTCGGCGTGATGGCCTGGCAGCGTCCCGTCGACCTCGCCCATACCGGACAGGACATCGTCGGCATGGCCCACTACTGCGACGTCCTCAGCCCCATGATCTACCCCTCGCACTTCTTCGGCATGGACAACATCGCCCACCCCGGCGACGAACCCGCGCACTTCATCGGCGAGTCCATGGACCGCTTCGAACTCATCACCAAAGGTTCTGGCGTGGTCATCCGCCCCTGGCTGCAAGCCTTCCACTGGCGCACCAAGACCTACTCGCCCGAATATATAAAAGTGCAAGTCGAGACGGCGAAAGAGAAAGGCGGCATCGGCTTCCTGTTCTGGAACGCCGCCAACGACTACTCCAAGCCCTACGAAGCCATGCCTGAGATGAAAGCCGCCGACGCGAAGGAAGGGTCGAAGGACAAAGCCAAGTTCTTCCGCGGCGACGAACTCCCCGTACCGACGGTGAAGGCCAGCCTTACCCCGGAGCCCGTACCGAGCAAGCAGTAGGCGGGTCGCGGGTCGCGGGTCTCACGTGCAGTAATTAGCTATTAGTTATAGCAATCAGGCACCCGATACCTGTCATCCTGAGCGGAGTGGCTTCTCTCGCCATCGTTCATGTGGTCGATATAGCAGGCGAGGTGGGCCTTCACGCCAGAGGAGAGGGTTTTGTAGGGCCACTGCTGGGCGCTGGCCCACCCTAGCACCACCCCAACCTCGGCTGCCCCATGCTTCGCGCTTTTCGAAGCATGGGCACCACTGACGATGGCGCCAGGAGACTCACCAGCCCTCACCCGAACGCCATCCGTATCCGCTTAATCTTGCTAAGTCTGGCTATATAACACCTCCATGCGAAACACCCGAACCCTCTCCGTAACCCTGCGCCCCGACATGCTGAAGCGCGCACAATCAATCGCCAAGCGGTAGAGCCGCACCATGAGCGAACTCACCCGCGAAGCCCTCCGCCACTACGAACGCCGCTCCTGGCGGGACGACATCAACGCCTACCGCCGCTCCAAAGCCGACCGCCAGGGCATCCGCGAAAAAGACGTCGACCGCCTCGTCCACGAAACTCCGCGGCTCCAAACGCCCCCCTAAGAAATAGACAAGTCGACACCGAGAATTCACCGGGCGAGATTAGAGTGGGGACGTTGACTTTCCTCCCCTCCCAAGTTTTGCACAGAACTTTATTTCATTCTTGTGACGCATAACCTCTACGAGAAATCTCAACAGTCCAAATCGGGCGTGCCCAACGCACCCACTCCCTAGCGCCACCCGGATGCCGACCTCCGGAAGCCAGCAGCCGAAAGCCAAACGCCCAAAACGGGAAGACCTTCCACCGCCGCCTCCATTAAGTCTTTTGTTCGCAATAATTGACCCGCAAGTCCTGTTTTTCCAGGATTATACGCAGACACCGTCCTGCACTATGCCCCTAACTCCCATGAAGCCAAGATCTTAGCCCCACACTGCAATAGAATTGTTGCCTATACCGAAAGGACCAAAGACCTTCTATCAGCCCAAATCCTGCTCTCATATCAAAGTCACTGGAGTCCGCTGCGGCTCCCCCACTCTCCGCGGAGACCAGTTCTGCTACTTCCACCAGCGCATGCTCCGCGCCTTCAAATTTCCCGCTTCACGCGTTTCACCACTCCGCCCTTCTCGAGGACGAGGAATCCATCCAGGCCTCCCTCATAGAAAACGTAAGCGCCCTGCTGCGGCACCATCGAACTCAAGCGCGCCGAACTCATCCTCCGCCCCCTCAACACTGCCGTCCGCAACATCCGCCGCGTCAAGTTCGGCGTCCACAAGTCCGAAATGGTCACAGAAATCCCCGACTACCCCACCCCGCCGCTCGAACAAGTCGACGAACAATGCGCCGCCGCACTAGACCGCCAAGAGAAACGCCTGCAGCTGCCCGATCCCCCACAGCAGATTCTCTGGTCGAATACTTCGGCGGCGCCGACAAAATCCCCGCACACCTGAGAAGACCAATCCCACCCCCCCGCAGCCGGAACCGCACCCACGAAAGCATCCCTCCCTCCAGCAAATGTGGGGACAGCCGCCCCCGGCTGTCCAAGCGGCACAGAACGACCGGGCCGCAGCGCAGCGCCACCAACGCCAGCCCAAGCCTTAAGTCACAACCCGCCAGCCGCCACTGGGCGTGAAAGAAGCTCCGAAGGAGCGCAAGAGTGCAGCCCACGGCGCAAGCCGTGGGTAGGACAACCACGAATGAACAAGCCCCGTAGAGCCTACCCTGAGCGAAGTCGAAGGGGGCGAAAGAAAATGGTGAGGACTCCCCGACACCGCCAGGCGCAGCCAAAGAGTGCAGGGATCCTTCGCTGCGCACGTCGGCTCGCTTCGCTAACCGACGTGCTTCGCTCAGAATGACAATTTCAAAAATGGTCCTCGCTCAGGATGACCATCCAATGGTCCGCGCTCAGGATGACAAATCCGGGGGAATTTTCCTTCGGGATGACAATGGCTTAACCCTAACTCATGATGACAACACTCGGCCATCGCCGTCTTTACACTGACGTTACGTGAGCCCACTTCGGGCTCGGATATAATTATTCAGAAGGCAGCGACCATCAAGGAGTCCGCATGGCAATCCAGAAGACCGACAAGATCTGGCACAATGGCAAGCTCATCAATTGGGACGACGCGCACATTCATGTGATGTCGCATGTCGTTCATTACGGGTCTTCTGTCTTTGAAGGCATCCGCTGCTACGAACTGCCCAGCGGGCCCGCCATCTTCCGCGCCACGGAACACATGCAGCGGCTGCTCGATTCCGCCAAGGTCTATCGCATGGACCTTCCCTTCTCGCTGGAGGAGATCGTCAAGGGCATGCTCGACACGGTCTCGCATAACGGCGCGTGGCCGTGCTATATCCGCCCGGTCGTGTTTCGCGGATACGGCGACGCCGGCGTGAACCCGCTGAATTGTCCGGTCGAGATGTATATCGTGAACTATCCGTGGGGAAAGTATTTGAGCGGCGATGGGGACGGCGTCGACGTGTGCGTGTCGTCGTGGACGCGGCTGGCGCCCAACACGCTGCCCGCCATGGCCAAGGCCGGCGCGAATTACATGAACTCGCAGCTGATCAAGATGGAAGCGATCGCGAATGGATACGTCGAGGGCATTGCGCTCGATAAGGGCGGATTCGTCAGCGAGGGCTCGGGCGAGAACCTGTTCCTGGTGCATCGCGACAAGCTGATCACGGCGCCGCTGGGCAACTCGGTACTGCCCGGCATCACGCGCGACTCGGTGCTGCAGATCGCGCGCGACCTGAACATTCCCGTTGTCGAGCAGATGATTCCGCGCGAGATGCTATACATTGCCGACGAAGCCTTCTTCACCGGAACGGCGGCGGAGGTCACCGGGATCCGCTCGGTCGACCGGATTAAGGTCGGCAAAGGCCGCGGACTCGGCCCGATCACCAAGGCGCTGCAGAAGGAGTTTTACGCCATCGTGCACGGCGAGAAGAAAGATCGCCATAACTGGTTCACGGCGGTGCCGGTGGGAAGCAAGGCGGGCAGCAAGCAGCCGGTCGGGGTATAATCAGCGCGGTTCAAATTCCAACTCGTTCCCAGTTCGAGGGGCGCTCCCAAGCGCCCCTTCAGTCCGTTTAGCCCGGAAGAAACAGAACAACAAGGAGAAAACAATGCCTGAGATGACTCCTGAATTTGCCCTCGGCCTGCGAGCGATGATGCTCGACGGCTTCAAGAATGAAGCGGAGATCACGAAGAAAGTGATCGCAGCGATTCCCGACGCGAAGTCGGATTACCGTCCTGATCCCGCCGCGCGCACGGCGAAGGAACTGGCGTGGCACCTGGCCAACAGCGACATCCAGTTTCTGGATGGCATTGCCGACCTGAAGTTCAACATGGAAGCACCGGAGCACAAGCCGCAGACCACGGCCGAAGTCGTGGCGTGGTACGACGACAACGTGAAGCGCGGGATCGCGCGCGTGGAAGCGATGACGGGCGAGCAGCTGACGACGCCGGTCAACTTCTTTGGCGTCTTCAATATGCCCTCGGTCGCGTATCTGGGATTCCTGAACAACCACAGCATCCATCACCGCGGGGAGCTGGCGACGTATCTGCGTCCCATGGGATCGAAGGTGCCGTCGATTTATGGCGGCAGCTACGATGAGCCGTTCCAGCCGCCGGTGGCGGAACAGACGGCCGCGTAGTCGCTGGTCATCCGTATTTGAAAGCCGTAATAGGAAAGCCGCCCGCGATGGGCGGCTTTACTTCTGGGATCTTCATTACTTCACTTCCGTCCTCCTGCAGTCACATTCTGATCTTTCTTTCTCAACCTCTGAGCGGTATCGCGGCGAGCCGCTCTCGCCGAACGAGGAGGCGCAGTATGATGCGCATCCCAGTGTGGCCTATGCCCTGCTATCGAAGATTCCGCGGCTGGAGCCCATCGCATGGATGATCCAGCACCAGAACGAGCCCGTCGAAAAAGGGGTGGGGCGGAGATGGGGGAGATGCGTCTGGAGCGGAGATACTGCGGCTCATTCTGGCGTATGAAAAATCCGTTCATCAAGGGACGTCGTGAACCGAGGCGGCCACGTGCTGGCGCGGCAGAACAGGAACTTCAGCACGGAATTCTTTCAAGCCTCGGTGACGCTGGATCCGAATTCGGAAGAGAGTGAACTGCGAAAGTGCTGGATCGAAGATTTGGCACCCGGGATGATCATTCAGCAGGAAGTCCGCAGTTATCAGGGAACATTGCTGGTCTCGAAGGGTCAGGAGGTGACATCGACAGTCGTCTTCAAGCTCAAGAACTTCTGCACCCGGCGCGCGATCGGCGGCGACGTGATGGTCCCGGTGCCCCGCGACCTCACTGGCTCTTGTAAAGGGAGCGCCGTAACGGGATCGCCTGGAATGAACTGAAGGTGCTGTCCAGCTGGCCGGTTGGAGGCCATTACCTAGGTCATCTTGGGGAAGGTGACGATTCGGGCGATCATGTTAGAACGTCAGGGTGAGAAGTCCCCAGGGAAAGAGTCCGCATGAATATTGATGACCTGCTTCGGATTGCAACGGAACGGCGAGCCAGCGATTTGCATTTGAAGGTGGGAAACTATCCTCACTTGCGCATAGACGGCGAGTTGGTGCCGTTGACCGATCAGCCGCGCATCAGCGCAGAAGACATGCTGAACATGGCGTTCAGCATGATGTCGGCGCGACAAAAGCAAAAATTCAAAGAGACCACGGAAATCGATATGGCGTACGGCGTGGCCGGCCTGGGGCGGTTCCGTGTGAACATTTTCCAGCAGCGCGGCAACGTGGGACTGGTGCTCCGCGTCATTCCCACGAAGATTCGTGCGCTGGACGAACTGTTTCTGCCGAAGGTGGTGGAGCAGATTTGCGACATGCCACGTGGGCTAATTCTGGTGACGGGCGTTACGGGTTCCGGTAAATCGACGACCCTGGCGGCCATGGTCGATCGGGTGAACTCGTCGCGCGCGGAACACATCATCACGATTGAGGATCCGATCGAATTTCTGCATCGCGACAAGAAGGGATACGTCAACCAGCGTGAGATTGGGGTGGACACGCCGGGCTTCGGTGCGGCATTGCGCGCATCTCTGCGTCAGGATCCGGACGTGATTCTGGTCGGCGAAATGCGAGATCTGGAAACGATTTCGACGGCGCTGCACGCTGCCGAAACGGGCCACATGGTGTTCTCGACGCTGCATACTTTGGACGCCGTGGAAACGATCAACCGTGTGATCTCGATTTTCCCGCCGCCGGAGCAGAAGCAGATTCGTATGCAGTTGGCGGCCGTGATGCGGGCGATTGTAAGCCAACGTCTGGTGCGGCGTTGCGACTCCGACGGCCGAGTGCCTGCCGTGGAAGTAATGATCAATACGGCTTACATTCGCGAGTGTATTCTGGTGCCGGAAAAGACGCGGTCGATTCGTGATGCGATCGCGGCGGGCACATCTCAGTATGGCATGCAGACCTTTGACCAGTCGCTGTGGGATCTGTTCCAGGCAGGGCTGGTGAATTACGAAACCGCGCTGGAGAATGCATCCAACGCTGACGACTTCAAGCTGCGCATGGCGGGTATCGCGTCGACGGCGGACATTTCGCGGCAATCGATGCAGTCGGCGGGGTTTGGGGGAAGATAGGAAAGGTTTCAAGGTTTCAAGGTTTCAGAGTTTTCAGGTTTCAAGGTTATCGGTTACCTCCTCAGGGCGCGTGAAGAACGCGCCCTCTTCCTTTCTGCATGTACCCCGCGGTGATTTGCGCTATCGTTAGTCGATATGGCATTCCCACGACCCGAGAGACGAACCTATTCCGAGGATGAGTTGTACGAGTATGCCGTGGGGGCGCTGGCGCGGCGCATGCGGACAGTGGCGGAACTGAAGCGGCTGATGCGGGCGCGGATCGGAGAGGCCGACTCGGAATATGGGCAGACGCTGGTGGAGTTGGTGATCCGGCGACTGAAGGACCAGGGATATCTGAACGACTCGCAGTATGCGGCGTACTACTCTTCGCTGCGGCGCGACAATCAGAAACTCGGGCGGATGCGTGTGATCACGGAACTGAAAACGCGCGGGGTGCATGGATCGGTGATCGAGAAAGCCGTGGAAGCGGCCTACGACGGAGTGAGCGACGAAAAGCAAGCGCGCGAATTCCTGCGCAAGAAGCGGCTGGAAAAACCGAAAGATCAGAAAGAGACGGCGCGTGTCTTCCGGCAACTAGCGCGCGCGGGATTCGGAATGAAGACGATTTTCACCATCCTGAAGAAGTGGGATGTGGATGACGATACGCTCACTGCGCTGGAGAGCGAGACGGCGTGAACGGTCGATCCGGGTCTGGGTCCGGGGAATAGTGCCGCAGTGGCACCACAGTGAAGGCGAGGGTGCCGATTTTCTTGCGCAAGGCCTCGCGAATATTGCATACTCTCTGGCAGATTTTTGGGTTACAAATCGAGGAGGGCGTCTATGAGATCAATTCTGAAGGCGTTGCTGGCTGGACTAGTACTGAGTGCGTTGCCGATCCTGATGGCGCAAGATGTGGCGACGGATACAACCAAGGCCGCGAAGGATACCGGCAAAGCCACCGATAAAGCGGCGAAGGCCACCGGGAATGCCACCAAAACCGCGGCCAAGGACACAGCCAAGGGTACGGAAAAGGCTGCTGACAAAACGGGCGATGCGACGAAAACAGCTGCGAAGGGGACCGCGAAGGCCGCGGACAAGACCGCCGACGCAACCAAGACGGCAGCCAAGGGTACCGCGAAGGGTACAGAAAAGGCCGCCGATAAAACCGTGGACGCTACCAAAACGGCGACCAAGGACACCGCAAAGGGCACGGAGAAGGGCGCCAAGGACGTTGGGCACGACATGAAGAAGGGGACGGAGAAAGCCGTCGACGCGATCAAGTAGAGAAAAAAATTAAGTCAACCACAGAGGGCACAGAGGACACGGAGGAGATCTCAACTTTCCTGTCTCGCTGTGCCCTCCGTGTTTCGCGCTTGTTTCATTGGGCGCTTAGCCGGGCGCGGTGCGGTTCGTTTAGAATGACTCTTCCATGCTGACCGGCTCTGAAATTCGCCGACAATTCCTCGACTACTTTGTGAGTAAGGGACACAAAGAGGTGCACTCGTCGTCGCTCGTCCCGGCCAATGATCCCACGCTGTTGTTCACCAATGCTGGGATGAACCAGTTCAAGGATGTGTTTCTCGGTCTGGAGAAGCGCGATTACTCGCGGGCGACGACGTCACAGAAGTGCGTGCGGGCCGGGGGAAAGCACAATGATCTGGAGAACGTGGGGTTCACCAACCGGCACCACACTTTTTTTGAGATGCTGGGAAATTTTTCGTTTGGGGATTACTTCAAGAAGGATGCCATTGCGTACGCGTGGGAGCTGATTACTTCGCCGGAATGGTTTGGGATTGCGAAGGACAAGCTGTATGTGACGGTTTTCAACGGTGAGGGCGGACTGCAGCGGGACGCCGAGGCGTATGACTTGTGGGCAGCGCAGGGTGTGCCGAAGGATCGCATCTTCGAAATGGGGTTAAAGGACAACTTCTGGCAGATGGGCGATACCGGGCCGTGTGGGCCGTGCAGCGAGATCTACTTCGACATGGGGTTGGCGTCGTCCGATCAAGGGCATGCAGACTGTGCTTTTCCTTGCGATTGCGGGCGCTACGTCGAGATTTGGAATCTGGTATTCATGCAGTTTGATCGCGACGCCAGCGGGAAGCTGAATCCGCTGCCCAGGCCATCGATTGATACGGGGATGGGGTTGGAGCGGACCGCAGCAGCACTGCAGGGTGTGACTTCGAATTACGACACGGATTTGTTTACGCCGCTGATCAAGCGGGCGGCGGAACTGACCGGGACGTCGCTGACGAAAGAGTTGAGCAAGGAAGCGCACACGAAATCGGCGGCGTCCTTGAGAGTGATTGCGGACCACTCGAGGGCGGCGACGTTCTTGATTTCCGATGGCGTGCTTCCAACAAACGACGGGCGCGGATATGTGCTGAGGAAGATTATTCGGCGGGCGATCACGCACGGGCGCTTGCTGGGGCAGACGAAGCCGTTTCTGCACGAAATGGTATTTGCAGTGCGCGATCTGATGCGGGATGCGTATCCGGAATTGAGAGAGACGGCGGATCGAGTTGCGAAGACTGTACAAGTCGAGGAAGCTCGTTTCGCGCATACCATGGATGTTGGGCTAGAGAAGCTGGAAACGCTGCTCAGGAGTTCGGCTGGGACGCTCGCGGGCGACGATGCCTTCAGGCTTTACGACACGTTTGGTATGCCTCTGGACTTCATGCAGGATGCGGCTCGCGATCAGGGAATTACATTTGACCGAGCCGGGTTTGATCGGGCGATGGAAGAGCAGAAGTCACGGGCACGGGCATCGTGGAAGGGCGCGGCGAAGCAGACGGTGAATCCGGCTTACCAGCAACTGCCGAAGTCGGGGTTCGAAGGATACAAGCAGACTCGGTCGGATGGGTGCGAGGTGCTGGTTTTGTTGAAGGGTCAGGACCAAGGGTTGGTGAAGTCCGGGAATATCGGCACCGTGGAGAGTGTTGGCGAACTCAATTTTGGCGACGTTGGCGAGGTCATTCTGAGCCATACCCCTTTTTATGCCGAAGCTGGCGGACAGGTTGGAGATAGCGGATGGCTGTATTCCGACGATCACAATACTGTCGTCGCCGAGGTGACCGGCTGCTACTACCCGATTCAGGGAGTCCGCGTTCACGTGGTTTTTGTCAAACACCCGATCCGCGTTGGAGACAGAGTCGATGCCGTGGTAAACGCCAAGATCCGAGAGGCGACCATGCGGAATCATACAGCTACGCATCTGCTGCATGCGGGGCTGCGCGAGGTTTTGGGAAAGCATGTGAAGCAGGCGGGGTCTCTGGTGGCGCCGGGGCATCTGCGGTTTGATTTTTCGCATTTCGCGGCGGTCGAGGACGAAGAGTTGCAGGACATTGAAGACCTCATTAACAAGGAATTGCTGCGCAACCAGAAAGTCGACACTATTGTGGATGTGCCGATCGAGGTTGCGGTGAATGAGTATCATGCGATGGCGCTGTTCGGGGAGAAGTATGGGGACAAGGTCCGCGTGGTTAAGATTGGGGACTTTTCTACTGAGCTTTGCGGCGGGACGCATACTGGGGCTACGGGTGAGATTGGGCTGATCAAGATTTTGAAAGAAGGCAGCGTGTCTTCTGGTGTGCGGAGGGTGGAGGCAATCACGGGCGAGGGGTCGTTGCGGCACTTCCGCATGGATCATCAGTTGGAGAATGTGGTGTCTGGTTTCGTGGCGTCCCACCCTTCGAAAACCGCGAAGGGTGGGGCAGCCGGGTCCGAGGAAACTTCCCAAGAAGCCCTTTCTCCCGCTGATGCTTTGAAGACGGAACTCGAGAAAAAGGATGCGGAGATCAAGCGGCTTACGCGGGAACTGGATCAGGTGCGG
Source organism: uncultured Acidobacteriaceae bacterium (assembly GCA_963710885.1). Taxonomy (GTDB): domain Bacteria; phylum Acidobacteriota; class Terriglobia; order Terriglobales; family Acidobacteriaceae; genus Sulfotelmatobacter. Next base: position 25,589 of record CAVQCF010000040.1, read on the forward strand.
ATGAAGTCGGCTTCGTCTTCGACTGCGAATGTTGGGGAGAAGATCAAGGAAGTGAAGGGCGTGAAGGTGCTGGCGCACCGCGTGGATAATCTGGAGCGGGCGCAGTTGCGGACGCTGGTGGACCAGTTACGCGACAAGATTGGATCGGGCGTGGTGATTCTGGGTTCGGCATCGAATGGGAATGTGGCGCTGATCGTCGGCGTGACCAAAGATCTGACTTGGCGGGTGCAGGCGGGGAAGGTGATTGGTCCGGTGGCGCAGAAAGTGGGCGGCAAAGGCGGAGGGCGTCCGGACCTGGCGGAGGCCGGGGGGAAGGATGCGTCCGCGCTGGATGCCGCGCTGGACGGGGCTTATGGCGTGGTGGAGGAGATATTAACTTGAATACCGACGAGACATCCAGCGGACTGCTCGGCGACCGGCTGCGGTTTGTGAAGCACAAGGGCCAGGCCATTTACGTCGTGGACTTCAGCCACTGCAGCGGCAAGGAAATGATGGTGCTGCTAGATCTGATACGGGCCGATATTTCCAGGCATGCTCCCGCTTCGCTGCTCACGCTGGCGGATTTCACTGGGGCCGAAATCGACAAGAAGGTCGCCACGAGGGCGAAAGAAGTTCTGGTGTTGGATCGTCCTTACGTGAAGAAATCCGCGTGGGTCGGTACGGAGAGCCTGCCGAAGGTGTTTTACGAGCATTTCAAGAGCTTCTCGCAGCGCGAGTTGCCTACGTTTGAAACGCGGGAACAGGCGATGGACTGGCTGGTGGAGGAGTAGGGTCGAGCTTCGGGCTTTGAGCTTCGAGTTTCAACGTGCTGTTTTTGGTCTGGTGGGTATCGCTCTTTCGCCCCTTCGGGGCTGATTCGTTTCGAACGATCACCCCCACGGCTTGCGCCGTGGGGTGAGCTCTTTCGCCGCTTCGCGGCTTGCGGCACACCCTCAGCGCTTGCCCGGCGGGCACCCGCGCCACATGCTTCTTACACTTCTTTTCCTAACTTCTCCACTTTAATGTGACTGGGCCTGACATTGGGTGCTTCAGAGGTTCGCCCGTGCGTTTGGATTCCAGGTGGGCGGCTTTCAGTTGGAAATACCATTTGGCGGGGCGGTCGGCATCGTCGATCAGCATGAGGTGTGGATTGTGCTTCAGGCCTTCGGCTTGCAGTTCCATGGTGTGGCGGTCTTGCTCGACGAATTTTGCGAAGACAAATCTCAGCAGGTCGGGAACGAACGGAACCCAGCGGAAGAGATTCCAGGCGGCGACTACATCGATGCGGCAATGGCTGCGCGTGATCGGCGTGACCGTGGTGAGGCTGGAGAACCAGTATTTTCCGGCGCGAATGGTTTCGGTGCGGAGGTTGGGGAGAACGAAATCGATGGTGGTGGTGATGGAATCGGCATCGGCGTAAAGGCGCAGGAGTTTGTAGGGTGCGGAGTTGGAACTGGGGGTGTGGGCGCTCATGCGAAATCCGTTGGGGATGGGCTCGAAGTTTTTCTTCTTCTCATGGATGCTGTGCTGGCTGCGCCACCACCACGCCTGGTGAACGAAGGGGCCGTGCGCGGGGTCCATGAGGCCGATGATGCCGTGGTCAATGCTGACGGGCATTTCGGCTTGCAGGTAGGCGAGTTTGTACTTGCTGCTGATTTTTTCGATTTGCGGGGCGGCGTCGGGGGCCTCGGGGCGCGGGCTGAATCCCGCGCCGGGCGAGGGCGGATCGGGGATGAAGACCCAGATGAAATTGTCCTGCTCTTCGCAGGCGTAGCTGCCGGCGTAGATGCGATCGATTTTCAGATTCTGGTCGGGGGTGAGCGAAGGGATCATTTCGCACTGGCCGTCGTGGACGTCGAACTGCCATCCGTGGTATCCGCACTCGAGGTTCTCGCCGTCGAAGCGGCCGCAGTTGAGGGGCATGCCGCGGTGCGGGCAGGCGTCGCGCAGGGCGAAGGGCTGTCCGATGCGGTCGCGGCCGATGACGAGGGGAATTTCGAGCAGCGTCGCTTTATAAAGCTGGTTGCGGTGGACACGATCGGCAGGAAGGGCGCGATACCAGAAACCGGTGAGCATGAGCGCGTCGGTGGCCTGGCGTTGCGGGAGGTCGAGGTCGGGCATGGGTGCGATTGCTGATTTCTGATTGCCGATTGAAAGCTTATGCTAGCATCCGCTGGGCTTTGGGCGCAGGAAGAACCTTAACCACAGAGGACACTGAGGACACAGAAGAAGAGCTAAGAGCCCTCACCACTAAGGACACTAAGGTTTGCGAAGGAAAGCAACAACTGGGCGATGGAATTCATGGGGCACTTTCGGCGACTTACTGCGGTGCAGCGGAATACGTTTATTGCCTGCTTTCTGGGGTGGTCGCTGGATGCGTTTGATTTTTTCATTCTGATTTTTTGCGTCAGCGCGCTGGCCACGCAGTTTCAGACCAAGGTTTCGGTGATCACGGAGGCGATTTTTCTGACGCTGGCCATGCGACCGGTGGGCGCGGTTCTGTTCGGCCTGATGGCGGACCGCTTCGGACGCAGGCCAACGTTGATGATCGACATCATCGCTTATTCAGTGTTTGAGTTGGCTTCGGCGTTCGCTCCTTCGCTGAAGTTTTTCCTGATCATGCGCGCTTTCTTTGGCATTGCGATGGGCGGCGAGTGGGGCGTGGGCGCGGCATTGGCCTTCGAAACGTTGCCGGCCGAGGGACGCGGCTTTTTCTCGGGATTGCTGCAGGAAGGCTACGTTGTGGGATATCTGATGGCCGCGCTAGTCTATGGCGAGCTGTTTCCTTTCGTGGGGTGGCGGGGAATGTTTGTGATTGGAGCGCTGCCGGCGTTTCTGGTCATTTACATTCGCACCCAGGTTGACGAATCTCCAGCGTGGCTGCAGGGGAGGGCCTCGCGTGCCACAGAGGGCCGCTTGGGCAAGGATATTCTGTCGCACGCCGGAATTTTTGTATTTCTGGTGGTATTGATGTTCGCCTTCAATTCTTTCAGCCACGGTACGCAGGATCTTTATCCGACGTTCTTACAGAAGAATTTGCAGTTCACGCCGAAGACGGTAAGTTTAATCGCCATCGTTTACAACATCGGGGCGCTGCTGGGGGGAATTGTTTTTGGGACGTGGTCGGAAAAGATAGGCCGGAGGAAAGCGATCGTGATTGCGGCGCTGCTGGCCATTCCGATGATTCCGCTATGGGCGTATTCGCACACGGTACCGATGCTGGCGGCGGGCGGATTCCTGATGCAGTTTATGGTGCAGGGGGCATGGGGAGTGATACCGGCGCACCTGAACGAGCTTTCGCCACCGGGGGTCCGGGGGACGCTGCCAGGTTTTGCATACCAGATCGGCAATTTCTTTTCGTCCCGCAATTCGGTGATCCAGGCAAAGTTGGCGGAGAGCCGTTACGGCGGCAACTTTGCGCCGGTACTGGCCTGGACGGTACTTCTGGTAGCCAGCCTGGTAACGATCGTCACGTGGAGCGGCAGAGAACGGCGCGGGGCCGACTTGTCGAACATGCATTAGCCGAAAGCAAATCGATATTGTAGAGGGTATGCAGGTTTAGAGACACCCGCGGAAATGGCACGAAGGAAGGATTGTCAGAGGCAGTTTCCTGTGTTAGGTTAGGATAAATTTCACGCCTTCGTACACTTTCTTAGGGTCCAGCGTGCAGTGGTTTGCGCGAATGCGTGTATCCGAGGTAGCGCCACCATGAAGGAAATTATGGATCCCGTACAGAGCGGTGAATCCTCCGAGAAAGAAAATTTCGCCAACCGCAAGCTGATTCGTCCCACGCTGCCGCGCGTGGAGAATTACAATAGCCACAACACAGCTTCGATGCCGCAGGAACGACGCGAGCGGCCGGAGCGGCATGAGCGCGGAGAACGCATGGAGCGAGTAGAACGTGGGGAGCGTGGCGAACGTCCCGTGGGGGGCGGAGGCGGGGGCAAGAAACCGGCGCCGCCGGAGCAGACGAACGCGGAGAATTTTTATTATCAGAAGCAGATGCAGTCGCGGACGCCGATGGTGATTGTGCTGCGCGACGGCGAAGAAGTGCGCGGCATCATCGAATGGTACGACCGGAATTGCATCAAGGTGAACCGTGAGAATGGTGACGCCAATCTGATGATCTATAAGCCGGCGATTAAGTACATGTTCAAAGAAGGGGAGAACCAGAGGTAGAGGTTTCGAGTCTCAAAGTCTCCGGGCCTTTCGTCCCACAATTCTGTAACACTCGGCGTAGACTATCCCACATAAGGCTCCAAATATATTATCTTTGAAGCTGGGTGGGATGCATGCCTTCTCTTTCCTCGATCTCCCGCAGAAAATTTCTGCAGTCCGCCTCGCTGGCCTCAGCTGCGACAGTGATGCCGGGATTCCGGAAGTCGGGGCTGCTGCTTCCCTTTCATTCAGGTTCATCCGATTCGATCCAATCTCCTTTGGAAGAATTCGGATATGGCGACGTTGCGCTTCACAGCGCGGTGCATGAGCAACAACTGCAGCAAACGCACGCTCTGCTGATGGAGTTGAGTGAAGACAGCTTGCTCAAACCTTTTCGGGAGATGGTAGGGCAATCCGCTCCGGGCGCAGATTTGGGCGGGTGGTATCAGTACGACCCTAACAACCGGGATCATTTATTTGACATTGGCTTTGCGCCGGGATGCACGTTCGGGCAGTGGGTGTCGGCACTGGCGCGGTCGTATGCGATCGACCGGTCGCCGGAGACCCGGGAGAAGGTGTTCCGGCTGAATCGGTTATACGCCAAGACGATCGGGGGCGAGTTTTACGAGAACACTCGCTTCCCTGCTTACACTTACGACAAACTGGTATGCGGACTGATCGATTCGCATCAGTACGTGGGCGATCCTGACGCGTTCGCGATTCTGGCGGAGACGACCAAGACGGCGCTGCCGCACTTGCCGGGGAAAGCGATTGAACATGGGCAGAGCTGGCGGGCCGGCCATGAGAAGGACGATTCCTATACGTGGGACGAGTCATATACGATTTCTGAAAATTTGTTTCTGGCTTACCAGCGCGGCGCGGGTGAGCAGTATCGTGTGCTCGGCCGTCAATACCTGGACGATGTTTACTACGATCCGCTGGCGGAGGGCCGGAGCGACCTGGAGGGACGTCACGCTTACAGTCATGTGAATTCGCTATGCTCGGCAATGCAGGCGTACTTGACGCAGGGCAGCCAGAAGCATTTGCGCGCGGCTAAGAATGGATTCGACTTCGTGGCGGCGCAGAGTTTCGCTACCGGCGGATGGGGAGCGGATGAGACGCTACGCGCCCCGGGCAGCCCCGAAGTTTATAAGAGCTTGACCAGCACCCACTCCAGTTTTGAAACGCCTTGCGGCTCGTATGCACACTTCAAGTTGACACGCTACCTGCTGCGCGTGACACGTGATTCCCGTTACGGCGACAGCATGGAACGGGTGATGTACAACACGGTGCTGGGATCGTTGCCGCTCCAAGCCGATGGACGGACTTATTACTATTCGGATTACAACTTCAAGGGGCAGAAGGTTTATCACAAGGAGCGGTGGGCGTGCTGCTCGGGGACTCTGCCGCAAGTGGCGGCGGATTACCGGATCAACACGTATTTCCGGGATGAGCGCGGGGTGTACGTGAACTTGTACATCCCGTCGACGGTACGGTGGAGGCAGGGCGGGGCGCAGGTTTCTTTGACGCAGAAGAGCGAGTATCCGTACGACTCGCAGGTACAGTTTGAAGTGAAGGCGTCGCGGGCGGCGGAGTTTGCGGTGAGTTTACGGATTCCGGCGTGGGCGGAGGGAGCGTCGGTGTCGGTGAATGGGAAGCGCGAGGTCGTGGCGGCCGGGACCTTCGTGAGGGTGTGGCGGGAATGGAAGGATAGAGATCGGATTGAGGTGGAGCTTCCGTTGAAGGCGCGGTTGGAGGCTTTGGATCCGCAGCATCCGGATATGGTGGCGCTGGTGGTGGGGCCGATTGTTTTGTTTGCGCTAACGGACCCGGAAACGGTGACACGAGCGCAGTTGCTGGCGGTGAAGAAGATGGTGCCACAGGTGTGGCACGTCGACCTTGGCAGGAGAATTATGAAGATGATGCCGTTTACGGCGATCGAGGATCAGGAGTATACGACGTACTTGCGGGTGACGTAGGAAATTGCTGCGCGGGGAAAATCTGGTCGGGCTCGAAGTTGGGGCGTTTTCATTTCCGGAATTCCGCTGGGTTCCATCGCATTTTTTTGTACAACTTGCTCCCATCCACAGGCTCTCAAGCGCTATAGTTGAATGTAACTCCGCAAAGCAAAAACTATCGCACCGCGAATACGCATGGGGCAAAGTCTATGTTGTTCATTCATCAACAATTCCAATCATTCCTAAACCTAGGAGGATGCAAGGAGTATCCCATTATGTCGAAACCTAAACTGCCCAAGAAAACCAACGGCCGGAAAGAAACTGCCGCCAGCAACAATTCGCTGCCCGTGACCAGTGAGAGTGTGGCCACGACTGAGAACGTGGCTGAAGCGATCGTTGCAACGCAAACGGCCGAAGCCCAAAGACCAGTTGCGCGAAAGACCGCACGGAAACCGGAGATCGTCAAGACCGAGCCGCGCGCCAATCTTGTTCCCATCAATCTGGAAGATGAAATCCGGCGCCTCGCTTACTTGCTTTCCGAGCGCCGCGGATTTGAACCAGGCCACGACGCCGAAGACTGGCTGGCAGCGGAGCGCGAGGTTCGTCAGCGCTATCACCAGCAATCTGCATAGCGTCACTTTTTAACCGCGCCTGGCGGCCGAGCCCCGGCCGCCGCGCTTCGGCCTCCCGCGGAAACGTTTACGTCAGAGCAGCGATCGCCTCGAATTTCGTATTCATCGTTATCTCGTTATCTCGTTCGGCCTCCGTTACGCCAATTCTGGCAAGCCTCCTCACAGCCCCCTGTGCGAGCCGTCGAATGTCCATCTGCCACCGTGTTTCTGTGAGGTGGCGGTTGCCTCCACGGTAGGTTTCTGAAAAAATGGCTTGGGGTTCTCCCGACATGGCATTTATTGGTAGTGCCGCCTTGCTCATCGCACTGGCGTTGAGCGTCTATTCGTTCTTCGTGGGCTTGTTGGCGCTGTTCTTTCCTGGCAACGCTCTCTGGGAACGGCTGGGCGAGACCGCTCGTCGGGCCGGCGTCGTCGTTTTCGGATTCGTTGTTCTCGCCTCGATCGCCCTCGTGGTGGCCGCTTTTCGCGATGATTTCACGATCGCTTACATCTTCCACCACAGCAACCGCGATCTCCCCGCTCCTTATAAGTTCGCCACTTTGTGGTCGGGCCAGGAGGGTTCCATCCTCTTCTGGGCGCTTCTCCTATCTGGATACGGTTTCGTTCTGCGCCTGCGTTACAAGACCGACCCGCACCTGTTTGCCTATGCTTCGGTGGTTCTGGCGGGCGTGCAGATCTTTTTTCTCGCCCTCGTAAATTTCGCCGCCAACCCATTCGGCCTGCTCGAAGGTCCGTTGCGCGCTGATGGCAGCGGCTTGAATCCTCTGCTCCAATATCCCGAGATGGTCATCCACCCGCCCATGCTCTATCTCGGCTACGTTGGAACCACCGTGCCCTTTGCCTTCGCGCTGGGTGCGCTGATCATGAAGTATCCCGGCGACAAATGGATTCACATCACCCGCCGCTGGACCATGGTCACCTGGGGATTGCTCACCTGCGGCATCTTCCTCGGGGCGCACTGGGCCTACTCCGTGCTGGGATGGGGCGGCTATTGGGGATGGGATCCGGTCGAAAATGCTTCGCTGATGCCCTGGCTCTTCGGCACAGCTTTCCTGCATTCGGTCATGATGCAGGAAAAGCGCGGCATGCTGAAAGTCTGGAACATGTGGCTGGTTTTCGGCTCGTTCTGGCTGGCAATCCTCGGCACCTTCCTAACGCGCAGCGGCATAATCGCTTCTGTTCACGCCTTCGCGCAATCATCCATCGGGCCTTGGTTCTTCTGGTTCCTCCTCGTCAGTTTGCTGGTGTTTGGAATCTTCTTTCTCATCAACGTATTCACGTCGAGCAATTTGCGAAGTGAACACCGGCTTGAGTCAGTGATCTCCCGCGAGTCGAGCTTCCTGTTCAACAACCTTCTGTTTGTGCTGCTCTGTTTCACCGTGCTCTGGGGAACGTGGTTCCCGAAGATTTCCGAACTGGTTCAGGGCAACAAGGTCACCGTCGGAGCACCTTTTTACAATAAGGTTGCGATTCCGGTCGCGCTGCTGCTCCTGATCCTCACCGCCGTCGGGCCGCTGCTCGCGTGGCGCAAGACATCGTTTGAAAGCCTGAAGCGTAATTTCCTCTGGCCGACGGTCGGCGCGGTGATCGTCGCCGTCATACTCATGGTGACTCCGCCTTCCTGGGGAGGACCGTTCGGCCTTCGCCCCTGGGTTGACATTTCCTACTTCTACTCGCTGATGGCGCTCAGCCTCGCCGTGCTGGTCACGCTGACCATTGCAAGCGAGTTCTATCGCGGCGGTAGGGTGATTTCCGGCCATACCGGCCAGGGCATGTTCGCCTCCATGGTCCAACTCACGCATCGCAACACCCGCCGCTACGGAGGTTACATCGTCCACTTCGGTGCCGTGGTCATCATCCTCGGGTTCGCTGGCTCCGCTTTCAATCAGGATAAAGAAGCGAGCAACGGACTGGCGTACGGCGACAAGATGACCATCGGGAATTACGAGCTCGTTTGCCGCTCCTACACGCAGGACGACGGTCCAAACGTTGCCAGCGAGTGGGCGATCATGGATGTGTACCAGAACGGCAAGAAGGTGGACACGCTGACTCCGGAGCGCCTGTTCTACAAAGCCAGCCAGCAGGCGTCCACCAAGCCAAGCATTCGTTCGAATTTCCAGGAAGACCTTTATCTGGTCTACGAAGGGCAGAACGAGAAGGGCCAGCCCATCATCAAAGCGCATCTGAACCCGCTGGTGATCTGGATCTGGATCGGTGTCTGGATCATGCTCGTCGGAACAGGCCTGGCCCTGGTGCCTAACGCGCCAGTCGCGGTCCGCATTCCGGCGCGAACGCTCATAGAGCAAGCAGCCCCCGTGACCACAGGAGATTAAGTTCTCAAGGTGGCGTTTAGATTTTGGCAAGGGGAGATTAGATTTCGCATGTGGGGACAGCCGCCCTCGGCCGTCCACCGGGCGCAGCCTGGTTGGGTTTTGAATTTGATTTTTCGGGCCACTAAAAAATGACGACGAGATTACCCCAAATTTTCCGCCGCCTTCTGCACTGCGGCCTTCTCGGACTCGCGGTCTTCGCCTTCACCGGCGCGGGTGATCCGGCCACGCGCTTCAACGAACTCGGCCACCAGATGATGTGCATCTGCAGCTGCAACCAGATTCTTCTGGAGTGCAATCACGTCGGATGCCCTGACTCCGACGGCATGCGCAACGAACTGATGGCCGCGGTCAGCCGCGGCGATAGCGACAGCCTGGTCCAACAGGCCTTCGTACAAAAGTACGGGCCGACTGTGCTCGCGGCCCCGACCAGTGCGGGCTTCGACCGCACCGCATGGATCGTTCCCTTTGTCGCGCTGGCACTAGGACTCGCGATTGTTGTCCTGGTGATCCGGTCGTGGAAGAACCGTCCCGCGCCCGCGATCGCGGATGGCCTGCGCCCCGTCCGCGGATCCGAACTCGAAGAATTCCGCGAGAAAGCCCGCGAGGAGACCGACCTATGAGCTTCGAACTGGCATGCTGCCTTCTGGCTACTGTCGCCGCGCTCTTCTACATTTTTTCGCCCAGCGCCTTCTCGCTTGGACCGGAAAAAACTCGGGCGTCGTACCTTCGCGAACGCAAAGACGCTGTCTACGAAAACCTGCGCGACCTGAACTTCGAATTCAAGGCCGGCAAAATGCCCGAGACCGACTACCAGTCGCTGAAAGCATCCCTGCAAGACGAAGCCGCCACGCTCCTGGCCGAAATCGCGCGTCTCGAAGCCAAGGCCGCTGCGCCTCCAAGAAAAGCGAGATCATGAGAAGACCCCACATTGTGCATCCCCCATCCCCTGTCATCCCCAGTGTTCATGTGGGGACAGCTGCCCTCGGCTGTCCGATCGAGCGCAACTCGCCGGCACTCTCTCCATCCAGGCAACTGCCGGGCTTTGCCCGGCCCGACAGCCGAAGGCGGCTGTCGCCACATTGTTCCCCGTTGACCGCACTTATGTTTGTCTGTGTCTGTATCACGCTGCTCGCATCTCTCGCCTCGGCGCAAACACTAACCGGCACCGTCAAGAACGCTACCACTGGCAAGCCCGCAACCGGCGATGACGTCGTCCTGCTCAGCCTCGGTCAAGGTATGGAAGAAGCGGGCCGCACCAAGGCCGACGCCAAAGGCCATTTCAGTTTCAAGCTCGACGCTCAGGGCCCTCATCTCATCCGCGTAATCCATCAGGAAGTCACCTACCATCGCATGGCCCCCCCGGGAACCACGTCGGTCGAGGTCGAAGTCTACGATGTGGGAAAGAAGATCGAAGGCATAGAAGTCGTCGCCGACATCATGCGCTTTCAAGCCGGTCAGGGACAGCTTCAGGTCGAGCGCACGTTCGCCGTCACCAACAACTCCAAGCCGCCGCGCACCCAGATGAACGAGCGCAACCTCGAGTTCTACGTGCCCGATGGAGCGCAGATCACCGAGGCCCAGGCGATGACCGCTGGCGGCCAGCCGGTGAAGTCCGCACCGGTTCCGGAAGGCGCGAATGCGAAAAACAAATACGCCTTCCTCTTCCCTCTGCGCCCTGGCGAGACGCGCTTCAACCTCCTCTACACGGTTCCTTACACCGGCAGCGTGAACATCGATCCTAAGAGCGTGTATCCGCTGGAACATTTCGTAGCGATCGCGCCCAAATCGATGGAATTCTCTGCCGCGCCCGGCGCCACTTTCCAAGTCGCTCCCTATCCGGGCCAGCCTGATGCCAACGTAGAAGTCGCGTCCAACGCGGGATCAGGCCAGACCCTGGCCTTTAAACTCTCGGGAGAAGGCACGCTGGCAGCGCCCACCGAAGACGGACAGACTAGCGAGGGCGCGGGCGGGGGCGGAGGCGCCGCCGCACAGAATGAAAGCCGCCCCGGCGGCGGTCTCGGACCGCCGATCGACGCGCCCGATCCCCTGCAGAAATATCGCTGGTGGATTCTTGGTGGCTTTGCCGCGGTACTCATCGTCGGCGGAATCTTCGTGGCATCGCGTCAACAAGCCGCCAACCGCGCCGCCTTGTCGAAGGAAAAAGGCCTTCCCGTGCTGGAAGAAGACGACGACTATGCGCCCGCGGAAGCTCCGGCAGCACGACCGGTCCGAGTGAGCGACCCACGCCAGGGACCTGCCGCTCCTCGCGCCTCCGCTTCTTCCATGCTGCTCGAAGGCCTGAAAGAAGAGCTTTTTCATCTTGAGGTTGAACGCCAGCAAGGCCGCATCTCGCACCAGGAATACGAGACCGCCAAGTCGGCGCTAGACCAAACGCTGCAGCGCGCGCTGAAACGCGAGGCCCAAAAAGCGTAGACGCACCCGGTTCAAGGTGCGATTCGTTTGAGACAGGATCGTGCGGAGATGAACCGTGTGGGACGGACACTCGTGTCCGTCCAGGTTTGGACTTGTCTCTGCCTTTCGCAGCTCCCAGAGTCCCCTAACCCCATGATTCCAATAGGCCTGTGGACGGCGTACTCCTCGCGATTCCCCATTTTTTCAAAAATCAGCGCCCATGCATCTCCCCACTCGGCGTAACATCCAATGAGACAGCTTCACTAAATTTATGGGAAACATGTTTAAGACCGCGTTCCTGCTGACCGCGATGACGCTGCTTCTGATGTTCTTCGGCCGGTACTTCGGCGGCCAGAACGGGATGTTCCTGGCGCTGGCCTTTGCCGCGGTCATGAACTTCGTCTCGTATTTTTATTCCGACAAGATCGCGCTGGCCGCGTATCGCGCGCAGCCCGTCACGCGCGAAGAACTGCCGCGCGCCTACGCTGCCGTCGAACGCCTCACGCAGAAGATCGGCATCCCGATGCCGAAGATCTACGTGATCCCGACCGAGTCGCCCAACGCCTTCGCCACCGGACGCAATCCGCAACACGCCTCGGTCGCCGTGACCCACGGGATCTTGGGTTTACTGAACGACGAAGAACTCGAAGGCGTGCTCGCCCACGAACTCGGCCACGTCAACAACCGCGACATCCTGATCAGCTCCGTCGCCGCGACCATCGCCGGCGCGATCACCATGCTCGCCAGCATGGGACGCTGGGCCATGATCTTCGGCGGCTACGGAGGCCGCGACCGCGAACGACCGCGGTGGCGGAGGATTCGCCGGACTCTTCATGCTGATCGTCGCCCCCATCGCCGCGACCATGATTCAGCTCGCCGTCTCGCGCTCGCGCGAATACCAAGCCGACGCCACAGGCGCGCATTTCACCGGCAATCCCTATGCTCTGGCCAGCGCCCTGCAAAAGCTCGACGCCTACTCGCGCCGCATCCCGATGCAGGCCAGCCCGTCGACCGCGCATCTGTTCATCATTCAGCCGCTGCTCGGAATCAACTTCGGCGGCCTGTTCTCAACCCATCCCCCGATCGCCAAGCGCATCGAGCGCCTGACCGGAAGGCCCGCGGAGTTTACGCAGTAAGCAGACAGCTATTAGCTATTAGCTGTTAGCGCAAGATCGCCGCGACGTTCTTCAGGTCAAGACATGCGGCCGTTCTAGTCGCTGACGCGCGAAGAGCAAGGGCTGAAAAGCTAAAGGCTGAAAGCTGAGAGCTAGAAGCCCCATGACGTAGGTAACTCCGCTCCCTCGCCGAAGCAGATAGTAGAATCGAAACAATGTCGCCCGAGACCGCTATCGCCGTTTCTCACAAAGCTGCTGAACTGGAAAAGGCCCTTCGCCGCGTGATTCGCGGTAAGGATGACGTCGTCCGCCTCGCGCTGGTCAGCATTTTCGCCCGCGGACACCTTCTGATCGAAGGCGTTCCCGGCGTCGGCAAGACCACGCTCGGACAGGCGCTCGCCCGCGCCATCGATTGCACCTTTCAGCGCGTGCAGTTCACCAGCGACATGCTGCCCTCTGACGTGGTCGGGCATTTCAATCTATTCGGCGGTCGAACAGCGAATTCGAGTTCAAGCGCGGCCCGGTCTTCACCAACGTTCTGCTGGCCGATGAAATCAACCGCACCACGCCCAAGACGCAATCCGCGCTGCTTGAGGCCATGAACGAAGGCCAGGTCACCGTCGACGCGCATTCTTACGAATTGCCGCAGCCGTTTCTGGTGATCGCGACGCAGAATCCGGTGGAGCATCACGGAACGTATCCTCTGCCCGAGTCGCAACTCGACCGCTTTCTGATGCGCGTGCGCATGGGATATCCCGACGCTCAGGCCGAGCGCCAGATTCTGCGCTCCGAAGCCGGAGCCGCGCACCTGGACGATCTCCGCCCCGTTCTTACCGGCGCTGATGTGCTCGAAATGCAGCAGGCAGTAAAGCAGATTCGCGTGGACGATTCTCTCGTCACCTACGCTCTGGAAATCGTGCGCCGCACCCGCGAGTCGGAATTTCTCTCGCTGGGCGTCTCGCCTCGCGGATCCCAAGCTCTCTACCGCGCTGCGCAAGCCATGGCCTTCCTCGAAGGCCGGACCTTCTGCACTCCGGAAGACATCAAGCCGCTTGTCGTTCCCGTCTTCGCCCACCGCATCGTGGTGAGCGGCCTCTACGCCTCAACGCTGAAGAAATCGGAGCAGTCGGATCAGGTGCTGAAGGAGATTATCGAGAACGTGGCAGTGCCAGTGTAAGCGCCTAGCCTACTTTGCAGAGATAGGCCCCATGATGAAGATCGTGTTGCCAAAAGGATCGAGCAGGTCAAAGGTCCGCGCTCCCCAGTCCTCATCTTTTGGTGCTCGTAAGACATCGACCTTAGCACTCCATTCACGGTAATAGCGATCAGTGTCATCGACGTGAAGGGCGACACAAGCACTTCTGCCGTGCCCCTTCATGGGACTATCTAGCGTCATCTCGATCGTTCCCCTAGCGATTCCCAGTAATCCCGAATGGCCGTCCCCTGACGATTCGAAAGTCACACTGAACCCCAGCTGGTCCACGTAGAACTTCTTGGCGATGGCCAAATCTTCGGTCGGGAGAATCGGCGTGGCTCTTTCCATGATCCCGGTATTCTAGCCTATCTGCTCCGCAGAGTTATGACTCATCAGTCGCGTGCTTGCGACTATAATTCCCCGTCATGTCCTTGCTTCGTTTCTTCATGCTGCTCTCGCTCGTTGTCTGGATTGGCGGGATCGTGTTCTTCTCCTTCATGGCGCCTACGGCGTTTCATGTGCTGCCCACGCGGCTTCTCGCCGGAACGCTAGTCGGAAACCTGCTGACCAAACTGCACTGGATCGCCATCGTTTGCGGCATCGTCTATCTGGTCAGCTCGCTGGCCTACAGCCGCATCACCGACGGCACAGCGCACATGTTCGCACTGCGCCATGTGTTGATCTGCGGGATGCTCGCGCTCACGCTGGTTTCGCAATTCTGGATCACTCCCCGCATGGCGACGCTGCGCGCCCAGGTCGCCACCTTTGACACTGCCGCCACGCTCGACCAGTCCGCGCGCGTGCAATTCGATGCGCTGCACGCCTGGTCGACGCGCATGGAAATCACCGTGCTTCTGTTGGGTTTGGTTGCGATCTACTTAACGGCCAGCGTATTCAGCCGCCACTGACAACCGCCGATCACCGTCTTGGCCCGCAGGATGCGAGAGCGAGTCGCTGGCGCGATAGGCGGCAAAGCCTGCCCTGAGCGCAGTCGAAGGGTTGCCTACGCCGCTATTAACGCCGGCTGCGTGCTCCCAGAACTTCCCGAATCTTCAGGGCAAGAACATCGAGTTGGAATGGCTTCTGCAAGAGCGTGGTCTCAGATTCCTGTATCTCGTCAGAGGCCAGACCGAATCCGCCTTCGGTGTATCCCGACATGAAGATGACCTTCATTGTCGGGCGCGTCACCGAGAGCCTGCGTGCCACCTCTGACCCGCGGACACGCGGCATCACCATGTCCGTCAGCAGCACATCGATCGTGCCTTTGAACTGCTCTGCCAGCGCAACCGCATCGCCACCATCTTTGGCCTCGAGCACGGAGTAGCCGAGTTGCTGCAGGAACTGGCAGATCATCCAGCGCAAGTCGGGCTGATCTTCGGCCACGAGGATCGTCTCCATGCCGCTGCGCGCGGCCTCGACGGGAAGCTCGGCAGGCTGCGGTTGTGGCGGCGTAGCTACGCGCGGGAAAAAGATCTGAAAAGTCGCGCCGCGGCCCAGTTCACTGCTCACGCGGACATGCCCGCCACTGGCCCGGACAATGTTGTACACCACCGACAGGCCCAGCCCCGTTCCCTCCTCCTTGCTCTTAGTGCTGAAGAAGGGCTCGAAGATTCGGGTTTGGGTCTCGGCGTCCATACCGATGCCCGTATCAGACACGGCTAACACAACATAGCCTCCCGGCGGAAGAGAGGAACGGCGAACGGATCGAGCTGCATCTGGAGCAATGTGCGATGTCTCTAACGTGAGCTTGCCACCCTCCGGCATGGCGTCGCGGGCATTGACTGCCAGATTCATGATGACTTGCTCAATCTGTCCGGGATCCGCGTTGACGCAACAGGCCTCGGGATCGAGCTTGACCACGAATTCCATCTCGTCGCGCAGCACGCCCAGCAGCATCTCGCTCATGCGATTCACCAGCGAGTTGAGATCGAGCACTTGCTGGGCTGAAAACATGCTTGCGGCTGAAGGAAAGCAATTGCCGCGTGAGGCTGGCTGCGCTCTCGGTGGTGCGGACAATCGTTTCGACGCTCTTGCGTACGGCGGGACTCGCGCTCTCTTCCTCCAGCACGATCTCCGCATATCCCCGGATGACCATCAGCAGGTTATTGAAGTCGTGAGCAATGCCGCCCGCCAGCCGGCCGACCGCCTCCATCTTCTGCGATTGCCGAACCTGTTCCTCGAGTGCGCGGCGTCCGGTGACGTCGCGCGAGGTCACGACGATGCCACCCACCGCAACGTCGTTCAGCAAGTTGTTGCCGACCGATTCCAGCCAGACCCAGGTGCCATCTTTGCGGCGAAAGCGATATTCGGGAGGAGCGGCGCTTCCCACCTTCAGCGTAAGCCGCTCCAGCGCGGCCCGCACTGCAGGTTCGTCCTCGGGATGGATGAACGCGAGAATACTCTTTCCCAGTAGATCTGCCGGCCGGTAACCCGCCACGCGCTCGATCGAAGGACTGTGATAAAGCATGGTCCCGTCGACTGCGACCACGGTGATCACGTCCGAAAGGTTCTGAATCAGATAGCCGAATCTCTCCTCGCTGCGCCGCAGGATGGCGGCGGCTTGCAGGCGATCGCGGATATCGCGGAAGATGCCGAGAATTGCTGGCCTTCCGCCCAATTCGGTGGCGCTGGCGCTGACCTCTACGGGCACGGGCGTTCCGTCCGCCCGGACCAATTCAAGCTCCCGGGTGCGGGCGGTCCCGGCAGCCGCCGGTGCAAGAGGTTGGATGTCGCTTGAAATCCTCTGCGCGGGATAGAGCTGAGACTCTGGCATGCCAACGAGTTGGGCCCGGGAAATGCCCAGCAGTTCGCTTGCCTTGTTGTTGCCTTCGAGAATGACGCGCGTCTGAGGATCGATGACCAGGATGGCGTCGTTCGCGGTGTCGATCAGGTTGCGGTATTTCTCTTCCGAATCGCGGATCTGGTTGAGCACGGCGGACGACAGGCCAATGCCGATCAATAGCAGCACACCGCTGGCCAACAGGGTGGCGACCGAAAGCACACGATCGATCCAGCGAGCGCCTTGGCCCAGGGTGGACGAGAATTCGTCTTCCAACGGAGTGACGCGGGCGTCGACAACGGCGACTTGATCGGCGATTTGCAGGATCTTCTGCGCGTCCGGGTGTGCCGAATTGACCTCTCGACGCAGATCGTAGGCCAGCGAGCGGAGTTGGTCGATGTAGCGATCGCCCTCGGTCCAGACCGCGATGGCGCGCGCCATGTAGCCGACGCTGCCCGAACCGGCGGAAGAGCTTCGCCATGCTCTCTACGTCTTCGGGGCTGTTGCGGCCCTGCACGAAGCCCTGCACGAACCAGGGCCATGTCTGGCGACGAGCTTTCCAGCTGCAGGCGGGCTTGTTTGTCGCCGGCGGGGATCGCGATTTCGACGAGATATTGCTGGTAGTCGCTCTCGGCATGGCTGGTAGCGTATTGCGTCAAGCTGAGAACGGCACGCTTTTCCGCTTTCGACCACAGGCCTTCGCCGGCCACGTAAGCCCGGACTCCGGCGAGGATCTCGGAGCGGAGCACGCCCAGACAAAAAACGCAGATCACGATGGCGACGAAGACGCCAACAATGACGAGCAACTTCCGGGCGATGGGAAGGCGGTGGAACATTTTTTCTTGCGTTCGCATTCTGACGTACCGGAAATCAGAGAGGCCGGGAATGCACCACCCCCGCAAGCGGAGAAGCGGAAGGCGAGATTCGTGGCGGCACACTTACCGCATGGCTGTTGGCACGGCCAACATGAGACCCTAGCGTTTCAAAAACCGCCAATCGCAGTTACAGAATAACGTGCGACTAGGACAACCCGTCAAGGCAAATTGAATTTTGGGCCTGACCCGCCGGAATCGGGTGATGGTTACCATCGGATAGTCGAGCCGAGCGACTCTAGGCCAGGGGCAGATAGCGGAAGCAGTCCACGACGTGATCGTTCACCATTCCTACCGCCTGCATGAAGGCGTAGCAGATGGTCGATCCCACGAAGTTGAAGCCGCGCTTCTTGAGGTCCTTGCTCATTGCATCGGATTCCGGAGTGCGCGCGGGCACTTGCTTCATCGATTTGGGCGAGTTCACTCGCGGCTTGCCGCCGACGAACTGCCAGATGTAGTGGTCGAAGCTGCCGAATTCTTCCTGCACGCGAAGAAAGGCTTGCGCATTGGCAATGGTCGATGCGATTTTGAGTTTGTTGCGGACGATCCCGGGGTCGCGCAACAGCCTGTCGATCTTGCGCCGGTCGTAGCGTGCGACGCGTTCCGGATCGAATCCGTCGAAAGCTTTGCGGTAGTTTTCGCGCTTGTTCAGAATCGTGTTCCAACTCAGACCCGCCTGCGCGCCTTCGAGAATCAGGAATTCAAAGAGCGTGCGGTCGTCGTGCACCGGCACGCCCCATTCTTCATCGTGATAGCGAATGGAGAGTTCGTTGCTGGCCCAGGCGCAGCGAACTGGGTCGCGACGACTCTTTACCACAGAGGTCACAAGAGTCTCTCGGCAAGTTCGAAGCCACGGTCTGCGAGTCTATTCCAGCGACTTCGGGTCCGACTTGTTGACCGGCGATTGGTGTCGAGCAGCGAGACCAGTTCGTGGGCGCAGGCCGGAATGCCGACTTTGCCTTCGCGGATGATTTCTTTCGCGGTCAAGCTTTTTCCCGTACAGCTTTTCGTTGGCGCTGCCGTCGGAGCGCAGGGTCGAGCCTTCCAGCGAGACTCCGGCGAACAGGCCCTTGTTGCGCGAGTAGGAAAGAATTTCGGCGTTCATCACGATGTCGGTGGCGCCTTCCGCCGTGCGTCCCTTTGGGACCGGCGGCCGCTGAAGCGTCGGCTCCAAGCTTAACTTTGCTGTAGAGCAGCGACTCCGCGCCTTTGGGATTCATGACGAGCAGGACAAAGTCGGTGGCCTGTCCGCCCAATTGAAATCCGATGCTGACGCCTTCGAGCGCGTACAGAGCCGGAGCGCCCCACTTGCCCTTGTAGTGCTCGCCACCGCGGCAGACCATGACGCCGCGGCCGTAGCTGCCGCCGATGCCGAACGCGCCCTTTTTCACGGAGGGCAGAATGATCACGCACTCGGCTTTGTCGAGCAGATCCTGCGGAATGTCGTCGGGAATATTCAGAATTTCTTTGAGGACCACTCCGGCATCTTTCACGCGATCTTCTTCGTGCTCGTTGTCGGCGGCGAAAGCTGCGACGGTCGACATGAGCGGCGACGATCAAACACACGATAAACTTTTTCATGAAACCCCTCCGAAGAGATTTTAAGGAAAAAGAGGTTGAGTTCGTGTCATCTATGTTAAACCCTGAATCCGATTGGCTAACGGGTGACGTGGTCCCGGCAGTGCATGGCCGGCGCGTAACTGAAAGAATCGGCACGTGTTCTGCGCCATGACCAAACGTGTGCTCCTTTTGTAACTTGGCACTTTGGCGGCGCGCTCCTAAAGTCAATCAGATAGCGGAGTCCAGCGCGGACCCGATTTCGGCATCTGGCGTGCATCTAATAGCTTGGGAGTGTCGCCTGGACGCGGTTTAGAGTGAAAAAATTGGATTTTTCAGGCATGAAGTACACGAACCCGACTATTCGCCTGGTGACGCTTTTGCTGGCAACCTTTCTGACGTCTAGTCGCGGCCAATCCGTCGTGGGCACAGTCTTCGTCCTATGTGTCGCGGGGCGCCGAATCTGAGCGCTTACAACGCGGGCACTGCGCGCCGATCCGATGATCCAGACGATCCGCAGGGCGCGATGATCACCCTGCATGCCCGGGTGAACGAAGTCAACGTGCTGTTCATCGCGACCGACAAGCACGGCAAGTTCGTGCGCGACCTGAATCAGAACGATTTCAACATTCTCGACGACCACAAGCCGCCGCAGGCGATTCTGAACTTCCGCCGCGAGACCGATCTGCCGCTGCACCTTGGCCTGCTGGTCGACGTCAGCGGCTCGGTGGACGGCCGGTTCGATTTCGAGCAGACCGCGGCCACCAGTTTTCTGCAACACACGCTGCGCGCCGGGTTCGACAAGGCATTCATCGTCGGGTTCAACAGTCACAGCCAGATGGCGCAGGATTATACCGACAATGTGCAACTGCTCTCGGTCGGCGTGCACAAGCTGCACGATGGCGGCGGAACGGCTCTCTACGACGCGGTCTATAAAGCGTGCAAAGAGAAATTCCTGAAGGACCGTCCGGATCATCCGGTGCGGAAGGCGATCATGATCGTCAGCGACGGCGAAGACAACCAGAGCGAATTCTCGAAGGCGCAGGCCATCGAGATGGCGCAGCGCTCGGAAGTGATCATCTACGCGATCTCGACCGACGACAGCGGCCTGGTGATGCGCGGCGACAAAGTGCTGGAGCAACTGGCCGAAGCTACCGGCGGGCGCGCGTTCTTCCCGTTCAAGATGAAAGACATCACGCACTCGTATCGCCGCGATTGAAGACGAACTGCGCAGCCAGTACGTCGTCTCTTACAAGCCTGCCAATTTCGACGCCGACGGGCGCTACCGCTCGATTGAAATCTCTTCGCTGAAGAAAGACCTGCAGGTGCGCGCGCGCAAGGGGTACTTCGCGCCGCAGCAGTAGGGCTCGGCTTCCGCTTCCGGCTTTCGGCTTTCGCCCTCCAGCTTCATCCATCTCGCTCTTCCATTCATCTGTGAAGTTGTTATCGCAGAATGCAAATGCTGGCCTGCGTTCGAGGTTTGCCCGGGCGGCGCTCGACTGTGTTAACGTCCCATTGATTTCCGGTTCGCGATTTCTAGTTCATCGATTCCGTTCATCATTGCAGACTTCAACCAACTGAGGAGCGCTCATGATTGGCATCGCATTTCTGGTAATTCTGGTTGTCATCGCCGTGGTGCTGATCGGCATGTACAACAGCCTGGTGCAGCTGCGGGTGCGCTGCGATTCGGCGTGGTCCGACATTGATGTGCAGCTCAAGCGGCGGCACGACCTGATTCCGAATCTGGTCGAAACAGTGAAGGGATACGCCTCGCACGAGAAAGGGACGTTTGAGAACATCGCCAAGTTCCGCTCGCAGGCCATGCAGGCGACCACGCCGGCAGGCAAGGCGGTCTGCCGAGAATCAGTTGACCGGCGCGCTTGAAGAGTCTGTTCGCGGTGGCGGAAAATTATCCGGAACTCAAGGCGTCGGAGCAGTTCACCCAACTGCAGGGATCGCTGAGCCAGACGGAAGACTCGATTCAGAACTGCGCGGCGCTATTACAACGCGGTGGTGCGCGACCTGAACACGAAGATTCAGTCGTTCCCGACGAACATTCTGGCAGGGATGTTCAATTTCACGCCGCGGCAATTCTTTGAGACCACCGATGCCGATCGCGAACCGGTGCAGGTGAAGTTCTAGAAGTAATTGCTGTAATCAGGGAATTGTGTAATTTGAAAATCCGTCGGACGATTGTTTCTCTTCTTTTCGCGCTGCTCGTCTGCACCTTCACGGGCGCTGCACAGGCGAAATCCTGGCGGGTCGGCGACTTTCAGGACAACATCATGGTCAGCGCAGGATGGCAGCGCGGTCGTCACCGAGCGCATCACGCTGGTGTTCGTCGGCGAGTGGCACGGGATTCATCGCACCATTCCGATTGAATATCCCGGGCCGAATGGAACGAACTACGAACTTTTTCTCGAGTCACGCAGCGTCACCGATGGCAGCGGCGGCAAACTCAAGTACGATTCCTCGACCTCCAATGGGGCTCGCGCGATCTGAAGATTTATATTCCGGATGCGGTCGATGCGACGCGGACGGTTGAGATCACCTACCGCGTTCGCAACGGCACGCGCTTTTTCGACATCACGACGAGTTTTACTGGAACGTCACGGGCAATGACTGGCCGGTGCCGATCGATCATGCGTCCGCGACGGTGCGCTTCCCGATGTTCGCTGCGGGATCGCTGAGCGCGCAGGCATTTACCGGCGTTTACGGCTCGACGCAGCGCGACGCCAGCGCCAAGGTCGACGGGCGCTGAGGCGCAGTTTGAGACCACCAATCCGCTGCCCATGCGCGGCGGATTGACGATCGACATTTACATTCCAAAGGACATTCTCCAAGAGCCCGAGCGCGCTGACGAAGTTCTTCTGGTTCATTGGCGGCAATCCGATTGTGTTTCTGCCGCTGGTTACGTTTGCCGGAATGTTCGCGCTGTGGTGGCTATAAGGGACGCGATCCCGATCCCGGAGTGTCGGTTGCGCCCATGTACGAGCCGCCAGCCGGGATTTCTCCCGCGGAAGCGGGCACGCTGCTCGACGACACGATTCATCCGCGCGACATTACATCGACCATCATCGATCTGGCGGTGCGCGGATACATCAAGATCGAAGAGACATCCGAGAAGGCGCTACTCTTCACGCACAAGGATTACGTCTTTCACCTGCTCAAGCCGCGCGATCAGTGGGGAGGTGACCTGGCTCCGCACGAGCGCGTCATGCTCGAGAATATTTTCGCCGGTGGCGAACGAGACTCGCCTCTCCAGCCTGAAGAACCGCTTCTACACAACTGTTCCGATCATTCGGCAAGACATTATGGCGGCACTGAAGACGAAAGGGATTTATCTGCTCGATCCGGAATCGGCGAACGGATACAGCATCGGCAGCGGCCGTTGCGATTCTTGCTTCGTTTGCGCTTTTTCAGCTCCTGGGTTGGGCGAACTTCTTCAACTCCGTGCTTCTGCTGGTAGTGTGCATTCCGCTGTCGGCGCTGATCTGGTTGCTGTTTGCACGAGTCATGACCGCCAAAACAGTGAAGGGAGGGCGGGTACAGGTCGCGGTGCTCGGCTTTCAGGAATTCATGAATCGCGTGGATGCGGACCGGTTGAAGGTCATGCCGCCGACTACGTTCGAAAAGTTTCTGCCGTATGCGATGGCGCTGGGCGTGGAGCATCACTGGGCGCAGGCGTTTGCGGGGATCGTGAAGGATCCGTCCGCAATGGTACGTGGGGCCGGGGCCGTATGTTGGCGGGTTCAATCCGATTTTCTTTTCGAGTTCCATGAGCAGCATGGCGACTGACATGCACCAGGTCTTCGTCTCGGCGCCGCGCGCGAGCTCCAGCGGGTCCGGTTTTGGTGGAGGAGGTTTCGGCGGCGGAGGAGGCGGTTTCTCCGGCGGCGGCTTTGGGGGCGGCGGCGGAAGTGCGTTTTAGAATAAAAGAGAGATATGAGGTCCGTTTGCATCTGCATCTTTCTGTTCGCTCTCCCGGCGGTAAGTATGCGCGCGCAACAGAACGAGCCTGCACAGACTACCTTAACGGTGCGCTCGTCGTTGGTGACGGTTCCGGTCCTGGTAACGACCAAAGCAGGCAAGGTGGTTTTCGAACTCACCGCGGATGACTTCGTGGTCACCGATAACGGCGTCCCACAGCATTTTAATCTCGATCAGGAAACCGGATCGCAGCCGCTGGCGCTGGCGATCGTCGTCGAAACCGGCGGCGCCGGATCTCGACATCTCGACGACTATTCTTCTCTGGATTCCGTTCTTGACGCGCTGATCGGAAACGTCGAACACAGCGTCGCGGTGGTCACATTCGACAGCACGCCGCAGTTGCTGATGCCCTTCTCGTCGCGGACGTCCGACGCTTCAAAGCTGCTAGCGAACCTGACGGCAGGCGATCGTGGGGCCGCCATTCTGGATGCTGTGGCCTTCGCGATCGCGCACTTGCGGACGCAGCCTGCGAGCTACCGGCGCGCGATTCTGCTGCTCAGTGAAACGATCGACCAGGGCAGTAAGACGACGCTCAATGAAGCTCTACGCCTGATCAGCGACACCAATACGGCCATGTACAGCTTCGGTTTTTCGAGCACACGGGCGGCAGTCTCCCACGAAGCCTCCAAGCTCAACAACGAAACGCCAGGACCGGCGCACGGATGCTTTAGCCACGAAGGCGCCGATGCCGAATATGAAGGCCACTACAGCAGGCAAGTGCTCGATTGCATCAGCCAGCTTGCCCCTCCCTTGCGGCTCGCGACGATGACATTTCTTGCGTCGCGGAATGCCCTGCGCAATAAAACTGCGGAATCGATCGCGCAACTCGCTGGGGGTGAGTTTTTTCACTTTCACAGTGCCAAGGATCTGAAAGCAGGTCTGATCACGCTTTCAAACGACCTGCCGAACTACTACGTGCTGAGCTTTCGGCCCTCGTCCCTTACACCAGGCCTGCATGCGTTGCATGTGTCGGCCAAAGACCTTCCACAATTGGTGTTGAAGGCGCGACGCGAGTATTGGATCGACGACGATTCCGCGCACTGAGTACCCAAGGTGAAATACTACATTCCAACTATTGACCTGGCTTTGCGCCGACCTATAATCGCCACATTTCTTTTTGGGTTCGAGTGCTGATTCCGGTGAACGCAAAATCCAGGGCTGTTAAAAGGACCTTTGTCACGTTGTGCGTGCCGGCCGCGCTGTGGGTGACGTGTTGCGTGGCGCTTTACGGCGTGATGCGGCAATCGCCAGAGCAATTTGGCAAGGTCATGGCGAGGATCCCGGGACCTGTCCCGTTTCTGATTTTTCCTTTCGAGACGCTATGGATGCGCGCGCGGGCCGGCACATTGCAGGTGGGCAGTCCGGCACCGGACTTCGCTCTGGTGAAACTCGACAAGACCGCGGAGGTGCAACTGTCGGCTCTCACCTCGCGCCAGAAGCCCGTGGTACTTGTCTTTGGAAGTTACACTTGACCTCCCTTCCGGCGGGAGGTTCCTGCCCTCAACAAGCTCTACCAGCAGTACGGCAGCCAGGTTTCATTCCTGGTGGTCTATATCACCGAAGCGCACCCGAGCGACGTTTGGCAGATGGAAAGCAACGTTAAGGACAAAGTCGTGTTTGCCAGTCCACGGAGTGAAGACGAACGCCTCTTCGTGGCGGGAGCTTGCGTTCGTAAGCTGGGAATTGAGATTCCGGCGGTGCTCGACGAATTCGGCAACTCGACCGAGAATGCGTACACTGCCTGGCCGGATCGACTATATGTGATTGACGCCGCGGGCCGCGTGGCCTACAAGAGCCGGCCCGGGCCATTCGGCTTCAAGGCGGACGAACTGAAAGCTGCAATACAAAGAGCGATTCCCAGTCACTGAGTTTGCCGGTTACTCACCAAATAACAAGGGCCGCGAACGGATCGCGGCCCTTTCCTTCAACTGCGAAGGATCTTATTGCTCGCCGACAGAAACGTTGGTCCCCCACATCGCGTTTGTTCCCCACATGGCATTCGTACCCCACATCGCGTTCGTGCCCCACATGGCGTTGGTTCCCCACATGGCGTTGGTTCCCCACATCGCATTGCTTCCCCAGAGGGCGTTGCTGGCAGTTGCGCTGCTTCCCGACAGGGAAGCTTGTGAAGAGCCGGCGGCAAATTGAGAGGTTCCCCACACGGTTGCGTAGGACCAGTTGGCAGACGTGTTCCAGACGGCGGACGGGCTGGTGTTCAGACTGACATTGCCGCTACTCCCGTTAAAGGTGGCCACTGGAGACATCGCGGTGCCCTTTGCCATGTCGGTGTTATTGAGAGCGGCCTCCACATCAACGTAGCCGGCACCTACGGTAAACACGTCGTATTGATCGGTGTAGGTCATGCCGGTGGTCGGGTCGGTCGCGCTGCTGAACGTCGGTAGAGACTTCCACGCCGTTTTCATCAGCCGGGCCTTCACCTGATCAGGAGTGAGGCTCGGGCTCTTCTGCAGCAGGTCGGCGACGACTCCGCTCACCACGCCGGTGGCCATGCTAGTGCCGCTCAGCGTGAAGTAACTGGAAGACGAAGCCGCGCTGCCGCCGTTTACGTAATAGCTGTACGGAACCTGATTGCCGGGATATTGACTATAGAGCGTCGAGCCCGGAGCTTCGAGCGAAACCAGCAGATTCCCTGGTGCAACGAGGTCAGGCTTAGCAACGGCATCGATCGCGGTCGGCCCCTTGGAACTGTAGCTGGCGATCAAGTCGTCGACGCGGGTGGGCGTTCCCATCGTCTTCATCGCCCCCACAGTAATCACGTAAGGATCGTTGGCGGGCGAATTAATGGTGCCGTAGCCATTGGTACCCTGATAGCGGCCGTTGTTGCCCGCCGCCACGACCACCACGATCCCGCTCTGCCATGCCTTCTCTACTGCCTGGCATAGCGGATCCAGTTTGTATGACTCGTAGATCGCGCGGCCCATGGAGAGATTGATCACGCGAATGTTGTAGCGCGATTTCAAGGAAATCGCCTGGTTGATGGCGGCGATGACCACGCTATCGGTGGATGCGCCGTTCGCATCCAGGACCCGCAGGTTGATGATGTTTGCGCCCGGCGCAATCCCCTTGAAGGTCTTGCTGTAGAGGGGGCCTGTGGAACTGAGGCCATCCCCAGCGATCAGCCCGGCGATGTGAGTGCCGTGTCCGTATTGGTCACCGGGGTTTGAGTTTCCCGGCAAAAAGGACTGCTGGTAGACAACTCGCGAGAACGGAAGAATACCCTGATACAGATCCACGTGATTGCTCACACCGCTATCGATGAGAGCCACACCAATGCCCGCACCGGTGTAGTTCGACTGCCACGCGTACTGCGCGTTCACCGCGGCGGCGGCATTGTTGAGTGAGGGGGTCAACGGCCGGTCCGTGCTGATGTAAACGACGTTCGACTGGTTGGAGAGGTTCTGGATGCCGTTGCCGTCAAGCAGCGCAACCACGCCGTTGATCAGAGGCAACTGCCCCAGGATCGTGCCGCCGAGTTTCAAAACGTCATTGACCAGGCAGTCCACCAGGCCTAGCAGACCGCTGCAGCTAACCTGAGTGCCGGGCGCATACTGCACGATCACTTGCACCTTCTGGTTCGAGTAATTGCCTCGCAATTCAGGCGATATCTTGGAGTCGTCGGCATGCGCCAGCGGCAGAGCGACGATCAAAAGCAGAAGTACTAGTTTTTTCATAATCCCCCAACGAAAGGCGCCCACAGGCGCGTAACCATGCCCCAAGTGACCTATCCATGTGCAGGTAGGTACCCAATTGGCAGCCAAATATCCTTTATTCATCAATGACTTGCGAGGGGTTGTAAAGAAACGCAACGGGCACTTTGTCCCACGCGTCGGGCACGGGACAAGTTGTCTCGCCTGAAAAGGGTCTGGAGCCGTCGCCCCGTTGGCACACTAGACCGTATGTGGCTGATTTACTTAGAGAAAACGATGGTAATCAGACGAAGTCGTTTTGGGCGGACAGGCACCCGCACTTCGTTGAAAATTTAAGGACTTAGCATGTCCTGGGGACGGTCCATTAGCGCGCGCGGCTTCATCATCGCCATGGCTACGGCGGGAGCCATATGCATTGCGCTGGCGTTTTCCCACTGGCAATCGAACGATCCGGTCAAGTTCGTTTGTTATCTCATAGCGGCTCTTCTGGCGTCATCGCTCAAGGTCACTCTGCCCGGCATTGAAGGAACGCTCTCCGTCAACTTCCTGTTCACCCTGCTGGGAATTCTCGAACTAGGCTGGCCGGAGACGCTGCTGATTGTCCTGGCCAGCACGGTGGGCCAAGCTTATTTGCGGCGAAAACACCAAGTGAAGTTGGTGCAGTTCGTCTTCAACTGGTCGCAGCTGACGGTCTCCAGTTCTGTGGCCTACAGCGCCTATGCGTTGGTAGTAACGCGGGTTCTGCACGTGCCGGGACCGCTCGCGCTTCTGGTAGCAGCGATCATCCACTTCGGATGCAATACAGCCGCCATGTCGACGATCATCGGGCTGACCGAAAATAAGCCCATCGCGAAGGTTTGGAATGATAGTTATCTGTGGTCGTTCCCCTATTACATGGTCGGAGCCGCCTTGGCGGGGCTGGTTCACTTCCTGAACGGGCATATCGGATGGCAGTCGTCGTTGCTGATCCTGCCGCCGATTTACCTGATGTACCGATCGTATCGTCTCTATCTCGGCAAGCTTGAGACCGAGAAGAAACACGCCGAGCAGGTCTCAAGCCTGCACCTGCGGACGATCGAAGCTCTCGCACTGGCCATCGAAGCCAAGGACGAGACCACGGGCGAGCACCTGCAACGAGTGCGCGTTTACGCCATGGAATTGGCGAAGGACCTGGGCCTGAGCGAAGACGAAACCGAAGCGCTGCGGGCAGCGTCGGTGCTGCACGACATTGGAAAGCTGGCAGTGCCGGAACACATCATCTCAAAGCCGGGTAGGCTCACGCCCGAGGAGTTTGAGAAGATGAAGATCCATCCCATCGTTGGGGCGGAGATTCTGGAGCAGGTGCACTTTCCGTATCCGGTGGTGCCGATTGTCCGCGCGCATCACGAGAAGTGGGATGGCAGCGGATATCCAAATGGACTGGCGGGAGAACAGATTCCGATTGGCGCTCGCATTCTCGCCGCGGTCGATTGTCTCGACGCGTTGGCTTCCGACCGGCAATATCGCAAGGCTCTGCCGTTGAACGAGGCCATGGCCAAGGTCGTGGACGACGCGGGCAAGAGTTTCGATCCGAAGGTAGTGGCAATTCTTCACCGGCGTTACATCGAACTGGAGAAGATAGCGAACGAGGAACCGCTGCAGGCTCCGCCGAAATTGTCGACTGACATAAAGGTTGAACGAGGACTGGCGCCCGATGCGGGCTTTGTGGAATCTGGGGAAGCGGTCGGCCCAGTCTCAGGACGCCCTGCAGATTACAACCTGGATCTCAGCACGCGGATCTCGGCCGCTCGTCAGCAGAGTCAGGAGATTGTCGAACTGAACCGCAAGCCCGGCGCGTCCCTGCGCCGCGAAGACATTCATTCTCTGATGGCCGTGCGCCTGAAACACCTGGTGCCGCACGACTCCATGGCCGTGTATGTGCCCAAGAATGGAGTGCTAGAGCCAGAATTCGTGAGCGGAGACAATTTCCGCCTATTCTCGTCCCTCAAAATTCCCGCGGGCCAAGGGCTCTCGGGATGGGTCGCGCAGAACCATAAGCCAATCTTGAACGGCAATCCGTCGGTCGAACCCGGCTATTTGAACGATCCCACAAAGTGCAGCACGTTGCGTTCGGCGCTAGCCGTGCCCCTTGAAGGAACGACCGGGATTGCCGCCGTGCTGGCTCTATACCGCGCAGGCCAGGATGCTTTCACTGCGGACGACCTTCGTGTGGTGGAGTCGATTGGCTCAGGTCTGGGCGTTGTGATCGAGAACGCCGGCAAGCCCAAAGCAGCGGCCACAGGCGCCGGACTCGGACGATAAATACGTACCATCGACTTGTCATCCTGAGCGAAGCGAAGGATCCATGCAGTTGCCGCAGCATGGCACATCAGCGAGTTGCAGAGGTCCTTCGCTTCGCTCAGAGTTTGTGACTTTCTTGATTTTTCGAGCCGTTTTGTCGTCGTAACTATATCTTGCAGCGCTGATTTTTGGCGATTTTAAAAAAGTCACAAACTCTCAGGATGACAGCATTGATTTGGACGCGGCGTCCGCGACGATTTTCCTGGCTCACTTCACTCCATCTCGAAGCTCACATACTGCAGCCCGCCATCGCGCTCGACCTGCAGTACGACGGCGTCGCCCGTCTTCAGAACTCGCACTGCATTGCGTAGCGTCTCCATGGAAACGATCGGCGTTGTATTGAGCCGGTGAATAATGTCTCCAGCCTGCAGGCCGGTGTCGGGCATGATCAGATCGGCGGCGCGTCCCACGACGACGACTCCTGACGGAATTCGTAGTGATCCCAGCCGCGCGCGCAGATCGGCAGTGAGGTCGATGGCAAGAATCCCCAGGCGGGGGATCAGACTGTTATCGGGATTAACGGCGTCGAGCAACTCGTCCATATGATCATGCTGCTCGATCGCGGGCACGTAGAGAATCTTCTTTTCGCTGCCACGCAAGACCTCCAGCTTCACGACTTGGTCAAGACGATGCAGGTACAGAGCAGCTGAAAGCGACGGCAGAGTTTCAATGCGCCGATCGTCCGCAGTGAGAATAATGTCCTCCACCTGAAGTCCAGCTGCCGCGGCTGGACCACCCGGCGTCACGTCGTCCACGACGACGCCCCAACGCTGCGGAAGGTGCAGGCCCTCAGCCAGGGTAGGTGTGATCTCCTGCGCCCCAGCGCCGATTTCAACCTTATGCACGTGTCCGTATTTGCGCAGGCTGTGATAGACAAAATCGACCACTCGCGCCGGAATAGCGAAGCCCAGGCCCTCGCTGCCTCCGCCTTGCGAAAGGATGAAAGTGTTGATGCCGAGAACCGCGCCGTTCATATCGACCAATGGACCGCCGCTATTCCCGGGATTGATGGGAGCATCCGTCTGCAGGTAAGTGATCGGCTTGGTGGCATCAGGCTGGCGGGCCAACGCGCTGACCACCCCCATGGTAACCGAGTTCTGCAGCCCCTCGGGGCTACCGATGGCGAACACAAGTTGCCCGACGTGGGCGCGTTGGCTCATCAATGCAAGGGTCGGCAAATCGGTCTCGTCAATTTTGAGCAGAGCGAGATCCGTATCTTTATGCTGACCGACGAGTCGCGCTTCGAGGATGCGGCGCTTCCCGATTGGCACCTGGCCGGCGGAGTCGCCCATGGGCAGCGGCAGCGCGACGCGAATCCGCTGTGCCCCCTCGACCACGTGGGCGTTGGTCATGATATAGCCGCTCGGGTCGACGATCACCCCGGAGCCCACCGCTTTCTGGCGGACGATGAACGCCGTCTGCGATCGATCTTCCTCGCGCAGCGGCCCGTATCCGGTGACCAGAATCTGGACCACTGCGGGAGAGACCCGGGCGGCAAGGCTTTCCAGCGCGCTGTTCAGCTGCACCAAAACGTTCGGGCTCTCCGTGGGCTTGGTCTCGGCGGCGCCTGGTACGGCCTTCTTCTGGACGGGCGCCTGGGAGGTGATTGTCTGAGCGGCCTGCGCTACGGACGCGTGCACCGTGCCTACCAGTAAAGCAATAACAAAAAAGCGGCGAGACCGCGCTGGAACCTCC
The DNA here is from genome assembly GCA_963710885.1 of uncultured Acidobacteriaceae bacterium. Classification (GTDB taxonomy): domain Bacteria; phylum Acidobacteriota; class Terriglobia; order Terriglobales; family Acidobacteriaceae; genus Sulfotelmatobacter. Next base: position 56,272 of record CAVQCF010000040.1, read on the forward strand.
CCACGCATGAGAAGAGAATTTACCATTCGAATGCTCCTGTTTCATCAGGATATCTGAACAAAACACTACCATGCAGGCGCCTTAGCCGACCTAAAGGCAGGTCAAAACCTGGCGCACAGGCGGCGGTCAACCTCCGTTCCGCTTGGGGGGAACCTAGTTGCTACCGTTAACTAACGGGTTATCAGGCTTTTACACGGGTGTCTTTCGTGATATAACCCGTGCTGAGCATAAAAGTGGGCCTGCGCCCGCCAGGAGCTTGGTTTGACGACATTGGCCTCATTCGCAGAGGGACAACACATAACAGGCCAGTCTAGAGGAGGTACCGTGGGCGAAGAAGCACGGACCGGAAAACGGTTCCCGCTGGAACTGCCGATCAAGATACACAAGGGCGAGACCGGCGGAGATGCCGAGGGCGTGACCGGGAATCTCAGCGCGGCGGGAGTCTATATCCGCGCCGATTCCTCAATGGAAATTGGTTCCCCCGTCGAATTTGAAATCACGCTGCCGCCAGAAATGACGGGCGGTCAGGAGAATGTGACCATCCAGTGCAAAGGGCGGGTGGTGCGCGCCGATGAGACAGGTGAAGGCGGCGAAGGCCGCGGCGTGGCCTGCGTGATCGACTCATACGAGTTCGTCAGGAACTCATAATCGTTTTGCAGCGGACTTTTTGGGAGCGTTGACAACATGCTCAAACTGATTCTGGCCGATAACCAGGCGATCTTCCGGGCGGGCATTGCCAAAGTGCTGGCAGTGGAAGATGAGATGCGCATTGTGGCCCAGGCCCAGACCCCTGAACAGATGTTCATGGCGCTGGACAAGTTCCGTGCCGCGGTGCTGGTCGTGGCTGCGGGATTCCACGGTGACTTTGCCGCCATCGTGGCGGGAGCGAACAAAGCCAAGACGCGCGTGATCGTGCTAGCCGATACCGGCGAGAGCGCGCAGCGGCACATGTCGAACGGCGCACATGGCGTGGTCTATCGCAACGTGACCAGCGCGGCGCTCGTGGACTGCGTGCGCAAAGTGGCGCGTGGCGAAACCTGGGTGCAGGACGTAGCCGTGCCCAGCGAACTCACCGAAAACGATATGGTCGGATTGCGCGTGCGCGACCGGCTAACCGCCAAGGAACTGCGCATCGTGGCGCTGATCGTACAGGGCTACAAGAATAAAGAGATCGCCACGCAACTCGGCACCACCGAGCAGGTCATCAAGAACTATCTGCGCAATGTGTATGACAAGATCGGCGTGTCGGACCGGCTGGAGTTGGCGCTGTTCACCATCCACCACCGGATTCTGAATGAAGCTGCGGCCGCGACGACCACGGGCGCGGTTCCCCAACCGCCGGCGGGAGTGGCGCAGTAAGACTCACGAACTTGAAGTAGGAAGAGAGGCCGCCCGAGAGGGCGGCCTTTCTGTTTTCTGTGACCAGATCAGACGATCTTCTCTCCTACTACTTTCGCTTGCGTGAAGAGGTAGAGATAGTCTGGGCCGCCGGACTTCGAATCGGTGCCGGACATGTTGAAGCCGCCGAAGGGATGCGCGCCGACCATCGCTCCAGTGCACTTGCGGTTGATGTAGAGGTTGCCGACGTGGAACTCCTGGATAGCGCGGTTGATCTTGTCGCGCGACTTGGTGTAGATAGCGCCAGTCAGACCGAACTCGGTGTCGTTCGCGATTTCCAGTGCATGATCGAAGCCTTTGGCCTTAATTACAGCGAGGACCGGGCCGAAGATTTCTTCCTGCTCGAGCTTCGACTTCGCGGGGATATCGGCAATCACCGTCGGCTTGATGAAGTATCCTTCACCGGGAGCGCGTTCGCCGCCGGTGAGGAGGCGTCCGTCTTTCTTGCCTTGCTCGATGTAGCCGAGGATGGTCTTCATTGAGCCTTCGTTGATGACCGCACCCATGGCAGCGTTCTCGGTGACGTCGCCGACCTGAATCTTCTCGACGCGGGCCTTGAGTTGCTCGAGGAACTTGTCGTACACGCGCTCGTCGACGATGGCACGCGAGCAGGCGGAGCACTTCTGGCCTTGGAACCCGAATGCGGCTTGCGCGACGCCTTCGACGGCGGAGTCGATGTCGGCATCGGCGTCGACGATGATAGCGTCTTTACCGCCCATCTCGAGGATGGTGCGCTTGATCCAGATCTGGCCGGGGGCTTGCGTCGCGGCGGTCTTGTTGATGTGCAGGCCGACTTCGCGTGATCCGGTGAAGGCGATGTAGCGCGTCTTGGGATGCGCGACGACTGCGTCGCCGAAACTGGCTCCGGCGCCGGGGCAGAAGTTCACCACGCCCTCGGGCATGCCGGCTTCTTCGAGCAGCTCCATGAACTTCGCGGCAATGGTGGGTGAATCGCTCGACGGCTTCAGGATGACGGTGTTGGCGCTGACGATGGAGGCCAGCGTCATGCCGGCCATGATGGCGCAGGGGAAGTTCCACGGCGGAATCACCGCGCCGACGCCGAGCGGAATGTAGTGCAGCGTGTCGTGCTCGCCGGGAAGCTGGATGGGCGTCTGCGCTTTCGCGAAGCGCAAAGCCTCGCGCGCGTAGAACTCGCAGAAGTCGATGGTCTCGGAGATGTCGGCGTCGGCCTCGGCCCAGTTCTTGCTGACTTCGAAGACCAGCCACGCCATGAATTCCATCTTGCGCTGGCGCATGAGGTCGCCGACGCGGAAGACGAGGCCGGCGCGCTCTTCGACGGTGGTGCGGCTCCAGGATTCGAAGGCCGTGAGCGCCGCCTGCATGGCGGGCTCGACATGATCTTTGCCGGCCTTCTGGTGGATGCCGACGGTTTGCGAGGGCTGCGACGGGTTCAGCGACTTGATTTTGTCAGTGGTCTTGATGCGCTTGCCGCCGATGATGAGGTCGTATTCACGTCCAAGCTGGCCGCGGACTTTGGCGATGGCGGCGCGCATGCGGCGGGCGTTCTCTTCGTTGCGGAAATCGTAGAAGGGCTCGGTGACGAATGGTCCCTGATGCAGGGTCGTGCGCGGCCGGACGGGGGCTTCTAGCGTTGCCATGGGAGGAATCCTTTCGAAGCTGGGAGATGACGTGTAAGGGAGTGCTTGGATATTTTACACCTCGGTTGGGCTTCCGGGCTTTCGGCTGCCGGCTTCCGAATGGAGGAGTTCTCGAGCCGGCCGGCGGGTATCCGATGGAGTGCTGGGTATTACATCTTTTGGCCGTCTGCGGTCAAAATCCTGGTTCTAAAGGACTTGCAAGTTTGGAATCCCTGATGGTCCGGGCAAAATCTTGAGGAGAAAGGACTCGCGGGTAATATCTGGCGGAATAAGGAGTTAGGTGTCGTTCTGGGCCCGGCCGCCTCTCGGATGATTGAGGACGCGCCGGTTGGGTCTGCGAGCATGGCCCCATTTTGTTCTTTTCAGATTTCTCAGTAAAGGTCGCTCGTCACAAGAAACGCTTTAACGCTTCAAGGTTCTACGCGACCCCGGTCAGACGCGTTTTGAATGCTGTCAATGCTTATGTCTAGGCACCACTCCGATGAGTAAGTCCTAGCCCACCTATCTTTGTTCGCCCAAACCACGCATGAGTGGGAATCCATTTCTGTCATTTGAAGGTCAAAATCCCCACCCTGTTCCGCCAAAATTCGGCGGAACGAGGGTGGGGCACCCGGCACCCTAGCTACAAACGTTGGGCCGTGACCGCGACGGGCACTCCGTTGGTGAGAGATTCGAAGACGGGCGAGTGTGCGGAACCGAGCTTGCAGAGTTCCTGCAACTGTTCGTCGGGAACATCGGCCTTGATCTTGAAGTTGACGCGGATTCCCTGATAGCCGTTGCGAACATTCTTATCGAGTTCCAGGAATCCCTGCAGATCAATATCACCTTCCAAAGAAGACTCTACTTCTTCAATATGAATGCCGCGCGCCGCAGCGTGATAGATCATGGATGAAGTCAGACAACTGGCCAGAGCATGCAGCAAATGCTCGACGGGGTTGGCGGCCGAATCCTTACCGAGCAAGACCGGAGGCTCGTCGGCCTCGAGGACAAATGCCTTCGGGCGGTTGAGTTCCTGGCCTGCGCCGTAGAAGTTGGCCACTGTAGAGGTATTGCGGCCGGCATCCGCCCATTGGTTACGGATGCGAAAGTTGAATTTCGCGAGAGCGGGAGCGGCCTTGATGGCTTCGACTGTCTTCGAGAGGCCGTCCACCGAGACTCCGTTGACGATGTTTTCAAGGACAGGCGTGGTTTGGGTTCCAGTTGTCTTCATGATTTGATTCTCCTTTTGCATTGCAATGTATGCGTGATTTCCGGTTGCCCGCCCTCTCGCAAACTACGCGAAAGGGCGAGGCAGCCGGCACGACGAGGTGTGAGCGCCTCACGCAGTGTCTACTGACCTTCGCAGCTCACATGATTGTTCCAGTCGACGAAGGCACCGTTCGGGTTGTCGCGCCAGGCCCAGACGTGCAGTTCGAAGAACGAGTTCAGGTTGAACCGATTCGGGGCGGGGACGAACTGGAAGTCCTGGCCTTCGAGTTGAGGGGGAGCGCCGTTGTTAGCAGCGAGCCAGGTGGCGGCGTCCACAATGTACTCAACGCCAACCAGCCGCCGGGCGTTTCCTACGGGCTCGTAGATGAGGGCTTCCGGTTGGGAGACGTTGATCAGGCCGTCTCCCACGAGAGCGCCGTTGACGTAATGAATGCCCATCGCACCGTGGTCGGGTCCGCTGACACAGCCAAAGGCTGGTCCATAGCCGGCGGCCGTGGCATTGTTCACGTCAATAAACTGCCGCGTAGCCTCCCGAACCAGGCGCACTAGCTTGGCCGAAGAGTCATGGTCGTGATCGTGACCGGTCTGCCCTACCGTGAGAAGCGGTGCGGCCAGTGCCAGGCTGGCCATCAACGCCAGGCGCAGGATGTTGGTGGTTGAGGTGTGGATGCGAGTGGTGACTTGTGTCGTCATAGCAGTTCTCCTTGTGGAATCAGTTTTGTAGTCCCTCGGTCCCATGCTTTCGCGTCGGATCAACACCAGGCACTACCTGGCCGAGTTCAGTGCAACAATCCCGGTGTTGAGGAAATGCGCCCGAGGTGGGTCTGCACCTGAGTCCTTGCCTTGTTCCCACGGGCGATTTCTTGAACGTCGTCCCCTGATCGACGTTTGGTTCGTCACAGGAGGCATACTGCCCCAAGCATTCAAGGTTGACCATGGCGAACGCCTTAAGCTTGCTGAAGCTGCATGAATTTGTAAGCTGGGCGGAATGTTGCAGTTGGCGACGCGTACCGGGAAGCGATGTAAAATAACGACACTCTGGGGGAGCGTGCTGTGGCGTCCGACCCTGTCCGACAATCAGACTCGATCCAATTCGGCAAAGATTTCGACTTAGATCCGCGCAGTTATGAGCTTCGCAGCGGCGGGCGAATCGTAAAGCTGGAACGGATCCCCATGGAGTTGCTCATCCTCTTAATCGAGGAGAGAGGGCAACTGGTGACGCGCTCTCAGATCATCGAGCGGATTTGGGGCAAAGACGTTTTTCTCGATACGGACAACAGCATCAATGCCGCCATCCGCAAGATCCGCCAAGTCCTGAAAGACGATCCCGAACAGCCGCGCTTTGTGCAGACGATTACAGGGCGGGGATATCGATTCATCGCGCCCGTACTCGAGACCAGAAACAAGGTGTCGAGTCGGAGCACGACGTCTGGACTCAACGCAATCCATTCAGGTTTTTCGGAGAAGGCGGCCGAGCCGGTAGTCGAAACTGCTTCCTCGGGCCTTCCGGTCCAACGAACCGGCTTTTTGGGGCGGGAGAAGGAGGTGGCCGCAGCGGAACAACTGTTACTGCGGCCGGACGTGTCGCTGGTGACGATCACGGGGCCGGGCGGGATTGGCAAGACACGTCTGGCGGTGCAGTTGGCGGGTCGTCTGACGGAACACTTCTCGGGAGGGACGTATTTTGTGTCGCTGTCGTCGCTGATTGATCCGGGATTGTTGGCTTCGGTGATCGTTCAAACGTTGGGGATCCGGGAGGCAGGGACGCAGTCCCCGAAGGAGATACTGAAGGCGAACTTGCGACGTTCGGGGCGCTCTCCGAGCTTGCTGTTGCTGGATAATTTTGAGCATCTGGTCGAGGCGGTGCCCACACTCGTCGAACTGCTGTCGGTGGCTTCGAAGCTCAAGGTACTGGTCACGAGCCGCTCGGCGCTGCACGTCTACGGGGAGAACGAATTTCCAGTGCCACCGCTGGCGCTTCCGAAACAGTCGGTGGCAACGGTGGAGGCGCTGTCGCAGTCACCGGCGGTGGCGCTATTCGTGCAGCGAGCAGTCGCGGCCAAGCCAGATTTTCAACTGACACCAGAAAATGCTGCCGCGGTCGCGGAGATTTGCGCGCGTCTGGATGGCCTGCCGCTGGCGATTGAACTGGCGGCCGCGCGCGTGAAAGTCCTGTCGCCCACAGCCATGCGGACGCGTCTGTCGAGCCGGCTGCAACTGTTGACGGGCGGTGCGCGAGACATGCCACAGAGGCACCAGACGCTTCGCGCAGCGATGGATTGGAGCTACGATCTGCTGACACCGACCGAGCAGAGGCTGTTTCGGAGGCTGTCGGTATTCGTGGGTGGATGCACTTTGGAGGGAGCAGAAGCCGTCTGCGATGCGAAAGGCGACCTGGGTTTGGACGTGCTCGACGGCATGGAGTCGATGGTCGACAAGAGTCTGGCGCTGCGGGATGAGCAAGCCGATGGTGAACCGCGATTCATAATGCTCGAAACCATTCGCGAGTATGCTCTGGAAAAACTGGAGGCGAGCGGCGAGAAGGCGTTGACGAAGCGCGCCCATGCCGCTTACTGCCTGGTTCTGGCAGAAGAGAGAGCGACGGAGCAAGTCGGAACGGTAAGCGCGGACTGGCTGGCGCACTACGGGGTCGAGCATGACAATTTTCGTGCGGCGGCCGATTGGCTGACAGAAACGGAAGATGCGGAGTGGGGACTTCGTCTCGGCGGCGCTCTGTTTCGTTATTGGGAGATGCGCGAGTATCTCGCGGAAGGCAGGGCCCGGCTGGACAAGCTGCTAAAGATCGCGGGAGCACAGGCGCCCACCAAAGCGCGAAGTCGCGCTCTTTTTGCGGCCGGCGTACTCGGAGTCGAGCAAGGAGATTACGCAGCGGCGGAGGCACTTATTCGAGAGAGCCTAGAGATCTCGCGTCAACTGGGCAACGCCCAAGGCGCCGCGGTTTGCCTGAATGCTCTAGCGGTCAGTGCGCGGGACCGAGGCGACATCCAGAACGCGCGATCATTGTTCGAAGAGAGCCTCACGGTGTGGAGAGAAGTGGGCGACCCGAAGGCAGTGGCCAGTGCTGTGAGCAACCTGGCGAATATCGTTAAATTACAAGGGGACAACGCGCGCGCGCGATCGCTGTACGCGGAGTGTCTCTCAATCTTCAGTGGACTGGGAGATCGAGCCGGCGTTGCCTGGTCGATGAACTATCAAGGGGATGTGGCACGGGATCAGGGGGACCCAGCAGCGGCGCACGCATTGTACGAAGAGAGCCTGGAGATTTTCCGGGAACTTGGCGACCGTTGGGGCATCGCCGGCACGCTCGCCGACTTGGGAAACCTGGCGAGCGATCAGGGAAATTATTCGATGGCGCAGGATCTTTACCGGCAGAGCATCAGAATCTTCCAGGAACTGGAACACAAACGGGGGATAGCGCGTCTGCTGGAGTGTTTCGCGTGCTCCGCGGCGGTGCAACTGGAAGCAGAACGCTCGCTCCGGCTGGCAGGGGCAGCGGGGGCGTTGCGCCAGAATATTGGCGCGCCTCTGACGCCGGCCGAACACGCCAAACTCGAAGCCAGTTTGCTCACGGCACGGCAGACGTTGGGCAGCACAATGGGCGGGACGGCATGGTCCGAAGGTTGGGCTCTGCCGGTCGAGAAAGCGATTGAAGAAGTGCTGATGTTGGGAGATCCCTCGCGATCGTGCTCGTGAGCGCGGAGGCGTTTCGGTGAAATTACTCCGCGCTTGTCGGATCCAGGAGCCGGCGGACAGCGGAAATACGATTGGCGGGAAGTCCCGTACGGCGAGCATGCTCCAGGATGGTCGCTTCGTCAGGGGCGAGATAGACGCAATACACCTTGTCGCCGGTGACGTAGCTGTGGAGCCACTGGATCCCGACGCCCATTTCCTTCAAAACGGCAACGGACTTTTGCGAGATCTCGCGCAGTTGAGCGTCGGATAGTTTTCCGACACCGGGAACGTCACGTTCGATGACAAACTTGGGCATGGGCTCCTTGAGAACTGGTTCGATCGTAGCATGCGCTGGTTGGTTCGTTAAGTGCGGCTCGACTAATCGGGACAGCCAGGCTGGGGATGTGTGACCTGCGGATACATCCGTTTGCCGTCCCAGCCTCGCAGTGTGATCCTTCCGGGAAAGAAGCTCGATTTTACGAGTTGCACGTTGTCGGTGGTGCAGTCGCTGCACTGGATCAGCAATTCGTCGTTGCTGCGCCAAGTGATCACAGGAACGCTGCAATTCCAGGTCAGATGATCGGGTTCAAGGGTGTACTTTGTCTCGTCGGGGCAGAGTTGAGGCTTCCAAGCCAAGGGACGGTCGTTGGGAACAATCCTGAGCGCGACCGTCGCATCGGACCCGCACAACCAATGCGCATCGTAGCTCTTGTTTGAGGAATTTGTTGGCCAGCGGTAGATCATGGGAATCACGGCGCGATAGCGATGATCCGGTGAGACGAGCTCCTGACCGCCAACCAACTGCGGAGCCTGAACTCGGGCTTCAGATGCGCGCTCCCACGAGCGTTCCCAGAGGTATGAAGGGTACATCCCCTGCGCGACAATGAACGCGATATAGAACATGCAGCCCCACATTGCAAGCAACAAGGGCCTCTGACGGTCGTATCGGATCTCCCAGGAGCGTGCCGCCCAATCGGGTGACACTCTAAAGATCAGATCTGTTGTTCCTGCAACGAAATGCTCAGGGCGCCGGCGGAAATCGCAATGGGCGTGGAGATAGGTGACGGCCTCAAGAGTGGCATTCGACATTTCGCTTTCCATCGCCTCAACGCGGTCAAGCAGGTAGTTGCGGCACCACACGGCAGGAATCGCCACGGCAATTCCCATAGCGGCCGTGACCAGCGCTTCCGCCAGGCTCAACGCGATGAAAGCCATCGCTGCGGATTTCGACGCGCCGATTCCGACAAACGCATCCGAGATGCGGAGCACTGTGCCAAACAGGCCGATGAAGGGTGCCGAGGAGGCGATGGTGGAGAGGGTGCCAATTCCGAGTTTCAAGTCGGCAGCCAAGACCTTGCGCTTGCGCCGAAAGGCTCGTTGTGAAGCATCGATGGCTTCAGCGTCAGTGAAATGTGGCGGTGCGGCGCAGAAAGCAGCCAGACCGGGGCGACCACGGCCGCCACGTGGCTCCGACGGTTGTGCATGGCAATGGAAATTACTTCATCAAGCCTGCCGTCACGCAGGGTTGCAGCGCTATCACGGAAGCAAGCGCGCGATTGCATGCGGGCAGCGCGGTGACAGTAGGCCCTATAGCAAATAATGGCAATCGTATTGGCCAGCATGAGCCCGAGCAGAAGAAGATCGCCGCGACTGAGCCAGCCCATCGACCGCCACAGGTATCCGATGTCCCACCCACAGCCTTCTGCGTGCAACGAGTTGAGACAGGATTCGAGCATCGGAGGGGCGACGCTTCAGGTGATCGAGCGTCTATTTGAGACCGACACCGCGTCGTGGGACTTAGTTCCATTGCGAAGGTGGATCGAAGGTCAAAATCCCCACCCCTTCGGCTTCGCTCAGAGTTTGTGACTTTCTTGATTTTTCGACCGTTTTGTCGCCGTAACTATATTGTTTGCAGCGCTGATTTTTGGCGATTTTAAAAAAGTCACAAACTCTCAGGGCAGGCTCTAGCGTCGCAAAAGCCGCGACGCTAGAATGAGGCACCCTCGAGTTCTTCCGTTCGCCACACTCTCTTGCACAACTCACGCACGTGTGACCATTTCGGCTCTCACCGGTTCGAGGTGAGCGGTTAAGTGGCGCGAGGAATGGGGCTTCGTAGCTAAGCTGCACGCCGGGGATTTGGGCGCGGTGGTTCCAGACTTCCAGAATTACTTCCACGACGTAGTCGCTGTGGCTTTGCGTGTAGACGCGGCGAGGGATCGCGAGGCGCACGAGGTAGATGGCGTGTCCGCCGGGAGGCTGGACGATGGGCACGCCTTGCGACGCGCGGGGAGGAGTGCGCTGGGTCGCTGTCAGGAGAGGTCGCATTCCGCCTAGAGGTCAAAACCGCACCCGGGGCTGAAAATCAAAATCCCCATCTTAACGTCGCAAAGGGCGCGACGTTAGGATGGGGCACAGGACGCTCCCAAAGACCAATTGCATAGATCCTTCGCGGCAAAAGACGCCGCTCAGGACGACAAGGCCACTTGAGATTGCGTGTGGGTTGACGCATGGTGGTAGACTCGAACGTTTTGTTAGAGGCGAACTTCATGAACATTCAACGGGTGGGCGTAGTAGGTGCGGGGACCATGGGCAATGGGATTGCGCATGTGTTTGCGCGCGGCGGATTCGACGTTCTGCTGTGCGACGTGGAGCAGCGATTTCTGGATCGAGCGCTGGGCACGATTACGAAGAATCTGGATCGGGAAGTTGCGAAGGATAAGATCACGGCGGAGGACAAGGCTTCGGCGCTGGGGCGTATTCGAGCGGTTACGGACCGAGGTAAACTGGCCGAGTGCGATTTTGTGATTGAGGCTGCGACGGAGAAGTTTGAGATCAAGACGGAACTTTTTCGCGATCTCGACCGTGTGACGCGGCCGGAAATTATTCTGGCGTCGAATACCTCTTCGATTTCGATTACGAAGCTGGCGGCGCTGACCAAGCGACCAGAGAAAGTCATTGGGATGCACTTCTTTAATCCGGTGCCGGTGATGAAGCTGGTGGAGGTGATCCGCGGGTTGGCCACTTCGCACGAGACGTTTGCGGCAGTGCGCGATTTGTCGGTGAAGCTGGAGAAGACGCCGGTGGAGGTGAATGACGCGCCGGGATTCGTTTCGAACCGAGTGCTGATGCCGCTGCTGAATGAGGCGATGTATACCGTGATGGAGGGCGTGGCCACAGCAGAGGCAGTCGATGAAGTATTCAAGCTGGGGATGAATCATCCGATGGGGCCGTTGACGCTGGCGGATTTCATTGGACTCGATGTTTGTCTCGACATCATGCGAGTGCTGCACGGCGGGCTGGGAGATCCGAAGTACCGGCCGTGTCCGCTGCTGATCAAGATGGTGGACGCGGGGTGGCTGGGGCGGAAGAGCGGGCGGGGATTTTATACGTATTGATGATTGATGATTGATGATTGTTGATTGTTGAATGAAAACCACCGAGGCAGTTGGCAACGCCGGGAACGATATTTGCTTCTACCTGCTGGCCGCGCTTTGCGGCATTGGGACGGGATGGGCGGATGTCGCGATCAACGATCTGCTGATCACGGCCTTGCTGGTGCTGTCGGCAGGGATTCTGCTCGGGTTGCTGCGACCGCGGTGGCCTTGGCGGTGGGTGACAATGGTTGGAGTCTTTATTCCGCTGACTGAGATGGCGGCTTACGAAATTCTTACGGTGAAGCCGACGCGGGCGCAGATCTGTGCCTCGTTTCTGGCTTTTCTGCCGGGAATCGCGGGGGCGTATGGGGGATCGTTCATGCGGGATGTGATTGAGAATTTGCGGCAGGGGAAGTAGGGAGCTGCAGTTCGACTTAGAGCAATGAGTTCAGCTCAAAGCGCTGGGCTTCGCCCTCGCTGGACGGCCGAGGCGGCCGTCCCCACATAAACCATTAGCGATTTTCCCACAGGGCGTTCTGCTCTTAGGTATCGGCTAACCAGAAAGTTACTCCCGATTCCACAGCATTTACGCGTATGCTGCGATCATGGGTGTAAGTGTGACGATGCTGGCTTCGGGGAGCCGCGGGAATTGCGCGGTGGTGGCCAGCTCCTGCACGAAGATTCTCGTCGATGCCGGCATCTCGTGCCGTGAGACGTTCAAGCGGCTCAAGATGCTGGGCGAGGACCCGCACACACTCTCTGCGATTCTCATCACACACGAACATTCCGATCACGTCTACGGGTTGGCAACGCTGGCGAAGAAACTGCGCATCCCCGTGTTCATGACGGGCGGAACGCATCAGGCCTGGGCGCGGGCCATGCGCAATGAGAAAGGCGAACGTCCGAAGCTGGAGAAGTTTGAGCAGTTCGATGCGGGCCGCCGCTTTGAGGTGGGTGATATCGAGGTGAAGCCGTTCACCATTCCTCACGATGCGGCCGATCCGGTGGGGTATACGTTTCGCGCGGAGGGCATCAAAGTCGGAATTGCGACTGATCTGGGATATTTGCCGGTAAGCGTGCGCGATCATCTTCGTGGATGTGATGTGCTGGTTATGGAGTCGAATCACGATCTGGAGATGTTACGGGTGGGGCCGTATCCGTGGTCGGTAAAGCAGCGGGTGATGAGCAGGGTGGGGCACCTTTCGAACCTGGCCCTCGCTGATTTCCTTACGAACGACTATGATAATAGTGCGTCTTTTGTGGTGCTGGCGCATCTCTCAGAGCAGAACAATCATCCGGAAATTGCTCGGAGAGAGGCTGAAAAGGCTCTGGCCACACGCGGAGGGTTGTTTCAGAACCGCGTGTTACTGGCGTCGCAGACCGAAGCAATGGAGCCGATACGTCTGTAGCGGTGGGTTCAAGAGTGATGGTCTTTGCAGGTGTAGCTTACATTTCTTGGTTTTGATTTTTGGCTTAACCCCCCATGAGTCAGCAGTGCATAGATCCAATCGTTGGTAAGATTCTGGCGGGCTGGCGGTATGACATATCCGGCCTGGCGCCTGAGATGTGCGGCGATTACGAGAATCATTTTGCGGAGTGCGAGCACTGCCGCAGCCGCCAACAAATTCATCGCATGATCGATGTGGGACTGATCGCGCTGGCGTCGGTGTCGGCGGGCGTGTTTCTGCTGGCGTTTGGCGTAATCTGGCACTTGGGCCCACGGCACGGGTTCTGGCTGGAGATCGCTGCGCTGGCGGGATTCGGGCTTTCTGCGCTGATCTGGCTGGGAGTGGCGGTGGCGACACCAGCGCCGGTCACTGTTCTCGATGCTGCCAAGGAGGGTGCGCGGCGCGTGCATGATCGGTTGCCGGAAGAAATCCGGCAGCGGTTGCCAGAAGAACTCCGCATTCGAATCACCGGAACATAAAGACGAATGCACGGGATCTTGCGCATGGTCGCGGTGGTGCTGCTGATTGCGATGGCGTCTATGCCTGCTGCGCAGGCGATGCCGGCTCCGGCGGCGACGTCAGGTCATCCGGGATGTCATGGCCATGCTCCTGCTACTCCGGTTCCATCCCCCACGAACTACCAGTGCTGTGTGAGCGGTCACCACTGGACGATTCCAAGCCTGTGGTCTTCAATGCGGCCGCTGCTCGCGCAGGTCGCTAAGTTAGATGGCGGCGAGGATCTCGCGCTGGCCTCCACTTTCTCCGTGCATTTTTCCTTGAACGCGGCTACTGCCAGCTGTCCGCCCGGAATTGCTCCGTTGCGAATCTAGAGACCTTTAACCACGAAGGACACGAAGGTCCACGAAGGCCTTGATGGCAAGGTTTTCCTCATGTGACTCGGCGTGTTTCAGCGGCAGGAATTTCACATTGAGCTGATGCGAAGTTTGTGGTGAATACCGCAATGAGGTTCTCTTGAAAATTAGTTTGTATAACGGCCTGATTCTGTTAGTGCTGTCGGCGGTCTCGGCTTGTGCCCAGCAGAGCATCACTCCCCCTCCGGGCGAACATCCGTCCCAGGAGCAAGATACATCGATGGCGGGCATGCAGATGCCCATGCCGATGGGCGAGCCGAAGGTATTTCAACTGCCCTCGCCCCACGAAGGATCGGGGACAGCGTGGCAACCAGCGTCTGTGCAAGGACCAGCGTGGATGTGGATGAGCCATGGATGGGAGTTCATGGCACACGGCACTATTTTTGTGGACTACAACCATCAGGGCGGTCCGCGGGGAGCGGGCAAAGCCGAATCGGTGAACTGGGGCATGCTGATGGAGCAGCACAAGCTGGGCGCGGGAACGATTCTCTTCGAGCAGATGTTTTCTGCCGAGTCGCTGACGTCTCCGCACCCGGGGTTTCCCGAGCTTTTTCAGACGGGAGAGACGTATCACGGGGAGCCGCTGGTGGATCATCAGCATCCGCACAATGTGTTTGCCGAATTGGCGGCGCTGTACACCGTGCCTCTGACGGAGAAGATCTCATGGGAGCTTTATGGAGGGCCGTCGGCAGAGCCTGCGCTCGGGCCGGTGACGTATCTGCACCGGGCTTCGGCTTCTGAGTTGCCATTGGCTCCGCTGGGCCACCACTTGCAGGATTCCACTCACACCAGTTTCGGTGTGGTCACGACCGGATTCGTGATTGACCGTGTGAAGCTGGAGGGCTCCGTTTTTAACGGACGCGAGCCCAATGAGGAGCGGTGGAGCATCCAACTGGCGCCGCTAGATTCGTGGTCGGGGCGGGTGTTTGTGGCGCCGACGCGCAACTGGGCAGTGCAATACAGCATTGGGCGGCTGGAACATCCGGAGGCGCTGGAGCCAGGAAGCCAGTGGCGGGAGACGGCGTCGGCGGAATACAACCGGCCGCTGGCTGCAGGCGGTTGGGCGACGACGCTGCTGTGGGGGCGGGTCCACAAGATTGCGACGGACACGACACTGAATAGCTATCTGCTGGAGTCCACGCTGAATTTCCTGCGGCGGGACTATGCCTTTACGCGGCTGGAACTGGTGGACAAGAACGAACTGTTTCCGCAGGAGCCGGTGCAACCGGTCTACCGGATCGGGGCCTACACGTTTGGCGGCGAGCGAGACCTCATTCAGAATCGCGCATGGCAGCTGGGATTGGGCGCGGATGTGACGTTTTACTCCAAGCCGAGTGCGCTCGCTTCGAGCTATGGAAATAATCCAGTGTCGTTCCAGATTTTTTTGCGAATGCGGCCAGGGCGAGCGGAACCGCATCATGGCCACTGAGTCCGCGAAAAAAGTATTGCTCAGACAGATTCCGCCGTAAAATGATTCGTAGGGTAAACGCCACTTCAAGCGAGAATATCGATTCGATGAGCGGGGCCCTCAAGACACTGCGGGCGGTGCAGTGGGCGATGCTGGCCAGCATCCTCCTTTATGGGATCGTGGGCGAAGTGTTGGGCCCGGTGGCGCGGGCTGTTGACCCGGCACTCAGTTACCTGTTCTCGACGCTGGCGGTGGCCATCGTTGGAGTGATTTTTGTGGTGCGGCGCACGCTGGTGCTGCGCGCCGCAGAGAGCCTGGCGACTCATCCCGAGGACACGCTCAGTCTGAACCATTGGAGAACGGGGTACCTGACCACGTACGCCTTGTGCGAGGCGCTGGCTCTGTCTGGTTTGGTGCAGCGCTTTCTGGGCTGCAACCTGCAACAAAGCGCGCTGTATTATTTGGGGGGATTCATTTTGTTGTTTTTCTTCCGGCCGAGACAACCGGCAAGCGTGGGCGCGAACGTCGTTGGTCACCCCTAGGCCCTCCGACAGGGGCTGAAGCCCGCATTGATTCCGCATGTCTCACGCGGCCCTGAAGGGCCGCTCTTCCATGGTAGGGCACGCATGCACCGTGGCTCGCCGATGGACTGTGGGATGCCCATGCCCTGCGGGATGGACATACACTGTGGGATGCTGCCACCGCGGCATACGCATGCGCGATTAGGGATGGCATCAGGCGGCTTGATGCGCCGTTGTTCAGTAGAATCTGAGAGCTGTACCGTCTAAAGATTCCGGCAGGCTCGATTTATGCCTTGATGTGGCAACTGGCCAGGCCGCGCTTTTCCAGATACTGCTGGTGGTAGTCCTCTGCCGGGTAGAACATAACGGCCGGAACGATCTGCGTAGCGATTGGCTTGGAGTAAACCCTCGCCTCTTCTAATTCTTGCTTGAACTGCTCCGCTTGCCTTTGCTGCTCTGGAGAATGGAAGAAGATCGCGGTGCGATATTGCGAGCCCCAATCCGGGCCCTGACGGTTCACCTGCGTCGGGTCGTGATTTTCAAAGAATACTTTCAGCAATTGAGGGTAAGTCAACTTGGCGGGGTCGAATTCGACTTCCACGGCTTCAGCGTGGCCGGTGCGGTCGGTGCAGACCTCTTTGTAGGTAGGATTCTCAGTGCTTCCCCCGGTGTAGCCGACGCGGGTTGAGGTTACGCCCGGCATCTGCCGGAAAGTGGCTTCGACCCCCCAGAAACATCCTGCTGCGAATGTGGCCTTTTCCATGGCGATAGGCTCCGCTTTCAACGATACTTTGGTTTTGTATTGTCCCTTATTGGATGAGCAAACGCCAGAAAAGTCACGGGAGTTGTAAAACCGGGGTCAAATGATCCAGTTGGGCAATTGACGGTCTTCCCGAATCACGGTAAAGTCCGGGCAGGGTTTTTCCCAGGGGTATCCGTGTTTTTCTCAACCAGCCGCTTCGAATCGGGGCCAAGAAGTGTGCGCAAACTTGCGCTCTTGCTGGTATTGGCCTCGACTACGACGCAGGCGGCTCTGGCGGTCCCCGGGTTTCCACCCCAACGACGCTTGGGATACCGCACAGGCGACCAATGGGAGCCTGCTATGGCCGCCGACGGGCGGGGGCACGTCTACGTTCTCTATCCGCAGTATGGGGCGGTGCCGGATTGTTCAAGCTGCACCGCACCCAGCGTTGTGCTGATCGTGAGCAGCGACAATGGGCTCACTTGGGAGCCTTCGAAGGCGCTGCTTCCCCTCTCGAGCGGGCAATTCGATCCGCAGATCGTGGTGGATCCCGTAGATCGGCAAACGGTGTACGCGTCGTGGCTGCAGAATAATAAGCGCGACATTATGGTGGCCCGGTCGCTCGACTTCGGTCACAGCTGGTCGTTCTCGTGGGCGGAGCGGGGACAGGAAGACGCGGACAGGCCGGTGCTGACGGTGCGCGGAGCTGACGTGTACGTCGGGTTCAACCACGAAGAGAAATTCTTTGTGGCCGCCTCGCACGATGCCGGGCAGACGTTCAGTTCGGCGCAGGTGAACCCGAATGCTGTGCTGGGATCGTCTCTGGCGGGCGGGGCGACGGTTGATCCGGCGGGCAACGTTTATTTCGGCTGGACGGCCTATGCCCGTCGCCAAGTGGCCAGCCGTCCGGTGAGCGTTTACGTCAGCCGCTCGTCGGATGGCGGACGGACGTGGAGCAACCTACTGCTGGACGTATCGAGCGCACCACCGGACTGCGACGCGGAAGCTTGCCAGACCGGCTACCTGGGCGCGCAGATTGCATTGGCATCCGACGCGGACGGCGCGCTCTACGCCCTCTGGAATGCCGGTAGCGCAAATGGCGGACCAGAGCGCGTGTACTTCTCGTCGTCGACCACGGGAGGAGCAAGCTGGTCGGAGCGGACCAGTGTATCGCGAGCCCCGCAGGGCGTGGAGCACGCATTCCCGGCAATTGTGGCTGGGGCGTCGGGCGATGTGCGCATCGCATGGATGGATGCCAGAGTCATCCAGACGGGGCGCCCCAATCTCCTGCTGTGGAATACCTTCTACCGGAGTTCTACCAATGGCGGCGCCACCTGGAACGCTGAGACTCGGCTGTCGGGGACGGCCGAGGGTTACGACTACATTCTACCGGGCGGCTTCCGATTTCCCTTCGGAGACTACTTCGGCCTCGCGATTGACAGCGAGGGTGCCACTCACGCCGTGTGGGGTGAGGGCCATGATTACAAATCTCCGGGGTCGATCTGGTACACGCGCGGCCGCTAGACGCGGCAACTCCCAGGAGGAACAATGCGAGTTCTGCCCAGCCGGTTCTTGCTGGCCTCCGTGCTCGCTCTCTGTATTTGCGGAATGGCTCAACAAACCGTGCGCCAATCGGAGACAGCGACACGCGGCTGGCTCTCGGACGAAGGGTGCGCCCGCGGGCGTGCGGAGAGTGGGATGTTCACCGCGACCAATCCGCAATGCGCCAAGGATTGCGTAGCAAAGGGCAAGAAAATCGTGCTCATCGACCCTGACCGGAGAATGATTTTCGAGATCGCCAATCAGAGCCTGGCAAAGAAAAATGTTGGCGACTACGTTGAAATCGTGGGCCAGAGGGATCTGCAAGCGAAGACGGTCCGCATCGCTACGCTAAAGATGCTGACACGGGGAAACGCCAGCTGCGAGCGCCCGAAGCTCAGCAACTAGCGCGGCTACTCCAGCAGCATTCCGCCGATGAAGTCAGACAGCTTCGCGACCTCGTGATCGCTGCACCATGCCTGCAGTTCATCGACAATCTTTTCGGTTGCGCAGGGATCCCAGTAGCTGGCGGTGCCAATCTGCACAGCGGTGGCTCCGGCGAGCATGAATTCGACAACGTCGGCCGCGGTGGAGATCCCTCCCATACCGATAACAGGAATCTTGACGGCGTGGGCAGCGTCATAGACCATGCGCACGGCGATCGGCTTGATGGCCGGACCGGAAAGCCCCGCGGTGACGTTGGCGATGCGCGGCTTGCGGGTTTCAGGATCGATGGCCATGGCCACGAACGTGTTGATCAGCGACAGTGCATCGGCGCCGGCCTCCTGGGCTACGTAGGCCATTTGCGCGATGCTGGTGACGTTGGGCGAGAGCTTGACGATGAGCGGGCGCTGCGCCACGCGCTTGGCGGTGGTGACAACTTCATCGAGCGAGCGCGGATCGCTGCCGAATTGCAGGCCGCCGTGGGCAGTGTTGGGACAGGAAACGTTCAACTCGTAGGCTGCGATGCCCTCGCCATCGTTGAGGATCTCGATCGTGCGTTCGTAGTCTTCGCGGGTGTAGCCGAAGACGTTGGCGATGACAACGGTATTCTTGATCTCCCGCAGATGAGGCAGCTTCTCCCCGAGGAACGCCTGCGCGCCGATGTTCTGAAGGCCGATGGCATTGAGCATGCCGGCGGCCGTCTCCCAGAGGCGAGGCGGAGGATTGCCGATCATCGGCTCTCTGGACAGGCCCTTCACGACGAAGCCGCCCAACTTGCCCAAGTGGACTACGTCCTCAAACTCCACGCCGTAGCCGAATGTCCCGCTGGCTGCAAGCACGGGATTTTTCAGCGGAATGCCGGCAACGGTGACACTGAGATCGGGGCTCATGGCTGGCTTTCTCCAGAAGCTGTAGCGCGGTGCGCAGGTGCGAGGGCCTCGTTCAGTACGCGCCCGACGGCATGGGTGGGAGCGTTGATCCCCAACAGCGAGGCGAGCGTGGGGGCGAGATCGACGGGCTCGGTGCTCGTGCGATACGTTCCCGCTTGGAACGGCAATCCGTAAAAGGCGAGCGGCACGTGCGTGTCGTAGTTGTACGGCGAGGTATGGTCTGTGCCCTTGCCCGGGCCGACTGTGTAGATGTCGGGTACACCCATCACGTACCAACTTCCTTCCGGTGAATAACTATTCAAGTATTTTCGCCCCAGCGCAGTGTTTGGGGCAGTGCCCGCGGCAAGTTGCGATTTGGTGTAGAAATCGCGCATTCCAGTTTGCTTCATCGCCTCTCCGACCGCCTCTTCAGCGTCGTGCTCGCGAACGTGCGCAGCAGCGAAGGCGTCTTGATCGAGCCAGGCCAAAGGATAGTCCAGCTTCACGTAGGCCGCGGGATGGCCGGGAGAAAATTTCGCCGCCATTGCTTTGTTGATGTCCACCTCTAGTTTTCCCGCGTTAAGATTGGCGGATGGAACGTGCAGCTTCTTCACGGCGTCGGGCAGTGAGGAAACTCCGTGGTCCGCTGAAAGGGCAATCCAGACGTTGGCGAGCCCGATTTGATGTCCGAGGAAGTTGAGGAAGTCGGCTAGTTCGCGGTCGAGATCGAGGGCCATCTGCAGCATCTCCGGAGAGTCCGGGCCGACCTGGTGACCGAGGATATCGTTGGGCGAGAGGCTGATCGACAGCAAGTCGGTCGCGGGACCTTGGCCCAATTTCTCGTAGACCATCAACTCCTTGGCAAACGCGAACTCGTACTCATTGGCGAGGGCGGTGGAGCCGATCACCTCGTAGAAGCCGGCATCTTCGCCGTCTTTCGCTTTGCGATGCGCGGTGGAGCGAAGAAGGGCGCCATTGGCGTCTCTCCACTCACGATCCCAATATTTCGCAGGGCGGGAGGAGTTGAACTCCTGCACCCACTTGGGGAGGTCGTCGCGGTAGTAGGTGGAGGTGACCCATTGGCCGCTCATGGGATCGATCCAGTAGGCGGCGTCGCCCGCGAATCCGGCCGGAAGCACAGCGGCGCGGTCTTTTAAGGACACCCCAAAAACATGCGATTTGCCTTGCGTGGCCAGTTTGAGTTCGTCTCCGAGAGTGTCGGCGAGCAGGTTGTGGGGCGAGGCACCCGTTTTGTTTCCGGGGATGCCGACGAGTTTGGTGGCGTCGTCTTCGACGGAGGTGACCATGCGTTTCTTCTTCTGGTCCCACCACTCGTTAGCGGCGATGCCGTGGCCGTCGCTGTAGGCGCCGGTGAAGAGCGTCGAGTGTCCTGGTGCCGTGCGGGTGTTGGCGTAGTTGTAGTTACAGTTCGGGAAGTAGGCACCATGGTCAAGGAGGAATCGGAAGCCGGCGTCGCCAAACTGGTCGCGGTAGCGCTCCAGGTAGTCGCCGCGGAATTGGTCGATCACGATGACCACCACCAGTTTGGGGCGGGCATTGTAGGCGGAGGCGTCAGTGGGAACTGAGAGCCCAATGACAGAGGCGAGTAAGGCCAGGGTCAGGACGAGCCGTGTAGCGGCAGATCTGGGAGACGATCCCATTGCGAAGGTAGTTTACACAGGGGAGGGGAATCCGCCAAAGAATGGCTTCGGAGCAGGGCGTACGTGGCTGTTGTCGATTCGGATGCCGGCGCAGGGCTAGGTCGAGCAGAGCCCGGGTGTTGCGCGCATCAGATTCTGACGTCGGTCCTGCTCTTGCGGGATTGGACTCTCCAACTTCTGCTCCGCAGATAAAATCGAGAGAGGCTTCATACGCTCGGATCGGCGGTTGCTGGTCAGGTGAAGGAAGATCGCAACGCCAATCCCTAACGCAACGCCGAATGCGACGAAAGACCAGAGGGCGGGCAGTCCGATCACAAAAATCAGGCTGCAGCCGATTGTGAACAGTAGGCCTTCAAATCCTGCGCCGACCGTGAGTTTGTGCATGGTGATACCGGGATGACCTTTTTCGGCCATAGGGCACCTCTACTGCACTCATCATTTCACTAGTCGGATCGAGAAACAAGTTGTTCCCGACGATGTAGCCGCGCGAGATCCTTCACTTCGCCTGAAGAACGGCTCGGTTCAGGATGACGCCACCGGGGGATGCGAGACTCGACTTCACGGCGCGCTCCGGGGTGGTGCACGTGCATTGCCAGCCACTTTTCCGATACATTAGTTAGTCCCATGCTTGATCTGAATTTTGTACGGGAAAACCTGCCTTTGGTGGAAGAAAAGCTGCGCCAGCGCGGCATCGATCCGGCTGCCCTGCTGAAGGATTTTCGCGAAGTCGACAGGCAGCGTCGGCAAGCGATCACCGAGGTCGAGACCAGCAAAGCACAGCGCAACAAGGCGTCGGAAGAAATCGCCAAGCTGAAAAAGAGCGGGCAGGATGCCAGCGCGGCCATGGCCCAGACCAAGGATCTGCGCGAGAAGATCCAGACGCTGGAGAAGACTGCGGCCGACCTCGATGGGCGGCTGCGCGATATTCTGGCGGGCCTTCCCAATCTCCCCAACGCCAGCGTGCCGATCGGCCATAGCGCCGATGACAACGTCGAAGTGCGGCGCTGGGGCACGCCACCGAAATTTGATTTTGCTCCCAAGGCGCATTGGGATCTGGGCGCTGAACTGGGGATTCTCGATCAGGAGCGTGCGGTCAAGCTGACGGGCGCGCGTTTCGCGGTTTATTGGGATCTGGGCGCGAAGCTCGAGCGGGCGCTGATGAACTTCATGCTCGATCTGCACACGCGCCAGCATGGGTACACCGAGGTTCTGCCGCCGTACCTGGTGAATTCCGACTCGATGTATGGTACCGGGCAGCTGCCCAAATTTGCCGCGGATTCGTTTCGCGTGCCACATGGCGATAGGGACCTGTGGCTGATTCCGACGGCGGAAGTTCCCGTCACGAATCTTTATCGCGACGAAATTCTGGATCAGGCGCGGCTGCCGATCTCGCTCACGGCCTACACGGCGTGCTTCCGGAGCGAGGCCGGATCGTATGGGAAAGATGTCCGCGGCATCATCCGGCAGCACCAGTTTCAGAAAGTGGAACTGGTGAAGTTTACGAGGCCGGAGCAATCGTACGACGAACACGAAAAACTCACGCACGATGCCGAGGAAGTTCTACAGAAGCTTGGCCTGCACTACCGTGTGATTACGCTGTGTACCGGAGACATGGGATCTTCTTCGGCGAAAACCTACGACATTGAAGTGTGGCTGCCGGGGCAGCAGATGTTCCGCGAGATTTCGTCGTGCTCGAATTTCGAAGCCTATCAGGCGCGGCGTGCGAATATCCGGTATCGCCCTGAGGGGAAGAATAAGACCGAGTTCGTGCATACGCTGAATGGCAGCGGGCTGGCCGTCGGCCGCACCTGGGTAGCGATTGTGGAGAACTACCAGCAGGCAGATGGGAGCGTGGTGATTCCCGAAGTGCTGCGGGCGTACATTGGCGCGGATCGGATTACGCCAAAGAAGTTCTGATTTGCGAGCTGCGAGTTACGATCCAAGACCTTCCAGCCCATACTCTCGAGCTCGTAGCTCACAACTGGTGGCTGAGCGCTGCCAATGCGCCGATGGCTGCGCAGACATTGCCAAGAGAAGGAACGGTCACTAGACTTGCAAAGAGCAGAACTGACGACGACCGCGCCCAGCGCGCCCTTGCCCATGAACGCCATCTGGCGAACAATTCGCGGATACATTCTGTGGCAATACGAGCGGGGCACGTTGCACTACGACATCATGGTCACGCTGATCATTGTTTTTGTGCTGTTCTCGCCGCGCGTGATCAACTTCAATGACAAACCCATCGCACGCATTCCGCATCCGACTGATGTAGTCGTAAGCGCCGATGTCGAGGGACACCTCTTCTATCAAGTTTCGGCCAGCGCAGTTTCGCCGGGCGATGAACAGTCGGTGCGCGAGCAGTTGCTGCGGATTATCGAGCCCATCTCGGGTGCGGTTTCGATTGTGAGTTATGAAAGAGTTTCCGACGGCAAAGGGAAAGTGCAGAGCTATAAGGTTCTCGCCACGAGGGACTGACGATCGTCCCAACGGCAAGTGGGATATGGAATGAAAAGTCTCGCGCTAATCCTGCCGATCGTGCTCGCCTGGAGCTTTCTTGACGCTCCGGCCAAGGCGCCGCAAGCCGCCGCGGAGTCTAGCCCGCTCGACACGGTTTTGAAGAAAATGGATACGGCTGCAGCCGGCTTTCGCAGCACACAGGCGGAGTTCGAGTGGGACACCTACGAAAAAGTCATTAATGAAGTCGACGACATCCAGAAAGGGACCATCTACTACCGCCGCGCCGGCAAAGAAATTGAGATGATGGCCGACGTGAAGGTGGCCGGAGACGATCCCAACAAGCTGAAGCCGGAACCGAAATTTGTGCTCTTCAGCAAGGGCAAGGTGCTCATGTACCAGCCCAAGATGGACCAGATCACTCAGTTCGATCTGGGTAAGAACCGTGCCGATCTGGAGACTTACGTAGTCCTCGGGTTTGGCGGCAGCGGGCAGGATCTGGCAAAGACGTTCGACGTCACTTATGTAGGCCCGGAAACCATCAACGGTGTCGCGACCGCGAAGCTGAAGCTGGTCCCGAAGTCGGAGAAGGTGCGCAATACATACAAAGAGATTTCGCTCTGGATCGATCTCGACAAAGGCATCTCAGTGCAGCAACAGGCGTTTCAACCGAACGGCAACTACCGACTGGCGAAGTACTCTAACATTCGGGTGAACGAAAAGATCAATGACGACGTTTTCAAGCTGAAGACGACTAGCAAGACGCAAACGGTTTCACCGAACGGCTAAGTTGTTGAATCGAAAGAGCAAGAAATGTGCTGAGATTTGCATACCGGGGAGCTATACTGACCGCATCTTCTGTTGGGATCATTCATGGCCAAGGTTTTTACGATTACAGTCCCTCCTAAGCTGGGCAATAAGCGTAGGGAGCGAACGTCGGATCCTCGTTACGTGGACGGGCAACGCCTGCTGGTCGAGGCCATGAAGTATCTGGCACAAGCCGACCCGGTGCAGAACCGTCCCGCGATCGAGCTTATTTCCGAGCACGTCCGCACGCGGTTCCGCATGAGCGACTCGCCGCTGGCGTAGGCTAAGTCCTTTCTTGAGATTTCCTCCGTCGTCCCATTCGCCCATAAATAAAGGGACGGCTTTCGCCGTCCCTGGTTGAGACCCCTCTACAAACTAGAAGGCGAATCGCAGTGAGAACTGCATGACGCGCGGGGTTGTCAGCATTGTGTTGAACTTGCCGAAGCCGGTGATGTCGACCAGATCCTGATTGATGAGAGATCCAGCGGCATCGAAACGCACCGAGTTCGTCACATTGAACACTTCCCAAGAGAACTTGATCAGCTTGCTCTCAGTAAAGTTCCACGTCTTGGCCAGGCCCATGTCGATACCGAAGAAGCCGGGGCCGCGGAAGTTGTTGCGCGCCCCAGCCTCTCCGGGCAACGTCGCGCGGAAGTTCGAGCCAGCGAGAGTGCCGGGGCCACAAGCGCACACGAGATTGGTTGGGTCCTTGAACACAGTGGGGTCGCCACTGGAATCCCGGAATACGCCGGTCTTGGGTTTCGGGCCAGTGAGCACGGACGAGCCTTCCAACTCGAAGTCGGTCGCCCAGCCGGCGCCTGCTCCCACGCTGAAGGGGAAGCCACCCGTCCAGCGCCAGAGGCCGTTGAGGCCCCATCCGCCGAAGACGGCATTGACGATACTGTTCGAGTTACTGCCAAAATAGCGCCCTTTACCGAAGGGCAGATCCCATATCCAGTTTGCGTTGAACTGGTGGGTAGTGTCGTAGTCCGAAACGGCGCGCCAGAGATTGGGGGCAAAGGCATTGATGACCTGGCTGTTGAAGGCAAGGCCGCCGGACTCAAAACCGTTGACGCGTTCCGCGTTCGATCCTACGTCGATAGATTTCGAGTACGTGTAGTTGATGTCGAACTGCAGCCCGGCCGACATGGCGTGCCGCAGGCTGACTTGGAGGCCGTTGTAGTTGCTGTTGCCGCGCGTCTGCCAGCCGTATAGCGAGGAGAATTGCGGCTGGTAGTACTGGAATGGGGTGCCGAAGGGTTGGACGAAGCCGCCGAGGTTATTAGAACCAGTGCCGGCGCACGCGGGGATACAGAATGCGTCTAAGTCCTCCAACGCGAGAGTCTCATTGCCTAGTGAACAATAATAGAGGTCGTAAATATTCTGGGTTGCCGATGGTGAACCAGGGGCGTTCGGAGCGCATCCCTGAACGCCACCGGCGCCCGCCGCTTGGGGGAACATGTTTTCCCAGTAGGGAATTTTGGCAATGGTGTCTTCCGTGGCTCCCGAATAGGCGGCCTTCGAAAGCATCTGGGCGGCGGCGAAGTAGTCGGTTTTGCTGGCAGGATCGACCAGGTCAAGCGGCTCGGAAAGATCGATTTCCTGGAGCAGGTGATGGGCGAATCGTCCCGTATAAGTCATTTCCAAGACAAAGTTGCGCGCCAACTCGCGAGTGATGGAAAAGTCAACCACATGGGAATACGGGGTCTTCAGGTTGTCGTCGATGCCCCAGCCAATCGCCAGTCCGTAGGTGTTGGGGTCAACAGAAGGCGTGTAAGGGAAGCCGTGCGGAAGTGGGGCTCCTGGACTTGGGGGAAGATTGCTGGAACCTTGCAAGCCGGTAAACCGAGGTGCGGTGTCTACGCCAAGAACGCCGGCCGGATTACTGATGGTCGTTGTCAGACCCCAAGAACCTTGCCGGTCAAAGGTATTGACCACGCCTTCTCCGAAATGGTCGAAGTAGAGGCCGTAGCCCGCTCGAATGGAGCTCTTGCCCGCATCGCCAAAGAGCTTGTGCATGAATCCACTGGCTGCATGCGGCGAATAGGCCACGGCGAACCGGGGAGCAAAGTCTTTGTAGTCCCAGGCCCAGTAGGGCTTCTTGCCATTGGCCTTGCCGGAGAGATCGAAGGTCAGATTGCTCTGGTCGACAACTCCCTGATACATCTTCTGCCAGCGATTGGTAAACCACTGGTTCATATTGACGGTCGGCGAGACCTGGTTTCCGGAGCTTTCATAGGGCGGCTGCAGCAGCGAATAGCGCAGGCCGTAGGTGACAACCAGATTCGGCGTAACGCTCCATTTGTCCTGCAGGTACATTTCGCCTTCGTAGTTTCGGAAATGACGAGGCACGAGTGCGCCGCTAGGAATAAGGTTGGCGTTCTTATCCTGGTTCTCGACAGTGTAGACCTGGCTCATAATGCCCATAAGTTGCACTGCCGCAAAATCGTACGAAGTGCCGAAGGAGGGATCAACGGCTGGGAAACTAGGATTCAGCGCAGGGTCCAGACTGATGGGTGGGCTGTTCCCAGAAATAAACGACGGGCTCATCCAATACAAGTTTGCGTAACCTTCGGAGAGGTTCTGGGCATTCGATTGGCGGTTGTTATGGATCAGCCGCCAGTTAGTGCCGAACTGAAGAGTGTGGTGCCCCTTGATCCAGGAGAGATCATCGACGAAGTTGTTGACAGGAACATTCGTGAGGATTGTAGATGTCAACCCGACTACGTCATCCAGCCCCCGCAGCCGATTAAACGGTTGGTTGTTCAGTCCAGACATTCCGACTCCCTGGCGGATGAAGGCGTACCGGAAATTGTTGATGAGGGTGGGCCTAATCATCCACGTATAACCGCCGGCGATTCCCTTGCTGTTGTTGGTGACAAAGTTGTTCGGAGGCAAACCCGGAAATTGAGGCGGTTGGGACTCATGATCGTTCTGCAGGTTTCCCCGGATGAAGAGCGACTGGTTACCACTGGCCGTGAGGTTGTAATCCAGCTTGAAGATATAGGTATTGAGGCTGGTTGGATCGTTTCCGGGAAAGGTGTATGCCGCGGAATTCAGGCCGTCGCCTCCACCACTCGTCGAGTTGGGGGCGGGATATCCTTTGAATAAAGCTTCGATATTGGGATTCGGGCCAGGTCCCCACGGGCAGGTTAGGTTTGCCGAACAGCCCTGATCGATCGAGGCGATTTGATTCGCATTGATCGTCGCCACGTTGAAGCCTGGAAACGTAGTGCCACCGTCCACTACGCTGGCAACATTTGGATTTCCCACTGTGCAATTCGGATCAACCGTCGGGTCGGGATTGCAGAGGTACTTCAGATTTCCGGCGGCCATGCTCTGGGTCGGGATGATGCGCGTCGTTTGCAACTGGTCAGCCGTGCGCTGGCCTTCATAGGCTGCGAAGAAGAACAATCGGTCTTTCTTGATGGGCCCGCCGATGGTGCCGCCGAACGTATTGCGGAGCACGAATCCCGGGACATTCGGCAATCCAGCGTTTAGTTCGGCCTGCTTGTTGAACCAATCGTTGGCCACGGTGAAGTTCGGCCGGTAGTATTCGTAGCCGGATCCATGAAAGGTGTTGGTTCCGCTCTTGGTAACGAGATTGACCTGTGCGCCAGAAGAACGTCCCGCAGAAGCGTCGTAGTTGCTGGTGGTGACGCGGAATTCCTGCAGGGAGTCGAGCGTGGCGCGCATCGCGCCTTCGAAGGCATAACCTTTTAGCTGGTCGTTATCGTCTAAGCCGTCGAGAGTGATATTCGTCTGGTCGCTACGGGCACCGTTTACAGCCCCTCCCCGGCTGTCATCGTCCTGCTGACTGTTTGTAGTTTTGCCGATATAAACCACTCCCGGCTGTAAGCTCAGAATCGAAACCGGATCGCGGCCTTCGGTAGGGAGATCGGTGAGTTGCCGGGCGTTGAAGTTGTTACCCAGCGTGGCGTCCTGGGTGTTGACGACCGGAGCTTCGCCGGTCACGTCCACGATCACGGAGCTGCCTTGTACCTGCAACGACATGTTAACGGTGGCAGGACTGCTGACCTGCAAGACGACGTTCTCGCGCTTGGTAGTGGCAAAGCCAGCGGCGGTAACGGTCATGATGTAAGTGGAGGGAGGCACTTCCAGGAACTGATATGACCCTTGGTCATCCGTCTTGACCGTTCTGGAAAGTCCGGTCGCCGGATTGTTGATGGTGACCGTCGCGCCGGCTAGGACTAATCCTTTCGCGTCTGAAATCGTTCCGTGGAGGGACGTCGTCGCAGACTGCGCCGCAGCAAATGTGCCAAGCAGGAGGATCCAGAGGATCGCCACAGCCACTACCCATGATCTAAAACGCATAGAGAGCTCCCTTCACCCACAAAAAGGCGTTGAATGTTTTCATTACGTCTGCCCAGGAGCTAGGAGACCGCAAGAGACCCTGGGGCCCTGATGGGGCGCTATTGTGCAACTACAGCACCACAAAGTTCAAGTTGAATTTGGGGGATTTATCGCCTTGTGAAACGTTTGAATACGCGATGTCACAGATCGGGCTTCCAGATTTGGAAGTTTATGCACGCGAGTGGAAGAGCGCCGAGGCCAGAACCGAGGCCAAGAACGATGACCGCGGGATAGCATTCCAGCGTGTAACGGGGCTCGGGATTCTCGAGGCTCCCGAGGAATACGGACCGCAGCACTAGAAATAAAACGAATAGTCCAATGCCAAAAAATTCGCGCGCGCGCACGAGCCCGGCGGCCGCCAGAGCGACGTAGACCAGATTGATCACACCGAAACCGAGGCTGACCGCGAGCCATCGGCGGTCGTCGTTAAACTCCCACCAGCGGGGATCAGAGGGAAACAGTTCGGTTCGCGGGCGTAGCCACATGTCCGCGATGCGCAGCGCCGGAAGCCAGACGTAGTAGCGCAGGGGTGCGGCTTGCACGCGCTCGGCCGCCAGGGCAGCGAAGCGGGCGTCGAGTTCCGGTGTCAGATCATGGTCGCGGTTGTAGTCGGCGAAGAGTTGGGTGGTTTGAGCCTTCTGGGTGTCGGAATCGAAGGCGCGGTGGGGCAGACGAGTAATGTCGATGTCCGATCCCGGAACGTTCCAGTAAACCTCTTGCACCGAGACGTAGTCGGCGGTCCAGGTCTTGACCCAGCGGTTGAAGCCGTTGGCGACGATGTCGTCGGAGTCGTTGGCATAACGTGGGGCCAGAGGCTCGAAGCGGTGCAGGCTGTGGAGGTTCCGGACGGTCCAGGGGATCAGGGGCGCGGTGGCTCCGACTGCGACCAGCACCCCGGCCCAAAGGATGGTCCGCGGGGCGAGATTTCCGGGTGCTCCTCGGTGCGCTCCCAAACTGCGCAGCAGAAGCAAAAGCAGGTATCCGCCGAGGGCTGCGAGCAATATCCCGCCGTCCGGTCGGAGCAGGATTGCGGCCCCGATTGATAGCCCGCACGCCAGCCAGACGATCGAACGGCGGGTCGATTGTGGGTTGGGCCCACCCACACCTAAGCCGACACATGCCAACTGCAAAGCCAGCGCGGTGAAGAAAATCTCCAGGGTCTCGGTAAGAGCTGTCGCCGCATAGTTGGCGAGAAACGGGCAAAGCGCGGCGAGCAGGAACGCTGCCTGCGCGGCTCGGTCGCTGAACAGGCGCCGCGCCATGTCGGCTATCAGTAAGCACGTGGCCAGATCGAACAGGACCTGGACCAGCAGGACTGCGCGGAAATTCTCATCGCCGAACAGTGCGAAGATCACCGCCAGAAAGGCAGGATATCCGGGCAAACGCGACAGGGTCGGTACGATCACGCCGGAGTTGGTCATGCCGTAGACGCCGTGCAGCAGCCAGTTTTCCGCGATGTTGGCGTAGAACCGGGAGTCGTCCACTATGCCGGGAAAACGAAAAACCAAGAACAGTCGCAGGCCCAAGGCCGCCAAGGTCGCCCATGCAAAGAACCGCGCCTGCTTCCCGATGAGTTCCCGCACGGGCGAATGATAGCGCGTTTGCAGCAATCCCGGAGCCTGGAAATTGCATCTTAGGAGGAAGAGCAGTTAATCTCACCCTGCCTCGCCGAGAAATTGACCGTGTGCCGTCCGCGGCATACGATGAACAGTTACTCACCCAATGGCTCAACCTGTCTTCTATGACCCGCAACGCGCCCGGTGGAAACGCCTGCGGCGCCTGGTCGATGTTACGGCGGTAGTCGTCTCCGCACTGGTGATTTTCTTCGTCTATACGGCGCTGCGCGACGAGCCGCTGCCGGAACTTCTGTTTTCTCCCCAAAAGCGCGCCTTCAAAGCGTTGAAGGAAAGTGAAAAGGAGAAGGCACGCGACCGGCAAAAGAAAATGGCGGCCCGTTCTCACCGCAAGTCGAAGCTGGCGGCGTCGCAAGTCAAGCTGAATCAGAGTGAAGGAATTCGGGCCGCCTTCTATGTTCCCTGGGATGCGGCCAGTTTCTCGTCCTTGCGCGCGTATGCTCATCAGATCGACATGCTGTATCCCGATTGGCTGCACGTGCTCTCCGCCGATGGGCGACTGCAGGGCATCGACGACCAGACGAATAAATATTTCGATGTCGTGCAGGGCAGCACCGTGCTGCCCGTCGATGACCGCGTGATGCAGTTTCTCAAGACGGAAGACCCGGGGATGGAAGTCTTCCCGATGGTGAACAATTCCGACGGGGCGAACTGGGTGGGAGACATCGGCGGTTTTCTGACTAATCCTGGTGCGCGAGCGCTATTCCGGCAGCAAGTTTCGCAGTTTCTCTCGTCTGGGCACTATCGGGGCCTGATGATCGACTTCGAGTCCTTCCCTGAGAGGCACAAAAAGGCTATGTTGCGCTGCTGCAGGAGTTGTCGGGCGATCTGCATGGGCGCGGCATGAAGCTCTACGTTGCCGTCCAGGCCCACAACAACGAATACGATTATCGCGTCGATCGCCGCGGCGGTCGATGGCGTCGTACTCATGAATTACGACGAGCACTATCCCGGCGCCGCGTCGGGACCTGTGGGTTCGCAAGACTGGTTTGTGCAGAACCTGACGTTTGCCAAGAGCGTTATTCCGCAGGAAAAAATCATTTGTGCCATCGCCAACTATGGCTATGACTGGGTGTTGAAGCCGAAGAAGGGCAAGCTGCCTCCGGACGTGCACGACTCTACTGTGAGCGTGCAGGACGCCTGGCTGGCGGCGCGAGATTCCGAAGAGGACGTCAACTTTGATGATGACGCCATGAATCCGCACTTCAGCTACCTGGATGAGCACAGTATCCGGCACGATATCTGGTTTCTCGACGCGGTGACGGCGCTGAATCATATGCGGTCGGCGCAGAATCTTGGCATCCAGACTTTCGCACTGTGGCGACTGGGGAGCGAAGACCGCTCGCTGTGGCGAGTGTGGGACGTGCCCGGAGACGCGGGCGCGACTGACAAACTGAAGGATGTTCCGCCAGGCGCCGAGGTGGACATGGAGGGCCAGGGCGAAATCCTGCGCATTGAAGACAAGCCCGCGCATGGCACTCGCGATCTGACCATCGACACCAACAGCCATCTGATCACCGACGAGGTCTTTCAGACTCTGCCGGAACCCTACCGGGTGGGACGCTACGGCTACAGCCCAAACAAAGTTGCGCTCACATTCGACGACGGCCCCGACCCCGAGTGGACTCCGAAGATTCTCGATGTGCTCAAGGAGAAGAACGCGACCGCCACGTTCTTTCTGATCGGGATCCAGACGGACAAGTTCTCCGGCATCGCGAAGACGGATTTATAACGAAGGCCACACGATCGGGAACCACACTTTCACGCATCCCGATGTCAGCAATATTTCGACCGCTTACATGAAGGTGGAACTGAATCTCACGGAGCGCCTCTTTGCCAGCCTGGTGGGCGTTCGCACGACTTTGATGCGGCCGCCTTACGCGATTGATGAAGAGCCCGACACGGCCGACCAGGTGCGTCCGCTGGAGATTCCGCAGGAGATGGGATATATCACGGTCGGAAACCGGATCGATCCCAACGATTGGAGCGACAATCCTTCGGCGGAAAAGATCACGACGTATGTGCTTTCGCATCTGCCGCCGTGCCGCCAGGAAAATCTGCGCTGCGGCAATATCGTGCTGCTGCATGATGGCGGGGGAGATCGCGCCGAAACCGTGCGTGCGCTGCCCATGATCATCGACGGCATCCGGGCCAAAGGCTATGAGATTGCGCCGGTATACGAATTGATTGGCAAGACCCGAGCCGACGTGATGGCCCCCTTGCCGGCCGGCGAGTTGTGGGCCGCCCGGCTCGATCGCTTCGGCTTCTTTCTTTTCGATGCCGGAATCGTCGCCATTACTTGGATATTCCTGGTGGGCGACCTGCTCATGACCGGGCGCCTCATCTTTATTGGAGCGGCAGCGGTATATGACCGGCTGCACGAAAAGATATTCGGCAAGCCGGCGGAAGTTGCGTCGTACAAGCCGAAGGTTGCGGTGCTGATTCCCGCATATAACGAAGAGAAGGTCATTGAGCGGACGATTCGTGCGGCGTTGAATTCGAACTATAAGAACCTGCGGGTGATTGTCATTGACGATGGATCGAAAGATCACACGCTGGAGGTCGCTCGCAATGCCTTCGCGGCCGAAGCGGCGTCGGGGAAGGTACTGATCCTCGGGAAACCGAACTCCGGGAAAGCCGAGGCGCTGAACTATGGCATCGAGCATATCGGGGATGCAGAGCTCTTCGTCGGCATCGACGCGGATACGATCATCGCGCCGGACGCGATTTCACGATTGGTACCGCACTTCATTCGGCCGGAAGTTGGCGCGATTGCCGGCAATGCCAAAGTCGGGAACCGCGTCAATCTCTGGACGCGCTGGCAGGCGCTGGAGTACATCACGAGCCAGAATTTCGAGCGGCGGGCGCTCGATGTTCTGGGAGCCGTGAGCGTAGTCCCGGGCGCGATCGGTGCCTGGCGCGTTTCCGCCGTTCGCGAAGCCGGAGGCTACCACGTTGACACGGTTGCCGAAGACGCCGATCTGACCATGGCTCTGCTGCGCCTGGGATATCGTGTCGAATATGACGACATGGCCCTCGCCTACACCGAAGCTCCCACTAACGCGAATGGCCTCATGCGCCAGCGTTTTCGCTGGTCCTTCGGCATTCTGCAGGCCGTGTATAAACATCGCAAAGTTGTCGCGCGCAAGGGTGCGCTGGGCTGGGTGGCGCTGCCCAACATTGTCATCTTCCAGATCATGCTCCCGCTCGTGTCGCCGCTGATCGACATCATGTTCGTGGTGGGCACGATCTGGTATTACATCCAGAAACATTTTCATCCGGACTCGACCGATCCGGCGGACTTCCACAAGCTGGTGTTGTTCTTCTTTGCCTTCCTGGTCATCGACTTTATCGCGTCTGCGATTGCGTTCGCGCTGGAACGCCGGCGACCCGACGATAGGGAAGATGTCTGGCTGCTGACCCAGGTCTGGCTGCAACGCTTCGCGTATCGTCAGCTATTTTCCATCGTCCTCTTCAAGACCTTAAAGCGCGCGCTGGAAGGCCGTAAGTTCGCGTGGGACAAGCTCGAGCGCACAGCCGCGGTGAATTATGTGCCGGCGGAGAACCACGAGCACGTCGACGTGCGGTAGATCTGCGCCGCTCTCAACGGAACAGCAGTCCCGAAAACTCTGCCAGATTCCGGCGCCAGACCATCCAGGTATGCATGCCGGGAGTTTCGATGTCGATGTGCTCTACGCCTTTCGCCTTCAGCCATTCCCGCAGGTTGCGATTGGGCGTGATCAGACGGTCTTCCGTGCCACAAGCGATCCACAATAGCTTCAATTGCTGATTTGCCTTGGCGTCAAGCGCGGGAAAATCCTTCTCAAACGGATCCGGCAGTCCTCCCGCGCTGAAGGCGCCGACCCAGGCAAATTTGTCGAGATTATTCAGGCCGGTTAACAGCGATTCTGAGCCGCCCATCGAGAGCCCGGCTATCGCGCGCGAGTTGCGATCTTTCGTGACCCGGTATTCGCTCTCGACTTTCGGCATGACCTCGGTAAGCAACGCCTGACGGAAGTTCGAGAAATTCTTGTCGCGCACATCCGTGTGGCTCCACGCTCCCCAGCCCAAGGTGATGATTTCCATCGTGCCGTAGCCGAGCGGCATAACAACAATCATGGGCTTGGCTTTGCCCTGCGCGATGAGGTTGTCGAAGATGATGTTGGCGCGGCCGACTGCGGTCCATCCGCTGGCGTCGTCGCTGTAGCCATGCAGCAGATAGAGAACAGGGTATGTCGTTTTTCCGTTCGGATCATAGCCCGGGCGGCGTGTAGACGTAGAAGTCGCGGCTGATCATTCGGCGACGCGGACCTGTAGAAGTGATGATGAATCTCTCCGTGCGGCACGTCGTTCAGTTCCCACGGCAAGCGACGGCGGGCCGGGCACATGGACGAAATTCCCCGGGGAGAGCAGGTTCGGCACAAGTCCGTGATTGTTGGGATCGAGCGAGCGGACGCCGTCGACAATGATGGAGTATCCGTAATAGTCAGGAGACAGCGGCGGAGTGTTGACGGTCCAGACGCCCTGGTCGTCTTTCTGCATGGCGATCGGCTCGGTGCCTTCGCGTGCGAGTTTTACTTCCTGCGCGTTGGGAGCGCGGAAGCGAAAGGTCACGCTGTTGTCGGAATGCACTTCGGGAGTAATCAGGCGCGGCGGCGGTTGCGGGGGCGGGACCGGCGCGGGCTTGGCTTGCTGCGCGGTCGCCAGAATGGAAAAGAAGAGGAATGAAGCGAGAAAAAGCGATTGAAGTTTCATGGTGCCGTTTCCTCCTGGGAGTAAACGGCACAATTGTATAAGCCGAGTGTGGGGCGATTGCCAGATTTTTGCGGCTATTTTTTCGCCGCAACTTCGAGCCGGGTCTCGGCGCGGTGCAGAGCGTCGAGAGCGCGTTCGACGTCGACAGCTGTATCGCCGCTGGCCAGCCGTTGCTCGGCGCGCTCTTTGGCTTTGCGGGCGCGTTCGACATCGATTTCTGACGGACGCTCGGCGGTCTCGGCCAGAATCGTAACTTTGTCGGGCAGAACTTCCGCGAATCCCCAGGCACCGCCAGCCGCTGTTCTACGGAATTCTCGCCGGAAACGTAATCTCGCCGACCGCCAGTTCGGTGATCAGGGGCGCGTGGCCCGGCAGGACACCCAGATATCCGTTCTTTCCGGGAATCTGAACTTCCTCGGCCGCCGTGTCGACGACTTTCTTTTCCGGCGTGACGATCTCGAGTTTGAAAGTATCGGCCATCCGTTGTCAGTGGCTAGTGGTCAGTGGCTAGTTCTGATTCGTGAATCAGTCGATTGGTCTAACCACTCATCGACTAGCCACTGAACGACTGTTCTTACGCTGCCGCCTTCATCTTCTCTGCCGCTTCCAGCACTTCCTCGATCGGGCCCTTCATGTAGAACGCCTGCTCGGGGATGTCGTCGTACTTGCCTTCCACGATCGCTTTGAAGCCCTTTACCGTGTCGGCGATCTTGACGTAACGTCCCGCGCGCGCCGGTGAACTGCTCGGCCACGTGGAACGGCTGCGACAGGAAGCGTTGAATCTTGCGGGCCCGGGCGACAGTCAGCTTTCTGATCTTCGGTCAACTCGTCGATGCCGAGAATCGCGATGATGTCCTGCAGATCTTTGTAAGTCTGCAGAGTCTTCTTCACCGATCTGCGCCACGTCGTAATGCTCCTGGCCGACGATGCGCGGATCGAGAATGCGCGAGGTCGAAGCCAGAGGATCGACCGCGGGATAAATTCCGATTTCGGTCAACGCGCGCGAAAGCACCGTGGTCGCGTCGAGGTGAGCGAATGTGGTCGCCGGCGCGGGATCGGTCAAGTCGTCGGCAGGCACGTAAATCGCCTGCACCGACGTGACGGAACCTTTCTTGGTCGACGTGATGCGCTCCTGCAGTTCGCCCATTTCCGTTGCCAGGTTGGGCTGGTAGCCTACGGCGCTGGGCATGCGGCCCAGCAGCGCGGAAACTTCCGAACCGGCCTGCGTGAAACGGAAAATGTTGTCGATGAAGAGCAGCGTGTCGGCGCCTTCGGCGTCGCGGAAATATTCCGCGACCGTCAGCCCGGTCAGCGCCACGCGCAGACGCGCCCCTGGAGGCTCCGTCATCTGGCCATAAATCAGCGCGGCCTTCGACTCCGCCGGCTTGCCGGGCTTGATCACGCCCGACTCCGACATTTCCAGCCACAAGTCGTTGCCTTCGCGAGTGCGCTCGCCGACGCCGGCAAACACGGAAAATCCGCCGTGATTCTTGGCGACGTTGTTGATCAACTCCATGATGACGACGGTCTTGCCCACGCCGGCGCCGCCGAACAATCCGATCTTGCCGCCCTTCAGGAACGGCTGGATGAGGTCGACGACCTTCACGCCGGTCTCGAACATTTCCGCGCTCGTCGCCTGCTCGTCGAACGCCGGAGCGAGACGGTGAATCGGCATTCGCTCTTTGTACTCGATGGGGCCGAGTTGATCGACGGGCTCGCCGATCACGTTCATCACGCGCCCCAGCGTTCCGCGGCCTACGGGAACGGAGATCGGTCCGCCCTGGTCAATGGCCTTCATGCCGCGCACCATGCCGTCGGTGGGCTGCATGGCGATGCAGCGCACGCGGCCTTCGCCCAGATGCTGCTGCACCTCGAGAATCACGTTGATCGGGCTGGGCACAGTGAAGCCGTCGCTCACGACTTTCACGGCCTCATAGATCGGCGGCAGCTTCCCCTCGGGAAACTGCACGTCCACTGCCGGGCCCGCGATTTGAATGACATGTCCTACGTTTTCAGGCATAAAACCTCAGCTTTTAGCTATTGAGCTCTTAGCTCAATCTCGGCTCGCACGCTTCACGCGGGGTCTTTCACTTCTTCCCGCATACTCGTCAAAGCAACGCCTGCGTTAGTCTCCTTGAAAAGCTAAGAGCTAAAGGCTGAGAGCTCAAAGCTTCTTCTCACATTGCCGCCGCGCCGCTGACGATTTCGATAATCTCTTTCGTGATCTTCGCCTGGCGCGCGCGGTTCATGACCAGCGTCAGCGAATCGATCATGTCGGTGGCGTTGTTGGTGGCCGAATCCATGGCGGTCATGCGCGCGGCGTGCTCGGCGGCCACCGATTCCAGCAGCGCGCGGAAAATCTGGATGCTCACATACTTCGGCAACAGCGCGCGGAATAATTCTTCCGGCGGCTGCTCGTAAATGTAGTCCACTTGCGCGGTGCCGAACTGCGAAGCGACTTCTTCGACCTGCCGATCAGGACCGCGCATGCCCACGCCCGCCTTGATCGCCGCTTCTTTGGCCTTCTTCTTTTCTTCTTCCGTCATCTCCTCGACCAGGCGCACGGTCTGCTCGCCGATCTGCTCGATGGGAAGAACCTGCTCCACGATCAGCCGCTGCGCGATCACCGATTTGAATTCGTTGAAGACAACATAGACCGCGTCGATTTCTTCGCGCTTGTAGCGCGCGATCACGCTCTCGGCCAGCGCCGAAGCCTGCGCGAATTCCACTTTGCCGAGAACGCCGACGTGCTCGCCGGTGATTTGGATCGCTCCAGCGCGTTCGGCCTCTTCCGGTTCGGCCTCGATCGATTCCGACAAGATCCGCCAGACTCTGCGTCTGCACTTTGGCGGCGGGATAGCGCCGGCGCAGGAAGTCGCGCCCCTTGCGGCCGACCGCTTCAATGTCGACGTTCTTGCCCGGCCTTGGATTCGAGAAACCGCGTGGCGGCTTTCGTGATGTTCGCGTTGAACGCGCCCGCCAGGCCTTTGTCGCCGGTCACAACGATCAGCAGGATGTTTTTTTCTTCCCGGTGCGCCAGCAGAGGATGTTTCGGCTCGCCGGTCTCGGGATCGTAAATCTCGGCTCGCGCCACCAGCGACTTCAGCACATTCGTCAGCATCTGCGCGTATGGACGCGCTGCCAGGGCCCGTTCCTGCGCCCGGCGCAATTTCGCCGCCGAGACCACTTTCATGGCCTTGGTGATCTGCCGCGTGTTGATCACGCTGCGAATACGGCGCCGGATATCGAGAATGTTTGCCATGAAAACCAGCTGTTAGCTATTAGCTCTTAGCCGCTAGCTCCAACCCTGCACCGCCTCACGCTAAAAGCTAAAGGCTATGAAGCTAAAAGCTCACTTCGCTACCGCTTCCCGCGACGCCACGAACTGCTGCTTCGCTTCTTTGATCACGTTCTGCAACTGGGCCTTCAGCGTGTCGTCGAGAATCTTCTTCTCCATGATCGTGCGCAGCAGGCCGGGATTGGTCGAATCTACGTACTTGTAAAGCTCGGCCTCGAACTCGCGAACCTGCGCTACCGGCAGGTCGTCGAGGAATCCGCCGGTGCCGGCCATGATGATCAGAATCTGCTTGGAGAACGGCAGCGGCGAAAACTGATTCTGCTTCAGCAGTTCGACCAGCCGTTGTCCGCGATTCAACTGCGCCTGCGTGGCCTTGTCGAGATCGCTGCCGAAGGCCGCAAATGCTGCCAGTTCGCGATACTGCGCCAGTTCCAGCTTCAACGTGCCGGCGACCTGCCGCATGGCTTTGATCTGCGCGCTGCCGCCCACGCGGCTCACCGACAGACCTACGTTCACCGCGGGGCGCACGCCCTGGTTGAACAAATCGGTTTCGAGATAAATCTGGCCGTCGGTAATCGAAATCACGTTGGTCGGAATGTAGGCGGAAACGTCGCCCGCCTGGGTTTCAATGATCGGGAGCGCGGTCAACGATCCGCCGCCATTCTTGTCGCTCAGTTTGGCCGAGCGCTCCAGCAGCCGCGAGTGAAGATAGAAAACGTCTCCGGGATAAGCCTCGCGTCCCGGCGGACGGCGCAGCAGCAGCGAGATCTCGCGATACGACGCCGCGTGCTTCGAAAGATCGTCGTAGATGACCAGCGCATGGCGCTTGCTGTCGCGGAAATATTCGCCCATCGCGGTTGCCGCGTACGGCGAGATGTACTGCATGGGCGCGGGTTCTGACGCCGACGCGGCCACGACGATGGTGTACTCCATCGCTCCGGCATCTTCGAGAATCTTCACGACCTGCGCGATCGACGAACGCTTCTGCCCGATCGCGTTGTAGATGCAGATCAGGTCGTTGCCCTTGCTGTTGATGATGGTGTCGAGCGCGACGGCGGTTTTGCCGGTCTGGCGGTCGCCGATGATCAATTCGCGCTGGCCGCGGCCGACGGGAATCATGCTGTCGATGGCCTTCAGTCCGGTCGCCATGGGCTCGCGCACGGGTTGCCGGTCGATGACGCCGGGAGCAATGCGCTCGAGCGCGATGAACTTGATCGCTGGCGATGGGGCCCTTGTCGTCGATGGGCTCGCCGAGCGAGTTGACCACGCGGCCGATCATGGCGTCGCCCACGGGCACGCTCATGATGCGTCCGGTGCGCTTGACTTCGTCGCCTTCTTTGATCTCGGTGTATTCGCCGAGCAGCACCACGCCGACCTGATCTTCTTCCAGGTTCATGGCGATGCCGGCCACGCCGTGCGGGAACGAGAGCAGTTCGCCGGCCATGACTTTGTCGAGTCCATAGACGCGCGCGATGCCGTCGCCCAGCGTGATGACGGTGCCAGTCTCGTCCACGGAGATCTTGGTTTCGTAGTTCTCGATCTGCTCGCGGATCAGTTTCGTGATTTCGTCTGCTTTGATTTGTGCCATAAAATCAGCTCTTAGCCTTTAGCTGTTAGCTCTTAGCTTTCCCGCCGAGTCTACGCTACGGCTGTTCTTCAACCTGCTCTGCCTTGCCACCAAGCTCAACCCGGTTGGGTTCAAGCTGAGAGCTCAAGGCTAAGAGCTAATAGCTTCTCTTAATCTTTTCCAACTGGCCCTTCACCGAGCCGTCGTAGATCGTGCTGCCTACTCGGACCACGGCGCCGCCCAGCAACGTCGCATCGAGTCCGAACTGGGCGTGGACTTTTTTGCCCGTTACTTTTTCGATCTGCGCTTCGAGCGCGCGCTTCTCGTCGTCGCCCAGTTCGCGGGCGCTGGTGACTTGGGCTTCGGCGAATCCCATGCGGGCGTCGAGTTCTTTCTTGAGTTGCTCGACGATTCGGGCCAGGAACTGCACCCGCCGGTGATCGATCAGCACCGCGATCAGATTGCGCACGTGGTGCTCAATGCCCTCGCGGTGCACAATCGCATCCAGCAGTTTGCGCTTCTGATCCGCGGGCACCGCGGGATTCTCCCACACTCGCCGCAAGTCTTCGACTTTCGTCCAGCAGGCCTGCGATCCGGCGCAATCCACCCACCGCTCGATTCGCGTCGAGATGCGCGCTCGAAGACGACATCAGCGAAAGCGCGGGCATAAGTGCTGGCGACGGAAGCCACGGTCTAGTTCCTGTCCTTTCCGGAATCGATCGGCGGAGGCGCCTAACTGTCCGGCAAAATTGCGCACCAAGGCCTGATCGGTAGCGGCATCGACGTGAATCTGTTTTCGCGCCAATCCCACCGCGAGATCGGCGGCGTAGGCGGTCAGTTGACGGCGCGCGGCTTTGGCCGCGGCCGCAATTTCCTGCTCCGCCGAAGCGACAATCTTGCGCGCGTCTTCTTCGGCCGCAGCCTGGATGCGGGCTTCCTCGGCCGCGCCTTCTTTTTCGGCGGTATCGCGCATCATGCCAATTTCGCCGTCCAGCTTCATCAGGCGCGACTCAATGTCGGCCAGCCTGCGGCGGGCTTCTTCGCTGGCCTTCTGCGCTTCCTGCATGGCCTTCTGGATGGCGGCACTGCGGTCGCGGAACATTCCCGGCAAATATTTGCGCGCAGCCCAGACGATGGCGGCCGCGATCACCACAAAGTTCAGCACCATGCTCAGCCAGTAGGACTGCTGCAGACTCAATCCGGTCAGCTTCGTGATCCGCTCGCACCGAGGCGGATTGCTTGAACTCCGCAAACTCGTCTTTTTCTTCTCCGGCGGCTTCCTTGCTCTCGTGCACCAACTGACGGCCAGGGCCTTGACCACGCTGAGCGGAAGCGCCGCTGTCCTGTTTCTGCTCAGAGGAAACGGGCGGTTTCGGGGCGGGCGGAATGGGTTGATCCTGCGCGCTGAGGGACACAGCGCTGACGCAGCTCGCGACGAACAGCGCAAGCAGAGCTGCCCGGCAGATTCTCTTAGTCGATGTCATCTTCGGTAACCGCATCATCGTCCCGCTCCCGCCGGCTGCAGCACGCGCTTGACGATCTCCTGCGCCAGTGCTGCAGCGTCTGCAGGCAATGCCGCCTCCGCCGCGGCGCGATCGCTCTCGATATCTTTCTTCGCAGCCTGCACCTGCGCCTGAGCCTTGCTGCGCGCCTCGTTCAGTGCGGCCGTTCGGGCCTGCAGCACAGCCTGCCGCTTCGCTTCCTGGGCGCGGAAAACTGCGGCCCGGGCCTCGCGCAATTTCTGCTCGTACTCCGCCGTACGCGCTTCGGCGGCGGCAATGTCGGCTCGCGACTTCTCGACCGCGCCTTCCGTCTTGCTGCGCCGCTCGGCGAGCACGCGCTGCAACGGCTTGTGCACAATCGCGGTATAGAGCGCGTAGAGCAGCGCCAGCAGAATCACCGTCGGCACTGATCCGAGCAGTAATTCCCCTAGTTGTCGAAGCGTCTCATCCATGTGTTGCTAGAAGACTGCTGATGTAGACCGGAAAAATGAGGGCTATGAAAACTGTTAAGTCTAACGTCCCAAGGAGTTTGTGTCAACGCGAAGAAGATCGTTTTAGTTCGCAAGCGCACTTCGGGAAAGTCAGTCTCGAAAGTCGATAGAGGCATCTTCAGGGCCCTTAGCATATCCATTGGAAACAAGCTAGTTAAACTGGCTTAGCCTGAGGATGCATCCGGCGAGGCATGGTCGCAGATTTCTGCACATAGCGCTTGACTTCGCCGAAAAGAGGATTAGCATTGAACTATCACCTCCGATCCAATTCAGGATCGAATGGGCCGATAGCCAAGGAATGTCACCGCTTCTTGGTTGCCGGCCCATTTAAATTTCGTGGCTGGCCGATGGTCGTTAGCCGGGAGTGCACGAGATTTGCGGGAACAACAAGAAGACGGCGAGTCGGTACAGGAAAGTACCGCATCCACCGAACCATCCGCATCGGATTTCCAGGAAACCGATTCACGTCCGGCGCGGAACGATTTTCCTGCTGGTCAAGATCAGAAGGCGAACCGCTATCGGCTACGATTCCGCGACTCCTGCCCTGAGGAGCCCTGCGTAAATCTGATCGAAAAAAGCGTCGAGAATCGCATTTTGCAAGGCTACGTTCTCTCCGCACTGTGGTTCGCTTGCGAAACAGCACGTTACGTCCTTCCTGATCGCGGATCACCAAGATGCCGGGTGCCCCCCATTTCTCGCGTTCTTGGCGAGAAGTGGGGATCTTGCGAAAGCTACATTTCAAGAAGATGTCCCCTGACACTAGTCCCACTTCTCGCGCAAAGGATGCGCGAGAAATGGGGCACCCGGCCGATTCTTAAGCTACGCGAGAATCCAATCTCGCACTCTTCGCACCACCGAGGCCGGCGCCTCGACTTCCAACTCCACCGCGCCATCTTTATACTTCCGCGAAAAAATGCGCGCCTTGGCTTCCAGCATGGCCAGCGTCTTCCCTTCTTTCTGCGGGACGCGCAGATGCACGCGGCTGACGGGGTCTTCCTCGATCATCGCGTCGATGCGCTCCAGCAGCTTGTCTAGGCCAGTGCCTTCCGTCGCGGAAACGTAGACCGTTTTCGAATCTTCGCGCAGGGCGTCGGCCAGCAGCGATTGCGCGACTTCGTCATCCAGCAGATCGATCTTGTTCATCACGCGCAGGCGCGGCTTCTTCTCCGCTTCGAGCTCTTTCAACACAATTTCCACTTGCGCGTCCTGCTCGGCCGAGAGCCGGCTGCTGGCATCGGATACCTGCAGGATCAGCGATGCCCGCTGCACTTCTTCCAGCGTCGCGCGGAAGGCCGAGACCAGCGTGTGCGGCAGGTTGCGAATGAATCCCACGGTGTCGGACAGCAGAACTTTGCGCTTCGACGGCAGCGTCCACGCCGCGAATCGTCGGATCTAGGGTGGCAAACATGCGCGGCGATTCCAGCACCTTGGCCTGGGTCAGCGCGTTGAACAGCGTCGATTTGCCGGCGTTCGTGTATCCCACCAGCGCGACGGTCGCGACCGGCGCGGACTCGCGCCGCTGGCGCTGCTGGGTGCGAATGCGGCGCACGTTTTCAATCTGCTGTTCTACGTTGCGCACGCGGCGCGCAATCTTCCGCCGGTCGGTTTCCAGCTTGGTTTCACCGGGACCGCGCGTGCCGATGCCGCCGCCGAGTTGCGACATCTCAATGCCATGCCCAGCCAGCCGCGGCAGCATGTATTGCAACTGCGCCAGTTCCACCTGCAACTGGCCTTCCCGGGTGCGCGCGTGCCGCGCAAAAATGTCGAGAATGAGCTGGGTGCGGTCGATCACCCGCCGCTGGATGATTTTTTCAATATTGCGCTGCTGCGAGGGGCTGAGATCGTGATCGAAAAGAAGAACGTCGGCATTGGCCGAAGCGGCCGCGCCCGCGATTTCTTCGAGCTTGCCCGCGCCGATCAAGGTTGCCGGATCGGGCCGGTCGCGCCGCTGCAGAATCTCGCCGACTACTTCTGCGCCGGCACTCTCGGCCAG
Source organism: uncultured Acidobacteriaceae bacterium (assembly GCA_963710885.1). GTDB lineage: Bacteria > Acidobacteriota > Terriglobia > Terriglobales > Acidobacteriaceae > Sulfotelmatobacter. The sequence goes on from CAVQCF010000040.1 coordinate 99,944, forward strand.
CGTGCGCAGCTCCGCGAGCGACTCGTCGGCATCGAACTCAGGAATGCTGGGCTTGCCGTTGGACTTTGCGGCGGATTCCGCCGTTCGCCGGTCGGCATCGCGGCAGCTTCGCGCGCAGCGCGAGCCTGCGCGGTGACCGTTCCCTTGGCACCGGTGCGTCCGCGAGTGCGCACTTCCACGCCCACCAGAAACGCGCGCTCGCGCTCCGGCTCCCGGCGCACGACCGCGGTGCCGAGAGGCACACGCCTGCCGGCACGCGCCGTGCCGCGGGATTTCTTGGTATGAGAACTTCCCAAACCGAAAACGCCTTATCCTTCGGTGCCCGAAGCGCTCGCCGCAGCGCACGGGCGTTGCCGCGGTTGCCGGACACCGCTCTTCTCCGGATGCGCCACGTGGGCGACGTGCGTCGCCGCCACCCGCCCCATCACGACGGTGGAGATGGCGTGCTTGAAGATGAGCTGCTCCTGACCGTTCGCCTCCAGCACCACGGAGTACTTGTCGAAAGAGCGGATGCGGCCCGTTAACTTCACTCCACTCAGCAGGTAAATCGTAATGCTGAGTCTCTCCTTGCGGGCCGTGTTGAGGAAGGAATCCTGAATGTTCTGCGCCGGCTTATTGCTGTCCATAGCCGATCTCCTTGGTGTGCAAACTGCGAAGATTTGTAGACTGCCAACTTGCAAGTACCAGCCCACAGGCGCCCATGAACCGGCTCAACCCAACAGCATGTTCCCGGGAGCCTTCCCGCTGCCGCAGGAACAAGGGGGGACAACCCCACCGGCGCGCGCTCCCGTTCCGCAGGATCGCGCCTCCCGCGGGCAGATGTGAGTACCATACGGCGATCTGCGCCGCTTTTCAACTGGAACTTGGCTGGCACGCGACGTGCGGTTGACAGAGCCCGCGGCAAAGTGGAGACTTTCCTCGACTCGACGGCGCCGCGGACACGATTCGCGGCTCGTGAGTTTATTTTTCGTTTGCAGCCTGGATGTCCCTTTCGCCGAATGCCCGCCGTCCAGGACATTCGGGGCCCCATAACCGCTTCCAGATTTAGGCAAACAAGTAGGCGGAGGAAATCCTAATGCACCATTTCGTCGCAGTGGCAGCATCTCTGGTCATGCCCACGATCACCGGCAAGGAAGCTACCCAGCTCATTCTGCGCTGGTTCCACATCATCGCCGGCATCACCTGGGTTGGACTGCTCTATTTTTTCAACCTGATCAACGTCCCGTTCATGAAGCAGGTGGACGCCGGCATGCAAGCCGAAGATTTTCCAGTATCTGACCCTGCCCGCTCTGAACTGGTTTCGCTGGAGCGCGCTGGCCACGGTCTTCTTCGGCCTCTGGTACTGGGGCCAGTTTCTGGTCGCACCCGACGCCCAGCGCCAGGGGGTTGGGCAGGGCAGCACGTTCGGCCTTTTTCTTTCTGCTCTGGATCGGGGTCTGGGCGATCCTGTTCGTGATCATCAAGAAGATGACGCCCAGCGGATATGTGCTTGGAGTCGATTACCGCAATCCTGGTCTACGCCGCGGGATGGATCTTCGTGAACTACACGCCGGTCGGCGGGGACGACAATCACGTGCTCGCGATCGGCGTGGGCGGCGGCATGGGAATCGTGATGCTGTTCAACGTCTGGGGCATCATCTGGCCCAACAATAAGAAGATCATCCGCGGAACGCTGGCCGGCACGCCTCCTGCCAACGCGGCCATCATGGCGCGCCAGGCGTTCCTGGCGTCGCGGACAAACTTCTTCCTTTCGGTGCCGCTGCTGTTTTACATGGCCGCAAGTTCTCACTTCTCGAGCACGGTGATCTTCGGGAAGTAGGAATCGGCGAAGTGGAGTCGGCGGCGAAGTAGGCCTTTTCTGAAAAGCAAAATGGCGCGGCGAAAAGCCGCGCCGTTGATTCTTGCGATACCTGAGTCGAACGTAGCCTATTGCAGGATATCGACGCGCACGATCAATTGCACTCCGCTGCCCAACTTCACGTTCTTTCCTGTCGAACTCAACACTCCATCTTCTAATTGCATATTATCGAATCCGTGCACGCCAGTCGATTTCGGATCCGATGCCGGGGGGACACGTGAGGTCGTCTCGGTAGCGATTCCGGTCTTGATATCTGTTGTGGGTTTGTAGTCGGGTGCCGGCACAGTGCCTGGCCCGCCTTGATGCGAGGAAGACCCCGGAACACCCGGGTCTGGTTCGTCCGCGGGAGGAAATACCGCCTGCACCGTGCCTTTGACAGCAAGCTGCTTACCGTTGGCAGCAGTCAACTTGTCGAAGGAAATAACCAGTTGAGACTGCGAATCTCCCTTGGAGCGGGCTTTCGCTGCCGTCACATGTCCGAAGATCTTCGAGCTTTTCGGAACAAGCGTGCCGTCAGGAAGTTTGAAGCCGCCAGACGTCTCCAGTTCAACTGTGTCGCCCTCCTTCAGTTTGCTCGAGTCCAATGTTTTTGTGACTTTCACCGGAAATGATCCATGCCCGATGGCACCGGTGGTTGTCGCCTGGGAAGAGCTTTGAGGAGCGGCCTGCGCGAGACACAAAGACACCGCGAACAGTACGACCAAAACTATTGAGCTAATCCGAGCCATAGAATCCGCCTCCAATAAGTCAGATGCCGAAAATGTCGGTTTTTGATCACGCAGATACTCGAAATTATACTTCTGTGGCGCCAGCGTGGCGGCTCGCCATTGCGATTCTTCATGGCCACTAGCGGCCAATATCTGATCAGATGGGAAATGGGTTCCCGGAGGAAATAGTCTGCCCAGAAAAACAGAATTGCGCGGCACAGGCTGCGCCATTCTATTTTCGTAACGACGAATCAGGAGCCCGACAGGCAGCCTATCCCAGGATGTCTACGTGGACGATGATCCGAACGCCGCTACCAAGCTTCACGTTCTTGCCATTCGATGTCAGTACTCCATCATTCAGCCGCAGATTATCAAATCCGTGCACGCCCACCGACTTCGGATCTGCTGCCGTTTGAGACTGCGTCGATTCGGTGTTAGTCCCGATCTTGATGTCGGTGGTTGGCTTGTACTCCGGAGGTGGGACAGAGCCAGCCGTTAAACCGGCTCCATTGCCTCCCTGATGAGCGGACGAACCGGGGATGCCAGGATCCACTTCGTCCGCGGGAGGAAATACGGCCTGCACAACGCCTCTGACGGAAAGCTGTTTGCCGTTGGCAACGCTCAGCTTGTCGAAGGCAATCGCGAGCTGAGACTCGGGATCCCCTTTGGATCGCGCTTTCGTCGTCACAACGTGGCCATACAACTTCGAGCCTTTGAGAACCAAAGTTCCGTCGGGCAGTTTGAAGCCCCCTGACGTTTCCAGTTCAACCGCGTCGCCATCCTTCAATTTGCTGGAGTCCAGAGTTTTCGTCACCTTTACAGGAAACGCTCCGTGCCCGATGGCATTTGGAATTGCTGCCTGTGGAGAAGCTTGCGCAGCAGCCTGCGCGAAAGCTGAAGATATTGCAAACAGCACAACAAAAATTATTGAACTAATTCGAGCCATAAAGTCCGCCTCCAATCGGTCAGATGCTGAAGATGTTGACTCTCGATGACGCTGATGCGCGAAATTCATATTGCCGAGTTTGTATCCGAAAAAGAAACAAGGCCGACCTTTCGGCCGGCCTTGTTCAGCTTCATCTGTTCTCGGGCATAGGTTAGAAAACTATTTTGCCTGAGAGTTGGACCACACGAGGAGACGAATCGAAGCCCAGGAAGTTGCCGTATGGACTTGTGGGTACTCCGGTCATGGTCGAGATTTGTCCAAAGCCCGGGTCTCCGAAGCCGCCGTCCGGATTGCCAAAGTTCGGGTGGTTGAACGCGTTGAACGCCTGAATTCCGACGGCAAAATTGAGCCTCTCAGTGAACTTAAAGTTCTTGAAGAGGTTCAGATCCATGTCGAAGAAATGGGTTCCGTGGTACTGGTTGCGGCGCTGCGCCGACCACGCGTTAAACCCGTTGAACGACGCCGATCCGCTCTGAATGAACACGGTTGGGTCCAGACAAGCGGGCGTCGAGGAGTTCCCAGGGCTTGAGGTGGCATTTTTGCCGTTGCAGCTGCCCAAGCCAGGCGCCGTGCCACCAATCAGTGGCTGAGCCAGAATGGTTGATCCGCCGTTCTGAACCGCTCCGTTCCAGTTGTTGTCCACAACTGAGAACGGAAGCCCGGAGCGCCAGAACCACTTGCCCGAGAACTGCCAGCCGTTTGCAATCCACTTCATCGCGCCACCCACGTGGAACTCCGGATTCACGACGAAATCGGCGTTGAAGCTGTGCCGAACGTCATAGTCCGAGTTGCCGTAGTTCGCGGCGCGGAGACTGGTGGGGTTGATCTGTCCCAAGAGTGAGTCTCCATAAGTGAAAATGCCGCCGTTGGAGACTTCATCCATATTGTGCGCCCAGGTGTAGTTGGCGTGAGCCGAAACCCAGTGCGAGAACTGTTTCCGGTAGCTGAAGGTCAAGCCGTTGTTATTGGAGATCGCGCCACTCTGAACCTGAGTCACGTTCCCGTAATTGTTCTCGTAAGGAGTAAACGGAACCACGTTGCTGGGGTAGATCTGATAAGGATCATAAGCGTTTGCCCAAGCATTGGTGTACGGAATCTTAACACCGTGGTTCCCAACATAGCTGACGATCAACACCGAGGTGCGGTCCAACTGCTGTTGCACCGACAGGTTCCATTCCTGCCACTGCGGCGTATGCATCGTCCCCACCAGCGCGGTGACCCCGGGAGGGTTGAACGCAGTGCCCAACGCCGCCAAGTTGGAGCTGATCGTATTGTAGCTTTCGGTAATATTGAAGGCCGCCGCGGAAGCCGCAAAGGTCGCGGGGGCGCCGAGGGCGGTGTTGTCGAACGGCAGCACGCCAACTCCTGCCGTGCCCCGTACGCGGAGAGCAACCGCCGCGGGGGGGTTGCCCAGCAGGTCATCCACCAATCCAGCTGCGGTCGTGTCGTAGAAAAGTCCGAATCCGCCGCTGATCACGGTCTTGCCGGTACCGAGTGCGTCCCAGCTAAAGCCCAAGCGTGGGGACCAGCTGAGCGTGTCGATACCTTGGAAAGCATTGCGTTGGTTGTAAGCAATGTCGGCGCTATAGATCGTGTCCCCTGGATCGTTTCCGGCGGCCGCAGACTGCACGGAAGCCAGACTCCGACCATGGTCCCTTGAAGTTCGCAAAGCAATTCGTGTTGCACACCGGGTTGGAGCTGTGCTCCACGCGCAGCGCCAGCGTCAGCTTCAGATTGCGGGAGACTTTCCAGTCGTCTTCCGCATACGCGCCGAGGCCCCAGAGGGCGATCGGCACGTTGCTCGATTCGTTCAGCGACTGGCGGAACTGGTAAGCGCGTCCATTGGCCAGCTCCTGCAGGCCGTTATTGTTGTACCCAAAATACGTTGCAGGAGTGTTGAAGAAGAAGTTGTGGTCGCTGATGTCGTAACGGCGGAAGTTAGCGCCGAACTTCAGCGTGTGCACCCCGTGGGTCCAGGAGAAGTCGTCAATGAACTGGTACTGGGTGACGTTCCGGCCTTGCGGGAACGCGTACGCTGCGTTGAAGCTGCTGAAGTTCACCGATCCGCCCGAGGTGACGATCGCAGGTCGGGAAAGTGCTTGCGACAGAGCAGGGTTCTGCGCGAACTGGGCTACGTAGTGGCTTACCGTCGCGGTGAAAGAGTTAGTTGCGTTCGAACCAAAAATGTGAGTTTCCTGCGCCTGCGCGTCCCAGGCTGGCTGAGGCGAGAGCGCATCGAAATTGGAGTTGATGGGATCCAGGGTCGTCGGCTGTGTACCGTGGTCGAGCTTATAGCGGAAGAACATGTTATCCTTGCTGGTCAACTTCTGGTCAACCCTGAAACCCAGGATGTATTCCTTGCCCAGCGCGGACGTCGAACCCCGGAAGGTTTGATCACAAGGTGTAGTACCCGCAGTAAACCCGGTTACAACAGGCCGGAAACGCCAAAAGCTGCTGCAAAAGTCGCCAGCTTGAGGAGTGGTCGGCACCGCAAGGTTTGAGCCCTTGGCGCCTGCCCACAAGTTGAACATCGTCTGGTACGTCGTTATCTCGTTTGGCTGATAGTTAGGACTCGCCGGGTTGCTGATATTTTGCATCACTGCGGCAGCGAAGGCGGGAGTGGGAGTATCGAGGCCCGGGCTGTTCGGTAGGATGAAACGCATCCCCTCGTAATCCACGAAGAAAAACGTCTTGTTCTTGATGATAGGTCCGCCCACCGAAGCTGCCCACTGGTTTGCGTTCGAGAAAGGCCGCGGCGCGCCGGCATTGTTATTCATCCAGTCATTCGCATTCATGTAGCGCCCGTTCCACCAGTACTGGGCGTTGCCGTGGAAGGCATTGCTTCCAGACTTGGTCACATAGGTCACCTGCGCGCCAGCCAACTGGCCGTACTGACCTCCGTACGGATTGGTAATGACCGTGGCTTCCGCAATCTCATTCTGACCCAAGGTGAGGTTTGTAGCACCCGAGTTGTTGATATTAAAGTACGGGTCCATATCGTTCTCACCGTTGACCGTGAAGAGATTCGACGTGGCCGGCATGCCGTTGACCGTAAAGTTGCCGTACCCGCCCATGGAGTTGACGATCACACCAGGAGTCGTATCCGCGATGTTGGTGATGTCCCCCCCGGCGCTCGGCAACTGCGCTACTTCCGCCTGCGTAAACGAGGTATTGATGCTCGTCTCCGTATTGATCAGAGGAGCGGTACCAGTTACCTCGACAGTCTCCGAGGTCTTCGAAACCGTGAGATTCAGATCGACTTTCGAAGTGTTACCCACCTGGACTTCCGTGGTTTGAATGATTTCCGCGAAACCACTCTGCTTCACGTTGATCTCATAGCGTCCCGGCCTCAAGAGGTTGAAGCTATAAGCGCCGGTCGAACTCGTGGTGGTCGTTGCGGCAGAGCCAGTATCAAGGCTCTTCAGGCTGATGGTCGCATTTGGCACCACGGCGTGGCTGGGATCCAACACCGTGCCGGTGATGTTGCCGGTGGTCAGCGATTGACCGAACATGGGAGCCGTCGCCAACGACAGCGCCAACAACACAGCTAGAACTATAGGAAAACGTTCAAAACGCATTTCCTGCCTCCTTCGAAATTTTCGTAACTCAGAATCGGATCCAAAGCGCTTTGGCCGGTTTCCCTGGGAACAATCGCGCGATCCGATGGATTGCAACCTGTCAAAACCTCTTAAAGAGTTGTGAGAGCTGGGACTTCAAGAAACTACTGCTTGCTCCACCCGTCTATCGCGGGCTTCTTCTCAAATATCCTGGAAAACTAAACAGTGATAACACACTGGAACCCAACTGCTTGTGCAAGTAGCGATCCAAACAGTGGCAATAACAAACAATTTGTTTTCAATAGGTTAGTCTTGAAGCACGGAAGCGCAATACGGAAATCGGTATTGAGAAGGAACGGAAGCTATGATATTTGGAAGGGTTAACCGCCGGTGCCGCCCACTAACGAACCTTCTTCTTGGCCGGTCTCGAGGCCACTTCTCCGGGCGCCAGGACTCTTCTGACGATCGGGGTATTCAGCTTGTACTTCTTCTCGCTGACGTTTCCCGCATCGTCTTTCACGCGCAGGATGAAAACTGGCAGGATCCCTTCCTTATCGAACTCCTCTTTTGTAATGGTCACGGGCAGAATGCCGTCGAGGCCGTGCTCCCGATATGCGGTTTCGTAGCGATGCTTTCGCGTGTTCCAGGTGAAGACGCGAACCTGGTCAAAGTCGTAAGGCAGACCGTCGTGGGGCTCGGTCAGCACCGCCAAATATTGCGGCACCTGCTTCTGCACTCCCTTGTCGTTGTCGGGGACCTGGTTCAAGGCGAAGAAAGCGACGAAGCGCTGGCCCTCGGCGTACTGCGCAATGTCGAGTGGGACGTCCACGTCCACCATGCGCGCCAGCACCCAGCCCACGCGGCTTTGATCGTCGCGAACCAGCCACCAGTCTTCGAGAATGGGTCCCGCTGGAGCCTTGGCGTTGGGCCTCCCAGCCGGTTTTGCCGAAGGCGCCGCGCCGGGCTGCTTTTCGGCCGTGGCTCGCTTCAGAATCGCAACCTTTGCGCCCGATGCCAACTGATACAGATGTTCCGTGTCTCTGCCGGGAGAGACGTGCAGGTTGGTTTCATTCCGCAGGACTCCGGGAGCCTGCACAGCATCGTTCTGGTTGTCTTGCGTGAGTTTCTGCAGAGCGTCGAAAGTCTTTTGATCGACGAGGAACCGTTGCTCGATCCAGCCTTCGATTCCGGTGGAGGTGCGGACGCGAGCGAAGCGCTTCTCGCGATCCAGCACTTCGACGCGCTCTCCATTTTTCACGTTGCCGACGCGATTGAAGATGGCCGCCACCTGATCGCGCAGCGCGGCTTGCGGAGCGGAGACATAGGCCACGTCCAGTACCCGATGGCGTCCGCGCCCACATGCCGGAAGCACGAGAAGGGCGGCCAGCGCGACTGCGGCAAGTAGCCAGCCAACGCGAAATGAGCGCAGCGCTTTCAAGATTGAAATTCAAGACGAGACGGGAACTTTCTACTATAGCGCGTTGCGGGCGCGAGGGCCCGACACGAAGGTTTACGCCTGATGCACCCGCACCAGTGCTCAGCAAGACGCGGGCAATCCGACTCGGTTACCATAGAGGTAAGACTTTCGCCCGTGGGAAAGTTCGGGGCGCAGGTAGCCTGGAAGGCGTTTCCCGCGTCTAACCCTATGGCAGATTCGCGCGACCAGGTTCAACAGGATAGGTTGAACAAAACACCCAAATACCGATGAAAAACAAATTCCGGAATCGACTCGTTGTTGTTTCGCTGGTTACTTTAATCGCCCTAGCGGGCGCCGTGGTTTGTGCCGCAGCCCAGGACACGCTGGATTCCGTCCTGCGTCCGCCCAAGGGATCGCAGGTCGCGATCGTCGTCTTCGAGGACTTGCAGTGTCCCATGTGCCGGCGGACCGCTCCGCTGGTCGAGCAGGCTTCGAAGACCTATAAGATCCCGGTGGTGCGTCACGACTTCCCGCTGCCCATGCACAACTGGTCGTATCAGGCGGCAGTGATGGCGCGTTACTTCGATACGCATTCGAAGGCTTTAGGCAACGAATTTAGGGATTACATTTTCGAGAACCAGTTGGAAATCAATCCCCAGAACCTGCGTGCGTATGCGCGAAAAGTTTGGCGCTGCGCACAAGGTGGACTTGCCGTTCGTCCTCGATCCCGGCGGAAAACTTGCCGCGCAAGTCAACGCGGACCGCGACCTGGGCAAGGCGATCAAACTCGACCACACGCCCACCGTTTATATCGTCAGCAGCCGCAATCCAAGCCGGCCGTACGTGGAAGTCAAGGACAACAGCCAGCTCTACTCCACCATCGACGCGGTGATGAAAGAGTAAGAGCGGCTCCCAAAAATCTATTTTGCGAAGCGCCTGACGCTGAAGGAAATCGGCAGTCCGACCACCACCATGTGTACCAGCAGCCCTAGAATCAGGTCGTGAAGTTCGTACGGGCCGCGGTCGTGAAGCGCGGAGAGCGGCAAGACGACAAGCGTCATGACCTCTTCTACCGCGGCGCCAAAGAACAAGCCGCATACCAGTGGGTGCTCCGTCAGGAAAGGCAGCCTGCGGCTTGCCATGTAGTAAATGGCCGCCGCCGAGCAAGCGATACAGAAATGAAGCAAAACCCCAAGAACATAGGTGCCGGCGCCTCCGTGGCGAGCCTCCGGCCCCAGCAAGCCGCCGGCGATGGTGAACGGAACGCGCCATCCGAACAGGATGCAGGCTTGGGTTAGGTCCAAAACGCCCGCGATCCCTCCGCCTACTGCGATTGCCAACAGCGCGTTGCTCTTCCCCGACGGCCCGGCCGCAGAATCTTCCATCATCATCCGTGTCCTCGCTTTCACCCGCAATTGTTTGCAGTAGACCGACGATACGCAGATGACCGGCTTGAAGTCCTGAACTTGGTCTGAAACATTCTGAATACTTCTGAAATAGCGCCGCGTTGCTGTGGCTATAATCGGCAGGATTGCTTTTCTGTTTGGAAGCAGACACGAAACACCGATCCGCATGAACCATCCAACCGAGACAAGGCTTCGCATCGGTACCTGGTGCGTCAATCCGGCGTCCGGGGAGATTTCACGCAACGGACAGACTGCTCGGCTCGAGACGCGGACGATGCGCTTGCTTCTATGCCTCGCCGAGCGCCGCGGCGAAGTCGTCAGCATCGATGATCTGCTGAGCCAGGTCTGGCCGGATGTGACGGTCACACAAGATTCGGTGTATCAGGCTGTCACCTCGCTCCGCCGTCTGCTCGGCGACGACCCCAAGCAACCCACCTACATTGCGACCGTACCGCGACTGGGCTATCGAATGGTGGCTACGATCAGTCCTTGGATGGATCAACCGCCGGAGGCTTCCGCCGCGCCGAAGTCGGCCCCGCACCGCAAAGCTGGTTTCACCTGGACCGCAGGTTCGGCGCTTCTCCTCGCGCTCGTCGTTCTGATTGCCTGGCAATTTCGCGGCAGGGTCGCGAACAGCACTCACACGGCCGCCGCTTCTTCGCTACCACAGAATTCCATTGCGGTGCTGCCTTTTCTCGACCTGACCGAAGGAATGAAAGAAGAAGAATTCGCCGACGGCATGACCGAGGAACTGATTGACAAACTCAGCAAGATCCCGGGCCTTCGCGTACCGCCGCCCACTTCCTCGTTCTATTTCAAGGGCAAACAAATCACGGTCGCCGAGATCGCCAAGGCACTGGGGGTCGCCTACGTACTCGATGGGAGCGTGCGCAAGTCAGGCGTCCAACTGCGGGTCGCCGCACGCTTGATTCGCGCCGACAGCGGATACGTTGTCTGGTCTGAAACCTACGACCGGCCGTTGCACGACATCCTGATGGTGCAGGATGACATCGCCGGCGAGGTGACCAAAGCGCTGAGGCCTTCCATGGGAGCCACACGGGACGAGCCTCAGTCCCCAAAAAACTAATTATTCCGGCCGGCCGGTGTAGTGCTCTATCGAGTGCACATGTTCATGGTCTTCGAGCGATTCCAGGTGAGTAATCACTTCCGCGGGCGTGCCAAGTTCCGCAGGTAGACGTTCTTCCAGCGCAGTCGCCAGCCGGTGCGCTTCTCCAACTTCCGTAGCGTGCGGAAACAGCAGGTGTACCTCGATGATCTGGCGGTATCCGATGGTGCGATAGCGCACGCGATAATAGTGCACGCCCAGTTCGCTACAGATCGAGTCCAGTTTCTCGCGGATCTGTTTGCCGGCTTCGGGATCAGAGTAGTCCAGCAACCCCACCGCGGACCGCCACGCCATGCGTCCGCCGGACCACAGAATGTTGACTGCGACCGCGATCGCCACCAGCGGATCAAACGGCTTCCACCCCGTCAGCATCACCAGCCAGAGGCCTGCGACCACACCAAAGCTGGTGTAGCAGTCGGTGAGCACGTGCTTGCCATCGGCGTCGAGAATGAGCGAGTGGCTGCGCTTGCCCACGCGCAGCAGGTACCAGCCCAGCCACGCGTTGAACAGGCCGGCCACGAGGAGAAGCAACGTGCCCTTGCCCAGATGCTCCAGCGGCAGACCGGCGAGCCACTTCTCGATCGCCTCGAGCAGAATCCAGATGGCTGCGACGACAATCATCGCGCCTTCGAATCCCGCGGAGAAAAACGCGATGCGCTCGTAGCCGTAAAGGAACGTGGGAGCAGCCGGCTTTGTGCTCAGCCGGAGACTGAATGCCGCAAACGCCACTGCGATGACATGCACTACCGATTCGGCAAAATCCGACAGGATCGCAGCTGAACCCGTCATGTAGTGGCCGTCGTCTTGCCCAGGAGCATCAGGACGCCGACCGCCAGCGACATGCGCATGGCAAAGCGCGCCGCGCGCAGCTCTTCCTCACCGCGGTGTGCAGCCGACCGACTTTGGCAATGGGATAGAGAGAGGATCCGACATCGATTCGTCTCGTCGGATCATGGTCCCATGATGGGATCGAGCAGAATGTGATTGAGATCACGATAGAGGAAAGCAATTGCGGATTGATGATTACTAATTCTGGGTTGAAATATCTGGCTGAAGGTTCTCCATCAGCAATCGACAATTATCAATCCACAGTTTCGGGCTCAGTCCCCGAACCCGATTCCGACGGCGCGAGCCGCCCGCACCAACTCTCCATCGGCGCGCACGGTCTTCAGCTTTCCGATCGCGTCGGCCACGTCGACCGCCACCACCGAATCCCCGCGCAGGGCGACCATCTTTCCATACTTTCCTTCGGCAATCAGGTCGACTGCGGCCACGCCGAAACGGGTGGCCAGCACCCGGTCGTACGGAGAAGGCGACCCACCGCGCTGTATGTGCCCCAACACGCTGATCCGCACCTCCTTGTTGGAGATGAGGGAAATCGCTTCGCCGACCAGGTTTCCAACCGGACCACCGTGCGCGATCTGTTTCAACTCGGGCGGCAGTTTGATGCCCTCGGCGACCACAACGATCGTGAAGCGGCTGCCGCGCCTCTCGCGCTCCGCGATAGAGTCGCACACGCCCTTCATGGTGAACGGAATTTCGGGAATCAGAATAATGTGCGCCCCGCCCGAGATGCCCCCAGACAGCGCGATCCACCCGCAATCGCGCCCCATCACCTCGACCACCATAACGCGGTGGTGCGAGGCCGCCGTGGTGTGAATCTTGTCGATGGCATCGGACACAGTGGGGAGCGCGGTGTCGAACCCGAACGTGATTTCCGTGGCTGACAAATCGTATGTCGATCTTCTTGGGCACGCCCACGATCTTCACGCCTTTCTGAAAAAGCTCGTGGCCGATTTTCTGCGACCCATCCCCGCCAATCGTAATGATGGCGTCGATGCCCAGCTTCTTGGAGTTGGCGATGATCTCGTCGGAGATGTCACGCACGACTTCCAGTCCGTTTTCTTCAGTCCTGTAGTGGAAGGGATTGCCGCGATTGGTGGTGCCCAGAATCGTGCCGCCGCGGCAGAATCCCGCTGACCCGCTCGAGAGTGAGCTCAAACGATCTCTCGGGCCAGCTCAGCCCATCAAAGCCATCAGGAATGCCGATGACCTTCCACTGGTGTTTGAGGGTGGCAGCTGCGAATGACAGCGTTGAGGCCGGGTGCGTCCCCGCCTCCGGTAGCAATGCCGATACAGCGTATGTCAGACATGGGAAATCCGTGTGAAGGAACCCACGATCATAATAGAGTGCACAGGGCGACACAACGTTACGCGTGGCCGTAGGCACCGTTGGGAAATCTATTTGAACCTGTCGAGTTCGAGGAAAAGACGCCGAGAAGGGGAAGGATAGAAACTCAAAAGCGCCACTTCTCGCAGAAAACCCGAGAAATGGGGCGCCCTTCGACTCGGGCTACCTGCCATATCTAAGAATTGTCCTATCAGAAGCCGGTAGCCGTGATCGAAACCTGGCTGCTGGTCAGGCCATTGGAGCTAGCGGTGATGAAGAAAGTGCCGTTGTTGCCCTGGCCGCCCACTGCGGTCACAACACCCGCAGAAACCGTGGCGATCGCCGTGTTGCTCGAAAACCATGTTGCGACGGATGTGATGTCTTGCCCACCGCAGGAAGCGGTGAAAGAAATGCTCGGTACATTGGCGGTCACAGTACCGCTCGTAGGACTGATTATGGGCGCAGTGGTGCATGCGATTGAAACGGTGATCGGCTGGGTCCCGGTAATCGACGGAAGCACATTCGACGACGCCGTTACGGTTCCCGTGCCGACATCTTGCGCTGTAACCAGTCCAGCTGGGGTGATTGTCGCGATGGGCTGACCGTTCGTGCCGGTCCCCGAAATGCTCCAGGTCACCGGCGTACTCGAATTACTGCCGCCGGTGAAAGTACCGACTGCAAACATTTGAACGGTGTTATTGGTACTCCCGGTAAAGATCGTCGGCGAAATCGGCCCGACCGCGAGCGCTGTGAGAGTTGGCTTGACAAAAAATCCCGTACAACTGAGCGCCAGGCCCAGGGTCGCCAGCGCGGCACAGGCGCCCATCAGTCGGATTCTCTGCTTCATAGATGACATAATCGGTTGAGACTCCTTGGGTGCGCCCCTTCACTTATGATTGTTTTTCGACCGGCCAGTCTGCAAAAATTGTAGCAGAGATGATTTGGCCCGGCGCACACTGCGGTACCTGAACTGTAGGCGCAGAACCATCCCTGCTAATCGTGCTCCTCAACGGGCGACGCACTGCTTCCCGGTTAGAACGCCGCACCTGAAACGGCTTGCAGAAAAATCGAAAGGCAAACAACTGCAAGTGGGACAGCCGCCATCGGCTGTCCGCCGGGCGAAGCCCCGCGGCTTCGGCAAGGTACATAACGGAGCTCTTGCCACTTACGAGGGCGGTCCAAGACCGCCAGCGGAGCTTCGCTCCGCGGACACCCGATGGTGGCTGTCCCCTCATGTCTTAAGTAAGAGGCCAGCGCGGGACCGAACGCTGGCCTTTTCACATCTCAACTTCTCTTCCTACCGGCCCTTGGGGTGTTCCTGTTTCGGAGCGCTCTGCTTTGGCGGCGGAGGACTCGAGTGGTGTTGCGGCGGCGGACTCGAGTGCTGCTGCGGGCTCGACTGGTGTGGTTGCGCCGGGTGAGACGTATTTCCCTGCCCGCTATTGCCGTGCTCCTGGTACGTCGGATGGGCAGACGACCCCCGGTTTTGGTTGCTGGCCGAGCCATGGTACGGTGCGTTGTTAGGCGAACTATTCGTCGAATTCGGTTTCGTGAACGGCCGGAACCCACTCTCTGAATTGCCTTTATTGGCTGGGGTGGAATTAACCCGCGCCTCTTTGGGCGACATCGACGGAGCATGATATTCCCCGCCCGCCGCCCGTGCCGGAACCGCGGAATGGCTGCTGAAATCACCCGGCCTGGCCGTAGCCGCGACCGCCGGGCGCCCGTGATTCTCAGAAGCGAAGTTCTGGCGATTCTCGCTGGCCGCACGCTCGTGCTGGACCTGCGCCCCCAACGGCGCCATGTGCTGCTCGTGCGCAGCCGCCTCTTCCTGCCGCGTCGGATGCGCCTCAATCCCGCCCTGCCCCCCGTTGTAGCTCACCGTCCGGCTGTTGTTTACCACGACCGTCCTGTTGTAAACGTTAGTCACATTGGTGACGCTGACGTTGGTGACTGAGCGGTTGTAATAGAACGCTCCGCCGCGCCACTCGCCGCCAACGAATCCCACGCCGGTGTAGCCGAAGCCGTAGTTAATGCCCCCGTAGAAGCCGATGTGCGGCCCCCAGTATCCGGCGTGCCAGGCATAGAATCCCCCGCCCCAGCCCCAGTATCCGGGCGTCCAAAGCATGCCCACCGGAGCAACTACCCACGTGCCAGGCACCCAATAATAGCCAGCGTTATCGTTCCAGCCCCAGTAGCCGGGCGTCCAGAAGTAGCCGGGTCCTGGGCAGATCGGCTGCGCATACACCGGCAATGGAGGCGGACCGACGCGGACCGAAATGCCCACGGCGATCTGCGAAAACGACGCGGCAGAAAAAGACAAGACTACGATTGCCAGTAACAGTGCCCGAACCGCGGCTCGATTCCGATTCATTCCCGTCTCCCTGATTTTGCTCCCAAGACCCGATCCCGTTGCGCCCAGAAAGGCCATTGTGCCGCAAAAAGCCGCACTCGGCCTCACTACCTTCCTCTCGTGTAAACCCTGAGCTCTGAAGTATGTTGCTCAGGTCTGAAACTATTTGGAATGAATTATTTGGGCCGACGGCAAAGTTCCGGCGACGAAAGCGAACACGCGAGTACAGTGCACCGAGTACTGAGTGCTAATTGATTTTTCGCGCCCGTGCGATCCGCTCGTCAATCGGCTTGCGCCCGGCGAATCCTTCCTGCGTTCCGTGCCAGTGGGTGATCGACTTCTCCCCCATCTTCCAGCACAGCAGAATAATCTGGCCTTCGACGTCGCAGGGAAAATCGAGCAGGCCGATACCGATGTCTTTCACTTGCACGCCGATGGAGTCGATCTCCGCCAGCGCGTCTTTGGCGCGCTGTTCCGCCTTGACCCGCTCCGCCTTGCGCCGGGCCGGCGGCACCACATCGACGAAAGTGCCGCCATTCAAAAAAATCTTGTGGCCGAGCGCCTGTTGCTCAGCCTCCACTTCTTCCATCACTCTCTTGCTTGCAATGGCGGTGCGCAGAAGCGATTCCAGCACAGGCAGAAGAGACAGAGCTTCATCGAGAGTAAACGTGCGGTCGGACATAGATTACTCTATTTTAGCGTAGGGGATGGCGGAGCCGTTAGCGCACAAGCATTGGAGCGTGTTCTACTTTTTCGAACCATCTGTAGCCTGTTGGACGAGTCGTTGCAAATCCGACACAATCTTGGCCAGGCCCTGGTCAAAGTTCTTGTCGCGATTTCCCTTCAAAACGGCCCACGCCGCATGCTCAGTAAAGCCCCAGAGAATGGCATTCGTCTTGGGATCTCGAATCACCAACCGAAACTGCGGATCAAATTCGGCCGTTCCAAGAGTGTTCCCCTGAGACACCGCTCGCGACGCAGGCGGGACGGTAAACCGTATTTCGAGCCACAGGTCAGCGTCAGCGGGAGCGCCCACAAGTTCATAGCGTCCCCAGACCCTCATTGCCGCATCAAACTGGTTGTAGGCGCGGTCGGAGTCGCCGCTGAATTGTGCATCATCCGACGGCGGTTGCTCGCCGCCGGCGTTCGCCACAAAGACTCTTTTCGCGCCGAGAATTTGGGCGGGCACAGGCCCTGCGGGCACTGGCTTCGATGACTGCGCGGCCAGCGACACCAGCAGCAAGAGAGCGGCAAGGCACAGGCGAGAGGCTTTCATGCCTCGATCTTAACGCACTCTGCAGGGGACAAATCGGCGGAAATCCGTAGGCCAAGAGACCTTCGGCGTCAGCGGGTTCTCCCGTGCGAAGGATCGGCGGAAGTCGCCGTGTTGAGATCGATGGGAAGCGCGGCGACGCCCGGCGCGTTGCAGTTTCCGTCGCGGCTGTAATTGGTGCAGCGACCCGCGACATCCTTTCGCTGCGGAGACTGGGCAAACTGCCACACCTCCGCGAACGGCACCCCACTCTGAGCGGGAGTCGGCGGACGCTGGGGAAACGCACATCCCGGTGCGGGCGGGCAGCCATCGTTGATCGCCCAGTAGGCGATCGCGCGAGAGCCCGCATCCTTCTGAATATCCTCGGCGGTGACGACGTTGCCATCGTCGGCTGCGGCGATGCCCGAACAATAAATGCCCGCACGAAATCCTGCGGCGGTGACGCCGTCGACCCAAGCGAAGATATACGCCTTCTGCTCGGGCAGCATGCGGCCGCCCTGCTCCTGGTCGAGAAAAATAATTGTCGTACGCGGAAAGCCCTCGCGCCGCGCTGCCGCAGCCGCAGCCCGCGCATCTGATTTCCCCAGGCGAGTTGCGTTCGCTACGGTCTTCAGTTGCGCGTAAAGCCGGCCGTTGAAGAGCACGAGGAATCCGTATCCTGCCGATTCGACGGCGGCGCGGTGACCGGACCAGCTATTCGAAGCTGCTCCAGGAGGATGGTTCAGCCAGTATCCTGTGTAGGAAAAAGTCTGGTGAAGCGTCTTGAGATTAGTGTCGCCGGGGTAGTCGTTGCGGTCGAAACCGAGGTAGGGAGTCTGCGCTTGAAGCATTACGCAGGAAAAGACAAACACCACTGTAGTTGCGATTCGCCGCATCACATGCTGATTTTAAATGGAACGGCCCCAGCGGCTAGAGCCGGTGTGCATGGAGGAGGCAACGGCAGGACTGAAAGTCGTGCCCTTCCCCGGTTCTTGCCCCCTCCCGGTTTCATTGTCTGTCGAACGCTGCGATCTCCGGCAGGAAATGACTCAAAGAATAGCTGGCAGCTGAAAGCTATCCCCCGATATGCACCATCGTACGCGAAGCCGGTACGAAGTCCGATTCGCCGATGTGGTGGCGCTCTTCTTTCTTCTGCACGACGCCCTGAATAAACTCCGCTAACTCGTCGTCGCTGGCCCCGCGCCGCATTTGCGCGTGCAGATCGTGATCCCACACCGAGAACAAGCAGGTGCGGATCTTGCCGTCGCTGGTGATGCGGATGCGGCTGCAATGTCCGCAGAAGGGATGCGACACGGGAGCGATGATGCCGATCTCGCCGACTCCATCTTCAAACCGGTAGCGCCGCGCCGTTTCCGAACGGGCGTGAGGAATCTCAACCAGCGGACGATACTCCGCCATGCGGGCCAGAATTTCATCCAGCGTGACCACCGTCGAAGGCGCCCAGGTTCGTCCTTCTTCCAGAGGCATGAATTCGATGAAGCGCACCGTCACGCCTTCTTCGCGCGCGAACATCCCGAAGGGAATGATCTGGTCTTCGTTGAATCCACGCATGAGCACGCAGTTCACTTTCAAGGGCCAAAGTCCGGCTCGCCGCGCAGCGCGGACGCCCGCGAGTACGTGATCGTAGCCATTGGGCACACGCGTGATGCGCGCAAAGCGGTCGGGGTCTACGGCATCCATCGACACGGTGACGCGAGAGAGCCCCGCATCCTTCAACGGCTGTGCCATCTCGGCCAACATGTGGCCGTTGGTGGTCAGAGCAATATCGAGTGCTTCCCCGCTGCTACCCTTCGGCCGGCGCAGCTGCGCCAGTTCGCGCACAAACTCGACCACGCCCTTGCGCAAGAGGGGCTCGCCACCCGTAAGACGAATCTTCGTGACTCCCATGCCGACGAGCACGCGCGCCATGCGCAGGTAGTCCTCGAACGGCAGGTCGCCATAGAGCGCGCCTTCGTTCCCTGTCCGGCAATAGACACACTTGTAGTTACAGCGATCCGTGATGGAGATCCGCAAGTCGGTAATCGCGCGCCCGAATTTGTCGTGAAGAAGCAAGCTCTTAGCTACTAGCCTTTAGCTCTTAGCTCAATTCGGTTCGGCGTCCTAGCGCGGGTCAGGCTAAAAGCTAAGAGCCAAGAGCTAAAAGCTGGTGTCGGAAAGAAAACAAACAGGCGGGACCATCCCGGCGGCTGTCTCCTTTCCAATGCGCTCCTCGCGGAGCGCGGGAGGCGCCGGCGTTTCCACCAGCACCCTCGGAAAGCGTGGCGCGAACATCGACGTCCGCGTACCCTTCCCTCGCCGCCCCAACCAGGGTATGCCCGATAGCCAGGGTGGTCGGAAACTCAGACTTCATTATAGACGGATAGACGGTGATACACTCTTGGCGGTCTCCCCTGCCAGAAAGTAAGGCAGGTGGATTGTGCATCCCAGCAGAAAAGTTCAAGCTGAAGGCTGCTCTCGGTCTCGGAGTGTTGCTCGCCGTCGCTCTCACTGTCATGGCCTGTTCGGGAGCAGGGTCTGCCACAGTTCAGCACACGGTCATCATCCTGCAAGAGAATCAGACCTTCGACAATTGTTTCGGTACTTTCCCGGCGCGGATGGCGTAACCAGCGGTTTAACGTCAACGGGGCAACTTGTCCCGCTCACGCCGATGCCCGACATGGATTACGCTCCCCTCTGCAACGGCTGGGACTGCGCCATCCAAGCGATGAATGGTGGCAAGATGGACAGCTTCGATTTGATCAGTCCCGATGAGTCAGCCTATACCCAAGCGAGTCAGCAGCAGATTCCCCACTACTGGGAATATGCGCAACACTTCGTCCTGGCCGACCACTACTTCACCTCGGTACACGGCCCCAGTCTTCCGAACCATCTTTTTACCTTAGCCGCGCAGGCGGGACGAGCGATCGACAACGTCTCCGCCGGCGGGGGCGGAGCGGCATGCGACGGCACTCCGACGGGTACGGTCACGGTTATCGACGCCAACGGCAATCGGACCGAGCAGTCCCCGTGCTTCGATTTCCCTGTCCTGGGAGATGAACTCGAAGCCGCTGGGATCTCGTGGAAGTACTACATTCAAGGCGGCACGGGCATTCTCGCCCTGATTCATCATATCCGGAACAGCCCCATGTGGACCCAGAACCAGGGCACAACTGCGCAGTTTCGTCAGGATGCACAGAGCGGACAATTACCGGCAGTCAGTTGGTTGATCTTACCGTATGGTGGCAGTGAGCATCCGCCCAACAGCATCTGCGCACGAGACAATCAGACTGCGGAGTACATTAACGCGATCATGCAGGGACCGGCTTGGAGTTCCACGGTTATTTTTGTCACGTACGACGACTTCGGAGGATTCTACGATCACGTTCCTCCGCCGCAACTGGATCAGTTCGGACTGGGCCCACGCGTACCACTGCTGATCATTTCTCCCTTTGCCAAGCCGGGCTACATCAGCCATACCGTATATGAGCATTCATCGATGCTGAACTTCGTCGAGACACGGTATCAGTTGCCCAGCCTGACTGCGCGCGACGCGGCCGCGAACGACATGCTCGACAGCTTCAGCTTCAGCCAACCGCCATTGATTCTGCAGCCATACCAGTGTCCGTGAGGAGTACGAATTCAGCGCGGAGTCGCTGCATCTCACCGCAGCGCGATTGCCAAGCCGCTGGAAGGAAAATATGCGGAGGCTACCGGGCTCCTGATTCCCCCAGAGCCTTCTGAATCGCCGCCTCAGCCATGGGCGCCATGATCTTGAAACCCGCCGCATTCGGATGCAAGCCGTCGTCGGCGAGATCCTTCTTCATCAGTCCCTTGTCGTCGACCATGCCGCTGAAGTAGTCCAGATAGACGCAGCCGTTGGAGGCCGTCGCGCAGTAGCTCTTGAGCCAACTGTTCAGTTGGAGAATTTTCTCCGGCGAGCGCTGCGCGAAAAAGTCCCTCGACTTGTCGGTGTAGTTGTGAATCGGCAGCACCGACGAGTAAATCACCTTGAGGTGGCTCGCGTGCGCAAGTTCCGCCAGCGAGGCGTAGTCGGCCTCAATGTCCTCTAACCGCATCGGCCCGGTATTGCCGGCGATGTCATTGGTTCCGGCGAGAATAATCACAACTTTAGGCTGCAGGTTAATCACATCCTGCCGGAAGCGCACCAGCATTTGCGGCGTGGTCTGGCCTCCGATGCCACGATTGACGTAAGGCTTGCCTGGAAAATATTCGTCGAGGGGCCAGATGTCGGTGATGGAATCGCCGAAAAACACAACGCGGTTCTCCCCGGGCGCGGGCGGCTTGAGCGCGGCGTTCACGTCGCGGTAGCGCGCAAGCTGGCCGAAGTCGTCGGTGAACACCGCAATGCGCCTCGCGCGATACTGGTCGAGCCCTGCGAAGCCGGTAGTGGGAATGCTCGGCGGGGCCTGCGCGGGCTGCTGGGCGAAAACTGAGATACTGAGGGCAACTACAACGACTACTTGTTGGCAAACTCGACAATCAAATCTCATTGAAGTCCTTTCCTGACAAACTCATGATTGCTTGGACGGAAGCTTCTGACGTAAGAGCTCGCGGAAACGGCCTGCATCCGCAGTGGCAAGAGCGCGTTTTGGGATGGCGTGAAACATTCGCTGGCCGCAAAAAAGCAAGAAAAACTCGCCTGACTCCGCAAACTTGTCGAAGGCCGGCCACAGACTGACGGTTATCCCATTTGAATCGCTGAGTTCAACACATTGATCGTTGATTCCCACGTCAATCTGCTGTTGCAGCCTCTTTTCTTTGGTGAAAGAACGAGCCCAGGCAAACCTTCGCCAAAAAAGAAGGAACATCCCCCAAGAAACACCGAAGGCTGCCGCACCCCAACTTCGAGGCGTATTCCAAAGATTCAGAATTGTCGCGGCGATCAACAGAACACCGATGATGGGCAGTGCATAGACAGAAGTGCGACTGATGAAACCGCTGTTCTTCGCAAAGAGGTCCTGCGCCTTCAGAGATTCGTCTTGCGTCAGAGTGTAATGCAAACTCAAATTCACGAACGCATCCCCGGCATATTCTTTCTCTGCTCAGACGGTGAGCATAGTGGCCGCAATTACAGGTGTCAATCTTTAGCCGGTGAGGCCCTGCACCTCGCTCCGCTTGGCTGGACGGGCGAAGGCGCCCGTCGCCACACAGAATTGCCGGTCACATCCCGTCGTAATTCGGGCCGCCGCCGCCTTCTGGGGGCACCCAGGTGATGATCTGGTACGGGTCGGCAATGTCGCAGGTTTTGCAGTGCACGCAGTTGGACGGATTCAGGCTGATGCGCTTGCCGTTGGGCTGGCTCGCGTCTTCTACCATCTCGTAAACGTTCGCCGGACAGAAATTCTGGCAGGGGCTGCCGAATTCCTTCACGCATTTCGTGTTGCAGATGTTGGTGTCGTGAATCACCAGGTGCGACGGCTGGTCCTCTTCGTGCTTCGTACCCGAGTGATAGAGGTCGGTCAGCTTGTTGAACGTGAGCTTGCCATCGCCCTTCGCGGGGCCCAGCATATGCGCTTCCGGGCCGCCATCGGCAGGAAGGTCGGCCAGCTTGCGCATGCCCTCGTAGCCGGCCTTCGCAGGATACCGGTTGCGCAGGCCCCGTCCGCCGGTGATCATCTGCAGTCCGGTGTGGAACATGCCGGCGAACATTCCGTGCTCGAATCCCTGATGCAGGTTGCGGACCTTCCAGAGCTCTTCCTTGATCCAGCTGGCTTCGACTTTTTTCTGGAACCCACTCAAGGTCGCTGCAGATGAGTCGCCTTTCGTCAGCGCTTCGAATGCGGTCTCGGCCGCAAGCATGCCGCTCTTGATCGCCAGATGAATTCCCTTGAGTCGCGCCGAGTTCAGGAAGCCCGCGGAGTCACCGAGAATCATCCACCCATTGCCCGCGACTGGGGGAATCGCCCACCATCCGCCGTAAGGCATCGACTTCGCCCCGTAGCGGATCATCTTGCCGCCTTCGAGCAGCTTCGCGACGAATGGATGCTGCTTGAAATCCTGCAAGACATGTTGCGGATCGAGCCGCGGATCCGCGTAGTCGAGTCCGGTCACAAAGCCAAGCGAGACGACGTTATCTTTCGACCCGTAAATCCAGGCTCCGCCGTATTCATGCGTGGTGAGCGGCCAGCCCATCGTGTAGATCACTTCGCCCGCCGCGATGCGCCCCGCCGGAACTTCCCAGAGTTCTTTCACGCCCACGCCGTACGTTTGGGGGTTGGCGTCTTTGTCGAGATTGAATTTCTGAATCAGCTGTTTCGTCAAAGATCCGCGCGGGCCCTCAGCGAGAATCACGACTTTGGCCTGCAGATCGTATCCCGGCTCGAAATTGGATTTCTGATGACCTTCCTTATCGACGCCCTTGTCGTCGGTGCGGACGCCGGTTACTTCGTCGCCGTCGTATAAAAGTTCCGACCCGGCGAAGCCCGTGAAGACCGTGATCCCCGTCTCTTCCACCTTGCTGCCCAGCCACTTCACGAAGCGGTTCAGCGAGATGACATAGTTGCCGTGGTCGCGCAAGAAAGGCGGCGTGATCGGCAGCTTGAACTTGCCCTTCGGGGTGAGAAAGTAAACGGCTTCTTTGGTGACTTCCGCATCGAGCGGCGCGTCTTTCTTGAAATCTGGTAGCAGCTCGGCAATCGACCGCGGATCAAGCAGCGCGCCGGAGAGACAGTGCTGTCCCACCTCGCGTGCCTTCTCGAGAACGTAGATGTTCTCTTTGCTGAGCTGCGAATCAGGATGGGCGGCGTTGTGCGCGTCTATCAACTGCGCCAGACGCAACGCGCAGGCCATACCTGCAGGTCCGCCGCCGACGATGACCACATCCGCCGGCATCTGCGGACGCTCGACGCCTTCGAGAGGTTTGCGGAAAATCAGCATAGAAGAATCCGCCACGGATTTGCACGGATCACATGAGTGAGAAAATCCGTGTGAATCTGTGACCTGTTTAGGCTCCCGACTTTGCTTTTTTCACTTCTTCAATCAATGGCGGCACGATGTCGAACAGATTTCCGACTACCGCGTAGTCCGCGATTTCGAAAATCGGAGCCTCTGAATCTTTATTCACTGCGATGATTGCCCGGGAACCTTTCATCCCGACGATGTGCTGAATGGCACCACTGATGCCGAGCGCCAGGTACAGCTTCGGCGCAACCGTCTGGCCCGACGAGCCAATCTGGCGGTCCATCGGCAACCAGCCGGAATCGCAAATCGGACGCGAGGCGGCCAGGTCTCCACCAAGCGCGTCGGCGAGTTGTTTCGCGATCTCGATGTTCTTTTGCTCTTTGATCCCGCGGCCCACTGCCACGATGATCTCGGCCTGCGTCAGATCGACCGCCTGCTTGGCTTCTTTGAACACTTCCTGCGGCTTGTTGCGAATCACGCCGTCGGCAATTTCCACCGTCACGGTTTCAACGGGAGCGGCGCTCGCCCCAGCTTCCGCCTTATCTCCACGGAACGCGCCGTTCTGAAACGTCGCGAACCACGGAGCGTCGCTGGTAAAGCTTACGTCGGCCGCGAGTTTGCCCTGGAACATCTGCCGCGTGAACAGCAGTTTCCCGCCTTCGTGCCTGAAGCCGATACAGTCGCTGATCACGGTGCGTCCCATCGCCGTCGCAAGCTTGGGCACAAAATCGCGCACCTGATACGTGTGCGGCATCAACACGAGCTTTGGCTGCTTCGCCCCAAGAAACTGCTTCAGCGCCGCGGCGAACGCGTCTGGAGTGTAGGGCTCGAGCTTCGGCGACTCAACGGCGTACACCTTCTCCACTTTCTTCGCTGCAACTTCGGTAGCGAACGACGCCGCATTACCGCCCACAACGGCGGCTTCGAGCGCCCAGCCAGTTGCGGCAGCAATCGCCTGTCCGGCAGTGACGGTTTCCCACGAGACGCGATTCAGTTTCCCTTCGCGCTGTTCGACGACTACGAGAATGGTTTCAGCCATGATGAAGTTCTCAGTTCCCGGTTCTCAATAAAAGTGCGCCACAGCAAGGGTTTGTGTGGGGACAGCCGCCCTCGGCTGCCCGCCGAGCGAAGCTCGGCCTGGCCGGGTCAAAGACCCGGTCCCACAAACTCCTACAATACGCGCAACTCGTTGCGCAGTTTGTCGACCAGCTTTTTCGCAATCTCGCCGGCCGACCCTTCGATGTGTTCCGTCTTCTTCGTCTTCTGCGGCACGTAAAGCCGCTCGATCTTCTGCAGATTCTCGCCAATCGCCGATTGCACTTCCGCCAGCGCGACTTTCCGCAGCGGCTTATTTTTCGCCTGTTTGATGCCGATTAAAGTTGCATAGCGCAGCTTATTAATCCCCGACTGAATGGTGAGCACCGCAGGCGTCGGCATATCGACAAACTGGAAGTATCCCGCTTCGAGCTCACGCTTCACGCGGATCCCGCTGTCGGTCTTCTCGATCTGCATGATGATGGTCGCGTGCGGCAGTCCCAGCAACTCGGCCAGGATCACGCCCGTCTGCGCGTATCCATAGTCATCGGACTGCAGCCCAGTAAAGATCAGGTCAAATTGTTCGTCTTTGATCGCGGCGGCAAAGGCCTTCGCGGTGTTGAACGCATCCAGCCCCACGAACTTTTCGTTTTCGAGATGAATCGCCCGATCCGCGCCCTTGGCCAGCGCCTCGCGCAGCACCTGCTGGGCCCGCGCCGGACCGCTCGTGATCACGACGACCTCACCCTTGTGCTTCTCCCGCTGGCGCAGCGCCTCTTCCAGCGCGTACGCATCCGGCTCGTTCACTTCATACGACACATCTTCGCGGATCCACGCTCCGCTTTCATTGAGCTTCAGCGGCGCATCTTTCTGCGGCACCTGCTTCATGCAAACCAGGATTTTCAAGAGTGCGACTCCTTGCCCCTATGGCTTTCGCGAGCCGTAAGGAAACCTGTCAGTATAAATGAGCACCCTTTGTGCGGGGAAATGTGGTGACGGCAGTTCACTTTGTGATCCTAATCACAGACCCCCGCCCTTCCCTCCGTCAGCATGGCCCAGAGGCTCTATGCCAGACGACAACTTCTCCACCATGCGCCAAAGCATTATTGACGGCGCGCCCGACACAGCCAGCGGCCTGGCGCAGCAGGCCGTTTCCGCCGGCATCGCCCCCATCGACGCCATCAACAATGGTTATGTGCTTGGCATGCATGATGTAGGTGAACAGTTCGCCCGCGGACAAATGTATCTCCCCGACATGATGGCCTCGGCCGAAGCGATGCGGGCCGCAATGGCCGTGCTCGATCCGGAGATGAAGAAGCTCGGCACGGTGCGACCCATGGCCGGAGTCGTCGTACTCGGCACGACTAAAGGCGACATCCACGAAATTGGCAAGATCCTCGTCGGAACGCTGCTGACCGCGCATGGCTTCCGCGTGCACGATCCCGGCGTAGACGTTGCAGGAGAGAAGTTCGCCGTCAAGGCCCAGGAGTTGAACGCCGACATCGTCGGAGTCTCGGCGCTGCTGACCACAACCATGCGAAATCAGAAACGTGTAGTCGAAGTGATTGAAAAAGCCGGCCTGCGCCCGCAAGTAAGAATCATCGTCGGAGGCGCGCCGGTCACTCGCCGAGACTTCCTCAAACTAAAAGAGACGCGCTCGCTCTTCCGCAAAGAGCAACACTTCCCGTCGACGGTGATCGACCGCGGTCTTCCAGAAATGGACGGCGCCACGCCAGACCTTCTGCAGCGTGCCCGCCAGCGTGTGGTGGAATTACTCTCCGCCTACGAACGCCAAAGAATCCGGACCTGATGGCCTACCAGGAATACTCGGCCGCCAGTACGCCCACGAACCCGCTTGAGGTCATGCAACCTCACATTGTTTTGGGAACGGCACAGCGTGAGGGGTGCGGAAAGACTCACAAATGCGTCGCCAAGTGGAAGAGCGGCCCTTCAGGGCCGCGTTAGGCAGGTGAAATCAGTCCGGGCTTCAGCCCTTGTGGTCGTTGTGACTTCAGGACGGCACGTAGAGACAACGAGAGCAGGCCCTACTCGGTGATCACGGTGGATTGGCCTGTCAGCTCGAACCGTTTGCGGCAGCGCATGTTCTTGCAGGCCATCATGTCGTCTTTGCGCACCATGTACGATCGGAATTTCGCGAAGCGGGCGCGGTCGCGCTCATCAGCGCGTCCGGAAAGCTGGCGCTTCTTCGTACGCACCACCCAGGTAACGTCATATTCCGCCGCCTGGTGGCAGTGGGGACAGTTCAGCGAAGCGGGTTTCTTCTCCTGCTTCTCATCAAAAAAATCGCGCTCTTCCATAGGCTTCGGCGTCGGGTCTGCGTTGTGGCGTACCCAACCAACTATGAATTATTGCACATTTCACGAGGTGCCTGACTGCGAAACCCCACCCACTTGGCACTCAGGGTAAACTCGCTGCAACGCGACATCCGGACGTGGGTTGGAGATTCGCATGGCCAGTAAGAAAAAAGCAAAGCGTTTTCGCGCAGTGACCGCGGTGAAGGAATTAGCCCGCGAGTGCGTCGGCGCGCCCCCTGCCGGACAGATCGTGGTCGAGAAAAAGAAGAAACCGGAGAAGCGCAAGCCGACCCTACGTGACTTGCTGCAAGAAGAAGAATGAGCGCCCCGCGATCTAGTTGAAGGTTGCCGTCACAACCAGGTTCCCACTCAGAGTGAACGCGCAGACGTTGCTGGTCGGAGATGTTGGGCACATCGACCAGCCTCCAAACGTCGACGTGCCAGATGGCGTTGCGGTCAGAGTGATCGAAGAACCACTTGTGAAAGTCTGTGTGCTGCACGGCCCTGGCGTTGAACAGCTATAGCCGAGGGCCGGATCTGAGACCGTTCCAACGCCGGCACCCAAGAAAGTCACGCTCAAAAGCGGGTTACCGCTGCCCCCGCCCGTACCGGTAAAGCAAACTACATTCGCCGTCATATTCCCCGTCACGACCGCGCCCGATGAAGACAAGCCTCCTGAACTGCTGTTCGTGGTGACCGTGGCAGAAATCAGCGTGCCGCCGCACGATTCGCCGGTCGCCGTCAGCAAACCCGTAGAACTGACGGTAAACATCTGGGGCGTGTTCGATGACCAGGTCACGTTACTCGTAATGTCTTTCGTGACAGGCGGGTGGATATAAGTACCCAAAGCCCTCAACTGCACCTGCCCGCCGGCATTGTCGATCACCGGAGTAGTAGAAGAGCCGAACGTCTCAACCGTCGGCTGGATCTGAATCGATACCAACTGCTGACTGTGCCCGCAACTGTTTACACCCAGCAGCATGCCCGCAATAGCGACCAGGACTGCGATGCTCCACCACTTCCCGTTCATGAACAACTCCTGGGGTTTCTAAACTGGGACATGCGCACCTGCGCGCCGAATGGGCCAATTTAGTCAATGGCCAAGCAAAAAGCAATAGGAACAAATGGTTCCACCCGTCACTCCTTGACGGCCTCCGCCACAACCTTCGCAAACTCGTTTACATCCTCTTCTGTCGTATCGAACGAACACATCCAGCGCACGATGCACTCCTCTTCAATCCACGGATAGAAGAAATAGCGCTCCTTAATCTTCGCAATCGCAGGCTGCGGAATCTGCGCGAACACGCCGTTGGCCTCGACCTTCCATACCACACGAACCTGCGGAATCTTCCGCACCTCAGCTTCGAGCACCTGCGCCATGCGATTGGCGTGCTCGGCGCTCCGCCGCCACAGGTCGTCCGCCAGCAGCGCCTCGAATTGCGCCGCGATGAAGCGCATCTTCGACGCGAGTTGCATCCCTTGCTTGCGCAGATAGAGAAAATCCTTGCTCATCTTCTGGTTGAAGAAGACGACCGCTTCGCCGCCCATGATTCCATTCTTCGTCCCGCCAAACGAGAGCACGTCCACGCCCAGGTCGCGCGTAGCCTGCCGCAGCGTTTGCCCTAGCGTGACGGCGGCATTGGCGATGCGTGCACCATCCACATGCAGAAACATTTCGTGCTCGTGCGCAAAATCGGCCAAAGCCCGGATCTCCTCCGGCTGGTAAACCGTTCCCATCTCGGTCGACTGCGTGATCGAGATGACCCGCACCTGCACGTGATGCTGGTCTCCGATGCCGTGGTAGGCGTGCCGCACCGAGTCGAGCGTGATCTTCCCATCCTGATGCGGCAGCGGAATCAGCTTGCATCCCGTATGCTTTTCCGGCGCGCCGCATTCGTCGGTATAAATGTGCGCGTACTCGCTGCACAGCACGGCATGATACGACCGATTTATAGACTGCAAGCTGAGAACGTTCGCGCCCGTTCCATTGAACGTAAAGAACACATCGATCCCCGCGCCAAACTGCTCCTCGAATTTCGCGACGGCCGAACGCGTGTAGGGATCGTCACCGTAGGCCACGACGTGTCCCTGATTGGCGCGTGCAATCGCTTCGAGCACCTCCGGATGCACACCGGCATTGTTGTCGCTGGCGAAGTTACGAGTAGGCTGTTTGGAGGATTGCGGCATAAGAAAACAATGTAGCAGAGTAACTGCCAGGGGGTCAGTTTGCACGAACGGAGTAAAACCATAACCACGAAGGACACAAAGTTACACGAAGGAAAGCGCATCAAGCCAATCCTTCGTGATACTTCGTGTCCTTTGGGGTGCGGGTCCTGGAATCGGAGAGCGAGAATTGGCGCGCACCGTACGCCCCGAATTACAATGCCTTTCCCGAATTTTTCAAGGAGCACTCGTGAGCCTGAAAGCGGTGCGCAATTCTCTGATCGCGATTCTCCTCTCCGTTCTCGCCGCGGCGCAAACTGCCGAGCAGAAAACGGCGAAGTACCTCGATTCCATCCGCCGCCAGCCTTCGTTGTTGCTGGCTTTCGTGCGCGAAGTACCCAAGGGCGGGGACCTGCACAATCACCTGGATGGCGCAATTTACGCCGAAGACCTGCTCGACTTCGCCGCTTCCGATAATTTCTGCGTCGACCGTACGACCTCGCGCCTGCTGGGCGCTCCCTGCGATTCCTGCGAGCATTACACTCCCAAGCCCGCTATTCGCTGCGCCTACAACGACCACATCCTCTACAACCAGATCATCGACGCGTGGTCGATGCGCAACTGGCGCGCGGGTGACGAGTCGGGTCACGACCATTTCTTCGCCACCTTCGACAAGTTCGAACTGACGGCCGACAACCACGTCGCCGAGGCCGTCGCGACCGTGATCAACCGCGCCGCCCGCGAGCACGTGCAGTACGTGGAATTCATGCACACCGCCGACGGAGGCGCCGCCGCGAAACTCGGCATGCAACTGGGATGGGAAGACGATCTTGCCAAGATGCGGAAAAAACTCCTGGCGGGCGGACTGAAAGAAATCACCGCCGCTACCAGCAAAACATTGGCGGAAGACGACGCCCGCGCCCGCACCGAACTGAAATGCGCCACCCCCGATGCCGAACCCGGATGCAATGTCACCGTCCGCTACCTCTATCAAGTGCTGCGCGGCCTGCCGCGCGAAGCCGTCTTTGCGCAGATCGTGATCGGCTTCGAGCTCGCATCCTCCGATCCACGCTTTGTCGGATTAAACCTAGTCATGCCCGAAGACTGGTACGTCCCCATCCACGACTTCCACGAGCATATGGCCATGCTCGATTATCTGCATGGCGTCTATCCGAAAGTGCACATCAGCCTGCACGCTGGTGAAATCGCCGCGGGATTGGTGAAGCCCGAGGATCTCACTTACCACATTCGCGACTCAGTCGAGCGCGGCCACGCCGAGCGCATCGGCCACGGCGTCAGCGTTATGCTGGAGAAGGATCCCCTCGGCCTGCTCAAAGAAATGGCTGCGCGCAATGTGCTGGTGGAAATCAACCTCACCTCGAACGATCAGATTCTCGGCGTCAGCGGCGACGACCATCCACTGCCGGTGTATATGAAGTACGGCGTCCCGGTCGCGATTTCGAGTGACGACGAAGGCGTAGCCCGCTCCGATATGACGCACGAATACCTGCGCGCCGTGGAGAGTTATCAACTGCCCTATACGGAACTGAAGCGCATGACGCGCCAGAGCATCGAACATAGTTTCTTGCCGGGGCAAAGTCTGTGGGCGGAAACGAAAGGCAGTTTCCGTCCGGTCGCGGCGTGCTCAGCGGATTTAGCGACCGAAGAAAAGCCCACGCCATCCTGCGAAAAGTTTCTCACGGCGAGCGAGCGTGCCCGCGAACAGTGGAAACTGGAAACCGCGTTCGCGCGGTTCGAAAAGAGGTTCTAGAATCAGACAGAAGATTCGAGGGTGCCCCATTTCTCGCGCGTTTTTTGCGCGAGAAGTGGGACTCTTGGCGGCGGGAATCAAAGAAGTGTTATCGCAAAGTCCATGCCACGCAAACGAACCCTAATCCCGTCTCCCCTGGCGTGGTCGCCGACCGCAGTCCCAGTCGCTCCCCCACTGCTGCCCGTTGTCGCCGAGCGCGGAGGCACGCAGCTGCGCACTCCGCTCCCCGTAGCCATCATCGACACTCGCGAGCAAAATCCGCTCTCGTTCCGCCGCTTTCGAAAATGGTTCGCCGACATCGAGGAACGAGCCCTGCCGCTCGGCGACTACTCCGTCGCCGGCATGGAGAACGCATGCGTGGTCGAGCGGAAAGACCTGGCGGACCTGATTCAATCGTTCACCACCAACCGGAACGTCTTCATCAGCCGCCTGCGTCGCATGAGCGAGCGTCCCCACAGCCTGCTCGTCGTCACCGCGTCGCTGACCGACATTAAGTCCGAATATCCCTATCGGGCCGCGAACCCCAACCGCATCACGCAATCGCTGATCGCCGTACTCGCCGGACTGCGTGTGCCCTTCATCTGCACCGAGACCCACGAACTCGGCGAAGAGATCGTCGCCTCTTACCTCTACCAGACATTTCTGTATGATTGGCTGGACCGCAACGGCCACGGCCGCCATTTATCCGACGGCGATTTGTGAGCAACTTCACCCTGTCATTCTGAGCGAAGCCAAGAACCTATGTACTCCATGTGGACCAACGCGCCCTCAACTTCCCGAAAGGAATGCAGTGCGCTGCCCCGAAATCATGACTGACCAATTTGCACTCGCCGACTCCGCCGCACAGCTGATCCTGAAACGCGCCTCACTCCGTCCGAAGATTGGCCTCGTCCTCGGCTCCGGCCTCGGCGGGTTCGCCGACTCTCTCACCGACGCCGCACGAGTTCGCTACGCAGACATTCCATCGTTCCCGCGGTCGACCGCCATCGGTCACGCTGGGCAGATGGTGCTCGGCAACGCTGGCAGCATACCGGTCGCCGCCATGCAAGGCCGCGTTCATCTTTATGAAGGATACTCCCCGCAGGAAGTCACCTTCCCCATCCGCGTCTTCGGACGCATGGGCATTCGCGCCGTTATCCTCACCAACGCCGCCGGAGGCATCAACCTCAGCTACTCTCAGGGCGCGCTCGTCGTGATTCGCGACCACATCAATCTGCAAGGCGCGAATCCTCTGGTCGGCCCCAACGATGACCGTTTCGGCGTCCGCTTCCCCGACATGACGCAAGCCTATGCGAAAGACTATCGACAGATCGCGCGCGAAGAAGCCGGCAAGCTGATCATCCCGCAACATGAAGGTGTCTACGCCGGACTGCTCGGCCCCAGTTACGAAACGCCCGCGGAGATCGAATACCTGCGCCGAACGGGCGCAGACCTGGTGGGAATGTCGACGGTCGCCGAAGTGATCGCCGCCCGCCACATGGGAATCAAGGTGCTCGCAATTTCCTGCGTCACCAACATGGCCGCAGGAATCCTCGACCAGCCACTCTCGCACGCAGAAGTGATGGAAACAGGTGAGCGCGTCAAGACCACATTCGAAGCCCTGCTGCGAGCAGTCCTCCCGCGCCTAGCCAAAGACGTGGCTGAACGAACCTGATAACTCGAGGGGTGCCCCCATTTCTCGCGTTCTTGGCGAGAAGTGGGGCTTTTGTGTTTCGTTATTAGAACAACAACTTCACTCCCAACTGAATCACCCGCGGCCCGCCCCCACCCAGCCCCGGATTCGTCTGCGCCTGGTCCGGAGTTTGCGTAATCAAGCCCTGATTGGGCGTCCCCGGACTGACAAAGAAATTCGGCAGCGCAAAATTCGGATGATTGAAAATGTTGAAGAATTCCGCCCGCAGCTGCAAGTTCACTCGATCGGCCAGCGGCGTGTTTTTCGTCAAAGCAAAATCCACGTTCCGGTAATGTGGCCCATAAATCGCGTTGCGCCCCAGAGTGCCAAAGGTGCCAAGAGGCGGATCCGCAAACGCGTTGCCGTTCAGATAACCAATCGTGTCGGGAGCCGACGCCCAGTTCGAGTTGATGATCGGCTGCCCCGTCACCAGGTTCGGCCGTTGGTGGAAATTCGACGGACTGGGGAACTGATCGAAGCTCACCCCGCTCGTGTCGTTCGCGTTAACAACCGGCACCGGGCGACCGCTTTGCAGCGTCACGATCGTGTTCAATTGCCAGCCCTCGCCCAGACGTTTAGGGCCACCGAGACGGGGAAGGTCACAGGTGAACGCCGCCGTAAAGCGCTGGCGCGCGTCAAAGTTCGAAGGCCCGTGTTCCGCGGCAAGGTTATTGGAATCCTGCGGCAGGGCCACGGTCGCGAAATTGAAGTCGATGCCATCCGACGCATCGTCCAGCGACTTCGACAGCGTATATCCCGCAAATCCGGAGAGCCCGTGCCAGTTGCGGCTCCGCAGCGTCGCCTGAAACGCGTTATACGTCGAAGCACTGATCGTGGCGAACTCGTCCATGAACCCATAGTTGGCATTCGGCCGGTTGCCAAATATGTCCGGCTGGTTCGCATCGCGCAGCCGCACCAGCTTGGTGCCTTTGCCCCCGATGTAGCCCAGTTGCAGAACCATGGTCCCGCTCAGTTCCCGTTCTGCGTTCAAGTTCCAGTTCTGCGAGTACGGAGTCACAAGATCGCGCGGCGTGAAGAAAATATCCGCTCCCGCTGGAGGATAAGGAGGCGGAATCGGACTGACCACCGTATTCGCCGGGTTGATGCCGCTCCACGCCGTGGAGTCATAACTGTTGGCCAGCGAAAGCACGGCCTGCGGCCCAATCGGATTCGTGGCCAGCCCGGCCGAGTTGGTGAAGTTTGCAATCAGGAGATCCTGCGGGATGTAGTCGAAGTAAATCCCATAGCCTCCGCGCACCACGGTCTTCGATAATGCGTTCCAGGCAAATCCGACGCGCGGGCCGAAGTTATTCGGGTCGCGATTGTAGGCGCCGTGCAGTCCGTCGGTACCGACCATGGCGAGATTGCCGTCGACTCCAACGTTGGACAGCAGGTTATTCTTCTCCCCCAGCGGACCGAAATACTCCCAGCGCATGCCGTAGTTCAGCGTGAATTTCGGCGAGACTCTGAAATCATCCTGCGCAAAGAACGCCAAGCCGTTGTTAAACGTGTTGCGCTCGGTATTGCCGGCATCGACGGAAGGAAACGTGTTGCCGAGATAGTAGTTGGCCAGCGTCACCGCCCCCGCATCGCTGCACTCGACCGGATCCGTCGGAGACCCCGGGCACAGCGCCAGCCCACTCGGATCCGACCCGAACGAAAACAGCCCACGCTCCAGATTGTTGTTGAAGCTGCTGATCGCCGCGCGCCGGTACTCACCGCCAAACTTCATGGTGTGGCGCCCCTTCAGCCACGTGAAGTTGTCGAGAATCTGGAAACTCTGGCTGGTTCGCCCCCGCGGAATGCTAAACGCGCTCGCTCCCAGGTTCTCAAACGTGCCTCCGAAGTCGATCTCCGGCAGCCCGGTCTCGCCCGTGCCCATGTTGAAGGGCACCGCGGCCGTTCCAAAGCTGGCAGGATCGAGGTTTGCGTCGAGCGAACTGAACGACGTGCGGTAACGGCTGTAGCCGAAACGCACTTCATTGATTTTCGTGGGGCTCAACGTCGACAGCAAACTGAACGACAGCAACTGCACCCGGGTTGGCGAGGTCTGCGCAAACTCTGGTAGCCGCGAGCCCGCGCCGAATCCCAAACCGCCCAGCGGGAAAACCTGCTGGCTGCGCGCAAACGCGTAACGTCCCGTCAGCGACTCCGTTGAAGTCAACTGCTGGTCGATCTTGGCGATAAAGCTGTCTACATCATTCTTGTCTTGCACGCTCCCGGCGAGCGTTCCGGCGATTCCGTTGAAGCCAGTCGCAGCCGGAAAGATCGAAGTCAGGATGTTGGTCAGTGCCGGGCTCGGCGTCACCCCGTTGCCTTCGACCAAGGTCTCCGCCGCCACAATCTGGTTCGGCAAAGCCGTGCCGCTGGCCGGAAGCGCCGGATTATTTCCCGGTACCTGGAAAGCGAAATCCGATCCCACACGCTCGCGCTGTCCTTCGTAGGCAGCGAAGAAGAAGGTCTTATCTTTCACGATCGGGCCACCCAGCGACGCGCCGAAGTTGTTATTTTGAAACGGACTCTTAACGGCGGGCGTGCGATTGAAATAGTTCCGCGCGTCCATCGCGCTGTTGCGCAAAAACTCAAACGCCGAACCGTGAAAATGATTGCTGCCTGACTTGGTCAGAATATTCACCACGGAGCCGCTATTGCGCCCGTACTCCGGCGGAAAATCCGATTGAAGATTAAACTCCTGGATCGAATCAATCGGCAGCAACGACGCCGGAGCGCCGCCAATCCCCGTCTGGTTGAACGCGGAGTTATTGAAGAATGGATCGTTGTTGTCAGTACCGTCGACCGTGTAGTTGTTCGACCGGTCGCGGTTGCCGTTGATGGAAAACTGCCCGAAGCCACTCTGAATCGCAGCCACGCCCGCCGGCTCGACCGTCGCACCCGGAACGAGCGCCACCAACTTTCCGAAATCGCGCCCGTTCAGCGGCAGATCTGCCACCAGTCGCTGGTTCACAACTTCGCCCAGTACGTCGCGCGTCCCTTCCACCAGCGGAACGTCTTCCGTGACCGTCACGCTCTCCTGATGTTGCTCCACTTTCAGCATGGCAAAGTCGGCCGTGGTGTCGAGGCCAACACTCACCACCACATTCTGCGCAACCTGCGCGAATCCCGTCGCGTTTACCGTGACGGTATAAGTGCCGGCGGGCAATTCCGCGAGCACATACGTGCCTTCTTCATTGGTGATGCCGCCACGCGTCAGGCCCGTGTCCACATTTTTCGATGTGATTTTCGCTCCCGCTAGCAGCCCGCCGGTCGGATCGCTGACCTTCCCCCGGATCGAACCGCGATAGCTCTGCCCCAGCACCATTCTCGGCAGCAACAAAAGCACTCCCAGCAGGAATCCAGCGAACACACTCCTCCGAAATGAATGCGAAACGGCGCAATTCATGGATGACCAACTCCTCTCGTATATAAACAATGGACGTACTACGACGCAGTTTGGCGTGACGCTGCGCCTATTTTCCAGCTCTTGGGATAAACAGTATCGCGGGCGGCTTGATCCCGTAGGTCGCCGCAAAACTATTCTGGTTCACCGCCAGCCCGAGATGCCCGCGCGAGTCGATGTACAGCAGCGGCTGGTTGACCGGCACATCGCTGAAAGTCTTCACGAACTTCGGCTTCAACTCTTTGTCGCCCACTTTGACCGGAACCTCCTGGCCACGCTGGTATCCCAGCTTCAGGAAGTCGTCCCCATCCACATTGGTGACGAGGTTGCCGAACGGCCCATCCGTCGCGATCACCGTCGCGCTCAGCCCGGTCTCGTCAAGCTTGGCGACCTTCCAAGCCAGGCGGACCAGATCTTTGACGGGCATCTCCGGACCAACCTTCGTCCAGTCATCTCCGCGCGCCACATGCGCGCCCACCGGCGAAAAAATATCGCGTCCGTGAAACGTGGAGGACCGCTTGGTCCCAATCATCCAGTCCGGATTCGTAATCTCGTGAACCGACTCAATGCCATCGCGCTGCTCCACCAGCGTCAGCAGCCCGTTATCCGGCAACACAAAATATTGCCCGCGCTTCGAGCGCGCCACAATCGCCTTCCGAGCGCTGCCCACGGTCGGATCCACCACCACCACAAACACCGTGGCCGCCGGGAAATAGGGTGTCGCCCCATACAGGTAGCGGGCCCCATCGAAAATGGAGAATGGCGTCACCGTGTGCGTCAAATCCACGATGCGCACGTCGGGCATAATGCCGTACATCACGCCCCGGCAAATCGCCACCGAGTCGTCGAGCAGGCCGAAATCCGTCATAAACACGATCGTCTGCGGGTACTTCTGGGCGGTCTGCGCCCCCGCGCACACTGGCGCCATAATCGCCAAGACGAGAAGAATCACGACGAAAATGGCCCCTCGCGACGATAGGCTCCGCCTACGGAGCAATGCAGTCATAGTTTTCAGTCCTGAGATGGAATCGAATGCAAGTCTACAAACCCACCGGAGTCAGAGCGCCGGACCACCGAGTGCAGAACTGGCGCACTCCTAGTGTTGGTGAATTTGATTAGACCCGTAATTCTAAATGAAAGACGCAATAAAACTGGAAGCGACGCGTAGTACGCACCCCCCGTCTCGCGTTCTATAATGCTGCTGCAATCCAATTCCCGGAGGCTCCTATGTCGCAAGTCATCCCCGAGAAGTACCGCGATCTGTTTCAGAAGCGGGCCTTTGCCAGCCTGGGGACGTTAATGCCCGACGGCCGCCCGCAAGTCACGCCCGTATGGTGCGACTTCGACGGTGAGCATGTCATCTTCAATTCCGCCAAGGGGCGCCAGAAGGACCGCAATGTCCGCCGCGATCCCCGTGTCTCGCTGGCCATCATCGATCCCGAGAATCCGTACCGCTATCTCGAGATCCGCGGCCGCGTCGTCGAGATCACCGAAGACGGCGCCGACGACAGCATCAACAAGCTGGCGAAAAAATACCTCGGCGTCGACAAATATCCCTACGCCCAGCCCAGCGAAGTCCGCGTGATCTACAAAATCAAGCCCGAGCACACCACGGTGATGGGATAACGGTGGTGGGTGGCACCGTGGTGGGTCGTACCGTGGAAGAGCGGCGCTTCAGCGCCGCGTTAGCGGCACAAATCGATGGGCTCTTTAGCCCCTGTGCGAGGTCGCATCCGCACCTACAACCTCTGTTTCCTCGGCTACGGCAACGTGAACCGGACTCTGGTCCGTCTGCTCGAAGACCGCGCCGAAGAACTCCGCGCCCGCCACGGCATCTCCTATCGCATCGCGGGAATCGCCTCCAGAAGCCTCGGCTGGATCGCCGATCCGGATGGAATCGATTTCAAGCAGCACGGCTTGCACTCCACAGCTTTAGATCTGGCTTTGAAAGGACGCGGCTTCAGCGGCTCCGACCAGGACCATAAACATAAAACAGACGGGCTTCAGCCCCTGAGGCAGGCCTCGCGCAGGGCACACGATCAAAGCAGCATTGGCGAATGGCTCATCGCTGCCCAGGCCGACGTCCTCTTCGAAGCCACATCCCTCAACGTGAAAGACGGCGAACCCGCCGTCACCCACATCCGCGCCGCCCTCGAGCACGGAGCCCACGCCATCACTGCCAACAAAGGCCCCGTCGTCCACGCCTACCGCAACCTCCGCGACTTGGCCGCGAAGCAAGGCAAGCGATTCCTCTTCGAATCCACGGTGATGGATGGCGTCCCCATCTTCTCCTTTTTCGATCAACTCCCCGCAATCCACCTGCAGGGCTTTCACGGAATCCTCAACTCAACCACCAACGTAATCCTCAGCGAGATGGAGCAAGGCCTCACCTTCGACGAATCCCTGAAGAAAGCGCAGGCCCTCGGCATCGCCGAAACCGATGCCACCCACGACATCGACGGTTGGGACGCCGCCGTCAAAACCGCCGCGCTGATCACAGTCCTGATGGACGTGCCGATCCGCCTTGACCAGATTGCCCGCGAAGGCATCCGCGACCTCACCCCGCAAGCGCTCCGCAGCGCCCGCCGCGACGGCTGGCCCTTCAAACTGGTCTGCCGCGTAAGACGCAGCGACGTAGGCGTCGAAGCCAGCGTGAGGCCCGAAAAAGTCCTGAGCACGCAGCCCATGGCTCGCATCACTGGCACCAGTTCCTACATCTATTTCGAAACCGACATCTTCCCCGGCCTCGCCATCGCCGAAGAAAATCCCGGCCTCTACGCCACCGCGTATGGCATGCTGGCAGATTTGGTGAGAGTGACGACCGCGAGTTGATATCAAGGCGCGAAGCAACGTGGGAAGAGTGGCCATGGGGCACATCAGCCGAGACCCACCGTGGAAGAGCGGCCCCCTTCAGGGCCGCGTTAAGCATCTATCTGAAATCAATCTGGGCTTAGCCCTTGAGGAATATTGGGGCTGCGTTGTTTGCGTGGCTGGGGAAAAAATGTCCATCCCAAGTGCACAGCCGCCACAGGGGCTGAAAGCCCGCATCACTCGTCCCTATTTCGCGGCCCTGAAGGGCCGCTCTTCCACATCAAGACACTTCTCCGCGTCGCAAGACAAAATCGGGAAGGGCGCGAATTCGAGCAAGACTCGCTATAGCGTGGCCGTGATAAAAATAGATCACCATGCCGACCACTGAAGAAACCACCACCGCCCTCGACCTCACCTACGTCCGCTCCCAGTTCCCCTCGCTCGCCCAAACCGTGAACGGACACCCCGCCGCATTCCTCGATGGCCCCGGCGGTACGCAAGTCCCGCAGCGCGTGATCGACGCCATCTCCGGCTACCTGCGCCACAACAACGCGAACACCGGCGGAGCCTACTCGACCAGCCGCCACACCGACGCCACGATCGCCGAAGCACGCAGCGCGGTGGCCGACTTCCTCCACTGCGGCCCTGACGAAGTCGCCTTCGGTCCCAACATGACCACGCTGACCTTCGTCATCAGCCGCGCCATCGGCCGCGACTTGAAACCTGGAGACGAGATCGTAGTCACTCGTCTCGACCACGACGCGAACGTCTCTCCCTGGCTCGCCATGGCTGAGGATAGAGGCGTTACCGTGCGCTGGGCCGAGATCCACGACGAAGACTGCACCCTCGACTTGGCTGACCTCGCCTCAAAAATCAATTCGAAGACCAAGCTCGTCGCCGCCGGTTACGCCTCCAACGCGGTCGGCACCATCAATCCCGTCAAAGAAATCGTGAAGCTGGCTCACGCCGCCGGTGCCCTCGCCTACATCGACGCCGTCCACTACGGCCCGCACGGAATCATCGACGTCGCCGCGCTCGATTGCGATTTCCTGGTGTGCTCCACCTACAAGTTCTTCGGCCCGCACATGGGCGTGCTCTTCGGTAAGCGCGAGCACCTTAAGCGCCTGCGTCCCTACAAAGTTCGCCCAAACACGAACGCGATTCCCAACTGCTGGGAATGGGGCACGCTCAACCACGAATGCATCGCCGGCATCACCGCCTGCGTGGAATACCTAGCCGAACTAGGCCGCCATGCGGCTGAAGTGTGCGGGGAAGAAACATGTGGGGACGGGCGACTCGCCCGTCCGTCGAGCGAAGCTCGACCACTCACCCGCCGCGCCGCGATCGAAGCCGCCTATGCCGCCATCCACGAACACGAGAGCGCGCTACTGAAAAGAGTGATCGCCGGACTCGTCAAGATTCCCAGCCTCAAGATCTACGGCATCACCGATCCCGCGCGCTTCGACGAACGCTGCGCCACGCTCGCCATCCGCGTCAATTCAGGGAAACCGGGCCACACGCCGCTCGAACTCTCCACCAAACTCGGCGACCGCGGCTTCTTCACATGGGACGGCAACTACTACGCCCTGAACCTGACCGAACACCTCGACGTCGAAAAATCCGGCGGCTTCCTGCGCATCGGCCTCGTACACTACAACACAGTGGAGGAAGTCGACCGCCTCGTGGCAGCCCTGCGCGAGATCATTGGCGCTTAGTCCGCGAATCGACCCGCCACTTAGCACTGAGAAAATTAGAGAGAGCCAATAAGGAAGACGTCCAATGATCCGAGTCTTGGCACTCGCCCTGATGCTCGCGGCATCCCCCCTGCTCGCCGCCGCGCAGAAGACCTCAAATTCCGCCGACGACAAGAGCATGATCCTCGCCCTCGAAAGCGCCCGGAACCAGGCCGAGATCCATCATGACGCCACCGCGGCCGCGGCCATCATGGCCGACGCCTTCATCAGCGTCGATCACCACGGCGCTCTCCAGAGCAAGCAGGAATATCTCGCTGGCCTCAAGGACAAATCCTTCCAGCCCACAGAGATCGCCAACTCCAACACCAGCGTCTACCTTTACGGGAACGTCGCCATCGTGACCAGCGAATATCGCACCAAAGGCACCGACGGCGGCAAACCCTTCGTCCATCACGGACGTTTCACCGATACATGGGTAGAGCTCAACGGAGAGTGGAAATGCGCGGCGGATCAGGAGACTCTGATCCACTGAACCCTCACGAAGTGGAAGAGTACCTCTAGACGCATAAAAGCCCGGGACGCATCCCGGGCCGAAAAAACTTCTGCCCACGCCGCTAGGCGCTGGGCCTCGCGACAGTTCTGGTCAATCCCTTACGGCCAGCGCTTGGCTGTGTCTTCCCATCCGGCCGCGCGCACCGGTTGCGGTGCGGGAATCGAAGGCGGCGCTGGAATCGAAATGCGCGCCGTGGCTTGCGGCCCATTGACGGCGGTGGCGAGCGCGGGCTTCCCCATATCCGACGCCATTTCCTTTTCCTCGGAGAGCAGCGGAGCCACCAGCCGCAGGGCTTCCACTTCTTTCTCCAGGCGCGTCAGTTCCATTTCCTTCTGCCGCAAAACTTCATACACATTTTTCATGACCATGGTACCTGCCGTTATGTTCGAAGTTTGCAATCCTGTCTCCGCACTTTAGCAGAGTTGCCTGTGTTGTCAAGGGTTTCCGCGGCTCCTGTAGGGCGAAACACAGGCAAAAACAGGGGGCTAAACAGTTGCGGAGAGGGCCGCGAGGGCCTGTGCAGCCAAGGGCTTACAAGGAAAACGGTCAGACGCAACCCGTCGGGGGGCAATCAATCTAGCCGGCGGTTGAGCAGGGACGATGATGCGCGATGGGAACAATTCCCGAACGGACGGCAAAAGCCTGGGTCCGAAACCCTAGCGAAGCAAAAAGACCGCGGCCGCCGCGACCCCGACCGCCAGAAGCACGCCCAAAACGTATTTATTCCTTCGCATCCACGACTGCGAAGGTTCCAGCCCCGCACTCAACACAAAAGCTCCTGTCGAAGACTCCGGCACCACCGGCGAGGCCGCCGTCTCAACAACGGTGGGGCTGAGAACCGGCGCCTCACCTTCTTTGGGTTCCTTAATGGCCGGGGAGATCGCGACGGAAGCCGTGCCCGCATCGGTCGGCGGCACCACAGCAGCAGTTCCGACAGTCTGCGCGGCAGCCGCAAACGTGCGGGCCTCCGGTTTCGGCGTAGGCGCAACGACGATAGCCGGAGCCGAAGCCACGGCAGGCACCGGCGCTGCCTTCGGCATTCTCAGCTGCCCGCGCCACTTTTTCTCCTCACATTCCACGCACAGGGCGCGTCCCGCCGACACCGGGAAACCGCACGCGTCACACTTCCGCAGACTCCTTAATACTGGCGGAACATGGCTCTGATCAGTCTCTTCCGTCTTGCCCGCATCCGCCGCAGGACTCAGCGCCGCCGACCAGAACAACGGCTTCCTGGGAGCCGGGGCCGCCGTCTTTTCGACAGTAGGCGCCTGCCGCGCAGTGGCCTTATGCGCCAGAACCTGCCCAAACTCCGGCGAAGGAGCGGGGACTTTGACTTCAACCGGTGGCTTCTCTGCTTCAGCACCAACCTTATGCTCAGCACTAACCTTAACTGCCGGCCCACCTGAGTCTGGTGCCTTTTTTTCGGTCGCAACTCGCACCGTGGGCGTTGGCGCTTCCAGCACGGACTCTTCCAGAACTGGATCTTCCACTGCAGTGTCTTCCAGGACTTGCCCAGCGAGATCCTGGTCTTCCAGAACATCCGCCTCTTTCACCACTGCAGGCGAGCCCTGCTGCATCTTCAGCCGCTCCGGCAAACTTTCGGTCGCCTGCGCCAGGCGCACGGCGGTTTCGACCATTTCGCTCAGCCGCTGCACCGCCGATACATCGCGCACTCCGAAGGCATTCGCCTTTCCGGAAAAAAGTTCAAATACGCCCAGCACCTCGTCGTCATTCACGACGGGCATCACCACTACTGACGCGATTCCCATCTGGCGGCACACATCGCGATTCACCCTGACATCACGTTCCGCATCGTCGCAGCGCAGCGGTTGCCGCGTTCGCACGCTCTCCCCAGAAAGTCCAAACTCGGTCGAAAGCAGCGCGCCCAATTCCGGGGCATTCTCCCCCGAGCTCGCGCGGCATAACATGTCATTCTTGCCACTCCGGCGCAGGGCGATCGCCGCTCCGCTCGCGCCCGTAATGTATTGCGCACGGTCGGCCAACAACTGCAAGGCGGCATCGAGATCGCGCTGCGCCATCTCCGCCAGCGAACGTCCTCCATCCTCGGCAGGAAAACGCACGCCCGCGGTACGCGCACTCTCTCCCGCGCGTGCCGCGCTCAAGGCCGCCGAAACGCTGGCCTGTGATGCCCGGGTTGAATTGTTCTGCGGCACTCTCTGCTCCGGATGCAACTCCGCCATGTTCACAACCGGCTCCCTCCAGGGCCCAGCGACTTGCCCACGAGAGTCGAACTAGTATTCCCTGGCGCCGCGCCATCATCCCAGATTTGAACGGCACGGGGCCCACTCCGCCCGCCACGACTCACCTAACGTAATCAAAAGGATGCAGTAGTCTGAGTCTCGCTCGGGGCACGCAACGTGTCAAGAATTTCGACGCGCGCAGGTACTAAAGTGCGAAGCCGTGAAAGAGCCCAGCTTCCCGGTGGAAGAATGCCCGGTGGAGAGCGCGTGAGCGCCATCGTGGAGGAGCGGCGCTTCAGCGCCGCGTAAGAGTCAGCAAAAAGGATTCCGGGCTTCAGCCCCCTGGTTGCGATGGGTCTCCGGACTATTTCTACGTCTTCCGCCGCAACGCCGACTGCGCCAGCCCGTTCGCCTCCGCATTACTCTCCCGCGGAACATGCGAGATGGAGAACGCCAGTGACCGTGCCAGTTTCCGGCAGGTCCAGTGCAGAGAATAGAGTCGCGGACTCCGGCACGTGTACTCCCCCGTCATCTGCCGTACGACTACTTCGGAATCCGAATAAACGTGGAGTTTTTGCGCTTTCAACGACACTGCGTACTGCAGAGCTTCCATCAACGCGGCATATTCGGCAACATTATTGTCCTGGTGGCCGATCCATTTGGCGATCCGAACCGGGCCGCTGGCGCAACCGCTGATCACCACTCCAATGCCCGACGGCCCCGGATTCCCCAGGCACCCGCCGTCAACATAGGCCACGAGTTCTGACATCACGTCTTTTCTTTTCGCGCTGTCGATAACGCTACCTGAAAGATGCGCCCATCCGCTCCTACCGTCAAGACGATTATTTGGTTCCCTTTCATATGTTTTGCAGTGCGCCCCAACGTTGTGCAATCTTATGTGCAAAACACGGCTAAATTGATTGTGCCTGTGGATAAGTTCCAATCAGCCAACCATTTGCATTTCTGGTTATGCACAGGTTTGCCCCAAGCTATTGCACCAATAGTTTGCGTTGACGTTTTTTATTTCTCTGTTAAGGTGGTTTGCGTCGACGGTCGAAAGGGCTGGCACAATAAAACGAGCCAGTCCGAATAGACTGAGTGATCAGCCCAGCGGGGCAACCTGAGGGGTGACCGGACCTGAAAAAACCGACGGCTCTGCGAGGGGCAGTTGGGGTTTGGAACTGCGAAAGCAGTGATCGCATCAAGGGGTCGTGACGGTACATGCCTCCACGCTGTAAGCTCCCTCGCAGGAGCGAGCGGCTAGAGCATAACCAATGTCACGGCCCTTTCAATTTTTTCCCACCTTTTGCGCTCCCCCCCGGGCAGATCCGTTTCGCCAAATCGTGCTTTCTCACGATCGCAACTACTCCAGCGTGAGCGTCATTGCTCTGAAGTCAAACGTCGTTTTGTGTGCCTGCTGCAACAGGTCGATGCCGAGATTCCCGTGAAAGAACTTGCTGTTTTCGACAGTGAACTCCCGCAGAATCCCCGCAGGTTTGAGCACCACCGGAAATCCTCCAATGCTCAAAGGCAACGACGGCAAAACGGCGGCGTTCAGGGTTTTCGCACCCCCTGCTCCCTCCATCTTGTAGGAATCAGTCTT
Organism: uncultured Acidobacteriaceae bacterium; assembly: GCA_963710885.1. Lineage (GTDB taxonomy): Bacteria > Acidobacteriota > Terriglobia > Terriglobales > Acidobacteriaceae > Sulfotelmatobacter. The sequence continues at coordinate 144,872 of CAVQCF010000040.1, forward strand.
CGCCGCCCCGCGCATCAACTCGGGAAACATCTCGGCAAAAGGCGGGTAGAGATCAGTATTGGTCGCGCCCGTGTCTAAGGTGAACGCGAGTCTGCGACCATCGTATTGAACCTGCGCGACTGGATGTTGTCCATCGAAACACAGATCTGCGTGAGATACAGTTTTGTTCGATGACTTTGGGCCGATCTCAAATGTCTTATCCGCTCCCCACGAGAACTTCTGCAACGCCAGCAGCACCGGTAGCCCGATGAGTCCGCCTTCGCCCGGCGGCGATTGATCAAACGGAGGCTGCTGGCTCGACAGCACCAGAAAGGCGACGTGCTTCAGACGGATTGACCCGACCGAAATTTCGTCCGCGACGGCAACCCGGGAATCGAACTCCGTCCCGGTCACGTCGCCAATCTTGACCGGTGCCGCCAGAACTCGCAGTCCGTAACGTTTAGCTTCCGCCTCGCTCAACACGGATACGTTCGCTCCGGTATCAAACCAATATGTCGCCCGCATACCGTTGATCGTGATCGGCAATCCAGCCTCTTGCATTTTAAGCGTCGTGACGTGCCCGTGCGTCACTTCCTGTTCAGGAAACTCGCTGAGAACGGCGAACAGTGGACGGTCGCCTTGCACGTCGGACTCTCCCGGCTTCAGGGCAAGCACAGCATCGGCCTGGGCCAGCGCCTCCCGATATTTTCCCTGCCGCAGATATGCATAAGTCAGGAGCCGATGCGCTTGCAGCGCCTCATCGGACTGTGGCCGCGACTTGATAACAACTGCGAGGTTCTTCTCGCACCGGTGCAAATCATTCCAGGCACACGCCAGCGCACCCTGATAAAACAACGGAGCGTTGCCCCTTGCTACCGCATCACGAAGTTCGAACCATCGATGCGCGTCGTAGAGAGCTTTCAGGCGTGCCTCGTCGGAGGTGGCGGCAAAGAGACCAGAGGAAAGAACAATGAGCGCCAAAAGGGCGGCCGCGACTCTTGTTTTGTGCATAGGCATGACTGGTGCGGCGAACGGCGTTATTATCCGATATTCTTCCACACTGCGGTAGCAAACTCTTCCGACAGCGTTTCCTGTTAACGCTCGAACTTCGTTTCGCCTTTTAGAAAATCGTTTTACTAAATTCTCCGCTCCTGTGGGATAATTCCTCCCCGTAAACAATTCCGCGCCGGCGCGCGCGCTGTCACGGACGCAATGAAATCCAAAGACGGAGAATCTCATGGCTAAGTATCCCCTGTCCCGTCGTCAATTTATTCACCTCGGCTCAGGCGCTCTCGCCGCCACTACGGTCGCGAAAACTATTTTGCAGCCGCATATTTTGTCCGCCGCGGCGCGTCCCGTCGCTCCCAGTGACACCATTCGCTTCGCCTCCATCGGCACCGGCATTCGCGGATGCGAGCATCTCGAAGCTTCCCTCAGCGTCCCCGGCATTCAAGTGCGTCGCCGTCTGCGACCTCTATGACAGCCGCCACACCGCTGCTCAGCGAAGCCGTCAAGAATCCCAGTGTCACTGCCACACGCGACTACCGCTCCATCCTCGATCGCAAAGATGTCGACTCCGTCCTCATCGCCACCATGGACCACCAGCACCGCCACATCTTCGAAGATGCCTGCGCCGCCGGCAAAGACATCTACTGCGAGAAACCCATGTCGCACACGGTGGAAGACGGATTCGCCATGGTCGAGGCTGCGCACAAATACAATCGCATGATCGCGGTCGGCAGCCAGCGCGTCAGCTCCGTTCTCTACGCCAAAGCCAAAGAGATTTACGATTCCGGCAAACTCGGCGAAGTCTTCTCCATCAACGCCTACTGGGACCGCAATTCTCCCAGCGGCGCCTGGGTCTATCCCATTCCGCCCGACGCCAGCGAACAAACCATCGACTGGAAAGCGTTCCTCGGCGGCGCTCCCCAAGTCCCCTTCGATCCCAAGCGCTTCTTCCGCTGGCGCTGCTACACCGATTACGGCGAGGGCCTCGGCGGCGATCTCTTCGTTCACCTGCTCTCCGGCATCCAGTTCATCACCGGCATCAATGAGCCTGCGCAGCGCGCGCATGTCCTCCGGCGGCATCTTTCACTTCAAGGATGGCCGCGAGTTCCCCGATCTCATCGAAACTCTCTACGACTATCCCAACTGCCGCGTCACTCTGCGCTGCAACCTAAACAACGACGGCGGAGAGTTCATCGGCTTCTACGGCACCAAGGGCACCATGATCATTAAGGACGCCACCCTGACCTACAAACCGCAGGACACGCGTCCCGAGCCCGAAGGCTATTCGATTTTCGGTTGGCCGAAAGCCCTGCGCGATCAGTACCTGCAGAAGTGGCACGAGGATCATCCCGAACCGGAAGCCCTCAAGTGGAAGGTTGACGAGACAGGCGAGTCCTACGCCAATCCTCCGGGATACAGCGACACTGTCGATCACCAGGCCAACTTCTACAACGCCGTGCGCACGCGCAAACCGGTTGTCGAGAACGAAGTCTTCGGCAACAACGCCGCCATCGGCTGCCACCTGGCCAACTTCTCCTACTTCAACAAAACTGTCGCAGTCTGGGATCCGTCTACAAAGAAGATAGTCAAAGGCTAAGGAGAAACAATGAGGGCACCCCCACCCTTCTCGCGCACTTCGCGAGAGGGTGGGGTTTTGATTTTTCGTAGACGTACCGTGTGACGTGGAACAGCGGCGCTTTAGCGCCGCGTTATCGGCGTCCCCCAGACTGGCTTTAGCCCCCTGACCTCGCTTGACAGCCAACCATCTTCGGCGTTCACTGTCCTGTCCGAATCTTTATGGCGGGTGTGAGATGTCAATTTCTATCCGCAATCTGGCGTTGCTCTCATTTCTCTGTTTCTCTTCGAATTTCTTGGCCCAATCCGACTCGACCCCGCCCGCGCAAAACGCTCCCGCCCAGGCAAAGACGGAATCCATCCCAACCTTCCGCACCACCGTGCGCCGCGTCGTCGTCGACGTCGTCGTGCGCGACTCGGCCAACCGTCCCGTGCACGGCCTCAAGGCCAGCGATTTCATCGTCGCCGAAGACGGTCAGCCACAAAACATTCTCTCCTTCGACGTCTTCGATCTCGAGAAGCCCTCGATTTCCCTTCCGCCCAACGTGCCTCACATGCCGCCCAATCACTTCGTCAACATCCCTGCGACGCCGGAGCGCGGACCGCTCTACGTCATTCTTTACGACCTCGCGAATATCGAAACGATCGAGGACCAGCTCGATGCTCGCCGCCAGGTCATGAAGTTCATCAAGAACATGCCCGACGGAACCCGCTTCGCAATTTTCGTGCGCTCCGACGGCCTCTACCTCGTGCAAGGTTTCACCACCGACAAAGCTCTCTTATACGCAACCCTCGACCCGTCAAATCCCAAGCCTCACGTCCCCAAGGTATTCATGATGGGCAAGAATCTTGGACAGGGTGATCCCGCCTCCATGATCAACGTATTGACCCAGGTCAACGAATTTCTCGAAGGCATCCCGGGCCATAAGAATTTGATCTGGCTCGCCGGAACATTTCCACTCGCCCTTGTTCCGCGCAAGGAGGATCCACGCCAATACGAAGACCAGATCATCAATGAGATCAATGTTCTGACTCGCGCACAGGTTGCCGTCTACCCCATCAATGTCGGCGGTGTCCCGGTCAATCCCCCGGGTATGCTGACCGGAGCACGCGTACACGGTGGCAACAACAATCAAGTTGTGCAGTCCGGCGGCCCAATCCAGGGCCCCGGTGGTGGCGGTCTCAACAGTCTCACCGTCCCCGATGCGACTGGATTGCTCGCGTCGATTCAGACACAGAGTTCCGGCGATTCCATGTACACGGACTATGATGTGCAGAAGGCCCTGGGAGAGGCCACCGGCGGCCGCGCGTTTTACAGCACCAACGACGTCACCGCCGCCCTCGATGAAGCTACCAACATCGGCGGCAACTACTATTCGCTGACCTACTCACCGGCCAATTTCAAGGATGACGGGAGCCGTCGCAGCGTCGCTGTCCGCGTGGTCCAGCCCGGCTTTAAACTCTCCTATCGCCGCTTCTATTTCACTGCTGCCCTCAAGCCTAAGGACGAGCCCGCCAAAGGTCAGCTGGCCGAGAATTCTGCCGCGCCGGCCGAGTACGACGCGCTTCAGCCCAACATGAAGCACGGCGCGCCCATGATCCACGATCTTCTCTTCTCCGCGCACATCCACGCCGACGGCATCCCCGCCAAAGCCTCTCCCGAGCAGATGGCTCAACTGGCTCAGCAGCCGGCTTACATTACGACTGGCCACAAAGACAAGGCGCTCGCCCCCATTGACCTGCAAAAGTATGTGATTGATTACCGCGTCACTGACCTATCGTTGAAGGGACAGGCTCGGAACGGCAAAGCACCTTCGTTCGAATTCGCTGCGGCCGCTTTCGACTCCGAGAGCCGCATGCTCAACGGCATCGTGAACGAAGCCACCGGAGACACGTCCGTCACCTCGGAAGCCAATAAGGCCGGGGTCTTCCGCGTGCGCCAGCAACTCGAGGTCCCGGTGCAAGCCGCCTGGATCCGCATCGGCGTCCGCGACAAACTCACCAACCGCATGGGCACGCTGGAAGTCCAACTCCCGCTGGCGCCGGAAGCCCTGAGCCCAGCTGTCACGTCCGCGCGCTAAGAACCTTCCCAAACATTGTCATTCCGACCAAAGCAGTGGAGGAACCTGCTGTTTTCCATCCTACCGGGTTCCCCATGTCTCGCGCGCCTTTTGCGCGAGAAGTGGGGTACTTGCACCTCTAAACTTTTAGCCAGCGCTCGGTCCTTCTACTTCTTCGGCAGCACACTAATGTTCTGCGGTGTCGCGATCGAGTGCGGAGACCCCGGCGCCTGCGTCACGCCCGTCGAGGTCACCGTGAACACGTACAACTTGCCCGCCGTGTCGCTGATCGCATACAGGTGGTTCGCGTTGTCCCGGAACATCTGGAGGATCCAGTTCGTGGTCAGCAGTCCCGTAAACTTCGTGATAGCGCCAGAAGTTTTGAACGTAGAGCTTCTCGCGGTGTTTGCGAGAGGTTGCGGATGTTGACTTGATAACTTTCAGATCAGAAGCGGTACTGGGTGGCCCATCCTTTCGCGCTCTTTGCGAAAGGGTGGGGCACCAAAAAAGCATAATCCGCTACGGCTTCTTCTTCGCCGGCAAATACTTCTTCTCAATCGAGGCCACCACCACATAATTCGGATCCACCATCTCATTCAAATGAACCTTCGCCACCTTCGACAGCAGCTCATACGCATCCAGTTCCGATAAGCCGTAGTCCTTGTGAATCCAGTGCACCAGTTCGGTCAGCGCAATCCGCGTCGCATCCTCCAGCGGACGGTACGCTCCCACGGTCATAATCGCGTCATCATTTTCAAACTGCGGCCAATCGATGTTTCGCCCCTTGATCACACTCACCTGCACCCGCGCCTTCAGGGGCACTTCGATCGCCGACCCCGCGGCCTCCCCATCTCCCATGGCCGCATGCCCGTCGCCCAGATACAGCAACCCGCCTTTCACATTCACCGGAAAGTACACCGTGTTCCCCGCGCTCGCTTCCGGAGAATCCATGTTCCCGCCAAACTCCGCGGGCACAATCGAACTCCGCGCCTCCCCATTCGCCGGGGCCACACCAATGCACCCGAAGAACGGATGCATCGGAATCTTCACCGCGAAATCCGTATCGACCGCCTTGAACGTTGCCGTGTTGTCGTCGTGATTGATCCGATAGAACCACACGCGCTCCGGCAATTCCCCGCCTAACATGGGAGTGTAGTGCGACGAATTAATCGAGCCGAAGCCGGGCGAGAAAGCACCAACTCCGTACTCTCCATCCACCTGCAGATCGAGAATCTTCACCGCCAGCGTGTCCCCGGGTTCCGTTCCGTCGACGTAAAACGGTCCGGCCAGCGGATTGTCCCCTTTGGCCATGCTCAACGTGTCGCCTGGCTTTTTCAGCCCGTTGCCAAAGCAGTCGAGAGTATTGGTGTCGAGAATGTCCCCTGGCTTCAAATGCAACACTGGTTCCGCCGTGGCAAATAGATATTTCACGTTGGCGTTGGTGGTGGTGTAGTGAACAACATTCTGCGCGAAGACGGGACCAGCCAGCAGCACAACCGCAAGAATGCGAGAAATCAAGGTACCCTCCGAATTTTGATACGCCGGATGCGAGACGATCCCGTGATTGTAATAGACCCGGGGTGCCACACCCTTGTCGCACATTTTGCGACAGAGCTGTGCGCTCAGCGCGTCGAAGAGGTGGAGACTTTGACCAGACTCTCTGAGCTTGTCATGCTGAGCGGAGCAATATGGAGAGCAACGCGATCCTCATTGCGCAGTCGAAGCATCCCTACCTGACCGGCACTCTTGGTAGGAGGGGTCCTTCGCCCTAAGTCCTCTGTGTCCTCGTGTCCTCTGTGGTTAATTCGCTGTTCGAAAGGAATGCCGGGCCTACGAGACGCGTTTCTTCTGCCGTTCGTAGAACCGCTGCACCTTCGCCCGGTTCCCGCAACGCGTCATGTCGCACCAACGCCGGTGATGATTCTTGCTCGTATCCAAAAAAAACCATTCGCAGGTTTTTGAGGAGCAGGCCCGCACATAAGACAACTGGTCCGAAACCAGCAGATCGGCCGCGGCTCGCGCGATCGGCCACAGCATGCTCTCGAACTGATTCATGTCGTCAAACTTCCACTCAAAGCCGCCCTTCACGGGAACCAGCCGCATATGCTCCGCCGCGATCTGCACGGAGTCATTGAGACGTGCGAGAGCCATGGGCGGTGCCGGCCGTTGGTTGATGATCGCCCAGAACACATCGTAAATCGCCTCGCGCAGCTCCCGCGCCCACTTCAGCACTTCCCGCGCACGCTCCGGATCGGCCTCGCTGCCCGCGAAAACCCGGTCCACCTGGCTCGAATCCAGCAGGCCCGTATCTTCCGCGAACCGCGCGAGGTCCAGATAATTCTCGAGCAGCTCTTTTGGCTGCGTGTGGCGGTCGTCGAGCGTGTTCACAAAGTCTAGGCACACGTTGCCCGCAATCAATTCGAAGCGCGGCGGCCGCCGCGTGACCTTCCGGTTTTCACTGGTCTGGTTCAGAGAATTTACCTTTCTCCCCCATTATCTAACCATTAAAAGCATCTTGACAAGTTAGATTGCCTGACCTAACATCTACCTAACCACTATAGGCGAATTTAGAGGTTAGCTCATGATCAAACACCAGTCGGCGCAAATTATGGCCATGATCCGCAGCGCGAGATGGCCGAACGAAAAGATGGTAAACATTGGAGGCAGACCCGTGATCGTGCCTAGTTCACAAAAATCCGCAACCCGTCGCGCGCAGTCCATTCAACTAGCGCTCGCCTTTGCCGCGATCTATCTCGTGTGGGGTTCGACCTACCTCGCGATTCGTTACGCGGTCGAGACGATTCCGCCACTCGTGACAGCAGGCATACGACACTCCATCGCGGGAACCATTCTGTTCGCATGGGCATGGGCGCGCGGCTTTCGTCCTACGCGCGCGCATTGGATCTCCGGAATCGTGGTGGGCGCTCTGTTCTTTCTGATTGGTCATGGCACGCTGCATTGGGCTGAACAATATGTGGGATCAGGACTCGCGGCGCTGCTCATCGCCACGGAGCCCATGTTCATTCTGGTTCTGGCGTGGTCGATGGGACAGCAGAAGATCAGCCGGCTTAGCGCGCTGGGCCTGGGTTTGGGCGTGGTGGGCGTCGCCATGCTGACGGGCGCAGAGTTGACGGTGAAGGGCTCGAGCCTGCTCGGACTACTCGCCGTGCTGGCGGGATCCCTGTCATGGTCGACGGGCGTGGTGATCTCTCCGAAACTCAAACTGCCCAACGACGCTCTGGGACGCACGGCGCTGCCCACGATTTGCGGCGCGGTCATGCTGCTGGCAGCCGCAGGATTGAGTGGCGAGTTTCACGCCACGCGCTGGGCCAGCATCTCTCTGAGATCCATTTTCGGTTTGGCGTATTTAATTGTCTTTGGTTCAGTCGTGGCGTTCACCGCGTACACGTGGCTGCTGCAGAGGTGCCCGCCGGCACTGGTGGCCACACACACGTATGCGAATCCAGTTGTCGCCGTATTTCTGGGATGGCTGCTCGCTTCCGAGCCGCTCACGATGCGGGTGGTACTGGCATCGATCGCGATTCTTGGAGCGATCGTGCTCATCCGCAAAGGCGAGCGCAACGCCACTGCGAAGCGTCCTGACGTGGTTTCAACTGGCGCAAAGATCGAGAGGCAGCAGTGCGCTTAGCGGTCTTACTCGCACCCAAGCTGATATAGGGCAACGGCGTCAGTCGCGTTACCTTTCTTCGTTACCTGCGTAATCGGGGACGATCATCGCGCATTCAACCCAGCCGACACACTGCCCGATAACTCAACTATGGCGGTCGGATTCGGGGGCGACCTATATTGCATACGGAGCTGTACGTACAAATGCTCTTGCAGAAACATTCGTCAATACTTTTCTGTACAGCATGGGCAATATCTTGCACAGGGCGCCGAGATGCCGGCGCGTGGCCAGGATGATTTTATCGGTGGTGAGTGACGATGGTCGTTGACCGTGCGCATGGATGGCGAGATTACTTAAGTTGAGGCGTCCCCCTTTTAGGCCATTGCGAGGATCAACAACTGCAGTAGAATCAGCGGCAACTGAAGGAAAGTTTTGATCATCTTACGATCATTATTAATTACGAGAAATCGCGAAGGGATGCGGAAGGCTTCAAAGGAAGGCGATCTCTAACGAACACGGGGGAAAGAATGGGGAAGCAGAACAGAAATCGGGTGTGCAGCAGTGGACTTGTAGTGGGGATCTTCCTTTTCGGGCTTTTCGCGGTGTCGGCGTGGGCACAGGGTGTGCCGCATGAATATTATGCGTTGAGATCGACGAGTGCTGCCAGCAATGACCTTACAGCAGCGCTGTCGTTGGTGCGAGGCTTTTCCCGGGGCCCGCAGGAACTTGTGGCATCCAAGGAGATGGGGTTCGACGACGGCAATGTGTCGGAGTCGAGTCATGCTGCCGTCGCCGATGTGCCGGCCCTGAGCAAGGCCGCGAGCCCGGCGATTGCGCCGTGTGGACACCCGCAACAGGTCATCCAGGTGGTGACCGAGCCCGCACCGACTGAGACTGCACCGCCGGTCACGCTCACGGTGAAAGCGTCGGCTCTGTTGGAACTGCATGAAATGCGCGAGAACGCGGTGAACCTTTGCCTGGAACTGCCAGCGAAGTACCGCACACAGTTGCCGGAGTGCGCGGACATCTTCAAGCATGAAATCCGGCTGAAGGCGCTGGCGAAGCAACAACAGCACTGACGGGGTTGACAGCCTGCGGCTGTGCAATTTTGAACAGACGCACCTTGGGGGAACTGCTAGCTTCCATTTTAACTACAGTGCAGTGAAGGAACACTCGCGATCACCCCACGAACCTCGAACGCGATCGTATCCTTCGTTCCTCAGGTGGCGCAGCGTGCTCTTCACCTCTGCTGCGCCACATCTAAAATCATAGAGTTCGGACTGGGATGAAGCTCGGGGACGAGCGGGTGTGGGCGCTCAGTCCACCTCGGCCTGCCAGAGCTTCTTCTGCCGTTCGATGACCTGATAGCAGTCGCAGGCCGCGGTCTCGAGTTTTGGCCGATCGAGGATGCGGACGCTGCCGCGGGAATACTCGATGGTCCCCGATTTCTGCAGCACCCCGGCCGCGACGGTAACGCTGGCCCTGCGGGTGCCCAACATCTGTGCCAGGAAGTCCTGGGTGAGGGGAAGAGTAGTGCCACCAATGCGGTCATGGCTCATGAGCAGCCACCGGGCCAAGCGGGCGACAACATCATGCAGGCGGTTGCAAGCCGCGAGTTGAGTGGACTGCATGGCGAGCATCATCGAAAAGCGTTGCAGTTGTTTTTCCAGCTCGCGGCTTTCCGGGAGAATGCCGAGCAGGAACTTCGCCTCGACGCGGTAGCCGGTGGCGTCGGCTTGAGTGACAACCCTGAGGCCGCTGGTCTTGAAGCCGAAGATGATGGGCAAGCCGACGAAGCCTTCTCGTCCGATTAAACCGACTTCGACAGTCTTGCCGTCGGGCTGAGTAGTGAGCACAGAACCGAGGCCGTTGTTCAGGAAATACACCGACTTGATGGTCTCCCCAGGTTCATGGAGCACCTGATGAAGTTTGAGCCTTACAAATTCCGCGGAAGAAAGGATGGGGCTGCGCTCCTTACGAGGGATGGAGCGCAGAATCAGGTTGCCAATTTCTCTGCCATCACCGTCACCACCGGACGATGGGCTAAATGGTTTGAGCGAACCAGCGGGAGATAGTCTGGCCATAACGGGACTCCTGGCGACAACGGAAGATCCGTCTGATTTCGCAAGGGACCGTTGCTTGAGAAGCGCCCGGCGGAACTATGCGGGAAGAGACATCCCCACGGTACGCGCATTTGATCGCTTTGTATGTACGCAGTCGCACAGATATATGGCCATCGCCGTGCAAACTCGTTCTGGGTGCGGGTGTAACATCCTGACAACATTGGCGTTCCACGTATCCGCACAACTTGGCTTTACCACCCGGGGAGAGATCGGCATGGCTATTTCTGACTATGGAAGGCACGGCCAGCCGGGTGGAGCGAAGGTCGTCCGTTGTCCCTATTGCGTCGAGGGAAGCGCATTTCGAACGATGACCAGTGAGGGCAGCACAGGAAAAGACTGGTTCATTTGCGAGCAGTGCGGTCACCTCGGCCAGCCGATGAATCCTCTTTTTGAATGCACCTGCGCCAAGTGTGCGGTGGTCCGGACCTCAAAACCTTCTCCGTTCGCTGATTAAAATCGCACTCTGGAGATTTTCAGATGCCTGATGGGTTGTCAGAGACGGGAACGATTCAGCGTGCGATCTGCCAAAAGCCTGTCGAACTTGAAACGGCCCAGACGGATGAACGGGGTTGGGCGGTGCATGAAGACTGCTATATGGAAACTTTGCAACAGAGGCGTAGGCTACGGGTCCCAGGCCCCTGGCGCGAGCAAATCGCCTCTCCTTCCAGCTGAGTAACGGAACCGACTCAAAATCCAAACATGCAGTGATGTGCGAGGGACAACGTGTCCGCGCGCCGTGCTCCCCGTCGCCGATTGGAGCGCAAGCAGCGCCGGCGGCGAACCGCCAGAAGACTACGTGACCGTCAGCGCGATAGCTTGACTGGTTCCGCCGCTGGCGCAACCGACGTATCCGGTGTTCCCGCTTGGAGTGCTAACGGTGACGCTGGCACTTCCGGGAGCGGTGATGAGGGTGCTTGTGATGGTTACCGACAACTGTTTACTGCTGAGGACTTGGGTGGTGAGCGTCGTCCCATTGATGATAACGACTGAGGAGCCCACGAACTCGCTGCCATTCAGGGTGAGCACGAATCCCTGCTGCGCCTGAGCGAACGTGATAGTCGAGGGAGAGAGAGAGTTGAGAATGGGAGCGGGGCGGGCGCTATCGCACAGGGGATTCAGGCCATTGCAACCTGGGAAGACCAGCAGGGCAAGCAGCAATACGCTGAGCGGTGGAGAAGACGAACAGATTCGTTTCATGGTTCATCCTACACGCCGGTGCGTGGTGGCGGGTCGATTCGTGGAACGGAAGTAACTGTGCAAATTTCAGGACGCCGCACGGTCAAGGGGTTTCACCGTTCCTGTGCCGAGGTCGTAGACCGCACCGACGACCTTGAGCTTACCATCTTTGATTTTCGGCGCCAAGATGGGCTGGAGTTGCGTGAGGCGTTCAACTCCAAACTGTACATTCTGACGCATCGCGTTATCCAGAGGGTTGCCGGGTTTTCCGTGAGTCTGGGTCACAGCTGGCTTGATCAATTCGACGAGGCCGTTGATCGCACCGGGCAGCGAATCCTTGGCACGATATGCATCATGGCGGCCTTGACGGCACCACAACTGCTGTGGCCGAGGACAACGATGAGGGGAACCTTCAGCTCGGCGATAGCAGATTCGATACTGCCCTTGACCGTCACGCCAGCGCCGCCCACGACATTGCCGGCGATGCGCACAACGAAAACATCGCCCACGCCCACATCGAAGAGGATCTCTGGAGCGACGCGGGAATCCGCACAACTGACGATGACGGCGTGGGGATATTGACCTTCCGCAAGGGCACGAAACTCCTCAGGGCTGCGCCGAGGACCTGTGGGTTGGCCTTTGACGAAGCGGGCGTTGCCGTCGAGGAGGTCTTGCCAGGCTTGGTCGGCGCTGATGGGCGCCGGAGTTTTGCCGGAGGCTGCTTCTTCTTGCGTCGCTTCCTCGTGTGAGCCAGCGAACACCTGAGCAGAGTTTGCAAGAGTCAATCCGGCGGCAGTCAGAGTCATGAATTTGCGGCGCGAAACCACAGGCAGGGACTTCACAAGGATCCTTTCTGTCGATCCCCAGGTCAGGATGCCACTGATATTGCCAAGTTCTGGGACGAACGCAAATGTCAGTTCTGACAGTGCGGAACAACGGGAGCGCGGGAGCGCGGGAGCGTGCGCCCGCGCCGCATATTGGTTTCCCACTTCTTCAATTAAGTCTTTAAATTTTTAGCGGGTGTGGTCGCGGCGGCGGAGGTAGTCGATGAACATTTGTTCGACGGGCTTGTCGTAGGCGATGAGGACGTGGCGGACGGTGTGTCCGCTGACGAAGTGGCAGACTTCTTCGGCGAGATTTTTGGCGTGATCGCCGGCGCGCTCGAGCGACTGGGTCATGAAGATGACTTGCAGGCTGGCCTGGCGGTGAACGTTTTCGGGATTCTCGATGTGGCGCAGGAAGATGAGGTTGCGCAGGCGGTCCATTTCGGCGTCGGCGCGGAGGACGTCGATGGCTTTGCCGATTTCGCGGGCGGAAAAAGCTTCGCCGCAGTCGGTCAGCATTTTTTCGAGGATGGTGGCCATCTGGGTGAGGTCGCGGGTGTCTTCGGAGTCGATGCGTCCGCTGACCGAGAGGGCGCTGTTGGCGAAGCTGAGCAGGAGGTCGCCGATGCGCTCGAGGCCGATCATGAACTTCATGCAGGCGAGCAGTTCGCGGGCTTCGGCGGGGCCGACTTCGGTGATGGCGGTGGTGACGCCGCTGTCGATTTCCATGTCGAGCGTGTCGAGTTCGCGCTCGCGCTGGCGCAGGGAGTTGAGCAGGGTGCTGGAGCCGGTGGCGATGCCTTCGGCGGCAGCGCCGGCGGCTTCTTTGGCCATGTGACAGGCTTCGACGGTGCGGCGCACGAGGTACTGATGAGCCGGTTCGGGATCGGGAGTCTTGATCGCGGTACTCATATTCGTCCGCCGTTTCCCGGTTCCGCCGGGCGCAGAACGTGCCGGCGACGCGGAGGGGTGTCTGGGGGACCCGTCGTCGCGATTCGGCCGCTCGTGGAGATGGGATGGGCAACGGCTAAGCATAGGATTTTGTTGTGGAGGTCAGTGGTTAACAAGCCGTGAATTTTCCGTCATTTTTCGTGCGTATCGGCTGATGGCCGAAGGCTCTTTTTCTTATTGTCGGACTTTGGACGGGACAAATGCAAAGAGTTGAATCCACTGCGCAATTCGGAGAAGTCAGGTCCCACGAGTCAAGGCAACGAAGTCGAAATCCGCCGCGCCTAACGTCGGCAAAGAACGCGACGTTAGGATGGGGCACCCTGATGACGACCGGGAAGGTGAAGAGGAAGGTGCTGCCGTGGCCTGAGTTCGCTTTCGGCGCGGATGGAGCCACCGTGGGCGAGCATGATGTGTTTGGCGATGGCGAGGCCGAGGCCGGTGCCGCCGGATTCGCGGGAGCGGGCTTTGTCGACGCGGTAGAAGCGTTCGAACAGGCGCGGCAGATGTTCGGAGGCGATGCCCGCGCCGAAATCCTGAACATAGAATTCAACCCCGAATTTGACGCCACGCTTGGCAGGGCGCGCGCCCAGCAGGATGCGTCCGCCGGAGCGGCCGTACTTCATGGCGTTGTCGATCAGGTTGGAAAATACCTGGTGGATGGCTTCGCGGTCGGCGCGGACGGAGGGCAGGGATTCGACGGAGCCGTGATCTGGCGTTGGTTTCCACGATCTGCAAGTCGACCTCGTGGCTGCGGGCGATCTCGCGGAAACTTTCTTCGGCGTCGTGCAGGAGTTCGATCGGGCGGGACGGGTTCGGTATCGAAGCGGGTCTCGCCGGATTCCACGCGGGCGAGAGTCAGCAGGTCTTCGGTGAGGCGCGCCATGCGGGCGGCGTTCTTGCGGATGATTTCGAGAAACTCGCGGTTGGAGTCCGGAATTTTCGGAGCTGAGGTCGAGCAGAGTTTCGGAGTATCCCTGAATGGAAGTCAGGGGAGTGCGGAGTTCGTGGGAAACGTTGGCGATGAAATCGCGGCGAGTTTTTTCGACGCGCTCGGTTTCGGTGAGGTCGCGGAGCACGGCGACGGCGCCGCCATCGGGCAGGGGAGCGGCGGTGACGTCGAAGGCGCGGCCGGGAACGATGGAGGTGGCGCGAGTGGTCTTCACTTGCTTGGTGGTGGTGGCGGCTTTGACGGCGGCGAGGAAATCGGGATCGCGAATGGTTTCGACGACGGGCGCGTTGAGGCGCGTGTGCTGCGGAACGAGGCGATCCATGGGCTGGTTGGCCCACTGCACGAGGCCGTCGGAGCTGACGGCGATGACGGCGTCCTGCATGCTGTTGAGCAGAGTTTCGAGCTGGCGCTGGCTGGAGCGGACGGCGGCGAAACTGCGTTCGACTTGGCCGGCGGTCTTGTCGATGGCGGCGGCGACGCGGCCAATTTCGTCGAGGGGAGGGTCTTCGACGCGGGCGCGGAGGTCGCCTTGCTCGATGCGGGCGGCGACGTCGACGATGCGCTCGAGGCGGCGGGAGGTCCAGATCGGAGGCGGCGGCGGCGATGAGCAAGGCGATGAAGAAGGCGATGGCGGATCCCCAGAGCAGGCGGCGACGGACTTGCGCCTGCACCGCTTCGACATCGGAAAGAGGATAGGCGAGGCGGACCGCTCCGCCGGAGACGGGAACGGCGACGTAGAGAAATGGAATGCCGAGCGTGGCGCTGCGGCGCTCGCTCTCGCCGATTTTGCCGGCGAGGGCGGCGGCGAATTCCTCGCGGGCTGCGTGATTCTCCATGTTGGCGGGATTGGATTCGGAGTCGGCGAGAACTTTTCCGGAGGCGTCGATGATGGTGGCGCGGGCTCCGGCGGCGAGGCCTTCCTGCGCGGCGATTTCGGGGAGGGAGTGGGTGCGGTCGGTTTCGACGCGGTGGGCGAAGAGTAGAGTCTTCTGTGTGAGGTTGCGCTCGATCTCGGTGCGGAGAGAGGATTCCCAGGCGCTGCCGAGCATGACGTCGAGGATGGCGGCGGTGGCGGCGATGACGATCAGGAAGACGGCGAGGAGTTTGAAGAAGATGCGGTTCTTCACGGGAGTGGAGTTCCTGGGGTCGTCGCCTCAGGGGCTAAAGCCCGCAACCTGATTTCGCGATTATCGCGCGGCTTAAGCCGCGCCCCTTCAAAGCCCACCGACGGCTCATTTGGGGACCTCGAAGCGGTAGCCGGCGCCGCGGACGGTTTTCAGGTAGCGCGGGTTCTCGGGGTCGGGCTCGATTTTTTCGCGGATGCGGCGGACATAGACGTCGACCGAGCGCGGGGTGACGTAGGCAGTGTCGCGCCAGACGGAATCGAGAAGATGGTCGCGGCTGAAGACGCGTCCCTTGTGGCGGGCGAAATAATCGAGCAGGCGGAATTCGGTGGCGGTGGTGGGGACGAGGGTTCCGCGCACCGTCAGGGTCATGGCGGAGGGATCGATTTCGATTTCGCCGACTTTCATGGGGCTGGGCGGCAGAGGGCGCTCGAAGCGGCGCAGCACGGCTTTGACGCGGGCGACGAGTTCGCGCGGGCTGAAGGGCTTGGCGATGTAGTCGTCGGCGCCGAGTTCGAGACCGAGGACGCGGTCGGCTTCACTGCTTTTCGCGGTCAGGAAAATTACGGGAACCGAGGCGAGGCCGGGGGTCTGGCGAATGGTGCGGCAGATTTCCAGACCGTCTTTGCCGGGGACCATGATGTCGAGAACGAAGAGCGCGGGGCGCTGGCGTTCGGCGTCGGCGAGGACGTTGGCGCCGGTGGGATAGACGCGGACGGTGAAGCCTTCGTTTTCGAGATGATGGCGGACGAGGCGGGAAATGTCGGGATCGTCTTCGACGACGAAAAGGCTGGGTTTCACGGGAGTATTGTAAATCGAAAGCAGTTGCCAGCGGCCCGTTGGGGGTTGCCAGTAGCGAAATCGGAAGCGAATTTCATCGGATTGTAACAATCGTTAAGCAAAGGCATCACCACTAAGGACACTAAGGTTCACGAAGGAAGGTGTGTGCCTGACTTCTGTTCGGTGGAAACAACAGGTTGTTTGCTCGGTCGACGTGGAAGTGTTTGCCGGGCGGGACGACGGTGGTGGCGCTGTATTCGGTGATGATGGCGGGGCCGGGGTATTTTTTGCCGGGGTGGAGGTCGTCGCGGGAGTGGATTTTCGTTTCTTGTTTCTTGCCTTCGAATAGGACTGGGGCTTTGAGCGAGGAGGGCCTGCCGAGCTTTGCTCGGCCTGGACGGCCGAGGGCGGCCGTCCCCACATGGTCTATTTTCCACGTTCACTATGGTCTTTCTCCATCGGTCTGGCTGGACTTCAAGACGGCGCGGAGGCGGAGGGTTACTAGTTCGAGTTCGCGGGTGGGATGGGTGTAGCCGTAGCGGCGGTGGTGTTCTTGTTCGAAATCGCGCAGGAGATTTTTCGTCAAGGGGAGGTTGAGTTCGTATCCCTGGCCGCGGTAGCGGAGGTCGACGCTGCGGTGGTAGTGCGGGCTTCCGTGCCAGGACTTCTTCGCGAAAATCTTTGGCGGCGGTTTTTTCGAGGGCGGCGAATTCGCGATTCAGTTTGTGCGGCGGGAATTTTTCCGGAGGCGCGCCAGAGGACGGTGCGGGAATAATCTTTCACGACATCGCTCGCGAGAATGCCGAGCGCGGAGAGCGCGCCGGGGAACGCAGGGACGATGACGTGCGGAATGCTGAGAGCTTCGGCGAGGGCGCAGGCGTGCAGGCCTCCGGCGCCGCCGAAGGCGACGAGGGCGAAGTGGCGGGGGTCGCGGCCGCGTTCGATGGAGACGACGCGGATGGCTTTTTCCATGGTGGCGTTGACGACGCGGATGACGCCGGCGGCGAATTTTTCGAGCGTGAGGTTCGAGCTTCTGCTTCTTCAGCCACTCTTGCGTGATGCGGCGGGTGCGCTCGAGATCGAGGGTGAAGTCTCCGCCGAGAAAACGCGTGGGCTGCAGGCGGCCGAGAAGAAGATTCGCGTCGGTGACTGTCGGCTGCGTGCCGCGTCCGTAGCAGATGGGGCCGGGATCGGCTCCGGCGGATTCGGGGCCGACGCGGAGAACTCCGGCGGCGTCGAAGCGGGCGAGCGAGCCTCCGCCGGCGCCGACGGTGTGGATGTCGAGCATGGGGACGCTGACGGGGAGGCCGGCGATCTGGGCGTCGGTGGCGGTTTTGATTTCGCCTTCGACGAGGGAGACGTCGGTGGAGGTGCCTCCCATGTCGAAGGCGATGATGCGGTCGAAGCCGCTGGCGCGGGCGGTGGCGACGGCGCCGACGACGCCTCCGGCGGGGCCGGAGAGTACGGTGCGGACGGGTTCGCGGGCGGCGGTGGAGAGCGCGGTGATGCCGCCGGAGGATTGCATGACGAAGATGCGGGGGGACCGGGGCTAAAGCCCCGTTCTTGGGCGGACTTTTCGCGGCACTGAAGGGCTGCTCTGCCAGCGTGACGATCTTCGCAGCGCTGAAGCGCTGCGCCACTCCAGGCTTGCCGTGAGATCTCTGCTCGCTGCCGCCGACGTCTCCGATCGCGCCTAACCTGCGCGGGCGAAGCCCCGCGGCCACACGAGATGTGCTCATGGCTAAAGATCTGGCTTCCAGATTTTCCAGATAACGCTGCATTACTGGTTGCAGGTAGGCGTTGATTACTACCGTGGAGGTGCGTTCGTATTCGCGGAATTCGGGGAGGATTTGGTGGGAGATGGAGAGCGGGACGGCGAGGGACTTCAGCGCTTCGGCGACGGCTTCTTCGTTCTTTGGATTCGCGAAGGAGAACAGGAGCGAGATGGCGATGGATTGCGGCTTGTGCGGCTGACGATTTGCTCGGCGAGGGCGCGCAATTCTTGCGACGTGGGTGCGGTGAGGATTTCGCCGTCGCTGGCGGTGCGTTCGTTGATGCCGAAGCGGAGATCTTTGGGGACCAGCGGCTCGATGCGGTCGAAGAAGAAGTCGTAGAGCTTGGGGCGGGCCTGGCGTCCGATTTCGATGGCGTCTTCGAAGCCCTCCGTGGTGACTAGCGCGGTGCGGGCGCCTTTGCGTTCGAGCAGCGTGTTGGTGCCGACGGTGGTGCCGTGGAGGAGGATGAAATCGCCTTCCGGCGCGATTTTTTGGAGGGCTTCGACGATGGCTTGGGAGGGATCGGCTGGGGTCGAGAAGACTTTCAGCATGCGGAGGCGGCCTCGGTCTCGATCCAGACGCAGTCGGTGAAGGTGCCGCCGGTGTCGATGGCGATGCGGAGGGGTTGAGGGCGGCGGGGCATCGGAGACAAAAGAGTAACACTGGCGGCAGTTCGCGGGCGGTACATCCCCACGTCTCGCAAAGAGCGTGAGACATGGGGCACCCGGCACCCGGCGGCGGTGCGCGAGCGCGGGATGTGGCGAAGGTGGAGTAACATTTTCAGCTATGAGATATGAATTTCTGGTGGAAACGTACGCCACCGAGCGAGTGAAGGTAGTCAGCGTGTGGAGCGAGTTCTGCGATGAGGATCTGCGGGTGCGTCCGCGGGAGAATGATCCGCGAGGGCGCAGCGTGCTGGAGCAGATGGTGCATCAGTGTGTGAGTGAGGATTTGTGGTTTCGGAACATGCTGGGGATTGATGTGGGGGCTCCGCCGCTGCCGGCTTCGGAGACGCGCATGGGATTCATGAAGCGGTACGCCGAGGACAGCGGGAAAAGGCTGGCAGCGTTGGAGTCGAAGGACGAGGGTTGGTGGGAAGCGGACACGAAATTTTTTGAGGTGCGCGCTCGCGAGCGTGGGTGATGGTGCGGCGGATGACGCATACTTCGCATCATCGCGGGCAGTTGATGGCCATGCTGCGGATGCTGGGGCGGGATTTGCATAGCAACTATGGGCCGACGGCGGATACGGGCGGGTTGATGGCGAATCATGCGCCGACGATTTATGCGTATGAGAGTTTGGAGGGGGCGTTGGCGGGTGGAGCGAAGACCGTGTTGCCGGGGGCGGGCGGGAAGGCGGTTACGGAGCGGCCGGGGTAGGGCGTCTTTCTCGCCACGGCTTTCTTTATAGCTTCGGGACGCGGGCGGGGGCGCCGGCGCCACATAAACCTTCGTCCGCTTCGCTCGGGGGACAGCCGAAGACGGCTGTCCCCACATGGACCGTGCCCTCGCCGAGCTTTCGCTCGGCGGCCGGATCGAAGATCCGGCCCCACACTACCAACAGCGAAAGCTACTTTGTGGTGAAGGCCAGGGTCAGCAGCGTTTTCTGTTCTACTTCGTGAGCTTTGCGCGCTGCCCGTTGCGGGGCTGGCGCCGGAGCTGCGCTTTACGCTGAGCACGGGGCGGTCGCCGGCGATTCGTTTCAGGCGCGGGAGCATGTTGAAGAGCGCGCCCATGTTGGCGGGCTCTTCCTGCACCCAGACGATGTCGGCGTTCTTGCCGTGGCGGTCGAATTCGGCGACGACTTCCTTCTCGGGAAATGGGTAGAGCTGTTCGAGGAATACGATCGCGGTGGTCGTGTCTTTTCTTTTCTTGCGTTCGGCCTGGAGTTCGTGGCCGATTTTTCCGGTGCAGATCAGGATGCGGTCGGCTTCTCCGACTTCGGTGTCGGGGATGACGTTGAGGAAATTCTTGTGGGTGAAATCCGCAATGGGCGAACTGGCGTCGGGATGGCGCAGCATGCTCTTCGGAGTGAAGACGACCAGCGGCTTGCGCCAGTGGCGCAGGGCCTGGCGGCGCAGGAGATGGAAATATTGCGCGGCATTGCTCGGCTGCGCGATCTGGATGTTGTGCTTGGCGGCGAGTTGGATGAAGCGCTCGATTCTCGCGCTGGAGTGTTCCGGTCCCTGGCCTTCGTAGCCGTGGGGCAGGAGCATGACGACGCCGGAGAGCAGGTTCCACTTGGCTTCTCCGGCGCTGATGAACTGGTCGATGATGGCTTGCGCGACGTTGACGAAGTCGCCGAACTGGGCTTCCCAGAGGACGAGCGATTCGGGATAGTCGCGGCTGTAGCCGTATTCGAAGCCGAGGACTCCGGCTTCGGAAAGCGTGGAGTTGTAGATTTCGCAGCGGGCCTGGCCGGGCGCGATGTTTTCCAGCGGCACGTATTCGTTTTCGTTCTCGATGTCGATGAGGACAGAGTGGCGCTGGTTGAAGGTGCCGCGGCGGGAGTCTTGTCCGCTGAAGCGCACGTGGGTGCCGGCTTTCACGAGGCTGGCAAAGGCCAGAGCTTCGGCCATGCCGTAGTCGACAGGGCGCTTGCCTGCGCCCATTTCGGCGCGCTGTTCGAGCAGCTTCTTCACTTTCGGATGAATGTGGAAGCCGTCGGGATAGGTGGTGAGGCGAGTGGTGAGTTCGGATAATTCTTCGGGCGAGAGTCCGGTTTCGACTTCGTATTCGGGCTGGTAGAGGCCGCCGTAGTAGTTGTTCCAATATTTCGGGCAGGTCGCGCATCAGCGGCTTTTGCTTGATGCTGCCGGCTTGTTTCTGCGCGGCTTCGAACTCGGCCTGATGGCGGCGGCTTGCGGACTGCGCGTCGGTGGCGCCGATGTCGTCGGCGTAGATTTCCCAGAGCGGCGGATGCTCTTTGATCTTCTTGTAGAGCAGCGGCTGGGTGATGGTGGGGTCGTCGACTTCGCTGTGGCCGTGGCGGCGATAGCCGATCAGATCGATGACGACGTCGGTGCCGAATTTGTAGCGGTACTCGGTGGCCATGCGGGCGACGCGGACGACGGCGTCGACGTCTTCGCCGTTGACGTGGAAGATGGGAATCGACTGGCGGCGCGCGATGCAGGCGGCGAAGCGCGTGGAGTGTTCTTCGGTGTAGCTGGTGGTAAAGCCGAGAAGATTGTTGACGATGACGTGAATCGTGCCGCCGACGGTGTAGCCGGGAAGGTCGGCGTAGTTCATGGTCTCGGCGAGGATGCCTTGTCCGGCGAACGCGGCGTCGCCGTGGACCAGGAGCGGGAGATATTTTTCGCGTCCGCCTTCGCCGGTGCGGTCTTGCTTGGCGCGGGTGCGGCCGACGGTGACGGGATCGACGGCTTCGAGATGGCTGGGGTTCGAGACCAGGTGGATGTGAACTTTTCCGCCGCTGCGCGTTGTGTATTCGCCGGTCGCGCCCATGTGATATTTCACGTCGCCGGAGCCGAGAACGCTGCGCGGGTCGACGTCTTCGAATCCGGCGAAAATTTCCTGCGGCGGGGCGCTGGGCGACGTGGGCGATGACGTTGAGGCGTCCGCGATGGCTCATGCCCATGACTAGTTCGATGGCGCCGCGCTGGGCGGCGGTGTCGAGAACTTCGTCGACTAGCGGGATGAGCGCGGTGACGCCTTCGAGCGAGAAGCGCTTGCTGCCGAGATAGCGCTGCTGCATGACCTGCTCGAAGACGTCGGCGCGGATGAGCAGGTCGAGGATGCGCTGCTGGTCTTCTTCTGTAACCTCGAACTGCGTCGGCGATTCCATCTGCTCGTAGATCCAGCGGCGGCGTTCGGGGGAGTAGATGTGGTTGATCTCGACGCCGATGGTGCTGGAGTAAATGGCGCGGGCTTCGCGGGCGTATTCGCCTTCGAGCTCGAGTTCGGGCGTTTCGCGGGGACGGAGGAAGCCGAGGGGGTCGAGGTCGCCCTCGAGGTATCCCCACTGGCGGTAGGCGTTGAAGACGCGTTCGCGCTCGGGGTTGGAACCGTTGGTTTCGGCGACGGCGGCGCGGGAGCCGCCGTTGGAAGTCTTGGATTTCGGGGTCATAGGAGTGCAGTTACTAGGATAAAGGATGCGGGGGAAAGCCAAAGGCGCAGGGCGAAGGAAGGTCCGGTCCCTGGCATAGTAATCCGCTGGAACTCAACCAAAGGACACGGCGGTCACAGAGGAAATCTGCGGGCGCGAAGTCAAAAGCCAACGGATTCACTTTTTGTGATGGCTGAAGTTAAACAGGTCCATGAGATCGCCGATGGCTGGAGTGTTCAAGGGGATGTAGGGGTTGGCTTTGGTGGCGATTGGATTGGGGAAGTTGTCACGGCCGCGATTCGAGACCGGAGCCAGGTGCCAGTTGGCTTCGATGAACTTGAGAATCGAAACGTGATCGGTATAGCTGTGAGAGATGCGGCCCGGCGTGGTGAGAGGAGGGATGGCCGTCGAGCCAGCCATCTGGCTTCACGAACGAGACGGCAGGCAGCGTGCCGTCAGCGATCGCCTCGTAGAGTTCAGTGGTGTCGCGCAGGTGAGTACGCCCGGCGGGGTGGGTCATGATGGAAGTGCTGTACTGGAACGGATTGCAGATGTTGCAGTACGTGTTGTTGGCAAAGACGTAGTTGCCGTCGGGATTGGCGAGGTAGGTGTTCCACTGATCGCCGTAGTAAGCCCACGAAATATTCTTCTCCATCAATTGATCGCCGATGGTGGGCAGAGGTGACGGCGGAATGGTGAAGACGGTCTCGTTGGGATTGCCGATGTCGGCATAGGCGCTGGCACCATCGCCGTAGTATCCCGGGTTGTAGTTGTTGAGCAGATAGTAGTGGCCGGTTCGCAGGATCCGCCGCCGTAGCCGTCTTCGGTGTACCAGTTGTTGGTGCCGGGAGCGGGATTGGGATTCTCAATCTGGTTGACGATGCCAGCGTTGGGGCTACCGGCGGCGACCAAGACATTCTGTGGCGGCCTGGTAGGTTTGCCCTTGGAGTTGGCGAACCAGATGGCATCGCCGCTGCCGAGCATCACGTGG
This sequence comes from uncultured Acidobacteriaceae bacterium, assembly GCA_963710885.1. Classification (GTDB taxonomy): domain Bacteria; phylum Acidobacteriota; class Terriglobia; order Terriglobales; family Acidobacteriaceae; genus Sulfotelmatobacter. The sequence continues at coordinate 167,880 of CAVQCF010000040.1, forward strand.
TTGGCGCCGGTTCCACCCATTACGGCCTGATGATAGTTATCGCTCATGGCATAGTGGTCGGCGAGAGATTTGAGGTAGGGAGCATCGCCCTGCTGCATGTTGTAGAAGCCCATTGAGGTTGAGTCTTCTTTGGTGGAGGTGTCGTTGAAGCCGCTGGGCTGGGCGAGGCCGTTGGTTCCCGCACCAACCGTGGTTTCAACCCAAGGGAAAAGATCGTGCTGGCACCCCGTGGGATTCCAAGGAGTAGTACGCGTCACGTCGCAATCCATCTGCTGCCACATCTGATAGAAGCGATGGACCGGGCTGTTGTCATAAGCGTCGTAGGGATGGGTCGCGGAAGTAATCTGGAACGGGCCGGGAGGCAGAGACGCGGCGTTGGGGACGCGAGTGTCGACTGCTCCATGAGCGAGGCCCGTACCGCCGGTCGTGAGATAAACGTAATAGTCGTCGGGCAAGCCATTCTCCACCGACATGGCTGTGGCCACATCGGGGAAGGGGGCGGTGGTGTATCCGCCAGCTAGGACAGGTGGCAGAACTTCGTACGTGGTGCTGTCTGGCGGGCTCAAGAGATACTTGCTGGGCTTAGAGTCGACCGCTTGCGATTGGAAAGCGTTGGGGAAGTTCGGACCAGGACTTCCGTCGGCGTTGACGATGCCTTCGGAAAGAAGGTTGTTGACGGATTGTCCGTGGACCGGCTGGTAGGTGGCGAAGATGTGGTCGAAGGTGCGGTTTTCTCCGATGATCACAATGACGTGCTGGATGGGCGTGGCAGTGTGGGATTGAGCGGCAACGGCGGGCAGCGGCGCTCCGAGATTGGCGACGATGGCGAAAAGGCTGACGCCAACAACAAGATGCTGCCTGGCTTGCGCCAGGACACCGGGTGTAGACATGGATTTTCCTCCTGAGAGAGTTGCAGAAGTGAAGGTAGCGGGGACGTGGTTAGGCGAACGTAACGCGGAGATGAAATGCAAGTTAAAACAAATTCACAGGATACGGGCGGAAGATGCTGGGCGGAGCGGTATCCCATTGAAAGAGTGGGGGCAGTCAGCAGAACGTAAAACTCACGTTACGGGTTTTGCACAGCGTGCCAAACATTCTAGAGTGATTCCTGTAGAACGTCGGGGCCTGTGTGGCCTGATTCCTTCGGACGCACGAAGCTTTGAATCGAACTGACACCGACAATGACTATGACGAAACTGGGCACGCCAACTCTTGTGGGCATTCGTTTGGATGCTTACTCCTCTTATTTGCGTGGAGCCGGAGAGGCTCCGGCAAAGATTCGGGAGGCGTTGCGCTGTGATGCGTCGAACTCATGGACGGAGTTGGGAGTGGACTTGGGCGTGGCCGGAGCTTATGAGGACGCGGGCGATTTGAAGTTCGCCGAGAAAGATGCATTTGCGGCGATTGAGGCGGGTGTGGGCGCGTTAATAGATGACGGAAAGCGGCCAGTGTCGCTGGGCGGGGATCATTCGATTACTTATCCCATCGTGAAAGCGGTGGGGCGGCGGCATCCGGACCTGACGATTTTTCATTTTGATGCGCATCCGGATTTGTATAAGGAGTTTGAGGGGAACCGGTTGTCGCATGCTTGTCCGTTTGCACGGATCATGGAAGCGGGGCTGGCGAAACGGTTGGTGCAGGTGGGGATTCGGACCATCAACCGGCATCAGCGGGAACAGGCGGAGAGGTTTGGAGTGGAAGTGGTGGAGATGAGGGCACTGCCGGCTTGTGCGAAATTGAAGGCTGCGGGGCCACTATATATCACTTTCGATATGGATGTGCTGGATCCGGGGTTTGCGCCGGGAGTTTCGCATCGCGAGCCGGGCGGGATGTCGGTGCGGGAGGCGATTGCGCATCTGCACGCGATTGAGGGATCGATTGTGGGGGCAGATCTCGTGGAGTACAACCCGGTGCTGGATGTTGCAGGAGTGACAGCGACAGTGGCAGCGAAGATTTTGAAGGAGATTTTGGGGAAGATGATTGCGGGGTGAGGTCGATTTGAGAATCGGGGAAGAGCGTTCAAACACTGAGGACACAGAGGAAGTACCCGGGACAATTTGCTCGCTTCCATGAGTCCGCGCCGGTTTCGAGTTACAGTAGTACGAACGAGTTTCTTACTTATGGCAAACAACTTTAAGGAATTGATGGTGCGGGGCTTGGTGGCGGTTTTCGCGGGATGCGTGATTACGGTGGGCTGCGGCGGCAAGCCGGCACAGAATCCTCAAGCCGGTGGGTTCGCGGCGATGCCGGTTAAGGTGCTGGACGCGCAGGCGGTGCCGGTGAGTGACGCGTCGGAGTACGTGGCCACGGTGAAGTCGAGGGATTCGGCCGTGATAATGCCGCAGGTGGAGGGGCAGATCACGCAGATTTTTGTGCACTCGGGCGATCGGGTGGAGGCGGGAACTCCGCTGATTGAGATCGATCCGCTAAAGCAGCAGGCCACAGTGAAGAGCCAGGAGAGTGCGCGGGCGGCGCAGGAGGCGCAACCTGAGCTGGGCGAAGAAGCAGTATGAGCGCACGCTAGGGACTGTCTGGTGCGGGAGTGGTGAGCAAGCAGGATCTGGACCAGGCGAAGTCGACTCTGGACGCGGCTCAAGCACAATGGATGCGCTCGACGCGCAGGTAAGCGAGCAGGAGGTGCAGCTGCATTATTACAAGGTGGTAGCGCTGCGCAGCGGGATCGTGGGAGATATTCCGGTGCACGTGGGCGACCGGGTCGCGACCACGACGCAACTGACCACCGTCGACCAACCGGGGAGCCTGGAAGTGTATGTGTATGTGCCGATCGAGCAGTCGTCGCAGCTCAAGATGAATTTGCCGGTGCAGGTGCTCGACAGCAACGGGAAGGTGCTGGCGGACTCGCGGGTGAGCTTTATTTCTCCGCAGGTGGATAACACGACGCAGACGGTGCTGGTAAAGGCGCGGATCGCAAATGGCGAACGATGCGTTGCGCCAGTCGCAGTTCATTCGGGCGCGGGTAGTGTGGGGAACGCACAAGAATCCGGAAGTTCCGATTCTCGCGGTGTCGCGGCTTGCGGGACAGTATTTTGCATTCGTGGCCGAGCCGCAGAATGGCGGGTCGTTCGTGGCACGGCAGAAGCCGCTGACGATCGGGCAGACCGTAGGCAACGATTACGAGGTGCAGGACGGCATCAAGCCCGGGGATAAAGTGATTATTTCCGGGACACAGTTTCTGCGGGACGGGGTGCCGGTGGTCCCGATGAGTGAAGATCGGCTTCCGGCTTTCGGCTTCCGGCTTCTGACTTTCGGGTGTTAAGAAAGAAGTTGATTCGTAGTCGTTGCAATAGCGCCTTCAGGCTAGGCCGGGAGCCGGATAGCGGAAGCCGGAAGGCGTTTCCTTTACAGTTGTGATTCGTTATTGAGCAGCGAAAGCTGCATACGGGATTCCTCATGTTTGTTAAGTTCTTCATTCAACGTCCGGTATTTGCCGCGGTTTGCGCGCTGCTGATTGTTCTGGCGGGGGCGGCGGTGATCCCGACGCTGCCGATCTCGCAGTTTCCGAATCTGGCGCCGCCGCAGGTTGGCGTTACCAGCGTCTACATCGGTGCCAGCGCGCAGACGGTGGAGAGCGCGGTCACGATTCCCATTGAGCAGCAGATCAACGGCGCGGAAGGAATGAAGTACATCACTTCCACCAGCGGCAACGATGGGACCAGCAGCATCGTCGCCACGTTCGATCTGAACCGCGATCCGGACCTGGCGACCGTCGACATTCAGAACCGGGTGAACACGGCGCAGGGTCGACTTCCGAGCGCGGTGAAAGCGGTGGGCATCACGACGGCGAAGACCTCGCAGAATTTCGTGTTTGGCGCGGCCGTCTTCGCCGACAACGAGCAAATATTCGACCCTGTTCCTGAGCAACTATCTCGACGTGTACGTGCGCGATTCGCTGAAGCGCATTCCGGGCGTCGCGGACGTGATCATTTTCGGCGAACGCAAGTACTCGATGCGGCTGTGGCTGGATCCGGGTCGGATGGCGGGACGCGGGCTGACAGCCACCGATGTGGTGAACGCGCTCTCGGAGCAGAACGTGGAAGTCGCGGCCGGGCAGGTGGGACAGCAGCCCTCTATCGCGGGGCAGAAGTACCAGATCAGCGTGCGGGCGGTGGGGCGGTTGAGCGAGCCGGCGCAGTTTGACAACATCATTCTGAAGACCAACGCCGACGGCACACTGGTGCGTCTGAAAGATGTGGGGCACGCGGAACTGGGCGCGGAGAGTTATGCCAACGATCTGCAATTCAACGGGCAGGATGCGATGGGGCTCGCCGTCACCCAGCTCTCGACCGCGAACGCGCTCGACGTGGACCGCAGGGCGATTGCGGAATTGGACCGGCTGTCGAAGAGCTTCCCGCCCGGCATGCATTATAAGGTTGCGTTCGACACCACCGACGCAGTGGGCGAGTCGATTCGCGATGTGGTGTTCACGGTGGGTTCGGCGATCGCGCTGGTCATCCTGGTGATCTTTATTTTTCTCGGCGACTGGAGGACGACGATGATTCACTTCATCGCCACTCCAGTTTCGCTGATCGGCACATTCGTTTTTGTGAAGTTGCTCGGCTTCTCGATCAATACGCTGACGTTGTTCGGCATCACGCTGGCCACTGGCCTGGTCGTGGACGACGCGATCGTCGTGATTGAAAACATTGAGCGCCACATTGCGGAGGGCGAACACGATTCCCACAAAGCGGCGGCGGCGGCTACCGCCGAGATTACCAGCGCCGTCATCGCCACATCGCTGGTGCTGGTTGCGGTGTTTGTGCCGGTTGCGTTCTTTCCGGGGACGACTGGCATTCTGTTTCGCCAGTTTGCGCTGACCATCGCATTCTCCATTGCCATTTCCGCTTTCAACGCGCTGACTCTGGCTCCGGTGCTGGCGGCGATTTTTCTGAGCGGCGGGCACCGGAAAAAGTGGTGGTGGCTGCAGAAGTTTGACGACGGCGTCTCTGCCATGACCCGCGGCTACCGCATCCTGCTGCATCACGTGCTGAAATACAGGCTAGCGATGGTGGTGGTGTTTTTCGCCGGGCTGGGGCTCACTTATTTTGTGTTCACGCGCGTGCCGACGGGGTTCGTGCCGGACGAAGATCAGGGATATTTCATCATCGTGATCCAGGCGCCTTCGGGAGCATCGCTGGAATATACGAAGGCGATTGGGAAGCAGGTTTCAGACTTGCTGGCGGATGTGCCGGAGGCGGAAGGAACATTCTCTATCGCCGGTTTCAGCTTCGCGGGAGCGGCGGCGAACCAGGGGATTATTTTCGTTCCGTTGAAACCGTATTCGCAGCGCAAGGGAGACGCGCATACCGCGTCGGCGATTCTGAACCGCATTCGTCCGCGGATGTTTGGGGTTTCGGGGGCGATTGTGTTTCCGACGCTGCCTCCGCCGATTCAGGGTCTTGGACAGTTCGGCGGGTTCCAGTTCGTGGTGCAGGATCAGGCGGCGCACAAACTCGAGGAACTGGCGGGCACGACGCAGGGGCTGATGCAGCAGGCGGCGCAGCGCAAGGATCTGACGCGGCTGTTCACGTCGTTCACGGCAAATGATCCGCAGTATCTGGTGACCATTGACCGCGAGAAGGCGAAGAGCCTGCATGTGCCGCTGTCGCAGATCACGGACACGCTGGGCGTGTACATGGGGTCATCGTATGTAAACGATTTCGATTTCAACAACCGGTCGTACCGGGTTTATGTGCAGGCGGACAAGCAGTTCCGGGCGACAGCGGAGAACATGAAGCAGTTTTATGTGCGCTCCGACAGCGGCGCGATGGTGCCGCTGGATAATCTGATCAGCATTACGCAGACCACGACGCCGCAGGTGATCAGCCACTACAACCTGTTCCGGTCGGCGGAAATCGATGGGTCGCCGGCCCCGGGATACAGCTCGGGGCAGGCGATTGCGGCGATGGAGCAACTGGCGAAGAAAATGCCGCAGGGATTTTCCTACAGCTGGACGGGATTGTCGCTGGAGGAATTGGCGGCGGGCGGAACGTCGCTGATTCTGTTTGGACTGGGCACGCTGGTGGTGTATCTGACGCTTTCGGCGCAGTATGAAAGTTTCGTGCTGCCGTTCATTGTGTTGCTGGCGGTGCCGATGGCGCTGCTGGGAGCGCTGGGCGCGCAGTGGATGCGAGGATTGCAGAATGACGTGTTCTGCCAGGTCGGGCTGGTGATGCTGGTCGGGCTGTCGAGCAAGAACGCGATTCTGATCGTGGAATTTGCCGAGCAGTTGCGCGAGCGCGGGGTGCCGCTGGTGGAAGCGGCGATGCAGGCGGCGGCGATCCGGCTGCGGCCGATTCTGATGACTTCACTGGCATTCATCCTGGGCGTGGTGCCGCTGGTGCTGGCGACGGGCGCGGGAGAGAACGGGCGGCATTCGGTGGGCACGACCGTGTTTGGCGGGATGATTATGTCGACGGTGTTGAATCTGTTTTTTATTCCGGTGCTGTATTTGATTATTGAGGGATGGCGCGAACATGGGAAGGTGCGGGTTCGGGGCGGCGACGAGTCTGTATCAGAGGCGTAGAACCGGTGTCGTCCCTACGGACGTGTGATCCTTCAACTCGGCCCTGAAGGACCGTTCTTCCACAAACACTGGTGACACAAACTAGGGGTACACCCTGGGCTCTGAAGTCGTTGGAATCCCTTATCTGGCGGGCTTACCATTGCGCGCCCAGCTTACCTTGGTAACTCGAAAGTTTGCACGTCCGCAGCGATATCCTACCCCTACCCATTCCCCGGGTCTCCGACGGCCAAGTTATGTCGCGGCGACGCCGAAGGGACTCGCATGGGATGGAGCTGGAAAAAAGGAAATGTCTACGAAAATCGGCCACTTCGAAATTCTTAGGTGAACTGGCGAAATCGCCCACGGGCACGGTTTACAAAGCCAACGACCCTGAGAGCGGGCAGACGATTGCGCTGAAAGCAATTCAGTTGAGCGCGTTCGGCGAGAACGCGGCGGCGCTGGAACAGGCGCTGCTGGCGGAGGCCGAGAGCACCAAGGTTTTGAGCAGCCCCAACATCACGCCGGTTTCGAGCGCGGCGATCATCGAAGGCCAGTTCTGCGCCGCCATGGAGTACGTGCAGGGCAACAGCATCGCCACCATGCTGGCGCGCAAAGAAGGATTTTCGATCTGGGATCTGCTCGACATCGGCCGGCAGTTGTGCAGCGGCCTTGAACATGCGCAGCTCGCACAATATTGTTCACTACAGCCTGGAACCGTCCAAGATCATGTGCGGATGGGACGGGACGACGAAGATTCTGGGTTACGGCGTTTCGAGCGTGGGCAAGTTCGTGCAGCACGTTCCGGAAGCAGTGCCATCGATCCTGCATTACATGTCGCCGGAGCAGGTTCGCGGCGAGGCCACGGATGCGCCGGTCGAATCTGTTCAGCCTGGGCGCGATGCTTCTATGAGATGGTGACCGAGCGCAAGGCCTTCGATCGCGAAGACGCGGAGTCTTTGCGGCAGAGCATTCTCGAAAGCACGCCCGTACGCGCCGCTGCACGTGAATGCCAAGGTTCATCCTCTGCTCAGCGACCTGATCATGAAGGCGCTGGCGAAGGATCCGGCAGAGCGTTACCAGAACGGGCGGGAACTGCTCGACGATCTGGAAAAATGCAAAGAGTCGAAGCCCGCGGCGAAGAAGGCGGAGGCGCCCAAGAGCCCCGCCAGCTCCCAAGGCGAACCCGGTGACGCAGGCAAAATTTGCAGCCCCAGTGACAGCGAAGCCGGCGGTACCGGCAGCGCGCCCGGTCGCTGCTGCTGAAGCCAAGCCCACAGTTGCCCAGCCTGCGGAGCCAAAGCCGGCTGCGCCAGCGGCGCCGAGCATGGCGGCGAAGCCGGCGGTGCCTGGCCAAGCCAGTTTCGAAGCTAGCCGTTCCGAAAGCGGCCGCGGCCGCCGCGGGGGTTGGCGGCGAAGCGATGCGTGTCTCCGGCCGAAATCTCGGGAGTCGCAGCGCCGAACGAGTCTCATCGACTTCCAGCGTGGCGGCCACCACCGATGCGGCAGAGGCGCCAGCAGCGTTCCATGTCTGCGGCGGTAGCGGACGAGCCGGAAGTCGAAACCTTCGAGCCCCAAGTGGCGGAAGAGGGTCCGAAGATCGCAGTCGATCCCATGATGGCGGAAGGCGGCCAGAAGAGGCGGCGGTGGCGTAAGCTTTCTCCGAGATGACGGAACTGCCTCCGCTCAAGGAAGTTTACATATCCGCCACCTCCTCCTCCGGGTCGAGCCGGCTCGGCGCAGTCGCGGCTCCGACGGCCACGCGGTTTCAGGGCGGTCAGAAGGCGGACGAGAAGCCGAGAGTTCAGCCTCGCGAAGTTGCGCGAGAAAGCAATCAAAGAAATCAAAGGCGTTCCGCCGCAAGCTCATGGGTTATGCGATTGGGGGCGCCATTGCGCTGATCATCGTGATTGGCATAGGGGTCACCATCTACGTTCACAGTCTGAACAGTGACGATGACACTGGCGGGTCACGCCCGGCCGCAGCGGTAGAGACGCCCGCAGCCCGAAGCCAGCCAGCCGGCGCCCAAGAAGAGACACCGGCTGCCGGCGCCAGCCGGTCGAGATTCAGCCGGTCCAGACTGCGGAGCCCGAAGAGGAAGCTGCGGAGCCCGTTGCTTCTTCGAAGACGCGGAGTACGCGGAAAGAAGCGCCGCCAGCGCCAGTAGTAATTCCTGGGCAGTTGGCGATTGACTCGACGCCGCAGGGCGCGCAGGTGCAGGTGGACGGCAGACGCGATCCGAGCTACGTCACGCCGTTCGCGTTGACCAATCTTCAGCCGGGGCAACATTCCATCACCGTCAGCAAGGCGGGCTACGCGACCGATACGCGCACGGTGAACGTGACCTCAGCCAATCGGGCGACGACCGTCGGTTCACCTGGCGCAGTTGATGGCGACGCTGATCGTGAAGAGCGATCCGGCGGGAGCCAACATCTACGTCGACGGCCGCGATATGGGCAGCCGAAGACTCCTGCCCAGGTCAGCGTCGACAAAGGCCAGCACGTCGTGCTGGTCCGCATGCCGGGATACATTGACGAAACCATGAACGCGCAGTTCGCGCTGGGGCAGACGTTCAACTTCTCGCCGACGCTGCGTTCGCTGGGCAACACCGACAACATCAAGACCGTGGGCAAGATGTCGAAACTGTTCGGCGGAAAAGGCGCGCAACGCGGGGCAGGGGACGGTCAGCATCCACACCCAGCCCAAGGGCGCGCAGGTCGCGATCAACCAGCACATGCTGGAAAAGAGCTCGCCGGTCGACGTGGCGCTCGATCCGGGCAACTACGTGATCGACATCACGCTGAGCGGGTATGCTCCGGTGCACAAGGTCATCACCGCCGACAAGGGCGGCAAGGTGGTGGTCGACGAAGTGCTGCAGCCGCAGTAAGAGGCTGACACCGGAGGTGTCACGGAGCCGGCACGGGCTTGGCGATCTTTGGAATTCGCCATCGGAAAAGAAGCTGTCCACCTTGCTACCAATCTGGCGTTTCGGTTTGCTGTCAGTTTGAAGAGTGATGCCGCGGGAGACGCTATCTGGCTTGCTGGATGGACCGCGAAAATGATCCTCGTCGGGCGCTCGTCCGGCTACGAACAGTGCTCTTTGGGTGAGTCTCCTTCGACCACTCTGGACAAATCCAACCTAATCCCGATGCCGTCGAAGGCACTCACAGGCCGCCCGCCAACAGGCTTTCGGGCGTGCTGTCATCGGTCGGCCCGTTCTGGTTTTCTTCGGTTGCGAGAATTCTGCCTGGCCAGCCCCATCCCCTCGTCCGTCGAGCCCGCGCGTTGGCTGAGTGGCATCGGTTAGCGATATGCCAAGGGTGAACCTGGTCATCCGCCAACGGGATCGATGCAGACTGCAATGACGCGGCAAACAACCGCCCAGAGGCCGCCGCAGCAGCCCTCTCGAGGTGCCTTCCCGTGTCGCTTGGAACCGATCCCAGGTGAAGTCGAGGGGTGGCGCGACGGTTTAGGGGAAGCCTAGCCGAGACCGGCCCTTTCGTTTGCCGGTGCCTCATTAGCGGAGGGCCCGGCCGGTGGTCGGGGCAAAGCGGAAAGGAACTTGAATTGGCCGCCCATTCCATGCATCCTGAGACGGAGCGACAGGCAACGGAAGTAAGCCGTTGAGGCAGTGGTGTGTGGTTAAACACCGATCATTAGCGTGGTTCCAAGTTCCGTGCGCAGAGCAGTGGTTAACAGTTGGCGCCAACCAACTGATTCCGTTTGGAAGAGTACCTTCGATTGCACAGCTTGGCCGTTGCTTGCAGCTCAGAAAGCGAGCAACCAGTGACCAAGAAACAGGGCGATAATCTGCAGCCGTCGAAAGCGAAATCCAAGCGGCGGAGACGAAACAAAGGGATGTGTTTGGAAGACCGGCCGGTGTTGGAGCCGAATGCGGCCGGTATCGACGTTGGCTCACGAGAAATGTTTGTAGCCGTACCTCCAGGGCGGGATGAGAATCCCGTGCGGGTGTTCGCCACCTTCACCGAAGATCTGGAGCGCTTAACCGATTGGCTCGAGCAGTGCGGGGTGACGACGGTGGCGCTGGAATCCACTGGGGTGTATTGGATTCCACTGTTCGAGATTCTCGAACAACGAGGCATCCGCCCCTGTTTAGTGAATGCCCGCCACATGAAGAACGTACCCGGACGGCGCACCGACTGGCATGAATGCCAATGGTTACAGTATTTGCACTCGGTGGGATTACTGCGGGCTGCATTTAGGCCGGGGCAGGACGTCTGCGCCGTGCGGACCCTGCTGCGGCACCGTACCGAACTGGTCGCAGCGGCCAGTCAACACGTGCAGCACATGCACAAGGCGCTGACGCAAATGAACCTGCAAATCCATCATGTCATCAGTGACATCACCGGGTCGACGGGCCGTGCCATTGTGGACGCCATTCTGGCTGGACAACGGGACGGCGCAGAGCTCGCCAAGCTGCGGGATCCACACATCAAAGCCGACACCGAGACTATCCGAAAATCACTGGAAGGCAACTGGCGGCCCGAGCATCTGTTTACCCTCGGTCAATCGCGAGATCTGTACCGCATCTATCAGCAGCAGATCGTGAACTGCGATCTGGAAATCGAGAAAATGCTGCGGGACTTCGAGCCCCGCACCGACCCCGGGGAGAAACCTTTACCACCCGACCGGAAACAAAATCGAGCCGGAAGCAAACGGAGAAAGAAGAACGGGCATCCCCATCCAGAGTTCGATCTGCGTACCGAAGCCTATAAACTCTTCGGAGTCGATGTCACTCAAATTCCAGGCTTAGAGGAAAACGCGTTGCCACTGTTCAGTGAGGTCGGCCGCGACATGTCGCGGTGGCCCAGCGCAGCCCACTTTGTTTCCTGGCTTGCACTCTGTCCGGACAACGACATCAGCGGCGGGAAACTGTTATGGCGTGGAGCCCGAAGGATCAAAAACCGAGCTGGCCATTTATTCCGCATGGCTGCTTATTCCCTCCATCACAGCCTCACGCCCTTAGGCAACTACCTGCGCCGAATGAAAGCCAAGCTCGGTCCCAAAGCTGCCACGATGGCAACCGCCCACAAGATCGCAGTGATCTTTTACACCATGGTCAAAAACCAAGTCGAATATGACGAGACCATCTGGGACGCCAGAGACACCCAAAGGGAGAAAAGGTTGGAAGCAAAACTCAAACGGCAAGCCAAACAACTGGGCTTTGAACTGGTCCCCGTCGAACTCAAGGCTGCATAACGATCCGATTCAACCTGGGGGAGTTCCTTGGAAGCCTTACCATGCCACGTTTCCACACCCCCGCTTATCGAACCGGACAGGCGCAGTTAACGCATCCGGCTCTCGGAGAAAGTCTCACGCTTTCGCCCACGGAAAACTGGCGGTTCGCGCAGTAAGGCGAACCAAGCCAAACTTTTGATGCAGAGCAAGCAGGGGAAAACGCGTAGCCCCACTCGTCCGCTCTTGGTGTTTGACACACAGCCACTGGCGAAGCCGCCGACGCGTATGTTCCTCCACGGCTCGGTAGGCGTTACTGACCGGACCCAAGCAGAAGTAGTTAGCCCAACCATTAATCTTCCGGTTGAGCGCTGCTACCAGCGTTGCCGCATCCTGCTGGGTTTGACTCCGGCGGGTCATCTCGCTGATCGCCTTACACAAACGCTGCACTCGTTTCTTGGAGGGAGTGGTGCCCCAATAGGCCCGCCCCGTCTTCGGCGAGTAGCAGCGACCAAACGAGTACCCGAGAAAATCGAACTTCTCTTCCGGCAGTCGACAGACCCGCGTCTTACTTTCGTTCACCGTCAACTTCAGCTTCAACATCATGTTCCGCATCAAGACCAGTGCCTCATCGGCTCGGCCACGACAACAGATCACGAGATCATCGGCATAATTAATGATGTACGCTTTCAGGCGCTTCTCGTGCCCCAGTTTCTTCCACCCGAGCACGAACCGACGCATGTATAAATTACTGAGCAGCGGGCTGATCGGAGCTCCTTGTGGAGTACCCCGACCTTCGTCCCGATTTCGCGTACTCCGATGTTTATTTCCGCGCTCGTCGGTTTCTTCCACGGGAGCGTCTAACCACATCTTGATCAGATGCAGCATGGCTCCATCGACCACCCGACGAGCTACCGACTGAAGAAGCTCGGAATGCGGAATACTATCGAAATAGCTACTGAGATCTGCGTCAACAATTTCTTGATGGCCAGCATAGATCAGCTTGTGGACTCGACTCACCGCGTCCAACGCGCTGCGGTCTCGCCGATAGGCATACTGTTCCGGCTGCAGGTCGGCCTCGAAAATAGGTTCGAGAACCAATACTGCCGCCATCTCCGCTGTCCGGTCACGGATTGCGGGTACCCCTAACGGCCGCTGTTTCCCGTCCGGTTTGGGTATGTACACCCGCCGCACGGGAAGTGGTTGATAGGTTCGGCTTTTCAGCTCTTGCGCCAGTTCGTCCAACCATCGCTCTCTTCCATACGCCTCGATGTCCTCGAACCTCTGACCGTCCACTCCTGCTGCTCCACCATTGGCTTTGCAGCAGTCATAGGCGTAGGCCAGAACGTCCTTCCGGTACACCTTGTCGTACAGGGCATAGAAACGAAAGCTGGGCGATTCCTTCGCTTTCGCGTGCAACGCCGTCTGCAACTTCTGTACACTTGCGGGGGTTACTGGACTCATCGTCAATCCCTCTGCCTTCGTTGCTTCTTGCGTTTCCTTCCAACTGAGGCCCCTTCCCTCCACCGGCATTACCCGGTTTCATCAGTACTGCGAGCCTCTCCGTCACCCCAGACGGCCCGGCCTGGCTCTCGCGAGTTGCCAGTTGATCCCGACTGCGATCTCCGCTGGGGCTTCCCGTGTTGCCTCTGGTCCCCTATGTCTGCATGCCGTCGCCACTACCCCGGCAGGACCGATGGAACTAATTCGCTCTTTGCTGCTCCATCAGCTTCGACCTTCCCCACATTACAGTTGGGTCGGCTCCTGCATTACATTTTTCGAGGCCTGCTCAGCGTTCACTCGCGTTACAACCTGCAGACTCGCCGAGTCGCCTTACGCGACCCTCTACACCGGAGGCTCCGGCGGCTTTGTTATCTCCACCGCCGCTCCGATTGCTACCGGGTGGAGCGATCCAGTTCCCGGGCGGGTTTATCTCCCGCTGTGGTCCAGCGCCTTTCACGGCGCACTGCGATGGGTCTGGTACGAGCCTGTACCAAATTAGCAGGGCATGCGAAAGATGCTCGCATGCCCTGTTGTCGTTCACGGTGAATCTATTTAGGTAGCCTGAAGTTGATGGTGATCTGGGTCTGAATCTCGACCGGATCGCCGTTGAGCAGGTATGGCTTGTATTTCCACTGTTTGACGGCATCCGTGGCCGCTTTGGCCAGCTGCCCATCGCCGCTCAGTATTTTCACGTGGGAAATGTCGCCTGTCTTGGAGATGGTCGCCAACACCTCGACGGAACCCTCAATATGCATGGACAAGGCGTTCCTGGGGTAGATGGGCTGAACTTTCTTGGTGAGCAAACCCTGCGATACGCCTTGCGAAACGTTCAGCGTCTGCAGGATGGGCGTGGGCGCGCTGCCCGCGCCAACAATGTTCGGCGGAGGTGCGCTAGTGCCGGCGGTCGCGATCCCAATCATGCTGGGAGCGGGAGCGTCAGCTACAGCATTGTTTGCGTGCAAGGTCGGAGCGCTGCCTCCCTTGAGAACCAGGGGCGCGGCGGCCGGCTTGCCGGCAGCAGGCGAAGGAGTATCGTCATTCGAAGCGGTGTCGGCATTATTCACGACTGCGCTCTTCACCGGGACGGCTGCGGGTTGGGGACTCGGGACCGACGCGTAGGTCACGGGTGCAGGTGCAGAGGTCGTTGGAGCCACGGATGTAGTCGAGGGTGCGGGCTTGCCCCCGCTCGGCTTCGCGACTGGCGGAACTAGGACTGGCACTGGCGCGGTTTGCGACGGGGCACTGACCGGCTGGCTCTCGTGTCCGTGGAAAACTGTCGACCCGATATAGATGGCGCCCGCCACAAACGCGGCAGCTGCGACTCCGAAGAGCATCTTCTTGCTTCCACCGCTCGATCTTTCCGGGGAGTTGGCTCCGCCAAAAGTGAATGAAGGTGCAGACCCGGCATAGCTGGAGGAGGCGCTGGGAGCGGCTTTCGCCGGCTCGTCGGAGAGAATGTCGTCGTCCGCGGGAGTGCTTGCGGGCGGCGCTGCAACCGGAGAATCGTGAATTTCACGGGCGGGTGCGGGCGCGCTGGCGGCTCCGCTGCCGTGTGCGGCTGGCAGGCCTGTGCCGAAAGGCGCATTGGCTGCGGGCGTGGGTAACTTTACCCCGGACGAATCAAAGGCCGTGACTTTGCTCAAAGCGTTACCGGCGGCAGGGGCGACGGAACCGATGTCGAGAAGATCGTCGTCATTCGTCGTTGGAGCAGTGCTGGCTGCCGCGACAGCGGGCCACGCCTGAGGCGGGGCGGGCTTCACTTCTGGCGGAGCGGCCGGAATCGAAACGGTGATTGCAGGCGGTGTCAGTGGCGCTGCTGATTTCAAGGGTGGAACTGGTTTGGCGGAGGCGACGGGTTTTACGGGCGGCACTGCGGGAGCCGCGGATGCTGGTTTGGCCGGTTCACCTTTACGCAGCAGTCCGCGAGCCACGCGCAGCGTTCCTTTGGCCTGTTCAATATTGATGGGTTTGGTCAGGACGAGGTTGGCGCCGATACGAAACGCCTTCGCGACCCCGGCCTGACCTTCCACTACAGCTACGGCAAGCGACGCCTGGTTGGACGTCGAGTTGCGCGCGCTCTTGAACAACAGTGTGGCATTCTGCTCGTTATCGCAGTCGACCACGACAGCGTCGAAGTGTTGGCCCATCAGCTTCTTGACTGCAGCGAATGGTTCGATGCAGGACTCGATGGTGAACTCGAGCTCGCTCAGGACTTGCGTCACTGTGCGAGCGGTTTTTTCATCGGGACAGAAGAGAAGAGCTTGGTAACCCATACCAAGGTCATCGTAGGTACAGGCGTAAGACGCGGCAAGTTACGGGAGTAATTCGCGGTGCTTGGATTCTTGTGGAGTTTCAGTTCGTCGCATAGGGAATGTCAAACCACCACCCTTCGGCTTCGCTCAGGGCAAGCTTTTCGGAAAGTACGAGAAATGGGGCACCCGGGGGTTCTCCATGGCTCACAAGCGGACATGGACGGAGGTAACAACCGCGGGCGGTCGCATACAATAGCGGGCCATGCGGCTGCCGTTGTGGCTCAAGATCGCGTGGACGGCTTGGCTGCTGGTGTGGGCTCCAGTGTACTGGCGCCAATATGGAGCGCAGAATTTTCTTTTCTTTTGCGACTTGGGAAATGTGCTGATCGGAATTGGATTGTGGCTGGAGAGTCCGCTGATTTTCTCGTGGGTAGCGTCGGGATTACTTTTATTCCAGACGATCTATGCGGTCGATTTTGCTGGAGCGTTGGTGACGGGACGACATGTTATCGGGGGCACGGAATATATGTTCGATCCGGGCTTGCCGTTAACGATCCGCCTGCTCAGCTTGTTTCACGTGGTGACGCCGCCGCTGTTGCTGTGGGCGATCTGGCGCCTGGGCTATGACCGGCGAGGGTGGAAGTTGCAGACCTTGATGGCGTGGAGCGTGGTGCCAATCAATTATTTCTGGCGGCCTGAGCGGGATGTGAACTGGGCGCGGGGGCTGTTTTTTCGGGAGCAGCATGTGATGCCAGGGTGGGCGTATTTGTTTGTCTATCTGACGGTCGTGCCAGCGTTCGTTTATTTTCCGACGCACCTATTTCTGGATTGGGCGACTCGAAGATGGAAGCCGCGTTCGTTATAGTGCCGGCGCGTGCGGGCGAGTCGCCCGCCGGGCAGCCGCCGGGACGGCGGCGCTACTTTATTTTCCCTTGCCGGAATCGCCTGACGGCTTTCGCACGGCGGACTCCGGCTGCGGGTATTCGATCGATCCCTTGAACGATGAGATGTCTTCCTCGTGGAAATCGGGGAATGGTAGCTGCTTGCCGTCGCGCAGGTCGGCGATTTTCTTGACGGCGTTTTCGGCTTTTTCTTTCTCGACGCCGGAATCGCGGCTCAGATAAAGCGTCTGCGAAGGAAGCGCGAGGCCGCCGCCGGAGTCCTCCATCACATCCATGATACGCAGCAGCAAGTCTTCGCGGACGGCGGCGAATTCGTTGAAGTCGCGCGTCAGGATATAGGACAGCACTTCCACGCTGAGAGAACTGCCGGCGATGTCGGTAAGGCGCACGCGGACTGTCTTGGTTTCGACCTTCGGGATGGCTGTAGAGCAGGCGGCGGATTTCTGCAAGCACGAAGCGAACGTGGTCTGGCTTGCTTTCAGGGCGCAGGCCGAGATTGGTCTTGAAGAGAATCTTGTCGCGGCGGCTGAGGTTTTCGAGGTTAATGGTCGCGACCGTGCCGTTAGGGATGGCCACCAGAGTGCGCTCTTCGGTGCGGATGCGGGTGGAGCGCAGGCCGATGTCTTCGACGACGCCCGTGCGATCGCCGAATCGGCAGACATCGCCGACGCGAAAGACTTCGTCGCCGAGAACGGAAACGCCGCCGAAGAGATTGGCAATGGTCTGCTGCGCGCCGAAGCCGATGGCCAGGCCGCCAATGCCGAGGCCGGCGAGCGCGGTGCTCATGTTGAAGCCGAGGCTGCCCAAGCACCGCCAGAACACCGACGACCGAAAATGATCGCCTTGAGGATGCGCTCGCCCAGCAGCATGAGCGATCCGGTACCGGCATGTCCGCGGGCCAGGGCACGATTGCGCACGCGGCGCAGCGACCATCGAACTACGCGCCAGACGATCCAGGTTACGCTGATGATGAGCGCGATCGATGTGAGTTGAAAATAGTAGTGGCGCGGCAGCAGCGCGATGCCCAGGTAGCGGACAAACATCTGATGAACCAGTGTGCCGGTAAGCAGCCACGCCGGAGCGGAAACGGAGCGCCAGTTGGCGATCTCCACCTGGCCGCGCCGCCGCGCCCACCAGCGCATGGGGATTTCCAGCAGCACCAGCACGAGCCAGCCGATGGCCGCGGCTACGGGCAATGCGAGCAGCACGCCAGCCACTGCCACAAAGGCACGCCCGCGACTTCATGTTTCACCAGCACGCTCGGGAGCTTGCGCTCAACCTGGCGCGCTTCGACTTGATCGTAGAGTTCGGGAACTTTGGTCAGCGTGTCGGAGGAGATCAGCCAGATTCTTCCCGCGCTGGGATCGGACGACGCGCACCAGATCAAGATCGGCTTCGACATCGCCGGACGACATGGTGCCGAGTTTTTGCCGGCCCAGCGGAACGCCTTCCTGCGGAGTCCCTTCTGGCTGGGTGAAGGCTTCCGACTCGTCCGGTGAACGCGGGGCTGTTCAGCACGGCATTGAGCTGGTTGGCAATCTGCTCGCCTTCGGACTGGCGGCGCGCGGGGCTCATCTGCAGGTATTGCGCGGCGATGCTGTAGTTGCCCGATTGCGCGGCTTGCAGAAATCCGAGGACGGTGCCCGAGGGAGTGGTGCGGCCCAGAGGATCGGTCGCTGAAATGGAAGTGCTGGTTGCCGTGGAAGAAGAGGGCAGCACGCCGCTCAGTGGCGACTGGGCGGTGACGGGGCAGAGCCGCAACGAAGCACAAAGAGTCAGAAGCAATAACGTCTTCGTCTTGGGGAATGAGGACATGATGTTCTCCAGCGCGAAGTGGCGCGGGCGTACGGACGTCGGTTGCCGCTCGGAGTGTGATCATTGTACCGAACGCTCTGCAGCAAATCGGGTTCCGGGAAAGGCCGCGCTCAACCGCGCTTCGGGCGGTAGATGTCCGTGCTGGTGCCGAAGAAGACTTCGGCGGATTCCATGAGTGTTTCCGAGAGCGTGGGATGCGGGTGAATGGTCAGTGCTATGTCGCTGGCCAGCGCCGCCATCTCGATGGCGAGCACGCCCTCGGCGATCATTTCGCCGGCGCCCGCGCCGACGATGCCGACTCCGAGCACGCGTTCGGTCTGCGGATCGAAGAGCAGCTTGGTCATGCCCTCGGGACGGTCGAGGGTGACGGCGCGGCCGGAGGCGGCCCAGGGAAACTTCGCGACTTTGATCTCGCGATTTTCGTTTTGTGCCTGGGTCTCGGTCAGGCCGCACCAGGCAATTTCAGGATCGGTGAATACGACGGCTGGAATGGCGTTGGGCTCGAAGGCGACTTTGTGTCCGGCGATGGCTTCGACGGCGGTGCGGCCTTCGTGCATGGCTTTGTGCGCGAGCATGGGCTCGCCGACGACGTCGCCGATGGCGTAGATCGACGGGATCGTCGGTCTGCAGTTGCTTGTTCACCTGAATGAACCCGCGTTGGTCCGACTTTGCACTTGGGTTTTGTCGAGGCCGGGGATTTCCGAGTTAGGCTTGCGGCCGACGGAGACCAGAACGCGGTCGAAAACTTTCTCTTGGGTGTTCCCGTCCTGCGCTCTGAGCGTGGCGCGGATGCCGGTGCCTTCGTCCTTGACCGAGGCAACGGTGGTGTTGAGCAGGATGCCGTCGAACAACTTTTCCAGGCGCTTGTGCAGAGGAAGGACGAGGTCGCGGTCTGCGCCGGGGAGTAGTCCAGGGAGCATTTCGACTACCGTCACGCGCGTGCCCAGCACGGCGTAGACCGAGCCGAGTTCGAGACCGATGTAACCGCCGCCGACTACGAGCAGAGTGCCGGGAATGTCTTCGAGATTCAGCGCGCCGGTGGAGTCCATCATGCGCCGCGTGTCGAGCTTCAGCGAGGGGACGATCGCGGGGCGGGATCCGGTCGCGATGATGATGCGGTCAAAGGTGAGGGATTCTTCGGAGCCATCGGACTTGGTGACTCGTAGCGTTGTGGAGTTTTCAAAGGCTGCGCGACCCTGGACGTATTGACCTTGCGCTGCTTTGAGAGAATGCCGAGGCCGGCAGTGAGCTTCTTGACGACATTTTCTTTCGAAGAGTTCGTAGGCGCGGGAGGTCGATCTTTGGAGCGGCGAATTCGATTCCCCAGTTTTTCGCCTGCTCCGATTCTTCGATCAGCTTCGCGACGTGGAGCAATGCTTTCGAGGGGATGCATCCGCGGTAGAGGCAGACGCCGCCGGGATTGACCTCCGGGTCGATGAGGGTGACGGTCATGCCGAGATCGGCGGCGAGGAAGGCAGCGGCGTATCCACCCGGGCCGGCGCCGACAACTGCGATGTTTGTATTTTCAGACATAAGGCGTTCAACCACGAAGGACACGAAGGTGCACGCAGGAAAAGCAAGTCACTTTTCTTCGTGTGCCTTCGTGTCCTTCGTGGTTCATGGTTCGGTCTTTCATCCTTGAACCGAAAGCAGGAACGGTTGTTCAAAGGCTTCGGCAATCCAGCGCAGGAAGCGGGCGGCGTCGGCTCCGTCGATCAGGCGGTGGTCGTAAGAGAGCGAGAGCGGCAGAATCAGCCGCGGCTCGAACTTGCCGTTGGATCCACTCCGGCTCCATACGCGAGCGGGAAAGGCCGAGGATCGCCACTTCCGGATGATTCACAATGGGCGTAAAGCCGATGCCGCCAATGCCGCCCAGATTTGTGATGGTGAAAGTTCCACCTTCCATATCGGCGGGGGTCAGTTTTTTGTCACGCGCCTTCTTGGAGAGCTGCGACAACTCGACCGCCAGTTCGACGATGTTCTTCTTGTCGACATCGCGGATCACGGGGACGAGCAGGCCGCGATCGGTGTCAGCAGCAACGCCAATATTAATGTACTGCTTGTAGACAATTTCTTCTTTGTCGATGTCGATGCTGGCGTTGAACTGCGGAAAAACTTTGAGCGCCGCGGCGCAGACTTTCAGCGCGATGGCAGTGACCGTCATCTTGCCACCGGCTTCTTCGGCTTTGGGGGCGAAGCGGGCTCGCAGGTGTTCGAGTTCGGTGATGTCGGCGCGGTCGTGCTGCGTGACGTGTGGAATCGTGTTCCAGGCTTCGGCAAGGTGCTCGGCGGTTTTACGGCGAACGCCGCGCATTGAGACGCGCTCGACCTTGCCCCACTTGGCAAAATCAGGAAGCTGAGGCTGGGCGAAGTGTCCAGCGCGCGGCGGGAGTCTGCGCGACTGTAACGGCCGCCGACAGGAGCGCTTTCGCGTAGGACCTTGACGTCGTCTTCGCTGATGCGGCCGCCGGGGCCGGTGCCTTTGACTTCGTAGATGTCGACGCCAATCTCGCGGGCTAACCGGCGCACGTGCGGCGCGGCGGGAATGGCTTGGCGATTCTCTGTGCCGGCGACCTTGCCCAATTGCACGGGCATGGTGAACACGGGCGCGGACTGCTGCGGTTGATCGGGAGGCAGGGCCTGTTCTTCGGTCTTGCCCTCGGCGCGAATCGCGGCTTGAAACGCGAGGCGGGCTCCGTGCTGTCCAGAAACGTGCTCGACCGGAGCGTTGCGTGTCCGACTGGTTTCGGCTTGTGCTGGTGCTCCGCCTTCGAGCGTGAAGATGACCTGCCCAACTTTGACCTTCTCGCCTTCTTTGACTTTGATGTCTTTCACGATGCCGCTGACGGACGACGGGACTTCGACCACGGCTTTGTCGGTCTCGAGTTCCATAACCGGCTGGCCTTCGGAAACTTTGGTGCCGGGCGTGATCATCAGACGAACGAGATCGCCCTGGGAGATGTTTTCTCCGAGTTCGGGGAGCTTGAATTCGCTAGGGCCGGAAGGCTTGGTCGCAACCGGGGCGGGGGCAGCAGAAGCGGCCGGCGCGGGGGCGGGCGTTGGGGCGGACACTGCGGCAGGCTGTTTTTGCGGAACCGGCGCAGGCGTGGGTGCCGGTGTTGCAGCGGGCGCTTGCGCCGCGGGCCGCGCAGGAGCTGCGGCTTCGGCTCCGTCGACGGTAAAGATGACTTGGCCGACTTTTATCTTGTCGCCTTCTTTGACTCTGATTTCCTGGACGTTCCGGTGACCGACGAGGGCACCTCGACGACGGCCTTGTCGGTTTCAAGTTCCATGACCGATTGACCGGCGCTGACGGTGGCTCCGGGCGCCACCATAAGGCGCACGAGGTCGCCCTGTTCGATATTTTCTCCCAGCTCGGGAAGTTTGAATTCAATCACCGCGTCGTTCCTTTTCTCAGAACTTGATGTTAGTTTCCGCGTCGTGTCACTGGGGCTGAAGCCCGCGTTCGTACTGCTCGCTTAACGCGGCGCTGAAGCGCCGCCCTTCCACCATCGTGCACGCGTTCAAGGTCTACCCGCATAAAAGCCGGACTTGGACCGCGCTACCGAAACCTCAGCTGATAGCCGGATTTGCTTTGTCGGGATTGATCCCCAGATCCTGAATCGCGCGCTTGACTACGTCGGTGCCGATCTTCTTCTCGCGCGCCAGTGCACCCAGCGTGGCCAGCACGATATGTTTCGCGTCGACTTCGAAGAAGTCGCGCAGGGCTTTGCGGCTCTCGCTGCGGCCGAAGCCGTCGGTTCCGAGCGAGACGAGTTGTCCGGGCACCCACTTGCCGAGGCTCTCCGGCAAAATCTTCATGTAGTCGGACGCCGCGATGAACGGGCCCTGAGCATCTTTCAAGGTCTCGGTAACATAAGGAACTTTGGCCGCCTCCGCGGGATGCAGCATGTTCCAGCGCTCGCAATCGTTAGCGTCGCGGTACAGCTCTTTGTAGCTGGTGACGCTCCAGACGTCGGCTCCGACTCCGTATTTTTCTTCCAGAATCTGCTGCGCCTTGAGCACTTCGTACATGATCGTGCCGCTGCCCAGCAGTTGGGCGCGCAGTTTGGCGTCGCTCTTCGCAGAGGCTTTGAACCGGTACAGGCCTTTCAGCACGCCTTCGCGCACGTTCACGTCGGTGGGCATGCCAGGCATGGGGAGCGGTTCGTTCGTGACGGTCAGATAATAGAAGATCGATTCTTGATCGACGTACATGCGCTTGATGCCATCTTGAATGATGATGGCGATTTCGTAAGCGAACGCCGGATCGTAGGCATGCAGGTTCGGCAGCGGGAGAGCAAGCACGTGGCTGTGGCCGTCCTGGTGCTGCAGACCTTCGCCAGCGAGAGTGGTGCGTCCGGCGGTGCCGCCGACGAGGAATCCGCGGCAACGCATGTCGGCCGCGGCCCAGATCAGATCGCCGATGCGCTGGAAGCCAAACATCGAGTAATAAATAAAGAAGGGGATCGTGTTGATCCCGTGGTTGGCGTACGCCGTGCCAGCCGCGATGAACGAGCACATCGATCCCGACTCGGTAATACCCTCTTCGAGGATCTGGCCGTTCTTGGCTTCCTTGTAATAGAGCAGCGTGTCCATGTCGACCGGCTCGTAGTTCTGGCCGACGCTGGAGTAGATACCGACCTGGCGGAAGAGAGCTTCCATACCGAAGGTTCGGGCTTCGTCGGGAACGATCGGAACGATGAACTTTCCGAGTTCGGGATCGCGCAGCAACTTCGCCAGCAAGCGCACGAAGACCATCGTGGTGGAAACGTCGCGTCCCTCGGTGCCTTTGTGGAATTCCTCGAAGTGCGAGTCGGGGAAGGGCTTCATCGGCGTGGCTCGAACTTTGCGGGTCGGCATGTATCCGCCAAGCTGCTGGCGACGCGCCTGCATGTACTTAATTTCGGCGCTGTCCTCGGACGGGCGGTAGAACGGCGCCAGATGGAGTTCGTCGTCGGGGATCGGAATGCCAAAGCGCGAACGGAACATCTGCAACTCGTCTTCGTTCAACTTTTTCTGCTGGTGCGTAATGTTCTTGCCTTCGCCGGCTTCGCCGAGTCCGTAGCCTTTGATCGTTTTGGCCAGCACAATGGTCGGTGCTCCAGTCGTCTCCACGGCAGCGCGGAATGCTGCATGAACCTTGATGGGATCGTGTCCACCGAGTCGCATGCGCGCCAGTTGATCGTCGGAAAGATGCTCCACCATCTTCAGCAGGCGGGGATCGGTACCGAAGAGGTTCTGCCGGAAATAGGCGCCGCTCTCGACAAAGTATTTCTGGTATTGCCCGTCGCTAACTTCGCCGAGGCGCCTGACGAGCAAGCCGTCGCGGTCACTCTGAATGAGACTGTCCCAATCGGAACCCCAGATGCATTTAATGACGTTCCAACCGGCGCCGCGGAAGATGGCTTCGAGTTCCTGAATGATTTTCCCGTTGCCGCGCACCGGGCCGTCGAGGCGTTGCAGGTTGCAGTTCACCACGAAGATGAGATTGTCGAGCCGTTCGCGCGAGGCCAGCGTGATCGAACCGAGAGACTCGGGTTCGTCCATTTCACCGTCGCCAAGGAACGCCCAGACTTTGCCGCCGGTGGACTGCTTGAGGCCGCGATTCTCCAGGTACTTGATGAAGCGCGCGTGGTAGATCGCCTGGATCGGTCCGAGTCCCATGGAAACCGTAGGGAACTCCCAGAAATCGGGCATGAGCCAGGGGTGAGGATAGGAACTGAGGCCGCCGCCGGGCTTGAGTTCGCCGCGAAAGTTTTGCAGCTTCTCTTTGGAAATGCGGCCTTCGAGATAGGCGCGGGAATAAATGCCGGGAGCGGCGTGGCCCTGGAAGTAAACGATGTCGCGGTCGCCGGTTTCGGTTTGCGCGCGGAAGAAATGGTTGAATGCGACTTCATACAGCGTGGCGGCAGAGGCGAAGGTGGAGATGTGTCCGCCGATGCCCTCCTGCATCTTGTTAGCGCGAACCACCATGGCGAGGGCGTTCCAACGGACCAGGCTCTTGATGCGGCGTTCCATCTCCTGGCTGCCGGGAAACGGCGGCTGCTGGTGCGAGGGAATCGTGTTCTGGTAGGGCGTCGTGGCCGAGAAAGGCAGGTTGATGCCGGCCTCACGGCGCGCGTGCAGCGCCAGTTGCTGCAACAAACGACCTGCCCGGTTGGGGCCGCCTTTGGAAAGAACATAGTCCAGGGAATCGACCCACTCCCTGGTTTCCAAAACCTCTAAGCCGTCAGTTTCCGTCTGAGCCACGTCTGGTTTCTCCATCGTAGAATGCGCAATAGTTCATCATAATTCAAATTTGTGGATTCTTGGTGGTGTGAACGAAGGTTTGCAGGTTGAGGCGAAGCGAATTGTCAGCCAGCGCGCGGGTACTGTAAAATCAAAGTTTGAGCGGGAGTAGCTCAGTGGTAGAGCGCGACCTTGCCAAGGTCGATGTCGCGGGTTCGACCCCCGTCTCCCGCTCCAGTTTTTTGTTCCCCAACCTAGTCGCGTCAGATGGACATTTTCCGGCCGGAACGCTAACGTATGGAGCAGGGGCGCGGTACCCAAGTGGTAAGGGAGAGGTCTGCAAAACCTTTATGCGTCGGTTCGATTCCGACCCGCGCCTCCAAACTTTTCTTGTAGTTGTCGGAAATCCCAGTACTTAGAGCCGTTCCGAATCTTCGTTCTCGTTCGGCCTCGATAGGTAGAAATAGGGCACGATTGGCCTGCGGGGCGGACAAAAAGCGGACAAGATTCGCGGCGATCAATTTGGCCTCCCGTTCTGCTCTTCAGCCTGTTTCTTTTCGACTTTGAGCATCTCGTCGTACCGAAGCATCGCACTTCGTTTGTGTTCCGCCGTCGGATGCACGTAGCGTTGCACGATTCGGATAGAGCTGTGACCGAGAATTGCCGCGAGAGTTGCGAGGTCGATACCGGCTTGAGCCAATCGAGTGGCAAAGGTATGACGGAAATCGTAGAGCACGAATTTGAGCACCACTCCAGCTTCCAGAGCTTTCTCGCATAGGCGATCGTGTGCGCCGTTGAGCCTTGTGATGTGGCGACCAGGATTTCTCGGCGAAGGGAATATCCACAGCGAGTGGCCGGACATCCTGGGCGCAAGAATTTGACGGCTCTCGGTGGTGAGATCTAAGGTTCGCCTCGCCGCCGAAGACTTTCCTTCTCGTATGTGCAATTGGCCGCGGCCTAGGTCTATGTCGTTCCGATGCAGAGCCGTTACTTCGTCGGGCCGCATCCCTTGGTTAAGCATCAGACGTCCGAGGTCATGGAGGTCCCTACACTTCGCAGCGCGACAGAAATACTGCTTCTCTTCGTCCGAAGTGAGAATGTGCATGCGAATGGCATCGGCATCAGATGGAATCTCGACATTTCGCATCGGGCTTTCCCGTGTCCACCGTTGCTTCACGGCGTAACCGAAGAACTTCGATAGCGCATGGAGATCGTGGCGCAGAGTTATATCTCGGACCTGGTGCTCATTCACTCGCCAGACCTTGTACGCCTCAATGCGGCCTTCCTCGACAAGGCTCACGGCTTCACTCCCAAAGAACTCCTTTGCGCTGGCAAAGCTTGTCGCGATGCGACGATAGCTGTTGGGGTGCGCCCTGTGTTCCATTTTCGCCCAATCCAAAAACTCCGCTGCGGCATCAATGAACCTCCGGATCACGATTCTGCGGTTCGGTCGCCGGCCATCCCGCAGAGCCTGCAGGTGTTGCTGTTCGAGGTCCTGCGCTTTGTTCGTGTTTTGTTTTGTGGCGGCCAAGTCGGTCGTTCCGCTGTATTCCTTGCCGTCCAGCTTGAACCGGTAATGCCACACTCCGCCGCGGTTCCTCAACGCCATAATTTATCTCCCGAACTTGGGCTTGCATCCATCTCTCGACGCGGTCTTTCGGATACCAAATACGTCTTCCTATCTTCAGGTAGGCTGGGCCTTTCCCTTGGGTTCTCCAGTCGGCAAGTGTGGCTGGAGAGAGCCTAAGATTCTGCGCCAGTTCCTCCGGAGAAAGCAAACTTTCCCGGAGGGCCATCGTCTGGCCGGCGAATAGCGGCTGTTCTAGAGTCAATGCTTCTCCATACACGTGCTTTAAGCCAATCTGTTGGGTTGCAGTTCCAAAATCATCTGCTTCTCGAACATCCTTCTTACTCAATGCCGAGTCTCTTGTTTCAACTACTTGCGAACCCAGTGTTGTTGCCGTTTTTGGAACACATGCTCACCGCTTATAAAACGTCAGCGTCTTTGGGTCGAAGAAAACCCGTTCATTGCTAACTGGGCCGTGCCGCTGCTTTGCGATGATTAGTTCGTCTTCCCCGGTTGGATCGCCGACCTCATCGACTGGTCGGTACGTCATAATGATCACGTGCGAATCGTTTTCCACCGATCCACTCTCTTTCAAGGCAAATTTATTCGGCCGGAAGTTCTGATTGCCATCCTTCGGACGTGACAATTGGCTGATGTCGACGACCGGAACGCCCGTATCTTTCGCAAGGCTTCGAAGGGCATTGGAAACCTTGGTCAATCGTTCTTTCTCCTCCTTTGCCTGAGCCGACACTACCTGCATATAGTCAACGATGATTAACTGGATCCTTTCCTGCCGAATCAACAGGCGCGCTTTCGCGACCAGCTTTTGAATCGATAAAGAACTGTCCTCCACGACAAAGAGTGGCCATTTTCCAACGTCGCACATGGCGCCCTGAACCCGCTGCCGCGTGTCGGAGTCGAGATTGCGCGGGTAGCGGATTCGCTGAAAAGGGATTCGCCCCTCGTGTGACCAGAGCCGCTGGAGCAGGTCTCCCTTTGCCATTTCAATCGAGAAGAAGCCAATCGGCACGCCGTTGCGGCAGTTTGCCGCGGCGATCTGCAGGGCTAGCGCGGTTTTGCCGTCTCCGGTCCGACCTCCGATCACCCAGAGTTCGCCCTTACGGATCCCGGTAGTGGCGACGTCCAACGATTCGAGGCTCGTGGGCAGCCCGATGAGATCGCCGTGGCCTTCGGCAAGATACTCCCACTCGCTGTATACCTGTTCAGAGAAGGCGATAACGCGCTGTGCTGGCGCCGCATCGGAGCCCGTTTGCACTTGAAGGATCCGTTCACCGAGTTCTTCGATGGCAGTCTGCGATGAACACCCGTCACCGATTGAACCGATTGTGGCGTTACAGGCGTGGATGAGCTTTCGGAGAGCTGCTTTCTCCTTCACAATTCGGATGTAATGCTTGATGCTGGGGCGATCTGGTACGCCAGTCATCAAGTCCGCGATGTAGGCATAGCCGCCAACTCGGTCGAGTTCCCGCCGGCTGTCCAGCTCTGCCGGCAGAGTGACGGTGTCGATCGGGCGGCCGGATTCAGCGACGGACTGCATAGCCGCATAGATTCGCCGATGTGAATCGAGGGACAGGTCGGCGGAACTTAGTCCATGGGCTGCGGTTTCGTCATACGCCTTCTGTCCCAGTAGGACTGCTCCGAGGATCGAGCGCTCTGCATCCTCATTCGCGGGCATGCTGTCGATTTGATATTCCAGCGTGTTCATTGAACGCCTCCGGCAGCAGTGCGCTCAGCGTTGCGCTCTTGGAGAAGACGCTCACTGGCCGAGACGTAGGTTGCGGGCGTGCTTCCCGGGTTAGTCTTTCTCGCCTTCAACTCAAGCTGGTCAAACCTGGCGCGCAGTTTGTCCATGCTGAGAACATTGGCCATTTCGAACTCGTCGCGTTGCGCCCACCGGACTAACTTCGCAATCTGCTCGGGATTGCGCTTGTCGAGGTCGAGCATTCTCTGCGCCGAGACACTCCAGTTCCGCTCCTGGGCTTGCGTGACTCTGAAATCGGGTTTGTTGCGGAGGATCTCCGATTTGAGCAGAGCAGCGAGGCGGCGAGCCTCTTGGGATGGCGCCTTAGCGGTTTCCTTTCGAACTGAGGGTGCCATCTCGTCCGAACGGGTTTGCTGTTCGGACGAAGAGGTTTTTTCTGGTCTGCTCTGCTCTGCTCTGGTCTGGTCTTGCACTGGGTCTGGTATGGGTGACCCATTGGGTATGGCATCTTGTCTTTTCTTCGCGTCATCCCAGCGTTTGCGCACAGCTTTTGTCCCTTCGTCACTTCGCTTCTCAGGGTCGGCGACGATTTTCTCGCGTTCAATCCACATGAAGCGGTTGGCTCGCTTGCCGGTTTCTACCGCCGGAAAGAAATGGGACAGGGTCACCCATGCCTCACCCATAGCAGTGTCATCGAGTCGGCACAACCGGGCGAGCAGATGCAGATCATCCGGGATAAATCCATCAATCCACTGCCGGCATAAGAGTCTGAGACATGCTCCCAGCTCGAGGGTGCTCATGACGTCAATCTGGGCGTCGCAAAGGAACTTCGCGGGATCCATCTTGAACCACTCAGGCTTCTGGATCGCCATTAGGATGGCCCGTACCCTTCTGGCTCCAAACGACCGAACTGCGGAAATACACCTGGCGTCGGTTGAGTAGCCTCGCCCCTTTTCGGTTTCGATGGTTTGTGTTCGGGAGTGGGCGCTGAATCCAGCCTGAAGTAGCCACACACTTTGCCGCCGTGTCTTTCTGTTCGGTTTGAGATTTTGAAACCCATTTCCCGCAGTTCCTTCACGCGAGCCCCGTACTGCAGGCTGATGCGGGACAAAGCCACACTGGGGACCTCGCCTCCTTGGAGCAAGCGATCCAAGATCCTCTGACCCTGGTTCTTGCTGTTGGCGGTCACTGCAGCCCTCCAGCACTCCGTCCGTGCAGCGCCCGCATGATTCGTTGCAGTTCCGTTAGCAGTCGCCGCAAGCGTTCTTTATCTGCCGATATGCCCGGCGTTTTAAGCTCTAATTGCAGTGTGATCTTCCGACTATGCAAGCCGCGGATTGCGACTTCCAACATCCGAAGGTTTCTATCAGTGTCGACGAGGTCACAACTTTGGCTTGACGCTTCGAACTCGTAGGGCTTACTCTCTGTCTGTATCGATTCCAATTTTTGCTCCCAAGTGGCGAGAACCTTGACCGGGCTCGCCATTCTTGTTTTTGAATTAAACAGCCATTGCTTCCTTGCCTGAGAGCGAACTTGTGAGTTCGCTCACTCGTTTCTCAGACATCTTCCTCAGTGCGCTGTGCAGGGCCAATAGCTCCTCGCCTCGCAGGCTGGTATAGCCACATTCCGCCAAAGAGATACGATTCCGAGGAACGCCCGCTGCCATCGACAGTTCATACTGCGAAAGCCCGCACATCTCTCGCATCTGCCTCAGATCCGCGCCGATAGTGCCGTAGTATTCATTCGCCGCTCCCGTTGGTCAGCATTACTGCTGAAATGTATTCAGAAATAGATAACGGGAAAATTATTGCCTGCGGCCGGATTTCTTTTTCGGTCGCGAGAGTCGGCTCTTCCGCAGCAGTGGTTTGTGTTTGTGGCAAAGAAAAAGCCTCTGGACTAAAGTGCCCAGAGGCCAGACTTAACTAAGTGAACCGGGCTTTAGCTCGCGGCTGGCGGAAAGTCCCCAGGAAACTGCTCGCGGTAGAACTGCACTAGGCTCTCGCGCAGTTCGGTCGGAATGGCGATGTGACCGAAACGCGCCTGCAGCAGTTGATCGTCAGCAACTTCCTGCGCGGGCACGGGGACTGATTTGCCGGTTGGTGTGAAACGAAGGATCTTGGCCGGAGGAATCTTGGCCTTTTTCCCTGAATAGTCGTCGCCGGGCGCCGGAACCCAATCGGGAATGCCGTCGTCACTAATTACGACGATGAACCGTCTGTCGCCGGGAAGATCCATATTTGCTACTACCGCCTCCGAGTCACAATCGCGCACCCTTGTTGGAATTGGCACTGGGTCCTCACACAGCGACCTCTCGACCAGCGTAGTCAACGTGTCAATTGCTAGCTCGGGGTCGATACCATCTTCGTCGGAAGCGATCCGAAGCAGACCCACCCCCGCGCACAGCTTCCTGCAATAGACGTTGCCGTCTAAGGTAACTCGTTTGCCTGCTGTTGTGGGTTCTCCGCAGTTGGCGCAGACGATCTGTTTTGCTGTTTTGGTGGAGTTTGTTCCGGTCATATTTGTCGGCGCGGGCTCCGAAGATGATGAGTGTCCACTAGGCACTCTTGTGCCACCGCGGGTAATCTATCGGGCCATTTTTCGATTTGTCTTAGTGAGTTAGGTTCTAGAGTGAAAGAGGGGTCGTGATTAGTAATCGGCTCCTTTTCGCAAGCGAATTTTGAGGGGGTTAAGGCCCATCGCCATCGGGGGAGAGGCGATGGGCCTTTTCGGTTTGACACACACCCCGACTTGTCACAGCCGCATCGATCGGGGGATTTGGGAAACGGGTCGGCCCAATCCCGACCTGGAGTTCAGCGTGCCGTGTCGCACGCACCCCCTCAGCAGGCAACAGAAAAGGACCGAGCCGAGTGGAAGTCTAGGTTCTCAACAGGGTCAGCGTCGTTGCTACGCAGCATCTTTGCGTTGTCGCGTTAGCCCTCTACGAAACCTTGAACCCAGCGCCTCGCGTAAGAATTAGGGAACAACCGCTTCGACGGGGGGCGTCTTGACGCTTTCCTTGCCGTTTACATCGACTGCGGTCGCTGAGTAGTAATAGGTGGAGCCATTGGCCACCGAGGAATCTGTGTAGAGCGTCGACCCAATCAGACTGACGTTTATTTTGGTCCAGGTGGTGGCGTCGGGGCTGCGATAGACGTTGTAGCCGACGGCGTCGCTCGTGGTCGACGCATTCCAGTTGAGGTTGATGATGTGGTTGGCCGAGGACTGGATGACGATCTGGTAGGACGCCTGCGAGGTTCCTCCGCCGCAGCCGGTGACTTTTACGGTGAAGGGATCGGTAACCGCTTGAGTCGGTGTGCCGGCGAAGTTATAGGAGGTGGTGTTCGCGGACACCGTCGCTGTAATGCCGGGAGGAAGAGTGCCGGAGACGATAGTCCATTTATACGGACTGCAACCGTTGGCGACCTTGATCGCCGCAGAGTAAGCAGTATTAACCGTGCCGTTAGGCACACTGGTAGTGGTGATTTTAGCGTTTGCCAGGCATTGAACGCTAAATGAAGCCAGCAGGGGGAGGAACAACCAAGGTTTCATCACTCTATACTGGAGTGATTACACGATTCTCAACAGATTCCGGAGGTTTGCGGCCTTCCCATTTTGTTATTTCGGAGTTCAAATTGAGTTCGCGGTTTACCTTGTACCGAAACGACGACACCCAGCTTCGGGGTCATGGCGCCGGGTCGTTGCGTGGTTTCTTCCGCTCACGGGTCCGCCGAGGAAAATCAGCACATGCGTGCTCATCAAATTCTTGTTTTGCTTGGCTGGGACTCGGGTTCGCTAGGACCCACCTGCACGCGGAACATCCCCAAGCCGCAAAGCTGCTGTCCTTCAGCCAGACCAGCTGTCTAGGCATGGCCGGACATTCTCCCACAGGTTGGGACGGAGTGCTAGGACAGTTTGGAGCGGGTCTGCCCGGGCAGAATTGTGTTACTGTTGGCGCGTATTGAACAGTTCGCGGATATATTCCGGACGGTGGACGGTGTCTAAATGGCAGACAAAGTAATTGATGTTCGAGCCCCTGGATGCGCGGGAAACGAGTTCGATGGGCGTTGCAAGTGCCCGAAATGCGGAACGTCGATTCGGCTTACGATTCAGAACCATACCGGCACAGGCTTCGACGCCGTCTGTTCTTGCGGACAAAAAAATGAGGGGGCAACTGCAGCGTAGAAGCGCGTAGCTCAGTTGGAAGAGCAATGCTGCCCTTCGAGTAACCGTCGGAGATGTCGACGTCACTTGCAGCGCGCTCTCTACATCAGAAGTTGGTTGTCCTCGCCCGCTGCCGGATTTCCATGCGGTTATTGCGAGCCAGGGGGCCACGACTACCTCATTGGCTGTAGGTCCGAGGACTACGAAATGGGAGCGTGGACATGCGTGAATTTGATTCCCCGAATTTACCGCATTGGGGTCCATAGTCAAACTCTCACAGTGTGGGACAGCGGCATGGCCGCGAAACTATGCCTGATCCTGATCCGATCCGATTCCCGCAGTGCGTGCAAGGCAATCGCTTGAAGGTCATGACCGAGGAGGAACGGCCAGCTCGGTTAAAGCTCGGTTACAGTTTGACCTTCTAGGCGATCCAGCACATAATGCACAACTGCCGCCGCATCCGACAGGCGTGAAGATGCAAAGGGGTGAAGGGAATGTGGAACGAAAACCGCGACCCACATGAGAGCACGCAGCCTGAGTTAGCCTCGGAGGAAAAACCGGACTTGGCGGCGCTGGGCGACGCGCTCGTTCAGTCTTTAATGAATGACCAGTTCAAGATGGGGAATTTGGCAGTTGTTCCCCAGAGGGTTGCCTCCGAAGATCAGCGTTCGCCATCGGCGTCCGCAAGCATGAAGGCGTACAAAGGCGCGGCGGACGAGTTCACGAAGAGCGCTTCTGTGTTCATTGAACAACTCCCGCTTCTTACCACAGCTCGCGCCGCGTATGCGGAAGCCATGAGGGCCAGCGCAGAAATCCGCAAGGTCCTGGATACTGAGGAGCAGAATCTTCGAACTCTCATGACCCAGCTGGAACGCGGGCTCAGCGTCCACGATGCTAAACCCGCTCCCGATGCTACTCCAGCTCCCGATAAGAAAAGCCCGGAACCGGCGAAAGTCGAAAGGGTGAGACCGACCGACGAGCGCGCGCGTCATGGGATTCAATGGCCATAAGGAGGACCTAGGGACCCCGGCACCGGCAGTGCCTCAGTTTGAAAATCAACTTCTACATACCCAAATTTCTAATGCCGTCGCCAGGTGGACGGACGTTTTTCCGCCGTTCACACCGATCCGAGGTGCACGCTACAACATCCCAATAAAGGTCGCCCTTAGAATTGGCCTTTTGCGCGGCATCCGTCGCCTCGTATCCGATTCTGTACCAGCTATTGCGGTTGACTCTAGTCGAACCGTTAGCCAGGTGGCGTCGAAGATGAAAATGGAGGCGCACTGTCTGCTTCTCCCTCAGTTTGAAATTGTTGTTTGTAAGGGCGGCGCGCGAGATTCATATTGTCCGCGCCTCGGTTGTTGACACTGCCCGCTTTCGCCGACTAACCAGAGAGACGGAACATCCGACGAGGGCAATCTCACTTCGATTTTCAGGGTTGCTTGTCGTTGTTGCCTTTGGTGGTGTCCTGTGTGGAAACGAGCGACTTTTTGAGGCGACTATTAATCTTGCTCAGTTCCCAGAAGATCAAAACTAAGGACAATCACGATTACGAACAGCAAGAACGGAACGTACATTTGGTTGTCTCTTGCTCCAAGGGATTAGCAACTCCGGGCCGTTTATTAAATTGAACTGGCTACGTTCGAAAAGACTGTGTTCGAATTGCTCCCGATCAACCGAACTGTGCCCACCACCAACACCAGAATCACTGCCAGCATCACCGCGTACTCGGCGATGTCTTGGCCCTCGTCGTCCCGCCACAGCCTGATTAGAAGGTGATTCATGTTCGCGCCTCCCCCGACGCCGCCCAATCATACCCCTTTCGTCAATTGACTACACAGGTTACTTTGCCTTTGTCGGCTGGAATGAAAAATCTGGATCATCGGGAATCACCACATGGCCGCACTGCTCGCAGATGAACCAACTCGGTCGCTGCAACATCGGCCTGAGGCCGTCGGCCTGCACGCAATATGAACATCGAACAATTTCGTCAGCCATTTTGTGCCTTCGTCTCTTTCGATCTCGGATCAGTCCGGCAAT
Source organism: uncultured Acidobacteriaceae bacterium (assembly GCA_963710885.1). Lineage (GTDB taxonomy): Bacteria > Acidobacteriota > Terriglobia > Terriglobales > Acidobacteriaceae > Sulfotelmatobacter. The sequence continues at coordinate 201,790 of CAVQCF010000040.1, forward strand.
TCGATCCGGTCGGCGTGCTTCTTTTCCCGCTCGTGCTCTTCAGCAAGAACCTTTTCGAGCCAGTGCGCCTGACGGTCAGCGACCGACCGATCTACGAACGCGGGCGAATGACAGATGACGAAGTCTTCGCCGCATACGTCGCACCGCAGGATCCCCATCGCTTGAAAATCAGCAGTCGCCTTGTCTCGTGCCTGGTCTTTCTTTATTGCCACTGCCTTCATTTACTGGGGTTCTCCGACTGAGCAGCCTTTCGTTCCTTCGCCTTCCGCGTTCTTACCTTCGCCGCGGCTTTGGATGCTTTAATCGCGCTTTCACGGCGCTGCTTCGCCGTCAGGGCTTTGGCGCGAGCCTGGCCGCCACGCCTTCCCATTTGAGACATAATTTTGGAGACTAGATCGTCATTCGCCACGGTGCAAATAGTACACCGTAGCGCTAGGGAAGCACAACAAATATCGCGACATATCTTGACACCGTAGCGCTACGGTTAAATATTGAGAGCGCAACTACTCAGCCAAAAGGAGCAACTATGACCGGGACAAACTCCACCAAGACAGCAAACAGATCGCCTGCGCGTACTGCGGACAACCCACAACGGCAAGCAAGCGAATTACCGCAAGCCCCAAAGTGTATTGCAAGAACCTGTGCGAGGCACTCGGCCTGTTTCAGTCTGCCTGGGATGAAGATGGGATCGACTCGGACACAGGGATTGAGGCATTGACGACGCTGGTCGAGGCAGCGCTGAGCGGGAATACTCCGGAGGAGATGCCAATTCCCACAAGGGTGCGCGACTGTGACTCAGAGGCGGCCCTCGAGTTACTGCACTCAGGAGCGCTCGGCGACAGACTCTTCATGATCGTCGTCGGTGACGAGAGCACTCCCGACTGGGTTCCGGATCCGATAGCTGCAAAGGCAGTGCCAAGAGTTTACCGCGCCGAGCCCGATCAGACCGAGCAGAGCGAACGTGAGCGTGCCCAGGGCGAGATTGACCGCGTTGTCGACGATCTGCTGCGAAATGCCGACCAACCAGAAGAAGGTCGGCCATGAAGTCCCTTGCGGCCAAGCGAATCGCCTTATACGCCAGAGTGTCCACCTCGAAATGCGAGAAATGTGGTAAGCGGCAGTCCGACAACGGAGCGCTTGACCATGAATACCGGGGCCAGGATGCAGAAGTGCAACTCCGCGAACTTCGCGAATACGTGGAGCGCCGCGGGTGGCAACTGACTGAAATCTATACCGATAGCGTCTCTGGTACAAAGAACTCTCGGCCGGGCCTGGACAAGCTGATGGCCGACGCTGCACGACGGCGCTTCGATGTGGTCGTCGTGTGGCGTTTTGATCGTTTCGCCCGTTCGGTGTCACATCTACTGAGAGCCCTTGAGCAATTTCAGGCACTGGGAATCGATTTCATATCCCTTTCGGAGAACGTCGACACCAGTACACCGACCGGGAAGATGATTTTCACTGTCTTGGGTGCTGTGGCAGAACTCGAGCGCAGCCTGATCGTGGAACGAGTAAAAGCCGGCTTGCGGAATGCACGCGCAAAAGGAAAGAAACTAGGGCGGCCAAGGGCCGATGTCAGTGAATCCCAGGTCGAGAGTCTTCGCGCATCTGGGGTATCCTGGCGTGCGATCGCCAAACAGACGGGGCTTGGTCTGGGCACGGTCCACCGAATCGCACAGCGGCGTTCCAAAATCCCTTGCGGGGCTATGCCTTGCCAAGCTTCGATGAACCCTTCCCAAAGCCAGCTATAGTCAGCACGAAACCGAAAGCCGGTTGGCCAGCGGGAGACACCCTGCGTGCGCCGCACAACCGTCCGAGGTTCGGTCGCAGGTTAAGCGGCGCACGCGCTATAAGGGTTCTCCTAGCCTCCGGATACGGAGGTTCAGTAAGCCTCTTTGCCTGTATCGATGGCTTCCGCAACGTTTTCTTTCGCTCTGTTAGCTACATCTTTCACCTGAGCGCGGACTCTCTTCCCGGCGGATGCGACCTGGTCCAGTCCACCCCGCAACGTGCCAGCGAGTAATTCCTGAGTGTCTTTGCCCGACTGCGGCGCAAGTATCAGAGTCGCAACCGTGCCGACACCCAAACCAGCCAAAAATGCCCATTCTGTTTTCATTTTCAATCTCCTTAACAAATAAAGTGATGCAACTCCCTACCACCGCAAACCTTAGCGATGCATCAGGCACGCCTGGCGATGTCTGAGAGAAACTTTCAAAAGGCCGCCGGTGGCGATTGCCGCCGGCGACACATGATAGGACCATGTTTAGTTCACATGAGCCTAGGCAACTTCGCGAACACGAGGTTTATCGCTCTTTTCGCCGGTCGCTTCTCCGGTGGAGGAAATATCCTGGGCGCCAGTGCGCTCCAAGATCTCCTTGGCTTTTTTCGTCCACTCAGAAGCGTCAGAATGAACGGAGAGTAGAATCCCGCCATCTTTTACGCGGCCTTCGTATCGCTTGGCTTCGTACTCGGGGATTCCCATGCCGATCAGAGCGCCCGTAAGCCCACCCACAGCTCCACCGACTCCGGCGCCTGCGAGGGCCGCCATAATCGGCCCGGCGGCTATGAAAGGCCCCAGTCCCGGAATCGCGAGGGCACCGATACCGAGTAACCATCCCAAACCGCCGCCTAGCAGCGCGCCCGTTCCGGCGCCGGTTGTGGCACCTTCAGGCGCCTTAGTGTTTTTCTCGTGAGCAAAATCCTTCGTGCCAGCGCCCTCGGGAAGAAGTACTGAAATATCTGTGTTCCGAAAATTGGCCGCTTTCAATGCGTCAACTGCGTTCTCGGCGCTCGTTCGATTCGGATAAATGCCAAATACTGCTGTGTTTTTACCTGCCATTGTTGATTCTCCTTTTGCTTCCTCTGCTAGTTCTTGGGTTTGATATCCAATTGGCTGGTTACTTTGTTTTCGCCCGCCACTTCGGTGGCCTTTGCCTCGACCGTCTTTTTCTCGTCTTCTGATCGCACTGGTCCCTTTAGCGTGACCTGGCCGTTCTGCGTGATGATCTTTACGTTGTGCGCATACTCGGAAAGCGATTTGTCTTTCATGATGGATTGTCGGATCTGCTGAGTGATGTCCTGGTCAGAACGATTGTTCTTTTGCTGATCCGCCGTGGGCTCGTCCTTGCTGCGATCTCGCTCGTTGGCCTTGGTATTGTCAGGAGCAGTTGGCTGAGTAGCAGGTTCTTGCGCAAGTGCCAACGCTCCACTGCCGAGCAGCACAGTGCACAGAAGAGTACGAACAGCAGTTCTATGAACAAAAGTCATTGTTATTCCTCCTGGAAGTGAACCCAAACGTTCTGGGAACGGTCAGTTCTTGCAGTTGGGGCCAAAGTGGCCAATTCAGGGTCGAAACCGATCAAGGCCAGAGCAGCATTTAACAGAGGCGCGTTACGGCGATTCGCATGGAACTACAATCGGGGCTAAAGGCAGTTTGTAGCCATTCTGCGCGAATACGCGCGATTGTGAAATCGCCGTTTGACCAGCCCGACGACTATGGATTTGATTGGAGAGTTGCGGATCGCCAACCGCCGTCAGTGTCGATTCCCACCGTGGAGCAGGAATGATAAGGAGGGTCTTAACGACCATATTGCAAAGGTCGGGCACATGCTATCCACTAAACCCTGTACGACCCCAAGTCTATTCACTGTAGAGTTTTCTCTCACAGGCCAATTGCCGGAACTAGTTTCCGATCGTCCATGCGCGTCCTGAAAGTACTGCTGACTCTGGGCGCTCACGTTCGTGAATTGGATCCCGCGCCGTTTTTTGTTTTCCCAGACCACTGCACCGACTGCGTCAAACAGCTACATCAGAACCGGGCAGTCGGAATGACAATTGGACCGTATCTCTGAGCTGCTGGTCACAGCGGCATCCACCTTGGCTGAGTTTCCAACTCACTCCGCGCACCGTTCGGGAACCCACTATGCATGTAGCCTGGCCCGCATCGGGACCCGCGCGTATCTGCGTCGATTCTCCAACATCCCGCCGCTCACAGGTATTTTTGATTCGGTCCCAAACAACAGTATATGTCCATGCGGTCTGCCTCCGAACAGGCGCATACGGACTCACGGGAGGTAGTCACTACCCGGCTTCTGAGTCACCAACGCACTTCTGAGGCGGTCGTGCTCATGGAGAACGCGCCAGATTTCGGCTGCGAGTTCGTTACTCTTGGCGGAGTCTTTTTCTTCCATTACTTGTTTTAAGAGTTGTTCTAGGCGTGCCCTAGAGTCTGCAAAGGCATCCATCATGAGATCATCCCCATAAGTGAGACCAATCTGCCGTCCTCCTCGAAGGGTTTCTGCTTAACGTGTTTCTCGGGTTCGTTGGTGGGCTGATCCTTTGGCCGCGCTGCTGATGGCTTCGATCATTGCCAAGTGCCTAGTGATTTGAAGCGAGGACCAGATACAGCAAGCCGAATACCGATACGGCGACAGCAACATGCGGCCAGAACTCCAGCTTGGATTTCCACCCCATGCTCAGAAGCGTAGTCCAAGCAATCTCAGGATTCATGTTCCGAAAGTCATCGCCAAATAGTTTTCAACGAGCGTCTGACCAGACTTGGCGATTCTGCACACGAATAACGCCATCTCGACAGCACATAAGCGAGGAGCGCAACAAGAGCCGGGGCTGCAGCCCCTCCAGTTTGATCAACCGGTTTGTCCCGTCAACTTCAGTTCACTTCCGACCTTGACGTTGGTGAGAGAATTACTTCATGGATGTATGGTTGCAAAAAGAGGTTGCCGGTAGAAGCGAGTCTCTCCCATTTCGGCTTGTTCCCAGTCCCCAGCAAGCAACCGCGATGAGTCAGAACAATATTCGTGAGGCGATGCACGGAGTGAAGAGGGACTACCCCGAGTACGCATGGGAAATGGAATCCGGTTTCAAGAGCGGCGACTTCATCTTGCACGGACACAGCAAGTAGAAACGTCGGCCCGCCGGATCGCAGCGCTACTCGGCTTGATCCAATCTGCAAAACGGGTTATGCGCTGACCTTCACGGTCAATGAGCGCTCTGGCCTGGTTATATCAATCATCTACGCCTGAAGGCCTACTGCACTCGTCCCCCACAAGCTCAACCAGCAATCCGCTGACCGAGCGGGAGCTGTTGGTGCGGAGAAATAACCGGAGGCGTGAGACATGCACAGCCCAACGCCCCGGAAGACTTTCTTAGTGGTTGGCAGCCTGCTCGATCAGTTTATCGACGATGTGGTGAGCTTCGTCGATGTGCTGAAGCGCTCGATCCCGGAGACCCCGAACGGAGGGGTCATCTTCTTCTCGGGCGATGTCATTGTGAGCCTTATCCAGAAGTTCCTGCGCACGCCGAAAGCGGCCCGTGCGGTCCATTCCCGCATCGACCGGAGGATGATCGTTCAAGTTCTTGCCGTCGTCAATCGCGGCACGCTTGATTTCATCGATGGCTTTGTCGATCTCGTTGATGGCGTGCTCTTCCTCCTTGTCCATGTGATGAGTGGCAGCCAGGTTCTCCAGATGTGCGCGAGCGTGCCGCAGATCAGTAAGTGCGTGCAGGTATGCTGGATGCCTTCCCGGTTCGTCAGCAAAGCTCAGGGCAGCGCAAACGGCGACAACAAACACGAGCAGGGTGCAGTGTCGTGCAAGTTTCATGGTTTCCTCGAAGCCTTTCGGCAGAATGAACTTCACTCGGTATTCAGCCCGAGCGCTCAGGTTTAGACTCGGTGAATTTTATCGGCCCGTCTAAGGCGGAGCGAGGTTACATCAGTACAAGGGCCTTCGTATCGCCGGTCGAGTTTGCTGGAACCAACCTGCGAGAACAGATCATTGTCGCGCACCGTGGTAGGGAATCGCGGGTCGTTCTTTCAGGGTCGCTCGAATCTGTCGGCGTTGATCAGCGCTCAGCGCCGTGAACTGGAATCCGTACTCTGTTCCCAAAGCACGAACAACTTTTGCCGGGATCACCTGTTTGTCGCTGTCCGGTAGCGGGATTTCGAGCGTTACAGACTCGCCGACAATCAGCGCATCGGCAACGAATGCCCCCAGACCACTCTCGCTGAGATTGCGCACCCAGCCCTGCAGGCTAAGTTTCGTGCTGTCCCGCTCGAGAAGAATCTGGATCATTGCCTCGAACACATGCCGCGGTGAGATCCTGTCCACCGAACCCATCGCGTCGTCAGAAAGAGGAGCTGTCATTTGTCGCGATTCGGAGTTCTGCACCACAGCTGCCTCGAACGTCCCTCAAAGGTTGGTTCCGTTCGTATGAAGAAAAGCCCCGGCTGTACCGGGGCATCCCACGGCAATGCGGGCGAAGCGGACTAACTTTAGCATAGGAACGTGTTGCGATGAAGGATCAGAGCTAAAGAAGGAAATCGCCGAAACCCGCAAAATCGCCGGTTACGCCCTGAGTTTCGACTCCATTCCCTAGACTGACAAAAATTGTCAGCCCGGTCACCACGATTTGTTCACAAGAGCTTCGTCGGGGCAGTCAAGAGAGAGACGGATACTTGCCTTTGCCGTTGAGAATAAAGCTCTTCCACCGACTTCTGCCGGGAAACTAACGTAACCAGCTTTGGCGAAGCGAGTGCCATTAATCCGACGACTGAGTCATTCGTGACCAGCAAGAAACAAAAAGCAAAAATGCTCGGGGAGAAAAAATAGAGATGCGGAAACAAAAGGGTTTTTCACTGATCGAGCTGCTGATCGTAGTGGCAATCATCCTGATCATCGCAGCTATCGCGATTCCGAACTTGCTGCGCGCTCGCATGGCGGCCAATGAGTCGTCTGCTGTCGCGTCCATCCGTACCATCACCACCGCTGAAGTCACTTACCAGACCGCTTATCCGACCGTCGGCTACGCTGCTGCTCTGACCAACCTCGGCGGCGCTGAGCCCTTGCACCATCAGCTCGACCACAGCCTGCTTGATTGACTCCGTATTGTCACTCAATGGTAACCCGGCTGGCAGCGGCAAGAGCGGCTACTCGTTCCAAACTGGTACAGGTACGGTCGTGGGCGGCGTCAACTCTGGATATACGGTTGTCGCGGTTCCGCTGTCGATCAACCAGACCGGCATCCGCGCGTTCTGCGCTGAGGAAGATGCAGTCGTTCGCGTCGATCCTCTGGGCGTTTGCTCCAGCGTGGAAGCGACCGTCGTCACCTTCAACCCGCTCAACCAGTAAGTTTCAGTCTGGCGCACACTTCGGGGGAGGATGTACGCCAAAAAGGGCAGCGAGTCTCACCCTCGCTGCCTTTTTGTTATTTTCGCGGGATGAACGCCCGGTGGGGGGGAAGTCTCCGCCATTTAGTTGGTGAAACATCGACCACCGACGAGACTAAAGTAATGGGTCTATGAGTTCGTTTTGTGACATGATTCATGTCAAGTTTCCCTCGTTTTGAAAGGCCTCGGCTCTGCCCGCACGCAGCCGGGGCTTTCTTTTGTCCGTCATCACCGGGTGACCCAGAAGGCCAGTTCAACTGTTTGGTACCTGATCAATTGGATGGTTTAGGTTCCTTTTAGAAATTCTGGCCAGTTCGGGAAAAGCGCTACCTACTGGGAGAACACTTACGCTTCAGATCCTTGGACGTTTCGTGATGAAAGCCGTGACCGGCAGTAGAAAATTGAAAAAGCCCCAGATCGGGTGGATCTGAGGCCCTCGGCGCGATGGGGGGAGGCAGGAATGCCAGCACTTTCGCGCCGCGAAGGAATTTCTACTATTCACAATAGTTTGTCAATATGTCGAAGGATGTACCCCGAGGCTGCTTCTTGTCCCGAGTGTGTCATTTGGTGATGTCTTCGCCAATCTTCCACCTGTTGATGAGGTGGGCGATGTGGTGGGGCGTCCTCCCCTTAAGCACAAACGAAACTTTTGGAGGCCAACACTTCTCGCCAAAGACAGGCCAGATTTCCAACAGATCTACGCCCCATGCTCCCGGCTCGTCTACGGGACGAATGAGATTGGTGGCGAACATCGGAAGGACGTGCATGGTGAGAACTTGAATCACTAGATGTCCAACAATGAGTGTTACGACGCAACCTTGAAATGCTTTAGGGATGCCATTTATCCCTCCAAAGGTGTCCGTCAATCCAGCATGAAACGCCTTAACCTCAAGACGTCCGATCCACGTAAGTGTACGGACAGGAAGTCCTTCTCTGCGTGCTTAGCGCAGGAGCATTCATAGTCGCCGACATTTATCACGTCAATCCGCTATGGATAATGGTTAGTTTCATCTCCGTTGGATTCTTCGCCGGGGCGAGAGAGGATTACCGGAAAGAGTTTCGATCACTGCGGTTCGTGGCATTCGTTTGCGGCTGGGTTGTAATCAACGTCATCGTGTTCATCGCGTTGCTTAGTCTTGTTGGCTGGCTGTGGTTAATACCCGCCCTGCTTTTGGAGCAGTTCCTTTTCTACATGACTGCATACTGGTTCTTCGATGTACCTCCGCCGTCGAAGCGATGGCCCTTTCAACGCGCTGAGTCATCGGATTGGGGCCGGAGTGACTAGCCATCGTCGATTGGCGGAAATCTCGATTACGCTCAAAATCCCTCAATCAGCGAAATGGCCTTGGAGCAACGGACATTAATTGGCGCGACGAATCCCAACACACAGACGTGGTTGGGAGAGAACAATTCAAGAGGTAGGGAGCGGGGCGCGGTTCGACTTGTTTTCGTCATTGTTCGTCAAGGAAAGTTAAATCGCTCCAAGGTATGGTGCTCAGAGCGAAATCGTGCCCAATCAGCTTCAACTCTGCGCACCGAAGGCTGCTATCAACGTCGTAAACGACGAACGTGCCATCCTGTCCAAGTACTGCAACTCGGTCGCCCTTTGTTGGGATACGCTTCTTTCGATTCCCCACGCCCACAGCTTCTCACAAGCGGGAGTCGAAGTCGACAACTGTTGAAATATCGCATATCGCTCATTGACACTTCGTGAACGCCGCTTGGCAGCGACAGAGGTCATAGGACACTCAACTGCTATAATGACTGTAGAGGCGGTTACGTTTTCTCCTCTTTCAGGTCCTCTGACCTAAGCCAGTCCATCTGAAGTTCTTCCACCTTAGGCTTTTCAGCGAGCCCAAAAGCCGAACCGTTCGACATCGGAACGCTTCTACTCGCGAGACGCGGAACTCGCCAAGAAGGGTCGCGGTTATGAACGCAGCCAGTATTTCCTTCGGTCTGTTAATCGTGCTGTTCACGATCCTGCTGCTTCGGTGGATGCGCAAGCTGAAACCACAAGCCACCCGGTTGGGACCGCAAAGGATGTGCCCATCATGCGGATTGATCACGTCTCGATTAAGGGCAAGTTGTATGGAATGTGGCAAACCCTTTACGGCCGCGGTGTATTCGATTTCAAAGAAATGAACCGTCGCTGTGCTCACGTCTCCCCAGAAACATCTCGGCTAAGGATATAAGTATGGATGCGGCTCTAAAAGCGAGACTCGATGAAGCACGGGAACGAATGAACAGTCAGCAGGCTGGAATCAACGCGGATCGCAAAGGCGAGGATCGGGCAACGCGGGAGTGGGCCAGAGGAAAGCAGCGGCCTGCGAATGCGGTACGGGCTCTGTTTAGAAACTCGGTGACCGATGAGGATCGGAGACAGATCGAAGAACGCATACAGCAACTTCTCGACGACAACCCTGCATTGTCTCCCACGAACTCTCGAACATTGGACTCGAAGACAGAGCCGCCTTGCGTCTCTCTCGAAGTTCTTGACGAATACTATTTTCTGAGGGACATAGTCGGTTGATGGAACCCACTACTATTGCAAAATCGTCGTCTCACTCATTGACCTAGGTCGGCCAATTCTCAGTGAGCCAACCCGCAACAGTGGGCACTCGTAACTCCAACCGCACCTAGAGCACAGACGGCTGTCAACCGTATATTTTCGACATGGACGAATCGAAATCCCCATTGCTATTACACCTGCGATCCGAAGTCCACCATGGCAGGGCAATGGCTGCACGACTGCGCGAGTTTGCTTCTGGTACTGATGCGGGCAAGCAGGAAGTAATAAGGGCGGCGGAGGCTGAAGAACGCTACGTTGAGGAATGTGAAAAGGCTTTGGCGACGTTACGCGAAGAGTGGAAGAAGAGGCCATGAAACTGATAGAAGTGACAAAGGCTTTCGAAACCGAGGAAGATTGCCCTAGCCTGACTGTCACAAAATCCCCGTTACACTCGTTGGCACGCAGTCAGCACTTCAATCACAAGTTTTGACGTTGCCCACCCCTGTCGTCCGGCCCGTATGACCAATATTGATCAGTTTCGTGGGCTGGAATGTGACAGCATCGTAGTGGAATTTGCGGAGGTGGATTATGACGCTGACCATCGTTGCGGTGATCTTCGGAGTTTTTGCTATTGGTCTGATCGTCCTCCTGATCTACAAGAGCACACTCACGATGCACAGGGACGACCAGTTGTTTCTGGATGACGCGAGTTCGCACATGCACGAGGAGCAGACGGAATTGTTGGCCAAGGTCAATCGGCTTACCGTCCCGATGCGCGTGTTCGGCATAGGGTCTGGCGTATTTCTGATGGCTCTCACGGCGATGTGGCTCTACCAGAAGCTGAACGACATACAGTAGCGTCGAAAGCAGAGGATTTGCGCCCTTGCCAACATCTTTGCGCAGGCAAGTCTGAAACCCGGCTCGTAGTTGGCGAAGTATCGCCATTATGCTCATCATCCTCTCAGACAGTGCTAGGATTTGCACATGGGAACGACTGCATCGGGCACATCGCAGTTTCCTCTGTGGGTCGAAATCGCCGTTGGGCTTACTTTGCCTACAGACTTCCGACTAGCGCAAGAGCCGAAGAGCGTAGACGACGTCAGCAGGGCCAGCCGCACACAAGGCGAGACGATGCACTACTGCTCTTGACAGCCTTGTCTGTCGTTGGGGTACTTCTCTGCGCTATGTTTCTTAAGCCCTTGAACGTGCTGGTTAATTCACGAGCAGGTATTGCAGCCACTATTCTCGTCGTTGGTGGCGGCCTAACATACATTCATACATTTTCAATCGCAGACGCGCTCCTCGTTCCTGATGGTTGGCGAAAAATCTCGATTACGCATTGAGGTTTGCCATGCTGCGGCTTAGCTTCCGCACCCTGCGACTGACTCTTCCAATATTGAGACTTCAATCGGCTCGATTCGGCTACGTTGTACAGGATTTCGCAATCACAACATGCGCCTTAAGTCCTGAGCACATTGAAGATGTCGTCCCAATCGGCGGACTCGTAGCCTCCAGCCTGCAATACTCGCTTCGCCAACGTGTAGTCTCCAGCGCAGACTTCTCGTGCCTCGCCTCCAGCATTGGGGCATAACAGATCGTCCACTCGCTCGAAGAATTGCGACCGACGAAGGCAAGTCATCACGTCCGCTGTAATTGACGAAATCAGCTCCGAATCTGTGCCGTCATCCATGGCCGTGACCATATCACCACGTTGCACAGCGCAGCAAACAGCGGAGAGGGTCAACTGTCGAAATATCCCCATTTCACTCAAAACGCCTCAATGAGCGCTAGGGGCCCTGTTTCTGTTCCTGAACACTGGAATAAGCATAAGCCGCGCTACGGGAAGCGAGGAAAAGGCATTCCGTGTAAGCATCTCGGCAGCGATCAAACCGAGTACTGAGTGCTAGAGGTGGCAAGAGTGTCCTAAAAAGGGCGGGGAGGATGGCGCAGTCTGATAACTCGGTGAGGTTCCTGAGAACCGCGCCACCCAAAGAGAGGAAATTCTTGGACAAGTAAATTCCCCGTGCGGCCCCTGTTCGTTGCAATTCAACACGAGGGCGAAATCTGTGGGAACTGTCACAAGTGACAGTTGGGAAACGCGGGAGTTCATGGCTGGCGCTTTTTTGGACCGCTTCTGATTCATAACTATTGAAACATCCCGATTTCACTCATCTACAGGGAGTAAAAATGGTTTTCCTTTGGCTCACTTGTGGAATGGCCTTGTTACAACAGATGATAAATTCCCGGCGCACTTGTCTAGGCGGTTGCCACGAGGTTCCTGACCGCAAACTTGAACGGAGCAGCGTTGTTCTTGACGCACCGGAGGTTTGTGTTGAGGGCCCAGCCTCAGAACTTTATAACGATACCGACCGAAACCCTACCCTGTCTCTCCTGGGTCTCACCGCCGAACTGAGTCAAGAGCCAATCTGCCTGCACCAGGCGGAGTCCGATCCCCTTTCGGAGTCCGATATCCAAGCCGCCACCAAGGAGCATCGCAAAGGCGTTGTCGCTTAACCCTCCACCGGAAATTGTCGCACCACCGAATAAGGCATGCACGAAGGGCTGAACGACCGGCAGGCGCGCTGTGAGCACGGGACCAACGGTGTAGGTATATACCGTAGAGCTGGTTCGGCGCGAAGTGTATCCACCACTAAAGTCTCCAGTAATTCCCAGAACGTGTTTGAAGTTTCCAGTCAGTGAAGCGTTCCAGCCCCCGGCGTTATAGTTGGGCTGTAGATGCTCGAACTGGGCTCCTCCGTAGATCTCCACTCTCTGCGCAAATGCGGACGCGCACAGCAGGAGGGCCAGCGTGATTGCGAGTATGGCTTGATTCTTCATTGAATCCGTCATTCTGAAATACCGCAAGCCCGAATAAGTCTTTGATTACTTTCAGTACTATCCACCGTCGAGCCTAAGCTGCTCGTCCAGTCATGGAACCTGTCAAAAGTAATAGCCGGGCCGTCAAAGGTCGGAATTCTGCTGGGTCGTTGGCGAAAAATCCCCATTGCACTCACTGACCCCGCAGCGGGCCTTCTGAATTTGCCGCCCCATTGCTTCTCCTGAACTCTTTGGCGAGACAAGAGCGTATCATTGCGGCCATGTCGAACGATGAACATTCAAAAGGCAGCAATCTCGCCATTGACCTCAATGCGACGAGCGCATCGCCGAGGAAGTCGCGGATCATGTCAAGCGAGATTCCGCTCTGCAACAGGTGCATTCCCTTTGTGTGTCGGAGCGTGTGCGGACTCACTATCCGGTTCAGGCTGGGGCGCTTGTTTCGTGCTTTGACGAGATACTTTTGAAGGATGTAACGGATTCCCGAGCGCGACAATCGTTGATTGTGCGCATTCTGGAAAAGAGGTTTATCGAACTGTTCGGGGCGATCGAGTTGATGTTCCCGTATGTGATCGCGTAGAAGCTGGGTCGTCTTTCCCATCAAAGGCACCGCTCGCATTTTTCGACCTTTCCCCAATAGGCGGAGCTGCGCGGGTGTATCCAAACGCACGTCGCCAACTGAAAGATCGATCAGCTCTTGAACGCGCGCCCCGGTGTCGTAGAGGACGCTTAACAAAACTGCATCCTTTCGACCATCCGGGGTTCGGAGGTCTGGCTGCGCCAGGATGTCAGCCAGCTCCTCTTTCGAAAGGTATGCGACGGTGGAGCGAGCGTGTCGTCGGAGGGGAATGGCAAGGAGTTTTTGACATTGAAGCATATGGGCCGGTTCTTCGGCCTGAACGTACCTGAAGAAAGCATGCAAAGCAGCAAGCCGATGATTTCGTGTACGAGGAGAAGACTTTCTCTCCCTCTCCAAGTAGTCCAGGAATGTTTCTACCAGCGAAACATCGATTTGTTCGAGACATAGTCTTTCAAGAGCGACTCCCTTTACATCACGGCAGAAGCGCAGGAGAAGAGTGAATACGTCCCGGTATGCCTTGATGGTGTTCGGACTGAGATTTCGCTGCGCGGCCAGATAGTGAGTCAAAAAGTTTGTCAGGTGAACCGAGAAGTCGGTGGGCTTCATGACTCAATCCTCCGCGGAATGACATCACCAAAGGCCGCGTCGGCTCGCGCCGTAATCTCTGGGAAGAGTTCGGCCGTTAAATGCAGGTAACGCTGTGTTCCGGAAAGATTCTGATGCCCGAGGTAGGTAGCAAGAAGAGGGAGTTTGGCATCCAGATCCTCACCGTCTTGATACCAGCGTCGTAAGGTATGGATGGCAAATAGGTGACGATAGTCGTGAATCCGTGGTCCCTTGCCTCGACCGGCGTGAGGGATTCCACACTGTAGCAGCAGTTTACGAAAAAGTGTGTAAACCGTGCGTAAGCTGAATGGGCCTCCACTGGGTCCCGGGAAGAAGATGGCATTGGGCGGGCGATTGTGAAACTGGGCAGCATACTTTCGCAAGCGGCTCACGAGAGGCAAGACGGGTGGAACCAAGCGATCTTTGCGGAACTTTCCCTGGTGGACAGTGATAATGCCTTGGTCTAGATCGACGTCTCGAACGCGCAGTTTCAGGACTTCTCTGACACGAAATCCGCATCCATACAGAAGCCGGAAAACCTCCGGCATAATGAGATGTCGTAAAGGCGAACGTGCCGTGGGCTGGAGCGTGTCCACTGCCTGGAAAAACTTTTGAAGCTCTTCGTCGCTTAGCATTTTGGGCACGAAAGTCGATGCATTTCGAGCAACTAATGTGCAATCGGGTACATATGCGGAATAGCCAAGCCGTAACAAGAACCTGGAGAACTGCCGAGTAACCGTAATGCGTTGCGCTTGGGTTCGTGCTCCTTCATGCGCTTTCTTGGCCAGCCATTTCCGGGCGATGGAGGCAGGTAGCTCACAGGTCGTCAATCCTTCCTGTACCAAAAAGCTGTCGAGGTGCCGCAAGAGTCGAATCGACTCACCATACGCGTACCCACAGGCGTGCTTTTCCTGAAGAAATTTTTCAATGAGAGCAGATAGAACGCTTTGGAACGGGGCGGATGCATCAGTTGCCATGATTCACCGCCGTAGGATCCAACGCCACGCTGCGCAAGGCTTCTACATCCGCTTTTGCGTAGATACGTGTTGATTCCAAACTGGTATGCCCCAGGATCTCCGCAATCGTTGTAAACGGCGTGCCTTTCTCCAGGAGCCGAGTCGCTAGAGTATGGCGAAGAGAATGGATACCCCGTTTTTGTGAACTCCGAAAGATGATCCCCGACAGGAGGCGCCAATACGTGACGATGTGGTACAGATTGTTTTCTGTAAAAGGAGAAAATGGCGGGCGCACTTTGAGGAATACCTCTCGGTGCGTCGTTTGAGGCCGACCCGACTTCAAGTAATCGATCAGGGCTTCCCCGACCTCATTCGTCAGAGGCAGACTCAGTGGCTCGTCCGTCTTCGCCTGCGTGATTTTTATCATTGACTCATCCCAATGAAGGTCCTCCAGTTTCAGCGTGCGAATATCCCCGGCACGCAATCCCAACCGGCAGGCCAGTAAGAGAATGGCGTAATCTCGTTTGCCTTTCGCAGAACTACGATCGACCGCCCCAAGAAGTCCGGCTACGAGTTCGGGATGCCAAACTGACGGGATAGTGGCGTCCTTGCGTACGCGGATTTTCGGCAGCTGGGCACTGAGGTCTTGCTGCAGAATTCCCCGCATGGTTAGAAACCGGAGAAAACAACGCAGATCGGATACTAGTCGCGCAACGCTTTTTGGCTGCAAGTGATCCCGAGTCGAGATGAACTCGGATAAATCCACCGTCTGCATTTCCGCCAGTTTCCGCGCTTTCGTTGAATGGAGAAAATGCAGAAAAAGCGTAAGGTCTGCAGTACGTAGCCGAAGACTCGTCCCTCGAAGGTGTAGTCGATCCGTGCAGTACTGTTCATAATCTCGAAGTGCGTTCTGCATAGCGGGGTGAAGGTGAATGGCCTGTATATCCGCGAACGCTCGTTCAATACGCCCGTTTTTCGCAAAATCGGCAAGCACTTTTAGGCCGAACAACAGATGCCGACGCCAGCCGTTGCCCGGCGCATCCACCGCCTCGCCCCTGACGCCATACTCATCTAGAAAGCGCGCCGCCAAATCCGCAGAAAATTTGTCTTCTAGTTCGTTACGGCGGGAAAATTCGATGAGATGTTCCCAGATTGCGCGATACCGATTTCGCGATCTCCTGCTGTAGCCCAGCCGCTCGATCTCGCTCAAGGCGTTAGCGACAAGTTGACCCAGTTGCAAGTTTTCCGAAAGGGTTTGTTCCATGACGAACCTCCTTTGAATGTGGCAGCTCGATGGCCGCCGAGGAGTGCATCATGAAAGCTTATGTGCTGTGATTCCAACAGGAATCTGCTGACCGGCAAGGACTTACTGCAGCGACTCTACATAACGCCCCGGTGCACACAATAGCGTTCCGTGGTCTGCACGGAGGCATGCCCCAGCAAGAACTGAATTTGCTCTAGCTCACCGCCGCGGTCGTGGCACAGCTTCGCGCAGGTCCGCCGCAGGTCGTGCGGTGCAATGTGCTCCAAGCCTGCTCTCTCACAGCAGCTTCTGACCACGTACCAGACAACGTTCTGCGAGAGGCCGCTGCCCCACACCTTTCCCCGTCTGGCGACCGCTCGAAAAATCTTGCCCTCACAAACCCCGGCGGCTCCAGTCCATTGATCGAGAGCGGCTTTGACCCAGTTCGGAATGGGCACCGTACGAATGTGGCCACCTTTGCCAATCAGATCCACAACCGCCCAGTGTCCTTGGCGCATCTGGATGTCGTCCCACTCCAAACCGACCAGTTCCGATCTGCGAAAGCCACAACCGAACAGCATGGCCAGCATCGCATAGTCTCGCTTGGCGCGCATGCTATCGCCACAAGCGTGTTGGAGCACTTCTGAACTCTGTTTTGTACTCAACCAGTTGCCGGAGCGAAACCCGAGTTGTTTCACTCCTTTCACTCGGCTGATGCCTGCAGCCAACTCGGGACTCAGCAAGCCCGAGTCGGCGGCCTCGTGAGCCAGGCGGCGCACGGCTGCAAGCTGCTGGTTGATGGTGTTAGCGGCCAGATGCCGCGATTCCAGATACAAGCGATAACGCACGACCACGATGCGGTTGAAAGCCAGCCGAGGCTCGGAGCAGTACCAGGCGATGAACTGGTCGATGGCGTACTCGTAGACGCGGCGCGAAGCTGGCGAACCGAGGCTATTGAGAACTGCCGTTTTACAATGATCCAGATCCGGCAGCCGCAGCACTCGGCGACGGTAATTCGGCTTGATTCTCTGTTTGCCCATAGCGACGGCCTCCCATGCCGCAGCATTTGGGACGACGGAGGACGGCTGGACGGTGCAACTTGGGGGAGCTTCGTTCTGGGCTGAGGGGTTTTGAGCGCAATGGCCTGTTTTCGTCAGTTGAGAATTTCTGCGTCGTTGGCGAGTCGGGCGAGGGCCACCTGGGAATGGGCTATTACAGCTTCGTGTATTCCGCCTTGGCTTCTTTCAGGATGGGAACGCCGGGGTCGGCGTCTTTCCAGAGGGTGAGGAAGTCCTGATACGCCGCCTTGGCTTTGGCTGTATCGCCCTGCATGGTGTAGGCCCGGCCTAGTTGCAGACGGGCGAGCGCACCTATGGGATCACTGAACACGATTCCGCGGTGATCGAGAATTTTCTGAAATTCCCCCGCGGCTTCGACGCTCTGGTGCGCGGCCAGATAGGCGAGGCCACGCACATACACCGGATATAGGCCACCGAAAAACGCATTGAAGTCGACTGCCGGTACTGCCAACTCATAAGGAACGGCGACTTGCAGCAGTTTGATCGCCTTGGCAGGCTCGCTATGGTTTAGGGCGAAGACTGCGCGAAGCGCTGGCAGGTAATTGAACTGGACTGAAGTATCTTCCGGGAAGCGCCTCTCCAAATCGTCTGCGAGCGACTTCGCACGAGGCAAATCGCCTGCGAGGACCAGTGCAAAAGCAGCGGCGTACTCGACATCCCGGCCATTGGAAAGCTGGAGTGCCGCCCTCGCGCTAGCTCTTGCCGCAGGCGCGTCCCCGAAAAATGCTTGCCACACTGCCTCTGCGGCTTGATATGAACCGCTCTTTCCCTCTGGCCCGTTTGTTGAGCCACGTCCCGAGCGCGGCGCGACATCGTGCCGTCCGCTTCGGCCGACCGGAACGAGCCTCAACTAGAGCCTCCGCATGCAAAATCCAGTCTTCCACTCCCGGCTTGCCTCTAGCCAGACTCGCCACGCGATCCATCCCCGCCCGGTCGCCGTTGACGAACGCGAGTCGTACTGAAGGATCAAAAGCTCAGGTGATTCGTCTTTGTACGCGGAGGCTTTTTGGATGGCTTCCTCAGTTTCGCCCAACGGCCGAGGAAAAAATGACCGTAGGCACATTGACATAGCCGAAAACAAAATCCCGATCAATCCCGAGCGCATATTGCCTTCTTCAATCGATTTTTCATACTGGTCGGAGCCTTGCGAAACAAATCCCGACAGCAATCCGTGGGCGTCCCGATCACGTGGATAAGGTTCGCTCCCACAAGCGCAGGGTCTGTTCGCCTTTCCCAGGTTTCCCGTCACCTGTCGATAGTAGACGGTCGTAATGAAAAACCTCTCCCGGTCACTGGCGCGGTCTCGCAACTCATAGGCCTTGCTCGTGTTCTCCATGGACAGGACAGACCCTCCAAGCCCGCTGTAATTCAGCCCCATGGACGCATAGGCTATCGCAAATTGGGGATCGATTTCGACCGCGCGTTGAAATGGGGCAAAGCATCGATAAATCCTTTCGAGAGGGAAACCCGTATCCCCGTACTGTAGGCTTTCAGCGCATCCCGTGATGAGGTGGTCGCCACCTCCAGCGGAGTATTGTGCTTTTCAACGGTGGTAAGGGATTCACCGAGACGGGCCCTGAATTTGGTTGCCAGTTGGCTGAACACATTCAGCACATCTTCTTTTCGTGCCGCTTCCGCCTGCTCTTCAGCGAGGACCTCTCCGGTGCGGCAGTCCTTGGCACGTAACCCCAACACGTATTGGTTCCCGAGGCTTGCAATCGAGCCATCCAGGACCGCCGCGCTAGTAGTTCGCTCACAATTTCCCGGGCCAACTCCGCGGTGAGTCGCGCATCCGGTGGTCGCTCATGAGACCTAGTGTCCGCTGGATGCGCTCGTCAGGAACGAGGCTGAGGAGGGCGACTTTCAAGTTGCACCGCTAAACCCCGACGAAGCGTCCCCTCAAACACAGGATCGCCGGTGGTGTTGGTGAAGTCGGCGAGAACAATCGTGTCCTTGTCGGTGAGCTTTGGTGCGCGGTGAAAATAAAAGTAACTACCGACTGACAAAGCCAGCACGGCCACGCCGGCAGCAAGAATCAGCTCCCTACGTAACCCTGAAGAAGTGGCGGCTCCGGTCTTTGCACTTATTGTCACTCGCGCCGAATCCGTATCCCGCTTCAGGCGCAGCACGTCGGTTCGAATTTCCGAAGCGTGCTGATAACGCAGGGTGCGTCCTTCTCCAGGCACTTGTTGATGATGCTTTCAAATTCGGCTGGAAAATCTGGATTGAGCCTCGACGGCGGAATAGGTGCCCGGTTCAGGATGGATTCGAAAATCACTCCTGTGCTTTCGCCACGGAACGCCAACGTCCCGGTTGCCATCTCGTACAAGACCGTGCCGAACGAGAACAGATCAGTACGGGCATCCAACTCCTTGGCCGAACTTGCTCTGGCACATGTAGGCGATCGTGCCCACCGCTGCACCGGGGCTGGTCAGCCGTGTTTCGATAGCCATGGTTGATTGTGCCGCAGGATCCTCTCGCTCCGCGTTGCTCAAGCTGGGTGTACCTCCGCAAGTCCGAAATCGAGGATATTCGCGTGGCCGCGCTGGGTGACAAAGATGTTCGCTGGCTTGATGTCGCGGTGGACGATGCCTTTCGCATCGCGGCATCCAGTGCGTCGGCAATCTCAATCGCTAGCCCGAGCAGCACATCGGTCTCCACGGGCTTTCCAGCGATCTTGTGTTTCACGTCAGCCCATCCAGAAACTCCATAGCGATGAACGGCTGGCCGTCGTCTCACCGATTTCGTAGATCGTGCAGATGTTGGGGTGGTTCAAGGCCGACGCGGACCGGGCTTCGCGTTCGAAACGGCCGAGGGCCTGAGAATCCTTAGCAACATCATCCGGCAGGAACTTCAGGGCTACGAAGCGATGCAGCTTCACGTCCTCGGCTTTGTAGACCTCACCCATCCCGCCGCCGCCGATGTTCTCGACGATGCGATAGTGCGAGATAGTCGGCCGACCACTGGCGCGAATCTTACCACTGCGGTACAGGCAAGTCAATGAAGGCCCTGGAGTTGGCGGTCGCTTGGAAGAATAGCTGTCGTAACATCGCGATTTCACTCATTGTGGCCAATCAGCGCAGCTCTTCCCCTCCACTACTGCCCAGAAACTTTCAGCGGCGACCCCTCCGCGCGATACACCACTTCGCCATCGAACAACGTCATCAGGCACTTCATAATCTTGACCTGATCGGTGGATACGGAATAAAGATCCCGGTCCCACACAGCGATGTCGGCTCGGTTCCCGACTTCGAGCGAGCCAATTTTGTTCTCGGAAACATTTGCCGCGAACCCCAGGCAGTGTAGCTCGTAGCGCGATGTGAATGTCGACCGCTTCTGCTATTCCAAAGGGAGTCGCTCGTAAGTCCCTTCGGCAGTCGCCGGGCCACCGAAGCCCAGATCCCGTACCGCGCCGGAACCGGCGTCACGAAGTAGTCCGAGCCGCCCGACCAGAGAATCCCTCGCCGAAGCATGGTCTTAAGCGGGATCAGATTCTGGTTGCGTTTCGGACCATAATTGCCTGCGTAATTATCCCCAATCCACCACAGGAACTCAGCCTGCATTTCCGGGTATCCCGCGTCATATTTCTTCTGCAGTTCTGCAATCACATCGAGGGCATGGGTGGTTGGCAGGTTGGCGTGGATAATGCTGTGTCGCAATCCCGGCAGCGGGTGCTCCTCCTCGACCAGCGCGTACGTATCCACCACCCAATCCATCGCGCGATACCCCACTGCGTGCGTGCCCACAGGCACTTTGTTCTCGTGGAAGGATCAACATCTTCCAGATAAATCTGGGGATCCGTTTGCGGATACCCGCGATTGGCCGTACCTGCGCTCGTCACGTCGGGAGTCGTCCCGTTGCGCAGCCAGTCGTCATAAACCCAGCCGGTACGCGCGCCGCCAGATCCATCCATGACATCTTTCACGCCGCACGACAGCAGTCGGTCCTGGTAGGTCTCGGGAATCCGGCGAACGGAATTGATTTCGTTCAGCGCCTTTTTGGCCGACTCGATGCTCGATCCGGCAGACCAGAGCACACAGATGCGCTCTTTCAGTTTCCCTTCGTCGAGCAGAGACTTGCTCGCGTCCCATTCAATCTGCTCGATCAGCGGGTCCTTGACCGCAGTCATGCCTTCACTGTGCAGCACCTCCTCACTATGCAAAATGCCATTGCGGACCTGCTCCCGCGTGATCGGCGGGACCAGTCGCGTCACCAACCGCATCGCCGATTCCTTCAGCACGCCTGTAGCATTACCTTGCGGATCCCGGGTCAATAGTTCCCGCCTCTGGATCAGCCGTTGCAGCCGTGATTTGCGCCATTTTGAGCGCCATCGAATTTGCCGCTCCGTAATGACCGGTGGTATGCACCAGAAACACCGGGTTATTCGGAGAAACGGCATCGAGATCCGCGGTGGTGACATAGCGATGTTCAGCGAGTTTACCCTCGTCCCAGCCGGCTCCGGTAACCCATTCGCCAGGCTTGGCCTGCGCGATTTTGGCCTTCACCCGATCAACAATGACCTCGATCGAGGCCGCGTCCGAAAGTTGCACCCTGTACAGGTCGTTTACTCCGCCTTGAGCGATGTGCGCGTGTGTGTCGGAATCGTCCCGGAGTGGCTGTATGTCCCCAGAAGATCTATGACCCGAAGGCCCCGACCTACCGCAAAACTAAAGCTCTACATCACTGCCGACCTTCGCGATCACTCCGTGCTGGATCACAAGAGCCTGTGCTACCGAGTCGTTCGCATCGACGGTGAGAATGTGCCCATGAATGAGAACGAGGTCCGCCTGTGAATTTTGGAAACAGGCGCTGAGATCCTGCGAGACTCAGCAGCAAGAAAGTCCAAGATCGCAACCTGATCTTCCGTATCAATTCTTGTGTCATTTTCCCTTCCGACGGT
>CAVQCF010000041.1:0-101775 GCA_963710885.1 uncultured Acidobacteriaceae bacterium
CCTCAGTGGCCCTCGAGCGCCAATGCCTGCCCGCGGGAGCGGCTCAAAACGGGTGTCAGTTCTGGTGTCAGTTCGTTTTGGAATTCCGTACGCGTCTATGCACTGGAGTGCATGCGGACAGGGTGCAACCCGTTGAGCCTGTTAGAAGGTGCAGCTGGCTGCATTTCGGTGCGCTGGCGGAAAACACATCCTAAGTCTTGGTGCGTGTGAAGTCGCAGTCGGCTTCGATGTGTCTTGTCCCCTTGCAACAAACTGACTCTTACCACGAGCCGTACTTGCCCAATTCCCTGCCGTGCGCGTCCATTAGCACAAGGCAGGATTTCGCGGTTGCGGTACGCCCGATGCGGTAAACATTTCCGGGTTGCCAGCAGATTCCGAGACCTTGCGAGCGTGAAATCTCGTTCACCTGTGCCGGGCTGAGTTC
Organism: uncultured Acidobacteriaceae bacterium; assembly: GCA_963710885.1. GTDB lineage: Bacteria > Acidobacteriota > Terriglobia > Terriglobales > Acidobacteriaceae > Sulfotelmatobacter. The sequence goes on from CAVQCF010000041.1 coordinate 425, forward strand.
TGCTTCCCGAAGTGCTGCCGATGCTGGGACGTGTCGTAACACCTGACTCATGGTTCCTACTAATCCAGTGGGAACTGTTGCAGGCGCAGGATGCGACACCGCGGCTGAAACTCGTATCGGCCTCGAGGTTTTCCGCTTGTGATATGTGGCGATCAGTCGCCGAATAAATAGCGCTCGATCCGGACGGCCTGCGCGCAAGCATTCCGCCTGGTAAGCACTGATTTCGAGATCTTCAGGATCCAGCCAATATGATTTCTGGAGGAATCCGGCACCAGGGTCGGGGGCCAACTGCTTCCTCTGATGCTCCCAGAACAACAGGTAGACCCTTACTTCTTTAGTAGTCGGGAATTCTTGCTCGGGCCAATCTGGCATTCGCACCGGAACTGCTTTTTTCACTTGGAACCTCCATTCTGGCAATCCCGACTGAGTGGGTCACCACAACCTAGCACTTTTCCCCCTCTCCAGAAGGTGCTTTCCTATCCCATTTCATCTGATTTACGAAAGTGACTATCCGATCGAGTACCATCCCCTTTCACGATTGGGATGGATCGAACAATACCGACAACCACGCTGCTCGCGAGGTTGAATCCACCGCGGCAGCTCGGACAAAGCGAGGGTTCTTGGCAGGTAACCGCGCTCCACTATGGTACGATTCGCCAACCACGTGGCATTCGCTGCAAAGCTCGGGCGTTTGGGGCGAGGAGCACTCAGAGAATGGGCCATATTCTCGGTGACCTTTTAATTCACGTTGGCGCGAAACTCCTGGAGCTCCTGGGAAGGGGCGTTGGCAATCTGGACCTTTGGTTCGAGCGAAGATTCGGACACTGCCTGAGTGGCCGAATGAACAAGCTCGAGATCCAGAGACTCTTCCAGGGAAACACGAAAGATCGAGATCAAGTCTGAGCCGATTTTCGTTTAGGACTGTTTCGATGCTGCGTGATGGAAACTGTTGCATTGCCACCAGGGTGCCGCTTCGCCACCGAGGAAGGCAGCCATGGAAAGCTATCGCGTCGACGAACTGCGATCCGAGCTTAATCAACTACTCAGAAAGCAAGTCGAGGTTCTGGAAGCACGAAGTCTTGGAACGGCAACCGATACCGATCTCCTTGAATACGAGATCAGGCAAGAAATCATTCACGAAATGTGCAATCAACTTGTCCGCTCTATTTCGGCCTAGGGCCCCGGGTTAGCTGTCGAACCGGTAGTGAGTGTAATTACGACAGCCTACAGGAGATCAACCAAGAGTCGAAGATCGTTACTCCTGCCTTGAAACGATTTGTGCTCGCTTGGGCGGACGGCGGAGGACAAAGCCAGCGCCGAATACTACTGCCAGTACTCCAAACAAAAGCAACGCTTCAGCGCGGGTGATTAGGGCAAAAGAGCAGAGAACGCTCGCAGTGTATTCCATCGTAGACGCGATGCAGCCGAGACGATGAGTACGCATTTAACCCAGTTGATTCCGCACCGAGCCTTCTCAGGTCAGAGCAACGCGCTTGCTGACTTCTTGGACTGCAGGCACAGCCGTGACACGTACGACGGGTAGAACGGCAGTCACATGTGTTCCGTGGCCATTTGACCGGACACGCAGAGTGCCACCTAACTGACGCAAACGTTCTCGCATTCCGCGAAGCCCTACGCCGCCGTTGGCCGACGACGCGAAAGTGGATTCCTTTTCAGGCGAGATTCCTTTGCCTGCATCTTCGATCTCAACTCTTAAACAAACGTCGTCTTGAATAATACGAATTCCAGCTGTGGGACTCCCAGCATGACGATGAATATTAGTGAGGCACTCCTGCACAACCCGGAAGATTGAAAGCTCCACTTCTTTGGACAGACCCGCAAAGGTCTGTGGGATTTCGAGCTTCGCGTCGATTCTACTGCGCTCGGAGAATCCCTCGACATACCAACGAAGCGCTGATGCAAGACCTATTTCGTCCAGCAATGGAGGATGCAGTAGATAGGAAATGGTCCGAATCTGCTTGCTAGCCTCCGCTACCATTGCAGCGTTTTCGGAAAGGCGTTTGGTCGCCTCGGGGTTCAGCTTATGGGATTCCAATTCCAAGAAAACATTGTTCATCGTAATGGCAGCAAGTAATTGCCCAACGCTGTCGTGCAACTCGCGCGCAATGCGTCTCCGCTCCTCGTCCTGCACAGTAGTCATGAGTGCGTTAAGCTTTTCGAGTTGCTGGGTCTTGCGATGTAACTCCGCAAACACCTTCACTTTTGCCCGAAGCAATTCTGGAACAACAGGAACGGAAAGGTAATCGACAGCTCCGTGTTGATATCCCTTCAGACGGTCGAGATCCGTCATGTGAATCCCGGAGATGAAGATGATAGGTGTGTTTTGAAAGCGTGGATGATCGTGAATCATCTGCGCTGTTTCGAAACCATCCATCCCGGGCATGCTCACATCCATGAGCACAACAGCGATATCGGTTTTCAGAAGGTGTTCCAGGGCTTCAATTCCTGAATGAGCCTTGATCAGGTTCTCCCCTAGTTCAGCGAGCATGGCTTCATAGGTCAGCAGTTTGCCTGGCTGGTCGTCGACCATCAGGATGTTGATCTTGTCATCCATGGCGCGCCTGCGTTCCAAAACCTAGAATCCGTGGGGGAAGCCACTGCGCCTGGGCAGTGTACGGAGGCACTTTACACTATTTACGGCTTGGGCCGCGACGGAATACAGGGAACCCTGTATGCTGTTGCTCGGAACGGAACCCCGCGCGGGCCTTGGGCAGCAAACTTTACCCTATGGCCTCGCCCATACTAAATCGAATGGGCGTAGCCAAGTCCCTGGTGCAGCATGACTTTTGGGTCGCGAAGTCATTTGGCGGCACAATTGCTTCTTTACCTCCGTCGATGTTCTTTTTCGATTAAGCGGGCCGTTCGCCTACCGACAACGGTCACACGAATTGAGAACCGAAGCGAACTTCCGAGTTTGGAGGTGACACCTTGCGAGGCGAAACCAAAGAACGTTGGAGAGAACTTTGCGAGCGGGTTGTTTCCGAGCAAGACCCAGACAGATTTGAAGCCACAATCCAAGAGTTACTTCAGGTATTGGAGGGGCGCGAAGAAATGGCACCGCCACGCGACAGAGTATACGTGCCACCCAGCGAAAAACTTATCAACATAAGTTCTCCGGTGCCTTAAGTACCTGTGTCTCTCGCGCTGGGTTTCGTGGCCGTCGCCGTATCTTCCTGATGTTGTTCCTTCACCGGCGAACTGTCGTTTCGAGCGCGCCGTTCCACGAGGAAGGGATAGGCGCCAAAACGCTTGCGCATATGTTCGACGTGCAAGCGCAATGCGTCCCGAAGGGCGACGATTATCGGCCTGACTTCCTCGTCGCCTTTTGTGACGAGAAGTTCCGAGCACAGTCTGCCAATCCTATCTTCCATACGAAGCATTGCGGACCTGCATCAGAGAAGTGCAGTGGCGCCCAATTAAGTTAGTCGGGCTTTCCCTATTTGCGCCATACAGCATACCCGGTAGAAAACTCGACGGTCGCAATCGAGGCAGTGAAGATTCGACCACTCGTAGCCGTATGCGCGCCTTCAATTTGGTGGCATGACGCAAACGTGATTGACCAACGTGCAATAAGGGAATGGCGCACCATCGCGCTAGACCCTGCGTTGCCGGACTTGCTTTTCTGACTTATCCACACAATTAAGTCGCGTATCGCGATGCCGAGAGCCACCTAAGTGCATCGGATGAGGACTTGCATTCCGCCCAGGAGGGAGGCGCCACCGCGACAGGTCCGTTTACGAGCCGGCTAAGTACATGGAATCCTGTACCCCAAAACTGCCGAGCCAATGATGGAAACTACACGCAAGGTTTTATGAACCGCAGGCAACAAAAACACTTACAGCCGTGGCACCAAACATGCTTTGTACTACCGCAGCGTTCTTAAGCATTCGCGCCGGAATATCGGAGGTCGAATATGGCTTACGGCATTCAAAGGGACTGCCGTGAACTTTGTCTTGCGGTGACAAACGAAAGGGACTCCACGGAAGCTAAGTTCGCTGGTTCAAGAACTGATTGCGGCGCTAGACGAAGGTGAAGGAGGACTGGCGTTCTCGGATCGCCTCGTTAGTATCGGGCAGCCGCCCAATGCTGAGTTGTTCACAAGTTCGGTCACGGTTAACACAGCGTTTGACAACAGACGATGGGAATATGAGCTTTCAACGAAAGCCCCGGATGACCTAGCTTCGCTCAAGTCTTTAATCGTTGATACGGTAGGAAGAGTGAACGGGGTTTTGCCAGCCCCCCTCCCAAGGCTTTCATTGTTGATCTTGGGGGGCCAGCAAATCCAGCATAGTCAAGTTGCGGATTACGGTGGACAGAAAATTCGCGCCAGCACCAAATAATGGCTTCCCACGACCGCGTGCTCACCGCCATTAGTGAAGCTTTGGAGCGTCTGGCGGTCGATGATTCCCACGACAAAAGACTTCGCGCTGCGTAAATCGAGTACCGGATTTTCGCGATCGAGCGGAATTGAACCGTTTCCACCTAGCAATCTGACGCCGTGACAGGAGGTATCCGCCCGCCGAAGAGTCATCGCTAGCTCCAGAAATCAGGGATTGCATCCAAGGATCGTTATGCCGGCACGGATCAAGCATGCGTTGGCGGAAACCTACGAAGACGTGCTCCGGAACCACACTCTGCAGATGGCTGCGGCGCTGTCTTACTACTTCGTTCTGTCGCTCTTTCCGTGTCTCATCTTTTTATCGGCCATCGTTGCGTACTTGCCCGTCCCCAATCTTTTCGACCAGGCGCTGAGTATGATGACGCGGTTCTTGCCTCCGGACAGCATGGGGCTGGTCCGCAGGGTTTTGTCTGATGTGATCACACCCAATCGGGGAACGTTCCTTTCTTTCGGTATTCTGGGTACGCTCTGGACGGCGTCCGGGGGGTTCTCTGCCGCCATCGAAGCCTTGGATATTGCCTACGATGTCGAAGACGATCGGCCGTTCTGGAAAACCCGCCCGTTGGCAGTAGGCTTAGCGCTCATGACTGGAGCCCTGATGCTGGTAGCGTTGTCTGTGATGATGGTTGGGCCCAGATTCGGAGAATGGCTCGCCGGTCGAGTCCACCTCTCCTATTTATTTGTCTTGCTGTGGCCTTACATTCACTGGTCGATTGCGATCGGGTTCACCATCCTCGCCGTGGAAGCCTTGTACTTCCTTGCTCCGAATGTTAAGCAACGTTTCTTAGCCACGCTGCCGGGCGCAATCCTTGCCGTGGGCTGCTGGCTGGCGCTCTCATATCTGCTGGGCCTCTACTTTCGGCACTTCGCAAACTTCAACAAAACTTACGGAACGCTCGGCGCAGGCATTGCGTTGATGACCTGGCTTTACTGGACAGGGTTTGCCATGCTGGTCGGAGCGGAACTTAACTGCGAACTCGCCAAAATCAGCGCTCAAGGCGAGATCGAGGAAAAGCATGAACCACCGCCCATTGCCAGAATCGATTTTGGAGCGTGAAGCTCGAATGGAAGGTACTCAAAATGCGGAAACGGATCGTTCGCCACGCGCCCTCTCTTGCAGCAACAGAAGGTTGGCTAGACCTGGAGAAAATCGCATCCGTTGAAGTAACATCCGAGGACGACGCTTTCCCAATTGAAGCTGCGCTGGCGCTGAAAGACACCCAAGGTTGGCGTGCCGCCGAGCCGGGTGCGCAAACGATTCGACTGATCTTCGACCAGCCACAAAGCATTAAACGGGTTTATTTGCTATTCGTCGAAAAGGAGACTCAACGCACGCAGGAACTTACCCTGAGATCGTCGTCAGATCGTGGAGAGTCCTTTCAGGAAATCGTGCGGCAGCAATGGAATTTCAGCTCGCCTGATGCGACGCGAGAAACGGAGAACTACGCCGTCGAGCTTTTGAGAGTTACGATGCTTGATTTAACGATTGACCCCGATAGGGAACACAGAACCGCTAGAGCTTCTCTTTTGACTTTGCGGGTGGCCTGAACTTCGATCGCCCCGTGGTCCGCATGCGTTCGCGATCGGGAGATTGCACGATTACCCTTGCCATACATGCATTGGCTCTGACCCCTTGAGTTATTGGCAACAAGTCGGCTCCGTACTCACGCGATCATCACTGCCATGGGGACGCTGCTGTACCCGCGCCCGATCACCACAATCCCCGTCTCGGTCACATGCCATCCGCGGGCGCGGTCAGCTTCGAGGTCGTAGCCAACGGTGGCGGCCTTGGGGATGCGGACGTTCTTGTCGAGGATAGCGCGGCGCAGTTTGGCACGGCGCCCGATGTCACAGTTGTCCATGATGACGCAGCCTTCGACCTCGGCTCCTGTGTGGACGCGCACACCGCGTCCCAGAACCGACTTCCGCACCAGGCCGCCAGAAAGAATGCATCCCCCGGAGACGATGCTGTCGAGCGCTTCGCCGCGGCGTCCTTCTTCGTCGAACACGAACTTCGCCGGAGGATCGGGATAGCTCGTGCTGCGCACCGGCCACTCACGGTTGTATAGATTCAGATCGGGTTTAACGTGGTTTAGGTCCATGTTGGCCTCGTAGTAGGCCTCGATGGTGCCGACGTCACGCCAGTAGGGAACAGAATCTTCGATCTCACCGGGGATGCGGTTGCTTTCAAAATTGTAAGCGTACATAGGCACTTTGCCGGCGAGTCGGGGCAGGATATCTTTGCCGAAATCGTGATGACTGCCTGGCGTCTTGGCATCGGCCGTGAAGAAGGTCCAGAAGCGTGGGCGTGGAGAAGACGTAGTTGCCCATCGAGGCATACACGCGATGGGGATCGCCCGGCATGGTCGGCGCTTTCGGGTTTTTTTCGTGAAAGGCCATAATGCGGCCTACCTCGTTGACCTCGATCACGCCGAACTCGTGCGCGTGCTGCGCGCCACCGGAATGGCGGCCACCGTGACTTCGGCGCGCTTCGCGCGGTGAAAATCAATCATGCCAGCCACATTCATCCGGTAAATATGGTCCGCACCAAAAATCGCCACCAGGTGTGGATCGGACTGCTCGATCAGATTAATATTTTGATAGATCGCGTCGGCAGTGCCCCGGTACCACGACTCGTTTTCCGAACGCATTTGCGCAGGTACGTTGATGATGAAGTGGCTCTTCAGCAGCCCGCCGAACTGCCAGCCCTCGCTCAGATGCTGTAGCAGCGATTGGCTAAGGAACTGAGTGAGCACATAAATCGAGTGAATGCCTGAATTGACGAAGTTGCTGAGGACAAAATCGATGATCCGGTACTTGCCTCCGAATGGAACGGCGGGCTTGGCGCGTTCGCGGGTCAGCGGATAGAGCCGGGTGCCTTTACCTCCGGCCAACACGATGCCCAGAACCTTCAGGTGGGAGCTGGTTTGCAGCACGGATTCTTCTGGGTGAAACTTGTTGTTAGCCAAGCGGTCCTCCTAAAACTGGCCCTGAACGGGAAGTTATCAAAGACCACGGTTAGATGGCGGGCGAGAGGGATCCGTTGGGATTTTTGTGTTCCGGACGAGGATGGCCAAAACGCGCGAGCTGCGTGACTCCTTCGAGTAATGGTCCGGTGGGCATACCTGATCGACAGGGTCTTTTCGCGTCGGACAGTGTCACCGGAGCGATCATTGCCGACCCCACCACTAGTTTGCCCGAATTCATCGGATAAGTACCATCGCGTCATAAAGATGGATTCCAAGTGCAGCCCATTGCGACGCGTGATGCCAACGAAGGTGTACAGGGAAAATCAGCTCCGTTTACGATTCTCAACGTATAGCCCGCTCAATGTGGATGCTGCAGAATCAACGTGCACAGGCGCCGCTAGGAGCTAAGGTGGAACCATGCTGTGGGGTTGCGCGCTGGGCGCTACCGCAATGAGTATGTTTGTTCTAGGAGACGCTCATGAAGAAGAGGGTATTCGCCTGCGCGATGACCGTACTGCTGCTCGCAATCACGAGTTGGGCGAACGACACAGAAAAGGACGAGGATCGTCTAAAGAATGCCGCCACGGTGCTGACAGAGATTCTGAATATTCCAGACGACATTCCTCAAGATCTCCTCGATAAAGCCGACTGCGTGGTTGTTTTTCCATCGGTCCTCAAGGCCGCGTTTGTGGTCGGTGGGAGTTATGGCCGCGGTGCGATGACATGTCGCACGGGCGAAAACTTCGATGGCCCCTGGGGCGCGCCCTCCATGATGGCCCTTGAGGGTGGGAGCGTAGGCTTGCAGATCGGCGGGCAAGCGACTGACTTCGTCCTTCTCGTTATGAATGACCGCGGCGCGAATGGAATCTTGAGTAGCAAAGTGAAGCTCGGAGCAGATGCGTCGGTAGCCGCAGGACCAGTCGGTCGTAACGCGACGGCAGAAACCGATGTCTCGATGCGCGCTGAAATATTGAGCTATTCCCGCGCGCGCGGCCTATTTGCAGGCATTTCGCTGGAAGGTTCGACCATCCGACCTGACAACGACGCAAACCAGAGAATCTACGGGGAGAAAATCTCGGCGAAGGATATTGTAATTGCTCACGAGACGCATGTCCCTCCGGCAGCAGAGGGCCTGATCTCGAAGCTTAACGCAAGGACGCCGAAGCACAAGTCCCCATAGCAGTTGTCTAAACGGTGTCGCCGGTTGGGCGCAAGAGGCCGAATTTCGCAATTGCGCCCTTCCGCTTGCGACGCCAGTTCCGCTCAGCCCCTAAGACCTTCGCGGATTTAGTTTGCCTCCGGTTGCCTTTCACCGCTGCGGAGGCACGACTGCCTCGCCAACGACAGGGGGCGGTTTGGTGTCACCTGTTTCCGTCTTGACTAGAGGCCCCGCCGGAGGAGCGCCAGTCTTGACCAACTCAGTTTTAATTTCAACCTTCTGGTTAGCGAGCGGATTGATATCCGTCTCAAAGGTTTGGTAGCCAGGAAGGGCGATTCTGATCTGATGTGTTCCGGGCGCAACTAGCATCCCTCGACCTATACCCTCAAACTCCCCTACGTGCCCCACGAAAAGGCCGTCCAAGAAAACTGCGGCCCTGGAGGGGTTGACCGCGATCTTGACTGTGGCCGTCACATCAGGAAGCGGTCCGGTAGGGGCTTTCTCCATGGCCACGCGAATGACTTCCTTCTGGCCAGGCTGGACAAGAATTCGTTCTGTGAAGTCTTGGTAGCCGTCCTGACGCACCGCAATTACGTGTTCGCCAGGGAGAAGAAGGACTTTCTTCGATCCCTTGAGTTCCTTCAAATAGCCCACGTACTGTCCGTCAACCCAGACCCCAGAAGTCTTCTCGACATGGGATTTTCCTTCAAATTGAATCTCTCCCATCACATCGTTCTGAGCGAACACCGGGGCGGGTACAAGCAAAGCAGAAACCAAAAGGAATACCCACAGTAATGTATCTACTCTTCGGAATGCTTTTTTCATAGTGACCTCCATAGCCCTTCGATTGCCTTTGGGAAGTGGTCGCAGTTTCTGCATCGCGCGCTCTTAATGGTCTTATGCCGCGCGTCTTCCTCGCCCGCCAGTTAAACCATCGAGCGGCATAAATAGAAAACGCAGATCCAGCAAATGCTCAACAATCTGCAGCAGGTTCGCGGGCGACTCGCTCTTAGACACAAACGCATCTACCCATTTCAGAGCGCTCTCGGGTAGCCCATCATCTGCGGACAGCAGAGTGATTGGAACATCGGGTTCGCTAGCTTTCATGTGCTCTGCGACGACATCCCCATTCATTCCAAGCATGTGGTAGTCGAGAAGCACCAAATCGACAGGATGGGAGGCGAACAGTTGCAAAGCTTCTGCGCCGCTGGTGGCGACCAGGACCTTGCACCCAGCTTCCTCAAACAGCATCTTGCGACCTTCAAGTCCATTCCATTCGTCATCGACACACAGAATTAGACGTTTTCGCGGCATGGCACTCCTCCGATTTTTCGCCGGACAAGCACATGAAGAACTCGCCTTCGCGTCGTTTTTCCGGAGCAGCGCCGCCATGTTTAGAGCACGATCTGTACCAAACTCGCAAAGCACAATCATCGATCCTGACAAGGGAAACGGCAACGCTCAAGCCTCACACTCTTGAGCTTGTGCTTAACTTAGCGTTTTGTCACAGAATGTCTCCTGCACAAATCGGAAGGACAATCCAGGCTGCGTGTTTGCGCGGGCGCTACTAACCCTGCCAAACATGCTGGCCGCAGGCGCACTGCCCGGTGTCGGTGGGAGCTTTTTTGGTTAATTGCTGTTTGCAGGCTGGGCAAGGCTTAGTCATTATGTATGTCATAACCTTGTTCTCCCTCCGAGCTAGGCCCGTTGTCGAAGAATCCATGCACGTTGCACCAGAAGAGTGTCTCGTTGTGGACTGTGCTGCCCAAGACTCGTCGCTCCCAGACGAAGTCGCCGCAAGTTTGCGCAAGCAAGGCCGCGTTCAGACGTCGTCGCTCACAAATCCCACTACTTAGTCATCGAGTTGCGGAAGAGCTGGGCCATTGGTGAGGCCGTTTGTCGCATTCGCTGTGAACACGCTCGTTGGAAGGACCCGTGTCGCTTTATTCTGCTTGGGAGTGACTACCATCGAGTCGAGCGGGGTACAGCAGTTGCTGTAGCGCATATTTTCTCGGTTGCCTCCCGAAAGTTCCGCCTCGCCCGCCGGCTCAACCGTTACCCAGCACAAAATAGGCTGTAATCTGATGGCACGACTCGTGCTCTCGGGGGGGTGAAGGAAGCTGGGAGGAAGCCATGCTGGCGCTTCGCATTGAGAAAACGGGTGAGCTGGCAGTCGTTGAGTGCGAAGGCAGAATCGTGCGCAGCGAGGCCGCCGTCAAATTGCGTGAGGCAGTGAGGTCGCTACGAAACGCGCGAATTATTGTGCTTGATCTTTCGGAAGTACGCGCGATAGAAGGCGGCGGTCTAGGAATGCTCCTGTTTCTGCAACGATGGGCCCACAGCCACGACATTCAATTTAAGTTGTTCAATCCCGCCAGATCTGTGCGTGACAGGCTGGAACTCGTCAACTCAATTGCAGAGCTCGACATTGCCACTTTCCACGAAATGATGGAACTCCTGGCCAACGCGGATCGTCGTTATGCCTTGGCAGCCTGAAGCCAGCGCCATGATCCGGCAACAGAGTGTGTGCTCCTCGTCGAGACGAAAGCAGAAGGGACCTTTTCTGTGAATGCGACGTTCAACCCCTCGGCGGCCTGTGAGCTGAACCTCCTGCGAGCGACACCTTCGTCTAACGGCACGATTAGAAAGGCAGGAGAAGCAATGTCATTTCCTTTTCTCGGATGGTGCGCCCTTGCTGGTTGGATTGCTCTTTCGCTGATCGGTGCCGCGTTTAGTCAGTCCGCCTCCGCTGGCCCAGCAATGTCAGCCCATTACGCAGCGACTTCCGAACGCTTGCCAAAGCGGCGGACATCTTGAAAAACGAAGTTACTGTTGCTGCCAATCGATAGGCCTTAGAAAGGCACGCCCCACGCCCGTCGCCGGGCGCCGCTGGCGATAGAAGCACTGAAAGCCTACCTTCGAGGCCAGGCTCACCCGGCGCCGGACAGCGGCAGCTACAATGCGCTAGCACTCAGGCCGAAGATCTTTTGGGAGTAATTCCTATGAAACCGGTAGTCCTTTGTGTCGATGACACACCGAGCGTGCTAGAAGGTGAGAAAATGCTGCTTGAAGAAAAACGGATATCGGGTCCTAACCGCGACCAACGGCAAGGAAGGGGTGCAAGGTTCCCGACGCATTCGGTGGACTTGGTGCTCCTTGACTACCACACGCCAGAAATGAATGGCGACATTGCCGCGGCGCGCATGAAGGATTCCAAACCGGACGTCCCTGTCGCGCTCCTGTCCAGCGACGAGTGCCTGCCGTGGCGCGACCTCGAAGCAGCCGATTACTTCATCCCGAAGTCCGAGCCCGTCGTCAGGCTTTTGGAAAAAGTGGATTATTTGCTGAGTCTTCGCTTTCTGTTCCTACCTTTCGATGCTTTGAAGGCGCTGGACCAGAACCGGGAAGGATCGGATGGCATCTCTATGAAAAATGTGGGCATCCAAAAGACGCTTTGAATTCGAAGACATGGCCCCCGAGTGCAAAGCAGGTCCGGGCCGCTGTACAGGCCACCGTTTATGCGCTGCTGGACTATTTCGATCCTGGTGGTTTTGGCGGGAGCTTCGTGTGTCCAGTGTCAGCAGGCTGGCGACAACAACAAAGCTTCCTACGAAGGTCAAGAAGTCGCCGCGGTAGACCTGGTCGCTGATCCAAGAGTTCCAATCGAGTCCCTGCAACCACTGGTGCAGCAGAAAACCGGCGAGGGGTACTCAGCTTCAAGAGTGGAAAGCACCATTTCGGCCTTACGGGGAACCGGCCGCTTCAGCAAGGTCGAAGTCGAGGTCAATCCTGACCGCGATGGCTTGCATGTGACCTTCATACTGGAGCCGGCGCTTTACTTCGGAGTCTTCGACTTCCCGGGCGCAACCAAGGGATTTTCTTACACGCGGCTTCTACAGGTCATCGATATTCCCAATCAAATGCCGTACAAACAAGACGTCGTTTCGAAGGCCACTGGAAATCTCCTCAAGTTTTTTGTCTCATCCGGCTACTTTCAGGCCCAGGTTCAGCCAGAGCCGCAGTTCGACGAAACCCGCATGCTGGCCAATGTGGTCTTCCACGTCAATTTGGGGAAACGGGCAAAGGTTGGAGAAGTGGAAGTTCACGGACCGGAACCTGCCGAGGCGAATCGCCTGCTGCGTGCTACACGTTCCCTTCGCGCGGCGGCCAGTGGAGCCTCTCTTAAAACGGGCAAGTCGTACACGCCGAAGCGAATCGATTTGGCCATCGCGCTCATGAAGCGGAATCTGGCCGACCACCGCCACCTTGCCAGCAAGGTGCACCTGGATCAGCCCCGCTATCACCAAGACACCAATCACGCCGACATAGTGATCGACGCCCGTCCTGGGCCGATCGTCACCGTGCGGGTCATGGGTGCAAAGCTGTCCTGGCTTCCGTTCCTTCGCGGAAGGCAGATGAAAAAGCTTATACCTATATTTTCCGAGGGGACCGTGGATCCCGATCTAGTGGAAGAGGGCCGACGAAATCTGATCGATTTCTTTCAGAGCAAGGGCTACTTTGACACGAAGGTAACCGCGAATTTCCACAATCAGGATTCCAACGTTGACCTCGTTTATGACGTGAACCGAGGCTCGCGCCACAAGGTAGAGACCGTAGCATTCCACGGCAATCAGCATGTCGACAAGGGCGAGCTTATTGAGCAGGTCGCCGTAAAACCCCATCGATTGCTCATCTCTCGAGGGAAGTTTAGCAACAAGTTGCTCCATCAAAGCGTGAACGTTGTTACTGCGTTTTACAAGAATCGCGGTTACGAGGATGTCAAAGTCGATACCGAGGTCGTCGATCGTGAACCGAAAGTTTACATCACGTTTCAAATCACCGAGGGTCCTCAAACGCTAGTCGACAATCTGACGATCGAGGGGAATTCCCACATATCAGGGCTGGACCTGGCGCCCAAAACGGGTTTCCAGCTCAGGCGGGGCGAGCCGTTCTCGCCGAAGAGTCTGGCCGATGACCGCAGCCATATTATGGCCGTCTATTTCGATCGGGGCTTTCTCAATTCGGAATTCGATTCCAAGGTAACCCCGCTGCCGAACGATCCGCACAGAGTGAATGTCACATACAAAATCACCGAAAAACAGCAAGTGCACGTGGATGAGGTGCTGCTTCTCGGCAACAAACGCACGAAGCCTTCGCTGATGAGGAAAACCGCCAGAATTACTCCGGACGCACCGTTGAGCGCGGGAGCGCTGCTAACTGACGAGAGCAGGTTACTCGATCTCGGAGTATTTGATTGGGCGAGCGTCGAGCCGCGCCGTCCAATTACGGATCAAGATAACGAGGACGTACTGGTCAAGGTGCACGAAGCTGGCAATAAGGAAATAACGTATGGCTTCGGGCTTGAAGTTGCCAGACGTGGAGGCAACCTGCCTTCCGGCACAATTGTCCTTCCAGGGCTGCCGCCCGTTACCAGCGGGGCACCGAATTTCACGGCAGCCGAAAAAACATTCGTCAGTCCTCGGGGCTCCATCGGATTCACTCGTTACAATGTTCGCGGCCTCGCCGAAACGGCGTCAATTTCCGTTCTGCTAGCGCGACTCGATCAACGCGCCCTCGCAACCTACGCCCAGCCGCACTTCAGAGGCTCAAGTTGGAGTTCGCTCTATAGTGCATCCATCGAGCGCACAAGTGAAAACCCTACATTTACGGCTGCGCTCGCGGATGCCTCGTGGCAAATGGAGAAGCCCCTAAACAAGGATAAAACGCGAAGGATCCAACTCCGTTATCGTTTCGGTCGCACGGTCCTCTCCAACTTGTTGATCCCTGGGCTGGTGTTACCACAAGACCAGCGACTGAGGCTTTCGACGCTGTCTGCGACGTGGATTCGAGACACCCGAGACAAGCCTCTCGATGCGAGCCGCGGCTTTTACGAGACCGTGGACTTGGGGATCACCCCAGAGGCTCTGGGGTCGAACGCGAATTTTGCACGCTTCCTAGGCCAGAGTTCCTATTACAAGGCGTTCGGCAAGACGGTGTGGGCAAACAGGATCACCTTAGGGCTGGTCAAGTCTTTTGCCAGTGGCGATGTGCCCACGAGTGAGCTTTTCTTCTCGGGAGGCGAGACCACGCTTCGCGGCTTTCCCATTAACGGGGCTGGCCCACAGCGTACCGTGCCCGCCTGCACCAACCCCGCGGTGCCCTCAACGTGCGTGAATCTACAAGTACCCGTTGGCGGCAATCAGCTATTCATCTTCAATTCAGAATTCCGCTTTCCTCTGGGCATCAAGAAAGGACTGGGTGCAGCGGTCTTCTATGACGGCGGGAACGTGTACGCCTCCATTGGTGTTAGCCAATTCATTCGAGATTACACAAATACTGTGGGAGTCGGGCTAAGATACAACACCCCAGTAGGTCCGGTTCGCTTTGATATCGGACGAAACCTTAACCCCGTAATCGGAGTGAAAGCTACACAGTTCTACATCACCCTGGGACAGGCATTTTGAAGCTCCACAATAGGTGCTGTTATGGCGTGGAAAAGAAAACTCGGTTGGATAGGAATTGGTCTCGTGGCAATTATCTTGGTGCTCGGCATCGCCGGGTATGTCGTTCTCCGCAGCCCCAGATTCCACGGCTATGCACTCGCCAAAATTCAGCAACAGGCGAGTGAAGCTACGGGAGCACAGGTACGAATCCAAGATTTTGCGCTTCATCTTTCGACGCTTGGCGCCGACGCGTATGGAATCAGCATTCGTGGCAGCGAGCCGAAGTCCGCCATGCCGCTGGTCCAAGCCGACCAGCTCATGATTCGTTTGAAGATTGTTTCCTTGCTACATAAGAAGGTCGATCTCAATGAGATCGTTCTGCGCCATCCGGTGGTTAACCTTCTGGTGAGAAGGGATGGGACCACAAACCTTCCCACGCCTCCGAAATCGAGCGGCAGCACCTCCACCAGTCCGTTTGATCTCGGAATCCAGCATGTTCTGATCGAACGAGGCGAGATTTACTACAACGACGTCAAGACACCGCTGGATGCCGAGTTGCACAATCTGCAGCTGGAAATCAAATCGGAGCTCCTGGGAAAAGCCTATGACGGCAGCCTTTCCTATCGAAACGGGCGCCTTCAGTACGGAGACCTGAAACCCCTCCTGCACGATTTGAGAGCCAGCTTCAACGCGACTCCTTCCCAGTTCAAGCTGAAGCCGCTGGTCCTCACGGTTGCTTCTTCCACTATCCGGCTGGAGGGCAATGTACAGAACTACTCTCATCCGTCCGCCGACGGATCTTACGAGATCACGATTCACCCGCAGGACTTCCGACCTGTTCTCAAGAATCCTTCCATTCCGACGGGGGAAGTTAGGTTGGCGGGTTCATTACGCTACCAGCCCGAAGCTAACGCACCCATGCTCCGCGCAGTGGTTCTCGATGGACGCCTGAACAGCCGCGAATTAACGGTGAATTCTCCAGATCTTCGTACCGTGATCCGCAATATCCGCGGGGAATTCAAGCTTGCTAACGGAGACCTCAATGCCGATGGATTTGGGGCAGACCTGCTGGGCGGACGCCTGACTGCCACCGCAACAATGCGCCATCTTGACAAGAACCCGGTATCCAAGCTGCATGCGTCAGTCCAGGCAATATCACTAGCCGCGGCAAAAACAGCATTACGAACAGCCAGCCTGAACCAGATTCCGATCGACGGGTACGTTGACGGAGTCGCCGATGCGGCATGGGCCGGCAGTGTGAAGAATATTAAGGCTCGTTCTGATATTGGCTTGAAGGCTGCTCTGACCAGTGCTTCCGCCGGTTCTACACCAATTCCCCTCGATGGCGCATTTCATTTAAGCTATGACGGCAGCTCTAGCGTGGCAGCTCTGACCAACACATTTGTGCGTACACCGCAGACGCGTGTGGATATTAATGGTACCGCCGCTCAGAGACTCAACCTCAGGATACAAGTGCACGCCGGAGACCTGAGAGAAATGGATTCTCTTGCCGCTGCATTCCAGAACGCCGGTATGCGGACATCGTCGAACACTGCGTCTCCAAGCTCTCTAAATCTGGCCGGGGCTGCCGACGTAGAAGTGTTTCTCGAAGGCAGCACGAATGATCCGCGTATTCGAGGACAACTAAAGGGCCGCAGTCTCCGGGTGGAGAACACCGAGTGGCGCAGCTTGGAGCTGGGATTACAGGCCAGCAAGTCAGAAATCTCGATCCAGAACGGCTCTCTGGTGAACGCCCAGCAAGGGTACATCAACTTCTCTGTCACTTCTGCGCTCTCGAACTGGCATTACTTAGCTTCAAGTCCGGTTAACGTCCAGCTGATGTCTCGTGGCCTTGCGATCAAACAATTGCTGCAGGTCGCGAAGCTTGACTATCCAGTTTCGGGGAATCTGTCGGTAGATGTATCAATGCATGGAACTCAGCTGAACCCGATGGGAAACGGCTCAGTGCGCCTCGCCCAAGCCAATCTTTATGGACAACGGTTGCAGCAATTTTCAGTTCAATTCCAAGGAAATGGCAATGCGCTGATGACTGCGCTCAATCTAAGCATGCCGGCAGGTTCTGCCAAGGCCAGTCTCGTCTTCTACCCGAACAACAAAAGTTATGAACTCCAGCTTGATGCTCCTGGTGTTAAGCTGGCGCAACTCCAACCTGTGCAAGAGAGAAACCTGGGAATAGAGGGCGTTCTCACGGTCACTGCGCGTGGACGCGGCACGCTCGATGATCCGCAGCTGACCGCCACAGTCCAGATCCCGCAGCTTCAGATGGGCCAAGCGAGCATTTCTGGGATCAAAGCAGACCTCAACGTGGCGAACCAAAACGCACAGCTGGCTCTCGATTCTGAGGTTGCCCAGAGCTTCGTTCAGGCGCGTGGAACTATGGAGCTTACTGGCGGACATTACATTCATGCAACGCTCGATACCAAAGGAATGCCCATCGAAGGTTTGCTTGCGCTGTACTCTCCGGCGAAAACCAATGGACCGCGCGGCATTCTCGAAGTGCATGCTTCTGCGGAAGGCCCACTCAGCGATAAGACCCGCATGCAAGCGCAAGTAGTCATTCCGACTCTCAAAGCCGACTATCAAGGTTTGCAGATCGGGAATACACGTCCGATTCGTCTCCACTACGCGAATTCGATCGTTGCACTGGACCCGACCGAGATCGCCGGAACGGATACTAGCTTGCGTCTGCAAGGCCAGCTTCCGCTCGAAGGCAATGCGCCTGTGACGCTCTCGGCGGTGGGCGCGGTTGACATGCAACTCCTCCGTTTCGTCCAGCCCGACCTTCAAAGTTCAGGGAAACTTCTGTTCGATGTTCGGGGAACCGGAGCAACGGCTAATCCCGCGCTCCAAGGCCAACTCCGGCTACAGAACATCTCAATGATGACCCCGGACGCACCGCTGGGACTGCAAAACCTAAATGGAGTCCTTGACATCCGCAACAACCAAGTAAACATCACTCAACTTGCAGGCGAAGCAGGAGGCGGGCAGATTTCCGGCCGAGGAGTGATTGGATATCGCCCACAGCTGCAAGTGAATGTCGCTCTTCAAGCCAAGAACGTTCGCATACGCTACCAGGACGCGATCCGAACGGTTCTTGGGGGCGACCTGAATTTTGCGGGTACCAGCAAGGCGGCCACTCTCAACGGCCGGGTGCTCATCGACAGCTTGAGTTTCACTCAGAATTTCGACCTGGCGAGCTTAGCCGGCCAGGTCCAGTCCGGCGCGGAATCTGCCCCCAGCCAGGGCATGGCTGACAAGATCAGGCTGGATATTGCTGTCGAGACTTCTCGCGATCTGAACCTCGCAAGCAGTGAAGTAAGCCTGCAAGGACAAGCGAACCTGCGGGTCGTTGGCACGGCTGCTGATCCCGTGATCGTGGGGAGAACGGAGTTTACTGCTGGCGATATATTCCTGATGAACAAGCGCTATCAAATTGAGCGAGGCATCATTACCTTCTCGAATCCAAACCGCACGGAACCGGTGCTCAATATTTTGTTGACGACGACGATAAACCAATACAACTTGAGCTTGACCTTTCTCGGACCGCTCGACAAGATGCAGACCAGTTATGTGTCCGATCCGCCGCTGCCAACTGCCGACATTGTCAATTTAATTGCCCGAGGGCAAACCACCCAACAAGCCGCAGCCTCGCCCTCCAACCTTGGGGCGAGTTCGCTTCTGGCGCAAGGGGCTGCAAGTCAGGTGAGCGGCGGAGTCCAAAAGCTGGCCGGTCTCTCCAGCTTGTCCATCGATCCCACATTGGGCGGGAACAACTCCAACCCTGGCGCCCGCATTGCGATGCAAAAGCGCGTTACAAATAATTTCTTGTTCACCTTCGCCACCGACGTGACATCCACGCAACGGGAGATCATCCAGGGTGAATACAAGCTCAACAAGCGTTGGTCCGCCAGCGTGACTCGAGATGAAAATGGTGGCTTTGCAGTCGACGGCAAATACCGTAACAAACATGTTGACTAGACAATGTTTGAGCAACAAAAAAGGCTTCCTTAATGTCAGACGATAGCACAACACAGTGTTTGTTGTTCCCAGGAATTTTTCGCAAGCCAGTGGTTGTCCGGTTCGATCAGCGCGAGGGGAGTTCCGACGGCGGCGCTCTGCTGCTGAAGGCGGCGGATCGACACTATGGGTTGGTGGCGGGACTGAGCTTCCTGCCTTCGAGATGATCGGCAAGCGGGCAAGGTCGATCATTCGTTGCGCGAATTGGTGGCGCAGCGAGTGTTTTCGATCGCCTGCGGCCACCCGGATGCGAATGATTCAGCCCGCCTGGCCGAGGATCCGATTCACAAACTACTCTGGATCGCGATCCGATCGAGGGACGCGACCTGGCTTCGCAGCCGACGATGTCGCGGTTCGAGAACGGAGTTGGGGCCAAGGAACTCTAACGTTCGGGCGAGTTACTGGCCGAGAGCGTGATCCGGCGCCACGCCAAGCGGCTGCGCCATCGCGCCTATCGCGTCACCATCGATCTGGACCCGACCGATGATCCCACGCACGGCGCGCAGCAGTTGTCGTTCTTCAACGGACACTACGATACCTGGTGCTATCTCCCGGTGATGGGTTTTGTCAGCTTCAACGACGAAGCCGAGCAGTATCTCTGCGCCGCGGTGTTACGGCCTGGCAACGTGGGAGCAGCGGTGGGCGCGGTCGCCATGCTGCGGCGTTTACTGAGGATGATTCGTCACCATCTTTCTGGAGTACAGATTCGGGTACGCCTGGATGGCGGTTTTGCGCATCCTGCCGTGCTCGAGTTTCTGGACGCCCAGCCGCAACTGGAATACGTGGTGGCGATGGCCAAGAATGCGGTGTTGAAGCGCGTCGCCGAAGCCGGAATGAAGCGAGCGCGCCAATCTCGAGGCGCAGCGGAAAGACCGAACATATCTACGGGGAAGTCCGCTACGAGGCCCGGAAGTGGCCACGCTTACGCCGCGTCATCATCAAAGCGGAAGTCGTCCGCGCTGCCGACAAGGAGCCCAAAGACAATCCCCGGTTTGTCATCACCAACATGAAACAGAGTCCGCAATGGATTTACGAACGGGTCTACTGCCAGCGCGGCGACATCGAGAATCGCATCAAGGAACTGCACGAGCTCGAGATCGACCGCACCAGTTGCACCAGCTTCTGGGCCAATCAGTTTCGCGTCCTACTCACCGCCGCGGCGTATGTCCTAATGCAGGAGTTCCGCTTGCGGGCTGCCGGCACCGCTTGTGCCCGCGCTCAGGTTTGCATGTTGCGCGAACGACTGCTGAAGCTGGGCGCCCGGGTCTTCGTCTCGGTACGCCGCGTCGTCGTTCATCTGCCCGCTTCCTTCCCGTTTCTACCCGCCTTCCGTCGTGTGGCTCTGGCGCTCAGCGCGGCAACCGGCTAAATCCCTTTTCCGGTTTACCCACTCAACCGAATTCCACCCCGACGACGGTCACGGCGCCCCTGTCTCTCCATCCGGCAACTTGAACATCCCGATCTTGGAACACTTCGATTCCTTTGCTCCTTTGCTCGACCAACCTCAACTATCGGGATTTACAACCCACTTCGCACCAATGACTGGGCACTCGCGATGTCTTCACGATATTAGGCGGCAAAGTTTGTAAAGCGCGAGTTCTTGATCGTTCATAACCGAAGATCAGCTCGCTGGGCATCGTTGTATAGTGGCGAGAGATGGGCTCCCGGTACGAGTTCGACAAAGATCATTCGGTGCTACTTGTCTACTTGGATGGTCGGCTGTCCGAAGCATCACTTGGATCGCTCAACCGCGCCGGAGAGAAATACTGGGCCGCGACTAAGCCGCGTGCCGAGATCATCGATTGCTCGGGTGTCACTGAGTTCGCTATATCCTCGGATCGCATCCGGCAACTCGCACAGCAGCAGCTCAAGCCAGATGCCGCCAACCGCCACCGAGTCATCATTGTTCCGGCAGTTCACGCATTCGGTCTGGCCCGCATGTACCAGATCGTGGCCGAGCAGAAGCGCCCACTGGTTACGGTGGTGCGCACTATGGATGAAGCTTTAACAGCGCTCAAGATTACGTTACCGCACTTCGAGCCGTTAGATTAGCCCTTGGGGAGGGCCCGTTCCAGTTACCCGCGAAGCTGGAGCGGATCGGGCTCTGGTCTGGTCTGCCAGAAGGGCTTCTGTGTTAAGCCCTAACGCGTCTTTCCCGACCGGCGACGACAGCATGATTGGCGTTACATTGCCATAGCAGAAGTTTGCGCTTTCTTTTCGCCCGTCTGGCGAACAAAAGGCACAGAGTTGTGATAAGGCCTTGTTCTCGCCAGCTACTTGAGATGTCCCGAAGCGTCCCCACGAAGCTGTAGAATGGACGCGCCAAGGGAGGCTCTATGTTGCTCCGCCTTCTCTCGCTAGCCTGTCTAATTTCTGTATCCCCGTTATCTCTGACCCAGCAATCAGGATCAGCAAGGCCACACGCCCCAGGGACGTGCCCGGTAACCCAGGTGTCAGCGCCCCCTTTTGCTGCCCCGTCGCCCTATCCCGCCAAAGCACCCGCCGGCAGTTTTTGGTTTGGTACGGACAGGCTATGGACCATACTTCGAAATGATGCAACATGGCTTCGTGGAGAAAAAACCTTCTGGTGGCGGCGAGACTGGTTACGCTATAAGCCGGACATTCCACAAAGCGAAGCTTCGAAGTTGATGGTCACCGCACAGCGACTGGACAATCCAGCGCCGCCTGCGAAGGTATCGAGCGTCTTAGGCGGTTACAGAGAGGATTGGAAGTCATTTTTGATGGGAGGCATTGACTTTCCAACGCCCGGATGCTGGGAGATTTCGGCGCACTAAAGAGGATGACGAGCTGACGTTCATCGTTTGGGTTGCGAAGTAGTTTGCTTCTCATGCGCCGACAACTGTTGAAATCCCAATATCACTCATCTACCGTAAGTAAAAATAGTTTTTGATGGGTATGTCCTTGACTCAGGTAGCCCCAATATGTAGTATGCGGCGGTGGTGGAAGAGTATCCGCGTAATCTGATGGAGTTGGAGTCCAACTTCGCTACCGAAGGGGCGTGTCGAGCATACCTAGCACAACTCCGGTGGCCGGCCGGTTTTCGCTGTCCCCGCTGTGGATCAGAGAAGGCGTGGCCTGTGCGAAGTCTGTGGGAGTGTGGTGGGTGTGGTTGCCAGACTTCAGTTACTGCCGGAACGATCTTCCAAGACACGCGGACTCCATTGCCGGTGTGGTTTCGCGCCATGTGGTGGTTGACCACCCAGAAAAACGGGGCCAGCGCGTTGGGATTGCAACGAGTGCTGGGGCTGAAAGAATACAGGACCGCCTGGACGATGCTGCATAGATTGCGTCGCGCCATGGTAAGACCAGGACGGGATTTGCTGACGGGCCGAATCGAGGTGGATGAATGCTATATCGGTGGCCTGGAGGAAGACTTGCGCGGTCGGCTCAATTTGCAGAAAGCACTGGTTGTTGTTGCTGCTCAAGAAGATGGGCCCGGAATCGGTCGGATTCGCATGCGCCAGATCGTAGACGCTTCGGCCGAAAGCCTGATTCCGTTTGTGCAGGATTCGGTCGCACCCGGTAGTGTCATCCACACTGATGGGTGGTTGGGCTACCTCCCATTGGAGCGCAAGGGCTATACGCACCAGGTCACGTTTCTGCGAGGTAAGAAGAAGACTCCGTCGGAACTGATGCCGCGAGTGCACCAGGTTATCTCTCTCCTCAAACGTTGGTTGCTCGGAACCCATCAGGGAGCCGTCAGCCATAAGTACCTCGACTACTATCTGGACGAGTTCACGTTCCGCTTCAACCGACGGAGATCGAAGAGTCGAGGTAAGCTCTTCTTTCGCCTCGCGCAGCAAGCTGTGGCTGTCGATCCTGTCACTCATTATCGGATCGTCCACCCAAACCTAGGGAAGCCCAAAACACAATCTGTAGGGGCTACCTGAGTCAAGGACATACCCATCTAGTTTTTCTTTTGGCTCACTTGTGAGAGCCTGTTCTGAACAGTTATACCTAACGGGAGTCGCTGAGAAAGTTCCTCCATGAGACGGTGGTCACGCTCGAAGGGCTTGTGTAACTACTCATTAACCCTTTGCGGGCCGGGAGTGCTAAGGCTGGGTTCAACATTTTGACGGCGAGATCGTCCTTATATTTGTCATGACATCGCTGGTCCTTCTCTCGAATCAGCGCGCGAATCAGCGCGCGAAGGTTGACGTTCTTGGCGATCCCGCAAATAATGCACAGCTGTTGGCCGACCGCTACCGACAGGCGTGGAGTTGCAAAGGAGTGAAGCGAGTGTGGAAAAAAAAGCGACAACCCACAGGGGGGCACGCAGCCTGAGTTCGCCTCGGAGGAGAAACCGGACTTGGCTGCGCTCGGCGACGCGCTCGTTCAGTCTTTAATGAACGACGAGTTCAAGAAGGGGAATTTAGCAGTTGTTCCCCAGAGGGTTCTCTCCGAAGATCAGAGTTCGCCATCGCCGTCCGCGAGCATAAAGGCGTACACAGGCGCGGTGGACGAGTTCACCAAGAGCGCCACTTCGTTCATTGAACAACTTCCGCTTCTTGCTACTGCTCGCGCCGCGTATGAAGAAGCCATGAGCGCCAGCGGAGAAATCCGCAAGATCCTGGATGCCGAGGAGCAGAATCTCCGAACTCTCATGACCCAGCTGGAACGAGGGCTCAGCGTTCACGATGCTAAACCCGCTCCCGATAAGAAAAGCCCGGAACCGGCGAAAGTCGAAAGACTGCTTGATGTTCTTCTAAGCGCCCGAGACTAGAGAGTCCAAGCGGTCCTGCCGTCCCTACACACATTTTGCATAGTGGCGCTCCGTGGTCGTGATGCTCTCATGCCCGAGCAGTTTCGAAACTTCCTCCGGCGGGACCTTTTCCAGAAGGTTCGTGGCGAGTAGGATGGTTGGCTACCCCAGCAGACCCCCGGGGCTGTACGGACTGGAACACCCTCGCGCGCGGGGCCCCAAGGGCGATGAAGAGAACTAAACGAAGGGACCATTACATCCCGCAGGGGTATCTTCGCGGCTTCATTGACCCAGCACGAGAAAATCACCCTCGACCGCTGTGGCGTTTCGATATTCCACATGGACGCTGGTCGCCGCGCAGCCCCAAAGAGGTCGGACATCGGAGAGGGTTTTACGACTATGTCGGAGTGAAAGTGTTGGAGAACGAAACGGCGGACAGCGCGTTCCTAGAACTAGAGAACAAGTATCCCTCCCTCTGCAAAGAGACGATTGCGAACGGCTTTGGGCACTGGAGCCAGCATCGAGAATTTTTCTTGAGTTTCATGCAAATGATGAGGGCTAGGTCGCTGTTGTTCCGTGAGCAGAAGCAAGCGGCAGGAAAAGACACGCTGGCTTGGGAGATAGCGGAAGACGCGCACGAGACCAAGACAATAAAACTCAAATCGATGACTCCAACGCCCGTCTCTCCTACTTTCATCAGGAACCGGGCAATCTCTGAAATGATGGAGGAGATAAAGAAGGGGGCTGCTTGGCTTCAGGATTTTGACTGGGCTCTTAGGTATTGTGATTCAGTCAACGACCCATTCATTATTTCCGAGATACCTTTTGTTGCTCGTGGCCCGTGTACTGAGCTGGAGAAAGGAATTTGGCATCCTGAGACCCTGCTCTTTTTTCCTCTTTGTTGGCAAGCGTGCCTGATTGGCAGCCGACAGTCTTTCGACGTTAAAACCGACAGATTTGACTCCAGAGATATGCAGACGATGCGGCAAATATACAGGGAGGCAGCGCAGCTCTTCATCTTGGCCCCTTCAAAAGTTTGGTGAGTCCCAGCGACCGGCGGACCTACAGGCGGTCCATGAGCGCGTCTCCCTGCTCTCTTCTGGCCGATAAGCCGTGTCGCATTAAGTTTCTACTCGCACACCCACGATTATCATGATGTGCTTGTCATCGACTCCGACGCATTTCGTGAAATTGATGTGCTCGACTCCTGCCGCTGACAACGCATTAGCAATCCTCTCGGCGAGGGGGAATATCGGTGCGCTCGGACTCTCGGCGCACACAACTACACCCTGTGGGATATTCGACCAAGCCAGGGCGACATCAAACTTCACCTTTGTGTGCTGCTCCAAACCCTGCTTTATTTCCGTGCCGTAGCCGTTGGGTTCGGCCTCATTCACCGTTCTGATTGTCAATATGTCTGACAAGTCGGACGGTAGCGTCTTAGCGAAGTCTGCCAGTGATGCGTTGCCCTTCGGACTCAAATGGCGGTTAGGCACTGCAAAATTGTTTACGGTAGGGCTTACGGTGTTCTGCGTACCGCTTACGGACCCTATCGCTATTGAGCCCCCGGAAGCACTGACCGATGTCGGCGCGGGGATGCTGTCGGGCTCTTTACCTTTGGCGGGGGCGTGTGTCGCTTTCGCGTGTGCCTTCGGACTCGTATAGGTAACAGGACATGGCTGTGCTGCGACGGCCTTGTCCCTTTCGATGACTTTCTCAACAATTCGGGGACGCACAAAATAATAGAGAGCCCCGGCTGACATTGCGAAACTCAGTACGACTAGGATGAGAGCTAGCCATAGTCTTTTTTCTCTCTCTCTCCAGCCTTGAGCGACAAGTCAGCCCCGTTATCTGACCTCCCGAAAATGCGGATGTCTAATCCGAGAAGGGGCAATACCGCGATGACAGCGGCGACCGTTCCGACTAGTGTACAAATCAGAATAATTTTTTCGATGGACAGCGCGAGCCTCCTGGATGGCCTTTCGAATCTCGGGCGGCTCTCTCCATGTCATAAACTATCCGCAAATCCCTTGTGAATGCGACGCTCCCCCTCTGGAAAACTCAGCCCAAACCAAATTTCTTGGAGACCTTGCTGCTAGGGCCGTGGATATTCGGGACGTACCCCAGCATTATGGCTTACTTGGGCAAGATATGGGTAAAGAACCCCCTTGAAATTGGGGCGTTCTGCC
The DNA here is from genome assembly GCA_963710885.1 of uncultured Acidobacteriaceae bacterium. GTDB lineage: Bacteria > Acidobacteriota > Terriglobia > Terriglobales > Acidobacteriaceae > Sulfotelmatobacter. The sequence continues at coordinate 26,366 of CAVQCF010000041.1, forward strand.
TGTCTAGGAGAGGTTAACTCTTGCGGAATCAACAGCTTTGTTTTTTGGCTGCTGAGTTAAGCGCCCAACCCTTACGATTCAACAAGATGCAGGCGGTACTGTCAACGCCGTGGGGCCTGGTTCAAGTGTTCAAGTTGGATGAGGTTATTGACGGAAAATCAGAAAACGGGGCCGGGGACACTGCAACTACTCGAGTACAATGATAATCTCCATCTTTGGTTCGACTATATCGCCGGGTGCGTGCACAGCTATTTGGCGTGAGAGCATAATTGCCTCCCATAACGCTCCTCCCTGATTCAGGCTGAAATACTGGTTGTCGAGCTTCATTGGAATTGCAGCGGGCGGCACCGGCGTGTGACGCAGGGTTACTCCCGGCAGGGAATTCCGCATGAGCCGCTGGATATCATCCTGAGAAGATATTTTTACCAGCTGCGGTACCTTTCGGATGACATCGTCAATGCCCATTTTTGCGGTTACAGCCAGATAGAACTGTGAATTCCGAAAATACTGGTCCTCCGTTACGGTGCCGGACCATATAAACCGGTCACGCATTTCGAGCGGCACGGCTACGAACCTGGACGGAATTACCGTTTCCATCAATTCACGAATTCTGTCATCAAGTAGCGTAAAGCAACGACCAAGATCGCTGTGCTCGTAATCGGGAAGGTTCTCCGGACGGGCCTCCAGAGAGAATGTAGTAAGTGCGCCCGCAAGCTTTAACATCGCGACATAGGCTGGCTCCGGATGGCCATGACGTACTTTCCAAACGTGCTTCAGCTCAGGCAGATACGAGTTAACCGTATGCAGGAGCCAAAAATTTGCGGTCTCGGAGGGCGAGAACTCTGCGAGAACCTTTCCACGCTGGCGCCGAGGTCCAGAGAGGGCGGCACTCTTTGTTGCGAGAATCTCAATTTGCCGGCGCAGAAGCATTGTGAGATAAGAGCTGGATGCCAGATTAAGACAAGGCGCAACGAATCTTGGATTCAGAATCGGACTCCCAGTTGCAGTACGAGTTGCCTGCGCAATGTGCAGAACAGAGTATCCGTCACGATATTCGTCTTCGAACAATAGCCGGAACGCCCTTCGCGCAATTTGAACGGGCTTCTCCTCTTCGCCCGCGTTATCATCGGCGACCATCTGTGTCTCAGCAACATATCGGGTGCTCGGCGGACCGCCGGGAGATTCCACGCCGTTTGATCGTTCGAGAGCAACATTACGCGCCCGCGGGCGTTTCTCTGGGATTCCTAGAAAGACATTCAGGAACTCGCGGTTCGGTGGAAAATGCTCCGCAAGGGAGCGGGAGGCCGGCAGTTCGTCAACTTCAGGGATATCAAATGGTTCACCGTCGGGCATGATCCCGCTGCACCGATTCAGGCGGAACAGTCCATTCCCCAAGCCTTCGGAGTCAATTTCCAGGTCGGTCACACCCCAATTCGCATAGTTGGAAGCGGCAAACCGAAACTGGATGGCGTCCTCAAAAAACTGATCCTGTGTCTGGAAATGTTGGGGAGTGAGGAACATCCCTTTCGTCCAGACAACACGGTTACGGGCTTTCATGCCTCCTAAACCTCCTGCCCGTGTGTGCGGAAAATGGCAGCGATCTGCTCACGCAACGGATCCGTGAGAGCGTGCACCGTGGTGAGATTTAGCACTTCAGCGAAGCTGTCGCCACCGGCAAGGCCGCTAGCAATGGTAACCAAGTTGTCAGGTGGCCGAACCGTAGAGAAAGGCGCCGAAATCGTTACGAGTGGGAGATCGCCTAGTTCCGGCGAGCGCTGCGTTTCCACGCGGTATCGTAGCCCCGCCAGCATTTCGGCAATTGCTGGAAACTTTGCAAAATGGAGATGTAAAAGGCACGCTCGAAGAACGAATGCTTGAACTGCCTCTGCGTTTCGCTCTTCTTTTCCAGCGAGCACCTGGCGAAGCATGGATAGAGAGTAGGATGAGGAGTAAGCAACAACCCAGGTGAGTGGCGAGGTGACCTTGATGTTCCGCCAACCCCCCTCCGTTTTCGTCTCATGCACGTATTCCCACTCATAAAGTTGCATTTGGGTGGAAACAGATGGGAGGGGAAGGCGTAATTCCGGTCGCAGATCGAACGGTCGGATGGCGACACGGCGGTACAGGTCACGGAGCTCGGTCATTATACGTTCCGAGCCGCCAATGGATTCGCGCTCCGCTCCTTCCATCGCGTCGCCTAGCATGCGCCGGGGGCGAAAAAGAAGCGACATTGTGTCCAGATAGGCACGTAGCTGCTTCTGGCAAAACTTGGAGACATCCTTGGTGATTTTGTGGAGATGAAGCAATTGCTCCACATTGAGGGCTTCGGTGGACGCCGCCCGGTTCTCCATCAACACACTCCTAAGATCACATTATGGGCTGCAATTGTAGCTGATTTCGTGCAATTCGGTTGTAGCAAATGGTTCACCCGGAATTGCAGTCGCTCCGCCCGCGGACGGCCGTTCTGAGCATGACAACGAAAAGTGGGGGGGAAGCTCCCAATTGCTCTTGGCTGATCATCTGGATGTTTGGAGGGTAGACTGGGTCACCGAAGATGGCTTTGAACAAGAGATTAGATGCTGACGGCGGCAAAGATGAGACCGATACGGAGCCACGCCTTGCGCGCCGGAGTGCTCGTCAAGCCGTGTTTTCGATAATCTATTACTGCCAACAAGAGAAACATAACTGCGAGTACGGCAAAGATCAGCGGAACGGGCGGCAATCTCATCATTGGCCAAAACCAAGTTGTTAGCCGACACGGAAGATCCGTGTCCTATGCTGTTCGTCACTAAAGCCGATGTCCCCCAAAATACCAGGCACCTTCCTGAAACCGGGTGGCAGCAGTCCGTCCCCAAGCGAGGGCTTCCGCCAACGAAACAATTTGGCGTGAAACAGGTGCATCGATCTCGATTCCGAAGTCTTTTCCATACCGAGTGACCAGTTCTTCAAGACAGCAGCTACGCAGTTGGTGAGGCATATTGTCGGCCGAAAGCATTTCCACCAAGCGGGCGGGAGACGAGGGACCGCCATTGCGATGCCACACACCCGGCGTGAATCGCATTTCGTTGGCCGTCCACCAATCCTTCCAGTCTTCAGGGCTCTGGGAGATGCGAGTAACGTTCGACCCGAACGGACGACCATCGCCCCGACCTGGTTTTATCCCCTGCTTAAGCTGTTCTCGTTCCGACTCGAACAACTCATCTTCATCGACCTCATCTGGGACGAACACCGTTTCGCAGAGGCCTGCGCCCGTGAGGCACTGTAGAGCCGTCGCCGCTGGAGCTGCGGACTCAGGCTGCCCCAATTTGGAAATCAATAGGGGAACGCTTACGGGATCACCGAGCAATCCAAGGGCAGTCATGCAATCGCCACTGCCATTCTTCATGACGAGTTCAGTGATCAACTCAATCGCATTGTGCCCGCCCGCCAAGCCTACTGGCATTATGGGCCAGCTATGTGACCGAGCCTGCGCGGTACAGTAATCAACCGCCTTCCGCTCCCCCATCCGCGCCAGGGCTACGGCGGCTGCTGAACGTACGGGCTCCTCTTCGCTCCTCAGGTAATCCAGTAAGGGTCCGCGCGAAGGCTCATAGGGAACACGTCCGAGTCCCCAGACGACTTCGGGCAGAGCCGACGCCGTGCACCGCTTCATGGCGCTCATCAACTGCGGGCCACTGGGCAGGCGCCGATAGGCGAGTGCGCGGGCGAGTACCGGCGCGAGTTTCGGGTCGCCGGAGGCCAGCAGCACAAGGAAATCCGAGACCCACGCGTCCGGAAGTTCGTATTTCAATGCATCTGCTATTGCGCAAGCCTTCTCCGGGTCGTCCGGATCAAGCCGATCGAAAATAGCGAGCACAAGATCGCGCCGGTCCTGGCGGCAGAAAACGCAAGTGGCTGCGAAGAGTTCTCCGAAGTCTCCTTCGGCAGCATGACACGTGCAAACTTCCAGGGCCAGCTTGTCTCCTACAATCAACCCGTCGATGTGCGCTTCCAGTCGTTCTTCGAACTCACCGATCTTCTTCCAGCTGATCTCGGGGTTCTTGTACAGCGTGCGCCTCTGCTCGTAGAGAAAGGACGCCTCCTCCAGGTATTCCTCATAAAGTTCGATAAGAAAGGCTCGGGTAGAGGTGGCCATTGGATGATCACTGTGCCGAAGTCGGGATGGTGACGCCTTCGGCTTGAATCTGTACGGACACGACATCATGTGGGCCATTTCGGACGGCCAGATGGCCCCGCCAGAGCAGTAGCACCAGATCTTCGTCGGTGTTGATGATGACGGTGTCGAGTGACATGGGAACTTGTTCATCACGCCTTCCGACAAGCTGAACGCGGCATTCGGGCGGAGGCACGCCGGGCAGGTTGAACGAGAGTGTCCCCCGCCGCGAAGCGTTTTCGATAAATACGGCCTCGTTGCCTTTGAGGTAACCGGGAGCCACGAGCCCCGGAGAGGCGGCGTTAAAAAAGCGACGGTCGAAGTCTTTCGGAAGTAGCGGCATGCGATCCTTCATCCATTGGTCGTCATAGGTGCCGGCGAAGGAAGCTCGAGGCTGCCAGTCGGGCGACGTGAACCCGAAGCAAGCGGGCGGAGGAGTGTCTCCGCAGTTCGATATCGGGTATCGCGGATCCTCAAGGTTCGGTAACCGGATTCCCTCTTCGAATCTGCCGTGCTTGGACCGGAAACCTGTGCCAACTGGGTTGCGCGGCTCGAACATATGCTTGTCCGGATCGGGATGACTGCGGTCCCAACCGCCGAAAGCTCGCTCATAGATAAGCGGTATCTTCTCAAAAGGTTCGGGATAACTCATTGACGTCGAGCCGAGAGACCGGACCCAGTATCGGTCGCCGGTGACCCTAACAGTTTTATCGAGCGGCCCAACGTGTAACCGGACTAGAATCTCAGCGAAGCTTCCATCTTTAGCGTAAGCGTGGCCAACAAGGACTACATCAGTAGCTAGTTTGGTGAAGGCGCATTGTGGTTCGTACTTGTAACTGGACTTGCCAGGCTCGCCCCACAGTTGGCCGGCTACCTTCACGGGTAGTTGTTTCTCAGCGACCACTAACGAGCAATCAACTTGAAGCACATAGCTCGCCTGGACGGTTGACACGTACACCGCACGCCCATCCTCCTCGGTTATCAGTGCCTCGGCGAAGGCGAACGGCGTCAGATTCTCGATCTTTGCATGGCCCACTCGCGCACCCTCATCTGCCCCACGTCTGTTCCCGCTCTATGCTAACGAGCATATCGAGATAATCCCTATCGCCCGTGGGTAACATCGCAAGCGTTGGGCATAACGGCAGTTCCTCGCCAGATTCAAGTGGTCGCATTCCATTGAGCTCAGCGACTTTCAAAAGTGCCAACCCCTCAGTCGAAACATAGCTCTGGGCCCAGCTAACGCATGCCGCCGGATCTCGCTCTTGATTCCGCCCCCTAGCCTTCTCCATCTCTGTGTCCTGCTCTTGCATCAGCAGGGCCAAGGCCGCGCGTAAAGCACGGCTATCACGGTCGAGCAATGCCGCGCACACATCCAGGCGCGCTGACTTTGCACCTTCAAGCGAGTTTTCGAATCTCATCGACAGAGACCGCAGGTCCGGCTCTTCGGCGACCGCACCTCCACGCACTAGACGATGTAGAAGCAAGAAATAGCAGAAGTCGTCCTCGTATTCCCAATCCGGCTCCCACGTATCGATCGAAAGCTCTGCAACCTCGCGCGCCAAACCTACATGACCAGCGGCGAGCACGTCAAGGAATGCCTCAGTACGTCCGAGCGCTAGCCGGCGATCATCGGTATTGCTTTCCTCACGCGACTTCCGGAGAAAGTAGCGGCGAGCGTGCCCGCTTCTGACGAGGTTCTCGCGGAATCGATCCGTATCCGCGTCCCGAAGCAAATAGGCAATCCCCAACGCCTTAAAATATTCCGAAAGATTCTCGAGTTCGCCGCCGAGCTCACGAATCGGATAGCCGACCGCGACGTACGCTAACAGCTCCTTAATTTCGGGTACGAGACCATCGTGAATCTCACTAGCATCCATAACTACCCTGTATATATCGACGGCTCGACAAACGATAGGCATGTCATTTCTGAGGCCGACAGTTTAGCCGCAATGCCACGTCGCACCACGATCGTTTTTGGTATAAACTTCGAGCGAAATATCATTTGCTCTTTTGCAATCTCATCTTCCTTTAGGACAAACTCTTTGACGCTCGAGATGACACTAGGATCTATCGCGTTCCAGACCACGCCTGCTTTCTCCAGGTCAATGCAGTCGATTACATCCAGTGGATTCATAATAAAATAATCGTTGGAAGCAGTACGGCCCTTGTGGTTCAGAATCGAAACGGGAAGGAACTCGATCTTACTGTTACCGGCCAGCGGTGTGAGCGCCTCTTTTACGCGACCGGAAACCACCCGATAGCTGCCACCGAACAGGTTGTCAGATAGCTTGATATCTTTCTTATATTGCGGTGACATACTAAACGTGACGTTGTCGGGCCATTTCTCCGCCAGGGGGACACCCTTGAGGAGCAGCCAGACGTCATTGAACCCCTGAAGTTTGGTGATCACGCAGAAGCCTTCCCGGTATGCCCGGTCCCAAATTACGAACTCGGTGCCGCTCATGGCGCACTCCTACAATTACAAGTAATGTTTACGATCATAACATTGCAAATAACTCACTCAACCGACTTACCATACCAGGTGTAAACTGATCGGCCCAATCCGGCGGCGGTTTGCGGGGACTTGGAGTGTCAATGTCCATCGAAAACGGCTTATACCAATCAGGATCAGTCTTCTTGGTTTTCCACTTATTAACCGTATCGCGGCCACTTAGTTTGCCGCGCCAAAAATCGCTTTCGTTTTTTAATTGAGTTGCAATCGCTTGGCCTTTGATCTTACAGTCCTGAGCGACGCCTTGGCACGTCACCCATATGTCGTCGTTCAAGCGGTCACTGACTTTGTTCAAATAGGATGGATGGTCGACTTGGTGGCATGCCCAGCCACCCCAATAAGGCGATGCGAGTTTGTCCACGTATGCCTGCTTCTTTGGAAGACCAATTGTGTTGGGCCCGGCATTAATGTTCCAATTCGTTTCTGCTAGACAATTCTTAATGAACTGGAAACGAGCAGCATCGGTTACATACTCTTCTATGGTTCCGTCAGCCATGCAGCTTATACACACGATGTGGTGAATGTTAGAATAAGTAGACCAGTCCGGACGCTTTCTCCCATATTCATATCCCGAAGCGCAGGCGTCGATGTGCTTGTCGCTGTCACGGTTTCGTTTGATCAACCATTCGTCAGGATCTTGCTTATGTGCCATGTTTTCAATCGCACTGTGCACCGTTGATAGACGCAAAGCAAACAGCCGCGCGCGAACCCTTGTCTGCGGAAGACCACGCCGCAATCAGGCCGCGTGGAATCCAACCTCGTTGCTGTCCAGTGATTCCTAAGCACAAACCTATGGGAGCCGATGCCGCCCCGGTTTCGCCGAAGGACAGTGCGGGTATCGTAGCGGGCAACTCCCCGAGGTTGTACCGATTGCGGAGGCGAAGAAGCGCGTTGCCCCAATCTCTCGCTCTGTACTCGTCGCCGTTCAAATCGCTGATGATGTACGCCACGGGTTGGCGGCTGGAATGTGAAGCAGATAGGGCCTCATGGATAGCGCGCGCTAGGGCAACACCAGTGGGAGGGTCGTCCGAGCATCGATCGGATCCGCTTGAGACGAAGCCTGTTCCTAGAATTAGTGCCGCTGGTTTGACATGTCGGCCATGCGCATCATAGGCGCGCTCCAGCCAAATGAATGCAGCCGCTTCGCCTGGAACGAATCCAACAGGATTCGTACTGGTCTTTAAGACCCCCTTGGCGGCCGCTGCCTTCACAAAGCGAGGCTCAACGCATGAATCGATTCCGCCAACCAAGCAACGGTCAATCTGACCTGCTGAGAGCAGGCCTATCGCCTCCTGGATCGCCGACACAAAGCCTGTATGGCCGCCCAAGTAAAGGCGGCGGTTCTCCTCGGGGATTGCCTCAAGAGTACTGCCTCTAATTAGGCTGGGGATCATTTGTTTGGTCTGTTGAGCCCATTTGACCGAGGGCAGTTGTGGACCCTCGACCCAGTATTCAAAAGCCCGGTCGGGGTAGAATTGGTCGGCGAGATTCACGAAGATTCCGGCACGACGGAGATCCTCACGTTCGATCCCGCTTCGCGACTCGAGGTCGGCAACGGCCGCCTTACCCAGCAGGAGGGCCTTTGCGATGCCTGTGAATCCAGGCGCAATGTAGCGAGCCGGACAACCCGAGATTGGCTCCTGTCCCAGCGCCTCACTGTCACTGAGATTTATCGTCTTGAGCACGGTTCGGCGACTAATACCTGCTCGAGCCGCTGCGCAGCTGTCGAGCAGGTTCGGTGCCAGGGGTGTCGCCATGGCGAACGCACCGATGTAAGCCAAGCCTTCTTTCTCGAAGCCCATAGCTTCACTCCGGCGTGAACGACTCACCACAGCACCAGCACTTGATTGGTTCTGAAGACGGAAGTCCTACTTCGGGACCTTGAACCAGCGGGAACGGCGGCGTGTTCTTATTGTTATGCAACATGAGGTCGAGCGCTCGAGCAACATTCTTACCTTCAACCGTGACATCGAATGAGTAATTGACGAACTCCGCTTTGCCCTTCGTCGTGCCGGAGGCCACGCCGCCAGGGGCGTTGCCAGCTTCGTCGCCAGAGCTTGTGCTGAAGTTGGAATCGCTCAAGCAAATGGGATTGCCGTCGCAGGTCACGGTCGAACTGCCACTTGCCGTGTCGGACGATTGCGCGATATTGGGATACGGAATCGGAACCGGCGGGGCGGGCGGCGCTGGAGTCAGGCAGACATCCGGGAAGGCAGTTGTAATGCCGGAACTGTCCTTGTGAACAACTGACAGCTTGTCTACTCCGACAGTCACGCCCATCTCAAGCACGCACCTTTAATTGATTTTGACGGACGCGCCGCGAATCTTGTTAGTTCCTGACGCACGGCTCAGAATTTCCGCGCCTTTGACAATAACCCTGCCGTCACCCCGTAGAGTAATCGAGCTTTTGCCGCACACCAATGTGAGTTCGTCGTCCGATTCAAGCAACAGCTTCTGTTTAGCAGAGTCTTGCTTCAGCTCGAGAGTGTCAACTCGTTCCCTGATCACGCCGACGATGATCGGCAAAGCCACATTTCCATTCTCAAACACCAACAGCACCGACTGGTCGGGCTTATCCAGGGGCGCATCGCTTGCAACACGGGCGCGCGTCGGTCCATCCTGACTTTCGGGAAAATCCACGAGGATCTCGCCACGGGGTGTGATCCGTACGACCCTGCCGACGCGAGCGCCTGCCGCGACCAGCGACGTTGCATTGAGATCGATAACCTGATGACGCACTTAATTCTCCTTGATACTGCTGCCTTTTAGGATAATGTCACCACTTCCTTTAACGGATATCTTCCCACCCTTAACGGTAATGTCGCCACTACTTTTCATTACTATCTCGGCAGAACCAGTCTTAATATTGATCTCATCGTCGGCAACAAATTGAATCTTCTTTGCTTGGAGGATGTACTCTTTTGTAACCGTTTCCTCTTCGCGCTGTCCGGCCACGGATTCCATCAGATCCTTGGCAACATCCGTAGTCATTTTCCCACCAATTTTTTCGCTTAGAGCGCCGCCGATGTTAAGGATTTCCCACCCCCGACACTTTCCGAACTCGAGCCCCCAACGCTTTCCGTTCTTTGGGCGCCGACAGTCTCAAACAAAGCAGCTCCAGCAGTGATCGCGATCAACCCGCCAACCGTGATCTCCATGGCTCCGCCGACAGTCTCCGAGTAGTTAATCGGCGACAGATTCAGTCCAGCACTTGCCCAAACAGTGATGTCCATGCTGCCGGCAATTTGCTCGTTATGGGTTGCGAACGACATTGAATCGACTTATCGCGAAGGACTTTTTCCAATTGTCGCGATCCCACCTCCAAGCTCTCTGTCGCGCACAACTAGCTCAGCCTTGTCATTCCCAATCTTTATCTTCTCGTCGTGCTTTGACCTCTTCGGTCCGGTCATGGTCGATCTTGATCTTCTCGTCGTGGTAACATGTTCCGTCCGGTCGTGGCCCACATTCACCCGCTCGTCATGCTCCACCTCTGCTACATGGTCGTACTGAGCATGGAATGTTGATCATCTCCTTCCCCTTGGTATCATTCAGTCGAGATCTCGTTGTAGCCACCGCCGCCCGGCGTGCTGTTCGACTTGATCCCACTGATCATCCCCCGCCGGGCAAGCCGAACGGCGGCATACTGCTCGCCGTTGTAGACGCGGCCGATGATAATAGGCCGGTCCGGATCTCCTTCCAGGAAGTCGACGATTACTTCCTGACCGATGCGTGGGATCGATACAGCTCCCCACTCCTTTCCCGCCCAGGGCTGGGATACGCGGATCCAGCAGGAGCTATTCTCGTTTTTCTTCCCTTCCCGGTCCCAGTGGAACTGCACCTTCACGCGTCCATACTTGTCGGTGTAGATCTCTTCGCCGGCCGGCCCAACCACCACCGCGGTTTGGCAGCCTTGCACAAACGGCTCCGGGGTAAGCCGGCGGCCGGAAAGGCGTCGAGAACGGAATGCATTCAAAATGTTCCTATAACTGAACTCCTCGCCTTCCGCCCGAACCGACTCCGTAATCGCCACCCTGGCTTGCCAGATGACGCACCGCCGTGAGCAGATATGCCTGGTTCAGATCGCTGCGGTAGTGATCCTGTAGAGTGAACTGGAACCCGCTGCTGAAGTGACGGCAGCCGCCGGCGCCATGGCTTAGCTATGCGGGCACCGTCTGCTCCTGTAGACGAATGCGCGCCAGTTTGTCTCCATCGGCGCGACCCGATGTTCTCCCGGGAAATCATAAATCTCGTAGGGATTGTTTCCTTTTACGGTGACCGCCAGGCTGGTGCTGGGAGTCTCGAAATTGTAATCCGTCTGAGCCCATGCTCCGGGGCGGAACTCCTCCTGATACTGCCATTCGCTAACCAGATCTTCGTGCTGAATAGTCCCGCCGTGAAAATCGTAGCGGGCGGTCTTCTGATTAGGACATGGCTCGTGCGCCGCTGGATCGTTCGCCAGAATGAGCACATGCTTGTTGTTCTCGTGCTCGAAGAAGTAACAGATGCCCTCCTCTTCCATCAGCCGCGACACGAAGTTGAAGTCCGTCTCGCGATATTGGACGCAATAGTCGCGCTCGGTAAAGTCGCCGTAAAGGCGAAGCTCGAAATCTTTGAAACCCAGGTCTGTGAAAATCTTCTGGATGATGTCCGGAGCCTTCATGTTCTGAAAGATCCGGCAATCCGCCGTGCGCGTAGGAACCAGAGCCAGGGCACCATCTGGGCGCGGTAGGTGGTGAACCTGTCGATACTGCGGGCCTTGAGAGAAGCGGCAGATGAAACCGTTCCAGTGAGCGCTCGGCACCATCAGCATCAAAATGCGCAGGGTCACATTCTTTCCTACGACATCCTTAAACTTGATCGAATCATTTTCGGATAGCAGATCCAGATCGAAATGGAAGAGCTGCGAGATCGCCTCCGTACCCGTGAATCCGCGCAGAATCAGTACGTCTTTGCCTAGCGGTGTCGAAATCGCAATCCGCCGGTTAGCCTGCGTGTACGGCATTTTCAGCCCTTTCTCTCCCGAGCATTTCAAGCGATGCTGGCTGCTCCGAAATCTGGGTCATCGGCTTCCACCTCCCGGCCTGGCGACCGCCGCGTCATTGCTTAGCGACCGATAGACGAAATCGCCCGCCCCACTACCAGCCCAATTTCCAAAGATGGAGCCACCGATGGTCCCAACCACCACACCTGCCGCACACCCCACAATATTGCCCGCAACTGGCGCTAACGAGCCGAGGGCGCCGAAGATTTCACAGCCCGCAGTTCCTCCGACCCAGCCAAATGCTATGGTGCCTGTCCACGAACCGGCTTCCTTCGCCGTCAGGTACCATTGTTCGTTTTGCGGTGCAGTCGCAATATGGTAAGCGGAAAAACTGATTTCTATCACCAAGAGCGTTGGTCCTGCATAACGAAGCCCGACGGTGATTCTGTTAACCCAAGGATTTGTCTTGCCGCTGCTCTCGATGATGCCTTCCGCGCTCTTACCGAGCTTCTCGAGGTCCTCTATCGTGTTCAGTCTCCTTCGCGGCTTAATACACTCGGCGATAAGCCGTCCGAAGGGAGTCGATTGATCCCTCGATGCCTTAATGAGGGCGTTTCGCTGTCCGACGGCCCAGAATTTCGCTTGCTCCGCAGTCATCCGCCCCATGCGAACCGATTCCAGTGCCTGTGCCCGAACGGCTTCCGCACCGCGATTGTAGAGTTCTCGAACGGCGGCATCCCAAGTCGTTTCCGCTGCGATTGAAAGCGACACGCTCTGCCTCACTTTGACTCTTGTTATCACATCAGCATGCGGAAGAATAAAGATTGACGTTCCAACCGGTCCTGGGCTCGGAGAAGGAGCGACGCACATAGTTCCGTCGGGGACCCAAACTGGGCGATCCAGTTGGCATACCGGTCCAGGTTTTCGCTCCCCCGCCATGTGAAACCATCAATTTGTATGCGTAAAAACCGCGTCGCCGGCATCGGTCTGGAACTCTTCTGTTTTAAGCCAGGCCATCCACCCGAGACGCGGGGCATCCACCCCTTCGTCACTGAGGCGACAACGGGGAACATCTGGCCCGCGCAGAAAAAGCTGAACATCAAAGGCCATAGAGTCTCCAACGATAAATCGGGTCAGCTCCATGAGTTCGCTCATAGTGGATCTATCTGGCAGAAAATCCCTGAAACGATCGAAACTGAGCGGCCCGATTCGAATGCGAAAACGGGCCTGCTGGTTCCAAACCTCTGCGCCGATAAAAGCACCTACCCCAAGCTGATTTCGCTCAAGCTCCTTGGACAGGTAGCATCGGTCGCCATCTTCCAGCTCGTACCAACACCCAAGGCATTGATCAACCTCGACCGGGGCTGAGAAGTAATCTCGAATAATGCTTCTAAGTGCCAAGGCGGAGTGTGGCTGTTGGGCAATCAGGCCAGCATACAGTAGCAGGGTCTCGTCCTTGATACGCAGACGACCGCGCAGCCCATGAGTGCCCATGCCGATCAAGTCAAAGAGATATTGCGTAAATGGGTCCGGCTGCGAGCCCCTGGCGACACTCGACTCATAAAGAATGGGAGGCCGATGCATTTCCCAGGCGCGATAGAAAAGAGACACAAGACGATGATTGAAAAGATCGAAGAAGGCCGCGGCAGTATTGTCCTTTGCGGCGTTGCGAACTAGGAGCCATTCGGTATACCAGAACGGCAGGATTCCCTGAGTACCAGTCAGACCCATAAACGCCACGGTGACACTCACGGGATCGTCCGCTTGTGGACTCGGCTTGATATCGTGCACAGCACTTGGTGGAAACGCCATAGACAGCCGAGTTCTGAACCGTGCAATCTCCGCCCCAGGTTTAGCCGTGCCGCCCACCGGTTTCCGCTCTGGGAAGAGCCGGGACAAGAGATGTACCGCCTGAAAGAATTCAAACTCGTAGCCACGTTCAAACAGCCCGTGTGCTAAAGAAGGATTTGTTCGCCGACCAGAGGAGGCCATTGCTTAAGGAGTCCTTTCCTTGTCCTCACTTTAAGGCGGCTGAATGAATTCACCGCATTGTACATCCCAAAAAATCTTTGGAGCACTGAAGACAGCAGAAATACGCCCGTGCCTACATACTGCTCTTCATCGAACTCAAGCGTTACTTCCGTGCCCCGACAGAATGTCACCCCGGTGGGGGAAGTAACTCTGCTAACACAAGGACGGCTGGTTACGTCGGAAATTCCGGCGATTTGTTTGCGAATCGCCGGATCGTTCGAGAAGTCATAAAGTTGAAGAATCTCTTGCAGCGCGTCTCTGCCTCTCTCGACAATTGACAGATAGTTCAACGATAAGTGCGAGATGAGGCGCCATTGGAGGCCCCGTCGCAAGGGTGGACGTGCAGTCTGGGTTGGCTTGCGAACACAACGCGCCCGAAGTAGCGCGGTACCCTCTACATCCAATTCACCGAACTCTCCTGTCAGCTTGAGGCGTGAAGCCTGGTCACGGTTGGTGCATGTGGCATGAAGACTCACGATCTCGACGGGAGGAGCGGCGGGATTGAAATCCAGGTCCACGAAGGAGACGTAGACCTCGGTGCCATTGTCGTTCTTACGATGAGAGGGACGACGATGCGCGTACCAAAACTGCTTCTGTCCTTCGCCGCGTCGACCGTGTCGCAAATCGTGAAAAGGCTGATAGGTTTGCGGTTCCGCAAGATATGAGGCAGTGGAAATAACGCGGTCAATGGAGTAGACCTCAGTGCCTTGCTGGTTGTGTTGATCCGGAATAACCCGGTACTCAGCCTTGTTGTGAGAGATGCGAATGGGCTCGGCAATGCGTTCAAATAAATTCACAATTGGCGTGCAGCCGAGCTGAAAAGTGTTCGCGTTTACGCTCTGTTCGAGAGCAATAAGGCGGTGCTGCTCCTCGGGTGCTTTGAGCTCGATGAGGATCTCGCACGCGGCGCCGGGACCAGTCCCGGACAAGCGTTCGAGCCCGGTCACATCGAAAAAGAAGAACTTTTCCGGGAAACTGAAATATTCCTGGAGCAGGCTATAGCCAAGAAAGCTCCGATCAGAGTATGGCAGAATTCTCTCGGCCTGAGTCAACCCTACTTGCCGTACGTTACTTGCGGGGAAAAGGACTTGTGACGCGCCGTCGCGGGCTGGCAAAGCGCGCACGGAGACGCGCAGAGTATTAAGGAACAAGAACTCATATAACGTGTGGACGACGGTGCTTTCTCCGTTAATGTAAAAACGAAGTGAACTGTTTGGTAGTCGGCTGATTTGTGCGCCACTAGAGCATCCCAGCTGAATCCGTATCACGGCGGCGGTGTCAGCCGAGAGGCCGGAAGAGGCGAATCGGCTTATCGACGATACAGACGCACCAGTTACACGAAGCGGCACGAGCGTCACCGGGTAACAGGTCCGGAAGGAACAGAGATGTCCGCTCTCCGGCCTGCTGTGAACCATCGTCCCCGATGGTACTTGAGTTAACTCTGGGGAATTTTGGTCCGGAGCAATTTCAAATTGCACGATTCCTAGCGAGGGGACAGGCCTAATGTAGTGGGGATAGAGGATGTCCAGCAATGCCTCGGTAATCTCCGGGAACTCATCGTCAATCTTGTGATGTATCCGACCGGCCAGCAAAGCGAAAGCCTCAATAAGCCGCTCGACGTGTGGGTCCTGGCATTCCCTCTCCCCGTCCAATTGCAGACGTCCGGCGATCTTAGGGTACTTTTCCTGGAATTCAGCTGCCATTTGACGAATGAACGTCAACTCTCGTTCGTAGTAGGGCAACAGTTCCGCACTCACGAGGTTGCTCCGGAGACGGCAATGCGCCGAGATTCTCGATGCAGAGTTACATCGAATATCACGAATTCCGAGTTGGGATTAGCACGGAGTGTCGCTGATACTTGAAACCGCAGGAGAGGCCTTAGCGGATCGGGTTCCTCGACGGATACCGTCACCCGGGTTAGGCGCGGTTCGAACATGGCTAATAGCGCGCCCGATATCGCGGCGAAGTCTATCTTGTTCAAGTTCGTCCTTAAGATTGTAGGAGGTAAAATCAATGACTCCGAACGTAAGAAGCGAGTTCGTTGCCTCTTCGTAAGCTGGATCGAAATCCTCTTCCGCGCGGCGGGTATTGAGAATGGCCCCCAAGTCTCGGCAAAGTGCTTCTTTGAATTGGCGCTCTACCTCCCACGAACTCGGTTGTGCCTCCTTCTTGGAATCGGGTTCCAAGTCCACCAATCGATCTAAGATCGATGGCGTGCCGACGATCTCTATTTCATTCTGACCCACGGACTACACCTCGCCGCAAGTTAGAGCCTGCCAAGGATCGAGCCTGCAGAGTCGCTGGTAAAGCTTGCTCGCGCGCTCGAGATCTGCGGGGTCGCTGCCTTGCTTATATAGTCTGTACAGCCTGCTCCATACACTGCTGATTAGCTCCGATGATTCCCAAAGCTCCAGCTGTGACTTGTCGATCTGCTCCGCTAATTCCTCAAGGATGGAACGGGCAAGGCGTTCGCGCTTGCTAGCCAGGCAGACCTCCGCCAGCAACAACTTTCGTTGGAACCGGCTGCGGCCAGTTGTTTCGTTCGCGGCAAGGCGCATCATGTCGGCGAGCCCCTCTCGACATCACCGGATCGGATCAGAACTTCCGCCTCGCGCCATGAAGCTCCGCTTGCAGGCTGGGAGTCTTGCAGAGTGGAAGGGGAAACCGGAAACCGGAATAGGAGAGGACCCCCCGAAACCTTTGGGTCCCGATCTTCGAGGTCTGTGGTTTCCGAAATTGTCCGGACCTTGGGTGGTGTAGAAGCGTCTGGCTGTGCGAGGCGAATTTCGTCAAGGATATCCGAAATCGCATGTTTGATCTCGCCAAGCGCTCTGCGACAAGCAGACAGATTCGGTGCCGCATCTCCGAACTTTTCATCGACGACCTTGTCCAGGGCTATGAATTCCTCATAGGCTTGCAGGAAGTCCGAACTGAGCTCCTCGTAGTCATCCCGCTTTGTCTCTCGAACGGCACCTTGAAACATCTCCATGGAGATGTTTCCGTCAGCGAGTGCTTGATCGTAATTCCTCTTCTTGTTGGCATCGATGTCGCCATCGGCAGATCTACAGCTAGCCTCAAAACCGACCCGTCGTGCGTCTAAGAGGTCAATGAAACTGTACTTGCGCTGTCCCTTATCAGCCTGAGCTGTGATAGCAATAGCCTTGATGGAATCCACCAGCTTGTCATTGAGCCACTCGAGAGGGCCGGCTCTATCCTCGGGCCCTTCCTCCATTTTAGGGTAGAGGCCCTGTTCCCAATAGCGTTGCATTAACTCCCGAGTAATTCTCAGTCCGTCTCGCAGCCCGGGAAACCCTTGCAACTTGATATTCGCTTCGGTGAGCCAAAGAGCAAGTTGCAGGTCTTTGGAACGGTCGCGCAGCATTGTAGTCGCGAGCTCTTGCGTCAATCGCCAGTCTGCAGTCTTACGCTCTTTCTTAGCCCATTTACCGGGCTCAAGAGGGTCATCAGCCCGCCTCGCCTCCTTGATCCGATCCCATTCTGGAGTCCAGCGCAAGTCCACGCCAGCCGATTGATCAGCGGAGATCGGATCCAGGAGGTCACTAACTAGGGTTGCCTGGAGCATAAAGAGACCTGCCAAGAGAGACAGAATAGAACACGCGCATTAGCCCGCGGCGCCCTTTGCCAAGGAGTATTTCGTCGCCACTTTGCCCTTAGATTTGCCTTTTTCGTCCATGCTGTCGTATTCCCATTCGATACCTGTGTAGGTCAGGCCAATTTCCTCTATCGGATAGACGGAGTCTCCATCGGCGTTCCCCTCCATATTGATGCTGGTGATCATTACTCCAGTCATCGTGAACTTCATATAGGTAAGTGGGTCCCCGCCAGGTTTAACTAACTCAACCACAACTTTATCGATGTGCGTACCCTTGTTTAACGCCTCATAAAGCTTGGCAGATGCTTTATCCAGCTGTTTACGGAACTTCCATTCCTCATGCTCCACATTGCCGGTGGCACCTGCTCCCTCGAGACTTCGTGAAAGAGACTTCGGTTGACGCATTACATGACCGATCCAAAGAAGCTCGCACTGATCAGTGTGGTTTTTTTCGGTGCTGCCTCCCTTGAAATCGCCGATTTTAGCGTATCCAGCGAAAGCCATAAGAACTCTTCTTAGATTCTGTAGATTCTGTTAGTTATCACTCAAGCCGTCACTCAAAATCAGTGGGCGAAGCTGCAACATGTTCTCGCAATTACTCATTGCAGCGACTTAGGGTCCGGACTCAAACAGCGTGGTAATTAACTCGGCGGAGCTGGCAATTTGGCTACCAGACGCAAAGATACAGCTAGTTCCTCCAACTGAAAATGGGGGCGTAGGAAAGCAACCGCGTTATAGGCCCCGGGCTTACCGGGGATTTCCGACACTTGAATGCGCGCCTCGCGCAGGGGAAACTTGGCCTTCATATCTTGCGACGCCATATCGTCTAGCAGGACATAATTGGCGATCCACTTGTTTAAGAAGGCCTCACATTGATCCCGCGACATAAAACTGCCGAGCTTATCGCGCATCATCGTCTTAAGGAAGTGTGCAAAGCGAGAGCAAGCGAGTATGTACTGAAGTTGTGTCGATAGACGAGAGTTCGCATTCGCGTCGTTGTCCAGATAAAGCTGGGGCTTCTGCGTCGACTGCGCCCCCACGAAAACAGCTGTATCTGTGCCTTTGTAATAACAGAGTGGAATAAAGCCAAGCTTTGCGAGTTCATTCTCTCGCCTGTCGGTAATCGCGATCTCGGTGGGGCACTTCGTCGCAATGTCGCCATCATCCGTCGTGAACGTGTGGGCTGGAAGACCTTCCACTAGTCCGCCACCCTCTACGCCTCGGATGGCAGCGCACCACTCGTGACGGGCGAACGCGTCGGTCAGTCGAGCCGCAAAGGGATAAGCAGCATTTCCCCACAAGTATTTCGAATGGTCTCGCCCATCCACATTTTCCTCATAGTCGAACTCTTCAACGGGAGTAGTGTCCTTGCCGTAAGGCAGACGCATAAGAACGTGAGGCAAACAGAGACCTACGTACCTGGAATCGTCACTTTTGCGGAACATGTTCCATTTTAGGTACGCCTCGTTGTCAAAGATTTTTTCCAAATCCCGCGGACCGGATAACTCGGTATAGCTTTCGAAATTAAACAACGCCGGAGTGGCAGCGGCAATGAAAGGAGCGTGAGAAGTGGCGGCGACGCCAGACATCTTTTCGAGCAGAGCGATGTCTTGCGGATGACGACCAAATTCATAGTCGCCAATCAAGACGCCAAAAGGCTTTCCTCCAAACGTCCCCCACTCTTCTTCGTAGATCTTCTTGAAGAGAGCACTCTGGTCGAACTCGGTCGCCTTTTCGAAGTCCTTTAAGAGATCCGACTTGCTTACATTCATCAGCTTGATCTTCAGGCTGCTCGACGTTTCTGTTTGCTGCACGAAGTAATGTAATCCCCGCCAGGATCCTTCAAGTTTTTGCAACGGTTCCGCGTGCATAACCTCATTTAGCTGCCGTGAAATTACTTCATCAAGCTCTTTGATTCGGCTGTTGATCATCAATTCAGTGTCATTCGATACTGTCATCTGACCGGTCATAACCTCATGCACGAGGTCTTTGAGCCAAAGTTTGCCGCTGGTCCGCTCTTCAGGACTCTGACCGACGCGGCCCTCCTCAGCTATCCGGTCAAGGAGACTGCGAGGCTCTACAGTTGTTTCAGCCGCTGGCTGTGGTTCTGGCATGGATTTTGGATCGGCAGCCATCCTAGCTCTCCTTCTCTTCGCCCGCTTTAATCCCAGCTTCAGAGCTAGCCTGACGCAGCAATTCCTGATTTTGCATCATCTCCTGCAAAAGCGTCTCCAGCTTTTCATTGCCGATCAAACTGCTCCTAAGATTAGCGAGGCTGTTACGCAACTCAAGCAGCTTGCGAAGCGGCGTGATCTGTTGAGCCACTCGCGCGGGCTGAAAATCGTCCATGCTTTCGAAGCGCAGTTCGACATTCAGTTTCGTGTCGTCCTCATTCAGACGGTTCTGCACTTTAAAAGCAAGGCGCGGCCCAATCTTCTTCATCACATCATTGATGTTGTCGCGATCGATTTCGACAAACTTCCTTTTGGCGATTGGTGGAAGCGGTTTGTCCGGCGTACCAGAAAGATCAGCGAGCACACCCGCCACGAAGGGTAAATCTCGTTTCTCGATCGCATCGCCAACCTGTACATCGTAGGTGATATGCACTCTGGGCGGGCGGACTCGCCCCACCTTCTTTTGCAGACTTTCTTTGGGCATCTCGGAAATCCTCAGGGAAGAATTGTCTACCCCGGCTTAACTCCTGCAGGGCTCAGATCCTACGGAGGTTGGTCAGATGGGAGGGACACTATCACAATTCGCAAGGGTAGTAAATGATTTTATTTATTTAGTCAAGGCCTTTCAATGATCGCGAACTGACGGCTGGGTCGGGGCTTCAGCCTAGAATCCGAGGTCGATGAGGCGCGTCTGGTGGGTACACAGCCAAAAAAGTCGAGCGAGACCAACATGGCCAATTTTCTGCTGCGATGCAGGAATGCGACTCCGCTCCCGGACTGGACGGCGAGCGGCTTTACCCTTTGTCCAAGACGCCGTCGACTCAGCCGTCACAACTCACAGCCTGGCTTTCTCCGTAAGCCATCAGGCCGAGTTGAATCGCCCAGCCTAAGTGGAGATGAGGCTCACACGTGCTCTGGTCAGCCTTCGTTTCGGCAACTCACACTCAGGCACTTCGGTCCGTTACTGAACTGCATTCAACGGACATTGCACGCCGTCAAAGAATCTGGGATTGAAGACATCAGTACCACCCGGAAAATCAACTATTTCCACTCGAACCGGTGCTGGCTGAATTGGCTCCAGGCGCCCATCTCCTCCTCGTAGGTTCTTCCATTCGACAATTTTGCTGGAAAGCGGCCGCGGTTCGGCGTCACCCATGATACGAAAGATTCCCCACAGTCCGCCCCGCGAAGCGACTGGAAACGTAAGAGCTCCCGACCTTATTCGAGCCACTGCCCCAAGATCCTTCGTGCCAGGAGGAGACGGCCATGTGAACTGCTTCTGTAAGCTAGAGGACCATTGGTAAACGCGGCCATCAATGTCGAGTTCCAATGTCGAATCCTTAAAGCTGCTGTCGAGCTTCGGCCGCAATGTATAGCTAAGTTGCGGCAGGATTGCCCCTGCGGGGAAGAACACATCTGCGATCGCCTGTGAGCGGTTGAGAAACGTCAGCATGGCTGGAGTCACTTGTGGTTTCTTGCCCGGGTCTTTGGCCTTCCACTGGGCTCCGTCTTTCATCGTGAATTCGCCGAGCGATTGAGCCTGGAATCTCCAAATGGCCCCAATCACGGGGGCGAAAGAGTCCGCCAGTTCCTGGAGACTCACGTCTTCATTCGACGGCTGGAACGGGTATTTAGAGATCGTGTCCCTCAGGCGTGCGCAGAGTAAGTGTAGTTCACCATTGACCTTACCTGCCAACGCCTTATCTATGTCAACGATGATGAACGGTTTTGTTAGCTTGATGGGTTCCTCGAGCAGCCGCTCCACTTCCCCGTCGATACCTTCGACCCCGACGGGCTTAAATCCTCGTGCAATTTGCTGAACGGCATCGATCGCTTTCTGGTAATTCTGACTTGCTGCCTGATGAACTAACGGATCGGGGTTGTTAGCGCTGCGTGCGATGTCCTCCATCGAATGCCGCAACTGCGAGAGGGCGTCTATGTACGCGCTATTCTTCTCAGCCACCCACGTTTCGCTGTTCGGAGGGACAACCCAGTGCACTGGCTGAAAGGATCGCGATATATCAATGGGGCTCACTTCCGCACTAGTGCCCAAGTGCGCAGCGGCAGCTTTATCAGCGGCTGACTCCGCCTTCTTCCCCGCCTTGAAGATCTTGCCGATAACGGGCACTTTGTTCTCCAAAAAGCTTGGCTCCTCCGATGACGATGAGAAGTTGGTTTGGTTGGCTGCCATTGCAAATACCGCCAGCAGGGGAGATCGGTGGCCCGAAAGAATCTCCAGTTTCCGTGCCGCATCCGCCGGACCACTATAGTGGGCAACCGAGAAGCCCCCCACAAATTTCCGCCATTGGTTGATGTAGTCGCGAATAAACCTGCTTTGGATTGCTCGTGTAACCTCGGCATCCTGCTCCCGGTTGCCAAGCACTGACAAAGACTCGCCTACAACACAGGGCTCACCAAGCGCCGCCGCATTAACTTCTTTGGAACTTTTTTCGACAAAGCTCCAGCCATTCGGGGTGAACGCGGAGCTCACTTCGCCGGGACCGTTCAACACCTCTGCATAGTCTGGGGCAAGATCGCCAAGGCGTTGCCTCTTCGGCAGAGTTTTTTCGGCGTTGGCCAGGATGTTCCCATAAATTCGCTCGATTCCTCTTATGTTTCGAAGATACTGCCGCGCGCGATCCCGAGCCACGGCATTTTCCGCCAATCGATTGGGATTCCCATAGGGGAGCTCGTTTGCATAAAAATCGATCTGCTTATCGATGAGCGCTCGCTCATCAGGTCCCGCTGGCACTCCCAAATCCTTGCTGGTTTGCTTTAAAATCGCGGATAGGAACGCCGGCTCAGCCTGGCAGCAGCATGAAATCATCAAATGGCCTTTCAGCAAACGATAATTAGGATCGTATACATCGTTTACATCGTTGGGTGCGGGCTTCGCCGATAATGCTAGTAAGCGAATGACCATTGCGTCATTTAGTCCATTCAGGATAAGTTGCTGAAAGCGCCGGAAGTAGAGATCTCTCGCGGCAACGGTGAGCCTGTCACCTGAGTAAAGGCCCCAGCGTAACCCTAGGGCGGGACCATGACGGTCGTACTCTGTTAGGCGGTCTACCTGCACCCGAAGATTTTCGAGTGACTGAAGTGCAGCAATGGTGGGGACCTTGTCGTTTTTCTGGCTCTCAGTTGACGCCGCGCGCCCAACCTCCGACAAAAGTTTGCGGTTGCCGAGCCATGACCATCCTAAGGCAAAACACAGCAAACCACAGACACCGCACACTGTGAAGCACACCACACGGCGATATAGTTCCAGGCGTGGGTCGACGCGCACAGCCCTCTGGGGTTGCTGATCGACAACAACGACTCTTTGAAACAGGTCTGTGGCAAAGATCCTCTGTATCGCCAACCCACCAGGGCTGTAGGGCCGCTTGCCGGGATCGTCTGAGCTGAAAATGCGCGTGGCTTCAGCGCTGAACACTCGAGTTGCTTCCACGTCCCGCTTCGCCATAGACCAGTCCAAGCGAGTTCCCCCTGCGCCCAGAGCGGCGGCTTGAGCTTGCCGAACTCCCGTCAGATAGTAGCCGCGGAGAAGAGCACTGAACCGAAGCGAGCGTGGGCGGAATGCAGTGCTCAGAAAGTGAATAAGCGATGTCCGGATTCGGTTGAGTTCTCGGGGAAACTCGTAAATGGCTGGTCGCCGGGCCGGATCAGGTTCGTGGGTGAGATGGGTGATCCGTCGTTTTGCCATTGCCGTGTACAGCGCTCGAAACGACCGGGTAAGCCGCCTGGCTTCATCTTCTGCGGAAGCTGAACTAGCGGGAACTGGCCCACCAGGATGAAGGGGCAGAGTGCAACCAAAAACTTGCTTTGCCTCTTGCTCGGGAAGGCGCTGGAAGAATTCCGCGAAAAAGGGAATCGTGTCACACTTGTTGATCACCTGACACACAGGAAAATCAGATCCAAACACTTCGCCGATGGCCTCCAGCCGTTCCTGCCAGTTGCGGCTGCGGCGCTCCGAAACCTGAGCTTCCGACGTCGCCGTGAACTCCTTGACGTCGCAAAATCCCACAACTCCGCGAAGAACTAGTCCCTCTTCCGACTCGCCCCACAGGCGCCGCCAGCAGAGGCTGCGGAGCCTTCCCCCGAAGCACTTTCAGCAACTGGCTCCAGCGAGCCAGGTCATCGCTGAAAACGCGTCCCGAGATTTCCGCGAAAACTGCGCCTCTTGCCAGCCAAAGCGTGCAGGGTGCGCTCGAGACGACGGGTACACCTCCGACCGCCTGACCAGCGAGCAACTGCGGATCCAAACCAGAGTTAACGAATGTATTCGTCTTTCCACTGCCTTCGGGTCCGATCAGAAGGTACAATGGCATTCCAGAAAGGGGTCTTCTTCCCTTTCCTTGCTGGGCAAGGGCCGGCGATCTCGATAAGTTCGCACTTGCTTCCGCGATCAAACCGGCCACCGCGACATCATCCGGATGCAGAATTGGCATTGGCTGAACAGGACGGACAGGCTGTACAGCCGCCTTCGCCCGCCACAAACGCCACCAAGAGAAAAGGCGAGCCGCAATAATGGCGGCCAGCAGGCCCACGAGGCCTATGGCCGTCCAGAAGAGTCCGAATCCCATGAGGTCCGCGCCGGAATGCCGGTATGCCGCCCACACCCATACCAGAGACACATACAAAAACAGCGAAACGAAGAGAAACTTAATTGTCACTTTGCCTACATCTCTGCCTAGAAATTGCTTCGAAGTTGGTTGCTGATCCAAATCAGATTCAGTTTCCAAAATAAAAACAGAAGCATCGTTACCGTCAGGGTAACTGCCAGCGCTATCAGGCGAAAATGGCTGGCGTGCTGAGTAGTCTGGGTTGGCGAAGGCGCCTGCGCAGAGGGCAAGATGTCCCACGGAGAAATCAGGCTGCTCTCTCCGCGAATATCGTCGATTCGCCTCCTTACCTTTTCAGCTATGCTGTCCAGCTCTCCGCGAAGAGTGCCCGAATACCGGCCTTCGAAGCCCAAAAGCAGACAAAGCAGGTAAACTTCAGGCATATCTGCCAACTGTTCTGAGTCTCCACGCGAACGAAAATATTCAAGCTTTTCAAAGAAAACCACGCCCGCATCGGTCTGGCCGAACAACTCCTCTTGCAGAGTCTGCCTCTCCCACTCGGGGCGTATCGGATCGCCGGAATGGAGAACAACCGAGTCTAGAAAAGCCACAACCGCGAAATGTGTATCCCTTACATCCTGTGCGCTGTAGCCGGCCGCTGTCGCATCACGCTCCACATCCATGAGGGCTGATTTGATTCGTCCTCGGAAGCTCTCGGCAACTGACGCATGCTGCCGGTGAGCCTGCATCCGGACTATGACGGTAAGAACGTCCTCATACATCATCGGCAAGATTACGGGAGCTTCGTGGCACGTCTGCCACCTCCCGCAAGTCTTTCGGACGCCGACTCTGATCCCTTGGCTGCATGCTTCTTGCCAGCGAAGTTACACCTTTCACCTTCGGTTCGCAAGATCACAGTGCTTGCAAGTTCCCTTTGTTTGATCTAATCTCAAGCCTTTCTTTGAAGTAAGATTCTATGATTGTCGTCCGCGCTTTTTCGTTTCCTTCCTCGTGACGGTAATGATAGCCGTTTTTCTGCAGCAGCAAACAGGGGCACAATCGCCCTCGCCGCCGCCCAAGAGCGACACCCCCCTGACAGTCGAAGAAGTTGTGAAACTGTCACGGTCTGGACTGGCGGAAGAGCTGATCGTCACCAAGATCAAGAAAAATGGCAAGGCGTTCGATTTGAGTACAGAAGAGTTGATGGATCTGAGGAAAGAAGGCGTAACCGACACTGTGATCAAGTTTCTCCTAGATCCCTCCCAGCCCTACACTCCGGCTCCGCCGCTTGGCCTTCCAGCGCCAAGTAGTGGGCGCTTTGCCGACGATACTTACGCATCCAAGGTCCCCTCGGAACAGGGCCTGTATCGCTTTTCCGGAGATGTCCTGCAGAAGGTCGAGACGAAGATGTTGTTAGGGCAGAAACGGGGAGGCGGGTTGATGAAAAAGGGCTCCCTTGTCGCTTACCTCATTGGGGTAACTTCGAAAACGAGAATCACAGAATTCTCGCCCGTGTTTTACTTGCGACTTCCCGAAAGCAAGGGCATTGAAGAAGTGGTACTAGTCAGGTTAGGGCAAACAGGCGACCGGCGAGAAATCGCTATGGGATCTGATCCTAAGAAAGAGGACGTCCAACCTGATGCAGTAAAGCAATTTGACACAGTCGAAGTAGGACCACATTTGTTCAGGATTGCCACGGATAAGCTCGTGCCCGGTGAATACCTTTTTCCTGATTGGTTCGGCTGAGCCAACAAAGGGCAACTACGGCAAAGGCTACGACTTCGGAATTGAAAAAGAAGCGAAAGGCCTGCCAAGAAAAAGCAAAGGATTGCCAAGTAAGCACCATGTCTCGAGCGGCGGGTTGGTCGCGACCCCCGTGAAAGAGCCCGACATCATTGAACCGAGTAGGATGAATCTATGTCAGTTAACTTGAAAGCGCTGATCGGAAAGTTGAACACCACCACACGCGGTGCATTGCAAGCAGCTGCCGGCCTGTGTCTGTCCCGCACTCATTACGATGTCGAGATTGAACACTACCTGCTAAAACTGGCGGACTCTGATGAAGGAGATTTGGCCCGAATTCAGAAAGCATTTGGCGTGGATGGGTCACGATTCACCGCGGACCTGACCCGAAGCTTGGACAAGCTGAAGTCGGGGAATGCCCGGACTCCTGCGTTCAGCCCGACGCTTGTGAAGATGTTGACCGAAGCCTGGACGTTGGGCTCGATCGACTATGCCGCTGGTGAAATTCGGAGCGGTTTCACCGTCGTTGCCTTAGTGACGAACGAAGAACTAGTTCGCCTGATGCGAGAGGTCACGCGCGAGTTTGAGAAGATCCAGTCCGAGAGTTTGCGCAAAGATTTCCACGCTATCGTAGCGGGATCAAGAGAAGATGCTCTAACTGGAACTCCACGTTTGACGGAGCCGCAGGCATCAGCAGGGCGTATGGGAGTTGGTACGACCCTCACCTTGGCCAGTACGCCGTCAATTTGACGGAAAGGGCGCGGCAAGGAAAAGTTGATCCCGTGTTGGGGCGCGACCTGGAAATACGTCAGGTGATTGATATTCTCATGCGTCGTCGCCAAAACAATCCGATACTGACTGGCGAAGCGGGAGTGGGAAAGACTGCCGTCGTGGAAGGATTTGCTTCTCGAGTGGCAACAGGGGATGTTCCTCCTCCACTCCGAAACGTTGCTGTGCATACACTAGACCTTGCATTATTGCAAGCTGGTGCCGGTGTCAAGGGTGAGTTCGAAAGCCGACTGAAGGGTCTGATCGAAGAAGTCAAATCTTCGCCAACTCCAATCATTCTCTTCATCGACGAAGCACACACCATGATTGGAGCCGGAGGTTCTGCTGGCCAGGGCGATGCTGCCAACTTGCTGAAACCCGCTCTCGCCCGAGGTGAATTGCGTACGATCGCGGCAACCACTTGGTCGGAGTACAAAAAGTATTTCGAAAAAGATGCTGCTTTGGCTCGACGGTTCCAAGTGGTTAAGGTGGAGGAGCCAACCGAGGAACAGTGCATGGTGATGTTGCGGGGAAGCGTATCTCCGCTGAGATCCATCACTCCGTTCGTATTCTTGACGTATCCGTGAATGCGGCCGTCACGTTGTCCCACCGTTATATTGCCGGTCGTCAGCTTCCCGACAAAGCAGTTAGCGTGCTCGATACCGCGTGCGCGAGACTCGCCCTGGGGCAGAGTGCGACGCCGCCCGCGATAGAAGACACGATTCGCCGCTTGGATGACCTCGCAGTTCAGAAACGCATTTTGGAGCGAGAGTCGGTCGTAGGCGCAGACCATCGCGAACGCTTGGAACACATCGTTTCTGAGACGACTGCACTCGAGTCGCGCTTTGGGCAGCCTGCGTGAGCAATGGGAGAAAGAGCGGAAGCTTGTTGGTCGCATCCGCGAACTCCAACTAAGTTGGAGGGTTCCGCAAGACCGAAGGATGGAGCTGCAATCCTTATTGATGTGGAGAAGACGCGCACAGAACTTACAAAGTGTGAAGGTGAACTTGAAACTCTGCAAGGCGAAAATCCATTGATGCGAGTTTGCGTGGATGAGCAGATCGTTGCGGAAGTAATCGCCGGATGGACCGGGATCCCAGTCGGGAAAATGGTAAAGGACGAAATTACGACTGTGCTCAATCTGGAACAGCTTCTAGGTGCTCGGGTGATCGGGCAAAATCATGCGCTCGGCTGCATCGTGCAGAGAATTGTTACGTCACGCGCGAGACTTGATGACCCTGGAAAGCCGGTAGGTGTCTTCATGCTAGTGGGGCCGAGCGGAGTGGGTAAAACGGAAACGGCCCTTGCATTATCCGATTTGTTATATGGCGGAGAGCGGAACCTTATCACTATCAACATGTCCGAGTTCCAGGAGGCCCATACCGTCTCCGGTCTGAAGGGCTCACCGCCAGGATACGTGGGGTATGGTGAGGGCGGAGTTCTGACCGAAGCCGTTAGGCGGCGCCCTTATTCAGTTGTGCTGCTTGACGAAGTCGAAAAAGCGCATCCCGACGTCCTGGAGCTGTTTTACCAAGTCTTTGATAAAGGCAAAATGGAGGACGCTGAAGGCCGTGACATCGACTTCAAGAACACTATCATCATTCTGACCACCAACGCCTGTTCGGATCCGCTCATGGCAATGTGTGCCGATCCGGCAGGCAACTCCTGACACGGAGAGTCTGGTACGAGCGTTGAAGCCGGAATTGAATAAGAAGTTCAAACCGGCGTTCCTGGGCAGGATGCTGATTGTTCCTTACTATCCCATTCGGGATGAAGTGCTGCACAAGATTATTCATCTCAAGCTAAAGCGGATTCAGAACCGCCTTCTGGCGGATCACCGTGTCATTCTGAACTACGACAACGTCTTGGTGAGGGAAGTCGGCCGCCGTTGCACAGAGATCGAGAGCGGTGCGAGGAATGTGGACAACATTCTCACTAACACGTTGTTGCCTGAGATCTCGCGCCAATTGCTGCACCGCATGGCTGAAGGTGAGAAACTTGAAACGATTACAGTCAGCATTGGTCGGGACGGTGCTTTTGCGTACGAGCCCAAACTCGCACGTTCTCAAAGTGCGAGACCGTCTGCGGCATAGCACAAGGCGGGGCCTCGGAATGAGAAACTGGAGAGCAACGTGTAGGCGGGCTTCTGACTCGAACTTCGGCAAGTTCGATACACAATCAGGCGCTCCGTCTCGAGATCTCGCCAAAGATTCAACGCCGAGCTGATTTCGTCGATTGCTGACTGCTGCGTAGAGAAGCCAGATTGCTGAGGAGCGCGAGAGCCTCGTTGACTCACGGAAGATGCGTCGCCCGGCTTGCTAGCGGCAAGCCATTGCTATTTCCCTTGTTGAAGTCACTTCTGCTTCTGCAGCACCACATCGATATTGGCCAGATATTGACGCGCTCGCTTCGCCTCTGCTGTGTCTGGATCGGTTGTGACCACGGACCCAAAGTGCTTTCGCGCCGCTTCGAGCAGAGCAACGGAACCACGCGCGTTGTAAAGTTCGGCTTCTATGAGCCCCAGCCTGTAGTTAGTGAACATGTCATCGCCCTGAAGCGATGATGCCTCAAGGCAGAATTGCTCCGCAGTCTCAAGTCGACCCTGCATCCACTCGCAATCGCATATTCCTAGTTTTGCCTGAGCTCGCTGTTCCCGCCAAATATCTGCTTGAGCCGCCCGCTTCTTAGTTCCCATTCCAAACACACTGCCCAGAACGTAGTAATTGATTTTGCCGAGCGCATTGCTGTCGAAATCGCTGTGGGATAGATACTGCTTGTACTCAATCTCAGCTTCACTAGCCGAGGAATTGAGGCGCAGCGCCTCCGCCAGCCAGAGGTGCGCTTCTGCATTGCTAGGCGTGAGACGAACGGCATGACGTGCGGCCTCGATCGCCTGCGAGTAGCTGGCTTTGCGAACATAAGCTTGGGAAAGGAGATACCATGCCATTCCATTGTCGCGTTGCCGACGTGTCACAAGATCCAACTGGCGCACCGCCTCGTCGAAGTTGCCGATGTCGAGGAGGACAGCAGCATAACTGGTCCGCGCTTCATCGTAGTCGGGGTCAATTTCGATGGCACGCTGCATCGAGGCCCTAGCGTTCTCCATGTCATAAAGGCCACTGTAGGCGCGTCCTAAAAAAAGCGCTGCATGGCTGTCTTGCGGGTCAAGCGCCAGAGCATGTTGGAATTCGTTTATCGCACGGCGGTAGTTAACTTCGTATCCCCGATTGTAATAGTCAACCCCTCGGTCAAAAGGCTCTTGCGCTGCTCGGCTATGGTGTCGCGGAATTAAAAGGCGCAGCGAAACTGTCGTATCCTGACCTGGATATACCTGTTCTTCCCGGGGTCCGTCAGGCTCATATCCCGCATGGACGCCCTTAACAGTATGCGGACCGGGCAGAAGTCCATCGAGCCGAAGAGGTTTTCCCCGGTCCACCTTACCTCCCTCCTTGCTATCCACCCAAACCTCGGTCCCATCCATGTTGCTTTCAATAACCATCGCACCGTATTTCTGCATGGTGGCGCGGCTAACTCGACCTTGAGCCGGATTGTAAGCGAGCACCATATTAGGGTCGAAGCTGCCCCGGTCAAATGTAGGATTCTGGCGCATTTCGGTCGCCAACCGAACGTTAGTGTGGACGTACTCGGCAAGTTCGTCGGCCGTCACGATGCCATCACCCGAATTGTCTGCTTCCCCTTCTAGACCCTTGACCACGAAGTAGGTAAAAACCCCATGCCCCCCATTCCACTTGGGGCCCTCAAAGCTTTGTTCGCGGTCGCGACTCGCCGTAAGCGAGAACATCGATTTATTCAGGTCGAGAAGCCTCTGGTTCACTTGCCCTGCATCAGTCTCGGGCGTAAGGGCCCCGCTGTGACAAGCATCAGTCAACAACACCTTCCACTTGCCTTGAATACGACTGCCCACAAGCTTTCCGAGATCCTCCATGGAGTAGGCGGTGGCCGTAATGTGGAGTGGATCCAGATCGTAGGGCCCTAAGTATGCCTTGCCGGCTGAGATAAGCCCGTGACCTGCAAAGTAGATCAGCACGCGATCGTCTGGTTTGGTCACCGACGGAAGCCATTCTTCCAACTCATAGCGCAGACTTTGTAATGTAGCCTTTTCGTTAATCAGACGGTGGACATTCTCCGGAGGAAACTGCCCTCCCTCTGCACTGATAAGGGTCGTGTAGATCGACTCTGCATCGCGATCGGCAAATTGTAGCTGAGCTCTTGCAGGTAAGTTTAGGTAATGTGCTACACCTACAACGAGCGCGTAGCTGCGCGGGATAACAGGGGCAACCAACTGCGAAGGTCGATCCGTCACGATCGAGACATCTCGATTCTGATCAGAGGACGACTGCGGCCATGCCTGCATGACTTGGGTCGAGGCAATGAAGGAGATTGCACTGGTTAGGACGAGGAAGTTAATGACTCGCATCTCTCACTCCATCCGGCTAACGGTGAGCTATCCTGAATTCATATACGACGGCTGTGCGCCCGGTTGCGGCCGGTGAAACCGCGGTGTCGCCTTGGACCGTGTTGACTGTAATGTCCCGCGACGCGCCATTGGAAACTGCACTTAGCGGGTCGGGCACAGATTCGTCTTTGTTGAGCGGCCGCACCCCGGCACTAATATCAATGCAACCCCCCCGGCTCCGCCAGAGATCGTCGTCACATCGCGGAACTGTTCCATCGGACGCCGGGTACGGGAAGCTCGGCGTCACTGGTTGAACCACTGAGGATGTGGGTTGCTCAGTCGTCGACTCGCTCGAAACAAGAAAGTAGAGGATTTCGTAACCGGGAGGACCGACGATCCGGAACCAGCCATCTTTTGCTGACGGAAGCGCGTAATCGTGGTTCCGCTTAATGTGGTCATCCATTGCATCACGATCGGGAAAAAGCACCACTAAGGTGCCCGATGAACTACGGTTCAACACGTACAAATGACCGTCTGCTTCAGGGCGAATTCTAAGGCGGACCATATCGCCTTCATGAAAAATGTGTTTCTGGGACATGACTTCAACCGCCGACCCGTTTCGCTTTTCAAGCACAAGGTGGAGAGTTCGGCTAAGGGAACTTCGAGGCTTTTGCTCGCCAGCTGCAGGGGTGGAAACGCCGATCGCCGAGCAAATCAGGGAAGCGCAGAGGAATCGAAACACTTGAGTCACATTGTCACGCTTTCCCGCGGCCCACCTACTCGTGTTTGAGAGCGAGCTCGGCGACTATCATTGCACTCGATTTCGCCGAAGATGCCCGGTTTACGATATAAACGGCCTTCTCCGTCGTGGGTTGTTCGGGTGCATCGCCGACAGTAGTCATCACCAGGTCACGCCCCCTTAGTAGATCCCGCAGCTCGGCTTCGTCAACCTCGTCCTTGGCGTAAACAGTCGCACTGTCGCTCGATTGTGTCGTTTCTTCCGGCCTGTGCGGGGCTTGGAGCTTCGCGACCAACTCCGCAAAATTCTTGGAAGTTGGTGTCCTCGTAAGTAGCAAGAAAAGGTGTTCGGTACCAGGTCGCTGGTCGAATTGAAAGCTTAAATCGGTCCTTGTCGGAAACTGATAGAGACGCCCGGGTTCGACTCGATTCGAGTCGTCTGGTGCGCCGGAGCTCGGAAACAACGGTTTCCAGTCACCGCTCGTGCCTTGCTCGATGATGTACAGGTACCCAGACTGGTTCGACATAACGCTGAGTCGAATGCGATCGCCAGAATGAAATACTCCGGATGGGAGGACTTCCGAATAGGATCCGGAAGAATCGCTCTTCAGCATCGTGTAGCGAATTCCAAACACTTGTTTTTCGAGGATCTGCGGTTGTGGACCGTAGCCCAAAGCTGATACCTTCTCTGGGTCCAACTTCGTTTTACCCCGAGCTGGTGTCGAGCCTTTGCCGTGCGGTGACACAGCTACCCTGTTGGCGGCCTTTTTGCTGTCGAGTTTGTCAACTAACGGATTCGGAGAAGACGCGTCAGTCTTTGTGGCATTCGCCGTGTTAGGCTGAACGGTTACCAAATCCGACGCCGACCAGAACGCGTCCCTAGCATTGAGGTCTGCTTTGTCCTGTGGCGTGGCCGATGCAGAGATCAGGACACAGACCAAGAAAAGAACACATCCGCTCACGGCTGAAACCATCCTCTCACAACCGAAATGGCCGTCCCTGATTTCGCCGTTCGAACGCAGCGAAATCCGATAAATGGGGAAGTCTGGTCGGATGGCCAGCCTCGTCGCATGTACGTCCGGAAGAAAATATCTCCATGCGGCGAGAAGCTTCCGCCTTTGATGACATGCCATTCTCTTGAGAACGACTTCGTTCCAAGAACTTGCTGCATATCACTATACTCTTGTTCGGTAGAAGGGAACATGGACTCGGTCCACTCGTAGACGTTGCCTGCCATGTTCCGTGCCCCGAAAGGACTTTCGCGTTCGAGGCCATACTCGACTGATTGCAACTGTGAGGGGATTCCAACAATCCATGGATCGTCGCCCCATGGATAAATTCTTCCGTCCGTTCCCCTTGCTGCCTTTTCCCATTCTTGCTCACTGGGGAGCCGCTTCCCCGTCCACCTCGCGTACGATCGTGCATCTTCCAGGCTTACATCGCTTACAGGAAATTCTGGGTGCGTGGAAAAATTCTCTGATCGAGGGTATGGGTGATCCGTCGCATCGCAGAAACGCTTGTATTCGGTATTCGATACTTCTGTCTCATCTATGTAGTACTCTGGCAGACCTAGCACCTGCCTCCGATTGGGTGAATCGGGACCATTGTCGCCGAACACAAATGCCCCTGCCGGGACAAGCACCATTCGTCCGCTGGGGTCTTCTATTATCCTAGGCGGATTTTTAGCGGCGAGTGACCAAATCAGCACAGCGATCCCCAGCAGCAGAACAGCAAGCGCGGGCGTGCCGGCAACAAACCATAATTTTCTCCGAGGCTTCCCGTCCGAGGCAGGGTGGGGGAAAACGGCGGACGACGAGGGTGGAACGGAATCTGCAGAAAGGTGAGAATCTGAGCGCAAGACGGAAAAGGTTGTGCGCGCTGTATCGGCTCTTCCTTGGTTGGGCATTTCGGCCCTTGGGAGCGGGGTTGTAGGTTCGACGTTTGGTGAAACCACAGAGATCGAGATCCCGCTGGGAATATCAGGAACGGGACGAAGCTCGCCCGGACCTGAAGATACCCCAGCGGCATGCAGGTCACGGAGCAATTCTGTCGCGCTTTGATATCGATCTTCTGGGTTTTTCTGCATCAGCATGGATACTACGTCCGCAAACTTCTTGGGAAGCGTCGGGTCGCAATTAAGAATGGACGGAATAGGAGCCCCAAGGTGAGCGTTGCGCACCTCATGTTCGGAGTTCTCACACTGTTGAAATGGACGACGGCCGGTCATGATTTCGAAAAGCACACAGCCAAGTGAATACAAATCGCTACGAGAATCGCACGGAAGTCCCAGTATTTGCTCAGGAGGCATATAGTAAAGCGTACCCATGCTCTCCCCCGTGCGGGTCAAGCCATTCATCAATGTCGCAGCCTTGGCGATTCCAAAGTCGAGGACGATAAAGCGGCCGTAACGGTCCAGCCGAATATTAGCGGGCTTAAGATCTCTATGGACGATTCCATGCGCAGCAGCGGAATTAAGGGCCTCTGCCACTTGTGCCGCGACGTTCATCGCCTCCCCAGGTGAAAGACAACCCGTGCGCTTCAGAAGAGAGCTCAAGTCTTCTCCGATGACGTACTGCATCACGATGTAATAAAGTCCTTGGCCTTCGTTGACATCGAAGATGGGAACTATGTTGGGATGTCCGGAGAGGACCGCTGCGGTCTGCGCCTCGAGTTTGAACCTTTCGATGACAGTCGCGTCTTCTGATAAAGATTCGGAAAGCACCTTGATCGCGCACAGTCCACCGTGCGACTTATGGCGCCCGAGAAACACCTGCGCCATGCCGCCACCTCCAATACAGCATAGGACAGCTACGCGGTCCCCGATCGCCTCTTGTAGCGCTCGTCTTCGTTGTTCGAATCGGTCCATGGCCAGCGATATTGTATGTCAAACAGCCATTTTGAGCATTCACAGAGCTTGCGATTACTCCGTGTGCACCGCACAGGCATCTGGTGTGAGTACAACGTAAGTAGGTCGAAGGAGGCTCTAGAAATTTTCTATAATTTTCTATACAAAAAGCTTACAAGTGAGGCGTATTTTGAAACGTTTGGACTGTCGGTAGCAAGTTAAAACGACCGGTTTTTGTAGCAAGTGAAAGGTCCGGTTTCAAAGTTATGCCCTCGCCGATTGGATTGGGTTGATTTTGGGGATGGGGTTGCAGGGGAAGGGGGGACGTTGCCCCTGCTCAGCTTTGTTGAGGCTTTGGCCGGCAAGGGTGCTCCGCCGCCGTCATAGCGACCTAGGCAATGCGGTCCGTAGCTGAGACTCAAGGTTCCATTCAGGTGTTGATGCACCACTACCTGGCAACCCGCCAACGTCACCCGTTAGCGCACCCGCTCAATCGCGACTCCGGCAGGGCACAAAAGGATTCCCCCGCTACCTGGGCGCCACCTGAAAACGGCGGTTGATCTCGCCCATGTAGCGTTCCCGCAGAAACCGGTTCGCTTCGTCCAGCGCCCGGTGATCTGGCGCTAAGCCGCAACTCCTGCGGCAAGCCGCCCTTGCCAGGTCCCAAAGCTCCGCTCGCTGCGCCCCCGCGCCTGCGGCGAGTAGGCCGGAATCATCTGGATGCCCAACTCCTGCAACGCCCGCCCCACCTGGCGTCAGGCGTTCACGGCTCACCGGCCCCCCCGCCGCCGGCGTCTGAAAAAAGTGGCTGGCCCGATCGCTGTAGAGCGCGCAGAATCACCCCTTGCGCTCGATCACCTCCCGCAATCCCGCCATCACCGTGCGCGTCGATTCCTCCTCCACCAACTGCGCGTAGTAGGTCTCGCTGGTGGCGTCGTCCAGCATCTCGATCAGGTCATACCAGCGCTCGTCCTGAAACCACTGGTGCCGGCTACCATCCAGGTGCAACAGCATCCCCGGCAACGGCCGCCGCGCTCGCCGCTTGCGATGCACCCCGCGCTTGCGTCCCTTCGCCACCAGCCCCGCCCCTTGCAGCGCTCAGCTTCACCCACGTGTAACTCAGCTTGATGCCGTGCGCTTCCCGCAGCTTCTCGTGAAAGTGCCGCACGTTCAGGTCCGCATACTTTTCCCGATATAACCGCAGCACTTCCTCCGCCTGCGCCAGGGGAACGCATTTCGGGCTCGGCTTCCCCCGCCGCCGGTCCAGCAGCCCGTCGTATCCGTGCTCCTCGTAGCGCTCCGCCAGCGCCGCATGCTGCGGTCCGAAAGCCCAACAATCTCCGCCGCTTGCCACCACGTGATCTTCTTCGCCATCGCCCGCAAAATCACTTCTTGAATTTTCATCGCCCGCTCCATCGCGGCCCTCGGATAAGGTTCCATGCTCCAAATGGTCTCTTATCCATCACCGCCCGCAAAGCGTACATTCCATGTGCTATCTCAACCGGAGATATCATGTGCTACCGACACAGATTGAAACGTTTGGATTGAAACGTTTGGCTTGACAATCAGATTGCGCTGGAGTATATGCATCTTACGAAGGCCCTCACTAGCAGGACCCCGCGTAAACAACACTTCCCCGAAATGAGGCTTCCCGATGGCTCATCGCGTTTTGTGTACGCGCGATTCCGTGGTGTTCTTAGGCTACCTTCTGGGAACCTTGTCGATCATGATTGGTTGCGGTACAGCGCCACCGGGTTCGGTGAGCGGAATCTCGAACAACGCTCCCATTGCTACTCGGTTAAACGGTGTCATCCTTGGCTATAGCTGGGACTCGTCGTCCCAGGGACTACGTTCCATCCAAGGCATTCCGGGCGGAGCATCCCTTGGTCCGATCGAATTTCGCTCTCTCGGGTACGCGCAGGGAATTGTGTCTTCTCGCAGTGGCTACGCGCTGCTGACGGCAAAACTAGGAGATATCTACCTCAGCCTCATACCGGGAGGTGTGCCTAAGCTGCTAGTGACGGCCTTATCCACGCGACAGAAACTTGTCATCAGTCCTGGCGGAAGTGCTGCTGCAATATTCGCCGACGATAAACCGCAAATAATCCTGCTTACTCATCTCCCTAGCTCACCTATGGCTCAGGAAATATCTCCATCTGTGCAAGGCACCGTCGCAAATGTCGCTGTTAGTGACAATGGTTCGCTCCTGTTGGCGATAACCCAGTCGTCGGGAGCAGTCAGCTTGGCTTCAGTATCTGCCGGAGTCGTCTCCAAGATCGGTACCGTAGGTCGGATCGCTGACATTCGATTTATTGGTCCAACTGATGGCGCCATAATTGGAGACGCGGGACAAAACACTGTCTGGTGGGTGCAGAACGTATCCTCGGACCCTCGTCTACTGAAGATCGCCGGAAGCACAGATGGTGTGCGGAACCCCCTCGGAGTGGCCGGCTCCTTCGACGGACACTGGGCGATCGTCGCAAACCAGGGAGGTATTCTGTTGCGCATCGATCTAATGCGGCAGCAGCCCATCCAAACGTCGAAGTGCTTTTGCACACCGACAATGTTGGTAGCTTTGTCTGGAAATGCGACTTTTCAGATCACTGCCCAGGGGACAGGACCGACGTGGCTGTATGAAGGCGATACCCCGACGCCACGTGCGGTCTTCGTACCGGCCATTGGCGAAGGGAAATGAGCCTAGGGAACCTCTGAAGAACTCTCCGATCCACAGGCTGAGCGGATACGGTGTAAGTCGAGGTGAAAAGGCGAGTGCGACAGCAAACTCTGGCGGCGCAGACGGGGTTCGAGAAGTACGGGCGGAAGACGAAGCGGGAGCGGTTTCTCGAGGAGATGGAGCAGGTGGTGCCGTGGGGCGAGTTACAGGGGTTGGTGGAACCGCACTATCCGAAGGGAGAGAACGGGCGGCCTCCGGTAGGACTGAGCATCATGTTGCGGGTGTATTTTCTGCAGCAGTGGTTCAACCTGAGCGATCCGGGGGCGGAGGATGCGCTGTATGAATCGCCGGTGCTGCGGCACTTTGTGGGAATCGATCTGGGGCGTGCGCCGGTGCCGGACGAGAGCACCATCCTCGGGTTCCGTCACCTGCTGGAGAAGCACGAACTGGGCGGGGCGATGCTGAACGCGGTGAACCAGTATCTGGAAAGCCGGGGCATCCGCATCACCACGGGGACGATTGTGGACGCGACCATTATTCATGCGCCCTCGTCGACCAAGAACCGGAGCGGAGAGCGCGATCCGGAAATGCATCAGACGCGCAAGGGCAAGCAGTGGTACTTCGGGCTGAAGGCGCACATCGGAGTGGACTCCAAGCAAGGCCATGTGCATTCGGTGTGCACGTCGGCGGCTTCGGTAGCGGACAAGCACATGCTGCCGGATCTGCTGCACGGGGAAGAGCGCAAGGTGTGGGGCGACGGTGGATATCAGGGACAGGGAGAAGCCATCCGGCAGGCGGCTCCGCGAGCGCAAGATATGACCAGCCGGAGAGTGCAGATACAAGAACTTTGTGGACGAGTTACAAAAGGCCAAGAACCGGGTGAAGGCCAGAGTGAGAGCGAAGGTGGAACATCCGTTCCGGATTCTGAAGCGCATCTTCGGCTTCGAGAAGGTGAGATACCGCGGGATTGAGAAGAACCATCATCGACTGTGCGCCAGCTTCGCGTTGGTGAACCTGTATCTGCACCGCAGACGGCTGGCAGTGGCGAGGGCGTAGTGTCTCTGGACCTCGCGTAAATAGCGGGTTCCGGTAAGGTCGCAAGCAATACAGGGAAATTCCTGGCCTGTGCAGTTCTGAAATTCCTGCCGCCTTCAAAATTGATGGTTGCTCAGAGGTTCCCTAGTATGTTTCATCCTCAACCTTGCTCCGGGATCTCTATTCTATTGCTAGTTTTGTCGGTGACCCACGGTCTTGCTAATGCTCAGACAAGTGCAACGACCACGTCTCTTAGTGCTGATCCCACTTCGTTGACTTATCCGGGAACTGTTACGCTCACTTCGACCGTAACCCCCACCAACACCCGTGGCATTCCCAGCGGCCACGGTGTGCCCACCGGAAATATTTCTTTCTCCAGTAACGGAAGTGCAATCGGCAGCGGCGTGCTCTCTCTTGTGCCGAATACACAGAATCTAGTCGCTCAGAGTCTACTGATCGGGGAACTCTAGGTCTCGTCGCTGCTGATTTCAACGGTGACAAGGTGCCGGACCTTGCCGTTTCAGGGTTTAATGGGATATCAATCCTGCAGGGCCCTGATTTAAGCTCCACGCTCTTGACATATCCAACAAGCCCGCTGTCCTCCCTTGTGTTGGGAGATTTCAATGGCGATGGACGTCCGGACCTCGCTGGAGCTGACCGGTCCTCAAACACAATAGTGCTCTTGAATGCAGGTACCGGACTTTCTCCGGTAGAAACGCCGAGTTTCTGCGGCGAAGGATGCCAGGTCTGGTTTGCTAGTGCGGACTTCGATGGCTCTGGAACAGATGACTTGGTGGTCAGTACCAGAGTGCCAGCCTCAGTGAACGTCCTGCTTTCGACCTACAACAGCAGTAAACAAGTATTGACCTGGAACATTTCACCCGTGATGCTCCCGCCTGATGTAGTCATCGATGGGATTACCTATTCTTTTTTTCCGTCTCTCGTCGCGACAGGACGGTTCACGCAAAGTGGTCACACGGACCTTCTCGCCGTCGTGGATCTCGGCTATTTTGATGCGGACCTTGGGTTTCTCAGTAGTGGTATGTATCTTCTTCTGTACGAAGGTGATGGCAATGGGCATCTCGGAGACGGCAGAGGAGGTACGGGTCCCGCCGTTACGATCGCCCTGCCAATCGCAGATAACAGCTTGCCCCAAGGCTCCATTCAATCGATCACGAGCATTGCGGTGGGAGATGTTAATGGAGATGGGAATTCCGACGTCGTCCTTGGTGAGGGAGACTCTGTAGACCAGTGTGGATTGAGCCCCTCATCCGAGTGGTTCCGTGTCCTTCTGGGAGACGGAAAGGGGGGGTTTACTCTGAACACCAACCCTCTTGCTCAATTCACTCAGGGATCTTGCGGCGATCCAAGTGTGATTTTGAGTGACTTCAACAACGATCGTGCATTGGATATCTTCACCACGAGCGAAGGAAGCGGGCAAGCATCGCTGCTCCTTAATGGTGGGGGTGGGTCATGGCAAACGCCTCTTACAATAGATACGCAAGAAAGCCTTTTTCCGGTCGCAGCTGATTTCAATCAAGACGGCTATATCGACGTTGCTGTTGGTAACTCCAACGGAACTTCGATCCTGTACAACTCAGGTTCGGCCCAAGCTACGCTCACGCAGGTCATTCTGCCGGCAGGAACGAATCAGGTTACGGCCAGTTTTGCAGGAGATATCGATTACTCAGCCAGCAGCTCTAGCCCGGTAGCGATTTCCGTCGCGCAGGCTCTTCCCACGCTGGTCTGGACGCCAGCCGCCACCGTCCCATATGGAACGGTGCTCGGGTCTGCCCAATTGAACGCCACCGCGAACGTGCCCGGCACTTTCATGTACTCTCCGCCAGCCGGAACTGTGCTGGCTGCAACAACCCCGCCCTACAAGCAAACTCTCACGGTTACGTTTACCCCGACGGATACAAAGAATTACCTATCTGGCTCGGCTTCTGTCGTAATCACCGTGACTTCAACACCAGTCTCACCAGTAGTAACGTTTCAAGGTCCTCCGAGCGGCACATCAGCAGAACAGCCAACTCTCTCGTTTTCGGCTCAACCTTATCCGCTGGATGCTGTTGTTAGCTTCACGCTGACATTTGCTTCCAGCATATCTATTAGCATAGACGACCCGAACATACAATTTGCAAGCGGCGGACGCACCTATTCCCAATCGATCCCAGCGAACAGCATTGTCAATATAAGTCTCCCGCTACAGACTGGCACGGTGGCGGGCACTATTACTGTGAGCGCGCGTATTACGGCGGGAGTAGTTGACGTAACACCATCCTCGCTGACGCCGGTCGTGATTGTGATTAATCCATCTGTTCCTAACATCAACAGTGTGGTGTTGACGCGCTCCGGCTCTGATTTTCAGGTAGCGATCATGGGTTATTCCAACACTCGCGAAGTGACCCAGGCTGAATTTCACTTCCAGCCCGCGCCAGGACGTACATTGAAGACAACCGACCTAACCATGCCGGGCGAACAGCTGTTTTCCACGTGGTATCAGAACGGAGCTTCGGACCAATTCGGCAGCGCTTTCCTGTACACCCAGCCCTTCACCACGAGCGGCGATAGTACAGATATCGCGACAGTCACGGTTACGCTCACAAACTCGCAGGGTACTTCCAATCCTGCACCGTCGCAGTGAGAGAGTATTCGAGGAGGGCACGATGAT
The DNA here is from genome assembly GCA_963710885.1 of uncultured Acidobacteriaceae bacterium. GTDB lineage: Bacteria > Acidobacteriota > Terriglobia > Terriglobales > Acidobacteriaceae > Sulfotelmatobacter. The sequence goes on from CAVQCF010000041.1 coordinate 67,286, forward strand.
TACGTCTGGCATATTTCGTAACGTCATAACACTAGGGATGTGCGTAACGATTCTCGGCACACCCGTTACATTCGCCTTCGGACAGTCCGAGGCAGTGCCACAAACTCTCCAGATCGTGATCCTCGACGGGGAGGGGGCTCTCAACAATGTCAAACAGCGCACCGCCCGCGAGCCAATTGTGGAAGTGCGAGACGAAAACCATAAGCCCGTCGCGGGTGTTTTGGTCACTTTCGCACTTCCTGAATACGGTCCCAGCGGTACGTTCATAAACGGTTCACGCACGTTTACTGCATTGAGCGACAACGCTGGTCGCGTGGCTGCCCGTGGCTTTAAACCGAACTCGGAACTCGGCGAGTTCCGAATCCAAGTTACTGCTAATTTCGAAGGTAGGATCGCGAAGGCCCAAATTCGCCAATCCAACGTCGGCCCATCATCTGCAGCAGCCACAACCGGACACAGCGCAGCCTTCAAGTGGGGCATAATCGGTGCGATCGCAACCGCCGGTGTCGTCGTAGGCACGGTAGTAGCGACCCGAGGGCACGGCCAGGGCACGACGATCACGAGCGGAACAGGTACGGTCGGGCCCCCGCAGTAACGCAGTAACGTGGATTGTCGGGTTTTGAGAATGGCCTCCGCAAACGGGGCGCTTCACTTGATTGATTCCTTCGTGGATGGCACTTCAGGTCGAGGATTTCGTTGAATTCGAGCAATTCTACGGACTTCGGGAGGAAACATCAAGAATGCAGTTACTGGCGATTCAGATCTGCTTGCGAACAGGATTGTTCCAGGCCTTCAAGGTCGATGTACTTCCCGTCGTGGACGCCGCTGCAGTAGATCCGGCGCATGTTGAGCCAGGAAGATTTCGCACGCTCGATCGCCAGCCTTGCTAACGAGAGGTCTTGGACAGGTTCGAGTTCCGCAATGCCTTGTCTCAGTTGATTCATGAGAGCGTAAGCCTCTTTGATCTGTGTGTCCTGGTGGTTCAACGAACGTCCGTCGGCACCCAGCTTCGTTTCTTCTGATTGCCTCTGGTCCTTGACAGATGTTCTGAGTTCCGGAGTTGGACCGACAGGCTCTAGCGTCGGGAATTGTGGTGTTGGAGCAACCGATCCATGCACGAATGTTGCCGGACCTCCAAGGACGGTGGGACCGGGAGCTGCTGTGACGTCTGAGTCTGAAGTCGCAATCACCTCAAAGCGCAGTGCCCTTGATTGCCGCGGCTCAGTGACCCGATGAATGAGCCTTCCTTGAGGACAAGTGAGGGCTATCCCTACGTCAGTTAGTCCAATGAGCAACAACACCAATGTCGTTTGTTTCAAAGCCGCCTGAGTACGCAATACAGGACCTGCTTTCGGCAAATAGTAGTTCGCACCGGAATAATATACGTGGGTGATCATCATTGGAAATGTCACCAGGGTAACTCCGCAAGAACAGGAGGGCCGCGACTTCCGTGCAACCGTGACCGTTTCCCATCAGCGTGTCATCCGCCTTTGAACAGATCGTCGAATGTGCGCCCTCCTACCTGCCCCCTGCTTTCGTTCACCTGCGCATGCGACAATTTTTTTGCTCCATCTCCGGTTTGAGCGGAGGCGGGCGTATGGGGCAAGGAGCCGGCGTTTGAAGCCTCTTGCCCGGTTTAGCTCTGTAGTAGATCCCGCTAAGATGGGTGGGGTATGCTGCAAGGTACCAACCTAAGCGACGCCAAAGGTGGATTGCGATCCGACAACTTGCCGGTGCCAACCTGACCGGCCCAAGCTGCCAGAAGAGCTCAAGAACCTTTATGAAGCCTTGGAAAATTTCAGAAATATTTCCGAAAGCGCTCGCAAGCTTTTCTTCGCAGTATTGGCTGCGTGTCTTTACTGCTGGTTGACAATTGCAACCACCAAGGATGTCAATCTGCTCAGCAATCGCGCTTCCTCACCGCTACCCATCATCCAAACCAGTATCCCAATTTTCGGCGTTGACATTGTGTCGCCGCTGCTTTTGGTCTGCGTCTATTTCTACTTTCACTTCTATCTACAGAAACTCGGGGAGGAACTAGGCGAGTCGTGGTTCGCGCGCAACGTTTCCAAACGCTTGAAAAACCCTTCGCCGGCGGAACTCTGTCCGAACAGTGCCTCGCTCAAATTCTTGCGCACCCACTCGGTAGCGTTGGGGTCGGCAGTTAATGCAGTCTCGTCTCTAGGAATGCCACTACGGCAAAGTTTGTTTCCTGACATCCTCCGCCGAATAACCTTTCCGTGCTGCCCCGGAGGCAATCTTCCGCAGCGCCTGCTTCATGCGCGTGCGGAGGCCTTCAGGGTCCTGCATCTGCTGATGCCCGGTTGTACCCGCCACCACCGCCGTCAGAATGCCTGATAGAGCAAGGCCGAGCGCTCGAGCTTCGGCGTTGGCTTCGTAGCTGGCGTCGGCTCACTGGGAGATCGGCCGTATTGTCGCTGCACTCATTCTTATTCACTTCTGACGACAAAGCGGGAATCGGATCGAATTGCGATCCCACCCTTTGAGAAGTCGAGCCCTGGAGTCGTGAAGTTGTCGAGAATGACTCCTCTATCGTTTGCGATCTGAATGTTTTGTCCATTGACTCGGACATGCAATGAGATCAACTCCTTTCGGTCAGCGGACTGAGCATCGACCGTCGGAGTTACCTGGTTAGACGCGGTCTGGCCAACCACCAACTTGCGCGTGAGCTTGTGCCCCTCGAGGAGATAGCGTACTTGCGCAAGCTGTTGGGGCAATTCGACAACCCATTCGACCTTCTTCTTATCCCAAAACATCGTTTTCTTCCCGGGCTCAGCGAATATCAAGGCCACGCGCAAATTGCCCGGCTTTAATTGAACAAACGCTCCTGGGTTCTTCGCCTGAAACCAGGCACCTTCTTGGCTGACCTGATCGGGCTGTTGAAACTGGTAAAGAGGATCGGCCGCCAGAGCTAGTTCGACTGGGAGGCTTTCCTTCGATAGATCTACGTCGGTCTGAAATTCCTTGTACCCCGTCGCGGTGGCGACGAGGTGGTACTTACCAGGTGGTAAGCTGACTCTCTCCGACGCAGTCGTTGCGCTAAATTGCTGCTCACCTTCCCTGCGAAACTTCACTGTTATGGTGACGTTCCTTACATCGGTCTTGAATGCTAGTGTTGTCGTCGAGAGATTCAGCCTCACATCGGAGATCTTTACATCATTCGGCGGCGTAACCGGAAATTGATCGCTCCAGGTTTCGAAACCAGGTTTCGCGAGGACTACCATGTGCCTGCCCGCTGGAAGCACACCTTGAAGGGTCAGGTTGCCATTCGCACCAACGTTTCCCGCTGGCCTCCCATCCAACTCAACCGCCGCGCCCGGAGTCGCGTTGGTGATCACAAGGTCCGCCGTGGTAGAGCGACTCGCCACGTTGGTGAGTTGTACCTCCTTGGGTACCCTTTGCCCTCGCTGCAGGCTCATGGTCCATTTTTGAGGTTCAAATCCCGGCGCCGTCATTTCAAACGCGTACGCGCCGGGCGATCTCTTTACCGTCCAACCGTGCTTCCCAGGCCGTACCACCTCTCCGTTTACGGTCAAGGTTGCTTGCTCAGCGTTTGTCGTGATACGAGCCTCACCGTCAGCGTTTACCGACTGTACCGTGAGAGCGGGAGCGTTCGAGATCTCGATCGAAATCTTGCTCTGACCGCCTCCATTGTCGACAACAAGTTCACGGTTCTGTTCATCGATCGGTATATCCGTTCCGGCGGGAGTGACGGCGATGTTCTGATCGCCGAGACGAGCGCTCTTGATCTGGTTTCCGCCGTATATAGTGGCGTGTCCTCCCAGACTGGCGATGACCAGAAGCTCAGCTGCGTTGAGTGACGTTACTCGCGGCTGGGTGCCAGCCTGCGCCTGCAATTGGACTGTGAACGGAGTCCTGCCTGGCGCCTCAACAGTAAGAGTGTGCGCATTGCTGTCTGCCGGGAGGTCGTATTCATCCAGAACACCGTCGGTGAGGTCCTCTATCTTTCGTCCATCAAGCTCAACGGTTCCAGCCGTTCCCGATGTCAGAACCGACAACCGAACGGGCTCAGCCTCAAGCACGACTTTTCCGTCATTCTCGCTCATGAGCTGTACTTGTCTGGTCTTGTATCCCAGACGACTGACTTCGATTGCCGTGCCGCTCGGCGCAGTCCCATTCGTGATCTTTTGGCCGTTGCTCGTGATGGCGCAGTCCGGCGGATCTGTGGTGATAGAAATGGGCGTTACCAGCGGTCTTGGATGCTCATCGGTATTTCTTATGGGAGTTCGGAAGATAAAATACGAACTCACTGCCAGAACAACCATAATTCCTGCCGCCGTGCCCAGCCGTACTGGGGACCATTTGCCTGCAGGGCGAACCAAACCCACAGCCGTCTTTCCTGCCGCTTTAGTAGCGGCACCCGCTCGTTCAGCGTAGTTCTGCAGTTCGCGTAACCAGGGCTGAAACTTGTTCTCGCGCTCTGACCACTCAAACAACTTAGTCTTCTCACCGCCCTTGTCGACGAGTTGCGGCCCCTTCTTCTCCGTCGGACGCGCTCCAGCTTGTCCAGAACCGGACTTAGAGACCACAACCGCCCGTCCGTCGGTAGCGTTGAGGACTGTCGGCACGTTCAAGAGTTCGCTCAGGTCTTGGACTCTCGCGACGCGCTTTACACTCAACTCGATCTCGGCTACGGTCCCACCAATCTCGGGATCATCTGGATGCTTCGCTCGGATCGCATAGGATCTCTCGAGCACTGCCCTCAGGTTGGCGCGATCAGGGTTTTGTTCCGCGAGACGGTGGCTTTCACCAAGCGCCGCGCGGTCTCTGCCTCTTTCCTCCTTGCGGCGCGCTTCATTCACATCTTTCTGCAAGGTCGCCTCGTACTGCTCCAGGCGAAGGTCCTTGGGATACTCGGCCCGTGCGGCCCGAATACGCGCAACTGCGTCTCGCACTGCACCCGCCGCCACCAGCGCGCGGCACTCGGCGAGACACTGGCCGACCTGCGTTTGCCGCTTGGCTTCTGTGATGGCCGAGCGGAGCGATCGGACCGCTGGATGATTGGCATCCAGCTCGCTGGCTTCCTGACACAAGGGTTCGGCTTCTCGCCAGTCCTGGTCGACCAGCGATCGTCCACGCTCTGCCAGAACATTGACTACTGCATCGCGCAGTCCCGGACCACGCGGGTCCAGATTCAGGCTGCTCCGCAGCAATTCCGTGGCGCGAACCAGATCTTTCTCCGCCAGAGCTTGTTGACCCTCCTCAAACAGGCGGCGGGACTCCTTCGTGCGCTCCAAGCCTTGCGCCGCAAGGGTTCGCATTCCCGATAGCTCTGCGTCACCAGGAAATTCAAGAAGGCCAGCGTCTGCACATTCCATTGCCTTGGCATAAGCGCGGCTTTCCATCAATCCTTCGATTTCTTCGATCAGGCGGGAATGCTCTTCCTCGCGTTGCTGGCGGTCGCGCTGCTTCTTGCACTGCTCAAGTTCAAACGCGATTCCGGGATACTGAGGATGAATCTTGCGCAATATTTCCCACTGGCTGATCGCCTCGGCATATTGGCCACGCTCTTCGTACTGGTGGGCTTTGGCGACGATAGAGTTCACCAGATCGCGTCGCTCGCGAATGAGCTTGAGTTGCTGGGCGAACTGCGTTTCATTGGGATACCTCTCGCTGGCCTCGCGCGCAACGTTGACGCGCCGGTCGAGATCAGGCTCCGCTTCGAGACGCTTGGAGACTTCCGCGATATACGACGATAGCTCTTGCCTCTCGGCATCTTCAATGCGGATCTTTAGCGCCTGAAACGTGCCATCATTGGGATACTTTGCCAACAGTCCTCGGCAAACCGCGAGGGCACCTGCGAAATTCTTCTCGCTGAATTGTCGCTGTGCATCCTCAAGCGCGCTGTGAATAGTGTCGCGCTCGGAGCGAACTTCCTTGAAGAAGCTCTGGTAGACGGCATCACGCTCCGGAATCGCGGCACTGGGATTGGCGCGGGCGACCGAGAACAGGCGCTCCAGCTTGCCCAGCGCTGATTCGATTTCGCCATCCTGATATGCCCGTAAAGCCGAACTGTATAGCTGCTCCTTCTGATCGCGGATTCTCTTCGCGTCGGCCTCGGTGGACTCTATTTGTTCGAGGAGGTCCAATGCCCGGCGGTCGGCGCGGCGGATCGCCAGTACCTCCTGCGCCGCGTTCCGCGCGGAACTGAAGTCGCGGTTGCCGAGGTGAGTCTGCGCCAATTCGAGCCACTTGGCGATCTGGTTTTCATTGCGCTGCTTCTCCATGGCTCCGCGCATGGCCATGGCGCCGGAGTTCTGCGGATCAAGTTCAAGGACTTCGCGGATCTTGTCGAGCGCAAGAGGAATCTCTTCCTGCTCCATGCGCGCCCGCGCGCTCTCTAGCAGCGAGCGGATCTTGTTCTGCTTTGCTGCAAGGTCAATCTGCATGCGCAGCACGGTGATGCGCGGGTCTAGATTGCCCTCGGCCTCGAGCTGCTCCAAAATCTCGGAGGCGAAGACATAGTCGCCGCTCTTGAAAGCGGCCTTGGCGCGTTCAATCCGCGGCTCGATCTTGGCGGAATCGAATACGATCTCATTACGCGCGGCTCTCTGTAGGGTTTCGGCGAGCTCCCGAGCGCTCGTAAAGCGGTGGATCGGCTGTTTGGCAAGGCACTTATGCACCACCTTGCTCACAGACTGGTTGATACTCGGATTGATCTCCGAGACTGGCGGCGGAATGCATTTAATGACCGCCTCCATGGTTTCCTCGGCAGTCTTACGGGCGAACGGCTTGCGTAGCGTCAGCGCCTCATAAAGGATCACGCCCAAGGAAAACAGGTCCGCCGCCGGCGTGATAGGCCGGAGTTGGGCTTGTTCTGGAGACATGTACTGGAAGGTGCCCTTCTGTCCCGTCACTGACTTCGATCCGGCCAGATGCACGACGCCGAAATCGATGATCTTGGCCGTGTCGTCGTCCATCACGAAGATGTTGCTTGGCTTGAGATCGCGGTGGACCAGCCCGCGCTGGTGTGCAGCTTGTAAGCCACGACACACATGCGACGTGATTTCTACGATGCGTTCCAGGGTGAGGCGGGCACTGGCATCGGCGATCAAGTCAGCAAGGGTCGAACCGCGCAGTAAAGGCATGACGAAGAACGGCTTCTTCTGACGGTTTTCATCAATCGCATCCACATCGCGTACTTCTACGATGTTAGGGTGCGAGATCTCAGCGAGCGCCTTCCACTCCTTGGTGAATAGCTCGACGGCGACAGGATCGGAGATATCCTTCATCAGCTTGATCGCGACGTGGCTGCCAGTCTTGACGTCAAGCGCACGCCAGACGACACCCATGCCGCCTTCGCCGAGTTGCTCCTGGAGTTCGTACCGCCCCGCGATCCGAGATGGGGACATGGACCAATGGCGCTGACTCAAGCGGTGGCAGCGCTCGAACCTCTCTACGTTTTATGTAGTGATCTACTGCGGTGATCCGTTTCAACTATTCCACGTTCGGTTCGGCCCCACGGGTCACAGCTATTTCGGAGCCTGTCTTAATAAGGGAAGGGAGCAAGCGCCCCGAGTGGTGCTACTATACACCCGTTTGGCAAGGTTGGGGAGATGGTAGAGAAAACGCGGCCCGTACGCAGGTTGCAAACCTGGAAGGGCACGTGGGAGAAACGGTTAACTGGACGCAGAGCCAATCTGCACCGCGGCGCGCCATAGAACAATTTCACGCGAATTTCCCACCAGTCAGAAAACTTAGGAATCTATGTGTGTAGAGATATTGAAGGGACGAAGGTCCGGTCCGCTCACGTTGAAGGTCGTGCTTTGGATATAGATCTGCGAGCGGATCTTCTGGTGAGAGGCTTTTGGGCGATCGGTTTTTTCGAGAATTGATCGAAGGGCCGCGAGAGACCGGCATCGATAACGTCAGCTGAAACCGGCAGATCTGGAGCATATCGAATGGCGTCCGACGCCCATAGAGCGGTCACTACAGCGGCGGTGCCCTAAAGAATCCCCAACGGATCATTTGCATATCGAAGGGACAAGAGACGGAAGTCAATTGCAGCGGCTGGATTCCTGAATCTTCAATCAGCATCTTGCGTCCAGGAATAGAGGAAATCGCGAAGTACCATCAGAAAATGGCCTGAGCAAAGCTCGTACCTGAGCCGTGATGCTGTGATATACCGGTCGAAGGGTGTATTCGGAAGCCCGATGAACGCCGCCGGCCAACTACGCTCGCTCCTGCCGCCTCTGGAGGTGAGACTTGACCCGACGCGTCGGCCCTTGTGCTTCACTCAACCCTTCCGCATCGGCCGCACCGCCTACTGCGAAGTTTGCATAGACAACGAATACGTAAGTCGTGTCCACGCAGAAGTTACCTTCGAGAATGGCAACTGGTGGATTCGCGACCTGAACAGCAGCAACGGTCTCTTTCTCAACGGGCGCCGCATCGAACGCACTCCTATTACAGAACCGACTACGATCCGCCTCGGCATCGAGGGGCCCGACCTTTTTTTCGAACCGCGAACACAGCCCGCACCGCGTCCCGAGCCTGATCTCTCCGAATCAGCGAGAGGCGGATTCTCATCGGGCGCAGACGCGGCTCCGGCTCCGGTTCAGCAAGGGCATACCTCCAGCGGCACCATCCTGCGACGCTACGTCGACCACTATTTCAACAAGTCCGCCAGCAACGCTCCAGCTGGCGAGCATACGCTTTACGTTCGTCGAGCCTTCGAGGCGGTGCAGAAGAAACAGAAACAAAGATATCGTCAAGTGATCGCCGTTATCGTACTGCTCGCACTCGCTGCGAGCGGATACGCCATCTACGAATATCGGCAATTGCAGAAGCAGCGCGAGCTCGCCGAAGAGATCTTTTACTCTATGAAGTCGCTCGATCTCGACATTGCCGACCTGGAGAAGGCCGTCGCCGCATCGGGCAACCAGCAGGCGGCACAAATGGTGCGGCAGGAATCCAACCGCCGGCGCGACCTGCAAAACACGTACGATAAATACCTCGCGGCCTTGCACGTCTACGACCGAAAAATGACTGAGCAGCAGCGCATCATCTTGCGCGTCGCACGCATCTTCGGCGAGTGTGAACTCGAGATGCCGGCCGACTTCGAGTCGGAAGTGAACAAGTACATCAAGTACTGGCAGCACTCCGACCGGCTGGCAACGGCCATCCGCACGGCGCAGCAGAATGGGTATGCCAAGACGATTCCACAGGAGCTTCTTGCGCAAAGCCTGCCGCCGCAGTTCTTTTATCTCGCGCTGCAGGAAAGTAACTTCGATCCGTACGCCAGCGGCCCGATGACGCGAAAAGGCATTGCAAAAGGAATGTGGCAGTTTGTTCCGGAAACCGCGATCAAATACGGACTCCGCGTTGGTCCCCTCTCCGACTTGCGCCGTCCCGATCCTGGTGATGAACGCGATCAGTACCAGAAAGCTACTAAAGCAGCCGTTCGCTATTTGAAAGACTTGTATACAACGGAGGCGCAAGCCTCTGGAATACTGGTCATGGCCTGCTACAACTGGGGCGAAAACCAGGTTCTTCCTCTGGTCCGAAGCATGCCGCCCAATCCGCGCCAGCGGAATTTTTGGCGATTACTGGCCCACCACCGCGAAAAAATTCCCCAGGAGACCTACGACTATGTCTTTTATATTGTCTCGGCAGCCGTGATCGGAGAGAATCCCCGCCTCTTTGGCTTCGACTTTGATAACCCGCTCGCGAATCTGGAGACGAGCAACCTTCTTGAGGGTAGTGCTTGCACGTCCGTAATGGAGCAATCACCCACGGCGCGCTGATGCGTCACAGCGGTACGTCATAGCTGCGTCGCGTACTGTACCGCATCTTCTCTTTCCGGTACTGCTCGATCAGCGTGCTCACCTCTTTGGTCACTGCTGCTGGCGTGGAGCGTAGCGACTCCGTTACGGCCCAGGCGCTTGCATTAGTCGGGTACTGATGCTTGATGCCGATGGTTACAGGCTTTCGCTCGGCCATTGCGCAACCAGATTTCTCCGGAGACGCTCTTGAGAAGAGCAGACCCTTGGACTCCCACGTCGGAATGAGACATGGGAGGAAAGGGTGGGCCCCGGCGATTGTTACCTGTTGGGAGTGTCACTCTGGAACAAAACCCGAATTTTTGCCAACCCCGCTCGCGTGGGTCCATTTGTGGGTCCAGTTATCTAGCCCAGTGATCTAAGTTGTTGGTTTTAAATGCCCGAATGTTTCCGAGCATTCCTCTTAACTTCCTGAAAACAAAAGCCTTGATAGAGTGTGAAGATGGCACTCTACCGCTGAGTTAAGCGCCCACTGTGATGCGGTAAGTTCATCATTATACACAAGTTCCCAATCCACTTCGCGTTCACTGAATCGTCCTGGGCTCCCGCACTTGCACCCGCATTTCCTCAGGAATCAGGTGTTGGAGCACCTTTTCTTGCGCGGCTCGCTTGCTTTCCCCCGCGAGTGTGAGTAGTAGAGGGTCATGTCCATCTTTGCATGGCGCATGATCGCCACTGAACCACGGCGGGATTCTCCTGTTCGTCCATGAGGAACGTCGCGAGAGAATGCCGACCAAGATTGTGGAAGCCAAACCGTTTCACAATCTCACCATCGCGGTCGTAGGTCACGCCATTCTCGACCCTGATAACGCACGCAGCAATCGAAGCCGGGCGAGCGTAGTCTTCGACCAGTTGTGATGCGCTGCGGGGCTGCTCGCCTTTCAGCTTTTCGGATGGAAAAACGAAGTCGTCGTCTTCTGCATAGGTCGAGGAGTTCAGAGATAACTTTCTTGGGGCACTGACCTTGTTTGTTCACGCGTGGGAGATACAGCCAAAATCTAGCGGAATTGCGAGAGAGGAGTTGAGTCGGAGTGTACTCTTGACCCACGAATGGGACGATTGGTACGGGAGGAACGGCAAGGACATCGAAGATATTGCCAGCCGCAATTCAAGTGCAGCGTCCCCGAATCAGCACTGAAGTACGCAGCCTCGCTTGTTCTCATAAGGCGATTCCAGCCCGTAGCCGAATCGTTGGCGATCGCGGCCCTCTTTCGGGTAATGAGTAGGATTCGTGATCCGAGTCTCAACGTGTCTCGAAGAGAAAGTTGAAATGAAGACCCTCCCGCTGTGGGCAACGGCGCAGTTTTCCCTGGGAAGGCCACATGAAATCACGAACGCACACTGACCAGTATTACAAAAAGCTGGATTAGAGAACCGATTGTGGAGTAGCCTAGGAACCATCGTTGGGGTGTTTCCCAGTGCTTCCCGTGATTTATTGGGCCCATCATACATACTCCTTGTCCTCATTGGTTGGGCCGCCATGTCGAAACTGTCTACTCGCCGATCCATCTGGTCACAAAGCACGAAGTGTGCGCATAAGAAACTTGCGATTAATCTTCTCTTCCTAGTCTTACTGCGCGTCGCGGCGCAAGCGCAAAGGACCGCGCCGTCGCAGGTACCGGTCGATCCATTTCCAGATGAGCATCGCCCCCCATCGGGATCGGATCTCGACCGAATGGACCGGATTAATCCCAAGAATCGTTCCCCAATTGCGGACGGCAAAGCCACCGAAGAGAACTGCCTTCTACCTCCGCTGGCTTCGATCACCAGTCCTTCGGTAGGAGCCGCGCAACTCCAGATCTCCGCCAATGCCAGGACCGAGTATGAGAAAGCCTGTCGGGCGCGTCGTGGGAAGAAAGCTTCCGATGCCGAGAAGCACTTGCAAAAGGCCGTCATCGAGTCTCCGAAATATGCCGCCGCCTGGGTGACGTTGGGACAAGTGCTCGGTCTGGAACGCCGCGTGGACGAGGCCCGTCGTGCTTGTCTGCAAGGCATCACCGTAGATACGACGTACGTGCCGGCATATCTGTGCCTTGCCGATATCGCGGCGCGCGAGCGGGGGTGGGATGAAGTTCTGAGGTTCACCGCTCGTGCCATCGAGCTCGATCCGTCAAGTAACGCAGTCGCTTACGAATATCATGCCGCCGCGTTGCTGAACCTGCACGATGTGGCAGCGGCGGAAAAGAGCGGCGTGCGAGCCGTGGAAATTGACTTCAAGCACTCTGAACCTCGTGCACTTTTCGTGCTGGCTCAAATCTACGAAGCGAAAGGAGACACCGCGAGCGAAGCAGCAGAACTACGCGAATATCTGAAGTACGCGAAAGATTCCCCCGACACTGTCTTCATCAAGCAAGCCCTGGCGAAATTGGAAAGCTCCAGCGGGCCAGTAGGCGATTCTACGCCACTTCGCGCCGTATTCGAGACACCCCGCGTCCCTACGCCGCGTTGGGCGCCGGTGGATGTCGACGAGTGGATTCCTCCCGTGCTAAGCGCAGCCGCCTGTCCCCTGCCGAAGATTCTCGAACAAGCCAGGAATCGGACAGAGGATTTGATCGACAATCTGCAGCGCTTCAGCGCGACCGAGCGCATTGAACTGACTGACACTGGCAGGAACGGCCGCAAACGCGGCTCGAGCGCGGCGGAAGTGAACTATGTGGCGGAGATCAGTAAACCTCTCATGGTTACCCTAAAGTGGACGAATATCGATCGGGAGCCGACGAAGGGCAGGCTTCCATGTTGATTCCGGTATCGCCGCTTTTGCCCTGATCTTCCATTCCACGCATATCGATAATTTCCAGTTCAGATGCGAGGGGCTGACCGAGCTTCGAGGTGCGTCGGCGTGGCAGCTTCACTTCGAAGAAAGCGCGGACCTGAACAAGGCGTTTACCGCGATCCACGTGGGGCGTTCCGTGTATCTGCCCCGATTCAAGGGACGCGCCTGGATCGCCGCCAGCAGCGGCGAGGTTCTGCGCATCGAGACCGATCTGCTATCTCCGATACCGCAGATCGACCTGCAACTCGAGCACATGGTGATCGACTATGCGCCGGTGGAGTTCCCGACGCGGCAGATCCGCTTGTGGCTGCCCTCCCCTCCCCTTCCTCCCCCCCCTCTAGGAGCACCGACATTTATCTCGCTTATCGGGGACATCACTACCAGCGAGCCCATACATTCAGCCGATTCCAGCTCTTCTCGGTGGATTCGTCCGAAACCGTCAGGAATAAGCTCACCGACAATGCCTTTCCCCGGCGGTGAGAACGAGCAAACCGACCCGGGAATGCAGGCTTTGGGATGCGCGCAGCTCGCGCGGTTCGAAAATAGAGGCAAGGCTCAACTAACACTCGCAGTTAAGCTAGGCAAGAACTGGGCGCGCAAGGTGTACAACCAGCAAACTGGCTAGGTTCAAGAATGACCAGGACCCTCGATTCGGTTTCCCCTCAGCGCCAGTGGCAGGCACAGAAGCCCTACTAGGAGCTGGCCTGCGTGGATGGTCGGCCAACCGAGTAATCCAAGCCGCCAGCGAGCATCTTAACTTTGATAAATCCCCATATCACTCTTCAACCGTGCGGAAAATCTTTTTCCTCCGGCTCACTTGTGTAATGGCTTGGTTTCAACAGCCATCGCCGCAATCTACGCGGTCTCCCCGACATTAGGGATTTCCCCAGTTGTGCAGCTATTGAGTTGAATCGTAGCGTTGCTTCACGTGCCCACGACTGAGGTGTCGTCATGGCGGGCAAGCCTGACAGGAACGTCGAAAATGCCGTCTTTACTAGGGCTTCATCCCCCAGAGTTGCTTAAGTCGGCTCTCGACAATGTAGGCGTTGCCCTCGCAGTCATTGATCAGTGGGGCAGATTCGTCTACGTCAATCAAGCTGCATTCAAGATGTTCGGTGCGGCTGACAACCTTCCTTTTGCGGAGTGGCGCAGCGATTACAAGTTCCAGGACAACCAGGGTCAAGAGATTCCAATCGGACAGGCTCCCATCCTGCGCGCTCTTGCGGGTGAGGAAGTAAAGCCGCAATGTGTTAGCGTGGTTCTACCGGATGGCCGCATCAAGTGGCTTCATGTCGCAGCTAGCCGGTTCGAAGTCTTGGGCCTCTCAGGAGTCGTCGTCCTCGTTACAGATGAAACCGAGGAAGTCGGACTGCGGAAGGCGTTGGAAAAAGCCCAGCGCATCGAATCATTTGGGATTTTGGCGGGAGGGCTGGCTCACGACTTCAATAACATTCTTTCAGTGCTGTCGGGGAACATCGATCTCGCCCTTGAAGATGAAGGCGTCCAGGAGATCACCCGTGCTCGCTTGCAGGAGATGAGGGTGGCGCTCGGGAAGGGTACCGCGCTGGCTCTGAGACTGATGAAGTACAGCCCCAAGCAGGATACTCAGATCCGCCCTATTCAAATCAATGAAGTGGTGAATGCAGCGCTGGAGTTGGTGCGCCCGCTTGTCAAGAACGAGGTGTGCGTCAAGACTGAATTGTCGTACCGCCTGCCTGCCGTGCAGGCCGATTCCTCCCAACTTGAGCAGGTGCTCGTCAACCTAATTCTCAACGCCTTGGATGCCATGCCCGACGGCGGAGAACTGGCGGTTCGCGCAGAACTCGCATCCGGTGATGCAATGCCGAACGGGATCAATGAGGAGAAGAAGCAGTTCGTCTTAGTTACCGTCGCTGATACCGGGATCGGCATTCCTGAGAACCTTTTACTCAACATCTTCGAACCTTTTTCTACGACGAAGCCGATTGGCGTGGGGACTGGCCTTGGATTATCGAGCGCACAATGGATCGTGCGTCAACACACTGGTTACATCAAGGTGCAGAGCCTGCCCGGGGTGGGGACGAAGTTCAGCATCTATCTCCCGGTGCATCCGTGACCATACTTCGCCCCTTGGACGGGCGCTGCCGCCCAAGCCCTCAGGTAATTTAAGCCGCTTCGGGAGCGATGCTCATCCGGGCAGAATCGCGGAGATAGTTGGCCCGCGCATACTCTTCTTCGGTCCAATTCGAAAGGAGATAGGGATACCCCTCTTTCTCAGCGTGCTTGACGTTGATCTCAACCTGTTTCACGTTGATTGTCGAAATTCGCAGCCAGCGCTTGGTTATCTGCCGATCCGACGGATGAATCTCCCACACGGATTCGTCTTCGAGAATGACAATTCTGCCTTCCTCAACCTTATCGCGCAGCCAATGTTCCTCATGGATTCTGGTGTAGAAGGCCAAGATGACGCTCCTTAGTTCTGCGATGCGTCCAAAACGCTGGACGTGCAGGAGAGCTCCGTCAAGTTTGTCGCGAGAACGAAGAGACCTAGGACCCACGGTGATTCTCCGCCTGCCAGAAGGCCACGTCAAGGTGGCGAAACATCTCCATTGCGCTCATTTTGACCGGAGACCTGGAGGCGCGAGCGCAGCTAACCCAAGAACCCCGCAGGAGGGTCCGGCTTGAGGGGTTGATTGGCTAGGGCTTAATGCTTCTCAGCAGCCTCTTCGACGATCCGCACAGCGGCTTGGTTGAAGTCCTCGCGTGGCTTTTTCCCTTGATTCTGTGGTGGACGGTGGGACGACTTCTTGTCGAGTAGATCAGCTTCTCGCTGTGCTTTATCGGCTTTTGTTCGTTTCTCTGCCATACACATAGTTTCCCACATCCCGGATGTCGGACGCCAGGACTGGATTTCAAACTGCGCCTCATCTCGCACCGCGTGGGAGCCATTCCTGTTTTTCGGACGGCAGTTGCGGCGAAACCTGAACGGGCCAAGCGAATCGGCATTGGCGCGGAGGAGGGCCTGTTCGAGGGGGCTGCTTGGCGGCTGACGAAAAATCAATTACGCTCAAAACCCCCTCGCCGCAGGGGCACGCTCTGCGCTTGGGGCGAAGAGACGCCGCAAGCTTGTGCTATTGATTCCATAACAATGCCGGCTCCCAGACCCGAGTAAGCTTGGTGGTGTCAAACCAACCATGAAGGCTCGGGTAGAAAGGAGCCGGACCATGATCATTATAGGATGCGATTATCACCCGGGCTTCCAGCAAATAGCGTTTGTGGATACCGAGACGGGAGATTGCGGAGAGCAACGATTGGAGCATAGTGAGGGAGCAGAAAAGTTTTATCGTGACCTCGCAGGCCAAGACAAGAAGGTAGGAGTGGGAATGGAAGCGAGTGGGCATGCCCGCTGGTTTGAGCGACTCCTGGCAGAACTGGACATCGAGTTGTGGATCGGGGACGCCAGCGAGATCGCCAGGAAGCGGGAAGGCAAGCAGAAGACGGATCGGCAGGATGCGCAGCATATTCTGCAGTTGCTGATGGAGAATCGTTTTCCCAAGATCTGGGTACCGAGTGGGGAGAATCGGGATCTGCGGCAACTGCTATGGCAGCGGCACCGGATGGTGCAGGCGCGCACGCGCATCATGAACCAGCTGCAAGCGGTGGCTCTGAACGAAGGCTTACGCTGCAAGAAGAAATTGTGGCGGGAGAAAGGACGCCAACAATTAGAAGCCTTTCGGTTAGCCCCTTGGGCGAGCCGGCGACGGGAGGATCTGCTGCAGCTGCTGGATCGGTTGAACCCGACCATTAGCGATCTGACGCAAGCGATCGAGCAGGAAGTAGAGAAATGTCCGGAGGCGGGGCGCTTGCGGACGCATCCTGGAGTGGGTGCACTGACGGCCTTAGCCGAGCAATGGATTGCGCAGCCAACGCCGGCATTGTAAGAGAGGCCTGATAGCAACAGTTACCCGCGGCAGATGTCTATGCTTGATGTAAGATTCCGTGCTGGAAGACGTTCAAGCTCTGCGTAGTTCTGCCGGACGTTGTGGAGACAAGATCATTGTCACCATTGAGGTAGGATTGATAGGTCGCCGACGAAGTACGAAGGAACCTGTCACATTTCGAAGCTGAGGGCTATCTATTTCGAATTCCACTGGCCAAGAGTCAGACATGGGAAGAAGCGCCCAAGCGAGCGGCTTGTGGATCGCCGCAGCGATGCTGGCTCTAGCGGGATGCGGCGGGGGTGGGGGAGGTTTCGCGCCCAGCGCCACGGTCGCCATTTCCCCGAAGCTCACCGCAGTTGTCGTTACAAGCCAGACGCAGCAATTCAATGCCACCGTGACCGGCAACGTCAGCAACCTTTCGGTCACATGGAGTGTGGATACGATAGCCGGAGGTAACTCAACAGTTGGTACGATCAGCACCAACGGTCTCTATACGCCGCCGCCGGCGGGCGGCAATCACAGCGTCACAGCGATCAGCGTCGCGATACCCACGTCCTCGGCTACCGCCAGCGTTGCCGTTACTGACTTGGCGGGTGTGTTTACTTACCACAATAACTTGTCGAGGGACGGGGCAAACATGCAGGAGTATGCGCTCAGCGCTTCCACGGTAACCACCTCGACATTTGGCAAACTCTTCTCGTGCCCGGTAGACGGTGCGGTTTACACACAGCCGCTGTGGGTGCCGGGGCTGAGCATTGGAGGCGGCACTCACAACGTCGTAATCGTGGCCACACAACATGACAGCCTATACGCTTTCGACGCCGATGCTACTCCGTGCGTAACGTACTGGCAGGCGGCTCTGTTGGACACGCTTCACGGCGGCACCGCGAACGAGACACCGGTGAAATGGGATGATATAGGGGCGTGCTTTGGAGACATCTATCCAGAAGCCGGAGTTACAGGAACGCCGGTGATTGATCCTGCTACGAACACGATTTATGTAGTCAGCGCCTCTGAGAGCAATCCCACGAACTCAGGAAACTGTGCCGATACGACTGCGAGTTTTTATCACCGGCTGCATGCCTTGGATCTGGCCACGGGGAGCGAGGAGTTCAATGCGCCGGTTACGATTGCGGCTGCGGTTGCGGGAATCGGCGATGGATCTGTTGGCGGCGTGGTGAACTTCGACTCGCAACACCAGAATCAACGGGCCGGTCTCGTGCTGTTGGCCGATGGAACCGTCTATGTAGCGTTTTCCGCGCACGAGGAGTCCAGACCCTATCACGGCTGGCTGCTTGGATATAACAGCGCCAACCTGCAGCAACAACTCAGGGTTTTCAACAGCACGCCAAACGGGGTAAATGGTCCGAATGGCGGTGCAGATGGCGGAATTTGGGGTGGGGGCGGCGCGCCCGCGGTGGATAGTGGAAACAATATTTACGTCGCAACGGGAAACGGCGTATTTGACCAGGGCGTGGGCATGACCATGCAGAATGATTATGGCGACAGCGTTCTCAGCCTAAGGGCGATGGACGGAACCACGTCTATGCAGGTGAATGGGTGGTTTAGCCCTGACGACGAGGCCAGCCTCGAGCTGCACGATCTCGATCTCGGTTCAGGCACTCCGGTGCTTCTCCCCGATCAAACGGTGGAGCCAACGCATCTGCTCGTCCAACTCGGGAAAAGCGGTGTTCTCTATTTGATTGACCGCGACAGCATGGGGTTTTTCAACTGGAGCGCTAACAGGTCGTGCAATTCTTCAGGGCAACCTATGAACCAGGATTCTGGGGCACGCCCGCTTTTTGGCAGAACAGCCTCTATTTCGCGGGCGAAAACGACGTCCTGAAGCAGTTCTCTTTCGACGCGGCCACGGGATTCAATACCACCCCCTCTTCGCAGTCGACGCAGGTCTATGGCTTTCCCGACGTTTCACCTTCCATCTCTTCGCAAGGATCTTCCAACGGCATCGTGTGGGCCATCGACGCAGGCCTTTATGGTTATGCCAGCACGAATGTTGCCGGGGGTATTAATTGCTTTGTCGTGCCAGTGCCGCCAGCGTGCACGGGCCCGGCCATTCTGCACGCCTACAACGCGGGCAATCTGGCAACGGAATACTGGAACAGCGCGCAGGCGACCGGCAATCGCGATCAGGCGGGAAACGCGGTGAAATTTGTGCCACCAACCATCGCTAACGGCAAGGTCTACGTGAGCACGCGGACCGAGGTCGACGTGTACGGACTGCTGCCCAAGTAGAGCGGATCCTCCACTATTTCAAAGCGACTGCCCGAGTGGGCTTGCCCTAAGCTAGAAGCATACGGGGGAACGGTATTCCGATAACTGGCGTTAGGCCGCACTCCAGGAGGACCTCGATCATCGCGCTCTCGTTTCCGCTCTAGTACACTTCAAGTTCGGAGCCGCGCATCGAGAATATTCCGTGATATTTCACCAGGCTTAACTTTCGCACGAATCGGTACGCGCCCAATCGTAAATTGTCAGTTGGCGTAACATCGCCTTTACGCTCATCTGACCTTGCGCGGGGCACTTGATTGCTATGTCCTGTTCAACAGGGATGCGAAGTAAACTACTTTAAGGACAAATCACCAAGGGCTTCTGTCTATGACGGATGCAGAGTTAAAGAAACACCTCGATGCAGCTGAGAAAAGCCCGAAAGAGATTGCGGCCGCCGTCTCCGGTTTGTCAGAACCAATCCTGCGCTACAAGCCTTTCCCCGATAAATGGTGCGTTCTGGAAATCCTCGGCCACCTGGCGGATGTCGAGATCGTCTACGGATACCGGCTTCGCCAGATGCTGGCCGATATAAAGCCGGTCATCGCGCCGCTAGATCAGGACGCATGGGCCCGCAATCTTAACTACTTGGCTTCGCCTCCCTCGGAACTGGTCGCGTTCTATGGTTTGGGACGCCATCACAACTTGCGCTTGCTGCGAAATCTGAAGGCCTCCGATTTTTCCAAGTCGGCATTTCACCCGGAAATGCAACGGGAGATGACCGTTGCGGACCTTGTCGAGAGAATGGGTGGGCACGGTGTTGCACACCTGCTGCAGATTGAAAAACTGAAAGCAGCGGCGGCCAAAAAGTAGTTTCGGCCAGTCACAGTGAGCTGGGTGCGATGTTGAAAGACGACATAATTCGTGACAATGCAGCTAGTCGCCAGGCACTTTGCGAGCTAGTAAGGACGCTCTCCGAGGACAGCTACCGCTGTCCGGTAAGCCTTAATTGGACGGTGGCCACGACACTTTGTCATCTCTCCTTCTGGGATCGACGAGCACTATTCCTCTTGAAGTCTTGGGCAAGCGGCGGAACTATTGAAATACCTGAGCTCGACGCGCCCTCGGTTGACTCGATCAATCAAGCGGTAAACTCTATCGCGCTTGAGGTTCCAACCTTTGCCACTGGGGCTATGGCGGTGGAGAGCGCCGACGCCGTCGACGGGTTTGTTGCTCAAATCAGTGACGATCTTGCTCAGCGAATCGAGGCCGCTGGCTTCGGGCGATACCTTCGGCGCTCACTTCATCGGCAGGAGCACCTTAACAAGATCCGTTCCGCTTTAGACAATAACTGTTGAAAAATCTCCATTGCACTCAAATTGCCCGGAACAGGGATTCTGAGTGTAGGCCTGTTAGCGCCAATCAAGCTCCGTCGCGGATGTAGCGGGCCGTCGCCAGCGCTAGTAATGCCGAGCGCAGGCGGGGACCATCCGACTTCTTCACCGCAACGAGGCCATATCGATTACGAAACGGTATTTCACATCGTTCTTCAGCAAACGATCATAGGCCTGATTGATCTGCTGCATGCCGATCATCTCGATGTCCGCGGTGACGTTGTGCTCTCCACAGAAGTCAAGCATCTCCTGCGTTTCACGAATGCCGCCGATGATCGAGCCTGAGATGTTTCTACGGGCGAAAAGTAAGCCGAACACGTCAAGAGGCAAAGGCTCTGCGGGAGCGCCAACCAGCCCCAGCGTTCCGTCTCGCTTCAGTAGGTTGATGTAAGGGTTGATATTGTGTTGGGCGGGAACCGTGTCGAGGATGAAATGAAACGTGCCGGCATGTTTCTGCATTTCGACATCGTTTTTTGAATTTACAACCTCGTTTGCCCCCAACCGGATTGCGTCGGCGGTTTTGTTGGCGCTAGTGGTGAAAACAACGACATTCGCGCCGAACGCCGCCGCGAGTTTCACTCCCATGTGGCCGAGCCCGCCCAGGCCCACGATGCCGACCTTTTGTCCCGCTCGAATTTTGGCGCGGCGCA
The DNA here is from genome assembly GCA_963710885.1 of uncultured Acidobacteriaceae bacterium. Taxonomy (GTDB): domain Bacteria; phylum Acidobacteriota; class Terriglobia; order Terriglobales; family Acidobacteriaceae; genus Sulfotelmatobacter. The sequence goes on from CAVQCF010000041.1 coordinate 88,073, forward strand.
GCGGAGCATACGTCGTAATCCCGGCACAGAGTAGCGGAGCAGCCGCGGCGAGGTTTAAGTTTTCCGGCACGTTCAGCACGAAGTCCTCGTCCACTACAACACTTTGCGAATAGCCGCCGTAGGTGACTCCTCCGAGATGCTTGTCGGGCATGTTGTAGGTGAGGACAGGCATGCTCGCGCAATACTGCTCTTCACCATCGCGACAGCTTTCGCAGGTACGGTCCGAGTCAACCATGCAGCCGACGCCCGCCAGATCGCCCTCTTTAAATTTGGTGACTGCGGTGCCCTTTTTCACCACGCGTCCGACGATCTCGTGGCCGGGTACGCAGGGATAAGTAGTTGGAATCGAATTGGCAAAATCGTTACGGGCGAAATGCACATCGGTGTGACAGACGCCGCAGTAGAGAATCTCGATCTGGACGTCTTTAGGCTGCGGCGTGCGCCGGGGAATGGTGATCGCTGCGATGCCCGACGTCGGACTTTGCGCGGCATATGCTTTGGCTGTGTAGGAATGTGGAGACGGCGGTTCGTCGGGAATCGGCATCGCTCGTAATGCGCTCATGGGCCCTCCTTGTTTGCGCTCGGAATCGTCCGAATTGTACTCCTGGGAAGCAAAAATGTTCACGTAGCCGATTAGTGCAACGAGTCCAAGCAGTGAGACTAAAGGTTCTGAGCGCAATTGATTCCATATGAAAGACGTTGGGGTACTGGGCGGAACAGGGCAGCATTACAGTGTAGAAGCCAAAGGACATCCTGCGAATCGAGTGCTGCCACGTTCCGTCATTTCCCACCCTGAACGGGTCACACGATGGGACACGCCTTTACACGAACCGCAACCAGCGGCAGGAGTGCGCCCTGCAATTGAATTTGTTTGATGCCCCGCATCGCATGCTGCTCGAGGTTTTGCCCGTCGGCGTGCTGACACGAGCTCGCCCCCGGTCGCCCGAAATGCATGAGGAGACAAAACATGGAACTGTCTCCTCGAATCATCCACGAAGCCTCATTAGCGCCCGCTACCAGTACGACTCACACACCAAACCCGCGCCATGATCGCAAAAACAGTCTGAGGAAGCATCGCGGGGCCGGCGAACTCTTTGATTCGGCGTATTTTGAGGTCCGGGGGGGATATGGGGGTCCGGTTTCCCGAATCGGCCGCGCTGGGACCGCTCGCCGGGTCGACGCGTGCGGCCGCGAAATGGAGGGTGGTTTGCCGAGCGGTTTAAGCCTGCAGTTTCTGAAATTCAGATCGAGGGATCGGAGAGTCCCGCTAGAGGATTCGGCTCATCCGGTTGAATTCGCACGACCACTCGCGTGTTCAACAGCATCTCGATCCAAACTCGAAGGCCGATCACAATCGCCATCCGCAAAGGGTGCACCTTCCAGTAGCTTCGGTAGACCCGCGCCACTTCGCGTCGGTCCGTAATGATTTGGGCCGTTCCAGAGACCGTGGGACCGTCCTTGCTCCCAACATTACAGATGACACGCGGATTCCTTTGTACTCGCTTCACTTTGTAAGAACTTCCCGGAGTGAGAAATTCAATCTGTCCGCCATTCACAACGAGCCACACTTGAATTTTCTTCAGTTCGCCGGATGTCTTGTAGGAACCGAACCACTGCGTGTGTCGTTTGAGGGCGAGTTGCAGTTCTGGGGTCATAGTACTCTGGCCGTCATCCTAGGCCCCGCCCGGACCCGCGTCAAATGAGTACTAATGCCTGGTTAAGACAGTTGGGACCGTCGTTTGCGGCGACCTGTCAGTTTCGGTTAAATAGTGTCCGCGGGAACGAGGTTAATGTCTCCTTCACCGAGACGAACGTAAGCGGATGACCAACGCACCTTCCCGGCGTGGTCCCGAAGTGGTGAACTGTTGGCATGAGTGAAGAGCAAGTCGTCGCCCGAGTAAGGGGTCCTCGTCGCCGAGCCGAAGTGATTCAGCAGTTAGTACGGGAGTTTGAAACAAGCGGCCAGACCCGAGTCGAGTTCTGTCATAACCACGCAGTCTCGGTGAGCGCCCTCGATCGATATCTAAGAAGATACCGAAGCGGCGAAGTGCTGGAAAACAACTGCGCGGGGTCTGGCTTGGTGCCGGTGGAAATCGCGATGCCCAACCGGCATCCGGCGGAGAGAGCTCTCGCCGTGATTCTTTCTCGAGGCCGGAAGATAGAAGTTGGAGTTGGTTTTGATGCCACGACGCTGGCGCGGATCGTCGCGGTGCTGGAGCAGAGGTAGAGATGTTTGGGGTGGGGGCAGCGACACGGATCTATCTGGCAGTAGGAGCCACCGATATGCGCAAGGGTTTCAATGGGCTGTTTGGCCTGGTTCGCGATCGACTGATGTGCGACCCGATGAGCGGCCATTTGTTCTTGTTCGCCAATGCAGAACGGAACCGACTCAAGGTGATTTTTTGGGACGGCACCGGACTGTGGGTATGCGCGAAGCGGATCGAAGAAGGGCGGCTGAACTGGCCGAAGTCGGGAGATGCGCAAGGCAAGGTGCAGTTGACACAGGAGGAGTTGGCGATGCTGTTGAGTGGGATTGATCTTGCGCAAACGCAGCCGCGACGATGGTATCGCAAGCCGGTCGGAGGGGAACCAACAATCACACGAAATACCGCATGAACACAGGAGAAAACGCTTGTGTATCCACAGGCGTTTCTGCTATCCAAGACTCACTGTGAGTGAGATTGCTCGACCCCTGAACGCATTCCCTCGGATCTCATCTTCTTCTCCCGCCGAGCACACGATCGTACAAGCCTTGCAGAAGAAACTGGAACAGACCGAGCAGCGTCTGCAGTATGCAGAGCTGCGGGTCCAGCTGCTGGAAGAGAAGCTACGGCAGAAACGGATCGAGAAATACGGTCCGCATAGTGAGAAGCTGTCGACGTTGCAGCTGGAGTTGCTGGAAGAAGAGCCCGGAGTGAGTGAGGAGGAGGTAAAGGGGGAGAGCCAACGGGAACGGTTTCGAGTACCGCGAGTGCGTCGCCCCCATCCAGGCCGGCAGACGCTGCCGCAGGATCTGCGGAGGGTGGAGAAAGTAATTGCCTGCACGGCGGAGCAGTGCGTGTGTGCCGAGTGCGGCGGGGAGACGGCGGTAATCGGCTACGAAGAGAGCGAGCAACTGGAGGTGGAGCCGGCGAAGTACTTCGTGTGGAAGATCAAGCGGGAGAAGCGAGCGTGCAAGAAGTGCGAGGAGCGCGGGGTTCTGGCGGCGCCGTTGCCGCCGCGGATTATTGAGAAGGGTTTGGTCAGCGATGGGGTGGTGGTGGCTACGGTGGTCAGCAAATATGCGGACCACTGCCCGTTGTATCGGCAGAGTGCGATCCTGACGCGGGATGTGGGCTTGGAGATCAGCCGAGCGACGATGGACGGCTGGGTGATGCGAGTGGGAGAGTTGCTGACCCCGATGGTCGCGGCCATGCGGCGCGAGCTGATCGGTGGCGCCTATCTTCAGGCGGATGAAACGCCGGTGGGTGTGCAGATGCACGATCGGCGGGGGAAAAACCACCAGGCCTACTTGTGGCAGTACGGAAGTCCCGGGCGAGGGGTAGTGTTCGACTTCCGCATGAGTCGCGGCCGGGAAGGGCCGAGGGAATTTCTCAAGCACTTCAAGGGGATCTTACAAACCGACGGCTATGCCGCCTACAACGGTTTGGGCGGATCCGATGTGGTACATGCGGCGTGCTGGGCGCACGCCCGGCGCAAACTGATGGAGTCGGTGCGCCTGAATCCAAAGGACGAAGCCGCCGTGCAATTGCTGACACTGGTGAACGAGCTGTTTGAGATCGATGCCAAGGCGCGCCAGGAGAACGCGGATCTGGCGACCCGACATGTCCTACGGCAACAGCATGCCAAGCCACTGCTGGAACAGATTAAGGCGCAGCTGGAAGATGGTAAAACCAAGGCGCTGCCGAAAAGTTGCTTCGGAAAGGCATGCCGCTACACGCTGGAGTTGTGGTACAAGCTGACACGCTTTCTGGAATATCCGGAACTGGAACTGAGTAATAACTTGGCAGAAAACTCGATGCGCGGAGTTGTTCTGGGCCGAAAGAACTGGATCCACTTTGGCGATCAACAAGCCGGGCCTAAAATCGCGGCGATCCTCTCGGTGATAGAAAGCTGCCGCCGGCTGAGAATCCCTCCACGCGAGTACCTGGCCGCAGTGCTTCCCGGACTCGCCGATGTCTCCATCCAGCACCTATCGAAACTCACGCCGGCGGACTGGGCCCGTCGAAACTAACATCACCCTTCACTACAGGTCGAGACTCCAATCAACCATGGTTTGCTCTTACGGATACTTCGACCAGGTGTGTTGGTCAGACGCTTACACTCGATCTGCTGACACAACACCTTCATCCGCTCCATTTCCTCAGGGGTCATTGAGTGCCTTTCAGTCTTCAGTTTTGAGCGGAGGACACACGGTTCTATCACGCGGAAAGAAGATTCACCTAGAAGCGTAGGGCATCAAACAGTTGGAGATAATCCCTGGATACACTGGTTGTTCTCTCGGATGAATAGCGGGCAATGCTTGTCCGCACACTCGCCCACCCGTGGGACACGCGCAGGACCGCGCTGAGTCGGTCTCTTCTCCGCGTTCCTCCGGTAGCAAATCGTCCTCGCCAGACATATTTTCGATTTTTTGTATTTCCTATACATCAAGGGAAATCTTTAAACAACCTGTTGTGTCAGGGAAAGCCCTATCGACAGCAATCCTCCTAAGTGGCAACATTCCGAGCCACTTCGGAGGATTCTATGAAACTCGCGCTGCTTCTCTTGCTGTCTCTGCCCGTTTGGGCTAACTCTGTGCCGATCACCACGTTCCACCTACAAGACATCATCAGTGGGGAGAACGGTACGCAGTTCTGGGCCAATGGCTCTTTCCCAACCTCAGAATTCACCCTGGCCGCTTGGGGCGGCACGTCGACGAGCTTCCCTATCGCATTCTTCGGCATGACCAACGGCACCACCAACGTGTTCGGGACATATTGCAAAGGTCGGGCCACATGCTATCCACTAAACCCTGTACGCCCCAATTCTGTTCACCGTAGAGTTCCCTCTCACAGGCCGATTGCCGGGTTCCCCCGCTTCTGATGGTCGGGCGCGTCCTGTAGTCCCTACATCTTCAGCTCAATGGGACTTTAATCTGGCCGATCAATTCAGCAGCGCTTTTCTGCGAACCCAATTGATCACGCGGATGACAAACCCACGAGTGGGGCAGGGGGCGTCGGGATATGGCAAGCAGTTTGCCAACATCCAGGGGCAAGGCGAGGATCGCAGCGGCACGCGAACTGGGGATACGGCTGTGGATCATGATGCGCGACCAGATTGATTATGAAGAGTTCTGCCGCCGTGGAAGGTTGCGGCAGATGGGGAAACCCCTTGCGGGAATGCCTGTGGCTGTTGAAAACTTACTCCCTAGCCGCCGAGGGTTTGGCCTCGGCGCCGGCGGGACCGGTGTAACGGGAGAGCGCGCTCAGAAATGGCTGGCTGCTGCTGGTGCGGCGAACCTTCCCTTCCAGGATCTGATCGAAAGGAACGAACTTGCCGTAAAGGATTCGAGTTTCATCCTTGTCCTGCGTTACGGATGCGCCGTTCAAATCGATGCCTGCAAACAACCCGCGGCTGCGGGAATAAGTTAAGACCTGAGATTTCATCTTCCAGTCAGTATCAGCGCCAGCATGGCGGCCGACCGGACCGGCTGCCGCGGAGGCATCCGCTCCAATTTTGAATTTGTCGGATAGGAGATTGTGCATTCCGTCATCATTCATGACGACCATGACGAGGTCAACCGCCTGACCGCCGAGTTGGAGGCCCCAGCTGCCGCCGGTGATGGTAATCGGGGCAAGGCCGCTCCACTTGCCGTTTTCCAAACGGCATGTGGCCACTCCCTTACCGTGGCTGCCGCCGAAACCCACAGCGATCTTCACCATCGAGGGAATGATCGCCATGCACTTGGCATCGCTCATGATCTTATCGGGAATGCCTTTGTCAGGAGTAGCCATGATTTCATCTAGGACTTTGGCCGCATTGTCGATACGTTTCTCGATATCAGATTGATCTTTCTCTTTGTCGGCTCCGAAACCAGCGGCGGCCACAAGGAAAAGACTGCACAACACGAAGAAGATCCTGGCGCGAAGAAGAGTAGGTCGGTTCATGAGATGCTCCCTTATGTGGTCACGTTAGGTTAACTGGAGAGTAAACTGCGCATGGGGCGGTCCCAATCCAGTTGTTGCTGTACGGTCAGGTCAGAGCTTTCCTGAGTGCGAGATGGAAGAGCGGCATTTCGCGGGGGCAGGCGGGCTCAACGCCCGCGGTCCATTTGGGGAAAATGCTACACCCCCTGCCGGAATGTCGAGTGGATAGGACGAGTGCGACGAAAGAACCGAAACGGAGCGCTAACGATGGCCACTAAAAGCGAAAATCTTATTCACCTTCGCTCGAACCTGCTGGCTGCGGGACGGCTTCAGAGCTTCAGATACCGCATCGTCGATTCCATGTCCGACTGCCCAAGCCACTGCTGCACCGTGCGGAGGTCAACACCCGCCCAGAGACACCGAGTCGCAAACGTCGCACGGAAATTGTGCAGCCAGGCACAATAACTGCCGAATGAGAGCCCTTGAGTCCGACTTGGAGCCTTCGAGTCCGACTGTATTTCTATACAAGATGTAGGGGCCGGGGGATGGAGTGGCTATCTAGTGACTATGGAGTGACCCGTCGCTCTAGAGAGGTTGCCGACTACGGCTTGAGCTGGGGCGTCCGCACTCAATGTAAAGGGCGGAGTGCTGATCTTCGTCTCATAAAATCCGGCGATCTTGATAGCGAGGGAATCTAAGCGCGAACCGTCTGAATTCGCGAGAACAATCACAGTCAAATTGTCGTCCGTAAAACGTTCGAAGTCTGACCTGAAACCGGGATATTGGCCGTCGTGGTGAATGCGTGTCCGTCCCAAGAACGTATCCACATACCAGCCGAATCCATAATCGGCTGACGTCTTATCATTCAGCGTTACGGGCGTCCACATTAACTTACGGTTCGAACTGGTGAGCGGATTACCTAAGTACAAATATTGATCCCACTTTGCGAGATCAAGCACAGTGGACAGGAACGCACTGCTTGGACGCACCGCAATCCAGTTCTCCGCGTTGGCAACGCCTCTGCTTGTTTGCTTGTATCCACTTGCGCGGTTAGGAAAGATGTCAGTCACTGTCCCAAGACGGGTCGAGGCCATGGGGGCGGGTGCGAGGATGGGCTCGGATATGAAAGCATCCCAGGGGCGGCCGCTGGCTTTCGTGATTACCCCGCGTAACGGATGTTAATCAGTGAAGCTGATACAAAAACAGCTCAACACGATGTGCACAAGACTCTACATCCTGAGACTTCATTCGAACCTCGGTTAAGAGCCGGGGCTTTTCTCTTGTCAGCATGTCGTGGGCGGATAAGCAGCTTGCATACGCAATCGCCGCCTTGCTAATATCCACGCAAAATCCTTTGCGGAGGAAAGCAGATGGACACAGATCCCAACGATCACAGCGAGAAGCCGAGCGCCACGTTGCCTGGTGTAGTCCAGAAGATAATCCCATCCCCGCACCCGAGCCTCCCGGAGAAAGCCGAAATAGGAGTCGGAGGGGCGGACGATCTGTATCGGGAGATTCGCATCGAAAATACTTTGACGAATGAAAATGGAGACAAGGTGCGCCTAAAGAAAGGTGCGGAGGTTGATGTGACGATCCAAGCGGATGAAAAAGACACGACGAAGAAACCGGAATAAGCACTTGCCGCGCTGCCGCTTTGAGAATATACAGCCTTTCCTGTATGGCGTTTCGCGTGAGAAGAGATGAGGGTCAGTCATGACGCAGGAAACTTCCGAAGTTCTGCGAAACCAAATTGTCGACCTTCGGAGGGAAGCGTCCAGGCTGCGCGTTAACAGAGAGGCTCACAATCTCGGAACGCCTCTCGCAGAGAGTTGAAGAGTTGGAAAAACGAGGTCTAAAACCTGCCTCCGAGCAGTGACCGGAATATTAACTTCGGAGGTTAACCTTTTCGCGGACCGCGCGAGTTGACTAGATGATCTTTGTGTCTGTCGTACCCAGTAGTCCCGATTGTGGGGTGGCCTCACCGAATGTATTTTCTTTTAAGGTGGGTTGCTCAAACGGGAAAGCGCGTGCTAGTCGTGGACGATCACGAGACCCTACGGAAAATAGTGTGCTCCATATTTACCGCTCAGGGCTTTGAGGTTTCCTGTGCTGCGAACGGTGCGCAAGCTGTAGAGAGAGCTCAGGAACTGCACCCGCATCTAGTCGTACTGGACTTTGCGATGCCAGTGATGAATGGCCTCGAAGCAGCACGGGAGCTGAAAATACTGATGCCATCTTTACCACTGCTAATGTTTACCAACCATGTAGGGTCAATATTGGAGCAGGAGGCAACAGCGGCAGGCATTGCCATGGTGGTATCGAAGTCTGACTCTATTGAGCAGTTGCTAGTTCAAGCGAAAGCGCTTCTGATTTTGAACAGCGTTAGCGCAAACGATTAGCTATAGAATCGGCCCAGAATCGCAACATTGTGACCACAGAAACTCAAGAGAGCATCGTTGATGCAGGGGCGGTTCCTTTGGAATCAATCCTGTGCACGGACGAGTTGCGTCATCGCCGGTCGCGTCCACCCGATTATCAGAAGGAGAATGGTGCACTATTATCCCTGTCCCACGCGCTGGCTAATGCTCCGCGTACCATTCTTCAGACACTTGCCGACACGATTCTTGCGGTATGCAACAGCGGCTCCGCTGGCATCAGCTTGTTGACGACTGATGATGGCGAGACAAAATTCCGCTGGCCTGCAATAGCTGGGGACTGGAAACCTCACATCGGAGGCGGAACCCCGCGAAATTTCGGACCGTGTGGCGACGTGCTAGACCACAACACTCCATTGCTATTCCGGAATGTCGCACTCCGCTACACGTATTTCCAACCCGTCACACCTCCGGTTGAGGAGGCTCTTCTGGTCCCGTTCTACGTCGCGGGCAAAGCCGTCGGAACAATCTGGGCAGTCGCTCACGATCCTCAACGGAAGTTCGACGCGGAAGATGAACGGGTGTTGCTTTCACTTGGAACATTTGCCTCCTCGGCCTATCAGATTCTGACGTCACTGGACGCCCTCAACTTGGAAATGGCACAGCGTGAAAAGGCAGAGGCATCCTTGCGACTGAGCAACACAAAACTCGAAAGCCTGATCGAGAAAAGAACTGGCGCGCGGATGCGACGGATTGTGGTGATTCAAGGCGTCGCCTGCTTCTTCTTCAACGCGATCATCCTCGCTCTCACCATCAACGTCGCCGCGAACCTCTTCTAGCCGCTCGCTTTTGCCGGATATAGAGCGGCGATGACCGAGACCACCCACGTTTCCCCACGCGCCCGCGCCACGCTGCCCCGCGGATTCGCAGATCGCGACGCCGGCGATCTCGCCGCCGCCGAAGCGATGATGGCCAAGATCGGGGAGGTCTACGCGCTCTATGGATTCGAGGCGGTCGAGACGCCCGCCATCGAATATACCGACGCGCTCGGAAATTCCTGCCCGACCTCACCGGCCCAACGAAGGCGTGTTCTCGTTCAGGACGATGACGAGCAATGGATGTCGCTGCGCTACGACCTGACCGCGCCGCTCGCGCGCTACGTGGCCGAGAACTCCGACCGCTGCCGAAGCCCTACCGCCGCTATCGGTCGGGCAGGTGTTCCGCAACGAGAAGCCGGGGCCGGGGCGCTTTCGCGAGTTCATGCAGTTCGACGCCGACACGGTCGGCTCGGCTTCGCCCGCCGCCGACGCCGAAATGTGCATGATGGCCTCTGACGCCTCGAAGCGCTCGGAATCAAGCGTGACGAGTACGTCATCAAGGTCAACAACCGGAAGGTGCTCGACGGCGTGATGGAGGGATCGGGCCTGGCGCCGATGACGAACGCGGTCGCGGCTACCGTGTTGCGCGCCATCGACAAGCTCGATCGGCTAGGTCTTGAAGGCGTTCGCTCGTTACTTGGGCGCCGGCGCAAGGACAAGTGCGGCGATTTCACCAACGGGGCGGGGCTGGACCAGAGCGGAAGATCGAGCGAGTACTCTGCCTTCTGAAGGGTGATGGTCGGCACTGACGGTTTGGCGATGGCGACGAGAGGCACGTCATCTCGGGGCGATCCGTGGTCCAAAAGGATCGAGCCGATTGGGCGACGCGCGTCTGGCGATGCGGCGAGCTATATGGAGCCGCACGAATGAAGCTCGACGAGCTCGGCTAAAATCGGATCGCTTCGTTCGCGACCGCGAGTATGAGACCGACCGCATCCGATCGACCCCGGTCGTGCGCGGCCTCGAATATTATACGGGCCCCGTCTTCGAAGCGGAGCTGACTTTCGACGTCAGGGACGACGACGGCCATCCCGTTCGCTTCGGCTCGGTCGGGGGCGGCGGTCGCTACGACGGTCTCGTCGCGCGCTTCCGCGGTGAGCCGGTGCCGGCGACGGGCTTTTCGATCGGCGTCTCGCGGCTGCTCTCGCTTTACGCGCGATCAAGAGCCCGATCGCGCCGCGCTCGACACGCCCGGCCCCGTCGTCGTGCTCGCGCTCGACAAAGACGGATCGGTGGCGAATTATCAGAGGCTCGTCGCGAGCTTGCGCCAAGCCGGAATCCGCGCCGAACTCTATCTGGGCTCTGCCGGGATGAATGCGCAGCTCAAATATGCCGATCGGCGCAGACGCCGCTTCGCGGTCATCCAAGGCTCGAACGAGCGCAATGCCGCGGGCGGCCCGCAAGTGATCATCCGCGATCTCGTGCTCGGGGCCGAGCTTGCCAAGACGACCAAGGACCGCGCCGACTATCTCGAGTTGCGGCAGCGGGCCCAGTTTCCGGCGCCCGAGGCGGAGCTAGTCGAGCGGGTGCGCGAGGTTTTGGCGAGGCGTTAGGGCATCCGTCGAGGCCCCCGCGCAAGTTTACGCAGGCGCATTATCTCAATGACTTAGCTGCTCTTTTGCGCAACTTTTTTCGGGTCGCAAACTTTGAGCGAGCGTCGAAAAACGCTCGTCTTTGCAAACGGACTATGGCGAAGCGATCCAGGGCGCCGTATAGTTGCCTTATGTCTCTCGCATTGCTTCGTCGCCAAAGCCCGTCGAGAGACGGGCGTCTTTCGACGCCCTATTGCCCCTCGCAATGACGATTTCATCCGAACGCAGTGCGCCGTGGCGCCCATTTCGTTTCCGGCCTCGACGAGGCCCAAAAGCTGCCAAAACGAAACGAATCTTTCGCTTGGCGAAACGAAACGTTTCGCAACGCGGGTCGTAAGTCATTGAAATTATTATGAGCGGCGAATTAGCATTTCGCGTGATTGTTTGTTTTCAATGGTTTAACCGCCTTTTCGTTTCGCGCTTTTTCACGCATGCGCTCTCCCGACCCCCATTAGGCCTAAGTCCCAGCGCGATTTCCTGATGATATCCGATTTTTCTAAAAAAATAAACAAATTTCTAATTTTCCTCCATCGTGCATTGCCCGGGGATTAGGCCGGGTCGGCAAAGACCCTCCGCGGCGATTTTATCAGAAAAGCGCGCTGCTCTACGGTCAAAACTCAATCAGTTTGACCGGTTTCGACGTAAAGCACACATGCAGATCGCGCTGTGCATGCAGCAATTGGATGGAATGTGGACCTTTCTGCACCTAGTTCCGGATTATGTGACCTGTTTAGATGCCTCAGCCCGCGTTGCTTCCGAGCTTCCGCTTCGAGCTACTGCAAGATAATCGGCAAGTTATCTACGGGGCCAAATATCACCCCGCCGGCTGGCGATAGATCGACTGAAAAGCGCCGAGCACGAGGAGATTTTGGGAAACGCACTTAAATAACTGAATTAATCTAATCGGTACAGAAAAGTGTACACGCCGATCTCGCAACCGAAAGCAACTCGGTTTCTTACCCGCAACTATGAGGACCCATAGGACGGCGGCCGCTCACCGCACTATTCCCATCCTCGCGCAATCTAACGTTACGACCGTCACAAAAGGTACATCGAGGCTCGACGACTTTCTAAGGCAACTCAATAAGTTCTACAACGTCTAGAACACGAAGTCGGTCCTTGACGCCAAAAGCGTCGACAGCCGCCGAGTACATCACCTTGTCTTTCGGACAGGCGACAACGAAGACGGAGATGTCTCCCAATGCGAGGGCTTCTTTAATCCGGTTCTCGTCGGGCGCTCGAGCACGCCCTCATCGCCTGCCCAGATCCTTCCCCCGCCCGCGCCGCCGCAGAAGGAATTTTCGCGAGACCGTCCCATTTCGACGAGCTGATATCCTGATGCCGCGATGAGACGTCGAGGCGGCTCGAATTCGCCGCTGTAGCGACCAAGATAGCAGGGATCGTGATAGGTCGCGCGAACGGCTTTGTCGGGCTGCATCTCAATCGCCCCTGCATCGAGGAGCTCGGCGAGCAACGCTGTATGATGAACGACGTCGAACGACACGCCGAAACTCCGATACTCGTTCCGGAGCGCGTTCAGGCGCGAGGGTCGGTCGTCAGCACCCGGCGGAAAGAGCACGCCCCGAGCGCTGCGATGTTCGACTGGAAAAGCGATCCGAAAAGACCTTCCTCTCCGCATCGGCGCACGTCGTTGCCGCTGTTCTGCTCAGCGTCGTAGAGAATTCCGAAGTCGATCGCCCGCCGTGTGAAGGAACGTGGCCAACCGGCGGCTGACTTCCAAGGCGCGTGGGTCGTAGGAGGCGTGGTCTCCGACGAACCATAGCACATCCACCGGGCCTTCACGCGCGTCCTTGATCCGGAAGGGCAGATCTTTGGTCCAGCGGGCCCGCATCTTTGCAGGCTTGCCCATCGAATTGCCAGCGCGCCCGATATTCGAAAGCGCGTCCTGCAAGCCCGCGGGGAATTCGGTCCTCCTCAATCGCATGCCGACGAAGCTCAATGATCTTCGGCACGTGCTCGATATGAACCGGGCAAGCCTCCATGCATGCGTAACAGGTTGTGCAGGCCCAGAGCGTGGCGTCCGAAATTGCTCCGCCCGGAAAGGACTGCAGGGTACCGTTTACCGGAAGCGCATCGCGAAGGTCCATGATGAGCGTCTTGGGACTGAGCGGCAGACCCGACGCATAGGCCGGGCAGACCGCCTGGCATCGGCCGCATTCCGTACAGGCGAACAGGTCGAGAATTTGCTTCCAATCGAACCCGGGGTCGACAAGGCTGCCTGTTTTCGGCGACGCCGGAGGTTCTGGCGCAAGGCCCCTCGGCGCCAAGCTTCGAAGGTAGACGTTCGGAGCAGCCAGAAACATATGGCGATGCTTCGACCCCGGAATATAAATCAGAAAGCAGAGGATCGCTGTGACGTGCGTCCAGTAAAAGACGGATTTGCCCGCCCCGACAGGAATACCGAAGGGCGCGATGGCGTACGCAAGCAGCCCCGACACCGGTCGCCATCCAGAGGGAGCGCCGCCAAGAATTGTGAAGGCGGCCTGCATGAGCATGCTGAGGACAATCGCCTCGATCAGCACATAGATCACCACCGCGTCGACCTGGTTTGATCGTTCAAAGCGTTTCGGACGCAGAACGAAACGCTGATAAATCGTCATGCCCACGCCAGCGCGGATCCCGTGGCGTAACTATCGGCGGATGATAGCCGATCCGCTCTTCTGGCGAAGCCTTGAGGTGACCATCCTCTACGTTGTCGCACTCGTCCCC
>CAVQCF010000042.1:0-383510 GCA_963710885.1 uncultured Acidobacteriaceae bacterium
ACCAAAATGCCTCGGTCGGAATTTTGAGCAGGCTTACGCATTCTCGACGGGGACGGGGCTACCCTGTCCCCCGTGAGCACCCTCGACGCCGCCTTGCGCCTGGCAATAAGGGCCAGTCTCGTCCCCTCCGGGTTTGCGGCGCGAGTTGTATACCCCCAAGTCAAGTGCTCCAGCAAGACCGAGTACTTGACAAGCATGATTAACGTTGAAGGTAGGAGCCGAACGATGGAGGGGTTGACATGACGCCGAAACAAATCGATCTGGTCCAAATTCGCAAAATGGCCTCAAAGAAGGAAAAGGAAAACTGGAGGTTCCGTCAGTTCCTCAAAGGATCGGAGGGTCTGGATATTGACCGGCGCGTGGCCGAGATTACCGAGCGTGTATGGGCTGGAATTGATTGCACTACCTGCGCCAACTGTTGTCGCGAATTGCAGCCGACGTTCAGCGAGGAAGACATTAGTCGAGTGGCTCGTCGCCTCGGCATGGATCGCCAGCAATTCATCAACACGTATCTGCAAAAGACGCAGAAAGGCGAATCAAACCCCTGGGAAACTCGCACAACCCCCTGCCCGTTTTTGAAGGGGAACCTGTGCAGCATTTACGAAGACCGCCCTGGGGATTGCAGCGATTATCCCCATCTGTACAAGTCGGATTTCATCTCTCGTACTTGGGCAACCATTGAGCGGACGTTCAGCTGCCCCATCGTTTACGAGGTTATGGAGGAACTGAAGAGGTCTCTGCGTTCTGAGTGGCAAGCCTATAACCGTCAATAATGGTATGACGGCTTACGTCAGAACGGAATCCAGATCGCTCTACGTGGGCATCCACCCTTTGCTAACTGTCGAAAGATCGCGATAACGCTCAATTGACAGGTCAGCGCAACGCTTCTGAAAGCCCCATAAAGCGGTCAACGAGGAACGTTCAGCACTACTTCGGAGCGTAAAGTGTAGGCACTTGCATCTGTCATCTTGAAGTTCTTGGCAAAATCCAGGAAAACTTGGTTGGACTCCTGATCGTCTTCCAACAACGTAATTACCACGGTCTTCGGCTTCCGACCGCATCTCTTTGGCAGATTGCTGAAAATGGAACTCTGCATGGTCACGAATTCGATCGGAAGCTGGAAAGCTCCGTCTTCCAGAGTCACTTCGCCCGCTTCACCCGGCTTCTCCTTCGGGTAAACAAGCTGCACACGAACCTTGGAATGAGCGTTCGCATTCTCGACAACCCGTCCCTTTACGATGACTGTATTGACCGGGCATTGGGCATGGGCAATGACGCAGAAGGCGAGACTGGTGCCCAGAATCCGAATTAGGGTCTTCGTCTCGGCGTATATCATGCGAACCTCGCTTCAACGCGAGAGAATTATCACCCCATCGCTCCTATCGAAGCAAAGCCAAACATCATTCACGTAACACCCCCATATCACTCATCTTCGATTACTGACAGACGCTTCCGATATGAGCCGAATCGAAAGAAGTCGAAACTTGAGCGCTATTGGCCTGATTTCGTCAACTATGCTGCGAGTGTGAGAATTTCAAGGCGATGTTCCGGCGGTATGCGCTCCTAAACCACCTGAACCTGGACGTGTTGTGCTTCAGTGACGATGGTCCCGATACTAGCCCGCACCCCATCAGTCAGGAAGAGCTTAGAGCAGCGTTCAACCTCAGCGATGGAATGGAATGTCGCCACCATCGAACCGGACCGCATCGACGAGCTACCACGACGACGGTGCACCGGCTGGTTCGCGACAATCAACCCAGATAATCTCAGTCTGTGCGCAGCGCCTTCAGTGGATCCGTCGAAGCGGCTCGATGTGCCGGGAGAATACTGGCGGCCGCGGCGCAAACCCCGAGCGCAAGAATTGAAAACCCGAACACATGCGGATCCCAGCTGCGTATCTCGAATAGCTGCGCGGCCATGAGGCGTCCCGCGCCGATGGCCAGAGGAATACCAATCAATAACCCGATCGCCACTAGCAGAAATGCTCCCCGCAGGACCAGTCGCACAATGTTCAGCCGGTCGGCTCCGAGAGCCATGCGCACTCCGATCTCGCCGGTTCGACGCGCGACCGTGTAGGCCGTCAGGCCATAGAGGCCGATGGCTGCCAGCAGCATGGCGATGACGCCGAATGTGCCGGCCAACTGCGCGACCATGCGCTGCTGGTCAAAATTTGAGGCCACCTGCTCGTTCATACTCTGTACCGTAATGATAGTAAGGTTGGGATCGACATCGGCGAGAGCCTTACGAAGCTGCGGCTCGAGATTGCGCGTATCGCCGCGGACCAGCAGCTGGATACTGCCTACGAAATGCGTTTGTATTTCGTCACGCTGCATGTCAGACGTCGGGATAATGAACCCTCTGCTCCAGCGGTAGGAAAAACATGGGCCCTGCGGGCTGGTCTGGATCGTTGTACTTGGCGTCACCCGCCACGCCGACGATCTCAAACGTGTCAGCATATCGGGAGTTGTCCATGCCAAAGTGTTTGCCGATGGGATCTTCGTTGGGGAAGTATTTCCTGACCAGCGATTCATTCACAATCGCCACTGGGCGCGAGGCGCTGGAATCGCTCTCCGCGAAATCACGCCCGCGCACGATGCGCTGTCCGACTGTCGAAAAATACTGACGGCTCACCCGGTCCCAGGACACAATCTCCGCCTGCGTAGCCGTTGGATCGCCCCTCCCTTCTATGGCAATGAATTCACCCCAGTTATTGCCGCTGAGCGGACTGTAGCCCGCCAGGCTTGCGCTCTGCACATTCGGCAACCGCACCAGTCCATCTTCGATTGCGCGATAAAGCGCGTCGAGGTGTTCGGGTGTGTAACTGTCCAGAGGCGGATTGATTTGAATACTCATGCGATTTTGGACGTCAAAACCAAAGTCCTGACTCTCCAGATTCCGCAAGCTCACCGTCAGCAATCCGGCGCAGGCCAGCAGAACCAGGGAAAGCGCCACCTGGCTGACCACCAGTATCTTTTGCGGCAACGATGCCCCGGCGCGAGTGCCGCGGCCTGCTCCGTGCAGGGCCTCTGCCGGATCGGAACGCGAAGCCAGCCACGCCGGCACCACGCCAAACAGCACACCGGTCAGAAGTGAAAGCGCAAACGCAAATCCCAGAACCGGCAGCGAAGGTCGCGGCACTGATGGGCGTAAAGGTGGCGCTGTGAAATGCCAGGGCCAGCATCAGACGTGCTCCCACGTATGCAACCCCTAATCCTGCGATGCCGCCTAGCACCGACAGCAGCACCGCCTCCGTCAACTGCTGGCGAATCAGTCTTGTTCGCGCAGCCCCCAGAGCCAGGCATACCGCAGTCTGGGCGCGGCGGGCGGCTCCGCGCGCCAGCAGAAGATTGGCAAGGTTGGCGCACGCGATGAGCAGTAATGTTCCGCAAACCATCAGGAGAATACGCAGACTCGCGCCGTAGTCTTCCCTTAAGGAGGTGACACCCCCTCCGGCCGGAGCCAGCCGGATAAATTTTTGGGGAATCGTAGGTTCAATCTGCGGTTTGAATTCGGCGGGTATCTCATCTTCGTCACGGAGCCAGCGTTGAAGCACCGGCGTCAGCCGGGCGGGAAGTGCCTGCACGCTCGCACCCGGCTTCAACCTGCCAATGGCATACAGCCACTGGGACTGATTCGTTCTCATGTGCGCATTCTGGCCGTCGAACAAAATCTCCTGTTGCAAGGGCAGCCAAAAGTCCGGCGGATCGCTACGCAGTGTCTCCCCAAAAAATCCCGGAGGCGTAATCCCAATCAACGTGACCGGCTGTCCTTGCACGAAGAATGTGGACCCGACAATCCCCGGGTCTGAGCCATAAGCCTGCTGCCAGGTGCGATAGCTGATCATCGCCACCGGTGAGGCCGACCGTTGATCGTCCGAGTTGTTGATAACCCGTCCGGCAAAGGCCCCGAGGCCAAAAACATGGAAGTAACTCCCGCTCACGTACTCGGCCCGCAAGGGACGTGCCTCACGGTCTTTGGCTTCCTGGCGAATGCTGTAGATCCCAGGCGCGGCCTGAAAAGCCGTTGTTTCCTCGAACTCGGGTGCAGCCGCCGCGAGACGCTGGTAGAGGTGATAAGAGAACAGGCTCCAGTCATCGTCCTCCCAACCCTCGACACAGCACTCCCCGGTATCGCCAATGCGATAGAGCTGGGCAGGATCGGCGACCGGCAACGACTTCAGCATGATGGCCTGCGTCAGGGTGAAGATCGCGGTGGTCGCACCGATGCCGATGGCCAGGGTAAGTAATGCCGTCAAGGTAAACGCAGGAGCTTGGCGCAGTTGCCGGAGAGCGTAGCGGATGTCTTGCAGAAGGGTTTGCACGCGGGTGTCCTCCAGCGGATTATACGTCGACCCAAAAGCGTCGGTTCCACGAGGCAAACTTATGAGTTTTCAACTTGCGCCACTTGGCGAAACATCGCGATTACGCTCCGAACCCTCAATGCGAAATGGGCCTGGTTACGTCAACTATCTTGAGGCACAATAGAGCCATGCTGAGACCGCTCGCCGCTTGTTCTAGCCACTGGAAGAGCGCCACGGAATCTTTTCAGCGCCTCTCCTGGCTAGGGCTGGCTGTGGCATTCTTGGTGAGCGCTGCGTTGCCAAGCACGTTTCGCGTCGCGACCAGAGTCAACGAGCGATATGCGATGTTGCGAGAGTCATGCCCTACATTGTCTTGGTGTCGTTAGTGACTGACTCAACCACTTGCCTGTGAGTTCTGCCAGGTCCATTCCTCCATCCGTTCCGTATCCTGATTTCGGGCTTGGAGGGCAAAATGTTATCGTCGTACATTGGATGGATTCTCATCGTTTCAGGGACTGCTGCGGCTGCTGAGGGTCTAGCTGCGTGTCTTTTCCCACAGCCGGTGAAAGCTCGGCCCAAAGAACCACCACAGACCGAGGGCCGGCTCGATACATGCACTCCGGAACAGCAGATGCTTCTTGCCACGCCACTATGTCTTCGGGCGCCTCTCGAAAAGTGTCGATCCATCGCCTCCATGAGAGTCGCTCGCCCACTCCTCTTTTCGGAAGCTCGAACTCCAGAGGCTCCCAATAAGAATTGAATATGAAATGGACAAGTAGGGCTTCTTTTGATAACTCGGCACTGAGGGCGACACTGTGCGAGTGATCGCTCCAGTCGGGTTGGTTGAGTTTTACGCCATGCCAGCCCTTAATCCCCTCGCGCAGCAACTGGATCAGGGGCATGCGCTGGCGCTCGGGGCGGGGATCTCGTAGTAATCGCCTCGCGATGAGTAACTTCACAAAACGATGCACATCCGCGTGCTTGACGAGTAAAGACCAATCGAACCAATTCGCTTCGTCGTCTTGACAGTAAGCGTTGTTGTTGCCCTGCTGCGTACGCCGGACTTCATCGCCCATCAAGATCATAGGAAGGCCAAGGGAGAGCAACGTAACCGTCGTGAAATTCTTCACCTGGCGGGTTCGGAGCCGCTCAATTTCAGCATCCGTAGTAGGGCCCTCGACACCACAGTTCCAGCTTCGATTGTCATCGGTGCCGTCACGGTTTTCCTCACCATTGGGCTCGTTGTGCTTCTGGTTGTAGGAGACCAGGTCATTCAGCGTAAATCCATCGTGACAGGCGACGAAGTTCACGCTCTGCTCTGCCTCGCGTTCTTTATGCCGGTAAATCTCATGGCTGCCAAGCCAGCGGTCAGCGAAGTGCTGCAATGAGCCATCCTCGCCGCGAAAGAAGCTTCTTACGTCATCGCGAAAGCGACCGTTCCATTCCTTCCAACTATCGCCAACAAAGCTGCCCACCTGGTAAAGTCCGGCGGCATCCCAAGCTTCGGCGATTATCTTTGTACCGGCGAGCGTTGGATCCGACTCGATATCCCACAGCACGGGAGGATGGGCCATCACGTGGCCGACGGAATCGCGTGCAAGGATTGACGCGAGATCGAAACGGAAACCATCCACATGCATTTCGTTAACCCAATAGCGCAGACTATCCACGATCATTCGACGAACAATCGGGTGATTTGCGTTGAGCGTATTTCCTGTTCCGCTGTAGTTGGCGTAATGCGACCGATCATGTTCCAAAAGATAGTAGGCGCTATTGTCGAGACCACGAAAACACGAGGTTGGTCCGAGATGATCGCCTTCTGCTGTGTGATTGAAAACGACGTCCAGGATCACCTCAATCCCCGCTCGGTGCAAACACTTGACCATATCGCGGAACTCGTCCACAGGGCCCACGGGATCTTGCCGAGAGCTGTACGCCTGGTGCGGCGCGAAAAAAGATACGGGCGCATAACCCCAATAGTTAACACGACCTGGCGGGCAATCCTGCGGATCAAACTGAAACACAGGAAGGAGTTCGACTGCCGAAATTCCCAAGTCCTGGAGATATGAAATCTTTTCAATGAGTCCGCGAAAAGTGCCTCGTGACCCTTCCGGGATCCCCGAGCTAGGATGTCGAGTGAATCCTTTGACGTGCATTTCGTAGATGATCGTCTGGGAGGACGGCCGGTTGAGCGGGCCGTCGCCTTCCCAGTCGTAAACACTTGGATTCACGACCACGCTTTTCATTGTCGTGGCGGCATTGTCGCCCTCCTGTCGAGCAGCTTCACGAGAGTAGTTTCGAGGAACTGCGACTGCGCGACCATACGGGTCGAGCAGGACCTTCGTCGGATCAAAACGCAACCCTCTGGAAGGATCGAATGGCCCGTGCACCCGGTACCCATAAAGCTGGCCCGCCTGCAAGCCTGGAACGAAGACATGCCAGTAGTGATAAGTGCGGTTGATGGATGGATTCAGCCGGATCACGTGCGAGGGGCGCCCGTCATCTTTGCGATCGAAGAACAGCAATTCGATACTTGAGGCGTCGCGTGAGTACAAGCTGAAATTGACGCCGCCGGCGGTGACTGTGGCGCCGAGAGGAGCGCTTCTTCCCACCTCCGCAGCAGGAATGCTCAGTTGCTGACTCCTTTGCGGTTCAGTCCTGATATCGTCACGGAGAATACCGCGTTCTGCACCGCTGGTTTGCGACATCGCACGCTCCAAATAGGTTGCTCGTAAACTGTCAGTCACGGCGAAATGTCACCTGCTGACAATGCGGCATCTCTCGCGTCGAGGCAGAGAAACCCTATTGGGTCAGCCGACAGCTTTTTCCAGCAGGACGCCGGTGGAATCAACGACTGACATCAGCTCATGCCAAGATTGCACGAACGATTGTGCACCTTCGTCCTGAAGCCGGGCAGCCAGTTCGTCTATGTTGAGGCCTGCTTCAGTGAACCTCGACAACACTTCTCCGCAGTCACCCCCATCGGCGGGCAGAATCGATCCGAGCTCTTTACGATTGGCGAGCGCTTTCAAGGTTGATTCGGGCATTGTGTTCACCGTGAACGGTGCCGCAAGAGCTTTAACGTACAGAACGTCGGAGGCAGTTGGATCCTTGGTTCCAGTGCTGGCCCATAAGAGGCGTTGGGGGTGAACCCCAGCGTTGTAAATTCGGTGCCAGCGAGGCGAACTCAGCAAGTTGCGAGCTGCCTTATACGTGCGCATGGCAACGGCGATCCCAAGCCTATGATTCAATTCGCGAGGAACCTTCCCTTTGACTGCCGCGTCCCAGCGACTGACAAAAACTGACGCCACCGAGCCGATATTGGGATTGAGTCTAGCGTCGATGCGCCGTTCGATTCCCCGAAGGAACGCCTCGGCCGCTGCCAGATAGTGATCGCTCGAAAACAAGAGCGTGACGTTGACAGGAATTCCGGAAAAGATCGCCTCTTCGATGGCCGGCAGCCCTTCCTTGGTACCGGGAATCTTGATAAGAAGGTTCGGCCGCCCCGCACGAGCGTGCAGTTCTTTAGCCGCTGCCAAGGTCTTGGCGCTGTCATAGGCGAGCAATGGTGACACTTCGAGAGAAACCCATCCGTCCACGCCGTTTGTACGGTCATAGATCGGGCGAAACAGATCCGCAGCTCGGGTAAGGTCTTCCAGCGCGAGTTCAAAAAAGACTTCCTCAGCGGATTTATCCTGGGTGAACTTCGTGCGAATTGCGGCGCTGTAAGCAGAGCTGTTCTTGATCGCTTGATTGAAAATCGTGGGATTCGACGTGAGTCCTGTCACTGACAGATCATCGATGTAACGCTTCAGCGTGCCGCTGTCGAGCAAGTCGCGCGTGATGTTATCGAGCCAGATGCTTTGTCCCAAATTGTGAAGCAGTTGCGTTGCTTTCATGTGTCACCTCCACCTCGATCGAGCCATGCGTTATTCACGATTTGCTGCGCCTCGTTCACAAGTGCGTCTAAGTGGGACCGGTCCCTGAAGCTCTCCGCATAAATCTTGTAGACGTTCTCAGTACCCGATGGCCGGGCGGCAAACCACCCGCTGGCAGCCACTACCTTGAGACCACCAATTGCCGCGTCGTTGCCGGGCGCACGAGTCAGCTTGGCGATGATCGGCTCTCCCGCCAGACTCGCCTCCTGAACACTTTCGGGGGACAATCTGAGAAGCCTTGCCTTCTGCGCGGGAGTAGCTGTCGCGTCGATGCGCGTGTAGTAAGGCGTGCCGAACTCTCTGGTCAGTTCCAGATAGTGTTCACCGGGGTCCTTACCGGTGCGGGCGGTGATCTCCGCAGCCAATAGATCCATGATCAGTCCGTCTTTGTCTGTCGTCCAAGCCCTTCCATCACGTCTGAGGAAACTTGCGCCGGCACTCTCCTCGCCTCCGAAACAGTATGAACCGTCGAACAAACCCTGCACGAACCACTTAAAGCCCACCGGGACCTCTGACAGTCTGCGGTCGAATTTCTCCACCACACGATCGATCATGCAACTGCTAACTAACGTCTTGCCTACCGCAGCGTGAGCGGACCACTGCGGACGGTGTGTGAGCAGGTAGCCGACAGCCACTGCGAGGTAATGATTTGGGTTCATGAGCCCGGCAGAGGGTGTGACGATGCCGTGCCGGTCCGAATCTGGGTCGTTGGCAAACGCGACGCGAAACTCATTTTTCAGGCTAACGAGGCGGGCCATAGCATACGGGCTGGAGCAATCCATGCGAATCTTGCCGTCGTGGTCGAGTGTCATGAATGAGAAGGTAGGATCCAGAAGCGGGTTTACGACGACGATGTCCAGTCCGTAGACGGCGTTGATCACCTCCCAGTAAGGTAGAGACGTCCCGCCCAGCGGATCCACAGCCAACTTGACACCCGCATCGCGAATCGCATCCATGTCGACCACGTTCTGCAGATCGCGCACGTAAGGCGAGATGAAGTCGTATTGGTGCGTGCTGGGCGCGCGAAGGGATCTCTTGTACGGAACTCGCTTTACGTCGGCATTGTCAGCGCGCAGCAGTTCGTTGGCACGATTCTCTACCCATCCAGTAACCTCGGTATCGGCGGGGCCACCGTTAGGCGGGTTGTACTTAAGTCCTCCATCTTCCGGAGGGTTATGAGACGGTGTGATGATGATGCCGTCCGCAAGGTGTTCCATTCGCCCATGGTTGTAGGCCAGGATCGAACGCGAGATGACTGGGGTTGGAGTTACGCCGTCGCCCCGCTGAATAACGGTTTGCACGTTGTTGGCTGCTAGGACCTCGATTGCCGTGCGCTGGGCTGGTGCGGAGAGGGCGTGCGTGTCTTTGCCCAGATAAAGAGGACCGTCGGTGCCCTGGCCGCGCCGGTATTCACAAATAGCTTGAGTGATAGCCAGAACATGAGCCTCGGTGAAGGTACCATCTAACGACGAGCCTCGATGTCCACTGGTGCCGAAGCTGACCATCTGGTTAGTACAACTTAGGTCGGGGCGACGGACGAAATACTCGCGTTCGAGCCGCACCAAGTCCACCAGCATCTCCTTGGGCGCGGGTCTTCCTGCGACCTGGGAGACCTCCACTTTGCTCTCTTTACCCGCCGAAGGCCGAGCTTCTATGGCACTGGACATGGTTTCACCTTCCAGATCTCGGCGGCGTATTCCGCGATCGTGCGGTCGGTGGAGAACTTCCCCGAGCTCGCCACATTTAAGATGGCCTTCCGCGCCCAGGCGTCGGGGTTGCTATATAAATCGAGCAGCTTCTGGTCTGCTTCGAGATACGACTTCAAATCCGCCAAGTGCATATAGTGGTCGCCGTGTGCCAACAACGTATCGTGGAGTTCTGAGAAGACGCCGGGCTCATAGCGGCTGAAATGGTCGGAAAGGATCAGATCCAATGCCGCACGCGTCTCCGGCTCATTGTCATAGTGCCACTGTGGGGTGTACCAACCACGACTTTGTACCACTTGCTCCGCCGTGAGGCCGAATAAGAAGAAGTTTTCCTCGCCTGCTTCTTCCGCCATCTCGATAGTGGCGCCGTCCCGAGTGCCGATGGTCAGGGCGCCGTTCATCATGAACTTCATATTGCTCGTACCACTCGCTTCGTATCCCGCCGTGGAGATTTGGTTCGAAACATCGGTCGCAGGGATGAGCCGTTCCGCCTGCGAAACGTTGTAGTCGGGTAGGAATAGGACCTTTAGCCGGCCCCTGACAGCGGGATCGCCATCAATCGTACCGGCAAGATTGTTGATGAACTTGATAATGAGCTTGGCTAGCCGGTAAGCGGGCGCCGCCTTGCCAGCGAAAAGGAACGTACGCGGAGTTATCTCGATGTCCGGATTTGATCGCAGACGGTTGTACAAAACTACGATCCGCAACGCATTGAGTAATTGTCGCTTGTACTCGTGGATGCGCTTTACCTGGCTGTCGATGATGGTGTTCGGATCGACGGCCAAATCCGTTGTAGATTTGAGCCAATCAGTGAACTGTAATTTCGCTTCGTGTTTGGCCTTGCGGAAAGCGTCACGGAACCCCTTGTCGTCGGCAAGCGGCTTGAGCTTGCTCAGTTGGCTGAGGTCGCTGATCCAGGCATCGCCGATGGCATCGGTGATCGTGCGGGCGAGTGCCGGATTGCAAAGCAGTAACCAACGCCTGGGTGTGACTCCATTGGTCCTATTATTGAAGCGTTCGGGGAACATCTCGGCCAAGTCTTTGACCGTGATCGTGCGGAGCAGTTCGGAGTGAATGGCGGCCACTCCGTTGGTGCTGTGGGACCCGACAATGGCCAGGTTCGCCATTCGAACCTTGCGCTGAGTACCGTCCTCTATCAAGCTCGTGCGCACTGTCCGTCCTTGGTCCCCTGGGAAGCGACTCCGAACCTCGTCGACCAGGCGCCGGTTAATCTCAAGGACGATTTCCAGATGGCGCGGAAGCATGGTTTCAAACCACACGACTGGCCATTTCTCGAGAGCTTCGGGCAGCAGCGTATGGTTCGTGTATGCAAGTGTCTTTTGCGTCATGTCCCAGGCCGACTCCCAGCCAAGATGCGCTTCGTCGAGCAGAACCCGCATCAACTCGGGGACTGCCAGTGCCGGATGCGTGTCATTGAGCTGGATGGCTACTTTTTCTGGGAACCGGTTCCAATCATCGTTGCTGTGCCGGAAGCGGCGCACCAGATCGGCCAGGGAGGCGGCAACCAGGAAGTACTCCTGTACGAAGCGGAGTGCCTGCCCCCTGCTAGTGGAGTCGTCCGGGTAAAGTACCCGGGTTATGGATTCGGCGGTAAGACTCTCAGCCAGGGCTGCAACGAAGTCACCGCTACTGAATTCCTGAAAATCAAAGTAATCAGGTGCGGCTGCGGCCCAGAGTCGTAACGTATTAATAGTCTTTCCGCCGTAGCCCACGACTGGCCGATCAAATGGAACGCCGATCAAGCTTGACGGTCGACCGGGCAGGGCACGCAAGCTGCCGCCGTGCAGTTCGAACGAGCAGTTCAGCTTGATCTCCACCGTTTCCTTTGGGCGGGCGACCTCCCACGGATCAGCGCGACGGAGCCAATTGTCCGGCTTCTCCAGCTGCCATCCGTCTTGCATGGATTGCTTAAAGATGCCGTACTCGTAACGCAGACCGTAGCCCATGGCCGGGAGTTTCAACGTTGCCATGGAGTCGAGAAAGCACGCTGCCAAACGCCCCAGTCCCCCATTTCCTAGCCCGGCATCAGGCTCCTGCTCCACCAACTGGAGCCAATCTATGTTCTTTTGCCGAACGGCATCTTTGACAATGGGATCAAGCAGAAGGTTGGTGATGTTATTGCTGAGCGAGCGGCCAATCAGAAACTCCATCGATAGATAGTACGCACGCTTCGGATTCTCACGCTCGTATGTGTTCTCGGTGTGCACCCAACGTTGCGAGAGAATGTCCCGGACTGAGTGGGCAAAAGCCTCGAACCTCATCCGAGCATCCGAAGCAGAGGAGTCGGCGATATTGTCAAAAATGAGGTGGCGCTCATAAAGCGCATTGTCCGTTCCGGAGAACTGAACCGGGCCACAGCCGTACTGCTGGATGAGCTGTGAAATATTCTGGGGTGCTGTTGGGATTGGGACAACGGTTGCGGATCTTGTGGCCGTTTGACTCTCGGGGAGTATCACAGTTTTTGTGCTCATCGTAATGTCCTTTTTTTCTGGTGCGATCAGCTTGGGTTTCTACACTGCGCTCCTGGCCTACGCTGCCACATGCCGAGTGTCATTCCACAACCGGATTACCGGCCGTGAAGGGTCGTGCTCTTAGCGTCGGTATCCGACCTGCCAACTGAGAATCACGCCGGCCAGGTCCATTGGTCGAGCTCAGGCTTATCCACCCCATGCTCGTAAGCGTAGTTCTGGCAGTCGATCTGCATATTGCGCAGTGTTTCTTTGGCGTGGGCGCCGGCCACCTCCAGTGTGGGCACCCTGTCGATAACGTCGATGGCCAGACTAAAACGATCGATCTGGTTCTGGATGGCCAAATCGAGAGGCGTGTTGATGTTTCCTTTTTCTTTGTAACCGCGCACGTGCAGGTTCTTGTGATTGGTACGTCGGTAGGTCAAGCGGTGGATCAACCAGGGATAGCCGTGGAAGTTGAAGATGATAGGTTTGTCTTTAGTGAACAAGCCGTCGAAGTCCCTGTCCGAGAGGCCGTGGGGGTGCTCCGTCGAGGGGACGAGTCTGTAGAGGTCCACGACGTTCACGAAGCGAATCTTGAGATTGGGGAAGTGTTCACGCAGCAACACCACCGCTGCCAGCGCCTCCTTAGTTGGAATGTCGCCGGCACAGGCCATTACCACATCCGGTTCTGAGCCCTGGTCGTTGCTGACCTTCTGCCAGATGCTGATGCCCTTCGTGCAATGTGCAATCGCCTCGCCCATGGTCATGTACTGCAGATGCTTCTGCTTGTCAGACACAATGACGTTGATGTAACCCGTACTCTTGAGGCAGTGATTGGCGACACTCAACAGGGTATTTGCGTCTGGGGGCAGGTAGATCCGACAAACATCCGGGCTCTTGTTGACTACCAGGTCGAGGAAACCCGGATCCTGGTGGGTGAAGCCATTGTGATCTTGTCGCCAGACAGTGGAGGTAATCAGTAAGTTGAGCGAGGACACGGGCGCACGCCAAGGTAGCGCCTCAGAGCTTGCGAGCCACTTGGCATGCATATTGAACATGGAGTCGATGACGTGGACAAAGGCTTCGTAGGTGGAGAAGAATCCGTGTCTGCCGGTTAGAAGGTAGCCTTCATACCAGCCTTCCAGAGTATGCTCGGAGAGCATTTCGAGTACTCGGCCATCGGGCGACAACTCGCCTCCGTCGGCATCTTCCGGACGGTAGTCTGCCAGCCAAAGCTTCTTGCTGACCTCGTAGATGGCATCCAACTTGTTCGAGCTGTTTTCGTCGGGACCGAAGACGCGAAAGTTACTCGGATTTTGGCGCATGATGTCGCGCAGAAATCGGCCGAGCGGACGAGTGTTCTCAGCCGCAGTCTGCCCGGGTTTTTCTACTTGGATGGCATAGTCACGGAAGTCAGGCAGGCTCAAGGCTCTTCGCAGCGAACCGCCATTGGCGTGAGGATTGGCGCTCATTCGGCGCGTACCTGTTGGGGCCAGCGCCTTTAGCTCTGCGATCAGCCGCCCCCTTTCGTCGAACAACTCCTCCGGTCGGTAACTGCGCAACCAGTCCTCCAGCAGTTTCAAATGGCCGGGGTTCTCGCGCACGCCAGACAGCGGTACCTGATGGGAACGCCAGTAACCCTCTACTTTGTGGCCATCCACTTCCTTGGGCCCGGTCCAGCCCTTCGGGGTGCGCAGCACGATCATGGGCCAACGTGCCCGGCTGGCCTTGCCACTCGCACGGGCCTCCTCCTGGATGCCGCGAATCTCCAGCACGCACTCCTCCAGCGTGCTCGCCATTTCCTGGTGCATCAACTCCACATCATCGCCCTCTACGAAGTGCGGTGACCAACCGTAACCTCTGAATAGGTCCCCCAACTCCTCACGCGGAACGCGCGCGAGAAGGGTAGGGTTGTTGATCTTGTAGCCGTTCAGATTAAGGATCGGCAACACGGCGCCGTCGCGAATGGGGTTCAGAAACTTGTCCGAATGCCAGGAGGTGGCTAATGGCCCGGTCTCTGCTTCGCCATCACCCACCACGACCGCCACCAGCAGGTCGGGATTGTCAAACGCAGCTCCGAAAGCGTGGGAAATACTGTAACCCAACTCGCCCCCTTCATGGATAGAGCCCGGGGTTTCGGGAGTACAGTGGCTGCCGATACCGCCGGGGAAGGAGAACTCTTTGAAGAACGTGCGCATTCCCGCTTCGTCTTCGCTCTTGCTCGGGTAAATCTCCGAATAGGTACCCTCCAGATAGACCGGTCCGAGCACGCCCGGCGCCCCGTGCCCTGGACCAGCGAGGAAGATGGCGTTAAGATCGTACTTCTTGATAAGACGGTTGAGGTGAACATAAGCAAAGCTCAGAGCAGTACTGGAACCCCAGTGGCCCAGTAGCCGATTCTTGATGTGTTCTGGCTTCAGGGCGTCGCGGAGCAGAGGATTGTCACGCAGATAAATCATGCCCGCGGCGAGGTAGTTGCATGCACGCCAGTAGGCGTCGGTTTTGCGCAGATCCTGAGCAGACAAGGGGTGCGCGGTACTAGGGCTGACACCACCCGTCTTTCGTGCGTCTACGTTCGCGAATATTCCTTCCATAAGTCCTCCCATCCTCGCCGTCTGCGGTTACCGGCAAAGAGTGCTCACCTAATTGGTCTTTGGCAGCGGTTGTACAAGGTCATTCGCGCATATGCATACTCGATGTCATTTAATCTGTGACAGGTCAGCAGTTAGCGGCTGTGCGGTTTTGAAGAGAGACACCAAGCCAAATTACTGAACTGCGTCCCCTGAGGCGTCGGTTTACGAGTGCCGAGACCTTCGACACTCCGGTTCTCAGTCCACGGTTGTACCGCCTCATTGGGCACCGCTGCGTCGACTTCTCCGATCGTCCCACGTGCCCTATGTGCCTGAGGGGCCGCGGAACTGACGAACGTTAGAAAGACCTCGGTCGCTGGGCGTCTCCAACGTGACAGGTCGTGTGAGGACCAATTCGGCGAACCTCCCCGGTGGAGTTGACAAAGGGAAAGAACACCCACTGGGATACTCAATTCTCAGCGGTGTTCCTGCCCGGCGACCACTAGGGAAATCCCTAGGCGTCCTTTGATTTCACGGGAGCGTACAATTCTGTTCAATGGATTTGGCCGCTTCTTAACATAGGACAGCGCGACGACTGAGAGTTGCAGTTCCAATAGGAACTCACATTACTTTGAGGTCATTCGAGACCTATTTCCGGCTTCGTCCAATTGCGGCGAAGAGGTTGGACGAAACTACACGGATTCTCGCTTTACAACATACGTCCTGAACTCCTCGCCATTGCCTCACAGTCAGCGCCAGGGGGGAACGAGAGTCTTGGTTAGCGATTGGCCGCTAGCCGGAAGTTATCCGAGACGGCCACGCCTGAGGGAATTTCCTCAATTGGCGAACATCTCCATTACGCCCAAAATCCCCTTGGAAGGGCGAAGAGACGGCGCAAGCTTGTGAAATTGATTCCATAACAATGCCGGCTCCCCGACCTGAGTAAGCTTGGTTATCTTGGTTGGAAAACTCCTGGAGGGGCATATGCCCGGGACCGAACAAGTGATGCAGATTGCATCCGATGCGCTGGTATTCTTCGGAGCCACTGGCGACCTGGCACACAAGAAGATTTTTCCCGCGCTGCAGAAGCTGGCCAAGCGCGGGAAATTGGAGATCCCCGTCATCGGTGTCGCCAAATCCGGATGGAATCTACAGCAGCTCCAGGAGCGCGCGAAGAACAGCGTCGAAAACTATGGCGGATTAGACGCCGAAGGTTTTCGTAAACTGATTTCCAAACTGAAATACATCGATGGTGACTACAGCGATCCTGCAACTTTCTCCAAGTTGCGTCAGGAGCTCGGGGCGTCTCAGCATCCGTTGCATTATCTGGCCATTCCGCCGTTCTTGTTTCCGGAGGTTCTGAAGCAGCTAAAAGCGTCGGGATGCGCGGTTGGCGGACGGGTCGTCATCGAGAAACCATTTGGCCATGACCTAGCCTCAGCTCAGGCCTTGACCGAGGTGGTCCACACCGCCTTCGCCGAAAAAAACGTATATCGCATCGATCACTTCCTCGGCAAGAATGCCGTTCAGAATGTCCTCTATTTTCGCTTTGCGAATTCCTTTCTCGAACCAATTTGGAACCGCCATTTTGTGCAGGATGTGCAAATCACAATGGCGGAAGATTTCGGGGTACAGGGTCGCGGCGGATTCTACGACCGCACGGGCGCGATCAGGGACGTAGTGCAGAATCACCTTTTGCAGCTTCTGAGCAACATAGCGATGGAACCGCCGCCTGGTGTATCGGTCGAAACCGTTCGAAACGAGCGCGTGCAGGTGCTTAGGGGAATTCGGCCTCTGCAGTCAAAAGATGTCGTTCGCGGCCAGTTCAAGGGCTACCGCAGTGAAAATGGGGTGAGGACGGATTCGCAGGTGGAGACATACGTCGCCCTGCGGTTGTACATCAATTCCTGGCGATGGAAGGGCGTACCGTTCTACATTCGTGCCGGCAAGTCTCTGCCAATAACCGCCACCGAGGTAATCGTCACGCTACGGCCGCCGCCGGACATTTTTTTCGAGAATCCGCTTCCCGCCAATTACCTGCGATTTCGAGTGAGTCCTGATCTTACGATTGCCATCGGGGCTCACGTCAAAGTAGCGGGCCACGGGTTGCAAGGGCAGCAGGTCGAGCTTGTCGTTTCTAGTAGCTCGGATCCACATGAGATGCAAGCTTATGAGGAACTGATGGAAGATGCGCTGGCGGGAAACTCGTCACGTTTCGCGCGCCAGGATTATGTGGAAGAGGCATGGCGAATCGTAGACCCTGTGCTAGATAATGCAACTCCGGTTCACGAGTATGTTCCGGGAACGTGGGGACCAGTCGAGGCGGACGCGTTATCGCCACCTGAAGGGTGGATCAATCCCACGTAAGATCAAGGTAAGATCAAGGTGAGCGGTCTGCGGTTTCGCCCCGGGCTTTTGGTTCGAAACACCCCAGTACTCGCAGAGGCCTGACTCCGGAAGTCCGGCAGTCATGGCGAAATCTTCTCATAGAAGAAGCACTCAAAATGCTCGGAGCAGGGATTCTGAGTGTAACCGCCGATGCCCCAATCAGGCCCGCCAGTGGCCTGCCAATTCTCAGATTTCGTTGACTCCACCTGCCGGACTCCGCTTGCGTATGATGAAACCTCCAATCCGAGAGCGAATGACCTTCTACAGTAACGGGAAAGGAAGAGGAATGGACCTAAGAGAATTCGCAGCACAGTCCTCGCTACACGTAATCACGGCAGGATGACACAGACAACATCGTCGGCAGGCTCGGCGAGATCTATCAATACAGTGACGATGAGCTGGCGCCGATGCTCTGCGGCGGACCAACCGCACAGGGCATTGGGCTCGCGTCCGAAGCAAGTGTCTCGCCGCTGGGATGACCCTTCTCCAGAACGGTGACGACGAGGGCGCGCTGTCGTTTGATCCTACCAACAGGAAGCAGGCCGCACTCGCAATCAACGTGACTGGAGCCCGTCCCTAACGACAACTCTCAGCCGCGCACAAGGGCAAAGCTCCTGGCCGCCAACCAGCACGCTCGATTTTCCGGGGAGCCCAAGGTTCTAAATGGGGGTTCGAGGGCCAAAACAGCCCCTGAGAATGAGGCGGTGGGGTAAACCACTATGGAAATAGTTTTGGTGGCTCGGGGGGCCAGTTAGAACCGGTGCTCAGCCATCCGCATGGTCAACCCAGTCCCGGAATGCCGTGCCCGTACTCGGCTACGTTGTAGCGGGCGAACACGCCAAAGTCCTTCTGAGCCGCATTGAACATGGCGGCGGCCATATCTCTAGGGTTCCGCTCCTCTGGCTTGGCGCGATTCCACAGGTGCGCCAGCAACCCGCTGGCGTAAGCGGCTGCATGGGAGGTACCGGCGGCATTGTTGACATCCGCACCGAAGCTTCCTACGAGTTCCAGGCCGGTTTGCGCCGTCTCACCACCTGGCAGTGCAAAGTGTTTCGGATGAGGCGTGCCGGTTCCGTTGTAGTTGCTAAACGAGGAGCGTCGACAAGAACTGTTTACGGAGCTGATTGCCATAACTTCATCGAAGCGGGCGGGGTACTCCAACTCCGCCGCGCCCCTGTTTCCCGCCGATGCCACGAGAACGCGATTTTCGCGCTCCAGCAACTGCCGCATCTGGTTGTGGAAGGCGTTGGAGCGCACGCGATGTGAATAGACGACAGGGTGATCCAGTTGAGACCTTCTCCCGCATTCCGAGCACGCGACCTCATCCAGCATTCCGAAGGTGATACTCATGTTGACAATGTTCGCGGTGCCAAGCATTTGAAGTGCGTTCAGGATGTGCCATTCTGTGGTCCTTCCGTCGTCCCCGAACACTTTGAAGACATGCAGAGTAACGAACGGCGCAACATCCCGAATAATGCTGCACATCACGGTTCCATGTCCATGCAGGTCAATAGCTTTGGACGCATCATCATCCATCAGATTCGTCTGGATCGGCTGCTGGGAATTCCCGGTGACAAAATCCGTTGCTACGCCAGTATCCAGTACGGCAATGGTGACTGGAGCAGGATGGTCCACTCTTGCTGGGACGCGCAACATGCTTTTGTACTGTTCGTGATATTGAGTAAATCGGAATTGCTGGGCAGATATGGCTTTCGGCTGCGGCATGGCGAGGGCGGTCGCTGCCAAACGAATTTCATGATTGGGCTGCACAATAAAGTTCAGGTCCGGACGGCCCAAAGCGGCAGCGAAATCGGGCGTCACGGCACCCCGCAAACGTTCCTGCAGCGCCTGCCGGTAGATGAACTGCAGGTAGTTGGCTTTCCATGTCTCCTGGCCTTCCGGCACGCGGATCAGGTGCAGTTGAAATTCGGGAGCCTCGGGCCGAGGTTCAAACCCGACCTTTCGATCCATGCTCTCCAGATAACTGACATCGTCGATGCTCTTATGTTCAATCTGGGACACAACATCGGCCGCAGCTCGATCCGCGCGGGCGTGGCTGATGATCAACTC
The DNA here is from genome assembly GCA_963710885.1 of uncultured Acidobacteriaceae bacterium. Taxonomy (GTDB): domain Bacteria; phylum Acidobacteriota; class Terriglobia; order Terriglobales; family Acidobacteriaceae; genus Sulfotelmatobacter. Next base: position 19,444 of record CAVQCF010000042.1, read on the forward strand.
TCCTCTATGAGAGGGAGGCGTCGTGTCAGAAGTTATGATTGGCTGTGCCGCTGCTACGTCCACCATCTTGTTCAGATGAATTGTCCTGCGTCCCGCTAATCTGCCGTTGTCGATAATTTCGTTCACAGTTCTGACAGGCTTGCCCCTCGCCGGACGACCGGATTCCGGCGCCGGGCCGGGGGTTGCATTCGACTTCTCCTCGCTCTTTTCTGGATTCGCAGTGTTTTTCGGCTCATCTTCGCGCGGCATAATGGACCTCGATTCACTTACTTCCCAGACCCTGTGGGGGTGCCGTTTTCTTTCTTATTACTTGTTGTCTGCGCTGGGCTTCCTCTTCAGATCGATAGCAACGCCAAACGTGTAGAGGGGTAAGAGTATTGCGCCGTAAATGGGTGAATACCACTGGAAGGACGCGAATGGCCCGCCCAAAGAAAAAACCCACAAAGCGAACGCGAACGTAGAGAGTGCAAGCTGATGTCGCGCGGTCACGTTCTCTACCCGGTTGAGATAGAACCACGTAGAGCCAAGCAAAACAACAAACACGAACCAGCGGAGAACCGGAACGGGTACATTGGCTGGAGCTGAACGCAAGACTCCGTCCAGAAAAATGTAGGTTGTGACAACCTCAGCTGGGATCAGTTTGAGCAGGCGGTCCTGGTAGGTATCCGCCGTCTTGGATTCCTTCCTCACTGTCGGGGTTCTAGCGGAAGCAACGCCCGGAGCCACGCCGAGGGACGGACCCGATTCTCCATTGGCCCGCTGACTTTGACGATCACGAAGGACGTCGTCTTCTGTGACGATCTGGCGACCCATGGCAGCCTCCTGTACCTTCCCGCGCGGGCACCGTGGTTGGCAGACGCTAAGAGGGAATATTGTACGAGCCGGAACGAAGACAGTACTGCATTATGCCCTAAAAGCAGGGCACGTCAACCGAAAAGAGTACGAGCTGAGTATTTGGAGAGCGTAGCCTCCCTAACAGACAAAGGACTAAACAATGCTGGATCAAAGCATAAAGCGACGCATAATCGCCGAAGAGACCTCGCGCTTCATGGATGGAAACTTCGGAGAACTGGATTTGTCTGGTTCCCCAGACCTTAACCATCCTGCCGAGGAAGACAAGTTCGACTGCAGGACCGGCACGGCTTTAATTGCGTGGACGAATCTGGGCTCGCAGGAATCAATCAGTTGAAAGAACTGCTGGCCAATCCGCCGCGCGAAGTAGTGGAAGAGATCGCACACGAGACGCACAATCCCGACCTGATCAACCGCCGACTCCCACCTAACCTTCACCATGAGCGCATCACGTTCACAGCGTACACGTTACCCAGAACAGCAAGTCGGAGCACGGGACAGCTTCGCGGGCTGGAGTGAAGCGGGAGGGAGCCGGAAAGGGATCGCGGGGTTACCCGACGTAGTAGAGGTTAACCATAGTTAACTTCGATTCGCAGTACAACCCACACCACAAGGAGAAACATATCATGAGTAACGCCATTGCAAACAACGAGCAATCGACGCTTTGCGAGCAGTCAGAGAACCAGAGGAATCCTGGGGCAGCCATGCCGGGGGATTTAAAAAGTCAATACCGACCGTGGCCCCCGGCAATGTGGCGATACTGCCGCAGAACGCGCGAAGTTGCTCGGGGAAGCCGACGACGACCGGAAATCCAAGATCACCGAACCTATCGCCGTGCGCTATGAAGTCCCACACCGCCGCCTGCAGAAAACTAGAGGAGCCCGCAACAGTGAACAAAAGCGAGAGGCGCAAGTTGCACGTTGGAATCAACAAGCTCACCGCCGACGAAGTGGCAGCGATAGTACGCAGTCAGTTCCCAGGCGTGCGAGGCGCACGCGTGGACCAGCTCGCGAAGCGGATCGTGCCTGACGCGCACCGCCAAGTGTCGCCACGCACCTTGCCACGGATGAAGCGCGGCTAACCAGCTCCAGAAACAACGAAGCCCACAAGATGGCATTCATCGCGTGGGCCTTTTTATGTCCCGGATAAGAGGAATCCTTAGGACGCGAGTAGGTACGGCTCTGGCTTTACGGAGACTAATCCCTTTTTCAGCGCAAACAGAATCAGGTCTGCGTTGCTCTTGAGATTGAACGCTTCCATGATATGGTGCCTGTGGAACTCCACAGTCTTATCGCTTAGGTTGAGAACCCCAGCGATTTCCTTCACATGCCGTCCCTCGGCAAACAGTTGCACGACTTGGCGCTGGCGATCGGTCAGATCCGTTGAGAATTGGCGCGCTCGGGTTCTCGCCGCAACCCAATCTTCCGCCCTCACCTTGGGAGTCACGTAGGACCGGCCATGCAACGTCTCGTCAATCGCCTTGAGTATTTCCCGCCCACCGCAGCATTTCAGAACGAACGATACACGCCCGAGTTCCAGTGCGGCAGCGGCGAGATTCGCGTCTTCGTACATCGTCAGAAATACAAACTTCACCTTGGGAACCTGTTCTCTGATTCTCCGTGCCGCGTCCAGTCCGTTCAACAGCGGCATGGCGACATCGGCAACAACTACATCAGGCTTGAGTCTGACGGCTTGTTTTAGCATGGCCAGACCGTCCGCCACAGTCGCAATGACGGTGAATGTTCTCTCCAGGTATTCACAGAGCATTTCAGCGAAGATCTCGTGGTCATCAGCTACGAGGATGCGCGAGCCGGACGAATTCCAATGAGCAGTGTCCATAGTTGTACTCCAAGGTTAGCTTGCCGATTGTCGTGCCGTGTTCGAACGCATCAATACTAAGCATCCGATGATTAACCGCTACTGGTAGAACTGATAGGACCTCAGACCGAAGAACGCCGCACGCAACGCGCGCGCCAGGGTGTTAACCGATACCATCAGACCGCAGTCTGCGATCTCCGCAGCGTATCCTTTGCCACTCCAGTCTCTGCCGCAATCGCGCGCCAGCTCAAGCCGCCATTCCTAAGCTTGCGTACCTGGGCAGGGTCCATGGCCACGATGGGCTGCCAAACTTTACGCCTCGTTCCTTCGTAGCTCGTCCGGCAACTACTCGCTCGCGGATGATGCTTCTCTCCAACTCGGCCACAGCGCCCAACACCGTGAAGACCATACGTCCCGCTGGCGTTGACGTTTCGATGGCTTCGGTAACGGAGACGAAGTCAATACCGAGCGAGGAGAACCCTCTTGTTGTTCAGGACAGGCGATCACTCGTTCCACTCGCAGCAACTCCGCCGGCAACGACTGACGGCCAGGATGCGAGCCGCGCTTCCGTTGATATCCGGCGACCTCGACCGCATCGCCTTCGATGGTCGGCCGTTCACTCTCGGCCTGCACTTCCGCTCCACTGACCCCAGGCTCCTGCTCCAACATCTCCAACTGCAGGTTCGACAACTTCTCGCTGCCGGCTCCATATTTCTCGATGCGTCGGAGTCGCAACCGCTCTTCCAAAACCAGAACTCTTAACTCCGTGAACTGTAACTTCTGCTGCAGTTGCTCGATTATCTTCTCGGCGTCGGAAAGCGTTGCGGGTCGCGTTACGAATGGGTGGGAAGCAGCACTCAAGATGAGCTATTTACTAACAGAGCTGCCTTGTGGAATACAATCATCTCCTGCAGTATTTATGCGGTTGGAACCAACTCCGTTGCTGTCGATCTTGCTTCGGTACCACGGCCGAGCTCGCGTCTGATTTAGATCAATCCCACCGAGCAACATCGCCAGTTCTTCATGGCTCAGCACCACCTTGATTTCTCCCGCTGGCGGCGCCGGCCAGCGAAAACGCCCCTTCGATAATTTCTTCGCGCAGATCCAAGTCCACTGCCGTCCCACAAAATCAGCTTCAGACGATTCCTCTGCGCATTACAAAATAAAAACACGTGGCCACTGAGAGGCTCGCATTGCAGCCGGTCGCGCACCAGACCGTACAAGCCCTCGAATCCCTTTCGCATGTCGGTCGCGCCCACCGCTAAGTAAATCCGCGTTGCTGGACCGAAACCAAACACGCTACATCGTCTCCAACACTTGCACCAGACGCTGCAGCGTGGCCGCATCAAAACCTGTGTTCACCGCGATCTCTCGCCCGCTCCGCAGCACTACCGACAAGCCGCAACCCCTGGCGCGCTCCGCGCTCGCTTTCTTGCCGCCCCATTCCACAGCCACCAGCCCATCGCCGGTCGCACTGCTATTGGCGGCTGCACGCATCCGCTCCAAGTAGCGATTCAACACACCGAACGTCAGACCACGGACCCGGCAAAACTTGCTCCGGCTCATACCACTGCTTTGAAACTCGCTCACGATCTGCTTAATCTCAGCAGCCGTGCGCCGCACCTTCTGCGCCACAACTTGTTCTTCGCTCATGCTGCTTACTTCAACACAGAAATTCTGCCGCAGCTAGAATGTGGTTGGCCTGACGCTTACTGTTGAATGAGACTTGCCAGGGATCAGGCTACAGTGTTTTCCTTATTGTCCTTAGCCGCTTCGCCCGCTTACTGTCGGTACACACGCCCATGGCGGTCGTGGGTTAGCGTCGTTCTCTCCCGTTCGGCACTCTGGGACCCTCACGACCGCCATTCGTTTCTTGGGCAGGGACAGACCGGTGTACACTCCCATAACCCCCGACGAGCGTGAACGGATGCAGATGCTCTGCGAACGAATGACTACCGAGCGGGACCCGCAAGAATTTGGCGAGCTCGTTCGGCAGTTCAACGCTTTGTTAGGTGCGAAAGACCGCCGTCTGGCCGACAAGAAGTAGCCCGCGCCTGTCAGTAGATCAAATTTCTAACTGGCTACGATATGGTTTCTGACGGCGTATCTGACCAGTTCGGCGTCGCTGGTCGCGCCAATTTCTCTCCTGATTTCATACTTGTGATAGTTCGCCCTCCGGGGACTCAGGTTCAGGATGAAGCCGACTTCTTTCATGCCCTTGCCTTCGGCCACCAACTGCAGAACTTCACGTTGCCGACCCCGTGAGGCATTCATCTACATCGATCGGTTTCTTATGCTCCCAGCGGAGGGCATCAACGGTGTGGCGCGACATCGCCTTGGACAGGTAGGTCTTTCCTCGCAAGACCTCATGAACTGCCAACACCACCTCTGCCGCAGCACACGTCTTTAGCAAGTAGCCCGAGGCCCCAAGCTCAAATGCTCGGCGGCAACGTCGGCGTCCGAGGTTAGGGTCATGTACACCAACTTGGCCGTGGGCAGCCGCTTTTTTACCTGCCGTCCCGCATCTAAGCCATTTAGCAGAGGCATACCAACGTCGATGATCAGATCGGGCTTCAATTCGACAGCGGCACATACCAAGGAATGACCGTCACCAACGATTCCCACGACATCAAAGTCGCCTGCAAAAGTCGCTGAAACAGTTCGGCCACAAGCTTGTGGTCATCGGGGGTTAGGATGACGCGATGCGTAAGAACAGAATCCACCGTGACGCCGTCCTCGCCGCTCAGAACACAACCTGCCCGTCCTGCGGGTACGCGATCACACCGGCAGAGATCGTGGGTGTCATGAGAGTTAGGACTTGAAATTTCCCATCTCCTTAAGGGAGAATCCCCCAGTCCGACTCTCCCCCGGAAGGAGACTTGGGCCATGACCGGTCCCCTGCCAAACATCCTAATCTGCTCCATCTGCCAGAAGCCTGTCGCAGTCGAAACTAGCAAAACCGATGAACGCGGATGTGCGATCCACGAAGAATGCTACGTTCTTACGTCGAAACTTCTTCACGCCTCGCAATCAAGCCACAACCAGCCACCAACGCACTTCAGATCGTGTGGGTGAGCCCGAGGAAATGAAGTGTCCGAAAGTGCGGGACGGTGTTCGCGGCGGGGAAGAGTGCGGGTCGAGAGTCATGACGCAGGCGATCATCGCATCATGGAAAAGTAAGCGGGCTCCGAATCGATACCGAGGGAACGGAAGAAGCGTGGCGAGAAATGTTGTCCCGCTGTTTCTTTGGTGTCGCTGGTGTGTGACGCAATGCGCGAACACTGGCGGCCCTTCGGTTGAGGTTGGGACGATGACTGTACCAGTAAGGTACCAGCCTGCTGTTTAACTCGTTGAATCGAAAGACGCGAAAATGGTTGATATCGTAGTTCGCAACGATGAGGTCGTCGGTTCGAGCCCGACTAGCTCCACCAAGTCTCTCAATTACTAGCCGCCTTTTTGCGCCGTTCGCGAGATCTGCCATTTTCGCTTAATAGGCTGCTTTGGGGCGCGAATGGATCGCGGACTCTTGGTTCCGCTTTGGCGAACACCGCGCTCCGTTCTGAATGCTCGGCCTGCGCTGCGGGGCGATCGAAGCGCAGATACCCATCGCAATGGCGGTCTGTATCGCCGCACCTTCCTTAACTGGCGGCATGCATGCGGTCATTTCCCGAAGCTAGAGGCACGCGAGCGCAGATGGTTGTCCCAAGCCTGGGCTGCGAGTCGATCGACAGGGTTCCCTTTACCAGCTTCAGCCGCTCCTCCATGCTGACGAGACCGATCCCTTGGCTAGCCTTGGCCGCTTCGCGGTCAAAGCCAACGCCGGAGTCCCTGATGGTAAGAAGAATCTCATCTGATGTTCCGTACAATGTCACATCAAAATGACGCACGCCGCTGTGCTTAACCGAATTATGGAGAGCTTCTTGCAGCACTCGAAAGAGGCAAAGAGAAACATCCCGCGACAAGCGGCCAGGTACGTCTTGCACGTGGAGGTCAATCCGGACGTTTTGTTTCTCGCCGAACTCTCTACAGAACCCTCGGGTAGCCACGGCAATCCCAAGAAGTTCCAGTCTTGATGAATGCAACTCGTGGGACAAGGACTGAACCCCGGCGGCAATCCCCAAAGTTTCTGTCTGCAATTCGCGCATTCGACTGCGGACTGCGGAGGGCAAATCAAAGGGGGCTTGTTGGAACTGGGACAGCTCGTTGATCAGCATTGCAAGACGTTGCCCGATGTCGTCGTGAAGCTCTCTAGCGATTCGCGTACGTTCCTGATCTTGTGCGTCAATCAACCTGCTGCTCAGGCTTGCGAGAACGTTTTCAGCCCTCTTGCGCTCAGTCACATCGATGGCGATACCGACATAACCCACGAAGGAATGGTCCTGGTTGTATCTGGGGACTCCAATGTCGATCATCCACCGGTATTCTCCGTCGTGGCGTCGGAGTCGATACTCCATTCTGAACTCCTCGCGACGATCGAAGGTCTGGGTGTAGGTGCCCATGCATGTTTGCAAATCCTCAGGATGCACGCCTTCCGACCAACCGTTGCCGAGTTGTGAGTCTATGGATCGCCCGGTGAAGTCGAGCCACGACTTATTGAAGTAGCTGCAGAGCTTGTCGGCATCTGCCATCCAGATCAAGGCGGGCGCAGTATCAGCCAACAAGCGGAAGCGTTGTTCGCTCTCGCGGAAGGATCGCTCAGTTTGTTTTTGTTCTTGCACGATAGCGGCGAGAACCATGAACGGAGCCGCTGTGAACAGCAGATATAGTTGCAAGGACGGCACATTGTGAAGCAACTCGGGTCCGATGAAAGGGCCGCGCGCGTGGACTACGCCCCAAATGGCGAGAAACGCGACGGCGATCATGATGCTACTGACGCCGGTGGGCCCAAAGCGCAAAGCCGACCAGAGTAAGAACGGCACAATGGTCAATGCAGGAGCGATGACTGTCCAAGGCGAGACGAAGCTGAAGTATCCAAGAACAGTCAAACCCGCCAGCATTGCTAACGCTTCAAGGTAGTGAGAAAGAGACCGGCGCGCCCATGCCGGTCTTTCGGTGACCCAACCCAAGATTGCGGGCATTAGAGTGAGGAATCCCAAGGCCTCCGACAAGAAAGAAATTCGCCAGCTTGTCCAATAGTGCCCTTGCGTGGCAAGCGCGCCGAAAAATGCGCCGGCCAATGGCGCGAGGATCACGGCGAAAAGCGAATATTTGGCCAGGGCCTTCACACTGTTTAGTTGAGGCACACCCGCAAAGACATAACTCAGCCCCAATGCAGCGGTCAGGACTTCGACCGCATCGGACAGCAAGAGGACAATGATTGAACGAATCGGCATGCTGGTTTGCAGGTTATAGAGCACAAACATTGTGAAAGCTGCCGCTACAAGGACTGGCCAAATTCTGCGAGGTACGAGGAGCAACACGGAGGCCAGCAGAACGTTGCCCGGCCAGAGTGGCCAGTCTGCCTGCGGGCGTATGACAACGGTCCCTCCCAATCTTGCAGCGAGGTAGGACATCGCGGCCACGAGGCCTACGAGCAGGATGGTTGGGTATCGTCGACTATCGACAGAACTCATATGTAGGGAAATCCAAGCGCGACGTTTTAACCGACGACGTCATGAAATATATCGCAGAAATATTACACCCGACTGCCCTCCCCAACGGCGAACAGGCAGTAGCTCAAAATGGCATATTGGGAGGCGGCACCTGCCGGATGGCGTGCGCGTTCGAGCAAGGGTGAGCCTACCTCCGACGCCAGTTTTTGTGCCGCGGAGGCCACAATAAACGGCCCATTTCGTTGTGTAGGGGATTCCGATCCTGAGTGATCGAAGACGCATAAGGCACGGGGGTTTTATGGTCGAGGTTCGACAAGTTGGAGATGTTGAATGGCCGGCCCGGTTGACGGAGATATCTGTCCAGTACCGGCACAGTCCAGCCTGGCTGGCCTTTCGGCAATGATGGTTGCGCTCGCGATCTTCGTGAGTGTCGGAGCGGGTTGCTTGGGGCTCGCGGGAGGGTTATGAGACCTCTTTGACCAGATTCATCCGTGAGCGGTGCTCTGCTTTCCTTTGTTCGATCGACAGAACTCGGCGGCCAAGACCGGCGAGTTGGGCAAGTTCCTGCTGAATCGCCTGCAGGCGTTCTTGCCTTTCACCGTGAGCCACCTGGGCCTGCGGGTCATTGCGGCTGGTGCGTCGATACTGTTCGTTCAACGCCTGAATCTGAGCGATCTCGGCACGGATGTTCTCAATCTTTTCGCGAAGCACTGCAAGGTGATCCATACCCTCAAGAATAACGCATTCGACGGATTGCCGGCACGGCGAGCAGATTTTGCCTCGTTCGTAAGCCCCAGTAACGATGGTCTGGCCCCAAGGTACGAGCCTAAAGCGACCAAGGTAATCTAGAAACCAGAAAAAACTCGATCTAGGCTCTTCACCCAGAGACGGTTTCGTAGCCGGGGCCTCCCCCATGCTCATGGTCTGCAGAGCATTTGTTTGCAGATCACGATTTGCGGATCGTTTTAGCGACTTGTTGTTAGCGGGGGTCACGGTTAGCGGCACTGGAGCACCTCATCGCGTGCAATGGGGGCAAGCGTGAGGGCCGAACCACCACCGGAGCTTGAATCCATGCGGAGAATCTTTGTTTGCTTGTTGCTATGGGTCGCGCCGCTTATGGCGCAAGATCGCTTGCAGCCCGGCACGGTAGGGGCGACGGTGCCCTCGTTTGAGGCGAGTGTCGGCTACACCTACTTCAACATGGACCTGCCTTCCCAACGGGTTGGGCTCACCGGCCTCGATGGGGGCGGCCTGGTTAACTTCAACTCGCGATGGGGAGTAACGGGTGATGCGCTTTACGCCAGGAAGGGAAGCGTATTTGGCACAGGACAGAGCGCCAATATCCTCAGCTTACTAGCCGGCCCAGTGTTCTATCCTGCGGTGTTCTCGAGATCCGCGATCTTCATTCACGGGCTCGTGGGAGCCTGCAGGGTGGAGAGCGCGGTTCCAGTGAGTGGGACTTCTTACCTGAATGGGTGGGTTGCGCGTCCATCGTACGCCGTGGGTGGAGGACTCGAACAGTCACTGTTCGGACCGCTTGGCATTCGCGTACAGGGCGACTACCAGTACACTTCGTTTGGAGATACGGCGGGAGCGATTCACGGTCAAAATAATCTGCGCCTAGCCACGAGCATTGTCTACCGCTTTGGAAGCCGCCAGTATTAATCTTCGAAGGGAATGAGAACCGCAAGCTTCCGTCCTGGGCAACCTCGGGTGAGCGGGTGAGCGCGCAGCTGTCTTCGACGAAGATGAAAACATCCCGGATCGCGTCAACGTCCGCTGAGGTGGTCAGGACCATGCCCACGCGAAGTAACAGCGCTTCGCTCCGGTGCGCAGCAGGTCAGGGCCGGGGTGAAAATCCGCGAACTCACGGGAAAGCATGGCTTTGATCTGGTCAACCGCCGCGAGGGACAGGCTGATCAGGTCCTAGCTGGCGCTGAGCCGGCCGTTGCGCACCTGGTCAAAGGCGTTTTCGAGGTGGTGCGTAAACGCGGCGAGGGCGTCAAACCCGAACATCGCCCCGGATCGGGCAAGCCGATGCTCTGCGGCTTTATGTCGGCGGGTTGCCGGCGCGTCCGACGCCACTGTTCCATTATCAGCTGGTGTTTTCCGTCGAAGGACTGATCAACGAATATGTCGAACCGGCGCGCATTCTGCGGAAGGGGAAGCTGACGACTATCGATCCGCTGACGGAGCCCGAAGATTTCCACATTGCGAGGTTCTCGCCGCTGGTAGCGTTTCACACTTCCGGAGGTACCTCGATGTTGCCAGAAACCTTTGAAGGGCGGGTCGGTGAGTCCTTCGAGAAAGACGCTGCGCTATCCGGGACATTACGATCTGCTGTGCGAACTGAAGGAGCTGGGACTGTTCTCTGGCGAGAAGATGAAATTCGGGAAAGCATGAGGTCGCGCGGCAGGCCATGATGTCGAAGGTTTTCGCGGGGAGGTTTGCATCGAAGGGGCCCTGATGTTTGCCTCATGCGGCTGGAAGCTCATGAGTCGGTGAATCGGGCGGGAGTGCGCGGACTGCTCGGCGGGCGGCTCAAGGGGCGCGTTGGCTTCCTTCACGATGGTGGATCACTACGACCCGAAAACCGATATGAGCGCGATGATGCGCAGCACCGCCTTCCCGGCGTCGATCGTAGTACAGATGCTGGCGTCGGGAGCCATCGACAAGCGCGGCGGAGTCTTGCAGGAGCGCGATGTTCCGGCAGACTTGTTCCTGGATGAGGTGGCGAAGCGCGGAATCAAGATCGACTACGCGATCGAGTGAACCAGCCATGTGCGTTTGTCCGCGACGATGTACGGCGCAAGAAAAAACGCCGCACGCCATAGTGCCCTGCGGCGAGTCTTAACGATCGAATCGGAATGGCCCATCAGTGGTATTACCGAAGTGACCGTCGAGAACCTAAGATAGGAGCAATGTTGCTGAGTGCAGGACAGAAAGTTTATTGGCTAGGCACGACGTTCCGAACATAGTTGTGCAAAGACCTGCATTGTCTGGTAGCATGTTCGCGATTATTGATCATATCCTCTGCATTTTGTGAGGGTTGAGCGGCCGGCGATGGTCCTCGAACTGCACGGATGGATGCAGCGAAGCGACCCCGTCGGTCCAGAGCCCCAGGGGGCCGGTCGCAAAGGTAGGTGAAGTTGTCGAGTCAACCGGAAGTAGGGAGTGTTCAAAGGGTGATCCGGCGGCGCCGGACGAGCCGCCATCGTCGGAATCGAAAGATTCGGCGGGTTCTGTTGACCGTATTCTGCGGGGGTCTCGCGATTGGGTTTGCCTTCGTTGCGCCGCAGATTCCATTTTTCTTCCATTCATCCAAGCCCGTCGGGCTAAGCCGTCAGGCGGTTGCATCCAGCCAGAACATTCTCTTGCTTACGCAGCAGGAATCGTTGCGCCAGATGGAGCGGCGTCCGGTGTACCCATATTCGATCGTGCCCGGCGGAGTACGGGAAGGTCGCGAACTGAAATGGGCGGCGGAACATGATCCCGTGGTCGAGGCTCACTATGCAGGATTTCGATTTCAATCATGCCCGCGTCAAGCGAGTGGATCGGCCGCGTCTGGTTTTTGTTTCGTATCGCATCGGCAACAGAGTTTTCTGGAGCCGGCGCCGAGTGTCGCTCAAGACTGGTGAAGTCGCTGATCACGGATGGCAAGATGACGGCGCGCTCGCGCTGCGGGAATCGAGTGGAAGAAGTTCCGCAGCAGGCAGACTTCGTCGTCGGAGCCTCCGGCGGCAAAGTTCGACGAGCCCGTGCATCCCGCGACTGGGACAGCGCTTCGCAAGTCCTCCGGCTCCTTTCGAATCGGCGCGTTGAACCGTCCGCCATTGCTGGGATTCGGACCGGCTCCGCCGTTGGGAATGTTTGATCCGTTCGGCAATGGAACATGGGTTCCGATCTGCTCCGCCGCCGCTGCCTGGCGTTTGCGGCGTTGGGAAGAAGAAGCAACGGCGCCACCGGCGGTGCGCCTACCAGCAAAAGGGAAGGGAGATCCCTGCGGCACCAGCGAAGGTGGAGGGGCGAAGTGCCTGAGCCTGGCACATGGCTGCTGTTTGGCACTGGACTGGCTGCGATCTGCTGGAAGACCCGCCGAAGATTCGTCCGAACGTAGGCTGCATCGAGCTTCGCTCGTTGCTTCTGGTTCGTCAGCATTCTGCTTCATCCTCCTCTTGCGTTCATTTACTTACTTTCTGTAGCCTTCTGGCTTCGCTTCTATGAGAGGAGGGATTAGTGCGTTCTGTCGATTTGCGGTGGTGGAGTCATTCGCTTGACTGCTTTCTTTGATCTGGGTTGTGGCGCCGGGCCTGACCGCTCAGACCATCCGTCTGCATGTGGATCTGACCGACGCTCCGCGAAATATTTATCACGCGCACTTGCAGATTCCCGCGCACGCCGGGCGAAATGTCGCTGGTGTTTCCCAAATGGATTCCCGGGAATCATCGACCCAGCGGGCCGATCGGGGCGCTGACTGGAATTCACATGGAGGCTGCGGGCCACGCCCTGGCGTGGCAGCGCGATCCGGTGGAGATGTACGAGTTTCACGTCAACGTTCCGGCGGGCGTGGAGACGCTCGATGTTTCTCTCGATGCGATCACTACGCTCGACAGCGCGGGAGCGGGCGGGCCGGCGGCTTCGAGCAACATTCTCGATTTGAACTGGAATGCGGTGGTGCTTTATCCGCAAGGGCGCGCGCTCGGATGATGTGACTTTCGCGCCTTCGGTCACGCTGCCGGCGGGATGGAAGTTCGGCACGGCGCTGCCGGTGGCGCGTGCTAACGGGCGACGAAGTGGAGTTCGCGCCGGTTTCGCTGACCACGCTGATCGATTCGCCCTTGATCGCCGGGGATGCACTACCGCAAGATCGAACTGACCAAGCCGGGAGAGACGCCGGTGCACGTGATGGATCTGGTGGCCGACGCCGAGCCTGATCTGGCGATGACGCCGCAGGATGTCGCGGCGTATCAGAAGCTGGTGGCGGAGACGGGAGCGCTGTTCGGCGCGCGCCACTACCGCCAATATCACTTTCTGCTCACGTTGAGCGATCAGGTGGGCGGACATGGGCTGGAGCATCACGAATCGAACGACAGCGTCGACGCGGAGCGCGCGCTGCTCGATCCCGATCTGCACATGCTGTATGCCGATCTGGTGCCGCACGAGTTCACGCATTCATGGAATGGAAAATATCGGCGTCCGGCGGGTCTGGCCACGCCGAATTATCAGGAGCCGATGATCGGCGATTTGCTGTGGGTGTATGAAGGACTCACGGAATATCTGGGAACGGTGCTGGCGGCGCGCAGCGGGTTGTGGACGGACGAGCAGTATCGCGAGGCGCTGGCGGGAACGGCGGCGGCGCTCGATCATCGCAGCCGGCCGCACCTGGAGGCCGCTCGAAGACACGGCGCGCTCGGTGCAAACTCTGCGCATGATGGGACCGCAATGGCAGAACTGGCGGCGCGGGCTGGACTACTATCCCGAGGGCGAGTTGATCTGGCTGGAAGTGGATTCGATCATCCGCCAGCAGACCCACGGGCAGCGATCGCTGAACGATTTCTGCCGGCTGTTTCATGGCGGCGAGAGCGGTCCGCCGAAAGTGGTGTCCTTATACGTTCGATGATGTGGTGCGCACGCTGAATGAGGTTGCGCCCTACGACTGGGCGAGACTGCTGCGCGAGCGCGTCGCCGCGACCAGCACGCATGCTCCGCTCGGCGGCATTGAGCGCGGGCGGATGGAAGCTGGTGTACAACGACAAGCCGAATCTGTTCACCACGGCGGAGGAGAAGCTGGCGCAAGTTCGGCGACTTCTCTTACTCGCTCGGATTCAAGTCGGGTGAAGATGGCAAGATCGGCGACGTGATCGTGGGATCGCCGGCATACCAGTCGGGCTGGGGCCGGGCATGAAGCTGGTGGCGGTGAACGGCCGGAAGTGGTCGCCCGGCGTTACTGCGCGCGGCGCTGAAAGCGGCGCAGGGAAGCGACCAGCCGATCGAGTTGCTGGTGGAGAATGCGCAGTTCTTCAAGACTTATTCCGTTGCCTATCACGACGGGGAGAAGAATCCGCACCTGGAGCGGGTTGCGGACCAGCCCGATATTTTGGGGGACATTCTGAAGCCGCTGACGCACTGAAATCCTGAGGCTCTGGCCGCAGGCCTTGCCCAAAGCGGTACCGAACCTTGGTTCTAGTACCAACGTAAGCTCTGGCCCTGTTGATCGCTGCTACAATCGCGCTAGAACTAGCTCTAGAACCAGCACAAACGCCCAGGCGCAGGCATTTCATGCACAGTTTTCCGCGAATGATCAGGAGTCCGGCTGCTGCTGGCCGGACTCTGTGCGCCGCTGGCCGTGTCGATTCACTGCTGGCGCAGACGTCTCGGTGCGCTGCGGTGAAGGTGCTGGGCAGCAAAGACGCGGTCGAGATTGAAGTGCGAAGCCAGCGACCGGATCGTTCCGCAGACTCAGGTGCTGACCGGGCCTGACCGGCTGGTGATCGATTTTCCCAACGCGGCTCCCAGCAGCGAGTTGCGCAGCCAGTCGGTCGATCGCGGCGAAGTGAAAGACTTGCGCATCGGCCTGTTTCAGTCGAAGCCCCCGGTCACGCGCCTGGTGCTCGATTTGAAGAGCGCGCAGTCGTATCAGGTATTTCCTTCCGGCCGAACGGTCATGATCAAGGTTATGGGTGGCGGGCGCCGACGTTTCTGCCGGGGTCGGGAATTATCCTTCGCAGCCGGCGACGGCGCCCTGGCCTGGTGGCCGCCAATTACACGACGAGCGCGGAGCCGGTCAGGATTGCACCTGTTGAACGAGCCGCTGCTCGACGTTACTTATCGCAATGGATTGCTGGGGATCAGGGCCAACAAGGCGACGCTGTCGGAGGTTTTGTTTGCGGTGCAGCAGCGGACGGGCGCCGACGTTTCGATCGCCGCTGGAGCCGAGCAGGAAAAAGTAGTGGCGGACATCGCTCCCGGGCCCGCACCGGAAGTTCTGGCGCGGCTGCTAAATGGATCCAAGTTTAATTTTCTGATTCTGAGTGCGGTGGACAATCCGCAGCGACTGGATCGGGTGATCCTCAGCGCACGCCCCGACGGCGCCTTTATGCCGCTTGCTCCCGTGCAGGTGCAGAACGCCGATGATTCCGAGGATCGCGAACCTCCAGTCACGAACCTGCAGCCGGGGAATCGGCCCCTGCGCCTACGCAGGTTCCGCAGCCGCCGGATGGAAATGCGCCGGGCGACGAGAACACGCCGAACTAATAAACTCGTTTGGTTGAGAATCCCCGAAGAAAAGCGAAGGCAGGACCCGTCTAGGGAGGCGTGATCAGCCGGATCGGCACTGGAGAAGAGCCAACCACGGGAATACCGACAGTGCCGCCCGTGCCATTGCTGCAACCCGCCACGTTCAGGACAGTTACATCCACGTTGCCCCACTGATCGACCGAGTTTATGAAGACTTGCAGGAATCCGACGATCGTGACGGGGGATGTTCCGTTCGGGTTGATGGAGAGTGTGTCGTCGTAGATGGGTAATGAAACAATCGAATTACTGCTTGTGATGGCGTGCCACTGGCCAGTCCGAGGGGGTTGGTGGTTCCAGCAAGGATCTGGAAGGGATACAGCGATGCGTTGAGAGTGTCCTGACCGTCGGGCTGCGGGGCGGCTGCGTTTGCTTCGTGGATGAGGCATGTGACGCCATTCATGGTATCGTCGGTGCCGGCTCCCGGGTTTTCGTTCAGGTCGACAAGATTCGGAGGCGAAGCGGAAGAACTTTGCACGCCGCACTGGTAAGCGGTCGACTGGTCACAACCTCCGACCGCCTGTTCATAGAAGCCTCCTGCGGCACACGATGGAACAGCTACGGGCGCGGTGGTCGGAGCCTCGCCAGGGAGGTATTCCAGGCTTGGAGGTGGTTCCAGCCATGCGCGTTTCGAAGGCGCGTAGTAGTTGCCCTGAGGAGAAGGAAGCCGGAGGCTGCATTTGCTGCCGGTTTGTAGACAATCGGGAGCCAGCCAAAATCGTTCGCCGATCACGCCGCTGGGAGAGATCCCGGGGCGTGTGATCGATCCGTCAGTCAAGCTAACCAATTTCGAGCATGAGGCGCCACCACCCTGATCGCAAGTTGAGTCGGGGTACAGCGGATCCCGATTCGGTATGATCCATGGCTTCACGCAGCGCGGCTGAACCGGAATGATCGCGACCGGTGACTGGTTCCCGACATTCCCAGAATTGGAAGGATTGAAGGCTTCTGCCGTAGCAGTGGCGCTTACGCTGTTTCCGGTGTTTCCCCAGATGCGCGAGAAAAAAGTTGGCAGGCCAGCGCGCTGGAGTTGTACGGTGACCATTGGGTTGACGCCGAAGGCAGTGGGCAGGGAACGGCAGTCCGCCGTCGGTGCATTCCCACCGGCGGAGTACAGCACACTGGGAGTGGCCGCAGCGGCCCCACCGACTGCGCTTTGGGTTGCGACTGCTATGGCTGCTTGGCTGGCGGGGCTCGACGGTCCGCCGCAGATCGCGGCCCAGGTAGTAGATGTTGAGTTGTTAGGGTCGCCGGTTAAGCCCGAAATCGATATGACGCGGGCTGCCGCCAGCGCGGCCGTATCAGCGGTTCGCTGCGCTTCCTCTCGTGCCAGATAGAGTGTGATGACGTCAATGGACAGAGCGGCCATGGCAATGATCGCGACTAGGGCCAGCGCGACCAGCACCATGGTGACGCCGTGTTCGCCGCGGTGGGCAGGGCAGGTGCGCGGAGATGGCTGCGAATTGCGGGCGGTTTCATAATGCTCTTCAGTTCTCGTTCATGGCCACAGCAGTGACGGTAATCGCGTTGGGCAGCGTCGAGGTAGCGCCCAGAAGGCTCGCGACGCGGCCGAACCTCCACGCGTAACCATACTGAATGTGACGCAAGTGGCGATGACAGCGGTTCCTGAGCCGGGGTTCTGCGCCGTGCAATTCACAGATGGGAGAGTGGCGCCGGTTGAGGGAAAGTAATATCCGCGATTGATAATGATGGTCAGGCCGCCGGGAGGGCAGCCTGTGGTCGCAGTGTACTTCCAAGTAAGGGGGCCGGTCGAGGTCGGCGCGGAGGTGCTGATGCCGCAGTCGTTGAGCTTGTTGGCGACCAGATAGTTGTCGATGACTTGAAATGCGTCGAGGACGGACGCCGGAGTCGCCGCGGGTGATTGCAAATCACTCGCCGGATCGGCCGCCGCAGCGCGCGCGGCATCGCGTGCAACGTTGGTCAGTTTTTGTTTGATCGTAAACGCGTTGCTGAAATCGAAGATGCCAACCACAAACACTACTAATAGCGGCAAAGCAACGGCGAACTCCACTAGCTGTGCGGCGTGATCATTGCGCCATCCTGATTTGGCCACTCTGTTGAACAGGTTTCGGAGATGAGGAAAGCAAATCACTGAGTCTCCATGCGCACGCGGGCTGACGCTGTGAGCCAGATTTTTTGCTTGTTCAGAGAGGTAAAGGGCAGCCAGAACTGGAACGGGTACTGAAAGGTAACAGACATGCCGCAAACACCGGGCGCGGTTGCAGTGGCAGGGAAGAACTGAACTGGGGACTGGACACAGATATTGGAGCTTGCGGCGGCGCAGGCAGAAGAAGTGGTGTTGCAGGAGCTAAAAGTCGGCGGCGGTGTAGGCGGAGCAGCCTGATTGGGATCCAGCTTGGATGCAGCCAGGGCGGCGTTCACTGCATTGACTGCATTCGTCGCCATCGGGTTGGCTCCCGTACACGTTGTGCAATAAGGTACTGCTCCCGCGCGGGCGCCTTCCTGGGCGGCGCGGGTGATCGCGCCGTAGATGCTGAAGGCTTGTCCGAACCAGAAGATTCCGAGCAGCATCATGAACATCAAGGGGAGGACGGCGGCGGCTTCTGCGATCTCGGCGCCACGGACTTCGGTAGCCAGCCGTCGCAGCGTTGATCGCAAGGAGTTCTGCATTCTAGGCCGCCACCCCGGCTTTTCGGAGAATCCCATAAAGCACCACCGTCAACGCCAGCGCCACGCCATAGGGCACTTTCAGCGACTCCGGATTATCCAGCGAAACCTGGGTTCCGGGCAATCGGAAAGTCACCAGCGAGATCAGGATATGGCCGATATTGCGCAACGTTTGACGAATCCGTCCTTTGTAGATGATCAGGCCACCGCCATCAGTCCGGCCACGAAAACCGATGCCGATCAGCAGATTGATCAGCAAGGCCGGGCCCGGTGAAGGCGCCCAGCGCTGCCGGCCAGCTTCCAGTCGCCCGCGCCCAGGCTGCGCAGCAAGACGAACGGCAGCAGCAAGGCCAGGCCGATGACTGCGCCCAGCAGAGAAGTCTTCAGTCCGCTCCAGCCCCCGAGAAGCGTGTTCGCGGCATGCCGATCAGCAACCCCGGCACGGTCAGCCAGTTCGGGATGCGGCGGCTGCGCAAGTCGGTCCAGCCTGCGATCAACGAGAGCAGCAACCGCGCCTGCCAGAATGACTGGTTTCAAACGAGCCTCAGGCCGTGCCGCCAGGCACGCCGCAGTCCCGCGCCGTTCCGGTCATCTTGAAAATCATGATATTGAAAGAGATCCATTTTGTGACGGTTCAGAAATCGCGAGCGCGGAGGGGCCGCCGGCTGTCGCCGCCTTCGCGATTACGCCGGCAAAAGCGGTCTCTTGCGCGGATTCTCACATAGCAGGGAGGCGAAGTCAATGAAGGTCTGGATGCCGTCTTTTTACGGCCTCGAACCCCGTCTGCCTGGGCAAAACAAAAGGCCCGGAACGCGCCCGGGCCTTTCGCAAGACTTTTGCTCTTACGTCGGTTGAACGCCGGAGCCGCGTTGTGCTCGGCGATGATCTTGCGGGCATTGTCGGCCAGAGCTTTTGCCTGCGGCAGCAACTCAAGGCCCTTGACCACTTCCGGGATCGGACTCGGCACGAACCTTCATGCCTTCGTCCTGCCCGAAGGCGTCGACGAAGATTTCCGACTTGATGCTCGACTTGATCCAGTCGTTGTTGTCGAGCAGGTCGGCCTGCGTGTAGGCGATGTTGGCTTCGTCCAGCGACTTGCGGAACTCCTGCAGGGTCGCGTCGTCGACTTCGAAGCTCTTCGCTGGGATGGTGGTCCACCACGTAGCGCTTGGCGAAGTTGAAGAACGCGTAGTGCTGCAGCAGCGTGTCCTGGAAGTGATTGCTCTTCACGGGAGGAATGTTGACGTCGGGAGTAATGCCGCCGCCGCCGTAGACCGTGCGCCCGCTGTCGGTGAGCTTCACTTCGCGGTTGGCGTTGTTGGATGCTCTCGGCAGTGTCGCGGTTGTAGTAGTAGTCGTAGAGCGAAATGTTGCTGTAGTCGCGCTGGATCAGGCGTCCGCTCGGCGTGTAGTAATGCGCGGTGGTCAGCGCCAGGCCGGTGTTTTCCGACAGCGGATACACCGTCTGCACCAGACCCTTGCCGAACGTGACTTCGCCCACGATCAGGCCGCGGTCGTGATCCTGAATCGCGCCGGAAACAATCTCCGCCGCCGAAGCGGTCAGCCGGTTCACCAGCACAACGATGGGATAGTCTTTGCCGCCATTGCCGTGCTGTGCGATGTAGCGCTTTTCCGCCGAGGCGCGGCCGTGGTGCGAGACGATGAGCTGTCCCTTCTTCAGGAACTTGTCAGCCACGCCGACGCCTTCGCTCAGCAAGCCGCCGGGATTGCCGCGCAGATCGAGGATCAGTCCCTTCGAGATCGCCGAAGGAATCGAGCGCGTCGGAAACTTCATGCTCGGTGGTCTCGTTGAAGCCGTTGACGTGCATGTATCCGATGCCCGGCTTGATCAGGAAATGAACGTCGACGCTGTAGCGCGGAATTTCGTCGCGCACCAGGGTGAACTCCATCGGCTTCTCGACGCCTTCGCGCGAAATGCTGATGTGAACCGTGGTGCCCTTGGGGCCCTTGAGCAGATCGGCCACGTCGGTGGTGCTCATGTTCTCGGTCGACTTGCCGTCGACGGCGATGATCACGTCGCCGGGATGAATGCCGGCCTTGTAGGCGGGCGTGCCGGTGAAGGGATAAATCACGATCACTTTGTTGTTGCGCGGACCGACGGTCATGCCCACGCCGTAGTATTTGCCGCGCTGGTCTTCGCGCATCAGCGCGTAAGACTTGGGATCAAAGAAATTGGAGTGCGGATCGAGCGCGTGCAGCATGCCCGGGGATCGCACCGTTGTAGATCGCCTTATCCGGGTTCACCGGCTCGGCGTAATTGTCCTCGACGAGCGCGTAAACGTCGGTGAATTGCTTCAGGCTGTCCTTGACCTCGGAGTCGCCGGTCATCGACGACTGCTGGCCGGAACGCTGGGCAAACAGAATGCCCAGGAATCCGCAGGCGAGCAGGAAAAAAACTACCAGGAAGAGTGATCGGCGTGAACTACGAGCCATCTTGAGATTTCCTTCGTTGAGGGCTTGCTTCCACCCCAGCTACGGCGCTGAATAAACGCAGTATATCACCAGCTTAGACTGGCCCGGACCGGGATAGTCACTATGGTAACCCTGCCGAAAGGACCTCCTTATCTGATGCGGCTGGGGAGCCCTAGGGTTCCTTGCGCCTGAGCAAATCGCACAATTTAAGGAGCTTCGGCGGGAAAGGGCGGGTGGTCGTCCATGGCGGCCGTCGGCTTGGGTTCTTGAGGAGCATCCTTGCGGTTGACAGAGGCCTGAGGAGCGCGAGTCCGCAGGATGGCTCGGAGAGTGCGGGGCATGCCCTTCGGTACTTCGAGGACGACGATCTGCGCAGGCCCTCCGGTTTGGGTGCGGTAGGAGATGCTGAAGTAGTGGCGTGGCGGCGCATCTTGACCAGCCCGACCGCGATCGCGGGCAGCACTCCCAGGTGGCGCGTTACGTCTTTGGAGTATTCATACGACTCGATGAAGGCGTAAGGAATCTCCACTTTGTTTCCGGACTGTTCGAAGAAGGGAGATGTGGCCGAGGTGCTATCGCGATGTCCGACGACTCCGGCGGGTACGCCTTGCTCGGTGCCGCCGACATACCGCGCATGGCCCTCATCGATATCGATGGCAAAGCGGATAACGACAAAAGCAGAAGAAAATGGAGCTGCGGGAATCGCTTCATGCTGCTCCTCCTTGAAAGTTGCTAAAGAGAGCGTAATCCGCAAGGCTCCGCTGGGAGCAGCGTTTTGGGGAAGTTTCTCAAGTGTCACATGAGGGTCGTTATCCGGCTTGAATCGTCTTCGCGATCCGGATCATTGCCGCCGCACTCTGCTCGATGTCGTTGTCGGTCGTAGCCCAGCAGGAGACGGAGATTCGCATGGCAGTGTGCCCCTGCCAGACCGTGCCACCGCACCAGCAGGTGCCGTCGGCTTGGATTTCGGCAATGATGCGGCGAGTCTGCTCAGGGAGACCGAACGAAACCAGAACCTGATTCAAGACGACGTCATTCAGCACGGCGAAACCCGCGGCGCGCAGGCGGTCGGCAAAGAGTTTTGCCTGGCGGCAGTTGCGCTCGATCATTTCCCGCAATCCACTGCGACCGAGCGAGCGCATCGCAGCCCACAGTTCGATTCCCCGGGCACGCCGCGAGGAGTCCGGCGTGTATTGCCAGGACTCGCGTCCGGCGGCTTGCGTCAGATAGGCAGCGCTGCCGGCGGCGAGTGCTCGTCGCAAGTGCTCGGGATCGCGTACCACCACCATTCCTGAGTCATAGGGAACGTTCAGCCATTTGTGGCAATCGATCGCCCAGGAATCGGCGGCGCTGACTCCGTCGAGCAGCGGGGCATATTGCGGGGAGACCGCGGCCCACAGTCCAAAAGCTCCGTCGACGTGAACCCACGCTTCTGCTTGCCGGGCCCGCTCGCAAATCTCTTTCGCGGGATCGAATGCGCCAGTGTTGACGTTGCCAGCTTGAATGCAGACGATGGTGTGCTCGTCGAGAACGGGCAGGGCGTCGGGTCGCATCCGTCCCTGGGCGTCGGCAGGAACCTTAATGACGCGTGAGCGGCCCAGCCCCACCATGCTTAGCGCCTTCAGCACCGAAACGTGTACTTCCTCGCCGACGACCACACGAATCGGTGGAGCTTCGAACATTCCGTCTTCTTCAACATTCCAGCCGACGCGTTGCAGCAGGGCCGAACGCGCTGCCGCCAGCCCCGAGAAATTCGCCATGGTGGTGCCGGTGACGATGCCGATTTCCGCCATGGAAGGCAGGCCCAGAAGATCTAAAGTCCAGTCGCGGACAACCTCCTCCAGCTTCGCCGCGGCCGGAGACATGACCTGCATAGCTGCGTTCTGATCCCATGCACCCGCAAGCCAGTTCGTCGCCAGGGCAGCGGGGAGCGTGCCGCCGATGACAAATCCGAAGTAGCGTCCGCCTGAGGTTGCGACCGTTGCGGGCGAGCCGATGTCGTCGAGCAGGGCGAGCACTTCGGCTGGTTCGCAAGGATTCTCTGGCAACGGTCCGCCGAGCGCCGCGAGTCGTGCGATATCCTCCGGGCCCGGTACCACTTTTCGGTCAGCGCTGGCGGCGATATAACGTGCCGCGCGGACCGCTGTTTCGGATAGCAATTCCTTCACGGGTGTCTCCTTGGGAGTCTACAAAGATTCGATGGGCTGGTTAATAAACGCCTCATAACGCTGCAGTTCGGCGATGGATGCTTCCGAAAGCAGTGGGAAGGGAATTGCGCGGCAGCCTGCGGGTAGTTCGGCTGCAGTCAGAAGATCGCATACGACGGCTGCGGTCTGCTTCAGGCCGCGCTGCCAGTTCGGCTCGCGAGCGTCTCGAAACACGAGGCTGTCGGGATGGAATCCGGCAGCGCTCAGAACGGCGCGCGCCACTTTCAGAAACTCCGGCCAACGCGAGGCCACGCCTACGAGCGCACCCGAAGGAGCGGGCAAATATCCGGCGAGCGAAGCGGGCACGGACCGTACCTGCAGCGTGATTAGCTCGGTGCCTGCCGGGAGCAACTGGCGCGCCGTTGCTTCGCGATTCGGCAAGGCCACGGGAATTCCGCCAACGGGAGCCTTGGGACAATCCTGCGGCACACAGGATTCCACCGGGAAGGTGACGGCGCGGGCGATCTCGGCGGCCAGGATTTGGCGTAACTCATCGTCGGGCTCAATCAGTAGAAAATGATCGGGAGGCTGCAGTTCGAGCCACTGCCGCAAGCGCACTCGTAGCACGGGCAGTGTTACCCCCAGCTTGCGCGCAGATCGGAAGAGGCGCGCAATCATTTGATCGAGTGCCAGAGCTGGAGTCGGAGAAACCTCAGGCTTGCTGGCTCGCACATACACGCCGCTGCCGCGGCGAAACGCGACCCAGCGATCGCGCTCGAGCTGGCGGTATCCCGCGCTGATCGTGTTGGGATGCAAGTGAAAACGTCGCGCGAGGTCGCGTGTGCTGGGCAAGCGCTGGCCGGGCGCGAGGTCGTCGCTGAGGATGCCGAGCACGACCTGCGTGACCAACTGTTCGCGGATGGAGACTTCGCTGCCGCGGGCAAACCAGAATTGCATGGCCGCAACATCATAAGCTTTCGCGGCGGCTCTGAGAAAGTTGTCTCCACACGGTCTCGCAATGATTGCCGCTTTTCCAGCTCCGGCAGTATGATGAACCGCATGAGCTTTTCCGAGACGGTCTTCCTGTTCTTTTTGGCCCTGATTATCTTCGGGCCCAAAAAGTTGCCGGAGATCGCACGCCAGGTTGGCAAGTACATGAACGAGTTCAAGCGCGCCTCCAACGAATTCAAGGCGCAGATTGAGCAGGAAATCGCTCACTTGGAGGTGGAGAAGCCAAGCATTCTTCCTCCCAGGACTCCTCCGGCGGGCGCTACGAGTCGAGCGTTGAGTTCATCCTCTTCGTCAGCTTCTGCCGCAGCCAGCACGACTGAATCACCCGCTCCCGCGGTACCGGCGACGCTGGTAGCTTCTGAGGACGAACCCCTGTTTGCGACCGCTAGCGCGAACTCAACCGACTCCACCCCAGCAACCGAAGCTGCCGCGCACCCGAACGACGTAACATCCTCCCGTTCGCAGGAATCGCATGTCTGAAATCGAAGCCGCGGGAAGCAGCGGCGAAAGCGCAACAAAAGAGGCCATGCCGGTCATGGGATTCCTCGATCACCTCGAGGAGTTGCGGAAGCGCGTCGTCTATTCCATCATCGCGGTGGCAGTGGGCTTTGGCATCTGCTGGTGGAAGGTCGAGCGCATCTACGACGTCATGCAGAGACCCATCATCACTGTGCTGCACAAGCACCAGTTGCCGGAGCATCTGGGCTATTTGAACCCCACTGATCCCTTCAACCTTTACTTGAAGGTTGCAGCCCTGGCAGGTTTGTTCCTGACTTCGCCCTTCGTGCTCTACCAGGTGTGGATGTTTATTTCCCCAGGGCTGTATCGCAACGAGAAGAAGTACGTCGTACCGTTCATGGTTTCGACCATCGCGCTATTTATGTCTGGCGGATACTTCGGTTTCAAGATCGTGTACCCGCGCGCGCTCGATTTTCTGATCGGTTTCGGAAAGCAGTTCCAGCCGATGATCACCATCGGGGAGTACACCCAGCTTTTCCTGAGCATCGTGCTTGGTATGGGCCTGATTTTCGAGATGCCGATTCTGGTTTTCTTTCTGGCATTGATGGGCATTATGAGCCCGAGTTTCATGGTCAAGAATTTCCGCTATTCGATTCTGGTGATTTTCATTATTGCGGCCATCGTTACGCCCACTCCCGACATCGTAAATATGTGCGTTTTTGCTGCCCCTATGCTGCTGTTGTATGGCTTGAGCATTGGGGTGGCCTACATGGTGTATCCGAAGAAGGACCAGCCGAAAGAGGAACAGGCGTAGATGAGTGGAGCGAAGTCATCGAGGGGAGCTAAATCCCCCGTATGCGTTCTGCTGGCAGCCATCGCACTGGCAGCTCTGGCCTGTGATCCGAGCAAGGACGCCGCGCAAGAGAAAGACAAAGACAAGGATCAGAAAGCGCCTGCTATCAGCGCTGCAGAAGCGCCTCTGCCTGCACTCTCGTTGCCGTCCGATAGCGGACCGCTGCCTCCCTTCAACGCAGACCGCACCATGCAGTACGTGAAAGAGATCGTCGCCCTGGGCCCGCGCCCGATTGGCAGCGCCAATCACAAGAGGGTCGAGGACTACATCACCTCGCATCTGAAAGGCGACACGGTCGAGGACGATGCGTTCACCGCGGATACGGTGGAAGGGAAATTTCCGGTGCGCAACATCATCGCGAAATATCCCGGGACCAAAGACGGCGTCATCGTGATCGCCAGCCACTACGACACGAACTATCCGTTGCGGAATACATCGTTCATCGGAGCCAACGACGGCGCCGCCACCAGCGCACTTCTGCTGGAATTCGCCAACCAGCTTCGCGGCAAGAAGCGCGACGGCTACAGCGTCTGGCTGGTATGGACGGACGCCGAGGAAGCGATGAGGACGTGGTCCGACACCGACAGCGTTTACGGCACGCGGCATCTTGCGAAAAAATGGCAGCAGGATGGCACCGCGAAGCAGATTAAGGCATTCCTGCTGGCCGACATGATCGGTGATGCCGACCTCGACATTGATCGCGACACAAACTCCACTCCGTGGCTGGAGAGCGTGGTTTATGAAGCGGCCACGCGCGCGGGCTACCAGTCGCATTTCTTCGCGCGCACCAACACGGTTTCTGACGATCATTTGCCGTTCATGAGCATCGGCGTGCCATGCGCCGACATCATCGACATCAATTATGGATACAACAACGTCTTCCATCACACGGTGCAGGACACGGTCGATAAGCTCAGCACCAAGAGCCTGGAGATCAGCGGGCTTGTGATCCTCGAAACGGTGCGCATCCTCGACAAGATGGAGCCGCTGCCCCCGAAGTGAGCGGATTCCAGTTGTTTTGCGCTTTTCCAGAATTTCATTTCTAATGCACCCCATATGCGAAATTGTGAAGACCCTGTTCTGTGCCTGCGTGTTCAGCTTCTCCTGCCTCGCCGCAACGACCCCCGCCGATACCAACGAAGCCAATCTAGTAATTCAAGCGGCGCTTCAGCCTTCGCCGCTGGAGAACAATCTGCATCGTTTAACCGATGAGATCGGAGGGCGTGTTCCGGGAACGCTGGGCATGCAACACGCCGTGGCGTGGGGAGTGCAGGCATTTACGGCCGCTGGAGCGGACAGCGTACACACCGAGGGATTCACGATTCCGAATTCATGGTCCGAAGGCGCGACCGAGATGAATGCGACCACGGCGTACCAGGTTGATGCCTCGAAGGTAGGCGGGGGAACTGTGCTGTCGCCTTTCCGAGTGCGCGCGGTTTCTGTCGCTTGGGCTCCTGCGCTGGCTGCGGTGAAGCATGTTCCGATGGTCGATGTGGGCGTTGGGACGGCCGCCGATTTCACAAAGGCAGGAGACATTTGCGGAAAGATCGTTCTGGTTCACACCGTGGTTCTGAAGACTTGGGACGATCTGTTTGCCGAATATACGAATGCTCCTCCGGTGATTGACCTTGCCGTAAAAGGGAAAGCGAAGGCGGTTGCCTTTATGGCTACGCGTGAACACGACATTCTCTACCGGCACACGAATGCGTCTGCCGGGGAAATCGACAAGCTTCCGATGGTCATTGTCGCGAGGGAGGACGGTGAACGGATCGCCCGGCTGTTAGCGGCGGGAAATTTAGTGTGGGCCGACCTGTCGATTCCTAATGTGATTGGCGGGCCAATCAAGGCTGCCAATGTCGTGGCAGAGATCCGCGGCAGCGAGAAGCCAGAAGAGTTCGTAATCCTGGGCGCGCATCTGGATTCGTGGGAATTGGGAACGGGCGCTCTCGATAACGGTTGCAACGCCGCGTTGGTCGTTGATGCGCTGCGCGCTATCAAGGCCTCAGGTGTGAAGCCGCGGCGCACCATCCGCTTCATTCTTTTCTCGGGCGAAGAGCAGGGACTGCATCGGTTCCCGCCTTTATGCCTACAGCCATCGCGCTGAACTCGACAAGGCTGCGGGAGTCGTCATCTACGACTCGGGCACTGGGAAGACCACTGGCTTCTCCATCGGCGGCCGCAAAGATTTTCTACTACGCTGCGAAGGACTGATCGCACCACTGGCTCAATTTGACGTGAAAGAACTGAAGACCGACGATGGAGTGGGGGACCGACCACTTTGACTTCATGCTCGAGGGCGTGCCGACGTTTGTCGCCGATCAGCAAGAGGCCAACTACTGGAGAACTACCACGCAATCTCCGATACCTACGACAAGGTGGACTTCCCCCAGTTGAAAAAGCACGTGGCGGAGGCGGCCGCTCTGAGCGTCGAGTTAGCGGATCTGCCAGACGAAGATTGGGCCGCGTCTGACCCACGATCAGATCGAGCAAACAATGCGAGATACCAACAGTGTGGAGATGTTCAAGGCCTTCGGGATTTGGGATGAGTGGGTCAGCGGCCAGCGGGGACGGCAGAAATGAAGATTGTTGATTGATGATTTTCTGATTGTCGATTAAACGCACTAGCTGAGGGTTTCAATCAACAATCGGAAATCATCAATCAACAATTGTCCGATCACCGCCAGGACTTCCAAATTGCTCTATTTCTGGATTCTCTTCAACGTTTTCGCGCTGGGCATGCTGGTGCTGGACCTTCGTGTCTTCCATCGCCCCGGGCACGTTGTCAGTTTTCGCGAATCGCTGGGCTGGAGCGCCATGTATGTGGCGCTGGCTGCCGGGTTCGCGGTCTTTCTGTACTTCTGGCAGGGCCACCAGGTCGCGCTGGAGTTCGTCACAGGTTATGTTCTGGAGCTGTCGCTCAGCGTCGACAATCTGTTCGTCTTTCTCGTGATGTTCAACTATTTTCGCAGTCCCAGACGAGCAGCAGCATCGGGTTCTGTTTTGGGGTGTCGTGGGCGCGCTGATCATGCGCGGTGTTTTTATCGGCGCCGGCGTTGGCCTGATTTCACGTTTCCATTGGGTGCTTTATATCTTCGGAAGTCTGCTGATTTACAGCGGAATTCGCTTCTGCGTGATGGGCGAGCACAAGGTCGATCCCTCCGCCAATCCCGTCGTAAAGGCACTCCGCCGGTGGATTCCCGTGACCAACGATTATCAAGGCGGCACGATTTTTCGTGCGGACCGCGCTGGACAAGCGCCTCTATGCGACGCCGCTGCTGGTGGTGCTGATCGTGATTGAGACGACCGACATTTTTTTGCCGTCGATTCCATCCCAGCGATCCTCGCCATTACGCTGAACGCCTTCATCGTCTATACGTCGAACGTGTTCGCGATTCTGGGATTGCGCTCCATGTATTTCGCAGTCTCCGGGCTCATGAAGGTTTTTCGCTTTCTGCACTATGGGCTGGCGGTGGTGCTGATTCTGATGGGCGTGAAGATGCTCGCGGCGGATTATTTCCGGGTTCCGATTACGGTGACTTTGGGCGTGGTGGCCGGAGTGTTGCTGACGTCGATCGCAATCTCGGTGGTCTTTCCTGGAACCGGCAAAGACTGATAAGTGCGCTCGACGGATAAGACCTCATCGAGCAAAATCGGGCGATGTGTGCGAGGCAGTTCTGCGAGCGCATACGCTATCATGGAACCGCATGCCGCAAGTGACCATCCACGTACCTCCGCGGCCTTATCAGGCCTGGATTGAGAATGGCCTGCTCACCCGAGCGGGTCCGGTGCTGAGCGAACTGCTGCCGCAGGCGAGCCGTATTTTTGTCGTGACCGTTCCTCCGGTACGCAAGCGCTGGGGATCGAAGCTGGTCGGTTCGCTGAAGGCCGCGGGTTCACGCCGCAGGTGATTCCGATGCCCGACGGCGAGCCGACCAAACGCCTGGCGACCGTCGAAGGCGCTCGCCGACAAACTGGCGCGCCTGGGCGCTGACCGCAAGGCCGTGATCATTGCGCTGGGCGGCGGCGTGGTGGGCGACGTCGGTGGATTGCTGGCCTCGCTCTACATGCGCGGAGTCGAGTTCGTGCAGATTCCCACGACCGTGCTTGCCCAGGTCGATGCGTCGATCGGCGGGAAGACAGGAGTCAATCTGGTTGCCGGCAAGAACCTGGTGGGAACGTTTCATCATCCGCGGGTGGTGCTGATCGATCCTACGGTGCTGAAGACATTGCCCGATCGCGAGTTTCGCGCCGGACTCTACGAGGCGTTGAAGTGCGGCATCATCGGAAACGTCGAACTGTTTCTGCGCTTCGAGCAGAATCGGGCGCGCATATTGAAGCGCGATCCGGTGGAACTGGAGTGGTTGATCGCGCAATCTGTAAGACTGAAGGCGGAAGTCGTTTCCGCCGACGAGCGCGAGGACGGCCTGCGCCGCGTGCTCAATCTGGGCCACACCATTGGCCACGCGCTCGAGGCCGAAACCGGCTACCGGCGCCTGTTGCACGGCGAAGCCGTTGCCTGGGGAATGATCGCCGCGACCAACATTGCTCTCAGCGTGGGCCGTACAGACAGCGTGACCGCAGGCCGCATCGCCGATGCTGTGTTGAGCCTGGGTCGCCTGCCGGAAGTGAATGTGAGTTCGCGCAAGATTCTGGCGCGGCTGCAGTCGGACAAGAAGACACAGAACGGAGTGGTGCACTTCATCCTGCCGCGCGAAATCGGCAAAGTGGAAGTTGCCAGCGACGTGCCCGCGAGTGCTGTGCTCGATGCTGTCGAAGAGTTGCGCCGCCTGTCGCGCGGCGGCTGGGTTTGGGGAAAATAGAAGGAGACAGAAAATGCAGGAGACAGCGCAGCAGTATATTCAGCGAATCTTGTCGAATGTTGAGGGCGAAGACGCAATCAAAGTGCAGAGGGCAACTGCGGGGAAGTTGAAGAAATTGACTCGAGGTCTCAGCCCGAAACAGTTGAAATGGAAGCCGGAGCCGGGAAAGTGGTCGATTGCAGAGATCCTGGCCCATCTGGCCGACGCGGAGATTGTCGGCAGCTGGCGCATGCGGTTGATCGCCGGAGCGAATGAGACCGCAATTCAGCCCTTCGATCAGGACGTGTGGGCGTCGCTATTTCAATATGGCAAACGCGACGCAAAGCAGTCGCTGGAAGTCTTCCGCGTGCTTCGCGAGAACAATCTGGCGATGCTGAAAGCCCTTCCGCGCGAAAGCTGGGATAACTTTGGCATGCACGCGGAGCGCGGCAAGGAAACCATTAGCCACGTGGTGCGCATGTTCGCGGGGCACGACACCAACCATGTGCGTCAGATCGAGGGCATCGTCGCGCAGTTGAAAAAGAAGAAGCGGAAGTAGGTCGACCACGTTGCAAGGGGTCAGCGAAATCCGCCGTAGTTGGGGCAGCGCCGGAAGGCGCGCGCGACGCGCAGTCTGCCGCGCGCGCGGTGCGCGAGATGTTCACTTCGATCGCGCCGCGCTACGACCTGCTGAACCACGTGCTGTCGTTCAATATCGACCGCATGTGGTGGCGGCGTACGGCTCGTGTGTTCCGGCATATCTGGGGCGTGCCGATGCCCGCGTTCTCGACCTGTGCTGCGGAACGGGCGACATGACGTTCGCCCTGCGGCGGCAGACAGGGAAGTCGTCGCCGCAAATTATTGGTGCCGATTTCTCTCACGCCATGTTGCAGCGCGCCACGGCCAAGTCCTCGGCCGCGTCGAACGGATCAGGGCCGGGATGGATCGAAGCGGACGCGCTCAACCTTCCGTTTCCAAACGCGCATTTCGATCTGGTGACGTCGGCATTCGGTTTTCGCAATCTCGCCGACTACGATGCCGGACTGCGGGAGATTGTTCGCGTACTGCGTCCTGGGGGAGAATGCGGCATCCTCGATTTCGGCGAGCCCGAGGGCGCGATGGGCGCGCTCTACCGCATCTATTTCAAACATGTCCTGCCGCGAGTCGGGACTTTGGTCTCCGGCGTCCGTGGGCCCTATGCCTATCTCCCAGCCTCAGTCGAGCGATTTCCGCAGCCGGAAGAAATGCTGGCGAGGATGAGGCGCGCGGGATTTGCCGAGGCGACCTGGACGCCTTACACATTCGGGATCGCGGGACTGTATCGCGGGAAGGTATAGTCGCCGCAGGGTCGCCAGACCGGGCAAACTATCCCGTATTCTTTAGCAATTTACTTAGCGCCTGAATCTCGTCGGCGCTAACATCTCCCACGACGAAATATCGCAGCCCGTCTTGCGTCCAGTTCTCTGCATTGAACGATGCGGCCCGTACCGGGCCCGAGGGCAGGCTTGCTGTTTCCTCTCCACGATCCTGAAAAATGAAAACAGAAATCTCGTGCTTGCGGATCTGGTAGATCAAGTGAGCCCCGGGCGTTTGGGCGAGATAAGTGACGCGCCCTCCGAGCAGCGTGAACTCCGATCCTTGCAAGTCCGGCAGATTGAAGGTAAACGGAATCTTGCCTTGAAACCACGGCTTCACGGTATGACGGTCGGTCGAGACGACGTCGACCGGCGTCGCGCTCGCCAAGGCGGCAACGTGCAGGTCGGCCAGTTCGCTGTAGACGCGTTGACGGCGCGCAGTTTCGCGCCCGACGTACCAATTGAGTGCGACCGAAAGGACGAGCACCGAGAGGGCCGGCACCGCCAAAATCCACAGCCAGCCGGAACTCCTGCGAGGCTTCTCGGCCGCAATCTTTGTGATCCGATGCCGCAGTTCGGTGCTGGTTGCGTAGCGCTGACCGGCGATCTGCACGGAGCGCTTCAGGTGTACGCGTTCGAGTGTAGCGGCGGCACATGGAGCGCAGTTTCGTAGATGCGTTCCCAGCGTGTTGGCCTCAGCGGATTCGAGTTCGCCATCGACATACGCATCGAGTTTGCCGCGCCATTGCTCACAAGCCATGCCCGCCTCCCTGGTTCTTCTTCAGCAGCAAATCGCGTAATGCTTTCCTGGCGCGAAACAGGCGTGACATGACGGTGCCGATGGGAGTGGCCAATGTTTCTGCGATCTCCTGATATGACATCTCTTCCACCTCGCATAACAACAAGATCTCGCGGAAGGGCACGGGCAAGTCGGCCAGCGCCTGCTGCACTGCATCGCGTGTCGCTTGCGAGATGAGGAGATTTGGCAGTTGGTGCTGTACATTCGTCATCTGCCCCCAAAAGGAAGCCTGGAAGAACCTACGGTCTACGGCGGGGCGAAGCCAGCGAGCGGGTTTCAGCGCTGAACCGACAAAGACCAGAGCGGCAGAATGCGGTGCTCTACTTCGCTTCTGCCGACTTGAAACTGTCGGCGAAAGCGTCGGCAATGGTGTAGCGGATCACGTGCTCATACTCCGGCCCAAGGAATCGGCGCAACCGGTCGGTGTTCATGATGTACTCGCCGGTCATGTAGGGAACCGCCTCGGGTGGAATGGCTGAGATCTTGTGCTTCCAGAGAAATTTCAGCACCTGACGCATCGCCCATTTGCCAGGGACGCGCACCAGTTTCGCCTGCGCCATTTCGACGCAGCGCCCGAAGGTGAGCGGCTCGCCGCGGCCGGCGACATTGAGCACGGTCAGGCGTTGCGTCTCCGGTTCGCGCTGCAGGATGTGCCGGATTAGCCTCGCCATGTCGTCGACATGGATGAACTGGATCTTGTTGTCGAGATATTGCTGGCCGCGGGGAAACATGCACGGCAAGCGCTTGCCTTCTTGGCGCATCTTTTCGGCGCGGGCGCTTTTGCCGTTGGGCGTGCCGCGAAACGCTCCCATCAGATAATTCTCGACGCTCGCTCCCGCAAAAATATGCGGCCGCAGAATGTAAGCGCTGCACCCCCGCAAGGCGTGGGAGCGAGTTTGCACCACTTCATCCGATTGCTTCTTGTGAATGGCGTAGGGCAGGGTATGCGCCGCCAGCACCGATTCTTCGGTTGCCGGCGCCGAGCAGGTTCGACCCATATGCAGAGACACTGCTGGGAAAGATGAATTGCTTGACGCCGTCGTCGGTCGTGCGATTGGCTTCGGTGACGGCTTCCATCACGCGCGCCGTGCCCGCTACATTGATCTGCCACATGCGCTCGACATCAACCACGCCGGTGCGCACGGGATCAATCACGAATGCCAGGTGAATCACCGCGTAAGCGTGGGTGTCGCGCAGCAGTTCGTACAGCGTCCGGGTGGACGATTCCTGGCCCAGGTCCAGGCTCTCAAACTGCAACTCGGAGTCGGTGCGGGGTGGACTGACGTCCACCCCAATCACCGAATAGCTCCCCAGCAGCGGCAGTAGCCTGGACCCAGGTTGCCCGACACACCGGTTACGACAACGACAGGTTTCGCCATCAGTTCGGTTTCGCAGAGGGAGGTGGTGTTTGCGGTTGAGCCGCAGGTGGAGTCGTGCCAACTCCACTTGGACCCGGCTGAGTCTGAGGCATTGGCATCGGTCGCGGCTGGCGCGGAGGTGGCGCCGCGCCTACTCCGCCCGGACCAAAGTATGCGTCGTTCGTTTCCACCTTGAATGAGTTGTTCACTTTCTCCATCATTTCGCGCGTGCGATCGTTTTGCAACTTACTGCGGATTTCGTTCGTTGCTGTTCAAGGGTGAGATGGTCTTTGCTGTTCAATTTGTAAATATAGTGCCCACCGGCATCACTGATTACCTGCGAAACCTCACCCGGCTTCAAGTCGAACACTGCAGCGTGGGCGGGTGATAGGGCGGTGCGGCGCACGTTGGGCAAATTCACCGTCGGAGATTCGATCTTCATGCCAGCCGCTTCGAACGCTTCTTTCTGCAGTTTGACGAAATCCTCTCCGGCCGCAGCCCGTGCTCGTAGGCTCTCCGCCAGTTTGCTCATGGCCTGCTCGGCTTCGTCGGCCTTTGCTTTCTCCTGGGCTTCTTTGGCCTTCTTCGCTTCGTCGCTGAGCTTTTCGTCCTTCTCCTCTTCTTCCCTGGACTCGGCATCGGGCTGCTTGGTGCGAGGCACAAACAAACGATCGAGATTGAACTGTTCGAACGTGTCGAGGTGTTCCTTGTAATACTTCTCGATGTCAGCGGGCGAAATTTTCGCTGCGTCCTCTTGAATCTTGCGCCGCAGTTCGGTGGTCAGGATCTGCATCTTAGCTAATTCAACTGTCTGCTTGAACTGCTCGGTCTTGTCCAAGCCCTCTTTCTTGGCTTCACTCGACATCCCGATGACGCCTGGCAATACGCCGGCCAGCTGCTTCTTGACCTGCGGTGTGAGACTTGGGGCCACGGCACTGGCGAGCTTTTCGAACTGGGCTTTGGTGATGACCGTTTTGCAGTCGGCGGGCGGAGTTTTCGCTGCTGGGGTCTTCGCGGCGGTGGCGGGTTTTGCCGCGGTGCCCGAGGCCGCAGCAGGCTTGGGCTGCGGCGGACATACGCCGATCACCGTGATCACCGCGGCGTCTGCTGGAACTGAGGCAGAAGTATCCACCGGCGCCTGGGCCTGTTGCGGCGCGGGAGGGGCGCTCGGGGCGGCTTGTCCCCAGGCCAGCGTCCCCAACAAAACACACATCAGCCAACTCTTACGCATAACTGATTTCCTCCAGGATTGGTCCATCAGAAAGTTGAAAATGCTAAGCATCAAATCCTAGCACAAGCGGCCGTTTTTCCCCGTGCACCCATCCGGCTTGCGGCAAGGCCCCGAGGATGCACCGTCCGATTAGGAGGCTTTGCGCGTTTTCCTCGAGTGACTTCGAGTCCTTCGTGGTTCAGGCCAGTCGCTGTAGGGCGGAAGACGCCCCAATTCCTTGCGCGCGATTTCGTGTCCGGAGTGGTTGAATTTCTTCTCGTTGAGGTACGATCCCGAACCGCATAGGGCCTGCCGAAGATTATTCTCGCAGAGGTGGCGCGCCGCGAGATTGAGGTAGCGATTTGCTTGGCGCTTTCCACTCTCAGCGGCGATAATTCCTGCATGTCGGGAAGCCCGGCCATTTCCTCGTCCAGATTTGATGCGCTCCGAGAAGCGCGCGGCGGCGGGGAATTCCGTTCTGGCCGCGGTGGTCATTACCGGTCTCAAGATTGTGGTCGGATTCAGCACCGGAAGCCTGGGCATTCTTTCGGAAGCGGCGCACTCCGGGCTCGATCTGATCGCCTCTCTGCTCACGTTTTTCTCGGTCGGCGTTTCCGACAAGCCCGCCGACGCCGACCATCAGTACGGCCACGGCAAGGTCGAAAACTTTTCCGCGTTCGTCGAAACCGGGCTGCTGCTGCTGACCTGCGCCTGGATTATCTACGAAGCCGCGTTGCGGCTTTTCTTCCGCCGGATTGACATCGAGCCCTCCATCGCAGCGTTTGCCGTGATGCTGTTCTCGATGGGAGTGGACTGGTGGCGTTCGCGCGCTCTGGGCCGCATCGCCATCAAGTATGACAGCCAGGCGCTCGAAGCCGACGCGCTGCATTTCTCCACCGACATCTGGTCGGCCGGCGTGGTCGTGCTCGGGCTGGCACTGGTTCTGATCGGCCGCACCTATCGTGTCGATTGGCTGCGCGATTCCGATCCCGTCGCCGCTCTGTTCGTGGCCGGCGTCGTTGTTTCGGTGAGTTGGCGCCTGGCCCGCCGCACCATCGATGCTCTGCTCGACGCCGCTCCGCCGGGAGTGCGATCCAAGATCTACGACGCGGTCCTGCGCGTCGACGGCGTTCTCGAAGTCGATCGCATCCGCATCCGCCGCGCCGGGAATCGGTATTTCGCCGATCTCGCCGTAGGACTCGCGCGCACTGTGACTTTCCAGCGCTCTGGCCAGCTGGCCACTGCCGTCACCGAGGCGGTGCGTCAAGATTCTGCCCGATGCCGACGTTACCGTGCAGCCGCTTCCGCGCGCGCAGGGTTCGGAGAATATTTTCGACCGCATCCGCGCCGTCGCCACGCGACAGAAATCTCAACGTGCATGACATCAGCGTGCAGGATTTCGCCGGCCAGACTTCACGTTGAACAGCACATCGAACTCGACGAGCGCATGACTCTCAAGAACGCCCACGATCAGGTCACAGAACTCGAGGCCGACATGCGCCGCGATGTCCCGGAGATTGCCGACATCCTTACTCACATCGAGAGCGAGCCGGCGACCATCGAAAAGCCGGAAGAAGTCGTCAGCGACGCGGAACTCGAACAGCGACTGAAGGCCGTGGCCGCGCAGTTTCCCGAGGTTCTCGACGTTCACGATTTCATCATCAAGCGCGTGCGCGGCCGCATGTATCTTTCCTGCCATTGCACGCTGTCGGACGATCTTTCGCTGGCCCGGGTGCACGACATCCAGACCGAACTCGAAATCCACTTCAAGCAGGACGCGCCTGAGTTGTTCCGCGTCCTGATTCATCCCGAGCCCAGCACGGACAACCGGAGATAGTTGTGACATCCATCCGTCACAGACAGACAAGGCAGAAATTGATGATTGTTGATTTCTGATTGATGATTGATGATTGGAGATCGACGATGGATCAGAAGGCGGAAGTGCTTAAACCGCGCACAAAACAGTTTGCTTTGCGCATCATTCGGGTTATTCGCTCCCTGCCACCGGGCCAAGAGCGAAAGATCATCTCTCATCAACTGTTGCGTTCAGGGATGTCGGTCGCAGCCAATTGTAGGGCTGTCTGCCGAGGGCGTTCGCGGAGGGAGTTTCTGGCAAAGCTTGCAATCGTGATCGAAGAAGCCGACGAATCTGCTTTCTGGTTGGAGTTGCTGGTTGACGCGGGACTGGTTTCCGAGGCTGAGCTAAAGGAGCTGAAATCGGAGACGAACCAACTGGTCGCGATCTTCAACGCCTCTCGAACCACTGCTATGAAAATGGTTCAATCAACAATCAGCAATCAACAATTGCCGACAAGAAGGTATCGTGATTACCGCAAAAGCAATCTGGACTGACAATGAGCGCTACATCGGCGACGCCAGTTCGCACCACGCCATAGTGATGGACACAGCGACTGAGAAGACCGCCAGCTCACCAATGGAGCTAGTGCTGATCGCGCTCTGCGGTTGCACTGCTTCGGATGTGGTCGGCATTCTGCGCAAGAAGCGGGAGCCGTTCACGAGCCTGGAGGTGAGCGCCAGTGGAGAGCGTGCATCGGGCTATCCGGCGGTGTATACCGAAATTAGCCTGGTCTACCGCATCGTTGGTAAGGTCTCGCGTAAGGCGGTGGAGGACGCGGTCCGACTCTCGAAAGAAAAATATTGTTCGGTCTCGGCCATGCTGGAAAAGAGTGCCAAGATCACTTCGAAGATCGAAGTGGTGGAATAGATGCCGCCCGTTCGCATCCTGTTTTTCACCCAACCCGGCTGCCTCTCCTGCGAACTGATGAAGATGTTACTCGAGGCCAAAGAAATGGCCTTCGAAGAGCGCGACATCAGCACCGACCTCGAGGCTCGCCGCGAGATGACGGAACAACATCGACAGCACCGAGACTCCAACGCTGGTGATCATCTCCGGGGAAACGACGGAAGTGATTGTCGGCTTTGATCCCGTGCGTCTTGACCAGTTCCTCGATCCGGCTCCATCATCGGATTCGGTGACTGAATCCTGAACTCTGCGAACTCCAGCCGAACCATTCCTCATCCCCTGCGCGGATATTTTTTCATCGGCGTCGGCGGCCTTTCTCTGGGGAGTCTCCGCCGTCGCTCGGCCGCGCCGTCTTTACCGGCAAATTGGCCCTGAGCGGGGAAGGCGTGCATCCCATCGATCCGCTGATCCTCTCGCAGACGCGGACGTCGTTCTCGCTGCTGGTGTTGCTTCCACTGCTCGTGGGTCGGCGCGGCTGGCAACGGATCAAGCTGCCCGCGCCCGATCTCATTCAATGTCTGGTGCTCGGAATGTTCGGGGTGGCCGCATCGAATTACTTCTATTACGTCGCGATTCAGAGGACAAGCGTTGCCATCGCCATCATCGTGCAATATACCGCGCCGGTGTGGGTGTTGCTGTACGTGGTCGCGCGGCGGCAGCAGAAACTCTCGCTGCAGAAAGTCGCCGCCGTGGGAGTGGCCATCGCCGGCATAGCCTTGACTATCGGAATCGTCGGACGGAAAATCCGCGCAGCGCTCTCATCTCGATCTTTCGGGTTTCTTCGCCGCGCTGCTGGCGTCGTTCTCCTTCGCGTTCTACAACGTCGGCGGACACCGCCTGCTGGCCCGCTACGACCGCTGGCGCGTTCTGGTCTGGACGCTGATTTCCGCCGCGTGTTCTGGCTTTTCGTGAATCCGCCGTGGAAAGTGGTGGCCGCGCACTACGCGCCCGCGCAGTGGGCATTCCTGTTCGTCTTCTCCATGATCTCGGTGCTGGGATCGTTCTCGCTTTACTTCCTCGGCCTGCAGCATCTCGAGCCCACGCGCGCCATCATCGCCAGTTGCCTGGAGCCGGTATTCTCGATCCTGCTGGCCGCAGCATTGTTGGGCGAAGGCCTGCGCCCCGTGCAGACGCTGGGGATTGTGCTGGTGCTGTCGGCGATTGTGATCGTGCAGTTGCCGGGACGGGGCGCAGCCGGACAGGAATCGGTTGTGATCGATCCGATCGAATAGAACGCCGAGCGGCATTTCCGCCGTCACAGGCCCGCTAGATTCTAACGCCGGCGGCTGGCAACGCCGAGGCCCCGTCGGCGGAGCCTCAGCTTGAGTTTGAAATACAGGGTAGGTTTCAGGAGAGCCTTTCAAAAGCGCTTCTTGGCGGGCTAGCCGCAGTTCGACTCTCACGGTTACTCCTGGTTACTTCGGTGCGGCGGTTTACTTTTTCTTACAACATCGCCTGGGATAGTTCGCTAGGCTTGGAGATCCCCCAAAGATGTTTTTGAGGTTCAGGCTATGAGAATCCGCTCCGCGATTTACATGGCTCGCGTTTCTTTCCGCGTGCCTTACGCCCTGTTTCGCCCATCACACCGCCGTGGTCGTCAACAAAGACAATGCAGTCGAAAACGTCACCTCCGCTCATCTGGTCGAAGATTATTCGCGGAGAAGTCAAGAAGTGGCCCGACGGCAAGAACATCGTCCTGGTGCTGCACAAAGATTCCGATGGCGAAGCCGAGACTCTGGAGCGGCTGAACAAGATGTCTGCCGCACGAGTGGAAGAGCTTTGTCAGCACGCACAAAGATTCGATCACTGTTCGTCGACACCGACGCCGACGTTCTCAAAGCAGATGCAGACCGAGCCGGGCGCGATGGGACTGATCGAGGTCCACTCCATCGACAACAGCATGAACGTCGTGCACGTCGACGGCAAACTCCCCATGGAGCTTGGCTATTTGCCTCACTAGGTATCGAGGCGTCACGCCGGTGCCGCTAGCCCGTCGCAGCAAATGAAAATACCGCCGCGCCTTCTTCACGTCGCGCGCAATCTGTTCCCGCAAGGCGTCGACCGACGGAAATTTGATTTCATCCCGCAGCCGCTCGAGAAAACAGATCTCCACTTCTGTCTCCGGCAGTCAGTTCAATGGGATGGAAGTTCAGAGATGTGCGTTTCGATGGCGAACAACTCCGCGCCGAAGGTTGGGCGATTGCCCACATTCGTGACCGAATCGAAGCGCTCGCTGCCCACCCGCGTCCAGGTGACGTAGACGCCGTCTTGCGGCACCAGTTCCTCGTAGCGCGCCAGGTTGATGGTCGGCACCGTGTACTTCGATCCATAGCCGCGCCCGCGGCCCGGCGTGCCCAGAATGCAGAACGGACGCGCCAGCAGATGCCGCGCCCGGCTCACGCGTCCGGCAGAGAGCAATCTGCGAATCTGGCTGCTCGACACCGTCTCTCCGCGCAAAGTCATCTCGGGATAAATCTTGACCTCAAATCCCATCTCACGCCCGAACTCCGCCAGCAGGTTCATGTCGCCCGCGGCCTTATGGCCGAAGCGGAAGTTGAATCCCTCGTGCACTTCGCGCGCGTGCAGCTTCTTCTTCAGAATGCGCTCGGCAAATTGCCGCGGCGTCATCAGCGAGAGATCGCGCCCAAAAGGCAGCAGCAGCACGGCATCGACTCCCGTGCCTTCGAGCCAGCGTAGTTTTTCTGGAGTGGGCGTGAGCAGCTTTAGCCCCGCCTCGGGCCGCAGAATCCGCGTCGGATGCGGTTCAAACGTTACGGCGACGGCTTTGCCTCCGGTTGACCGCGCGCGAGAAACGATTTCGGCTAGCACATGCGCGTGGGCTCGGTGCACGCCATCGAAATTCCCCACACTGACCAGCGTGGGGCCGAAGTCCGCAGGGACGTCGTCGAGTTTGTGAAAAACTTGCATGGATCCTGTGCGTGCGCGACCCCCGCCCGCGCCGGCGTCAAACTTAGGACATCCCCACAATGTTTCCGAATCTTCGCATCCGCGATTGTGCGTACGACGGCACGCGGGTCCGAGGGCGCCCGCGCCACATAGTCAAATCTCAAACTCCAGCTTCATCCCGTCATGCGACAAGCGCACGTGCCGCGGCAGCGTAGCGTTCGTCGCCTCATGCGCCAGATCGTGGCAAATGTGCGTGAAGAACGCCCGCTTCGGTTTCAAC
This sequence comes from uncultured Acidobacteriaceae bacterium, assembly GCA_963710885.1. GTDB lineage: Bacteria > Acidobacteriota > Terriglobia > Terriglobales > Acidobacteriaceae > Sulfotelmatobacter. The sequence goes on from CAVQCF010000042.1 coordinate 59,983, forward strand.
CGATCGACAATCGCCAGCGAATTTTTCACCGTCGAATGCGTGGGATGAGGCTTGTGCCGCAGGGCATCCAGAAACAGAATGTCAAGCCCTTCCAGTTGATGCAGCGACGATTCCGGAATCTCGCTGTGGTCGGTGAGATATGCCGCCGATCCGAACCGGTAACCGTAAATCTGCGTTTCGCCATGAATCAGAATCACCGGTTCGAACTGCACTCCGAAAACATCGACTGGTCCATCGATCGGTCTCAGTTCCAGCAGAGGCAGTCCGCCAAACTTGTAGTCGGCGTCGAAAATGTAGCTGAACATCTTACGCAGAAATGCCGCCGCATCGGGGCGCGCATAGAGCGGCAACTTGTCTGGTTTGTGCCGGTAGCTGAAAGGCCGCAGGTCGTCGATTCCGAGAATGTGGTCGGCGTGGGTGTGAGTGTAAAGCACAGCGTCGACCCGCGTGATGTTCTCGCGCACGGCCTGCGCGTAAAAGTCCGGAGTGGTATCGATCAGCACGACTTTGCCGTCGTACTCCAGCATGATCGAAGGCCGCGTCCGCCGGTCGTGCGGATCGGTCGAATGGCACACATCGCAGTCGCACCCCAGCGTGGGCACGCCCATCGAAGTCCCACTTCCCAGCACGGTCAGGGTCGCTTTCATCTTCCGCTGGTTCCAGTGGCTGGTCCCGCTTGCGGCGGCCGCGCCAGCGCATTGGTCACTTCAACATAGGCCATGCGCAGTTCATACAGACTGTTCTGCAGGAAATTCTCTTCCGCCGGGGTGAGGTTGCCCTTGGTCTTTTCTGCGATCAGGCTGAGTGTGTCGATGGTCTGCCGCGCGCCGATGATGTCAACTTGCGGCTGCCCGCCGCCCTGTTGCCGCATCAATCCCAGCTGCATCATCGCTGTCATGTAGAGCGAGGCCAGGAAGCGCTCGAAGGTGATCTCGAAATCCTTGGCGGAATGCCCGCTCAGCTCGACCTGAGTATCGAGATCCTTCGAGGACTGCTTGTAGGCGGCGGCCTGCGCCTCCTGCTCGGCGCTGGTGGGCGGCGGCGGCATTTCACGATCCGACGTCGCGCCGGTGTCTACTCCGTCGGCGTCTACCGCCAAAGGCACCGGAGGTTTTTCCGCGGGCGGTGCCGCTTCGGCTACCGGGGGAGCAGGAGCACCGCTTTCGGTGCTTCGACTTCGTCGGCGACTTCGGTGCGCAACTCGCCCTCCGAAGTGAACAGCCGCCGGTCGGTTACCTTGAACCCAGATTGTTCGTGTTTCTTCTCAGCCATAAGCCCTTTCCTCAATCAAAGCGCCAGATTTCCTCCGCGCCCCTTCGCGATATTTCTAAGACCTTCCGGTCAAAACTCTTTGCTTAAGCGGGACGCTGTTCCAGCGAACTGTCTTCCCGCAACAGCACGCTGTCCGCGACGGGCAGCTGCGCCACCGTCGCGTTCGCCGCGCCAACCATTACGTCACGACCTGGCACACCCACTTCACGCCGAATGTATCCCAGCGCAACGGTCTTCTCTTGGCCGCCCAGTCGAAGGGAGGCGGCGCTCGTAATTTCTCCCACTTCTTTTTCCCCCGCAACGACCTTGATCCCAACAGCGATCGACCCGGAGCCGTCGGCGACAAATCCGGTGAACTTGCGATGCACCGCACCGCGCGAGCGGATGCGCTCTACGATCTCCTGGCCAACGTAGCATCCCTTGTTGAAGTTCAAAGCGCGCGCCTGCTCAGTCTCCTGCGGTAAATCTCGCTCGCGGATGTCCACTCCGTACCGTGGAATGCCTGAGACGATGCGATGCAACTCCAGAGCATCGGAACCAACAGGCGCAGATCCGGCGGCCAGCAAGGCATCCCAGAGCTGCCTCACGTTGGCGGGCGCGAGCCAGATCTCATAGCAGAGTCGATCTGTATCTTCGCCGCGTATCAGCGTGCACTCCGTACCTTGCCACAGTACGGACTGTGCCTGCAAAGGCTGCATCTCAGGAATCGTGAATCCAACCGGCGTCAGCACCTCGCGAGCCTTTGGTCCAGCAATTCCCAGCGCGGTCAACTGCTCGCTAAGGTTCGTCGCTTCAACGTCGTCCATGATGATGTAGTGGTCGAAGGTTGCGAGAATTTTCTCCGCTTGTCCGGAATCGGTGTCGATCGTAATCGACTCCCCGCGATTGTAGGCATATAGATCGCCGAGAATATGTCCCTGCGGATTGAGCAGAAATGCGTAAACGCCAGAGCCTGCGGCCAGATCGCGGATGTTGTTCGTGACCATCCCGTTCAGCCAGCGAACACGATCGCTGCCCGTGAGCGAAATTTTGGCTCGGAATCCCAGGTCATAGACGCCGCAACCAGTGCGCAGCGCCTGAAACTCCCGCCTGCGGATCGCTAAAACGAGCCGCCGTGGTTGCGCCGCGATACTCGCCAACGCCCGCCGCGCCTAATCCCTCGCCATGAGCCTGGAGTGCTGTAAGCCCCATACCGGTAGTTCGATTATAGCGATTGTGTTAACTTTCCTGCCCGTGCGGCAGACATCGGCGACCCACCAAGGGCGAATTCGAAGGAACAGTACTTTACATGTATATTCCCGAGTGGCAGTAGCAGCGATAGGTGTACCCGTCGCATTGAGCCTCAACACTTACGCTAATCAGCAATTTTACCGTGGCATATTTCCCTGATCTCGCGCCATACTCGTATGGACATTACTCGCACGCAGGTGTGGCCCACGTGGGCTGGCTAGATGGTGTACATCCATTTCCAAAGGGATAGGTTGATAGTCGGCTGATCGAGAAGATGAAGGTATTGGCTACCAAGCCAGTGGAGCTCTATCGGGGAAAACACAGCTGTGAAGTCTGCGTTCCGCCCGAAGACTTAGTCAAAACGTATATTCCGAAGGGGGGAAAGCAGGTCGGCCCCGGAAGCCAATGGGCGAAGTGGGCAGACCAAAGATCGAGTAACGGCGAGATCCGAGTCGTGTCCGAGGGAATCACTTATGCTGCACCCGTGTTGATTGTCCACTACATTGAAGAGCACGGCTACCTGCCCCCGGCTCAATTGCTTGAAGCAATTGATAAGGCCGGACAATGACCGCGTGCCGCATCGGACCGACTTCGTTGTTCGTTCAACCATGAATCCTCTAGCAGCCTCGCAGAAGAAGCGCATCGCCGTCATCCCCGGCGACGGCATCGGCCAGGAAGTCATCCCGCAGGCCGTGAAGGTCATTCAGGCCTCCGGCGCCGACGTTGAGCTGACCGATTTCGACTGGGGCGCCGACCGCTACCTGCGCGACCAAGTCACCGTGCCCCCCGATGGCTTCGCCATGCTGGCCCGCGATTTCGACGCGATCCTGGTCGGCGCGTTCGGCGATCCGCGGGTCAAGACCAACATCCATGCCAAAGAAATTCTGCTCGGCATGCGCTTCAAAATGGATCTCTACGCCAACGTCCGCCCCGTCCGCCTGCTCGATGCCGCGCTGTGTCCGCTGAAGGGAGTCGAGCCCAAAGACATCGATTTCGTCGTGCTCCGCGAAAATACCGAAGGCGTTTACACCGATGCGGGAGGCGTCTTCAAGCAGGGCACGCCCGACGAGATCGCCACGCAGGAAGACATCAACACGCGCAAGGGCGTCGAGCGCATCATCCGCTACGCCTTCCAATATTGCGAACGCCACACCAAACTCGACGGCTCGCCCCGCAACAAAGTTCTGATGTGCGACAAGTCCAACGCCATGACCCACGCCGGAGGCCTGTGGCAGCGCGTCTTCAAAGAAGTCAGCGGCGAGTATCCGCAGATCACCGCGCAGCACATGTACGTCGACGCGCTCTGCATGCAGATGGTGCGCGACCCGCGCCAGTTCGACGTCATCGTCACCAATAACATGTTCGGCGACATCATCACCGACCTCGCCGCCGGCCTGCAGGGCGGCCTGGGCATGGCCGCCAGCGGCAACATCCATCCCGGCAAGACGTCGATGTTCGAGCCCGTGCACGGCTCCGCCCCGCCCATCGCGGGCAAGAATATGGCGAATCCCTTCGGCGCGATTCTGACCGCGGCGATGATGCTGGCGCACTCGGGATGGCGGACGGAAGCGGCGAAGATCGAAGCCGCCGTGCTCGAAGCCGTCCGCCAGAAGAAGACCACGCAGGACATCGGCGGCACGCTGGGGACGCAGCGAAGCGAGCTGAGAGTGGGTAGCTCGACCAAGTCGAGTCTCGACACATAGTCCCTTGTCACTCGACTGTCGAAGGCTCAGTTCTTTCGCCCCACCAGCAGCGCCAACTCCCGCCACTTCCACGAACAATCCACATCCACAAACCCGATCTCGCGCAACCATCCCAGCTGCGTTTCGACATCTAACAGTTTGTTCGACGGATCTTCGGTCTCGACCGTGAATCCGATGCGCTGCAGAAATTCCTCATGCAGCCGCGGAGTCGGCGAAGCCACATGCTCCAGATTGCAGAACACGCCGCCCGGATTGAGCAGGCCGAAAATCTCCGCGTAAAGCGCCCGCTTGCGTTCATGGACCAGATGATGAATCGCGAAACACGAGATGACCGCATCGAACTTGCCCAGACGCGGGCAAAGGTTCGTCAATATTGTGAGCGACCACGCTGACCGAAGACTCTCCGGCAAAGCGCTTGCGCGCGGCTTCCAGCATCGCCGGAGAGAAATCACAGCCACGGCTTCGGTTTCAGGATGCCCCCGCCGGACCAATTCTTGTCGAACCAGCGCCAGCAGGCGCCCGTCGCCCGTGCCCAGGTCGAGGATGCGCCGCGTCGTCGCGCGGAATAAATTCCAGCAGCGCCGACTCGCCTTCGCCACGATGGGAAATCGAGTCGGCGCGTTCCAGATAGTCGCGCGCATGCTCGGTCGAAGTCCAGAGATTGACAGGCTTGATAGCGCGTCATGAGGGAAAAGTATACGGAAGCGTATAGACTCAATCTCAATGAATAAAGTTGAAGGGCGTTCCACGGGGATTCTTCGGTTGCTTTTGGCGGCTGTCTGTTGACTGTGCTGCGTCGCGATGTGCGGCGCACAGGCGCACTCCGCAGATCAACCGACCGCACAGATCGCGCCAGCCTCGCGCAATCAACCGCCGGCTCAAGAGCCAGACTCCACCAGCCGACGCAGCATCCGCCAAGCCGGAGAACCCAGCCCGCCCTCGCCGAAGACCAGAACCGCCCAGGCGAAGTCAAGATCACTCCCCGCCAGGCCGAGGAACTTTTCCACTCCGTCGACGAGATTCTGGAATTCGACAGCAAGCAGACCGGCCTGCCCATCAAGAAAGAAGTGAAGCGCAAGCTGACCAGCCGCGATGAAGTCGTCTCCTTCCTCACCAAGCACGTGACGACGAAGACACCAAGCGCCTGCGCCGCTCCGAACTTGTGCTGAAAAAATTCGGCCTGCTGCCGCGCGACTTTAATCTGGAAACCTTTCTGGTCGCGCTGCTGCGCGAGGAGGTCGCCGGCTACTACGATCCCAAAACCAAAACCGTGAACCTGCTCGACTGGGTGCCCATGGAAGAGCAGGAGCCCGTCATGGCTCACGAGTTGACCCACGCGCTGCAGGATCAGGCCGTCGGCCTGCAGAAGTGGATGAAGAAGGGCGAGAAAGATCTGGGCGAAATCAAGAAAGATCCCACGCCCGCCGACATTGAGAACGACGAGATCGACAACGCCCGCGAAGCCGTCATCGAAGGCCAGGCGCAGGCCATGATGTTTCAATACGCCATCGCCCCGACCGGCCACTCGATCGTCGACTTCGCCCGCGCTGGTCGACGCGATGGAAGAGGAGACGCTTACCGGCACGCCCAGCACCAAGGTTTTCAACGAAGCGCCCATCTTCATGAAAGAGTCGCTCACGTTCCCCTACAGCTACGGCATGGAGTTCGTGGTCAAGCTGATGCAGAAAGGCGGCAAGGAGAAGGCGTTCGCCGGGCTGCTGCAAAATCCTCCGCACACCACGCGCCAGATCATGGAGCCCGAGACTTATCTATCGGGCGAAAAGATCGAGCCCATGCCCGTGCCCGATTTCAAACACGATTTCAAGGATTACCAGAAGTTCGACATCGGCGCGATGGGCGAGTTCGACGTGGCCGTGCTGATCGAGCAATATGCCGGCAAGCCGCTGTCGAAAGCGCATGTATCCCGAGTGGCGCGGCGGATATTACTACGCCGCGAAGCCCAAGCCGGATCCCAACTCCGACGTCGTCGCAGCCGCGCCTCTCGGTCTGCTCTACGTGTCGCGCTGGTCGAATGCCGACAAGGCCGCGGAATTTGCCGGGATCTACGCGCAGTCGCTGAAGCAGCGCTATAAGAAAGCGGAAGAGCAGGAGATCCCGTGTCCGAATCATGCCAGCGCGCAGAATGCCGATCTCCAAGTCGATCTGCTGAAAGGCCGCCACGCCTGGACCACCGAAGACGGCACCGTGGTGATCGAGGAACAAGGCGACACCGTGTTCGTGAGCGAGAGCCTGGATGCGGCCACGACCGCGACCTTGGAGAAGGAAGTGTTCGGAGCGTCGCCGGAACTCGCCAGCCGAACGTGCACGCGAGTGTACTGCTTACTTCTTTTTCTTCGTTCTTTTTCGTCCGGCAGTTCCGCCAGGAAATGCTCGCACTTTCGCCGCGACCGTGAATTGCTTTCCCGCGCGCTCAATGGTCAATCTGCGCTCCTGCCCCGGCGTTCCTCCCAGCATGGCCCAAACCTGTCCCATGGTCGATCCGCGCACCGGAATGCCGTCGACCGCGATCAGATGATCGCCCGCCTGAATCCGTCCGGCCATCGGCACCGACGGCTTTCCGTCGAGATCCGCCACGCCGAGAATCGTAAATCGCCCGTCGTCCTCCGGTCGCAGGATGAGTCCGATCACGTCAAAGTCCGGAAAATTGAACATGCGGCCAAACTCGAAGTAGACCGTCGAGTGCGCATAGTCGAGTCCGACCCGGTAGTTGAGCAAGCACGTTCGAGCCGATCAGGCCCGCAGTCGGCGACGCCCGCGCGTTTCTCGAAAGAATCCATTCGGTCTTTCGGGAAATCGACGACCGGCCACGTTGGCAAGAAACAGCGGCCCGTATTGCACGCGGTCCAGGCGCATCACTTTCCACTTCGTTTCTTCGTCCAGCGCCCCACATGTTGGCCGAGCCCACGGCGCCGGTCATGTGCGGCCAATCGGGATGGGCGGTCGCGAGTTTGTCGAACAATTCCTCCGAAAGAAAACTGATGCGACGACCCCAGATCGAGCGCGAGATTATATTTCTTGTTCTCGATCTGGCTGGGAACCTGAATCAGCCCGTTCTCTGCATTGATCTGCACTTTCCCGCTCGGTCCCCGAAACTGAATCGTGCCCGGCGCGCCGATCGAAAACTTGTGTCCGGGAAAGTCGACCAGCACGTCATAGTGGCGCAGGACGCTCGACGGCAGAGTGATCTCGGCGTTCATGCCGGCGGCCAGCACCGACGGCCGCATTCACCGGCTTCAGCGGGATCTTCGCTTCCTTCACGTCCGCGAGCGAAATCTCCATCCCGCCGACAACGATCTCTCGCGGCGGAGGCGAAGAGCACTCCTGGTCGTTGCAGGTCACCGCCAGCCCCAGCAGCGTGGCAAGCGGCGCGACATATAAAGATCGGGATTGCCGTTATCCACCCAGGCACGAACGCGCTGCGTCGAGCCGTCGGGGAGCGCGACGTCCGCATTGATGACGACGCGGTTGTGATCGATGGCCGCCGGAACGGTGACCGAGCTTCTGAGCTGCAGGTGCGGGTTTGTCCTGCGCTCGAGCGAAACCGCACAGCGCAGAACAACGGCAGGCTGCGATGCCAAATCCTCATATCTCAGAATTGTAGCGCCGCTGTCCCGCCGGCGCAGGTGGGCGCTCGCCCGTCGCTTCGCCGGCGACGATTTCTCCTCCTGTATAATCACGAGTTTGACTTGCGCACGCGCAAGCGTTCTGGAGGGCGATTGCCACAGGCGGAAATCGGAATCATCGGCGGCAGCGGGCTGTATTCCATGCCCGGACTGACCAAAGTGAAAGAAGTGCGCGTGAAGACGCCGTTCGGCGCGCCTTCCGACGCCTACGTGTGCGGCACGCTCGAAGGACGCAAAGTCGCGTTCCTGGCCCGCCACGGACGCGGCCATCGCATCCTGCCCAGCGAACTGAATTTCCGCGCCAACATTCACGGCTTCAAGCAACTCGGCGTCGAGCGCATCGTTTCCGTCTCGGCCGTCGGATCGCTGAAGGAAGAGCATAAGCCGCTGGACTTCGTCATCCCCGATCAGTTCTTCGATCGCACCCGCCATCGCATCGATACTTTTTTCGGCGACGGCGTGGTGGCGCACATCGCCTTCGCCGATCCCGTCTGTGGAGAACTGGCCGGAGTGGTCGAGTCCGCCTGCAAGAAAGTCGGCGTCGTCGGCAAGCGCGGCGGCACTTACCTCTGCATGGAAGGCCCGCAGTTTTCCACCAAGGCCGAGTCGAACGTCTACCGCAGCCTGGGCATGGACGTGATCGGCATGACCAACCTGCAGGAAGCCAAGCTGGCGCGCGAAGCCGAGCTTTGTTACGTCACAGTCGCCATGGTGACCGACTACGACTGCTGGCATCCGCATCACGATTCGGTCACCGTCGATCAAATCGTCGCCGTGCTGCTCAAGAACGCCGAGAACGCCACAAAAGTTGTCCGCGAGACAGTGGCTGCGATGCCGCGCGAGACGCTCGTGCAAATGCGGATCGGCGCTGGCCCACGCGATCCTGACCGATCGCAAAAAGATTCCCGCGGCGACCAAGAAGAAGCTGAAACTGATCCTCGGGAAATATGTGAGAAGGGAAGCGACGGCTCGTTGTAGCATGTCCACTGGTCGATATTCACAGAACTCCAGATTCCAAGAGACAGGAATTCCGCATGAGCATTCTCGTAGTCGGTTCAGTTGCGTTCGATGACGTCACGTCGCCCTCGGGCAGCGTGAAGAAAATTCTCGGCGGCGCGGCCACCTACTTTTCGCTGGCCGCCAGTTATTTCACCAAGGTGCGCGTCGTGGCCGTGGTCGGCGAAGACTTCGGCCCCGAGCAGGAACAGGTCTTCCACCAGCATGGCATCGACATTCGCGGCCTCGAACGCGCAAAAGGCAAAACCTTCCGCTGGGGCGGCTCCTACACCGACAACCTCAACGAGGCCAAAACGAATTTCACCGACCTGAACGTCTTCGAAACATTTCAGCCCCGCATTCCGCACGAGTACGAGGACACCGAGTTCCTTTTCCTGGCCAATATCCAGCCGACCCTGCAGGCCGACGTGCGCCGCAAGATGAACCGCGTGCGCCTGACCGGCTGCGACACCATGAATTACTGGATCAAGGGCGCGCTCGAGGAACTCACGCGAAACGCTGAAGCTCGTCAACGTCCTGCTGATCAACGACACCGAAGCCAAGATGCTCGCCAACGAAACCAACCTGCCGCGGGCCGCGAACAAAGTCCTCGCCATGGGCCCGCAGGCGCTGGTCATCAAGCACGGCGAATACGGCGCGACCATTTTTTTTCGCGAGGGCGCGTTTGGCATTGGCCGTCATCCCTTTCGCGCTCCGGCCCTGCCCATCGAAGAAGTGAAAGATCCAACCGGCGCGGGCGATTCTTTCGCCGGCGGATTCATGGGCTATCTGGCGTCGCAGGAAGAATTGAATCGCGAAGTCCTGAAGCGCGCTCTGTTCTACGGCGGCGTCATGGGATCGTTCGCAGTCGAACGCTTCGGCACCGAGCGCCTGCAGTCGCTGACCCGGGAAGAAATCGACGACCGCTTTCAGATCTTTCGCGAACTGACTCACCTCGAGTAGTCTGCCCTCAGCGGCCCAGTCGTACTTCGCGGAAAATGGCTCGTGCCCAAGAAAATAAAGAACGCGCCACCGAATTCGCCGTTGGGATTCCGAGGTCAGGCTGCTGGCCTGGCTCGCGACCTGCGTCTCTGTAATTTCGTTTCTGTTCTATTTCCAGCGCGGCGATGTGCTGCTCTACGGCGACGCCATCGCCCACATCAACATCGCGCGCCGCGTCTTCGATTCGAAAACTCCCGGCCTGCTGCAACTCGGAACCGTGTGGCTTCCGCTGCCGCACCTGCTGATGATTCCTTTCCTGCTCTCCAACGAAATGTGGCGGCGCGGCGTCGGCGGCTCGATTCCGTCGATGGTGGCCTACGTTTTCGGCGTGATCGGAATATTCCGCCTGGTTCGCGGCGCGCTCTCCGCGCGGCTCTGGAAGCCGGACTGCTGCCAGCCCGAGTGGCCGCCTGGACCGCTGCTCTGATCTACGCCGCGAATCCGAATCTGATCTACATGCAGACCACCGCCATGGGCGAGGCGCTCTATCTCGCGTTCTTCATCTGGGCGGTCGTCTATTTCAGCGAATTCGTGCGCGGCGACGCGAAGGCCCTCACGAAGTGTGGTCTGTGTCTGGCCGCCGCCTGCCTGACTCGCTATGACGGATGGTTTCTGGCCGTCGCGATGGCGGTCGCGGTCGTGCTGCTGAGCCTGTTCTCAGGCAACGAGACCGCGACAAAGAGTGTCCAGCGTTCCGAATTCCGCGAGCTGCCGCGCATGAAATTCGTCCTGATCGCCGCGGCCGCGCCGTCGCTCTGGCTCGCTTACAACGGAATCGTCTACCGCAATCCGCTCGAATTCGCCAACGGTCCGTACTCCGCAAAGCGATCGAGCGCAAGACCCAGGGCCCCGGCGATCCGGGACATCCCGGCAGCGGCAATCCTCTGCTGGCCGGAATGTATTTTCTGAAATCCGCCGAAGCCAACGTCGCGGAGAATGAATGGCTGCAGCGGGCCTGGGTTCTGCTTGCGGTCGCGGGCATCGTGGCCTCAGCCTTCGACCTGTCGCAAGATCAAGCGGAGCTGCCTCATTTCCTGCCGCCGCGTGGCTTGCCATTGCTCTTTCTTGCTCGTCCCGCTGCCCTTTTACGCGCTCTCCGTCGCCTACGGCGGCGTTCCGATTTTCATCCCCGCGTGGTGGCCGTTCACCCACTACAACGTCCGTTACGGATTGCAGTTGCTCCCAGCCTTCGCGGCCGCGCTGGCCATCCTCGTCTATCTGCCGTGCGCAGTCCGCAGCGTTGGAAGCCGCGACTGCGCTTCGCGTGCGTGCTGGTCGTCTTCGCGTTGGTCATCGCTGAGCTACGCCTCCAGTCTGGCGCGCCGGCGCCGGTTTCGCTTGAAGGAAGCTCAGGTCAACATGCGCACCCGCAATCAACTCGAAGCCCAACTCGCGACCTGGCTCGAAAAATTGCCATCAGAACTCCACACTGCTCATGTACCTCGGGCGACCACGTCGGCGCCGTGCAGCAGGCCGGCATTCCGCTCAAGCACGTCATCAACGAAGGCAATCACCGCACCTGGAGGCAGCCGTCACGATCCTGAAGGTCTGTGGGAACATGCCCTCGCCGACCCCGCGCACTATGCCGATTACGTGGTCGCCTTCGAGGGCGACCCCGTGTGGCAGGCGGTGCACGACCGCCATCTTCCCGAACTCGTCGAGATTCATGTCACCGGCCAGGCGCGGGCTATCCTCTACCGCGCGCGGTAATCACGAGGTAACGCTAGGCCAGGCAAGTCGCGATGATAGAATCCGGCCATCGGAAGCCTGCTTCGAGCAGGCGCAAGACTTCATGAACTGGCAACATTTCGTCGATTTGCTGCGCGGGGAGATGGCGAGCGGAATCGTCGGCAGCTCGCTCACGCGCTCATCCTGGCGGCGATTCTCGGTGGTCTCATCGGTCTGGAGCGCGAGTTCAAACATCGCGCCGCCGGTCTGCGCACCAACATGTTTATTTGTTTCGGCGCGGCCATGTTCACTCTTCTTTCCGCAGAGACTCGCCGGCGTTCCTTCGGACTGCCGCCAGAATCGCTGCACAGATCATTCCTGGCATCGGTTTCATCGGCGCAGGTTCCATCCTGCACATGCGCGGTCTCACCACCGGCCTTACCACGGCGGCCACACTGTTCGTCGTCGCCTCGGTCGGAATGGCTGCTGGCGGCGGCCTTTACCTGACCGCAATGTTCGCGACCGGGCTGGTGCTCCTCGCGCTCTTCGCTGCTCGGCCACGTGGAAGAGACATTCAACATCAAGCTGCTGATGATCGAGTTACGAAGTCACCGGCGCCAGCGTCGAAGAGATCAGCAACGAGGTCAACCGCATTCTCGAAAGCCATCACCGGCTGATGCAGAACGCGCTCACCGGCAACACCGGCCAGCACGTCCGCCTGCAGTTTGACGTCGAGGGCTGCAGCCGCGAGCAGAAGGAACTGCTGCAGCAATTGAAGGCTTCGACGGTGCTGGGCAGCGTGACCTCCCTCGGCCGGGTGGACGCGCGAGTGAAGGCTCAGCCGTGCCGCACGATTCCATTCGTGAAGGCCAGCGCCTGCGGCAACGATTTTCTGTTGATCGACGGTGCTCTGGCTCCGGAGGACGTTGCAGGCTTCACGCGCCGCATCTGCGACCGTCACAACGGCGTGGGCGCCGACGGCGTCGAGTGGATGGTTCCTCACTTCACCGCCGATGTGGAAATCCGGCTGATCAACGCCGACGGCTCCGCGGCTGAAATTTCGGGCAACGGCACGCGCTGTGTGGCGGCTTACGTTTGTGCCCAACTCGGCAAGGAACGAATTTCGATTCTGACCGGCGCAGGCATGAAAATTTGCCAGCTGACCTCGCGCACGCGACTCCGAATACGAATTTGAAATCGAAATGGGCGAAGCCGTGGTCGAAAATGAACTCGCTTTGAAGGTGCGAGCATACCGGGGAAGTGCGCGGCATCCCGGTGTCGATCGGCAACCCGCACTTTGTGATCTTTCGTTCCTGAGTTTGCCACCGGACTGGCAGGCGCAAGCTGCGGAAATCCAGCGCAACCCGCACTTTCCACACGGCGTGAATATCGAGTTCGTCGCGGTCGACAGCAGGTACGATGTGAGGGCGCGCTTTTTCGAGCGCGGCGTTGGCGAAACGCAATCGTCCGGCACCGGTTCGTGCGCTGCGGCAGTGGCGGCGATGGCAGCGGGCCGGGCCGTTTCGCCGGTGAAAGTCCAGGCGCCCGGCGGAACCCAAACCGTCCGCACCAACGGGAATAAAGTTTTCTTGCGAGGTCCGGCGCGGCTGTTGTGCCGCGGAGAGTTTTTTCTGAGTTGAACTTGCTCGTATCGGAAGTCTGGTTTTGCCGGTAACAACCGCCTGAAGCCTCATGTCTTCATCCGATCCTCAACTCGTCAAACCGCCAGCCCTTCGCCCCGGCGATACTGTCGGCATCGTCGCGCCCGCCAGCAATATGAAGCGACGCTGACTTCGAAGCGGCTGCGAGGCCCTGCGCCGCGCCGGATATCGTCCCATTCTATTTCGATTCGATTCTGCGAGCAGGATCTTTATTTCGCCGGTTCGGTCGAGCGCCGGGCCCGCGAACTGGAAGAGATGTTCGTGCGCGACGACGTCCGCGCCATCGTCTGTGCGCCCGCGGCGGCTACGGCGCGAACTATCTGCTTCAAGCACTTGATCTCGAAAAGATCAAAGTCTCATCCCAAGATTTTCGTCGGCTACAGCGACATCACTACGCTGCTGACTTATTTCACGATGCCGCCGGCCTCGTTACTTTCCACGGCCCGATGGTCGCCAAGGATTGGCTTCACGAGGACGGAGTCGACCTGCCCTCCTGGCAAGCTGCGGTTTCAGGCTCGGCATCGTGGGATGTGCCTCTGCGGCGCCGAAGTCAGCGGCCTGGTCGACGGCGAAGCCGAGGGCAGTCCTATACGGCGGATGTCTCTCGATCCTGGTCGCGTCGCTCGGCACGCCCTACGAAATCAAAACCGCCGGCACGATTCTGTTCCTCGAAGACATTGCCGCCAAGCCCTTTCAGATCGACCGCATGCTGATGCAGTTGAAGCTGGCCGGTCGTCTCGACGAGGTCCGCGGCATCGTCTTCGGCGAAATGCTGGACTGCGTGCAGACCGCAAATCAGGGTTACACTCTGCAGGAGGTCGTCACGCGAATTGTCGGCGACCTGGGAGTGCCCGTTGCCTTCGGCGTAACGTCGGGCCACGTCACGTCGGGCAACATCACGCTCCCGTTCGGAGTGCAGGCGAAACTGACAGTACGAAGCGGTCAGCTAGCCTTTGAGAATATTGGAATCCGCGGTCCACGCCGTAGACGCCGTCGCGTCGGCGACTCAATTACAAAGCGAGATGAACGACAAAAAACACATTCACCTGATCGGCATCTGCGGCACCGCCATGGCCTCGCTGGCGGGCATGCTCAAGCAGCGCGGATTCCACGTCACCGGCTCCGACGCCGCAGCCTATCCGCCCATGTCGGACTTCCTGCGCGACCTCGGCATTCCCGTTGCGCAGCCCTTCGACGCGAAGAATCTCGACCCGCGCCCCGATCTGGTCGTCGTCGGCAACGCCATGTCGCGCGGCAACGTTGAACTGGAGCATCGTCCTCGACCAGCGCATCCCATTCTGTTCCATGCCGCAGTTGCTGCACGACGAATTTCTGCGCGGCAAGGAAGTGCTGGTCGTCGCCGGAACCCACGGCAAGACCACAACGACTTCCATGCTGGCCTGGATCTTCCATTCCGCCGGGCTCGCATCCGTCGTTCCTGATCGGCGGCATCGCCGAAAATTTCGGCTCCAGCTTCCATCTCGGCTCCGGCAAGCACTTCATCCTCGAAGGCGACGAATACGACACCGCCTTCTTCGACAAAGGCCCGAAGTTCCTGCACTATTTTCCCGACTCGGTGATTCTGACTTCGGTCGAGTTCGATCACGCCGACATCTACAAAGATCTCGACGCCGTCGAGACCGCCTTCAAGCGCCTGGTGAATCTGATCCCGCGCCGCGGACGCATCGTAGCCTTCGACGGATTCGCGGCGGGGCGACCGAAAGCCCAAGCCTGGAGCGCTGTCTGGCCAAAGCCTTCTGCCCCGTCGAACGCTACGGTGCTGGCCCGCGCGCGAACTGGAAGGTCACGAACCTGCGCCTCGAACCCGCGCGCACCGCTTGGACCGTTCTGCGCGACGGCCAACCGTGGGCCGATCTCGAATTTCCGCTGGCCGGGGAATACAACGTCTGGAACGCGACCGCGGCCGCAGCGCTCGCGGCCTCCTGCGGCATTCCGAAAGACGCAATCGCCGCCGCGCTGAAAACTTTCAAGAGCGTGAAGCGTCGCCTCGAAGTGAAGGCGCAGGTGAACGGCATCACCATCATCGACGACTTCGCGCATCATCCCACCGCGATTGCCGGAACTCTGAAGGCGCTGCGCGCGCGCTATCCCGGCGCGCGCCTGTGGGCGATTCTCGAGCCGCGCTCGAACACGCTGCGCCGCCGCATTCTGCAAACGCGACTTGGCCCACAGCCTGGCGCAGGCCGACGAAGTCATCGTCGCGGGCGTGTTCCGCTCCGAAGCCGTCCCGGAAAATGAACGCCTCGAATTGCCCGCCCTCGCCGCGGAGATCGAGCGAAACGGCCGCCGGCGCAAGGCTTCTGGCCGATGCCGACGACATCGTGCAAACCATCGCTCCCGAAATGCGCAGCGGAGATGTCGTGGCGATTCTTTCCAATGGCGGCTTCGGCGGAATCTATGAAAAACTCCCGGCGCGCCTGCGCGAACTGGCAGGGAACCGATGAGACTCTCGCTTCGCAGATCATTTGTCGTAGGCGCCTGATCTCGCTGGGCGTTTGTGCCGCCTTCCGTGCGTATTCGTCGTGCTCTCCGCTCGCATTCGCGCAGATCGCCACCGCCGCGGTCGGCTTATACGATCTCTCTCACCTCGCCCGAGCAGCATCTCGGTCGAAGTGCAGATCATCCTGCCCGCCAGGTGCTGCCCAGCGCGATCTGCAGCTTCCCGTGTGGAACGCCCTCTATCAGGTTCGCGACTTCGCCCAGTACGTGAACTGGGTGCGCGCCAAAGATCGCTCCGGCAAAGCGCTTCCGGTGCACGAACTCGACAAGAGCCGCTGGCAGATTCAAGGCGCGGAGGGCGGCGCGATCGTTGAACTATCAGATCTACGTCGATTCTCCCGGCCCCTTCGGCGCGCAATTGAACTCTCATCACGCGTTCCTCAATCTGGCGCAGATCCTGATGTATCCCGTCGATGCGCGGTCAGTGCCGCTGAACGCTGCGTTTCAGCCACGTTCCCGACGGACTGGCACATCGCCACTCCTCTGACGCTCATCGTCCGGCGAGCGAGTTCACCGCCGCCGAATTACGACCGCCTGGTCGACTCTCCCGTGGAGATCGGCAACTTTCGCGGAGTCCGATTTCGACGAAGCCGGCGGCCATTTCCGCGTCATCGTCGACGCCGACCCCGCCGACTACGACATGGCGAAGATCGTCGCCGCGCTGCACAAGATCGTCGCCGCGGCCACCAGTTGGATGAACGACCGTCCCTTCGACACCTACATGTTCCTCTATCACTTTCCGCGCGGCCCCGCGGGCGGCGGCATGGAACACGCCTACTCCACCGCCATCGATCTGAATGCCGACGTGATGAAGCAATCGCTGGACTCCGTTCACCGGCGTCACCGCGCACGAATTCTTCCATCTGTGGAACGTCAAACGCATCCGTCCGCAGACTCTCGAGCCCGTCGACTACACCAAAGAAAATTACACGCGCGCGCTGTGGTTCAGCGAAGGCGTCACCAGCACCGCCGAAGGCATCATTCAGTTGCGCGCCGGCCTGATCGATGAAAAGCAATATCTCATCGCGGCTCGGCGAAGGAAATCACCGAACTCGAACGCCGTCCCGCGCACCTCACGCAATCCGCGGAAGAGTCGAGCCTCGACGCCTGGCTCGAAGGCAACGGTTACTACCGCCGTCCCGAGCGCAGCATTTCCTATTACAACAAGGGCGAACTGCTCGGCGTCATGCTCGACCTGGCGGTGCGCGACGCCAGTCACGGGCAAGCATCTCTGCGCGAAGTCCTGCAATGGATGAACGCGAACTACGCGAAGAAGGGCCGCTTCTTCAACGACTCCGAAGGCGTTCGCGAGGCCGCCGAGGCCGTCAGCCACGCCGACCTGAGCTTCGTTCTTCACGAAGTATGTCGCCGGAACCGAAGAAATTCCCTGGGACGATTTCCTCCGCTCGGTCGGTCTGCGCGTAGAGGCCATCACCGAACACCGTGCCCGACGCGGGTTTCATCGCGTCCCGCAACTTCGATGGCCCCATGTCGGTCGCAGCCGTTACCCCCGGCAGCGAGGCCGAGCATGCCGGCCTGCAAGTCGGCGACACGATCGTGGAACTGCAAGGCAAGCCCGCCGGCCAGGAATCCCGCCAGGAGTTGGCGCGGCTGAATCCCGGCGACACGCTTACGGTGAAGGTTCGATCGCGCCGCGGCAGCGAGCGCGAACTGAAATGGAAGATCGGCAGCCGCCAGGAAATCTCCTACGAAGTGAAGGATCTCGATCAGGTCACCGCCGCACAGCGCGCCCGCCGCAGCGCTTGGCTGAAAGGCGAAGCGCAGGCCGCTGTCGACTCGACCGCTGCAACAGCGATAACCGGCGCTGGGGCAACAGGGGCTAGTCAAAAATGATCCGCACGATCCTCATGCTGATCTTCTGGGCGCTGGCCGCTCCCCTCGCCGCGCTGATCGGCTTTCCCGGCGAGCTTCATCATGGGCGACGTCCGCGTCCTCTATCGCCTCTTCATGTGGGGAGCGTGGTACCGGCGTCTGGATCACCGGCGTCCGCGTCGAAACCATCGGACTCGACCAGTTCGACCACTCCCGCAGCTACATCTTCATGACCAACCACGTGTCGAATCTCGACCCGCCGATTCAAATCCCGCTGATTCCGAAGCGCACCTCGGTGATGGTGAAAAAAGAATTGTTCAAAGTTCCCATCCTCGGCCGCGCCATGCGCATGGGATCGCTGGTCCCCGTCGACCGCGGCAATCGCGACGCTGGCATCGAAGCCGTGCGCGCGGCGAAAGCGGTCATCGACCAGGGACTCAACATGACCATCTACGTCGAAGGCAAGCGCTCCTTCGACGGCAAACTGCTGCCCTTCAAGAAAGGCCCGTTCTATCTGGCCGTGGAGTGCGGCGTTCCAGTCATCCCCGTCACCATCGTCGGCACGCACTACACCATGCCGAAGGCCCGGTTCGCCATCAAGCCGGGATTAGTGAAAGTGATTTTTCATCCCCCGATCGAGCCCAAAGATTTCGGCAGCCGCGACTGCCTGATGGAAAAAGTCCGCAGCCGCGATCGACAGCGGCCTGCCAGAAGAATTTCGCCAACCCGCGTCGGTGCCTACCGAAGGCAGAGAACAGCAAGGCGGACCAGCATATGCCTAGGCATTCCTCTGCGTCCTCAGTGTCCGTGTCCTCTCGTGGTTATTCTGAGCTTTTCTTCGCGCGTACCGCCCGCGCGATCTCCGGCAATCGCGGAAGAATCGCCGAATACTTCAGCCACAATTTGTGATCGACCGCAGGCGCCCCGCTGACAAGCGCGCCCGCAGCAATGTCGTGCGCCACGCCGCTCTGCGGCGTAACAATCGCGTCGTCCCCAACCTTGCAGTGCCCCACCACTCCAACCTGCCCCGTAAGAATCACGCGGTTGCCAATCTCCGACGATCCCGCCAGCCCAACCTGCGCGCACAGCAGCGCGTCCTCGCCGACCTGCGACCCGTGCCCCACCTGCACCAGGTTGTCGACCTTCACCCCGCGTCCAATGCGTGTTTCGCCCACGCTGGCGCGGTCGATGCACGAATTCGCCTGCACTTCCACGTCGTCTTCGATCACCACGGGCGCCGGTTGCGGAATCTTGTGCCAGCGTCCCTCGGCCGTCTTCGCAAAGCCAAACCCATCCGCCCCAATCACGACGCCATTCTGCAGAAGCACGTTGTTGCCAATGCGGCAGTTCTCGCGCACCACCGCAGTGCGCATGCGCAAAGAAGTTGTCGCCGATCTTCACTCCGCGATAAATGACGACATGCGCCAGCAGCACCGCATTCGCGCCGATCTCAACGCCCTCGTCGATCACCACATACGGCCCAATGTGCGCATTTGCTCCGATGCGTGCGCTGGCACCAACGACCGCGGTCGGATGCACTCCAGGCGCATATCGTATCGGCTGGTGAAACAGTTCCAGCGCCCTGCGCGAACGTCAGATAAGGATCCTTCGCCCGCAACATCGCCGCCGGAATCGCAGGGAAGTCCTCACCGACGATGACGGCGGAAGCCTTGGTAGTCCGCGCCGCCGCCGAGTATTTGGGATTCGAGACAAACGTAAGTTCCCCGGGCCCGGCCTGTTCAATGCCATTGAGCCCGGTGATTTCCGTGTCCGGAGAACCGTTTTCGAGGCGCACGTCGAGAGCGGAAGCGATCGCAGAAAGTTTCATGTTGATCGATGTGTAATCGTACACCACGCGCAGATACGGCTCGGCCAGCGACGCTATCGTAAGCCGAACGCTCGACACCAGAGTCATCCGTTAGCTACTGAACAATAAGAGCGAAACTCGCACTGTGCGTAAGTGAGCCGCTAGACGCGGTCACGGTGACGTTAAAGGTTCCTGTCGGGGTCCCAGTTACGACACTGAAGTCTACCAGGCTCGAAGCGCCTCCACCGGGTGCAGGATTGGTGATCATCACCGGGTAGGTGCCAGTGTTCGCTAGATCGTTCGCGCTAAGTGAAATTGACAACTGGGAGCTTCCCAGGAAGGTAGATGCGTGGGCGACGCTGTTGTACGTCACCGCCGAACTGCTAATGAAGCCTGAACCATTAATCGTCAGCGTCTGCGATGCAGAGCCAGATGCTTGCTGGGTCGGAGACAACGACGTGATCGAAGGAACCGGGTTCGGAGAGGACCCCCCGCCACCACCACCACCACCGCCGCCACCACTTCCACTGCCGCCACAGCTAAGCAGGGTTGTCACCATGGCAACCAACATCATTGTTAGCAATGCCTTGCGCCGCTTTCCGAAAGCCCCCGCGACGCCAAGCAGGCAGACCCCGAACAAGGGAAGAATCGCGCTGGCGATCCACTCACTTCTTCGCATTTGGCTCGACGCTCGCCTGCGCATTTGACCAACCGCAGTCGTCGTGATCGTCAACGCCGTCGATCCTTGCCCGGTGACTTGCGGTGGGTTGAAGTTGCACGTCGTTTCTGCCGGCAGGCCTGAGCAGGCGAAGTTGCTGACTGTACCGACAAATGCACCCAGGACTCCAACGTCGATCTGTGCTCCCTGCGATTTCCCCTGTCCGACGGTAACAATCGAGGACGAGTCGATCCTAATGCTGAAGTCGTTCACGTTGACCTGAGCGATGCCCGTGGTTGTCGCGGGATAGTTTGTATCGCCAAGGTATTGCGCTGTCACGGTCACTGCAGCAGTGACGGTAAAGCTAGCCGAGGCTTGACAAGCATAGTTTCCACTGCTGTCCTTCGTGCTCGTGCAGGCCATCGGACCAGCCAGAACGTAACCATTCTGCCAGTTGACAAAGTAGATCGTTCCGGTTGGATACACGGTTTTGTTGGTGGTGTCTACCAGCGCCGTTAAACTCACCGTCGCCCCAGCATCAACGTTCACCGTCGCCGGAGTGAATGTGACCGAGGGATTTGGATATTGTACCGAGACTTGAGTCCCATATAACGTCGTGTAGGGTGTATAGTTGCTATCCCCGCTGTAAGCAGCTGTAATCGTGTAGTTCCCGACTTGCGTAATGGCGGAGGAGGAGCTTGTGAAGTTGGCGCTCAACCATGCGATTGCAGGCGGACCGATCTGGTTCCCCGGCTGGTAGATAGTGGTCCCAGAAACGGGCGCTCCGTTTGCATAGAACGTTACTGTTCCGCTCGGCGGAGCGCCGGAGCTTGACGCCTGAACCAGTGCATTCGCGGTGAACGCAACGCCGACAGCGGCATTCTGAACAGTAGGGGGGTTCACTTGCGACGGTGCGAGGGTAATCGTAAGCGCATTCGTCGCCGTACCCGTGTTGAAGCTGTTATCTCCCGCGTACGACGCCTGCACCGAATTCGTGCCGCCGGGGAGTTGAACCGCTACATCCTCGGTGTATCCGTAACTGTTGAGTGTGTAGGTTCCGGCGTCGAGCGAAGTCCCGTTGTTTGTCAACGTGACGTTGCCCGATGGGCATGCTGTGGCGCCGGGCCCGATTGGTGTGCACGCCTGTCCCAAGGAATTCTCCACGTTAACCCGCAATACATACGGGGACCCGTATTGTGCCGTCGTCGTGTCAGGGTTCACTACATGTCCGCTGCTGTCGAACGTGACCAGAAAAGCCTGAGGTTGGCTGTTTTCCTTGCTGACCGTGACACTGACTGGAGAGGAATAGCTGCCGCCGTAGTTTCCGTCGCCCGCATAGTGTGCGATGACGCTGTAGGTTCCGCCGGGGAGCTTGCTTGTTGTCGCCCCCGGTGTTGATCCGCCGCTGAGCGGAAACGTATCGATCGCATGTCCGGTACTGGTTCCAACGCCGGTGCTGACGAGCAGAGAAGCTTGCCCAGTGGCCGAGGAGGAGGTCACGCCGATACTTACCGGGACAGCAGTCCCGTGCTTCACGTTGACGGTATTGCCGGAGTTCAACTGCAGAGCGGTGGTCGTGGCGGTAAACGTTGCCTTCGTCCAGTTGCTCACCAAGTTGTTAGCGTCGACCGAGCCGAGACCAGTGGCCAAATCGTAGCCGGCGCCAGTGCTGTAACCGGAGAGGACCCCGTAAGAATCGCCGCTTACGGAAACTGTGCAGTTGGGGCTGCCGTTATAGCACGGTGTCGCGATGGTCGATCCGGATGGAACATCGTGAAAGGCATTCGCCTGTTTGGTCGCGAGTTTGTACAGGGCGAAGCCTGGAACGCCCTGCGGTGTTCCGGTCTTCTGATTGACCAGCGACATGATTCCGGCGAAGGCTGGTGAAGCCACTGACGTGCCACCGTAGCCTAGAAGATTGTTTAGGTCGCAAACACCGGTTTGGTCCTGCTGACAAATGAGATACGAGCTACCCATGAAACCATTGCTGGCAAACAGCGAGATGTCGGGAAGGTCACGAACATGATCGTTAGGCACTCCCGCACCGCTTTGCCAGGAAGGCTTCGCATAGCCCTGCGTGCAACTCCCCACGGTCTGACTGTTCACCACGCAGTTGCTCGGTCCGCCGCTGCCGCCTTCCGAGAGGGGGTCGCTGAGACTCCCGTTGCAGACCTGCTCGGCGGTTGAGCCCCAGCCCAGCGTGATCCAGATGCCGTTGGTGCAGGTGTCGTTCCACGTGGTTTCCGGAATGTAGCCCTTGGCCGATTCCTGGGTCGCGGAATTGTTCGTCGAATTCCAGTAAGTCGACCAAGTGTTGTATTCGTTGAAGTCGGTCCCGCCCACGGCGGCATTGAAAGCCGTGGAGGCGATTCCGTTCACGTTCAGTCCGAACTGGGCCGGACCGCCAGGATTGTCGCAGCCGGCAGAGCCGTTGTCGCCCGAGGACACAAATACGCTGATCCCTTGGGCCGCAGCTTGCTCCCAAAGTGCCGAATAGAACTGGTTTCCGGCGGTGCCGAGACCAAGTTCACACTCGCCGTAGCTCTCGCTCATCACCGGAGCCAGATTATTGTCGACGATGTAGACCGCTGAGAGATCAACTCCGTCCGTCGTCTCAGTCGATGCCGAGGTCACAAAATCGATGGTCGCTTGAGGTGCAACCGCGCCCGACCACTGGACGTCGATGTCGGCCTCTGGTTCGTCCCCATTGATGCCAGGATCCAGGCCGTTCAAGATGATGTTCAGCTTATTCGCAGGAACCGTAAGTCCAAACAGCGACCAGAAATCTGTCGCATCCAGCGGATTGATGTTGGTTCGCCCGACGATCGCGATCGTTTGCCCCGTGCCATTGACGCCAATGTTCCAGAGCGGCAGCACGTCGTAGATGGTGGCAAAGTCGTAGGGAGAGACTCCGTAACATTGATAGCCCTGGCAGTTGTAGGTGAATTGCGGATTCGTTGCAGTTAGCTGCTTTGTGGTCACGGAATACTTGCCGACATACGTGTTCATGGCTTTCTTGCGAAAGTCGTATAGGGAATCAATTCCCGCGACCGCCGGTGTCAGCGCCGTCGGAATCTGCGGGTCGCTGGCGTTGGCCCAGTGCAGCTCGCCTTGGACGAGGTATTTGTGAATCGTGGTGTGAAACGCCTCTTGCACCTGTCCCGCTGTGCCGGAGAACTCTAGAACCGTGCGTCCTTGGGTCGAGCCTACCTGGAATCCGTGGGACTGCAGCCATGTGGTAATCGTCTGCAGATCGGTGTCGGTGGGGCCGAACTGCTGGCCGTACTGCTCCGGCGTCAGCCACTGGTGGTAGCTCGAGGACGACTTGTCCTGCTGGTCGTCGAGCAGTTTCCTCAGCGCGGTCTCCTGATCGGGGGCGCGCTTCAACACGAGCAACATGCGCTGCATGGGCAGACTTGCCGGGGCTGTTCCGAGATCGAACTGTGGCCGCGCCAGAGGATGCGTGTTGCCCTTCAGGGTTGTTAGCTGCGATTCGTCCACCGCTTGGGTGATGAGCGGGCGCACAGCCGCTGGCTGCGCCCCTACCTGTCCCTGCAGCGGCCCGCAAAACATCAGGGCTGAGAGAAGGACTGCGGTAAAAACTGCACGGATTACAGTAGGTACAAAACTGGGACGCGACACCGGGATCGCTTGCATGGCGGGCACCTGTGATCGAAATTGACGGCATCCACGGGAGACCGGTCGGCGGAGGAAGGGAGGGGGCCGACTCGCCTCTTTGGCAGGCTCATGGCCCGCGTGGACTTCACACCCTACATCAACTCTTGCCTGATTTCAACGCATTTCATGCGACTTCCAGGTATGTGCGGAGCACCGAACCCTCGCTGACGATCCCTTTCGATGACTGTGCGGATGACCTGTACTAGTGACTGTTTCGTTAGCTGTTTCTAGTGGCATACTCACAAGACATCAAACCAAAATCTGGGGGGGTGTTTCATGACAGGCAGGTTCGCGAAAGCATTGCTGGCGATCGTTTTGGGAACAAGCTGGGCCGGCGCTCAGAGCTATACCATCACTGACATCGGTGTGCTCAAGGGCGACAACGAAAGCAGCGGGTTTTCGATCAACAACCTCGGCGAGGTCGTAGGTTGTTCCGATGTTAAGAATCTAGAAGGCTATCCGTGTACAGGAGTGGTTGCTGGCCAGCACGCGTTCTCCTGGACGAGGAGCGGCGGGATGAAGAATCTTGGGACGCTTCCTGGAGCAACCGTCAGCGGTGCGATCGGCGTGAATGATTCCGGGATCGTCGTAGGCTATTCCAACGTTAAAGGTCAGATCGCGACGAATTTCAAAGCGGTGCAGTGGTCATCGAGCGGATCCATTTCGAATCTGGGCACGCTCTCGGGAGGCTCTTCCAGCACAGCTTTTCAGGTCAACTCCGCAGGTGAAGTCGCTGGCGATTCTTTTCTTAGTAGCGGAGTGGTAAATGCTACCAAGTGGACGAACAAAAAGATCAACAATCTGGGCGCGTTGTCGAAGGCGATTTTCACTGCTGGGCTGGCGCTCAACGACAATGGCCATATCGTGGGAGAGTCGGTCTTTGGTTACGGCCCACCATTCGCATCGCACGGGTTTCTATGGAACGGCTCGACGATGAAGGATCTCGGTACCCTGACGGGCGGCGTGACCAGTATGGCCAATGCGATCAATACTGCAGGAGTAATCGTCGGGCAATCCGACGGCACGAGCACGAGAGGACATTGGCACGCTGTGATGTGGAACACTTCGGACAAGATTCAGGATCTGGGCGTGCTTGCAGGAGGCAATTACAGCGTCGCATTCGGCATTAACGATTCGAACGTGGTGGTTGGCTATGGCAACTTGTCGAACAATGCCGCGCACGCGATGGTGTGGACTTCTAAGGGAGGGATGCGGGATCTGAATTCGCTCATCCCAGCGGGGTCTGGATGGGTGCTGATCAACGCCAACGCCATCAACAACCTGGGCCAGATCACCGGGTACGGCCTCAAGCGCGGTTATAACCACGCATTCCTGCTCACGCCGGTGAACTGAGAGAACCAGACAGAAAAAACAAGGTTCGGTTAGCAGGTCGCTTTACTCTTCGAACATCGGTACTTGCAGTTGATCCTGTGGCCCGCCGTGGCGCTGGCGACGTGTGGCGCCAATCACGGCCAGCACAGTTAACGACTCCAGCGCAGTGCGCGGTACGAAGATGCGCTGCGTGTTCGATCGCTGGTCGGGCGGATTGACAAGAAATCCTTCAGGTGCAGTCTGGGTGAGATCGGCGGGCATCAGGCCTTCGAGAATCTCGCTGTCTTTGAACCGCAGACGCACCCATAGGCCCTCGGAGCGAGGACGCGAGGTGAATGTCTTGCGGGTCAGCGACTCCGAGTCTCCGAACTCGCGCACAAAATACACGCCCTTGATCTCGCGCAGGTCCATGGTGATGACGGTGCCGGCAGTATTCAGGAGTTCGAGTTTGCCCTCGTGGACGAACTGGGCCGGCGAGACGTAACCGGAGACCGAATCCCGGTCCATCTTGCGGACGATCACCTTCTTGTGGGTTGAGGGCATTATTTGCGCTGCGATCTCTGGTGCTAGCTGCTGGGCGAAGCCCAATTTATGTGGCGCGATCAAGCGCCGCTCTTCCACGACCTTCTTGCGACCGCCGACTTGATTCTCGCACTTTTTCGCCGAAAATGACTGGAATCCGCCTTGGCAGTAGCCAAAATGTAAACGTTGTGTTATTTTCTTTAGCTTGCCGCAAAAGTTTCCACTTGGCATAAGTACTTTGGATTAAGCCACTTGCATCCGGGTGGCTGAGGGGCCGGATAGCGTGGTCCCCAAGGCTGTGGAAATCTTGTGGAAAGTTGGGCTCGTCCGGGCCTCCCCCGGTCGCGATTTAAGCTGGAATCGCGCCCGAAACAGGGTCCCGACCGCCGCTTGAAAGCGAATGGCTGATTACATTTACACGATGGAAATCCGGTTGACGCCGGACCAACTGAAGGGCGTCGGCCTCGTGCAAGACGTAGCCCGCGCCGCGGGCATGAATCTTTACCTTACCGGCGGCGCGATCCGGGACATCATCAGCGGATTTACCATCCGCGACCTCGATTTCACCGTTCAGGGTAATCCTCTCAAGCTCCAAAAAGATCTGGAGAAGGCCGGCGCCAAGATCACGGCCGTCGAAGAGGACAACCGCACTATCTTCATCTCGCTGCCCGGGAACGCCCGCGCCGAGATCAGCATGGCGCGCACGGAGCGCTTCGAGAAGACAGGCAAGCCTCCGATTGTGACGCCCGCTACGATTCACGAAGACCTGCGGCGCCGCGACTTCACAGTCAATGCCATGGCGCTATCCCTGAATGAAGGATCGCGCGGCCTGCTGCTCGATCCCTTCAACGGCGTGGCCGATATCGAACTGAAAGTTATCCGTATTCTGCATAACTATTCGTTCCTGGAAGATCCTTCGCGGCTGATCCGAGCGACGCGCTTTGCTGCGCGCTTCCACTGGTTGCTGGAAGATCGCACGCAGGCTCGCTACGACGCGGCTAGGGAGGGCAAGTACATCGACCACATCCTGCGCTCGTCGATCGGGCACGAGATCGCAGCCTTGGCGCACGAAGACGATCCGCTGCATGTCGTGAAGATGCTCGAGAAGGAAGGCTGGCTCACGATCCTGCATGATCACTGGACGGTCGCCAAGGTTGACACCAACGGCATCACGCAACTGATGAAGACGCGGCAGCAGATGGTCGATCTGGGATACGCTCCCGACGCTGGTCCAGCCGTGATGTACTTTCTGACGTCCCATTTTTCCGACAAGGATGTTTCGGACCTTCAGAAGATGATTCCGCGCAAGGATCTGGTCGAAGCCTGGCGGGATATCGAAGATCACGCCAAGGAACTGGCGAAGCGGTTGATGGGAAAAGAAGCGGCGACGCCCTCGCGCACCTGGCAGTTGCTGTCGTCGGCGAGACCGGAAATGGTGTTGTTCCTGGCGGTGACGGCGAAGCAGCAGTCGGTCGAGCAGAAAATCAAGAATTACCTGACCAAATGGCGTCAGGTGCAGCAGAAGCTTCCGTTGCCCGAGATGACGGAGTTGCTGATCACGCCGCAATTGCCGGTGTATCCGAAGTTGGCACACGACGTTTTCATGCTGTTACTCGACGGCAAGCTGCGCTCGCGCACCGAGACGTTGAAGTTTTTGAAGCCGTTCGCGCCACCGCCGCCACCACCGCCCCCGGCACCTCGGCGCGGGCGTGCGGCGAAGGCCGCTGCGGAAGCACCCGCCGCTGTGGCAGCATCCGGCAAGCCCAGTCCAAAAGGGAAGAAGGGGAAGGCTGCGGCTGCGATTGCACCACTAGCGCCGCCGCCCGCAGCACCACCTGCGAAGGCCGCAGCGAAAACTCCCGAAAAAGCGAAGACTGCCGCGCCTGCGCATAAACTCGCAAAGCCCGCGCCGAAACCAGCTCATAAACCCGCACCGAAGCCGGTTAAGGGAAAGAAAAAGAAGTAGCGGACTCCGTCCATCAGTTGGCCGCCCCCACCTTCCGCGATTTTCGAAAGAGCCTGCCCTGAGCGTGTCGAAGGGTGGGCACCACGAACCCATACCCACGCGCCGGACCAAGCTCGATGATGTCCACTCGCGGACAGCACCTTTCGAAATCCGGACGTTTTCGCGGACGATTCCTGCGTGTTTCATCCCATAGATCTCGAACCACCAATCACTTAGGCAAATACGGCGTTTGGGCGATCAGGTGCTGTAGAAGCGACAACTCATATCGTTCACGGGGACGCCTATGTCTTTCCATGACCTCCGGATCGCTGTCCGCCATCTGTTGAAGTCGCCGGGCTTTACGGCCACGGCGGTGCTGATGCTCGCCCTCGGAGTCGGCGCCACCACGGCGATCTTTTCCATCGTCGAAGGCGTGCTTCTGCGGCCGTTACCGTTTCCACAGTCCGACAGGCTCGTGCAACTCTCCGACATTCTGCAAGGCGCGGACGTAGGGGGGAATGGCGAGGCGGGGGTCACGGCTCCGGACATTCAGGCCTACACGCGCGACACGCATAGCTTCGAGAGTCTGGGCGGATACACGCAGACGGGTTACGAACTGTCGGGCATTGGCGATCCGGCGCAGGTGACTGCAGCGCGGCTTTCAAGCGGCGTGCTTCCGGCCCTGCAAGTTCAGCCCCTGATGGGTCGTCTCTTCACACGCCAAGAAGATGAAAACAAAGAGCAGGTCGCAGTGCTCAGCTACTCGCTCTGGCAAGAGCGCCTGCACGGCGATCCGCGCGTGTTGCAATCCAAGATTCTGCTGGACCGCAAGCCCTATGAAGTGATCGGAGTGATGCCACGCAACTTTGAGTTCCCCCTGGTGCCGGGACACATGAACAGCAGCGAGCTGTGGATTCCCATGAGCTTCCGCGAACAGGAAGTCGGAACGTCCGGCGCCGCGGGGTGGAATTTCAACATGGTCGGACGCCTCAAGCCCGGCGTTACCCCGGCGCAAGCGGAGAGCGATGCGCAGAGGGTAGCCGAGGCGACGATGCGCAGCTATCCCCCGTTCATGTCTAGTCTGCACATCCAAGCCGTGGTGCGCTCGCTTCACGAGGAAACAGTGGAGCAAGCTCGGCAGTTGGTGCGCACATTGTTTCTAGCGATTGTGGTTGTGCTACTGATTGCATGCGCGAACCTCGCCGGCCTGCTCCTGGTTCGAGCCATTCGCCGTCGCCGCGAAATCGCTATGCGGCTGGCGCTGGGAGCACGCGCCACGGTGTTGCTGCGGCAAACCATTCTCGAGAGCCTGGTGTTGAGTGTGGCCGGAGGCCTGCTCGGTTTGGCCCTGGCCGCCATCGCGCTGCGCGTCGGCATGAGCTGGTTGCCCGAGACGCTGCCCCGCATCAACGAAATCGGTCTCGACTGGCAGGTAGTTGCGTTCGCGATCACTCTGGCGATCATTACCGGCGTTATTTGCGGTCTGGCTCCGGCCTTTGCCGCATTGCGCACCAGCGTGAATGAGATTCTGAAGGAAGGAGGACGCTCTGGCAGCGCCGGTGGTGGCCACGCCCGGCTGCGTTCCACGCTGGTCATCGGCGAGATCGCCATTGCTCTTGTGCTTCTGGTTGCTTCCGGTTTACTGCTGCGCAGTTTCGAAAGGATGCGGGCGGTCGATCTCGGCTTCCGTCCGGACCATATTCTGACGGCCGCGTACTCTTTGCCGCGTGCGCAGTATGGGACGCAAGCGGCGGTCGATGGATTCAATCACGAATTGATTCGACGGTTGGAGCAACTTCCGGGCGTGACGTCTGCAGGGATTACTTCCTTTTTGCCAGCGGCGGGCAACTTCAGCAACTCCACCTTCGTCGCCGAGGGTTATGTCGCTCCCAAAGGCGCCAACATGAACCTTGCCACGTTTATCGCGGTGCATGGGAATTATCTGCAAGCGATGGGGATTCCGTTGCTCGGCGGCCGGTTCTTCACTCCGACCGACACCTCAGAGACGCGACTGGTCGCGATCGTCAACCACAAGCTTGCGCAACACTACTGGCCCGGTTCCGATCCCATCGGAAAGCGTATTCGCCTGGGAACGCCGGAAGTGCAAACGCCCTGGCTGACCATCGTTGGGGTAGTTGCCGACGTGAAGGAGACATCGCCCGATGTTTCGGCCAAGGAAGAGTGGTACCAGCCGGTCGAACAATTCGAAAAGTCTGTGGGCCCGATTGGTTCGCCAGAGGATCTGAATGGCAATAATGGCTACGTCGCCCTACGCACAGCCATGGACCCCGGGCAGATGACCAACGCTCTCCGCGAAGTGGTGCGCTCCATGGATGCGCAGCTGCCCCTGTCGCAGGTTCAGACGATGGAGCAGGCGGTCTCCGATAGCGAAGCGCCGCGCCGGTTCAACACGATACTGATCTCGGCCTTTGCAGGCGCGGCGGTGTTGCTGGCCGCGCTTGGCATCTACAGCGTAATTGCATTCTCCGCGGCTCTGCGCGTGCAGGAAATGGCCATTCGCATTGCCCTGGGGTCACAACGGTCCGGCATTTTGAGATTGGTCTTCAGCTCCGCAGCCAAACTCGCGATCGTGGGCTGCGTTATTGGATTGCTGGTCGCCGCCGCCGCTTCTCAGATCATGCAGTCGCTTCTCTTCGGAGTAAGCCCGTTTGATCCGCTGGTCCTGACGCTGGCCGCGGTGTTCGTGTTGATCCTGGCATTAGCAGCCTCGTTCCTACCCGCACACCGAGCAGCATCCATCGATCCGATGAAAGCGCTGCGGACGGACTGAAGTTGGGCTGCATCACGACAACATTGTTACGTACATACCACCGCTTCTGGTGAGGACCGTTTCACCCTGACCGGAAGGCCGGCAGTAACCGGCCGAATCATATTGATTTGATCTACATTGATTTGCCCCGTATCATGTGGCGCGCGCGTGGGGCGTGCAAAAAACCGTGCCAGGAATCCATTCCACAAAATGAAAAAGCTTGGCAGAATTCTGCTCATCATTGCGGGTGTGCTCTGCGTTGTGGCAGCCCTCGGATTCACCATCGGATGGAGGCCCTTCATTGGGCCCAAAAAACGCGCTCTTACCAACCGGCAATTCGAGCGCATCCCCGAGCGGCTGGCCCGAGGACGCTATCGCACTCAATCACTTCTCGGCTGCGAGAGTTGCCATACTCCCAGAGACTGGACCCAGCACGGCGCCCCAATGCTTCCCGGCAAGGAACTCGTGGCCAGGAGCTCAGCTTCGCCGATTTTCCCGGCACTCTCGTCGCCCCGAATCTGACTTCCGATCCGGAGACCGGCAGCGCCGGCTGGACCGACGACCAGATTGCTCGCGCTATCCGCGAAGGCGTCAAGCACGACGACACCATCCTGTTTCCCGCGATGCCGTATAGCCTACACAAAACCCTCTCCGACGAAGACTTGGCCTCGGTGGTCGTCTACCTGCGGTCGGTACCGCCCTTGCGAAATCCGCTTCCTCCAACCCACATTACCTGGTCCGCAGCGCCGCCGAACCAGTGGTCGAACCGGTCCCGGGCCCTGATTCATCGAACGGTGTCGCCCGCGGGAAATGCCTGGCCCACCTTGGGTGCGGCTGCCACAACGTGAACGACAATCTGGATTTTGCTGGCGGAGAGCGTTTGGTCGGACCATGGGGCGATGCCACCAGCCCCAACCTCACGCCGGATGCTTCCGGCATCGGATATTTCAGCGAAGCCACTTTCATGACCGCGCTTCGCACCGGATACGTCGGTGCCCGCAAGCTGAACTCCATCATGCCCTTCGGTGAATTCAAAGACCTCAGCGATGAGGATCTGAAAGCGCTGTTCGCCTACCTGAGGACTTTGCCGTCCGTGAAGCACCGCGTCGACAAGAGTCGCCTGCAACCTACTGCAAATTGTGCAAAGAGAAGCACGGAGCCGGGGATCAGAACTGAAGACGGTCGAGAGTCCGAAGCTTAGACAAAATTTGACAAAGTCATCCCTCTGAACGGGGCGTATACTTTGCTTATGCGCCGCCTGATGGCCATCTCGGCGTTCGCGCTTTTCCTGGCAGTACCCCTGTGGGCTCAGCACGGCGGAGGTCACGCCGGCGGCGGCTTTGGCGGACACGCGGGTTTCAGCGGCAGCCACGGCGGCGGCTTCAGTGGCGGCGGTCACATGGGTGGCGGCCGTGTTTCCAGCGGCATGCGCTCCGGCCCGATGGTTTCGCGCAGCATCACGCACGGTCCTTCGTCTTCCAACCGCGGCTTCTCGCATCAGCCGTTTCTCCATAATGGATTCCACAACAATGGATTTCACAATGGATTCCACCAGGTTCACACTTTCGGATTCCGGAATAACTGCTTCGGTTTCGGCTGTCGCAGCTTCGGGTATCCATGGGTTTACGCGGGATACTACAATCCGTGGTGGTGGGATTCGGGATCTTCCTACGACGAAGACTACGAGCGTGATCGTGCCATGGCCAACCAGATGAACCAGCAAAGCCTCGAAGAGCAGCGCATGCGGCAACAGGAAGAGGCCGATGGCGATCAGGATATTTACGCACGTTCTGATCCGACCCCACATCCGGCGCAGCGCCAAGCAGCGAGTACGCCAGTTCTGCCGGACACGGTTCTGGTTTTCCGCGACCAGCACAAACAGGAAGTCAAGAACTACGCGATCATTGGCCAGACTCTTTGGAACTTTGCTCCGCAGCACACCCGAAAGATTCCATTGTCGGACTTGGATCTGCCTGCCACTACGAAAGCCAACGATGATCGGGGCCTGACTTTCCGGGTTCCGGCCTCGGGCGAAGCTCAATAGCTGCTCCGCGTCGAACCGTAGTCACTCCCGCTTAGCGCACCGTTTTCCCTTTCACTGCATCCAACACCACATTCGCCCTATCGACGTTCCTTTCCCGTCGCGGGGCTAGTACATTGGAATCAGGCGCTTAGGTCATGTACTGGGAGTTTACGGGAACCTCCAGAAACACGGGGTCGAACCGGGAATATCCCTGTCTGGATGCTAGAATTAAAGAATACCCACTATGCCTCTAAAAACACTGCTTCTGAATCCCCCATCGTTTGAAAACTTCGACGGAGGCGCCGGCTCGCGTTGGCCCGCCACCCGCGAAATTGAAAGTTTCTGGTATCCCGTGTGGCTGGCTTATCCCGCGGGGATGCTGGAGGGGGCGCGGTTGCTGGACGCACCGTCGCACCACGTATCGGGCGAAGAGACCATCAACATCGCCAAGGAGTATGAGTTTCTGGTGCTGTTTACGTCGACGCCGGGATTTCCGGGCGACATCCTGCTGGCGCGGGCGATCAAGAAGGCACGTCCGACGATCAAGATTGCGTTTGTGGGGCCGCACGTGACCGTGCTGCCGGAGAAATCTCTACGAGATTGTCCCGAAATCGATTTTATTTGCCGCAAGGAGTTCGACTACTCGGTGACGGACTATGCCAAGGGCAAGCCGTTGGCCGACATCCCGGGTGTTTCGTATTTGAAGGATGGGAAAATCGTGCACAATCCGGATTCGCCGCAGATTCAGAATCTGGACGAACTGCCGCACGTGACGGAAGTGTACAAGCGCGATCTCGATATCAAGAATTACAACGTGCCGTTCCTGCTGAATCCGTACGTGTCGCTATACACCACACGGGGCTGCCCGGCACAGTGCACGTTCTGCCTGTGGCCGCAGACCTTGAGCGGACACCCGTGGCGGAAGCGCTCCGCCGACGATGTCGCCCGCGAGATGGCCAAGGCCAAAGAGATGTGGCCGGAAGTAAAGGAATTTTTCTTCGACGACGACACGTTCAACATCCAGAAGGCGCGGACGATCGAACTGTGCGCCAAACTGAAGCCGCTGGGACTGACGTGGTCTTGCACCTCGCGCGTGACCACCGACTTCGAAACTCTGAAGGCGATGAAGGAAGCAGGATGCCGGCTGCTGATCGTCGGGTATGAGTCGGGAGACCAGCAGATCCTGAAGAACATCAAGAAAGGCGCAACCATTGAACGCGCCCGTCAGTTCACCAAGGACTGCCACAAACTGGGGCTGGTGATTCATGGCGACTTCATCATGGGGTTGCCCGGTGAGACGCACGAAACCATTAACAACACCATCGCGTTTGCCAAGGAACTCGACGTCGAGACCATTCAGGTTTCGGTGGCGCACGCGTATCCGGGAACGGAACTCTACGACTATGCGGTGAGCAACGGATTCATAGTCGGCGACAACAAGATGGTGGACGAAGGCGGACATCAGTTGGCCCAGATTCAATATCCAGGGCTGCCCGCGGATGACATCATGTCGGCGGTGCATCGGTTCTACGACGAATATTATTTCCGTCCGAAAGCGGTTTACCGCATCCTGAGAAAAGCGGTCTTTGACAGCAACGACCGCAAGCGGCTGTACAAAGAGGCGAAGAGTTTCTTGAAGCTGCGGTCGGCGCGCAACAAGATGGTGAAGAAGCATCATGCCGAGGCTGCGGCGGCCGAGCCGGTGAAAGCGTAGCAACGGCAGGTTTCAAAGTTTCATGTTGCAAGGTTTCAAGCTGTCCTGCCGTTGAAGCGGCCGGATTCTTTTGAGACTCAGAATTCTGAAACGTTGAAGCTCTGAAACCTTGAAACCTGAGGTTAAGTGACCTTTCGCAAGTATCTGGTGCTGGCCGGAGTCACCGTCTTTGCAGCGGCTGGTGATTCCATGCTTTCGCACGGGATGAAGCAGGCCGGCAGCATTTCCCTCCATCATCTGCAAGGCGTCATCCTAGCGGTGCGAAATCCGTGGGTCGCGGTGGGCATCTTGCTGCTGATGGCGTTTTTTGCTTCCTACATGAACTCGCTCTCCTGGGCGGACCTTACTTACGTTTTGCCCGCCACTTCGCTGGGATACGTTTTGTTGGCGCTAGTGGCGAAGTTTGCCCTGCATGAAGACGTAAGTCCGATGCGCTGGCTCGGTATCGCGCTGATCTCCGGAGGAGTCGGATTCGTTGCCGGAGGTCCTGCGCTGACCGCGGCCGAGCATCCGGAATCCGCAGTTCTCGCCGCAAAAGACACGGCGAGGAATGGGGCTTCCGCCGAAGAGCTAGTTTCAGGTGGGGTCCAGCGATGAAGAGCGCATTCACCTGGGGCGGAATTCTGGTCATCGTCTTCGCGTCGGTCGTGGGAGACATCCTGCTGGCGCGCGCGATGAAGCAAGTGGGTGATGTGCACGCGTTGTGGCATCGTTCGGGGCTGTGGACGGTGGTCTCCCGCATCCTGGGTAATCCAAATTTTTTTCTCGGCTTGACGGCCATGACAGTGGCGTTCTTCAGCCTGCTGTTTGCGCTGTCGTGGGGAGACGTAAGCCTGGTTGCTCCCGCTGCCGCGTCTCTAACATTCATCGGCAACGCGTTCGCGGCTAAAATCTTTCTCCATGAAAGAGTGGATCGCCGCCGATGGATGGCGGCTTTGCTGGTCGGGGCGGGCGTCGCGCTGCTGGCGGGGTAAGGCGACTCTCCAGGCGTACCCTCGTTCTGCCGCTTCTGTGGTCTCTCCAATGTTCGCTCGGGCATTCCAAAAACGTTGTTGGGAAGTGCCACGAACCTGGCCCATGGTGGGGTCAATCTCGCAGCACTCGGGCTGGGTCTGTACGGGTGGCGCGCCAGGCAGGCAGTAGACAAGCTGCGACGGAGGCGATCGTCATCACGACGACTGCCAATGCGAATGCCAGCGGGTCGTTTGGACTGACATCGTAGAGCAGCTTTCCGAATAATCGCGTCAATACAAGTCCGACAGTCGCGCCGCAGAGGACGCCGACCGCCGTTAATCTCAAACCGCGCGAAATGACCCGACGAAACAGATCGGCGGCGCCGGCGCCAAGAGCCATACGCAGCCCCAGTTCGCGGTTGGCCTGGGCGACGGCATAAGACATCACACCATACAGGCCGACGGCAGCGAGGAGAAGCGCCAACGCTCCTAAGATTGAAACCAAGGTTACGGCTACGAGTTGCGGAGAGGTTGATCGATCAACCTGTTCTTGAAGCGTAATCACCTCGTATAGGGCAAGGTCTGGGTCGAGAGCGTGCACTTCGCGAAGCAGCGCGGCCGAAATGCTCTGCAGAGGTCGAGTTGAGCGGATATACAAAGCCGGTCCCCTTACGAAATCCTGCAATAATGGCACATAGAAAAACGGCTTTGGACTCTCGCGCATGCTCTCGTACTTCGAGTTTGCGGCTACACCAATGACTCGCACCCAGCGGCCCTTTACCTGAAGGCGCCGATCGATGGGATCCTGATTCGGCCAATATCGTGCCGCCATAGTCTGATTCACGATGGCGACTAACGCTGCGTTTTCGTCATCGGCGCGCTTGAATTCGCGTCCCGAGATCAGAGGGATACCCAAGGTGGCGAAGTAGTCAGGGCTGATTTGGTTGTAGTCGATGGTAGGTTGCTCGTCCACTGGTGGTTGGTAACCGTCCACCGCAATAGGCGAGGAAGAGTAGGTTCCATAGCCCAGTGGGGTTACGCGCGCGAAGGCGACGGACTCCACGTCAGATAGTGCTCTAAGGCGTGTAAGCAGTTCCTCCTGAAACGTCTTGGCGTGCGGCTCGTCATATCCAGCAGAGATCAACGACACCCCGGTCTCCACCACATTTGTGGTGGAGAAACCAGGGCTCGCAGTTCGAATCTTTTGCAGGCTTTGCAGCAGCAGTGCCGCACCAACCACAAGAACAAAGCTCAGACAAACCTGCAAGGCGACGAGGCCCGAGCGTACCCATGTTCTTCCCCTGGCCCCGACCACACCCGAGGACCCCGATTTCAGGGCACCAGCAAGTTCGATACTGCGCGTTTGAAACGCAGGGACGAATCCAACAATAAGCGTGGTGATGAGGCATATCCCAGCACTCAGCGACATCACACGCCAGTCGATTTCCCCTGGCAAGTACATCGCCAATCCGGAGCGGGCCGGGAACAGCAGCACGAGTGCGTGCCGACAGCAGTACGCGACCAGGAGTCCGCCGGCCGTGCCGAGCGCTGAAAGGATCAAGCCCTCGGTAAGAAGTTGTTTCAATAAACGATTGCGGCTGGCCCCGATAGCGAGCCGAATCGTCATTTCGTGGCGACGGGCAAATGACCTGACTAGAAGTAGGTTGCCCACATTTGCGCAGGCAATGAGAAGCACAAACGCCCCAACTGCCAGCATGATCTCGAGTGTAGGAAGCAGGGTGCCGGCGTTGTTGAAAGGGGTTTGCCACAATGGCCACAGGCTAATGCCGCGCCCTCGGTTCGTGGCGGAGTAGTTGTTTTCCAGGCGTGCCGCGATTGCTGAGATTTCTTGTTGAGCTTGTGCGCGAGTAACGCCCGGCTTGAGCCGTATATAGGATTCAATCCAACGGGCTCCGCGGTCCTGGAGTTTATACCCGCCGCTTTCGAAG
Source organism: uncultured Acidobacteriaceae bacterium (assembly GCA_963710885.1). Classification (GTDB taxonomy): domain Bacteria; phylum Acidobacteriota; class Terriglobia; order Terriglobales; family Acidobacteriaceae; genus Sulfotelmatobacter. The sequence continues at coordinate 96,863 of CAVQCF010000042.1, forward strand.
TTTTCTTCCATGGATGCCGGCACCCAGAAATTCATCGTCCAACCTACGAACGTTCCATAAAACCCTTCTGGCGCGACGCCGATGATGGTGTGCGGAAGATTATTGAGCCGTTGTGTTTTGCCGATGATTTGTGGATCACTCTTGAAGCGGTTTCGCCAAAGCTGATAGCTGATGACGGCGACGGGATGAGCGTTACTGCCGACATCTTCGTCAGGCTCGAAGCCACGACCCAACACGGGATGAACGCCGATTGCGTCAAAATAATTTGCGGAGACGATGCTGCCCGTCGTGATTTCAGCGCGGTCACCGAGGTTCAGCGTACTGCCTGTGATCTTGCTCACGAAGAAGGCGTCGCAAAGGGTGCAACTCCTCTGCAAATCAAGAAAGTCCGGCCACGAAATCGATGTCGGACCGGCCTCGCCGCGCGACGTTCCGGCCAAGGCGACCAGTCTTTCCTGGTGGGCTACCGCCGGGTACGGACGGAATAGGATCCCTTCGATCCAACTCAATACCGCAGTATTGGCGCCGATTCCCAAGGTCAGACATAGGATCGCCAGAAAAGAAAAGCCGCGGCTGCGCAAGAGTTGGCGAATCCCATATCGGAAATCCTGAACCAGATCTTCCATGACGTGTCCGCCGCGGGCGTCCCGGCACTGTTGCTCGATCTGCGTCATCCCGCCCAGTGCGCGCAGCGCCGAGTAACGTGCTTCCTCAGGCGCCATGCCTGCGGCAAGGTTCTCCTGGATTTGCTGCTCGAGGTGGCCACGAAGCTCGTCTTCTAGTTCCTGATCCACTTGTTTTCGGCGGAACAACGCGCGCAAACGCAATGGAAGGGTATAAACCCAGTCTTCGAACGTCATCTCATGCCTCCTTGAGCTTGACTATTCCGGAGATGGCGGCGGAGAGACGGCTCCAGTCGGCCGCCTCTTTTTCAAGTTGCTTCCGCCCGAGCCGCGTCAGCGAATAGAACTTCGCTCGCCGATTGTTTCCACTTGGTTTCCACTGAGAGGTAATCCAACCCCGATGTTCCAGCTTGTGCAGTGCCGGGTAGAGAGAGCCATCGCTGACCCCTAATACGTCACTCGACATTTGTTTCAGACGCTGGCTAACTGCCCAGCCATTGACGGGCTCCAACGCCAGTATTTTCAGGATCAGCATGTCCAGAGTCCCCTGAACCAGGTCTGAAGGCTTACTCAAGCAGTCTCCCCTCGGTTACCGAGTTATACTAAACCGAAGCCCATCTGGTTAGCAATGGGGACCTAACGGCTTGCGGAGTTTTGTGAACCCCATGTTCAAAAATCCGGCAGGCCGTACCGCCGGGCGCTGACCGCGGAGGGAGAGGGTTGGGGATCGGTCAGCCGCGCGGCAGCGGACCGTTTGACGCAGAGTTCGATGACTTCAGAAATGCGCTGGCTCTCGCGCTGCTTCGCCATCTGCCAATTGCGCATGGCATCTTTACTCGCGGGCAACTTCGTCCCGGTTTTGCTGAATGCGTCAGTGTAGTGAGCGGCGACGCGGTCCATTTCCGCCTGGATCTTGGTATTTTTCGTGGGCTTTGCGGGCTTCCAAATTCCTCGAGGTGTTTCTGCTGGCCGGCTTCGTAGGAGTTCAGAGCCTGCTGGCGATGGGTTGCGTCGTTGAGCAGATCATCGGGCGAGGTGCCGGCAGCGTCGAGGGCCATGAGCACGGAGGCGAGCTTGATGTCTTTTGATCGTTCGCGGATGCGGTCGCTGTTGAGCATGTCGACGACCTTGTGGACGCCGTACCCAGAACGGGGAGCGGGGATTCCTGCCGCGTGGTAAATGTCATCGTAGGCGAGCAGGTTGGATTGAGAGCCGGTCAGGCTTTCCGCGGGGTGGGGCTGCAAATTATTCACTGGAGTCTCCGTCTTCGTACTTTTTTTCGGCCACGTCGGCGCTGTCATGCTGGCGGCGCCAGAGGTTGGGAAAGAAACTTCTCGATGGCATGACCTTCCTTTCGCGAGGAGGGGCGAGGCCTGCGCTGCGGTGATGTGATCTCGACTGGCTCGGGGAGTAGGTGCTTCCTGCGACTGTTTGGACGGTGCATTGTGGGCCACGAGAGCGGTGAATGCTGAAGCCGGTTCAGGCAGAACGCGGGGATTGCGGGACTGGTTCGGGGCGTTCTGAGGTGCCGGAGCGCTCTGGCTACCATCGATCCAAGTGAACTCAGAGGCGCTCGTTTGCGTGCGGCGCCTGATTGCGGCGCCGGCTTTCACTGCAGCTTTCATTGGGCGGCGCGGCAGGTTCGATGCGCCTCGCGGTTGGCTCGCGGCGAACGCAGAGAAGGAATTCGCCTCCATCGCTGCGGCAGTTTCTGGCCACTGCGGAAAAGTGTCTTCGCGGTGCCACTTCACTGTTAGCCTTGCGCCCATTGCAATGGGAGTCTTGAGGCGGATGCAGGCGCCGGAGGGCGACGTGTCGTCGAGTGTGGCGGGGGCCCGGTTGACAGCCCGGCCTGGTCTTGCCAGAAGACCTCGGCGACTGCCCACAAAGCCGTGCTCGGTTCGATGATAGGGCCGTCCATGCAATTCTCATCGGCGCGAGAGTAGCGGAGTTTAGTTACCGGAGGCTCAGGATGAAGGCAAAGGGTGTTCGACGTTCGCGTGGCATGAAGGGAACGATTCCCAAGAGGGGCTCCGCACCTGAAAAGGGACAGGCGAGCGCTGCTCGGTCTGTCTGGGTCTGAGACCCGACCCACGCAAGCTGATCCCATGAGTTGATTAAGAGAACAGGCGCATCAGGCCGGTGGCGGGGAGGTCGGGCGAGAGGAAATGGCAGTCCTTGAAGCCGGCGGCGCGGGCTAGGGCTTCGGCGGCGAGGTATCCGCTGCGGACGGCGCCTTCCATGGTTGCGGGCCATCCGGTGGCGGTCCAGTCGCCAGCGAGGAACACGCGCGGCCAGGCAGTGGCGGGAGTGGGGCGATGGGCGTCGATGCCGGGGCGCGGAGAGTAGGTCGCGTTCAATTCCTTAATGACGGCAGACTTTACGAGGTTGGCTTTGCGAGCGGCCGGGAAGAATTCGCGAGCCTCTGCGAGGGCCAGGTCGACGATTTCAGAGCGGGATTTGTCGATCAGAGATTTGGAGGAACTGACGACGAGTTCGATGTAGCTGCCGGATTGCGTTCCGTCGCTGGCTTGCGTACGAATCGGCTGCAGACGGGATTTGTGGAACATCCACTGGATGGTGCGGTCGAGCAGGACCGCGTGATCGAGGTCGGAGATCTGGCGATCGAACCAGAGATGAATGCCGGTGATGGGCGCCGTTTCGAAGTGGCTGAGTTGCTCGCGGATCGGCGCGCCCTCAGGGAAGTCGGGAAGGACGCGGCCGAGGGCATCGAAGGGAAGAGCGAGGATCAGGAAGTCAAAGTCCCCACCTTGTCTCTGCAAACCATGCAGGGACAAGGGTGGGGCACCCTCGTTCCGTAGATTTTCTTCCCGGTTTCGGAGTTGCACTTGGACGCGTGTTGTCGCGTCGGTCGTGAATCCTCCAATTGGTTGACGGAAATACAGTTTGCCGCCGCGCGCGCGGATGTAGTCTCCCGCTTTGTTGTAGAGGTCGGTAAGAGGGACGGTGGGCACTCCCATCTGGCGCGCCCCGGGTGACTTCATCGACTCGCGAACCACCTGCGCCGCCGCCGAGACCGAAATCAAGTCGAGTTCCTCGCTAAGTGCACTGACTAGGATGGGCCGCCAGAAGCGCTCGATCGCCCGCTTGGTTTGTCCGTGTTGATTGAGCCAGTGCTGGAACGATCGCCCGGTGTCGCGTTGATCAGTCAGAGTGAGTGGGATCAGGGCGCGCGCGATTGCCAGTTTGTCGGCTGCGTTCAGGAACGGGAATTTGAAGAACGAGGGCGCGGTGTGCAGCGGCGCGGGGAGCGGGAAAGACTTCATGACTGAAGTCCGGCCGCCGGGCTCGATGAATGTCATCTGGTCGTACCAGCGGATTTGGTCGGCCACGCCGATGCGGTTGTAAAACTCCAGCAGATTGGTGCAGACGCGAAACAGAACGTGCTGGCAGTTGTCGACGACTTCGCCTGTGCCGGGATGTTCCCACGAGGAAGCGCGTCCGCCGAGGAAGGGACGCTTCTCGAAGAGCGTGACGCGGAATCCTTTGTCGGACAGGGCACAGGCAGCAGAGAGTCCGGCGAGACCGCCTCCGGCGATGGCTACTGTCGGTTGGGGAGCGGAGGGCATGTTTAGTTGGGAGTCAAGCTTCGTTCAAAGACAAGCTTAATTCAGAGTCAAAGTCCCCGACCTCGGTCGCACAGAACGCGAAAGAAGGGAGGCGTAACAGCAGGTTCCTCCACTGCGCCCGCTTTCGCTCGCTCCGGTCGGAATGACAGGGGTGCTATTGGTTCCTGCCGCTTCGGTTGGAATGACAAAGATGCTGGCGTCACAGGATGCGCTTGAAGAAACCTTTCCCTAGGATGCGCAGCTTTTCTGAGGTGCTCAAGGCGACTTTGGCGGTGAAGACGTCGTATTGCTTTTCGGCGATTCTCTCGAGCAAGCGGCGGTAAGTTGTCACTAGGACCCACAGTGCCGGCTGGCTGTCTTCGGAGACGTACGGGAGCAACTCTTCCCCGGAAGCATAGAACTCGCGGGCGCGGTCGGCTTCGAGCGCGAGCAGAGGGCGAAAGCGCGCGGGATCGGGCGTGCCGAGCAGTTCCGAGGCGGCGAGATGGAACTTCGCGAGGTCTTCTTCCGGGAGATAGATGCGCCCCATGCCGGCGTCTTCTTTCACGTCCCGAATAATGTTGGTGAGCTGGAAGGCGAGACCGCAGCGCTCGGCGAGGGTCTCGGCAGCGGGATCGCGATATCCGAAAATGTGGATGCAGACCAAACCAACGACGGAGGCGACGCGATAGCAATAGAGGCGAAGATCTTCGAAAGTCTTGTACTGAATGGTGAGCCCCGGAGCATTGGTGGTTTGTGCAGAAGCCTCCTCCTCTTCCACGTCCATAGCAGTGCCGAGTGCGAGTTCGTCAAGCAATCCCGCTGGAATCGAGAAACGGCGTTGGGCGTCGGTCAGAGCCAGCAGGATGGCGTCGTCAGTGGGTTCACCTTGTTGAGCGCGGTGCAGCGCGTCGAGCCAGATGTCGAGCTTCTGGCGGCGGTCAGGAAGGCTGAGCGCGGCGTCGTCGGCGATGTCATCGCAACGGCGCATGAAGGCGTAGACGGCGCAGAGGGCTTCGCGCTTGCGGCGTGGCAGGACGAGGAATGCGTAGTAGAAATTCTTGGCCGCGGTGCGGGTGATGCCCTTGCAGACGGAATACGCCATCACGAGTTGCGGCGCAGCCGGGGTCCAGGGAAGGGGGACCGGCTGCGTTCCGGCGCTCACTGTTGTGCTCCGCCGCCAAAAAGTTTGCCCATGGCGGCACGCGCGACCAGAGCGAGCTTACGGGGCTTTGAGATCGACGGACGATTTCCGAGGACGGCGTAGTGTTGCTTCTCAATGGCGTTGAGAATTTCCTGTCCGCCACGACTGAAGAGATCGAGATCAATGGCCAACTCGCGATCGACTTTGCCGATCAGGGGCAGGCCCTTGCGGAACCAGTCGCGGGCGCGCTCGACTTCAAACTTCATCATCGAACAAAAAGCGGGCGTGTTTTGGTCGCGCGCGATGCCTTCTTCGGTGACGTTGAAGAGGTGCAGGTCTTCGAGCGGAAGATAGATGCGTCCCTTGGCGAAGTCTGCGCTGACGTCTTGCCAGAAGTTGGCGAGTTGCAGGGCGGTGCAGGTGAAGTCGGAAAGTTGTTGACGCTCAGAGTCGCGGTATCCGCAGAGGTAGAGGACGAGGTGGCCGACCGGGTTCGCCGAATATTTGCAGTAGGCCAGCACGTCGTCGAAGGTTGCGAAGCGGGTGACGGTCTGATCCTGGCGGAAGGCGATGAGCAAGTCTGAGAACTCGTGCTTTGGAATGTCGAACTGACGCACCGTCTCGGCGAGAGCCACAAACACTGGATGCTTCGGTGTGCCCTCGTAGCAGGCATCGAGTTCGTGCTGCCACTGATCCAGCAGTTCGAGGGAAGCTGCAGTATCGCCAACTTCATCACCCAAATCGTCAGAAATGCGGCAGTAGGCGTAGACGTTAAAGAAATGCTGGCGCAGGCGGCTGGGCAAGAACCAACTGGCGACGGAGAAGTTTTCGTAGTGCGTGCGAGCCAGGCGGGCGCAGTATTCGCGAGCGTCGGAGAGTGAGGGTGCGGTAGCGGGGATGGCGTAGTCCGCAGGCAGGCGGGACCAGCCGAGGGCGGCGGGCGTTATGACGGGATGTTCTTGCACGGATGACAATTCAGTATTCTTCCACGATCCCGCGCTTCCATCGGCTTGCCGGGTAGGGATCCTTCGACTGGGTAAAGGGTTCGCCTTCGCGAACCGTTTACTTCTCAGGAAGACAAATCTTTTGAACCCTGGTTGGCACGACTGAAGTCGTGCCCTTCCCAGCCTCGCCAAGTCAGTGGCCGGGGATGATCGCGGTTTTGATGTCGCCTCCGCGGTTTAGCATGTGGCGGAGAACCTGCTGCAGGCGCGACAATGGCGCCTCCCCGGTGATGTAGTCGGTGGGCCGAATTTTCTTGGCTGCGATCAATCCGAAGGCCCGGCGAACTGTTTCCGGCGTGTGGTGGAACGTGGCTTTCAGCGTAATTTCCGAGTAGTGCAGGCGGTTAGTTTCGAGCTGCACTTTAGTTCCGCTGGCACATCCGCCGAAGAAGTTGACGGTGCCGCCTTTGCGGACCATGTCGACGGCCCACTCCCACGCTTCCGGCTTGCCCACAGCTTCGATGACGACGTCGCAACCCCGCTTCTGTGGCGAGAGCGCGCGGACGGCATCCACGACGTTGGGTACTTTGGTGGTCTGAATAATCTCGTGCGCGCCCATATGTTTGGCGGCCTCAACCTGACCGTCCCGCTTGACGACAGAGATCACGTTGCAGCCAATAGCACGGGCGACTTGTACGAACATCAGTCCAATGGGGCCCCCACCAAGGATGGTGACCGTGTCGCCGATCTCGACGCCGGTTTCGTGCAATCCGCGCAGGACACACGCCAGAGGCTCAGTCATGGCCGCCTCTTCAACGCTGACATTAGGTGGAATGATCAGCATATTGGCTTCCACGATCCGGCGGGGAACACGAATGTACTCGGCGTACGCGCCGTTGTTAAAGAGCAGATCTTCGCAGAGATTCTCCTGATGCTTGGAGCAGTAGAAACACATCTGGCACGGCGCGGAGTTCAGAGCTACGACGCGCATGCCTTTCTTGAAGCCGTTGACCCCGGCACCAACTTCCTCGATCACCCCGGCCAACTCGTGGCCGAACAGGGCGGGAGGGACAATCATGCGGGCGTGGTAGCCGCGCTGATATACCTTGAGATCAGTGCCACAGGTCAACGCGACTTGCACTTTGACCAGAACCTCGCCGTCACCCACACGAGGGATGGGGACTTTTTCAATCTTAAGGTCTTCTTTGCCGTACAAAACGGCGGCGGTCATTTTTCCGTTCACTGCTGGCTTCCTTCCAATTACCACGACACAGGGGCCAAAGCCCCGCTGAAGTTGTTGCCCTCAACGGCACGATTAAAGTCGTGCCCTTCCACCAAACCTATCCAAGCCACGTACTGCCAGGCTGAATCATGATCTTCATTGACGAAGGCTGCGGATGGGCGGCCAGATCCAAGGCTTGCGGGCTCTCAGAGAGTGGAAAGCGATGGCTGACCAGCCGTTCCAGATCCATCACACGGTCCATGACAAAACGGACCGACTCGTCCTGCAAGTCGACCGACGCACTATAGGACCCCATCAGAGTTTTCTCATCGACACAGATGGCTGCAGGATCGATCAATGCCTCTCCGTGCTGCGTTTGCGCAAACAGTAACACCCGGCCACCGGGACGAGCCGCATCCATCGCGGTGCGAATCAGGGAGTTGCCGCCAACCGCGAGAATTACCGCATCGGCGCCACGTCCCTCAGTCAACTCGCGGACACGCTCAACTACATTTGCCTGCGATGCATCAATTGTAAGCTCTAAGCCGAAACTTGATCCTATTCTAAGCCTCTCCGGATACAAATCGGAAGTAATTAAGGTGGCGCCCATCTGCTTGGCCAGGACACTCAATATGATGCCAATCGGACCTTGACCGATGGTCAGGACGGTTTCACCGCGGCGGAGACGCAGAGCCTCGATCCCCTTCAGACACGTGTTAACCGGTTCGACGAAGCAGGCCTGCTCAAAGGACACGCCATCGGGGATGCGGACGGTGCCGTGCTCGACGATCCAGTCCATGACTCGGACGTATTCAGCCAAACCCCCACCAGATGGCTCGAATCCGGCGGTGCATCCGACTTTCTTGTAGGTGGCGCACTGGGCGAATGTCTTGTTCTGGCAATAGAAACACTGGCGGCAAGGAATGTGGTGGAAGACCATGACCCGGTCACCGGGACGGTAGGTCTGAACGCCTTCGCCTACCGCAGCGACAACCCCGGCGGTTTCGTGTCCGAAGATACGGGGGGCAGAGTGGGAGCCTGTGGAAATTTTTTTCAGGTCGGTGCCGCACACGCCGCAGGAGTGGACGCGGACGAGCATTTCGCCGGGCCCAATTTTGGGAACGGGGACGGTTTCGAGGCGGACGTGGTTCACGCCGCGGTAAACCGCAGCCTGCATGGTTGCTGGGATCGAATAAGAAGACGCTTCGATCGAGAGCTGTCCGGCAATGGCCATCAACCCATTTTAGATGATGTTGGGGCCGGGTTCGTTTCAAATCAAGGGGATGGGGGAGACCATTGGTAACGAGGCGGGACCTTGGTGCGGGGGCGTACGGACAGCGGCCGCGGCGCGTCAGCTTCGACGAGCTCAAGGCCAGCTCCCCGGAAGAAGCGGTTGGATGCCGGCGCTACTGTTTGGCGTTACGGTGCGATTCACGACATTCGTGCTATGCTGCGCAAAACTTCGGGATTCCAGGATTGACTTGTGCTGATTGAAATGCGGCTCGAAAACTATGCGGTGATCGATAACCTGGTGGTGGAGTTCGGTCACGGGTTGAACCTGCTGACGGGCGAGACGGGGGCGGGGAAATCGATCCTGGTGGATGCACTGGCGCTGTTATTGGGCGACAAGGCGTCGAGCGATGTCATTCGTACGGGGACGCCGCGCGCTGTGGTGTCGGCTGTGTTTGAGGCGGAGGGTGCGGCGGAGAAGCCTTTGGCGGCAATTCTGGAAGCGAATGGGCTGGACGAATCAGACGACGGGTCGCTGATCTTGCGGCGTGAAATTGCAACCGGAGGCAAGGGGCGCGTGTTCGTGAACAATCAGCCGGCAACCGTGGCTGTATTGCGGTTGCTGGCGCCGCATCTGGCGACCATCCATGCGCAGAACGAATCGATTCTGTCGTTCGACGGGCCGGCGCGGCTGGAGTTGCTGGATGCGTTTGCCGGGAGCCAACTGGAAGCAGTAGAGACGGGGTTCGCGGCGTGGAGAGAAATTCGCACGCGCATTCAAGAGCTGGAGCAGGGAGAGCAGGACCGGCTACGGCTGGTCGATCTTTGGATTTTCCAGAAGCGAGAGATCGAAGAAGGTCGGCTGCAGAGTGGAGAGGACGAGCGACTGGAAGGCGAGAAACGTGTGCTCGCGAACGCGGAGAAGATCTATAACGCGGCAACGAATGCGTTTGATCTGCTGTACGAGGGGAACGGGTCGACGGCCTCGTCGCTGCGCGCGGCGCAGAAGCAGGTCGAAGAGTTGGTTCGCTACGAGCCGAAATTTCAGGAGGCGCTGGCGGCGCTGGAGACGGCGCGCATCAGCGTGGAAGATGTGGGCGGGACCGTGCGCGACTATGCGGGAGGAATTCATGCTTCCCCGGAACACCTGGCGCAGGTGGAGGACCGCCTGGCTCTGCTGGACCGGTTGAAGCGCAAGTACGGGCCGACGCTGGAGGAGGTAATTCAGTTCGGCGCTGACGTCTCGCGAAAATTGTCAGAGGTGGAGAACAAAGACGAGATCTTGCGGGGATTGCGGGCGGAACTGGCGAAGGCGGCAGGGGAGTATCTGCGGGTGGCGCGGGCGCTTTCGAAGAAACGCGCGGAAGGGGCGCGGCGGCTGGAGAAGTTGGTCGAAGCCGACATCAACGATCTGGCGATGAAGTCGGCGTTTCGGATCGAGATGACGAGTTCGGAAGAAGAAGGGAACTGGAGTGTCTCGGGGATCGATCAAGTGATGTACATGATTTCGACGAATCCGGGAGAGCCTCTGCGACAACTGGAACACATTGCTTCGGGTGGTGAACTTTCGCGGGTGATGCTGGCGCTGAAGGCGAGTGTGGAGGCGGACAAAAGCCCTACTTCTCGCAAAGAACGCGAGAAATGGGACACTCATGACAGTGCGTCCCGCAAGAAACTTGCCCAACGGACCCTTGTGTTTGATGAGATTGATACGGGGATTGGCGGCAGGGCGGCGGAGGCGGTGGGAAAAAAATTGAAGTCGCTGGCGCGATCGCATCAGGTTTTGTGCGTGACGCATTTGCCGCAGATTGCAACTTTTGGCGATCATCATTATGTCATCGACAAAAAGGAATCCGGCGGGCGCACGCGCACGAGCATTCGCCGGGTAATCGGCGGAGAGCGGACCGAGGAAGTGGCGCGGATGCTCAGTGGGGCGAAGCTGACGGAGACCTCACGCAAACATGCCGAGCAGATGATTAAGTCGAATGGTTGAGCCGGAGTTCCTTCCTATTGTGGAGATGACTCGATCTAGCGGGTGATGATCAGTTGGTCGGAGCCACGGCTGTCGGCCAGTGTGGTGTTGACGGCGCCGTCGGCTACTTTGATGGTGAAATTGACGGTGATCTTGGCCTTGGTTTCGACGGGCTGGCCGTCTTGCAGGACCGGCTTGAATCGCCACTCGCGTACCGCTTGCTGGGCTGCCGCGGAGAGAATGGCGGGTCCACTCAGCACGCGGAGATTCTGAATTACGCCGTCGGTGCCAATCACGGCCTGCAACACAACCGATCCCTGAACATTCATGTGCTGCGCCAGCGCCGGGTAGGTTGCGGTCGCGCGGGCTTCGACGGACATGCGCTCGTGCTCGGCTGCGTTGGTGGCTGCCGCAAGAGTCGATTGTTCCATCGCCTGCGGGGGGATTTCCACCTTGGCGGCGTTGGTGCCGGGATGAATTCCGCTATGTGCGTCGCCGGCGATTACCTCAACATCCAGCGGAGGCAGCACCGTGCGATCGGTAGTGACAGCGGGCGCGTCCGCGGGCTTGGGCTGAGGGGCAGTCTTGGCTGCTGGGATATGGGCCTTTGCAATGTTGGACTTCGCCTGCGCGGGAGCTGAGACCACCGGCGTGGCTACAGTCTTCGAGGTTGCGGTAGCCGCGGGTCCATCGGTTTCCAGGGTGGATTCATCCGAGCCGAACCAGAATTGCTGATCTTTCAGGACCACTACGACGAGGGCGACGACCAGGAGAACCAGCGCGAACAGAAGGCGGCGGCGCTGCGGATTCGAAGAGGTCCCTCGAGCCTGCGAGTTGCCTAAAATCGGTCTGTTCTTGATCTCTAACATTTCGCTGACCTGGAAGTCTGCGCGATGACATTAATATGTTGCGTCAGATCGACCCCGGTCACAATGGCCACGGTGTGGGGGGTAGTAGCACGAGGGGGCCATGCCGAGAAAAGAGGCTGCCGAGGCGCGCTGGTGTCCGATTCGACCGTTTGGGAGATGGTGCGGGAGCGGTCGGGCTGCCTGCGGCGTGGGGGTGGCTTCATCCTTGACGGGTTTCCACGCACGCTGGGGCAGGCTGAGTCGCTGAAACAGTTGTGGGATACCGAGAGGCTGGCCCTAACCGCGGTCGTGAATTACGAATTACCGACTAGTGAAATCGTCGCCCGGCTGGGTGGCCGCCGAACTTGCGAGACATGCAAGTCGGTGTTCCATGTGACCGAACGGCCTCCGAAGGTCGCCGGGCGGTGCGATCATTGTGACGGGGCTCTGTTTCTGCGAGCGGATGACCGGCCGGAATCGATCCAGGTGCGGCTGGAGGCTTACGCTCGCAGCACCGCGCCACTGATTGTGTTTTATCAGAAGGCGGGGCTGCTGCTGCGGGCAGCGGCCACCGGCGAGCCGGGTGAAATTCTGGAAATCACTCTTACGTACGCATCTCAAGTCGCGGCGAGCCGCGCAGTTGGCGGCCTGACGCGTTCGAAATTGATCCTCCGGTGGAGCATTCCAAATGAAAAGGTCATCGGTCCGCGCCAGGCAACTGGATGACCCTCCCAGTTCGGACCCCAGATTTCCCCGTTCGGTGCTAATTCCAGCGCTTTCTGTGGCTTACGTTGACCATCCCGGCACTTTCCGGTAGTTTATTAGTATCGCCACAATGGGGATCGTGTACCCTAAACGTACGGGTTTTGTGGCAGTTCTTGCATCTAAAGACTGAAAGCAGATTCTCCGCTTCGCTCGGGATGGCAGGCCGGAAGACTTTCTGGAATGGCAGCTGGGGCAAGGCGCTTGGGGATTTGAGGAGCGGGACTACATTGTGTCTGGACTTCTAGCGAAAAACGACGGAAAGACTTTATTGCTGCTCAAGCCGAGGGGCTTCTGCGCTGGGGTGGTGCGGGCGATTGATGTGGTCCGCATTGCTCTGGAGGCGTTTGGGCCGCCGATTTATGTGCGCAAGGAGATCGTCCACAACAGCTTTGTGGTCGAGGAACTGCGCGGCAAAGGCGCGATTTTCGTCGACAGCGAGGACGAAGTCCCAAATGGCGAGCGCATCATCTACAGCGCGCATGGAGTTTCGCCGGACGTCCGGGAACACAGCGCGAAGCGCGGGCTACGTGTGATTGATGCGACGTGTCCGCTGGTCACCAAGGTCCACGTGGAGGCGGTGAAGTTCGCCAAGGAAGGGTATCTCGCTCATTCTGATCGGCCACAAGGATCACGATGAAGTGATTGGGACGCTGGGCGAGGCTCCGCTGGTGACGCAGGTGGTGGGATCGCCCGAGCAGGTGAAATCGCTCAAGGTGCCGGATCCGAACCGCGTGGCGTACTTGACGCAAACGACGCTGAGTCTGGACGAGACCAAAGACATTATTGCGGCCCTGAAGCAGAAGTTCCCGAACATCAAGGGGCCGGCGGCGCAGGATATTTGCTACGCGACCGAGAACCGGCAGGTTGCAGTGAAGCAGGTGGCTTCTGAGGCGGATTTGCTGCTGGTGGTGGGATCGGAAAACAGTTCGAACTCGAACCGGCTGGTCGAAGTGGCGCGCAATCTGGGCACGAATGCGCATCTTATCGATAGCTGCAACGACATCGAAGCGGAGTGGTTGAAGGGCGTGAAGACGATTGCCCTGACGGCCGGGGCCTCGGCCCCCGAACATCTGGTCGAAGAGACGGTGACGTTTTTGCGTAACAAAGGGTTCGACAACATGCAGGAACTCGAAGTGATGCCGGAGAACGTGCGCTTCGGGCTCCCGCCGGAGATTGTGGAGGCCATCGCCGCCGCTCCGGCCAACGCAACCGCGGATTAATGGAGCCGCCAATCGATGAATATTGACTCCCCCGATGCTCATTTAACCTCCGTTTCTGCCGTAGGTTCAAATCCCCAGCTTCGCTTCGGAAAAATTGAAGGTTTGGGCGCCCGTGTGGGTGCCGCGATTACGGCTGCGCGGAAGTGGCTGTTCTCGCAGCAGCACGAAGAAGGATATTGGTGCGGGGAACTCGAAGCCGACACCACGCTCGAGTCGGACTACATTCTGCTGCATACGCTGCTGGGAACCGGGAACCAGGAACGCTTCCAGAAGTGCGCGAACTGGATTCTGCGCCATCAGAATGAAGATGGCGGGTGGAGTATTTATGCGGCGGGGCCTTCGAACATTAGCGCGTCGGTGAAAGCCTACTTCGGGTTGAAGCTGGCGGGGTATGCGGCGGACCATCCGGCGATGGAGCGCGCCCGAAAGAAGATTCTGGAGATGGGCGGCGTCACCGAAGTCAATACATTTACCAAGATCTATCTATGTTTCTTCGGGCAGTATGACTACGACGCGGTTCCGGCGATTCCGCCGGAGATCGTGCTGTTTCCCAATTGGTTCTGGTTCAATATCTACGAAATTTCTTCGTGGTCGCGGGCCATTCTGGTGCCGCTGTCGATCTGCTACGCCAAGAAGCCGTTCAAGAAGATTCCGAGCGAGATGGGCGTGGAAGAGTTATTCGTGGGCGGGATGCAGAAGTCGCGCATGCATCTGCATTGGGCGAAGAATCTGGTGTCGTGGCGGAATTTCTTTTTGGTGCTCGATCGCATGACACACTGGCTGGAGCGGGTGCACGTGCGGCCGCTGCGGTCGGTTGCGTTGAAAAGCGCGGAAAAATGGATGCTGGCACGCTTCGAGATGAGCGACGGACTGGGAGCGATTTATCCGTCGATGATGAACGCGATCATCGCGCTGCGCTGCCTGGGATATTCGCTAGACGATCCGCAGGTCATTCGCGCGATGGACGAGTTTGAGAAGTTGGGGATTGAAGAGGAAGACACCTTCCGCATGCAGCCTTGCATGTCACCCGTGTGGGATACGGCGTATGCGCTGTTTGCTCTGGGTGAGGCGGGAGTTCCGGCGAACGATCCGCGGATGGTGAAATGCGCAGACTGGATTCTGCAGAAGCAAGTGCGGAATGTGGGCGATTGGCAGGTCAAGAACAAGGCGGGCAAGCCGGGCGGGTGGTACTTCGAGTTTAACAATGAGTTTTATCCGGATGTGGATGATAGCGCGATGGTTTGCCTGGGGTTGAGCCGGGTAGAGCATCCCAATGGACGATACCAGCGGGAGTCGGTGCAGCGCGCCATCGACTGGATCTTTTCGATGCAGTGCAAGAACGGTGGCTGGGCGTCGTTCGATAAGGACAACGACAAGATGGTGTTCCAGAACATCCCATTTGCTGATCACAATGCCATGCTCGATCCGGCGACCGTCGATATTACCGGGCGCATTCTGGAGATGCTGGCGACGTATGGGTATGACAAGAATCATCCGGCGGTGGGCCGGGCGATTGCTTTTGTCCGCAAGGAGCAGGAGCCGGATGGAAGCTGGTTCGGGCGCTGGGGCGTCAACTACATCTACGGCACAGCCCTGGTATTGCGCGGGCTGGAAGCGATTGGCATGGACCTGCACGAGCCTTGCGTGCAGCAGGGCGGCGGAGTGGCTGCGCATGGTGCAGAACGCCGATGGCGGGTGGGGCGAAACGGTGGGGTCCTACGACGACCCGAACCCTGCGCGGGCAGGGTGAGAGCACGCCTTCGCAGACGGCTTGGGCGATTCTGGGATTGCTGGCGGCCAATGACATTCGCAGCGACTCGGTGGCGCGCGGCATTGCCTATTTGCTGCGCACACAGAGAACCGACGGATCGTGGGATGAGCCCTTCTTTACGGGCACGGGATTTCCGCGCGTGTTTTACTTGATGTACCACCTCTACCGGGATTATTTCCCGCTGCTCGCGCTGACGACGTACGCGAAGATGATGGAGAAGAGCAGTCAAATCGCGTAGCGGCGGACGCATTCGTCCGCGCAGCGAGTCGGTACGAACGGCCCCGGACGAATGCGTCCGGGGCCGCGTGTTTTGTGGTAGATCCATGCAGACGTTGACAAGTTGGGCTGAGTGCTGAATGCTGAGGGCTAATGCTCGCTTTCGTCACAGGCGCTACCGGATTTCTAGGTTCCCACGTCGCCCGCGTTCTTGCCGATCAGGGCGCGGAGTTGCGGTTGCTGGTGCGTCCGACGAGCAATCTGCGAAATCTGGAAGGACTCAAGGCCGAGACTGCTACCGGCGATCTGCGCGATGCCGCTTCGCTCGAAAAAGCCATGTCGGGCTGCGATACCGTTTTTCACGTGGCGGCCGACTACCGGCTCTGGGTGCGCGATCCGCGAGGAGATGTACCGGTCGAATGTGGAGGGGACGCGGGCGATTCTGGAAGCGGCGCGGAAGAATGGCGTGCGGCGCGTGGTGTACACATCGAGCGTGGCGACGATGGGATTCACCGGCAACGGACATCCTGCGGATGAAGATTCTCCGGTCTCGCTGGCCGATATGATCGGGCATTACAAGCGGTCGAAGTTTATGGCGGAGCAGGTGGCGCTGCGAGGCCGGGCGCAGCGGGATGCAGGTGGTGACGGTGAATCCGACGACGCCGGTCGGTGAGCAGGATGTGAAGCCGACGCCGACTGGGCGCATCGTCCTCGATTTTCTGAAGCGCAAATTTCCCGCCTATGTGGAAACGGGATTGAATCTGGTGGACGTGCAGGGAGTGCGCGCGGGGGCACGTTGCGGCTTTGGAAAAAGGGAAGTCGGGCGAGCGCTACATTCTGGGCGGAGAGGATCTGACGCTGAAGCAGATTCTGGACACGCTGGGCAAGATTACCGGGCTGCCTTCGCCGACGATCAAGCTGCCATATTTTTTTGCGTTTGCGACCGGGGTCATCGACGAGGCGATTACCGGACGACTGTTGAAGCGCGAGCCGCGGGCGACTGTTGATACGGTGCGCATGGGCAAGAAGAAAATGTTTGCCAGTTCGGCGAAGGCCGGAGCGCGAACTGGGGTGGAAGATTGTTCCGGTCGATGGGGCGTTGCGGCGGGCGGTGGAGTGGTTCCGGGGCAACGGATATGTCTAGAGTTGCGATCGTGGCGGCGCTGGAGCGCGAGGTGCGTCCGCTGGTGAAGGAATGGCGGGTCAGCGAGAAGGAACGTCAGCGGGCGGCGATTCCGATTTTTTGAGAAGGATGATTTCGTTCTGGTGTGCGGCGGCATTGGGGCGGAGGCGGCGCGGCGCGCGGCGGAGGCGGTGATCGCGATCTATGCGCCGACGGTGATTTATTCGGCTGGATTTGCCGGGGCGCTCGATCCTGGGCTCAAAGTCGGGGACATCGTGCAGCCGCGGCGGGTGGTGAATGCAGGCGACGGCAGCAGCATCAGTGTGGATCGCGGGGAAGGCGTGCTGGTGAGTTTCGGATCGGTGGCGAGTCCGGAGCAGAAAGCGAGGCTGCGAGATTCCTTTGGGGCGCAGGCGGTGGACATGGAAGCGGCTGCGGTGGCGCGGGCGGCGGAAGTGCGAGGAGTGGGATTCGCGGTGGTGAAAGTGATTTCCGACGAATTCGATTTCGGGTTCCCGTCGACGGAGCGCTTTGTCGATTCCAACGGACAGTTTCTGGAAGGACGGTTTGCATGGTTTGCTGCGTTGCGGCCGTGGTTGTGGCCGCGAGCGCTGCAGCTGGCGCGGAACAGCAACCGTGCTTCGCGGGCCCTTTGCGACTGGTTGCGAAAAATGAATGCGGAGTCGGTTCCAACAGCTTCTGGTGTTCGGTCCATGGAAGAGGTCAACCGCCGATGAATCGCTTCGTGCTTGGTCTTCTTGCCGTGTTTTTTATCACGGTGCCAGTATTCAGCCAGAGTAGTCCCCCGGTGGTTTATGTAGAAAGTTTTCGGCACGGTTCGACTCGCATTACCGAGGAAGGGTTCGACCTTAAACTCACGCCGGGGAATGCGACGTACCAGGAACGCATCAAAGATGCGCAGGGTAAAGATCGTTATGAACTGACGATTGCCCCGCTGATGCCGGGAGGCGACGACAAGATGACTTCCTGGCATGTCACGTTCCGGGATTTGCGTCACAGCTTCTATCGCAACATTCTGATGGCCGAGCAGACACCGTCGGAGGAGGCGAAGAACAATCTGTGTTGGCTGAATCCGAACCAGTCTGCCCCGGTGCCGATTCGAGCCAAGCGGATCATGAAGGTAGAAGATTTCTACATGGTGGTCCAGGTCAAGGATATGCACTTCACGCCGCTCGATTCGCCTTATCTGGATTCGATGGCGATCTCCTTCGCGCTGACAGATAGCGATCCACGAACGAGCCACTGAGAGTGAATCCGTCCTCCAAAGATTTCATTGCCGGATTGGGTACGTACGGGCTGGTGCAGGTCATGATTCATCTATAATCAGAGAGGCATTCTCCTAAAAACGCGATGCAATTCTTCCCCTTGCTAGCAGCGTTCGTCGGCGGCGAAATCGTCGACATGATCTCCAACAGTGGCGCGGTGGCCAAGCTGGTGTTGCTGGCGCTGCTGGCGTTCAGCCTGATCTCCTGGTCCATCATCCTGACCAAATGGAGCCTGCTGCGGCGGGCGCGCGCGCAGAGCGGGCGGTTCGTGCGCGCGTTTCGCAAGGCGCAGCGGTTGCAGGATATTGCCGCGGTCGCCGAGCAGTTCAAGCCCAGCCCGCTGGTGGGCGTGTTCGAAGGCGGGTACGAGGAGTACAAGCGGCAGGCGGGGACCTCGGGCACGATGCGGAACCTGCTGTCGATTCAGCGCGGGATGCAGATCGGGGCGTCGGAAGAGATCACGCGTCTGGAGCGGAATATGCCGTGGCTCGCGATTACCGCCGCGGTGACGCCGTTTGTCGGGCTGTTTGGCACGGTGTGGGGAATCATTGATGCGTTTCACGGATTGGGCACGGCGGGCGCGGCGACATTGCGGGCGGTGGCTCCCGGCATTTCAGAGGCGCTGATTACCACGGCCGCGGGCTTGGCGGCGGCGATTCCGGCGGTGATCGCGTACAACCTGATTGGCGCGTCGATCCGCGAGTTTGCCGCGCGCAGCGACGACTTTGCCCTTGAAGTGCTCAACGCGGTGGAGCACAGCCAGGCGCAGGCTCCCAAGTCGGCAGAAGTGAGGCGCTGATGGCGTTCACGACTTCCAACGGACGCACGCAGACGGCGCTGGCCGATATCAACATCACTCCGCTGGTGGATGTGGTGCTGGTGCTGCTGATTATTTTTATGGTGACGGCGCCGGTGCTGCAGTCGGGCATCGACGTCAGCGTGCCCGAAAACGCGGACGGTGAAGGAGATCACGGAAGAGCGCCTGGTGATCACGATCAATAAAGATCAGCGCGTCTTTCTTGGGCAATGATGCCATCAACATCAATGAGATTGGGGCAAAGTTGCGGCAGAAGATTCGCGATCCGCGCAACCAGTTTATTTTTGTGCGGGCGGATGAGAATGTTCCGTTTGGCGCTTTCGCCACGGTGATGGACGCGGTGAAGCAGGCGGGCATCACCAACGTCAGCATCGTGACGCAACCTCTCGAGCAAAATGGCAGCAAACGCTGAAATCTATTTCGAGCACGACCGCTGGGGCCGCGCGCTGGCGTGGTCGGCGGGCTTGCACGTGGGCATCACGTCGGCGTTGCTGATCTATTCGGCGGTCGTCTTCCGGCACGAGCGGCGACACCTGGGGCGCGGGCGGAGGCGGGGAAGCGATCGGCGCGACGCTGGTGAGCACGGTTCCGCTGCCGGCGAATCCTGCGCAGACGCAGAATGTGCTGGCCAATGAATCGAAGGGGCATCACCCAGTCGCAGCCGAAGATCGAAGAGAAAGAGCCGGACGCGATCGAGATTCAGGGCAAGAACGCGAAAATAAAGCCGAAGAAGAAAGCAGGAGACGGCATCCAAGGAGAAACCGCAGGCCCGCGCCGGAAGAAGAGAGCAATCAGGTTGCGTTTGGAGAAGGCGGCCCGGTCAGCGGTCCTTACGGGACGTTCAGCGCGGCCGGCGCCAAGGGCGGATTTGGAATCACCGGAGGCGGCGGGGATTTCGGGACGAAGTACGCGTGGTACGTGCACGTGATTCAGCAGAAGGTTTCGGAGAACTGGCTGAAGTATGAAGTCGATCCGAGAATCACGACGGCGCAGCGGGTGTACATCACGTTCGATGTGGCGCGCGACGGCCATCCCGCGAACGTGCAGGTGGAGCAATCCAGCGGCGTGCCTTCGCTGGATATTTCGGCGGTGCGGGCACTGCAGCGCATTGATACTTTCGGTCCGTTGCCGCCGGATTACTCCGGTGGCAAGATTTCGGTGGAGTACTGGTTCGATTACAAGAAGTGAACCATTCGAGTAACTACCAAGCACTTCCGATTCGGCCTGTGCTTCCAAATGGAGGCAACAATGCGGACGACGAGTTAAGAGGGAAGAAACCTTGCAAAGCAATTCATATCGGGATACGATATTGTCGTACGGAGTATGTTTTACCCCCACAGCGGATGGACGAAAGCGCTAGACCAACTTTCCGGCGATGGCCAAGCAGATTCCGCGGCCCGGCGTTGCGCTGTTCTGTTCTGCATTTGCGGCGTTCTCTCTTCCGCGCTGCTCGGCTCAGGATTGGGTGAAGACCGGCACCAGCCTGGGCGTGGAGAAGGTCCGGCTGGCGGTTCCGGATTTCAAGCCTTCGACTGGCGATCCGCAGAACACCGCGCTGCTCAAGACCTTCAACGACACGCTGTGGAACGATCTCGACGTCTCCGGCGTGGTCGAGCTGGTTTCGAAGAGCTTTTATCCGTTGCAGGTTCCCGGACAGCCGCCGGAGGTCAATTTTCTGGCGTGGAATGCGCCTCCTCCGAATGCCGCCATGCTGGCTTTCGGAAGCCTGGGGGTGGCGGGCGGAAAGCTGACGGTGCAGGGCTGGCTGTACGACGTGAAGAATACGCAGTCGCCGCAGGTTCTGGGGAAGCAATACACCGACACGTCAAGCGATGCAGCGGCGCGGATGATGGCCCACAAGTTCGCCGACGAAATTATTTTCCGGCTGGGCGGCGGCATCACCGGCATCGCCGAGACGCAGATTTATTTTGTCAGCGACCGCAGCGGGCACAAGGAAATCTGGGCCATGGACTACGACGGCTCGAACCAGCACCAGATCACGCATCTGGGCTCGATTTCGCTGTCGCCGCGCATTTCGCCCGACGGGTCGCGCGTTGCCTTCAGCAGCCTGACCAAGACCGGGTGGGAGATCATGATGTATTCGCTCGACCTGAACCGGGTGGTGAGGTTTTCCGCACATGGGCGGAACGAATCTTTCTCCGGCGTGGTCGGGGGACGGGACGAAGCTGGCGTTTTCGTCGTCGCGCGGCGGCGAGCCGGAAATTTATGTGTCGGATGCGTCGGGCGGGAACCTGCATCGTATGACGACGGCCAAGGGGCCGGATGTTTCTCCGGTGTGGAATCGGAAGACGAACGCGCAGATCGCTTTCGTCAGCGGGCGCACCGGGTTGCCGCAGATTTACACCATGGAAGCCGACGGCACCAACCAGCAGCGCATGACCGATCAGGGCTATGCGGTTTCGCCGAACTGGGCGCCCAACGGGCAGTTTCTGTCGTTCGCCTGGGTGCGGAAGTATGGGCCCGGGCGAACCGGGTGCGTCGGATATTTACCTGATGGATATCGCCAGCAAGCAGTGGGTGCAGCTGACGCACGATGGCGGGCGAAACGATTTTCCTTCGTGGTCGCCGGATGGACGGCATATCGTTTTTCAATCGAACCGGTCGGGCAGTCATGAGATCTGGAGCATGCTGGCGGACGGAAGCAAGGTGCAGCAATTGACTTTTACAGGACGCAACACGCCAACCCAATTGGAGTTGGAAATAGTAAATACGCTTCGTCTGACCCTGAGGCAAGCTTTCCGGGTCGCAGGGAGGAAGAAAGTGAAGTACAAAGCATGAAGTGGTTTTTGCTGATCGTTGCCCTCAGCGCTCTACTGACGCTGGGCGCTTGCGGAAAGAAAGCGGCTCCGCCCCCGCCACCACCCCCGCCGCCACCACCGGCGCCGACCGCATCGATTTCGGTGAGTCCGAATTCCATTCAGGCGGGACAGTCGGCCTCGCTGACCTGGCAGACCAGCAATGCCACCGACGTATCGATCGACGGCATTGGCGCGGTGCAGCCGAACGGCTCGCAGAGCGTGTCGCCGACGGACTCGACGACCTATCACCTGACGGCCAAGGGAGCGGGTGGAACGCAGGAAGCCACCGCGCGGCTTACGGTCACTGCAGCGGCACCGCCGCCGCCACCGACGACATCCGCGGTCACGGACGAGGACTTGTTCAGTCAGAACGTCAAGGACGTTTACTTCGACTACGACAAGGCCGACATCCGCGGCGACCAGCAGGCTTCGGTGCAGGCGGACGCGGCAGTTCCTCAGTCAGCATAGCAATATCAACTTCACGATTGAAGGACACTGCGACGAGCGCGGCTCGACCGAATACAACCTGGCTCTGGGCGACCAGCGTGCCAGTGCGGTGAAGAACGCGCTGACCGCGGCGGGCGTCAGCGCCAGCCGGATCAAGACCATCAGCTACGGCAAGGAAAAACCATTCTGCACGGAAAGCAACGAAGCTTGCTGGCAGCAGAACCGCCGTGGGCATTTGGTTTATCAGAAGTAGAAACTGGCCGGGGGACGCCGATTGGCGTCCCCCGTTTCTTCTTGCGCTGGAAGTGCGCGCCACTGGTGCCGACGACTGCGATGATCCTCCCATTGAGGTCTTCCGGTTCCGGGTAGTCCTTTTGTGCGGAATCCTCCCAGCCTGTGGGACAATCAAGGCATCTAAGGTAGCGGCAGTTTCAGGGAATCTCTATGAAACCACATCGCGTTTCTTCCTTTCTCGCAGTTGGTGCTGATGCTCTGGCTGGGTGTGGCTCCGGCTTGGGGCGTGAGTAAAGAAATGGTGCAGTTGCAGACCCAGGTGCAGCAACTGCAGGAGCAGATGACGGCCATGCAGCGCAGCTTCGACGAGCGCATGGGCGTCATGAAGAATCTGGTCGAGCAGGATACCGACGCTGTCAACAAAGTTGCGACCGCCCTCAACGCGTTGCAGGCAGACGCTGGCGAAGCAGCAGGGCGACTCGGGCGGCAAGATCGACCAGCTCTCGGGGCAGATTCAGGCGCTCAACGACACCATGGATGAACTCAAGGTGCGCCTGGCCAAGGTCAGCAAGCAACTGGAAGACATGCAGGCGGCGCAGCAGAGTCTGGCGGCGCAACAGGCTACGCAGCAGGCGCAGCAGCGGCCGATGCCGCAAGAAGCTCCGCCTCCGGATGTGCTCTACAACAACGCCCTGCGCGATTACAACGGCGGCAAGAACGATCTGGCGCTGCAGGAGTTCTCGGACTACATCAAGTTCTATCCCAACACCGATCTGGCGGGGAACTGCTATTTCTATCTGGGCGAGATTCAATTCCGGCAGGGCAACTACCAGCAGGCGGCGCAGAGCTATGACCAGGTGTTGCAGAATTTTCCCAGCGGGAACAAGGCAGCGTCGGCGCAGCTGAAGAAGGGTTTTGCGCTGATCGAACTGGGTAAGCAGGATGACGGAGTCAGCGACTTACGCCAGTGATTCAGCGTTATCCGCATTCTCCGGAGGCCTTGCAGGCACGGGACCGGCTGCGGAAGCTGGGTGTCGCGACCACTGGAAGGTAAGTTCTCAGGGATTCGGAACGACCCAACGGATCGGCCCCTTTAAGGACCTGACGCTAGGCACCGTGATGGCTGTCCCTTTTCGGCGTGCGATGCTTTCTTGCCTTGTGGGCATGGTGTTGCTGCACGCGCGGGTCGTGGCGGTGGCCCCACCACTTCGCCGGGGTGAGCGTCGCCTGAGGCGTCGCTGCCAGAGCGAACGCGGTCAACAAGAGACACACCAGCAGTACTGAAAACCACCGTTTCATATACCCTCTCTCCGGCGAACTTCTCCTACTTTATAACTATATTTTTGGGAAAGCTCCAGGACTACACTGGTTCCGTCGGAATTATTGTCCGAGGTGGAATCATGGAACACAGCACGCACGATCAGGATACCGCCGAAGGGCGCCACGGAAACCGAGGACCACAAAGTCGGGGGAATGCAGGACTGCAGGAGCAGCTAGGGCATCGCGATCAGGATCCGATGCTGAAGGATGCGGACTCCGATTTTCCCGAACCCGGGCAAAATCCAGAACACAGCGGCGAGCCGGAACGAAAAACCGCGTAGAACGGCCGGCCGAGGAGTCAAAGTCGGAAAGCCCTCTCTTTCGAGAGGGCCTTTTCCTTCTGGGGTGAAACCGCTGCTAGCGCAATTCTTCCATCACTGCGTCGAGCACTTCTTTGCCCGGACGCGTCATGGAATCGGGCAGCGTGGCCAGCGGTTGATCGACGACATTCAGCATGTCGATGAAGTTGGGGGCCTTGGGATTCACGTAGAACACGCCGGTCAGCACTTCGCCCTTGTCGTGGGCTTCGGTGAGGCGGGTGATGGCGCGAATCTTGTCGGTCGGGTCGTAGTCTTCTTCCAGCTTGCGCAGGTGCAGGCGGGAACCGTCGTGCATGGTGACTTCAACGGTCGAGCCGGGATCGTATTCGACGTCGATGTCTTCGAAGTGCGGAACGAAGCTGACGTCCTGCAGAGTCTCTTCGTGCTCCTTCACATATTTGTAAGACTTGGTCGAACCCTCGTGATCGTTGAAGGTGACGCAGGGCGAGACCACGTCGAGCATGACCGTGCCTTTGTGCGCGATCGCGGCTTTCAGCATGGCGCTGAGTTGGCGCTTGTCGCCGGAGAACGAGCGGCCGACCAGAGTCGCGCCGAGCTGAATCGCGAGGGCGCAGGTATCGATGGGCGGAAGATCGTTGAGGACGCCGGATCTTGAGCTTCGAGCCCAGATCGGCGGTGGCCGAGAACTGGCCCTTGGTGAGGCCGTAGACGCCGTTGTCTTCGATGATGTAGATGATCGGCAGATTGCGGCGCATGAGGTGGATGAACTGCCCGATGCCGATGGAAGCGGTGTCGCCGTCGCCGCTGACGCCGATGCAGACCAGCTTGCGATTCGCCAGCAGGGCTCCGGTGGCGACCGAGGGCATGCGTCCGTGCACGGCGTTGAAGCTGTGCGAGCGGTTCATGAAGTAGGCGGGAGTCTTCGAGGAGCAGCCGATGCCGCTGGGCTTGATGAGCAGTTCCGGCTGCACGCCCATCTCGTACATGGACTCGATGATGCGCTCGGAGATCGCGTTGTGGCCGCAGCCGGCGCACAGCGTGGTCTTGCCGCCTTTGTAGTCCATGACGGTGAGGCCGATGCGGTTGGTCTTCGGTGCGGCGGTCCGGGTCGCTGGCATGTTCCGGGCTCAACGGTGAGTGGTGCGCCATCGTACTTACCTTCCATGCTGGTCAGTTCGTCGGTGATGGACCGCGCGTCGAGCGGCAGGCCGGTGATGTGGGCGATGCTGCGCAGGCGCGTGGTCAGTTCGGGCTTGAGGTCGAGTTTCAGCAGAGTGAGCATTTGCGCGTCGCGGTTCTGCTCGACGAGATAAATGCGGTCGTGCTGCTCGACGAACTCGTGCACTTCGCGGGTGAAGGGATACGCTCGAAGCCGCAGGTAGTCGATCTCGATGGCGTATTCGTCGCGGAGTTGATCGCGGCTCTCGGTGATGCCCCAGTGCGAAGTGCCGTAGCCGATGATCCCGATTTTGGCGTTGTTGCCTTTCGTGATTTCGGGGCGGGGAACGAAGGAGCGCGCGGTTTCGAACTTGCGGTTCAGGCGCTCCATGTTGTTTTCGAAGTCGTCGGCGCGCTCGCTGTATTGGGCTTTTTCGTTGTGGCCGCTGCCGCGGGCGAAATAAGCCGCCGCCGGATGGATGGTTCCGGGCAGCGTGCGGTAGCCGATGCCGTCTCCGTCGACGTCTTTGTAGCGCGCGAATCCGCCGAGGCGGTCGAGATCTTCCTTGCTGAGCACCTTGCCGCGATTGATCGGCGTCGTCGGATATTCGAAGGGATCGGACATCCAGTTGTTCATGCCGAGATCGAGATCGGACATGACGAAGACCAGAGTCTGGAATTGCTCGGCCAAGTTGAAGGCTTCGGGCGCCATGCTGAAGCACTCGGTGACGGAGCAGGGAAACAGCATGATGTTCTTGGTGTCGCCGTGCGAGAGGAACGCGGTGGAAAGAATGTCGCCCTGCGAAGTGCGCGTCGGCAGACCGGTGGAAGGGCCGACGCGCTGGATGTCCCAGATGACGCCGGGGACTTCGACGTAGTAGGCGAGTCCGGCGAACTCCGACATCAGCGAGATGCCGGGGCCAGCGGTTGCGGTCATGCTGCGCGCGCCCGCCCAGCCGGCGCCGATGACCATGCCGATCGCGGCCAGTTCGTCCTCGGCCTGCACGATGGCGAAGGTCGCTTTGCCGTCGGGGCCGATGCGGTATTCCTTCATGTAGTCGATCATCGTCTCGACCAGCGAGGACGATGGCGTGATCGGATACCAGGTGACGACGGTGCATCCGGCGAACATGCAGCCGAGAGCGGCGGCGGAGTTGCCGTCGATGATGATCTTGCCGGCGGTCGCGTTCATGCGCTCGATGTAGAAGGCGCCGCGCTTTTGCAGATTGGCCTTGGCGTAGTCGAAGCCGGCTTGCGCCGCGGCCAGATTCAGATTGGCGGCCTTCACTTTCTTGGCGAACTGCTTGCGGATCGCCTTTTCGACCTCGGCCATGTCGATGGTCAGCAGGCTGGCGACCACGCCCACGTACACCATGTTCTTGACCAGCTTGCGCAGCTTGGCTTCTGGGCAGACGGCGGCGACCAGTTTGTCGTAGGGAACGGAGTAAAAGATCAGGTCATCGCGCAGCTTGTGCAGAGCGAGCGGTTCGTCGTAGAGGACCGACGGCGCCGGGAGCCAGCGACATCGTGTCTTCCACGCGCGGTCTCGGGATTCATGGCCACCAGGAAATCGATTTCCTTTTTGCGGCCGATGTAGCCGTTCTTGTTGGCGCGAATCGTGTACCAGGTGGGAAGTCCGGCGATGTTCGAGGGGAACATGTTCTTGCCGGAGACGGGTACGCCCATCTGGAAAATGCTGCGCAGCAGAACAGTATTTGAACTTTGCGAGCCGGAACCGTTGACCGTCGCGACCTGAATGCTCATGTCGTTGACGATGCGCTTGCGCCCCACGCCTCCGGCGGATTCCCGGGGCGTGACATCCGTAGTGGCCATCCCAACACCTTCCTTCAGTTAGCGGGCTGAACCCAGTTGCCCGTGATTCGTGGATTGCAGAGGAGGAAACATTTCATTATAAAGCGGCGGCAGTACTGCGTCGCGTCAAAATGCCCGCCTGTGGCCCGGAGGAACCTGTTTTGAAACGAGGGAGAAGTTCGCGGACTCAGGACTCCGTCTTGTAGAACTGGGCCATGTTGCGGAACTTATTATATCGTGACACGAGCAATTCGGCAGGGGGAGTTTTCTTCAGTTCGGCATAGTGCTTCTGCAGGCTGGCATCGAGCAGGTTGGCGGCGGCTTCGTGGTCGCGGTGGGCTCCGCCTTCGGGCTCGGGAACAATGTCGTCGATGCAGCCGAGTTCGCTGAGGTCGGTGGCGGTGATGCGCATGGCTTCGGCGGCGAGCTCTTTCTTGGTGGCATCGCGCCACATGATGGCGGCGCAGCCTTCGGGAGAGATGACGGAATAGATCGAGTTCTCCATCATCAACACGCGGTCGGCGACGGCGATGGCCAGCGCTCCGCCGCTGCCGCCGACGCCGATCACCGTCGCGATGATGGGGACTTCGAGCCGCGCCATTTCGCGGAGATTATAGGCGATGGCTTCGGCCTGTCCGCGCTCTTCAGCGTGAATGCCGGGATAGGCGCCGTCGGTGTCGACCAGAGTGAAGATGGGGCGGCGAAACTTTTCCGCGAGCTGCATCGACGCGGATCGCCTTGCGATAGCCCTCAGGATGCGGCGTGCCGAAGTTGCGATGCACGCGCTGCTTCATGTCGCGTCCTTTTTGCGTGGCGACGATCAGGACTTCGTCGCCGTGGAAGCGGGCCATGCCGCAGATGATGGCGGCGTCGTCGCCAAAGCCGCGGTCGCCGTGAATTTCGCTGAAATCGGTGAAGATGCGCTCGATGTAGTCGAGCGACTGCGGGACGCTGCGGATGCCGCGCCAGTTCTGTCTTCTGCCAGGCCGTGGGGGGCGCGTTCATTTCCTGCCGCAGGGTTTCGATGCGATCCTGTAGTTTGGCGATTTGGCGGCGGGTGGCGTCGTCGGCGCCGGGAGACTCCAGTTCGGCGACCTGGCGTTCGATCTGTTCCAGTTCCTGCTGCGCTTTTTCGGGTGCCATGCTTTAAATCAGGCGACGCTGGATTCAGGCGATGATGCGGACGCTGCCCCGTCCGCACAGTTGTTCGACGCGGGCGATGAAATTGCGGTCCGGAATGACATTATAGCCTTCCGCTTCCATCACCACCATGAAATCGCCCTGGCGTTCCACGTCAAATAACACTTTGGCTTCGCCTTTGCGCTCGAGGAAGAGGGCGTGCAGATCGTCGACGGTGGCTTCGCCGGAGTTCTCGAGCGGCACGCGGATGCGAATGGCGCGCGGCAGCGGGACCTTGGCTTCTTCGAGCGGTTGGATTTCCGCGGCCGTGATCTTAGGGTTCGCGCCTTCTTCGATGCGCACTCCGGCTTTCACGAGGACCGGAACTTCGAGTTTCACTTTATCGCCGATGCGCTTGTAGGCCTCGGGGAAGACGATCATGTCGATGGAGCCGGACATATCTTCGAGCGTGGCCTGGGCGTAGAAATCGCCGCGCTTGGATTTGAGTACGCGCACGTTGCCGATGATGCCGGCGGTGACGATGGTTTCGTCTTTGCCGGTCGATTTCGTCATGGCGGCAATTTCTTCGATGCTGAGCGCCTGCAGGTCGGTCAACTTGTCTTTGTATTTTTGCAGCGGATGGCCGCTGATGAAGAAGCCGAGGATTTCTTTTTCGGCGGTGAGGCGGGTGTGCTCGTCCCAGTCGGGAACGTTGGGCAGTTTGTCGTTGTGCGATTCGGCGTCTTCCTGCTGGAAGACGCCAAACAGGCCGTGCTGGCCGGATTCGGCGTCGCGCTGGGCTTTCTGCGCCTGTTCCATGGCTTTGTCGAGCACGGCCATGAGTTGCGCGCGGCGGCCCATGGAATCCATGGCGCCACTCTTGATCAGCGATTCGAGGACGCGCTTGTTGAGCAGGCGGAGGTCGACGTTTTCGCAGAATTCGAAAATGGATTTGAAGCGGCCGAGTTTCTTGCGCGCGGCGACGATCGATTCGATGGCGTTGCCGCCGACGTTCTTTACTGCGGCGAGGCCGAAGCGGATCGACTCGCCATGCGGCGTGAAGTTGGCGTCGGAGACGTTGATGTCGGGCGCTTCGACGGCGATGCCCATCTCGCGGCATTCGTTGATGTACTTGACGACGTCGTCGGTTGAGCCGGTGACGGAGGTCAGCAGGGCCGCCATGAACTCGACGGGATAGTGCGTCTTCAGATACGCCGTGTGATAGGCGAGCAGGGCATAGGCGGCGGAGTGGGACTTGTTGAAGCCGTATCCGGCGAACTGCGCCATGAGATCGAAGATCTTCTCGATTTTCTTCGGCGGGATATTTTTGCCGCGCGGCGCCTTCGACAAAGCGCTCGCGCTGCTGCGCCATTTCCTCGGCTTTTTTCTTGCCCATGGCGCGGCGGAGCAGATCGGCTTCACCCAGGGAGTAGCCGGCCAGGCGGTTGGCGATCTGCATCACCTGTTCCTGATAGACGATCACGCCCAGCGTTTCCTGCAGGATTTCCTGCAGCTCCGGCAAGTTCGTATTCGACTTTCTTGCGGCCGTGCTTGCGGTCGATGAAATCGTCGATCATGCCGCCCTGGATCGGGCCGGGGCGGTAGAGCGCGTTCAGTGCGGTGAGATCTTCGATGGAATTCGGCTGGTACTTGCGCAGCACGTCGCGCATGCCGTTCGATTCAAACTGGAAGACGCCGGAAGTCAGGCCTTTGTGGAAGACCTTTTCGTAGGTGTCAGTCGTCTTCGAGCGGGAATCTGTTCAAGCGTGATGGCCGTGCCGCGCGTCTGCGCGATCAGTTTCAGCGCGTCGGTCAGAATCGTGAGCGTGGTCAGGCCGAGGAAGTCCATCTTCAGCAGGCCCATCTTGTCGATGGCGACCATGTCGAAGGCGGTCACGATTTCGTCGTTCTTGGTGCGGTGCAGCGGAACGAGGTCGGTGAGCGGGCGCGGCGAGATCACGACGCCGGCGGCGTGCACGCCGGAATTGCGGACCATGCCTTCGAGCCTCTTTGCGGTCTCGAACAGTTCGCGAATCTGGCCGTCTTTTTCGATGGCCTCGCGCAGTTGCGCGGAGTCTTCGATGGCCTGCTCCAGCGTGATGTTCAGCTGGGTCGGAACCATCTTGGCGATGCGGTCGACGTCGGCGTAAGGAATGTCCATGGCGCGGCCCACGTCTTTGATGGCGGCCTTCGCGGCCATGGTGCCGAAGGTGATGATCTGGGCGACGTTGTCGCGGCCGTATTTCTGCGTGACGTACTGGATGACTTCGCCGCGGCGGTTCATGCAGAAATCGATGTCGATGTCGGGCATGGACACGCGCTCGGGATTCAGGAAGCGCTCGAAGAGCAGTTCGTGCTGCAGCGGGTCGATGTCGGTGATACCGAGCGCGTAGGAGACGAGCGAGCCGGCGGCCGATCCGCGGCCGGGGCCGACGGGAATGCCGTGCTCGCTGGCGTAGCGGATGAAGTCCCAGACGATCAGGAAATAGCCGGGGAACTGCATCTGCTGGATGATGGCGAGTTCGCGCTCCAGGCGCTGCTCGTAGTCGGTGATGGAATGCTTCAGCTTGCCTTGCTCGTGCAGCGGGCGCAGGGCTCTCGAGGCGGCGGGCGAAGCCTTCGCGGGTTACGTGGACGAAGTAGCTGTCGATCGTGTAGCCGGGCGGAACTTCGAACTGCGGGAAACGGATTCGCGATTTTTTCCAGGCGCAAGCTGCAGCGATCGGCGATGTCGAGCGTGCGGGTGAGCACGTCGCGGCGAATCCTTGAAAACGCGGGCCATCTCGTCGTGGTTCTTGACGAAGAACTGGTTGCCGTCGAACTTCATGCGGGCGGTGTCGTGAATCGACTTGCCCGTCTGGATGCAGAGCATCACGTCCTGGGCGTGGGCGTCGTCTTCGCAGAGGTAGTGGCTGTCGTTGGTGGCGACCAGCGGCAGGCCGAGATCTTTTTCGAGCTGGAAGAGGCCGGGATGGATGCGGTGCTCCATCTCGAGGCCCTGATCCTGAATCTCGAGATAGAAATTTTCTTTGCCGAAAATGTCGGCGAACGTTCCGGCGGCGGCGCGCGCGGCGTCGTAGTTGCCTTCGGTCAGGCGCTCGGCGACTTCGCCTTTCAGGCATCCGGAGAGGCCGATCAGGCCGCGGGAGTGCTCGGCGAGAAACTTCTTGCTGACGCGCGGCTTGTAATAAAAGCCGTGCAGCGAGGCTTCGGACGTGATCTTGACCAGGTTGCGGTAGCCTTCTTCGTTTTCGGCGAGCACGAGCAGGTGGTTGTAGGTGTCGCCTTCGGGCGCGGCGCGGTGGTCGTCTTTTTTGCAGATGTAGAGTTCGCAGCCGACGATGGGCTTCACGCCCGCATGCTTGGCGGCGTTGACGAAGTGGACCGCGCCAAAGATGTTGCCGTGGTCGGTCATGGCCACGGCGGGCATGCCCAGTTCTTTCACACGCTGGCAGAGTTTTTCGACGTCACAGGCGCCGTCGAGCATGGAATAGTCGGTGTGCAGGTGCAGGTGGACGAATTGGGACATGGGTCGGTAGGGTTAGTCTACCGCAACCGGGGCGGAGGAAAACTGGGCAAATCTGCGTATTAAGGGGGCGAGGGCTAGTCGGAACCGGCCCCGGCGGCCTGGGCTTTTTGCAGCAGCCTGCGGGCCTGGGTGATGAGTTCCGCCACTTCGAAGGGTTTCACGAGGTAGGGGATATTGTTTTCCTGCAGGAAGGCGCGTCTCGTCGCTGGGCCCGTTCGAGAAGGTGAACATGACGTGGGCTTCCATTCCAGGGCAGTTTTCTTTGAGCCACTGGTAGGACTCTTTGGCGCTCCAGTGGCCGGGCATTTTGCCGTTCATGATGAGGGCGTCGAAGGGCTCGGAGAGCAGGCGAGTCTTTACGTCCTGGCTGGTCTTGGCGGTGACGACTGTGGCGCCTGCGCCGGCGAGCACGTCGCGCTCAAATTCGAGGACGGCTTCTTCTTCTTCGACCAGCAGCACGCGGCCGTGGATGGCGCCTTCGTGCAGACGGGGCGCGGGTTTCGAAGCTTCAGGCTCGATGTTAGTCGAGGCCACCGCGGGCAAGCGGACTTCGATGAGGGCGCCGCCCTCGGGAGCGTTGTTGGCGGTGATGTCTCCGCCGTGTTCTTTCACGATGCCGTAGCAGATGCTGAGTCCGAGGCCGGTGCCTTTGCCCACGCTCTTCGTGGTGTAGAAGGGATCGAAGATGCGTTTGGCGATCTTTGATTCCGGCGCCGTCGTCGGTGAACTGGGTGCAGACGTGTCCGCCCACGGTCGAGATACGAATCTTGAGCTTGCCGTTGCGCCCGGTCTCAAGAATGGCGTCGACCGCGTTGTTGATGATGTTCAGGAATACTTGCTCGATCTGATGCGGATCGGCAACGACCAGGGCAGGTTCCGAGGGAACGTCGCGCTCGACCTTAATGTTGTTGATCTTGAGGTCGTAGTCGCGCAGGGCGAGGGTTTCGTCGAGCACCTTGCGGATGTCGACTTCGTCGCGCTGCGGCTTGCGCTGGCGGGCGAAGGACAGAAGGTTCTGCACCACGCGATGCGTCCGCTGCGCCTGCTTGAACAGCTTGCCGACGTAGTCCTGGGCGCGGGTGTTCAGGCCTTCGGTTTCGAGAAGCTGGGCGTAGCCGAGGATCGCGGTCAGCGGATTGTTGAGTTCGTGGGCCACGCCGGCGATCAGCTGTCCGACGGCCGACATCTTTTCGCTCTGCAGCAGTTGTTCCTGCGTCTTGCGCAGATCTTCGTAGGCGCGGCAGGTTTCTTCGTAGAGCCGAACTTTCTCGATGGTGGTGGCGAGCTGGCGGCTGATGGCGACCAGAAGATTTTCGTCGTTGCTGGAATATTCGTATCCCAGATGGCTGCACAGGCCCATGATGCCGACAGGAGCGTCCTTGCCCCAGAACAGGACCCAGATCCAGGAGCGGTCGGCGTCGGAGCGCAGGAATTCGGCAACCTTCGGCGGCAGGTGCGGCAGATATTCGGCGGTGATCACTTCGGTGCGCGAGCGCATGACCAGATCGCCGAAGCCTTCGGTGAAAGTAAACTTCGGCGGTGCGCATCTTGTCGCGGCTGCGCGGGCCCCAGGCAGCGCGGCGGCGATAGGTGGTGGTGTCGGTGTCGGAGAGATAGACCGTTCCGCTCTCGGCGCCAAACAGAGTGACTACCTGACGCAAGGTCAGGTTCAGAATTTCGTCGAGATCGAAAGATTGCGCGGCGACCACGGCCATGGCGTTCAGCGCATTCAGTTCGCGGTTGCGGCGGCGCATCTCGTCTTCGGCGCGGCGCTTCTCCGTCATGTCGAGAACGAAGCCCTGATAGCGTTCGATGTTGCCAGTCGCATCGCGCGTGGCGAAGCTGCTCTCGACGGCCAGCAGCAGAGTGCCGTCTTTGCGGCGCAGCGTAACGTCGAAATTGCGCACGTAGTTCTGCGTCTTCGATTTCGTTGCGGAAGGCTTCGCGCTGCTTGGGGTCGACACAGATTTCCGAGTCCAGATTCAGGACCAGCAATTCTTCGCGCTTGCTGTAGCCGAGCATGTGCACGAAGGCGTCATTGCAGTCGATGAGCTGGCCGGCAGGGTTGGCGACGTAAACGCCTTCCTGCACTTGCTCGAAGAGGAGACGATATTTTTCTTCCGCGGAACGGCGGTCGGTAATGTCGCGGACGACGTGAATCGTGCCTTTTTGCGGGCTGCCTTGCTCGGTGTAGGAAGAAGTCGAAACGACCGAGAAGCCGCCGAAACAAGGGTCAGCGCCTTCGGTGAATTCTTCGTCGCCGCCCATGGCGCAGTACGGGCAGCCGGTCCATTCGCCGAAGGTGTGCGGCAAGGCCGCATCGCAGGAGCTGCCGACCACGTCTGCGGCGGCCTGGCCGAGTTGTTCCAGCAGAACCTGATTCGCCTTGATGATGCGGTAATCGGCATCGTGCGCCAGAATGATGTCGTGGATGGAGTCGAAGGTGTTGATCCACTGCCGTTGCGAGCGCAGAACCTGCTCGAGCAGGCGGAAGTTTTCGACTGCGACGGCGAGCTGCTTGGCGCAGGAGCTGAAGAAAATCAAGTTCTTCGGGAGTCCACTCCCGGCTCCCGGAACTCCCCAGCAGCAAGCAGTCCGATCGGCGATTTGTTGCCTGTGACCGGGACGATCACGAGCTGACGAATTTTTTCGGTCGCGAGACATGCTTCGGGCTCGGGACCGGCGGCGTTTCGAGTGGTGACCTGCGGGGCGGGCTGCGCCAGCAGTTTCTGAATGTCGTCGTTGATCTCAGCGAATCCGGCATCGCGCAGGAAATCGGCGGAAAGACCGACCGCGTGAGTTGCCACCAGGTGCCCGCCTTCGAGCAGATCGGAACCATGCGGCCTTGACCGCGGATCAGATGCTGCAATTCTTCGACGGCGCGACTGAACTACGTTTCCGTATTGCTGAGCGCTGGCGATGCTGGCGGTGATGGCCTGCACAGCGCTCAAGCGTCGCGTGCGGGTCCGCGCTTCCTCGATCACCAACGAGCAGCATGCTCAGGCCAAGCGCAATTTCCGCCGCCAGGAAGGCCGCCGCAGGAACGCGATCGGTGAACGGCGACCAGGAAAGATGAAGGAAGGGCAAAGACAAAGCCAGCAGCCATGCCGAGGGTTCCCAGCGTCCGCGGCGCGCGCGCAGCAGAGCGATCGATGCCGTGAGCAGAATGATGCGGTAGCCGACTTCGACGGCCACGCGCAAGGGCAGGGAATCGGGCCACAACAGGACTCGGGCGCCGGCAAACCCTACCAGAACGGGCGTGATCACCGTCAAGGGAAGGATCAGGTCGCGGCTGCGCGTGTAGAGCAGAACCGCTCCCGCCAGCAATCCCACGGCGAGCACGAAGGTTGCCTGCACCGCGACCAGATCGAAGGGCGCGGGAATTTTCGCCGCGAAGCAGTGCTCGGCCAGGCGCGAAGCCGACAAAGGCCGCCCAACCCAGAATCCAAAGCTTGAGATAGTTCTCGCGAAAGGCGCGCGAGCGCCAGCAGAGATGCGCCCAGCAGGATGAGCAGCGCCAATTCTGCGCGCGGTGGGCGGGCCAGGCCAAGCTCTGGCGGCCGTATTCCAGATCGACCAGAGGGATGCGCTCATCGCATGGTTGCGGACGTACGTCTTCCTTGCTTTTGAATATCATGCGCCGGCGCGATTCTCGATGGAGTTTCGGGACCTGACTGATTACTTTCGGCATCTCGCGGCTGAGTTACAATCGCCGATAGACTTTCGTGTAATTCCCATGCCAGATCGCATTCTTGTAGTTGACGACGAAGAACCGATTCGGGAAATCGTCGCCTCGATGCTCGGTACTGCCGGATATGCCTGTAAACAGGCGGCTTCCGGCATGGAGGCGCTCGCGGTCCTGACTTCAGGGGAAGAGTTTGAGTTGATGCTCTCGGACCTGATGATGGCGGACCTGGACGGCATTGGCCTGCTGGAGCGCACGAAGGAAAAGTATCCCGACATGCCGGTGGTGATGGTTACCGCCGTGCACGACATCTCGGTCGCGCTGGCCGCCATCCGCAACGGAGCCTACGACTATCTGCTTAAAGCCGTTCGAGCGCGAGCAACTGCTCAATACGGTCAGCCGCGCTCTGGAGAACCGCCGACTGAAAGTTGAGAACCGCACTTACCAGACGAATCTGGAGTCGCTGGTCAAGGCCCGCACCGATCAACTGCAGACGGCGATGGCAAACCTGGAGCGTTCTTACGACATCACGCTTGAGACGCTTGGGCGACGCGCTGGACCTGAAAGATCGCGAGACCGAAGGCCACTCAAAGCGCGTCACCGCCTTTACCATCGCGATTGCCCGCGCCATGGGCCTGCCACGCGAGCAGATCAACACGATCGCCCGCGGAGCGTTCCTGCACGACATTGGAAAGATGGCCATTCCGGACAAGATTCTGAATAAGCCGGGAAAGCTCGAGCCCGACGAGATGGCGATCATGAAGGAGCACGCCTACCACGGCTATCAGATCGTGAAGAAGATTCCGTTTCTGGCAGAGGCAGCTGAGATTGTGTACTCGCATCAGGAACGGTTCGACGGTAGTGGTTATCCTCGCGGCACTGAAGGGAGAAGAGATTCCGCTCGGAGCGCGCATCTTCTCTGTGGCGGACACGCTGGATGCCATCACGTCCGACCGGATTTATCGTCCGGAGCAGACGCTGCAGGCTGCGCGCGAAGAGATCTTGCAAATGGTCCGGCCGGCAATTTGATCCGGAAGTCGTGAAAGTGTTTCTCGAAATGCCGGACAATATTTGGGAAGATCTGCGCAACGAAATTCACGACCAGATCTACCGCGTGGCGTATTCCGCAGGGGCCAAAGGCTAAATCCGTTCGCGAAGGTGGAACCGTTGAACGGCCGTAATCAATCAAAATTCCTGATCGGGGCTGCCTTGCGCTGCTGACGTCTCGTGCTACGGCAGGTTGCCTGTTCCTTGCCCCCGGCCCTGGCTAGAGTCGCGGTCAGCGATATCGTCAGCGCGTTGCTGATGCTCCTCGCCCTTTTCGCCTTTGCCTTCGGAGGCATTGGCAGCAAGGGCCGCATGCGCTGGTTCTGGATGCTGCAGGCCGCGGGTTGGGCGTTATGGTTCAGTGACCAGATGGTATGGCTCACGTTCGACCTGTTCCTGCATCGAAAGATGCCCAGCCATGTATCCGGCGGACGCCCTGCTGTTTCTAGCGGGAGCTCCAATGATCGCGGGGCTGCTGCTCCGTCCGCATCGGCAGCCTTCCGAACGCAGCACGCGGCTCGGGGTGCTGGACTTTGCTCTGCTGTCGCTCTGGTGGCTCTACCTCTATGTGTCGTTCATCATATGCTGGCAGTACATCTCGCCCAATGAGGGCGCCTACAACCGCAACTTCGATGTGCTCTCTGGCGCCGAAACCATCCTCTCGCCGGTGTGCTGCTGGCATTCTGGCGCGAAAGTTCGGGACGTTGGAAGACTTTCTACGCGTGTCTTCTGCGGCGCCGTCGTTTTCAATGGCATCTGGTTCTACGTTCTCAACGACGCCATCGAGAGGAACGTCTATTTCACCGGCAGTTGGTATGACATTCCGTACTCCGGATCATTTGCGTTGTTCACCGCGGTCGGCTTTGCTGGGACCAGGCCTGTTGCCAACGCCCGAGACTGCGGCCGACGAATCGTACGGTCGTTGGATGGCGAATTTGGCCATGATGGCGGTGCTTTCGCTGCCCATCATTGCGCTTTACGCGCTGCTCGATCCGCACCTTCCGCACCAGGTCTCCGACTTCCGCGTGCTGGTGACGCTGGCGACCATGTTTCTGATGGCGTTTCTGCTGTTCATCCAGCATCGCCGGTTGAATCAGGAGTTGCGGCGCACCAACCTCGTGCTGCAGGAAGCATCGCTCACGGATCCCATGACCGGACTGCGCAACCGCCGCTTTTTCTCCGCGACCATCGAGTCGGACGTGAGCCAGGCTCTGCGCGCGCACGCCGATGGGCGTGATCCGCACACCCGCGATCTGGTTTTCTATTTGATCGATGCCGACAATTTCAAAGAAGTCAACGACCACTACGGACACGACGTTGGCGACAAGGTGCTGGTCGAGATGGCGCGTCGCCTCAGTTCGTCCATTCGCCACTCCGACGTTCTGGTGCGCTGGGGCGGAGAAGAATTTCTGATCGTATCGCGGTACACGGATCGCGCCGAAGCCGAGTTGCTCGCGCAACGCGTTCTGTCTGCCGTCGCCGACACGCCGTTCAGCATGGTGGGATCGGGAGAAGCGATGTACCGCACGTGTTCGCTGGGATGGGCGGCGTTCCCATGGTTTCCCGACAATCCACGGGCAGATCAGCTACGAGGAAGTCCTTACGCTGGCCGACCGGGGTCTCCGCCAGGCAAAACAGGCAGGCAAGAACCGCGCGGTGGGCATTCTGCCGGCGTCGGGAAAACGTCCTGCCACGACGATTGAGGGGTTCCACACTACGGGGCTGCAAGTCGACCTTCTGGCGGTGGCCGGACCTGCGAGCGGACACACGTAGACCAGTGTTTTTGTGTTTCTCGGAGTCTCCCTTCCTAGGCATCAATTTCGCCCTTTCTCCCATCGAATCACATAAGATTCCAAGCCTGGGGAGATTCCTATGTCTATTCGCACGCTACGCTCACAGTTTGGTATGGCGGCCTTGCTGTTCGGTTTGTCCTGCGCTCCAGTGGTTGCACAGGACGCTTCTCCAACACCAGCCAATGTTGTGCCGCAAGGCACCATTTTCTTGATTCAACTGGCGGATCGGCTTGATACTCGGACCGTGAAGGCCGGTGATCATTTTCGTGCCCGATTGGCGGAGCCTCTGGTCGCGGCGAACGGACAAACCATCGACCCCGGAAGAAAGATCAAAGGACACGTCAGTGCGGTCGAACCCGGGCTACGGACGCGCATCATTTTGAGCTTCGAGGAAATCGAGACTGCACACGGATGGGTGCCGCTGATCGCCACGGTGACTGGAGTCCCCGGCGAGCATGGACTGCG
Source organism: uncultured Acidobacteriaceae bacterium (assembly GCA_963710885.1). GTDB lineage: Bacteria > Acidobacteriota > Terriglobia > Terriglobales > Acidobacteriaceae > Sulfotelmatobacter. Next base: position 135,322 of record CAVQCF010000042.1, read on the forward strand.
ACAAATTGGTGAAGAGGGACAAATCGGACGCCAAGGCATGACCAAAGAGCAGATTGCCGAAGCGATTGTGGTCGGGGCCGGCGAAGGCGCGGCGCAAGGCGAAAAGACTGGCGGGAAGCGGGGCGCTGCGACGGGTGCAGGTTCCGGCGCCGCTGCCGGAGCCGTGTCGGCGTTTGAAGCGGGACATGACCTGGTGCTGGACAAGGGGACAGCGCTCGAGATCCGCTTGGATCGCAACCTAGGAGTTCCGTCGCGATAGATTGTTGTCCTCGTGGACTGATGGGATAATCCTCCGAGAGGATCGCCATGAAGTTCGCATGGGTTGCACTTCTTCTCCTTTTAGCTATTGCAGCGTTTGGCCAGGAGCATCCCGCGGTTAGCGCTCAGGCGAACACGATCTACGTGGGCGCTGACGGCAAGTTCGAGTCTGCCCCAGACACCGCTCAGATTCAATTCAACGTTTCAGTGCAGGAAGACACGTCTCAGGCAGCTTTTCAGCATGCGTCGAAAAACGTAGAGCAGGTGCGGCAGGTGCTGCGCAACAACGGAATCGATCCCAAGGCCGCGAACATTGGATTTCTTTCCGTGCAGCCCGCTTATGAGTGGAAGCCGAAGCAGAGAGTGATCGGATACCGGGTGACGACCGACATCACGCTGAAGCTGAAGGATTTTACGAAGGTCGGGCCGATCACCCAGCAACTGGCCGACGCCAATGTTAGCGAAACCCAGACTCTGAACTACACGCTCGAGAATATCGACGACGCCAAGAACAAAGCGGTGGAGGATGCTTACCGCCGCGCGCGCAACTCGGCGGACACTCTTGCTCGCGCTGCTGGCCGGTCAGTGGGAGAGCTTTCCTACGCGTCGATCGACACGTTTGAAAACTCCCACATCCCCATGCCTCGCCTGGCTCACGCCATGACTGCGATGGCCAATGTAGCGCCTCCGGCACCGACGGCGGAGTTCACCCCGCAGATGGTGACGGTCACTGCGCATGTCAATGCGCTGTTTAGCCTGAAGTAAGCCGGCTGAGTCTTCAGCGGGCAACGATTATCTGTTCTCTTGCCGCACTCCTCTAGGTTCCGCCGGGCTCCGCCCTGGCGGGACAGCCGAGCTTGCCCTGAGCCTAGTCGCACGGCGGCAGTCCCCACATCGTCTTGCTCTCCCGACCGGGTCTACAGAATCGCTGGCGCTGGAGTGGCGGGTGGCGGAGTGGCTGCGAGCGGATCGACTTGGAGCGTCAGCCCGTCGATGCTCCGCACAATCACCATTTGGCCCGGAGGCAAGGTAGAGGAGGCGACCGCATTCCAGAGTTCGCCGTGAACGAAAACCTTGCCCTGCGGCGAGAGTGCGGTTTGCGCTATTCCCATTTCGCCGACCAGGCCCTGGGCACCAGTGACAACCTTGTTGCGCCTCGCTTTGAGAGCGATCGTCATCAGGAACGCGGTGATGAGTCCGAGCGGAATGCTGACGGCCAGCGCGGTGAGCAAATGCACGCGCATCTCCGGAATGGGCGAATCCACTAGGAGTAGTCCGCCCAATGTAAGCAGAGCGATGCCTCCGATGGTGGCGACTCCGTGTGTGGCGAACTTCGCCTCGGCCGCGAACAGGGCGAATGCTCCCAGAATCAGTCCCAAAGCGGCGAAGCGTGTCGGAAGAAAATTAAGAGCGAAGGCGGCAAGTAGTATGAAGACGACTCCGACGGTGCCAGGGATGACTGCGCCGGGATGGTTGAACTCGACGTAAAGAGCTAGCGCTCCTATCGCGAGAAGCAAAAAGGCGACGTTCGGGTCCATGAGGTCGTCGAGGATATGCTCCTTGAGAGTCATGTCAAAAGGAACGATCGGCTGCCCGGTGAGGTTCAGTGTGGCCGTTGCTCCGTCGAACCGTCTGAACGGCTTTCCCTGCATTTGACGGAAGAGGTCTTCGGGACTCGATGCGACGTAGTCGATCAGGCGTCCTGCGAGAGCCTCCTGCTCAGTAAACGATTTCGATTCGCGAACGGCACTCTCCGCACTCTGGATATTTCGCCCGCGCTTGGATGCAACGGACCGCATGAGGGCGGCAGTGTCATTCTCGATCTTCCGGTTCATCTCATCGTCCGGCTTGACCTGGACTGGACCAATCAGGGTGACCGGATGAGCAGCTCCGGCAGCCGTTCCTGGAGCCATGGCAGCGACATCCGCAGATTCGAGGATGAATATTCCGGCAGAACCGGCGTGACCGCCCGTAGGGGTGACGTAGACGATCACCGGCACTGCAGAAGATCGAGATCTTCTCGATGATCTCCCGCGTGGAGCTCACCAGGCCGCCAGGTGTATTGATCTCGATCAATACGGCTTGATCTCCGCGGCGATGGGCTTCGTCGATGGCGCGAGCAATGTATTCCTCGCTGATGGGTTGGATCGTGTCATTGACGACGACCTTCAGGATCTCGGCGCGGGCAGAGACGGAGAACAGAACGATCGCGGCAAGGCTGATGATCAGGCGCAGTTTCGAGTTTCTTGTGATCGACGAGGATTGCATAAGTCCTTCGCTTCGCTCAGGATGACAATGCCTCTATTGTCCCTCTATTTGGACGGACCGGCGTGAATTTCTTGGTGCATGGGCTGTGCCGTGTCGGCGGGAGCAGGTTGATCGGGAGTCCATCCGGGTAGGTAGGTGCTTCCTGTGATCAGGCGCGCGCCGCGTTCGTAAGTGACGTAGGACCACGCCCATTGGATGAAGACCAACAAACGGTTGCGGAAGCCGATAAGGAAAAAAATGTGGACGAACAGCCATGACAGCCACGCGATGAAGCCGGAGATGTGGATGCGGCCGAACTCGGCGACCGCCGCTGAGCGGCCGATCGTAGCCAGGCTGCCTTTGTCCCAGTAGTGAAACTTCGGGCGCAGATCAAAATCCCCAGCCTCTCGAGAAGGACGCGAGAAGGGTAGGGCACCGGCACGGCCCAGCTCTCTACGAATGAGTTTCGCGACGAACGTGCCCTCTTGCATCGCCACCGGAGCCACGCCCGGCAGCAATTTGCCCTGTTCGTCTTTCAGGGACGCGAGATCGCCGATCACGAATACTTCCGGGTGGCCAGGCAGACTAAGGTCGGGCTGCACCAGCACACGTCCCGCCCGATCCACGCGAGCGCCCAGGGACTTGCCGAGTGAAGAGGCGGCTACTCCGGCCGCCCACAGCACCACCGTTGCGGGCAGACGAGTCGTTCCGGCATAGACTGCGCCGGGCTCAATCTGCGTCGCGACGGTCGAGGTGCGGACCTCGACACCCAGGCGATTGAGTTGCTCTTGCGCGCTGCGCGACAAATCCTCCGCATAAGCGGGAAGCACGCGAGGGCCGCCTTCGATCAGCAGAATATGCGTGCGCGCGGGATCGATTGAGCGAAATTCATGGGCCAGTGCGTGGCGGGAGATTTCGGCGAGTGTGCCGGCGAGCTCGACTCCCGTGGGCCCGCCACCCACCACCACAAAGTTGAGGGGAATCGCGATTTCGCCTGCGGCAGCGTGACGTTCCGCTAATTCGAATGCAAGCAGTACTCGACGGCGGATTTCGAGCGCGTCTTCAATCGTCTTGAGGCCGGGAGCGTAGGGCTCCCAGTTGTCGTGTCCGAAATAAGAGTGGGTCGCGCCCGCGGCGACGATCAGGTAGTCATAGGGAACGGCGGTATCTGACGTTTCGACAATGCGCCGATCCAGATCGAACCCCGTGACTTCCGCCATCAGAACTTCTATGTTCTTGTGCGAGCGCAGAACGGAGCGGATCGGCGCCGCGACCTCTCCCGGCGAGAGCCCGGCGGTCGCCACCTGGTATAGCAGTGGCTGGAACGTATGGAAATTCTTGCGGTCGATGACCGTGATCTTTACGGGCGCCTTCGCCAAGGCCTGCGCAGCGTTCAAGCCGCCAAAGCCGGCGCCGACGATTACGATCCGGGGTGTCGCCTTGCTAGTCATCTTGCTGTTCCTGTTCCACCTCTATAAGATTCACCGCGATGGCAGATGGTTCCAGAAGTTCTTCGCCGCGGGCGCTTGAGGCAGGCTCTCACCCTGAGTGGCTCCGCTGGGTCATGCCATCGATCGCCGACCTGATCTTTATTGGGTTGCTGGGAGCGCTCGTGTTTACGCCGCTTTCCATCAAGTTACTCGGCGACGCCGGCATCGGCTGGCACATCCGTAATGGCCAGCAGATTCTCGCCGCGCACGCCGTGCCGCGATTCGATCCGTTCTCTTCCTCGGTAGGGCAACCCTGGTTCGCCTGGGAATGGCTGTATGACATTGCCGCGGGCAAATTGGAAGCGTGGGGCGGGTTGAATGGCGTGGTGTGGCTCGCCGCGGTGGTGATCGCGACAGTGTTTGCCTGGACATTTCGCTTGGCAGTGGCGCGCGGAACCAACTTGGTGCTGGCGTTAGGCCTAACACTCCTCGCGATGTCGGCGTCGATGATTCACTTTCTAGCGCGTCCGCATGTGTTGAGTTGGCTCTTCGCGCTCGCCTGGTTCTGGATTCTCGATTCCACAGAGGGGGAAGGACTGCAGCGTCAACGCGCTCGATGGCTATGGGCCTTGCCGCCGTCGATGCTGCTCTGGGTCAACGTGCATGGTGGGTTTCTCCTCGGGTTTGTCCTGTTGGGGATTTATTGGCTGGCGTCGCTCTGGACATGGCTTACGACGAAGGAGAATCGGCTTGAGGACTCGCTACGAAAGATCGCGTCCGGTCAACGCGCGCGCCAGTTAACCGGCATGGGCCTCCTCTCGATCGCAGCCAGCTTCGTCAATCCCTACGGATGGAATCTGCACGCACATATTTACTCCTACCTTTCAAACCGTTTCCTGATGGATCACATCGAGGAGTTCCAGTCGCCCAACTTTCACGGCATCGCGCAGAAATGCTTTCTCGCGCTATTGCTCATCGCCATTGCGTCTCTGGCGACTCGTGCCCGCAGGCTAAAACTCAGCGAAATTCTATTGCTGCTGTTCGCGGTGTATGCCGGAATGTATGCCTCGCGGAATATCCCCGTCTCTTCCATTCTGCTGGTACTGATCGTCGGGCCGCTGTTGCCCTCAATTGAGTCCTGGAAATTCGTGCAAAGAATGAGTGCGGTCGATCGCCAACAACGTGGTCACCTTTGGCCAATCTTCGCGAGTGCGGCGGTACTTCTGATCGCCGCCAACGGTGGGCGCGTCGGCTCAAGCCAGTGGATGAACGCGCATTTCGACCCAAAGCGCATGCCCGTCGAGGCCGTGAATTATCTCCAACAGAGTCGAGTAAACGCTCCGATTCTCGGTCCGGATTACTGGGGCGGGTATCTGATTTACCGGCGATATTCTTCCTATGGGGTTGTGATCGACGATCGACATGACCTCTACGGCGAACAGTTCCTCCGACTTTATCTCAAGATGATTCATGTGGAACCGGGCTGGGATCAGTTCCTCAAATTGCACGGCGTTTCTTGCCTGCTGTTGCCCAGGAACGCGGCGCTTGCGACCGTCATCAGCGAAACGCCAGGATGGAAACCACTCTATTCCGATGATGTGTCGATCGTGTTTATGAAGACCGGACCTAACCTGCAAGATACGGATCGTGCTCCGATCCAGTGAATTCCGTTGCGCACACGCCCGATTCCGAAGATGATGAGACGGTCCCAGAGGCTCCACCCCGCATCGCATGATCCGATTACATGATTAAGAAATTAAGGCCTTGTTCTGACGGATGGGCTATCTGTGCCATCTTTGCCTTTACGCTCGCACTCGCCAGCTGTTCGGGACCTTCGTCGACCCTTACTTCCTCAGTCACGCCCGGGAATCCCGTGGGGCCCAATCTCACGCAAGTCAGTTCCGATCCGTATACGATGGCACCAGGTCAGCATGCGACCGAAGTTGAGCCGCATATGCTGGCGAACGGCAACACGCTGGTGGCGGGGTTTCAGACCGGACGCATCGTTCCCGGTGGTGGGACCAACATCGGATGGGCGACTTCCACGGATGGGGGAACGACCTGGAGCCACGGATTCCTTCCCGGCCTGACGACGGGTGATGGGACAGGTCGATACGACGCGGCCAGCGATCCGGCGGTGGCCTATGACGCGAAGCATGGCGTGTGGATGATCGCGTCGCTGCCGATTTCGAATACTTTCCAGACGCCGGCCGTAGTCGTGAGCCGGTCCACCGATGGGCTGACGTGGCAGAATCCGATCAGCGCCGACACAACCTCAGCGAGCTCCGACAAGAATTGGATTGTGTGCGACAGCTGGGCGAGCAGCCCTCATTACGGCAACTGCTATCTGGAATGGGACGATCTCTTGCACCAGGGTGAAATCCTGATGAGCACCTCCACGGACGGAGGGTTGACCTGGGCGTCGCCGTTGCCTACAGCCGATCTGGCGCAGGGCATCGGCGGCCAGCCGCTAGTGCAGCCCAATGGGACGGTGGTTGTGCCGATTGAGACGAGCGTGATGTCGGCGTTCAACTCGAATGATGGCGGCATGAGCTGGACCGCGTCAGTGCCCATTTCGAGCATACAGTTTCACGCCGATGCAGGAGGAATCCGCAGTGGACCGCTGCCCTCGGCGGCGGTGGATGGCGCGGGAACGGTCTGGACGGTTTGGCAGGACTGCCGTTTTCGCTCCAACTGCTCCACCAACGATCTGGTGTACAGCACTTCAAGCGATGGTGTGATCTGGGGTCCGGTTACGCGAATCCCGATCGACGCGACTTCCAGTGCGGTGGATCATTTTATTCCAGGCATCGGGATTGATCCGGGAACCGCGGGCTCTTCGGCACATGTGGGCCTTCACTATTACTACTATTCGCAGAGCAATTGCACAGTGTCGACCTGCCGGCTTTTCGTAGGCTACATTTCCTCGGCGAACGGGGGCTCGACGTGGAATACTCCGATCCCGCTCACCGGGCCGATGCTTCTGAACTGGCTTGCCAATTCGCAGAACGGGTTGATGGTGGGGGATTACATTGCCACCGTTTTCACGAATGGTGTGCCGCACGGAGTGTTCGCGGTGGCATCGCCGCCTACGGGAACGAGTTTCAGCGAGGCGATGTACACCGGCCAAGGGCTGACGGTGAAGGCGGCGGGGCGGCAATTGTCGTCGGCGGGAGACATGCCGCGGCACAACCTGTCGGATCCGATCGAGAAGGAGCGTCCGGAGAAGGGCGTGATTCCACCGTCGCGGCGCAAGGCTAAGCGAAGCGTGAAGTAAATCGATCGAGAGCGCGCGCCTCGAGTTTAGCCCGACAAGCGCGTCTTCATGGCCATGATCGCGATCACGATGGCCGCGGAGGCGGTTGAGAACGTGCTGTGGGAACATGGCGCCGTCTCCCCGGTGATGGATTCCCCCGCATTCGCCTTCTTGACCAGTTCCGCGGGGACCGCGTGGAACCGGGCCTGTTCATACTTCAGCCTGGTGAATTCCGGGAGCGACGAGTAAGTCGCGCCTTCACTATAGATCCATTGGCCCAACGCACATTTGTGGTCGAGACTGACCTCTGCCGGACGCAGGCTGCCGTCATCTTTGGCCAGGTAGTGGCGCCGCTTGCGCTTTCACTTGCTGTGTGTGCTGACGGCTTCGTCAAAATCCATTTGCGCTCCCCCAAGGCACGGCATCGCCCTTTCAGGGATATCGGCAGAAATGAGCGGAAGGATCAGTCGATGTGGCCGTAGCAGATGGAGTCGGGCGTTTTACTTCGCGCTAGAAGCGGTCGTTGGTGTCGATGCCGAAGCCCAGGATGGCGGTGACTTCCACTGGCTGGGCGCTTCGCATCGCGGGCTGAAACTTCCAACTGTGTAGAGCAGCCAGGATTTTCGCAGTCATGTCCGTGGGCCCAGCTTCAAGGACTCGAACATTTTTCAAGTTCCCGGAGGCGTCCAAAGTACAAGTCACCACCATGCGGGCTCGCGGCAAGCCCTCGGGGAGATTGGTGCGTATGGATTGTGGCGGAGAAAAAGCTCCTCGCCCCGATTCTGTGACCTCTGCGTATTCCATCACAGCGGTCCCCAACGAACTGGAGGTCTCTGGATAAATGGTGTGCTTCTCACCGTGCAAGAGGTTCTTGTAAGGCTCGAAGGCCCCACCCGAATTTGCGGTAGCGACGATGTCGACATCTAACGCCTGCCGCTGCCTGACCGAGAAGTGTCCGGGCGCTTGAGGATCGCTGCCCGCGGGATCTGAGCCGAAGGCTGGAATCGTGACTTGACTGGTGCCCCCACTAATGTCCACGCCGCGGACGGTTGGACTGCCCGAGGGTACGCTTCCGGCGCCTCCTGTTCCGGGCGAGGGCGAGATGCCGCCGTGCGCTGCTGGATCAGAACCGTGCCCCGAGTCGGACTTGCCTGCGCCCGTGCCTGCGCCGTTCATGCCGCTCCCGGGACCGTTTCCACGGCCAATGCTGGTGCCTCCGCCTGCGCCTCCGAGGCCCGGCCGATCTGCGCCCGAGGGAGACATCGCAAGCGCACCAGTTCCCCCGATGGGCAAACCTAATTTAGAACCCGGCTGAGTCGTAATAACCGCGCCTGCGTTAGCTCCGCTCCCTCCGTTGTTAGTAGGAGCCGGGCCGGCCCCAACGTCAAGTGATGTCCCGAGACCGGTGCCTTTGCGGCCCGAGCCAGAACCAGTCGCTCCCGAGCCTCCACCAACAGAGGGCGGGGGCGGCACGATATTGTTGGCGAGCAATGTTCCGCCGGGAGCTCCCGCACCACCGCCAGTGGTACCCGTACCTCCACCGGCTCCAGAGAGCGCGGGAGGTGGCGGAACAACGCTGGGCGCTCCGAGCGTGGGTCCAGAAGCTGTCTCTCGAGATCGTGTACCCGTGCCACCGGACACACCTATGGAAGGTGGCGGAGCAACCACGTTTGCGCCAAGGGACGCCCCCAAGCCGTTGCCTGCGCCGTGAGGATTCCCGCCAGCGGCGACCGCGCTGACAGTGGGTGGAGGCGCGACGACGCTGGCGGCGAGCGAAGTTCCGGTACCGCGAGTCGGCGTGTTTGCTTGCACGGCTGGAGGCGGTGGCACGACCTCGGTCGCACCAAAGATCTTCCCCATCAGGCTGCTCATGAAAGATCCGCCACCCGATTGCGTTGGCGGCGGTGGCACCACGGCTTTCGAGGCATCTGGAATGGTGCCGCTGGCGAGGCGGTGCTGATCTTGCGAAACGTCAGCCGAGGGCGGCGGTGCGACGACGGACGGCGCCTGCAGAGTCAGCTTCGGGTTTCGAATGCCAGCGCGCTCTGGCGCCGACACGGGCGGCGGGATCACCGCCATGTTATTCATCTGCACCGGCGTACTCGCAGTCTCCCGGTTCACACCGCCAGGAGCGGGCGGAATCACGTTGGCTGCCAAGGCAGGACTCGATCGTACTTGTGTGCGTGCGACGCTCGGAGCGGGCGCCACTACTGACCCATTCAGCAAGGGTGCAATTCGGGCACTGTCGCGGGAGACGCTGGGTACTGGAGGAACGATGGCTGGCGCCAGCGCCGGCGCAACCAGCTTATGCTCGCTCGCGACGTTGGGCGCCGGAGGAATCAGTATGGCGCTAAGGTTGGGCGCGGTGAGGGTGCGTTCAGCTGACACCGACGGAGCCGGAGCGATCACCGCGTCGAGTTGAACTCCGTTGCGCGTGTAATCTCTGATGGCATTCGGAGGGGGAGCAACGAGCGCCGCGGTAAGGCCTGGCGTGCTACGGTTCGAGCGCAATCCTTCCGAAGGAGGAGGCCCCGGATTCGGCCGGATGGCCAGCAAGTTCGCTACCGCGTCACTCGAAGCAGGCAGCTTCAGGTTTGGCGCGTCCACGACCTTCGGGACCAGAGAGCCGCCACGCGCAATCTTGATCGTCTGAGTGCGATGGTGCGCTTCGTCGCCGCCCGCGCGGCCAACCGTCCCGGCCTGAGCGCCGCCGAGATCTTCGGTGCGAGGCAATTCGTCGCCGCTGTAATAGATAACATCGTGCTGCGAAAGTCTGGGCACTACGAACGGTCGCATCTGCGTGATCTTCACCTGGATTGCGATCGCCGCGAAAATCAAAAACGCCTCCAGCAAATAGGCAGGCACCATGATGCGCAAGGGGAGGAGTCCGAAAGGGGCCTCTCCCGCGAGACGACGCTCCGAGCGCCCCGTGGCGGGCCGGATGGAGCCCACAAACTCGCGCCAGCGCGGCGACCACTCCACTAGCAGCTTGGGCGCGTCGCGAAGTTCGACAGTCTCTTCGAGTTGGAGAGTTTCACTCACGAGGGTGGTAGCTGACCATCCTTTTCGGTTTTCAGTTCACCGATCGTTATCTCGATTTTATCGCCGACCGCCGTTCTGGTTTCCGCCGCTGTGCTGCGCGGTAGTTCCAACACGGACGCCGCTTGCGTTCGGACCGGCGCAAATCGCCAGGGCTGCAAGTCATGCTGAATGTGAATGACGGTCATTACCCGATCCAGATAAACCACGTCGATCGGGAAGCCCATCCCCAGAGTATGAACGCCGTGGCAGGGGACAATCCACAGGCCGGAACCATTACGGAAGTCACCGGAACGAAGTCCCAGCAGTCCTCGCCAACGGGTCCAATGCGTGTCAGCCACAGCCAGCGCGGTGGCGAGGTAGGATTGGCGGGTCTGATTGAAGGCCTGTCCCCGAGAGGAAAAAACCGCCATTGCCAAATCTCTCCAGTTCTGCCTCGCGGTCTACGCCGCCTTCTACCGGCCGCCGGAAATCGGACCGAGCTGCCGGAACAATTCAATGATGGCCGGACCGATCGTTACAAACATGATCGAAGGCAGAACGAATATCACCAGTGGGGGGACCATTTTAATAGTGGTTTTTGCAGCTTGTTCTTCGGCCCGTTGCCGGCGTTCGGTGCGGAGCGAGTCGGAATGCACGCGAAGAGCTTGGGCCACGCTCGTGCCGAAGCGATCCGTTTGAATCAGTGTACCAACCAGCGAACGGATATCGTCAACCCCAGTGCGGTCCACGAGGTTACGGAGGGCTTCCGCCCTGGGCTTGCCGGCCCGCATCTCGAGGTTCACCAAGTGAAACTCTTCGCTTAAATCCGGGTGGGCATGGTGCAGATCCTGGCCCACGCGGGTTAGAGCCTGATCGAGGGCAAGGCCGGCTTCCACGCAAATTACTGTCAGGTCGAGTGCATCCGGTAGGCCAACGCGAATACGATGTTGCCGGTCTTTAATCATCCTCTTCAAAATGAAGCGCGGAAGAAAAAATCCGAGACCAGGAATGCCCGCTAAGAGGAACAGGTTATCGAAGCCGGAAAACATGGCCACGCCCGCAAACCCGACTCCGGCCATCAGGAGGCGCGCCCCGAAATAGTAGTTAACGTCAATGGCATCGCGGTATCCGGCCTGGATGAGCCAGGCGCGCGTGCGCGATACATCGGATGGCGAAAGCGGGATGGCCTTGCTGAGCGGATCGAGCGCCTGCTCAATGCGCTCCCGCATGGCGGGCTTGGTCGCAACCGGTTGCTGCTGACCTCCCAGCGCTCGCAGTCGAGCGCCCAGCATCGAACTGGGAGTTACCACCGCAGCTCCAAAGGCGAACACCGCCATCACGACGGTGACGAATACCACGACGACCAAGATCAGAGGCAGCATAGCTAGACCTGAATCCGGATAATCTTGCGGATCACGAAATATCCAATGGTTTGCAGCGTAATCCCGGCAACCAGCAGCGTATGTCCGATCGGGTCGGAGAACAACGGGCGGATGAAAGCCGGATTCAGAACAAGCATCAGAGCGACGATGATAGGGGGCATGCCCATCAGCAAGGCCATGGTCAGACGCCCTTGAGCGGTATAGACGCGCACCTGGCGCTGAATCTTAAAGCGTTCGCGAATGACGTAAGAAAGGTTGTCCAGGATCTCGGCCAGGTTGCCGCCGGTTTCGCGCTGCAGCATCACCGCGGTCACGAAAAATTTCACGTCAACCAGCGGCATCCGTTCGGTCAGATTGACAAGAGCATCGCGGACGGGCATGCCGAATTTCTGTTCTTCATAGAGCTGGCGGAACTCGCCGGAGACAGGTTCGGCGACTTCGTCGGTGATCATCTCGAGCGCGGTCGTGAACGCGTGTCCGGCCCGGACGGCGCGCGCCAGGGTGTCGATTGCTTCCGGGAAAAGTTCCTCAAACTTCTCGAAGCGCTTGTTGCGTCGATACGAAGCATAGGAATAGGGCAGCACGAAACCAACCAGTATCGCCACCCATGCGACTTCCACCCGCTTACTCAGGGCATAAGCCAGGAATGCGGCAACCACACCGGCCAAAATCGAAATTCCGAGAAAATTTCCGGCGCGCGTGGCCATTCCTGCCTGTGCCAGCATCCTTTGGATGTCGTTGACGCGCTCGGACCGCCGCAGCAGTTCATCCAAAGCAGGAATCTGGCTGAGTTGTTCATCTCGCAGGAGGGCGAGTTCTTCGTCAGGGGCGAGTTCAGGCGCCTTGCGCTCGTTGGACAGGCGTTCCTTGATCAGCCGGGCGCGCGCGTTGCGCTGGTCGAGAATCGAGCCCATGCCGAACGCCAGAAGCGCGACCACCACGAACACGAGAAGTGCAATCAGACCTGCCGGCATATTCGTCCCTAGACCTCCGTTCTCGACTCGAACAGCGCCGGCCGCAGCCGTGCTCCGGAGGTTGCTAGGCGGTCGGCAAATTGCGGGTGCAGGCCGGTTGCCCGGAATACGCCGCGAACCTTGCCGTTCTCATCGATGCCGGTGCGGTCGAAGCTGAAAATATCCTGCATGCCGATAAGGTCTCCGTCCATGCCAGTAATCTCCGACACCGTGGTGACCTTGCGGGTGCCGTCGGACAGGCGCGCAATCTGAACGACAGCATGCACGGCAGATGCGATCTGGTGGCGCACGGCGCGCTCCGGAATGTTGAGGTTCGCCATCGACACCATGTTTTCCACGCGTGCCATAGCGTCGCGCGGAGAGTTGGCGTGTACCGTGGCCAGCGATCCTTCGTGCCCCGTGTTCATGGCCTGCAACATGTCGAACGCTTCTTCGCCGCGGACCTCGCCGACCACAATGCGGTCAGGACGCATACGGAGGCTGTTGATTACCAGTTGCCGCTGCCGTACCGCGCCCTTGCCTTCGATATTGGGCGGGCGAGTCTCCAGGCGCACCACGTGCTCCTGCTTTAGTTGCAGTTCGGCGGCATCTTCGATGGTGACGATGCGGTCCGAGTTCGGAATGTAGCCAGACAGCACGTTCAGCAGTGTCGTCTTGCCGGCGCCAGTTCCGCCTGACACAAGAATATTGAGGCGCCCCTTGACCATGGCCGAGAGCAGTTCAAGCATCGATTCGGTGAGGGTCAGATTCTCAATCATCTGGCGCGCGGTGACCGGCTCGCGTCCAAAGCGGCGGATGGAGAGGGAAGGCCCGTCAATGGCCAGCGGCGGAATGATCGCGTTGACGCGCGATCCATCTGCCAGGCGGGCGTCGACCATAGGAGAGGATTCGTCGACGCGGCGTCCGATTCGCGATACGATGCGCTCAATGATCTGCATGAGATGCGAGTTGTCTTTGAAAGACAGGGCTGTGCGTTCGAGCTTCCCAGCACGCTCCACATAGACTCGGTCGAAACGGTTGACCAGAATGTCCGAGACAGTCGGATCTTTGAGCAGCGGTTCGAGAGGGCCCAGACCAAAAATCTCGTCCAGGATTTCGCGGGAGAGGCGTTCGCGCTCGGCAAAGCTAAGAGGCACAACCTCGCCGTTGACCGCACTTCGAATCACCACCAGCACTTCGTCGCGTGCCGAATCGCCTGTAGCTTTGCCCAGCTTTTCGAGGTCAAGACGATCAAGGATCTTGCGATGCAGGTCGGCTTTTACCTGCTGGTAATCGGTGCGCTCGAACGATTGAAGATTTGGCATGGGTTCCTAAATTCGTTGTTTCTCTAAATTCTTAGCCGAAATTCCTAAACCGACTTGAATAATGACCACGCGGCGCGTTTGACCTCGGCGTCATTGCGCGTCAACTCTTGTGCCAGTCCAGCGAAACAGCGGGCGATTTCGGAATTTCTCTGGTCCATCACCGGCGTCCCACGGTCGATCGCGCCAGACACGGCGAAATACTGGTTTGGGATTCGCCACAGCAGTTTCGCGCCCACGGCCGCTTCGGCGTCCGCCTCGCTGAAGCCCGGCACCTTGCGGAAGCGGTTCAACACAAGGCGTACCCGTTCACGGCTGCCGGTTTCTCCCAAATACTGCTGCACGCGGGCGGCGCTCCACAGCGAAGCCACGTCGCTGCAGGCTACGAGCAGAACGGTTTCGGAAAGACTAGCAATCAGGCGGCTGGCTGCGTCGAAGCGTGACGACGCATCGACGACCACATACCGATAGTGCGTCGCTAACATGTCGAACAGACGGACGAACTCTGCCGTCGAAGGATCCACGGCGGCCGGCACGTTGGTTCCAGCCAGCAATTGCAAACCTCCGCTGTGACGCGTCATGAAGCTTTCGAGCAGGGAAGCGTCCATGCGGTGAAGATTGCGGGTCGCGTCTGCAACATTGAAAACCGGTTTGAGGTTCATGTGCAGCGCGGCGTGGCCGAGCGGCGCCAGATCGACGAGTGCCGTTTGTCCGGAGGCGGACTGCAGAGCCAGCGCCAAATTGACCGCGACGGTCGTAGCGCCGTTGCCCCCCTTCGCGTTGATGACCGAAAAGACTTTGCCGCGAATTCCTTCCTGCCGTCCGCGCCGCTGCGCCGTCGTGAGGCGCACGAAGGCCTCCAGAAGGTCGGTCGTGTTGGTGGGACGCTCAATGAATTCGCGGGCCCCAGCTCGCATGGCATTGACGATGATCTGGGGCTGATTCAGATTGCCGATCGCGAAAATTGCACCCTCGGGCATTTCCTGGTGCAGGAGTTCAATGGCTCGCAGCGCCTGTTGCGGATTGTCGGCGGGAATATCGACTAGAGTTACATCGGGATTCGCAGTGCGGACCCGCCGTGAGACCGGATCCGAGGCAGCTACCGGAAAACTTGCGCAAGTGTGGACCGTGCGCGCCACACTGGTCCCATCAACGAGCACCTGCATTACGGCTCTCTGCTCGTTGTCGGTGGCGACGATGACGACTGATAGTTCTGGCATAACAACCCTGCTGCGGTTTCAGACTCTATAGCAACTTCATTCGGCTAGCTTGCAGCCTACTTGCCTTTGTCGAACTTGCCGTCCTCAATAAACGGCTTCGGATTCTTGGGTAGCGGGGGCGGCTCCATCGTGGGAGAAATGCGGCGCACCGTGCACAAGACCATCAGTTCCGAATTACTTTTCTGCAAACTCTTGCTGCGAAACAAATTTCCCAGGATCGGGATGTCGCCAATGCCGGGAATCTTGTTCCAGATGTCCGTCACCCGGTTATCGATGAGGCCCGCAATGACGAAGCTTTGTCCGTCCTGCAATTCGAATTCAGTTTCCGCTTTGCGCGTGCTCAGGGCGGGCACAGTGAATCCTGAGATGGTCAGCGCATTCGAAAAGTCCAGGGTGCTGACTTCTGGCGCCACTTTCAAATGGATATTCCCGTTGGGCATGATGACCGGAGTGAATTGCAGATGCACGCCGAAATCCTTGAACGAGATGGTGACAGCCGTAAAGCCCGCGCCTGGTTGCACGATGGGGAAGGGGAACTGGCCTCCGGCGAGGAAGCTAGCCTCCTTGCCGTTGACTGCAATCAGATTGGGTTCAGCGAGAATCTGCAGGAGACTCTTATTCTCAAGGGCCTCGATGACCGCGCCGAAATTAATATCGGGCCGAAATAGGAAAAGATTGAGGACGTTGTTGATGGTCGTCGCGGGCGTCGTAGTGCCTGTGCCGCCGGAAGAGGTACCCGGCGTCAACGTCTGAGGTCCGAAGGCGCCGTACTGGCCCGTGGTTATGGTGCCGATGGTGTTTGCTGCCCCCGTAGAAATAAAGTTGATCCCCAATTGAGTGAGGGCCGTGCGGTCGACTTCGGCGAACTTTACCTGCAGCAGAACTTCCTGAGACCCGACCGGCCCGAAGGTCAGTACGTTCACGACTTTCGGAGAGTAGGCGCTGGCGAGTTCTCCGGCGCGCTTGGAGACGTCTTCCGTGGAAACGTGTCCGGAGAGGACAATGGCGGCGCGAGAGGGAGTAACAGTGATCTGCTCGTCAGGGAATACGCGGCGCTCTTCGTCAGCACAGGCGCTGACATCCACATCGACGCGAAGGTCGAAGCTGCGCGAACGCTCCAGTTCGTCCCAGATTAGCAACGAAACTTCACCCGGGGTTTTCCCGTGAACCAAAATCTGGGTGGGCGTGATCACCTGAGGATAGGCGATGGCCGGGTCGGTGACAGACACGCGCTTGAGGCGTTCTGTCGTATTAATCAGCAGAGACTTGCCCACCATAACGCGCAACGGTGCCGATCCTTGAGGCTGTTGCGACTGCGCCGGCAGAGTCGTGGTTTGTGTGTTGTTCGGCGCCTGGCTCGGCGGCTGAACTGGAGAATCGGCCTGCTGCAGAATTGCGGAGGACGCGGGAACCGAGACGGCAACGGCCAACAGCCAAGCCCCAAGCAACCTCGTGCGAACTTTCATTTTCAGGTTCCTCTCCCTGCGAGGAAACTTAGTGGTGCGCATGAAGGCTGTTTGCAGAGTCGAAGATATTCCGGTCACTTGGCCTCGGAGTTCTCGTCTGGGAATTTGACCTCTTGCTTCGGCTTGTCGCCCTGATAGACCTCAATACTGATCCCCGTGGATCCGGGCAGCGGTGGCGGTGTGACTTTCTTTGCCACCGTAGCGTGATGAACGACCGTCGTCGTAGGCGGCGGCGCGGCGGCTCCCCGGTAGAGGCCTCTTGAGTTGGAGGAGGCTAGCCCATCCTGGTTGGTGTCGAGCGGATTGCGCAGGGCCAGTTGGATGTGTCCCTCAGAACTTGCGAGCGTGAGACGCTGGGCATCGTCCGGCGAAACCCCAAGCGTGATCACGGCTGTATTTTGGGCCTCCCCCGTCGAGGTTCGCTCCAGCGTGTGGCCTGAGGCCAGCACCGCGACGTTCTGCAAAACAGTTGTTGTCTGTTGCTCGCCGGCTCCGCCCGGGGTACCTGTCAGCAGGACATCGACGCGGGTTCCCGGGGTCACGAATCCAGCCACGGACACGACCTCGTTGACCCGTACCGAAACAGCGCGCATGCCCAGAGGGATCAGCGCAGGAAGGCCGGACCCGGCATTCTCGCCGGCCAGTCGGTTGGGCAGAATGAATTCGCCCTTGGCAATGGGGATGATGACACCGTGGCCGATCACGTCCGCGCGTCTGCGGGGCGCAGTCGGAGGCAGGTCGGCGCCAGGAATCTTAATAATCCTGATATCGCGTTCTTCTACTTTCGCGCCCACCTGCAGATCGTCGGCCGCCACTATCACGTCGACCCCGGCATCCGCGCCGGAGTGCGTCCCCGACTGCAAGTTTCTGTAGACATACACGCTTGCAAAGAAGCCAAGCGCGAGTGCCAGAACTCCGATCATCAACAAGCGTGTGCGGTTCATGCTGCTCCCTTGAAAACCGAAAACTCTTGCCGCTGGCCCCTCCCGGGGGTTCAGCGCTCTTACTCCGTAGTTCTGCTCTTATGCGCTACTGGATAGAACTGGCGACTGAGGAGAACACGGTGTTGGCGTTGGATCCGATGAGCCGGACGGTTCCGACCACAATGACGAGGATTACAGCCAACATGACAGCGTATTCCGCGATATCCTGTCCGTTCTGTTCGCACCAGAGTCTGCGTACAAGCTCCATAGACTGCTCCTTGAATTTCGTTTTTTTGAGCGACCGAGCGGGAACATGTTCGCAACTTCATGAGACCCGAACCGCAAAAGATTTCCCACCCAACTCACGGTAATCATACCTTGCATAGTGATGGAAAACAGGTATTTTCTTACATATTCCCGGGAAAAACTGTTACCTCCGGATGGGCGCCCAAACGATCTGAAGAAGCAGTCAATAGGCATCCTAAGCCCATAACCACCACCAGCGGCAGCAGGGGACTGGTAACGAGAGGTACCTCCCAATAGTGCAGTAAATCGTGAGTGGGGTGCAGCGTCGCCGCTAGGAGAAGGCCGAATGCTGTGATCCACGGCCAACCCAGCAAGGACCAGGTCGCCGCCAAAACAAGCCGTTTGAACGTACTGGACGCCGCTGGCAAGGTCCTATCGTGAAACAAGCTCAGTACGCCGGGTAACAACAAAAGTTGGGCGTGAGGTGCCAGGTTCGGAATCACGACCACGGTTGCAGCCATGACTAGACTCGTGACTTGTAGGAACTGTGGGGAGTCTACCCCCTTCGACCTGAGCCTGCCGCCGACGACGAGGACCGCCAGGAAAACAAATGTGGCCATCACGGGCCCATATGTGGGGGTGAACCAAACGTCGAGCAAGGAGTGACCATAGGTGTAGTGGCGATAAGCGCGAGCTACTTTCAAGAAACTACCCATCCAGCCCGGCAATAGCCATTCACTGACCGCGGCCAGCAGGCACATCGTAGCAAGAAAGCCCCATGCCATTGGCCTTCGCCGTCGCCAGTCGCCTATGCTCCATACGGCAAGCCATGGAACCAGAAGGATCATGAATTGCGGCTTAAAAGTTGCGATCGCGAACACTGCTCCCGCAAGCGCGAGCCGCTTATGAGAGAGCAGAAAAAATGCAATCGCAATGCAGGCGGCAGCGAGCAGGCTTGGATTTTGCAGCTTCATTCCCTGCAATACGGGAAAGCTTCCCATGGTGAGTGTACCCAGAGTAAGCCAGAGGATAGGAGACCGGACGAAGGGGATGAGTCGCAACCAGATCGCAAGGCTGATCAAGGTGCCGAGGATTGAGACGGAAATGAAGACTTTCTGCGCGACCGAAAATGACAAGTTGACCAAGGGCCATAAAAAGATCGTCGCATACAGGGGATAAGCGAATCCTCCTCCGATGCCAGAAGGATCTTGCGGATCAGGAGCGAGCGGAGCCCCGTAGATCACGGTTTGTATTTCGTGCGCCACGGCCGTGGAATACGGGTTGCGGCCGTGGAGCAGCAGTTCGTGGGCTCCCCACCATCCGGCGTAGAGGTCGGAGAAGCCGGGCGGCTGATTTGCACCCCAGATCGCCGTCACATAAAAAGCCATACCTCCGGCGCAAAGGACGCAAAGGAACAACCACCAGCCCTGCCGGGTGATCGATGAGGCGTCCTTCACGCCGTGCCCCCGGACTGAGTCGTGGCAGGCTCGATGTGGCCGCGGTGAAACGGGGCGCCGTTGATTGCGATGGCCAGTCCAGCCACCAGGAAGCCAGCAACGATATCGATCACATAGTGTTGTTCGAGCATAAGCACGGCGGCGATCAGCAACAGATTGTAGAAGGCGAGTGCCAGAGCGATCCGCCGCCAGCGCCGCAGAAACCAGACTACGACCATGGGCTGCGCGATGTGCATGCAGGGAAAGGCGATGAAGTAGTCGGTGGAAATGCGAGAAATTGGTCGATGCTGCCAAAGAGCGAGTGCGTCACGGATCAACACCTTTTGCAAGTTGTAAACCTGCAGACTAGCTGGGAATCGTGAGAAATGTGCCGGGCACAGGTAGTAAGGCCCTTGGGAGGGCCAGATGTAGAATATGGCGAGCGCGAGGTAGTAGGACACAAGGATCGCCCCTACGAACTGGAACGCTTGCTTTCGCCCATCGCAGAGGGCGAGAAGGATCAGGGCCGCTCCAATCTGTGGAAACATTCCAAAATAGATGAACTCCAGAACCCTGAAAAACGAAATCGAAAAGGTCTGGACCGACCAGTGCGCAAATTCCGAAACGGAATGTCCCAGGAGCAGCCAGCGATCGATGCCTGCGAAGGCAGGATCTGTCGCAAAGTTGAAGCGCACGGATACGATCGCGCAGTTATACGCCAGGACCATCAGAAATCCGAAGAACAGGTAGGCGGCGGGCGCGAGCACGGAAGTCGCGGCATTCCGAAGCCCTTTTGCGCCTTGCCGGTCGTGGAGTTCAAGCAGAGCGACGACATCGACGCCCACCACCAGGGCTTTCGGCCAGGTTGTGAGCCAGCCCAGAGTGGCGAAGAAGAAAAGCAAAGCCACAATTCGAAGCGGGTTCTGACGACAGCGCGTCAGGAATGGCCCCGCTACTTGCTCTTTAGGCAGGCCGATCAGCGACAACAGTACGGCGACGAAGATGGACTCCGCCGTCAGAAGAAACCAGAATGCGATTCCGAGCGTGATCCAATCAAATTCGAGTGGCAGACCCTGGCTTCGCAGAACCGGGACGAGCGCCAGACACAGCAGCAAGCCGATCCCGTAGTGCCAATAGCGTGGTCTCATTGGGTTTGTCCGTCGATTTTTCCATGGCGGTAAGGGTGCAGAGACCATCACGCAGCAGCCATCCTCCCCTTAGAATCTGTGACGCGAGTCTTGCCCTCTAGTTGCCTGAGAAGCACTACCGCCAGCATTGGCAAGTAAGAGAAGATCACAGTGTAACGACCAACTTCGACGAAACTCGAGGGCATGTGATACCAGCGCCAGATGCCTGCTCCCCAACTGAAAAAGACGGTCCAGACAATTTCGCGGCGCGATTGCGGGATTAGCCACAGGATGAAGCTGTCAAAAAACCAGCGCTGCGGCATGAGTGCGGACGCGAAAAGCAGTTGCGCATCGCGATCGCGGTACCGAAGCAGCGTGAGCAGGAGAAGTGGTCCCGGAAAAACGAGGATCGGGAAGAAGTGCTCGTAGTTGCCCAGTTGTCGATACCAAAGCAACGGCCAGTTGGGCATAACCGCAAGGCTCAGCAACATCACAACGGCGCACGCGGACAGGCCGCGACGGCTCAGGCGCGTCAGGAACACGGGCAACCCGACTTGCGGTTTGGCCATCGTGGCCGGGAGCAACAACGGAAAGAACGCGCTGGCGGCGATGATGGGAGACCACTGTACCGTGAGAATGCCTGCCCAATACGGATATGCGAAGAAAATGAGGAGCTTGGTATAGCCGTGGCGAGTGAGCCCGAACGCCAGCAGGGAAGAACTGATTCCCCAGAAGAGTCCGGCGGCCAACTCGGGCTGCAAGCGAACAAAAGGAAGTGCCCAAAGCGCGGCGGTCACGGGATACTGTTCGAACGGCGTATCGTAGGGGTTTTGTTTGGCGAGCAGGCGATGCGCCAGATGTAGCGCCCAGCGCAAGTCGGCGGCGTCCTGATGGAAGTGCTTCATCAGGAACCAACACAGTGCACCTGAGGCAAAGCCGATTGCGGCCGAGACTGCGATGCGCCAGCGCATGAGATAGGTCGTGCCCACACAGTTGTAACATGAAGCGTGAATCTGGATTCGTTGTTGGACGACTGAGAGAAAGCATTCCACTTTGCCGAGGCGCCCATCATTTATTCTCGGATTTGTGCTCGCCGTGTTAGCCTCGGCGAGCACGTGGTTCTACGTCAATCGGATTCTCCGACCGCAACAGATCGCCGAGGCGGCTGCGCATAGCCGCCCGCGCGGCAATCTATCGGACCTCTACCCTCGCTGGCTCGGAGCGCGCGAACTACTGCTTCATAGGCGCAACCCTTACAAGCGCGGAAATCACTCGGGAAATTCAGCAGGGATACTACGGACGGCCTCTAGACCCGGCGCTCCCCAACGATCCCAAGGATCAGCAGGGATTTGCGTATCCGGCCTATGTCGTTTTTCTGCTGGCGCCGACGGTGAAGCTGCCCTTCGATACGGTACAGATCTGGTTCCGCTGGTTCTTAGTAGCGTTGGCGGCGGGAAGCATTTTGCTCTGGCTCTCGGTTCTGCGCTGGAAGCCACCGGTCTGGAACCGGGCTGATTTTCATTGCTGCTGATGCTTGGCTGGTTGCCCATGGTGCAGGGGATCAAGTTGCAGCAACTCAGCTTGCTGGTCGCAGGGTTGCTGGCGGTGTGCTGGCGCCTGCC
This sequence comes from uncultured Acidobacteriaceae bacterium, assembly GCA_963710885.1. Classification (GTDB taxonomy): domain Bacteria; phylum Acidobacteriota; class Terriglobia; order Terriglobales; family Acidobacteriaceae; genus Sulfotelmatobacter. Next base: position 157,231 of record CAVQCF010000042.1, read on the forward strand.
TGGCGGGCGGATGGCTTCTTCTGGCCGGAGGATTGCTGGCGCTGGCGACGATTAAGCCGCAACTGGCATGGCCGCTGGTGCTGTGGCTGTTGTTCTGGGCGGGGAGTGACTGGCGGTCGCGGCGGCGATTCGTGTTCGGGTTTGGATCTGGTCATGTTGCTTCTGCTGGGCGGCGCGCAACTGCTTTTGCCGGGATGGTTGCGCATGTTCGTCGAGGCGATTCGGCAATATCACCATTACACGCAGAACCAGTCAGTGCTGGCTGTCTTGTTCGGTTCCATGCAGGGCGAGATTCTTGGAGGCGGCCAGTGTGTTCTTCTGCGCAGTCTGCATCTGGCCGGTGCGCGAAGAACCCTCCACGCAGTCAGGCATTTGGACGGGTTTTTGCACTCGTGCTCGCCTTGACCGTGCTGATCGTTCCGATGTTTGCTCCATACAACCAGGTGCTGCTGGTGCCGGCAATACTGGCATTGTTCAGAGCGAGGCCTCGCGCGACCCCATTCTCCCGGCGATCCGGCTGGCTCGCCTCGTCGGCGGAGTCTTGCTGGTCTGGCCGTGGATCGCCACAGTGGGACTGAGTCTTGCGTACGTCTGGTTGACTCCCGTCATCAGAGAACGGGTCTGGCCTATGCCTTTCTATTCCAACTTCATGCTGCCTGTGTTCTTGTTCGGCTTGGCTCTGCACAATTCCTGGGGGAGCCAAGCCCGTACCTTGCGGGACAACACACCCGCAGAGTAGTCTGTTGCAGCAGGGATAACTCTGCAATGCGCGCCCTAAGTCGTCGCTGGCGAAGGCGAACGGCACGCGAAACGACCATTCATGGCCCTTGGCGCAATCAGTCATAGCAGTTCCGGCTCGGGTGTGTTTCCCGCCCTTGTCTTTGTGCAGGGGAGCGAGCAGAAGAACATCGTCCTGAACCGCACGCCGTTCACCGTAGGACGGAAAGTCGATAAAGATCTGGTGATCGCGGACCCGCGGGTCTCGCGCGACCACGCGCAGATCATGCAGGACGGGCAGGAATTTTTCCTCGTCGATCTGGGCAGCAAGCACGGCACGTTCGTCAACGGAGAGCGCATCCAGCGCCAAAAGCTGGAGCGCGGCGACCGCCTGGAGTTCGGCGCGCGCGATTCGGCCTACATTCTATTCAACCCTGCCCATGCCACCTCGAATACCGCGCGGGAATTTCTCAGCCAGATTTCCGGCATTCAGATCAAGCAGGAAGCGACCGACCTGGAAAAGCTGACGCTGTTTCTGGAAGCCGCGCGCAAGCTGAACACCGCGGGCGTGCTCGACGAAATTCTGATGACCATGCTCGACGTAACGCTGCAATTGACGCGGGCCGAACGCGCTTATGTTTTTCTTAAGGATGAGGAAGGGAAGCTTCGACTGGCCGCCGGGCGCAACTCCAAGAAAGAGCCGCTGCTCGACGACAAAACAATTTCCCACTCGATTCTGGAAGAATCGCTGAGGTCGAATTCCGAATTTCTGTAGACCGATACCAGCCAGTCGCTCGATTTGGCGGGCCGGCAGAGCATCGTGGCCTACGATCTTGCGAACCGTCGTCTGCATACCCTTGCGCAAGATGGTGGTGCAGGCGACGCGTGACGCGCAGACTCCGTGCACGCCGGCTGCTTCCGCCGAGGCCATGGGAGTTCTGTACGTCGATTCGCGATTCGCCTCCCGCGATATCAGCTGGCGTCGGCCGCGATATTTTGCACGTGATCGCGACGGAAGCGGCATCGCTCATCGAGAACGCGCGGCTTGTGCAGGCCGAGGAAGAATCCCGCCGCTACCAGCAGGAGTTGAGCATCGCCGCCAGCATTCAGCAGCGGCTGATGCAGGTGAAGATTCCCGAAGTTCCGTTCGCCAAGCTGCCGCGGAAAGAATCTGTCTTGTAAAGAAATCGGCGGAGACTTTTTCGACGCCGTGAACACGAAAGAAGGCCTGGCAGTGGTGCTGGCCGATGTCAGCGGCAAGGGAGTTTCGGCTGCGCTGCTGGCTTCAACACTGCAGGGAATGATCTATTCGCACTTGAGCGCAGGCATGCCTCTGCTCGATGTAGTGTCGGCGGTGAACCGGTTCTTCACCGAGAAGCTGCGTAGGCGAGAAATATGCGACCGTGCTGCTGGTGCGGCTGCGCCGCGACGGCGAATTGGAATACGTGAATTGCGGCCACGTGCAGCCGCTTCTGGTTTGCGGCGGAGAGGTGATGCGCCCTCCGCATGGGAATGTGCCAGTGGGACTGCTGGCCGACGCGACGTTTGAAAGCGCGAAATGCCAGATGAAATCCGGCGACCGCTTCATTCTCGTGACCGACGGCGTCACTGAGGCGGAAAATGCGATGGGCGATTTTTATGAAGACTTCCGGCTGGAGGCGGCTGCGGCGAAGTCCCCCACGCTCGAGGGAATTTTTTCGTCGGTGACGGAATTCTGCGCCGGCAATCCTCTGAGCGACGACTGCACGGTCGTCGAGTTGTGTTACACCAGCGTGGACGAAGCATGAACCGTCGAACTGAGTCCTTGCTTCAAGCCGTGCGAATCAGCCATTCTCTACGGTGACGGTATAGTCCGTGCCTTCCCAACGATTTTCCTGCGGCCAGAAAAATGTGAAGACCACCTGCGCCCCAGCGGATAGGGACGCGGTCGGCAGGTCGAGGGTATGGATGCCAAGACCGCTGTCGCGCGCCTCAGTGTCGTGTGCCGTCTGCCAACCGTCAACGCTCCAATGCACACGGCCGGGTGTAAGAAGCACAATGCGTAGAGTCTTGTTCCGCGGCACGCTACGCGTTTTGTTATTAAATCTCCAGCCGAAGATTTGCCGCACGTGTTTATCGACTAAATAGCGCTTCACCGTTTGTGGAGGCTGGTCGAAAATCTTGCCGTCGCGAATCGAGCGACGCAGCTTGACGTACTCAGAGTGCGCCCAAACCAGCGGACACGCTGAGCCGGTGGGCTTGCCGCGGAAAAGCTCGAGCGCAGGAATGTCAGCTGCATCCCAGACCTGTTCGGGAAGCAGTCGGCTTGCCCCGGCGGTGGAGTTTTCGATCACCGTGAGCAGTGCCTCGGCTTCATCGCGATGTCCCCCGGCGAGCGCGTAGTGCGCGCGCTCGCCGGCGAGCAAGGGCCAGGGGCGGCCGATGCCCGTTCCGTCGAAAGCCGAGCCGTCTTTGTGTTCGCCGTAGCCGTCGCCGTTGTAGCGATACCAGCAGGGACCCTGCGGCAGTTCAACCGCCAGCAGAGCGTCAATTGCGCGCAGCGTGTTCAGAATGCGGGGATCATCGGCGGCGCGCAGGCCAAAGCGCACCAGTGCCAGCGCGTCGGGGCTGATGATGTGATAGGCGCGCTCGCCATCCTGACCCGGTGGACGGTTCTTGATGGGAACAAAGCCTTGCGTGGGCGATGCGGCGCCGTCTGTGTCCGGCGGGGCGATGCGCACGTAGTAGCCTTCAATCCCGAGTTGCTGCGCCAGATCGCCCGCCTGTCGCGTAGACCCAGCGCTCGATGTTGTCGTTCCAGGCGTCGGCCGCATCGCGCATGATGGGGGCCTGTTCGCTATGCCCAGTCAGGTCAGCGATATCGGCGCCGGCCAGCAGCGCCGAAATTTCGGCAGCCAGCGTGAATGGCGAGTAGCCGGCGTCTTCTTCCCAGCGATCCTGTTGCGTCACCGGACCGTTGCGAAGAATAAAGCTGACCGCGTTGCGCACCATCGGCCACCATCGCTCGAGTTTACCCAGAGCCTTCGGTTGCTTCGCGGCGCAGCAGATCGAGCAGCAGGATGGGGAACGCAGTCTCGTCCATCTGGATGCCGCCCCAGTAGGGACGTCCGTCGAGCCAAAGGTTCTGCGCCCAGTTGCCCGCGGCTTCCTGCGTGGTTTCGAGGTAGCGTAGGACGCGTATCGCATCCGTGACCGCTCCGGCGGCCAGCAGCGCTCCGGCGGTTTCGACCAGGTCGCGCGGCCACACCAGATGGTAGCCGCCGAGATCTTCATCGCCCTTGTTGAATCCCCACGGAATCGAAAGGCTGGCGATAATCCCGCCGAGAAAATCCTTCGACTCGTGGGTTCGCATCACGGCAGTCGATGCTCGGTATAGATCATTCTGTCGCAATGGCTCATCGAGCTTGAGTAGCGTAGTTTGCCAGTGTCGCCACTGTGCGACGTAATGCTGCCGCGTTTCGGCGTAGTCCTCGAAGAGCGTGGATCGCGCCTGCTGTCCGGCCTCAGTCCAAATTGCACCGAAGCCGAGGGCCAGAACGAACTCACCGTTGCAGGCTGCCAGATCGATCTCGCCAGTGAATGCAATGTTGCCGTTTTCCGCCCGCGTGTATTCCCATTCCATCTGAAAATGTTGCGAAAGATCCTGCCAGCCATCGGAGGCCCCCACGAATCCCACCGACGTTTTTTCCATGGCGCCGAGGACGCGAAGCGACAGCGTGACCCCGTCGCGCTGGGCAAAAAACATGGCGTAGCCCTTGTAGTCGCCGATCCAGCCCGTATTGCCGTATCCGCAGTTCGCCAGGTGCGGCGAAAGCAAAGCGTAGAGGTGGTAGTCGGGAAGCTTTCCTTGCAACGGCTCGAAACGAACCTTCTGCAGAACGACGTTGCGGTACGGGTCGGTCAGAACTTCCTTGTGGATGCGATAGCGCCCACTGATCTGCGGTGTTGGTCAACTCATACGCGGGAATGCCCGACTCGAACGGCCGATTCTCAAAGGTGCAGTGCCGCTTCTCCTCGGAGAAAAAATCGTGGCCGTTGGTGACGATGAATCCCATGTCGCGCGTACATGCTTGGTCGACGCGCGGAAAATAGACTTCGTTGAGAATGCCGTGACTCAGAGTGAACCAGACTTTGCTGTGCTGGTTGAGGGCAGTGCCGACGCCCATTTTGGCGCTCGAGGTCCAGCGCGGGGGAATCCCGGGCCAGCCGGGAGCATAGCGTGTGGCGGAGTCACTCATGAACGGTTGGTCCTCAGAGCTCGGAATACTGTTACTGGAATTGACAAACTGATTACAAGGCGAGACTACCGCGGCTTCGAGAGTCGTCATCAAATTATTGGCGGCCTTGAGAAAAGTGAATTGCAATCCAGCTCAGACGAACGACGATAATAGACCACATACACAAGACGAACAGGCCAAAAGACTTAGATGCACGAGCGTGGAGAATAGTAGCAGTCCTGACGGTCTGTTGCGCTCTGTGCTTGACCGCAACAGCCGGGGACCTGCCCCAACGTGCCGTGGTCTCTCCCCTCGACCGCGGATTTTCCGGGCTCTACAATCTCGACTTTGTCGGCGCTCAAAGAGATTTTGCAACGTGGCAACAACTGCATCCCGATGACCCGATGGGCCCGGTCAGCGAAGCGGCAGGCTTTCTGTTTTCGGAATTCAACCGCCTGGGCGTTTTGGAGGCTCAGTTCTATGAGAATGACGAGGCTTTCGTCGGGCGTCCGAAGTTGACCCCTGATCCCGCCACTACGCCAACACTTCATGGCTGCGATTGGGCGCGCCGAGAGTCTTTCCCATGCTCGATTGGCCGAAGGACCCGAAAGATCGCGACGCGCTCTTTGCCCAGACCTTATCCTTGGGACTGCAAGCCGACTACGCGGCGCTGATTGAAAAACGCAATGTGGCCTCTCTGCATTACACCAAGCAAGCTGCCGCCTCGGCGCAGGAGTTGCTCGCGGTCTGTCCTGATTGCTACGACGCGCTGCTGGCGACGGGTTTCAGCAAATACATTATCGGGAGCATGGCGGCCCCGGTACGCTGGATCCTTCGCATGGGCGGCCTGCCCGCCGACAAGCAAGGTGGGATCGCCGACCTGCAAACCACCGCCGAGCATGGACACTATCTCGCTCCCTTCGCGCGGATCCTGCTGTCGATTGCATACGTGCGGGAGAAGAACAAAGCCCAAGCGCTGCAGTTGCTGATCGGATTGCAGAGCGAATTTCCTGCGAACACGCTGTTTCCGCGGGAGATCGCGCATCTGCAATCAACACATTAGCCGCGAGCGCAAGTCGTCAGTATCCAAACGCTTTTCTCCTTTCTCAGCTTGAGGCAATCTCATCCCCGGCCCATTCATCAGAAATTCACCCGTTTGTAACCATCCTGTAACACAGCGCCGATAGAACGGGGACATATTAAATCCCAAGGAGGAATCTCTGGTGATGCGCAAAATCGTGCTCGTTGGTGTGTGTCCTTCTGGCCTTGCCGGTACTTGGGCAGACCACGCTCGAATGGAGCCGGCGCCACGTTTCCCAATCCCGATGTACTCGAAGTGGTTCAGCGAGTACCACAAGATGCATTCCGACGTACAGATCAACTATCAGCCGATCGGCAGCGGCGGCGGAATTCGCCAGGTGACTGCGGGCACCGTCGATTTCGGCGCCAGCGATATGCCCATGACCGACAAGCAGTTGCAGGAAGCCAAGACGAAAGATTCTGAATATTCCGACCGTGCTGGGCGCGGTCGTGCCGGCCTACAACATTCCCGGCGTCACCGGGGAAGTGAAGTTCACGCCGGAAGCGCTGGCGGGAATTTTCCTGGGCAAGATCTCCAAATGGAATGACAAGGCGATCACCTCGGCGAATCCAGGAGTGAATTTCCCCGACAAGGACATCATCGTCGTGCATCGTTCCGACGGCAGCGGCACCACTTTCATCTGGACCGACTACCTCTCCAAGGTCAGCCCGGACTGGAAGAGCCAGGTGGGCAGCGACACCTCGGTGAAATGGCCGATTGGGATGGGGCGGAAAGCGCAACGAGGGCGTGGCCGGATTGATCCGCCAGATGCCGGGCTCGATCGGATACGTCGAACTGATCTATGCCGTGCAGAACAACATTCCTTACGGCAGCGTGCGAAATTCAGCAGGCGCTTTCGTCAAAGCGTCGCTGGAAAGCGTAACGGCGGCGGCCGCTTCGGCTCCGAAGATGCCGGCGGATTTCCGGGTTTCGATTACCAATGCTCCGGGCAAGGATGCCTATCCGATTTCCAGCTTTACCTGGCTGCTGATTCCGGCCCAGTCCAAGGACGCGGCCAAGGGCAAGATTCTGGCCGACTTTCTGAGTTGGATGGTCACGGACGGCCAGAAGATGACCTCCGCGCTGTCCTATGCGCCGTTGCCGGACAACGTGGTGGCCAAAGTGAAAGAAGCGATCAAGCAGGTCAAGTAGAACGCCGCAAGTCACGGGATAATTTCATTCATCGCAGGACCAAAAAGGAGAGAACAATGAAGTCTGCGTGGAAAGTGTGTGCAATTCTTTTTCTGGCGACAGGACTGGTCGGGCAAACCAGCACCCCGCCCAAACCGAGGAAGACGAAGCCTGCGGCCGATCACCGCAGCCGATGTGCAGTCGCTGAAGGACGCGATCGCCGCGCAGCAGGCGGCTCTGGCCCAGCAGCAACAACAGATTCAGGCAACTGCGCGATGAACTGCACCACAAGGATCAGGCTGTGCAGCAGGCGCAAACCGCCGCCACCGACGCCGCCACCAAGGCGGATGCGGCTGCAGGCGCAAGCCAACACAGGACAGCAGGCGGTCACCGAACTGAAAGGCGACGTGACCGACCTGAAGACCAACATGGCCAGCACGGTCGTGAGCCTGCAGGAAACGCAGAAGAGCATTTCGGAGCCTCCGACAGCGATTCACTTCAAGGGGATCACCATCACTCCCGGCGGCTTCCTGGCGGCAGAAATTGTGCGCCGCTCGCGGGCTCTGGGTGCGGACATCAACACTCCCTTCAACTCTGTGACCATGCCGGGCGCTTCGGCCAGCAGCGATGTCGGAGTTCTTCGGTTCTGGACGCCAGTCGCGAATTTCCATGCTGGCGGAGGGACGCCTTAGGAGTGTGAAGCTGTCCGGCTACGTCGAAGCCGACTTCCTCTCGGCCGGCGTGACTTCGAACAACAACCAAAGCAACAGCTACACTCTTCGCCAGCGGCAAGCCTGGGGCCAGGCGGCGTTCGACAATGGCTGGTCTGTCACCGGCGGCCAGATGTGGAGCCTGGTGACCGAAACCAAGCATGGCGTGGACAACCGCACCGAAGCGATGCCGATGACCATCGATCCGGCAGTACACCGTCGGGCTTCAGTTGGGCGCGGCAGTATGGCCTGCGCGTGGTCGAAGAACTTCGGACAACAAGGTCTGGTTCGCGGTTTCGATGGAAAACTCGCAGGCCACGGTCACCACCCACAACAACGCCTCCAATTTCCTGATCGGCTCGGCCGGGGCGAACGGCGGCGTTTACAACGGCGCTATCACCACTTGCACGACAGCCAATAACAGCGCCGGCTCACCCGTGACCACTTGCACCAATGCAGCCAACTACTCCTTCAATCCCTCGCCCGACATTATCGCGAAGCTGGCTTTCGAACCTGGTTTCGGGCACTACGAAATCTTCGGCGTCTATAGCCGCTTCCGCGACCGGATCTTTCCCTGCGAAGACGTCGCCTCGACCAGCTCTCTGCGGTACCGGTACGACCCGGCCGCCAATGCGTCGGGCGCGTTCAACAGCTCCAAGAATGGCGGCGGCATCGGCGCCAATGCCCGCTGGTCGTTCGCCAAGAAGCGACGTCGACTTCGGATTGCATGGTCTTCGGCGGCAGCGGAGTGGGCCGCTACGGAGCGGCGGTCTGTCCGACGCCTCGGTCCATGCCAACGGGACGCTTGATCTGATCAAGAGCTTTCAGGGACTGGCCACTCTCGAGTGGCACGGTCCGAAGATGGATGTCTATCTGAACGCCGGTGCGGAGTACGCCAGCCGCGCGGCTGACTACGATCCGGTGACCGAGCAAGTACGTCGGCTACGGATCGCCGCATCTTCAGCAACACCGGCTGCTACACCGAGACTGGCCCGGGCGCGGGCGGATTCCTGCCCGGCGGTCTGGCGAGTTGCACTGGCGATACGCGCGTGCTGATCGAGGGAACAGCGGGTTTCTGGTTCAAGCTGTACGACGGCTCGAAGGAGAAAGTGAACCGGGGCCGAATTCAGTTTGGTCCACAGTATCTCCTACGTGACCCGCAACGCCTGGTCGGGTTCTCCTACGCCCAACGAACCGCACGGAATCGACGGCATGATCTTTACGTCGTTCCGTTATTACCTGCCGTAAACAGGCTGCGTTATCGTGTAGCACGAGTGCGACACATGCCGGCACCCGGACAGAACAAGCTGTCCGGGTGCCGGTTTTGATTTCTTGAAGAGTCATGCGGTACCAGTTATCGGCTCGACGTCGCTGCTCTGCGCCAATCGGGATGCTTTATACTGATGTTCCCCTGCGTTTGTCGCGGATTCGCATCGGGTGGATTTGGATCGGCAAGAACGAATCACAGGAATCAAGCGTTAAGAGCGTTCGCCATGGCTCGTATTTCGCTCGACAATCCACAGTACTTTCTCAATCGCGACACCTCCTGGCTCGCGTTCAACCGCCGTGTGCTCGAAGAGGCCGAGGACGAGGGCAATCCGCTGCTGGAGCGGCTGAAGTTTCTTTCCATCTCGGCCAGCAATCTGGATGAGTTCTTCGAAGTGCGCGTGGCCGCCATGATGCAGCAGATTGAAGACGGCTACAACGAGGCCGGTCCCGACGGCCTGACGCTGACCGAAAAACGCGATGTGCTGAACAAGCTGACCCACGAATTCGTCGACGACCAGTACGACTGCTGGAATGCGCGCCTGCGTCCGGCGCTCTCGCGAGAACGGAATTCGCGTGCTGGGCTTGCACGAACTGGACTCCGAGGCGTTGCGCTTCGTCGACGAATATTGCGAGAAGGAACTCGACCCGCTGTTGACGCCGGTGACGGTGGACCCGGCGCATCCGTTTCCCCGAGTCATCAACAAGGCGTTGTGCCTGGGCTTCCTGTTGCGGCGCCGCCGGCGCTCGGCGCTGACTTATACGGGCGTGGTTTCGGTCCCGCGGGCTTTGCCGCGGCTGGTGCGCCTGCCCTCGGAGGGCACCGCGGATTTTATTTTCCTGGCGGATCTGGTCGCGCATCATGCGGTCCGCATGTATCACGGCTACGACATCGTTTCCTCGGCGCCCTTTCGCGTGACCCGCAACAGCAATCTGTATCTGGCGGAAGAAGAGGCGCGCAGCCTGCTCGAGTCGGTGCGCGCCGAACTGCATAACCGGCGCAAAGGCGACGCCGTGCGCATGGAAATTGAAGCCGACGCCGATCCCGAAATCATTGATCGATTGCGCACGGTGTTCGAGCTGGATCCGTGGCAGGTGTTTCCGGTGAACGGTCCGGTCAATCTTTCGCGCCTGTTCAACGTCTACGAGCAGGTGAAGCGTCCCGATCTGAAGTACCGCGTCGTTTTCTCCGCGCGAATTGCGCTTGACCTCGAAGTCGAAGGACTTGTTCGAGGAACTGCGCGGACACGACATTCTGCTGCATCATCCCGTTCGATTCGTACGACGCGGTGATTTCGTTTATCGAGTCGGCCGCCAGAAGATGAGAACGTTCTTTCCATCAAGCAGACTCTATACCGCACTAGCGAGCATTCCCTGATTGTGCCTTCTCTGATGGACGCTGCTTCGCGCAAGGAAGTGACGGCGGTGGTGGAGTTGAAGGCGCGTTTCGATGAGGCCTCGAACATTCGCTGGGCGCGCGATCTGGAAGATGCCGGAGTGCAGGTCTTCCACGGCCTGGTCGGGCTCAAGACGCACTGCAAGCTTTCGCTGCTGGTGCGTCGCGATCCTGATGGCGTGACTCGTAGTTATGCCCACATCGGCACCGGAAATTACAACGCGACCACCGCGCGGATTTATACCGACCTGAGTCTTTTCACCGCGAATCCGGAGATCACGCGCGCCGTGCACGATGTTTTCAGTTTCCTGACGGCCTATGCGGAGAATCCCAGCTACGACCCGCTGCTGGTGGCGCCCGCTCGATCTGGCGGAAAAAGTCATTGCGCTGATCGAACGCGAGGCGGAGCACGCGCGCCAGGGCAAAGAAGCTCGCATCATCGCCAAGATGAATGCCTTGCTCGACAAGACGGTCATTCAGGCGCTGTACCGCGCTTCTCAGGCGGGAGTGAAGATCGATTTGATCGTGCGCGGCATTTGCGCGCTTCGTCCCGGAGTGCGCGGCGTCAGCGACAACATCCGCGTGCGCAGCATCGTGGGCCGCTTCCTCGAGCACAGCCGCATCTTTCTATTTCGCCAACGGGGGCGACGAAGAAATTTATATGGGCAGCGCCGACTGGATGCCGCGCAATCTTTACGAGCGCGTGGAAGTGCTGGTGCCGCTGCGCGATGAAATGTTGCGGGAACGGGTGCGGCACGAAATTCTCGACGCCTACCTGGCCGACAACCGCAAGGCGCGAATCCTGCTGAAGGATGCAACCTATATTCGGGCGTGGCAGCCCGATGCACGGCGCGCGCAACCGCCGTCCGCCGACGGGAGCGGCGGCGTTCAGCGCGCAGGATTTTCTGATCGGGGTTGCGGAAGGGAAGTCGCCCGCAATGCTTCCCGGTGCCACAGGCTTCCGAGCGAAAGCGTAGAGTGGTAGCGGGAAAGGAACGATAACCTCCAGATGATCCTCTATTTTCTGCGCCACGCCAGCGCGGGTGAACATTTTGCCAATCCGAAAAAGGACGAGAAGCGCGCCCTCGACAAAGAGGGAATCGAGCAGTGCGGCTACATCGGGCGCGCGCTGGCCGCGCTCGATGTTCAGGTGGACTGCGATCGTTTCCAGTCCGCTGAAGCGCTGCACCCAGACCGCATCGCTGGTGGGCAACGAGCTGGGCTACGAAGGCAAATTGCAGATCGATGCCGGGATTGCGCCCCGAGGCTGGGCTCGCCGACTTCCGCAAACTGCTGGAAAAATATGCCCGCCAGGAAGCCATTATGGTGGTGGGACATAATCCGAACCTGAGCCAGTTCCTGGGAGCAGTCATCAGCGATTCCGGCTGCGAAGCCTCGATCGAACTGAAGAAGGGCGCGGTGGCCAAAGTGGAGATGCGGCGCACTTCCGGCACTCTGCAATGGTGCGTCACTCCGAAGGTTCTGCGCACGCTTTACGACACGGCGGTGGAAAGTTCCCGCCCGAAGACTTCGCGGAAATAGTCGCACTCTTTCTCGATCGCCCAGAGTTCCAGATCCACTCCCATGCGCCGCCGCGGGAACCAGCGTCAATTTCACTTCCGCCGAACGCACTCCGACGCGCACTTTCTCGACGGCGCGGCTGCGTCCCAGATTCAGGGCGCGCGCCAGCCGCAGCAACAGAATCGCCTTCTGCACGTTGGCGCGATCGCCGGGATCGACCAGCTTCATGGGGCCATCTTCCATGGTGGGACGCGATTTTCCCAGATAGCGCGCGATGGCTGCGATCAGGCGCCGCTGCTGCGGCGTGTAACCCAGAATTTCGGAATTCGAAATAATGTAATGCGTATGGCGGTGGCGTCCGTTTCGGTTCACGTAGTCGCCCACTTCGTAGAGCATCGCCGCCGCCGAGAGCCACTCGCGATATTCCGGCGGCAGACGATGCAGCGGAGCGCAAGTCCGGTGAACAACAGCGTGGCCGCGTCGCGCACGTCGAGGGCATGCTTGCGGTCAACGTGGTAATGGTCGACCGCTTTCAGAATCGATTCCCAGCGTTCCGATTCGATCTGCCGCCCGGAACGCGTGCTGCGATCGTAGTCGGCGGCCATCTGCGCCAGGATTCCGTCGCGCAGGCCGAGCGGCGAATAGCGGAATCCTTTGAGATGCAGACGGTCCAGCAGTTCGTGATACACCGTCGCGCCGGCCACGATAATTTCTGCTCGCCGCGGCCCGATGCCTTCAATCTTGCGGCGTTCCGCCACCGGCAGGCGCGCCAGGCGCTTGGCGATGCGGCTCATTTCCGCCCGCGACACGACCAGCCGCTGCCGGCTCAGCGCCGCGCCGCAAGTGGCTGGCGACCGCCGCCAGCGCCGCCGCCGTACCCGATGTCGCGATCACATTCTTCACCTTCGCGCTCGCGATCCGGTCGGTGATGCGATTGACTTCGCGAGTGACAAAGCCGCGCAGGCGTTTCAGTTCGCCCTTGCGCGTGGGATCGTGGCGCAAGAATTCATTGGTCAGACGAACCGCGCCGAGAGGAAGGCTTACCGCATCGCGAATGTGTCCGCCTTGCGTAACGGTCAGTTCACAACTGCCGCCGCCCAGATCCATCATGCAGCGTCGGTGAGCGGTCGACGCGCGGGCTCGAGACCAGTCCCAGGTGAATCAGCCGCGCTTCTTCCACGCCGGAGATGATCTCCACTCGCCAGCCCGTGGCCGACCGCACCCACTCCAGGAAGGCCTGCGAATTGCGCGCGTCCCGCAAGAGCGCTGGTCGCAACTACGCGCACGCTGTCGGTGACGATCTGCTGCGTGGCGCGATGAAAGCGCCGCAGGACTTTCACCGTCTCGGCCATCGAATCAGGAGTAAGGAATCCGGAACCAAAAACGCCCTCGCCCAGTCGCGTGACTTCGCGGTCTTCGTGGAGAGCGCGCAGGCGTCCGGCTTGCAGGCGCGCAATCTTCAGCCGGACGGAGTTGGAACCGATATCAACCGCGGCAAACGTGGGCATGGGGAAGCCTCACAGTTTACATGGACGCGGCCAGGATCGTCATCGGACGTTTGGCGACAGTGCTTAGGCTAGCGAGAAGAATCTAAGCGGCGGTCTCGATGCGCGCCTCTATCGTAGGAGTCTTGGTGCCAGGCTTGCGCGATTGCTCCGGCGACAGCAGGACACAGGCGTCGGCGCATTTTGAATCGTGGGGGAAGCGAAAGTGCGGCGACCGCCTGGCGGAATTTGCCTCCCGTCACATTGTGCAGCGCAGCTACCAGCGACGATTGATTGACGTCGCCCAGTCGTTTGGCGGCAGTCTGGGTCAGAGTCAGCCAGTCGTGCCAATTGCCCACCGCATCCTGCAGCCGTTTCAGTTGAGCGATAAATTGCGCGGCCTCGGCAGATTTCGGTGCAAACTCGGCTGCATAGCGCGCCCGCTTTACCGCGATGCGGTACTGATGCAGCACATCTTCCGTCACCGGGCCTGCCGGGCGTACGACCCTGAGCCAGCATAGTTCGCGCAACGCTCAGAGGATCACGGCTGGCTTCCAAGGTCGACTTCTCTCGACGCCCGTTTCAGGCGCTTACTGAATCTCGCCGGATCGTTTCTTTGCTCAACATCTTCCGAAGCCTTTTCTCATGTTTTACTCGAAGTTCGATCAAGCCATGCATGAGCTGCGTCTTGCGGCGCGGTTCCTGCGGAACTTTCAGACTGCGCAGAGCCGCCAGTTGCACATCGAGATCGCGCACCTTGCCCGCCCGCTTGCGAATCCGGTCCAGCATTTTCAGAAGCTTTCTTTCATTGCGGTCGCGATCCGGAATAAGTTCTTCGAGCAAGGTTTGCAGTCGCCGGCTGGTGGTGCGAAAGCCGTGGACGCTCTCCGCATCTTGCTCCGACGAAAGCTGCAGCAGGGCCCGATCCGTCTTGCTGGAACACGAAGTTGGCTGGACGCTCGGGTGCAATCGACATAAAGAAACAGTATCCTGGCAGCGGGGAGGATAGAGTCAATGACTGCGCGAACTGCAAAGTGCATGATCTTACCGACAGCAGCAACTCAAGAATTCAGGGCTGACCGATGGTCCCACGACAGCGGAAAAAGCCTTCTCGATTTTAACACCTTTGTAACACGTCTCTGCTACGGTTAAGCGCGAATGGCCAACCCAGCTTTACCACGGCCTGATATGCCCGGACCGCAACCCGTTGAAGGGACGAAAGTTACACCCGCATCGGTGCGCGGGGCAGCGCCCTTGCTGCAAGCTTCCAGCGGCGAGGTTCCCGACCGCATTTTCAAATCCGCCATGACCGCTGTGCGGCGTTGGCTGTGCTCGGCGTGCTGGTCCTCATCGTCTACGAACTGGTGTCGGGCTCGGCGCCTCTCCTGGCACGCATTTGGTTTCAAGTTTTTCGCGTGGCAGCGATTGGGATCCCGGTCAGCGAGCAGTTCGGCGCTCTGCCATTTATCTACGGGACGCTGGTTTCGTCTCTGGTCGCGCTCATCATCGCCGTTCCTCTGGCGGTCGGCGTCGCCGTGTTCACCACGGAGATGTGTCCCAAGGCGCTGCGCGGGCCGCTCTCGTTTTTCGTGGAATTGCTGGCCGCGATTCCGAGCGTGATTTACGGATTGTGGGCGATCTTCGTCCTGGTGCCCCTCTTGAGCGGATACGTCGCAGCCCTTTCTGGCGAAGACCTTGGGCTGGACCGGCCTGTTCGAAGGCCCTCCCTACGGATTCGGCATGCTGGCTGCCGGAATCATTCTGGCCATCATGATCATGCCCATCATTTCTTCGATCACGCGCGAAGTGCTGCATGGTTGTGCCGCAGCATCAGCGCGAGGGCGTGCTGGCCTTGGGCGCAACGCGCTGGGAGATGATCCGCGTGGGCGTGTTGCGCAACGCGCGCGCCGGAATTGTCGGCGGAATCATTCTCGGATTAGGCCGCGCGCTCGGAGAAACCATGGCGGTCACCATGGTGATCGGAAACCGTCCGGAGATCGCGAAATCTTTGTTCGCTCCCGGATACACCATGGCCAGCGTGCTGGCCAACGAGTTCAGCGAGGCTACCGGCGACGTCTATCTCTCGGCGCTGGTCGAAATTGGCCTGGCGCTGTTCCTGGTCACGATCATCGTGAACGCGCTGGCGCAACTACTGGTGTGGACGTGTAACCCGCGGCCAGCCTGCGAGGGGACATGCCTGAACTGTTCCGCAAGCTCTTCCGTCGCAACCAGCGCATGGCGTCGCATCAGTTGGCGCCGCCGCATGACCGATCACCTCATGACCGGCGTGGCGATCCTGACTGTCGTGCTGGTGCTGGCTCCGCTGGTCGCGATCTTCGGCTACCTCGTGTATCGCGGCGTGGGCTCGATCAACTGGGCGTTCCTGACGCAAACTCCGAAGCCCGTGGGAGAAGCCGGCGGCGGCATGGCCAATGCGATTGTCGGGATCGATGTTGATCCTCGGAATCGCCAGCGTCATCGGCGTGCCCTTCGGCATCGGCGCCGGTATTTATCTGGCCGAGTTTGGACGCAATCGCTTCGGCGGCGCGATTCGCTTCACCGCGGACGTGCTGAACGGAGTGCCCTCGATCGTGATCGGCATCGTGGCTTGGGCCATCCTGGTTCGCGGTCGCGGTTTCTCCGCGCTTGCGGGCGGCGTGGCGCTGGCGATCATGATGGTCCCGACCATCACGCCGCACCACCGAAGAAATGCTGCTGCTGGTGCCGCAGGCGCTGCGCGAAGCGGCGTATGGACTGGGCGTTCCGCGCTGGCGAACGACGCTTTCGATCACCCTGCGCACCGCGACTTCCGGCGTGATCACCGGAGTCATGCTGGCCTTCGCCCGAGTGGCGGGCGAGACGGCGCCGCTGCTGTTCACTGCTCTGGGCAATCAGTTCTGGAATCTGCGCTATCGATCAGCCCACGGCCGCGCTTGCCGCTGCAGATTTATAACTATGCCAATCGCCCTATGACGACTGGCACCGTCAGGCCTGGGCGGGAGCGTTCGTGCTGATCATTCTCATCGTCACGTCGGTCGCGGCGGTGCGCTATCGCCGTGCGCCGTGGCACGTTTGGAGCGGCATAATCTATGGGCGTTGGAATCCAGGTCGAGAACCTGAATGCCTGGTACGGCAAAGGCCAGGCGTTGTACGACATCAATCTGAAGGTGGCGGCGAACCATGCCACCGCGCTGATTGGTCCCTCGGGATGCGGCAAGTCGACGTTCATCCGCTGCATCAATCGGATGCACGAGACCATTCCGGAAGCCCGCGTCGAGGGCCGGGTGCGCATCGGCGAAATCGACGCCTACAACGGAACTTCGGCGACCCAACTCCGCCGCCGCGTGGGCATGGTGTTTCAGAAGGCGAATCCGTTTCCCACGATGTCGATTTATGACAACGTGGCTTCGGGCCTGAAGCTGAATGGATTTCGCGACCGCCGCAAGCTCGACGAAATTGTGCGAGCGCTCACTCGAGTTCCTCCGCGCTATGGGACGAAGTGAAGGACCAGGTCCACAAGAAATCCGGCGCCAGCCTCTCCGGCGGCCAGCAGCAGCGCCTGTGCATCGCGCGCGCTCTCGCGGTCGAGCCCGAGGTCCTGCTCATGGACGAGCCCTGCTCGGCGCTGGATCCGATTTCGACGGGAAAAATTGAAGAGTTGATCTTCCAGCTCAAAGAGCGGTATACCATCGTAATTGTGACTCACAACATGCAGCAGGCGGCGCGGGTGGCCGAGTTCACCGGATTCTTCCTGCTGGGCAAGTTGATTGAGTTCGACAAGACGGAAAAGATTTTCACCAAGCCGTCGGACAAGAAGACGGAAGACTACATCACCGGCAGATTTGGATAAGCAGTCAGACGTTGGCGAGATTCGAAAAGGAAGGTTCGGATAATGCGTACGCGTTTTCAGCAAGGGCTCGACGATCTGCGGCAGCGGTTGCTTCGCATGGGAGGACTCGCGGAGCAGGCGGTGGATCGCGCTCGCCAGGCTTATGTAGAGCGCGACCTGACGCGCTGCCAGATGGTGCTGGAAGGCGAGAGCCTGATCAATACCGCCGAGCGCGAAATCGATGAGGCCGCTTTCGATCTGCTCGCCATGCAGCAGCCCATGGCGGTTGACCTGCGTTTCATTCTGGCCGTCACCAAGATCAATTCCGATCTCGAACGCGTGGGCGATCAGGCGGTGAACATCGCCGAGCGCGTCATGGATATGGTCGAGCTTCCCGCGGCCGATCTGCCGGTCGATATCGCCCGCATGGGCGCGGCCGTTAGCGCCATGGTGCGCCGCGCGCTGGAGTCATTCATTGAGGGCAAGGCCGAGTTGGCGCAGGCCGTCCTCGAAATGGACAACGTCATCGACCGCATGCGCGACGATGCCTTCATCCAGTTGGTCAAGACCATGAACGACCGCCCGGAAGTCGTGCGCCAGGCTCTCGATGCGCTGCTGGTGGCCCGCAATCTGGAGCGCGTGGCCGACCACGCCACCAACATCGCCGAAGACGTCATCTTCTGGGTGCAAGGCGCCGACGTTCGCCACAACGTACATCCGGATGATTCGGAAGGCCCGGTCTCCGACCGCCCAACCTCTCGAGCCTCAGGCCTGTAAGGTGTGGGGACAGCTGCCATCGGCTGTCCGTCGAGCGAAGCTCGGCAAGGGTGGCTGCCCCCCGGATCAATTCGCCGGAATTATCTTGGCAGCAGCTTTGACCATACCCGCCCGATTGGATTACGCTCATCACCTCCACCGTTTCTCGAGACTATTCTTCATGCGGAGGCTCCTTGACTGGTTCCATCTTCCGTCTTCCCGTCTTCGTCCTGGTGGGCACCGCCGTTGTTTTTGCGCAAACGCCTTCCGCCGACCGCCCTCCCATCATGCTGCCCACCAGCAAGATGCTGACGGTTCCTTCTCCCGGCCGCATTGGCAGCACGAACAGCTTTCCCGCGACGATGGTATTGAGTCCAGACGGCCGCTACGCCGCGTTGCTGAACGACGGCTACGGCACGCAGGAAACGCTGGCCCACCAGTCGATCGCTGTGCTCGATCTCAAGAGCAACCAGATCGCCGACTATCCCGACGCGCGCCTGAGACGACTGTCGCACCAGAGCTATTTCCTCGGGCTGGCTTTCAGTTCGGATGGCAAGCATCTGTACGCGTCAGTCGGTTCTCTGACGGACCCGACAGGCGCGAAAGCCGGCAACACCGGAAATGGCATCGCGGTATACAGCTTTGTGGAAGGCAAGGTCACGCCTGAACGGTTCATGCCGATCGCGCTGCAGCCGCTGTCAACCGGGAAGAAACTTGCGGTCGGTCTGAAGGCGCCGCCTCATACGGCGATTCCGTATCCCGGCCGGGTTGGCTGTGATTTCTGATGGAGGCCGAGACAAACTCCTGATTGCTAACAATCTTTCGGACAACGTTGTGCTGCTCGATCCTGCGACCGGAAAGGTGCTGCAGACCTTTGATCTCAGTACCGGCGATCTGGTGCCGTCTTCGTTCCCGTATACCTGTGTGGCAACGCGTGATGGCCGCCGCGCCTGGTGCAGCTTGTGGAATGCCTCGCAGGTGGCGGAACTTGATCTGACGAGCGGCAAGGTCGCCCGCTGGATCAAGCTTAACCCGCCGGAAGACTTGCTAGCTCCCGGCTCGCACCCCACCGCAATGCTGCTGACTCCAGATGAGAAAACCTTGTACGTCGCTCTCTCCAACTCCGACCTGGTGGCAGCGGTCGTCACAGCGTCGGCCGAAGTCTCTAACTTCTTGTCCACCACGGCACCCGGGCAAAAATACGCCGGAACTTATCCGACGGCGTTGGCGCGCTCTTCTGATGGCAAGTATTTATTTGCAGCGGACTCTTCTTTAGATGCGATTGCCGTCTTCGACTTGACGCAGCCAGTCGCCACCTCGAACGTTCAGATCTCCCAGCAGCCAATGGGTTTCATTCCCACCGACTGGTACCCCAGCGCTCTGGCCGTTTACGGCGACGACCTCCTCATCGCCACGGCCAAAGGCGAAGGCTCGCGCGCGAACAAGGACATGGGCAAGACGGCGTACGAGACCAAGCATCACGATCATCCCTACATCCCCACGCTTATCAGGGGCTCGATCTCCCGCCTGAACATTCCATCGACTCTCGAAAAACTTCCGCAGCTGACCCAGATGGTCGAACGAGACAACCTGCTGCACAGCGACCCCGGAACGATCGCTTTCGCTGGGGGACAAAATCCCATCAAGCACGTGATCTATGTCATCAAGGAGAACCGCACCTACGACCAGATCCTCGGCGACCTGAAGATCGGCGATAAGCAAGTTGGTAACGGCGATCCCGAGCTCACCATGTACGGCGAAGACATCACTCCCAACGAGCACAAGCTCGCCCTGCAATTCGGCGTGCTGGACAATTTCTACGATAGCGGCGAAGTCTCTGGCGACGGACATCTCTGGTCTACGGCTGCGATCACGTCCGACTACAACGAAAAGACATGGCCGATCGCCTACCGCGGCAAAGAGCGCACCTACGATTTTCAAGGTCAGGTTGCCGACGAATTCCCCCTGGAACACAACCAGCCCGACGTCGACGATCCGTCCACCGGATTTCCTCTGGGACAATCTCGCGCGCAACCATGTCAGCTTTCGTGATTATGGTGAGTTTGTGAACGCCGAGTGGTGCAACCAGAAGGTCAAAGCCGCTAGCCCCAAGCAGGGAACTCCTTCCGGACAACAAACGATCTGTCCGCGAACGGAAGTTCATCACGGCGACATGCTTGCGCCCAACGTCGGCGACCCACACGCCGGGCCCAGTCCGTGGCCGTGGCCGGTTCCTTTGTTCAGCGGCGTCAAGCCGACCAAGGCAGTTTTGCGCGGACATTTTGATCCGCTGTATCCGGATTTCAATACCGACTATCCCGACCAACTCCGTGCCGACGAATTCATGAATGAGTTCGATGCCTACGTTCGCGCCCGTGAAGCGGATGAGGGACCGGAGTTTGAGCTGCCGTCCTTCGTTCTGCTGTACCTGCCCGACGATCACACCGGCGGCACGCGTCCCAATCTGCCGCGGCCGGCAGCCTCTGTGGCCGACAACGACCTCGCTCTCGGTCGCGTGGTGGACGCCGTTTCACACAGTGACTATTGGGACGACACTGCAATTTTCGTTCTGGAAGACGATGCGCAGGACGGCGCCGACCACGTCGACGCCCACCGCTCCATCGCATTCGTCATCAGCAAGTATTCTCCCGGATCAGCCGCGCAGCCCAACGTGGAGCACCGTTTCTACACCACTGTGAACATGATCCATACGATGGAGACGCTGCTCGGCCTTCCGCCCATGAACCAGAACGATGCCTACGCGCCGGTGATGGGTCAATTGTTCTCCGGGGCCGGCGATCAACCTGCCTATAAGGCGGACTACCGCAATTTGAAAAATGGCCTGATCTACGAGACCAACCGACGCGAAGCGCCGGGTGCGAAGCTCTCTGAAAAAATGGATTTCTCGCGTCCCGACGCGGCCGGAGCGGCGCGCCTGAACCGCGTGCTCTGGCAGGATCAGAAGGGCTCAGCCCCCATGCCCGCGCCTAAACACACGGTGCTCCCTGCGGGCGGCGACTGACATGCCTATGAACCCAGTCGAAATTTCCTCCGGTCAATTCCGTCGCCTGGCCGAACACGTCACGCAACTCGCCGCCTCCTATCTCGAAAACATCGATGAACAGGCGATCTCGCCCGCCACAAACGGCGAAGAGACGCTCCGCCTCTTCCGTACTCCCATGCCCGACGATGGAATTGGCGAGGACGCGCTGAACGCATTACCGGACGTGATGCGCCTGTCTCGAGTGCAAAACGGCCGCTTCTTCGGCTACGTGCTCGGCTCGGGAGAGCCCGTCGGCGCGGTGGCTGATTTATTCGCCAGCATCCTCAATCAAAATGTGACGGCCTGGCGCTCCGGACCTGTAGCGGTGATCATCGAACAATCCGTCGTGGCCTGGCTGGCGCAAGCGATCGGCTGTCTCGGATTTCGCGGCCATCTCACGGGCGGCGGTTCTTCTGCGAACCTGATGGGATTGGCCATGGCTCGAGAGACCAGGGCACCTGCCAATGAAAGAGGAATCGAGCCGGGCGGCGTCGTCTACGCCTCCAGCGAAATTCACATGTCTATTCCCAAGAGCATCGCCCTGATGGGAATCGGACGCGACAATCTACGGTTGATCCCGACCGACCCCGCCTTCCGCATGATTCCCGCACAACTCGAGGCTCGCATCCTGGAGGACAAGGCAGCTGGGAGAACACCCATCGCCGTGGTTGCTTCGGCTGGCACGGTGAGCACTGGCGCCATCGATCCCTTTCCACAAATTGCCGAGATCGCCCGCCGGAACGGCGCCTGGTTTCATATCGACGGCGCCTACGGTGCTCTGGCCGCAATCGCATCACGGGAGAAATTCAATGGCCTGGAATTAGCCGACTCGATTTCTCTCGACCCGCACAAGTGGTTGTATCAGCCGCTCGACTGCGGCTGCCTGCTCTATCGTTCTCCGGAGGCGGCGCAGCAGACGTTCTCCCACAGCGGCGATTACGCGCGCTCTCTCACCGCTGATCCCATTGAGGGATTCGTGTTCTTCGAAGAGTCCATAGAGCTATCGCGAAGGTTTCGAGCTTTGAAACTGTGGCTATCGTTGCGCTATCACGGTGTCAATGCCTTTCGACGGTCGATCGCAAAGGATCTGGCGCAGGCTCACCGCCTGGCGAACGCGATCGCACAAACGCCTGAACTCGAACGGCTCGCGCCCGTGGAATTGAGCGCAGTGTGCTTCCGCCATCGCGGAACCATTGGCATGTCTGAGGAAGAGTTGAACGACTTTAATCTCGCGCTCCTGAAGCGCGTCGTCGCCCGCGGACGTGTCTATCTGTCCAATGCCTCTCTGCACGGCAAGTTCTGCCTGAGAGCGTGCATCGTGAACCACCGCACAAAAGATGCGGACATCGATAGTGTCATCTCTGAAGTAATGGCGGCGGCAAAGGAAACTCGCTAGGTCCCTTGCGCGCCGCCACTGTAGTTCTACAAGATCAGACTTATTTCAGAGTGACCGTTTCCTTCAGCGGCAGACTCTGCGATGAGCCTCCCACCATGAATCCGTACTCTCCCGATAGTAACTGCCAGCCGTTGCGCTCAACATTAAAGATGGAGAGAATTTTCGGGTCGACGTCGACCGTCACTTCCTTACTCTCTCCGCCGTTGAGTTTGATCTTGCTAAAGCCCACCAGCCGTTTCGGAGGTTCCCCCGCCTCGGCCGGAAGCGAGGCGTATACCTCAGCTACTTCTGCGCCTGCGCGGTTGCCTGTGTTGGTGACGGTAAAAGTCACCCGCGGACTCTTTCCCGGCGTCACTTTCAGATTTGAATACGAGTAGGTTGTGTACGACAAGCCATAGCCGAAGGGGAACAACACCGGCTTGTTTTCCGCGTCGTACCACTTGTATCCCACTTTGACGCCTTCGTCATACGTGACCGGAAACGCTGGCAACCCTGCAGCGATCCGCTTCCAACCCTGCCGGTCGGCGTCCACCGTAACCTTGGGCGGTTTGACTAGCGTTGGATGAGGCAAGTCCGCTTCGCTCTTAGGGAAGGTCATCGGCAGCTTAGCGCTCGGGTTCACGTCTCCAAAAATGACGTTGGCCACTGCGTCCGCGCCCCGACTGCCTGCGTACCATGCTTCAAGGATGCCGCTGACCTGATCAACCCATGGCATGGTCACGGCCGTGCCGCTTTCGAGAACGACGATCGTGTGCGGATTCGCCGCCGCAACCGCGGCAATCAGTTCGTCCTGATGCTCTGGAAGCGCCAGGCTGTCCAGATCCATCCCTTCGCTCTCCCACTGGTAGGCGAAGACGATAGCCACATCGGCGCTCTTGGCCAGGGCCGCAGCTGCCGCAGGGTCCGCACCAGAGGCGAACTGAACAGTCGCTCCCGGAGCCTTTGCGCGAATCGCCTTCAGCGGCGAAGTCGGGAACCAGATCTGCTCCAGCCAATGTGTCTGTCCTTTCCCCGGAGGCATGATCGCATTTCCGCCCGGAGGATCGACCTGCGCTGAGCCGCCGCCGGAAATCATTCCCACATCCGCATGCGGACCGATCACGGCGATGCTGTGGATCTTCGAAGCATCGAGCGGGAGCTGCCCGCGATCGTTCTTCAGCAGCACAGTGCTCTGCTCGGCGATTCTTTGGGCCACATCGAAACCCGCCTACAACGTCGACCACA
Organism: uncultured Acidobacteriaceae bacterium; assembly: GCA_963710885.1. Classification (GTDB taxonomy): domain Bacteria; phylum Acidobacteriota; class Terriglobia; order Terriglobales; family Acidobacteriaceae; genus Sulfotelmatobacter. Next base: position 181,002 of record CAVQCF010000042.1, read on the forward strand.
CTCTTCTGCGGCGGATCGTCAATCACTCCCGTGGCGAACATCGACCGCAGGATGCGATGCACATGGTCATCCAGTTCCGCCGTCGGCACTTTGCCCGACTCCACCGCTTTCTTCAAATCGTCGCCGTAGAATATCCAGCCGGGTTCTTCATGATCCAGGCCCGCCGCTGAAGCTTTTTCAGTGCTATGCGTCCCGCCCCAGTCGGAGACCACAAATCCCTTGAAGTTCCAGTCCTTCTTCAGAACATCGGTGAGCAGATATTTGTTCTCGCAGGCATAGTCGCCGTCCAGGCGGTTGTAGGAGCACATCACGGCGGCGATGTCGGATTCCTGCAGTCCAATTTCAAACGCTAGCAGGTCGCTCTCGCGGGCGGCGCGCTTATCGATGTTGACGTTGACCGCATTACGTCCGCTCTCCTGATCGTTGAGCGCGTAGTGCTTGATGTCGCCAAGCACGTGCTGCGCCTGCAGCCCCTTCATCACCGACCCGACCATCTTTCCCGCCAGAACGGGATCCTCGCCCAAATATTCAAACGTGCGACCGTTGCGCGGTTCGCGGGTGAGATTGATGCCTCCGCCGAGCGTCATGTTGAAGCCCTGCGCGCGCAATTCGCGGCCAATCAGCGCTCCGTATTCATAGGCCGCGTCGAGATCCCAACTCGCAGCCCCGCCAGCGTCCGAGGGCAGCGCGGTCGAGTAGCGGCCGTTCTCCCCGCTGCTCCGCACTCCATACGCCGCGTCCGACATCTGGATGGCGGGAATGCCCAGCCGCGGAATGCCCGGGACATATCCCGCGCCGCCATTCGAATGGATGGCGAGGGGGCTCATCGGGACTGAGACCCTGCCATGCCGGTCCCGTGCAGCAAGTTGATCTTTTCGTCGAGCGTCATCTCCTTGACCACCATCGAGGCGCGCTCGTCGGGAGAGAGGCTGGAATTCGACCAGGGATGATTGCCCGCGGATTGCGCGAATGAAACGGAGAGAGAAAACGTTAGCGATGAGTGTGGTCAACGTTGAAAAATCGAGCTAGCAGGGGACGTCCTTGCAGGGGCATCGTGGTTTCCTCGTATCAAAGTGACTGCCAAATCGTTAATGTTACGCCTTTTTGCAAGATTCTAGCGAGCTAATTTCGACGCATCCCGATTTAAACTGTCCTTTTGTACAGGCGAATATACGGTGAAACTGGGCGCTTGCTCGTCCGCGGCTTTACACTAAAAGAGTGAAGATTGCGCTGGGCCAAATCAATCCCACGGTCGGAGATTTCTCCGGCAACGCGGCAGAAGATCATCGATTTTTCCCGCCGCGCTCAGGCCTGCCGGAGCCGGCCTGATTCTGTTTCCCGAGTTGTCGGTATGCGGCTATCCGCCGCGCGATCTGGTCGAGCGCCCCTCATTCGTTGCGCGAAATCGTGAAACCGTCGACCGGATTGCCGCGGAAACCCAGGGCATCGCCGTGATCTGCGGCCTGGTCACGCCCGCCCACTCCGACACCGGCAAGGCCGTCATGAACTCCGCCGCCCTGCTCATGGATGGCAAGGTCGCCTTCATCCAGTCGAAAATGTTGCTGCCCACCTACGATGTCTTCGACGAGATGCGCAATTTCGCTCCCGCCAAGAGTCAGGAACTGTTTTCGTTCTGCGGCAATCGCATGGCGCTCACCATCTGCGAGGATGCGTGGAACGACAAGCGCTTCTGGCGCAAGCAGCTCTATACGGTCGATCCCGTGGAGTCTCTGATTCAGGCCGGCGGAAACTTCGTGCTGAATATTTCCGCGTCGCCGTTCTGGATCGGCAAGCGCGAACTTCGCCGCGACATGCTGGCCAGCATCGCCCGCCAGCACAAGGTTCCGGTCGTGCTGGTCAATCAGGTCGGGGGCAACGACAGTCTCGTGTTCGACGGCTCCAGCCTGGTGCTCAATCGCGAAGGGCAAGTCATCGCTCAGGGCCGGTCGTTCGAAGAAGACCTGATCTACTTCGATTCGCAAACCCTGTCCGGCGAAATGCACGAGCAGATTGCCGGCGAGGAAGCCAGCGTCTATTCCGCGCTCGTGCTCGGCACGCGCGACTACATGCAGAAATGCGGATTTCGCAAGGCGATCATCGGTCTCAGCGGCGGCATCGATTCCGCTCTCACCGCGGTGGTCGCTGCCGATGCCGTTGGCCCGGAAAACGTGATCGGCGTCGGCATGCCCGGCCCCTATTCGTCGCAAGGTTCCATCGACGATGCCCGCTCTCTGGCCAAGAATCTCGGCATCCGCTTCGAGTTGCTTTCCATCAATCCTGCCTACGAGGCCTATCGCAAGACACTGCAAGATGTGTTCGCCGGACAGAAAGAAGACGTCACCGAGGAAAACATTCAGTCGCGCGCCCGCGGTACGATGCTGATGGCGCTCTCCAATAAGTTTGGCGCGATCGTGCTCTCCACCGGCAACAAGAGCGAACTCGGCGTGGGCTACTGCACTCTTTACGGCGACATGGTGGGCGGCCTGGCGGTCATTTCCGACGTGCCGAAAACGCTGGTCTATCGTCTCAGCGAATATGTGAATTCGCGGCGCCCGGTCATTCCGCAGGCCACGCTGGAGAAGCCGCCTTCCGCGGAGTTGCGCCCCGATCAGAAAGACAGCGACTCGCTGCCGCCCTATGATGTTCTCGACGCGGTGCTGGAAGACTACGTCGAGGATTCCCATCCCGCCGAGCAAATTGCATACGATCACGGGTTCGACATCGAAGTCGTGCGGCGCGTCATCCGCATGGTCGATCGCGCCGAGTACAAGCGGCAACAGGCCGCGCCCGGTCTGAAGATTTCTCCCAAAGCTTTCGGTTATGGACGCCGTCTTCCGATCGCCGCCAAGTCCGAAGCTTGAAACACGGTTTTCAAGTATCCTGATAGATCGCTTCCTAAAGCCAACATCTAAACGCGAAAGGAACCAATGCGCAGTCTTTTAAACTCGGTCTATATTCTTATTCTTCTGTTGGCAGGCGGCCTGGCCACAGCTCAAACCAAACCAACGCCAACTCCCGCTACCGTTCCCGCCAAGCCCGCCGCGCAACTCGGAACCCACGCCACCGCGGACCTTCCTTCGGAAGCTACTGTTGATGCCTTTCTGCACCAGCAATTCGGATATCAACCCGATCTGAGCTGGAAAATCTCCGGCATTCGAGCCTTCTCCCATCCCCGAATTAGCGGAGGTCACCGTCGTCCTGGCGAGCTCCGCAAGGCCAGCAGTTAACCAAGTTCTACGTTGCCCAGGATGGCCAGCACGCTCTCGTCGGCGAGATCATTCCCTTCGGCGCCCACCCGTTCGATCCGGCAAAACAGAAGCTGGAGAAGGGAATCACCGGCCCTGCACGCGGACCGAAAGAGGCGGCCGTCACCATCGTCGAATTCGGCGATTTGCAGTGTCCCGCCTGCAAGGCCGCGCAGCCGGCGATTGAAGCGCTGGTGGCCGCCGAGCCTACAGCCCGGTTCGTGTTTCAGAACTTTCCGCTCGAGATGCACAACTGGGCGGCGAAAGGCGCGGCTTATGCCGACTGCGTCGGCCGTGCTTCGAACGATGCCTTCTGGAAGTTTGTCGCCAAGACCTACGAGACTCAATCCGACATCACTGCCGAAAATGCCGATGAAAAGCTAACCGCCCTCGCTGAAGGTGCCGGCGTCAAGGGCTCCGAGATCGCAGCCTGCGCCCTCAAGCCCGAGACCAAAGCTCACGTCGAGGCCTCGATCAATTTGGGCAAGTCCGTCGACGTCACCGGAACTCCAACGCTTTTCATCAACGGACGCAAAATCGGCAGCCTGGATCCGCGCATGTCGGATGTGTATAAGGCGCTGGTGGATTTTGCCGCGAAGCAAGGAAAATAGCTCGGCATTCGGCTTCCGGCATGACTCATCCGCGAGAGCACTCGGAGCTTTTGCAATTACGGGGCGGAAGCCAGCAGCCGAAGTGCGGAAGCCCCGAGGCTACTTTTGGCTGATCCAAATTTCTCTACCGCTCCGGTCAATGTTGGCCAATACATGCGGCGTGATGACGATCATGAGCTCGTCGTAGTCCGATTGCTTCGTGTTGCTCACCATCGCCTGATTCAATCCCGGCACTAATCCGAGTCCCGGGATTCCGCTCATGGAAAGTGTGTCGGTATGTGATACCTGGCCGGCCACCACCGCCGGTTCGCCATCTTTGAGGTTGATGCTTCCCTTGTATTCGCGGTTCGAGATGACCGGAACTCCGTTACTCGATTGCCCGGTGAGCGAGCGCACTTCCAACTCAAGTTGCAGGCTGACCGACCCATCACCGTGGATCGTCGCCTTGGCCTTCATGTTCAACCCTAGATCTTCATAGCTGACGGAAGGGAAGGGCGGAACGTAGGTCTGGTTCCCCAGAACCGCTGAAATGGCGGCCGAATTAAAAATAGGCGCGTAGCTGGCATTGAGAATCGGATACTTCGTGCCGAGGTGGAAGGTAGCGTCGGTGCCTTGGCTGGCGCGCATGCTCATGTTCTCCAGGCTGCGCACCCACGATTCGTTAAGCGAAAGCGCCGCGGACAATTGGTCGAGACTCAGTCCCATAAATGTGAGCCCGCCGCCGAACGTAGCCAGCGGCTGGCTGAAAATGGAATTGCCCTGTCCGCCCAAGTTGCGCCAAAAGTCCTGAAAGAGCCGTGCTGCCCGCCTGATTAATGCCGCCCGACGCGATTAACTGGTTGATCAGATGCCGAAATACTCTGCCCCACCAAGGCCCGCCAGCGCGGCCGCTGGAATGTTGTACAAGTTGAAAGTGTTGGGAATGTGCACTCCAATATTGCGCGTGAGCTGGTGGTTGATCTGATACACGCTGAATATCGAGCATGACCTGCGGCCGCTCGTTGCTGAGCTGTTCCATCAGCTTGGAACATGCGTCCAGCATGGGCTGCGGACCGCGCACTTCCACCGTGTCCGAGGTCTGTCCTGAGCTGACGAATTTCAGGTCGAACATGTTCCGCATCGTGTTGACCAGGTCGGTTGACTCCTGCGGCGTGGAATGCGGTGGCAGAATGAAAGTCCGTAGCGACATGCGGTCAAATTGCTTGTGATTCTCGGCGTTGTCGGCGGCGATCAGCATCTGGTGCGAGTCGAGTGCCGCCCACATTGTCTTGCTCACCTGGCAAGCCAGTTTCAACGCCGTGAAAAAGTCCACGTCATCGACGTTGAACCGGACTTGCCGGGCCTGCACCGAATCGTCAAACTGCGCGTTTACTCCGTACGCCGCGGCCAACTCGGCGAACAGGCCGCGAACTTCTCCGTTGTAATGGAATGTTGCCCGGCCCTCTTTGGGTTCGAGATGAATTTCGCCGGAATCCGCGACTCGAACGGGCAAGGCTCGCGGCAGTGCCGGCGCCGCCTGGCGGGACGCTTCGGCCAGTCGTTCCCGAGCGAACTGGTTGTCCGGGTCGAGATCAAGAGCCGCACTAAATTCAGCCGCAGCCCGGGCACGCGCATCTTCCAACATCAAAATGTTGCCGCGCTGGACGTGCTCAAACACGAGTCGTGCTTTCACCACTTCGCGCGCCGTCAGAAACTGGAGATCCTGTGGTGCATAGCGAGACGCAGTGTCGAACTTCGTGAAGGCTTGTTCCAGTTGCCGGTGATCTTGCAGCTTCACGCCCTCGCGGAAAGCGTTCCGCGCTTCCTTCAGTTCTTTCTTCGAAGCGATGCAGTTCACTCCACCCGGAATGCCGTTTCCGCACGAGATGGGTGGGGCGGCCGACGCGTCGTTTCCCGTGGCAAATGCAGGCGTGCCAAGGATCGCGGCCAAAAGTCCCGCCGCCACAAGTCCTCCCGTTATCTTGAAGGCTGTTCGCCGCATGTATCGTGATTCTAGCGTGCTTTCCCCGGGAAGGGCACAGGCCAAGAGGACCTAGTACCTTCGGATTCAACGGCTCGGGCGGGGGAGCCGGATAACGCAACCGTGGTTAGAACGGAGGTTGATCCTGGCCTTGCATTCTCCGTGACCGCTAGGAGCAAAAAGGCCAAAGACCCGCTACGACAGCATCAGCCGCTCGATGGTGCGGGCCTTGCCCGTGTCCTCATCACAATCGATCACGACCGCGCAGAGACGCGCATCACCTGTGGCGGGTTCAAACCGTACCGGCATTCCATTCAAGAACTTGCCCACCACCAGTTCCTTCTTCACCCCGATCACGCCGTCGTAGGGCCCGGTCATGCCGACATCGGTGACGTAAGCGGTTCCGTTGGGCAAAACCCGCTCGTCCGCCGTCGGCACATGAGTATGCGTCCCGACCACGGCCGTGACGCGGCCGTCCAGATACCACCCCAGCGAAATCTTTTCCGACGTCGCCTCCGCGTGGATATCCACCAGGATCACCTTGGCCTGAATTTTCTGCAGAAGCCTGTCCACGGTGCGGAAGGGATCGTCGTTCGAGGCCATAAATACCCGCCCCTGCAGGTTGATGACTGCGTAGGGAATCTTGCCCTTCATTCCCTCATAAACGCCAGATCCCGGCATGTCCGCGGGATAATTCGCGGGACGCAGCACGCGCCGCGCCGGCCCGTGTCCATTGCCCTCAACCATCTGAAAATAATCGACGATCTCGCGTTTATCCCAGACGTGGTTTCCGGTCGTGATCACATCGATGTTCAGCTCGAAGAGTTCCTCGGCCAAGCGCTGGAGTAATACCAAAGCCCGCCGCGGAATTCTCCCCATTCGCGATGATGAGATTGATTGCGTGCTCGCGGACGATCCCCGGCAGCTTGTCTTTGACAATATTGCGTCCCGGCCGCCCGAAAATGTCGCCAATAAAAAGAATTCGCATGTGTTTGAGCTGAATTTTGATGGTAACACGTGCGCGGCGATCACCCTTGGGTGATCACCCTTCAATGAGTGGGTGGATTCTGGGGAAACAGATCAGTGCGGCAGCTTGGGAAGTTCAGCTCGTGCGAGAACTGATCCCCACGAATCTAGAACATAGATATCGATATCCATCCACTGCGAGCCCGGTTTCTGGCGGAGGGACGCATCTCCAAGCACGAATGTGATGGTTGTCTTCGGGGAAGTGCAACCCGTCAATTGCCGGAGACTCGGATCCGCCTCGCCCTCTGATTCGTGTTGGTCCGGAATAGCCACCACCCGGTGCTCAGGACCGGAGCTCAAAACCACCTCGACCGCGCCCGCCAGATTCTGACATCGCATGGGAATCTGGACTTGCCATTCTTTCCCGGCCGTCTTTCGGACCGTAGGCTCGTCGGCAAATACGACCACCGGTGGATTTCCTCCCGGCGAGGCATACCACTCCGGCCAGCGGCGCGCAAACTCGATACTTGCTTCCAGGTACGCGTGGGTCAGATCGTCGGTCGCGCTCTTCCCAGCACGGATGCATCGCGTAAATTGACCGCCGTGTTTGCTCCCATGCCTCGAGCGTGCAACAGGTGATGCAGCGCGGGGACGAAGTCAGGGTGGTACCCGGCATGCGCCATCGTCACGAGGCCTTCCCGGTCGGCTTCGAGTTCCATCTGCCGGCCGAAGCGGCCCATGTCCGCACTGGCCTTCTCCGAAGTGTCCCATGAGACTGAAGGCAGACTGGGATCGCCCAGCACGATCGGAGGCACCGCCGCCGTTCTCCAGGTATTTCTGGTAGGCATATCGCCGGGCCCAGTCGCGGCGCACGACGTGCGCGATCTCATGCGACAGGATGGCCGCCCACAGTCCAGCGCTCGAACCCGCCAGGCTCGCCAGCCCGCTTTCCACGTAAACGCTTCCGTCGGGCGACGAGTAGGCGTTGAGTTGACCATCGTCGACAATGCGCAACTGCCAGGCGAACTTGGTGTGGGATGGATCGTTAACCCGCTCGATCAGGTGCTCGAAAGCAAGGCGGCCAGCGGAGTAGCGTCCCGACGCCGCAGAACTCTGTGCCATGAGTTGCGGCCGCAGTCGCGCCGCAGTTTTCATGTCGAGGGTGAACTGCGGGGGGAACTTCAGGCGTGTCGCCAGACTGCTGCGCGGTCAGCGGAGCAGCGCACAGTAAACCAATGCCGATCGCGAAGGAACAAGCGTATTTTGCCGCGCCGCGTCCCACGGGGCTCCTCCGCGAAGATCGCTCTTGCCGATTATGCGCTCTTCGTGGAAGTCGTGCAACGAAAAAAATGTGCGGGGATGGTTCTCACTTCAGTTTCGGGATTCCATTTCCGCGCTGCGCAGGAAATCGTAGTTGCCCGCAGGATTCAATCTTCAGATTCCGTACCCGCGGCGTGTGCACCAGAACATTGTCGAGGTACCAAAAATTGATGTAGGGCAGCTCGTCTGCCAAAATGCGTTGCACCTCAGCGTACAGTGGCTTACGCACATTAGGATCGATTTCGCGCCGCGCTTTGTCGATTAGAGCATCGATCTTGGGATTCGAATAATATCCGCGGTTCGCACCATTCGGCGGAAATTTTGCCGAGTGAAATGCGTATTCGAAAATGTCGGGATCTTCATTGCCCCCGATCCAGCGCAGGGAATACATCTGAAACGCTCCATGCTGCACATCCGAAAAAAATGTGGCGAACTCGAAGCTGCGGATGTCGAGTACGATCCCCGCCTCGCGCAACTGCTGCTGCATGACCGCCACCATCAGGCGCGTGTTCTCGTCGGTTGACGTCTTCATGGCGATGTGGAAGCGCACGCCGTTCACCGCCGGATAGCCCGCCGCATCCAGCAACTGGTTCGCCTTAGCGATGTCGTGATCGTAGGCCGGCACATCTCCGTCATAAGCCCAGCTCTGCGGCGGCAAGATACTGCGAGCCGGTTGTGCCTCTCCCCGCCACAAGTACTCGATCATCGGCCCGCGGTCAAGTGCGTAAGCAATCGCCTGCCGCACCCGCGCATCCTTCAGAATGGGATCGCGCAGATTGAATCCCAGATACGCTAGCCGAGTTCCGGATCCGCGCTCCACCAACAGATCGGGATCGGTCGACAGGGTATATACGTCGTCGGGCGTGAGTGAATTGATGGCGACATCGGCGCTGCCTTTGCGCAATTCGAGCGCCCGGGTCGTCTCATCTGGCACCACCGCAAAGCGCACGCGCGCCAGTTTGGCATTCTCGCCCCAGTAATCGTCGTTGCGTTCGACAATGATCTCGCGGTCTGTCTCGGCGCTCACGAACTTGAATGGCCCCGACCCGATCGGGTGTTGCGTCACTTCGTCGCCGCTGCCGTACGGAACAATGCCCATGGCGCCGTCCGACAGATTCCACAGCAGTGTCGCAAATCGGTTCCTTCATGTCGAAAGACAACCGTGTATTCGTCTGGGGCCTCGACGCGATCCACGAAACGGTACACCGCCGCCTTGGTGCTGCGAATCTTCCCCTGCAGCAGGGAGTCGAAGGTCCACTTCACATCACGTGACGTCAGCGGACGCCCATCGTGAAACTTAACGCCCTTGTGCAGATGAAAAATGTAGGTAAGCGCATCGGGAATGTCCCAGCGATCCGCCAGGCCCGGAGCTACGTTCAGGTCCTCCCCGCGCGACAACAGATCGTCGAAGATCAAGTTGTCAATCCGTTCCGAATACGCATCGATTCCAACACGCGGATCGAGATTTGTCGGGCTCGACTCGATGACCATGACCAGCGTGTTGGGATCAGGCTTGGACGAACAAGAAAATAGTGGGAGAAGCGCACCATGACGCGAGCAGGGCGCACGCCCATCGGACGGGCTTACGCATACGAGATCTTCCCCAGCACCGCTGCCCGTTTCGCGCCCGTGGCCGACGGCACATTCGAAGGCCGCCGGTTCCAGGTTTCATAGGCGAGCACCGCGAACGCCACAGCCTCTTTCGCTTCCGAAGGCAAGCCGAACTCGTCGGAGAATCGCAACTCGATTCCCAGCGGCGTGAGGCTATGCGCCAGCATAGCGACGAGAGTGGCGTTTTTCGCGCCGCCTCCCGAGAGAATCAACTCGCGAAAGGAGGTTTTCGTGGACGAGCCCGATTGTTTGACAACGAATCGCCGCACTGCGTCTACGATCGACCGTGCGGTCAGAGCGGTGGCCGTCGCCACAACGTCTTCCTTGCGGGCGCGTCCGCACAGTGCGCAAGAACTCAAGCACAAATTCGCGCCCGAATTCTTCCCGGCCCGCGGTCTTTGGAGGTGCTGCACGAAAAAAACTGCGGTTCACGATTTTCCTCAGAGCGTGCTCCAGCACCATTCCTGAGGCTGCAATCTTTCCCCCGCGATCAAACGCCCGCCCGCAGAGCGCATCGGTGACCGCGTCAATCACCATGTTGCCCGGCCCGGTGTCGAACGCGAACACGCGACTCGCTGAGGCGGCCGCAGGAATTGCCGTGAGGTTCGCGATGCCCCCAATGTTCTGCACGATGCGTCCGGCCTTGGAATCGCGGAAAAGAAGATAGTCGAGATACGGAACAAGCGGCGCTCCCTTGCCGCCCGCGGCCATGTCTGATGGACGAAAATCCGATACGACCGGAACGCCTACCCGCGCCGCAATGAACGCAGCCTCTCCCGTCTGCCAAGTCGCAACTACCTTGCGGCCTAGAAATACTTGCGCCTCGCCTTGATGGTAGAGGGTCTGCCCGTGGCAGCCGACCAGATCAGCTTTCACGCGAAATCGCCGCTGAGTGGCCAGCACGGCGTCAGCGTACAACCCACCCAAGAGAAAATTAAGCCGCGCGAGATCAGCCACGCCAGCCTGTTTAGCATTCATCGCGTCAAGCACTGCGTCCCGCACTTTCGCGGGGTAGGAATATTCCGCATGTCCGAAAAGCGTGAAAGCGCAGGAACCCGAGGCGCCTGTCGATCTCGAATCGCACCAGCGCAACATTAATCCCGTCTGCCGAAGTCCCACTCATTACGCCGGCGACAATCATTGCCTTGTCGCTCATCGGCGCGCCCGCCGCTTGTCCGCCTCGCGGCTGAACGGCTCCAGTCGCACCTGCTCCCCGAACTCCCATAGCCGCCGTGTCAGCTTCTGGACCGTAGCAAGGGAGGGCGCTGCCGCTCGAGGTAGAGTCTTTGCAAATTTCTTCTTGAACGCCGCCACGCGCCGCGCTGACTCCGCCACGCGCTTTGCGAACTTCGAATTCCCCTCCGCCGCTTTGATCAACGATTCATGGGCCTGGAGGATGTAATCCTCTCGATGGCAGAGCAAGCACAGATCGCCGCCCGCGCGCACAAACCCGACGGCCGCCTCGCCGATCGGCGCCGCCGCGAGCACTCCTCCCATTTCCAGATCATCCGACACGATCAAGTTGCGGTAGCCCATCCGCTTGCGAAGAATATCAGTGATCCAAACAGTCGAGAGCGATGCCGGAATCCGATCCCGCGTAACCTGCGGATAGGCCGCGTGCGAAATCATCACCAAGGGCAACTGTCGCCGCAGTGTCCGATAGGGAAGCAGATCCTTGGCCCACAACTCCTTCAAGGGTTTTTCGATCAGCGGTAGTTCGTGATGACTGTCGAGTTTGCCCTCCCCGAGTCCGGGAAAGTGCTTGCCACATCCGAGAACATTCTCGTCTCGCAGCCCAGCCATAAACTCACCAGCGTAAGTCGTAGCTTCGAGTGGGTCCGCCGACACCGCCCGCGACCCCATCACGCTCCGTGACGCTTCAAACGCCAGATCCAGCACCGGCGCGAAGTCGAGGTTAAATCCCAAAGCGCGGCAGTTCTGCCCGGTGATCTGCCCGTGTTTGCGATAAAGATGTCGGTCTCCGGTTGCGAAAACATCAGCCGCCGAAGGAGTCGCGCCCAGCGCATCGCGAAAGCGATCAACGCCTCCGCCCTCAAGGTCAACGCAAGTAAACAGCGGAGTCGCAACGCACTTCTGACAATCCCGCAGCAGTCGCCACGTCTGCTCGGGACTCTGAATGTTCCGCGCAAACAGGATGACCCCGGCCGGTTGTAGCCGAGTGAGCAGGGAACTGACACGGGGCGTCATCTCCGTGCCCTCGAAGCCGACGATCAGTATCTGGCCGATGTCCGCGATTCCGCGAGGCTTGCGTGGCGCCGTCATTGTTCTGAAGAGGAACCTCCTCCGTGTCCTCTGTGTCCCCAGTGGTTAAATCTCTTTCTTTAATTGCGCCAGTAAATTTAGAGCTTCCAGCGGCGTCAGCCGGTTCAAATCCACTTCCCGCAGCTTCTCGAGCACGGGCTGCGACAACGGTGTAAAAATCGTGAGCTGCGTCGGTGGAGGCGATGCCCCCGGTGAAAGATGCGCAGTCGCCTGCTGCTCTGCGAACTCATGCTCAGCCAGCACCTCTCGCGCTCGCAAGATTACTTCATTCGGTAACCCCGCCAGCTTGGCTACTTCGATACCGTAACTCCGGTCAGCCGCCCCAGGCTCGACCTTCCGCAAGAATACAATCCCGCCACCAGTCTCTTTCACCGAGACGTGATAATTCTTGACTCCTGAAAGTTGCTCAGCTAACTCGGTGAGTTCGAAATAGTGCGTCGCGAACAACGTCTTCGCCCGCACCCGCCCGTGCAGATACTCGACGGCGGCCCATGCAATCGCCAGCCCGTCGTATGTCGATGTACCCCGGCCTACTTCGTCCAGCAGAATGAGCGACCGCGCCGTCGCCGTATGCAGAATCGCCGCCGTTTCCGTCATTTCGACCATGAACGTCGATCGCCCTCGTGCCAGGTTGTCGCTGGCCCCAATGCGCGTAAACACGCGGTCGACCACGCTCAGCCGCGCCGAGCGCGCCGGCACAAACGATCCCATTTGCGCGAGAATCACAATCAGCGCCGTCTGCCGCAGGTAAGTCGACTTGCCTCCCATGTTCGGTCCGGTCAGCAGCATGATGTTGTGCGTCGTGCCGTTCAGATAAAGATCGTTGGGCACAAAGCGCTCGCTGCCGCCCGCCTTCTCCTGCTGCTCAATGACCGGATGCCGGCCTTCGACAATCTCGATCTCGCTGCCATCAGCGGACTCAACGAAGGCAGGCCGGCAATAATTGCGTAGCGTGGCGACGTGCGCCAGCGACGCAAGCAAATCAACCTCAGCCAGCGCCAACGCAGCCTGCCGGATCCGTTTGGCTTCGGCTGCAATCGCCGTGCGCAGTTCGGTGAAAAGCCGCCGCTCAATCTCGACGATTTTCTCCTGCGCATCGAGAATTTTAGCTTCGTACTCTTTCAACTCCGGCGTGGTGAAGCGCTCGGCGCCCGACCAGCGTCTGCTTGCGCTCGTAGTCCTGCGGGACCAGGTGCAGGTTCGGTTTCGAGACCTCAATGTAGTAGCCGAAGATGGAATTGAACTTCACCTTCAACGACGAAATTCCGGTGCGCCCGCGTTCCCGTTGCTCGATCTGCGCCAGCACCTGCTTGCTGTTGCGCGAGAGTTCCCGCAGTTCATCCAGATCGCGATCCACGCCCGCGGCAATCACTCCGCCATCGGCAAAACTCAAAGGGGGCTCGGGCACGATTGTCTTCTCGATGCGATCGCGCACGTCTCCCAGTTCGTCGAGAGATGCGTGCAGAGCCCTCAGCCGATCCGCTGGAAGCCGTGCCAGTGCTGCCTTGACGGCCGGAATCTTCCCCAGCGACGCCGCAAGTGCCAGCACGTCCCGCGGATTCGCGGTCTCCAGCGTGACCCGGCTCAACAGTCGCTCCAGATCCAGCACACCGTCGAGCGCCCGCCGCAATTCCTCGCGCGCGACAGTCTCCCTTCACTCCCGCTTCCACGGCATCGAGCCGCGCATGAATCTCGCCCAAATCGAGCGACGGCCGCAGCAGCCAGGCGCGCAACAACCGCTTTCCCATGGGCGTAACCGCGGCATCCATCGAGCGAAACAGGGTGACGCCCGCATCGGTGCCCGCAAACAGCGGCTCAATCAACTCCAGATTGCGAACAGTCACCGCGTCGAGCACCAGGCAACTCTGCCGTTCATACCACCCGATGCGGTCCACGTGATCGAGGGACCCACGCTGCGTCGATCGCACGTAATAAAGAATCGCCCCCGCAGCGGCGGCGGCGGCCGTCCGCCCCGCCAGACCAAACCCTTCCAACGACAACACACCAAAATGATTCTCGAGAAGCGGAAGAGCATGATCCGGCGCAAAGATCCAGTCATCCAGTGGAGTCTCGGTGCAGGTGATTCCCGCTGCCCGAGGCTGAGGAGACGAACCGTGTGGGGACAGCCGCCCCCGGCTGTCCGGCCGAGCAAAGCTCGGCTGGTCTTTGCCGGCAGCCCCCGCGCTCTCGAACAACGGCGCCGCCGACCCATACAACAATTCCTTCGGCCGCAACTGCTCCAACTCTTCCTGCACCCGCCGCAGCGCGCCCTCGCCCGAAAACTCCGTTGCCCGGAACTCCCCCGTCGACAAGTCGAGAGCCGCGAATCCCACGCGATCTCCTACCTGTGCCAGCGCCGCCAGAAAGTTATTCTCGTCCGACCCCAGAGACGAATCCGCCGCCGTCCCGGGCGTCATCACGCGCGTCACTTCGCGCCGCACCAATTTCTTCGCCTGCGCTAGGCGCTTCCATCTGCTCGCAAATGGCCACCTTGAAGCCCTTCCGAATCAGCTTTCCGATGTATCCCTCAGCCGCGTGATACGGCACGCCGCACATGGGCACAGCCATTCCTTTTTCTTTGTTGCGCGAGGTCAGCGTGATCTGCAGCTCTTTCGCGGCAACGATCGCGTCGTCAAAGAAAAGCTCGTAGAAATCGCCCAGACGAAAAAACAAAAGCGCGGTGGGATGTTCTTTCTTGACTGCGGCATACTGCCGCATCAGCGGGGTGGACGGCTCGGTCATCTTCCTCGTCGGATCAGGCGGGGCTTCGGCGGATTATAACAAAGCGCGCCGCTCACTCTCTGCGGCATTTCACATGGCTCGGCGGGAAATTACTGCAACAATCGCGGTTGACTGCGGTTCTCTCCCGGTGTTCTCCTTCCGTATGGAACTCCGCAAGGATCCCATCACCCGCTCGTGGGTTATGACCGGCGACGATCCGGCCGACGGCGGATCGCGGCTCGAGTCTGCGTGCCGTTTCTGCGATGCTTCCGCAGCGTCTGCAAGTGGTCGCGAAGTCTCCCAACTCGCCCGGGGCACCATGGTCCGCACGCTCAGTGGTGCACCCCAGGCCCCTTTATCGCATCGAGGGCGAACCCGACCGCCGCGGCGACGGAATCTACGACCGCATGCACTCTGTGGGTGCGCATGAGGTGCTGATTGAAAACCCCAACCATGACCGACATCTTTGGAGCGCCAGTGATGACGAAATCGCGCACTTCCTCCGGCTCGCCGCCGAGCGCATCCTCGACCTGAAGCGCGATCCGCGTATCAAGTATGTCAGCCTGTTCAAGGACTACGGCAAGAATGCCGGCCAGGAATTCAGCCACCCCACCTCACAGATCACGGCAACCATGTTCGTTCCGCGCCGCGTGCTCTACGAACTCCGCGCTGGACGCGAGTTCTTCGTCAGCAAGGAGCGCTGCGTCTTCTGCGACATTATCCAGCAAGAGGAGCGTCAGGCCTTGCGCGTGATTGAGGCCCGCGGCGATTACCTCGCTCTCTGTCCCTACGCCCCGCGCGTTCCCTACGAAACCTGGATCCTGCCGCGTTACCACGACTCCTCGTTCGAACGCGCGGGATTGAACCGGCCCGGGCTGCGCATCAACCTGGCTGCTCTCCTGCGTCGAACTCTGCAACGCGTGCGCTCCGTCACCGAAGACTTCCATCTCGTCCTGCACACGTCTCCCAGCGCCATCCATCCT
This sequence comes from uncultured Acidobacteriaceae bacterium, assembly GCA_963710885.1. Lineage (GTDB taxonomy): Bacteria > Acidobacteriota > Terriglobia > Terriglobales > Acidobacteriaceae > Sulfotelmatobacter. The sequence goes on from CAVQCF010000042.1 coordinate 196,702, forward strand.
TCGAAGAATCTCGGCTACTGGCAGCACCATTGACGACGACTACCACTGGCACATCGAAATTCTTCCCGTCGTCAGTTCCAAGGCGAAGTCCTACACCTTTAAAGAGGTGTACTATTCCCCCGTCAGCTCCGAAACCGCAGTGAAGCAGCTGCGCGAGGCAAGGATAGACGGCTAGAAATGAACGAATGTGGGGACAGCCGCCCTCGGCTGTCCGCCGGGCGAAGCCCGGCAAGGGTTCGAGATTCTATGGCGTTCAAAGTCACCAGCCTCATCCCCATGGCGCACGCCGCTGACGTGCAGCGCGCAGTTGACTTCTATCAAGAGCTAGGAATGGAAGTTCGCGGCAGCCTGCAGAATCCCTCATGAGGGTTTTGAGTGGGCTGGTCTCAGCAGCTTGCCGAACCGGAGCAGTCCGCCTTTTCTGCCTGTGGTCAAATAGCACCGTTAAGAAAAGCGGAGGAGAAGAATGGAACGGCAGGATTTCAATGGTTTCGCGCTCATCATTCTCGCGGCTAACGCGGTGTGTTTGGCTCCCATAGCGCTCAAATTCCGACTTATTTCGATTCGCTTCATATCTCGTTGGAGAGCGATCGCAAGAGTGCGATCGCGATATTACGTCAGCCGATGACTAGAGGCTGTCTTGCGACGCGAAAAGTGCAGATACAAGGCAACAGCAGCTCCGAGTGCCAAAAGGTGGCAGCATCCAGCGCCACGCAACAACCGTCGCCGAAGCGAAGAGCACCGCAACCCGCCAAAACAAGTGGTATCTGACGAGAGTTGAGGATTCAGAAGGATGTTCCTGTGTGCGCCCATCTCGGCGCACTGACGGCAGCGTGGCATTCAGGGCACTGGCAGGCTTAACGGACCTCTCAAGTTTCGGAATTAAATGCACGAGCGGCTCCCGATGCCCATTTGGCGGGATTCTACTTCGCTCTCAAGTTTAGGATGTCACCATCCGCTTCTGCGAGAGTACGAAGCCAGGGTGAACCAAGGTTTGTTCCGTGCCGGCTGTTGTGAACAGACCCTAGCGTTCAGGACGAGCAAGGGCTTTTCTAGCCACTTGACATGCCCTCATCACAACGGCTGCTACAATCCCTGCCTTTGGGAGACTCATCCAGTGAAACCCTTGCTCGCTTGCATACTCTTCCTCTCTACGTGCCTCGCCCAGACCGCCGCGCCTTCACCCGGCAAACAGAAAGTCCTGTGGCAAAAACTGGAATCGAGGATTCAGGAAGTTGATCAGCACCTCGACGGCCTTATGGGAGTTGCGATTGAGGATCTCTCCACCGGCGACCACTACTTCCTGCACGAAGATGAAGTGTTCGCCCAGGCCAGTTCGATCAAGATCACAGTTCTGACCAACCTCTACCTGCAGGCACAGCAGGGGAAACTCAAGCTTACCGATCTGTACACGGTCCAATCGTCCGATCTGGTTCCCGACAGCGACATCATGGGCGGACTCACCCCGGGAGTCACACGGCTAACCTTGCGTGACCTGGCAACGATGATGATCGCCGTCAGCGATAATTCCGCCACCAATGTACTCATCGACCGGGTCGGCATGCAGAACGTGAATGCCATGCTCGACTCCCTCGGGCTTGGCCACACGCGCCTCCGCCGCAAAATGATGGATCTCCAAGCCGCCAAGGAAGGCCGCGAAAACATTTCAACCCCGCGTGAAATGATGACCCTGCTCCACGCGATCTATCAGGGCAAGGTTCTGAGTAAAGACTCGACCGCCGATTTCTTCCAGATGCTGAGCACGAATAAAAGCTCTTTCATCCCGCGCGATCTGCCCGCGGATTTGAAGGTTGCCAACAAACCTGGCGAACTGGAAGCCGTGCGCAACGACTCCGGCGTCGTCTTCGTCGAAGGACGGCCCTATGTGATTTGTGTGATGACTGCGTTTCTGCGCAATGAACGCGACGGGGAAGAGGCGATCAGCAAAGTTTCGCTCGAGGCCTGGCGAATGTTCGACCGGCTGAGCCGCGCCTCCGAGTACGGAAGAGTCGTCTCCATCGGAAACGGTGCGCGCTAGCGTTTGAGTCCCGCACCCAGTCTGTCTTTGACTACGAAGCGCCCGCGCCGCTCTTTTTTACAGGCAATGATCTGCTGCCGCACGAACTGCTGCACGGCCTTCGTTTCCAGCGGTTGCGAGAAATAGTAGCCCTGCCCGAACTCGCATCCCAACTCGAGCACTCGCTCCAATTGGCGCGGGGTCTCAACGCCTTCGGCGATGACTCTCAGGTTCATTTTGTGCGCCCGGGTGGTAATCAACCCCACAAATGTCAGACGTGGCCCGGTCCGTGCATCTCTCGCACCAGCGATCGATCGCTCTTCAAAGTTTCCACTGGAAACTGCCTCAGCCTGCGCAGGGACGTCATCCCTGTGCCGAAATCATCGAGGATGACTCCGATTCCCATATGCCTCAGGTGCGACAGCACGGTGACCGTAAGCTTGGGGTCGGCGGTGGCAACGCTCTCCGTCATTTCGAGCTGGAACCGCGAAGAGTCGACGCCCGTCCGCTGCAGCGCATCCTGAATATCATTTGCCAGCCGCGCATCCGCAAACTGCCGCGCCGATACGTTGACCGTAATATTTACGGGTTGCCCGGAGAAACGGTCGGTCTCCCAATCGCGCAATTGCCGGCACGCCTGCCGCAGCAGCCAATGGCCGATCGACACTATAATAGTATTCCGTATGCTCCGCGGCCTCGATGAACCGGTATTGAGAAATCAGTACTGGCGAGGGGTCCTCCCGTCGCAGCAAAGCCTCCATACTCACCACGCGCCGCGTCGCGAGTTCCACCACTGGCTGGTAATAGATGCGGAACTGCCGCTCGATGAGCGCCGTCCGCAGATCAGCCTCCAGCCGCAGTCGTCCCACGGCTCGGGTCTGCATGCCTTCGTCCAGAACTTCACAGCGCGAGCCGCCCAGTGCTTCTGCCCGTCGCATCGCTACATCCGCTTCCTTCAGAATGTCCTCGGGCCGTTCGTGCGTGGTCGTGCTCAAGGCAATTCCAATGCTCGCCGACACACGCATTTCGCGGGTCTCGACAAAAAAACGGCTCTGCGACCGAGGTCTGGATGCTCTTGGCCACGCGCAGGGCGTCGCTGGGACCGCGAATTCATCTCCATCCAGCCGGAACAGGACAGCTTCCGACGGCGCCCCGCTGCTCTCGCGACGAGCCATCGTTTCGTCTTCCCGCAACCGATTGGCAAGCCGGCGGCTCAGCTCCAGCAACACATGATCGCCCGCTGTCGTGCCCATGGTTTCGTTGAAAACCTTGAAGTGATCCACGTTCACGAGCAGGAGCGTGTAGAGCCGTGCTGCGTCTCGCGTTCGCTGAAAAGAGCTTTGTTAGGCGGTCGAGAAAGAGCCTTCGGTTTGGACAAGTTCGTGCGCGGATCGTGAAACAAGTTGTGCTTGAGTTGTTCTTCCGCCCGCTTGCGCTCGGTGATGTCGCGATTCACAATCACCAGCTTCGCCACTGCACCCTTGGCATCCCGGATCGTGCTCGCCACCGACTCAGCACCCGCCAGCTGCCGTCCTTAGTGCTTGATACGATATTCCAGCCGCTTTCCTGTGCCCGTCTCTCGAGCCTCGCGCGCCGCGTCGCGCACCCGGAAGCGATCGTCAGGATGAATTTGCTCGAAGGCGGAAGTTTCCCCCAGCTCCGCCGCCGAGTAACCCAGGGTTCTTTTGTAAACCGGACTGTTGTGCCGCCGCCCCTTCCCATCCACTAAAGCGATCATGTCAGCCGTGTTCTCGGTCACGATCTGGAACAACTCTTCCTTTTTTTTCGACTCCCGGTGGATTTGATAAATCCGCACTTGCTGGTAAAGAGCCAGAATGGCCGGCGCGCGCCCGGCGGAATCCAGAACCCTTGCAACGGCATGCAGAGGTCTCCGCCGTAGAACTATCGGCAGGAGTGCATCGACACATTAAACGTTGCGTCCTAAGCGCCATCTGCGCATCTACCCTGGCATGCCAACCTCGAAGGAATTCAGCCTCGCCGATTCGGTCGCGCTGCTAAGCCGCACTCCCGCAACGCTGGATGCGCTATTACGGGGAATGCCCAATCGATGGGCGCTTACCAATGAAGGGCCCAGCTCAGACGGCGGCGACAGCTGGAGCGCGTTCGACATCGTCGGCCATCTGATTGCTGGTGAACGCACCGACTGGATGCCGCGTGCGCGAGTCATCCTCGAAAAGGGTGAAGCGCGCCCCTTCGATCCCTTTGACCGCTTCGCACAGGCTCGGGAGAGCCAAGGCAAGTCGCTGGATCAACTCTTGGACGAGTTCGCCCGCCTGCGCCGAGAGAATCTAGCGGCCCTGCAGGCACTGAATTTGCAGCCGCAAGACTTGGCCCGGCGGGGAACGCATCCAGCTCTGGGAGCAGTTACTCTATCCGAACTTCTCGCGACCTGGGCCGTTCATGACCTGACGCATCTGCATCAACTATCCCGCCTCATGGCTCACCAATATCGTGATGCCGTCGGCCCGTGGAGCGCTTATCTCGGCGTCCTGCATTGCGCCGGCCACGGCGCTTAGGAAAGGACTGAATGGAAGCCACTCTCAGCAAAACAATCTTGCTCGTTAGGCCGGTTGCCAGCGGCGGACATAGGTTTTGACAGTTTCCCCACGCGGACGTAGCCTATATTTCTCCGCGCAGAGCCTTGCGCTGCGGATACGTCGAGACATGGCGAATGTCTGAGAATTCGGACCGCCGAATCAGGAAGGAAACTATGACCCCACTGGAAACTGGATTGAAAAGAGCATCTGGAACCGCGCTCGTGTTGTCGATCATATTGATCATTTTCGGTCTCCTGGCCATCGCGTTGCCAATGGTTTCATCCATTGGAGTGGCCCTCGTCATCGGGTGGATGGTGATCTTTGCGGGCCTTGCTCAACTTGTTCACGCCTTTCAGTCAACAGGCGTCGGCCCCATTGTCTGGAAAGTCCTGGTCGCGTTGATTTACCTCGTGGCCGGATTCAGCTTGATTGCTCGTCCTGCTGCTGGCGTCGCCGGTTTGACCCTCGTGCTGGGAGTATTTCTGTTCGCCGAGGGGATCGCGGATGTGGTCTCTTATTTCGCCACGCGCAAGAGTGGTAACTCACCCTGGATGCTGCTGGATGGAATCATCACCCTGGTCCTGGGCTTCCTGATCTGGAATCGCTGGCCCTCGAGTTCGCTGTGGGTCATCGGAACTTTTGTCGGCATCAGCATGGTGATGACCGGCACCACTCGCTTTATGATGGCATTGGCAGTTCGTAAACTGGCCAGTCATCTCAGCGATACTCCATTGCAGAAACGGGCAGCATAGCCGGCAGGGGCGACAAAGGCCTACCGCCCGGCCCATAATATCCTGATGACCGTCCGCCGCCTGAAGACCTACACCGGCGCTCAGGGATACGTGTACCAGTATTACTTCGTCGGCCAACGTGCTGCGCTGGCAGACGATCCCGAGGCCCCGGCCACGGAGTTCATCTTCGACGTAACGTCTGACCGCAAGCTCACTTACGCTGTCAGCGTGTTCCTGCCAGACAGCACACGCGCTGCCTGGAGCCAAGCCCATGGCCGTCCCTTGAACGACGCTGAGCAATATGCCGCCGTCAAACTCCGTCTCTTCCGCGCCTTCGACGAACTCGACGACGTAAGGACGCACGGCCGCCGCCTCAGCATCGACACAAGTCGGCTCGAAGAGGCTCTGGCAACCCTGGGCGTGGACTAAATAGGGTTGAAGTGTGCGACGCGTGCCACTCGCGTTCGCCATTCTGCTCGTTTCGCCGCCGTCTGCAGTTCCTTGGCCTGATTCACGAGCGTCTTCAATTTCCCTTCAATCGACGCGTCCCCGATGTGTTCATCCTGGAGCACACCATCGGCGTCGATGGTGAACGTATGCGGAAGCGCTTCTACGGCAAACATCTTGGAAATCGGACCGGTGAAGCCGCCATCGCGGTACTGCAGTCATGTCATTTCGTTTTTTGTGATGAAGTCCTTCCACTTCTTCTCATCGCTGTCGAGGCTGACGCTCAGAAGCACCAGCGGCTGTCCCTGAAATTTCTTGGCGATCTCTTTCATGTGGGGCAGAGCTTCGCGGCAAGGCCCGCACCAGCTCGCCCAGAAGTCGAGCAGAACTACTTTCCCCGTCAGATCGTCCATCGAGCCCCGCTGTCCATCCGTGGTCGTGACCGCAAACGGCGGCGCCAATCTTGCGCGCGCCAATTCGGGCTGGCTGATATAGCGCAGCGTCCAATGTCGGTCTGGATCACTTTCCGGGCGAAGTTTCACGAACTCTTCGAAGCGGGCCTTGGCCGCATCGTCCTGCTTCAGTTGTGCCAGGACCAGTCCATCCGCGCGTAGATTGCTGCGGGAAAGTTCGCAACCGCCGCCGGCGCCCTTACCATTTCGTCGTGGGCGCGAGTGAACAGTTCATCTTGGTGCTTCTCCGTCCCCTTATGCGACAGTAGCGCGCCAAAACGGGTAACAGGCGAGCGCGACTTTCTGCGCACCCTGAGCCTGCGCTACCATCTCTTCCGCGGCCGTTTCGGCGGTCTTCCACTCCCGCGGTTCAATCCCGTACTTGATCATTTTTTGCTGGCAGGCCAGGCAGTGCCCGTCATCCTGCTTATCGGCCTTCTTGAAGCTGCCGAGCGCCAGTTCGGTCATGCGATGGTGCAGGTAGTCCATACCTTCCTGGTACGTCTTCTGCGCCTTCTCATTCGTCGGACCATCGCCCCTCTTTTCCTGCGCCAGAGTTGGGGACATCAGGCAAGCCACAGCCAGAACCACCGCCGCAGACCGCATCTCGATCCCTCCTGTTACCGAAATTCCGCGCCACGAAATTACCACGAGTCTGCGGATTCTGGCGATGATTTCCGTCACCTGCATTGATTACTCCGGAGACGCGAGCATATAAATGATCGCGGATTCCAACTATGAAACAGCTCAAAACCAAGTTCATAACCTTCGCTCTGTTCGCAGTAGCCTTCTTCTCGGGTTCCGGCTACGCGCAAACCGCGCCCTGGTCCGAGCAGAAAGCCAACGAGTGGTATGCGCGGCAACCCTGGCTGGTCGGCAGCAACTACATCCCCAAGTCGGCGATCAACGAGTTAGAGATGTGGCAGGAGGCCACTTTCGATCCGGACCAAATCGACAGGGAACTCGGCTGGGCCGAAGCCATGGGCATGAACGCCATGCGCGTTTTTCTCCACGACCTGCTGTGGCAGCAGGACGCCCCCGGTTTCCGCAAGCGCATCGACCAGTTCCTGACGATCGCCTCACGCCACCACATTCGCCCTCTGTTCGTGCTCTTCGATTCCTGCTGGGATCCTGCGCCGAAGCTGGGCCCGCAGCACGCGCCCATCCCCGGCGTGCACAACTCCGGGTGGGTGCAGAGTCCGGGCGCGAAAACGCTCGACGATCCCAGCCAATATCCGCGGCTGAAGGAATACGTGCAGGGAGTGGTGGGAGCCTTCGCCAAAGACGACCGCATCCTCGGCTGGGACGTCTGGAACGAGCCCGGATCGTATGGCGGCGGGGACTACGCAAAGTCAGAGCTGAAATACGCCGACAAAATGGCCCGAGTGACCGCGCTTTTGCCGCAGGCGTTTGAGTGGGCGCGCCAGGCGAATCCCTCACAGCCCCTGACCAGCGGCGTGTGGGAGATCGACACGTCGAAGGATGAGAGCGCAGTGGAAGGGATCCAGCGCATTCAACTGCGCGAGTCCGACATCATCACTTTCCACAACTACAGCTGGCCCGAGGACTTCAAAGCCGAAGTCGCATGGTTGCGCCGGTTCCATCGACCAGTCATCTGTACGGAATACATGGCCCGCTCGGTGGGGAGCACCTTCGACACGATCCTCCCCATCGCCAAGCAAGAGCACGTGGGCGCCATTAACTGGGGATTCGTCGCGGGCAAGACGCAAACGTACTACCCGTGGGAGTCCTGGCAGCATCCCTACGTTAAGAGTCAGCCCCCCGTGTGGTTCCACGAAGTCCTACGCTCCGACGGAAAACCGTACCGACAAGCAGAAGTGGATTTGATCCGGCAACTCACCGGCAAGCCATAGGCACGAGGTCTGTGTCCTCAGCGTCCTCTGTGTGTGGAACTCTTGAAGCCGGTGCCCCATTTCTCGCGCGTTCTTGGCGCGAGAAATGGGTCTTTGTTTTTGGATTTGGTTCGCCGCGCCGCGCTGCTCAGATTTACAATCACGGATGCCATGAAAAACTTCGGGGTAATCCTGATGATTCTCCTCGTTGTCCTGACGGTTGCAGTCTTCTTTCTGATCGCCAAGAAGTCGGCACGCCCGGTCGCATCGTCGAGCGCAGCGTCTTCGCCGAAGCCCGATGCCGTGCAACAGAAACTACAGGAATATTCCGGAACCGGCGCCACCGATTGCGGGCGCCTCAACGTGCAGGCCACCGCTGACCAGTCCAAGACGGCCGGCGACTGCGCCATGCAAGCCAGCCAGAGCAAGCATCCGTTCTACGTCGCCTACGACATGCCCGGCATGGCCGTCGGCGTAGCGGGCAGCGCCGACGGAAAGTTGTTCACCGTGCAGTCGCAAGGATCGGGCCCGTCGGCAGCGCTGACCAGCGGAGACTGTCCATCACAGTTACGCGTCGCCTCCAGCGGTCGCGTCACCTGCCTCGCCCCCGGCGACATGGGCTCAATGGGCGCTGGCCACACCGCTGGAGCTATTTCTCCGGGGATGGCAAACCCCCACGGAGCCGCTTCCGCCAAGCCACCTGTCAGCAAGCGATAAGAGGCCATCGCCCTGGTGGTTCCGTCGCCACCGAGTGCAAGCCGCACTATGCTAACTATCTTCAGCGGACTTTCCGGTACTGGAAAAACAACCATCGCCAGAGAGTTGGCTCGTCAGATCGGGGCCGTGTATTTACGCATCGACTCCATCGAACAAGCCTTGCGTTATTCGGCGGCTATCCAACCTATCAACGACGCTGGTTATCGCGTCGGCTATGCCATTGCGGAAGACAACCTCCGCCTCGGCCGAACTGTTGTTGCGGACTCGATAAATCCCATTCGGCTGACACGAGAAGCGTGGCGCGAAGTCGCTCAGCGAGCTCAGGTCGGCGCCCTCGAAATTGAAGTCAAGTGCTCAGATCCAAGCGTACATCGAGGCCGCGTGGAAGGAAGAGTCGCCGACATCTCAGGACTGCAGCCGCCCGATTGGGCCAAGTCGTTTCCCCGGAATACCACCCTTGTGAGAACGGCCACCTCGTGATCGATACCGCGGTCCTTGCCATCGGTGAAAGCGTCCGCACGATTCGAGAACGGTTGCACCAGACGTAAACCACCTTGCGCCTCGATTCGGTCGTCTGTGATCCTAATCACACCCTTAAGTGACCCGCTTTGTTTGCCTTACCCCTTCCGCCGTAGAAAATGAACATCGTACAAGAGGAAGACAGACCGGACCCGCGATTTGGGGTAGACTCAAGGGATTCCGGAACTTATAAGGCTTATGTCTCTGCTTTGGCTGCGTTTCGCACTGGGGTGCTACTTCATCGGACTGGTCTACGCCTTCGTGGCGCTCACCCGCACCAGTGACCTGTTCAGCCGCATCGCCCTCCACGCCGCTAGCCTGGGCATGGTCTTCCACTTCGTCTCGCTCGCCGAACTATTCCTTTCCGGCCAGGTCGTCTGGGCATCGGTGCACAACGGCGAATCTCTGCTAGCGTTCCTGTCGATGACGTTCTTCATCATCATCTACGCCATCTACCAGACCACTTCTCCCGGAGTCGTCGTCTTTCCGATTGTTTTCTTTCTGACGTTCGTGGCGCGCAGTTGATCAGCAGCCGGTGCTGCTGACCACGTTCGTCTCGCACAAGGGATGGCTCATCGCCCACATCATCCTCATCTTCACCGGCTACGCCGCGCTCGTGCTCAGCTTCGGCGCCAGCCTGCTCTATCTGCTGCAGGAGCGCCGCTTGAAGGCCAAGAAATCCACGAGCCTGATTTCGTTCCTCCCGGCGCTCGAAGTGATCGACCAGATCGGCTACCGCTCGCTGCTGCTGGGCTTTCCCTTCATGACGCTAGGCCTGATCACCGGATCCATCGTGGCCGCTTACCACCTACGGCCGCATGGACTTCCTCGATCCCAAGATTCTGCTGTCGCTGCTGATGTGGGCCGTCTATATGGTGATGGTCTTCACCCGCTGGAACTCCGGATGGCGCGGGCGCCGCGCCGCCTTCCTGGCGACCTTCGCCTTCGCGGCCGCGCTGGCCGCCTGGGCAGCGAACTATTTCTCCGCGATCCACAGGTTCGCCGCCTCATGAGATTTCAGCTCATTGGCGTGAATCACAAGAGCGCGCCGCTCGAGGTCCGCGAGCGCCTGGCGATCCCTGAGTCGCGCCTGCCCGACACCTGCCGCGAGCTCACCGCCTATCCCGGGATCGAAGAAGGCATGGTCATCTCCACCTGCAATCGCGTGGAGATCGTGGCCCACACCACCAACGGCTCACGCCGACCTGCGCGGATTCCTGCACGACCACTTTCATCTCACGGCCGATGAACTCGACGCGCATCTGTACGAATATCGCGAGAAAGACGCGGTGCGGCATTTGTTCCGCGTAGCTTCCAGCCTGGATTCGATGGTCGTCGGCGAAGCCCAGATCCTCGGCCAGGTGAAGGAAGCCTATGCCACCGCCCGCGCCGATCGGTGCGGTTCGCGGACAACTCGACCAACTCTTCAGCCGCGCCTTCGCCGTCGCCAAGCGCGTGCGCAGCGAGACCGCCGTTGGATCTTCGTCAGTGTCCATCGCCTCGGTCGCAGTCGAGCTGGCCAAAAAGATTTTCGGGACGCTGGAAGGGAAGACGGTCTTCATCGTCGGCGCCGGCAAAATGAGCGAACTCGCCGCCCGCCACCTGATGGCCCACGGCTGCGCCTCGATCTTCGTCTCCAACCGCACCTACGAACGCGCCATCGGCCTGGCGCAGAGGTTCAACGGCCAGGCCATCAAGTTCGATGACCTCTACAACACCTGCGACCGCGCCGACATCGTTATCACTTCGACGGGTTCGCCCCACGCGATTTTCCGCCGCGAGCACGGCGAGCAGTTCCTCTCGCGCCGCAAGAACAAGCCCATGTTCTTCATCGACATCGCCGTGCCCCGCGACGTTTCCCCCGAGATGGGCAAGCTCGACGGCATCTTTACCTACGACATCGACGACCTGCAACAGGCCGTCAGCAGCCACGTCGCCGACCGCCGCAAGGAAGCCGAACTCGCCGAAGCCATCATCACCAGCGAAGTCGAGCGCTTCGAAGCCCGCCTGCAGACGCTCGACGTAGTGCCCACAATTGTGTCGCTGCAAGATCATCTGGAAACGATTCGCCAGGCAGAAATCGATCGAGTTCGCGGCCGTATGGGCCAACTGACTCCCGAACAGGAAATGGCCGTCGAAGCCCTAACCCGCGGCATCATCAACAAAGTCATGCACACTCCGATCACCACGCTGAAGACGGCAGCAAAAGAATCGGAAGCCACAACGGTGGTTGACGTAGTGCGACGCCTGTTCAACCTGCACGACAAAGATAAAGAAGCGCCGCCATCGGAAACGAAAAACGAAGTAGGGACGCGCCAATGAACTCCACGCCCTACCAGTCTTCCACGCATCTGAGCATCACTCTCAAGTCCAGTCATCCTGAGCGCAGTCTGGCGGAGAGCGAAGCGAAGCGCCAGACGCAGTCGAAGGATCCCTATCACGCCGATAAAGCTCGGGACACCGAAACGAGTTTCCGCGTCGTCGTCCGCTTCTTCGACGAACAGGAGGCCGAACGCCGCCCGGTTCCGCGCCGCGAAGCGCCGGCCTGGGAAAGCCCGGCACGGCAGCGCGGAGTGTGCGCAGTAGCCGGAACGAGTCCTGAAGAGACGCCACCATCGCACAAACGGATCACCCAATGACCGACTCGCAAAACGGACACCCGATCAAACTCCGCATCGGCTCCCGCGGCTCCCAACTCGCCCTCTGGCAGGCCAACCACATCTCCGCGCTCTTGTGCGCGCGCGGCCATGAAGTCGAAATCGAAATTATTCATACCACCGGCGACAAGATCACCGAGGTTGCCCTCGCCATGGTCGGCACCAAGGGGATGTTTACCAAGGAAATCGAAGAGGCCCTTGCCGCGGGACGTGTCGATCTCGCCGTCCACTCCTTAAAAGATCTGCCCACCGAACTCCCTCCCGGATTCGAAATCGCCGCCATCACGGAACGTCAAGACCCGCGAGACGCCTTCTGCTCGTGCCACTATTCGAGCTTTCAGGAATTGCCCAAAGGCGCGCGCGTCGGCACCTCGAGCCTCCGCCGTCAGGCACAACTCAAGGCTGTCCGCCCCGATCTCGACATTCATCCCGTGCGCGGCAACGTCGATACCCGCCTGCGCAAACTCGAGCAGGGAGAATGCGACGCCATCATCCTCGCCTCGGCCGGACTGAATCGCCTGGGCAAGACGCAACTCGTCCAACAAATCATTCCCGCGGATATCATGTGCCCCGCCGCAGGCCAAGGCGCACTAGGCATCGAGATCCGCAAAGCTGACGCCAAGACTCGCGAACTGCTGACCTTTCTGAACGATCCCGCCGCCCGCGCCGCGACAACTTGCGAACGTGCCCTGCTCAACAGCCTAGGCGGAGGCTGCCAGGTCCCAATCGGTGCCTTCGCGGAAATGCGTAACGGAACACTGCATCTGGAATCGATCGTCGCCGACCCCGACGGCTCGAAAGTCCTCCGCGACTCCCGCGACGGAAGGATTGAAGACGCGGAAAAACTTGGCAACGATGCCGGCGCAGCCCTGCTCCAGTGCGGCGGCGACCAGATCCTCGAAGCCGTCTACGGTCGCGGCCTGGCCGTGCCTCCGCAACCGTGATCCCCCGGCCGCCAAGCGCAAGGTTTGTATCAGGGCACGCCTTCAGGCGTGCGGTTCAGCCATTTACCAGAAAGGCGCCTTTAGGCGCAGCGTGGTTAGCAGGATGAGCGGAAGCATCCTCCTCAAGCTTCTGGGCGGCACGAAGAATTCGCACGCCCTGCGCCGCTGGATCAACTTCTGGCCGCCGTTCCTAGGCGCGGGCATCCGCGTTAAGCAGATCGCCCCTGACATGAAAGCCATCGATGTCGAAATGAAACTGTGTTGGTGGAACGCCAACTACGTCGGCACTCACTTCGGTGGATCGCTCTTTGCCATGACCGACGCCTTCTATATGCTCATGCTGATGGCAAACCTCGGCCGCGACTACATCGTCTGGGATAAAGCTGCCAGCATCCGCTACCGCAAACCGGGGAAAGGCACGGTCCGCGCGGAATTTCGACTCAGCGACGCGCAACTCGACGACATTCGTGACAAACTAAGGACGCTGCCGAAATACGAGCCGACGTTTCAGGTCGAAGTGAAAGATGAATCAGGCGAAGTCGTAGCAGCCGTAGAGAAGCTAATCCACGTCCGTAAGAAAGATGGAGTGCCAAGCGAGGCATCACCGGCCAAGCCGCGGAGCGGCGAAAGAGTGCAGCCCACAACTTGCCCTGAGGCTTCCGAAGGGGCGTAAGCCGTGGAAGAAGTCAGGCGATAGGAGCCCAGCCCGAAGGGCCGAAAGAAAGCAACGTGTATATCCCCGAGCATTTCCGTGTGCATGACCATGCTGATGCTATCGCATTTATGCATGCCAACCCGTTCGCAATCCTCGTCTCGTCCGCGGACGACGCCCCCTTCGCGACCCACCTCCCGGTGTTCGTTGACCAAAAAGAGGATCATCTCATCCTCCGCGGTCACGTCGCCAAAGCCAATCCGCACTGGCGTCATCTCGAGCTCAATCCCACGTGCATGACCATCTTCCACGGCCCCCACGCTTACGTCTCCACCTCGAACTACGTCAGCCGCGAAAATGTTCCCACCTGGAACTACGGCGCCGTGCACGTCTACGGCAACGCCCGCACGTTCTCGTCCCCAAAGGACCTGCAAGGCGTCCTCCGCCAACTCATCGGCACCTTCGAACCCGCCTATGCCGAACAATGGGGCAGCCTGAGCGAGACCTACCGCCAGCGCATGTTGAGCCACATCGTCGGCATTGAAATCGCGGTCAACAAGATCGAAGCCAAATTCAAGCTAAGCCAGAATCGCACGAAAGAAGAACAAAGCAACGTGATCACATCCCTCGAGAAAGCCGAAGACACTGTAATCTCCGGCGTCTCTCGCCTCATGAAACGGCAGAAGCTAGGGATGAAGAAAGAGAACGAATGAGCCCGTGTGGGACGGGTACTCCCTTCGGCAGGCTCAGGGCAGGCTCTGTCCGTCAACACCAACCATGAGCAACAGAGTGAACCCGATGAGGAAACCTCTGACCGGAGTTCGCGTGCTGGTTGGCCGTGCCAAGCACCAAGCTGGCGCGCTCTCCACGGAACTGCGCAAGCGGGGCGCGGAGGTTCTAGAAATCCCCTTCATCGAGATCCACAAGCCGAAATCTTTCAAGCCACTCGACGCCGCTGTGAAGCGCCTCGGAACCTACGACTGGCTCATTCTGACCAGCGTCAATGGCGTCGAAGCCATGTGGGAGCGGATGGGAAAACAGCGCTCGGGCAAGAAAAGGGAAGGGCACGACTTCAGCCTGTTGCGCATCGCCGCCATCGGTCCGGCCACCCAGAAAGCCATCGAAAAGCGCGGGATGAAGGTCGACGTCGTCCCCAAAGAGTACGTAGCTGAGTCCGTCGTCAAGAGCTTGAAGAGCAAAGTCAAAGGGAAGCGCGTGCTTCTGGTCCGCGCGAAAGTTGCCCGTGACGTAATCCCCACCGAGCTCCGCAAGGCTGGAGCTCACGTCGATGTCGTCGAAGCCTACGAAACCGTCGTGCCCGAGTCCTCCCGCACCCGCTTGCGTGCCGCCCTCACAAATTCCAGACAACGGCCGCACGTGGTTACATTCACTAGTTCCTCGACCGTCAAGAATTTCGTGGAATTGCTGGGCGGAACAAGAAGGGGTCGCCACAAGCAGCTGTCCGAGGTTCGGATGGCCTCGATCGGCCCGGTCACGTCGGCGACGCTGCGCGAACTCGGCCTGCCGGTGGATGTCGCGGCCAAGCAGTTCACGATTCCCGGATTGATCAAGGCCGTTGTTAGCGCCGTCGCGGGTCGAACGAAGTAAGCGCTTAAAGGGAAGTCATTGAAAAGATTGGGAAGCGGCATGACACCCTGACAGCCGCCTTGTAACTCAGGTGCTGTCAAGAAGTTAGCGCTAAGTTATTGATAATACTCCGGGCGTGCGGAGGAGCGACCCCCGATTTCCTGCCTCGATCACCACCCAGGATGCCATTTGCCGAGCCGCTGATGCCCCTGGCAACCACAATCGACCTCCTCGGAGGCCAGGAGGTCGTCCGCTGCCTAAGGGCTCTAGAATCGCTCGCCAGCGAAGCCCGCTTCCAGTGGAGTCAAGGAGTTAGCCGTAAGTTATTGATAACAATGAAATCGTGAAGCGTACAAAAATGTATGTACAACTACTCCGTCACCGAGCAACTGCAATCCGCCGGCACCACATGTGCCAGCAGGAAATCCGCCACGCGCTTGTACGCGTCAATCTGATGTTCCACGCGCGCGAACCCGTGCCCTTCATTCTCGTAAATCTTTGCCTCCACGGTCCCTCCGCGCTTTTTGATCGCGTCGACCACCTGCTGCGTCTCTGACTTCGGACACCGCGGATCATGTCCCCCCGCCAGCAGCAGCAGAGGCGCCTTGATCTGATCGATGAAGTTGATCGGCGACCGATCTTCATACAGCGCCTTGTTCTTCACCACATCGCCCATGGTCGCCAGGTCCGACTGCTGCAGCACCGGATCTTCATTCTCAATCTCGGTGAACCAATTCACGAACGGGACGATGGGCACACCCGCTGCCCACACATCCGGAGCCTTCGTTACCGCCATCATGCTCAGGTATCCGCCGTAGCTTCCACCCATGACAGCGATCTTCTTAGGGTCGAGATGCCCCGTCTGCTTGATCCAGTCGACGCCCGCCAGCACGTCCTGCAAATCGCCGCCGCCCATGTCGAACAGGTTGGCCTGCTGAAACTCTTTCCCGTATCCGGTCGACCCGCGATAGTTGGGCGCCAGCACCATATATCCTTGATTCGCCGCGAACTGCACGAATCGGTTGAAGGAATTCATGCTCTGCGCCGTCGGACCGCCGTGAATGTACACGATCGCCGCATTCTGCCCGTTGCGCACCATATTGAAAGGAACATACAGAAAAGAAGAGATTGTCCACTTACCGTCGCGGCTGGGATAGTGCACGAGGTAAGGCTCGACCATGTCCTCTGACCGCACCCCCGCGACGAGCGACTGAGTAATCTGCAGCGATTTGCTGGTGCCGAGGTTGTAAACCCACAGATCGCCGGGAGCGGTCGGCCCGTTATGGTTGTAAAGCAGCCACTGTCCATCCGGACTGAACGCCGAATGCCCGCCCGCCGGCTCATTCACGCCTTTCGGGATTGCAAGCGCCGTCGACTTTCCGGTCGCCAAATCGTGCAGGTAGATGTCATCGTTCCCGTCAACGTTGGCGTTGAAGGTGATGTGTTTACCGTCGGGCGAAAACCCGCCGCCGCGAATCTCCCACTTATCCTTTGTGAGCCATCGGGTCGATACTGGTCGGTAGACCCCGGTGACCGTTGCTCCTTTATCGCTGTACTCGAGAAGAGCGATGTTGTCGTATCCATTCCCGGCATTAGATGTGATCAATATCTGGCTCAGGTCCGCACCGGCCGGCATAGGGTCAATATCGTTCGCATAGTAGCGTTGTTCACCCTCGTGGGGCGTAAGCAGACTGTGCTTTCCCGTCGCTATATCGGCAATGAAGATATTCGAGTCCGTCCCCTTCGCCTGCTCCTGCGTGTAGACGATTGACTTCCCATCCTTCGACCAGATGATCCCGTAATTTCCCTCGTCCTGGGGCGTGCTCGTCGTGAGGTGCTTCACCTCGCGCCTCACCATGTCGTAGATGTCGATCTCGTACGCCGCTGAAGTTTTCGGCTTCACCTCGTACGCCAGGTAACGCCCATCCGGCGACCACGTCGGATTCAGTTCCGCGATCTCGTGCGTCTGCGTCAGGTTCACGACTTTGCCCGTTTTCGGCGATACAAGAAAGATGTCCCACTGTTCATCGCCGTCGTAGTCCGACTGGTAGGCGATCCATTTGCCGTCCGGTGACCACGCCGGCGCCGTCTGTCGCTGGTCGCTTACGGTTAACTGCACCGGCCAACCGCCCTCAGACGGAACGAGCCACAGATTATTCCGCCCGCTCATGTTCGAGACGAACGCGACGCTCTTGCCATCGGGAGACCACGTCGCCCGCCCCACCTGCCGCGTCATGTACAGCTTCTCGATGGTCAGGCTGCGCGGCTCAACCTGCGCGTTCGGCTTCGAAGAAATCTGCTTTGGATCGGTCACAGCCTGCGGCGCAGGCAGGGTCTGGGCGGCGGTTTCGGCTACTACAGTGGTCATAAATATGACGATAACAAAGAGTGCGCAGCGGCGCATGGCGCGAATCCTCAAGGTAAGGTAAAAAAGAGAGTCTAGCAGAGGCGGTTTGTGCTCTGTGAGCGCTTCGTCCGCGTCAGGTCATGCAATCCATGAATGTTTCTATGCTTCGTCGCGCCCTCGTTCCGTTTCTTCTCTGTACCTTGCTGACGGTCTCCCCAGGCGCTCCCGCACGGGAGACTCCAGCCTCATCCCATTCCATCGGTATCGAAGGCGATCACTTCGCGCTCGACGGCAAGCCTCTGCAGATCATCTCCGGCGAACTGCACTACGAGCGCATTCCGCGCGAGTATTGGCGTGACCGTCTCAAGAAGGCGCGGGGCATGGGCCTGAACACCATCTCGACTTATGTGTTCTGGAACCTGCACGAGCCCAAGCCCGGAGTCTACGACTTCGAGGGATCGCTCGACGTCGCGGCCTTCGTGCGCATCGCCCAGGAAGAAGGTCTCTACGTAATCCTGCGTCCAGGACCGTACGCTTGCGCCGAGTGGGATCTGGGCGGTCTGCCCGCGTGGCTTCTCGCCGATCCCAACATCGTGCTGCGGAGCGGCGACGAGAAGTTCCTCGCCCCAGCCGAACGCTGGCTGCAACGACTCGGCAGGGAACTCGCCCCTCTGCAGATCACGCACGGCGGGCCGATCATTGCCGTGCAAGTCGAAAACGAGTACGGCTCCTTCGGCAACGATCACGAGTACATGAAGCGCATTCTTGCCGCGCTGAGAAACGCAGGTCTCGGCGAAGTCCTGCTCTACACCGCCGATGGAGGCGACGAACTGCCGGCCGGAACTCTCGCCGATCTTCACGCCGTCGTGAACTTCGGTCCCGGTGAAGCAGAGTCAGAGTTCGCCAAGCTGCAGAAGTTCCGCCCGGGCCGCCCCATGATGAGCGGCGAATACTGGGACGGGTGGTTCGATCACTGGGGCGAAAAACATCAGACCACCGACGCGACCCAGCAGGCGCAGGAACTCGATTGGATCCTGAGCCAGGGATACTCGATCAACCTCTACATGTTCCATGGCGGCACAAGTTTCGGATTCATGAACGGCGCCAACTGGGATCGCAAGAACTACGAGCCCGACGTCACCAGCTACGACTACGACTCTCCAGTCAGCGAGTCGGGCGCGCTGACGAAGAAGTATTTTGCGTTCCGCGACGTGATCGCCAAGCATCGCCCGGGTGTGGCCATTCCCGATCCGACAGCCGCGTTGCCCGTGATCGAGGTCCCGGAATTCGAGCTGACACAAAGCGCAGCCGTGTGGTCGAACCTGCCGGCGCCTATCAGCGTTGAAAGGCCGCGCTCCATGGAAACATTCGGCCAGTCCTACGGGTACATCCTCTACCGCACGAAGATTAAAGAAGCGCTGACCGCCGAGCTAGTGATTCACGAACTCCGCAGTTACGCTCGCATCTTCCTCAATGGCAGGCCCGTCGGTACGCTCGATCGGCGCAAGAAGCAAGATCGATTGCAGATTGAGGCCGGCGTGGACTCAACTCTCGACATCCTCGTTGAAGGTACGGGCCGCATCAATTTCACGACCGAGTTGCGCAACGAGCGGCAGGGAATCAACGGCCCAGTGACTCTCGGCGGCAAAGAGCTATCAGGCTGGCAGGTTTTTCCGCTCGCGATGGACGATCTCTCGAAGCTGCAGTTTCACGAATCGCTGAAGAGGTTTGCCCCCGGGCCGGCGTTTTATCGAGGCCACTTCGATTTGCGGGACACGGGCGACACCTTCCTCGACACGCGTGGATGGGGCAAAGGATCTGTCTGGATCAATGGTCATGGCCTGGGCCGGTTCTGGAATCTTGGTCCGCAGCAGACTCTCTATGTGCCCGCCCCGTGGTTGCGCAAAGGAACGAACGAAATTGTGGTCTTCACTCAGGGAGAACCGAAAGATGCGCGCCTCCGAGGACTGCGCCAGCCGGTGCTGGATGAGTTGGCTAAGTAATCGTTCTGTCATCCTGAGCGAAGCGAAGGAACTCTGCAATCACGTGCGTCGAATCCAGCCTCGGCGTATCGATGAAGGCGGCTCGAAGAATGCCTGTACGCCCAAAGTGCGCGGTGTATCAGCGCTAACAACAGTTGCGAGGTGAGGAGCATTGCATAGGTCCTTCGCTTCGCTCAGGATGACAGCGACGTTTCAGGCAATTGGCCCGGAGTCGACGACTACTGCTTTGCCAGCTCATAGAAGCCTTGCGAATTCACTCGGCTGGTCATCCGCCAAGTATGAACGACAGGGGACGATGGCGCACCGGCTTCGATATGGAATCTTAAGACTTCAGCATCATGGAAATCGGGCCAATAGCCAAACCAATCGTAGAGCTCTTTGGCTCCGGCAATCGACTGAAGTTCTGCAGGCAGCGGCACGAATCTCACCTAGACTTTCGCGTTCTTGTGCATCTCGACCGTGCTCCAGGTCTTATCCCCCGCATGGCACAGATTTTCGAGTGCGCACTCCGCGCACTTGGGCTTGCGCGCAATGCACAGCTTTCGTCCATGCCAGATGATCTGATGCGAAAACAGAATCCACTTCTCCTGCGCAATGACCTTCATTAAGTCCTGCTCGATCTTCTGCGGATCGTTCTGAGTCGTCAGCTCCAGTCGCCGCGAGATGCGATGCACATGAGTATCGACCACCACGCCCACCGCCTTCCCAAACCATGATCCCAGCACGACGTTGGCGGTCTTGCGTGCGACCCCCGGAAGTGTCAGCAGCTTTTCCATGTCGTCGGGGACCTGCCCGCCGAAGTCGGCCACGATCTTCTTCGCCGCGCCCACCACCGACTTTGATTTATTGCGGAAGAATCCGGTCGAGCGCACATCGGGCTCGAGTTGTTCTGGCGTAAGCGCGGCAAATGCCTCGACCGTCGGATATTTGCGGAATAGCTCCGGTGTCACGCGGTTCACGTTCACGTCAGTTGATTGCGCCGACAGAATCGTCGCCACCAGCAGTTCCCATGCGCTGGCATGCGTGAGTGCGCACTTGACCTCCGGATAGAGTTGGTCCAGTCGTTTCAGAATCTTCGCCACGCGCTCGGGCGCGACCGGATTGTAGCCCTCTAGCTTCGGGGCGGAGGTGGGAGCAGATTTCCCGGCGGCACTCTGGCGCCCCTTGGGAGCTGCTGCCGAGACTTTGCCTCGGCCTCGACGGGCGAGCGCGCCCGTCCCCACATGAGCATTTTTCACTCGAACTTTGTCCTGGCGCCCGGTCCGGGCGGGCTGACGCGGAACTGCACCACGAGCCATGATCATCTCCTTGGCCCAACATCTTAACAGCGATCTTCCGAACAACGATGTTCGGAGATCGAGTCGGCCAAACGCGATGTCGCGCGTTGGCCCTCGGTAACCTCGCTGGCAATTGACGCGTCCCTCTCACCCCGGTAGTCTGGAAGTAATTCAGCGAGAGTCAGGAAAATTCCTATGGCAGTCAGTTCCATTCAACTCGGCCAGGTCTGGCGCAGCGAAGCGGATGGCCAGGATTACCTCGTCACCAAGGTTTACAACGAAGTCTTTTCGCAGTTCGCCATGCTGCGCCCCGCTGGAATCACCGCTCCTGACGCTCCCACGGTCCGCGTAAAAGTCACGAAAGGACCGCAAGGCGCGACCTTACCGGGATACGCCTTTACCCAGGAAGGCTCGTTCTAAGCCGATATTCTGCCGCATCCTTTACACTGGATGGCAGTTCTCAGTTCCCAGTTCTCCATTCTCTGCACGAGTCCGGAGGGATTTCACTGAGTACAGAGTGCTGGGTACCGAGTACTGGTTTTTATGACTGAGAAAATCCTCGCCATCCTCTTCATCTTCATCAGCCAAGTCATCGCTTCCACCGGTTATACCGGCATCGCTCTGCTCATGGCGATCGAGTCGGCCTGCATTCCTCTGCCGTCCGAACTGATCATGCCGTTCGGCGGATACCTGGTCTTTCAGGGGACATTCAAACTGTTGTGGCTGGCGACGGCCGGCGCCATCGGATGCAACCTCGGTTCGCTAATCGCGTACGAAATCGGCTGCTATGGCGGACGTCCGCTGGTCGAACGCTACGGCCGCTGGATCCTCATGGGCCGCCGCGAACTCGACTGGTCCGATCGCTTCTTCGCCCGCTGGGGGTATCTCGCTGTCTTCATCGGGCGCCTGCTCCCCGTGATCCGAACCTTCATAGCGCTTCCCGCCGGAATCGCCCGCATGCCCCGCGGCCGCTTTCACATCTACACATTCTTGGGATCGTGGCCCTGGTGCCTCGCCCTGGCCTACCTCGGAATGAAGTTGGGCGAAGACTGGCGCGAGCTTGGAAAGTATTTCCACAAGTTCGACGCCGTTATCGGCGTAATGCTGGTAGCGGGCATCGCTTACTTTGTCTGGAGCCACTGGCAGAATCGCATCAGCTCTCGGCCGTCGGCTGTTGGCCGTCAGTAGATCCAGCAGTCAGTGGAGCTTTACCCATGGATGCGGTCATGCGCCTTCGCATCATTCAGGTTGGCTGTATCTTGATGGTTCTGGGCTGCGTTTGGGTGAGCCGCTTAGGGCATCATGAATGGCAAGGCTCGTTGGCACCACGGCACTGGTTCGTGATTGTGGCCGCGATCTGGGGAGCAATTTCCGGGTTCACGCTTCAGAGAAGGCTCGTCGGCCAGCCCGTAACTAACTCACCCAGCACATCAAAGTCCACACCATTCACGCGTTGGAGGTCTGGAGATGTCTTTCGGCTCTGGACCGCGATGACAGTCGGCTTGGGAGGGCTTCTTCTCGGCGAATTCTCTGGCCCGCCTATGATGGTGAACGTTCTTTTTATGCTGTCGCTGCTTCTCCTGCTCATATGGACGCCCGGCCCAGTTCCAGACCAGACCGAGCGCGCCTGAGTTCACTCAACGGGATCCGGGCGGGGTGGTTCGTCTGCTTCGCCTCTGCGCCAGCAGCGCCGGAAATATTCCCCACGCAGTGGCGCCATCGAGTGGTGGCGTCGGAAGAAGATTCAACACTGCCGTTCCCAGACTGAAGAAGCCAAGAATGACAAAGAGCATGTTCAAGCTCTCAAAACGCGTGTACCCGAAAACCGCCACCCACGCGACGAGCGGAGCCGCAACCACGGCCTGCGCCAGCACGCCCGCCCATGCAATCTTGCAGTGATCGAGACGAGACCAAGGTGTTCCAAATCGAGTGATGCCGAAAATTGGATAGAGCTCGATCGAGAACACGGGACATCCCAATCGCTGGGCCGCGATCAGGTGTCCCAACTCATGGATGAGAAGCATGCTCCAGTAGGAGGCCAGGCCTAGAAGCGTCAATCCCGGACGCCGCAAGACCCCAGCCAGAATCACCGCCGCTACGAGGAAGATGGTCCAGTGTACGTATAGGTCAACCCCGCGGATCTGCCCGATTTTCGTTTTCTTGTCGAATCGAATCGGATTTGCGAATTTGAATAGCGCGGGCACTGGTCTGCTCTCTCGAATTGGAAATCGCAATTCTAGCAGCGGTTCGAACCCTCTCTACGGCCGCGCCAACTGCGATCCCACGATCTGCCACCTTCCACCGCGCTTCACAACCACATCCATGTATACATACAGAACAGGGAAGCGCCTCCCTCCCTGCTCGACCACATCGTCCTCTGATCCGTGCACGATCGCTACGTCGTCCCGCAAGACTCGGATTCGCCGCCCCGTCGAAGCCATCGACACGTATCGAATATTCCCAGACCTGATATTTTCAATCACTTCGGCCCTGGTGGAAACGTCGCCAGATTCGTCGTACTGCACATAGTCGTCTGCGAAGATGCGGGACAATTCCCCCACGTCGCCGGCGATTAAAGCCCGATCTCCATCCTCAAAGAGCTGCAAGATTTCCTGTTCGTCGTTCACAGATCAGCCCCCTCTCGCGTGTCAGTCTGAGCGAAGTGGCCGCCCGCGATGCGAACGGCCACGCAGTCGAAGAACCCCTACCTGTCAACCGCAGCCTGGGTCGCGTCAGGGAACTCTCGCCTCGCCCCAAGCCTATTGCCGCGAGCCGCCCCTTGGTGTAAAAGCAGAAGCACCCACTCCAAGGAGGATTTGATTCCCATGCGCTACGTGCTGGCCACCCTGCTGCTCGCAATCATTGCTCTGCCCGTCGCCGCCCAAGCCCAATCCGCGTCCGACAAGCCCTTCGTTGTCGAGTATTACTACAAAACCAAGTGGGGACACGCCGACGAATTCCTCAAGCTTTTCAAGAAGAACCACTACCCCGTCCTGAAAAAAGAATCCGAGATGGGCCGCATCACCAAAGTCTGGATGGACCAGCCGCGCTACCACACTACCGAAGACGGCCGCTGGGATTTCCGCGTGACCATTGTTTTCAAGAACGCCACCGTCGCCAATGAGGCCTTCGACGAGGCCGCCCTGCAAAAGCAAATGTATCCTGACCAGGAAACCTTCCAACGCGAAGAACAGCGCCGCTTTGAAATCCTCGATGCCCACTGGGACTTGCCGATCAAAACGGTAGATCTGGATAAGCCGTAAAGCCGAAACAGCACATGGAGGGGAAGGGTGAAGGCGTTTCTTTGTGTCCTCCGTGTGCTCTGTGGTTAAGCGTCCTGGTCGATTTTCAAGAAGTTGGCCACAAGTTTCTCGTGCCACTTCCAGGGCAGAATGCGTTTCAGCGCCAGCTGCATCTTGGCATCGCGCCCCACCAGGTAGCGCAGCTTGGGATCCGGATCCCGCGCAATCGCAACAATAGTCCGCGCGACCACGATCGGATCCGCCTTGGGTAGCTTCTCGATGGTCGAACGCATCCGCAAGCTCCGCTGAAGATTCGGTGACGTCTGTTTCGTAGCCTGCTCTCCCATCACGGCGCCGCGCGTCCAGATGTCAGTCTGAAACGCTCCCGGCTCGACCAGCACAACCTTGATCCCCAATGAGTTCACTTCCATACGAAGCGATTCGCTCCATCCTTCGAGCGCATGTTTCGAGGCTGAATAGCTGCTCACGGTCACGGACCCATGCAACCCGGCGATCGATGAGACCTGAATGATGTGCCCGGAATGCTGTCGCCGCATGGTAGGCAGCGCCGCCTTGGTCATAGCAACGGCGCCGAAGAAATTCGTCTCGAACTGCAGCCGCAACTCCTCGAGCGTGATATCTTCCGCGAATCCGGCCACCGCGAAACCTGCATTGTTCACCAGCACGTCGAGCCGCCCGTAGTCGCGCACCACGCCGTCGACGAAGCCTGGGATCGTGTCGAACTTCGTGACATCAAGCGCCCGAAAATCGGTCTTCGCCGCGACTCCGCTAGCTGCCACCGCCTGGTCAAGCCTTTCGCGCCGCCCCAGATCGCGCATGGTAGCAACCACGCGAAATCCCGCCTTCGCCAGTTCAACCGAAGTCAGCAATCCAAAGCCGCTGGATGCGCCAGTAATCAGAGCAATCTTTTCAGGCATTCGAATGGTGTAACACAGGGGCGCAAAAAACTGCAGCCCTGCGGCTGAATTAGTGGGAAAATACGGTAGACAGGACGTCCATTCGTACCCCGCGTACGTGCCCAGGAGGTCTTATGCTGGCGACCCGATACCGCCTCAATCGCAATCCCTACTTCCATTTTCACCCCCTACACGCTCTGTTCTCGCTGGTCGGCACTCTCATTTTGTTCGGTTTGCTGACCTGGTTTCTGGTGGTACCGGCGAAATAGAAACACCCCCCAGTTGTCTTCGGTAGAGGGGAAGTACTGTCCTTCTCTGCGCCATCCGCAATCGGATGCGCAAACACCGAAAAAGATGTTAAACGTTGGTAACAATCACGAAGGAATTCCTTTATCGCCCCCATCAAAATTTGGAATTAGACATAATCTCTACAAGATCGATAATGTACTGCATGGAATCCTTACCATCGGTTGAAGACTCACATGTAGATGTACTCCACGAAATCAGCGAACGTCTGGGTACGGGCGACGGATTTCAGGAGGTCTTGACCCGCGTCGTTGACTTTGCTTCCGCGCTGGTCAAGTGCGATTCCTGCCTCATCTACATTCTCGAAGGCGACGAACTCGTTCTCAGGGCGTCGAAGAATCCGCATCCCGGCGTCGTCGACCGCCTCAAACTCCGCGTCGGACAAGGCATTACCGGATGGGTGGCAGAACATCGCGAACCGGTGGCCATTCCGGAAGACGCGGCGCACGATCCACGGTTTCAATTCTTCAACGAGTTGCCGGAAGACAGCTATGAAGCTTTTCTCTCCGTCCCTCTGATGTGCCGCGGCCGCGTGGTCGGCGTAATCAATCTTCAGCATAGCCAGCACCACGTCTACCGCCGCCGCGAGATTCGCATGATCTCGACCGTCGGATTCCTCGTGGGCGCTGAACTTGAGCTGGCGCGCCTGGAAGAAGCCAACTCCACCCTCGCCGAACAATTGCAGATCAGAAAGATTGTCGAGCGTGCGAAAGGAATTTTGCAGCGCGATCTCGGGCTCAACGAAGAGCAAGCCTACCTGGCCCTGCAGCGCCAGAGTCGCCAGAAGCGCAAACCGATGAAGGAAATCGCCGAAGCCATCGTTTTGAGCGACGACGTCCGAGGCAACTCCCAAATCCAGCAGGCGTAATGCTTTCGGCCGGGCCCGCCACCAAAACAGAGTCCATAAAGACACCGAGGACGGAGCAGGTTCGCTATCCGCCCTCGGCTTTGTGGACAAGCAGAAAGACTATTGGCCCGACGCCGTAGCCGTGGTACCGGCCCTGGCAATCTGTCTTTCCGTGGCGTGCGACGGCACCGTGAACCGCAGCGTCATGCCGAATTCTGGCAGTTGCATGGCGCTGACGTAGCTGCCGTCGGTCGTAGCTTCAAGGATGAGCCGGTTCTGATCCGATGGTTTCGAAGCTTCCGTATCGGATACGAGCACCATGTATCCGGTGCGTGCCCCACTCAGCTTGCTGATGTTGAGCATGCGCGTCCCATTGTCGGGATCGAAGGAAAACGCATAGTCTCCGGCCGCGAGTGTCGCATTCCCCAAATGCGCTTCGTGAGTCAGCGTGAACTTGCCTTTTGCTGCCTCCTGGGCCGAAGCCAGCGTGGGTGTGAAGTTTAGAGCACTTGCCGCGAGCAGCGCGGCATACATGTAGTTGCGAATGGTTTTCATGGAATCTCCTTAGTCTTCGCTAGGAAGAACTCGTCTGAAGAGCACACTACCGGCGCGAGTCCGGATGGCGTGGGCTCAGGCTGAGGTGGAGATCAACGGGGTCAATAAGAATTGCATGCCGCAAACACGGCTGGCACGCAAACAGCAGCTTCGCGGGACGGGCTGCAGAGCCGGTTGCGAAGTGATTCCACTATGCAACACAACCGGTGCAACAGTCCAACGCAAAAAATCTATGCACGTGATCAGCTCGCATCTGTAACTTCAGTAACGCTACGTGGATCGCGATCAGAAGCCCTGTTGCACGGGAGGATAATTTTGGACGAGGCTAACTGCCATGGAACAGACGCAATACCTGATGCTCCAATGATGTTGGCTCCGGTTGCCGAGTTCCTCGCCGCTGCGGTTTCCTTGGACGTCTTTAGAGCGACCCTGCGCCACACTGGAAGGGCTACGACGGGTCCGATAGGTTCCTAGCCGTCTGCATCGTTTTGGTGTTGATCGTGATGCCCGCGGTAGCCACCTGGGGGCGGAAGCGGCCGGCCTGCTTTGAATGGGCCAACCTTTTTCTGACCTGTGTGATTTTATTGATGACGACTTCGCTTTTTTCGCGATAGCGACAATTAATCACGGTCGACGTTTTTCCACCTCCGGTTGCCCCGGTCAAACCGCTTTCCTGCACATTCGGCCGCCACGATTTGCCAAACTCCCGCTCGAAGTGAGATGATTTTCAGTCGCGGTGGCGGTGACCAGCCACCGCCACCAGAAGGGAAGCCAATGTATCAGAAACGCCCAGGAGTCTTCATGGCCGATTGGTGGGATGCCGACGGCCGCCGCCACCGCAAGCAGTTCGCAAATTCCGCAGCCGCACGTGAACACGAGCATCGCGAGACTGCTCTCGCGCACGCCGAGCGTGCCACGCGCGAGATGAAGCTGGCCGCCCGCACCAGTACCTCAAAGCGGTCCGCGTCGAAGACGGAAACCGGCACCATTCAGCCCGCGAAGGGCAAGCTCGGCGTAATGATTCCGGGGATGGGCGCGGTGGCGACGACCTTTGTTGCCGGCGTCGAGGCCATCCGCAAAGGACTCGCTAAGCCCATCGGATCGCTCACGCAGATGGGAACCGTCCGCCTGGGCAAACGCACCGATGGACGCTCGCCCAAAGTAAAAGAATTTGTGCCGCTCGCCACGCTCGACGATCTGGTCTTCACCGGATGGGACATCTTTAATGACAACATGTACGAAGCGGCGTCGAACGCCGGCGTGCTCGACTATCGCCTGCTCGAGCAGTTGAAGCCGTTCCTCTCCACAATTACTCCGCGCGCAGCCGTGTTCGATCACAACTACGTCAAGAAGATCGACGGTCCGAACGTGAAGAAAGGCAAGACAAAAATGGATCTTGCCGAACAGTTGCGCGACGACATCCGCGACTTCCGCAAGACCAGCGGCGCCAGCCGTCTTATCACCATGTGGTGCGGGTCGACCGAGTCCTACATCGAACCCACCGAGGCGCACCAGTCGGTGAAGGCCTTCGAGAAGGCGATGAAAGACAACGACGAGTTGATCGCGCCCTCCATGATCTACGCCTATGCCTCGCTGATGGAAGGTGTCCCATTCGCCAACGGTGCGCCGAACCTGACCGTCGATTTACCGGTGATGCTCGAACTCTCCCGCAAGAACGAAGCGCCCATTTGCGGCAAGGATTTCAAGACCGGCCAGACCTTGATGAAGACGGTTCTGGCGCCCGCGTTCAAGGCGCGTCTGCTGGGACTGAGTGGCTGGTATTCCACCAACATCCTCGGCAACCGCGACGGCGAAGTGCTGGACGATCCCGGGTCTTTTAAAACCAAGGAGGAATCCAAGCTGGGCGTGCTGGAGCACATCTTGCAGCCGGGGCTTTATCCTGAGCTCTACGGAAACATCTTCCACAAAGTGCGCATCAACTACTACCCGCCGCGCGGTGACAACAAAGAGGGATGGGATAACATCGACATCTTCGGATGGCTCGGTTATCCCATGCAGATCAAAGTTGACTTCCTGTGCCGCGACTCGATCCTCGCTGCGCCGATCGTGCTCGACCTGGTCTTGTTCCTCGATTTGGCGAAGCGAACTTCCGAACTGCGTGGTTTGGGAATTCAAGAGTGGCTCAGCTTCTACTTCAAGTCGCCGATGACGCCTCCGGGCTTGTATCCGGAGCATGATCTGTTCATCCAGTTGATGAAGCTGAAGAACACGCTGCGTCATTTGAAGGGCGAAGAACTGATCACGCACCTGGGCTTGGAGTATTACGACTGAGACGAATCTGAGACCAGGACGCTCGCACAATCTAGTGCCAGAATGGTAGGGAACTCCCGTGCTGAGTGATGATCGTTCTCTGGGAAGAGAAGGGCGTCGACGTACTCGACAGCGGTGTGTTTCTCTCCTGACGTCTTTCGCCCGACGTCTGCGGCGCGGCGAACGGCCTTGGCTCCTTCAGCCAAGACACGCCACACGCAGGCGACGATTTTGAGCGAGGCGCCCAAGACAACAGCAATGAGCAGATCCGCTAACATCAGTCACCACACGGTCTTCAAGAGCGGACTGCGTCGGATATTCTCGTCGTGCGTGATCAAAGTCAGCCCCTCCGCCAGCGCCGTGCCGCCGATGATGCGGTCAGCCGGATCACCGGAGTAAGCGCGCGGGAATTGGCCTGCCAAGGTTGCGATCTCGGGCGTGATCGGTAGCACGACCACTCCTTCAATCAGCAGGTTGAGCGAGGACTCCAGCGTCCCATAACGTTGAATGCGTCCGCGCGCTAGCAGGGAAGCCAGTTCCCAAGTGCTAATCGCAGAAATTGCGATCCCGCCTTGCCGCCGCGCGCGGCGGATCGCCGAAGCCGCGGGACGCGAAAGAGATTTTGAATTGTCTACCGCCCAGAACAGCACATGCGTATCCAGCAGAATCAAAACGCGGACTCCCACTCCTCGGGCAAATCGGCATCGAGGTCCCCGACCACTTCAAATACGCCCTTCAGTCTGCCGATGAAGTCGTCCTTCGGTTCCTCGATGGGGACCAGTTTCGCCACTCGTTTGCCGCGTTTCGTAATCACCAACGGGCGCTTGGTGGAGCGCACGTGCTCTAACAGACATGGTCAAGTCGACATGACCACCTCGGTGAGTCAGGCATTTTTCACTCGTTTGTAGTCATCGAACTTTTCCAGGAAGCGGTCGATGTCCTGCTTCCTCAAATAGTACGGAGTTGAGAGCCGCAGCTTGTTGGGATCGCCGCCGCGGATGCGAATCTTGTGCGTCTTCCACAACCAGTCCTCAAGATCCATACGCGGGACGGGCGGGCAGTTCACACTGACAATTCCGCAACGGAGTGCGGGGTCAGGCGATGTCCAGCTTTCGGCGCCGCGCTTCTTCATCTCGCTGAGGATGTAGTCGGCTGACTGGCGATGTCGCCGCTCGATGCGGTCTATGCCAATATCGTTGGCCAGTTTGATCGAGGCGCGCAATCCGCACAGTGCGGGCACATTCGAGCTGCCGATACGCTGGAAGCGTTCAGCGCGAATTTTGGTGTCGTCCCAGCCTTCGGTGGCGATCGTGCACCACACGCGGTCGATCACTTCGTCGCGGACGTACAGAAACCCAGTGCCTTTGGTTGCCATCAGCCACTTGTGCGGGCTCGCCGAATACATGTCGCAGCCGAGTTCGCTGATGTTGAGGCGCATCATGCCGGGAACGTGCGCTCCATCGACTGCTGAAAGAATTCCTTTGGTACGCGCCAACGCGGCGAGTTCCTTCGCAGGGAGTACGACTCCCGAAAATGTCGTGATGTGGCTGAAGAAAAGCACTCGGGTGCGCGGCGTAATTGCATCGTTGAACAGATTTAGAACCTGCGCGGCATCTCTTACGGGGCGGGGAAGCGTGACCTTCTTCACGACGATGCCGTAGCGCTTGGCCTTCAGGTCCCAGGGATGTTCGCCTCCGGGATGCTCCTGATCGGTCATTAGGACTTCATCGCCGGGTTGCATGTCGATGCCGTTGGCGATGTAGCTGTTGGCTTCGGTGGCGTTGCGCAGCAACGCGATCTCGTCGCGCTTGCAGCCCACGAAGGCGGCCAGCGGGTCGCGGAACTCGTTCCAGGCAGCATATCCCCAAATCGGATAGTCCTCGGGATCCTGCTGGTCCATTTTCTCGGTCGTGTTGTAGCTGTCGAAGATGGCGCGCAGCACGGGCGCCGGACTGGAGCCGACCGTTCCGTTGTTCAGGTAAACCTCGTCTTCGGGGATGATGAACTGCTTGCGCATCTGGGCCCAGAAGGCGTCTTCGTCCTTGTCGAGCAGGGAACGGTCGGGCAGCGGCGGAACCTTCTGCAGTTGCGCGAAGAGGTTGCCGGGGAATGCCCACGACGACGAAGAAAAGGCGGCGACTCCTGTGGCAGCGGTAGAAAGGAAATTTCGGCGATCGAGCATGAGGGCTCCTTGCGATCGCGGATGATTGTTGATGTTGTTTGGCGATTTGTCAAAGCATCTACCAAAATGGGAATGTCCACGACTTTACAAAATGCGCGAAGGGAAACAGGTGATGTCGTGATGGAGCGGAGGGGCGCCCCCGAGGAACGGCGAACGGGCGTACTTCCTTTGCGGATCGGGCAATCCGGCGCGACGGATCAAAAGGCTAACCTTGTCCGTCGCGGCCGGAGATCGTCCGAACTATGGCCCCGATGTTTCCCCCCGGAAATCGTGGCCGGCGGTCAAGACCGTTGATCCGCTCTATTAAGTAATGCGAAAAGGCGCGGCGAATTGGCTCACTTGGACGCGAGAAATATATTTGTTTTTGTGTTCGTTGGCTCTGAGCTGTACTTGGCAGCTGGCCGCGCGCCATCTGGGTTCGTTTCGGGGGCCGTCGCGCCGTCGGTGGGGGAGCGCCACCCCTGGTTTGCCCGCGAGCCCAAGACGGTACACGAGGCCTAAGGGCCGGTCCTGATTGGGGCGCTTGGCGCGGCCCAGGGCCGCTCTGCCACGCTCTATTTGGATTGAACTTCGAGGGCTTCGGCGATCTTCAAGGTTCGGCCAACCTGAGTGCCCACCTTTATCGCCTGCCCATGGCTCAAGTAGGGGGCGATCGCAGCGGGTTGCGACCAATCCAGATCCCATCCGTTTTCAATGGCTAACAGGATGTAGGAACCCGGAACCACATTCGGCAAGCTGAAAGTGCCGTCGAGGTCGCTCTGGTCGCGGCGGAACAGATCGCGACTCGTTTGCGGATCCTGTTCGACACCCGTGGCGACTTCCGTTGGAACCAGCACGATCATCGCTCCTGCGAAAGGTTTCCCCGCGCGCTTCGCAGTGCCTGCAATGTTCGAACTCCCGGCGACTAAGGTCAGGGAAATGGTGGCGGAGGCGCCCGGAGTCAGAATCACCGCGTGTCCCGAGACGGTAGCGCCCTCCGCCGACATTTGTTGGATCGAGTATGGCTGAGGTGGACCCCACACCATTACTTCATAGCGTCCGGGGGCCATTTGCGGGAGGTCTACTTCTCCCTTGGCGTCAACTGGCCTCCCTCCTGAAAAGTTCCTGGCGGACGAGCGCAGCCCGATCGAAAGCCTGTCTGGAAGCGCAGTTGCCCCGGGTACCTTCACCGACACTTTGACGTTGCTCGCGGCCTCGGCGCTATTGGTGTTGATCTCCTGGTGGTCCTTGGCGAGGTCAACGCCGTTCATTCGCACCGAGACTCCTGACTGTCCAGGCTCGCGGATGAGAATGTTGTAGCGGCCGGCAGGGACGCCCGAGATTTCGACTAACCCAGGCGAAATCACCCGAGTGCTGTCGGCTTGGACAAACGTGGCTCCATCGAAGGCGGGTTGTTCGAGTTGGGGAATCGTATAGCCGTGATCGGCAGGGACCGGCACATGAAAAAACAGATGAAGCGATGGAACCGGATTCAAATGAACGTCTAGCTGCACATGCTCACCGCCGCGGATGGCAATCGGCGTCGCAGTGTCCGTTTCGGTGACGTCGGAGTAATAGGTAACAGGATAGGCAACGTCGAGCGACCGGTCGAAGTTTTCTGGGGGATCCGGCTGGCTCTTCCGCCGCGAGCGGCCCCCCGCGGCCTCAGACTGGGGATGAATCGCGTACCAGGGCTTGGCGCTCGCGGACAAAAAATAGGTGCCGGGCATTAGAGAAGGAATCTCGTACTCTCCCTGGTCGTCGGTTTGCGCGCCGTGGGACTGATGAATCTCGTCGACGCCGTTGCTGTGATCCTGGTAGTACAGCATTACCGAGGCGTGGCGAACCGGCTCACCGGATTCGTCGAGGATCTTGCCGCTGATCATGGCTGCGGGCGCAAGGCGAAGGACGAGAGCGTCGGTGTCGATCCCCGCGCCGGTAACGATCGCGGTGGAGAATTGATCGTGCTGGTCGTAGGCGGCGGTGATGAATCCGCGCTTCGCGCCCGTCAACGAGTACTTGCCTGGGGGCACGCCGTGGAACTCAAACTTGCCATCTTCCGCGGTCACCAGCGACTCGAACTTCCGGAAGTCCTTCGTATCGCGCAGGGTTACACGAGCACGGGCGAGAGGATGGCCGTCGGTCTTACTCACAACCGTTCCAGCAACTCTGTCGGCATTGGCGAGAGTTGCCTGTGGAACCGTCGCGGTCTGCGCGGCGGTGAACGTTGCCATGGCCAGCCGACCAACAACTGCGAGAATCACGAACGCTCGGGACGAAGTTGAGAAAGTGACCATGAATTACTCGCTGCTCGAAATAATCTGCACTTGTACGTTGGTTTTCTGGCCGGGCGACAAATGAACGACCGGACCGAGAGATTCATAGGCCTTCATTGCCTCCGCGTCCCGATAGGGAAGATGCGGTTGAGAATTTCGGAAGGCCAGCACCCGATACGAGCCAGGAGTCATCCGGTCCGACATAAATTTGCCGTCGGTCGACGCCCCGAGTTGCTGGAATTGCCCGGCGCCGTCCGACAGGGGGACGCAATACAAGAAGATGGGGGACTGGGGAGTTCCCGGAGCCAGGATCGATTCCGTTGTAATACCAGTCACCGTTCCGTCGATCTCTGCGAAGTCATCACGCATCTTGATGTCGACGACGGTCGACGCTCCCACCGCGACCATCAGGGGCTCGTGGAGCAGATCGACCGCGCCCATCGTCGCGGCCGCCACGTATCCAGTACTCGAATCTGCGCGCAGCCAATATTTTCCGGGCGAGAGATTCTCAAAAACCAGCGATTCGTCATTGGGACCGGTGGGCGGGCGAAGAAAAGCGGTGGGCTGCCGCGCGAAATCGTCATCTCCCACAAGTTGAGGCTGCAGATAGCGACGGGGGCCGTGTACCTCGAAGCTCCGTCCTGCGACGCCCCACCTCATCGAGGGGTTCGACTCCTCGTTGGATGTGAGCTCTTCGCTGACCCGAATTTCGACGGAACTGCTTCGAATCAGGGTCATGCCGGAGACTTGGGCGGGTGCTCCTGCGACCGTGAGATGCACGGCGCCGGTGGACCAAGGCTGGCCGTACGTGGTCGCCTCCACGAGATAGTTGCCGTTGGGCAAGCTTCCCTCGATGCTCTGTTTGCCTGCGTTGTAGCCGAGCGAATAGCCAGGCCCGCGATGCCCCTGCACAGACACAGTAATGTTCATCCCGCCGTTCTGGTCCGGGCTGGCAACTGGAATGGATACAGGGTAGTAGGGCTGGCGGGTCAATGGCAGATCGACCTGCACAGTCTGGCCGGCGGTAAGCGTAATCGTGCCGGCCGAGGCAAAATCCGAGACGCCAGGGTAAAAGACCGGAGGAAATCCGAAGCTCTGGCCACCCGGGACCGCGGTGACGGGATCGTTGTCCATCAACTCATTCGTCAGCACTTTGTAAGTCCCAGGGTGAAGCTCGGCAAAACGGAACTCGCCTTCCGAATTTGTCCGCACAGTGCCGGCTTGCACCCACCGAGACATGCCGTCCTGCACCTGCCGGGAGTAGAGCTGCACGTTGATACCAGAGGGAGGATCGGCCTCGGAAACCACGACTCGTCCCTTGATCAGGCTTTCGGGCATCAGGGAGATCGTGTTATCACCACTGAGAGAAGCGTCAGGATGGCGCGTGAAGTCGGCTTCGTCAAGATAACCCGGCTTGCGAGCCATCAACCAAACGGGGCTGGCTGGGCCGCCGACCGGCCACATCTGGTGAGGTTGGCCGTTGAAGATGGTGTCGCCGCTTTCACTGTCGGTTTTGGGCAGAGTGAACTCGAAATGCCCCTCACCATCGGTGAGCATGGCAAAGCGATTGTCGGCAGAGTAGACCAGCGCACGGCTGATGGGGGCCTGGGTGACCGAGTTGACCACGGTACCGCGAATTGTCGTTGGTTGTGTGTCGGGAAGCAGGCCTTGACCGGAAGCTTGTCCCCACGCCAAGCACCGGGCGGCAAGGACGATCACGAGAAGACGCATCGCCCATTGAATCTCGCTGCGCATGCGGGTCGGCGGAGAGTTGCGCGGGATCGAGGTGTCGGCGCTCGGCACGAACTTCACTCCTAATCTCAGATGCGCTTAGGGCCTTATCGAGGGGCGATCCGTTGCACTAATTTGACTGGTTTCGGTCCGTGGCGTCAATCGGAGCGAACTCCGCGCGCCGGGTCAGTGAATGGAATCCCGCAACTGCCGCAGTGCTTGATCGGCCGCATCCAGGCGGATCAGCCCGAACCTGAGATATTCGAGATCGAGCACGGCATAGACCGTAACCGCGATGACCCCGGAATACCACAAAAATCCCTACGTTCTGCTCACGCAATGGACAGCCCGGTCCCGCCCGGGCCACCCCGCAGCTTCTTAATTCGCGCCTGCCGGATAACCCCCAAGCGGCCCCAGCGCGTCTAAAGTAAAAGGCCAAGATTGGGCCTTGGTGTCTTTCGGACCGGGCGTATAATCAGCTCAAGGAGTACCCCTATGAAACTCAGATGGCTGGCAACGGCGACGGCATTGGCGGCGTTCAGTGTGGGACCCTGGACCTTCGCTCAAGTTTCAGATCAAGACAAAGATCAGCCAAAGTCCGGCGACGTGCAGAATGCGCCCAAACAGGCCCCTGCAGCGCTCCCGACGCAAGACGACAGCCAGATCAAGCATGACGGCGGCAAGACCGACGTGGATGCCGTAGGGAACCGCAATGTGGGCTGCGGGCGCGGTGTGGGCAACTGGTACACCGTGGAAGGCCAGGTTGCTCGCGGACGTCAATACGCCCAGCAGATCGAATCGCAGATCAAGCTGGTCAACGATCCTGTCATCACTGAATACGTGAACCGGGTCGGGCAGAACCTGGTGCGCAATTCCGATGCACAGGTTCCCTTCACCATAAAGGTGATCGACTCCGATGTAGTCAACGCGATGGCATTGCCGGGTGGATTTTTCTATGTGAATTCCGGCCTGATTCTGGCGGCCGATGAAGAAGCCGAAATGGCGGGCGTGATGGCGCACGAGATCGCCCACGTGGCCGCGTGCCACTATGGACGCGAGATGACGCGCCTGAACCTGATGCAGATGGCTTCGCTCCCCGCCATTTTCATGGGTGGTGCACTTGGTTATGGGATTTATGAAGGCTTGGGCCTAGGCATTCCGCTGACGTTCCTGCACTTCTCCCGCGGCTTCGAGGCTGAAGCCGATTACCTGGGCATCGAGTACATGTACCGCGCAGGATACGATCCGTCGGCGTTCGTTTCGTTCTTCGAAAAGATTCAGGCCATGGAGAAGAAGAAGCCCGGCACGCTGTCGAAAGCCTTCGATACCCATCCGCAGACTCCTGACCGCATCGAAAAATCGCAGGAAGAGATCCGCAAGATTCTTCCCGCCAAGCAACAATATGTTGTAACGACTTCGGAGTTTGACGGAGTCAAGGCGCGGCTGGCAGCGATCGAGAACAAGCACAAAGTGCTCGACGATAAAGATTCCAACAAGCCCAGCTTGCGGCGGACTTCGAACCCGACCGACAGCACGGGCGACTCCACCAAGAGCGACGATGATCGCCCGACGCTGAAGCGCCGCGACGATTCTTCGAACTAGGAAAATCGGGTGATGTGGCGACAGCCGCCTCGGCTGTCAGGTTTTGATTTTGTTGCCTTCCACCGGCGGCTGCGGCCGCCGGTTTTTTTTGTGTGCCGAGCATGTTCGACAGCTAGGAGGTGCAAGTCCTCTACCCAACCTGATGGAGGTGAAGGGTTAGCGAAGCGCAAAGGTGAAATAACACTCGCCGCGAGGCGGGGCCTGAAAGAAGCGTGGAGCAAAGATGCGAGCCGATGAACAAGAACCGGATACGAGGCCTACGGTGGCGGGCGAGCGGGCAAACGGCTGCAAAGCCCATATCCATCAAGCTCACTGGTGGTAAATCCGGCGGTTGCGGTGCGCCGTGAAAAGCGCTGGTCCACAGCGGGATGAAAGGCCCGCCCGGGAACTGGATCGCTCCACCCGGTAACAATCGGAGCGGCGGTGGAGACAACAAAGCCGTCGGAGCCTCCGGTGTAGAGGGTCGCGTAAGGCGACTTGGCGAGTCTGTAGGTCGTAACGTGAGTGAACGCTGAGCAGGCCACGAAAAGATTAATGCAGGAGCTGACCCGTTCGCAACCTGGGGAAGGCCGAAGTCGATGGAGCAGTACTGAGCGAATCGGTTCCATCGGACCTGCCGGGGTAGTGGCGACGGCATGCAGACACAGTGGATCAGAGGCAACACGGGAAGCCCCAGCGGTGATCGCAGTCGGGATCAACTGGCAACTCGCGAGAGCCAGGCCGGGCCGGCTGGGGTGACGGAGAGGCTCGTAGTACTGATGAAACCGGGTAATGCCGGTGGAGGGAAGGGGCCTCAGTTGAAAGGGAACGCAAGAAGCGACGAAGACTGAGGGATTGACGATGAGTCCAGTAACCCCCGCAAGTGTTCAGAAGTTGCAGACGGCGTTGCACGCGAAAGCGAAGGAAGCGCCCAGCTTTCGCTTCTATGCTGTGTACGACAAGGTGTACCGAAGGGACATTCTGACCTACGCCTATGAATGCTGCAAAGCCAATGGTGGAGCAGCAGGAGTGGACGGCCAGAGGTTCGAGGACATCGAAGCGTACGGAGTCGAGCGATGGTTGGACGAACTGGCGCAAGAGCTGAAGAGTCGAACCTATCAACCACTGCCCGTGCGGCGGGTTTTCATACCAAAGCCGGACGGGAAGACGCAGCGGCCGTTAGGAGTGCCCGCTATCCGGGATCGGACGGCGGAAATGGCGGCAGTTTTGGTTCTCGAACCTATTTTCGAGGCCGATCTGCAGCCGGAACAGTACGCCTATCGGCGAGACCGCAGCGCGTTGGATGCGGTCGAAACGGGTCCACAAGCTGATCTATGCTGGCCATCAAGAAATTGTTGACGCAGACCTCAGTAGCTATTTCGATAGTATTCCGCATTCCGAGCTACTTCAGTCGGTAGCTCGTCGGGTGGTCGATGGAGCCATGCTGCATCTGATCAAGATGTGGTTAGACGCTCCCGTGGAAGAAACCGACGAGCGCGGAAATAAACATCGGAGTACGCGAAATCGGGACGAAGGTCGGGGTACTCCACAAGGAGCTCCGATCAGCCCGCTGCTCAGTAATTTATACATGCGTCGGTTCGTGCTCGGGTGGAAGAAACTGGGGCACGAGAAGCGCCTGAAAGCGTACATCATTAATTATGCCGATGATCTCGTGATCTGTTGTCGTGGCCGAGCCGATGAGGCACTGGTCCGGATGCGGAACATGATGTCGAAGCTGAAGTTGACGGTGAACGAAAGTAAGACGCGGGTCTGTCGATTGCCGGAGGAGAAGTTCGATTTTCTCGGGTACTCGTTTGGTCGATGCTACTCGCCGAAGACGGGGCGGGCCTATTGGGGCACCACTCCCTCCAAGAAACGAGTGCAGCGTTTGTGTAAGGCGATCAGCGAGATGACCCGCCGGAGTCAAACCCAGCAGGATGCGGCAACGCTGGTAGCAGCGCTCAACCGGAAGATTAATGGTTGGGCTAACTACTTCTGCTTGGGTCCGGTCAGTAACGCCTACCGAGCCGTGGAGCAACATACGTGTCGGCGGCTACGCCAGTGGCTGTGTGTCAAACACAAAGAGCGGGCTGGAGGGAATACGCGGTTTCCCCAGAAGGCCCTGCATCAGAAGTTTGGCTTGGTTCGACTTACAGCGCGGACCGCCAGCTTTCCGTGGGCGAAAGCGTGACACTTTCTCCGAGAGCCGGATGCGGTAACTCCGCCTGTCCGGTTCGATAAGCGGGGGTGTGGAAACGTGGCATGGTGGGGATAATGAGGCACCGGCAAACGAAAGGGCCGGTCTCGGCTAGGTCGCACCTAAACCGTCGCGCCACCCCTCGACTTCACCGTCGAAGGCGGTCGAACTTACCTCGGGAGATCTGCGGCATGTCACGGAATCGTGACTGAGGGTGAAGCGATTCATCCTGACCGTGTCGCAGAGGTCCTATTAAAGGGGATGTCAAGTGAAAAACACTTCTCCCTGCCGGAACGCCAGAAATATTTTCTGGCATCCAGCCCCCTCGCCATAGTGCCGACACTTCTTCTTTAGCTGCTTGACCGTCCAGCCCGGTCGCGGAGCGGCCCTGTAAGGCGCGGAGCGACGGGGCCTCGATGCTGGCTCCATCCTTTGGTTTCATGTTCGTCATGACGGCGCCGTTCGGTTCTCTGAAACTCACAAGCTAATCTGGTTGCAGAGTTGCCAACCATGGTCCTATCTGAGACTCGTGGCCTACAGCTTTGTTGGATCATGCGAGGGGGCATAGGGTCAGCATGGAGACTCGGTGCCGAAGCACACAAATCGCCTAACTTCTGCGTAGATACTCTCCCTCGATCCGAGCGTCTCAAGAAGAACCCGACTCGCCACCGCCAAGGATGATCCCCAGGGGGATGGAACCCGGACTCTTGGTCCGAGACGCTCAAGCTGCTTGCGGTTTCACTTGTTTAGCGTCGAAATGTGCTCCCTTCTTCCACAGGATTAGAGTGATCGCCGCAATCTTTCGCGCCAAGGTGAGGCGAGCCATAGCTGGCTGCATGCCTTTCGTGAGCAAGCCTTGGTAGAAGTCATGGAACGCTCCCTCCTGGCTGCTGGCCATATTCGCCGCACTCTTGAAGATTTCTTTCATCTCATGATTATGGTTTTGATTGAGCCCACGCAGCTGCTGGGGTTTCTTGGAACGTTGCAGCTGTCCTCCCACGTAACGGTATTGCGCGCTGCCGCGCGTCTCAATCGCGAGACCGCTGTAGGTCCACAGTTGCCGCTTGGTGCGGAAACGATGAGGAGTTTGGATCAACGCGATGAGCAGCGCGGCTCGGATCGGACCGATTGAAGGAACCTGGCGCAGTAATTTGGTCGCGTTCTGTTTGCGACTCTCGGCCAACAGATCCTTCCGCACCGCTTGGCGCAACTCTCGCAGAGCATCGAGCTGTTGGTAGAAAAACTCAGCCCGCCGGCGGACGCCCGCTTCTCCAATCTTGTTCAACCACTCTGTGCGGTGACGCGGGGCATAGACTTGCTGCCCCCCACACACAATTCCCCAACTGCGATATAGAGCCTTCACCCGATTCATTACTCGAGTGAGATCTTTGCTGATCGTCAGATAACTGCGGGCCAGCTCCTTCAATGTTCGTAGGCCGTTCTCGCCGTGATAAACCGGGCGCAGATATCCCCCACGCAGCAGATCGGCGAGCTTGCGCGCATCAATCTTGTCGCTCTTGTTACCCTCCTTCATGAGCGCGTTTTTCCGTGGATCGCACACGACTAGCTCCGTGACGTGTGGTTTCAACAGGTCATACAACCAAGCCGCCCACGTCCCCTCTTCCAAGGTCACATGCAAGTCACCGTGTATTCCCTGAATACACTGCAGGATGGTGCTCGCCTTGGTTTCGATGATTGACTCCATCACCACTTTTCCCTCGCCGTTCATCACCGCAATCGAAATCGTTTCTTTGTGAATGTCCAGGCCGATATACTTAATGTTCATAAAGGGTGCTCCTTTCGGTAGAGTTTTGCTTCACACTCAAAATCTACCTCAAAGGGGCGCCCTTTTATAATGCGTCAGCAGAGGGCGAAGTAGGTCATGCAGTCGGCGAGGATATTGAGGCACTCCAATGCCGAAAGGCGGAGCAAACAAGCTAGGCCAAGCCGGGAACGGTGATCGAAGGCCCGAACGGTACCCCGCAAGGGGAATAAAGGAAAGGGCAAGTAAGCGGCGCGACTCATGAGCGGACAGCGGCAGAAAAACCGGCCCGAACAAGAGGTGCTGGCCTTTCCGGTGGAGAGTAGGAGTGATGCTCCGACGGCCGCCGCGCAAGGGACCGAAACGCTCATGGCGAAGCACATGTCAGAAAGCCTGGCTGGAACGGAACGACTGATGGAAGAAGTCTGCGAGCTGGAAAACTGCAAGCAGGCGTTACAACGAGTCAAGGCCAATAAAGGAAGTCCGGGAGTAGACGGGATGACCGTCGACGAACTGCCGGAGTACCTGAAGCAGCATGGGCTGGAAATCGGGGAACAACTACGAAACGGAACCTATCAACCGCAGCCGGTAAGGCGGGTGGAAATCCCGAAGCCGGACGGAGGAGGAGTGCGCAAATTAGGCATTCCTTGTGTGCTGGATCGGTTCGTCCAGCAGGCGGTGTTGCAGGTTCTGCAGAAGCGCTGGGACCCGACGTTCTCCAAACATAGCCACGGTTTCCGACCGGGGCGCAGTGCGAAGCAAGCGGTGCACGAGGCGCAGCAGTATATCGCCGAAGGACACCGCTGGGTAGTGGACCTCGACTTGGAGAAATTTTTCGATCGAGTAAACCACGACCGTCTGTTAGCGGCGGTGGCCGAGCGCGTGGCCGACAAACGAATGCTCAAGCTGATCCGAGCGTTTCTGAAGGCCGGAGTGATGGAGGATGGATTGGTGAGTCCGAGGGATGAGGGCACGCCTCAAGGCGGTCCGCTTTCCCCGTTGCTCAGTAATCTGGTGCTGGACGAACTGGACCGGGAGTTAGAGCGGCGAGGTCATCGCTTCGTGCGTTATGCCGACGACTGTAACCTCTATGTGGGCAGCGAACGAGCGGGACAGCGAGTGATGGAGAGGGTTACGCAATTCATCACGCACCGGCTCAAGCTCAAGGTGAATCAGGCGAAGAGCGCCGTGGCTCAACCGAGGCAAAGGAAGTTTCTCGGATTTAGCTTCACGAGCGAACGAGAACCCCGGAGGCGGATCGCCCCCAAGGCCATCGCTCGTTTTAAGGAGAGAATTCGGGAACAGACACGTCGAACCCGTGGCATCAGTTTGACGCAGATGGTCACACAGATCACGACCTACCTGCGGGGATGGCTCGGATACTACGACGACTGTCAAACGCCCTCGGTGTTGCAAACCCTGGAATCGTGGCTACGCCGCCGACTTCGGTCGGTGGTGTGGAAGCAATGGAAGCGGGGACGGACACGGTTTCGCGAACTTCGCAAACGGGGTGTGGGCAAAGACCTGGCGGCGCAAACCGCCGGGAGTCCCCACGGCCCGTGGCGCATCGCAAACTCGCCTGCCCTGGCCATCGCTATGCCGAATGCTTACTTTGCCAAGCTCGGGCTTCCACCCATGGTCGTGCGGTCCTAGCTTAATCCGCCGAACCGCCGGATGCGGACCCGCATGTCCGGTGGTGTGGCAGGGGAGGCGGGGCGACCCGTCCCCCTATGCCGATTGGGGGACATCCAAGTCATTTCCGGTGTCTGTCGGCACCTGTATCATTGTTTGGTCTACCTAGCTTGAGCCATGCGGGTTTTCCTTCCACGAACGTTGCTGCCTATCGTTTGTCTCCTGTGCCTTCCCACGTTTTCCCAGGATAAAGAGGTGGTCCGTATCGGTGTCGCGGTCCTGCGCAGCGGGACCGACAAGGTCTCGATCACAGAAGCGCGGGACCGTCTGGTCAAAGGACTCAATCAGCAGAAGCCCGACAAGAAGCTGAAGTTGCGGGTGCAGGCGGTGCCGCTGGAGGCCTCGCAGGGCAATGTCGCCCTCGCCGAGTCGAAAGCGAAGGGCTGCCAGTTCGTCCTCTTCAGCCAACTCACGGACATCCTGACAGCGGAAAAGACGGTGCCTAGCGTCACCACAGGCGGACTGGACAGCATTCCAGCGATCACTGCGAAAGTAAGCTACCAACTCGAACAAACAGCGGATGGCGCGGAATACGCCATCGGCTCGGCGAAGGTGGCGGACTCATCTTCGATCAGGGACGCTGTGATGGACGCAATGTCGCAACTGGCGATCGCTGTGTTCTCCGAATTAAAGAAAGGTGGGAATGTTCCGCGTCGCGAACTCGCTCCTCAGGACTCGGTTGCCACCCAGAAGGCTCCCGCGAAGATCGATGTCGCAATGATCGGAACCGACTTCTGCAAGTGGCTGCCCACCGACGTTCCCCACTCGGAGGCCTTGCGCGGGGTCTGTGAATACGCCATGAGCCTGCCGGAACGAATGCCAAATTTCATCTGCGACCAGCAAACGTCCCGCTATCGCGGCGACGGCAAGGTGCCCCGCGATCTGATTACTGCGCTAGTCCGCTACGAGGACGGGAACGAGTCTTATACTGAGATCAAATTGAACGGCAAGGCTGCACCGCGGGCGATCACCAATTCGCCCGGGCAGTGGTCCACGGGAGAATTCGGCAGCAATCTCCGCGCAATTTTCGATCTGCACAACCAGGCTGTATTTGACTTTTCTGGAGTGAACACCTTGAATGGCCATGCGGCTTGGGTTTTCACTTATCAGATCGCGAGACAGAACGATCCCCTGTGGCGCCTCCGCACCGAAGACCGCGTCATTGCTCCGCCCTACGGTGGAGAGCTTTGGGTTGACCGGAAAACTGGGGA
Organism: uncultured Acidobacteriaceae bacterium; assembly: GCA_963710885.1. Lineage (GTDB taxonomy): Bacteria > Acidobacteriota > Terriglobia > Terriglobales > Acidobacteriaceae > Sulfotelmatobacter. The sequence goes on from CAVQCF010000042.1 coordinate 240,212, forward strand.
CCTGCTCCGCTTTCGTTCCGTCGCAACGGATATCCCGAAAGATTTTCCAACGCAAAGCGCAGATCTGCAGACGGACTACGAGAACGTAGCGTTTGCCGACGGCACGTCCTTTGCGCTGCCCGTGGCGGCGACGATCGCGACCCGACAACTGGGGGAAGACTTGCGACGGAACGTGCTGCAATTCCGCAATTGTCACAAGTTCCGCGCCAAGACCCGCATGCTGCTCGATGCGCCGACGAGCCTCGTCGCGGGCGCCCCTGCCGGGGGAGACGCGAGTCCACAGGAACTGCTGCGACAATTGGAAGAGGACAATCAAATCTACACCATCCTCCGTGAGGATGCGGTGCGCGAGGATGCAGCCCGCCTGCAAGTCGAGCAGGCGCTGGACCTGAATGCCTTCGCCGGAGCGGCGCAACAGAGAATGGCCGCGATGGAACAGGCTCGCCAGAAGAATCAGGAGGCACTCGAAGCCAGCACGAAACTCGAAGCTGCGAAGGAAGCGCCAGAGTCTCCAACGAAAGCCCTTACGAGCTTGAAGGTGAGCGTGAAGTTGGTGCAGGTCAGCGTCGTGCTTCGTGACGCGAAGGGCCATGCAATAGGAAATCTCAAGAAGGGCGATTTCCAGCTTTTTGACAATGGCAAGCCTCAGCTGATCTCCAGTTTCTCCGCGGAGAGAGCCGCGACCACTGCTAGTCCCGAGAACCAGTCTGCGCCGCCGTCTGCCAGCGCAGTCCTGAGCGCTGACCATGTGTCGGCGGCCGCCGGGCGCGATGTCGCTTATGTGTTCGACGATATCCACACGACGTTCTCTGACCTGTCGAGTGCCACCGCAGCGGCCGCACGACATCTGGCCGCTTTGCATGCCGATGATCGGGCGGCGATCTTCACAACTTCAGGACAGAGCGGTGTCAACTTCACGGCAGATCGCCAACGATTGCAGGATGCCCTAAAGAGCCTTAGGCCCAATCCGCTTACGTCCGGTGTTTATTGTCCCCCAATGACTTCTTACATGGCGGACTTGATCGTGAATCAGAATGATCGGGGAACCTTGGGCCTCGCCACTGAGGACGCCGTGAATTGTACCTCTGGCGGGATGGCAAAGACACCTGCCGAACTTGAGCGAGCAGAGCAGGTAGCCAGGGCGACGGCACATGAGGTGCTGAATGCGAGCAGCGCCGAGATTCAGAGCACACTCGGCATCTTGCGAGAGGTCGTCCAGAGAACCGCAGCCATGCCAGGCAGTCGCAGCATCGTGCTCGTCTCCCCCGGGTTCCTGACACAAACCGTCGACACACGTCAGGCCTTCGCTGAACTGACTGACCGCGCTTTGCGCTCCGACATCGTCGTCAACACTCTGGACGTGCGTGGTCTTTCCACTCCAGTGCCAGCTCCGAACGCCAGTCATCCAGCCGACCCTGTGATGAGAGCCCGGCTTGACCGGGAAGAGGCATCGGAACGCAACGACGTGCTGGCCAACTTGGCCTACAGCACCGGGGGAACGTTCTTTCACAACAACAATGATCTCGACGAGGGCTTTCGGCGCACCGCCGATACCCCGGAGTTCATCTATGTCCTCGGATTCTCGCCCCAGAAACTCGATGGCAAGTTCCACAAGCTGAAAGTGAGCCTGAATGGTGCTGGAAAGTTTACGGTTCAGGCGCGCCAGGGCTATTACGCTTTCAGGCTCTCCGCAACCCCTTGAGAGCGGGAAAAGCCGCCCCCGATGCCGCCTTGAACGCTGGACAACATGTTGCACCGAGGTTGGCGCCTACGCTCGAGCGTGATTTGGCATAGAATTACTCCGTAGAATCACCGTTTTAGCAGCTATGGCACAAGCGGCTGTGATTCTGATCACAGATCGGACTCGGGAAGGCACGTAGGCTTTGTACTGCCCGATTTCAAAGCGCACGGATAAGGCGGACGATTTCCATGGCAGACAACACACTCACCATCACCGACAATCGCACCAATAAGACCTACACCGTTCCAGTCGAGAACGGCACCATCCGGGCCATGGATTTGCGCCAGATCAAAACCGGCTCCGACGACTTCGGGCTGATGACCTACGACCCGGCTTTCATGAACACGGCTTCGTGCAGAAGCGCAATCACCTACATTGACGGTGATAAGGGAATCCTGCGCTATCGCGGATATCCCATTGAGGTTCTGGCCGAGCGCTGCACCTTCCTGGAGGTTGCCTACCTGCTGCTCAACGGTGAACTGCCCACCGAAAAAGAGCTGAACGCGTGGGTCTACAACATTACGCATCACACCATGCTGCACGAGACCACCAAGAAGTTTATGGAAGGTTTCCGTTATTCCTCGCACCCGATGGCGATGTTCGTGAGCACCATCGCGGCGTTATCGAGCGTGTATCCCGATGCCAAGCACATCCACGATTCGGCCAACCGTTCGCACCAGATTGCCCGGCTGATCGGCAAGGTGCCGTCGATCGCAGCCATGTCGTACCGGCACAACGTCGGATTCCCCTACGTGTATCCCGACAACGATTTGAGCTACACCGAAAACTTCATGAACATGCTGTGGAAGATGGTCGAGCCGAAATACGTCGCGAATCCAGCGATTGCGCGCGCGCTCGACATCCTCTTCATTCTGCATGCCGATCACGAGCAGAACTGCAGCACCAACGCCATGCGCTCGGTGAGCAGCTCACAGGCTGATCCGTATCTGTCGGTCGCGTCGGCGGCCTCGGCCCTCGCTGGACCGCTGCACGGGGGCGCGAACGAAGAAGTTTTGAAGATGCTCGACGAGATCGGTACGAAGGACAAGGTTCCGGCCTACATCAAGCGGGTCAAGGAAGGCGAGATCAAGCTGATGGGCTTCGGGCACCGCATCTACAAGAACTACGATCCGCGCGCCAAAATCATCCGCTGGAGCGCCGAGCAAGTTTTCCAGGTTACGGGACGCAGTCCCAAACTCGACATCGCGCTGGAACTGGAACGCATCGCGCTCGAAGACGACTATTTCGTGAAGCGCAAACTGTATCCCAACGTCGATTTCTATTCCGGCATCATGTATCAGGCGATGGGATTCCGCCCTGAAATGTTTACGGTGCTGTTTGCGATCCCGCGGACCGCGGGATGGCTGGCGCAGTGGCAGGAACTCATCACCGATCCCGAACAGAAAATCGCTCGCCCGCGCCAGATTTATACTGGACCCGGCGAGCGCGAATTTCTGCCTCTCGATAAGCGGGTTCCGGTGCCGATTCCTGCCGACTACCCAACCCGCTGATACTCTCGATCGAGCATTTAAGAAAACGGCCCCGCTACATGGTGGGGCAGTTTTCATGGGTGCCAGAAAAGCGACGAGCCGCAAGCGGTTCGCCTGCGGCTCTGGGGAGAGGCATTGTCGACGCCTGATTGCTGATGTGTGTTCTCGGCCTTGCTTACGCGGCGTGCTTCGCCAGTGCGGCCCGACGCTCGCGATGACGCTCCGGCGAAGTGATAACTTTCATCTCCTGCCAGTCATAGGGAAATTCTCGGCCGCAATCGAGACAAGCGACGTAGGTTCCCGTCAGAGCGGCTGCTTGCGGGCGCCGTTTTGCGCCACGGATCGTCACCGGAAAGCTATATCGCGAGTGCCTGCAGCCAAAAACTGCATCCATCAGTTTTCCAATCATGACCCCACCTTCCATACCTGAGCGTGTATGCCGAGTCCCTGTTTGTACTGAGAGTGCGCGCCCCCTCCACGGTGTCAGTGGAACGCTTTCACTCAAATACTTAGATTCATGGATTGCCAAAAGGGTTGAGGATTTCGTACAAGTAGGCTTCGCCGGGCGGAACAAAACCCGAAAACCATTCCCCTAGATATTGTTACGGGAGGAGGAAAAACGTATCAGACGGTCTTTTAGACGCTCTGCGGCCCGCGCTTTTTGTGCTGCTGGCACTTGATCATGATGGCTGATCGCAGGCGGCTGCGCAGATCTTCCGGCAACTCGTAGAGTTGCGAGTCGCGGTAAATCTCAATGGTCTTCTTGGTTGTGTCGCAGACGACATAGCAGTTGTGGCACCAGGAAAGATGGTTCTCCAACTCAGCTTTGGTTTTTTCGTCGAGGACGCCGTCCAAATAACTGGTCAGCTCGGTCAAAAATTCAGAGCATTTCACTGGTTGCCATCTCCACTCGGAGCATCGCCCGTTTTAACTTCACCGCTTTTGCCATCGCCATTCTCTCTTCGCTGGAAGTATCGACCCAGCCGCTCCCGAAGTTGCAGTCGAGCCCGCAGCAGCCGCGACTTCACCGCCGGTACGCTCAGTTCAAGCGCGGCGGCGGTTTCTTCCGTCGAAAGCCCTTCTACGTCCCGCAGCACAAACACCGTCCGGAAGCCCGGGGGGAGCCCCTGGATAGTTTTACTCAAAATCTCTCGCAATTCCGCTTGCGTATACTGCTGCTCCGGATTCGGGCTCCAGTCCGCGATCTCACGGGGAAGGGAGTCGTCCTCCGTCTTAATGTCTTCGTCGAGCGAGACCGTGCGCTCTGGCTTGCGCCGGCGCAGCTTCATCAGCGCTTCGTTGACCGCAATCCGGACCAGCCAAGTATAAAACTTCGACTGCTCCTGAAACTGCTTCAGATTGCCGTACGCTTTCAGGAACGCTTCCTGCACCACATCTTCCGCGTCTTCGCGATTCTGCGTGATGTGTTGCGCGATCCGAAATACGTTGCGGTCGTAGCGCCGCACCAATTCCTCGAACGCCGAGTCGTCCCCTCGCTTGGCCGCCTGTACGAGGGTCAACTCTTCGCTAACTGGTCCTACTACTTTGTTTTGGATGGCTCCCATTCGCTGATCGATGCAGTATTTTCGGGTAAAGCAAAACACTCAAAACGAAACCATTATTCTACTTGGTAACCGTCCATTTGCCCAATCGCCAAGTCACAGCCATGGACGTCGCACTGGCCAAGGTGGTTCGACATGACGCAGAATAGAGTCCTCTGCCCCAGTGCCAAGATGAATAATCCTCCAGCCCTGTCCGCCCTTGGCTCGGCTGAAGATTGCTATAGAATCGAAAGCGAAGCGGGTACGCGGACGAACAGGTACCGAAGTACTCTAAAACCTCCCCACAAGTGCCGTATAATCAGCACTTAAGGCAGTGTCGTTTTTGGGGTGGCGCGGTGGCGGGCAAGACTCGGGTATTGGGAACGGTTTCTTAAGCATGGCGGATAGCAAGGAACTCCAGCAAATCGTCGAGCGTGCGGTCGCGCAGGTTTTTGACCGCGCACTTCCAAAGTTGCAGGCGGAGTTGGTCGAGCACGTTCTGGCCGAACTGCCGGCAGCACCGGCGCAAACGGGCGCGGGAAGCCCGATTCCGGACGGTCCTGCGCACGGCAGTAATCTGGTCCAAGCCGTCGCCAGCATTCACACGGGCACCACGCAAAAAGAAATTCTGCGCGCCTTGCTCGACGCGGGCAGCGCCTACGGTTCGCGCATCGCCCTGTTCGTCGTAAAAGCCGGATCGGCTACCGGATGGCAAGGCCGCGGTTTGGGCGACGACGATGCCGTCAAAGATTTCCCACTCGACATGACCTCCGGCCCCGCGGCCCACGCCTATCAGAACCGCATCGTGGCTCCGGCCAACATCGCCGAAATGGACCGGCGTTTCTTGAAACAGTTTGGTGGACCCGAGAATGAGCAGATCATGGTTCTGCCGCTGGTCCTGAAAGATAAAGTTGCCGCCTTGCTCTATGCCGACGGCGGGACTGAGGGCGTTCTCGACGGCCCCGCGCTCGAAGTTCTTGTGATGGCCACCAGCGCGTGGCTGGAAGTGACCTCGCTCCGCAAGCAAGCGCAGAGAGATGTGAGCGACGCCGGACCCAGCATGGAGCGCGTGCCCGTTGCGGCGCCCGCGCAGACGGTTAGTTCTTTTTCCGATCCTTTCGCCTCCGCTCCTCCGAAACATGTCGCGGCGAAAGCTGCGCCTGAGCCAGAACCAGCTGCGGAAGTAGTCGAAGTCGCCGCGCATGCTGCGTCCGCCAGTGCGGCAGCATCCGCACCGGCTGCCGCTGCCGACCCCTTTGCGGGTATGTCCGCCGAAGACGCCGACACCCACCGCAAAGCACAGCGCTTCGCCCGTCTGCTGGTCGATGAGATCAAGCTGTACAACCAGGCGAAGGTGGCCGAGGGCCGCCGCAATAAAGATCTTTACGATCGCCTGAAAGAAGACATTGAGAAGAGTCGCTCCACGTTTCAGAAGCGCTATGGCACGACCGCCGCGGCTAGCGGCGACTACTTTCAAAAGGAAGTCGTACGTAGCCTGGCGGAAGACGACTATTCCGTCATGGGCGCCAACTTCCGCAAATAGTGGTTCAGTGGTTCTGAAAAGCGGCACTTTGAGAACCGCATAGGGCGTGTTAAAGAAGAACCCGGGCTTTAAGCCCGAGGACTCCCAAGTTCGCAGTTGCATCTATTAACAGTTGGCCTTTCGCGTTTCCGCGCGAAGAATACTAAGGTGGTTCCATTGGGTCTCAAGTGGTCGGGGGTGCTGGCGCTCGCCGTTTTGTGCGGGCTCCTGAGCGGTGCGCGCTCGGCCGCATCGCCGCTCCCTCAGCAAGCTTCTTCTCCAGCGGCCTCCGAGACATCCGACAATCCGACCGTCCCCGCCATGCCGACGCCTGCGCTGGATCAGTCTACGCCGAAGCCCGCGCCGCACAAATCTTCGCCAACAAAATCTGCCACCGCGCCGGGCACCCATCCGCCTGCCAAGAAGACGGCGCCCGCCGCCCGTGCGACCGCGAAGAGGCACAGGCCAATCTCGCCACGAGTTCGCCGCATCCGTGAGGCCTTCGTCGCCTCCACCGCCTTGCGTCCCATGGCGCAGCAGTTAATTCTCGATCGTTCTCCGGCGGGATATGCCGGAGTCGACGCCTACGCGCGAGCCCACTCCCAAGAAGACGCCGGAGCGCTGGCCTGGCTTGTCCTCGGATACGCCCACGTCCTCGATCACGATTGCGCCAAGGCCATCGAGCCTCTCAACCGCGCCAAGCCTCGAGCCGGAGACCTCGGCGATTACGTCGCCTACTACCTAGGAACCTGCTACCTGCAAACCGGCCATCAGGCCGAGGGCCTCGCCGCGCTGGCCAACTTCCATACTACCTATCCGGATTCTCTGCTGGTTCGCGATGCGCACTTGAGTTACGCCACCGCGCTGCTGACCGAAGGACGCGCCGCTGAAGCCGCAGAACTGCTAGAGAAAGATCGCCTGCCCGCGAGATCTGACTACGAGTTTGCTCTGGGCCGCGCCTATGCCGCGCTCGGCCAGAAAGAGAAAGCCGCCGAGGCGCTCGCAAACGTCTACTACAACATGCCGACTGCGGCCGAAGCCGATGCTGCGAATGCCGAGTTGAAAACACTTCCAGGTGCCCCTCAGCCCACGCCGGCGCAACTCAAAACTCGCGCCGACCTGCTGATGAAGGCCAAGCGCTACAACGATGCAGTCGACGAATATCGCGACCTTGCCATTCACGCCACTGCCGAATCGCGTCCGGCGGCAGAGCTCGCGCTGGCAGACGCGCTCCACCGCAGCGGCCGCAATCGCGAGGCCAAGTCGGAACTGAGCACACTCGTGGGTGCAACTCCCGAGCAGAGCGCGCAACGCTTGTACATCCTTGGCGAGGTCGCCTGGGCCTCGGACGAGAACGCCTTGTTCTACAGTACGGTGGACCAACTGCGCCAAGCCGCGCCCACCAGTCCGTGGTTGGAGGCCGCGCTGCTTTCCGTGGCGAACCTGCACCTGGTGCATCACGAGTACGATCAGGCGCTCGACGCCTTTCGCGAACTGCAGCAGCGTTTCCCCAACGGGTCCCGCGCCTCGTACGCGCACTGGAAGGCTGCTTGGCTGACCCTGCGCTTCGGCCGCAACGATGAGGCGAAGAAATTATTCGAGGAGCAGATTGCGATGTATCCGGGAGGCAACGAGACCTCCGCGGCGTTGTACTGGCGTGCGCGTCTGGCGGAAGAGGACAACCAGCCCGCGATGGCCCGCGCCTATTACCAGAAATTATCGGATCGCTTTCGTAACTATTACTACGCGGAACTGGGCCGGCAGCGCCTGCAAAAGCTTCCAGCGGGGACGGATCCGCCGGGACAGTACGCGCTGCTCGATCATATTCCGCCCCTCGAACATGGCGAGAAGGTGACGCTGCAAGAACCGCCGGCCGACGATCTGCACTTGCAAAAAGCTGAGTTGCTAGGGAACGGCGGCCTGGTCGATTTTGCCGTCCGCGAATTGCAGGCCGCGGCCAGCGCCGATGGCGGCAACTGGGGTCCAGCCGAGACCGCGCAGCTCTATATCGACAATGGCCACTACGACCGCGCCATCGAAGTGATGAAGCGTTCCGTCCCCAGTTATTTTGCCGTCGACATTCCCACTTTGCCGCGCCTGTATTGGGAGGCCCTATTTCCGCGCCCATACTGGGCTGACCTGAAACGATTCTCGGTGGCCAATGGCCTCGATCCGTATCTGGTGGCATCGCTCATCCGTCAGGAATCAGAGTTCAACCCGCTGGCGGTTTCGCGCGCCAACGCGGTCGGCCTCATGCAGTTGCTGCCTAAGACGGGCAAGGTCGTGGCCCACCAGGTCGACCTGAAGCGTTACGCCCCGACCCAACTGTTTACTCCCACCGTGAATCTACAGCTCGGCACACACTACTTTCGCGGCATGGTCGACAAGTTTGGCGGATCGTTCGAAAACGCTTTGGCCGCATACAATGCGGGCTCGGACCGCGTCGAGGAATGGATGGGGCAGGGCAAATATCGAGACTCGGCGGAGTTCGTCGAGTCGATCCCATTCACCGAGACGCGCGAGTACGTCCAGGCCATCATGCGCAACGCTAGCGTCTACAAGCAACTCTACGGCACCCCTTAACCGGCTCTCGATTTCACGGAACTTCTGCTTCGACTCTTCCGTATTGCAGTGCAGACCGGAGGTGTGCTCATGCGAAATGCCTTGGTGATCCCGATAACTTTCCTGGTAACTTTTTCTGCGCTGGTACTGTCTGTTCCGCGCGCCCACGCTCAGGCCGCGGACACAGAAGAGGTTGGCAAGAGCCCTGTCGCAGCCAAGTTTATTTCCGGCGGTCGGGTGCGCCTGTCGCTTTGCCCCGGTGCCATTGAGGTGACGGGCAGGGACGACAACCAGCTACGTGTCTCCTACACCACGCGGGCAAATGAGGAGAAGGAAGTTCGCGTTCGAATCATGGTGAACGGCGACCAGGCCGCGATCCGCGTGAGTGGATGTCCTCACAACAACTTTGAGCTAAGAATCGAGGTTCCGAAGACGTCGAACCTGTACGCGCGCATGTTTGCAGGAGAGATGAGCATCGGCGGCATTCGTGGTGACAAAGATGTGGAGATGCACGCTGGCCACCTCACACTGGAGATCGGCCGCCCCGACGAGAATGGGCATGTGGACGCCTCAGTGTTGACCGGCGATCTGGAGGCTTCTGCCTTCGACGTTTCCAAGGGAGGATTGTTTCGCTCGTTTGATCATCGCGGGCCGGGCAAGTTTCGGGTTCATGCCCATGTCGGGGCGGGGCAATTAGAGCTTCGCTAAAAGCTATGTCTCCGATGGTGTGTGATGCGTGAACAGGATCTCAATCACCAGCAGAGAAGCGCCCACGACGATCGCACTATCCGCCAGGTTAAAGACAGGCCACTGGTACGACTTCACGTAGAACAGCAGAAAATCGACCACGCGGCCGCTGGCCACGCGGTCCCACAGATTGCCCACGGCGCCGCCCAGAATCAGCGAAAGCGCAATCCCCGTCAGCGTTAGTGCGCGCGCCTGCCTCCACAGAAGCACCGACACGATCACCATCGCGATCAGCGAGAACCCGATCAGCAGCGCCGTCTTCCAGTGTGATGGAGAATCCGCGAACAGGCTGAACGCAGCACCCGTATTCTCCGTGTGTGTGATCCGGAAGAATCCCGGAATGATCTGGATGTGCGTGTACATCGCGACGCGGGCGGCCACGAGCCGCTTGGACCAGCGGTCGAGCAGCACAACGAGCAGCGCGAGGATGAAATGTGTGATTCGTGCCGAAGTCTTCATCAGTGAACGTGCTATTCCAGTTCTTTCAGCACCGCGCTGCAGCGCTCGCAGACTGTGGGATAAGTTTTGTCTTCACCGACATGCGTGGAGTAGTTCCAGCAACGCTCGCACTTGGCGCCCGCGGCCTTCTTCACCTCAATGCGCACGCCGCTCGTCCCATTGCCCGAGCCCTGCGTGAGCGTCACTGCAGACACAATGAACAGATACCGAAGCTGCTCCGCATGGCGCTGCAGCAGGGAATACAAGGGATCGGACGCGCTGACCGCCACTTGGGCTTCCAGTCCGGTGCCAATCAGCTTGTTGTTCCGTGCCTCTTCCAGCGCCTTGAGCACTTCATCGCGCACAGCGCGCAGGCTCGTCCATCCCTCATCGGACTTCGACCCCGCTGCCGTCAGAGCCGCATCGGCCAGAATCTCGGCCGTCGTCGGAAACTGTGCCAGGTGCACGCTCTCTTCGCGCGAGGACACTCCCGGCAGATACGGCCAGATCTCTTCACAAGTGAAGCTCATGATGGGCGCGAGCATCCGCACCAGCGCCTCAGCCGATACGCCACACTGCGGTCTGCGCCGAGCGTCGCGCCTGCGATTTCGGCGCCGAGATATACAGCCGGTCCTTGAGCACGTCGAAGTAAAACGCGCTCAGGTCCACGATGCAGAAGTGGTTCACACGGTGGTAAATCTTGTGAAAGCCGAATTCCTCGTACGCGCTCCGCACATCGGTTACGAACGCGCAGGTCTGCCGCAGCATGTACTGGTCGAGCGCATCCATCTGCTCGAACGGAACTGTATCCGCCTGGGGATCGAAGTCCCCCACATTTCCCAGCACGTAGCGGAACGTGTTGCGGATCTTGCGGTAGTTCTCCGCCACCCGCAGCATCAGAGCTTCCGACCCCACCACGTCTTCGCGGAAGTCGACTGACGCCACCCACAGCCGCACAACTTCACCACCGAGCCGGCTCGAGATGTCGACGGGATCCACGTCATTCCCCCGCGACTTCGACATCGCCTGGCCCTTTTCGTCGAGAGTCCATCCGGGCGTGACCACGCCTTTGTACGGCGGACTGGCGTGCGTCCCCATGGCGCAGAGCAGGGAAGACTGAAACCATCCCCGGTACTGATCTCCGCCTTCGAGATACAAATCCGAAGGCCACGGATAATCCGGCTCGTCATCGACCAGCGCCAGATAGCTCGCGCCCGATTCCAGCCACACGTCGAAGATGTCAGTTTCCTTCCCGAACTTCGTCCCCCCGCAGTGCGGACACTTCGTCCCGGCGGGAAGAATCGTGTCCGACTCGCGTGTGAACCACGCATCGGCGCCCGATTTCCTGAACAACTCCACGACTTTCTGATTGACTGCATGATCGTTGAGTGGCTTGCCGCACGCTTCGCATAAGAACACGGCGATGGGCACACCCCACACGCGCTGCCGCGAGATGCACCAATCCGGCCGCGTTTGGATCATGTTCGACAACCGCTCTTCGCCCCACGCCGGATCCCACTTCACCTTCTTGATTTCATCCAGCGTCCGCGTGCGCAGCGTGTCGTTCTTGCCAGCTCCGCCGGGCATCGGCGTTTCCATCGAGATGAACCACTGCTCGGTCGCGCGAAAAATCACGGGATTGTGGCAGCGCCAGCAGTGCGGATACGAGTGCTCCGTCTTCTCGGTATGCAGCAGCGCTCCGCGGCTGCGCACCAGATCGACGATCGGCTGATTCGCTTCCCATACACGTTTGCCCGTGTACTCCGGCAAGCCCATTGCGCAGGATGCCTTTTTCGTCGACGTTGCTCGTGGCATCGAGCCCGTATTTCACTCCAGTGATGAAGTCCTCGGCACCATGAGAAGGCGCCGTGTGGACCACGCCCGTCCCAGTGTCCATGGTGACGTAATCCGCCAGCACGCCGAGAACCTTGCGATCCAGAAACGGATGCTGAAAGTTCAGCCGCTCCATTTTGCGCCCGGGAAGTGCGCCAGCGGCTTCGGGTCGACCAGATTGCACTTCGCAGCCGCATCCCCCGCCAGGCGCGACGCCACGATGTAGACTTCGCCGCCCGATTCCACCGCCACGTACTCTTCATCCGGATGGAACGCGACCGCCATCGAAGCCGGAAGCGTCCACGGAGTCGTGGTCCAGATGATGGTCGAAACTTTTTTTCCCGCGAGCGCTGGATCGATCTTCGCGGGATCGTCAAGCAGCCCATACTTCACCCACACGGTGATGCTGGTGTGGTTCTCATACTCAACTTCCGCCTCGGCCAGCGCGGTCTCGTCATGCATGCACCAGTAAACGGCGCGTAGCCCCTTGTACACGAACCCATTTTCGTAAAACGAAAAAAACGTCGACAGCACCACCGACTCATATTGCGCAGTCATCGTGGCATAGGGCCGGTCGAATCTCCCGAAGACGCCGATGCGCTTGAATTGGGTTCGCTGCAGGTCGAGAAATTTCTGAGCGTATTTGCGGCACTCGTTGCGTACGTCCGTCGCCTTCATTTGAAGCTTCTTGCCGCCCAGTTCCTTGTCGACTTTGATCTCGATGGGAAGCCCGTGGCAATCCCACCCAGGCACATAAGGTGCGTCGAATCCGGCCATGTTCTTCGACTTGACGATGAAATCTTTCAGGCACTTATTCATCGCCGTGCCCATGTGGATGGGCCCGCTGGTGTACGGTGGGCCATCGTGCAGAATGAAGCGGGGCGCGCCTTTTCGGGCCTTCCGGATGCGCTCGTAGATGCCCGCCCGCTCCCAGCGTTCGAGCATTTTGGGCTCGTTCTGAGGCAGGTTGGCCTTCATCGGAAAGTCAGTTTTCGGCAGATTGATGGTCTTTTTGAGCTCGAAGGGCACTCGGTTCGCGTCTCCCAAATGATTGAATCTTTTCATTATAGGGAGCGCGGCAGGGAACGTCCATGCAGCGGGATCGTGAGACGATCTTAATCACGAGGTGATACTTCGTGCCCGTGGCGGTTAACGTCTGTCCGTCCGCCGACGGTCCCGCCCGCAGGACATGCCTTTTCGTCAGTTGCTAAGCCCAAACGAATGCACTGTCGGAATGAGGCGACTAGAGGTACAATTTCAAGAAGCAGGGAGTCAGGTCGTTGTCCGTGGGGACATCCGGCCGCTACCGGATTGACAAAAAACGGACAGAAGTCCATGCAACTTGTGGTGAGTGGCGCTCATCTGTGTACAGAGGGCGTGACTGCGCTGCAAAACTAGCAGGCTGGTCCACGCAGACCGGCGAGGGGTGTCCAGACCAGAATTATGGGATCCGAACCGACCAATCCGAACGGCCCCAGCAACGAGCCAGAACTGCACCTCCTGCTGGCGAACACGACTTTCGAAGAACCCCTCTACAAATCCCTGTTCCGCGAACTGGACGACTTTTTCTTTCCCAAGAAACTTCCGCCCCTCAAGCTCGAATCGAAGCCGGAACCGGTCAAAGATATCTGGGGCTTCTATAACAATTGGAGAAACGGCGCCCTTGGTTCGACGGGCGTCCACTTCCTGATCGTGGGAGTCGTAATCGCGGGCTATATGCTCGGACGCCACGTGGTGAATGCGGCCCCGGCGACCAAGGTCACCGTTACGTTGGTCGACCCTGGCGATATCCCGGCCTTGAAGCCCTCCAAGACTCAAGTCGGTGGCGGTGGTGGCGGCGGCGATCGCGATGTCTTGCAGGCTAGCAAGGGCAAGCTTCCTAAGTTTGCCATGACGCAGATCACGCCACCTGTAGTGGTCATCCGCAATGATCATCCCAAACTCGCGGTGGAACCGACCATCGTGATTCCTCCGCAAGTGCAACTGGCTTCCAACAACATGCCGAATCTGGGCGATCCCATGTCCCACGCCGTGCTGCCTTCCAACGGCACCGGTTCTGGCAGCGGTATCGGGTCAGGGAGCGGTGGCGGCGTTGGATCGGGCAAGGGACCAGGCTTCGGCCCGGGTGAAGGCGGCGGCACCGGTGGAGGCATCTTCCACGTCGGCGGCGGTGTTTCTCCGCCACGTCAGATTTACGCCCCCGAGCCAGAATTCTCCGAAGAGGCGCGCAAAGCGAAATATCAGGGAGTTTGCACCCTCGGCTTGATCGTTGGAACCGATGGTCGTCCCAGCAACATCCGCGTGCTGAGCAGCCTGGGCATGGGACTCGACGAGAAGGCCATTGAAGCCGTGAAGAACTGGAAGTTTGAGCCGGCGATGAAAGACGGTCACCCCGTGCGCGTCGAGATTGCCGTTGAAGTGGACTTCCATCTGTACTGAGTTTGGTTTCCGTAGCGCCGGCGTCGGGGCGGCTATCGTTATGCCGTGTCGCCGCCATAGCCGACTATTGAGGCGAGTCTAAAACCTTTCGCAACACCGCGAAGTGCCCCAGCTTCCTCTCGCGAAATCCCAACCGGTTGTAAATCTCAATCGCCCGGCCATTATCTGCTCGAACGTGCAAAAACGGTGTCTCCCCGCGCTCCCGAATCCGCTTCATCACTTCCACCATGAGAATCGCGGCGTAACCTTTGCCCGTGTGCTCCGGATGCGTGCAAACGGCACTAACCTCGGTATGCCCCGGAACTTTTAACCGCTCGCCCGCCATGGCAACGAGCCGGCCCTGCAATCGAATCCCAAGGTAAGTACCCAGTTCGTGGGTGCGAGGGCCAAACGGTCCAGGCTTGGTCATCGCAGTGAGTTCAATCATCTCGGGAGAATCTTGCGTGCCCAGCTCCACGAGCGCTGGCATGTCTTTGGTTGAATTTAGTTGGGCAGGCGTCGAGCCGTTGTCGCACACCATCTGCAGCAAAGGCGCACCAGCCACAAACTCCCAGCCGGGTCGTGCTTCGTACGCATCATCGAGGAATAGCCCCACAGTCCCGCGAGGTTCCACGAGTCCGGCCAAAGACGCGTAGCCCTGCGCCCCGTGCTCACGAAATGCGCCAAGCGGCCCGACCTCGCGTACAAACCGGCGCGCTTCTTCGAAGCTCTCGGCAAACTGCGCATCTCGAGTACTCAGCGCCTGCCAGATCGCATTGTCGAGCACATGCATAGTGAGTGGATGTGTATGTGGCGCGGCGCCCCCGCCCGCGCTACGTCGGCGAAAACGGATGCCGCTAGTGGCTCGTCCCGATACTAAATTTGCTTTTGATGCCGGCGGACAGATTAACTCTACGGCGTTCGCGCCCGCTATCCGATTCTTGCGTCCAAAATCATTCCTTCAAATCCACATGCTGCACATCTTCAATCGAACGCCCCAAGAACCGCTCCCCCAGCCGCCGGAATTTCTCCTCCGAATCGGTAGCAAAGAATTTCAGCCGCGGGACTCCGCGCCGCTCCTCGCCTTCAACACCAGCAGGCACGAACTCCTGCAGCCGGGTTGCCACCGCCCGAGCCGTCGACTCCGCCGAGTCGACGATGTTCACATGCCCGGGTGTAACCCGCTGCAGCAAAGGCTTCAGCAGAGGATAATGGGTGCAGCCCAAAACCAACGTATCCGCGTCGTGAAATCCGTCCGCAAAAGCCTCCGCCAGATAAATCCGTGCCACCTGCTCGGTCACCGAATGGTTCACCCATCCTTCCTCAACCAGAGGAACCAGCAGCGGACAAGCCTTCTCCCGCGCATTCAACCCGCGGGCCTCCAGAGCCTTGCGGTAAGCGTGGCTGCTGACGGTCGCCTCGGTGCCGACCACCACAATCTTCCGATTTGTTGAAGCGGACGCTGCCGCCGATGCTCCCGGCTCGATCACGCCCACGACTGGAACATGCGCCCCATCGGTGATGCGCTCCAGCGCAAGAGCCGTAGCCGTATTGCAGGCGATGACCAGCATCTCTGCCCCATGAGACTCGAGATAATGCGCCGCCTCGACCGCATATCGCGCCACGGTTTCGACGGATTTTGATCCGTAGGGAAGGCGCGCCGTGTCGCCAAAATAGGCATAATCGGCACCCGGAATAAGTTCAAGTAAAGCTTTAAGGACGGTTAGCCCGCCAAATCCGGAATCAAATACACCAATCGTAGGGCGTCGCATACTTGATCGATGATAAGGCCTGATGAACCTCTAGGCTGGGTAATCAATGAGATGCCGGGAGGAAGTTCCTTCGTGTCCTTGGTGGTTAAAGATCTTCATTCCGAGGAGCTACTTGGACCGGACCGCTTCTCGAACGGGTGAGCCTGCAAAGCCAACCACATTACCGCAGCACGGCCCCGGCGGAATCGGTGCCCCGTGCGGGCACGTCCGCGGATGTCCCAGAAACGTGCAGATCTTGTCCGTCGCTTCCGGCGAGAGGATGTGCTCAAACTTGCACGCCTGCTGTTCGATCTCAGTTTCGCTGTCCATCGCCAGACTATCGGTAAATAGTCGCTCCGCCAGACGGTGCCGGCGGATAATGTTTCCCGCTCGCTCCCGCCCGCGCGGCGTCAGCTCAACAATCAGCGTGCCATCGCCGACGGACGTAGCCACCGGTTTCAGCGCATCATGGCAAGGATTCACGAACGGCTTATGATCATGCGGCTCTAGCGGATGCGGCGCCGACACGACCATTCCCATCTCGATCATCTTTTCAATGGCCAGGCTCACCGGCAGCGCCCCATGCACTTCCATGCGCTCGACTTCGGCGATCTCGCCGTGCTCCGCCAGCACCCAGAGTTCTTCCAGCACTTCGTCCAGTTGCTCCTCGTCGGCCAGCGAGAAGATTTCCTGCGACGCGACCTTGCCGTGATGCAGCTCGATCCTCCGGTCGGCCAGCCGCGCCATCACCGGATCGTGCGTAACCATCACAATGGTGCGTCCCTGCTGGTGAGACTCGCGCAGCAGCCGCAGCACAATCTCTTCGTTCACGGCGTCCAGATTCCCCGTGGGCTCGTCGGCCAGAATAATCCGCGGATCGTTAATCAGCGCCCGCGCGATGCATACCCGCTGCTGTTCGCCGCCTGACAACTGCGAAGGCAAGTGATGGGCGCGATCGCCCAGGCCCACGCGAGCCAGCGCTTCGATTGCCTCCTTCTCGTCGGTCATGCTGTGAAAATACTGCGCCAGCATGACGTTCTCAACCGCGGTGAGGAAGGGAATCAGGTGAAACTGCTGGAAGATGAATCCAATCTTTTCCGCGCGGACGCGGTTCAGGTCGGCGGCCGAAATTCCTGCGATATTGACCCCATCGAGCCAGATCTCTCCCGACGACGGTCGGTCCAGGCAGCCAATCAGATTGACCATTGTCGATTTCCCCGACCCCGACGGCCCCATGATCGACAGCCACTCCCCCTGAGTGACGTGCAGCGAGATGTGGTCCAGGGCATGGATGTTGTCTTTGCCGGATCCATTGCCCGTTTCTTTCGCGGGATAGAGCTTCGTCACATCTTTGATCTGAATCATTTACTCTCCCCTCAGAATCACCGCTGGCTGCACCCGGCGCAGCAGCGCGATTGGGAGGATCGCCGACAACAGCGTCACCGCCATGCTACCAGCCAGCACCACCGGCAGCACACTCCAACGCGGCATCACAGGAGCGTGAAAGTTAACCCGCCCGATCCACGCCGCGATGCCGATCCCGATCAGAAATCCGATTAGCGCGCCTGTCGCTCCGAGAATCGCCGCCTCCGCCGCGAAAAAACCGTTGAGCAATCGCCCCGAAGCGCCCAGAGCTTTCATAATGGCAAAATCGCGCCGCCGGTCAAACACCCATCCCATCAGCGTCGAAAGCACGCACAATGCGGCCGTCAGAATGATAAGCGCCGCCGCCGCCAGCACTGTCGCGCGAGTCTTGCCCAGCACTCGCGCCTCGCCTTCCATAATCTGCCGCACGGGGCGCACCTCGCCCGCCGGAATCGCCTGCGACAGTTGCTGCAGGATGTTGGAAACTTCTTCGGGAGATCCACTGGCTGCAACTTCAATAGTCGAAGGCTGCACGCCGGTCCACGCCACGAAATCAGCGAGCGAAACAAAAATGCGGCTGTCCTCGGCTGCGCCTGTCTGCACCGTACCGACCGGAGCGACATGCAGGGCCCGTCCCTGAAACGTGAGATCAAACGGCTGATTCTTCGGCGCGACTGTAATCAAAGCGCGGACGCCAATCAGCGCTGGGGAGGAAGAGTCGGGGTGCCCCATTTCTCGCGCGTCTTCTGCGCGAGAAATGGGAGTTTCCATCGGCCACGCGCTCACCTTCCACCACTTATTCAACTGCTTCACCCGCTCAAAGTCCGTGCCCGCCACCACAATCGGCTGCCCGTCGCTGGTCCGCGCCACAACCAGCCCAAACGGCGCTGAGATCCCGCGCCCCGCTAGAACGGAATCCACCTGCGCGAGCGTGTCCGCGGGAAGAGAAGCGCCGCCCTTGCCGACCAGAATGATGTTTGCCCCGTAGTTGCGAAACTCCCGCCGCAGCTTCGCCTGCACGTCGACATAAAGATTGAGCATGGCCGTCGCCACCGCCGCCGCCACCACCATGGCGAAGAGTGCCGCCACCGCCCGCCCGCGCCGCAGCACCGCCGCCCGCACCAGCATGCGCAGAAACATTGAAGTATGCGGACCATGAGCCCGGCTGGCCGCCAGATTGTGCGCGGATTGTGACATCGGCGCGCTCACAGTTCCCCCCGCAGCGCGAACACTGGATCCAGTCCCACTGCGCGCCGGATCGCCGCCGCGCTCCCCGCAAAGGTCACCATCACCGCAATCGCCAGGATCACCGGCAACAGCACCGGCGGAATCGAAATATCCGAGTTGAAGATCGAATGCCCAATTTGATGCGCCAGACCGGAGCCCACGACAAAGCCGGCCAGGCCGCCGATCAACGCCAGCAGCGTGGCCTCAGCGAAAAAGATTGCCGCCACGGCGAGCTTGCTCGCGCCCAGAGCCTTCATCAATCCAACTTCCGCCCGCCGTTCAAAAATCGTAGTCGCCATCGCCGCCGATACAGCTAACGCCGACGCAAACAAGGCAGCCAGCGTGATCAGGAAAATCAGTCCCTCGATGCGCGTGAGCACCGCGCCTTCGTTCTGCGAAACCTGCCGGATCTGCTCCGCGTGCGAGTGCGACATCGCTTCGGTCAGCTGCAACGCAATCGCCTGCGGATAAGGCGTGCAATACCACCGATCGTAAATGGCTCCCGACAAGCTCTTGGGATCGCGCCTGGCAAAAGCGTCCTCTGGCTTGGTCAGCGCGCTGACATAAACCCGCTTCACCGCGCCAGGCCTGCCGAGAACCTGCTGCGCCACAGCAAGCGGCGCCACGACTTCATTATCCTCAGCCCCACCCGTGGAGAGAATCCCGCTCACGCGCAATCTTCGGCCGGCAACCGTGATCTCATCCCCGGCTTTATCGCCCAAACGCGAAGCCAGCCGTTCCCCTAACAAAACGTCGCGCGCCGAATCCTCGGGCCACGCCCCGGAAACTTTCCACCAAGGATATGTCGAGCGCACACCCGTCGTGAATTGGTCCGTTCCGAACGAAACCTGCTTCGCAAAATAAGTTCCCAACAACGTCAGGTCCTGCCGCTTCCCGTTCTGCTCCAAAGCAGTATTCACTGGAAGCATCGGCGCAAATGCCGTGATGTTGTTGTGCCAGAAAACCCCCTTGATCTTGGGCAGGTCGGCTTCGGAAAGAAACGCCCCGTCGGTAGGAGGTTTGAGATTCACCCCGCCAATTTCGACGTCGAGAGAATCTTCCTGCGGGGTCACAACCAGGTTGGCGCCAATGGTGCGCAGTTCACGATTAATCTTGTCGCCGATGTCGGTGGCCACTGCAATCATCGCCGTCGCAACGGTCACGCCCAGCGTTATGGCCGCGCCCGCCAGCAACTTGCGCCGCTTCTGGCGCCGGAAGGATTCGTATACGAGCCGGACGAACATTGCTTACTGTTGCGCGAACATGCGACCGCCAGCCGCAACGTCCGCCTCCTCGATAATGACCGCATCCGCCGTCTGGGTGGCTTTCAGCGGCACGGGATTGCATCCGCCCGCCGTCCCCACCGACGGCGGATTAATCGGCGCCGCGCAATTCTTGCAGACGACTCCGTTGCCGCTCTTGTAAAACCCGACCGACCCACAAATCTCGCAAGCGTCGAACACGGTCGCAATTTTGCCGTCCGGTTTCTGATACAGCCAGAAGCGGATCGCCGTCCCGTTCTCGTGCGCTTGGAAGCGATGCAGGTCTCCATCCGAAATCTGCGTTAGCGGAATACTCACGCGCCCGTTCGCGAACGTCACCTCGGTCCCAGCGGGAATGTTGCTAACGCTCTTGGCGTACACAAATTCCGCCGTGATGAGGGCGATGAACACAAATGAAAACGTCAGCACCGAGATCATCCACATGCGCTCGCGGCGAGCGCTCCACGCGGCCTTGCGGCGCTCCGCAGGGGAAGCGGTAGCCGCCAAAACCGGTTCGCGACGCTTGGCCTCGAACAGGATCATCAACGCCGCCAGAGCAAAGACGGTCACAAAGAAAAACCAGTCATTGCTGACGATCGGCCCAATCAGCGCCATCTCGCGCTTGGACGACGGAATCACGCCGCTCTCGGAAAGCTCGTGCAGCCCGGAGATCAGCAACTGCGCCGCTACCAGAAACATGATGGCCGTCGTGACCTTGAAGAACTTCTGCAGGTTAATTCGCACGCTGCCCTTGACGAACATCACGCCAAACGCAATCGCCGCCAGCAGGCCCAGCAGCGTGCCCAGAAAACTCATCAGCTCAGTCGAGTTCAACGAGACCGCGGAGAGAATCAGTACCGTCTCCGCGCCCTCGCGCAGCACCATCAGAAAGATGAAAACGAATAGCCCGACCCAAGCGTCGTTGCCCGCCAGCAGCCCGACCTTGCCCTCGATCTCGCCCTTCAGTTTGCGCCCCGTCTTCATCATGAAAACAACCATGGTGACGACGAAGAAGGCCGCCACTAGCATGATCCAGCCCTCAAAAACGTCTTCGTTCAGGTGAGTGCGCGAGATGACCACGGCCACGCCGATGCTGCCGAGGAACGCAGCGGCCAGCGCCGCATATACCGTCTTGCGCAGCTCCTGCCGTCCGATCTTGGTCAGGTAAGCCAAGGTGATGCCAACAATCAGAGCGGCCTCAACCCCTTCGCGAAGCGTAATGATGAATGCTTGGAGCATTTAATTGATGCCTGCCATTTTGAAAATGAATTTCAATTTCAACTTCAAGGATAGTCTTCCCGCGCCGCGACAGTCAATCCGCCCCCTCACAACCGCTGGTGATTAGGATCACACGGTCGGAATAAAGCCTTGAGCGGCATCTGGATGCAGGGAAGGAATCGGGCGCGAATCGCTCCTAAGAAGGCCTCCTTCGTTAGCTCCGTGGTTGAAGCCCTATTCCTCCCGTTGAGACGCTTGACCCACGTCAACTCCAAGGCTAGCCTGATGAAACGATTTTCCGATGGGAAGGATGTACCTATGCCTTTTTCATCCCTCTGGTGGCTCACCCTCGCGATTCCATTTTTGCAAGCTCTGGAACGCATAGGCACAACAATTACGGCGCAGTCGGTCATGCGTGGAAATCAGGCTCAGAGGACGACCTACATCCTGGCAGACCGGCAGCGCGTGGAATACCGGAATTCCTACGGAACAACACACGGGACGGAACCGGTGTACGGTCCTCGTCTGGCGCGGATCGTACGCTGCGACCTCGGACAATCCTTCGAACTGAATCTCGATACGCAGGAATACACTTCCACGCCCTATCCGCCCAAGCACCTGACAGCGGAGGAGATCAAAGCCCGTGGCTTAGACGCTCGCATCCAGCAGTCCGCCACGCCGACCATCCGGGTGGAAACCAAAACAACCGACACGGGTGAGCGGAAAGAAATCTTCGGGCGTACTGCCCGGCACGTCATCACGACAACAACACAAACTCCACTTGCAGGCTCTCATTCCTCGCCTCAGGAATCGGTGACCGATGGTTGGTATATCGACTTCGAGCAACGACTCTCGTGCGACCCGAAGCGTCCCGGGAACTCCCACGGTTACATTTACAGCTACATGAGTGCAGGGAATGGGAAGCAACCGGTCGAGAAGCCCGAATTCGCTGCCGTTGGGGAGCAGGAGGTGGGGTTTCCCATGTCTTCAACCGTGACCTCAAAAAGCCCGCCCATTCTCGCCGACGGGACCATTACAACTTTTGAAACCCGCGTGACCCAATTCGAGGAAGGGCCGCTCGATCCGGCCCTGTTCCAGATTCCTCCGGGTTTCAAACAGGTCGACCGTATCGAGCGCAACCCGCCGGCATCACGCGGCAGCCATCCTTGAAAACCATGCGGCGCGCGGCGGCCACCGGCCTCACCAGATCCGAACGCGATCCCCCGGCGCCAGATACAGTTTCTCGCCTGTTTTCACATCGAACGCCGCGTACCAGGCATCGATGTTGCGCACCGTAGCAGCCCGGTACTCTCCGGGAGCATGTGGATCGGTCATGACCTGTTGCCGCAGCGCGGCATCCCGCGTCTTCTCTCCCCAGTTCTGAGCGAACGCAAGAAAGAACTGCTGATCGCCCGAGAATCCGTCTTCGACAGGCGCCGTCTTGCCCGAAAGCGCAACCCGATACCCGTCATACGCCGCCGCAATTCCAGCCACGTCGGCGATGTTTTCCGACAGTGTCTGCCTGCCGTTGATCGCCAAATCAGGAAATGGCTTGTAAGTGTCGTACTGTGCCGCAAGTTGAGCCGTCGCGGCCTCGAAATGCTTCAAGTCCTCGGGAGTCCACCAGTTTCGCACGCGCCCCTTCGAATCGAAGGCCGCGCCTTCCGAGTCGAACGTGTGGCTGATCTCGTGTCCAATGACGGTTCCGATCGCGCCGTAATTGTCGGCCGCCGGCGCCTGCGGATCGAAGAACGGTGGCTGCAAAATCGCCGCCGGAAAATTCAGTGCGTTCTGCAGCGGCAGATTTACTGCGTTCACCGTCTGCGGGGTCATCGACCACTCGTGCCGGTCCACCGCCTTGCCCAGGCGCGCAATCTGGCGCTGGTAGTCCGCCAGATCGCCGCGCCATAGGTTGCCAAAAATGTCATCCGGCTTGACCTCGAAGTTCGAATAATCGTGCCAGGTCTCTGGATAGCCGACTCCCACATAAAGCGTCGAGAGCTTCGCCTCGGCTTCTACCTTGGTGCTCGCGTTCATCCATGAAAGAGCCTCAATGCGCTTGCGGAAGGCCGCAATCAGGTTGGCCACCATGGCTTCTACCTGAGCCTTCGCTTGTGGCGAAAAATAACGCTGCGCGTAGATCTGGCCGATCACGTCGCCCAGCAGACCATCCACCACAAACACGCCGCGTTGCCACCGCGGGCGCTGCTGCTGCGCGCCCGAAAGCGTCTTGCCAAAAAATGCAAAGCGCTCCTGCGCGACCGGCTTCGGGAGCACTCCTCCATAGGCCTCGATCACGTGATACGCCAGCCAATCTTTCCAGGTGTCGAGAGGGGTCGAGGCAACCAGCGCCGACTCGCCGGTGAAGGCTTCAGGCTGCCACACGATAAAACTCTTCTGCTGGCTGAGCCCCGTTCCGCGAAAATATTCCGCCCAGTCCAACCCGGGAGCCTTTGCGGGAAAATCCGCCTGGGTCCAAGTGTTATTCGCGTTGTGGATGTTCTCGTTATCGGCTAGCGTGCGGTGGGTCTGTGCAATCGCATGCTCGAGTTCCACGAGCCGCACCGCACGCGCGTCCGCGTCCGAGAATCCCGCCAGCGCCAGCATGGCCGCGACGTGCGTCTGATACTGCGTGCGAATTCTCGCCATCTCCTCGCTGTCAGAAAGGTAATACTCGCGATCCGGCAATTGCAGTCCGCCCTGCATCAAATAGCCGGTATAGTGATCCGAATCGTTGAAGCCGGGAGCCACCCACAGGCCAAAAAGATTGGGTGTGTGATAGTTCGTGTTGTTAAGTGCGTCGACGTCCGCGCGGAGGCTTTCCCCCAGAGCGTGCGCCAGCTCGCCCTTGTCTTTGATGGCAGCGATCGCGTCGAGGTGAGGACGAAGGGGCGTCAATCCCTTCGCCTCGATCGTGGCCTCGTCCATGTACGAGTTGTAAAGGTCAGCGATCTTGCGCGTCGGGGATCCAGCGGCTGGATTAGACTTCGCGATCTCTGCAATCAGGTCGGCCATGCGCTTGTTGCCGACGTCGGCAAGTTTCGTCCAGACGTCCATCCCCACGCGGTCCGGCGGAATCTCCGTGCGCTTGATCCATGAGCCGTTGGCGTAATGATAGAAATCGTCGCCCGGCTTTACGGAGCGATCGATGTTCTCGACGGAAATGCCGTGCGTCTCTTGCCCGAACAAACTCTGTGGGCACGCAGCGGCCACAAACAGAACCGCACTCGCTGCCGTCAATTTCAAAACTCCAAGCATCACTTTCATGAATGACCCCGATCTATTGAATCGTATTGGTCCTGCTCTTGAGTGTACTGCCGACCGCTACGCATCGACTGACCGCCACACTCTGTCTGCCACCTGTCAGAACAAACCTCACCAGAGTGTTGATTGTTTCCTCGGGGTCGGGGTGATCAGGCAGCCATGTCCTATAGACGTTTCAGAAACGCGTTCGCTTCGGCAGCGTGGGGAAACAGTTTCTCCTCCGCCTGAAACTCCGCCGAGTGTACGCACCGCCGGCTCCCCCGCAGCTTCACCGGATGCTTCAGATGCAGCATCTCGTGATAGACGATGTATTCCAACACATAGGCCGGCACGGCGAAGTGATCGAAGACACGGCTGATGATGATCGCGTTGTGCGCCGGATCGTAGTGCCCCAGAATGCGCCGGGTCTTCGTCTGGCTCCAACTCATGCGCGGCCGCGCCATCAGCCCGTGAAAAAAGCGCGTGTTCAGCTCTTCAAAGATCATGTCCAGATCGTAGAAATGCCCGCGCGCCGGACGCAGCCGTTTGCGCCCCCGCATCTGCCGGACGAGATGCGTCTTGCGCACGATCTCATGGCTCGCCACATATTTGCGATAACGCGCCGCACTGCCCGCGGTCGATCGGCTGGCGGTACATCTTGGCCAGCAGAATATGCGCGATGGCCCGCAGGACGCTGTCTGGCGCGCCTTCCAGCAGATCCGAAAGCCGCACCAGCAATCGCGCGCTCGCGCAGCCGGATCGTGTTATTCACATTGGCAAACGCAAAGAATTCGATCTTAAATTCGGGGATCGCGGCGGCAGGACGCAGCTCGCGGTAAGTTTCCTGGAAGATTTCAAGCAGCCCTTCACGCACGGTAACCCTAGGTTAGCACGGCGGCCGACCTCAACCCTCGCCCTCCGATCCCCAACCCTCGGACCTCAGACTAAGAACGACTGACCCCGCCACTTGAAATTTCATCGCGTGAGTGTCTCTGCGCTCCGGCACGGTCTTGCTCGCGCGGGTCTGGCTTTTGGGGTGGCGCAGCGCTTCAGCGCTGCGATAAGACTCCTTTGATGCAATGGCTTTAGCCCTTGAGAAGATCCGTCGCTTCGCTTAGGTCCGAGGCCCGGCGCCCGAGTTCGGTCCTACTCCGGCTTCCCATTCTTCGCGCTCGCATTCGAATTCAGTTTCTTATGCTTGGCCGCATCTTCCTGGTCGGCCAGTAGCTTGCGATGATCTTCGGCCGATGTGTCTACCGTGTCGAGAACGTTAGTCAGGACAAATTCGTATTCCCGTGCCTCTGCCGCTGGAACATCGGCCGCATCCTTCAGCGCACGCAACTTCGCCTGGAACTCCGTGTCGGCCTCAATAATCATCTTCAGCGGCTTCCGAATGTCGTCCTTGCGGTCCACATAGGTCTCAATGTTGTCGTTCAGTTCGTCGTAGAGCAATTGAAAGTCGTCGAGCATGTCGTGCGTCTGCTTCGGGCGATCCTTGGTCTTGGGATCGCTCCGCATCTCCTCCAGCTTCACCAGCCGGGCCCGCGTGAACTGAACGTACAGCGCAAGCCGCTGTTTCGGCTCCCAACTGGCGTCGCGGATCTGATCGATTTCTGCCTGCGTCAGCGGTTCGCGATGCCGCTGCGCCTGCACGACAGGACGCACTCGCTACCAGCACCACTACGCACATCCACGATCGAAGCAGGGAAGCAGTCATTTTGCTCCTTTCGGAAACATGGCCATCAGCAGATCATCCCGCACCCGTTGCAGCCGGTTGATGGCGTCTTGCACCGGCGCCTGGTCGTCATGACCGAGCGAGTGCATTAGTTCGGTCAGTTTGCGCGCCATCGCGCGCACCGCGATCTCGATCTGCTTTTGATATTTGTGCGATTGAATCGCATAGTCCCGGGCCAGTTCCGAATACGCCACCACATCCGCCAGCGCGGCCTGGCCCTTCTCGAAATCGCTGGCCGCGTAGATCTTTGTCGGCCTCCGCCAGTTGCTTCTGCGCAATCTGCACGCACAGGTGAGGCCGGTCGCCAACTGCTCGTCGACGACAGCTTGGCCTTCAACTCGTCGACCGTCAGGATCGGCGCTGGGCACGGCTTCCGCCACGCACCGCGGCCAGCACCGCAGATCAGCGTCACCGCTCCCCACATTCGCAATCGGTACTGCACCCCAAGCATGATCCCCGCTCCCGCGGCCAACTATTTTTTCGGCTCAATCGCGATGAGCCGGTGCTTCGCCTGCCATTCCTGTTCAGGATACTTCCCGTTGGCCGTCTTGAGGAAGAGATGATAATTCACCGCCGCCTGCTTGACGTCCTCAGATGGTCGTAGGCCGAGGCCCGCAGAAAGTAAGTGACCGGCGTCTCCGGCAGATACTTCGCCCGCATATCCAGCGCCTTCATGGTCAGCGGATAGTCTTTGTTCTCACTGGCAGCAAAAGCCAAATCGCCATAGGCTTCACCAAAATCGGGCTTAAGCTTTACCGCCGTCCAGAAATTCCTTCTGCGCCTCAGCAAATTTCTTCTGCTCGACGCAGCGCCTTGCCCAGGCTCTGATGAAGCGCCGCATCGTTCGGATGCGCCGCCAGCAGGCCCCGATAAGCCGCCTCGGCCTGGTCGTATCTTCTTCGCCAGCACATACAGGTCGGCGAGATCGCGCTGCAGCGAAGCATCCGCCGGAGCCAGCTTCGCGCCCGCTTGCAATTCGGCAATCGCCTCGTCGTTCTTGCCCTCCGCCGCCAGCACTCGTCCCAGTTGAATTCGCGCATCCGCCTGCTCGGGATGCGCCGCCACCAGTTTCCTCAACTCCGCTTCCGCCTCAGGCAAGCGGTGTCCGCGCATGTAAATATTTGCCAGCCCGGTCAATGCATCGGGAGACGGGTCCAGGGCGAGCGCCTGCTTGTATTCGCTCTCCGCGTCGGCAAACTTGCCCTGCTTTTCGAAGAGAAGTCCCGCCGCCAGATGAGGCTCGGGATCCTTCGGCTGCAATGCTGCCGCCTGTCCGTAAGCCGCAATGGCCTCATCCGGCTTCGTCGCTTCGAGCACATGCGCCAGAGAAAGCCAAGCCCGCGCATGACCCTCCGCGACGTGACTGGTGGGCTTGAGCTGCGTGGCGGCGCGCAGAAATTGCTCGGCATCGGGCTGTCCGGTCTTGGCGAGCTGCAGGCCCAGATTCAGGTTCGACTCAAAAACGTCCGGCTTCGCCGCGACCGACTTGCGATACGCCGCAATCGATTCGTCCGTCTTGCCGAGGCCATTCTCCACAAACCCCAGTTCAAACCATGCCACATAATTCGCGGGATCGTTCCCAGCATCCCCTTCGAGAACCTTGCGCAGCAATGGCTCGGCCCCGGCGTAGTCCTGTTTCTGAATCAACGCCTCGGCCTTCGCCAGCTCCGGAGGCGGCGCGGCTTCCTCGGCCACTGTAGTGTGATGGATGTTCTGACCGGAATTTGTGCGCGGTTTGCGACGCACGCTGGAAGAGGAGCCCTCGTCCTGGGACTGACGAGTCAGTTTGGGTTGCCGGCGGAGGCTGCCGCACTGTCCGCCCGGCGAGCGCGGGCAAGCACGCTGCCAGCAGCGCAGCCGCGAGTCTACGAGCGACCCCATATCTACGAGCCATATCTACGAACCTTATTTACGAGCTATGGGACCGCGAGTTTCCATTGCCGTTCAGAACACGCGCCAGATATTTTCCCGTGTATGACCCCGCCAGCTTCGCAATCGCCTCCGGCGGTCCCGCGCCTACCACTTTGCCGCCCCGGCTGCCGCCTTCGGGCCCCAGATCGATCACCCAATCCGCAGTCTTGATGACTTCCAGATTGTGCTCGATGACGACAATCGAGCCCCCTGCTTCAATCAGACGCCGAAACGCCGCCAGAAGTTTGCTGACGTCATCAAAATGCAGCCCCGTCGTCGGCTCGTCGAAGATGTAGAGCAGCCGCCGCTTGAGCCGCGCCTCGCTCCCGTGCCCCGGCTGGCCTCTTTCGACGCTGGCTGCAGATGCGCCGCCAGCTTCATGCGCTGCGCCTCGCCGCCCGAAAGCGTGGTCGCCGACTGCCCCAGCCGCAAATATCCCAGCCCGACTTCCTCCAGCGACCGCAGCTTCTCCGTAATCTTCGGGGCCTCGGCAAAGAACTTCAGCGCCTCTTTCACCGTCAGGTTCAGCACTTCATGAATGTTCTTTCCGCGATATCGCACCTCGAGCACCGTCGGCTTGTAGCGCGTGCCTTTGCACTCCTCGCAAATCAGTTCCACGTCGGCCAGAAACTGCATCTCCACCGTGACCGTGCCGTCGCCCTGGCAAGTCTCGCAGCGCCCGCCGGGAATGTTGAACGAAAAATGTCCCGCGCCGAACCCGCGCTTCTTCGCCTCGGGCAGGGAAGCGAACAGTTCGCGAATCGCGTCGAACGCCTTGATGTACGTCACCGGATTCGATCGCGGCGTCCGCCCAATCGGCGACTGATCGACCAGCACCACTTCCTCAATGAACTGATCGCCCTCCAGGCTCTCCCAACTCGCAGCCGGCCCCGTCGCTCCGTTGCCCGATTGCTGCTTCGCCTGCGCCAGCGCCCGGTACAGCACCTGATGCAGCAGCGTCGATTTGCCCGATCCCGAAACTCCGGTGATCGCCACCAGCATCCCCAGCGGAATGCTGATGTCGACGCCCTTCAAATTATTCGCGCGCACGCCGCGAATCTTGATCTGCTGCGCTCCCGGCTTTCGGCGCACCACCGGCGCCTGAATCCGCAAATCCTCCGAAAGATAGCTGCCCGTCAGCGAAACCGGATTATGCAGAATCTCGTCGTACGTTCCCTCGGCCACGAGCTTGCCGCCATTCTCCCCCGCCCCGGGCCCAAGATCGAGAATCCGGTCCGCCGCCCGCATGATGTCGGGATCGTGCTCCACCACCAGAATCGTGTTCCCCAGATTCGCGCAGATCGTGCAGAATCTTGATCAGCCGGTGCGTGTCCCGCGGATGCAGCCCGATCGACGGCTCATCCAGCACATACAACGTGCCCACCAGCCGCGACCCCAGCGAAGTCGCCAGCTGAATCCGCTGCGCCTCTCCGCCCGACAGCGTCGAAGAAAGCCGGTCGAGCGTCAGATATTCCAGCCCCACATCATTCAGAAATCGCAGCCGCTCGCGAATCTCCTCGAGCAGCTTGTCCGCAATCTCCGCTTCCTCGCGGACTCAGCTCGACCTTCTCAAAGAAGCGCAGCGCATCTTCCACCGTCAGCGCCGCAAACCTCGCAGATATTCTTCCCGTTGATCTTGACCTGCCGCGCCTCCAGCCGCAGCCGCGACCCGTTGCACTCCGGACACAGCGAATACCCGCGATACCGGCTGAGAAACACGCGCACGTGCAGCTTGTATTTCTTGCGCTCCAGGTGATTGAAGAATCCGCGCACTCCCAGAAACTTTCCCTCGCCATTGAGCATCAGATTCTTGTGCTCGTCCTCCAGGTCGGCCCACGGCACATCCAGCGGAATCCCCGCCGGCTTCGCAAAGCGCTTCAGATCGGTAAACAGCGGACGATACTTCGGCTTCGTCCACGGCTCAATCGGGCACTCGGCAAGCGTCTTCAGCTTGTCGGGAATCACCAGATCAAGATCGAAATCGATCGTGTTCCCAAACCCCTGGCACCGCGGGCAAGCCCCATAAGGATTGTTAAAAGAGAACAGCCGCGGCTCCGGCTCCTCATACCGCAAGTTGCAATCCTTGCACTCAAACCTCTGCGCAAACCGCAACGTCGTGTCTGTGTGGGGCGGACACTCCCTGTCGCGTCGACTCCGTCGTGGCTCCCGAGCTCCTCGTTCCCGGGAATCTCAAAAATGACTTCTCCCGCCTCCCGATAAGCAGTCTCAATCGCATCGACAACACGAGTCCGAGCTTCGGCCGAAACCACCAGCCGGTCGACCAACACAAACACCGGCTCCGCAAAGTTGATGTCCAGCAAAGACTCCGGCGTAGAGAACTCGTAAACCTCCCCCGCCTGATAAAGCCGGTTAAACCCGCCCTTCCGCAAATCAAATAAGCCGAGTCTTCAAAGCATCGGTCAACGCGGGTGCCCCATTTCTCGCGTCTTTGCGAGAAGTGGCGGATTTGCTTCGATCTTCGCCGGACGCTCGGCCTTACCCGCAGACTCCTCGATACCCGCACCCGGTCTCTGCAGCGGAAACAACACCTGCAGCCGCGTCTCCCGGATCCAGCGCCAGAATCGCGTCCGCCACTTCGTCGACCGTATCCTTCTTCACCTCGCGCCCGCACTTCGCACAATACGTCCGCCCCACCCGCGCAAACAGCAGCCGCAGGTAGTCGTAAATCTCGGTCGCCGTCGCCACCGTCGACCGCGGATTCCGCGTCGTATTCTTCTGCCGGATCGCCACCGCCGGCGCAATCCCATCAATCGTGTCCGCGTCCGGCTTCTCAATCCGCTCCAGAAATTGCCGCGCATACGCCGACAGCGACTCCACATACCGCCGCTGCCCCTCGGCATAAATCGTGTCAAACGCCAGCGACGACTTGCCCGATCCGGACACTCCGGTCACCACCGTCAGTGAATTGTGCGGAACCTCAAAGTCAATATTCTTGAGGTTATGGACGCGCGCTCCGCGCACCACAATGCTTTCCGTAGGATTGGACTCAGGCTGCGTAGGGTCAGAAGACATCGGATTCAGGGCCCCGATAGCCCCACGCCGCCCCGAGCGCAACGTGCTCAGAGCCTTCCGCAAGGCTGATCGAATCTTTCTATTATAAAGCAGGGAAATTTCTAGTGGTTAGACGATAAACGCAGAGGAACGAACGGTGTTAGTTCGGCTTAACACTGCCGAGAAAGGTTGAGACCGACAGTAGGACAAAGAACCCGCCAGCAACTCGAAACATAACGGTCATGATTTCAGTATTCCGCGCCCGCCATTCGGGCGCGGAGGGAGCGGATCGACGTTGGGATGTCGCTCTCGCAATGCTGTAGTCCATGGGTTGTAACGCCGAGAGAGACGTGCGGCCAACACGAACACATTGTGCTCAGAAGCCAGTTCGTGCCCTCAATACTCACCTTTGCTCCGGACTAATCCTCAGTTGCAGCTCCGTTCTCCTCGTCGCGCCGCTTTCCGTACCGAACGGCGAACCCGAATCCAAACACCATGATCGCGACCGGCGGCGCCAGCATCACAAAAATAGCCCGATTGATCGCCCGCTGCCATCCTTCGGCGTAGCTTTCGCATTGGCATTGCACATCGCGCAGCCCTGCGCGAATGCCGGCGTGATGCCAAAGGCCAGAACGAACGCCAACAGCAGCCCAGCGAAGCCGAGACCGAAAATTCATGACCACGCTCTAATTTACCCCTGCTGTATGCCTACGCCGTTCGGAGGCGGCATTACTCGGTCCGCATCCGGGAAGAAAAAGAAATACATGATGATGAAGCACGCCGTCACCGAAATCACCAGCATCCAGCGCATGAGCGCCTTCTCAAACTTCAAGTGCATGAAGTACCCAATAATCAGCGCCGACTTGATGATCGACAGAACCAGCAGCACCTCCAGCATGCGCACCGGCGAGAAGACCTGCTTGTATCCCAGCACCACTTCGATCGCGGTCAGAACCAGCAGCGCTCCCCACACCCAGAAATACTGCCCCTTGCTGTCATCATGCGTCGCGGCATCGTTCATCGAATGTATCCTCGCTCTCGGTGGCTCTTGGGTGGCGCAACGCTTTCAGCGCTGTGATATAGCCGGCTTCTTCTTTGAGGACTTTACGCCCCCGTACTTCGATCATCGCGTAATCTTGGTCGACATCAAATACACCAGCGGGAAAATAAACATCCACACCAGATCGACGAAGTGCCAGTACAGCCCAGACACTTCCACATCCTGCGCGTCATAATCCTTCGGCTTCAGAAACAGGATGATCGCCGCCACCATCAACCCCAGACCCCAGCGCGTGAATCCCGTAATGAAACACGTTATCCGACGGAATCAGAAAATATCCCGCGACCCACAGCACAGCCAGCACCGGCAAAAACCACTTCCGAAACGCGACCACGCCCAGATAAATCACGCCAATGGTCACGTGCAGCATGTGCATCGCGGTCAGCCCAAAAAACGTCGCAGCAAACTGCGGAGTGTTTTTCGAAACGTCCGCCATCTCTCCCGACGGCGCGCATGCGCCGGCTTCGGAAACATCGGCAGCGTCAGCCCTTCGCCGATCAGCTTGCTCCACTCCATGCCGTGCAGCACGATGAATGCTGTGCCAAACGCCATGGTCGCCAGCAGCCAGTTGCGCGTCCACGCCCGGTCGCCGCGCTGCGCCGCAAACACCGCCATCACCATGGTCAGCGAACTCGACAGCAGGCACGCCGTCATGATGGTCGCATTGGTGATGCTCTGCCACGTGAAACGGCGTCGGCCACGTCGGTATAAATCCGGTTGTAGCTGAAGGCGAACAGCAGCGCTCCGAAGGTCAGCGAGTCCGAGGCCAGAAACAGCCACATCCCCACCTTCTTCGAATACGCCCCAAACAGCGGCGCCTCATAACTCCCCCGGCACCGCGTGCACAGCATCATGCTGAAGCGTGGCGTCAGCCATTCTTCAAGTTCCCCTTTCCCCGTGTCATCCTGAGCGGGCGACTTTCGCCCGAAGGACCCATGCAACCTTCGTGAACCTTAGTGTCCTTAGTGGTTCATGCGCTTGAGCTTCTATCGCGCAAATCCCAACAACGCAAAAACATAAATCCACAGCACCGCCATGAAATGCCAATACCATGCCGTGATGTCGACCACAATCCGCCGCGCCTCGACCGGCTTGTGCAGCAGGGAAGCGCTCGCCGCCCACAGCAGCGCGATCATTCCTCCCGCCAGATGCACCGCGTGCGCAATCGTCAACAAAAACACAAACGAACTGCTGGGATTCGTATCCACATAGAAATCCGCGAGCATGCAATTCTCCCCAGGCCAGCCACTGCCCGGCAAGAAACGCGATCCCCAGCAGAACCGTAATTCCCAGCCACGGGAAATGATTTCTCATCCCCCAGCGAAACTCCCGGAATCGACTTCACCGGAGCCAGCGCCGCCTGCCGCGCCGCTTTCCGCCGCGCAAACTCCATCGTCACACTGCTCAATAGCAAGTACGGCGGTATTGATCGCCAGCAGCAGCCACGGCAAATCCACTCGGCCCCAGTCGCGCACATACGTGTTCGACGCCCCATCAAAAGTGGGCAGCCCCTGCCGCACAATGTAAGCGCTGGTCAGCGAAATAAACACCATGCAGACGGTGGCGATCCCGCAGACCAGTCCCAGCCGCGCCCGCCGCAACCGCGCCCCATAATTCGGAAGGTCACCGCCGCCGCGCCCGTCGTCGCCGCCACCCGCAGGCGGCACCGGAGGCTTGTGCCCGTGCCCAATGTGATCGATCGGAGTGCTGGAGTATAAGTCGCCATAACTACATCTGATTCCAACGCGTCCCACCCGTTGCCGATCTTCTCCGCTCATTCAGCGGTTGCCCCATTTCTCCGCGCTCTTTGCGCGAGAAGTGGGGATTTCCCGAACCTTCAATGCGTCGTAACGGTCGCCGGATCCGTCTGCATCACATAATCCTTCGCCGCTCCCGGCACTCCATACTCATACGGCCCATGATTGCACCACCGGAGTCACGCCGCCAAAATTGTCGTGCGGCGGCGGAGTCGCCGTCGTCCACTCCAGCGTCGTCGCTTCCCACGGATTGTCGCTGGCCTTCGGTCCTTTGAACATGCTCCAGAACAGATTGATCACAAAAATAAACTGCGCCGCAATCGTGATGATCGCCGCGTAGGTCATGAACTGGTGCAGCGGCATCAGCTTTTGCAGATACGCCACTTCCGTGTATTGCGAGTACCGCCGCGTTCCGCCCGCCATGCCCAGATAGTGCATCGGCATGAAGATGGCGTACGTTCCCGCCAAGGTGAGGAAGAAATGGACCTTTCCCCAGGTCTCATTCATCATCCGCCCAAACATTTTCGGGAACCAGTAATACGTCGCCGCAAACATTCCAAAGATCGCCGCCACGCCCATGATCAGGTGAAAGTGTCCGACCACAAAATAAGTATCGTGCAGCTGAATATCGAGCACCGGCTGCGCCAGGAACGGCCCGCTCAGTCCGCCCGAAACGAACAACGACACGAATCCGATGGCATACAGCATCGGCGTCTGGAACCGAATGCGGCCCTTCTACATCGTCCCCAGCCAGTTAAACGTCTTGATGGCCGACGGCACGCCAATGCACATGGTCAGGATCGAAAACGCAAACGCCGAGTAAGGGCTCATTCCGCTCATGAACATGTGATGGCCCCACACCATGAATCCGAAGAATCCGATCGACAGCATGGCGTACACCATCGCTCGATAACCGAAAATCGGCTTGCGCGAGAACGTCGAAAGCACCTGCGACGTCACGCCCATGCCCGGCAGAATCGCGATGTACACCTCAGGATGTCCGAAAAACCAGAACAGATGCTGCCACAGCAGCGGCGATCCGCCCTTGTGGCCCATGATCTGCCCGTTCACCACGACCAGCGGCACGTAAAAGCTTGTGCCCAGATTGCGGTCCATTAGCAAAAGAATTCCTGCCGAGAGCAGCACGCCGAACGCCAGCAGCCCAAGAATCGCCGTTATGAACCACGACCACACGGTCAGCGGCATGCGCATCAGCGTCATGCCCTTGGCCCGCAGATCGAGCGTCGTCGTGATGAAGTTCAGCGCGCCCATCAGCGAAGCGACGCAGAAAATCGCAATGCTTGTGATCCAAAGATCGGCGCCCAGCTGCTCACCGGGTCCGGCAGAAGGCAGCGCGCTGAGCGGAGCGTACCCCGTCCATCCGTGCAGAGGCGCTCCCCCGGTAACGAAGAAGGCGGCGATGATCACTACGAATCCCACGAACGTTGTCCAGAACGAAAGCATGTTCAGAACAGGGAAAGCCATGTCGGGCGCCCCAATCTGAATGGGCAAGAAGTAATTTCCGAACCCGCCCTGCGGCGCCGTCGTCAGCACGAAAAACACCATGATGGTGCCGTGCATGGTGAGCAGGCTGAGATACGTCTCCGGTTGGATCGTCCCCACCAAAGGCAAGACCGCGGTCGGCCACACCAGGTGAATACGCATCAGTAGTGACAAAAACATGCCGACAAAAACCGCTGTCAGTGCCAGGAAGAAATACTGAAGGCCGATGACTTTGTGATCGAGGCTGAAAATGTATTTCCGAATAAAACCCTGAGGAGCGTGCGCGTGCGGGTTCTCCAGTGCGACCATGTTATTGTTTCTCCGCCTCCCGAGCCGCCAGCCACTTATCGAAATCCTCCTGGCTGACAACGTGCACCATGCCGTGCATTTTGTAGTGTCCCAGCCCGCAAAGTTCCGCGCAGGCAATTTCGTACTCGCCGATCGCCGTCGGCTTGAAATGCATGTGAATATTCAGCCCCGGCACCGCATCCTGCTTGAATCGCAGGTTCGGTACAAAAAAGCTGTGGATCACATCCACGGCGCGCAGGCTTACGTCCACTTCGCGGTTGACCGGCAGATACATCGTGCCCGTCACCACGTCATCCTTCGCCGCAGGATCGGTCTGACTCAGTCCCACTGCGGCCTCGCCGCCCGCCGACGGATCCATCAGCTTCGGACTCGTCGACCCATATTTCCCATCCGGCCCTGGATAGCGGAAGTACCAGGCGAACTGCATACCGGTTACTTCCACCTGCACCGCCCCGGCCTCAGCCGCGTCGAAGCGTTGGCTCGCCCAAACGCTGCTGCCCATCAGGTTCAGCCCGATGAACAACACCGTCGTAAGCAGCGTCCAGGTCACTTCCAGCGTGGTGCTGCCGTGCGAATACGAAACCGGCGGGGAAGAGGGAGTCTCCTTGTACTTCCACACGATGTAGCCCAGCCCAAGCTGCGCCGCGAGAAACACGATCCCCATGAGGATGAACGTGAGAGTGAATTGTCCGTCAATGAAACCCGTAGCGGCAGAAGCACCCACGGGCAGCCACCAGGTTTTTGCGACAAAGAAGTACGTGCTGGTCAGAGTGATCAGCCAAATCAAGACCATTAACGCGAGGCCCATTCCCCAGCCCTCCGGGCACGAGACGGATTTCCCCACGACCGTTGCCGCGTCCCACAACGCAAGCACCAGTCGGCGGCGAGTGTAACACAGCCACGCGCGAAGAATGCAAGTTGTTATTGAGGAAGAATCCTCGGAAGAACTGCCGCACCCTCCGGCTCGCGTGTTGTGTTAACTTTTTCTACAGGGGTCTTCGAAATGCGGATCGTTCTCGCCTCGGAATCGCAGTTTCGCAAGCGAGCCATGGACTTGCTTGGCCTCCCTTACGAAACGCGCCCCAGCCAAATCGACGAAAAAGCCATCCGCGACGACGATCCCGCGCAACTGACCCGCAAACTCGCCGAAGCCAAAGCACAAAAAATCGCCGCCGAATGTCCCGACGCGATCATCGTCTCCGGGGATGCCGTCGCGGCCAAAGGCTCCAGGATTTTCGAAAAGCCACGCACCCGAGGGGAGGCCGCCGAATTCCTGCGAGAGTTTTCAGGCAGCACGTTCCAATTCGTGACTTCCATCGCCGTCCTCAACGCGCCAACCCGCCGGCTGCTATCGGCCGTCGAGACCTTGGATATCTCTTTCCGTCCGCTGCTCGATCGTGAAATCGAGCAGTACGTCCGCAAATATGACGTATTAAGTTACGCAGGCGCGTTCGAAAACGACGCAGTCCTGCTCTTCGCCGACCGTATCGCCGGCAGTTACAACCTCGGAACCGCGCTCCCACCGAGCTGCCTTATCTTGCTGCTTCGGGAACAAGGCGTTGAAGTCTAATTCGTCCTCACCACGATTGTCATCTTGAGCGAAGTAAATGGTTGGCCGAACGCGAACCATTTACGCAGTCGAAGGATTCCTACGCCCGAGAAGGCCCCCAAGAGCGAAAGCCGAGCTTTCCTTGGTGAACCTTAGTGTCCTTGGTGGTTGAAGGTTTCTACTTCTCCGACCACTCCGGCACCCTCCCCGGAGTCCACGGAGCCCCCGCCGCCTCCATATCTTTCTCAAGTTTCGTCAGATCAACCTCCACCAGCGTCCTCAGCTTGCTCAACTGTTCCGCAAACTCCGCCGCCGCAATATTGTACGAGTCGATATGCGACTGCGTCGGCTTCGCCAGCGAGAACCGTTCTCCATCCATTACCGAACTCACCCGGTCGCTGATCGACGACGCAACGGTTCACTCCGCTTCGCCATCTCCACATCCCCGCGCAATGCCACGCAGAATCTCGCGATCCCGTTGCTCGATGCCATCGGCCACCGCACCCAGTTGTTTCTCCACCGCCGGAGCCTCGCGCAATGCCTCGCGAATCGCCTTCAGCCGTGACTCCACATCTTCCGCGGTATGCAGCGCGCCCGATACCGCCCGATACAGCCGCGTCACCTTGCGCAGAAATTCTTCCTGCGCCGCTCGATCCGCTGCCGCTCATCGATGCCGAACCTTCCGTCACCACCTTGAACGACTGCGGCCCCGCCAGCTCCGTCACCACGCCGCCGACTTTCTCGAACATCCGCACCGAGTAGCTCCCCGAAAGCACCAGCGGCCCCAGATCCGCCGAATCCGGAAAATCCTCCTCGCCGTCCTGCCGAATGCTTATGAACCCGCGCCGCCGAATATCGCAGATCCCACGCCACTCGCTGGAACCCGGCGTCCGCGCTGCGCATCCACCCGCCGGATCGGCGCCCCGCTCTCGTCATACACCACAAAATAAACTTCCGGCTTCGCCTCCTCGCGCCTCGGCCCGCAACTCGTCGTTGGTCGGATACGGAAGCGTCTGATTTTTCTTCGCCGCGTCTTTCTCCGCGTCCTGCCGCTTTTCCTTCTTCGTCTTGATCTTCTCCTTCATGTACGCCGTAAACACCGCCCCATACGGCGGATTCTCCGCCGTATAAAACGCATCTCCCTGAAATCCCTTCTTCGGTCCGCCCAGCGGATGCCGCTCCACATAAAGCAGCGCATCCTTCACCGGAAACACTGCGGCCGCCTGTTCGGTCGATTCCGCCTTCATCTGCCGCAGCGGCGTGATGTCATCCAGCACATAAAATCCGCGCCCAAACGTCGCGATCACCAGATCGCCCTCGCGCGCCTGAATCACCATGTCGCGCACCGCAATCGTCGGCAGCCCGCCCTTCAGCCGCACCCAGTGCGCGCCGCCATCGATGGTGAAGAACGCGCCAAACTCCGTTCCCGCAAACAACAGATTCGGATTCACCGTATCTTCCGCAAACGCCAGCACCGGCCCGTTCTCCGGCAGATCGCCGGCAATCGAAGTCCACGTCTTTCCCGCGTCCGTCGACTTCAGCAGATAAGGTTTGAAGTCTTCATTCTTGTGATTCTCAAACGCCGCATACACCGTATTCACGTCGATGATTCGACGCCGCCAGCCGGCTCACATACGTCATCTCCGGCACGCCCGCAAACTTCTCATACTTCGTCCAGCTCGCGCCGCCATCGCTCGTCACCTGAATCAGCCCATCGTCCGTCCCGACATAAATCAGCCCTTCTTTTTTCGGCGACTCCGACAGCGCCACAATATTTCCGTAAAACGACGTCGACTGATTCTTCGCCACCGCATCCGGACCCCACACCTTCCCCATCACCGGCAGCTTGTTGCGATCAATCTGCCGCGTCAGGTCTCCGCTGATCGCCTTCCACGTATCCCCGCGATCGTCGCTGCGAAACAATTTATTCGCCGCAAAATAAAGCCGCGTATGCGAATGCGGACTGATCGATGATCGGCGAATCCCAATTCCACCGCAGCGGCGGCTCGCCCTTGCCCTCGAGCGGCTGCAGCACCAGTTCCTGCCCCGTCGGCTTGTCATACCGCACCAGCACGCCATACTGCGACTCCGAATAAACCGTGTTCGCATCCACCGGATCCACCTGCGACTGGAATCCATCGCCGCCGGTCGTGACATACCAATCCGAATTCATGATCCCGTTCAAATTCCGCGTCCGCGACGGCCCGCACCACGAAAAATTATCCTGCGTTCCGCCGCACACGTTGTAGAACGGAAGTCGCATTGTCCACCGCCACGTCATAAAACTGCACCGTCGGCAGATTCGCCTTGAACTCCCACGTCTTCGCATCGTCCTATGTCTCATACATGCCGCCATCCGACCCCAGCAGCCAGTGCTTCGGTATCATCGGGATCGATCCACATCGCGTGATTGTCCCCGTGATGATTCGTCTCGCTGACCTTGTGCAGCGTCTTGCCGCCATCGAGCGACTCGCGCAACTGCAACGTTCATCACAAAAATCCGATCCACATTCTTCGGATCCGGCACCACCCGCGCGTAGTACATCGCGCCCTGATCGAACTCGTTGCGCCTCTCCCAGGTCGCGCCCTTATCGTTCGAGCGGAAAATTCCGCCCTTCCCATCCGCCGCCTCAATGGTCGCATACACCACATTCGGATCTGCCGGAGAAACCGCCAGCCCAATCCTCCCCATATCCACCGAAGGCAGTCCCGACTTCAATTTGTTCCAGGTCGCCCCGGCGTCGGTCGATTTATAAATCGCGCTCTCCGGCCCGCCATCAATCAGCGTGAACACATGCCGCCGCCGCTGATAAGCCGCCGCATACACAATGTCCGGATTCGACGGATCAATCGCCACATCCACCACGCCCGTGTTCTCACTGATGGTCAGCACGGCCTTCCAGTTTTTGCCGCCGTCCGTTGTCTTATAAAGCCCGCGATCTCCGCCCGCTCCCCACAGCGGCCCCTCCGCCGCCACATACACCACTTTCGAATCCCGCGGATCGATCACCACCCGCCCAATGTGCTCCGACTTCTTCAGCCCCAGATTCTCCCAACTCTTCCCGCCATCGACCGACCGGTAAATGCCATCGCCATAGCTGACACTGCGCTGCGAATTGCTCTCGCCCGTCCCCACCCACACCACCGACGAATCATTCGGATCGAGCGCCACCCACCCGATCGAATACGATCCCTCGCCATCGAACACCGGAGTCCACGTCGTCCCGTCATTCACCGTCTTCCAAACTCCGCCCGACGCCACGCCCACGTAATACTCGAACTTGTTCTTCGGATTCACCGCAATCGACATCACGCGCCCCGAAGCCACCGCCGGCCCAATCAACCGGAACTTCAGCCCAGAGAAAGTGTCGGCGGTCATCCCGCCCTTCTTCTCTTCCTTCGGCTCTTCTTTCTTCTGGTCCTTCTTCTGATCCTGCTTGGCATCTTTCTTCTGAGCCTGTGCAGCGGCCGCAGAAACCGGTTTCTTGTCGGAGTCCTTATCCGGCGTCTGTTGAGCAGGAAGTGGCGCAATGAATGTCAGAGACAGAAGAAGAACGAACGTGGTGATCGATTTCATGAAACGCTCCAATGTAGTAGCGAGAGTCAACTGGTCATCCTGAGGAGGGCGCATTTTGCCCGACGAAGGACCTATGCACCCTGCCGTACCGCCTGTGTATTTACGGCCCAGAATCCAAAACCGATATGTATACAGGAATTTGCTGCCAGAGAGAAGGATGGACTCTCGTTCTTGTTTCGTGATCGTTCGTGTTCTTCGTGGTTCAAGCCTTAGGAGTCCGCGATAAAATCCCTCCATGCCCAGAAAGCCCCAAGTCCACGGCCACGACACCCGCTACGCCAAAATGCAGAAGAACTACTGCTTCGCCTGCGGCCAGAACAATCCCGACGGCATGCGCCTGAAATTCACTCTCGACGAAGAACGCCAAACCTTCGTCTGCAAATTCCGCCTGGGCAAGCGCTATACCGGACCGCCCGGCCACTGCCACGGCGGCATCATCGCGACCATCCTTGACGACGCCATGGGCAAAGTAAACAAACTCCACCACGTGATCGCCCTAACCAAAGAAATGACCGTCGAATACCTCAAGCCCGTCCCGCTCCACAAACCTCTGCACGTCGAGGGCAGGGAAGTCAGCGTCCAAGGCCGCCAGCACATCAACGAAGCCGAAATTCTCAACGAAAAGGACAGGTCCTCGCCCGCAGCCGCGGTATCTTCATCGCCATCGACCCCGAAAAAATGTTCGGCAAATTCGTAGAACGATAGCGGGTGCCCCACCCTTCTTTCACGTCCTTTTGCGAAAGGAGGGCGGGGATTTTGCCTCTATTTTTCGCTCCCATCTGGAGCAGAGTTGTCGTCCACAAAGTGGACGACACCGCAGTCGAAGGATCCCTGTCGCCCGATCCACAACTGGCGCAACTGAATTTCTAATAGCTGAACTCGAGCGCGGGGGTTACGTGAATCCCCCCAAGGGCGCTAGAATAGAAACAGCGCCGCCCGGCCCAAGCCGTCGGCTCATCCTTCGCGATCGCGAAAAGGTATCCACGGGTTCAAACCATGTCCCAGAACAACGGTTCCAACAACACGTCTCTCCGTCTCAAGACCGGCCTCGCCGAGATGCTCAAAGGCGGCGTCATCATGGACGTCACTAACGCCGACCAGGCCACCATCGCCGAACGAGCCGGCGCAGTCGCCGTCATGGCCCTCGAGCGCGTGCCCGCACAAATCCGCGCTGAAGGTGGCGTCGCCCGCATGGCGAGCCCCAAAAAGATTCGCGAAATCATGGCCGCCGTGTCCATCCCGGTTATGGCCAAGTGCCGCATCGGCCACTTCGCCGAAGCCCAAATTCTGCAGGAGCTCGGCGTCGATTACATCGACGAATCCGAAGTCCTCACCCCCGCCGACGAGTCTCACCACGTCGACAAGCATGCCTTCAAGGTCCCCTTTGTCTGCGGAGCCCGCAACCTCGGCGAAGCCCTCCGCCGTATCGCTGAAGGCGCCTGCCATGATCCGCACCAAGGGAGAAGCTGGCACGGGCGACGTCGTCCACGCCGTCAAGCACATCCGCCAGATCGTTCAGGAAATGAAAATCCTCACCGTCCTCGGCGAGGAAGAACTCTACGCCAAGGCCAAAGAGCACCAGGCCCCCTACGAACTCATCCGCATCGTCGCCAAAGCAGGGAAGCTGCCCGTCCCGAATTTCTCCGCCGGAGGCATCGCCACTCCCGCAGACGCAAGCCTCGTGATGCAGCTAGGAGCCGAAGCAGTCTTCGTAGGCTCTGGCATCTTCATGAAAGACAGCACCACCTTCGCCGATCCGGTCGAAGCCGAGAAACGCGCGCGCGCCATCGTGAAGGCCGCCGCGCACTTCAACGACCCTAAAGTATTACTTGAAGTCAGCGAAGACCTCCAGGGAGCCATGAAAGGCCTGGCAGTAGCGGGCTTAGACGAAGCGCATATGCTCCAAACCCGAGGCTGGTAATTCGAATCTGTGGAAGAGCGGCGCTTTAGCGCCGGGTCGAGCGTTCCGAATCAAGACGGGCTTCAGCCCGTGGGATGGAATATGTCCTGAGAGTCCTCTGTATCCGCTCTGTCCTCTGGTGGTGAACCGCCGCTCCCTGGAGTTATACTTCGCATCGCCCAAGGGAGGCACCCATGCCCTGCAAACAAGGCGACCTCGCTCTCCTGCAGCATCCCGCATCGCAAGAACTCCTCAACTCCAAAATCCCTGCGCGCCTCGCCTACATCGCAACCGACGGCACCCCGCGCGTCATCCCCATCTGGTTCCACTGGAATGGCCACGACATCGTCATGGCGTCACCGCCCAAAGCGCCAAAACTCAAAGCGCTCGCCAGGAACCCCAAAGTCTCGCTCACCATCGACGACAACACATTCCCTCACAATGTCCTGTTCGTTCGTGGTACGGCCCGCCTCGAACCGCTCAACGGAATCGTCCCTGAATACGCCACCGCCGCCGAACGCTACTTCGGACCGGATCAGGGAAAAGCTTGGGTAAACAATCTCGCCTCCATGATCTCGTCCATGGTCCGCATCACGATCACTCCCGAGTGGGTCGGCCTTCTCGACTTCCAGACTCGCTTTCCCAGCGCCCTCCCGCTCTGAGCAAAGCGGGAAGGGCGCGACTTCAGTCGTTACCGTAAACGCCAATAGCGATCCCGGTGAGCCGCCCGGCCTCTAGCTAGCGCCACAGTGTCCTCCGTGTCCTCTGTGGTAAGAAGATTTTGCCGCCCTGCCTACCGAACAGAATCTTGACCAAGCGCTGCTTCCTGAAAGCCATCGAAAATGGCGACGCAGCGATCGTCCTTTTTCTCTTCTCCCCAGACGCAGGCCTCGAGCAACTCCCCAACCTCATCCACCCGAACGGCCTCCGCGCGAACGTCGACCAAGCCGCCGCTGCCTTCGAAAAGGGCCGCGAGGTTTTCTCCCGCCAGACCTACGAAATCACCAACGACGTGATAACCGGGAACGCAGTCGCCCTCG
Organism: uncultured Acidobacteriaceae bacterium; assembly: GCA_963710885.1. Classification (GTDB taxonomy): domain Bacteria; phylum Acidobacteriota; class Terriglobia; order Terriglobales; family Acidobacteriaceae; genus Sulfotelmatobacter. Next base: position 283,923 of record CAVQCF010000042.1, read on the forward strand.
AGGTCCTCTGGACCGGAATTCTTGCCATCGCTTTCGGCAGGCTCGCCGCCGGCAGCCTAATGCGCTGCCTCTCCGCCATGTTCCTGGAATTCCACGACAGCAAAATCGTTGCCCAACGCAACTACGGTTGCTTTGAACCCTGGTAGAAAACAACTCTGGTGAGAACTACTGCGCAAGTCCTGTTCGTCGCAGCAGATCGGCATAGCGCGGGTCCGATCTGAGGTTGTCCAGTTGCGGTTCGATTTTGAGGAAGACGATCCCGGTGCGGTCTTCGTACGCTCTCTCGAGAAACCGAAATGCATCGTCTCTCTTTCCCAGGATTGCTGAGAACGCCGCCGCCGCAGTCGGGTCAAACTCCTGCGACTTCGGATCACTATTGATTCCAAGCTGCGTCCGCATCATTCCCGGGCATCCAGACGATTGAAAGCTGCTCTTCAACGCGACGGCATACCCCGGACGCCCATGCAGTTCTTCGCCGCGAGCATAGTTCTTCGTTGCCTCGGCGCAGTCGCCCTCTTCGAGGTACGCATCCCCCAGGCTGTCGAAGGCCGAAGGGTTCTCCGGATCGATGGCCAGCGTGCGGTGGTATTGCTCGATCGCCCGGTCGTATTCCCGGTGGAAGTACAAGACGTTGCCGGTCGTGTACGAGATGGCCAGGGACAACGGATTCAGCGCCTGCGCCAGATTCATCTGTTGAAGGCTCTCGGGAAACCGCCCCGTGAACGCCAGGTACCCAGCCGTAGTACAGGTGTGCCGTAATGCTGTTCGCGTTCAGGGAAACCGCTTGCTCGAGTTCGAGCTGGCTCTCGGCCCATTTCAGATCGAGGAACAGGCTTAACCCAAGGGCCGCGTGCGCTTCCGCAAGCGTGCTATCTAACTCCACTGCTTTCTTCGCGGCCGCCAATCCCAGCGCGCGCTTCTCCGGCCCAGCTTCCCCAAAGAACGCCTGCAAGGCATAGACCTCAGCCAGGCCGGAATACGCGGCGGCGTACGTCGGATCGCTCGCGATCGCCTGCTGAAAGAATTCCATCGCCTTCGCCCGGTCCGCCGGTTCCCAGCGATCGTCAAAATACCGCCCTTTTACATAGAGTTGATACGCCTGCTGGTTCTGAGTACCAAGCCGAGCCAATTTCTGTTTCTGGTCCCCGCTCAAACTCGGTTGCAATCTCTGCGACAGATCACTTCCAATCTGCTGCTGCAACGCTAGCATGTCGGCTGCGTCGCGCTGATACTGCCGGCCCCAAAGATGGCTTCCATCCGCTACCTTCACCAGTTCGGCGCTCACCACGATCTGACCGCCGCGTTGCGTAACGCGCCCCGTCAGAACCGCATCCACATTCAGGTCGTGTCCCGCTCTCTGCAAGTCGACACTCTGCTGCTTGAAGCGATCCACCGAACTGCGCGACATCACACGTACGTCCGGTACCTGAGAGATCGTGTCAATCACCGCCGCGGTCATACCGTCGCTCAGGTCGTCCGGGGCTGCGTCTTGATTTGCAGTCGTAAATGGCAACACCGCCACCGACCGAATGGCTTGCGGCGGCTTTCGTAGTCCAAACCAACCCAACACCGCCAGAAGAAGCACGACCGCGCCCCCCGTAATCCACGCCGCTGGTTTTCGAATCCACGCACCTGCGTTCGCCACCGGAGCCGCGACCACCGAACCCGACGACGTATCCCGCTTGAACCGCTTCAGATCCGCCCGTAGCTCCGCCGCGCTCTGGTAGCGCACGTCGCGTTCCTTCTCCATTGCCTTCGTGATGATCCGTTCCAATTCGGCCGGTACTTCCGGATTCAGCCGCGCCGCCGGCGTAGGCGACTTGTGCAGGATCCCGTCGAACAGTACCGCCGACGTCTCTCCCCGAAAGGGCATACTCCCCGTTGCCATCTCATAGGGCACCGCCCCGAACGAAAATAAATCCGTACGTGCATCCAGCGGCTTGCCCAGCGCTTGCTCCGGTGACATATACGCCACCGTTCCGAGCGAAGTACCCGGGCTCGTCAGATGCTCCTCATTCACGTCCATCGTCGGCCCTGCGCTGTTGCCCGCGCTGTCCGACTTGTGTTCCACCTTGGCCAGACCGAAGTCCAACACCTTTGCCAAGCCACGCGTCGTCACAAAAATATTCGCCGGCTTAATGTCGCGATGCACGATCCCTTTGGCATGCGCCGTATCCAGCGCATCCGCAATCTGCATCCCTAGTTCCACGACGGCCTCAATCTCCAACGGCCTTCTCGCGATGCGGTCCTTGAGGGTAATCCCTTCCAGAAACTCCATCGCGATAAACGTCTGCCCGTCCTGCTTCGCTATGTCATAAATCGTGCAGATGTTCGGATGGTTCAACGCCGACGCCGCCTGCGCCTCGCGCCGAAACCGCGCCAGCGCCTGCGGATCCCGCGCAATCAACTCTGGAAGGAATTTCAGCGCAACAAATCGCTGCAGGCGCGAATCCTCGGCCTTATACACCACTCCCATCCCGCCGCCGCCCAGCTTCTCGACGATGTGGTAATGCGAAATGGTCAACCCAATCATAGAAACGAGCCCCGGATATCCGCGCAATCTTAGGTAGCCCCCAATGCGAAGTCAACACACCAGGTCGGAGGTTATCGAACCGGGAAGGGCACGAGCTTCACTCGTGCCATTAAGCACCGCAGTGTATTCGGGCTTTAGCCGCCGGGGTTCGCTCTTACTGCACGAAAATGGAACAGCCGGTGTCGGACAGGCACACGCTGCAACTTCGCTCGGGGGCAGGCCCTGCCTTGAATGCCCCATCCGCTAGAATCGATACCACCATGAAAATCGGAGTTCTGGCCCTGCAAGGCGATTTCGACGCCCACCGCCGCCGGCTCGAAGAGCTCGGCGCCGAGGTCGTGCTCGTCAAAAAGCCCGAGCAACTCGACGCCATCGACGGCCTGGTCATCCCCGGAGGCGAATCCGGCACATTCCTCAAACTTCTTGGCGAAGAAGGATTCGCAAAGCTGAAAGAGTTCGTCCACGCCAAGCCCACTTTCGGCACCTGCGCCGGCGCGATCCTGCTCGCTAGCGAAGTCGAGAATCCCCAGCAGAAGCCGGCCTCGGCGCCCTCAACATCCGCATCCGCCGCAACGCCTACGGACGCCAGATCGACAGCTCCATCCGCGAAGGCAAGCTGTTCGGACCAAGCGACTCGCCCCTCGAAATGGTCTTCATCCGCGCCCCCAAAATCGAGCACGTCGGAGAAGGCGTCGAAGTCATCGCCACCGAAGGCGAAACGATCCCGTCGCCGTTCGGCAGGGAAAGACCATGGCCGCCACCTTCCACCCCGAACTCTCCGACGACCCCCGCATCCACCAGGCCTTCCTCGACTTAATCAAGAACGGATAGAAATTTAAGGAGAGTTTCCGATACCAAAACCGCCGCGGCGCCCCATCCTTCTTTCGCGTTCGTTGCGAAAGAGGGTGGGGATTCTGACTGGGACAACGGAGAGATTGTTCGGCCCGAGAAAGTTCCCGAGAAAGTTCTTGACATCTTCATCGCGTAACTGTAGGGTTACGCATTATGCGGAACCGTTCGGTTACATATTCGGCTCCCAACGGACCGAAGCCACTTTCCAGGCGCTGGCCGACCCGACCCGCCGAGCCGTCCTCGATCTCCTCCGCCGCGGCAGCCAGCCCGCTGGACAGATCGCCGAAGCCTTCCCCGTCTCCCGACCCGCCATCTCCAAGCACCTGCGCCTCCTGCGCCGCGCCCACCTCGTCCGCGAACACCGCGAAGGCCGGAATCGTGTGTATGAGCTGAATCCTGAACCGCTTCGCGCGGTCGACTCATGGATCGAGCAATACCGCGTCTTTTGGCAGGCCAGTCTCAACAACCTGAAATCCTTCGTTGAAACCGAATACGCGCGCGACACTCAATCCTCACGCAAACCGAAACCATAATCTCTCAGGAGAAAGGATAAAAAGGAAAACCGTCATGACCCAATCCCTTCGCATCGCCGCTGTAATCGTCGTCGCTCTTGCCGCCACCGCCGCCGTCGCTCAATCCGACGCACAGAAATCATTCACCCAACTCAAGGCGCTCGTGGGTTCTTGGGAAGGGAAGACCACTGACGGCAAGCCCCTTGTCGTCTCCTTCCGCGAAACCGCCGGCGGCTCCGCCCTCATGAGCGAAATCCAGGGCGACCATGGAATGATCTCGATGATCAACATGGACGGCCCGAATAAGCTCCTGATGACTCATTACTGTGCAGCCGGCAATGAGCCGCGAATGCAGGCCAGCGTTTCGCCCGACGGGAAGACCGTCACCTTCACCTTTTTCGATGGCACCAACATTGCCGCCGGCGCCGGCCACATGCAAAGCATGGTTCTCACAATGCTCGACGACAACCATCACACCGAAGACTGGACCTTCATCGATCACGGCAAGGAGATGAGACGATTCTTCGACCTCTACCGCAAGACTGAATCGAAAATGTAAGCGAAGAGAGGAGCAGGTCATGCCGACAGCCATCATCACTCCCGACCAGGACGCGATCACCAGCGAGATCGACATCGCCGCTCCGCCGGATCGCGTCTTCCAAGCCCTGACCACTGCCTCCGAACTCCAGCGCTGGTTCACCTCCTCAGAGTGTCCCGTCAAGCTCTGGAAGATGGACCCGCGCCCCGGCGGTCGCTACAGCTATGCCACCGAGGCCGGCTCAGTCGTCGTCAACGGTATCCGCGAGTTCCAATGTCACGGCGAGATCCTCGAATATGATCCCCCGCGCCTTCTCGTCTACACCTGGATCGCCAACTGGCACGACGATCTGGCGCATCCCACGGTCGTACGCTGGGAACTGGCGCCCAAGCTCTCAGGTACGCACGTCAAAGTAACGCACAGCGGCCTCAGCACCATGCCAGTAGCCCGCAAAGATTACAGCGGCGGCTGGCCCGGCGTAGTCGAAATGCTAAAGAAGTTCGTAGAAGAATAGAACCAGAGGGTGCCCCATTCTAACGTCGCGGTTCTTCGCGACGTTTAGAGTGGGGATTTTCAAATACTCAGGAGATCCCCATGGCCACCGCTACCATCACTCCCGACCAAACCGCCGTCATCGCAGAAATTTTCATCGCCGCTCCGCCGGCCCGCGTCTTCCAGGCAATCAGCGATCCCTCCCAGCTTCCCAAGTGGTGGGGACAGACCGGCCTTTACCACGTCACCAAGTCCACCATGGACGTCCGCCCGGGCGGCAAGTGGCGCAGCGACGGCGTGGGCGCGGACGGCAAGACTTTCTACGTCGAGGGCGAATATCTCGAAGTCGATCCCCCGCGCCTGCTCGTCCACACCTGGATCGCCAGCTACAGTGGCACCGAAAAAACCGTTGTGCGCTGGGAACTCGTCCCTCACACCGTTCACGGACTCCACCCTAGCGGTCCCCGCAAATCCGGTACCGGTACACTGGTCCGCGTCCGCCATGAAGGTTTCGCCACCGTAGAATCGGCCACCAGCCACGGCGAAGGCTGGAAGCGAGTCCTCGGCTGGCTCGAGGCCTTCGTAGAAGGCGCCGAAACCGCCAACACGAAATAAGCGCGGGTATGGTTCGATGTGGAACAGGTCGATGAGCAGCAAATCAAGGTGGCGCGGGCCGACCCGAAGCTCGGGGCGGCTCGCGCTCAACCTGCATAGACTAGATCGAATCCAGGTTACCGGTAAGCGTAGGGCGTGCGCCTCCGCCGCTCCGGGAACACCTTCGCCATCACCAACCCCGCCACAAATCCCCCGACGTGCGCCCAGAAAGCCACGCCTCCCATGTCGCCGCCCGCATGGGGCAACGACAAGGTCTGCGCTCCCGACAAAAAATTGAGCACGAACCATTCGCCCAGCACCACCCAGGCCGGCAGATAAAGGATGAACACGAAGAACCACGTCAACACTCGCGCCCGCGGATACAAAATGAAATACGCCCCTAGCACCCCAGCGATCGCTCCGCTGGCACCAACCGTCGGAATACTCGAGTGAGGATAGATCGCCACCTGCGTCGCCATCGCAAAGAGCCCGCAAAGCAGGTAGAACGTCAGATACGTGAAGTGTCCCAGGTAGTCCTCGATATTGTCCCCGAAGATATACAAGAACCACATATTTCCCAGCACGTGCGTCCAGCCCGCGTGCAGAAACATCGACGTGAAAAACGGGAGCACGACCTGTTCCAGCGAATACCGCGGCGAGCCCGCCAGAAATGCTGCCAGATGCGCCGGCACTTCGCCAAATTGCCGCGCAAATAGCTCGGCGCCCCGCGGATCCGCCACCTGCTGCAGAAATTGCAACAGGTAAATCAGAATGTTGAGTCCGATTAAAAATGTATTCACATATGGCGTGCTGTATCGTGGTTGGTCGTCTTTAAGGGGCAGCATGGAAGATTTGGTAAGTTAGTATTACAGGGTACAACAGTTCTCGTGGATCTCCAGTTTTGCCGATGATTTTGGGTGGCGCAGTGCTTTGAGCGCTGCGCTAACACCTGTGTTCTAAACTCTCGGGCTTTGAGCCCCCGCGGTAACGTTCTCCCCACTCCCCTCATGAACTCCGTCCTCATCATCGACAAGCCTTCCGGACTCACCTCGCATGACGTGGTCAACCGCGCCCGCCGCATTCTCCGCGAACGCTCCATCGGCCACCTCGGCACCCTCGATCCCATGGCCACCGGCGTCCTCCCGCTCGTCACCGGCAACCTCACGCGTCTCGCCCAGTTCTATACCGCTTCGGAAAAGACCTACGAAGGCACGATACGCTTCGGCTTCGCCACCGATACCTACGACGCCCAAGGCGATGCCACCACCGAGCCCAAACCAGTCAGCCTGCGCGCCGAAGAAATCGAAAACCTCGCCGACCGCTTCCGCGGAGTCATCCAGCAAACGCCGCCTCCATTCTCCGCGAAAAAAATCAAAGGCGTCCCCGCATACAAACTCGCCCGCCAGCAGAAAGAGGTGAAACTTGAGCCCGTGCAGGTCGAGATCAAGGAATTTGAAATCCTGCAGGTTACCGCCGACCGCGTCCATTTCCGCGCCCACGTGACCTCCGGAACTTACATGCGCTCCGTCGCCCACGACATGGGCATCGAACTGGCCTGCGGCGCGCATCTGGAGTCCCTCCGCCGCACCGCAGTCGCCGAATTCAATCTCGCAGACGCCCACACCTTAGAAGAACTCGCCGAAGCCGCAAATCATTGTCTTCCCGAGGGGAGCGTGTCTCTCCCGGAGGGAACTACAACCAGAGTGAAAGAATCTACCGTCACCGCTCCAAATCTTGCGGCCACTGCAAATTTCGAAGCCTTCTTCGTCCACCCAAGAAAGCTGCTCCCGGCCCTTCCTTCCGTCACGGCCGACGAGCTCACCATCGCCCGCATCCGCAGCGGACGCACCGTCAATCTCCCCGACCTCTCCCGCGCCCGCCAGGTCAAAGTCTTCTCCGGCCAGCGCGAACTGATCGCCATCGCCACCCGCGTAGCCGGCACATTGTTCCACCCTAAACTGGTTCTGTGTGGCTAAGACAACACCTCACGGCGGGACTCCTTGACGCTTTCTCCCCGCCCCCTTTACTGTGATCGCTTACACATCCCATGAAACTTTCCGTAGTCATGCCCGTCTACAACGAGCAGGCCACCCTCCGCGAAGTCGTCGCCCGCGTCTTAGCCGTCCCCCTCGATATTGAACTCATTTGCGTCGACGACGGTTCCCGCGACGGCTCCCACGAAATCCTCTCCGAACTGCAGTCCGCCCATCCCCAGATCCGCGTACAGTTCCAGCCTCACAACATGGGCAAGGGCGCCGCGCTCCGCCGCGGTATCCAGGAATCCACTGGAGACTTCGTTCTCATCCAGGACGCCGATCTCGAATACGATCCCGCGGACTATCCCGCCTTGCTTCATCCTTTACTTGAAGGCAAAGCCGACGTCGTCTACGGATCCCGCTTCCTCGGCGCGGCCCCTCACCGCGTCCTCTATTTCTGGCACTACGTCGCCAACCGCATCCTCACGCTCCTCTCCAACGCCCTCACCAACATCAACCTCAGTGACATGGAGACCTGCTACAAAGTCTTCCGTCGCGAAATCCTTCAGTCGATCCCTATCGAAGAAGACCGCTTCGGCTTCGAACCCGAGATCACCGTGAAGATTGCCAAGCGCCGCCTCCGCGTCTACGAAGTCGGCATCAGCTACTGGGGACGCACCTACGAAGAAGGCAAAAAGATCGGTTGGCGTGATGGCGTCCGCGCCCTCTGGTGCCTCCTGAAATACACCATGAAGGGAAGCTAGAGGGGGAAGTTTCCTTCGTTTCGCAGGCCAGCAACACCGTGGAACAGCGGCCGCTCGGGCACCGTTAAGTGAGCACCGTAGAAGTGCAGTCCTTTAGGGCCGTGTGCATGAGGCGCCATAGAAGCGCAGCCCTTCAGGACCGCTTGCGCTCTCCCTTTCCCAATGAGACGATGATCCCCCACGAGGGAAGTGCCCAGCTTCTCAACAAAATAATGATCAACGGTGCCCACATCGTCCTCTACACCAGGGATCCCGAATCCGATCGCGTCTTCTTCCGCGACGTTCTCCAACTTCCCTCCGTCGACGCCGGCCACGGATGGCTCATCTTCGCCCTGCCTCCCGCCGAAGCCGCCTTTCATGGTTTGGAGAAAGAGATAGTGGACAAAGATGTGGACAAAGATGATGAGGGCAACAATCGTCATGAGCTCTACTTCATGTGCGACGACATCGCCGCCACCCTGAGCGACCTGAACAAGAACAACGTCTCAGTCTCCCCGGTCAACGAACAGCGGTGGGGAAGCATCGCCACCCTAACCCTCCCCAGCGGCGGCAAAGTCGCCATTTACCAGCCCAAACATCCCAGGCCAAAGCACTGATGGTGTGAGACCGCGTTTGGGTAGAAGCAGTCTGATCAAGCTCAGGCTCCTGGCTCAGAGCTCCCGCTAGCAGCTAGCTGCGCTCCCCGTTATACTTTCCATATATGTCTGGGGTTCCACAAAGCAATTTGCAAAAGCCGCAGAAAACGTTTTACCTCGAAACCTTCGGCTGCCAGATGAACGTCCACGACTCCGAAAAGGTCGTGGGGACGCTGGTTCAGGAAGGCTATCGCCAGGTGGAGACCGTCGAAGCAGGCCGACCTCGTGCTGTACAACACGTGCTCTATCCGCGACAAGGCGGAACAAAAGGTCTTCAACCGGCTCTCCGATTACAAGAAATATAAGAAGCAGGGCAAGACGTTTGGCGTGCTCGGATGCGTCGCCCAGCAGGAAGGCGAAAGGATTTTCGAGCGCGCGCCGTACGTGTCGCTGGTGGCCGGATCGGCGTCGTACCGAAAGTTGCCGGGGATGTTAGCACAGCTGGAGTTAGAAAACGCGGCAGTCGCAGCAGATAAATCCGGAAGCCGAAAGCCGAAAGCCGAACGCCTGATCCGCATCACCGGACTCGACGACCGCGAGACCGACGACTGCTTCGAAACCGAATTCACCGCGCGCACCAATCCGCATCGCGGATACATCACCATCATCGAAGGCTGCGACAAGTTCTGTGCGTATTGCGTGGTGCCGTACACGCGCGGCAAGGAGCGCAGCCGCACCTCGCAATCGGTGCTCGCCGAAGCCCGCCAGATGGCCGATCTCGGCTACACGGAAATCCAACTGCTCGGCCAGAACGTGAATTCGTATAAAGATTCGGAAGGGAATCCGGCTGCCAGAAAAACGTTTGCCGAGTTGCTGGCCGCTGTGGGTGAAGTTCCCGGTATCCGCCGTGTGCGCTTCACAACCTCTCATCCCCGCGACTTTGGACGGGACATCGTCGACGCGATCGACGCCCTCCCTACGTTGTGCGACCACGTCCACCTGCCCGTGCAAAGCGGATCGACACGCATGCTCAACGCCATGCAGCGCCTCTACACTCGCGAGCAATACATGGAACGCATCGCGTGGATGAAGTCCGCCAAGCGCGAAATCAGCATCACCACCGACATGATCGTAGGATTCCCCGGAGAGACGGAATCCGACTTCGCAGAGACGCTAGACTTGCTGGACGAAGTCGTGTACGACGCCGTCTTCGCCTTCAAGTATTCGCCCAGACCAAACACGCCTTCACTAAAACTGGAAGACGCGATCCCGGACGAAGAAAAAGCCCGCCGCCTGGAGGTGTTAATGAGCAGGCAGCGCGAAATCCAGCGGGTGCGCTACAAGAAATATATCGGCACAAGATGTGAAGTAATGGTTGAAGGTAAGAACGAAGTCCGCGCTCAATACATCGGCCGCACTACTCACAACAAAACCCTGAACTTCACCGCCCCCGAGCACGCGAATCCCAAACCCGGAGCCTACGCGCCAGTCCTGGTGACTGGCAGTTTTCCCAACAGCCTGCTCGGGGAATTGGTGATATAAGAATGGAATTTAGCAGGAGACTTTAGCAGGAGACCCCCATGGAAGTAGAAATGACAATCCGCGGCCTGATGATGGATCCGGTTACGAATATGCCGATTGTGGTGTTGAAGGATGTGGGCGGAGACACCGTGTTGCCGATCTGGGTGGGGGTTTACGAGGCCAATGCGATCGCGATGGAGATGGAAAAAGTCAGCGCTCCTCGCCCGATGACGCATGATTTGATTAAGAACGTGCTGACTGGCCTCGAGACACAGGTTCACAAGGTCGTGGTGACCGAACTGCGCGAGGATACGTTTTATGCGGTCATCTGGCTGGAGCGCGGCGGCGAGGTGATCAGCATCGATTCGCGTCCGTCGGATGCGCTGGCGCTGGCTTTGCGCGTGGATTGTCCGATCTTTGTGGAAGAAATTGTGTTGAAGACTTCTAAACTGGCGGCGAATATGTCGGACCGGGTGACCTCGGAAGAATTGCGGAAATACCTCGAGGGGCTGGGGGACGACGATTTGGGGAAGTATAAGATGTAGGGTTTCTCGCTGTCAGCAATCAGCCGTCAGTTCATCACTTGGATGGTATTTGTTTGCACGCGTCCACCCACGGGGCGGTCCCAGCCTTTCTAGTCACTTTACATAATACCTGTTATCGGACATTGCATATCGTCCTGTTTCACTTTGGGGGACGGACAGGAGTCCTGTCCGTCCCACACGTTGCCCTATTTTTTCGGGCGCGATTCTGGGGGGACCAGGCCGGCGAGGCGGTAGTAAACGACTAGTTGGCCGTAGTGTTCGCCGCAGTGTTCGATGAAGCCGTAGGCTAGATCGCCGATTCGCACTTGCTGATGGGAGAACGGCTCGACGATGAGCTCTGACATTCCCTTGTCGCCTTTGGCCTGGATTGCGGCAGCGCCGTCGGCGAAAGATTTCTTGACGAAGGTGACGATGTCGGCCTTGGTCTTGTATTGATCACGTTTCGGATCTTCGCCGGCTGGCGGCTTCTGTCCCATCACAGGGTTGGTGAAGTAGTAGTTGGCGCCGGCGGCGTGAAGAAGTTGTTCGGCGAAGCTGCGCTGCGCGGGCGTGGGTTTGAAATCGTATTTGTCCTCGGGGAAATCTTCGGCCATGGCGATGAGTTTGCGGCCGACGTCGTTCCAGGAATCGAGGACGACCTTCGACGGGCTGTCGGGGGGCTTGGTGGGCGTGTCCTTCTTGGCATCCTGGGCGACTCCCGGAAGAGCGAGCGTTGCGGCGAATAGGGCGGCTGCTAGAAACGGTGACTTGAGCATTGAGAGTTCCTCCACGCGTGAATTGGCGGTCAGCATTGTAATTGGACTGGCGACGGGAGGAAAGGCTAGCGCGGATAAGCAGGTCTGAGGGAGCACTGTTTATAGGGTGCCGAGTGTGGGGCGGATCTCCAGGGACTCTACGGTGGCGTTGGGGGGCAGGAGGATCGCTTGCAGGATCGCGGCGGCGACCGTTTCGGGGGACATCATTTTCTTGCGGGGGGCCTGAGGCCAGAGAGTGGTCCAGATGTCGGTGTCGGTGGCGCCGGGAAGCAGCGCGATGACGCGGATGCCACGGGGGCGAAGTTCTTCGCGGAGAGTGTTGGTGAGGCCGAGAGCGCCGTGCTTGCTGGCGTTGTAAGCGGCGGATCCGGCGAAGACGCGGGTTGCGGCGACGGAGAGATTGTTGACGATGGTGCCGCCGCGTTTCATCATGGCGAGCGCGGCCTGGGTTACGAGGAATGTGCCCGTTAGGTTGGTGTCGAGTACGTCCTTCCAGACGGGGAGTGGAAGTTTCTCTACGGGCAGGTTGGCGTGGGCGATGCCGGCGTTGTTGATGAGGATATCGAGGCGCTTGAATTGGCGGCGCGCGGCGCGGAAGAGGGCGTCAACGTCGTGTGGGTTGCAGATGTCGGCAGGATGAGTGAGGACTTTGATTTTTCGGGAGGACAGTTCCCTGCTGACGCGGGTTAAGGCTGACGGGTCGCGCGCGGTGAGGATTAAGTTACAGGAGTTGGCGGCGAGAACGCGGGCCAAGGCCAAGCCGATGCCGCGGGTGGCTCCGGTGATTAGGGCGACCTGGCCAGTTAAAGCCTTACTTGAGCGTTTGGTGGTCACGATGAATCGCTGGGCTTGTGCGGGTTCATCTTACATCATTGTACTGGTTCAATCGTGGCGGCGACTTATGGACAATGCTATCCACCTAGAGCTCTAGAGCTTAGCTAGACGCCGTTGGGGCGTTGGCGGATCAGAGAGAGGAATTCGGAACGGGTTTCTTCCTCCTGGCGGAAGCAACCGATCATCGAGGAAGTCACGGCGGCGGAGTGTTGCTTTTCTACTCCGCGCATCATCATGCAGAGGTGGCGGGCTTCGATGACTACGCCGACGCCTTGGGGCTGGATGACTTTCTGAATTGTCTCGGCGATCTGCGTGGTGAGGCGTTCTTGGATTTGCAGGCGGCGCGAGAAGAGTTCGATGAGGCGCGGAATTTTGCTGAGGCCGATGACGCGTCCGTTGGGGATGTAGGCGACGTGGACTTTGCCGAAGAATGGGAGCAGGTGATGCTCGCAGAGGCTGAACATTTCGATGTCTTTGACGATGACCATTTCATCGTAGTTCACGGTGAAGAGCGCGCCTTTGAGGAGGGCTTCGGGGTCTTCCTGATAACCCTTGGTGAGGAACTGCATGGCTTTGTGGACGCGGTCGGGAGTCGAGGCGAGGCCTTCGCGGTTAGGATCTTCGCCGAGACGGACCAGCGTTTCGCGGACGAGGTCTTCGTAGGTGGCGCTGGTGAGAGTGGTCGATTCTTTCGTCTGTTCAATCGGGGCTGGTTTCATAAGTAGGCTCGATCGGCCTTCCTTTTCTATTTCTATTACACATTCTGATTGCGGCAGCGGCAAGTTGCATAGATCCCTTCGACTTCGCTCAGGGCAAGCCCTTCGGCGCAAAGCTAACGTCGCGGCTCATTTCCGCCAGCGTACTCGAAGGAGTTCATCATGGTTTCTTCGAGCCTCACCCTTTCCAGATGCGCCTTTTGAAAGCCGCGCTGCAATATTTCGTAGATCTCGACCGAGAGATTTTCCGTGGTGGGCACTTCTTGGGCGAATTCTTGCATGGTATTCAAATTCTGCAAATGGTAGCGGGAGAGCACTTCCCTTTCGACGAATCCGTCGAGATCGACGAGATTGCAGACCATGCCGGTGGCACGATCGACGGGGCCGCTGACCGTGACTTCGAGCGTGTAATTATGTCCGTGTCCGTGGGGGTTGTTGCATTTGCCGTAGGTGCTGACGTTTTCTTCGGCAGACATGTCAGCGCTGTGGAGGCGGTGCGAGGACGAGAATCGGAAGCGGCGGGTGAGGTGGGCTTTCATCGGGGCTCCGAGACGAACACCGGGGCTAGAGCCCAATTCGATTGAGCGCGGTTAACGGCGCTCTGAAGGGCCGCTCTTCCACGAAGACTCTCGCTTTCACGAAAATCCACCCTTGAACGAAAATCCGCCGCTAGAGGAAAATCCGATCTTCTTTGGAGTGCCGCCTTTCCACACGGGGCGGCACTTCCACGGCGCTTCTGACAATTCATCACGATTCTTCTCCGTAGAAATCGACGAAGAGGTCGGGAGTTTCGTAGACGCGGACGCGGTGCAGTCTGGCTTTCTGGAGTTTGGATTCCAGGCGCTGCCAGCAGGCGATGGCGAGATTCTCCGTGGTCGGTATCTGGGTGAAGAATTCAGGGACTTCCTTGTTCAGGAAGCGGTGGTCCATGGCGTCGAGGACTTCGCGGTGCATGACCTCTTTCAGTTGTTTGAGATCGACGACGAAGCCGGAGCGGGGATCGACTTCTCCCTTCACGGTGACTTCGAGAGTGTAGTTATGACCGTGTCCGTGGGGATTGTTGCATTTGCCGAATAGGCGACGGTTCTCTTCCGGCGTGAAGTCGGGGTTGTGGTAATAGTGCGAGGCGGAAAATTCGGCTTTGCGCGTGAGATAGACCATAGGAGAAAGATGCCAATAAGCCAGACCGCGTTCAGTTCAGTAATTTGGAGCCAGTTCTGGTGGCGGTTCCAGTGCGTAAGACGGAATCGCCTGCCACTTCGGGGAGTTGACGGTTTCTTCCTCGGGACAGAAGGTCTTGTTGGGCTCAAATACGATGATCTTGTAGACGTAGCGTTTGCGCTCCTTGGGATAGTAGGCGAAGGCAAAGGCGATCCCGTTCTTCTTGTCGATCCAGTAGACGAGGGGGCGGTCGCCAAGTGCGGGGGCAGGTGGAGTGAGGAGCGTGTAGGCGCGGAGGTCTTTGTAGTTTTCGGCGACCTTGTCGGCGTGATCGAAGGTAGTGATGCCTTCGGCGGTGCGGAAGCGGGTGGTGGAGGATTCGATCTGGAAGATCTTTCCCTTTTTGTTAAGGCGAACGTAGAGGTCGCCGTGACCGGTGGGGTTTTGCGAGTCAACCCAGTCGAGGGTGGTGCCACCACATTTGTCGCTCCATTCCTGATCCTCGCTCTTCTTGGGAAACAGTTCGAGGGCGCGATCGCGGGAGTCGCCGAGCTTGAGCGGGCCGATGCGGGCGCCGGGCTCGATCAGCGTTTGGCTGGAGAGAGCGGGTGCCTCTGCGTCCTGCGAGGTGATGACAACCATGGGATGGACCCCGCGAATGCCGGGCGGAGTGGCAGGGCTGGATAATTCCAGCGAGAGGATGGTCGGGATGATTAGGGCGAGAACCAGTTTCATGAGAGTCGTCCTGCGGTGGTGGGTGCGTCATGGAGGAAATCGTTCACAGGTTCTTTCGGATCGTAGGTTCGGCCCTTCCATGAGACGCTGCCGTTGGCGTGCGCTCGCTTCGAGCGTAGCAGTAAATAGGCGAACATGGGCATGCCGAACAGTGCGCCGAGAAACTCCATGGTCCAATCAAAGTTGGCTCGCCTGAGCCGCACCATGGGCCAAACGAAAGCGAAGACCACCCATGTGTTCCACCACGAGCGCTTCGCGACACCGAAGATGGTCAGGAGCAGCGCCGCCCAAGGGACGGCCCATAGGAGCAGAGACGTCGCCGCGAGCCAGCCTGGGTTGGGAAATAGAAGCGCGAGGTTCTTGGTCCAGCCATCGCGAAGCTGGCGGTAGTTGCGGTACATGCGGCTGCGGACCGCGTCGGCGCCGTAGCGGAAACGGATCTTCCGGCCTGAGCATTTCACGGCGCGGGCGAGGGCAACGTCCTCCAAGATGTTGCCGGCAATCGAGGCGTGACCGCCAACCGCTTCATACGCGTCGCGGCGGATGAGGATGTACTGGCCGTTGGCGGCAGCAATGGGAGAAGTGGGATCGCTGACTTTCGACGGAGAATATTGCCGCGCCAGTTCGGCGAAAACAACGGGGAGGGTCGCCATTTCCCAGAAGGTGACGGCGATTTGTTCCGGAGAATAGGAGAGTAGTTCTGCACCATTATCCTGGGCTTCTTTCAACGCAGCAGCTAAAGATCCGGGGCAATGGACGGTGTCGGCGTCGGTGAACAGGAGCCAGGCGCCGCGGGCGGATTGGGCTCCGGCGGCGACGGCGTTGTTTTTGCCGGTCCAACCCGCGGGGAGAGGGCCGGCTTCGATGACTTTTGCTCCGGGAAATGATGCGGCGATTTCGCGGGTGCGGTCGGTAGAGTGGTCGTCGACTACGAGCGTTTCGAAAGAGACGCCAGTTTGGGAGACGAGAGACTGGAGGCAGTCGGCGAGGGAGGCTTCTTCGTTGCGCGCGGGGACGATTACGGAGACTAGCGGCTGCGCAGGCAGTGTTTCCTTTGTGACCATAGAAGAAGCGGACAAAAAAAACCTCAGGGGCTAAAGCCCTGACCGAAAAGAAGGAGGTTTATCGCGCGCTAAAAGCGCTGCGCCACCCAAAAGCTATTTTTCAGCAAACAGTAAAACGTCAAACACTGAAACGTGCATTCTGGGCGAAGTCTTGGAACACGGATAACCGTGCTCTTTAGGACAACCCTTAGACTCCGACTGAATCCACTTTCGAATAGCCGATCTATTATTATAGCGGTGTGCGACGCGCTCTTCAGCTTCATTCCTTTATCTTCTCTGGGCTTTTGTTGCTCGGGCTTTCGGGTTGTTACAGCGGAACGCGGCCGCCGCGGATTGGGTCGAATGCGCCAGATTTCACCGTCCAAGATGGGCAAAGCAAGGTCACTCTGAGCCAGTATCGCGGGCAGGTGGTGGTGCTGAATTTCTGGGCAACGTGGTGTCCACCGTGTGTGGAGGAGATGCCTTCGCTGGTGGAAATGCAGCGCCGGATGAAAGCGAAGGGCGTGACTGTGTTGGCGGTGAGCGTGGACGTTGACGAGAGCGCTTACAAGCAGTTTGTCAAAGATCACAATGTGAACCTTCTAACGGTGCGGGATCCGGACCAGAAGAGCAACTCGCTGTATGGTACGTCGCGGTTTCCGGAGACGTACATCATCGACCGCAACGGAGTGATGCAGCGGAAGTTTATTGGGGCGGTGGATTGGACGGAGCCGGAGGTTGTCGATTTTCTGGGAAAGCTGTAGGAGCGGGCTTCTGGCTTCCGCGGTTCGTCTTCCGGATGCGCGCATTGTCGTTCTAAGAGCGGCCCTCAACCGCTGAAACCGGCGAGAGTGATGCGGTCTTACGGCCCGACTGAAGTCGGCCCTTCCCAGTTCTTGTCTCCCTTTTTGTTCTGTTTCCCGATATCCCGGATTTGTTTTTGTCGTTTTTCTAGTTGTGTGGTTTTGGCTGGACGCGGGCGGGCCTCATACATCCTTGCTTCTTTTTTACTTACAGTTTGGTGTGGCGGAGGCGGAGGGCGTTCGTGATTACGCTGACAGAGCTGAAGCTCATGGCGGCGGCGGCGAAGATGGGGCTGAGCAGGATGCCGAAGAATGGGTAGAGCACGCCGGCGGCGATGGGCACTCCAACGGCGTTGTAGATGAAGGCGAAGAAAAGATTCTGGCGGATGTTGCGCATGGTGGCCTGGCTGAGCTTGCGGGCGCGGAGGATTCCGGTCAGGTCTCCTTTGACGAGGGTGATGCCGCCGCTTTCCATGGCGACGTCGGTGCCGGTGCCCATGGCGATGCCGACGTTGGCTTGCGCAAGGGCGGGGGCGTCGTTGATGCCGTCGCCGGCCATGGCAACGACTCTTCCCTGCTCTTGCAATTTGCGAATGACTTCGAGCTTGCCTTCGGGGAGGACTTCGGCCTCGAATTCGTCGATGCCGGCGGCTTGGGCAATTCCCGCGGCGACGGCGCGATTGTCTCCGGTGATCATGACGATGCGGAGGCCTTGTGACTTGAGTCCGCGGATCGCGTCGGGAGTGGAAGGCTTCAAGGGATCGACAACAGAGAATGTTCCGACAAACTTGCCATCGATGGCGACGCAGAGACTGGTGCTGGGCACGGTGGGGTTTTCGTGAAACGATGTGTTGGCAGCTGCGAAGGCACCGAGTTCTGTCATGAATGCGGGACTTCCGATGGCGATGCGTTTGCCGTTTACGCTGCCGGTGATTCCCTTCCCCGAGATGCTGGCGAAGTCGCGAGGTGGCGAAAGGTTTAGCCCTTGTTTCTGAGCGGCGGCGACAATGGCGCCTGCGAGCGGATGTTCGCTGGCTTGTTCGAGACTGGCGGCGAGACGAAGAGTTTCGTCGCGATCGGTCGTGGAGACTCCCAGCAGTTGCGGCTTCCCTTCGGTGAGCGTACCGGTTTTGTCGACGACTAGCGTGTCGACTTTTTCCATGGTTTCGAGGGCTTCGGCATTCTTGATTAAGACTCCGGCGTGGGCACCGCGGCCGGTGCCAACCATGATGGCCATAGGAGTGGCGAGTCCAAGGGCGCAGGGGCAGGCGATGATTAGAACAGCGACAGCGTTGACCAGCGCGTGCGCGAGACGCGGCTGCGGACCGAATGCGAACCACGCGACGAAGGTGACGGCGGCAAGCGCCACGACTGCGGGTACGAACCAGGCGGCGACGCGATCGGCCAGGCGCTGGATGGGGGCGCGGCTGCGCTGGGCTTGGCCGACGAGTTGGACGATGCGGGCGAGCAGGGTTTCGGAGCCGACTCGTTCGGCGCACATGATGAACGATCCGGTGGCGTTGATGGTGGCGCCGATCACTTTGCTGTTGGGCTCCTTTTCGACGGGGATGGATTCGCCGGTGATCATGGACTCGTCGACGAAGCTGCGGCCTTCGAGGACAACGCCATCGACGGGAACTTTTTCTCCGGGACGGACGCGGAGTTTGTCTCTGGGCTTGACGTGTTCGAGTGGGATGTCTTTCTCTCTAACGTCGCCAGCGGTGCCGTTAGTAATGAGGCGCGCGGTTTTCGGGCTGAGATCTAAGAGTGCGCGGATGGCAGCGCTGGTGCGGCTGCGGGCGCGCAGTTCCATGACCTGGCCGAGCAGGACCAGAGTGGTGATGGCGGCGGCGGCTTCGAAATAAACGTCGGGGTAGCCGCCCATGTCACGAAGAGAGGCGGGGAAGATTCCGGGCGCAAAGGTTGCGACCACACTATAGATGTAGGCGACGCCGGTGCCGAGGCCGATCAGCGTGAACATGTTGGGGCTGCGATTGACGAGCGACGTCCAGAAGCGCTGGAAGAACGGGAGTCCGCACCAGAGGACGACGGGCGTGGCTAGGACGAATTCGAGCCAGGGCGTTGCGGCTCCGGACATGGACATTGGGTGCACACCAAGGCCTGGGATCATGTCGTACATGGCAACAAGAAGCAGTGGAAGAGTCAGCACCAGACCGACCCAGAAGCGGCGGGTCATGTCGCGGAGTTCGGGATTCTCTTCTGGCGTCGCGGTCACCGTGCGCGGTTCGAGTGCCATGCCGCAGATGGGGCACGAACCGGGCGCGGGGCGCACCATTTGGGGATGCATGGGGCAGGTGTATTCGGTGCGCGTGGAGGCGATGGGCATCTCGGGCTCGAGAGCCATGCCGCAGGTGGGACAGGCTCCGGGCTTGGACTCGCGGACTTCGGGGCACATGGGGCAGACATAGGAGGGTAGGCTTGCGGCTTCGGGCTTTCGGATTTCGGCCGCGGATTTCGGAGCGGCGGGCGAAGGCATTCCCAGCATTCCTAGGCCCGACGCGGCAGGTTTGTTCAAGTACGATTGCGGATTAGCGTTGAATTTTTCGACACAACCGGCGCAGCAGAAGTAGTAGTTTTTCCCGGCGAGTTCGTGGATGTGTTTTGCGGTCGCGGTTTTGACCTTCATTCCGCAGACCGGATCGCGCTCGGTCGGAGAGGGGGATGTCATCAGTTTTAGGCGTTCGGGCTTCCCTGGATTTGTTCTTTCGCCCCTACGGGGGCTTGCTGACTTTTTTTTCTCACTACCCGCAGCTTGCGCTGTGGGCTGCATTCTGTCGTCGCTCCGCGGCTGCGTCTCTCGTCAACGATCCTATGTCGTTGGATCGCGGATGCTCTATATTGGATTCATCCGGCGGAACGGCCGGGACTTCCGAATCATCATACCGAAGGGTTGAGCACATGACTTATCTGGAGGTGGTTTTCAATTACGGAGCGATTCCAGGAGAGAACGAACTGCGGGCGATCGACACGATGCGGGAGGTGTATGGCGTCCGGCGGGTGCAGTTCAATGCGAAGGAACGCACGGTGCGGGTGGAATTTGACGCGTCGCGGCTGAAACAGGACGCGGTGGCAAAATTACTGCGGAATGCGGGAGTGGATGTGCGGGAGCCGGTGGCGCTGGCCTGAGGGCGTTCGAAATCAAACTTAGCAGCGACAGACAGAAGTGTCCGTCCCACAAGTGGGGGCGCACACTTCAATTTGGGGGGAGGGCTTGTGTGCGCCTGCATTAAAAGCAAGGGGTGCTCACAGAAAACCTCTGGCCGAAGTTATTCTCTGAAGCACCCCGTTGCGCGCCACTTCGTCTGTTCTTTACTAGTGCAAGCTGTATGCCATCGGTAAACCGTTCAGAATCAGCGCGAGTCAGGGATTCACCCCGGTAGGAATTGCGCGGAGCCGAGAAAGAATTACTTCGACGGGATCGACGCAACGGAGAGGCCAAGGCGGGGTGTTGAAAACCGTTTATGTTGGAGCAGTGTTTCCGTTTTTCAGAGAAGGAAATCTTCGCTATAATCAGCAGGCGGTTCTTCCATCCCAACAGATATGCGCCCTTAGCTCAGTTGGATAGAGCGACTGGCTACGAACCAGTAGGTCGGGAGTTCGAATCTCTCAGGGCGCACCATTTCTTTCATACACTTGCCGAGAAAGATCCGAGCTCAGCATTGGGTGGCATCGGGAGCAACTGGCAATCCTGCTGCCGCTTAGGCCCACTCGCACTTCGGCGCTTGGGCGCGCAGCGCCAATTCCAAGTGATAAGAGGACGCTCCCGAGGGCCATCATGACTCTCCTTCAAACGCCAATGCGCGGTGTCTGTGACTTCTGCTGTGGGCCCGAAACCCATTCGTATTATCCGAGCTTCTGACGCTATTTTGAACGAGCCTGCGGCGCTTCGTTCGCGGAACGGTCGGGCGGCTTGTACGCAGTGTGGTTCGCTGATGAGCTGATGACGGGGTGCGCTGCAATCGCGGGTGGTTTTCGAACGCATGAAGCAGCCGACATACACCGAGATCAACGGGTGGTTAGTATCGCGCGAGGCTATCGAAAAAGATGTCGTGAGCAACCTGGCGCTCATGCGGAAGCACGTACGGCGGGACAAATGAAAGCTCGCGCCACCCGTGAGATCCAGGCCTGCTCCCAGGCTGTCGATCTGAATTTGCCAACTGGTAGTCTGACTCCATCTCCACGGTTGCTTCCATATGGGCACTCTTGTGCTATAGGTTCTGGCACTTTCGCGCTACAACTCATGAGTATAGGAAACCGGGACGATTTTATTGTCCAACCGAGACGATTGATATAAAGTATCCCGCGTCTCTCCGGCACTCTGGCCCGACAAGGCCGCCTTCCCCCCGTTGTGCATCGCCTTGCTGGGGCCTCTGGAACAGATCCGAGGAGGTAAGGGAGCGGGCCGAAGCGCTCCCTTTGAGCCATCATACCGCTCGCATTCGCGAACACGTAACAAAGCCCGTATATACTGCTTGCTTGATGAGGGAGTGACTTATGTCGTGCCCATCATGCGCATCATTAAACTTGGCGGAATTTCCAGCTGAGATGCTGATCCATCTCGGTGGCCTTATGCATCTTACCGATCCCGGCGTCTTGGTCTTCCCTAAGATATTGGTCTGTCTGGCGTGCGGCGATTCGCGGCTAAATATTCCAGAAGCCGAGTTGCGGCCATTACGGGAAGCGAGCGCGCCGTCTGCGGCTGCTTAACTCAGACTGATGAATCGCGGCCAGCTGACAATCGACTGCTGACAACCTGCCTATGAACCCAGACTGCTGGCACACTCCGGTTGTTGTCGTTGGTCATCACATCCACCCCTCCTCAAAAGATGATGCCCTTCGGAATGGCGCGCTGAAATTTTTACTCAGCGTCGTCTGGCTGTTGGTACGTTGGCGAACGGTACCGGCGACGCGATGCAAACACCCTAGCGCGTCCCTGGGGCAGGGCGGCATCGGGTGATCCACGTATACTCGGACACCTAGCCAGTGGCGTCTTTGCTTGGCCAGTTCCTTTTAGCTGGCTTCTTCCTGTTGCGCCTCCATCTCGCCCAGGTCGTTCCCGTCGTCGTTAGTCGCGCCCAGGCCAGGATGACTTGACGGCCAAGTCACTTCCTGTTGAAAATGCTGGAGATCTCATAGCTCAAGGCTTCTGCTGCCCTAACCATCGCGTCCGTCAGGGTGTTCGAATTCGCGATGATTTGGCGACCATTTCTTTAGCTTCTTCAGCTTTTTTCGCGCGAAGCACTTAACTCGGAAGGTTCCGCGCGCGGGCGTTGTAGCGGGCTGTCTGCTAATCTCGTTTCAGCCCTGTTGCTTCTTTTATATGTTTGCTGCACATCTGTGTTAGTCAAAATACCCCCGGGACGGGTCTCTCCGGAAATCGGGTTAGCACGCCATGACGAAAGCCATTCAGCAGCAAGATGTTTCCATATTATCGAGCGCCAAGAACGGATTAGTGTATTTGACGCCCAACGACTGGGCACTGATCGCGGATAAGGCAGTTCGCAGAGAGTTCAAAGCGGGCGAAGCGATTGTGTCGAAAGGCAAGCGCACGTATGGAGTGTTCGTGCTTCTCAAGGGTACCGCCGCAGTTCAGATTCCGACGCAAGGGACGGCACTGGGGGTGAATCCGGGAGAGCCGTGCGGGGAGATTTCGTTTCTTGACGAATTGCCGGCCTCGGCGAATGTGGTAGCCAAAGAGGATGTCGAGACTTACTACCTGGACCGCCCGACCCTGCAATCGATGTTCGAGCTCTATCCGCATCTGGGTTCGCGATTCTACCGATCGTTGGCGGCGATTCTGTCGCGGCGACTGAGGGAACTGATCGGTCCGGCGGAGATGGTCAAGGGAACGGCAGCGAAACCGGGATCGAGCGGGCAGTAAGCGAGTCTGGGCCACTTTGAAGGCTGATTGGTAATGCTTTCCCTGGCATCAGGGCGGGCCCTCCGTCTAGAGTGTGCTAGCCTACAGGACCAGCGTGGCCTGCGGATTGGATTCGCGAATTTTGCCACCGGAATTCTTCTTTGGTGGATCCCGTCAATCTACGACTGGCCCTGGTTTCGGCCGCCATGCTGGGATTCCGGCACGGTCTGGACTATGACCACATTGCGGCGATCACCGACATCAGCAGCGTGCAGTCGAAAGCACGCGACGCGATGCGATACGGGCTGTTGTATGTGGCCGGACATGCAGCCACGGTGGCGATTCTAGGATCGGCGGCCGTGGCGTTTCGCATCGCACTGCCTGCGTCCAGTGATCGCTGGGCGGAACGACTGGTGGGCATCACATTGTTAGTCCTGGGACTCTACGTGCTGGGGACATTCTTTCATCCTTCGACGCACAGCCACGTCCGCCCGCGAACCAGAATCACGCTGCTGCTCAACGGAATTTTATGGATCTACTGGCGGTTGAGCCGGATTCTTGGCGGGACGCGGGTGGAAGCTCCGCAAGTGTTTAAGGACGGATATGGGAACAGTTCGACGTTCCTGGTGGGCGTGATTCATGGACTGGGGGCGGAGACTCCGACGCAGATTCTTCTGTTCTTGATGACGGCGAATCTGGGTGGAACGGGCGCTGGGATGCTGGGTCTTCTGATGTTCATCTTCGGCCTACTGGTCATGAATACGCTGATGTGCGGAGTAGCAGCGGGATTGTTCTCCGCCGACAAAGTGCTTTTATGGCTGTCTCCGGGGAAAGGGTCCAAGGGGTTCTTCTCGCGCAGTCTCAATTCGGTGATGACCATGGTCAGTGCCAACGCGGTGCCGGGTCTGACCTTGCTCACGTCGGCTTACAGCATCGTGGTGGGAACCATATTTCTGTTGGGATCGGCGTGGAAGTTGCCTTCGCTTACCGGATAATGGGCGCCGCCTCGAACTTTGCCCGAAAGCTAAGAAGCGTCCGGCGGTTCGTTTGAGCCGCAAGACACCCGAACAGCCTCCCCCCAGAACTCTCACCGCACAAGCTACCTGCTCCGTCCGCGTTTGAGAATGACACTTTCAGGCCAGGGGAGGGCACAAGTGGGCCTCTTGAAATCGGACGGTCAACGAGGTTACTTTAGTGCGGGCTGAGGACGGGTACGAAGCTCCCGGTAGCAAAAGGATGTTGCAAGTGTGCATGCGTTTGCACTTGGGGACTTTAGAGTTCCGACCAGGTTTGCGGTAACTTGTTTATTTGCAATCTATTGGGAATTATTCGACTTTGGTACTGTGAGTGCACTAAGTTCACGGGGATTCTATCTGTTGGTAGTTTGCCCGAGTGAGATTCAGGAGGAGACATCTTTATGAAACGCATTTTGTGGACAGTTTTGCTTGCCCTAGCCCTGCCAATGGCTGCATTTGCCAGCAGTTCAGTTGATTTCACGAACAGCGGCGGTGGCTTGACGGGAAGCAGTGCCGGTTTGAGTCTGAGCGGCTCAGAATTGATTGCCGTCAACGGCCTGAACGGTTTGGGTCTGGTTACGGGTAACCTTGGCTCCATGACCTTTACGACTGGGGCGATGACTGGAGGCAGCCTCCAGATGGGCGGGACATTTGCCGCTGGCGGGTCCTTCGTGATTATGGGTAACGGGACGAATGGCATTCCGAACGGGACGATGTTTAACGGAAGCTTCTCTGGCCCGGTGACTTGGACTCTCGTGACCCTCGCCAATGGAACTCACAACTACACGCTGACGGGTTCGATTTGGGGAAGCTGGATAGGCGGCGCCACGGTGAACGGAGCGAGCGTTCAGCTGACGATCAATACTGGTAAGGGCTTTTTCAACGGCTCGACGACGATCAGCAGCGGCGACACGAATCTTTCGGGGGTGGTTCCCGAGCCGGGGAGCCTGACGCTTCTGGGCACGGGCCTGGTAGGTCTTGCCGGAATACTGCGAAAGAAGCTGAAAGCCTAGAGCATTCTTAACAATCTCCTGAATCAAAGGCCCCGCCGGGCGATGGCGGGGCTTTTTATTGTCCCAATAGCAGGCCTGGCCGAGGCTTCCATTACCCCGGTAATCTGAGTGGGGGGATTACCGTTGACCCGTCCGGCGTGGGCTCCTTAGATTGCCAACAGGGGGTTGTATGAAAGATATTCATGAGGTCCTGCGGCAAAAGCAGGCGAAATACGCCCAACTTGGCAAACAGATCGAGATGCTCCAGCAAGCAGCGGAAAAGCTGCGCGAAGTAGCACCCTTGCTGGCCGAGAACGATGATGACGACAACGGCGTGCTGGCGGAAGTAGACGATGCCACCCTTCAGGGAGATGCGATGGCTGCCAAGGCGGGCGCGAGTTCAAGCAGCGCATCGTCTTCCAAGGCAGCGCGGCCCACCGCTCCTCGCTGGCCGTAGATCCGGCTGGCGCTGAGAACACAACGTACTTATGACTCTTCAGGCACTACTGGTTTCGACCGACGACTCCGCGGCTGATGTGCTGGGCAGAGTTCTGCCCACCTTCGGCATTGCCATGGATCGCTCCAGCGATCCGGAGACCACGCTCGCGCGAATCCAGCAGCAAAAGTTCGACGCGCTCATTGTCGATTTTGACAACCCTGAACTGGCGGAAGAGCGTACTGCGGCAGGCGCAGAAGCTGGGCACGAGCCCGTTGAGCATCGCCCTGGTGGCGGACACAGCGAAGGTGCGCGACATTCTGAGCGGCGGGGCGCACTTCGTGCTGTACAAACCGATCTCCGAGGATGCGGCGAAAGCCGGACTGCGCGCAGCCGCGGCTTTGTTGGGCCGGGAGCGGCGTCGGGCAGTCCGGATTCCGGTGCAGGCTCCGGTGGAGATCACGCTGCCGGATACGCGCAAGATGGATGGCATTCTTCTGGATCTGTCGGAAACCGGGATGGAAGTGCTGACAGCGGAAGCACAAGTTCCGGGAGCGTTGCTGGCATTCCACTTTCAGTTGCCGGATGGCGACGCTGGAAATCGAGGCCCACGGGCAGGTGGCGTGGGCGAATCCCAATGGGCAGACCGGCGTTCACTTTCTGGATGTTTCAGAAGCCGCCAAAGCAGAACTGAAGGGGTGGCTGCAGGCCGCGGCCGCGGCAGTGGGCGCGGAGGTCCGATGAAACCGTACCGCATTGCAAGTTGACCGACTCTGAGTCTGGGCGGGTGCTACGTGCAAACCGACGCGCCGTTTCCCGAGCGCGCGTTGGTCGATCTCTGTCTCGAAGGCGCAGGAGCATGAGGTTCATACCGAAGGCATGGTGCGGGTGGCGCATCCTGGGCAGGGCATGGGAGTTGAGTTCCCTTCCCGCACGCCGGAGCAGCGCGCGCAGGTTGCCAATCTGATCAATTTCCTGCGCAACTGTCCCGCAACCATGCTGGAATTGATTATTTCTCCGCGAGCGCTGGTCGCAGATCTCACGCAGTTTGAACCGGGAGAGCCGAAGGCGGAAGAGCCCGGCGAAGAGCTGGAAGATCCGCTACTCGAATTGCTGCGGCGAGGCGCATCGCTGCAGCAGGATGATTTCCTTTCTGAGCTGCAGCATCAGCGCGGTTAAGAAGAAACTCTCTCTTCTTCCTTCGATTCTCTCTCATTCCTCGCTTCGTCGGAGCGCGCTCACGTGCGTTTTTCTGCGCGGGTGTCGGCGGCCTGTCGGAGAACCGAGGGACCTGAGCCCCGTCTTTGGCGCGGGCCCCTCAACTCTCAGTGGTCTATTCTACCCCAATGCGAGTACGGTAGAGGATGCGCGTTGCGAGATGATTTCAGCCATGTTAAATCTCGGTTAAAGTAGACTGTGGTTTTCCGTTTTGAGCGCATTCAAGTTTTGGCGTCGAGGGGAATGAGTCTGGGAAAGACCAGCGGGGCGGAAGCTCAGTTGAGACCACGGGACGGCGCGGGGCTGCTGGGGGCTCCGTTGCTGGCGATTGCCGGCGCGGCTTTCGCTGTGGAAATTCCCTTCTTCTTTCTCGGGACGCCGTCGGGTCACGACGTGGAGTTTCATTTGTATTCGTGGCTCGAAGTGCTGGCGCAATGGAAGCACGGGATTATTTATCCGCGGTGGGCGCCGCTGGCGCATTTCGCCTATGGGGAGCCGCGGTTCGTATTTTATCCCCCGGCGTCGTGGACGCTCGGCGCTCTCTTAAGCGCGATCTTTCCGTGGACGTGTGGCATCCTGCATTTATCTGTGGATCGTATTGGTGGCCGCGGGCGTCGCAATGTTCGTTCTGGCGCGGCGATGGCTGGATCCTCTGAAGTTCGACCGGCGCGATGCCAGCTTTGTGGCCGTGCTGTATGCGGTGAATCCCTATCATCTGGTGATTGTTTACTGGCGCAGCGCGTTTGCCGAGTTGCTGGCGAGTTGTTTGGTGCCGCTGTTGCTGCTGTGTGTGCTCAAGGCAGTGGACGAAGGCCGGCGTGCCATCGTGCCGCTGGCACTCGTACTGGCGGCGGCGTGGCTCACGAATGCGCCGGCGGCGTTGATGATTCATTATTCGCTGGCGCTGCTGCTGATGTGGTTTGCCTGGCAGCGGCGAGCCCCACGGCTGCTTCTTGTGGGAGCGGGGGCGGTGGCCTTGGGGGCGTGCCTGGCGGCCTTCTATCTGCTGCCTGCGATTTACGAACAGCGCTGGATTGATATTGCGCAGGCGGTGTCGGCGGGGTCGCGCCCGGCGGATAATTTCTTGTTCATCCATACCACGGACGCGGATCACGACGCGTTCAACCGCATTGTCACTTGGTTGGCGGTTCTGGAGATGGTGGTGATTGCATTAGCGGCATGGGCTGCGCGACGGTGGCGGGAAACGCAACGCGAGCTTTGGAATGTGCTGGTCGCATGGGCAATTGCATGCAGCGTGCTGATGTTTCCGGTAGCGGAGGTGCTGTGGAAGGTTTTGCCGAAGATGCAGTTCATGCAATTTCCGTGGCGCTGGCTGTTGTGTTTGAGCATGATTTTCTCGCTGCTGGTGACGGTGGGCTTGCGGCGTTGGTGGGGACGCGCTGCGATCATCGCCATTTCGATTCTGGTGGTTGTTGGGGCTTGGCGCTATGCACAGGCCCCGTGGTGGGACACGGCGGCTGATCTGCGCGAGATGCAGGACAACATGGCGACGGGCGCCGGATACGAGGGGACGGACGAATATACGCCGCTGGGGGCGGAGCCTGGGGCGAGCGACAAACAGGCGCGCAATGTCACCGTGGATGGGCCCTCGCACGCGGCGATTCATGTGCAGCGCTGGGATGCCGAGTCGAGGATATTTACGGCGGAGATGTCATCAGCGGATCAAGTGGCGGTGCGGTTATTTCAGTATCCGGCGTGGCGGGTGGAGGTGAATGGGCGCGTCGTGGAGACGGCTGCGCGGGCGGAGACGGGGCAGATGCTGGTTCCGGTCGGTGCGGGAATGAATCGGGTGGAGATTCGATTTGTGCGAACATGGGATCGAACGGCAGGGGGATGGATTTCTCTCATCACCGCGATTTCTGTGATGGCGTGGATCCTGATGAACCGCGGCAAGCCTGCAGGTCTCAGACTCCAGACCTGGACTGGCTAGAGTTGCGTGTGTTTTCTCGGCGCCAGCAAATTGCATAGGTCCTTCGCTTCGCCCAGGATGACAGAACGGTGGTTGCGTTATTGGTGTTACATCATGCGACGAATTTTGATTGCGACTTCGAATCCGGGGAAGGTGCGCGATTTTGCGGGCGCGGCAGCGCCGCATGGGATTGAGATTGGGAGCATTCCCGGGTTCGACTCCCTGTCCGCTGTGGTCGAGGACGGGCTTACGTTTGAGGACAATGCGCGCAAGAAGGCAGAAGAATATTCGCGGCATGCAGCGGGAGAGATTGTTGTGGCAGATGATTCGGGGTTAGAGGTGGATGCACTGCATGGGGCTCCGGGAGTGCACTCGGCACGGTATGCAGCGGATCAGCCGCATCTGGCCGACGAGAATACCGATGATGAGGCTAACAATGCGCGCGTGTTGCGGGAACTGCGGCACGTTCCTGCGGAGAAGCGGACAGGGCGGTTCGTGTGTGTGCTGGCGGCGGCGCGTGATGGGCACACGTTGGCGGCGTTTCGCGCGACGGCCGAGGGCGTGATTCTGGATTCGCCGCGTGGAGCGGGCGGGTTTGGGTATGATCCGCTGTTTTATTTTCCGCAGATTCAGAAGACGTTTGCCGAACTCAGCGCGGAGGAAAAGGCGCTGTACAGCCATCGGGGAGCGGCGTTTCGGCAGTTTCTGGAATGGTGCGACGCGAGGTCGAGGGAGCCGGAGAAGGCGTGACGTCTCCGAGCCTCAAGGCGCCATCTGCGCTCATCTTCGACATGGACGGAGTGCTGGTCGATTCCGAACCTCTGCACAAACGGGCCAAGGAATCGGCGTTTCGGCAGTTGGGGATCGAGTTGTCGGAAGCGGTGTATGACAGTTACAAGGGGCGGCCAGATGAGACCATGCTGCCGGAGATTCTTCGCGAGCACGGTGGTATGGAAAGGCTAGCTGAGTTGTCGCAGTTGAAGCGGGAGTTCTACGAGAGCATCGAGCATGAACAGCAGGCCGTTCCGGGGGCAGCTAAGTTTGTAGTGTGGGCGAAATCGCGCTACCGGATTGCGCTGGCGACGTCGGCCACGCCGCGGAATCGTGGGGCTGCTTTGGAAAGACTGGGCATCGGCGATGCTTTTGAGGTGATTGTGGATCATGGAAGGCATCCGCGTCCGAAGCCGGATCCGGAAGTATTTCTAATGGCGATGCGGGAGCTTGGCGTGGGCGCTGGGGAGTGCTGGATCATTGAGGATTCGCTGAATGGAATTGTGGCTGGGAAGGCTGCGGGGTGCGTCACCGTGGGGATTCCAACGACGTTTGAGGCGGAGAAGCTGTCAGCTGCGGGTGCGAATGTGATTGTCGAATCATTCGCGGAACTGCGGCGAGTTTTGGAGTCGGTGTGAAGTTTAAAAACCGTTTACCACCAAGGACACGAAGTATCACGAAGGATTTAGGCGCAGAAGTTCCTTCGCGCGGTAAGAGCCGTTAACGCACCCTGCCACACCCTTCCTTGACTTCACTTCTGCTGGCACCGGATAATGAAAAGTTATTTTCTCATCGTCAACCTCATAAGGAGCGATTCGTGGCGTCGGCCAGTTCTACTGCTCCCGTCGTAGCGCATGGAGTGGCTCCGTTGCGCGCTGGTCAGGGGTATTCATTCTTGTTGCGCCGGCTGCATTCCCTTTCGGGGATTGTTCCGGTGGGCGCATTCCTGTTTGAACATATTCTGATTTCTAACTCGACGGCCATCACCGGGCCGGATGCGTATGCGCGCCAGGTGAGCTTTCTGGCGAACCTGCCACTGGTCTTCTTCCTCGAGCTGTTCGGGATCTGGCTGCCGATTTTGTTCCACGCGCTTTACGGGTTCTACATCTGGTATCGCGGAGACGGCAATACGGCGGCGTATCCGTGGAGCGGCAACTGGATGTATACGGCGCAGCGCTGGACGGGCGGGATCGCTTTTGTCTACATCCTGTGGCATACGTACACGATGCGGTTTACAGGGATTGACCTGCACGACAATCCTGCATATTCATTCACGAAAGTGCAGATGGAAGTGATGCACACGGGAATGTTCCTGTTCTACGTGGTGGGACTGGTAGCGGCTTCATGGCACTTCGCGTATGGCATTTGGCTGTTCTGTGCGAAGTGGGGGATTGTGTCGGGGGACAAAGCGCAGAAGAGGCTGCTGCGCTTATGCCTGGCTTTGTTCCTGGTGTTGTGCGCGGCGGGGTTTGCGAGCTTGTACTCGTTTCGCTCACGTCCGGTGTCGGACGACGACCAGAACCGCACGATGATCCATTCTAGTCATAAAGCGGGCGCGCAGACCGCCAGCAACGGAAGGCCGGTGCAATAAGTGGCGACTCCCAAAATCATTGTGATCGGCGGCGGGCTCGCCGGGCTTTCGGCAGTGATCAAGATCGCGGAAATGGGCGCGAACGTCGATTTGTTTTCGATTGTTCCAGTGAAGCGGTCGCATTCAGTCTGTGCGCAGGGCGGGATCAACGCGGCTAAGAACCTGAAGGGCGAGGGCGATTCGACTTGGAATCATTTTGACGACACGATCTACGGTGGCGATTTCCTGGCCAATCAGCCGCCGGTGAAAGACATGTGCGAAGCGGCGCCAGGGATTATCGATCTGCTCGACCGCATGGGCGTGCCGTTTAACCGGACGCCGGAAGGACTGCTCGATTTCCGCCGATTTGGCGGGACTTTGTTCAACCGCACTGCGTTTGCCGGGGCAACTACTGGCCAGCAACTGCTTTACGCGCTTGACGAACAGGTGCGGCGGTACGAGTCCGAAGGCAAGGTGAAGAAGTTCGAGCATTGGGAATTTCTGTCGGCGGTGCTTGATGACAAACGCGTCTGCCGCGGCATCTGTGCGATGGACCTGCGCTCGATGGAAGTGCGGACGTTCCCTGCGGACGCGATCATCATCTGCACCGGTGGGAACGGGGCGATCTTTGGCAAGTCCACGAATTCTGTGGTGTGCACGGGATCGGCGCAGTCCGCGCTCTACCAGCAGGGCTGTTATTACGCCAACGGCGAATTCATTCAGGTGCATCCCACCTGCATTCCGGGCGAAGATAAGTTGCGCTTGATGTCGGAGTCGGCGCGCGGTGAGGGCGGGCGCGTGTGGGTTCCGAAGAAGCCGGGCGACAATCGCGATCCGAAATCCATTCCGCAGAACGAGCGGTGGTACTTCCTCGAAGAGTGGTACCCGAAGTACGGGAACCTGGTGCCACGCGATGTAGCGACGCGGGCGATCTTTAAGGTCGTATATGAATGCAACCTGGGGATCGACGGCAAGCCGATGGTGTATCTCGACCTGACGCACATCGACCGGAAGATTCTCGATCGCAAGCTGGAAGGGATTCTCGAGATTTACGAGAAGTTCGTGGGCGACGATCCGCGCGACACGCCAATGAAGATTTTCCCCGGCATGCATTACACCATGGGCGGGCTGTGGGTCGACTTCAAGCAGGCCACCAACATCGCCGGAATTTATGCGGCGGGTGAGTGTGAATACCAGTACCATGGGGCCAATCGGCTAGGTGCGAATTCGCTGATGTCGTGCATCTACGGCGGCGGGATTGCTGGGCCGAATGCGGTGAAGTATGCGCGCGGACTGCAGGCCACGGCTGAGGCGAATGGATGCTTCGCGGCAGAGCAGAAACGGCAGGAAGACATTAATGCTCACCTGATGAAGGCGGATGGGGCGGAGAATCCCTTCAAGTTGTGGCGCGAGCTGGGCGAGCTGATGACGAAGGATTGCACGGTTATCCGCTACAACAAGGCGCTGAAGCAGACCGACGCCAGGCTTGTCGAGATGCTGGAACGCTACGGCAAGATCAACTTGAGCGATCGCACGCAGTGGGCGAATACGACAGTGGTATTCGCGCGACAGCTTTACAACATGCTGCAACTGGCTCGGGTGATTGCTCAGGGCGCGGGCATGCGGGATGAATCGCGCGGCGCGCATTACAAGCCGGACTTCCCGGAGCGCGACGACAAGAATTGGCTGAAAACGACAAAGGCGTATTTCGCGCCCGATGCCGATGAGCCGAAGTTTGAGTTTGAGGCGGTGGATACGTCGCTGATTCCGCCGCGAGCGAGAAAATATTAGGAAATCGGGAAGGGTATGAGTTCTACTCGTGCCGGTTAAGCGTTCTTTGAAATTTCGGCTTTAGCCGCTGAGGGCCACGGGGCAATCTTGAATCCTGGGAATGCGGAGCAATATTGATACTCGGGCGAATTGTTCACAAGGTGTCGCTCGAGAGGATTCTCGTGAATGTAGTTTTGATGATGGATGAAATCTTGGTCATCGCGAATTCTGTGATCCGTGAAGCCGCGTTGCCAGATAATCGCGTTTCCGGCCGAGGATGGCTCCGAGGGCATGGGAGTATCCGCCTCTGATGAGTTGGACGGCGTGCTCAAGGTTGACATCGTGCGCCGGAGTGAACAGCAGATGGACGTGTTCGGGCATGATCACGAACGCATGCGGTTGGAAGCGGCCTTCGCGAGGGGTATAGAGTTTGTAAGAAGAGCCTGACGCGGTTTTCGACAACGAACAGTCTTCGGCATTGCCATGTCGAGAGGGTCACGAAATAGGTTCCGGGCGGGGAGGGGAGTCGTCCTGGCTTCAAGAGCAAACCTCAGCGGCTAGAGCCGCAATCTTTGGTTAGCTTAAATAGACACGAGGTGGAACTCGTGCCCTTCCCCGTAGTTTTTGTTGCGACGGTTGTCATTTTGGGAAAGATTATGAGACCAGTTGATGTGGTGGACGCTCTGATTTCGCGCGGTCGCGGAAGTAATCAGAAAGCTAACTGATGAAGTGAGCTCATGGCAGTCGATCAGGAGTTGGACTATCTGCTTTACGCCGCAATTGTGAACAAGCCGTTGATCCGATTCAAAGACAAGGGCAATGATCAAGTTGCTGAGCCTCATGATTACGGCGTGCAGAATGGGATTGTTCGCTTGTTTTGCTGGCAGGTGGGCGGAAGAAGCAACGGGCGCATTCCGGGATGGCGCCTGATGGATGTAGAAGCTAGGGAAGGCTGCGAGATGCTTGACCGGGTCTTCGAGGGCAACAGAGAAGTTCCGTCGGGCCAGCATCATCGGTGGGATGAGGTGTTCATTCGCGTAGGGCCACCTCCGAAATCGAGATTCAGGAAGTCAGGTTACCATCGCGAATGCACGAGTTCTAACCGAGCCGATCGAGATGGTTTTTGAGGATTCTTATTTCTTGTTGTCATCCTGAGAGTTTGTGACTTTTTTAAAATCGCCAAAAATCAGCGCTGCAAACAATATAGTTACGGAGACAAAACGGTCGAAAAATCAAAAAAGTCACAAACTCTGAGCGCAGCGAGGATCTATGTGTAGATCCTTCTGCGCTCAGGATGACCAGGAATGTTAAGGGCTAAGAGCTAATGGCTGATAAATCCGTCATCATCAAGATCAAGCGGCAAGCAACCCCTACTTCCAAGGCCTATTGGGAGGAGTTCTCAGTTTCCTACCGGCCGAACATGAACGTGATTTCGGCGCTGATGGACATTGCGGCCGAACCGTCCACCCGCGACGGCAAAGCGACCACGCCCATCACCTACGATTCGAATTGTCTCGAGGAAGTGTGCGGGTCGTGCGCGATGCTCATCAACGGCAAGGCGCGCATGGCGTGCTCGGCGCTGATTGACAATCTCGAACAGCCGATCAGGCTGGAGCCGTTTTCGAAGTTCCCGGTGGTTCGCGATCTGGCCGTGGACCGCAGCGTTATTTTTGAGAATCTGAAGGCGGTGAAGGCGTGGGTGCCGATCGATGGCACCTACGACCTCGGCGCCGGGCCGCGCATGTCGGCCGAGGAGCAGGAAGCCGCCTATCCGATTTCGCGCTGCATTTCGTGTTGCTGCTGCATGGAGGCTTGTCCGCAGTTCAATGAGGAAACGGGCTTCGTGGGCGCGGCGACCATCGCGCAGGTGCGGCTTTTCAATACGCATCCCACGGGCAAGGCGCTGGAGCGCGAGCGACTGGCGGCGTTGATGGGCGATGGCGGCATTCAGGAATGCGGCTATGCGCAGAACTGCGTCGAGGTTTGTC
This sequence comes from uncultured Acidobacteriaceae bacterium, assembly GCA_963710885.1. GTDB lineage: Bacteria > Acidobacteriota > Terriglobia > Terriglobales > Acidobacteriaceae > Sulfotelmatobacter. The sequence goes on from CAVQCF010000042.1 coordinate 318,444, forward strand.
CCAAGGATATTCCGCTGACCAAGTCCATCTCTGAGGTGGGCGGGCAGGTCATGAAACAGGCGCTGGGTGACCTTTTGCGGCGCTGAAATTTGTCACTTTGTTCCGAAAAACCGCCTAACCGGGCGGGACCCCGAAACATCCAACTCGCGCCAAGTCGCGGCTTTCCGGGGATATACGCGAGTTTGTGCGAAGTTTCAAGAATGGCCCGTAATTTGCCGATAGAACAGTAGGGCATCTTCTTTCGTGGAAGGTAAGTAACCACGGCAAGGTGGTGCTTTGGGTACTCAAGTAACGGTCCAGCGCAGTTCGGGTTGGGCCACTTGACAGCATGGCTTAGAATAGCCGCACTCACAGAGAAGAGTCGTGAGGCGGTATTGGCGGTTTGGCGGGCTTGAGTGCCTGCCCCACACGGAAATACTTGAGACACTTCGTTCAGATTCCAATTCGCGGCGGTTGTCCTTCTGGCCATGGTTTGCGGGGGGATGTCGGGCAGCGCTTTTGCCGTGCACCGCGCGAACGTGCATCACCGGCGATTCCGGTGGCTGCGGTTGGAATCCGATGTTCCGGCCTTCGCACGAGTCGCTGCTGATCCAGAATGCGGAGATCAACCGGCTCGACCTGCCGCGCATTCAGAATGAAACCGAACTGGAAGCTTTGAAGGCGGACGGTTCCCTGCGTGAGATTCGCGCGGGAGAGACTCTGAGGTTCGATCCGCGGCTGGATCCTTCCCGGCGCTATTGCCGGCCGTGGACACTGGATTTTGTGGATGATCTGAGCCAGGCCTACTACAACCGCTTCCACGATCAGATTCAGGTGAACTCGGCGGTGCGCACGGTGAAGGTGCAGAAGAAACTGCGGCGGCATAACCGCAATGCCGCTCCGGCGGATGGCGATACGGCTTCATCGCATCTGGCGGGCGTGACGGTTGATCTGCAACGCCGCGGCATGAGCAAGGAACAAGTGAGTGGATGGAGCACTACCTGTTCTACATGAAGGCGCTCGGCCTGGTGGAACCGGAAGAAGAGCGGCACCAGTGGGTGTTCCACATTATGGTGAGCGGCCTGTACTCCGACTGGCGCTTGACCCAGACGATTATTCCGGTGCGAGCGGACCAGGACAACCGAAAGAACCGGAGACGCAGGTGGCGCTCGGCAGCGGGACGAAATAGGCAGCGGGTTTTGAGTTTCAGGGCTTCAAGACCTTCCATCTTAGTTAGGTAGCACCTTCTGCGGTACATCCGTTACGATCCCTTCTTATGATTGTGTTGATGGCTGGATTACCCGGCAGTGGGAAGAGCACGCTTGCTCGGGAAGTGGCTGCGCGCACGGCCGGACGCGTCTTGAGCAAAGATGAGCTCCGGCATGCGATTTTCTTGCCTGCGGAGATTGAATACTCTTCGCCGCAGGATGACTACTGTTTACAGATCATGATGGAGACTGCGGGGTTTTTGTTGAGCCGGGAGCAGACGCGGATGATTTTTCTGGATGGACGACCGTTTTCGCAGCGGTATCAGATCGAAAATGCGATTGGTGCGGCTGAGTCGTTGGGGCAGCCCTGGCGGATTTTGGAGTGTGTTTGTTCGGAGGAGACTGCGCGGCGGAGGTTGGAGGCAGATGCGGAAGTACATCCCGCGAGGAATCGGGACTTCCAGCTTTATCTTGAGGTGAAGGGGCGGTTCGAAGCGATTGTCCATCCTAAGACTGTGATCGAGACCGTGCGACCATTGGAGACTTGTGTGGAGCGGGCGATGGCTGCTTTGCGGTCGAGTGCTGTTGGCCACGAAACGCCTCCCCGTGCTTGAAGAACGACTCCGGTGGGATCACGACTATTCGTCCCTCGATTTTTCTTTCGCTCCTTCGGGGCTTCTGATTTTTTCATTCGTGCCACCCCCAGCTTGCGCTGTGGGCTGCATTCTGACGTCGCTCCGCGGCTGCGACTCCGCGGTCTTCCCTCTCCATCGACTTGAGGGACTCTATGCCTCCGGTGCTGGGCTTTGGGCCTTGGTTCCCTTCGGTTTTGTCGTGCGGCAGATGTCCCTATACAATCGAGGACTGCCCGCTCTTCGTGTCTTTCACGGGGCTTCCCTTATGACAAACAGGTTTCTTCTCGTCTTTACGTTGATGTCTTCTCTTGCGGCAGCGCAGGCGGCTGACAACGCGCCTACTGGCGCCTCGGACGTTGTGGTCAGTGCGCGCGCTCAGAAACTTCACGATTCGGCCTTGGTTGTCGATACGCATGCGGATACGCCGCAGCGGTTTCTGGACGATGGTTTCGATATCGGGTCGATGGATCCCAAAGACGCCGGCCACATCAGCCTCGACAAGGCACGGCGTGGGAATTTGGGAGCGGAATTTTTTTCCATCTGGGTGGACCCGGAGACCAATCAGGGGCGGTTTGCGCGGCATACATTCGACTTGATTGATTCGGTGTATCTGCAAGCGGCGCGGCATCCAGACCAGATGATGATGGCATTCTCGCCCAATGACATTGACCGCGCCCACAAGGAGCACAAACTGGCGGCGCTGATGGGGATTGAGGGCGGACACTCCATCGAAAACGACATCCACCTGCTGCGCGACTACTACCGGTTGGGTGTGCGCTATATGACGCTGTCGTGGTCGAACACGAATGAGTGGGCAGACTCTTCGGGGGATATCGACGATCCCAAGGTGCAGCATCACAACGGGCTGACGGATTTTGGCAAGCAGGTGGTACTGGAGATGAACCGACTGGGGATGATTGTCGACATCTCGCACGTGGCCGATAAGACCTTCTGGGACGCGATCGCCACGACCAAGGCGCCGGTGATTGCGTCGCATTCGTCGGCACGGGCGCTGACGGATGCTCCACGCAACATGACGGACGAGATGCTGCAGGCGGTGGCGAAGAATGATGGCGTAGTCCAGGTTAATTTCTACAACGGCTTTATCGATGAGCAGTTTCGCAAGGCCATGATCGCCCAGCAGAAAGATACTGCTGCCGCGGTTCAGAAGTACACGGACCAGCTGAAAGCTGAGGGCAAGCCGGTGAACTATGTAGACATCGACCGCATCGAGCGTGAGTGGCTGGCGAAGATTCCGCGCCCGCCGCTGAAATCGCTGATCGATCACATCGATCACATCGCTAAAGTCGCTGGAATTGATCATGTGGGGCTGGGGTCCGATTTTGACGGCGTGAGCGGGGCGACGCCGCAGGGCATCGACTCGGCTGCCGACTTGCCGAAGGTTACGCAGGCGCTGCTCGACCGCGGGTATAGCGCGGAGGATATTAAGAAGATTCTGGGCGGGAATCTGATGCGGGTGTTTCGGGAAGTGGAGGGCGTGAGCCATGAGATGCAGGCGGCGAGCGCAAGATAGGTTCCTTCTCTCGTGCCTGCTCGGCTAAGTGTGTTCAGATTGAGATCCCTTCGACTTCGTTCCGGGCAGGCTCTTCGCTCCGCCTGAAAGGCGGCTCCGTTCAGGATGACAAGGTATGGGATTGTCGATACTGGGTTGCCTCTCCCCCTGAGGAAACGGTGGACGCGGCTGTCGTACAATGCAACGTTGCGCCGGTTGTAGCAACACTCCAATTCGTAAGGAGCTCTATGCGTAAGACATTCGCGATTCTACTAATTGTGGCGGCGGCATCGGTGGCGTGGGGCCAGGCGAGTCCTGGATCCCAGACTGCTCCTGCGGCCAAGTCTGGCACTGCTGCCCAGTCGAGTGGTGCGGCCAAGCCTGTGGTCCATGTGGCCACCAAGTCGACGGCAATCATCAATACCACGGCGGGGAAAATGACGTGCACGCTGTTTCCCGACAAGGCGCCCATCGGCGTGGAGAATTTCATCGGACTGGCGAGCGGGACCAAGGACTGGAAGAATCCGGTGAGCGGAGCGACCAAGCATGGGGTGCCTCTATATGATGGGACAATTTTTCATCGGGTAATTCCTGGCTTTATGATTCAGGGCGGAGATCCGGCGGGAAATGGCACAGGCTCGCCAGGATACGAATTCAAGAACGAAGTGTCGGGTGACTTGCTCTTCGACAAGCCGGGCCGTCTCGCCTACGCCAACTCCGGACCGGGAACCAACGGCTCTCAGTTTTTCATCACGGAAATGGCCGTGCCGCATTTGAATGGCGGCTACACGATCTTTGGGCAGTGCGATGAGGCTTCGGTGGAGTTGGTGAAGCAGATTGCGCATATGGCTCGGGATCCCTCGAATGACAAGCCGTTTCGTCCGGTGAAGATTGTTCACATCACGATCGTGCGAGGTACGGGGGCGGGGACGACCGTGAAGAAGCCGGCGACGACTGCACCAAAGCCACCGGGGAATTCCAACTGAAGTCCGCCAGGCGGGACAGCCGAGGCGGCTGTCTCCAGATCATCCTGCTCACGACCAACGATCAATTGCGAAAGGAATTTTATGACTCGACAACCTGGACTTTATGCGACGTTTGAAACTTCGGAGGGAACGATTGTCTGCCGGCTGTTTGAAAAGGACGCGCCGAAGACCGTCGCCAACTTTGTGGAGCTTGCGGAAGGCAAACGGGAGTGGACGCATCCCTCGACGCGCAAGAAATCGAAAGATCGGCTCTATGATGGGACGATTTTTCACCGCGTGATTCCGGACTTCATGATTCAGGGTGGAGATCCGCAGGGCACGGGCATGGGCGGACCGGGGTACCAGTTCGAAGATGAGACCAAGGGATCGCCGCACAAGTTCGACAAGCCGGGCAAACTGGCTATGGCGAATGCCGGACCGAACACGAATGGATCACAGTTCTTCATCACGACCGTGGCGACCGATTGGCTGACGGGCAAGCACACGATTTTCGGCGAGGTGGTGGAGGGACAGGATATCGCGGTGAAAATCACCGGCGTTCCCCAGAACAGGCAGAATCGTCCGAACAAAGATGTTGTGCTCAAGAAGGTAACCGTCGATCGCGTATGATTGAGGCCCAATCGGCCGTTTCGTTGACTTGCCCAACCTGCCCAATTAGGATTCTGCTGCAGTGATCGGGCAAACTATCTCTCACTACCGTCTGGTCGAGAAGTTGGGCGGCGGCGGCATGGGCGTGGTGTACAAGGCGGAGGATCTCAAGCTCCGCCGCTTTGTGGCACTCAAATTCCTTCCTGACGAAGTTGCCAAAGATTCGCAGGCGCTGGCCCGCTTCCAACGCGAGGCTCAGGCGGCGTCGGCATTGAACCATCCCAACATCTGCACGATCTACGAGATTGACGAGTACCAAAGCCAGGCGTTTATTGCCATGGAGTTTCTCGATGGCATCACGCTCAAGCACGCTATCGGCGCGAAGCCTCTGGACAACGAGAAGCTGCTTGCTTTGGCGATCGAGATCGCCGACGCGCTGGACGCGGCGCACGCGGAAGGTATTGTGCATCGCGACATCAAGCCGGCGAATATGTTCATAACCAGGCGCGGGCATGCGAAGATTCTCGACTTTGGGTTGGCGAAGGTGGCCGCGGGGCGAGGCTCGGAAAAGTCACTCGACAAGACAAAAACGCTGGACGAAGCGCACCTGACCAGTCCGGGCACGATGGTGGGCACGGTGGCCTATATGTCGCCGGAGCAAGTGCGCGGGCGCGAACTGGATGCGCGCAGCGATCTGTTTTCGTTTGGCGCCGTGCTGTATGAGATGGCGACCGGCGATGTTCCTTTTCATGGCGAAAGCTCGGCGGTAATTTGCGAAGCCATCATGAATCGGGCGCCGGTTCCCGCGGTGCGGATCAACCATGAAGTGCCGGCGCGGCTGGAAGACATCATTAACAAGGCGCTGGAGAAAGATATCAACCTGCGCTACCAGCATGCCTCGGAGATGCGCAGCGATCTGCAGCGTCTGAAAAGGGATACCGAGTCAGGACGGAGTCAGCTGCTGGAATCGTCGGCGAGAACCGAGAACGGCTCGGGGTCCGGGAGTTCGGGGCAGCGTAGCGCGGCCGCCAAGAGTAGTGCGACAGTGGCTGCGACATTCTCTTACGGCAGGATCGCGTTGGGAGTTGCGGCGATCACGCTGATCCTGTTGGGCATTATTTATTGGCAAGGACGGAAGCCGTCAAGGCCGGCTGTGAGTTCAGCCAATCCGCGAACCGTGGCTGTGCTTCCGCTGCAGAACCTGGGGGCGGAGAAGGATCTGGATTTTCTCCGGCTTGGCCTGGCCGACGAGATTGCGACGTCCCTCAGCTATGTTCGCTCGCTGTCGATTCGTCCATTCTCTACAACCAGCAAGTACGATTCGCCGACGCTGGATGTGCAGGAAGCGGGCCACGCGATGCACGTGACGGACGTGGTAACCGGACACTTTCTAAAGGAAGGCTCGCAGCTGCAGATCACGCTGGAAGCGATTGATGTCGAGAACAACCGCACTGAGTGGCGCGACACGATGACCGTGGCTGCGCCGGACATGATTGCGATGCGGGGACAGATCACGGCGAAGGTGCGTCAGGGGCTGGTTCCGGCGCTGGGCGCGGGAGCGGATTCTGCTGAGGGAGCGACGCGTCCAAAGAACGAAGAGGCATACGATTCGTACCTGCGCAGCATCGCGGTGCCCCACGATCCGGCGCCAAATAAGGATGCGATTGCCATGCTGGAGCGTGCGGTGGGATTGGACCCTTCCTATGCGCCGGCATGGAATGCTCTGGGGCGGCGATACCACTACGACTCCGCGTACTCGAATGGCGGTGAAGCTGCCTTTCACCGTGCGAACGCCGCGTTCGAGCGGGCTTTAGCTCTCGATCCGAACTTCACCGATCCAGCAGGAGAGTTGACCGGAGCTGAGGTCGAACGGGGGCAACTGGTCAAGGCGTATCAGGAGGCGAAAGCTCTGGTGGATCGCCATCCGGAAAACGCCCACGTACACTTCTCGTTGTCCTACGTGCTTCGCTATGGTGGCGCGATCGAAGAATCCGCACGCGAATGTGACACCGCGTTGGCGCTGGATCCGGGGAATTATGTTTTTCGCTCGTGCGTGTTCTCCTTCGAGCAACTAGGCAACTACGCCAGGGCGAAGGAATTTCTTGACCTGGATGCCGGGTCCGCGTGGGCTGCGAGCAACATGATCCGGCTTTACATTCGCGACGGAAACCTGGGGCCCGTCCGGGACCTTGCCGAAAAATTCAGGGATCAGCAGTGGAGCGCGGAGATGCTGAAGTGCGTCGATCACCCCGGCTCAGAAAATGCAGCGAAGCTCGCACAGCAGGAGGCAGAGAAGGTTTTTGCCGACCCTGACCCCGAAGTGCACTATGTCGTAGCGAGTGACGCGCTCTTCTGCGGACAGAAGGCACTCGCGCTGCGGATGATCAAGAGTTCGATCGAAGGGCACTATTGTCCATATCTGGGGCTGCGGAATGACTCCATATGGGCCCCACTCAGGAGCGAGCCTGAGTTCCCCGAACTGCTGGCCGGGGCGAAAAAGTGCCGGGAGGACTTTCTAGCGCGGGCGAGATAGTCTAGCGGTTTGCCATCACCTGAATTCCAGGTGCTGCGATCAGCTTTGCATCCGCCGTGACCAGCGTCAGGCCGAAGACCTTGGCTGAAGCAGCGATCAAACGGTCAGAGGGATCGCTGTGAGCGAGACCGAGTGGGGAGGTTTCCAGCGCAACCTCCGTGGTCAGCGGCGCCTCATGCAATTGCAGCTGTTCCAGAGTTCGCCGTGTCCATGCGACTGCATCTTCGTTCAACTGTACTCTTCCCTTCTGGGTGAGCATCAAAAGTTCCCACACGCTGATCGGTGAAAGCCAAAGCTGGTTGTCTGCATCGTCGAGAGCGCGGGCCACACGCCGTGACAGGCGGGCAGGGTCAAGCACCATCCAAATCCAGATGTGAGTGTCCAGCAGTAGCTTCATCAGCGGGTTGCTTCCCATTCGCTCTCGTCGCTGATAGAACCGACAATATCGCCGACAATTTTTCCCGTTCCCACCATGCATCCGAGCCGCCTTCCAGTAGCCTTCTGCGGGGATGGTGGGACAACCTCGGCGACAGGCTTGCCGAAGCGGGTTATGCGAATCGGCTTGCGTGTCTTGCGAACCTCTTCCAGAATGCCGAGGCACTTGGCTTTGAACACGGAGATAGCGACTTCTTTCATACTACGCTTATACCATGGTCAATGACCATGGTCAAACGTTTGCGGGCGGACTATCAGTCAACGACGCGGTGGTTAGGAGGATTCGGATCTAGAGGGATATTTAGACGTGGTGTACCGTAGGGATCGACGGCGTTGGCGCCGGCTACCGCCAGCGCCAACTCCGCTCAGGATGACAAGAATTAGACTCCTATCACGCCCACCAATTCCTTCACTGCGGCGGCGCTTTTGTCCAGGCCTGCTTTTTCTTCTGCGGTTAGCTTGATTTCGATGATCTGCTCGATTCCCCTTTCACCCAGCTTTACCGGAACGCCAACGTAGAGGCCGTTGATGCCGTATTCGCCTTGTAGGTAGGCGGCGCAGGGGAGGATCTTCTTTTTATCTTTTAGGATGGCTTCGACCATTTCGGTGGCTGCAGCGGAGGGGGCGTAGTAAGCCGATCCAGTCTTGAGATGCTTGACGATTTCGGCGCCGCCGTCGCGGGTACGCTGGACGATGGCTTCGAGGCGAGACTTCTCGATCAGTTCGGTGATCGGGATTCCGGCGACCGTGGAGTAGCGCGGAAGCGGGACCATGGTGTCGCCGTGGCCTCCGAGGACGAAGGCGGTGACGTTTTCGACGCTGACTTTGAGTTCGTCGGCGATGAAGGCGCGGAAGCGGGCGGAGTCGAGGACACCGGCCATGCCGATGACGCGCTCGCGGGGGAATCCGCTGAGTTTGTAGGCGGCTTGCGCCATGGCGTCGAGAGGGTTGGAGACGACGATCAGGATGCATTTGGGCGAATTCTTTACGACCTCGCCGACGACCGCTTTCATGATGTTGTAGTTCGTGTTGAGCAAATCGTCACGGCTCATGCCGGGCTTGCGGGGGATGCCGGCGGTGATGACGACGATGTCGGAGTTCGCGGTGTCTTTGTAGTCGTTGGTGCCGGTGACGTAGGAGTCGCGCTTCTCGATGGGCATGGCTTCGAGGAGGTCGAGTCCTTTGCCCTGCGGGACGCCTTCGATGATGTCGATGAGTACGACGTCGGCGAGTTCCTTGGAGGCGATCCAGTGGGCGGCCGTTGCGCCTACGTTGCCTGAGCCTACGATGGTGACTTTCTTGCGCATAAATAAATCCTTTCGAAGATGAATAAGTCGATTACGACACAGCTTTCTTAATTCAGATCGTGCTTGCCGGACGCTCGATGCCCGCGTGTGTAAGCAGGGCCCGGCGAAGTCTGCACCTTAACAAAAGAAAAAACGCCCCGAGAACAGCGAAAAGGACAATCCAATCTCCAAATCCGCCAACCAACCAATCGATCAAGGATCGGATCACCCGCCGAGCCGCGGAGTTTGTCGTAAACCGGGACCAAAAAAAACCACGCCCATCCCTAAGAACAGCAGCCCAATTCCGACCTTTTGAACGACCGTGAGGGGCTGCTTGCTTTTCATCAGCCTGCGCCAGCCCCTAGCTTCATTCCTGAGGGTGTCGGGGAATACGATGTTACGCTGCCTTTCGCGCAAATCCTTCACCCATTCTCCATGCCCCGACTTACGCATAGCTGAAGGCTCCAAAGCGCAGAGAATTCGTGGGAGACCAGTCGCCCTTTACACCAGCACAACTGCGTCCATGTTCTCGATCATGGCTCCGGCGAACTCGCTGGTTTTGACTTTCGTGGAGCCGGGCATGAGGCGCTCGAAGTCATACGTGACCTTCTTTTGCTCGATGGTGCGCTCCATGCTCTGTTCGATCAGGTCGGCGGCTTCGTTCCAGCCCAAATGGCGGAACATCATGACTCCGGAGAGAATCACCGAGCCGGGATTGATGACGTCTTTGTCGGCGTACTTCGGGGCCGTGCCGTGGGTGGCTTCGAAGATAGCGTAGCCGTCGCCGATGTTGGCGCCGGGCGCAATCCCGAGGCCTCCGACTTGCGCAGCACAGGCGTCGGAGATGTAGTCGCCATTCAGGTTCGGACAGGCCAGCACCGAGTATTCGTCGGCCCGAGTCACGACTTGCTGGAAAATCGAGTCAGCGATACGGTCGTTGATCATGATCTTCTTCTTCCATGCGCCGTTGCCATGGGTGCTGTAAATTGCGTCGAGGACGGCTTTCACTTCTTTTTCGACGGCCTGACGGAAGGCGGGAGGAGCGAACTCCATGCCGGGCTCGACGGCTTCGGCATTCTGCGCGATGGTCAGGTTGGGATCCTTGTCTTTGTTGCCAACAATCCAGCTTTCGCGTTCGGTGATGACCTTGTCGCGGAATTCCTGAGTGGCGACTTCGTATCCCCAGAGTCGGAAGGCGCCCTCTGTAAACTTCTGGATGTTGCCCTTGTGTACGAGCGTGACGCTCTTGAGGCCGTTGGTAATCGCGTGCTGAATCGCCATGCGCACCAGGCGCTTGGTTCCCGTAATCGAGATAGGCTTGATGCCGATGCCGGAGTCGAGACGGATCTGCTTCTTGCCGCCTTTCAGCATCTCTTTGTTGAGGAACTCGATGAGGCGGGCGCAGTCGGCAGTTCCTTGCTCCCATTCGACGCCGGCGTAGACGTCTTCGGTGTTCTCGCGGAAGATGACGACGTCCATGCGCTCCGGATGCTTCACCGGCGAAGGCACGCCCTTGTAATACTTCACCGGACGCACGCAGCAGTAGAGGTCGAGGATCTGGCGGAGGGCGACGTTGAGGGAGCGGATCCCGCCGCCCACAGGCGTGGTCAACGGGCCTTTGATGGCGACGCGAAATTCGCGGGCGGCTTCGACGGTGTCATCGGGCAGCCAGGTATCGAACTTGGCTTTGGCTTTTTCTCCTGCGAAAACTTCGTACCAGGCGACGCGGCGTTTGCCTTTGTAGGCTTTCTCGACGGCGGCGTTGAACACACGGAGAGAAGCTTTCCAGATGTCGCGGCCAGTACCGTCTCCTTCGATGAACGGGATGATGGGATTATTGGGAACGTCATACTTCCCGTTTGCATAACCGATTTTCTTGCCGTCCGCAGGTACAGCTACGCCGTTATAAGAGCCAGCCATGCAGAAGCCTCCGCTATGAATGTTTTGCCGCCTTGGTTTGGAAAACTCACAATTATAAAGAACTGACGCGGGAAGGGCAGATTATTCTTGGTTTCGCCGAGTCTGTGCCATAATTCTGTCCTATGTTCGCCATCTGTCGACTGTGGGGGTTCTATGAAATCTGCGTCTCGCCTTAGCGGGTTGATCCTGGCTTGTTGCCTTTTTGTGGGAGCGATTTCGAGCACGACATTCGCTGACGACTCTCACGACCGCACGCAATTTGGCCACAATATCAACATCGCGCCTGGGGAAGAGGTCGCAGACGTGACGTGTTTCGCCTGCAGCGTGCGGGTGCGCGGGCACATCGGTGGAGACGTGACCACTTTCGGGGGAAGCATTGTGGTCGAGGACGACGGGCAGATCGCCGGCGATACGACTTCGTTTGCCGGCGACGTGCGCCTCGACAAGGGCGTGAAGGTGGCCGGCGACATCACTGTATTCGGAGGCCGGCTGGAGCGCGATGCCACGGCGACAGTCGGCGGCGATGTCACCAATTTCCGCGGGACCGGCTGGCTGGTTCTGATCTTTGGGCTACCGCTGGTGATGTTGGGCGCTTTTGTAGCGTTAATCTTCTGGCTGGTGCGACGTTTGATGCGGCCAGCAACGCCGGTTGCGGCATGAGGTTAGGCGCCTCAGGGGCTAAAAGCCCTCAATGAAGAAGAGACTCTTATCGCAGCCCTGGAAGCGTTGCGCCACCGAAAGGCACTGCGCCATGCAGAAGCACTGACCGGCCGAAAGCACTGACCCGAACAAAAACACTGACCGACCGAAATTACTGACCGCCCGAGAGTACTGACCCGACCAGGGGCTGAGCCGACCTAAAAGCACGGAGCACCAAAAGGCCTGCGCCGAGCGGCGCCGCTTTTGCCACTCCTGGGCGTGACGCCCGCCGGACAGCCAGCGCTGCCGACTACCACCGTCGCGTGCCGAAGGTTTTACGGACGCCCAATGTTACGAATCGGCCCCAAGGCCCGTTGGTCCCGAGATCGGCCTGCCCGAGGTAGGTGTCGCGCGCGCCCAGGCGGTCGAAGAGGAAGTGCTGGGTCACTCGGAATTCGAATCCCTTGTTCATGTAGATGCCGACTCCCCAGGAATGTTCGACTCCAATCGCGTCGGGCGACCAAGTGTAGAGCGTCTTGGGAATGGTCTTGCCGAACAGGAATGTGGGCGCTCCGTAGACCATGAAGCGACGCAGCGGACCGCGGCCGAAGGGGCGAACTTCCAGGATCCCCCCAATGATGTAGCGGGCGAACAGACTGCAGGGGGCGTTGACTCCGCCATACTGGCCGGCGTTGCCGGCGCATTGGTTGGGATCGACCTCGTTGTGCGGAGGTGCCAGGTCAACCTGCACCCAGCCCCAAAGCGTGTCCTTGGGGAAAAACATACGGTCGCCGCTGGCTGCGTCGTGCCAGGTGCCCTGCGAGCTGGTGGTCTGGGGCGGACTCGTCTGCGAATTGAGCGACGATGTAATCTGAGCTCCTGCGAGAGATATTAGGACTGGAACAGCCAACAGCCACGCCCATCGCTTCATTTTGCCTCCGAGACGAGTTCAGTTTGTAATGGAGATGCCGGATTCCAGTTCGGCCTGCGTCCTCGATTGGGAAAGTCAGGATTCGACGAACATCCGGTTGAGTAGAGCGCCACATTGTAGCGCACAAGGTACGTATTATCAACAACTTACGCACATCACATCGTAGCAAAATGCACGACATGTAGCGTGTCGTAATGACTCGTAAGCAATGCGTATGCAATAAGCCGAGTAGATCGCTAGACATTACGCAGGCAGAACAGTACCGACAGAATTGGAGAGTATAGACCTATTTTGTGGGCAAGTCTGCACGAGTATGCAATCGAAAACTCGTGTACCAATAAGTGCACGCTGCAATACTCTCAAGACAGATTACGAGACTGAGCGCTTTTCCGGTGCACTCCCCACCGTTGCCAGTGCGGCGGCTTCCACGTAGGAGCGTTGCGTCTGGCGAACACAAAGCGACGATCTTATAATGCGCCCAATTGAGAATCGGAGTTCTCGACGTTGATCCGAGTCTTAGAGAAGGGAGCGCTCCATGTCTTCGACCATTGCCACTCCTGCGCTTTGCCCAGTAGCGGAAAAGCGCGTGTATTCCACCTGCACGCTCCTTTTGCCAAACATCAAGAGCCAGGTTCAGCAATTCTGGCAGAAAACACCCTGTGACTCATGGTTCACGAATGAGACGTGCGGAACCCTAGCCTTCTATCGGAGCCTCGACGAGCACAGGTATAGAGTGCACCCGCGTCTACAATCGGCGGTGGGCTTTGAAAGAACCTGTGGCTTGCGGGTGCTCGAAATTGGTTGCGGATGCGGCAGCGAGGCTGAACGCTTCGCTCGTGCCGGCGCCCACTACACTGCGGTCGACCTGACGAACGCGGCCGTGGACATAACGCGCCGACGTTTTCAACTAGCAAATCTGCAAGGAACGTTCGTCCAGGGCGATGCTGAGAACTTGCCCTTCGCTGAAGGCTCGTTTGACCTCGTTTATTCTCATGGAGTGCTTCATCACACCCCAGATACGCCACGAACCATCCGCGAGGTTCATCGGGTGCTCTCTCCTGGTGGACGGGCATTGATTATGCTCTATTATCGCGACTCGTTCAATTACCACGTGAATCTTGCGATTGTCCGTCGCTTGCGCGCGCATCTGCTCAGAACAGAGTTGGGTATCAAGCTGGCTCGGACGATCTTCGGGGAGTCAGAGCAAGATCTGCGGCGGCATGCAGAACTCATTCGCGAGAGCCCCAGTTCTTACGTCGAGATGCAGAACATGCTCAACCGAAATACCGATGGCCCCGACAACCCGCTTTCACAGGTTTTCTCAAAAGCATCAGCGCGGCACATGTTCCAGCAATTCAAGAACGTCAAGACAGAAGTTATGTTTTGGAATCCGAACTGGCTCCCGGTTATCGGAAAGCTGATTCCTCACCCGATCGAGGAACGACTCGCATCACGCTGGGGCTGGCACCTCTGGATCTACGCGCAGAAGCGCCATCTGGAATTCACAGGGCCGTGGGACGCTCCGTGCCCCGAGCACCCCAGCGCCAACAGCTCGCAACTTCCAGCCGAGGCGGTCGTCTACTGAAAATGGCTGGCGACCTGTGCAGGACGTTCGACAGTTTCGTAGAGCAACCTCGGCTTGTTGATGTATCAAGCGAGTGGAAATCGGCACCGCGTGCAAACTCTCACCGGAGTTGTGATCGCGGCAACCGGTTTTGGTGGGATACCCTCCGCAAAATGACCTTAGCCACAGACATCGTCGTAATACCTCTTTTGATCCTCATCGCGTGCAGGCCAAAGACCAGGATCCTGCTAGTTAGTGCTGCCAAGATGTCCGGGGTGATGGTTCCCGCGGTCCTGTGGCTCCTCATCGTCGCAATCTTTGGACTGCTCGCCACTTCGCAGCTACCGTACATGCTGGGCCAGGCTGTGAGCACGCTTCTGATACTGGCGATCTTCGCCGGGGTTGGATTGTGGACCGGACGGTCACGCGCTTAAAACGGCAGGCACATGGTGTCCACTTCGACCGACCTTGAATTAACGACCTCGCTTGGGATTCCGCTCGCCGTCAAGTGAAAAGATCTGCATTTGCCTGCCGGGAAGAACAACTGAAGACGGATTCCTTCCAGAATTCATATCCCAGGCCGGATTTATTCCATTCGTAGTACGTTCATGTTACTGCAAATCACTGTAAACCACGCCAAAACAGAGGATTAGGGGTTTGGTTGGAGGATTGCACTATACGGAAGTACAGCACAACTCAGGAACCCTATGCCACAAGAGATTTCCGTCTCGTACCAAGCGATAAAGAGCAAGGTTTACCGGTTGATCGATTCCCTCGTAGTGGGTGAAAAAAGCGAGGCAGAGGTGCAGGAGTCGGTCCGGCGGTGGTGGGCCCTGATCCATCCAGCCGACCGTCCCATCGCCCAGAAGTATCTGCTGATGGTGCTGGGGCGCTCGGCTTCCGCTCTCGACAACATGGGTGACGCATTCCTGTCGGTGAGCAGTTGTGAAGTTGCAAGGCCACAGATGACGGACATCCCCCTTCCCGGCAAGCGTGTGCGCCTGCTAGAGCGGATGGTAAAGGAAAGCTCCGTTCGAACCGCGGTCTAATCGACAATCCAACCGCAATACAACCGCAAGACGCAGAATTTACATTTCTACCGTTGCGTTTCGCATCACTCTGCCCGTATCGTCAATCACGTTCTTTCACGGGATACCATCGTTACAATCGAAATCCGTAAACACAGGAGACCGGAATGACATCGTCGCCTTCACGCCGATCCGGCACGTCAGTCAAACTGGGCATGATTCTTTCTTTCGGAGCTTGGCTGATTATGGCCACCTGGTTATTTGCGGGCTCGGGTGTCTACCCCTTCACGCTGAACTCCATCGACGGCAAGCCGGCGCCGCTGGCTGAGTACAAGGGCAAGGTCGTGCTGCTGGTGAATGTCGCGAGCCAGTGCGGTTACACTCCACAGTACAGCGCGCTGGAGAGCATCTACGAGAAGTACAAAGACCAAGGCTTCGTGATTCTGGGCTTCCCTGCCAACAATTTTGGCGCTCAGGAACCCGGGACGAATCAGGAGATCAAGACGTTTTGCACCCGCAAGTACAGCGTGACGTTTCCCATGTACGCGAAGATTTCGGTGAAGGGGGCGGATCAGGCGCCGCTGTATGGCTATCTGACGAAAGAGACGGGCGCCGGGATCGCGGGAGACATCAAGTGGAACTTCACCAAATTCCTGGTGGATCGTGATGGGAAAGTAGTGCAGCGGTTCGAGCCAGCGGTTACACCGGATTCGAAGGAGATGACTGCGGCGATTGAGAAGCTGTTGAAGTAGAGGCGCAAGCACACACACTATGGCCAAGATCCAGACCGGCGGTCATTCAATTCCATCTTTATTTTTCCACGGCCTCGGACTCAGGTCGCACGTCTTGTCGAGTGGCGCCTCAAAACTTGTTGGCTTGTCGATAGCGTATCTTTGAATTCTGCAGGCTTTATGAAGTCCTTGCTCACGGGAGTATCATTCATCATGGCTCGCTCAGCGATTCTGTGGCTGCTCTTTTCCGCCATGGCCGCGGTCGCACAAAGCGGATGCATCGCTGGCCAGGTTCTTGACGATAGCGGCTCTTCCCTGCCTCAAATGCACGTCACCGTTGCCGCGACAAATCATCCTTTCTATCGCCTGACCGATACCGATGAAAACGGGCAGTTCCTCTTTTCCGATCTGCCCGCCGGTAGCTACCGCATCTTCAGTCGAAACGAGGATCTGGGATATACCTTCAGCAACAACATCGACTTTTCGGGGACAGTCGAAGAGTTACGCGTGGTGGTCTCAGGGTCGAACGACTGCGCGCAAATCACGATGCGGCGCGAGCCTCGCGCTGGAAAGCTCCGCCTCAAACTAACCGATTCGTCGACTGGGAAAGAGATCGAAAAGGCTGAAGCGAACTTTCGACGGGTCGACGGGTTCCACGGATGGGACGGAGTGACGCTATTGCACAAGGATCTGCTGGTGCCTCCTTCAAAACCGCTGGAGGTGCAACTGGGTGCAATCGGGTATCACCAAACCGACGTGATGCCCGTACCTCCGCTTCAGCCCGGCGAAATACGCGTGTTGCCGGTGCAGCTACGGCCCCTTGGCGTCGGATGTTTCTCCGGCACGGTGCTTGCCGAAGACGGCACTCCGGTTGCAGGAATCAAAGTGCAGCCTCTTCTGCAAAACGACTTTGTGAATGCAAAGGAACCGTTGTCTGTCACAACCGACAAGCAGGGTAAGTTCGCCATTGGTAATTTGCAGCCCGGCACCTACGAGATCTTCGTCGATGGACAGGCTCAGGGCTACAACGGCTTTTCCACGATGCGGGCGTACGGACAATTTCCTGAGGTCAACGTTTTGGCTTCACCCACCTGCGCTGAACTGACGCTCGGCCTTGCTCCTCCAGGAGCGCACTTGCACGTCGACGTTATCGATGCCCTCACCCAACGGCCAATCAAGTACTTCAAATACACTGTCAAGTCGACCGTTCCGAAAATGTGGTGGTATTCAGAATCCATTACCAACGAGCTTGTTGTTCCTCCGTACAGGCCCTGCAGCCTGGAGGTTCGCTCGGACGGATACAAATCATCGTCCGCTGAGTCTCTGGGAGTATTTCAGCCGGGGGAGGTGAGGCGGGTCAAAGTTCCGCTTCAGCCGGACACGAACCAGCACTGAATGCCTGCCAAGCAATCTCCCCAAGAAAAACAAAACGCTGCCGCGCAGATGGTGTGACAAGCCCTCGCTTCACAGAGCCTTGGCCACGAAGGCTGCTCCCTCTAGTCCTAAATGTCGTAGTACAGCGCGAACTCATACGGGATGCGGGCGCTGCCGGATCGCGTCGACTTCTTTCGAGCGCTTGTAGTCGACGTAGGTCCGCAGTAACTCTTCGGTAAACACATCGCCTTTCAGCAGGAAGGCGTGGTCGCGCTCCAGGGCGTCGAGGGCGTCTTCGAGCGAGCCGGGCATCGACGGGATGTTCGACAACTCTTCGGGATCGAGTTCGTAGATGTCTTTGTCGAGCGGCGGGCCGGGGTCCATTTTGTTTTCGATGCCGTCGAGGCCGGCCATCAGCATGGCGGCGAACGCGAGATAGGGATTGCAGCTCGGGTCGGGCGGACGGAACTCGACGCGCTTGGCCTTGGGCGCGATCGAATACATGGGAATGCGGCAGGCCGCCGAGCGATTGCGCCGCGAGTAGGCGAGATTCACCGGGGCTTCAAATCCGGGCACCAGGCGCTTGTAGGAATTCGTGGTGGGCGCGATGATCGCCGAAAGCGCCGGGCCGTGCTTGATGAGGCCGCCGACGTACCAGAGCGCGAGCTGCGACAGGCCGGCGTATCCGTCGCCGGCAAACAGCGGCTCGCCCGCCTTCCACAGCGACTGGTGCGTGTGCATGCCGCTGCCGTTGTCGCCGAAGATCGGCTTGGGCATGAACGTGACCGTCTTGCCGTGGCGGTTGGCCACATTTTTCACGATGTATTTGTAGAGCAGCATCTTGTCGGCGGAGCGCAGCAGCGAATCGAACTTCAGGTCAATCTCGGTCTGACCCCCTGAAGCGACTTCGTGATGGTGGCACTCCACGTCGATGCCGCAGCTCTGCATGGTCAGCACCATTTCGGAGCGCAGGTCCTGATAGTGGTCGGTGGGCGGCACCGGAAAATAGCCTTCCCGGTAGCGCGGACGGTAGCCGAGATTGTTCGCTTCCCTGCCCGAGTTCCAGCGGCCTTCTTCGGCGTCGATGTAATAAAAGCCGTACTGCTCGCGCTGATCGAAGCGGACGTTGTCGAAAATGAAAAACTCGGCTTCGGCGCCGAAGTAGGCCGTGTCGGCAATGCCGGTCGAGGCCAGATGCAGTTCGGCTTTGCGCGCGATGTAGCGCGGATCGCGGTCGTAGCGCTGCTTGGTCACGGGATCGACCACGTCGCAGACCAGCACCAGCGTGGGCACTTCGGTAAAGGGATCGAGCAAGATGAGAATTCGCGTCCGGCTTGAGCAGCATGTCGCTCTCGTGGATGCCGGCCCAGCCGCGAATCGACGAACCGTCAATGCCGAAACCTTCTTCGAACGACGCCTCCGTCAGTTGCTCGATGGGATAGGAAACGTGATGCCACAGCCCGGGAATGTCGGTGAAGCGCAGATCGAGAATCTTCGCGTCGTGCTGCCGCGCGAACTCGAGAACAGTCTTCTTGGCATCGGCATCAGCCATGAAAACTCCTTGCCGGGAAGTGATTCCCTTCAGAGATCGGGCGAACGGTTGCGGAGAATCCTGCAGCAGCGGGCAGGCTGCTACAATCGGTCGCGTTGTGCGGAACCGAGAGAGTCTAAAGCCAGTCGCGGACGCTGGCAATTCGATTGTTTTTATAGCGGGGATAACGGGACTTTATACTGGAGCTATCAGCTATCAGCTTTAAGCACAGAGGACACGGAGGACGCGGATGAAGACTGAACCGTCCTTGCTGGCAGCTGAGAGCTGACGGTTGACAAGCTTCTCTATGGACTTTGACCAGCTCGAAACTTTTCTCGAAGTGGCGCGGCACGCCTCGTTTTCGCGGGCGGCGGAGAAGCGTTTCCGCACCCAGCCGGCGATTTCGTCGCAGATTCGCGGCATCGAGGAAGAAGTCGGGGCCAAGCTGTTCGACCGCTCCGGCGGCAAGGTTTCGCTCACGGCCGCCGGCAAGGCGTTTCAGAAATACGTCGAGGAAACGCTCGACGCCCGCAAGGCGATGATGGTGGCCATCGCCGAGATGGAGCGCGTGCCCCGCGGCGAAATCATCGTCGGCGCGAACGAAGGCACTTGCCTGCACATCCTGCCCTATGTGTTTGCCGATTTCAAGAAGCAGTATCCCGACGTTTCGGTCAACATCAAACGCGCCGACTACGGCAAGATTCTCGAGTCGATCATCGACAACTCGGTCGACTTCGGCGTCATTTCTCTTCCCGTGACCGACCCGCGGCTGACCGTCGTGCTCATTCATCGCGACGAGTTGATTCTGATCGCGCCGCCGCAGCATCCGCTGGGGAAGATGAAGTCGGCGACCATCGCCGACGTGGCCAAGTTTCCGCTGGTCGTCCCCAAGGCCGGACACACGCGCGACGCCATCGAGCAACTGTTTCACGAGCGCCGGCTGAAGCCGAACTTCACCATGGAACTCGATTCCAGCGAATTGCTGAAGCGATTCGTGGCCGCCGACGTGGGCATCGGATTCATCGCCCGTTCAAATGTCGAGGAAGACGTTCGCGCCAAAGTTCTGGCCGCGATTCCCATCGCCGACGCGCAGGTGCGCCGCGATCTGGCGCTGGTCTTCCGCAAAGACAAGGCGCTCAGCCGCGCCGCGCTGGCGTTCATTGACATTGCGGTGAAGCACAAATCCACGGAAGAATTGGCGCAGATCCCAAGCCGATGATGACAGGCGATCCCCAGACTTCTGCTCGCTGTTTTCGTCATTCTTCGGCTGGACTGTGCCTTCGCGGCATGCGGGCAAGGCACAATCTTCCCAGAAGCCGCTGGCGCAGATGCCGGCTTCCGCGCGACAGCTGATCGCCATCAAGGTCACCGGCAGCAAGCGCTTCCCGGAAGCCGCAATCGCCGCCGCGACCGGCTTGCAGATGGGCGCTGCCGTCAACGACGACGATTTCAAGAAGGCCGCCCGCCGCCTGGGCGACATGGGAGTCTTCACCGAGATCGGCTACACCTTCTCCTATTCGTCGGCCGGAACCAAGCTCGAACTGCACGTCACCGACGCCGACAAGTTCGTTCCGGCGCACTTTGAGGATTTCGTCTGGTTCTCCGACGACGAACTTCCGCAAGCGCATCAAGGAGCACGCTCCGCTGTTCGACGGAGAACTGCCCCTGTTCGGCCGCATGGCCGACGAGGTCTCCGACGTGCTGCAGGCCATGCTGGTGGAGAACGCGATCCCCGGCCACGTCGAGTATGTGCGCACCGGCAAGCCGGACGGCCCGGTCGAGTCGATCAACTACCACGTGACCGATGTTCTCATCCAGGTTCGCAACATCGAATTCACCGGCGCTGGCGAGGCCGAGCGTGCCCGCGCTCGAAGCGGCCGGCGAGAGGATTCCCGACCGCGAATACTCCCGCAGCCCGCCTGAATCAGCTGGTCCAGCAGCCAGCTTCTTCCGGTTTATTACGCGCGAGGATATCTGAAGGCGCAATTCGGCGAGCCGCAGCCCAAAGTCGTCAAGCAGCCGGCTGCCGAGAACGAGGACGGCCCCCGCAACCAGACCGTCGTCGATGTCAACTTCGCCGTCACTCCGGGCCAGCAGTACAAGCTGAAGAGCGTGGAGTGGTCGGGCAATCACGAGTTCCCGACCGAGACGTTGCAGAAGATGGTGCGCGCCGAACCCGGCCAGCCGGCCAACACCATCCGCATCGGCGACAACCTGAAGGACATCCAGAAGCTTTACGGATCTCGCGGATTCGTCACGACTGCGATCAAAGCCGACGCCGAGTTTGACGACGCTGCCGGCACCGTGGTGATTCATCTGGGGGTGAAGGAAGGCTCCGTCTATCACATGGGCGAACTGGAATTCCGCGGCCTCGACAACAGCCTGACCGCAAAGCTGCGCGACGCCTGGAAATTCGCCCCGGCGAGGTGTACGACTCGACCTACCTGAGCGAATATCTGCCCGCGGCCCAGAAACTGCTCCCGGCCACCCTGGACTGGGACGTCGCCTCGCACGTGACCGCCAACGTCCGCGACAAGTCGGTCGACGTCGATCTGATCTACTCGGTGAAGGCGCCGAAATAGGCCGCTGCGCGACGGGCGCAGCTTGTCGCCGGCTTGTTCGGTTTTTGGAACAAAATCAGGCGGCACTTTCTGAGTCCGTTCTCCGGGCGAGTACTCTGGCTCCACTTCCTGGAAGAGCCGGGGTATTTTTTGCGACCAGACGAAACATTTCTGAAATCAGGATAACTTGGTACACTGGCCCGCGAGTCGTGCGTGGATCACGACCGACTAGCAGCTTCGGATCTCTGAAGGAGAAACAGGATGAAGGGTAGTTGGCAACGCTCGATCTTGATTGCGATATTGGCAGGGGCGGCGATGTTGTGCATACACGACCGGCAATGGCGGCCGGCAAGCAAACCCTGACCGGCGAAGTGGGCGACGCCATGTGCGGCACGAAGCACATGGAGGGCACGCCCGCAGAGTGCACGCGCACCTGCGTCTCGCACGGCTCGAAGTACGCTCTGGTCGTGGGCGACAAGATTTACGCTTTGAATACCAGCGACAAGACAGTGCTGGCGGTGCTCGATCAGCAGGCGGGCAAGAAAGCCACGGTGACCGGCACGATCAATGGCACGGAGATTGACGTGAGCAAGGCAGTCGCCGCCAAGTGAGCTAACGACTTGAAAGGTTTTGCCCGGGCCCTCCCCCTAACAATCCGGGCATGAAGGCGGGGACGCGCGCCAGCGCTCCCCGCATTTTTTTGCGCCTCGACTGCAAATTCATATTTCCTTTACAAAGCATTGTGTTAGATTGTGCATTCTCAACACTCAAATTTTCTTTTTGGAGGATCACGGAATTGGGCAAAGACATGGTTCCGAAGCGGATTTTCTTTACCAAGGGAGTCGGAAAACACCGCGAGCGGCTGACTTCGTTCGAATTGGCGTTGCGCGACGCCGGTATCGCTGCCCAGAACCTGGTGCGGGTTTCCTCCATCTTTCCGCCCAACTGCAAACTGCTGGCCCGCAAAGAAGGCGTGAAGTATCTGCATCCCGGCGAAGTCGTTTTCGCCGTCGTGGCGGAGAATTCCACGCGCGAGCCGCACCGCTTGCTGGCATCGTCGATCGGCGTGGCTATTCCCGCCGACCGGAACACCTACGGCTATCTCAGCGAGCACCACTCCTTCGGCGAGACCGAAGACGCCGCCGGGGAATATGCCGAGGAACTCGCCGCCGAAATGCTGGCCACCACCCTCAACGTGGAATTCGATCCCGACCGCTCCTGGGACGAGAAGAAGCAGATCTACCGCCTGTCCAACAAGATCGTGCGCACCGCGAACGTGACCCAGTCGGCAGTAGGCGACAAGCGCGCCCTGTGGACCACCGTAATTGCCTCGGCTGTGTTGATCTTCGACGTCGTCGAAAGTGCCCGCGTCGACGGCAAGCCCCGCATCGTTCATCAGGCTTATCTCGGTACCGCCGAGAAACTCGCCGAGTTGGTCCGCGACCGCACCGCCCCCGTCCCTTTGGCCGCCACCACCCGCGAGTTTGGCTTGCCCGCCGCCCTCTGGGCCGCCGCTCAGCAAACCGGCGTCTGGGACTTGCTGCAATCGCTCTGGCCTACGCGACGCTCCGGGCCCTCGCCCGCTCACTACCTCTTGCTGGCGGCCATCCACCGCATTTGCCGGCCTGGCCCCAAAACCGAAGTTGCTGATTGGTATCGCTCCTCCATCCTGTCGACGCTCTGGGAGTTCCCCCCGAACGCTTTACTTCGCAAGCATTCTGGGACGCGTTTGAACAGATCCTGCCGGAAGGCCCAGAAGCGCTCTCCCCGGCCGACGATCCCTTGGAGCAAGCCCAGTTGCGTTTGCTGGGAGTATGGAAAGAGAAACAACTGGTGAGTCGTCGTCTGCTGGCCTACGACACCACCAACTTCTACACCTATATCGCCAGCACCAACACGCGCAATCAACTGGCCCAGCGCGGACACAACAAGCAGGGCCGCCATAATCTGCGGCAAGTCGGTCTGAGCTACGTGCTCGATGGCGAGCATGGCTTGAGCTTATGTCATCACGTATATCCCGGAAACGTAGCCGACGTGGAAGAGTTTTCCACGGCGTTGACGCGCATTACGCGCATGCTGGATCAGAATCAGATAGCCCGCGAAACGGTAACGCTGGTGTTGGATAAAGGTTCGGCGGCGCTGGCCAACACCGTAGCCTTGGAAGAAGCGGGTGTGGGCTGGATCTCGGCCTTGCCTTGGAATCAAGCGCCGGCGGAATTCCGCACTCGAGCGACGGAAGAATTACCCGCCTGCAGTAGCGCCCAACCCGGAGTGCGCGCCGGGGTCGAGAAGATGCTGGTGCATGGGCGAGAGTATCTGTGCGTAGTGAAGTACTCGGCATCGTTTGCCGGCGAGCAACTGCACAGTCTGACCACCAGCTTGAGCCGAGTGTTGCAGTCGCTGCGCCGTTTCGCCCAGGAGCTGAATAAACCAAGGCGCACTGGAAACAGGATGCAGATCGAGCGCAAGATACGAGCGTTGGTTGTCGGCTCCGTTCCTGGCCGAACTCATTCGCTATCAACTGCAAGAGCAGGACGGTGGTTGGCATTTACAGTTTGACTTCGACTCCGCGGCGCTCCCGCAACTGCTCAATCAGCGCCTGGGTCGCACCGTACTGCTGACCAACCGCATGGATTGGAGCGCGGAACAGGTCGTGGCCGGCTACGGCGGTCAACAATCCATCGAGCGCGTGTTCCGCGGCTTGAAAGATGGACGAGTGGTTGGGCTGGGATCCCATGTATCACTGGACCGACCGCAAGATTCGCATCCACGCCTTCTACTGCATGTTGGGTATCTCCCTGTTGCAGTATGTGCACCAGCAGGCCAAAGCTGGGTGGGCGGATCTGTCGGTCGAGCAACTGCTCGAGGAACTGCGAGCAAATCAAACAGTTCGTCCTGCTCTACCGCCTCAGGGCGAAAAGGGACCGCCCCGCACCGCCTATGTGCTCTCGCAGCAGTCTCTCGCCCAACAAGCCTTGGTCAAGACTCTGGGCCTTGCTGCCATGGCTTCGTAGTACCCCAACGTGGGTAAGACGACGCAATGCTTCTAACTTCCTCACAAATATCTGCTTACAATCTCGTTCACTCAACTCGCAGTAAACTCCCGCTAGGCTGTCGGTTCTGCCCTCCCCCCTAATTTAATCGGATCGCTAAGGCTTGGTGGCGCCTACGTGTGCCCTCCCTTGCCTTTGGTATCGGCGCTTGAATTCCACTCTTGACGGCGGGCGATGAGGCGGCCAGCCGGTGCGACCTTGGGGTCCTTGTTCGATCCTAAGTTATTGAAAATAGATAAACTAAATGAATCTTTCAGGCTCGAGAAAACATCTTAAGGGAGTAAAACTTTGGTAACCTGCTACCCCTACCGGATGTAACACTCGGTTAACAGGAATCAGCTATGATTGAAGTGCTGGAAAAAGACAAAAGATCGAGGGCGAGACAGACCGTGGATTACGAAACACGCAGAAAAAAGCAACAGACCCTGATGGTGCAGTTGGTAGAACGGAAAGTGCGCTCACGAGCGAAGCAGTTGTATGAAACACGGGGACAAGAGGAAGGCCAGGCCTTGCAGGATTGGTTTCAAGCTGAATCAGAAGTGCTTAAAAATAGTATCCTTGCCCCTCTTTATCGGAAACTGCGAACCGGAAAGGATGATCCCCAAAAGAGCGACTCCACCCCGGAGTTTGCGGCTCAGGATCCCTCTGCTTGCGAGAACAACGCGTAGCACATTCTTAGAACCTCTACTCCAATCTTGTCGTGTAAGCAGGAAAGCATATTCTGCCCTGGTTCGTTCGCCTACTTTGCCTGCGCAACATCCTACTTCCGCTTGGCGAGCTCCTTTTTTCCCTTTTTCGCGCCTTTGTGATTCTTGCCCAAGCGCTCCAGAACGGCGGCCACGATGATCGGCAGGCCGACGGTCGCGTCGACGAAGACCTCGCCGAATTTCCCTCCTTCGGATGGTGGCACAAACTTGCCCCATGAGATCGCTTCGCTATAGGGACTGCCCGACAAACCACCCCAGTGCACGGGCTCGGGGCAAATCCGGAGGCCGTAGTGGTAGCGCTTTAGAGGCACGTTTTCGCCCAGGCGCCGGTGGCGGAGTTCGATGAAGGGTCCGAATTGCTGCGACCAGTTGCGCGGAACGCCGCCGCCAATGGTGAAGATTCCGAGTTTCTTCTGGCGCAGCAGCGTTGCTGCAAAGTGCTCGAGATCTTCGAAGGGATCGAAGCGAATCTTGTGACGACCAGTCGACTCCCTCAGGCGGTTATTTAGCGCCGTGTCCAGACCAAGCTCGGAGTCGCTGAAAGCGGGCACGAATACCGGCACGCCTTGTTCGTATGCCGATTTCAGGATTCCGCGCTGGTTCTGATCGCGCTTCGCGAGATAGGCACCGATGGCGTGATTCAGCTTGTAGGAGCACATGACTTCGTTGTGGTCCCAGGCCTCAAGCACGGCCGCCATAACTTCTTCGACGTCGTCGAGGTTTTGTTCGGGCTCGAGCGTGTCGTAGACGCGGTTGTAGCCCTGTTCGTAGAGTTCCTCGTCGGAGACTTCTGGATTGGCGCGGAAGTGGGCTCGGCCCGTGGCCTCGACCAGACCGTGAGCCATGAGGGCGCCGGTGGAGACGATCGCATTCACAATGCCGTGGTCGATCAATTCGGTGACTATCAGGCCCTGTTTCGCGACAGTCATGGCGCCAGCGAGCGTCATGACAATGAAAGCGTCTTCGTCGAGCGCCATCGCTTCGAGGACGTCGGCGGCCTCGCCAAGTTGGCGTCCGGTGAACGCAGTCTTGGCCATCGCGCGCACCAAGCCGTCGATCGAGTGAATCTTCGCTAGATCGAGAGGCTCGAGCGGAATCAGGCGGTCTTCGATGGGATTGTGCAGATTTCGGTCTTTACCCTCACCGCCGGCCGCGTGTCCCTGCCCCGGATGAGAGTGGTCCTTCGAGTTTCCGTGATTGTTGTGCTTCACTGCGAGCCTCCAAGCTGATTGTGTTCTACCCGACAGGATACTCTACAGGAACAGCGCGAGCGGGTGCCACGTCCTGCTTGGCCCGGTGGCGAGCTGTTTTGAATTTGTTGCTTGCGTTTCGAGCCCGGACGCGGACCACTTGAAAACGAGGAACACGCCGATCTTGACTTGGGGTCCTTCCTTCCTACGCTTGCATTGATCGCCAGAAAAAAGCCCGGAGCGCGAAGGTCCCGGGCTTTTGCATACTCATGTGCCGGGGACTGAGCAAAAGACTCATAGTTGCCCCTACGGCAGGACATTGAGAGTGACAGTAGTCGTATGCGCTACGCCTCCTCCTTTGCCCGTAATGGTGATGGTGTGGTTCCCGAGTGTGGCACTCTGGCCCACTTTGACGGTCATGGTTGACTTTCCGGAGCCGGGCGCCGCGATGGAACTGGGGCTGAAGGTCACGGTTTGGGCGGGTCCCTGTCCCGTAGCAGACAGGCTAATCGCCGAGTTGAAACCGCTAGAAACAGTCGTGGCGATGGTAGCGGTGCCGGAACTGCTCCGGGACACGCTAATCGTCGTAGGCGCGGCGCTGATGGTGAAGTTCGGATTGCTTTTGCTGACCGTCAGGGAAACCGTGGTGGTTTCGACGGTGCTGCCGGAGGTTCCCCTAACCGTGATGTGATACGTACCGGTGGCGGTCGATGAGGCCACGGTCAGCGTCATGCTTGAGGTTCCGGCTCCGGTGATCGAGATTGGGCTGAAGCCTACGCTCACACCGGCGGGCTGGCCAGTCGCGGACAAGGAAATAGCCGAGTCAAAACCGCCCGTCACCGTGTTGGTAATGGTGGAAGTATGCTTGGCGCCTTGCGCGACCGTAACCGAAGCCGGCGACGCGGAAAGGCTAAAGCCAGAACCGGAGGAGCTTCCGGCAAGTGCGCTGATCAAACCGCTTCCCTTGGGACTGCCCCAGCCGGTGGCCAAATCGTAGCCGGTGGTTGCCGAGTAGCCATTGCCGCCGCTGGTGATGTCGTGGAAGTCGCTGTCATAGCTGGAGCCCGCACCGATCGTGTAGAGACTCGGATTGATGAAGCCGACTGAATGATTGCCGTTAGCGACTGCCTGTTCATTGACGAGAGCCAGGTAGCCCGCCCACATGGGTGCCGCGAAGCTGGTTCCGCCGTACTCATTGGCCGTGCACGTTGTCTGGTCGGCACAAACGTAGAAGGTGAAATTCGCATTGGCCGAAACGTCGGGGCCATTGCGATAGGTTTTGAACAGGAAGAGCAGCCGCTGGCCGCCGCCGTTTGCCACGACGGAATCGCATACTTGTCGGGCGAAATGCCGCCGCCACCGTCGACCCATGTGGTTTCCGAACTCCAGGGACCGGCGGCGCCGCCGGTATCCAAGTCCGTCCCGCCGACCGACGTTACGTACACATCATCCGCCGGGAAAATCTCAGAGGCCGTACCGGACGTGGTCCACTTGCCACTGTCTCCCGCGGCTTGAAAGAGATTCTGACCTTGCGCCGCGAACTCTTGGAAGTACGGGTTATCCGTGCTGGGGTCCGCCGGGAACCACGTCCACGAAGAGCTCAATTGTGCGTTGAGCGGACTGGCTGTAGCCATCGCGTTGAAGATGGCGGAATCGGTCGATCCCACATACATCACCAAGCTCGACAGGCCCGGGGCCATGCCGATCGCTTGCGTCATATCCAGGGTCTGTTCGGTGTCGTCACAACTCGGATAGACGCAGCTCGTGCTGGTCCCGTCTGTGGACTTGAGCTTAACCGGGACAGTGTTCGTTTGACCCGCGTTCTTGAAGTAGGTGGTCAGGTCGGAGAGATCAGTGCCGAAATACTCGAGCAGCCCCAGCGACTGGCCGCTGCCTGTCAGACTTCCGCCGTAGTATGCGGCCCGCATATCGCTGCCCAAGAACGAAGCATTCGGACCGGAACCCGTGGTGGCGTTGGACCTCGCATTCTGACCTCGATGCACGGCGGGACGCGGGATCGAGTAGTTGTCCAGGCCCGAGACATGCCACAGCTGAATCGACAGATCTGGCGTGGGCTCTCGGTCCGGAGCGTAGAAGATCCGGTTTTCTGTGGGATGCTGGTAGAGGCCCATGGTCAGATGAAAGGTCTCCTCAATGCTTGCGACCGATCCGCGCACGTCGATATTCACGCGATTCCGTGAGGTGCCAACCACGGTCAGCCCATGCGCTTCCGCAAAGGCAGCGACGGCATCGTAGTCCTGCTGGGTGGGCCCAAACTTGTCCGCGAATTCTTCCACCACAGGAACTGGCGATAAGACGGGCTGGAAGGATTGTAGAGATCTTTCAATAGGCTATCCAAGTCATCCTGATTGCGAAGGGGCAAAACCAGGACCAGGCGCATGGACTGCGTGGTCGGGAACGCGCCCGACCGAAGGCGCCGCCCGTTGAGAACGGCTTCACGTGTATGGCCGTCAACGGGCGCCGGGACTGAGCCTGGCAAACGATATTCATGACCGACACGACTGCGAGGATGGTTAAAGGAATGTGCGGAATCTTCGAATCATGGTCTCTCCTGTTATCTGGTTCTGTGAACATTCCGGTTTTTCAGTGTCGAACCCGTTGCTCAGGAAGCGGCCTAGATTAGGCGGCGGCGATTGTAGCCCATCTTGCTTGCTCCTGACGTGAGAAAACATTTTTGTACCGAATCCACGAACAGACAATGAGAATTCCCGTCGCCAACGCGCTTAGTCAGGGAATTTCTGGCCGTCATTCGTCCGGCTTTCAGCGTAGGCAGAGGCGGTGTGCAACCCCGCGTTCGAGAACCTAAGGAGGATCAAGCCCGAGCCTGGGCGTGAATGCTATATTTGTTCGCGGAGGTCGGAAACGCGTGCCCCCTGAGAAATTTCGCGTGGCCCTGGTGCAGATGTCGTGCGGCCCGGAGCCGGAACAGAACTTAGAGAAGGCCATCAGCCGCGTCGCGGACGCTGCCGGGCGTGGGGCGCAGGTCGTCTGCCTGCCCGAGCTTTTCCAGACACAGTATTTCTGCCAGCGCGAAGATCATGCTTTGTTCGATCTGGCCGAACCGATTCCGGGGCCCACTTCCGAGAGATTGGCGGCCACAGCCCGAACCTACGGCGTCGTTCTGATCGCATCGCTGTTCGAGAAACGGGCGGCTGGCGTCTACCACAACACCGCGGCGGTCTTCGACAGCGACGGTTCCCTGCGCGGACTCTATCGCAAGATGCACATTCCGGACGATCCACTCTATTACGAGAAGTTCTACTTTACTCCCGGGGACTTGGGATTTCGCGCTCTCGACACCAGCGCAGGACGACTCGGGACGCTCGTCTGTTGGGATCAGTGGTATCCGGAGGGTGCGCGGCTGACGGCGCTCCAGGGAGCGCCGATATTGTTTTATCCGACAGCAATCGGGTGGCATCCGGCGGAGAAGGCGGAGTTCGGTGTGGCGCAGCACGATGCCTGGCGGACGATCCAGCGGGCGCACGCGATCGCGAACGGAGTTTACGTGGCGGTCGTGAACCGCGTCGGCTTCGAAACCGGAAATATTCGTGGGAAGTCGGCGCCGGGCCAGGGGCTCGAGTTCTGGGGTGGGTCGTTCTTCTGTGATCCCTTCGGGCGCGTGCTCGCGGAAGCATCGCACGACCGGGAGGAGATTCTGGTCGGCGATGTCGACCTTAAGGCGCTCGAGGATATCCGCCGTAACTGGCCCTTTCTGCGCGACCGTCGAATCGACGCGTATGCTCCCATCACCAACCGCTTGATCGACTAGGACCAGAGAATTCACTGTGGCTAAAGCCTCCGCGCAGATCCTCAAGTAAAACTTCAACGGTTGAAGTTGCTGCCCCCGCAGCGCTCGGATACCGCATGCCTGCGGAATGGGAGCCTCACGCCGCAACATGGCTAGCGTGGCCTCACTATCACGGCGACTGGCCCGGCAAGTTCGAGCCCATTCCCTGGGTGTATGCCGAGATTATTCGCAATCTGGCGAAACATGAGCGGGTGGAGTTGATCGTCAACAACGCCGCGGCGGCTAGACTGGCGCGTAGAGTTCTCGAGCGGGCCGACGCTTGTTCGTCGAACATCCGATTCCATCGCTGGGCTACGAATCGCATCTGGCTGCGCGATTCCGGATGCATTTTCCTCACTCCCCAGCCGGGCGTTGCCCGGCCGGACAGCCGGGGACCGCTGTCCCCACATGAGCATGGTCGTCTCGCCCTGAAGTTTCGCTTCAACGCTTGGGCGAAGTATTTGAACTGGAGGCTCGACGAAAAAATCGGGAGCCTGATGGCGAAAGCCGCGCACGCCGCAAGAGGTTCGAGCACATCGTCCAAGGGCGAACCGATGGTGCTCGAGGGAGGATCGATCGACGCGAACGGAGCCGGCACGATTCTCACCACGGAAGAGTGCTTGCTCAGCAAGGTACAGGAACGCAATCCGCACATGGCGCGGGTGAACTACGAGAAGGCATTCGCCGACTACCTGGGCGCTTCCAATACCATCTGGCTGGGACGCGGAATTTTCGGCGACGACACCCACGGCCATGTCGACGACCTGACTCGCTTCGTATCGAAGAATACTGTCGTCACCATGGTTGAGCGGGACTCGAAGGACATCAACCACGCTCCCCTGCTCACCAACTTACACCGGTTGCACGCTGCCCGCGACCAGGACGGGAGACAGTTGACCGTCGTGGAATTGCCCATGCCGCAACCGGTGATTTTCGACGGACGGCGACTGCCAGCAAGCTACGCCAATTTCTATATCGCGAACGGAGTCGTGTTGGCTCCGGTGTTCAACCGTCCCAACGATCGGATCGCGCTCAACACGCTGGCTGAACTGTTCCCTACGCGTGAGATCGTGCCCATCTATTCCGGAGATTTCATCTGGGGACTGGGCGCGATGCACTGCATGACGCAACAGCAGCCCGCTTAGCGGAGATTTTAGATTGCAGATTTTAGATTGCAGATTGAAAACGTGGAATCCTGAAGCTTGGAGCTAGAGGAGCCGTGCGCCAGGTGTTCAATCTGAAATCTACAATCTGAATTCTGAAATCCATACGATAGATTCTCCGCATGCCTCACAGCGAAATGACAACGGGCCGTCTGGAAGCGTTCAGTGACGGCGTGATCGCCATCATCGTGACGATCATGGTGCTGGAGTTACATGCGCCTTCGCAGCCCACGCTTGCGGGTTTGTGGAAGGTCGCCCCGGTATTGCTAAGCTACGCGCTCAGCTTTCTGGTAGTGGCGATCATGTGGGTGAACCACCATCACCTGATCCACGCGGTTCGCGGAGTCACCGCGCGGTTGCTGTGGTCGAATCTGTACTTGCTGTTTTGGATGTCGCTGGTGCCGTTTGTCACCGACTATCTGGGCAAGAACTATCATGAGCCGCTGGCGGTGGCGCTGTACGGGCTGGATCTGGTGCTGTGCTCTTCGGCGTTTTACCTGCTGCGTATGATTCTGCTCGAGCAGGATCAGCACGATGGCACGCTCGCCGACTATCACCGTTCCATCCAGCGAAAGAACGCGTTCTCGGGCGCGCTCTATCTTGCGTCCGTGCCGCTGGCCTACGTGTCGATCTACGCTTCGTTCTTCATCTTCGCACTGATTCCCGCAATGTATTTCCTGCCGGAGAAGAAGCTAGCGGGCGATAAGTAGCTTCCGTCGCGCGGAGATGGACCTCTGCTCTCACTGCGTAGAGCATGCACCCTCCGACACGAAAGCGGAGTTGAGCGTTGCTCGGCCTGTCCGGGTCGCAGACCCGAACCCACGCAGATGTAACCGGTTCCTCGACGCGCTTGGCGCACAATTCGAGACGTCAAAAATGTAAGTTGGAAGCTACTTCTTATACTGGGTAGGCTGCGGGCCTTTTTCCAGCGTCTTGCGGTCCCAGATCCAGCCTTCGCGTGTGTAGCTGGCAAGTTCGAAATCCTGCGTGAGTTCGAGGGCGTCGACGGGACAAGCGTCTTCGCACAGTCCGCAGAACATGCAGCGGCTTAGATCGTAGGTGAATTCGGTGAGTTCCTTGCGGCGGGTTTGCTCGTTGCGTGCGCTGGAGACCACGATCAGATTCTCGGGACAGGCCAGTGCGCACAGGTCGCAGGCAATGCACATGGTCTCGTCCGTGTCTGGGTTGACGTTCAGTCGCGGCGCCCCGCGGTAGCGCTCGGCCACCTGCGGCCGCTCCAGCGGATACTGCTCGGTATAGATTTCCTTGGGATCCTGGTAGCGGAACGTGACCTTCAGTCCCTGCAGCAGGTCGACGAGGAAGACTTTGCGGAGCAAACTCGGCATACCCATATCGCCGTTAGCATACCATTTATCCGACGAATCGCCCAAACCAGGCGCTGCTCGGTTGTTCCTCCGAAATATGTCCCAGACCCTTCTTTTTCCCGAACGTCTAACCCCTTAACCCGGTCTTAGTCGTTGAAGGGAGCGAACTTCGGTGAAGAGTTGGCCGCCGGGAACTTTTCTTGTGGCCAGTCCGTACTTGAAGGTAGAGGATGTTATGAAGGCCTATTTCACAAATCTGCCAACCAGAACCTGGATGTTGGTGGTCCTGCCGGCAGTCATGCTGGCGTACCCGGTGGGGCGGATCGTGGTGCCCGCTGTGCTGCACGCGGTGGTGCCGGAAGTCGTGCGTTCGGTGCTGAGCATGATCTGAGTTCGGCGCGGTTCGATCGCCCGCGCGGTGGTCTGCATCGACCTGCGTCTTGATCCCTGAAATCCTCCGCTAAACCCGCTAGAATACTGCGGAGCATCAACCCCTCGTGCCTCCTCACAAAACAACATCCAACAAAAGTCCCAGACGCAAGAACCTGACACCCGGGACCGCTTCGGGTGAATCTCGTCGGAATGAGCCCAGGGACGAGCCCCAGGCAGACGAGCTGTGGATGGAAGAGTCATTGCGCTCTGCCCAGCGCGCGCTCGAAGCGGGAGAAGTTCCGGTGGGAGCGATCGTCGTATGCGAGGGGCGGATCGTGGGGCGCGGCTGGAATCGCAACATCACCGACTCTGATCCGACAGCGCACGCCGAGGTGATCGCTCTGCGCGAGGCGGGTGCTGCCGTTGGCAATCATCGCCTGGAAGGCTGCGAACTGTTTGTGACAATTGAACCGTGCGCCATGTGCGCCGGAGCGATGGTGCACGCCCGGATTCGGCGACTGGTCTATGGCGCGGACGACTTCAAGGCAGGGGCCGTGCACTCGGTGATGCAAGTCCTGAATCATCCACAACTGAACCATAAGATCGAGGTTCGCAGCGGAGTGCTGGCCGGGCGCAGTGCGGAAGTGCTGCAATCGTTCTTTCGAAGCCGTCGTTAGTCGAGGCTGAAGCTCTCAGCCCTGCTGACCGAGGTGTTCGACTGAAGCCTTAGAACGTTTTACCGCCGCGCCTGGGAAAGATCCCGGCGCGGCGGGGTGTTGTGCATTCGTCAGGCCGCGCTCTTAGCGGCTTTACCACCAGAGGCGGCAGAGGCCATCTTTTCGAGGGCCTGATCAATCCTGAAGGATGCAGCCTTTTGACGCGGAGGGAAGTCCTTGAACGTTGACAGGAACGGGGTAACAACGGCCTGCGCCTAGGTGATTCTTGCCGAACTGACCAGTGGCGTATCCGAGGGGCTTGAGCAACTCGGCGATGGTCGGGTCTGCGGCGTCTAGTCCTACATCCGCTCCGGGAAGACCAACTTTAGTGAGTCCGGTACGGTAGCTGCTCTGGCCTGTAATAAAAGATGCGCGGCCTGCCGTGCAACTCCGCTCGCCGTAGGAGTCAGTGAACAACATGCCTTCTTTGGCAAGGCGATCAATGTTAGGTGTGCGGTATCCCATCACTCCGTGACTGTAGCAGAGGTTGTTGATGCCGATGTCGTCTCCCCAAATCACAAGGATGTTCGGTTTCTTCGGCATTTCCTGCACTTTTCTTGGCATTGAGCGTGACCTCCGTCGGTGGGGTTTGTTTTTTGAATTCATTCTCGACACATGGCTATGCCCCTGCCCTCATCCGATCCCTGGTCTGCGTGATTTCGAGTGGCGTCGTGATTGCTTCCCCAAACACGGCGCGGTATATGGAGCCCCCGACAATTCCGCCGATGAGGGGCGCGACCCAGAAAAGCCATAGCTGCGTCAGCGCCCATCCGCGTACGAACAGCGCGGGCCCGGTGCTGCGTGCGGGGTTCACAGAAAGATTGGTGACCGGAATACCGATCAGATGAATGAGCGTCAGTCCCAGCCCAATCGCGATGGGAGCAAATCCCTGGGGAGCGCGTTTATCGGTAGCGCCCATGATGATGAAGAGGAAGAACAGGGTGAGCAAAACTTCCGCTACGAAGCAAGCGAGCAGCGAATACTCTCCCGGAGAATGTGCACCATAGCCATTCGCGGCGAAACCGTTACTCACATCGAAGCCTGCCTTTCCGCTGGCGATGACATACAAGAATGCTGAGCCAGTGATGCCGCCCGCGACCTGGGCAGCCATATAAGCGATGCATTCCGTCGCGGGAAACCGCCCACCCGCCACCAAGCCGGCGGTAACCGCGGGATTCAGATGGCAACCGGAGATATGCCCAATCGCGTACGCCATGGTCAGAACCGTGAGTCCAAATGCCAGGGCAACTCCCACAAAGCCGATGCCGAAATTGGGGAACGCTGCGGCGAGTACGGCGCTCCCGCAACCGCCAAATACCAACCAAAATGTTCCAAAAAATTCTGCTGTTGTACGGCGACCGAGGTTCATTGTTTCTCTCCTGAATCGAGCTGGTCGATTAGTCCTTTTGTTCTGTTAGTTCCATGAGGTGCATGCTCTTCCGCATCGAGCTTCCCCCTGACGATCACCCGAAGTCCTACGTGGCATGCCGAGGTATCAATCGGAAACCTCCGATCAACCCGAAGGCAAGCGTCCGCATGACTAGGCATTAGACAAACGCGTAAATCATGCGGCAACTGTCAACACTGATAGGGTGGAAGACTTCGGGGTCGGCCGCTTGTGGTTGGTGCCAACGCTCCGGGCTGGTGTCGAGCGTGTGTGAGCCGAATCCTATTAGACCTGCCAGTGTACAGATCAGCCCCTCACCTTGACCCTAAGAACTGATCGTCGAAGATCGCCGGCCTCTTCGATCTTGTGGAGAAGAATCACTGATAGTCCCCCAAACTCTTACCACGAGCAGGATCATCAACACGACTTGAAGAGGGACAAGGGACAAGGGGCATCGCCCGGACCGTCCACCACCTGGACAATGTCGCTCCGCGTGGCTCTGCAATTTCGCTTCGGCCTAATTTCTTTCTCATCCTCAACGTCGCCACCGCAGTCGCTTTCGGTACGAGGTCGATTTTGCAACCCGGAGTTAAAATAATGCCTCACCTTGCTCGCTGCACTCCAGTCGCTCGCGCTGGGTTTCAAATCGTACTGAAAAATGGAAAGCGTACGGCTGGCACGATCCAGAAAGTATCGCAGGAAGAAGCGCCCGGAAAGGATTTTGAGATCCACGCCCCAGCCGGTGAGTGCATGCGTCTTCCCCGGATGTGGTCTATATCGAATCACAGAAGAAGAACGCCCAGGTCAGCCAAATACAATGTGTTCGCGCACGGCACACTGAACAATTTCGGCATCATTTTGAAGATTCAAACAGTTCATGATCCGATACTTGTGAAAAGCCACCGTCTCAGTCTTGAGGTTGAGAACAGCCCCAACCTCCTTCATCGATCGTCCCTCAGCGAGGAGTTGCAGGACTTCCAGTTGTCTATCGGTGAGCTTGTTACGAGTCGACGGCTCCCCGCCCAGCATTACGAGTAGTTCCGGTAACAAGGCAGCGAGGGCCAGCGACAAGTATGTTTTTCCCTTCAACGCCTGGCCAATCGCAGTTACCAGTTCGGAAGCGGCTGAGGTCTTCAACAGGTAGGCTGACGCACGGTGCCGGAATGCCTCTGCAATCAGACTGGGCTCGCGATGGAGAGTTACAAACACTAACTTCACATCTGGCAAAGATCTTTTGATGCGGTCGGCGGCGTCCAATCCGTTGAGCAGTGGCATGGCAATATCGGCGACAATGACATCCGGCCGAAGAGCCATCGCCGATGCGATGAGGCTGCGTCCGTCATGCACGGTTGCAATCACGTCGAAATCTGTCGCCAGAAACGTTTTGAATGCTTCGGCTACAAGGATGTGATCGTCCGCGATGAGAATGCGGGGGCGGCTGGTCGCAAGCATAGACACCTCACACAACTCAAAATGATGATGTGACCTTGTCTGGGGTGAGCGGGAACCCTCCGCTCTCTAGCAGCCATTCTACTGCTGGCGATCAGGGGGTCGCACTGGTAGTTTTACCAGTCCCCTTCTGAAGGTCCGGCCATTCCCAAGGGCGGAGTTTCGCCTTCGATTCGCTTCGCTACATGTCGAGGCTGCCGCTCGGATGTCGCAGCGATAAACCGCGAAGAAGAGGCCGTCTCGCTGTTTCCGGCCTATCAGATCTGACAGTTTCGGGCGTTCCTGGTCCGGACCAGAATCTAGCGATCGTTAGGCGGCACGTGGGCGCATGGGGTAATCGAGAGTGCTAGATCGCGGAGCTGATGGGAGGTGAACTCTCGGGCCGTGTTTAGATCTCTTCTTCCTGGGGCCGGCTAACCGCATTGCTGCGTGGTGGGAACTGCGGGCGCCTTGGCGACCAGCATGGGCCGTCAAGTTGAGAAACAGTGGTTGACGACCCCGAGCAATCCGCGCGAGGATGCCCTGAAAATGTCGGATTTCTCGGCGACAATCGACCTTTATTCTATCGGCGCCAACGTACAGCAAACAAAGACCGTTCTCATTGGAACGCGCAGCATAGGTCGTTTGGCGGGCGCGGCGCTGGCTCCCGCAATACTTCTTGCTCTGGTCGTATTGCCCTTCGATCTCATCGTCAAGGAAGTGCTTAAATTCATGCTCTAGCGATCGTACCGCCGAGAAGGAATCTGGAACTGGAACGCAGAATGGCGAAGTTGTTGTGGGGCGAACTCACCTGGTAATTACTGTGACTCTTACCAGTTTTCAAGGCGATGAAAGAATCGTACTCTGATGGGATAGAAGAAGAAACGCTCGGGCCAACGGCTTTGAGGCTCGGCTTCGACCTTCGCACTTAGACGTTGACTCTGAAAAGCAGCAAGACCCTCGTGGAGGCGTCAAGAATGGGGCGGCCCCGTATCCTCTTGGCTGACGACCACACGATGGTTGTGGAAGCTTTCCGAAAGCTCCTGGAACCTGAGTTCGAGATTGTCGGCACAGTGTCCGATGGCCAAGCGCTGGTAAGAGTCGCACCCGAGTTGAAGCCGGACGTCATTATCGTCGACATTGGTATGCCATTCCTCAGCGGGATGGATGCCGGACGTAAGTTGAAAGAGCTTATACCGCGCACCAAGCTCATCGTTCTAACGATGAACGAAGATACTGAGCTTGCGGCCGAGGCTCTTCGATCTTGGGCATCCGGATATCTGCTGAAGAACTCCGCGGCATCGGAATTGGTAAAGGCAGTGTGGGGAGCGTTGAAAGGCAGATCCTACGTAACTCCCAAGATAGCTCAACAACTGCTCGATCGGTTCGTTCGTGATCCAAGAGACGATAGTGAAAAGGGGTTAACGCCACGCCAGCGCCAGGTCCTGCAGTTGCTTGCTGAGGGCCGCACCATGACCGAGACGGCCGACGTTCTCCATCTTTCTCCCAGAACCGTTGCCTTCCACAAGTACAAGATCATGGAAGAGTTCGGACTCAAAACGAACTCCGACTTAGTCAGATTCGCCATCCGCGAGCGGGTGATTGCACCGCCGTAGAAGACTGGAAGGATTACATTTTATTCTATGAATAGTTCCACGGAGATAACGGCGCGGCCTCGGAGCTAGTCACCAGACCGGATGGACGGGCAGTGGCGCCAAGCTGATTGAGATCTTTGGACGGATCAGCTGCGAGCAATTCCTTGAGGTCGGCAAAGCGGGTGCATTTACCTTATCGCGCCCGCCTCTGCAGAAGCAAGTGGCTTGATGAGTTGGAGGACAGACGGGCATCCGTTGTCTGCTAGTTGTCGATCTTTTTCTTCTCCGCCGCGAGTTCCAGTCCACCTTCCTTATTCGGACCGTTTCGGTCAATCAGTCTGGCGAAATCATTCGTATTGAAGGGATACACGCGATCCGATTGTTG
The DNA here is from genome assembly GCA_963710885.1 of uncultured Acidobacteriaceae bacterium. Classification (GTDB taxonomy): domain Bacteria; phylum Acidobacteriota; class Terriglobia; order Terriglobales; family Acidobacteriaceae; genus Sulfotelmatobacter. The sequence goes on from CAVQCF010000042.1 coordinate 357,015, forward strand.
ACCCGCAGGACTCAAGGTAAGGTCCACGCGGCGGTTGTATGCGAAAACGATGGTGGGTAACTTCTGAAGAGCTTTCTGGCGGTCCTCATCCGTCAGGCTGGCGTCCTGCTGCAACAGCTCTTTGACCTGGTCCGCAGAGAGGTTCTGCTCTTCGCCGTAGGCTTGAGTCTCGATGTTTGCTTCAGGAACTCCCTGTTCGATCAGGTAACGCTTGGCCAGTTCCGCTCGCCGCTCCGACAGAGGCTTGTTGTATGCCTCCGGGCCGCGGCGATCCGAGTGCCCGGAAAGAACAAGGTGAGCATCCGGTTTAACGGCAAGGTACTTCGTGAACGTGTCCGCGATGCTTTTCAGCGTGTCCATTTCGCTGGGGAGCAGGGCCGCTTCCGACTTCGTGGATCTTGGCCGATCGGTTGGGAAGTAAACGCTGCGCATCGAAAGCTTAATTTCGGGTTGCTCAATCGAGCCCACAATGTGCAGCGCAACCGTCTTGGTTTCGGCTCCGCCACAGTCATTTGTTGCCTTCAGCGTGTAGTTCACAGTCTCGTCCACAGGTCCCGGGTCGGTTTTTTGTGGTGCGATCTGCAACGTGCGGCTGCCGCTTGGATCAACGGTGCCCAGAGGTTCAATAGTCACCGCTGATGCGTTGGTGGCGGTCCAGTTCAACGCCGTGCTGCTGTCTTCGACGACCTTGTCTCCAACCTTCTTGTACCTGAGCTCGGGCGACGAAAGCCCCAGATTCGCTTGGATGGCACTGTTCAGATTGACCGTCACGCTCGAAGTCGCCGTGCCGCCAGGCCCCAGCGCCGTTAGGTTATAGGTCGTAGTCTGCTTGGGTTGAATCGTCTGTTCCCCGGAGATCGCGACCGGACCAACAGGGCTGACTTCAACCTGCGGTGCATCAGAGGTCGTCCACTTGAGTTGGGACGCATCCCCACAATTCAGTTGCGTCACTGTCGCCGACAAATCCGCGGCAGGTTTGGCAACGGCCACAGTTGCACTGGCGTCTCCGACTTTGAAGCGCGGGATCGCACTCAATTTTTCACTCCTTGGCCAGGGCACAGTCTTGCGGATGCCCTTTGGATAACTAATGACGACGCGCTGGTTGGCGGGAACATTGACCGAACCCGACCAGACCGTCTGGTCGCCGCCTAAAATCGTCACCTGGTAGGTGCCGGGCGGCACCACGAGTTCTTGCTTCCACCACAATTCGTGGTCGAATTCGTCGCCATGACCAACGAAAAACTCGGGCGTCTTCCCGTTCAGTAGTACGGCTTCTCGTGGCACTCCCTCGATCGTCATGGCGCCGAAGGGTCCTGACACGTTCGCGCCAACCGCTTCCAGGGTCACCTCGAGGTCGGTGGTCTTTCCGGCCGTTACAGTGACATTACGGGTCGCCGGTCGATAGCCATAGTTGACCAATTCGATTTTGTGGTCGCCGGCGTTGAGTTTCAGAGTGTGGTGTTTGCTGGCTTCGTTGAGCGCTTTGTCGTCAACAAAGATGTACGCCTGTTTAGGGGTCACATGAATGTCGAGTTTTCCATCTTGTGCGGACGCTGAAGTTCCACCTAACAGGCCAAGCAAAACGATAGATGCAGTCAGGCACGACAAGTGGCTTTTCGATCTCATATCGGTCCCCTTTTTGAAAGGGTCGAATCGGCAGTTTCGCCGACACGACCTTCCCAGTCTTCAGGCAGTAGCCCTTCCTTTGAACAAGCGGTAAATCGCGAGAATCAACACAGCGCCGACGACGGACATGATGAATCCAGCAGACTCTCCCGGCTTGTACCAGCCGATCAGTTGTCCTAGAAAGGTGGCTCCGATTGACCCCGCGATACCGATGATGATGGTTAGCAGAATACCGCCAGGATCTTTACCTGGCATGACCAGTTTCGCTAACGCTCCAACGACGAGCCCGATCAGTATTTCCCATATCAGCGCGAACATAGACTGTTCTCCTTCCGTCATTTCCATGCACGATGAAATCCGGGGCGCCGGTGAATCCCCCCGATTCGGCGCCCTTGGAGTCGCGCCCTAGTTGCGCGCATCACGCTGCTTTTTGCCGCTCCGCCACCTTGGCCAATGCGATGGACAAAGCAGCGCCGCCCAGAGTCTTCACGAGTGTTGTGTGTTGGGCATAGAACGCGCTCGCCTTGTCGACAATCGAGGGATCTGCCTTCTCAGCGTGGGCAGCGACCTGCTGCACCAGCTCTGGAGAAATGTTCTGAGCTTGCTGGGGAGTAACTTGTGTAGTTCCCGCTCCTAGTAGACTCGCCAGCGCTCCGCCACCGGCTAACTGCGCGAGGGTGCCGGGGCCGACGGCAGCAATCAGGTGATTCAGGATTCCGGCCTTCTGTTCGCCACTGGACTGGCTGAACAAGTTACTGACTAAATTACCGAAAGCTGGCGTCTGGTCGGAGTGGAACGCAGCCGAGATGCCTTCTGCAATCGCACTTTGCGGAGCGGATTGTGCGACTTGATCGAAGTGCTCGGTCGCGTTCGCAGGGTTTGGGGTCGCGTTGCCTGCGTACTGCTTTAAAACATTGCTGACCTGATCGATTAAGCTCATTGTGACCTCCGAAAGGCAGGTTGTCTGCCAGCTAGTTTCGCTTGAGGTTGGATTTCTCGACGCGGACTCGGACCTGTCGTCGGTGCCGCTCCTGAATGCGATGCTTGCTACAACAGATCGGTAGAGTGAGCCGTCGTCCCGAACTGTCTGGCTAGCTTAGCTAGGCCGCCGGAATTACGAGTCGTTGCCCCACTTTGATTTTGTCTGGATCCTCGATGTTGTTTGCCTTGACAATCTGAAGATACTTATTCGCGTCTCCGTAGAAGCGCTTGCTGATCTTGGACAGGTTATCGCCAGGCTGAACCGTATAAGTTTGGTTATCTTGACGGAACTCGATGTCGTGCTTCAGGTCCGTAAAGTTGGGATCGACTGCCTTGACGGCATCCCAGATCCGATTCTTGCTTGCCTCTGAGACAGCAGTCACTTTCAAGAAAAGCTGGCTACCATCAAGATTTAAGTTTTGCAGTTGGGCACCTTCTTTTTGTATCGTATCCAAAACAGGTTGGTATTTCTGTTTCAGTTGTTCGAAAAGATCCGGCATGGTGACCTCCTTCGTAATTTCACTTGTCCGCAACTCGCAGGCGCGTCGGTGGAGTTTATTTCGAAGCTCGTTCCTGGGGCGACTGCCGAATTCCAATTCGCGTACGTCCTCGCGCGAGCACGTGCGCTAAATACGGCAGAGAGGCCGCCGCCCAGATCGTGAAATTGGCTTTCCAACTCCACGCTAGTTCGCTCTGGCGCGTGGCCCAACCGGCACCGAACGCTCCCGTGACTCCCAGCAGAACATCGACCGCGCGCCCGTACCCGTGATCTCCGATGACATGCCGCACGACCAAACCCACGACAATTCCGGTTATCGCCAACAACGTGAAGGCAAGCATCCCATCCCCCATTCGCGATGAGTGCAACAGTTCAGCCGCGACCGCAATCGCAGGCAGTCGAAATAACTCGCGGAAGTCCGAACTGGATGCGGCGTTTCTCCTAAGAAGCTATGAAACTACGGACCCTCACGGGCGGAAAGGCCAGTTCCCCACTCGGTCGCCTGTTTCTGGGATGCTAGACTCTGCGCTTTCCACAAGGTACTAGTAAAACTAATAGCGCGGCGCGGAAGAAAGCGCTCGGCGGTGCCACTCGATTCTTGCTTTCCAGTCATCTCATCTTCAACTAACGCGCTGCCTCGAGCGCCCGCAGTTCACGATTCACTTCGGATAAGATTTTCTAGAGTTGCACTTTCGACTCAGCTGTGATCTCTGAGCAATGCACCCATCGCTCAAATACTTCCCGCTGCCATCGCAGTTCGACCAACTTGCTGACAACACTGTCAGATTGGTCCGGACGTTCCAGACCATAGCGCTCTTCGACGATTCCGTTCGAACCTGGCGCATGAGCTGTAAGAAGGTACTGTTGCACACTTAAGTGGTGCTGGGTACGCGCGTCCCGGGGTGAGCCCTCATTATTTATTTAAATTTATTTATTTTGGGAGCATAGCCTCTCGACCTCTGACAAGATACTCGTAGAACTACTAATCGAGGTCCCCGAAGAACTACGAGGGTATACTCACCGCTTAGGGAAGCTCTGAGCAACCATCGATTTTGGAGGCAGGAGGAATTTCAGGGTCTGCACAGGTCACGAACTGCCCCCGTATTGCTTACGGCCTTACCGAACCCGCTATTTACGCGAGGTCCAGAGACACTACGCCCTCGCGACTGCCAGTCTTCTGCGGTGCAGGTACAGGTTCACGAGCGCAAAGCTGGCGCACAGTCGATGATGGTTCTTCTTAATCCCACGGTATCTCACCTTCTCGAAGCCGAAGATGCGCTTCAAAATCCGGAACGGATGTTCCACCTTCGCTCGCACTCTGGCCTTCACCCGGTTCTTGGCCTTCTGTAACTCGTCAGACAAAGTTCTTGAATTGCACTCTCCGGCTGGTCATCTTGCGCTCGCGGTAGCCGCCTGCCGGATGGTTTCTCCCTGTCCCTGATATCCGCCGTCGCCCCACACCTTGCGCTCTTCCCCGTGCAACAGATCGGGCAGCATGTGCTTGTCTGCCACCGAAGCCGCCGACGTGCACACCGAATGCACATGGCCTTGCTTGGAGTCCACTCCGATGTGTGCCTTCAGCCCGAAGTACCACTGCTTCCCCTTGCGCGTCTGATGATGCCCGGATCGTCGGACTCGCCGCTCCGGTTCGTAGACGCTACGGCCGAAAGAATGATGGCGCGTGAAGGATTCGGTCGCCCCGTAGTGTCATCCCCGGTGATGGGTGCCGCGGCTACTCCAGATATTGGTTCACGCGTTCAAGCTATACGCCCCCAGTTCGTGTTTCTCCAGAGGTGAGAAGAAGACTCGTCGGAACTGGTGCCGCGAGTGCACCAGGTATCGCTCCCACAAACGATGGATGCGCGTACCCACCAGCGAGCCATCAGCCATAAGTACCTCGACTACCACAGGACGAGTTCAAGTTCCGCATCAACCGACGGGGATCGAAGACTCAAGTTGAACCACTGCTTACGCCACGCGCAACAAGCTCAGGCTGTCGTCCTTTCTCTCCCTTTGGATAGTGCGGTTCCACCAGCGCCTGGTAACTCCGCCCACGGCACGATCTGTTCCATCTCTTCGAGAAATCGCTCCCGCCTCGTCTTCCGTCCGTACTTCTCGAAACCCTTCTGCGCCGCCAAAGTTTGCTGTCGCATCCGCCTTTTCACCTCTGACAAGATACTCGTAGAACTACTAATCGAGGTCCCCGAAGAACTACGAGGGTATACTCACCGCTTAGGTTCCAATTACCGGAGGCCACGTTGATGAAGCGGGCGCTTGACTTGGGCGGCGGTCGGATCGGAATGTCCTCCGTTACCTTCAATCGACTGCATCGAAACGGTCTGCCTTGCGCCCCTGCAAGTTCTGACAGGGTAGAGCCTCGTCCTTTTGCCAGTATCAACGTTTCGTGAAGTGGAGTCAGATCGTAGGATGCCGGTTATGCCGTTCGTAGAAACGAGGTCTACCGCCGCGATGGCATCTGCGAGGCGCAAACCAACTGTAGTACTAGCCGATGATCACGGCAGAGTTTTGTCTGAGGTCACAATGCTGTTACGCGATGAGTTCGAGGTCGTCGCGACCGTTGGGGACGGCGCGAAGGCTGTCCAGGCCGTCACTGAACTGAAGCCGGACGTCGTGGTTCTCGACATCGGAATGCCGGGTACGGATGGGATTCAGGCGGCGCTTCGTCTCAGGGCTCTCGGGTGTACTCCAAAACTGGTGTTTCTTACGGTACAACTGGATGCCGACACTGTCGAAGCTGCTTGCGCCATGGGCGCATGCTACGTTTTGAAGGCTCGGATGTACTCAGACCTTTCGACGGCTATCACGGAAGCTATGGCGGGACGGCTATTCTTCTCCAAGCCGCTCCTTTCACAGCGATCTTCAAAGTCGATTTGAAGTGCCCCGCTTTCCACGTTAGCTGCCTCGCAAGACGTTTTTCCCAACGCACTGAATTCATTGCTGGAAACCGGCACGCAGTAGTTGTACACTGTGCCGCAAGGCGGTTGGGACAGGCTGACCAATATTCTTCTCCGAGGCGGTCAGTAGCAGGGGTCGCTGAGCACTAGATTTCGATTCATGAGTATTCTGCCGTGCGCTGCAGCTGTTGTGTCTCGTGTGCTTTCCGTAAGCGCGATGGCCTCGCATGTTTTGCAGCACCTCTCTACGAGACTCTCCGGGGTGCAGGTTTTACCCGAGATCGAGCGTGACGCCCGCGCCTTCCCATTACAAGCCGGAAACATCGCCTTATTTCTCGAACCATCCCTCTGGAAACTTCATCCGTACTATGCGATCGCGATAATCCTGTTTTTTCTGACGGAGGCGGCGCTAATCGGTGTTCTGCTAGCCGAAAGGAAGAGACGGAAAGTCGCGCAGGCGTCGATCACACGACGCTTCGAACTTGAGCGTGTGGTATCTGCTCTTTCGACCACCCTCGCAGACTGCCTACCTGAAAACATTGATGGTGAGCTCGAAAAAGGGCTGAACCTGATCCTGGAAGCGGAAGCGGCGGATCGTGTTTGCTGGTTTGCGATTCCCGAGGGCGGCTCGACCGTTGAAAAGATCGGTTCCGCTCATCGACCGGATGTCCCGCCGGGGCCGGCGCGATTCCGAGTGCAGGATGTACCCTGGATTGCCGAGCGTCTGTCGCGCCCAGTACCGGTTGCCATTAGCGACACGCACGATCTTCCTCCCGAGGCCGCTGTGGACCGGGAATATATCGAACGACTCGGTGTCAAATCCATCGCGTTAGTACCCTCAAGCTCAGGCACCGCTGCGAAAGGGTTGCTGATCCTTGTTCACCTTTCTCGGAAGCGGGACTGGCCAGGCGCCGTGATCAGTAGGTTGGGTGTGTTGGGCAATCTGTTCGGCACCGCCCTGTCTCGCAAGTGGGCACAGAACGCCAAACAGGCAAGCGAACAGCGCTTCGAAGCTATTTTTGAGCAAGCCTCTCTGGGGATCGCGCTGGAGGACATGGATGGTCGCATTTTATTTGCCAATCCGGCCCTTTGCGCCATGTTGGGTTATGAACAAGGGGAAATGCAGAGGATGACCTGCGACCAGTTTGCCAGGGACGAAGACTCGCGCGAGGATTGGAGTCTCTTTCAAAAACTGCGCGCCGGGTCGATTGACAGTTATCGAATCGAGAAACGTTACGTGGGACCGAACGGGGAAGAGATTTGGGGCAATCTTCATGTCTCGAAGCTGAGGCCGCTACCCGGCGAGCCCTCCCGCGTGATTGCGATGGTCGAGGATGTCACCGAACGCAAAGCGGCCAATGTTCGATTACAAAATATCCAGCTTGAACTACAGCAACTCACAGCGCGCTTGATGCAAGCACAGGAAGAAGAACGGCAACGTATCAGCGGCGAATTGCACGATGACATTGGGCAACGTCTCTCGCTGTTGGTGTTTGGTCTCGAGCGCCTCAGAGATACCCTGCCCGGCTCCTTTACCCGGCGGTCGGAACTAACGGAACTGCGGGATCAGGCAGAGGAAATCACCAACGACATTCACGAACTCTCTCATGAACTCCATTCCACCAAGCTTCAGCACCTGGGATTGAAGTCGGCATTGCATGAATTGTGCCACAAGATTTCCGCGCAACGATCGATCGGTATCGATTTGGAGGCCCGTGAACCCGTTCTGCTGGATCCTGATGTGCAATTGTGTCTGTATCGAGTTGCGCAAGAGGCATTGAGCAACGTCCTGAAGCACAGCGGCAGCGGTCGAGTGACGGTAAGCTTAGGTCAAGATGACCGTCTTGTCCGGCTTCAAATTCGGGACGCTGGAGTCGGGTTCGATGCGTCCGTACCGACCACGGGAGTGGGATTGGCTAGCATGCGTGAAAGACTCCGTATTGTCGGAGGAGTCCTTCGGGTTAATTCCCTTCCCGGACACGGTGCAGAAATTACAGCCGAGATACCTCTTATGGAAAACGTCAACGTTGCCAAAGCGGGCTGACCCGTCCAACCCGACCCATCTCAACTATCAGATTTGACAGTTTGCGGGTGGCTCCCAGCCTGAGGGAGTCGGGAGACTTCCTGTGTGTCGCGATTCATGCGAATGACTGTCTGCTTCTCGATGGTCGGCAGCCGATTGTGCACAAATTTACCAAAGGCCCCGTCCTTCACGATGTTGCTGAAATACAGATCCGACTCGGCGCGGGCGAAGTTGTCGGCGGTGACGGGCACAGCCTTCGCCACAGAAATGGGTATCACCGGTTGTCTTTCCGGCGGCGTCTTCGTTGCAGTTGCCATAGGGATCTCCTCGCTACTCTCGAAAGAGCTTCCTGTCTGCGTTTACATCTTTCTGTTCAGCACTGTCACCAGCGACTGACCCTCAGTCGATGGCTTGACACCGGTTCCGCGCACAATTTCGGTTGCGGTCAGCGTCTTACCGTACAGGCGGTAGTTCGCGTCGTTATCGGGTTCCACCGTTGCGCCTCCCAGCGATACGCCTGCGAAGACTCCCTTGGCGCGCCCGTAGGTCAGAATGTCGGCGTCAGACGCACTGGCCGCGGTGGCCCCGGGGCCGGCCGCCGCCGTCGCATCCGTGCCCATCTTGGTCTTACCGTTCAGAATCTGATTTACGACTTTCGGATTCATTAGCAGGAGAACGAAATCCGTGGACGAGCCGCCTACTTGCAGACCAACGCTAGCGCCGCCGACGGAAAACATCGCAGGGGTGGACCATTTCCCTTTGAAGTTTTCGCCACCACGGCAGAGCAAGGGACCGCGGCCACCGCTGCCGCCTACACCAAAGCCGAACTTCTTCACATTTGGCAGAATGAGGACACAATCAGCCTTCGACAACAAGTCGGGCGGGATGCTCTTGCTATCGATCAGCCCCTGTAACACGAGGTTAGCTTGACGTAGGGTATCTTCGTCCTTCTGCTTGTCAGCAGCGAACCCCGGGAAAATCAGCAGCATCATCACGATGGTTGTGAAGAAGCAAGACAAAGCCTTTCTGGCAATCTGCTTACCCATTTTTTCAGACGCAGTTCGTAGCATGGCCCTTCTCCTTTCCCTTCTAGGGTAGTGCTTTTTGCCCCGTCCGGGTCGTAACTCCTAATCCAGCTGTATTCAGAAAGTCCCGCGGCGGAAACTGTCAAAACATATAGTGCAGACCTTCAAAGTAATTGCGGGGTTTTGTGAAGGAATGTTGGGCTAGGCTAGCCTTGCTCGGAGTCGGCCCACCGAGAAATCTCGCCGTTGTGCTCCTACCGCTTTTGGGGCGCTGCTTGCGAAGATATTTGCGGGCTCGTAGCCTATTAGTTTTGACAGTTATCCACAACCATCGCCTTCCAGATAATGTTCCTCCCTCAGGTATGGCTTGGCCGCACGTCTACGGGCGTCATCCCGCGGTTCTACGGGCTTCGACGACGACGGCTACGCCTTTTCACACGCCAAGGCAGCCAAATATCCGAGGGCGGAAAGATGAACCGACCCAAGAAGCTTCCAAACCATCTCGATCTTCATAGTCCCTCCAGCCATCAAAACGAATCAGTAGCAACATGGAGATCCGCCAAGCGCATCCTGCGTCTCGGGCTGCCGGTTGTGACGGCAGGAGTTGTTCCCTGCGTCTCCATCGCTTCCCCCGTCCCTCCAAAAAGCGGACATCAGGCCGACGCCAAGGAAACGTCCGCAATCGACCCTAAAATGCCATGGACGTACTGAATAAGATGGGCGTCTATCTTCGCACCTTGCAGTCCTTTCAGGTCACGGCGGATGTCTCGACCGATAATGTCCCAATTATAGCTAAGCTAGCTGCACGCTTGGCCGTTATTCATCCGTGATAAGAGCCGCATGCGCTAATGAGAGCTCGTGCGGATCCGCGCGGGGGTTGTGTCAAGAAGACGAGAAATTGTCGTGCTGTACGAAAGATGAAGGTAGGTCCTTCGGAGCCGCCTTGTAGGAGGAGGCTTCAAACTGCCCTAAGCTGCTTCGGTTCTAAAGGCCGCGGTGGTGAACGTTAGGGTTAAAAGGCGTGGCACAAGATCACGTCATGTATGGATAAGAGAGATGAGTGCAAACGATCCGCTGACGAAGCGTCGAAAGGATTTAGATGGCACCAAAACCAGGGTTTCCCCCGTGTCCTGGGATGAGCATGGAAGACACCTACTTACTGGCCATGCGGGGTCCGGCGTTCAGGCGGCATGACTCTTATCCGGGCTTTCGTACGGAACTTGAGAACCAGGTCGGTGATGCAAAAGGAAAAGGCGCAAGTGGATGACCCACGAGGCCGAAAGTACGGATGCACCGATCAGGGGCGCACTGCCTCGTAGTAGTGAGGAAGCGGGGTAATTCCCGTGGAGCGAAGGGGGCAGGTCACCCAGGTCAAGATGGAGTCAACGGGAAGCCGGAGGAACTCCTGTCTTGGCGAAGCCCGGCAGGGCTTCCTCGGGGTGGCACGAGCCGGATGAGGCGAGAGTTTCATGTCCGGATCTGTGAGGGGCTCGGGGTGCAATTCCCCGGGCCTACTCGGCGCGACCAGCAGATGGTCGTCCCTACCGCGACCACAAAATGACCGCAACAGGGATTCTGAGTGTAATCGTAGTTTCGACAATCCTGGGATATAATCCGGCACCGTCCCCGCCCCGCGAACGACCGAGAAAGCTTTTCGAGCTGGCGAGGTTGTCGCGGGGACACTAACTGGACACAAATATTTGAAATTCAAGGCAATTCCTATGGAAATTGCGAAACAGCACTACGAGCACGGTGTGGAACTCATCGAACAACAGGACTGGAGTGCTGCCATCCGCGAGCTTCGCGAAGTGATTCGTCTCGTTCCCCACCATGCTGGTGCCCACTTCCTCTTGGGTGACACATTGAGGGGTGCAGGCGATTTGGATAGCGCCGTTGCTGAATATCGTGCTTCCTTGGGACTCGATCTAAAGGACGTAGATGCCTCTTGGGCACATTACTACATTGGTGTAATACAGCAAAAAAGAGGTGATTTAGATGCTGCTCTCGCCGAGTACAGCGCTGCGGTGAGGCTCAATCGGGATCACGCGAGGGCACATCATGGAATTGGGACGATATTCTTGCAGCGGGGAGAAGCAGATTCTGCCAAATCCGAATTGCGCGCCGCCATTGAAGCGGACCCACGATTTGCTGCGGCATACAGTGATTTGGGCAATGTATTAGGTGAAACGGGAGACGCAGATGCCGCAATTGCCCAACATCGGATTGCGGTACGTCTTGATCACAACGACGCCGATGCACACTACAATTTGGCAATCGCGTTGCGCAAGAAGGGTGAGCTTGATGAGGCAACCTTTGAATTTCACGTCGCGCTCAGCTTGAACCCCACGGACGTTGACACACACTGCGGTCTGGCGCGGGCACTCATGGACAAGGGGGAATTAGATGCTGCAGTTGACCAGCTTCGCGCTACGACCCTGGCCTACCCTAGCCACGCGGAGGCTCATAACTCTCTTGGCGATGCCTTGGCACGAAAAGGGGAGTCGAACAATGCACTCGTGGAGTACGCTGCTGCTCTTCGAATCGACCCGACTCATGCGAGCGCGCACCGCAACACCGCTGTCCTACTCGCTCAGACGGGAGACATGAAAGGCGCCGAGTCCGAGCTTCGCGCGGCACTTCGTTCTGCTCCAAACTATGGGGATGCATACAGCGACCTGGGCGCAGTGCTTCTTGAAAGGGGTGCCTTGGAGAGTGCCATCGACACGCTTCGGATTGCGGTACGCCTCCAGCCGCACGAAGCGAGAGCTCATAACAATCTGGCCAGTGCGCTGCTCGAAAAGGGCGACTTGGACAATGCTTTAGGCGAATTGCATGCCGCTCTCAAGATCAAACCTGATTACATCAGCGCGCGCTTTAATCTGAGCAAGCTGTTCTACACGAAAGGTGATATTGCGAGTGCGATCTCTGAACTGAGATCAGTGCTTCAGCTGAATTCTGGCGACACGGGCGCGCGGTTCCAGCTGGCGCGGATGCTGGCTGAACAGGGAAATTTGCAGGAGGCGATGGTTGAATATCACAACCTGCTGCGACTCGAACCTAATAACGCGACATCACATTACAATTTGGGCCTTATTTTGGAGCAGAAAGGTGATTTGCAAGATGCCCTTGAAAAATATCGACGAGGTGCAGAGTTGGATCCGAACGGTGAAGTCGGCCAGGCGGCCTGGGTGAGACAAAAAACACTTACTGGAGCGTCCCGATTAGGACGGGTCGGACGAGCGTTGCGTCGCTTCATCAGCATTCATCGACACTAATTCGCCAATTCTCCGTTGGCGAAAGAGCGCCATTACACTCATCCTATGAAAAGGGATGTCAAGGAAAAAATCTTCTCCCCGCCCAGGCGATTATACGGGCGATCGTGGCCGGCGAGCGCAATCCACTGAAGCTAGCTGCGCTCAGGTGATCCGCGGGTTCGCGCCAGCCGGGAAGAAATCGCCAAAAGCCTGGAGGGCAACTGGCGTCCGGAACTGCTGTTCGTGCTGCAACAGGAAGTAGAAAGTAGACATGTACGACATCTATCAGAAACGAATCGCCGAGTGCGACCAGCGATGGCAGAAGCACCTCCGCCAGCTTGACACATCCCCTCCCGCTTCAACCCTCAACGCAAAAGCCCAAGACAAAGAAGCCAGCCGCCAAGAAGGCGCCACGCTTCGATCGCAGCAGCGAACTGTAGCGTATCACGGGCGTGGACCTCACCCGAATTGACGGCATCGACGTGAGGGTAGCCCAGACGCTGCTCCGCGAAGTGGGACTGGACATGAGTCGGGGGAAAACCGAGTCCCACTTCGCCTCCTGGTTGGGGCTAAGCCCGGATAACCGTATCAGTGGAGATAAGGTGCTGAGCAGAGGCACGCGCCGTGTGGTCAACCGCGCCGCTAGCGCCCTGCGACAGGCTGCCAACACCCTGATGCGAAGCCGCAGCTACCTGGGTGCTCAGTACCGCCGTTTGCGAACCAAGCTCGGGGCACGAAAGGCCATCACTGCCATGGCTCACCGGCTCGCTCGACTTGTCTATCGCATGCTGAAATACGGTCAAGCATATATGGACAAAGGCACTGAGTGCTACGAGGAAAGATTCCGCCAACAACAAATCCAATTACTACGAAAAAGGGCTGCCAAACTTGGACTCCAGATCGCAGAGATTCAGGCTTGAAAGAGTTTTTGGAGAGAGGGGATGTCAAGAACATTTTTCTCCCTTCGCCGGAGGCGCGGGTTGGTTCGCGACAATCCAGCCCCTCTCACCCTAGTAGAGGCTTGCGGGGCATGCTCAACTTTACGCCGCCTTCCGCTCTGAAATCGATGTTATATGTACGCAGCCGTGCCGAAACCGAGGTAATGAGGAATGTTGGTTCGGCTTGTGCCATGATTGCTTATCGAGCGAGCCCCGTAACAAGGCTCCGACCTGCCCGCACGCAGCCGGAGCTTTTTCATTTCCTCAAGAGGCTTATTGAATTCGCTTTCCATGTTGAGCCTTTGGGGGGTGACACTATCTCTTCCTCAACATCGATGATCTCGTCTGTTGCATAGGTCGTGATGTCGCCGTTGATATCTTGGAGTACAACCTTGCCGGCCTTGTTCTCGGCAATGTTGTCTCTCATCCAATGATCTCTAGTGTCTGTAAAACGTAGTTCAATTGTTACAGATCGCCCACCGCTGAGGAACACTTTGAGGCACTTCATTGGAGCATCATACGCTCCACCTTGTTGGTGCGCGCTATTGAATTCTCTTTGAGAAGACATTCAGTCTTAGCAGTTCCTCTTTGATTGCCAGGAGACGAAATCTTCTCAACTCATTGGTATTTACTTCTGAAGGAGTGTGATAGTTTTTCCTTCGGTGCCACTGATTGGCGCGCTGAAGCGCTGCGATCTCTCGCCTTAGGGCGAACACTTGTTGTTGAGTGAATGAATCCAAACTCTTGCCTTTCCTATGACTGCTTTGGCTGGTAACGCTCGACGTGTTGCTTGAACAACAGAATGAGGTCGGGTTTTCCGCTGACCACGAAGCGACCGTTGCCAATAGACGCAACCGCGCACCCGCAAGCCGAACAATAAAATTCGTTCTGGTCTGACAGTTTGAAGACCAGCTCCGGTTCTGATTCAGACGATTCCATGAAAACAATCGGTCCCGACGGTGACCCAATCTCGGAAGACATCGGGACCAGTGTAGGGTGCTCTAGCTGGGCAAAGCATAGTCCCTGACCGATGCATTGGCAAGAAAGCCGCTAGGGAAAGCCGCTAGGGACAGAAAAAAGCCCCGGCGGCGTCACCGAGGCAAGGATGTTCAGGACTGTCGGGCGGCATCATACCACATCGAATCAACATCACTTGGGGCCTGATATGATGCCTATTTCGAGGGGGAACCAACCGCAAATGACAACACTCAACAAGCTTATGAAGCAGTTGAAAAAGGAACGAGACCAAGTACAGAAACAACTTTCAGGTCTTAATGCTGCAATCTCCGCCTTTGCCGGTGTGTACGCAGGAACCAAACCAACACGCAAGAAACGCACCATGTCCGCAGCCGGCCGGAAGAGGATCGCCGCTGCGCAACGCGCCAGGTGGGCCAAGGTGAGAGCGAAGAAGAAGGGCGCCTGATGTTTTGCTTTCGAAACAACCGACTGCGGACATACCATCGAAGCGGCGGCGGCCTGCAACGTTTCATTGATCTTCAAACCGACAGCGAGCGGAACAAGAACCGGCATACTCGCGATCGATGGGACTGGACAAGTGATCTCCCTGACGGGAGTAGGGAAATAGAGTTACGTGAAGCGCGGAATGGAAGGATGAATCGTGTACTTGCGAAGAGTGATTGTCGTACTGTCGCTATCTCTCTTGCTCTCGCAGCAACTCCTAAACCCAAAAGCCAACCCCGGCGCCTAGTTCCGGCTCGCCTGCAGCGCAAACACATGGGTAAACTCCTCGAAGCAGACTTCGGGCCCAGAATACGCTCCGGTTGGTACTAGCAGCAGTCCTCGCGCTTGCGCCACCGTTTAGGACAGGAGCGTGGCAGGATATTGGGGTATGGGGAAAGAGAATCCAGTGCTGGTGCTGGCGTCGGGAGACGATCCGCAGTTCGCCATGCTGAACGAGCTACCACACACAATCTGTGGGGAGGTTGCCGCGTGTGCCCAAGCCGCGAAGGATGCGACGGTGATCTTGCTATGGTCGGGGACGCGGGAGTTGGTGCGCGAATTGTTTGGGATTTGCGGGAAGGTGCGCTGGGTACACTCCCGGGCCGCGGGCCTGGACAACCTGTTGTTTCCGGAACTCGTGGAAAGTCAAATCCCGCTAACCAACGGACGCGGCGTGTTCAGTGCGTCGCTCGGGGAGTTTGTGCTAGCAGCGATTTTGTATTTCGCGAAGGATTTCCGGCGGATGGTTCGGAACCAGATGGCATCTGTCTGGGAACCGTTCGACGTGCAAGAGATAGGTGGACAGACGGTTGGGATTTTGGGCTATGGCGACATTGGCCGAGCCGTGGCGAGCCGCGTGCAGGCCATAGGCATGCGGGTGCTTGCGACGAAGCGGCATGTTCCCGGATCGATTGATCCGCTCGTGGATCACTTCTACAAGCCGGAGGAAAGGCGGGAGATGATCGCGCTCTGCGACTACATTGTGGCGACGGCCCCATTGACCGAGGAGACGCGGCACATGATCGGCGACGCGGAGTTTGCGGTGATGAAGCCGACGGCGGTAGTGATCAACGTGGGACGTGGGCCGGTCATTGACGAGGCGGCACTGCTCCGTTCGCTAACGGCTAAGCGAATCAAGGGAGCAGGGTTAGATGTGTTTGAACACGAACCGCTGCCGGAGGGACATCTGCTGTACAAGCTGGACAATGTTTTGTTGTCGCCGCACTGCGCGGACCACACGGCCGACTGGCAGGATCAGGCGATGCGCTTCTTTCTGAAGCAGTATGGCAAGTTTGAGAAGGGCGAACCCTTGAAGAACATTGTCAACAAGCGGCTGGGATATTGAGCAAGGGGTGCCCCTTGCACCAAGGAAAACGACCGCAAACGGGCTTGTTGGGAAGTGGTGTGGGAGATTCCAGCCCGGTTGATCAGCGATCCGAAAATAGTCGTGCGAGTCGAATTCTTCGTTGGGATTAGCTTTCGTCCTGCACCTTCACCGTAGAGAGTTGCAAGCTCCCCTATTGGATCGCCTGCACCGAGCGGCCGTATTGCTTCGCCCGACCTGGCGGTCTGTTAGGCGGTTATTCCTGTGATCCGCGTGTCTTCGTGTTTAGGCCAGTGCGGCAGTAGGCCCTATAGGGCCATTGGCTGGAGGTGTGCGCTTCGGCATGTACAGTAGGAGTTCTTCAGAGTAAAACAGGCGATGGGTCGAGTGAAAAAAACTACTCCCTGTGGAGCGATCCTAATGTCCAGACTATTACCGAGCGAGCCGCTGGATCCGGTTGTCTCGTTTCAATACGAAGACTATATCCTCACGCATCCGCTGACAGCATGCGGGCCCGTCCCCACAGCGCTGGATCCCAACGGAGTCTATCCATACGTCAGCTACTGCGAGACCGCCAACCGGCCAGTTTTTCAAAAATACAACTTCATTGTGCTGGCAAACAGACACATGAAAGTTACGATCTCCCCTGACATGGGCGGAAGAGTGACCTCCCTGGTTCACAAGGGATCGGGGAAGGAGGTCTTGTATGTTCCCCAAGTCATACGTCCGACACGCATCTTGCCGAGATTCTATTTTGTAGCTGGTGGAATTGAAGTGAGTTTCCCGATCTCACATTCTCCCAGCCAGAACGAAAAAATCCTCTACAGAATCGATCGCGACAAGGGCAGAGTCTATGTCACGTGCGGCGAGCGTGAGATGCGCTTCGGAATGCAGTGGTCGGTAGAGTACTCCCTGGGGCCGCAGGACGCCTTCTTAATGGAACGCGTGTTGTTCCACAATCCTGGAACATCGGCATATCCATGGATGTCCTGGTCCAACGCCGCGCTTCCCTCAGCCCCCGACACCGAATTTCATTTCCCCAAGGGCGAAGTCCTGTCCCATGCTTCACGAATTGACACCATCGATTGGCAGAGGCAAGGCCCCAAACACGAATCTGACATTAAGGAAATGACGGGCTATTTCTGGAAGAGTCGTGATGCCAATGCTTTCGGGGCCTTTACAGCTTCCCTAGGCACTGGGCTCTATCACGTCGCTGATGAAGCCATTTCGCCAGCAATGAAATTGTGGAGCTACGGCGTCGGCGACGACCGCGCATGGGCCACGCTGAGTACGGCGTCCCCGGGGCCATACATTGAGATCCAAGGTGGGCCAATCGGGGACCAGTCCATCAAACGCGAACTGCCGCCAAAGGAAACGCGATGGCATATCGAATACTGGATACCGACTGACAAGCCCTTGGACATCTATGCCTTGACAGTGCCCGAACGTGATTTGAGGGCGGTGAGCGAGATTCCCCTGTTTGAATGGGCGAGACCCGACGGGGTCAGAGTATGGAAGGAACTGCTGCAGGCCTACAGGGAGAGAGGCAGTTTGCCCGATCCTCCCCAGATCGACGAGAACCTCTGGGCGCCATCCGGGATGGAAGACCTGGCCTCGGCTTTCGAATGGGCTATCCAAAATTCCCATGATGTGCGGGCCGACTTGTGGAGATTTCATTACGGGGCCTGGCTGGCAGGGACCGGAAAAATCGAAGATTCGATCCGCACACTCTCCACCTCTAGGATCGGCGTGGCGGCAGCACTGTTAGCGCGGCTTTACCAAGCGAAAGGCGACACCCGGAGCGCAGCTGCGGCCTTGGAAACGATTCTGGAATCCTGGCTTCAGTTGCACCCGCAGGTAGTGGTCGAACGGGACGGAATACTGCGTGCCGTGGGAACGCAAACGCTGGCCGAGCGTGAGCAGTGGCTTAGTTAGTAGAGCCGGGGCGCTGAAGGACGAATGGATCATCGAACGCAAGGTGCAGCTCTTGATCGACAAAGGCGAAATTCAAAACGCCCGGCAACTACTCTTGTCCGTTCCATTCCAGAAAGTACATCAGACCTATACCCGTACTGGTATGTGGCGGCAAATATGTGAAAAGCTGGGAGAGCCCTGCGATCCGGTTCCTCAGGTCCTTGGAGAAGATCGCCTCGCCCGATTTGGTGCTTACCGCGAGTTCCAGTAGTTGCCAAATAAGCCGGCGACCGGGACTACAGGCCAAAACCGGCAACTGGCAGCGCAGACAAGCCCTTGTATGCGGCGTTACTATCGCACGCTTGGGCCAGATTTCTGCTTGTAGGAGATTTCACGAGATCGGTGCTGGGAGACGCGCGCGAAGTTGGTCGGTACTGTCTGTCCTGTCGCGCTGGCTCTCCAAAAGCGAAGGCCGTCACGATTCCGTCGTTCCGCATCGGCACGTGCGTCAGGTTTGATCCGCGAGCAATTGGGCAGCGGCTGCGCACGATGTAGCCTCAACCAATCACTCTCGTGAGGCCGACGAACCGGGAATAGGCTCGCCGCTTCCACGGGGACCCAGCCCAGGAGCAAGTTGCTCGAGTTCGATTCGATCGTGTCAGAGCCGTGGTTCGTTGACTAGAGGATGCCCCATCCTTAATATGAAGCGACCTGAAAACCGGACAGTCCAGTAATGATCGGCCAAACCATCTCGCACTATCGCGTCCTCGAAAAGCTCGGCGGCGGCGGGATGGGTGTGGTGTACAAAGCCGAAGACCTGACTCTACACCGGTTTGTCGCGCTTAAGTTTCTTCCCGACGACGTAGTTAAGGATCCGCAGGCCCTGGCCCGCTTTCAGCGCGAGGCGCAGGCGGCTTCCGCTTTGAACCATCCCAACATCTGTACAATTTATGAAATCGGCCAGCAGGACCATCGGCCCTTCATCGTCATGGAATTTCTCGATGGCGTGACGCTGAAGCATCGCATTGGGGCGAAACCTCTGGACACCGAAACCGTGCTGTCACTGGGAATTGAGATTGCCGACGCGCTCGATGCAGCGCACTCTGCCGGGATCGTACATCGCGATATCAAACCGGCAAACATCTTCGTCACCAAGCGCGGCCATGCCAAGATTCTCGACTTCGGATTGGCTAAAGTGACGCCTGCGTCCCTTGAGAGCGGATCGGAGAATACGGCGACCTTGGCGGTCGAGGAGGACCACCTTACGAGTCCAGGAATGGCGCTAGGCACAGTCGCCTATATGTCGCCGGAGCAGGTGCGCGGAAAAGATCTGGATGCCCGCAGCGACCTTTTCTCATTCGGTGCGGTGCTCTACGAGATGTGCACCGGGGCGCTTCCGTTTCGCGGGGATACGACCGGCGTAATCTTCGAAGGCATCCTCAACCGAGCGGTGCTGCCGCCAGTTCGGCTCAATCCGGAAGTGCCTTCGGAATTGGAACGCATTATCGGCAAGGCGCTCGAAAAAGATCGCGACCTCCGGTACCAGCACGCCGCCGACATACACAGCGATCTGAAGCGCTTGAAGCGGGACACGGGCTCCGGCACCAGCGCTCGAACGGCCAGCACGGCATCATCGTCGGAACGGATTGAGCACCAGATTGCCGAGCACCAAGCGACGCCGTCTTTACCTTCCTGTACGCCCGCAGCTACAGGCAGCCCGGCACGCCCCCGGTTCAGCAATCGAGCACTCAACAATCGGGGTTTCAGCGCCCGAGTGGCTCTGTCATCGCGGAGACAGCCTCGCGCAACAAGGGCAAAGTGGCAGGCCTGGTCGCTGCGGTTTTTCTACTTCTATCATTAGCGGGCTACGGCATCTTTCAGCTTTTCGCCAATCATGGGCCGTCTGCTCCGAGAAAGATCACCCAGATCAGCCACTGGCACAAGCCGATCTCGCAAGCCATTCTTTCCCCGGATGGACACACGGTGGCTTTCACTTCGTATTTTCAGGGTTACGAGCAGGTCTTTGTGATGCTCACTTCTGGAGGCGACCCTTTACAGCTTACCAGCGACGAGGGCAGCAAGTACCTCGATAGTTTTTCCGCCGATGGAACCCAAATCTACTATCAGCGCGAACTTGGTGCGGGAGAAGAAATCTGGGCGATGCCTACCTTGGGGGGAACTCCCACTCGCCTTCTGCAGGGTTACAACCTCCAACCCTCTCCTGACGGCAAGAGCCTGTTCTACTTTCAGCCGCACACGAATGACCTGATGCAATCGCCAGCTGATGGTGTTGGCGGGAAGATCATTCTGGGGGCTAAGGAGCTTGGCGTAGACCTGCTCGGACAACTTGTGTTTCCTGACGGTGGCGACCTACTTCTCCTCGGAATCAAAGACAAAGATCCCCAAGGTACCGTTCGATTGTACCGCTGGAATATTGCAACCCGTAAAGCCACGAATATCGGCGAGCTCTCCGGGTCCCCAGGATCGGTAAATTGGGGAGATCCGGGAAAGACACTGCTTTTCCATCGCGAAGTGAACGGCATTATCAATCTATGGGAATACGGCCTCGACGACAAAACTTACATTCAGCTGACTTCGGGGCCCGGTCCCGATTACTTCGCGATGAAGGATCCGGCCGGAAAGGGGGTCTTCTTCGTCAATGGCAGGGAGTCGGGATACCTCTCAGTTTACGACCCGCGCACAAAGATTTCGACCGATATTGTCGAGGACCTGGCGACGCAGCCAACGCTTTCGCCCGACGGCAAGCGCGTCGCATACGTAACCCAGCCTGACGTTTCTCGCGCTGAACTGTGGGTGTCGGACGTGAACGGCAAGAATAAGATCAGGATCAATGCCTCCAAAGACGCCCTCTCTACGGGAGACTGGTCCCCGGATAGCACTCAATTAAGGAACTTTTGAAGAACTCCCCGATCCACAGGGAAGCGGGTAGGGTGTAAGTCGAGGTGAAAAGGCGGATGCGACAGCAGCTTTGTGGCGCAGAATAGGGTTTCGAGAAGTACGAACGGAAGACGAGGCGGGAGCGATTTCTGAAGAGATGGAGCAGATCGTGCCGGGGGCGGAGTTACAGGTGCTGGTGGAACCGCACGAACCAAAGGGAGAGAGGGATGGCCTGTGTTGGGCCTGAGCATCATGTTGCGGGTGTACTTTCTGCAGCAGTGGTTCAACTTGAGCGATCCCGGCGCGGAGGATGCGCTGTATGAATCGCCGGTGCTACGGCACTTTGTGGGCATCGATCTGGGGCGGGCGCCGGTGCCGGACGAGAGCACCATCCTTCAGTTCCGTCACCTGTTGGAGAAACACGAACTGGGCGGGGCGATGCTGAACGCGGTGAACCAATATCTGGAGAGCCGCGGCATCCGCATCACCACGGGGACGATCGTGGACGCGACCATTATTCACGCGCCCTCGTCGACCAAGAACCGGAGCGGAGAGCGCGATCCGGAGATGCATCAGACGCGCAAGGGGAAGCAGTGGTACTTCGGGCTGAAGGCACACATCGGAGTGGACTCCAAGCAAGGCCATGTGCATTCGGTGTGCACGTCGGCGGCTTCGGTGGCAGACAAGCACATGCTGCCCGATCTGTTGCACGGGGAAGAGCGCAAGGTGTGGGGCGACGGCGGATATCAGGGACAGGGAGAAGCCATCCGGCAGGCGGCTCCGCGAGCGCAAGATATGACCAGCCGGAGAGTGCAATTCAAGAACTTTGTCGACGAGTTACAGAAGGCCAAGAACCGGGTGAAGGCCAGAGTGCGAGCGAAGGTGGAACATCCGTTCCGGATTTTGAAGCGCATCTTCGGCTTCGAGAAGGTGAGATACCGTGGGATTAAGAAGAACCATCATCGACTGTGCGCCAGCTTTGCGCTCGTGAACCTGTACCTGCACCGCAGAAGACTGGCAGTCGCGAGGGCGTAGTGTCTCTGGACCTCGCGTAAATAGCGGGTTCGGTAAGGCCGTAAGCAATACGGGGGCAGTTCGTGACCTGTGCAGACCCTGAAATTCCTTGCCTCCAAAATCGATGGTTGCTCAGAGCTTCCTTAACCTTCACCAATACGGTGCGCGATGCAGATGAAAATTTCGTGGTCAACGCGGATGGTAGCCACCCGCGTCAGCTCCCACATTCCCTCGGCAACTCTGAATCCATAGCTTGGACGCGAACCGGAAAGGAACTGTATATAACCGGCAATCAGCATCGGCAGAATCCCTACCCATTGCAGACCTGGAGACTCAGCCCCGACGGTTCCTCGGCAGAACTTTTCTCCGAAGATTGTGGATTTGCCATGGACTCGTCTTCGGATGGAAAGTACTTGCTCATGTCGATGATGTACGGAGACAAGCCGGGCATCTTCGAACTCTCCGTCGCCGACAAGAAGTGCACCCCACTCGAACCCAACGTCGTGACTTTCCTGCCCCGGATCAGCAGCGATGGAAAGTCTATCTCTACACCCTCTCGACGCGCGGCGAAGTGACGCTGTATCGATTGCCCTGGCTCGACGGCAAGGTTACGGGCAGGTCCCAAACCGTATTGAAGCTGCCCTTCGCCTTTGCCCAGCGCTACGGCGGCAACTCTTACGATATTGCCCGCGACCTCTCCAAAATCGTCTACGTCCGTCCCGGCGGACAGTTCGACCTTTATCTCCTGTCGAAAAAGTAACGCAAGAACCGCCATTGCTTTGCGTCTCTGTTCCGACCGTGGCTGGAGTCGCGGGCAAATCAGGAAGCGATTCCCGATCAGGAGTCCGGCCTTCGCCTGTGAGGGGCGACGTTTCGTCGTTCCGTATCGGCACGTGCGTGCGGTCGCCCAATGGCTGCGACGAAACTGATTCCGCGTCCTGTGATGAATCCCAAAAAGGACGATCCGCGCTAACGCTTCGGCAGGCTGGGGAGAAACGCGATCTGCGGCAACTGCTGTGGCATCGGCACCGCTTGGTGCAGGCGCGTACGCGGATCATGAACCAGTTGCAAGCCGTGGCACTGGACATGCCGGAGCTGACCCACCCCGCCTATCCTCTGTCTACGCTTCACTGGGTCCCTCGCGGTAGCAGCGCAAGACTCGAGGCCGAGACGGATCGCTACTCCTTTCTCGTAAGGCTCTTGCATCCTCTACTTCATGCCGGTTTACCCGGGCACAGCGTAACGGGGATTTTCGCCAATTGACATGCCCAATGAGGAGTGAAACATTCTCAATAAGGTGAATATGCGTTCCTTCTCCTTTTGCCCTAATCGTGGCCATGAGTTTTTCGCCTTGGTCATACGCAACGGGTCAGACAAAGCCCTGCGAAGCCGCAAAGGTCCCGCCTCATTCGCCTCCCCGAAATATGGGAGTCTTTAGCCGCCCGCCGTTTCATGTTGAAGTTGAGCGCGATCGAAAAGACGGGACGCGCTTCATTCTGACAAATCAGTATCAAGTGCCACTCACCGCTTACGTGGAAGGAGATCACGCCTGTGGCGGATGGACGGCAAGGTGGAGTCGAGCACAGGTTTCAGGTGGTTGACGCGCTAATCCGCACAGCAGCACTTTTCTCGCGGATCCCTGAAAATCTCAGCACGATGCACTACGTTTCACACAATCTGGGCCGGGAGGACGCACAGCCGGGCGTTGCCGCAGTGGTGTGGGAGGACGGTCTCACCTATGGTCCGCAGGAGTTGGTTCAGAAGGTGATTGCGCGACGTCGATTGTCGTCGTTGTACCACCAACATGCAATCGACCTGCTCCAGACTGGACTGAAAGAGGGCCGGGATGCTAACCGCTATGTGGCAGAGGGAAGGTCGCGCGAAGAGGGATTGCATGTCATGGAGGTCGACCGAGAGCTGGACATAATCATTGAGTTCCCGTTGGCGGTTGTGGTCGACAATCTGATGCAGGTACGGCGCGACAAGCCGGAGAATGGGGACCGGGTGGCGAAGTTGATGCTAGAGCGCGAGCTGAAAGAAAAAGGGGCTTTGGAGTCTGGCCTGAATGCGATGGAGAATCCCGGGCCGTCCGTGCCGCGTATCTGCGCCAACTAAACATTGTCCCGTCTTCCCTTTTCCGCGTTGCTTCGTCCGCACAAGCCCGCGCGGTTTCTTCAGTTGTCGAAATCAATGCTACGTCAAGAACGCCGTCGTCCCCGCGCAAGCTGTCGAGCATTCGAAGGATCGACTATGCAGCTGCCCAGTTTCTATTCTCGATCGTGCTCTCCGAGGAGGCAAGGATCTCTACCGCGTCGTCCACTGACGAAATAGTGAGCACGCGCGTCAGCCGAGTGCATTCCAACACATAGCGCACAAAGCCGGATGGATTAACAAGCTTCAGCTGAATTGCGTTCTCTCGAGTCCAGCGGTGCAGGAATACCAACATACCGAGCCCGCCGCCGTCGACCGTCTCCATCCCTGACAAGTCAAGCACAACAATTCGCGGCTGTTTCAGGCTAATCACCGCCTGTTTGAGAAAATGGAGCGCCTCGCCGCGCACAAGTCTTCCAACGCACTGCAGTACAGCCACATCGGCTGCTTGCTCGATCTTGATGTGTAATGACATGACTCCCTCGTGTGACGGGCAGGCGGTGGTTGCGTGGGGCCGGTTTTCTTGCAGAACCCTACATTGGTCCATTTTGTTCCCGCGTACTTTTGCCCATTCACTCTATAGACGAACGAGATGCCCCAAAAACGACAAATCAGAGCCATTGAACGAAAAAAAATGTGCAAATCTGCGATGTCCGCACGGCGCTCCCGCTCCGGGAAAACTCGTTTTGCTTTCCCCGATGAGTTTTCCGCCGGGGACATTCGGAGGCCGTTCTTTGGTTCTTTCGGACCAGGGAAGTGGTCCGCTACTTATGTCTTTCGCGATGGATGCGTCCCCGCCGGCAAGTGCGAGACTTTGCCGAGCGCAGAGTATGGATCGACGGGCCGGACACGCAAGACACGACGCCAAAACACATCTCAAACTTGCTTACGGTGTCTACGGAACTATTGGGATCAGTGCACCAGGAAATACTCCTTCGCGAAGACATGGTGCCACGAGTCGGACTGATTCCAGCGGCACCATGTGGTTGTTCGGTGGATACGGTGTTTATCCGGGGCGGTTGGTTCCGATCTTCTCGCCGGTCTTAAGGTCGTATTCGTCGAAGCGAAAGGTGACGTGCGGCCTCTCATTCGTGCAGTCGTACACATCCACCGCGACTCCGGGACCGACGATCATTCGTTGTGATGCCGCGTCTCGGTATCCGATGGCGCGGCAATCACTTTGGTGTCGAGATTTTGATTGCCCTTTTCCGAAATCGTCGCGATTCGGAGATCTCATGGCAAACTCCTCTGAGTGGCGCAACAAAGGAGCCGAACGATGACATCTCATGTCCTGATTCTCATGCGCCACGCCGCTCCTCACGCGGCAGTCAACGAGCTGCCGGTGACCATTTCCGGGAAGTCGTATTCCTTCTCGCAGTCGCCGATTTCCACGTGGGGAAGTCCCAAGGCGTGTAACTCTCGGACAACCTCATCGTGGTAACGCACCTTGATGTGTGTTACAACAACCTTGATGCCGGGCGGCATCTTGCTACTTCCCTGGCAAACATCTCGGGGGTGAGGTGAAAGGATGCCTCTGCTATGCGCTTCATCGAATTCGGGAAACACGCCTCCAAGAACACTGCCCTGAGGCCGGCGGTCTTGTGCGCGACTTCCCACAACCGTTCGGTTGGGGCGGTATCGCCAGCAACGATGACTGCATTCTGCTCGTCGGTGATGACGTAACCGAAAGTTGGGACCACGTGGTTGAGGCGAACTGGTGTGATGCAGAGACCGTCGGCTTCCACCGGCAGTTCGGTGTCAAGGGGGCACAAGCGCAGGAAAGGATGCATCTTCCTGGAGAGAGCGACGAAATCCGGCCACATCACATCGTTGAAGATGTGCCGCTGCACAGCATCCAAAGTCTCCGAACTACCATAGATCCGAGGGCATTCCCCCTCCAGCGTCCACCCATTCTCGACGAAGATGGGCAGGGTCGCGGTATGGTCGAAGTGTGAATGTGTAAGGAATACGTGCCGGATCGTTTCCTGCTCATTGGGAGTGCCATGCAACCCCAGACAGCCCGCGTCGATCGCTATGGTTTCGTTGATGAGATAGCTGCTGACGTATTGGCGCGGGGCGGGGTCCCCCACCGACGAGCCCAAGATTCTGACTCTCACGAGGCCACCTCCTCTTCCGCTGGCACCTGACTGTGCAACAGAAAAGCGTCGATCTCCCCTTTTCCTTTCACCTGGATCGCGCCACGGCTTTCGAACTCAAACTTGCCCTTCAAGCGTTCGTACACGCTCCGCGTGACTTGAATCTCACCCGGCACGCCTGTCGATTCCATACGACTAGCGAGGTTCACTGTATCGCCCCAGAGGTCGTAAATGAACTTGCTTGTGCCGATGACGCCAGCCACTACCGGACCGGAATTGATCCCGATGCGCAGCTGAAGATTCGTTCCCTTCTCTTTGTTGAATTGCCTGATCGCCTCCAGCATACGGAGCGCCATGAGTGCCATTCTGTCAGCGTG
>CAVQCF010000043.1:0-492313 GCA_963710885.1 uncultured Acidobacteriaceae bacterium
ACTTCCACGCGGTTCATCTGCCGTAAGAAGCTTGTCCCCAATTCTTGCCCGAAACGTTCAATATCTCCTTTAAACGGGCTTGATCCCGGCCGAACAGGTTAGGTAGTGCATATCCCTCAACTGCAACCTTGATGCATCAACGAAGCTGGAGACACGGAGCCTTAGACTCTAGCGCAGAGCTCGAAGCTGATGAATTTCGCCGACTTCTTAGAAAGCGATTCTTCTGAGGGGATTTGCGGCGAACACAATCCCAGTTTCGCCGCCGCCCCACAATCCGCAAAACCCGGCCTTAGTGAGCTTAGAAAAAAGCACAGCTGGTATGGACATTTTCATTTCCCGATTTCAGCAGTCGACTCAGTACGGAAAGAACGCTAAGGCTTGTCCATTTAACTGCGGCAATCGTGCGATAGCCCCCAGGCATTCGCCACTCGCAAAGTCGAAGCCAACAACCTCGTCGCGGGCGACGCAGTAGAGGAGTCCATTGGGAGTAAAGCGCAACCCACGCGGTTTGCGGAACTCGGCCTTTCCATTTGAGGAGAAAACTCGGACGAGGTGACCGTCCGTCGTATCGTATTCCCGAACGCTCGTCACCGCGTCCACTGCGCCAAATGGACGCTCGCTAGAGACGACGATGTTGCCGTTGGGCGCGATTGCGAGATCGAGCGGACTCAGTTCGGGATCCGCGACCAGCCGAAAGGGCTGCATAGGTGTGCCTGGAGTAAAGGCCACTATCCTGTTATCGCCTTGGCCGTTCGGACCGATTCCTGAGGCGAGGAACAGCCGGCCATCATGACCGAAAGCGAATCCTCGAGGAAAAGGGACGACGCGAGGCGGCAACACATGCTCTACGGCAGCATCAAGACTGGTCGACAAGGCGACGATTGTGCGTGCGCTGCGCAAGCCAATGAAATATCGGCCATCCGGGCCGAAATTGCCACCGCCGGGATTCAGGCCTTCAATCCGGCCAGTCTCGCGAACAACGCGCCCATGCGAGGAGATCGCTAACACCCGATCGTCTCCACTGTTGAGAAACAGTAAGTTTTGCTTTGCATCGACGGCAAGGCCACGCGGATCGGCAATGCGATCGTCATCAATAAAGGTTCCGCGCAGACTGCCGTCCAATTCAAAGGCGAGCAGCGCACCAAATCCGTTCCCACTGGCACCTGACGCACTTGTAACGAGAAGGGACATTGCAATCGGTCCTCCGAGAATCTCCGAGAGCGCGGGATGTCAACAAGAGCCTAATAGCCGGATGACCGGGCACCCACGGGGAGAGAATCCGGCGCGGCTCACCCGCGCCAGCGTCTAGCTGATCTGAACCACAGCCTGTTCCCCCGAGTCCATTTCCACGCTTCTTTTGATTTTGTTGTGAATCGTGGCAGATTTCGTTCCGAGTGGATCGTCGCAAACAGGAACTTATAATAGATCCTGTCCAAGAATGGCAGTGCGAAAACCGAGCATGCATTTCTCCCCACCTATTCCTGCCAGGAATAATCGGTCGTTCGATTGGTTCGTAATCGGCGAGAAGGAAAACCGTGAGAGAAACCCGGCGGAGAGCCGCCTACGCAGAATGCTATTGTGCGAAATTAAAAAGTGTCCGTAAAATATTGATAATAAACTAGTTATTGGTGGAGGCGGCGGGAGTCGAACCCGCGTCCGAAAATGTTACTGGTCAAGAGAACTACATGCTTAGTCGTGTTCATGCCCCAGGCATTACCCTGGGACGTTCGCGGCCCGCGCTCAGAACCGACAAGAAACGCGTTCCGCTAGCCTGTGATCTTAGCCTCCCGCCCCAGACGTAGACGAGAAGAGCAGCCCGCTGTGTGACGTCCTTCGGAGGCCCACGGGCGAAGCCTCCTCGGACGGCTGCCTAAACTAGTTAGGCTGCGTATGCCATCTGTTGATTGGCAATTATCATTTTGCCCACGATTACGGGTGTGTGCACCCCGGCATGCCTCTTGGCCGCAAGCATCTCCGTCGAAGCCGTGACGCCCCCACTGGTGGGATGGCCCTGCAAAGATCCGCTTCCAATCTAGGTACTGCCAGAAGGGAAGTCAACTAGCCATTAGATGCACGACCGTCGCCGAAAGCCGCTCGAAGTGCGGTGCTTCGTAAAAACGGTGTCAAATTAGCCAAAAGCGACGATTCGCAATTGACAACCAGGATGTGACTTGAAGTAAAGTGCCTGCGCAAATGTTGCCGGTCCCCTGCAAGCCGGTGACGTGGTACCACCTACCAACTGTTATGTCCAAGGCCTAGACCCCCGGGAAGTTCCTCGATTTCAAGGAGATTCCATGCGAAAAGCCTTTAGTCCGACCGCTGCCCTCGCGCTCGGTTGGTTCAGCGCATTCACCATTGCTCAGGCGCAAGACGCCGTTGTTCCTCACCGCCTGCCGTTTCACAATCCCCCAATTCCGTGCAACGCCCGATGTCAGCCGATGCTGTGCGAAGAACAGTTACCGGCAGCGCAGCGGTAAACGGCGCCACCGGTGCGAACCTGCTGCCGGTTTTTAATTACCAGGTGGTCTCCACCCGAGACGGGTTCCTGTACGATGGCGTGATCGTCGGAGCGACCCCCGCCAACCGAGGTTCCGCGGCCCAGGTGAGCGTCAGAGCGCAGTTGATTCCTGTCATCCTGCAGTTCCACACTCTCGGCGTCTCATTCGACCCCAACACCGGCGCGATCGCTACCACCAGCGGTAGCAGAACGTCCGATCCGACTATGCCCGACTCTGCCTGCTTCGCCGGGCCGGTGAACCTTCCTGGCGATGTCATGTTGCAATCGCCCATCTTCAAGAATGCTGATTTCAATTTCGGGGGGCACCGATGTTGGCGCCACGCAGTATGTGGATGCGTTCCAGCGCGCGAGCTTCTGGAGCCAGATCGACCGAAACAACTATCACACTATCCTGAAGCCGGTAACGCTCGCCCCCTTGGTGATCGACGTGCCCGCTGACCAGGGTCGTGTCAATCAACACGGATACCTTCCAGCCGTTCTTTGGTCTTTGCGGTCCCGAGAGTCTTGTGGAGATCGATTTTCTCCGCGCCGCGGTAGTCAGCGAACTAGCAAAATGCAAGGACGTCAATCCCTGTACGTTCCCAATGTTCATGCTTTACAACGCAGGCATGCCGGTTGGCGATCCGACCAACATCAACAATCGCTGCGTGGGCGGCTTCCATTCAATCACTCCGGCAGGTCCGATTACCTTCCAGACCTTCTCGCCGTTTGACTTCGACGTCAGGGCCTGTTCCTGACCTCCTCCAGCGATACGGCAATTGCTTCGCACGAAGTCGCCGAGTGGGTGAATGACCCCTTCATCATTAACCGCACTCCCGCATGGGGGCACACCGCAAGTGGCGGGGCGCCAAGGCAATCTCGAGGTCGGAGATCCGCTCACCGAGAATGACGCCCCACGCATCGTGGGCAAGAATGGCATCACTTATCACCTCCAGGAACTGGCGTTCTTTTCCTGGTTTTCGGGAATCCGTCTCTCGGCATTCATGGGTGGGACTCGAACAATGGGACTTTCCTCACCGATGCCGGTCTGGTCTGCGTCACCACGCCATAACGAGCGAGATGGCTTGTGCGCCTTCGTTTTCGACCGGGCTCAGATCAAGCCCGAGAATCTCGAAGACTTGATCGAGCAGCAGCGGTCACGGCCCAGGATTCGCCATCTTCTGCCCAATCAGCACCGCGTCCTGCATCTGGCGATACAAGTCGCTGACCGCTCCGGGCGAATGCGACATCAGGATAGTGTTGCTTCTGTCGTTACTCCCGATTTCCTTCATTGTGTCGAGATACTGTGTGACCAGGACCAGCATCATCACATCTTTCGGTGTTGATCCCTCCACCGCTTTAGAGAACGCTTCCACCGAATCCTTCAGACCTTCGATAATTGCCTTGCGCTGGTTGGCGATGCCCTGGCCCTGTAGCGCTTTGCTCTCGGCTTCCGCCTCGGCCTGCTTCACCTTCAAGATCTTTTCCGCCTCGCCGCGCGCTGTTGCCGCGACCTGCTCCCGTTGCGCCGCATTGATCTCGTTCATCGCAGCTTTCACTTTGTCGTCCGGCTGAATGTCGGTGACCAGTGCCTGGTCAATGGCGTAGCCGTAGGTCTTCATCACGTCGTCGAGCCCCTGCTTGATTGCGACCGCAATGTCGGATTGCTGCAGAAACGCGTCGTCCAGATTCATCTTGGGAACGTGGCCGAGGATTACGTTGAACACGTACGACGATATCTGCTGCCGCGGATTCGCCAGCTTGTAGAACGCTTCATATACATGGTCGGGAATCACGTGATACTGCACCGAAACGGGGATCTTCACGAACACGTTATCTTTGGTTTTCGTTTCCACATCGAGTGCGAGTTGCTGCACCCGCAGATCGATGCGTCCCGCAATCTGGTCCAGCCACGGCAGTTTGAAGTTGATGCCCGCGCTTGCCACGCGCTCGAACTTGCCCATGCGCTGTACGACAACAGCCTCCGCGGTATGTACCTGGAAAAAGCCGCTCAGGATGGTCCCAAGCACGAAAACGCCAACGATCACAGCGATTATCAGCGACATAACCTGCGCGCCCTCCATGAGCCCTCCGCCAATTTCAGGTTGCTTCCCGCATGTTCCTGCGCGGCAATCGTGCGCACAGGAATCGCACGCATCATAACGTTTCAAATGGCTTACCACAACGGAAGATATGGAAACAGTCGGGACAATCCCTGCTTCATCGTAGCGTGCGCATCCCTTCTAGCCTTGCCTTCACCTCGGGCCACTCGTGGTCGAGGATGCTGAAGTAAACGGTGTCGCGAACTCTTCCCGTCCAGGTGAGCAGATGCCTGCGCAGCGTGCCCTCTTCTTTGGCCCCGATGCGCAGAATCGCATTGCGGGATTTCTGGTTAAGAGCATCGGTCTTCAGTTCCACCCGCATGCACTTCCACACTTCAAACGCGTGCTGCAGCATCAGGTATTTTGCTTCGGTATTCACGCCCGTGCGTTGCCAGTCCGGAGCGATCCACGTCGACCCGATCTCGACCCGGCGATTGACGCGGTCAATGTTCATGTAGCGCGTGCTGCCGATGACGCGGCCGGAACCCTTCTCCACCGTGGCAAACACCACCGATTCCCCATGCTCTTGCTCCTTAAATGCCTTGTCGATCAAGTGCCGAAAGTCCTCCGGCGTTTTCATGGAGTAAGGAATCCAGCGGAAGACGTCTTCGAGATCATTCTTCGCCACCTCCCAAAACAGGTTCGCATGCTCGCGGCGCAGCGGTTCCAGCCGGACGACGGAGCCTTCCAGCGTGAGGGGCAAAACAATCTTCAGTGGGCCCGTGTTCATCGGATCGGCGCTCATGCTTTCCTTTCGCCGATTCTCATCATTATCTTGCATCTTGCGGTCTCTTCAGGCATCTCTATTAAGGCGCGGGTCTTGCGGATTTCTCTGTTTAGGGGTCGTGTTCGATAATGGAAAGCGTCGATTAGCAGTGTTGACCTGAAATGATCTCACACGTCCAACCAGCGGCCATGCGAACGGCAATCCATCGATGTTGCCAGGAGAACTCTTAGTGAAGGCGCATTGTCTCCCGTTCTCCCGGATACCTCACACTGCGCCGTTGTTTACCGACTTCCTTTCATTTGCTCCCAACGTACAGCCCTTCTATCCGAGACCCCCACATTTCTCAGAGTGGCTGAAGGATGAAGCTGCCAAGATTTCCTACGATCCGTCACGCCGCGAGCGCGTTACCACGATTCTTGAGCGCCAGAATAAATCCTGGGACGCATCCCCGAGGACCCTCGCCAATCTCGAGCGCTTGCGTAAAGGCGCTGCGGGCGTCGTCACCGGGCAGCAGGTTGGCCTTTTCGGCGGACCCATGTTCGCCGTCTATAAAGCGTTGACCGCAGTCAAACTCGCGGAAAAAGCCACTGCTGCCGGAGTCGATGCTGTTCCCGTTTTCTGGCTCGCCACTTATGACCACGATCTGGCCGAGGTGAACCACGTGTCGATCCCCGGGCCGGACGGCACTCTGCAAGTGCTAACCACGACGAGCCACGATCTTCCCGGTGCCCCTGTCAGTGCCGTGCGCCTCGCCGACGAAATCGTACCTGTCGTTGAAGAAGCCGCAAAGTTGCTTGGCGATTCCGAGGCTGTACAATTCGTGCGCGAGACGTACCGCCCCGGCGAATCTCTGGGCACGGCATTCGCTCGCTTCTACGCCCGCGTGTTTGCCGAGTGGGGCGTGGTCCTGCTCGATGCCTCTGACGCTGAACTCGATCGCGTCGCCGAGCCCATCTATCGTTCCGCGGTTGAGCGCGCCGGCGAACTGGCCGGTGCGCTTCTGAAGCGCGGTGAAGTACTCGAAGCCGCGGGCTATCACCAACAAGTCAAGGTCACTGCTTCGTCGGTGCTCCTGTTTGTGCTGCAGCACGGGGCACGCACCCCGATTCATCGCCGCGACGCTGGCGGCACGCCAGAATTTGTGATCGGCTCCGATGCCGGGGCAGAAAAGCTTTCACAAGCCGAACTTCTCAACCGCATCAGTTCGAACCCGGAGCTTTTCAGCCCGAATGTTCTCTTGCGCCCGATCGTCGAGGACTATCTACTGCCAACGCTTGCCTACACCGGAGGCGCCGCCGAGACCGCTTATTTCGCGCAAGCTGGAGCAGTCTATGAGGCTCTGCTCGGCCGCGTTACGCCGATCCTTCCCCGTTTTTCGGCCACCATCGTGGAACCGAAGATGCAGCGTCTGATCGAGCGACATGGAATCAGTTTGCCCGACGTATTCGCCGGTCCGGAGGCGCTGCGCCGTCAACTGGCAGAGCGCGGATTGCCCGAAGAACTGCAAGCTGCCTTCGACGCTGCCAGGAGATCGCTGGACTCGCACCTATCTACCGTCAAAGAGAAGCTGGAGAAACTTGACCGCACCTTGATTGACGCCGCGGATACGGCGCGCTCGAAAATCGAACACCAACTGGAACGCCTATACACCCAAGCCGCTCGCGCAAAGGCCCTCAAGAGCGAACTCGTGACTCGCCATGCGGAGACGCTGAGTCAGGCGCTCTATCCCGACAAAGGCTTGCAGGAGCGCGGTTTCGGCGGCATCTACTTCCTGGCGCGCTACGGGCGTGAATTCCTGCAGCAACTGCACGACGCCATCCAACCAGACTGCCACGACCACCAAATTCTGGAGCTGTAGGGGCTGGCCTGCGCCTTGATTCTCACCTCTGATTCAGCATCGGCTGGATCGCTGATTTCGCTTGACGGTAATTCTCGTCAGTGGGCGCGCCGTGCACTTGCTGGACGATATTCCCATCACCGCCGAGGATAATTAGATACGCATCGTCCGGTTCTTTGTAGCGAACGAGTTTCTTGAGTTCTGCTTCGCCCAGCAGAATCGGCACAAAATGATCCCGCTTATTCTCCGCCACGCCTTTCTTGATCCCGGAAATCACCATGCTCCGGAAAAGCCTCGGAACATCTTCCAGCACCGGCAACTGATAAAGCTCCAAGTCCGACCGCGACCCAAGACCTGCCTGCAACTTGTCAGCCCAAGCGCTGGTCGGAACTTTCGAAGCCTTGGTAAACCCGAAGATGAGAATAGCGATCTTACCAGCGACCGCGTCGGGCAAAACCACGGTATGCGCTGCAAGACTCTCTCCCTGGATCTTCGGCATCGGCGCAGTACCCTGCGCCATCGACGAACACAGGCCAGCGAGACTGCAGAAGACACCTAAAACTGCGAAGGAGCGTCTTCGGGCAATAGACGTGGCGATTAGAAATGGCATGCTACTTTCCCTCGCTGGTAGCCAGATAAGTCCCCAACCCAATCATGATCGCGCCGGTGGCTGTTCTCTGCCGGCGACGGAACGTTGCTGAGGAACGAATTCGTTCTCCGAGTGGCCCAGCCAGCGCGATCACGACCAAATCTGCGCTCGTGTTCATGACCACCGACATCGTTCCCAGCGCCACGAATTGGAGGAAGACATGCCCGCCGGCGCGGTTCACGAACTGCGGAATGAACGACAGAAAGAAGAGGGCAGTTTTGGGATTGAGTGCTTCAGTAGCTACGCCCTGCCACAGCGGATTGCGGGCTGGTTTGAGGTCTTGTGAAATCTCCTGCTCGGGCGCGTTGTCTCTTCGCGCGTCGAGAATCATACGCACGCCCAGGAAGCACAAATACGCAGCGCCCACATACTTCACGGTGGCGAACGCCGCGGCCGACTTCGCCAGCACAATCGATACCCCCAGCGCCGCCGCGAAAACATGCACCATCCCGCCAAGAAATGTGCCGAAGGCTGACAGCACTCCCTCGCGTTTTCCGCCCGCCAGGCTGCGCGCAAGAACATAGAGCATTCCAGGTCCGGGCGCGATCGCCAGCAACACTGCCGCCGTCGAGAAGAGAAGAAATCTTGTCGAATCGAACATGCTTACTCCTGAACTCTTCCAAAGTCCCCGTCATGCTGAGCGAGGATTGAGCTTCGCGAAGGGCGAAGCTTAATCGCAGTCGAAGCATCCCTGCCCAGGCGATGAGCCTGCTCTGCGAAACCACCAACTCGACCTTTCAAGACTGCTTGAGCCAGCCTTCCAGCCCTGCCAGCGATTCAACCCGCGGAAACCCGCGTTCGCGGTATGCTCCTGCCACATCGAACAGCACAGCCTGCATTCCCGCCTTCCGAGCGCCCACGTAGTCGACAGAATATACGTCGCCGACATACAGGCTTTCTGCTGGCGAGGCCTTCATCTCCCTCAACGCTATCTCGAAGATCGCCGGATGCGGCTTCTCATGTCCCACATTCCCAGAGTCAGTGATGCTGGCAAAGCAGTCTACAATTCCGCTGCGGCGCAGAACGGCGTCAATCTTGCCGTCGGCATTCGAGATCACGGCAATCGCATACTTCCCCCGGATTCGGTCCAGAGCCTGGCGCGTCCCGGGTAGGATCTGGTCCCAGTTGGCGGAATTCTGTGTATTCTCGACCAGCATATTCCGCACTCCATCGTCCAGCGCATTGATTCCCTGCAGCAGACAGGTGTGAAAGGTCCACCAGAAGCCGTGATCGACCTTGCCCTCCATGAGGCCCTGATCAAACTCCTGCTTGGTGCGCCGCTCCAGAGCCTGCCAAGTCGCAAGCGTCGGATGGCGGTCCTCAGGCAAGGGTGCGAGCATACGGGCACGATTAGGAAATAGCAGGGTATTGCCTACGTCGAAGAAAATGAACCGGCACTTCGCCATGAGTCCATATTACCCAACGGGCCCACATCCGGCGCGACCCTTGACTTCAAGGTTGCCGGAGTCGCCTGGCACCGTGAACCGAACCGCGAAAAGATGTAATATTCCAATTCCCGGCCTGAGCCCGGGAACTAAAGCCCTCGGGCCCTGCTTTTACGCCAATGGCTCTTATTGCTGTGTCGTTGATCGCCGGTTTCACCCGCACCACGCGGGCGGCCGTTGCTGCCTACGTGATGGCGCGTCTCTACGCCGCCGTTCTATTCGGCATGGCTGTTGCCGTGTTCTACCGTGCTACGCGACAGGACGCTTACAACATCCTCTGGGCAGTTGTCTTCGGCTTTGCCACCCTCAACATCCTCAGTCTGGCAGCGCGGCGTCTTGAGCCTACCAAGCGCGGTCTTTCCTTCGGGGAATTGATGGCCGTGATGGTTGTGCTGCTTTCGATCTTTCTGCTTGGATGGGAAATGCTCAACCTGTTCCACATCTTCCCCATCAAGCTGAGACGTTAAGAAAGTCGAGCGACGGCCGCGCCACGCCGCGGGCGATTTTGCGGTATGATTCGCTTAGATGGCGAAGAAGTCAGCCAATTTCGAAGTGACCTGCCCTTGCTGCAGTGCGGTGCTCAAGATCGATACCGAAGAGCACGCGGTCATCGCTCATACCGCGGCCGTGAAGCCGAAGACCTTCAGCGACATGGAGGCCGCAGCCAAAGCCATGCGCGAGCAGGACAGTCGCCGCGAGTCCATCTTCCAGCAGTCCGTCGAAGCTCAGAAGAACGCCTCCTCGCTCCTCGAAAAGAAGTTCCAGGAGGCCTTGAAGAAGGCGAAAGAGTCTCCCGACACCGGCAAGCCGATCCGAGATTTCGATCTTGATTGATTCGCCACGTTGGATTCACTCCGATTGATGTCCAGCCTATGAGCCGTCCTCTTCTTCTCGGTCACCGCGGCGCCCGTGCGGTTCAATCGATTCCTGAAAATACGATTGCCTCGTTCGATCGGGCTCTTTCTGACGGCTGCGACGGCTTTGAGTTTGACGTCCGCCTTACCGAGGACGAAGAGGCGGTCGTCTGTCACGACGCCAAGTTCTCCGGCTATGACATTTCCCGCACCCTCGCGAAGCAGGCCGCGCAACTGCCCCGCTTGCGCGACGTGCTGCAGCGTTACCGCGATTCGTTTCTTGACATTGAGCTGAAGGTTAAAGGGCTGGAGAGAATCGTGCTTGATCTCTTCCTCCGCCACAAGCCGCGGCATGGATTCGTGGTCTCATCCTTTCAGCCCGGAGCGCTGAAGTCTGTGCGCGCGTTGGACGCCGCAATTCCGCTCGGCCTGATCTGCGAGTCCCAGACCCAGCTTCGCCTCTGGAGCGAACTGCCAGTCCAGTATGTAATCCCACACTACGACCTGGCCGACCCGGAGCTGATCCGCAAAATCAAGGGGGCAGGGAAGAAAGTCTTCGTCTGGACGGTCAACGATGCCTCGGATATGCAGCGTTTTGCAGGGTATGGCGTCAACGGCATCATTTCCGATGACACCAGCCTGCTCTGCGGTACGCTTGCCATGTCGAATCCCAAAGACGATTCTGGAGGCTAAAACCGCCCCATTGCAGGGATCAATTATTCTGTAGACGACGTATACATAACCCTGTATAAATACCTAGCCTGTGCCTCGTCCGTAGCTTCTCCCAGAGTTGCAACGACGAACGGCGCAGCTAACGGTAACCACGCTATCCCGGCCCTCTTGAACCATTACCTCGGACCCGTCCCCTGCACAAGCATCGCGGCTCGAATGCCTTTCCTCGAGTTCCGGCAAGGGTTTCTCATCGCCATTGCGGTCCGTGCCATGTTTCGTTTCTCGGCTGTGCATGTCCCCATGCACTAATTTGCCGGGCAGTTTCGAACCGTTCCATCCCAGTTTCTGATCATTGAGTTCCACCAATTTCGAAGGAGATCTCCCTTGGGCCAAAGAAAGTCGTTCGGATGTATCCCTGGAATCGTGTGGGTGCTGCTGAGCTTAGTGTCTGGCCAGACAGCCCTGTCGCAAACCCGTATTGCGAGCGTGGTTAACAACAATGAGCGCGTGACAGTGCATGGCACAACACCAGCGCTAATCGCGAAGAGTACTGAGACAGGTCGCATGACTGGTGGTCAGAATCTGGGCAGGATGATTCTGCAGTTGGCGCCCACCGCGGAACAGGATCAGAAGGCGGCCATGTTCGTTAAGGCATTGCACGATCCGTCCTCGCCCTCGTACCACAAATGGCTCACCCCGGCGCAGTTCGGCCAGTTGTATGGTGTGTCTGACTACGACGCCGCGCAAGTCCAGCACTGGCTGCAGGGGCGCGGATTAACCGTCCACGAAGTCTCCCAGAGCCGCCGTTTCATCGTTTTCAGCGGCACCGTGTCACAAGTAGAAGATGCGTTTGCGACGCAGATGCACACTTACAGCTACAAGAACACGACATTCATTGCTAACTCCACCGACATCCAGATTCCCGCTGCGCTGCAACCCGTGGTGAAGGGCGTGGTGCGGTTGCACAGCGATCCCCACACGCCGAACGCGTTCATGGGCGGCAAGGTCTACTTCAAGAAAAGTCCCGGACAGTTCAGTTTCAGCGACGGCTCTCACTACTTGACTCCGGCCGATTTCGCAAAAATTTACAACCTGCAGCCGCTGTACGACGCCGGCATCGACGGCACGGGCCAGACCATCGCTATCGTTGGCCGCAGCAATATCGACCCACAGGACATTAGCGACTTCCGTTCGATCCTGGGACTTCCCGCGAACCCTCCCCAAGTCATCGTCAACGGGGATGATCCAGGCCTGACCTTCAACGATCTGCCAGAAGCTACGCTTGACGTCACCTGGTCGGGAGCCGTCGCACCCATGGCGACCATCATGTTCGTGGTCTCGCAAAGCAACTTTGCCGATGGTGTCGACGTTTCTGCTGCTTATATTGTCGATCACAATGTAGCCCCGGTGATGAGCACCAGTTACGGTTCGTGCGAGCAGAACATGGGTACGGTCGCAACCGGCTTTTACAATTCGCTCTGGCAACAGGCCGCTGCGGAGGGAATCACCTCATTCGTTTCCGCCGGCGACAATGGCGGCGCCGGATGTGACTCGCCCGGTGCTGGCCTCTATGCTACCGGCTTGGCCGTGAATGGAATCGCATCGACGCCCTATAACGTGGCGGTGGGCGGCACGCAGTTCGACGATACGGACAACCCATCCGCGTACTGGTCTGACAGCAACGACCCAAACACCGGGGCATCCGCGCTGGGCTACATCCCCGAGAAAGTTTGGAACGAGAGCAGTGCCGATCCAAATTACCCGCTCCTGTGGGCAGCCGGAGGCGGCGTTAGCACCTTGTACGCCAAACCCGATTGGCAATCCGCACCCGGTGTTCCCAGCGACGGAATGCGCGATCTCCCCGATCTCTCGCTGACTGCGGCCGGGCACGATGGTTATCTCCTTTGCCTTTATCGGAACTGCGATTTTGGGCCCTACTTCTACAGCTTCGGCGGAACGTCCGCGTCCAGTCCAGCCGCAGCCGGGATCATGGCCCTCGTTAATCAGAAGCTGGGAGGACAACCTCAAGGCATGGCTAACTACGTTTTTTATCGGTTAGCCGCCACCCCTGGGGTTTTTCACGATACCGTCAAGGGCGACAACAAAGTGCCCGATCAGTATGGGCAAAACACCGTTGGCTACGACGCGGGAACAGGCTATGACCAGGCTTCCGGTCTGGGTTCGTTCGATGCCAACGCCCTGGTGAATAATTGGCAGGCAGCCTCCGCTACCCTCTCTTCCAGCATCACCCTGAAACTCGCGGCCGGACAGACTTTCCCCGTGGTTCACGGCACGCCGATCACCTTTACAGCTACCGTCAAGTGTTCGGGAACTGGCTGCGCGGTTCCGACCGGAACAGTTTCGCTCACGGCGACTTCTACGACTGGCACCGACAGGATCGTCGCTGGCGCAAACCACCTCAACCTGGGCGCGACCTCCAGTTCCACCACCATCAAGACCGAGAAGGTTCCCGGCGGCACATATAATGTGACCGCGCGCTACAGCGGTGATGGTACCTACAACTCAAGCTCGTCGACCACGCTGCAAGTCAGCGTGACTCCCGAAACCAGTCAGATGTATCTGGGCGCGATTGGCGGCGGATCGTTCAACATAACTCCCGCTTCGGTAACCTACGACGAGCCCTTGCTTCTGGGTTTTCTGGTGGCGGGGAATTCTGGTTACGGGTATCCGAGCGGCACCGTCTCTCTGCGGGAAGACGGGCAACCTGTGTCCACCTATCTCGCCGACGGCCTGACTGTAAGTCCAATGACGTTGAACTACGGCGAGAACTCGACGCTACTTACCGGGACTCCCAGTACCACGAGCGAATCGAGCACCATCTCCTATCTGCGGCCAGGATCCTCTGTCGGGGTGCATCAGGTGGTGGCCAGTTATCCGGGCGACAATAGTTTCAGCAGTAGTTCGTCCAATACCTACAACTTCACGATCGCCAAGGCAAACTCAGTGATTGGGGACTTCTTCCCGTACGGCACTCCGGTGGCGAACGTTCCGGTGACGGTGGGGGGAGAAATCGCCCTAATCAATTTTTGCGCGCCATACACTGGCACAGTCACGGTCACCGACATTACGTCTGGCACTCCGGTCGTTATAGGCTCAGGAATTCCCGACTCAACCCAGTGTTGGGAACCCTACGCCTTCCCCGTGACCTTCAAGGCGGCGGGCATTCGCATTGTCAGAGTCGACTATAGCGGTGACAGCAACGTGAACCCGTCATTCGCGATCTACAATCAGTTTCCGGTTGCGAGCAATGTGCCGGCGGGAGTCTCGCTGAGCGCCGACTCCACCGCCGCGGTGGCAGGTAGTCCAGTCACCTTGACTGCGGTTGTAACCTCCGATGCTCAACTTCACGTGGCGACTGGATCGGTTACCTTCCTGGACGGCTCCACAATCCTGGGCACGGCAGCGCTGGACGCTACCGGTACCGCAGTCTTCGTCACCACAACGCTGGCCGGCGGTTCCCATACCCTCACGGCAAGTTATCCGGGCGATGGCGTTACCACCGCTGGGGTTTCAAGCCCGATCACCGAGGCCATCTCCGACTATGTCTTCCAGGCGCTTCCCGCAACCTTGAATATTGCAAGCGGGCAGTCCGGAACGGCGACCTTGAACCTCATTCCACTCGGTGGCTTTTCGCAGACCGTGCAATTCTCCTGCGGAACTCTGCCCACGAACGTAACCTGCTCCTTCAGTCCATCGAGTGTGACGCCGGATGGAGTGAATCCCTCCGTCACCACACTGACGGTGAAAACCGGCGGCGCGCTATTGAGCCACGCGGGCAACAGCGCCATCTGGTCGGTCAGCGCGACGGTCCTCTTGGGTGGCGTCCTGTTGCTGCCCTTCGGCAGGCGGAGGCGCATCAATGGAACTTTGGCTGTGCTTGGTCTGCTGATTCTGCTGTTCGGAGTCGGCTGCGGAGGCGGCAGCACCATGCAAACAAATACGACGCCGCAGACCTTCACGCTAAACGTCATATCGAGCGGGCCGGCAGGAAGCAAGACCGTTCCGCTAGTGGTGAACGTCACACAGTAAGCCTGACGTTCAGCTGTGCCGGCGCAGGAGGCGTTACTCCTACTTCACAAAGATCGGGTAAGAGAGCATGTTCCCCATGTTCTCTTACCCTTTTTTGCGAGACCGTTCGACACCCCAATCCAATTCCCACCTGCCTCCGTACTTCCCCCCAGAGCGCTCTCAAACCATTCTGTGGAGGAAGTATGAAGATCTTAGTCAACCGGCCAGCACTGTGGTTGGCCTTTGTAGCTGCAATTGCCACCACCGAATCTTCACAATCCAAGCCGAATCAGACTCTAGCCCGTATTATTCGTGAATGTGAAGAGATCGGAAGACAAAAGAAGCCTCCTCTGTTGACTAGACAATGTTTGAGCAACCAAAAAGGCTTCCTTAATGTCAGACGATCGCACAACCCAGTGTTTGTTGTTCCCTGGAATTTTTCGCAAGCCAATCGTTGCCCGGTTCGATTAGCGCGAGGGGAGTTCCGACGGCGGCGCTCTGCTGCTGAAGGCCGCCACTATGGGTTGGTGGCTAGACTGAGTTCCTGCCTTCGAGATGATCGGCAAGCGGGCAAGGTCGATCATTCGTTGCGCGAGTTGGTGGCGCAGCGAGTGTTTGCGATCGCCTGCGGCTACCCGGACGCCAACGATTCAGCCCGCCTGCCCGAGGATCCGATTCACAAACCTACTTCTGGATCGCGATCCGATCGAGGGTCGCGCTCTGGCTTCGCAGCCGACGTTGTCGCGTTTCGAGAACGGAGTTGGGCTGGTGGCCATTAGGGATGGCCGAGCTATGCAGCGCCTTCGAATTTCTTCCTGTTCTTCAGATCGCACTCGAACTCAGGAATGTCGGCGCAAATGAACATGTAGTAATGCGACTTCATCTTGGGAACAGCTGCAATAGAACAGGCCCGACATATTTCAGTCGGGCCTGTTTCTATCTCTTGAACCGTGACTGGGTTACTGCGCTCCGGCGGCCATCGCCTTTCCTGAGGACATCGCAGCCTTCGCTTCCTTGATCCCCGACTGGATATGGGCCTCCCAGTCGAGATGTGGAATCGGAGACGCCGCCGCACTCTGGTATATCGCAAGCGCATCCTGGGGACGATTCAGCTTCTTTAGGCAGAGTCGGGCCGCACTCAAATGAGCGGTCAGCGCCTGCCGATCGCCAGGATACGACTTGGCAAGCGCCTGATACTCGTCGAAAGCGCGATCAAACTCTTGTATTTCTTCGGCACCTTTGCACAGTTCGAGCCAGGTCGACGCCGGCAACTTGCTACCGCCAGAATCGACGAACTCGGCGTAGTCCTGAAACGCAGCTTCGACTTGGTGCGCCCGCACATGCAGTGCACAGGTCTTGACCGTCGCTGCCAAATATTCCTTGGTATTGTTCTGCCGCGTGTGGATCTGCCTGAGCATATTCCAGGCATCGAGCGAGTTCGGTTTCGCGGCAATAAAGTCGGTCAGCAGTGCCAGAGCGTCGGAAAGTTGCCCGTGCTCCATCATGCCGCTTGCTTGTTCGAGTTCCTGATCATTGGTCCAGCCAACTTTCTCTTCGATTGCCTTGTTGGCTTTGTGTTCGAGCCCGGAATGTTGAATCGCCAGCGCCGCCAGCGCTCCAAACACGAATCCGCCCACGTGTGCCCAGTGCGCTACGCCGCTCATGTTCCCGAAGAGGGATCCGTAGAAGATTTCAGCGAACAACCAAAGAGGCAGCAGCCAGTACGCCGCGGCTGAGAAGCGGTACAAGCGAAACCCGAGCAGCCACGCCATCTCGACTTTCATCTTCGGGAAGCGAGCCAGGAACGCTCCCATCAGCGCCGCCACCGCACCTGAGGCGCCAAGCGTAGGGGTGATGCTCCCCGGATTCGACCAGGCATAAAACTGCAGCGCCGCCGCGCCCGCAATCAAATAGAAGGCCGAATACACCCAGCGCCCCCACGCGTCTTCCAGCACAAATCCCGCGAGCCACAGGAACCACATATTGCCGATCAGGTGCATCCAGCCGCCGTGCAGAAAATTCGCCGTCAGGTAGCTGATTGCCGTGGGATTCGCCGGCACGAAAGCATACTGCTCGGTCAACGACACCTTTGCGAGGCTCGTGAACTGGGCATTGAGCGAGTCCATCTCGTCCTGCAGCTTCGCCGGGTACTCCTCCATCATTTTGATCTTGGCGTCGTAGGCATCGATGATGTCGCGGTAGGGGCTCTGTACATGCTTCCACTGGCCGGGATGGCTCTGCTTGAACTTGTCCACCAGATGCTGCGACTCGGTCTGCAGCTTTAACTCAGGATGCTCGGCCGCGAGCAGGATAATATGCGACTTCACTTCGCCCAGTTGTGGAGACTCATCGTCGATCGCCGACATGGTGAACAGAAATACCACCACATTGACGGCAATCAATGCGAGCGTGACCACGGGCCAGCGTCGGGCCTCCATGTTCTCGTGCCTGATGGGAATCAACATTGACGAAAGCGCCTGTGGCCGGGAAATCCGACGCACTCGCGCCAGTGTAGAGTCGGCCAGATGCGATTCAAAGATGACTCATGGTCGCGGCCAATCTTTGGTAACCTCTCACGCGTAGCGCCAGCCTGCCCTGAGCTTGCCGAAGGGGCATCCTGTCATCGCCTCTCGCGTGCTGCGCTGGAGTCGATCGCTGCCACTGCCTTGCGATATACTTCCGAAACTTCAGCTTCTCTCCGATTGAGGATGTCTCTGCATGGCCGTTGGCGTTCGAACTCAGGACCTGCGTAAGGTCTATAACTCCGCTCCGCCGCTGGGCGCTGCCGGAGGCTTCATTGCACGCGCCGATGCCAAGGGTCGAAGCAGCCGAAAGCACAAATCCCAGCGCTCGACGGACTTTCGCTGGAGGTTCATCCTGGAGAGATCTTTGGCCTGCTCGGTCCTAACGGCGCGGGCAAATCGACCACGGTCGGAGTGCTGACCACGCGGGTGCGCCCGACCTCAGGCCAGGCCTGGATCGGCGATCACGATGTCTGGAAGGAACAGGCGCAGGTCAAGCGTCTGATCGGCGTGGTGCCGCAGCGTCCCAATCTGGATTTCTCTCTGACCGCCCGCGAGATTCTCGTTTTTCACGGCGCCTACTTCGGAATTGCCTCCAAGCTAAGAAACGAACGCGCCGATGCGTTGCTCGAGAAGTTCAAGCTCACCGAGCGCGGCAACCAGATGGTGCGCGGCTTTTCCGGCGGCATGATGCAGCGGCTCTCCATCGCTCGCGCCATGATGCACGATCCGCAAGTTCTGTTTCTCGACGAACCCAGCGCCGGGCTCGATCCGCAAACCCGCATTCTGTTGTGGGAGATCATTCGCGAATATCACCAGGCAGGGAAGACGGTTCTGC
Source organism: uncultured Acidobacteriaceae bacterium (assembly GCA_963710885.1). GTDB lineage: Bacteria > Acidobacteriota > Terriglobia > Terriglobales > Acidobacteriaceae > Sulfotelmatobacter. The sequence goes on from CAVQCF010000043.1 coordinate 18,173, forward strand.
TCACCACCCACAATATGGAGGAGGCTGATGCGCTGTGCCAGCGCCTGGCCATCGTCGACCACGGGCACATGATTGCCCTCGGCACGCCTGCGGAATTGAAGGCCTCGATCCCCGGAGGATTCCTGCTGCGGCTTCGCTTCGGCAATCAGACGGCCGGACCTGCTCCAGCGTCTGCAAGCGTTGGCGGGAGTTCGTGAGGTTCGCGCGTTGGATGCTGCCTCAAAAGGCTTCTTAATAAACTCCGGAGAGACTGCTGAAAGGCCCGCAGCCGAGCACTCCGGGGTTGACATTTACGCCGACCGCGGCGGCTCGCTCATCCCTGAAATCGCAAACGTCGCGGTGAGTGTGGGCGCGGAGCTGTCGGACGTTCATATCTCCGAGCCTAGCCTGGAGAATCTTTTCCTGCACCACACCGGAAGGAGCCTGCGCGATTGAACTGGAAAACTTTTTTCGCCCTGCTGGCGCGCGATGCTCACGTGGCACGGCGCAATGCCATTCAACTCCTGTTGCAGACCTTTCTCCAGCCTTTGCTGTTCGTTTTCATTTTCGGCAAGGTAATGGTGGGCAGCGGCTATATGCCGGCCGAATACAAGAGCTTGCTGCTTCCCGGCATCATCGCGATCAGCATGACTTTCACCGGAGTCTGGGCAGTGGCCATGCCGCTCATCGCCGAATTTCAATGGACCCGCGAAATCGAAGACCGCCTGCTTGCTCCCATCAGCGTCGGCTGGATCGCCATTGAAAAAGTGATCGCCGGAATGCTGCAGGCACTGGTGGCGGGTTTGGTCGTGCTCCCGCTGGCGTGGCTCGTGCTTCGTCCCGGAGTGCAGATCAGCATTGGCGATCCGTTTACCTTTGCCGTGATCATCCTGCTGGTCGCGGGTTTTTCTTCCTGCGGAGGACTCGCCTTGGGATGCAGCATCAATCAGCAGCACATAGGCCTGATGTTCAGCATGGTGATGACGCCGATGATCTTTTTCGGGTGTACGTACTATCCGTGGAGCGCCCTGGACAAGTTCCCGATCATGCAGAAACTTGTGCTGATCAATCCGCTCGTCTACGCGAGCGAAGGAATGCGCGCTACGTTGGTTCCGCAGTTCCAGCATCTCTCGATCACGGCGGTAATTCTCGCTCTGCTTTTCTTCGATGTTCTTCTGTTGCTGCTCGGGCTGCGGCAGTTCGAGAACAAGTCGGTCACTTAGGACCTATGGAGTAGTCCTAGTCCGCCGCTAGTTCCAGGGCGGCGCCGCCGCGCGACGGCTTTTTCAGGAACGCTGTACGCTCTGTTTCAAACGATTCCAGATTCTCTCCCAGGGCCTGCTCGTTCCAGCCCATTACCGCGCCGATGCGCAGCGCTGCCTCGCGACTGCAGGATTCCGACCAGCACGCTCCCAGCGCCACGGGCACCCGGCGCAGCAGCACGTCGCCCAGGCTGACGGCAAATTCTCTTCGATAGGCCTCAACCACTTCGGCCACAATGTGCGACGAATGCGGACAGATTGGCGCCCGCAGTTCGGCACTCACCAGCGCCATGCGCGCAATGTCCATGGCACGCTGGTCCGTGCCACTCCATCAATCCGCGGGCGGTTTCTTCGCTGACCGACCCGGCGCGCGCGATCTCGATAACTTCCTGATCGAGCATGGGATCGAGCGAACTTCCGGGCCCCATCGCCATCATGGTCGGCTCGGCAACCGGAATCCCGATCTTGCGCGCACATTCCCGCGCCAGCGAAGCGGCGGTCGTCAGTTTTCCGCCAATCACCGAAATCAGCCGCGCTGCGCCGTCCGGCGTGTGGTCGTGGAGGAAATGCCGTCGGGTTACCGCCGACGCTTTATTCCCGGCGAGTTCGGCAGAGGACGAACTCCCGCAAAGGCGTACTTGATGTCATGCGCGGAAATCTTCGCTTTAGGAAATAGCTTCGTCACCGTGCGCAGTAGATACTCGATTTCTTCGTTGGAAGGCGCCGTCTTCGCTGGATCGCCCGTGTCCGCCACTTCAGTCGTGCCCACCAGCATCTGATCATTCCACGGCAAGACGAAGACGGGACGACCATCGGCAGCCTCGGTGTAGAGCGCCACACTGGGAGCACCCGAGAAATCTCGGCAGAACGATGTGCGATCCCCGCACCCCGCCCAGCATGGGTTTGCTGGTGCGGACGGTGGAGCGCTGGCAAATGCGGTCGGCCCAGGGGCCGGTACAGTTCACGATCCAGCCCGCCTCGACGCGCTCGTCTTTCCCGGTGATGCGGTCGCGCAGCAGCACTCCCCGGGCCCGGCCCTGCGTCACGTTTACCGCCAGCACTTCGCAGTGGTTGCGGACCACGGCCCCCGCCTCGGCCGCTTCCATCATCCACTCGGCGACCAGGCGCTCGGGGAACTCGCACTGCGCATCTTCATAATTGAAAATGGACCACTTGTGGCCGGCGTCGAGTGCGCGCTCGACGCGCTTCAATTCCATCTCGCTGAGGTCGGCAGATTTTCTGCCAGGGAATTCGCTGGTAGAGCCACAGGCCGGCGCGCACTTTCATGGCGCTGCGCTGGCTCTGTTCGTTCAGCAGAAACAGAAAGTGAACCGGATGCACCAGGTGCGACCGTTCGCGCAGCAGACGTTCGCGCTCGCGCACCGATTCGCGCACCAGGTCGATCTCGCCGTGTTCGAGGTAGCGCAGGCCGCCATGAATGATCCGGGTCGAGCGGCTGGTCACGCCCGAGGCAAAATCGTTTTGCTCGACCAGCAGTGTGCGCTTGCCGGCGCGGGCGCATTCGCGCGCCACGGCGACGCCGTTAATGCCGCCGCCGATAATCACCACCTGGAAGTGCTGTGATTCCAGCGGCGGCTCGAGGTTTAGTCGCTAAACTCATGTATTTAAATCAAATGTGGGAGTGCCGAAATGGTGCTCCGGAGGGCCGCGTCCCGAGAGCGGACACCTCCACCTAAGTTTATTGTGCTCTCAATTGGGGCCAAGATGAAGATGACCATAGTCCACACTGCGCGCGGCCGGTTCACGACCTTCCCACGCACCGTCGTGCCGAAAGTAACCTGTGTATTTCAAAATTCACCCCGACCCGAACTCGTTTTCGCCGGGGTGAATGCTAATGACTACGACAATCGGAATTACGCTGTCTTTCGTAGCGCCTCCGACTCAGTGGCCTCGGCGAACAGCCGAATCATCTCCCGGTTGAAAGCAGGAAGATCGTCGGGTTTGGGGCTCGTAACCCGGCCCTTTTCCTTCACGACTTCCTGGTTGACCCAGGTTGCCCCTGCATTGTTCAGGTCGGTATCTTCTGAGAAGGCCACGATGTCATTGTGCGGCCGCGAACCGCGCCGGCTTCAATCAGAGTCCAGGGGCCGTGACAAATCGCCGCCACCGGCTTGCCTGCCTCCGTGAAGTGCTTCACAAACTCAACCGGCTTCGGATTCATGCGCAGCTGGTCGGGATTCATGACCCCACCCGGTAGCACCAAGGCGTCGAATTCTTCTGCTTTCGCAGAGTCAGGGAAACATCCACGGGAACTTCGTTACCCCACTCCTTGTGGTTCCATCCCTTTATTTTTGCAACCGCCGGTGAGACCACCTGCGTGGTCGCGCCGGCTTCATTGACCGCTTTTCTCGGTTCCAACAATTCAGACTGCTCAAAACCGTCGGTCGCAAGAATTGCCACTTTCTTTCCCGGAAGAGTACGAGTCGTCATTTCACTTTCTCCTTCAAATAGGTTTTGCTTGGATAAAATGCGCCTTTTCAAAATGAGCGGGGAATTGATTGGCCACGTTAGGATGCTGTCTGCTGACCCCCGGTTGGCAAGTAGCGTCGCCGTCCCTTCGGCTTCGCTCAGGGCAGGCCCCGGCGGGTCGTGGGAGTCTGCTCTGAGCTTGCCGAAGGGGCGTCCCGCTCACCTGCTCCCGCGCATTGCCTCCTGCCTCGACGGTCATTTACATTGGTTGCCGCATGTCCACCACAGGAGAACGTTTCGAGCGCGCTGTCGCCATCATGGAGCGCCTCCGCGCCCCTGGCGGCTGTCCCTGGGACCGCGAACAGACTTTCGATTCCATCAAGCCCTACACGCTCGAAGAAACCTACGAAGTCCTCGAGGCGATCGACAATCGCGACTGGCCGGAACTCGCAGGCGAACTCGGCGACTTGCTTCTGCAGGTGCTCTTCTACGCCGAGATGGCGAAGGAGCAATCGTCGTTTTCCATCGACGACGTGCTCGACCGGCTCTCCGCCAAACTCGTCAACCGCCATCCGCATGTGTTTGGCGACGTCAAGGCCGACACTTCCGCCGAAGTGAAACGCAACTGGGAAGCCATCAAGGTGGAAGAGAGGAAGAAGCGGCAAGCGGCTGGCAGTGAAGGAGATAGTTCACTAGAGAAAAAGCAGTTCTATCCTCGCCGGTGTCTCCTCCGCGATGCCTTCGCTGCTCGAGGCCCACAAGCTGAGTTCGCGGGCCGCGCAGACCGGGTTCGACTGGCCGAACGTCGAAGGCTTGTTCGACAAGCTGACCGAGGAGACCAACGAACTGCGCGAGGAACTCCAGGAATTTCCCGCGCCCGGTCCGCGGCCTCAGGGTCGCGGCATGGCCGGATCGGGACGAACTCCCGTCCCGGAGGATCTTCAAGCGCGACTTGAAGATGAAGTCGGCGACCTGTTTTTTGTGCTGGTCAACATTGCGCGCTATCTTTCGGTCGATCCCGAATCCGCTCTGCGTAAAACCAACCGCAAGTTCAAGCGACGCTTTCAATGGATGGAAGCCCGGCTCCATGAGTCCGGACGCTCCGCCGATCAGGCTTCCATGGAAGAGCTGGAATCGCTCTGGCAGCAGGCCAAAGCTCACCAAACGGACAAATCGGCCGAGGAGCGCTCCGCGTGAGCTCCGACTCCGTCGTCCTGCGCCGCTGCCACGGCATCGAGGACTTTCACGCCTGCGTCGCTTTGCAGAAAGAAGTCTGGAATTTTACCGACGCCGAGCTGGTCCCGCTGCGCATGTTCGTGGTCGCCGACAAGGTCGGTGGTCAGGTCATGGGCGCGTTCGACGGCAATGTCATGGTCGGCTTCGCGCTCTCGGTCCCCGGCACCCGCACCGGCCATGTCTACCTGCATTCCCACATGCTGGCGGTTCGAAAAGACCATCGCAACGGCGGCTTGGGCCGTCGCCTGAAACTGATGCAGCGCGAAGACGCGCTCGCCCGCGGCATCGAACTGATCGAGTGGACCTTCGATCCGCTGGAAATCAAGAATGCCTACCTCAACATTGAAAAACTGGGCGCCATCGTCCGCCGCTATAACATCAATCAGTACGGGATCACATCGTCGCCGCTGCAGGGAGGCCTGCCCAGCGACCGCCTGATCGCCGAGTGGTGGCTGAAGTCGAAGCGGGTGGAAACGCTGCTGGCCACGGGGAAAAACCCGCCGATCGTCAGCGAATCCAGCATCGAGGTACCGGCGCAGATTTACGAGTGGAAAGCCGCTCCCGAGACTCGCAGCAAAGCCCAGCAGGTGCAGGAGCGCAATCGGGAACAGTTCCTGAGGGCCTTCTCGCACGGACTCGCCGTTCTGGGCTACGAGCGCGACGCCGCAAGGCAACGGCAAATTCCTGCTGGGACACTGGGACGAAAAATGGTCGTACGCATCAGAAGAGTAGGATACACAGGTTTCAAAGTTTCAGGGTTTCAAGGTTAAGAGCCTCTGAAACATCGACCCTGTGTCCCTGAAACCTTGAAACGCTGAAACCTTGAAACTTTGAATCATGAAAATCGAAGCCATCACGCTCCGCGAAATTCACATGCCGCTCGTCCACTTTTTCGAGACGAGCTTCGGCCGCACCTACAGCCGCCGCATTCTTCTGGTCACCGTGCACAGCGAGGGCGCCGACGGATGGGGCGAGAGCGTCGTCGGCGAAGATCCCTTCTACAGCAGCGAGTGGATCGAAAGCGCCTGGCCGACGCTGACGCAATATCTGATCCCGGCCCTGCTGGGCAAGCGTATCGATTCCGCCCGCGAGTGCCCGGCGCTCTTCGCCAAAGTGCGCGCCCACCGCATGGCCAAGGCCGCGACTCGAAAACGCGCTCTGGGATGCCGAGGCCGCGCAGAAGCAACTGCCTTTGTGGAAACTGCTGGGTGGTACGCGCCGCGAGATCCCCTGCGGTGTTTCGATTGGCATTCAGGATTCGATCGAGCAACTGCTGGAAAAAATCCAGATCGAACTGGCCGCCGGCTACCGCCGCATCAAGGTCAAAGTCAAACCCGGCTGGGACGTGAATGTGCTCGAACGCATCCGTTCTCGCTGGGCCGACATCACTCTGAGTTGCGACGCCAATTCCGCCTACACGCTCGACCAGGTCGAGCACCTGCGCAAGTTCGACCAGTTCAATCTGCTGATGATCGAGCAGCCGCTATGGAATGACGACATCTACTACCACGCGCGCCTGCAGAAAGAACTGCGCACCTCGATCTGCCTCGACGAATCGATTGTCAGCGTGCGCAGCGCCGCCTTCGCCGCGGAAACCGAACGCCTGCCGCATCATCAACGTAAAAGTCGGCCGCGTCGGCGGATTCTCCGAGGCTCTGAAGATTCACGATCTCTGCCAGGCCCACAACATTCCTGTGTGGTGCGGCGGGATGCTCGAAACCGGCATCGGACGCGCCCAGAACATCGCGCTTTCGACGCTGGAAAATTTCAGCCTGCCGGGCGATGTTTCCGCATCCAAGCGATATTGGAAGGAAGACATCATCGAGCCTGAAGTCGAAGTCTCGCCGCAGGGAATGATCGCCATCAGCGACCAGGCCGGGAACGGGCTACCGCGTGAAAGAAGATCTGATCGAGAAGCTGACGGTGCGGAAAGAAACCTTACTAGCCTGAACTCCCCGCCGTGAACAATCGCGGTGGCGCCTCGATTAGTTGCCCTGATCCTTCCTCACCAGGGAAGTCTCTATCGGGTGATGGTTGCGTGCAAGGCTCACCGGCTCGCTCTTCAACAGCGCCACCCCTTCAGCGAACGGCACGTTGTCAGGCAGTCGTTGGAAATCGCTGAATACTTCGTCGGACACGATGCTGAGGTTCTTGATCAATAGGATCTTCCCATTGAAATTCAAGCTCATTTCCGTGATCTCCCAGAATCCGTCTCCGACATCGGCTTTCTGAACCCGGAAATGCCCACCTTTGTCGAGACGCCCGAAGATTCCCCACCCAAAAGTGACGTCTTTGAACAGGGTCCCATCAACTCTCGCCAATCGCTCTGTCCTCGGGTCAATCAGTAAATATCCCTCCATACCCTCGAGGACTTGCTCGACCCGAGTTGGAGGTGAATACGATGGATTCGGCATGAACTTCAATCGGACCAGCTTGTCTCCCACCTTGCCCAGACCACTCGCGCTATCCTCTGTGCCTGCGTACTCGAAGTGGAAAGCGTCGGGAAGAGCCTTCAAAATGCACAACGTGTGTTCTACCTCTTGACGGTCACGGGCCTGTTTCTTGAGGAGCTGCTCAGGATTGTTTACCAACGCTGCCAACTGGTCGGCCTCGACGCGTTCGTCATGGGGCTCCAATCGCTGGTCGTTCTGACCAACGACCCTGCTTACAAGGGCCTCATTCGATTCGACGTAGATCTTGTTTTCCAAGCCTTTTGGAGTCTGCTTGCGGGAGCGGAACATGAACTTGATGGCAGTATCGTGGGCGGCTGCGACTTCCTTGGTTACGGCAGCGCGGACGAGTTCGACTGGATTCGAATGAGGCACGCTCGTGGTCTGCGCTGAAATGCTGGCGCATGTTGCAATCCAGATCACGATCGCACATGCTCCGGACAAACTCACTACTCCGCAGCTCGTCGCAAAGCGATTCATCGTATGGTTAGTTCAAAAACGAAGCAGGAAGGTTGCAACAAAGCAACAAAACAACAAAACAACGAAGAGAGTCGCGAGTGTAGCCTCGTATCCTCTACGGTGTTTGCTGCAGAAGAGCGGTGATTCTAGGTTAGTGGGAGGAGAACTCCTATGGAGTCTTCTTCGAGTCAGGGTTCTCGGGCGAGTGGACGCTATGCGCCAGATTTTCCTGCTCCGTCTTCAGCAGAGTCATCGCTTGAGGAAATGTCAAATCGCTGGGAACGCTGCGGAAGTCACTTAGCTTTTCGTCCGACACCATGCTCAGGCCCTTGAACAGCAGAATCTTCCCGGTGACACTCAAACTTATCTCGGTGATGCCCCAGGCGCCGTCACCCAAGCCCAAGTCAGCTTGCCGCACGAGGAAATGCCCACCCTTGTTGAGGTGGCCGATGATGCCCCAACCGAACGTCACTTCCCGAAAGAGCGTTCCATCGATGCGCGCCAGGCGGTGCGCGTCAACGTCGATGAGCAAATCACCTTGCATGCCCGCCAATACCTCCTCCACACGCGACGGTGGGACGTAACCCGGATTCGGCTTAAAGGTGAGCCTCACCAGCTCATCTCCAAGTCTGCCCATGCTTGGTTCGCCGTTTTCTTTGCCGGCGTACTCGTAGAGAAACGCATCGGGCAAGGCTCTTACGATCCGCAGGGTGCGCTCTTCGTCTTCTTTTTCGCGTGCAGCTTTCTTTCGAAGTTGGTCGGGATTATTGATCAACCACGTCAGGTGACCGATCTCTTTCTGTTCCTCTTCTGGAGTTAGCGCTTGATCGTTGCTGGCAATCGTCATTGCGGCGAGCGCCTGGTTGGTCTCCACATAGAGTCGGGTCTGCGATCCCCTGGGAGTCTCCCGGCGAGAGCGAAACATGTGTTTCGTCTTGGTGTTGTTCGCAGCCGCAACTTCATTCGCAACTGTGGACCGCACCAGGTCTGCGGCCGGCATCTCGGGGGACTGCCGAGACTGGGCCCACAGCGTCGGGGCAAACGCGATCACAGCCATTACCCATAATTCGCGCAACAGAACTGCGGTCACTCGCATTTGGCCCGTGCGCCCCATCTTGAATTCAGTGTAGCAACAGCGCCGGAGGATTGCCGCGCCAGGTTCGTCCACCTTTTCCGTGCCTCCCTTGCCGCATGCTCTTGAAGTTGGGTATAGTCGAGACAGCGACGCGGCCGTTTCGGTACCCTGCCTTCCCAGTAAACTTTGGTATTGCAGCATCCCGCTTCCTTAAGGAGAACATCCATGAGTGCTCCGTTGTCGGCAGATTTGGCGCAGATTGGCAAGTCCGTAGTCATCAAGGGCGAATTGTCGGGCAGCGAAGATCTTTATGTAGACGGTCAGGTCGAAGGCAGCATCGCGCTCAAGAACAATAGCTTAACGGTCGGCCCCAACGGCTCGGTGAAGGCCACGGTCGATGCCAAGGGAGTTGTCGTGCAAGGCAAACTCGAGGGCAACGTGCAGGCCAGCGACCGTGTCGAACTGCGTAAGTCCGCCGTAGTTACCGGGGACATTTCGACCCAGCGGATTTCGATCGAGGAAGGCGCCTACCTGAAGGGCAAGGTCGATATTCAGGGCAAGGCGGACAAGGCGGCAGGAAAGTAACTCCCGCGAGCCCTGCACCTTGAGTTAAAGTGTTGCTTTTAGATGTCGATTCAAAGTCTGAGGGGAACAGTGCCCTCGGACCAGCGACTGCAGGTTTGATGGCTACGACCCAGAATTTCATGAAGCTCTTTCGCGGCTCATCGGGTGGGACAGAGGCGGCGACTCCCCAAGCCGCTCAAAAACTCACGCGGCGTTCCAGCGGCCTCGGCGAACTGGCCCGCGTGTGGGAATCGGATAATCCGCTGTGCGTTCTCGATCTCGGCTCTACCTCGGCGACGAATATCCGCTTCTTTACCGAACGAAGCCATAAGATCTATAGCGAAGATCTTCTGGTCGCCTCGACTGATCCCGGTCTGGTCACAAAAGACGAGCAGGGTAACGTGATCCTCGATAGCCGGCGCTTTCTTGCCGAGAACCTGGTCTATCCCGCCGCGCATTTCGATGTCGTGCTCTGCTGGAACCTGCCCGACTACCTGGACGAAAGCTTGGTGCGTCCGGTGATGGGCAGGCTGTGGTCCGTACTGAAGCCCGGAGGGATGCTGCTGGCGTTCTTCCACACCAAAGACGCCGGGCCCGATTCGCCCTGTTATCGCTTCCACATTGTCGGAAAAGATGTGCTTGAGATGCAACGCATCGTGCTGAAGCGCGAGGCGCGACGTGGACCCACCGGCGCGGTCCACACCGCGATTACTGACGGCTTCCGTTTGCAACGCGTCTTTAACAACCGCCACATCGAAACTCTATTCCGCGACTTCGCCTCCATCAAGTTCTTCCTCGCCCGCGATAACGTCAGAGAAGTGCTCGTCGTCCGCTGAGGTTCCGAAGGATTCAAAGGTTCAATGTGAGGACAGCCGCCTTCGGCTGTCTGTCGAGCGAAGCTCGATGAGGGGAACTGCTACGCAGCCTGCGCCTTCGTGCCGTCACGGTTCTTCCACGCGATCACTCCCATGCGAAACAGAAAGTGGCGTGAGACTTCAACTCGAGTGGCGCGCTCTGCGCCTGAGTTGAGAATTTGGCGCATCTCGTTTGGAACGTAGGCGCGGCGCACCGACGCTAATCCATCGAAGCGCGAGACATTGCTGCGCATCAGCGGGAACCCGGCGTACACCAGCGCCACGTGCAGCGGATGGCGGACGAGATCGTTGATCAGCACAGCGCAGCGGGTCACGCGCAACGCTTCATGGGTAAAGCGCGCCAGTTCGTCGGGTTCGAGGTGATGGGCGAACAGGCTACAACTGACTAGGTCGAAGGTATTGTCCTGAAAGGGCAGTGCCAGCGCATCGGCAACCACGGCGCGGTTCCCACGGAGCAGATGAGTTCGGGCACGGTCGAGGTCCGTCACGTCCAGCGTGATCCCTTTACTCGCGAGTTGATGGCCCGCCAGCTTCGACACCTCACCGAATCCCGCGGCAACTTCCAACACAGAGAAGTGCTTGCGCCCAGTGCCGCCCGAGACGCGCTCCATCAGGCTGCGTGTGGTGGCGACGCCCCCGAACCAGCGGTTGATGCGGCAAATATCCCGTAGCGAAGCTTCTACCTCGACCGGCGGACAAGTGTCTGAGTCGAGGATTTCCTGCGTGCTGACCCGACGCATGGTAGGTAAAGGGGGCCCCACATCCCAGTCTAGATTTCCGAAGTCTATCCGTTGTCAAGAGAATGTCAACGGCTGTGTTTAGACGCGTTCTCCGAGAGAAGCTGATGTCTGTTCTTCGCAGACTTCCTTTCAAACTTCGGCCAGTTCCTCTTCCAGCAATTGCTTGTTATAGAGGTCGCTGTAGTAGCCGTTCAAGGCCAGAAGTTCGTCGTGAGTGCCGAGTTCGACAATGCATCCGCTGTGGAGGACGGCGATGCGGTCGGCGTTGCGGACGGTCGACACGCGGTGCGAGATGAAGATCGTGGTCCGGCCGCGCATCACATCGCGCAGGTGGTTGAGGATCTTGTCTTCGGTGTGGGTGTCGACGCTGGAGAGCGCGTCGTCGAGGATCAGGATCTTTGGATTTCGGATCAGGGCGCGGGCGATCGCGGTGCGCTGTTTCTGTCCGCCGGAGAGCGTAATGCCGCGTTCGCCCACCATCGTGTCGTAGCCTTCCGGGAAGCCTTCAATGTCCGTCGCGATGTTGGCCGCTTCGGCGGCGTTGTGGATCTCCTGATCGGTGGCGGAGTCGACGCCGAGCGCAATGTTCTCGCGGATGCGCTCGCTGAACAGGAAGGTCTCTTGCGGCACGAAGCCGATACTCTTGCGCAGCGATGCCAGCAAATACTCGCGAATCGGGCGGCCATCGATCAACACGGTTCCCGGTTCGGCATCATAGATGCGCGGGATGAGACTCACCAGCGTGGTCTTGCCCGAGCCTGTGGGACCCACGATCGCCAGGCTGCTGCCTGCGGGCACGCGCAGGGTCAGATCATGCAGAACCGGTTTGCCGTTGTAGCCGAAGTTCAGCCCGCGAAACTCGATCTCGCCTTCAATCTCGCGGTCTTGCGCGCCGGGAGCGTCTTTGATTTCAGGCTCCTCGTTCATGATCTCGTTGATGCGAACTAGTGACGCTGTGCCACGCTGGAAAATGTTGATGACCCATCCCAGCGCGATGATCGGCCAGGTGAGTTGCATCATGTAAGTGCTGAACGAAACGAATTGTCCGACGCTCATCGATCCGGAGAGAGACAGCGTGGTCGTGATGGCCGGATGTGAGTTTCCCAGGTTTGTGACGAGCGCCACATGCGAGAGCCCGTGGATGACTTCCCGTCCGCCCAGCCACAACACCAGGACGACGGCGCAACCCAGCATGAGTTCGAGGGTGGGCCAGAGCATGCCCATGAGGCGGACGAGTTTCAAACTGCGGCGGATGTACTCCTGGTTCTCGGCCTCGAAGGCGCGAATCTCGGCTTCCTCCTGCACGTAAGCGCGGATCAGACGCGCTCCCGAAAAGTTCTCCTGTGCGCGCGCCGAGATGTCGGAGAACATAGCCTGAATTCTTTCGAAGCGTTCGTGAATGCGGCGGCCGAAGGTCTGGATCACAACGCTGACGGCAGGCAGCGGCAGGAACGTGTAGAGCGTGAGCCATGGACTGATGAAGATCATGAAAGCCAGCGCGCCCGCGGTGTAGACGATGGTGTTCGCCGAGTACATAATCGCGGGGCCGAGCAGCATGCGGACCGCGTTCAGGTCATTGGTGGCACGCGCCATAATGTCGCCGGTGCGATGGCGCTGGTAGTAGGAATACGAGAGGCTTTCGAGTCGCTGAAAAAGATCGTTGCGCAGGTCGAACTCGATGTCGCGGGAGACGCCGATTACGATCCAGCGCGTAAGGAACTGGAAGATTCCCTTGGTGGTGGCAATAGCCAACAGGATTCCGGCATAGAGCAGAAGTTTGTGCCGAGTGACGCCCGAATTCAGATCGTCGGCGGCTTTGCCCAGCACGAGCGGGAAGAGGATCCAGATGCCATTGGTCAGGAACACGCAGAGCGTGCCCGCGACGTAGCCCCAGCGGTAGCGTTTCAAGTACGGCAGCAGCGGGCGCAAACTCTGGGGCAGCATTTCAGGTTGAATAGATGAAAGTTTAACAGTCCCGGTTCAGCCTCTCACGTCGGTCGCCGCGCTTCGCCTGGCGACATCCGAAGGCGATTGTCCCCCACATGTTCCTGGGCCTGGCGCAGAGAGCGGCAAGGGAGTAACTCCATTTTTTTTTCGTCGTCTGAGTCAAAATATTGATTCTGTTGTAGTTATCGACGCTGTATCTCTCCTGGTCCCTGCAAATCATTGGATCGAAAGGACTTGCGGGAAAAATATTGCCGAATAAGGAGTTAGCGGCATTCCATTGCTCCTTCTTCCCGCCGAGTTCGGATTGCGTCTGGTGCGGGCGCATGATTCCATTGTCGGCTTTCTATTTCCTCGGTCAAGGTTGTTCGTTACACCTTTGAAACTTTTTCGTGTGGAAGACTGTGGAAAAGGAGGAAACCTCTTGCTGGCGGCCATCCACCGCATTTGCCGGCCTGGCCCCAAAACCGAAGTTGCTGATTGGTATCGCTCCTCCATCCTGTCGACGCTCTGGGAGTTCCCCCCGAACGCTTTACTTCGCAAGCATTCTGGGACGCGTTTGAACAGATCCTGCCGGAAGGCCCAGAAGCGCTCTCCCCGGCCGACGATCCCTTGGAGCAAGCCCAGTTGCGTTTGCTGGGAGTATGGAAAGAGAAACAACTGGTGAGTCGTCGTCTGCTGGCCTACGACACCACCAACTTCTACACCTATATCGCCAGCACCAACACGCGCAATCAACTGGCCCAGCGCGGACACAACAAGCAGGGCCGCCATAATCTGCGGCAAGTCGGTCTGAGCTACGTGCTCGATGGCGAGCATGGCTTGAGCTTATGTCATCACGTATATCCCGGAAACGTAGCCGACGTGGAAGAGTTTTCCACGGCGTTGACGCGCATTACCCGCATGCTGGATCAGAATCAGATAGCCCGCGAAACCGTAACCCTGGTGTTGGATAAAGGTTCGGCGGCGCTGGCCAACACCGTAGCCTTGGAAGAAGCGGGTGTGGGCTGGATCTCGGCCTTGCCTTGGAATCAAGCGCCGCCGGAATTCCGCACTCGAGCGACGGAACAATTACCCGCCTGCAGTAGCGCCCAACCCGGAGTGCGCGCCGGGGTCGAGAAGATGCTGGTGCATGGGCGAGAGTATCTGTGCGTAGTCAAGTACTCGGCATCGTTTGCCGGCGAGCAACTGCACAGTCTGACCACCAGCTTGAGCCGAGTGTTGCAGTCGCTGCGCCGTTTCGCCCAGGAGCTGAATAAACCCAAGGCGCACTGGAAACAGGATGCGATCGAGCGCAAGATACGACGTTGGTTGTCGGCTCCGTTCCTGGCCGAACTCATTCGCTATCAACTGCAAGAGCAGGACGGTGGTTGGCATTTACAGTTTGACTTCGACTCCGCGGCGCTCCCGCAACTGCTCAATCAGCGCCTGGGTCGCACCGTACTGCTGACCAACCGCATGGATTGGAGCGCGGAACAGGTCGTGGCCGGCTACGGCGGTCAACAATCCATCGAGCGCGTGTTCCGAGGCTTGAAAGATGGACAGTGGTTGGGCTGGGATCCCATGTATCACTGGACCGACCGCAAGATTCGCATCCACGCCTTCTACTCCATGTTGGGTATCTCCCTGTTGCAGTATGTGCACCAGCAGGCCAAAGCTGGGTGGGCGGATCTGTCGGTCGAGCAACTGCTCGAGGAACTCGAGCAAATCAAACAGTTCGTCCTGCTCTACCCGCCTCAGGGCGAAAAGGGACCGCCCCGCACCGCCTATGTGCTCTCGCAGCAGTCTCTCGCCCAACAAGCCTTGGTCAAGACTCTGGGCCTTGCTGCCATGGCTTCGTAGTACCCAACGTGGGTAAGACGACGCAATGCTTCTAACTTCCTCACAAATATCTGCTTACAATCTCGTTCACTCAACTCGCAGTAAACTCCCGCTAGGACTTGATCGGCGCGCTATTTTGTACGCTATCGTACCGACAAACACCCCCGCCCATATTTAAATTACGCCGCACCTCACCTATGCCAAGTTCACAAGACTTTCGATGCTCCTACTGCAACCAGCCGCTGCAACTTGAGCGTGCGAAGACTGACGAAGACGGGCAAGCAGTCCACGAGGAATGCTATGTGTTGAAACACACAAAGCGCGAGCCCACGTCTTTGGAGAAGAATGGCTGGGATCAGTGCGATCGGGGTGGCGAAGGAAGAGCGGACTAGACCCAACC
Source organism: uncultured Acidobacteriaceae bacterium (assembly GCA_963710885.1). GTDB lineage: Bacteria > Acidobacteriota > Terriglobia > Terriglobales > Acidobacteriaceae > Sulfotelmatobacter. Next base: position 33,408 of record CAVQCF010000043.1, read on the forward strand.
TCGCAGACGGGACCCAATGCCTGGTTAACTGTAGGATGAATGAGCGTTAGCCGAATCCTCCCGCCGAGCACCCCCTAGGAGGACGTCTCACTTCGAATTGCATCCGCATTCGGAAAACTACCACCCCATTCCTCCCGCTTTCAGGTAGTTTTCATGTTCATCCTCTAGGGTGATGCGGACAAGCGCCGCACTACTAATCGGAGGATCTCAATGCACTCTCGGAATATATTTGCCGGCATCCTGATCGCTGTGGGGACGTCCGCACTTTGCGGCAGCGTTGCCGCGCAGGGCACTTGGGCGGTCGAAAACACCTTTCACGTCGGCGGTGAGGGCGGCATGGACTACATCACCCTGGACGCCAAGAATCACCGGCTCTACGTTCCCCGAAGCACGCACACGATGATCATCGATGCCGATACGGGCAAGACGCTCGGCGACATTCCCGGCCAGAAGCACAACCATGGGGTTGCGCTGGTTCCCGAGGCCGGACGAGGGTTCATCAGCGACGGCGAGGGCGCGGTGGTGATTTTCGATCTCAAGACGAATGCTGTTCTGGGAACGCTCAAAGCGCGGCCCGATGCGGATGGCATCATTTTCGACAAGGCCAGTGGGCTCGTGCTGGTGGTTTCAGGCGACGACGGAGTGCTGATGACGCTCAAGCCCGACGTTGATCCGAAGACTGGATCGATCGATGCGCCCATTGACTTGGGTGGCAAACCCGAGTTCCTTGCCGCCGACGGCGCTGGGAAGGTCTATATCAATTTGGAAGACAAGGACCAAATCGCAGTCGTCGACCTCAGGGCGAGGAAAGTATTGGCGCACTGGCCGGTCGCTCCCGGTGGCTCGCCGGTGGGACTTTCGATCGATACCGAGAAGCACAGATTGTTTATCGGATGCCGAAAGCCGCAGAAGCTGATTGTGATGAGCACGGACGACGGCAAGGTGCTCGCGGATTTGCCGATCACTGCCGGCGTCGATGCTACGAAGTTCGACGGTCATCAGGCGTTCGCGAGTTGCCGGGACGGCAAGCTTCAGGTTGCAGGGGAGACTGCACCGGGCAAATTCGAGATCCAGCAAACCGTGACGACTCCGGTCGGGGCTAAGACAATGGACGTTGATCCCGAGACGCATAAGGCGTATTTGCCTACATTCGAGTTTGAGGAACAGAAACCAGGAGCGACGGGTCGTCCCACGGCGAAGCCTGGGAGCTTTATGATCGTGGTCGTCGCGAGACACTAAATAGGGTGCCACAAATCTGTGGCAACCTTAGCTTACGGTTTTTCTGCTGCTCGCAAGAGTTGGCCAGCACAAAGATCGGGGCGGGTGCTCTCGACCGGTTGGATTGCGTGCGAGGTTTCGCCGGAGTCCTCGATGACGCCGGTCGTTTCATCTTCGCTGTAGCAGACGTCATCTTCTGCACACAAGCCCTTTCATGCCGCTGTCGCCCGCAACAACTGTTAACCCGCCATCGCGGCGACCCCCCTTGTAATCTCGAAGCTGGCGACTTCGGAGAATCTGGCAAGAACTTCATCGAAATAGGCAAGCGGTCCAATGTTCCGGGAACTATGCTTGGAGCTTACATTGGCTTTGGGCAGACGGACCTTTTAGGAGAAACAATGCAGAAACGCAAACTTGGAAAAAGCAACTTGGAAGTGTCGGCTCTTGGGCTCGGCTGTATGGGGATGAGTTTTTCCTACGGCCCGCCTAAAGACAAGAAGGAGATGACCGATCTTCTTCACGCCGCAGTGGACCGCGGCATCACGTTCTTTGACACTGCGGAGGTGTACGGCCCGTTCCTGAACGAGGAGTTGGTTGGCGAAGCTCTCGCTCCGTTCCGGGGCAAGGTGGTCGTCGCCACCAAGTTCGGATTTGATCTGAGTGGGAGTGATAATCGCCCGGGAGCGCCTCCCGTGAACAGCCGGCCCGAACACATCAAGCGGGCAATCGAGGGCTCGCTCAAGCGACTCAAAGTCGAGACCATCGATCTGTATTATCAGCACCGGGTTGATCCGAATGTGCCCATCGAAGAGGTCGCCGGTACGGTGAAGGAACTGATTCAATCCGGCAAGGTCAAGCATCTTGGGATGTCGGAAGCCGCCCCAAAGACGATTCGACGAGCCCACGCGGTCCAGCCGGTCACTGCAGTACAGAGCGAATACTCGCTGTGGTGGAGAAAGCCAGAGCAGGAGTTGATCCCGATGCTCGAGGAACTTGGGATTGGTTTTGTGCCGTACAGCCCGCTGGGCAAGGGATTCCTGACGGGAGCGATCAAAGAAGACGCGAAATTTGACAGCACCGATTTTCGCAGCAAGCTCCCGCGCTTTGCGCCGGATGCTCTCAAAGCCAACCAAACGCTGATTGATCTGCTCGGCAAGATCGCGCAGCAGAAGAAAGCGACTCCGGCGCAGATCGCGCTGGCCTGGCTGCTGGCGCAGAAACCGTGGATTGCGCCGATTCCAGGCACGACGAAGCTCAACCGCCTGGAAGAAAACATCGGTGCGTTGGAAGTGAGGCTGACGCCCGACGATCTGCGCGAGATCGAAAGCGCCGCTTCCAAGATCACGGTGGAAGGGGCGCGGTACCCGGAAGCCATTGAAAAGATGACCGGCCTCTGAGCGGAGAACGAGCGCACCGAAGAGGAACGGAAAATGAGAAAACTGCTTGCGTTCGGCGTAGTGTCTGCGTTTGTGGTGCTGACGGCAATGGCGTTGCCTGGTAGCCAGGATCCCGGTATGAATGGGAGCATCCGGGAGCACTTTGTCGGGGCATGGCGGCTGGTTCGGCTCGAAGAGCTAGGGGCTGATGGAAAGATTCACCGCGCCGACTCGACCGGGCTGCTTGTCTTTACCAGCGACGGACATATGTCGGTCCAAGTCATGGAACGCAACCCGCAGGCACAAAGCGCCGCTGGGCCCGAGCAGTATTCGCAGGGCGGGTACGAGGCATCCTTTGGCTCGTATGAGATCCACGAAAGCAGTCACACATTCACTTTTCATGTCGAAGGCGCGCTGGTGCGGACACTAATCGGTAAGGAATTACCGCGTTCATTCGAGTTGTCGGGTAAACAGCTTATTGTGAAATCGACGAACCCAGACGAATACTGGAGAGTTACCTGGAAGCATTACTAGGACGGCCGAGCAAATCACGAATAGTTTTGTGTTCACGCACAAGGCGGGAAGAAACACCGAGCATCCTTGAAAAGAAAACAAATAGCAAGGCAGTAAAGGAATCGAGAGGTGGACTTTAAAAGATTTGGCTCGCAGCCTTCCACCAAGGGACGGGCGGATTGGTTCACGGGCAACGTGCGCGTGGATCCACTGTTTGACGCGCCCGATCCGGCGCGTGTTCTTGGAGGCAGCGTCACCTTTGAGCCCGGTGCGCGCACCGCATGGCATACGCAACCGCTCGGACAGACGCTCACCGTGACAGCTGGTTGCGGCCGGGCACAGCGGTGGGGCGGGCCGATTGAAGAAATCCGGCCTGGCGATGTGGTCTGGTTCTCGCCGGGTGAGAAGCACTGGCATGGGGCCGCGCCGTCTACGGCGATGACGCACATCGCAATCGTCGAAAAGCTCGATGGCAAGAGCACCGACTGGATGGAGAAGGTCAGCGACGAACAATACTCAGAAAGGAGCCAGGCATGAGTAAAGAGCCCTCAGCAGCCCAGAAGATGATCGGAGACTTCGCGCCCCAAACTCGTGGAGCTAACGGATCGCGTCCTTTTCGGCGACATTTGGGAGTGTCCAGAGCTTTCCAAGCGCGACCGCAGTCTCGCAACCGTGCGGGCGCTGGTTGCGATGAACCGTCCGGATCAGTTGCGATTTCACCTGAATTTTGCCGTGCAGAACGGAGTCAAGAAGCAAGAGTTGATTGAGGTCATCACGCACCTCGGGTTCTATTCGGGCTGGCCGAATGCCATGAGCGCCATCATGGTCGCAAAGGAAGTGCTCTCGAAGGACTGAAAGCCGCGAGCGATCAAGTCAGGCTTTTGTACAGGAGTGGATATGGCAAAACGCAACGATGATTTAAAAGATCGCCTTTCACGGGCTAGCGAAATCAACATCAGTGTGACCGGCAGAAAGTCTGGACGCACCATCTCAAACCCGGTCTGGTTCGTAGCGGAGGACGACAAGCTCAATCTCCTGCCCGTGAAGGGATCGGACACGCAGTGGTACAAGAACGTGCGCAAGAAGCCGTCGATTCGCATCAAGGCTGGGGACGCCGAGGCCGAATTCAAAGTTGTTCCGGTCACTGATGCTAAGCAAGTTTCGTCGGTGGTGAAGAAATTCCGAGCTAAGTACGGGGCCGGCGACGTGAAGAAGTACTATTCGAAATTCGATGTTGCGGTTGTGGCGCAGATCAGCTGATCGTCCGCAATCGTGCAGCGGATTGTGGGGCGAACGTAGCGGCGAGTTAAGATGTTGGCCTAAGCAGGCTGGGGTCCGAGAGACGCAGCGGTTTACGCAAAAGGCATCCGAATTCCGAAGGTCCCTAGGGAGGGAATTCTCTATGGTCACGCTCAATGTGAATGGAGTGCGGCGCGAGGTCGCGGCAGCGGATGACACTCCTCTTCTTTACGTGTTGCGCAACGATCTCCAGCTAATCGGTCCGCAGTTTGGCTGCGGGCTCGCACAGTGCGGAGCCTGCGCCGTTCTGGTCGACGGCAAGGAATCGCGGTCGTGCGTCACGCCGGTCGCCAGCGTCGCTGGCCAGGAAATCATCACACTCGAAGGCCTGCCCGCAAGATGGGCCAAGCAAAAAGGCCTCTCGGCAGAGGAAGCGAAAAGCACGCTTCACCCGGTGCAGCAGGCCTGGATCGAAGAGCAGACTCCGCAGTGCGGTTTTTGCCAGAACGGGATGATGATCAAGGCGACCGAGCTGCTCGAGAGCCATCCACATCCGTCCCTGACGCAAATCAAAGAGGCTTTCACCACATCCGGACCGTCGCCGAATCTGTGCCGCTGCGGAACCTATGTCGCGATCATTGAAGCCGTACAACATGCCGCCACCATCATGGCGAAAGGGAGGTAGGCTATGGCAACCATGAGCGAAAAACCAGGCAACGCTTTTGCGCCGACGCTATCGCGCCGTCAATTCATCAGAGCCGGTGGCATCCTCGTCGTGGGGTTCAGTTTCGCTGGTCCAGAAAGTCTGAAAGGCGATACCACAAAGGCCGCCCCGATGAAGAACACGCTCGATCCCTCTCTGCCCAGTTCCTGGGTTGAGATTCATCCGGACAACACGATCCTGATTCGCACCGGGAAGAGCGACTTCGGGCAAGGCTCAACGTTTACTGCTTACCGGCAGATCGTCGCCGAGGAGTTGAGCGTGCCCTTCGAAGCGATCACAACGGTTGTGGCGGGAGACACGGATCGCACACCCGACGGCAGTGGCGCCTTCGATTTCCTTGGCCGCGGAACACCCAACATCCGCAAGGCAGCGGCGTATACCCATCAGGCTCTGCTCGACCTGGCATCTGAAAAACTCGGAGTGCCGAAGGAGAAACTCTTGGTCAAAGACGGCATTGTCTCGGGCGGCGGCAAGAGCGTTTCGTATGGTGACCTCGTCAAGAATCAGCAGTTGAAGCTGACAATTCCTGTGAAGGGTGACCTTACCAGCATCTTTGGCTTGTCCATCGAGGGCAATCCGCCGATGAAGCCCGTCAGCGAGTACACGGTCATCGGCAAGTCGTTCAAGAATTCCATCATCAGTTCGAAGGTGGCTGCGAAGGAAACCTGGGCGACGGATGTGCGCCTGCCGGGGATGTTGCACGCACGCGTAGTGCATCCAAAGACCCTGGGCTCGACTCTCGTGTCCGCCGGTGCCGTGGACAAGAGCAAGTTTCCGAACTCGCAAGTCATCGTGAAGGGCAATCTGATAGGCGTGATCGCGCCCACCGAGTGGGAAGCGATCCAGGCGGCTGAGCAGGTCGCCGGGGCGACGAAGTGGACGGAGTGGAAGGGCCTGCCGGGCAACGCAAAACTCTACGAACACCTTAGAGAACAGTCTGATTGGACTACCGCCCCCGTCGAGAAGAGCAAAAACGCGAAAGGGGATGTGGCGCCCGCGCTCGCCGCAGCGCACAAGAACTTTGCCGCCACATATCAGTTGTCTTACATGAAGCACGCGCCGATTGGCCCGACCATGGCGGTTACCGAGGTCAAGGCTGATGGCACAGTGCACATCTATACGCACAATCAAAACCCGCAGGCGCTGCGGGGAGAAATCGCAACCATGCTCCACACCACGCCTGATCATGTGGTTGTACATTCGTATCCCGGACCCGGCCATTACGGGAGATCGAACGGCGGAAACGCGGGCGCGGAAGACGAGGCGGTTCTCTTATCACAAGCCGTTGGCAGGCCGGTGCGCGTGCAGTGGATGCGCGCCGACGATATGCAGTGGTCCACGCAATCGGCGGTTTCTTTTTCCGACGTTCAGCTTGCGATCGATGAAAAAGGCAAGATGAGCGGATATCAGATCGACCACTATATGCCTGCCATGCAAGATGATCGGCCGATCGGCGCGATCCTCGCGGGTTTGCCCACAATGTCTGCCCCCGAAGTCCATTCTGACAGCGTAACTTCCACGGTCAACGGTCTGGAAGATCCTTGGATATACCCCGGGGTTCCGAACCTGGCTGAGAATGGCCACGGGACATTCCAGGTCGGGCAGAAAGCCTCGCCTCTCGCTGTCGGTCTCCGTGACCACAGCATGCGCACGCCGGGACAGTTCCAACAGAACTATCCGCGTGAGCTGGCGATCAGCGAGGCGGCGGCGCTCGCGGGTGCGGATGCCCTGCAGTTCCGCATCGACCACGCTACAGAAGAACGGGCTATCGAAGTGCTGAAGGCAGTGCGGGACGCTTCTGGTTGGGATACGCGACCGTCTCCGCACCCGAATGCCGTATCGACCGGAGCCAGTCCCGTGCGGGGCCGCGGCGTTTCGTTGATGCTGCGCAGTGGAACCTACTGGGCCTGTGTTTGCCAGATCGCCGTCACTCCCAGCACAGGCGCGATTGTCGTGGAGAAGTACACGATCGCGGTCGATCCCGGCATTGTCGTGAACCCGATGCAGTTGAAGCGGAATGTCGAAGGCGGCGCAGTGATGGGAATCGCCCACGCGCTTTTCGAAGAGGTCACGTTTGATGAGAGCGGAATCACCACGGATGACTGGATTTCCTATCCCATCCCGACCATGGCGGATATCCCTGAGATCAAAGTCGTGCTGCTCAACAATCCGAAGGTCGGCGCTTATGGTGGAGGTTCGGAAGCGGCGAATGCACTCGCCGCCCCGGCGATCGCAGCGGCCCTGCACGACGCAACGGGAAAAATCATGCGGCGGCTTCCGATGAAGGCGGCTTATGTGCAGACCCTTTTGAAAACGTAAGGACGAAGCTAGGGGACATGGAATGTTCCCCTAATTTTTCGCGCCGCTCACGTTGCCGTGTAGTTCCGGGTGCGGCTCCTGCTCGATTTGATCGAGCTTTCTCTTCTGGTCATCGTTCAGGACTGAGCGGATCTTTTTATCGGCGGTGCAGCGCGAGTCCCTGACTTTACTCTGGCGCTCTTCGCGGGACATGGTTTCGTCCTGAACGAGCTTTACGGTGACATCGTGCAACTCCTGCAGGATGGGTTTAATTTTCTCCTGCTGATCGCCGGTGAGATCGAGCTTCGCGGCCAGAAACGTCAGTTGCCCTTCGGCAGTGGGTACGCCGGAGTGGTCGCCCGCCGACACGCCTTTGGTAGAGGCGCTGGTGGCAGGCTGTTGCGCGGTCGCGGCCAGAGCGAACAGCAACGTGGTCCCGATTGCAAGTAAGCGAAAGCGGTTCATCGTGTTTTCTCCTTTGCCTATGATTGGGCAATGTAGTGGCCAGACGCCGTGCAGTCGAGAACGATTTTGGGTTGCTGAACAAAGAGGCGGTCGATGTCCAGGAACGAGGGCTCCAAGTTGCGGGAACATGCCGGGTCGGGGAAAGATGTTGTCATGCAGCGTCGCAAACCCGATGTGCGCGTCCGGCGCACGCACGAGCGGTTGGGTAGTGCACTGGTGGCTTTGATTCAGGAGAAATCCATCGATGACGTGACCGTGCAGGAAGTGCTGGATCGTGCCTCGGTCGGTCGTTCCACCTTCTATCTTCACTTTCGCGACAAGAACGACCTGCTCCTCAGCCAACTGGAGAAGTTCCTGGAAACGATGAGCACGGCCCTCAGCCTGCGAAAGGAAAGATCGCATCGAGTGGTTCCCGTGGAAGAAATGTTTGCCCACATCGGTGGGCAGAACAAGATCTATCGCGCGCTGGCGGATTCTGGGCGCCTCAACGATTTCTTTGATCTCGCGCGAGGCTACTTTGCCCGCGGGATCGAGCAGCGGCTTGTGGAATCCGGGCGTCTCCCGAAACTTCCGCAGCGTGAACTGGGGGCTCGCGCGTATGCATTGGCTGGAAGCCTGCTGTCGCTGCTGCGCTGGTGGTTGGATCGCGGCGCCAAGGAATCACCGCACGCCATGGACGAACTATTCCACCGGATCGTGTGGAGCGGGCTGCAATGATCGCAAAGGGGGTACTCTCAAAACTGTGAAAACCAACGGCAAAGTAGTGCCTCTCCGCCGACTGGACCAGATTGTGGAACCGAAAGAGGCGGAACTCGGAAAGCTGGCAGGCTTGATCGCCGCTTATGCCCCTCACGACGGCAGTTTTGAGCTGCGCATTCCGGGCTTGCACGCCAGTCGTTTTTCACGAGTCAACGCCGAGTGCGTGCATGCGCTCCGGTCGCCGTCGCTGTGCATCATCGCGCAAGGCGCAAAGACCGTCATCGTAGGCGAAGAGGTCTACGAGTACGACGCTATGCGGATGATCGTGTTCTCTGTGGCGCTGCCGGTCTCCGCTCAAGTCACGCGAGCGAGCCGCTCCGAGCCCTACCTATCGCTCAAACTCGACCTAGATCCGCACAAGATCGCCGAACTGGTCTTGAAGGTGTATCCCAAGGGCCTGCCTCCGGTGCAGGAACGAAGCGCGGTCTACATCTGTCCAGCCGAGGAGAGCATCATCAACGCCGCGACGCGGCTGGTCGAGTGCCTGGCGCGGCCCGGGGATGTTGAACTGGTCGCGCCGCTAGTGATCGATGAGATCTTGATCCGGCTGCTACGCAGCCCGATTGGGGTTCGCGTCGCTCAGATGGGTTTCGCAGAATCGAGCACTCACCGGGTCGCGAAGGCCATTTCCTGGCTGCGCGCCAATTTTTCTCAGCCCATGAAAGTCGAAGACCTGGCCGAACTGGTGAACATGAGTGTTTCCTCTTTCCATGAGCACTTTAAGTCGGTTACTTCCATGAGTCCACTGCACTACCAAAAAGTGTTGCGATTGCAGGAAGCGCGGCATCTGATGATGTCGACCATGGTGGATGCGGGGAGCGCGAGCCAACGCGTGGGCTATCTAAGCGCTTCCCAGTTCAGCAGAGAATACAGCCGCTTCTTCGGGAGCGCGCCCACCAAAGACATCGCGAGATTGCGTCAGGAGACGCGGCTCTGAGTGCGGGAATAGCCGGAGCCAGAACGACTGGAGATCGAACGACGCGGGAGTGGTCTCTGACCTTAATGCAAGCTTCGCCGTTTTTCCAGGGATTTCCAGTCTCTGAGGTATCTCGACACGTCTACGGACCAGGGCTCCTGCGGCCCCGTTTTTACGAGCACAATCTCATCCGGCGTTCCGTAGCCGCGATCGTACGCTTCTTTCGAAACTTCGCAAGGCTTAGCCTCACTCCATCTCCAGTGAGTGACCCCGGTGCCTCGACTGCAGGAGCAATACAGGGCGTATTCCTCCAATGAGCTCTGGATGGTAGGCACGAGGTAGGAGCCGTTGCGATAGGGCGTGCAGGGGATGAGATAGCGCGTGCGGCACTTCGGACATTCCACGCAATGACGAATCCGCTGCATGACAGTTTCCAATGGCGATCATTGCTCAAGCGCCAGAGTCAGGTTCGCACTCAAAGTGGTCAGCGGCAATACCCACTTGACGAGTTTCAGGCATGACCATTATGATCCGCGGAAATGAAGCGAGTAGCCTCCGGCGTCCTCCCTGTGATCGCGGTGGATCGGAAAGTTTCGAAGCCCCTGCACCGGCAGATCTACGACTCGTATCGCGCGGCGATTGCTGACGGCGGCCTGCGACCCGGGCAGCGGATTCTGTCTACGCGTGTGCTGGCTTCCGAAATTGGGGTATCGCGCTTCCCCGTGCTGAATGCCTACTCCCAACTTCTGGCGGAGGGCTATCTCGAAAGCCGCGTCGGTGCAGGAACGGTCGTCACCTCTTCACTTCCGGAACAACTGACGGCGAGTGTGCCGCAGGGCGAGAAGATCACGACTAAGAGAGGTGGTGGCCCACGGCCGGTCGCGACCCGCTGCTCGGAGCTGCCTTCCAGAGAAGCACTCCCCTGGATGATGAATTACGGTGCCTTCCGCGTGGGGCAGGTGGCGTTCGATCAGTTTCCGCTGCAGATATGGTCCAAACTGGTGGCACGCCATTGCCGGAGCATGGAAATTGAGTCGGCCCACTACGGCAAGCTGATGGGTTCTGAGCGGCTGCGGCAGGCGGTCGCCAACTATTTGAAAACTGCGCGATCGGTGCGCTGTGAGCCGGAGCAGGTGTTGATTGTCAACGGTTCGCAACAGGCGATCGACATTTCGGCAAGGGTATTACTCAATCTCGGGGATCGGGTGTGGATCGAGGAGCCCAGTTACCGGCTGGCGCAAGATGTCTTTACCCTGAACGGTTGTCAGCCGATTCCGATTCCCGTGGATCGAGAAGGTATGGATGTGACCGCGGGAATCAAGAAGAGTCGAAGTGCGCGGGCCGCATTCGTGACGCCCTCGCACCAGTTTCCACTGGGCGTGACCATGAGCGCGTCGCGCCGGATGCAATTAGTGGATTGGGCGCAGAGCTCTGGAGCCTGGATCATTGAAGATGACTATGACAGCGAATATCGCTACGAGAGTCTCCCGATCGCATCGCTGCAGGGGCTCGACTCGAATTCTCGCGTCATTTATGTAGGGACGTTCAGCAAGGTCCTGTTCCCGTCCTTACGGTTGGGATATATGGTCATTCCGCCGGACTTGGTGGACCGGTTTCTCAGGATGCGCAGGCTAATGGATCTCGGCCAACCTACTTTTTATCAGGAAGTGGTCGCGGACTTTATTAGCGAAGGGCATTTTGCACGCCACATTCGGAGGATGCGGGTTCTCTATCGTGAGCTAAGGCGCGTGCTGGTTGAGGCTCTCGACAGGAATTTCGAAAACACGTTGGAAGTGGTTGGGGACGAGGCCGGCATGCACCTGACGGTGATGCTGAAAGATGGATATCGCGATGAGGAAATCGCCGAACGAGCGTCGCGGCAGAGTCTTTCCGTGTGGCCTTTGTCCCGCTGTTATCTGGATACGCCGCGACAGGGCTTCATCCTGGGTTTTGGGGGAACCGCCGTCAGAGTCATTCCGAGCGCGCTACGGAAACTCCGCGGGCTGATGGAAGGGCGCTGATAAGGGCTAACGCAGCCGAGCTTGTGAGGAGCGGACTGGCTCTTGGGGACGGGCCCCCGGCGGCGACTCGAGTTGAGCCTTCGAGGGGAGCAGGTCTCGGCCGAAGGCTTTCACGGTGACGATGGCGACGATCACACTCCACGCGGTGAAGAACAGCCATCCAGCGTTCGAGAGAAATAAATCACCGAAGGTCATGAGGCTTGCTCCAGGGTCCGTCTTTCTGCCGGCGCGGGGTCAGACCACCTCGCGCCGGCAATCATGAACTCTGTGTCCCAGTCACAGAGTTCTGCGTTCGCACGATTCCAATTATTCCGAGGGAGGAGCGGGCGGCGCTTCCTGCATGTGTCTCTGCATGCGGGCTTCGCGGTTCGCCTCCATCTCCTTTAACTGCGTGCGCTGGTCGGTGGTCAGCAACTGGTAGAGTTCGTTGTGAATGCGCGTCTCGGCGACGGTGACCTGGATCTGGAGCTGCGCCTTCTGCGCGGCAAGGGCCTGCACCTTGGCCGGATCAAACGTGCCTTCCACGTACTGGCGAAGCTGCAGATCAATCTGGCGCTGCTGCTGCATCAGTGGCTTCATTGCCGGATGCTCCTTTTGCATGATGGTCTTCATCTGCGCCTTCTGCTCGTCACTCAGGTTCAGAGCTTTGGAGAAGAATCCCATCTGATGGCCTTCCATACCGTATCCGTGGACGTGCATGGGCGGCGGCGGAGGTGCGTCGGCGGCAGTCTGCGATTTGGCGATGGCGCTAACGAACAGGACGGCCATGGCGGCGATCAATAAACGGAAACGAAACGATTTCATGTGCGACTCCTGGAATTTTCCGGGATGTCCCGGGACTGTGCGTACATAGATAGGAACACGGTTCCGGGAGAAAAGGCGGTAAAAAGACGGTCAACCAGAGTAAAGTTTTGTCAAAGGCGAACGGATGGCGGTGCGTCGGGATAGGGTCAGGAAAATCCCCACTTTTGCCGCAAAGAAGGCGGCAAGAATGGGGCACCCGGTGGGGAGCGGCGATTTGACAATTCTTTACTACCGACGAAAGTTTGCGGGTGCACAATAACAACTACGATGGAACGGATTCTTGTTATCGATGACGACGTCGAACTCTGTCACCTGGTAGGTGAATATCTGCGGGCAGAAGGGTTCGCGATTGAGTGCGTGCACGAAGGCGAAAGCGGGCTGAAGAAAGCTACGGCGGGCGAGTATCTGCTGGTAGTGCTGGATGTAATGCTGCCCGGGATCAACGGATTCGAAGTGCTGCGCAGGATTCGCGCGACTTCGCGGTTGCCGGTGCTGTTGCTGACGGCTCGGGGAGAAGATGTGGACCGGATCGTTGGGCTGGAAATTGGAGCCGACGATTATCTGCCGAAGCCGTTCAATCCGCGGGAGCTGGTGGCGCGCATTCGGGCGGTGCTGCGGCGGACGCGGGCCGATGGCAGTGGGGCCGCTCCGGCTCCCGACGTGGTGAGTGTGGGCGATGTGGAACTGGATCCCGCGACGCGGATCGTGCGGCTTGAGGGCAAGCCCGTCGATCTGACTTCCGTGGAGTTCAATCTGCTGGAAGTGCTTTTGCGGGAAGCGGGACGCGTAGTACCGCGGGAACGGCTGGTGAACGCGGTGTTGAGTCGCAAGTTCTCTCCGTTTGACCGCAGCATTGATATGCACGTCAGCAAGGTACGAAAGAAGTTGGGCGATACCGACAGCGACGAGCACATCAAGACGGTGCGGGGTGTGGGGTATATTTTTGCGCGGCCGCGGGAGAAGGTGAAGGCCTAGCTGAACCTTAGGAGCTAAAGCCTTGTTGAAAAGGGAAGCTTCATCGCAGCGCTTAAGGCGCCGCGCCACCCAAGAGCGGGTTTAAAATTCACTTCTGAGCAGGTGAAGAAGCAGTTGTGCTGCGAGAATGAAGATTAATTGCGTATTGAAGAGTCGAGTATGAAAAGTCTGTTTCTGCGAATTTTTCTGTCGTTCTGGATGGCACAGGCGTTGTTCCTGGTGCTGGCCGTTCTGGTGACGCTGGCATTTCGTCCCCGCACGTCGACCTGGGAAAGTTTGCGCACCACGGTGCTCAATGAGTCGGTCAGCGCCTACGAAGAAGGCAACGAGGCGCAACTGCGGCAGTATATGGAGAACATCGAAGCGACGCAGCATGTGCGGGCGTATCTCTTCGACGAGCGAGGGAACGAGCTTTCGGGCCGCGGCGCCCCGGACTGGGCTATGCGCGTGGCAGCAGGCGGACCACGGAATCCGAGGGATGGATTCATAATTCCGGCGCCACCCATGCAGCGGGACTCGCGGGCGTCTTCCGATGGCCAGCACCGCTACACTGTGGTGTTGGGATTGCCGCCGGGGCCGAGAGTATTTTTTGGTCCGCGCGGGCTGCCGATTCCGGGACTGATCATCGCCATCATTTCGTCGGGTCTGGTGTGCTATTTCCTGTCGTGGTACATGACGAAGCCGATCGTGCGGCTGCGGGCGGCTACACGACAGCTGGCGGCGGGGGACCTGACGGCGCGGAGCGGCGCTCCGGCCAGCAAGGCGCGGGACGAAATCGCTGGCCTGATGCGCGATTTCGATGCCATGGCCGAGCGGCTGGAAATGCTGGTGAAGGCCCAGTCACGCCTGCTCAACGACATTTCCCATGAGTTGCGGTCGCCACTGGCGCGGTTGAACGTTGCGCTGGGGCTGGCGCGGCAGCGCGCGAGCGTAGAGAGCGCGGACATGCTCGATCGCATTGAACTCGAAGCCAGCCGGTTGAACGAATTGATTGGCAGGATTCTGACGCTGGCCCGTCTGGAAGACGGAGAACAGCGTGTGCCGCAGACTCCGGTGCCGCTGGGCGAGCTGGTGGCGAATGTTGCGGAAGACGCTGAGTTTGAAGCGCAAGAGCGGCATTGCCACGTGCATACCGCGATCCCCGAGGGCGACTGGGGAGTGCGAGGCAACGATTCACTGTTGCACAGCGCGGTGGAGAACGTCGTGCGCAACGCCATCCGGTATACGGCGGAGGGTTCGTCGGTTGAGATTGGGCTGACGTGCGAGGAACGGAGCGGGGGGGAGGCGGTCCTCAAGGTGAGCGACTCGGGTCCGGGAGTTCCTGAGGATTCTCTGGCGAAACTGTTTGAGCCATTCTACCGGCTCGATGATGCGCGCGGCCGTCTCACCGGGGGAGTAGGGCTGGGCTTGGCGATTACCGAGCGAGCGGTGCGTTTTCACGGGGGGAAAGTTTCGGCTTTTAATCGTGCGGAGGGCGGGTTGAGGGTGGAGATTCGGCTTCCGTTGATCGCGCGGTTGGCGGTGGACAAAGGAGCGGGTGGAAGCGTTGGCTTCGCGGCAGGAAGCTTAGAAACGGGCTGCAGACCTTGGACCTCAGACCGCGACGTTACCCTAATCGGCAAGGGTCCGACGTCCAAAGTCCGGCAGGTTCTCCGAACCTTTCGTATACTTAAGAACTGCTGGGGATCGCGGGCAACTCCGTGGCGTCCCCAGGGTTCCAATAGCGGGTGTGGGGGTTTGCTCTTCCCGCGCATTCCTGATACACAAATGGGTTGAGATTTTCCCGCGTTTTCCAGAGTGCAGGACCCGGCCGGCGGGGCGCCGAGGGTGTGCCCTTTAAACCTCACATATACATGGAGATCAACCAGAGAATGTCGAAACGATTTGCGTGGCTGCTCGGGGTGGTAGTGCTGGTTTCAATCGGAGTGCTGGTGGCGTGCGGCAGCAACTACAACGCTTCGTCCGACGGGCTGTTGCTAGTGGGGAGTCAGGGCTCCGGGCTGATCGAGACATTCAGTTTCAACCTGAATAACGGCGGCAGTTCAGCAATCAGCAACACCCCGGCCGACACCTCGGGCCAGGTTTGCGTTCTGAACGGCGTCCCTTCGTCCGTTGTGGTGGACCCGAAGGGGGCGTATGCGTATACGATCATCAACGCGAATACATCGTGCGACACGGCCACAGGCAAAAGCACGACAGGCATACTTGCCTTCAAGATCAATTCGGATGGTACCACCACGCAGGTTGGGCAGCAGGTACCGTTTAACTCCGTGCCTCTTAGTCCCCCGGTGAGTGTGTTTCCGAGCACGATGGTGATGGATCCGGCTGGAAAGTTTCTATTTGTGGCCGACCGGGCGACGACGACGACTCCGGGCTCTACGGGACTGCCCGTGTCGGGTTCAGTTTCAGTATTTGCGATCGGGAGCGGTGCGACTTTGACGGAAGTGGCGGGCTCGCCTTTCTTTCCCACTCCTCAGATCACCCTCCCGCAAGCGGGAGTCGACATCATCAGCGTCGCGCCCACTCCCACGGTGTTTCCGGCGATTGGCGTCAACGGCGTGCAGAATTCGGTGTGCTCGACCCCGGGTCTGGCGGCGCCGACGTCGCAGTACCTTTACGCGGTCGACAAATTGGGAAACCAAGTATTTGAATTCGCGGTGAATACGACGACGGGTGTCTTGACGAATCCTACGGTGAAGACTCAGGAACCATCGTTTGGGACCGACACGCTGCCGGTGGGTGTCGCGGTGGATCCATGCAACCGGTTCGTTTACGTGACTGGCAGCCTAAATGGCAGGATGAACGCGTATACCATTTGTAACGGTGGCCCAAACCAGGCGTCGACAATCTGCCCGCAGACCCCGGATGGCAGCCTGGTGGAAGTGGCAGGATCGCCTTTCAGCCTGGCGGGATCGAACATCCAGGCGGGGCCGTTGGCCGTGGATCCGTATGGAAACTACGTATACGTTCTGGGCACGCACTCCAATACGCTCAATATTTTAAAAATCAGCCCAGTTTCGGGTGCGCTGACGGCGTCGAATCCGCCGACGGTGGCTACGGGTGTGGGTCCGGTGGCGCTCGCGATTCGCGGCGATGACAATTGGCTTTTCGTGGCCAACTTTGGCTCGGGCGCGGTTGGGGGAACGACCGTGTCACAGTACTCGATTACACCAGCCACGGGGGCGCTCACGGTTCTGCCGGCGATCCAGACGGACAACTATCCGTTTGGAGTGGCGGTGAGGTAGTTCGTGGGAGGCGACCACGGGGGCTAAAGCCCGCGCGGATTTCGACTCGCCTGACGCGGCCCTGAAGGGCCGCTCTGCCACCCCGGCTAACGCCGCCATTGCAAGGGCCGCTTTTCCAGAGTGGCGGCGCATTCGTAGGTCGCATACCGAGCATTAGCACTACCGCTAAAACATCGACTCTACGTTGGTACCTTCAAAATCAAATAGCCTCCGACCATCATGAAGATCAGGTCTGGCGACCATGCTGCCAACGCCGCGGGCAGTAGGCTCTGATTGCCCATGGCCTCGAAGAACCGGGTCACAACGATGTAGAACACCGCAATCAGGACTGCGACAGCGACTCCGGTAATCGCTCCTCGTTTTCCCGTGGTCAGCGAAAAAGGAATGGCGAGGATCGCCATAATCAGGGTGATCAGGGGGTACGAGAGTTTCTCGTGCAGTTGCATGCGAAGGCGCACTACGTCGAATCCGCTCTCCTGCAAGTCCCGGATATAACGGCGCAGCTCTTCGTAATTCATTTCGTTGTACTGCTTCACCTCCTTCTTAAAATATGACGGCGTCTCACTGATCTCCGGGAAGGTAGAGACCTCGAAGGTGTGAAAGCCGTTGTCGGCGATGGCCGAGCCGTGCAGAGAGCGGACCCAACCTTGTTCGTAGACCCAGCGATTCAGATTTTCGGACCAGTGGGCCCGGTCGGCATGGATGCGGCGTGTGATGGTGAAACTGGCGCGGTCCAGTTGAAAGACGGTGACGTTGCCGAACTGATCGCGATCGGGATCGAACAACTGGTAATAGTAGATGTCGTTGTGCTGGCCGAAGATCCACTTGCGGTCGGGGCGCAGATAAGTTTGCGGGGGCTTGCCCTTGATCTGGTTGTGTAGGGCTTCCTGGCGCTTGTTGGTGTGGGGCAAGTAGAACTGGTCGGCGAAAAACAATCCCATCGCCAATACGCCGGCGGCCGCGATCACGGGAGCGACGATGCGGTAGATGCTGGTTCCCGTGGCCTTGATGGCCGTAATCTCGTTGGACCGCTGCATCAAGCCAAAGGTAACCAGAACGGCGAGCAGCATGACCAGCGGGGCCACGCTGTAGAGCAGATAGGGCGCGACGTTGAGCAGGTACTCCGCAACGACCGTGGCGGGAACCTGGTTGCGCAGAATGTCGCTCAGTAACTCGAAGAGCGTGAAGACGAGGACGAGCATGAGAAATGTGGAAAGAATCATCCCCAGGTAGACGAAGAAGTCACGCAGCACGTAGTCGTCGAGCAGCGTAGGAAAGCTGGCGCTGAACATACGGCGCCGTGTGGAAACGCGCTCGAAAGCGTTTTCGCGGCGGCTATGGGACGTGGCTGGCTGTGGGCCGGACGGATCTCGCTTCCAGACCGCGCGGAACGAGGCGAGTTCAAACGGACGTTTCTCGGCGCGTGAGAACAGAAAAATTGCTAGGGCAAGAAAGACAATGTCGGCGAGCCAGGCTCCGAACCAGGGTGAGACCCGGCCCTGCCGCGCCATAGAAACTCCCACCAGCGAAATCACGTAATAGACAAAGACCAGCAGAATGGTCAGAACGAATCCGCCAGACTTGCCGCTTTTCTTCGACGACAGGCCCAGCGGGATGCCCACCAGCGCCAGCACCAGGCAGGCAGTCGGTAGCGCGAGACGTTTGTGGAATGCGATGAGATACCACCGCGCCGAAATCGGGTCGACGAGAGCAGCCTTCTGCCACAGGGTGCCAGTATCCAGTACCTCGGCAGGGAGCGATTCATCAGGCTTGTTTTCGGTTGAGGGAAGGTCGAGCGGGATGTCGGTCTGCTGGAACGTTGAAATCGTATAGTGGCTGGCGTCCTTGGGATCGGTCTCGTGCTCGGATCCATCGACCAGATGCAGGTGCAGGCGATCTTGACCCTCGCTGACCACGATGGCTTCCTTGGCCAAGGTGATCTTGGGGTTGGTGACGTCGGTCAGGTCGGCCATGAAAACGCCCTTCCACACAGCGGCACCCTGGGCACTCTTCACGTCCTGTACGTAGAGAACTTTCTTGGGAAATCCTTCGTAGAACACTCGAGGCTGGATTTCGAAGGAAACCTGAGAGCCTTTCAGGCGGTCTTCGAGGTGGCCCAAGGCGGCTTGGGCCCGGGGTGCGATGTATAGGCCATTGGCTAGGGCCATGAGCCAAGCGGCCAGGACAAAGATTGAAAGGGCGCGGAGGAAACTCCAGATACCCATGCCGCTGGCCCGCATGGCGGTGACCTCACTGTCGGCAGCCAGACGGCTCAGGCCAATGAGAATTCCCACCAGCACGCTCATGGGCAGCGTGTAGGTGAGCGCGAGGGGGACAGTGAAGAAGAAAATCTCGGCGACACTGGGCAAGGGAGCACTGGCACGGACGACTAATTCGAGAATGCGCCCCAAGTCGCGCGTGAACAGGACAAAGGTGAAGATCGCCACGCCAATGAGCGCGTGCGCCGTCACTTCGCGTAGGATGTAGCGGGTCAGAATCCGCATGTGAGACGCGCTTTAGGCGAGGATAGCACGGAGGAGGCGAGAGCAGGGCTTGCCAGTGGACAAGTTGCTGGGCTTCGCCCGGCGGACAGCCGAGGGCGGCTGTCTTCACATGCCGCTGCCGGCGCTACGCAACACCCCAAAACCCGTGGGGCTGAGTGAATCTTGGATTTGAAAGATGAGGAGCTGGAAAGATGCTTGAGCGGAGACCTGAGGACAATAGCGGTTCTCGAGCGGACACCCTGGCCTTGGTGAGCATCGCGGCGATCGTGGCGATTGCCCATCTGCTCACCAACGGGCGGTACGGACTTCACCGCGACGAGTTGCAGGTCTTGAGCGATGCGCGGCACCTGGATTGGGGATTTGTGCCGTATCCGCCGCTCACGCCATTTGTGGAGCGGATCGGTCTTTCTATTTTCGGACTGTCGCTGGTTGGGCTGCGACTGTTTTCCGTGATCGCGCAGGCGATCCTCGTGGTGGTTGCCGGGTTGATGGCACGTGAACTGGGCGGAGGACGGCTGGCGCAGGTGACCGCATCCCTTGCTGTGGCGCTTTCACCACTGCCGTTGTTCGAGGGGACGGAGTTTCAATACACGACCTTCGACAATCTGTGGTGGGTGCTGATCGCCTACTTCGTGATCCGTCTGCTGAAGACGGAGAACCCGCGGTGGTGGCTGGCGATCGGTGCGACGATCGGCGTAGGATTTTTGACGAAGTACACGATGGGGTTCTACCTTGCGGGGATCATGGGCGGAGTTTTGCTCACACCCGCCCGCCGCTATCTGGGAAGCGGGTGGTTCTGGGGCGGGATGGCGCTGGGGTTCGCGATCTGTTCGCCGAACTTGATATGGCAGGCGCAGCATGGATTCATTTCGTTGCATTTTCTGCAGCACATTCACGCGCGCGATGTGGGCGAGGGGCGCGCCGATGGTTTTTGGAGCGATCAGTTCAGGAGTTGCGCGAATCGAGTCGCGGTACCCCTATGGATTTTCGGACTGCTGGGCTATTTGCGCGCCCGGCGGTATCGTCTGCTAGCGTGGATGTATTTGATCCCGCTGGCGCTGTTTGCGGTGGGGAAGGGGCGAGGGTACTACATGGGCGGCGCATATCCCATGCTGATCGCGATGGGCGCGGTGTGGGGCGAGCGCTGGGTTACGTCACTGTCGACGATACCGCGGCGGACGGTAGAGGCTCTGTTCTTCGCCGGACTGGTGGCGTGGGGATTATTGGCGTGTACCGTAATCCTTCCTTTGGCGTCGAGCGGAAGGCTGATGAAGTTCGCGCTGGAGAATAATGGCGACCTGCGCGAGGAGATTGGGTGGGACGAGTTGGTCAAGACGGTTGCGGGCATTCGCGATTCGTTGCCGCCGGAGCAGCAAGCGCATGTGGGTGTGGCGGTTAGGAATTATGGGGAGCAGGGAGCGATCGAGATCCTGGGCGCGGCCTATCAGCTGCCTCCTCCCATCAGCGGAATCAACTCTTCATGGCTCCGAGGCTTTCCCACGCCGCTACCTTCAACTCTGATTGTGATGGGACAGTCGCGCCAGGAAGCGGATCGGCTGTTTACCGACTGCCGGTGGGCCGGGCACAACGGGAACTCCTTAGGCGTGAAGAATGAGGAGAGCGAGGATCATCCGGACATCTTCGTGTGCGGGCCACCGCGGCTGCCTTGGCCGGAGTTCTGGAAAGAATACAAGGGCTTCGGCTAGAAACGGAAATCCCACCCCACTTCAGAATGTTAGATGCACCTCACGGCAGTTGATTCAGATAGCAGGCGCCGCTGGTGCTCTGCGCGGGTGGCGTTGGCGGGGTCATCCATGGGGGAAAGTTGAAGTTGAAAAACTCGTTCAGGCTCTTTTGCGCGGTGTCACGCTTGGTTAAGGCTGCCAGGCCGAAGCGGGTTTCGATCAGCTTGAGGATCGCGGTCGTGTCCATGACGGTGTGCGAGACGTAGTGTTTTTTCGCGTAGGGTGAGACGACGATCATCGGGAGCCGGTATCCCGTGTAGGTGAAATCGCAGTCCGGGCCCGTGGCCGTGGTGCAGATGTCGCCCGTCATCAGATCTTTTGGCTTGATGCCGTCGCGGGGCTTCGCCCACGCGAGACGGCAGTCGCTACATATGCGTCTATTGCGCTTTGAAGAACAGGGCGGCCAGCGGAGGAAGTGTTAGCTTCAGCGAGAATGGGCGGCCGTGGGTGGGAATTTCTTCTGCGTTCACTCCGCCGAGATTGCCCAGGCCGCTGCCGGCGTATTCGCGGGCGTCGCTGTTGAGCATCTCGCGCCAGTAGCCGCCGTGGGGGACGCCGACGCGGTAGCCGACTCGCGGCACCGGCGTGAAGTTGCAGATGACGAGTACGGTATCTTGCGGGGACTCGCTCTTGCGCAGCAGCGAAACTGTGCTGGTGGCGTTGTCGTTGGCGTCGACCCACTCGAACCCGGCGGGATCGTTATCGAGCACATGCATTGCGGGTTCGTTGCGATAGAAGCGGTTTAGTTGCTCCATCCAGGCTTGCACTCCGCGATGCACCTGATACTGCAGGACGTGCCATTCCAGGCTGGAGTCGTGGGCCCACTCGCGCACCTGTCCGAATTCACAACCCATGAAGAGGAGTTTCTTGCCGGACTGCGCGTACATGTAGGCGAACAGCAGGCGCAGGTTGGCGAACTTCTGCCATTCGTCGCCGGGCATCTTGCCGATCAGCGATCCCTTGCCGTGAACGACTTCATCGTGCGAAAGCGGCAGTACGAAATTTTCGTGGAACGAATACAGCATGCGGAAGGTGAGGTCGTTGTGGTGATATTTACGATGGATGGGATCGTTCTGAAAATAGCGCAGCGTGTCGTGCATCCATCCCATGTCCCACTTCAGGCCGAAGCCGAGGCCACCCACGTAGACGGGCTTTGAGACCATGGGCCATGAAGTGGATTCTTCGGCCGTAGTCTGTATCTCGGGATGCTCTTTGTAGGCTTCCTGATTGAAACGGCGTAGGAAGTCGATGGCGTCGAGGTTCTCGCGTCCGCCGAATTTGTTGGGGATCCATTCGCCCTGTTTGCGCGAGTAATCGAGATAGAGCATCGACGCGACCGCATCTACGCGGAGGCCGTCGATGTGATATTTGTCGAGCCAGAACATGGCACTCGACATCAGGAAGCTGCGCACTTCGGGGCGGCCGTAGTTGAAGATGTGCGTCTTCCAATCGGGATGGAATCCCTGGCGCGAGTCGGCGTGCTCGTAAAGATGTGTGCCGTCGAAATAGGCGAGGCCGTGGGCGTCGGAAGGGAAGTGCGACGGAACCCAGTCGAGGATCACGGCGATGTTGTGCTGGTGCAGGTAGTCGACCAGGTACATGAAGTCCTGCGGCGTGCCGTAGCGCGAGGTGGGCGCGAAGTATCCGGTGGTCTGGTATCCCCAGGACCCGTAGAAGGGATGCTCCATCACAGGGAGGAACTCGACGTGCGTGAAGCCCATCTGGCCAACATATTCAGCGAGGCGGGGCGCGGTTTCGCGGTAGGTGAGCGGTCGGTTGTGATCCTCGGGGACGCGCATCCACGAACCGAGATGAACTTCGTAGACGGCCTGCGGCGCGCGAAGGGCATTGCGCCCGGCGCGCTTCTGCATCCATTCACTGTCGTTCCACTGGTAGTCGAGGTCCCAGACGACCGAGGCGGTGCGCGGAGGCTTCTCATGCAGCAGGCCGAGCGGGTCGGCCTTGTCGACACGGTATCCGTGGCGATTTGATTCGATGTGGAATTTATAAAGCGCGCCCTTGGCCACGCCGGGGATGAAGCCTTCCCATATGCCGGACGAGCCGCGCGAGCTGAGACCATGTGCCTTGGGATCCCATCCATTGAAGCTTCCGACCACCGAAATGGATCGCGCATTGGGTGCCCACACGCTGAAGACGGCTCCCGACTGGCCATTATGCGTCACCAGGTGGGATCCCATTTTGTCGTACAGGCGGTAGTTGCTGCCCTCGTTGAAGAGGTAGAGGTCCTGGTCGGTCAGGCGTTGAGGGGCGGCGACAATCGTGGAACTGGAGTCTGGGGGCATCGTACGGCCGTTAGTAGTGTAATGGAAGAGGCGGGTTGCCCGTCTAAATTCGAGGTGGTGTCGGAACGGGTTAGGGGAACTGGCCAGCGAGGCTTCCGGCAAGCAGCGTGGTTCCCGGATTGATGGGTACTACCGCCTGAGGGCCTGAATAACCGGCGCTATCTTCACTTTTTGTCGATTGAAAAGAAGTCCAGAACGTTCTTTAATACCTGTGCGATTATCCGCAAAACCCAAGAACAGGGGAGGACGCATGTACTCACTCGGACAGGAGCTCCGCCTCGCGTTTCGCCAACTCCGAAAAGCGCCCGGTTTTACCCTGACAGTCGTCCTCACTCTGGCTCTTGGCATAGGCGCCACCACCGCGATCTTCTCGCTCGTTGAAGGCATCCTGCTACGTCCGCTCCCATTCGGCAATCCTGAGCGCCTGGTTTTGCTGGGAGATCATCTGGAAGGCGGTTCTTCGGCAACGCCCGTCACGGCCCGCGAGATTGCCACGTACTCGACCTCGACAAATGCTTTTTCCTCTCTGGGCGGATACATCACCGGCAGCTACGAGGTTTCCGGCGGCGCGATTCCGGAGGAAGTGAATGCTGCTCGTTTTACCGCAGGCGTGTTCCCGACTTTGGGCGTCCGTCCCATCCTTGGCCGCATTTTTACACCCGAGGAAGAGGAAACGCATCAGCCGCTCGCGGTCATCAGCTATGCGCTGTGGGTGAACCGTTACCAGAACGATCCGCAAGTCCTCGGAACCTCCATCGCTCTTGATCGCAAGATCTATTCGATCATCGGCGTGATGCCGCGCAGTTTCGCGTTTCCCCCGGAGGATGGGCGTCTCGACCAATCGCAGCTCTGGATACCGATGAGCCTGACGGCCGACGAACTTTCCGACCAACACGCCGGCTTCTGGGGGTACCAGATGGTCGCCCGTCTTAAGGACGGGGTCACCCTGGCGCAGGCCGCGCAGGATGCCGACCGCGTTTCCAAGCAGGTCATGCGCAATCTTCCGACAGCTCAGTCCGCAGTCCCCATCCGAGGTGACGTCACTCCGCTGCTTGAGTATAACGTTGCCGAGGCCCGTCCTCTGCTGCGCATGTTGTTCCTGGCCGTTTCCGTCATTTTGCTGATTGGGTGCTTCAACGTCGCCGGTCTCATGCTGGTCCGGGCCATCCGGCGGCGCAGCGAGTATGCGGTTCGACTGGCTCTGGGCGCGGGTTCGGGCGTCATCATCCGCGAATCCGTTCTCGAAGGACTGTTCCTCGGTGCAGGCGGCGGTGTGCTGGGCCTGGCATTTGCCGCGATCGCGATTCGAACCACGTTGCACCTGCTTCCCGAGTCGATGCCGCGCGTCGACTCCATCTCCATCGATGCGACGGTTGCCGCCTTTGCCCTGTTGCTCGCACTGGCAACAGGCGTCCTCTGTGGTCTGGCGCCGGCTTTCACGGCCGTGCGCACCAACCTGACGGAGAATCTCAAGGAGGGTGCAAGGACTGGCACCGGAGCCTCGATCCACTCGTGGCTGCGGTCGGCGCTGGTTGTCTCGGAGATCGCCATTGCTCTGGTATTGCTGACGGTATCGGGCGCGTTTCTGCGCAGCTTCCAGAAGATGCGAGCGGTCGATCCCGGCTTCCGGCCTGATCATGTGGTGGTTGCGGGCTATCGATTGCCTCTCCAGCAGTACTCCACACAGGCTTCCTCCGAGGCCTTCGAACGTGCTGTTGTCGATCGCCTCTCGGGAGCGCCAGGAATGATCGCGGTCGGGATCACGACGGCCGTGCCGGCATCCGGCGGTTTTGGAGAAACCGCGTTCACGATCGAGGGCGAGCCCACCGCGAGTTGGAAATTGAAATTTGCGATGTTCGCGACCACCTACGCCGACTATTTCCGTGCGATGGGCATCCCGCTGGTCGATGGCCGCTATTTCACCGAAGACGATCGCTCCGACTCCCCTCTGGTTATCATCATCAACGAGTCCATGGCCAAACATTCCTGGCCCGGCCAGCGGGCGATCGGCAAGCGCATGCATGTGGGCACTCCGAAACATAGTCTTCCTTGGGTAACGGTGGTCGGTGTCGTCGCCGATACCAAGATGGGCTCTCGCGACGAGCCGAGCGAGGACCAGTGGTATACGCCCGCAGAGCAGCCGGCTGCGCTCAACGGCCTTGAATACACCGGAAAACTCACCGACGCCGCCAGTGCATACATCACGCTCCGTTCAGCCCTTCCTTCCGAACAAGTGGCTCAGACCTTGCGTTCGGCGGTGGCGAACGTCGATCCCAAGTTGGCTCTACAGCAAGTACAAGCCATGCAAGAGGCCATCTCGAACGTGGAAGCGCCGCGTCGTTTCAATACCGACCTCATTACATCGTTTGCAGCGGGCGCATTGCTGCTCGCCATCACCGGAATTTATGCAGTCGTCGCCTTCGCGGTCTCGATGCGCACCCGCGAGATTGCGATTCGCATGGCACTTGGCTCCCAACGGGCTGGCATCGCACGACTCATCCTGTTTTCGGCTACGAAACTGGCGTTCTTGGGATGCGTCCTCGGGGTGCTCGGTTCGCTGGCTGCATCCAGACTCGTCAGTTCTTTCCTGTTCGAGGTCACTGCGACCGACCCGCTCATCTTTATCGCAGCCGTTCTGATCATGATGTTGATGACTCTGGTCGCGTCGGCCATTCCCGCAAGGCGCGCCGCGTCCGCGGACCCCATCAACGCTTTGCGCTCGGCTTAGGCACATTTCGATCCTCAGTTGATGTGAGCCGCTTCGTGGGGCAAAACATCCGACCGTAGCAAAACGGATCGCTCCCGTTTTGGCATACGAATCTGGTTGCGGACCGCTGGTCGGTTCATCGGTAAAGATAACGGGGCGAAACCCCATGCTAGACTGACTGGTCCAGCCATGCCTGCTTTGCGCGTCATTCTTCTCTGGCATCAGCACCAGCCGTTCTACAAGGATCTGGTCACGGGAGAATATCGTCTGCCGTGGACGCGGCTGCACGCGCTCAAGGACTACTACGGGATGGTGAAGTTGCTGGACGAGTTTCCTAACGTTCACCAGAACTTCAATCTGGTGCCGTCGCTGATGGTGCAGATTCAGGATTATGCGGACGGGGACGGCGCAGGATCCGTTTCTGCGTGTGGCGGCCAAGCCGGCGAAGGATCTGACGTTGGAGGAGCGGCGGTTTGCGCTGCAATATCTGTTTCAGGCGAATCCGCAGAATGTGATTGGGCGCTATCCGCGGTATCGGGAATTGTGGGAGCGGTTTCGTGAGCATGGGGACCATGCGGAGCGAGCGGAGAGATATTTTCAGGCGCAGGATTTTACCGACCTGCAGGTGTTGTCGCAGATTGCGTGGTTCGACGAATTCTTTCTGGAAGAGAAGGACATCGCGGCGCTGGTGGCCAAGGGGCACAGCTTCTCGCTCGACGATCAGAAGTTTGTGATTGCGCGCGAGAGGGAAGTTGCTGGGCGGGTGCTGCCGGCGCACGCCGAGGCGGCGAAGAAAGGATCGATCGAGCTTTCGGCCACGCCGTTTTATCACCCGATCATGCCGCTGGTGTGCGATACGAATGCGGGAGCGGTGTCGTCGCCGGGGTTGCCGCTGCCGCAGAACCGATTTCGGCATCCGGAGGACGCGCGCGAGCAGCTGACGCGCGGTCTCGATCTGCACGAGAAAGTTTTTGGAATGCGCCCCAAGGGTGTGTGGCCTTCGGAAGGCAGCGTCTCGGAGGAAGTGCTGGCCATCGCGCACAGCGTAGGCGTGCAGTGGATGGCGACCGACGAAGGCGTGCTGGGACGGAGCACGGGGTCGTTCTTCTCGCGCGACGGCAACGGGCGGCTGCCCGCGCACATCTGGCGGAGAAACTCTACAACATTCATCGCTACGAAAACGGCTCGGCCGCGATGCACCTGGTATTTCGCGATCACACGATTTCCGATCTGATCGGGTTCGTGTATTCGGGCATGCCTCCGGCGGACGCGGCGCGGCATTTGATCGGCAACATTAAAGAAGCGGCCAAGCCGGTGCTGGCCAAGGGGCGCGATGCCGTGGTGTCGATCATTCTCGATGGCGAGAATGCGTGGGAATATTACCCGAAGTCGGGGCGGGAATTTCTGCGGCGCTTCTATGACGGGTTGCAGCGCGAGCCGGGCGTGGAGGCGGTGACGATTTCCGAGGCGATTGCGCGGCACAAAGATTTCGGCAAGATGACATCGCTGGTGCCGGGGTCGTGGATCAGCGCGAACTTCAACGTGTGGATTGGCGCGCCGGAGGACAATCGCGCCTGGGATTATCTGCATCACGCGCGCGAGTTCTATGCGCAGAATGCGGCGCGCGCGACCGAGGCGCAGCGCAAGCTGGCGTTTGAGGAGATTCTGATCGCCGAGGGCAGCGACTGGAACTGGTGGTACGGGCCGGAACATCACTCGGCCAATGATCGCGATTTTGACGAGCTTTACCGCAAGCATCTGTCGAACGTGTATCAGGCGCTGGGAGCGGTTCCTCCGGATTATCTGGCGCAGCCGATTACAGGGGCGGAGGTGCGTCCGTCGTTTGTGCCGCAGACGGCGTACATTCATCCGCGAGTGGCGGGCGATAAGGTGCGCTATTTCGAGTGGATGGGCGCGGCGATTTATACCGCCGATCATCGCGCGGGTGCGATGCACGGCAAACAGTTCTTGCTGGATGCGGTGTATGCGGGGATCGATTCCACTCACGTGTACGGGCGGCTGGATTTCATGGGCAAAGTTCCAGAGGAGGATTTTGATCTGGTGGTGAACCTGGAATCGTGGGCGAGCGGCGAGCCGCGCGCGCGGCGTACGCTGCGGGTTGAGGCCTCGGTGCACGAGCGGAAGCTGAAGGCGTGGAAGATCGAGAACGGCTCAGAAGAGCGGGTGAAGGCCTCGTCGTCGCAGCCCGATGAGCACGTGAAGGTGGCGCTGTGCGGAATTTTGAATTCAAGCTGCCGCTGGTGTGGCTGCTGGCGACTCCGAGCATGGGCCCGGCGGATCGTGCGGCGGAGCGCAAGGCTGCAGCCGCTCGCCGTCGGCGCCACCAGCAAACTTCGGCTGCGCTTTAGCCTGTGGCAGAATCGCCTGCCAGTGGATTCGTTGCCGCTGGAAGGATGGATCGAGCTGCAGGTGGTGAGCGAGGGGGATTTGATCTTCGGGGCGTGAGAAGTTCTACGGCCGAAGGAGAAGAAGATGCTCAAGCTTCCCGTGAAGCGCGCGATCAAAGGTTACCAATTGCATGCCCGACACGGCGGCAAATGCCGCAAGGTAGGCATCCGCCCAGTTCTTCGGGTTTGGGCGTAGTTGGCGAGTCAACCCGCGAAAAGCGGATTCGACATTGGGCGGTTCTTCCAGGAAAAATACGCGGCTGTCTTGTTTCCAGCGGTCGTAAGCCTCCCAAGCTTGCACCTGAGACATGACTTCGTCATCACCCATCAGCGCCGATGTGGTCAGGAGCCTTAACAAGCTGATCTGTGTGAAACGGCAAAAACAAAGATGAGCATCCCTCTCCAAGGCTTCAAACCAAGTCTTGGCGACGGAATGGTGCTCGTGCCCACCATAGGTGAGAGCCACCCAGACATTCACATCAGGGAAAAGGAATGATCTCGAAGATTTTGGCATTGTCGAGCTTGAGAGATCCCGGACGTTTCGAGGGTACGATGGGCAGGGTTATTCGGCCGACCCGAACACGTCGGCCCCTAAGTTCCTGCTCCACTCCGCGAAGAATCAACTCCTTGACGGAGCGGCCCTCGCTGGCAGCTTTGCCTTTGAGTTCGCGGTACAGAGGATCCGGGATGTCGACTGTCGTCCGCATCTGCCCATGCTGCCATATTTATGGCTGAATGTCAAGGGGTGACTCGGGCGCAGGGGTGAGTCGGGGCAATTGCAAAGACCGGAGTGACCTCGCTCCGGTCTCTCGGGATTTACCACAATTCGGGCGAAGGAGCTACTTGCTGCCGCCGCTGGAGGCTGCAGGCGCTGCAGCCGGAGCAGGAGCCGGTGTAGCCGCCGGACCCATTGCCATCGGGCGATTTAATTCCAGTGTGAGTTCGGTGCCGGCGGGCAAGGTTGCGGAACGGTGTTTGGACAACCAGTGCACCGTGGTTGCGCTGGCACCTACGGCACCGCCAATCAGAACGCCCGGACCGCCGCCGATCAATCCGCCGACGAGCATGCCACCGGCGGTGCCGCCGCCAAGTTCAAGAGTGTCGCGGCGGTCGTGGCCTGTCCCTTTGAATTGCCCCTCAGCGCTCACGTCGGTGCCCTTGATGTTGGTGTCGACCAGAGTCGCGTCGAGGAAGTAGCGCTCGCCGGTGGGAAGAATCACGGCCTCGGGAAGAATTCCGATCGTCGGTTTGCCGGAGATGCGGCGCGGCTCATTCACTTTCGTGACGCGGCCTTCAACGGTCGCTCCCACGGGGATCAACGTACTGCCGTTGACCACGACTGGTTGAGTCAGCTTAGCCTGGAAGGGATCGCCAACACGGTTGCTGAAAGTAGCCAGAGTCGTGTCGAGCCGGACCATCAAAGCGGTCCCTGCGGGTACGGGGGAACCGGTCTGCGCCGCCATTAAGACGGCGAGCAGCAGCAGCAAGGTAGAGCGATCCATTTCTTCATCGTGCCTCCTCAGAATTCCCGAGCAATAGTCTATCCCTTGACTCTAGTCTCTGCGGAGCCTGCGACAACATGCTGACGGGACAGGGGAACCACAGGAGATAAGAGCGCAGCACAGTGGCCGAATGGACGGTCCCGAAGGCGGAAATGGTGCAGGAAACAGCATGCCGGCGTCACACTGCCGACTTGTCCATCCGATATAATCGTTGGTCCCGCAACACAGCTCTGGTGAGGCCTATACGGCGCGGCCATCTCTCGAAACGCCTGATCGCCGGAACAGCGACTCTCCGAACCGGGGCGTGTGATCCGCGAAGAGGTACTGAAATCATATCCTTTGAAGAAAGAGAAACTATATATGTCAAATATTGCAGCCATTCATGCGCGAGAAGTTCTGGATTCACGCGGCAATCCTACGGTGGAAGCGGAAGTGTTTCTGGCCGACGGCTCGATGGGCCGGGCGATTGTTCCCAGCGGGGCGTCGACGGGCGAGCACGAGGCGGTCGAATTGCGCGACGGCGACACGAACCGGTTTCTGGGCAAAGGCGTGCTCAAGGCGGTCGAGAACGTGAACGGCGAGATCGCCGAGGCGCTGGCGAACTGGGATGCGTTCGATCAGCGCGGGCTCGATGCTCGAATGATCGAACTGGACGGCACCGAGAATAAAGGGCGGCTGGGGGCGAATGCGATGCTGGCGGTTTCGATGGCGGCGGCGCGGGCGTCGGCGGAGTCGCTGGATATTCCGCTGTATCGCTATCTCGGCGGGGCCGGGGCGAACACGCTGCCTACTCCGATGATGAACATTCTGAACGGCGGAGCGCATGCGGACAACAACGTCGACTTCCAGGAATTCATGGTGATGCCGGTGGGCGCGCCGTCGTTTTCTGAGGCGCTGCGCTGGGGCGTGGAAGTTTTCCATACGCTGAAGGGCGTGCTGAAGAAGCGCGGCTACAACACTGCGGTCGGCGATGAAGGCGGGTTTGCGCCGTCGGTGAAGTCGAACGTGGAAGCGATTGAAGTCGTGCTGGAGGCGATCTCGAAGGCCGGATACAAGCCGGGAGAAGAGATTGCGATTGCGCTCGATCCGGCGGCCAGCGAGTTTTTTCAGGATGGAAAATATGTGTTCAAGAAGTCGGACAAGTCGGCGAAGAGTTCCGACGAGATGGTCGCGTTCTGGGCGAAGTGGGTGAAGGATTATCCGATTGTGTCGCTGGAAGACGGGCTGGCGGAGAATGATTGGGACGGCTGGGAGAAGCTGACGAAGGAACTGGGCGGGAAGATTCAGCTGGTGGGCGACGATTTGTTCGTGACCAATGTTCAGTTCCTGCAGGAGGGGATCGACAAGGGCGTGGCCAATTCGATTCTGGTGAAGGTGAATCAGATTGGGACGGTCAGCGAGACGCTGGATGCGATTGATCTGGCGCGGCGGAATGGTTATACGTCGGTGATTTCGCATCGGTCGGGCGAGACCGAAGACACGTTCATTGCCGATCTGGCGGTGGCGACGGGCGCGGGGCAGATCAAGACCGGGTCGGCGTCGCGGACGGACCGCATCGCGAAGTACAACCAGCTGCTGCGGATTGAGGAAGAGTTGGCCGGGACTTCGCGGTTTTTGGGGCTGGGGGCGCTGAATTACAAGGGCTGACCCAACTAACAACTCATGCATTGTCATCCTGAGGCCCGCGTGTTTTGCGGGCCGAAGGATCTGTGCAACTGGCCGCAGATTGCATAGATCCTTCGCGTTGCTCAGGATGACACCGCTTAAGAGCACATCCGAGCTAGGAGCTAGAAGCTGACTTATGTCTCGTCCTAAACCACTCATTCTTACCATTCTCGACGGCTGGGGATATCGGGCCGAAACCAAGGCCAACGCCATTGCGCTGGCGCGCAAGCCGACGTATGACCGGCTGCTGCGCGAGTATCCCAACACGCTGATTCATACCAGCGGGCCGTTCGTGGGACTGCCCGAGGGGCAGATGGGGAACAGCGAGGTCGGCCACCTCAACATTGGCGCCGGGCGCATCGTGCACATGGACATCACGCGCATCGATCTGATGATCCAGAACGGAGAGTTTTTCTCGCATCCCGTGCTGCTGGACGCGATGAAGAATGCGCGCACGGGCGAGCGGCGATTGCATCTGTTCGGGCTGCGTTTCCGATGGAGGCGTGCACTCGCAGCAGGCGCATCTTTATGCGTTGCTGAAGATGGCGAAGCAGAACGGACTGGACCGCGTCTTCGTGCATGCTTTCATGGACGGGCGCGATACTCTGCCCACCAACGGCGCGGGATACCTCGAACAATTGCAGCAGAAGATGCGCGAGTACAACTGCGGCAAGATCGCCACGGTCAATGGACGCTACTATGCGATGGACCGCGACCGGCGCTGGGAGCGCATTGCCAAGGCCTACAACGCGATGGTGTTTGCCGACGCCGAGGGCGGCAAGTGCGCCGATCCGGTGCAGGGGATGAAAGATTCCTACAACAAGGGAGTGACCGACGAATTTGTGATTCCGTTTGTCTGTACCGACAGTCGCGGGCAGGCGCTGGCTACGATTCGCGACGATGACGCGTGCATCTGCTTCAACTTCCGCGCCGACCGGGTTCGCCAGATCACGCGAGCGCTGACCCGCAACAGCGGGCTGAACGACAAGGGCGGCAGCGATCTTCCGGGTGCGGCCGATCTCGATGCGACGATTCCGCGCGACCGTGTGCCGAAGAATCTGCAGTACGTCTGCATGACGCAGTACGACAAGAATTTCAGCCTGCCGGTGGTGATTCCGCCGGAGTCGATGGCGAACATTCTGGCCAACGTGATGGGCGGGACGAACATGCGCAACCTGCGCGTGGCCGAGACGGAGAAGTATGCGCACGTTACTTATTTTTTCAATGGTGGCGTGGAGACAGCCGTTCCCCGGCGAAGAGCGCGTGATGGTGCAATCGCCGAAAGTCGCGACTTACGATTTGAAGCCGGAGATGAGTCGCGGCGGGCATTGCCGACGCGGTCGTGAAGGCCACGGAGGACGGAACGTTCGACGTGATGATCGTGAACTTTGCCAACGCCGATATGGTCGGGCACTCCGGCAAGATTGAGCCCACGATGAAGGCGGTGGAAACCGTCGATGCCTGCCTGGCGCGCATTGAGAGCTGCGGTTCGGGCGAAGGGCGGAGCGATGCTGATCACCGCCGATCACGGCAATGCGGAGATGATGATCGATCCGGTGACGGGCGGTCCGCATACGGCGCACACGACGAATCCGGTGCCGTTTATCGTGGTCTCGGAAAATGCGAAGCAGTTCACGCTGAAGCCGAACGGATCGCTGCGCGATATTTCGCCGACGATGCTGGGAATGCTGGGAGTCGACGAGCCGAAGGAGATGACGGGAGCGGATCTGCGGGTTCCGTTGAAGGGCTAAAAGCTAAGCCAAGGGCGCAGAAAACAATCTGGGTGGCGACAAGACCCAGCGTCACCCCTCAACGATTCTCCTTCTAGCTGAACCTAGTTCTCCAGCAGCGCGGGCGCCGTGGCCAGCAGTCCGGCCGCCAACTCCAGGTCGTGCAGGTCTTCGCGGCTGAAATCTTTGGCGAACTTCGGGTCGAGTCCTTTGCGCGAAATCTGAATCACGCCCACTACTGCTGAATCGCGGGCCATGATCGGCACCGACATCAGCTTCTGAATGGGCGACGGAGCGGCGGGTTCGCCGGAATCGTTCGCGCTCGGCTTTGATGGTTTCGAAGATGCTGGCGTGCTTTACGCGGGCGAAGTTGTTGAAAATCTCCGCTTTCTTGCTGAGCGCCGTGTGCGCCGCCACCGCTTTGCTGGACAACGGAATCGCGCCCGTAGTCCGCAGGTATTCGGGGAACACAAAGCGCAGCGATCCGCCTTCCAGCCGCAGGAGGGCGACTTCGTTGTACTGCACCTGAAAAATCTTGGCCAGAACCATGCACAGATCCAGCGCCGTCACTCCCTCGCCCAGCACAGATCCCAAGGGGAGGAGATGCTCGGGAAGGACGATTTCTTCCATCATCCCGTGATCGATATTTTGGGTCATAGGTAGCCCGCAATCTCCGCTCTTCGCGGAGGAACTTAAACTCTATCGCACTTTAGCGCGCCACAAGGTACTTCCCAAAGTAACGGGGGTCGGCGCCTGTAAGTTCTTGTGTTTTCAGTGAAGAGCGCAAACTCGAAAGTCGCTGTCTTGCACAGGCCTAGTCGGCCCGCGTCGAGCCGCAGAGCTATCAACCGGCTGACAGTTTTTGTCAGTTGCATCCTTCCTGAGGCTCCCGAGACCCAGATCCCAGCGTCCGGTCGTTTCTTCCCGGCCACAAACTCATTTACACTTTCGGCTATGAGTAATCCGACGCAACCCAACGTGAAGTTAATCAATGGCCCCGACTACCGCGAAAATTATGCCAACAGCGTGCAGATGCGGGTCAATATCTGGGACTTC
This sequence comes from uncultured Acidobacteriaceae bacterium, assembly GCA_963710885.1. Classification (GTDB taxonomy): domain Bacteria; phylum Acidobacteriota; class Terriglobia; order Terriglobales; family Acidobacteriaceae; genus Sulfotelmatobacter. The sequence goes on from CAVQCF010000043.1 coordinate 67,581, forward strand.
TTCCTGGTCTTCGGCACGCTGCAGCAACAGACCGAGACTCATGTCGAGATCAAGAACTTCCAGGGCATCTACCTGAGCCCGCAGCAGGCCAAGGCGCTGCTGGGACTGCTGCAGCAGAACGTGGCAGGCTACGAGAGCGCCTTCGGCGAGATCAAGCTCGACCCGCGCATGGGGCCGCAGGGGCCGGTGCACTAAGCGACCCGCGACTCTATCGTAGAGACGCAGCTTTCGGCGCCGGCATTGCACGAAGGTGTCGAGAGAACAGCAAGCAACGCCACTATGAAAGATCTCCGAAAGCAAACGATCCGTCGACCGATAGAATGACTTCTCCCATGCCGATCTCCCGGCTCGCATCCCGCCGTGGTGTTCGCGGGCATCTTTGTGGGAATTTTTCTGCTGCACTTGCCGCTGCTGCAGCTTCCTTATTTCTGGGACGAAGCGGGATACTACGTTCCCGCCGCGCGCGACCTGCTGCTGAGCGGGAGCCTGATTCCACACACGACCGTTTCGAATGCGCATCCGCCGCTGGTGATGGCGTGGATCGCGCTGTGGTGGAAATGCGTGGGCTTCGCGCCGCTGGTGACGCGCTCGGCGATGCTGGTGGTGGCGGCGTTCTCGCTGCTGGGAGTGTTTCGGCTGGCCGAGCGCGTGGCGAATACGCAGGTGGCGATTGCGTCCACTTTATGCACGGCGTTGTATCCGGTGTTCTTTGCGCAGAGTTCGCTGGCGCAGGTGGATCTGGCGGCGGCGGGGCTGATCGTTCTGGGGACTTGTGCGCTTATCTGGAGGAGCGTCCGGTCGGCGGTCGCGGTCTGGTTCTCGCTGGCGGTGCTGGCGAAGGAGACTGCGATTCTGGCGCCGGTGGGCTGGCGTGCTGGGAAGTTTTGCGGTTGGTTGCGCCGCAGCGGTTACGCGCAATGCTGGACGGACAATTGTGGACAGACGCCCTTTCGGTGGACTCAGGCAGCCGGCGTCGTCGAGAAGCTCGACAGTCGATGGTCGCGCCGCATCCTGCCGCTGTTGTTTCCGCTGCTGCCGCTGGCGCTGTGGTATGGCTATCACTATTCGCGCACCGGATACGTTTTCGGAAATCCGGAGTTTTTCCGTTACAACGTTGCGTCCACTTTGAATCCGTTGCGATTCCTGCTGGCTCTGGTGTTGCGGCTTTGGCAGGCATTCGGTTACATGCATTTGTGGCTGCTGACGCTGGGGATGCTGCTGGCGATGATGTGGCCTCCGGTGAAAGATGACGGCGTCGAGCGGTCGCGGATCGCGATTCCGGTGCAGATGATTTTTCTGGTCGTCGTGAAAGTCTACGTGGTGGCGATGGCGCTGATCGGCGGCGCGGTGCTGGCGCGCTACATGCTGCCGGCGGTGCCGCTGGTGATCATCGTGGGAGTTTCGACTCTGCGCCGGCGGTTGCGTTATTGGCCTGCGGCCGTCGCGGTGGTTGCGATCGCGTTTGTGGCCGCATGGTTCTGGAATCCGCCGTACGGATTTTCGCCGGAAGATAATCTCGCTTATCGCGATTACGTCGTTCTGCATCAGGATGGGGAGCGCTTTCTGGAGGCGCGCTATCCCATGGCGCACGTGCTTACGGCGTGGCCGGCGTCGGATGAACTGGCGCGTCCGTGGCTGGGTTACGTGACGCGTCCGGTGCAGGTGGTGCGCATCGAGGACTTCTCGCTGGACGAAGTGCTGTCGGCGGCGGAGTTTCGTTCGCACTTTGAAGTGGCGCTGGTGTTCTCGACGAAGTATGAGCCCGTGCATCCGCTGCTGGAGCGTTGGCCGAAGTGGACTGAGCTGAAGCGCAGATTCTTTGGCTTCCATCGCGACTTCCGCCGGAGGCTGCGGCGCGGATTCTGGGCGGGCGGGTTGTGTTCTCGGAGGAGCGCAAGGGGCAGTGGGTGGCGGTGATCGAGATGGAGCAGGATGAAATACAAAGTGCAAGGATCAACTAGGTGGTCTCTTCCAAGTACGGTCACCACTTCTTCGCGTGAAGGGGCGAAGGCACGGGTCGGGGCCGTGACGAATTAAAATCTCCGAGTCCCGTTTCATTCCATGTCCCGCAGTCATCGATTTGGCCAGCGAAGACCTTTCCGTCTCTGGCAAAAATTAGTCTTCCGCTATGATCCCAATCTGCCCAACTTGCGCGTGGTATTAGATGCGATTGCATCTTCTTCCTGGGGATCACCGAAAATTCCTCAGGGTAAGTAAGACGTTCGAAGGAACGCGTTAAGCGAAGAAGTTGGTTCTGGTTGCGGCTCTTCTTTTCTCGTACCTCTGGTTGGATGGTGCGGTACCACGTTGGGTAGCCGCGATTCTCAAGTTTCTCCTCTTGCTTCAGGGTCCATCCGTCCCGATCCAGACGCTCTGAGAAAATCGGATCGTCTTCGCCCCGCCCAGTCGTTTTGGGTGCGATGTGTAACCAGCCGGGGGGCGTGTGGTTCGGATGAGGTTTCGCGCCCCACACATGGTTCAATTGAACGGCTTTGTCACTGTGAAATAGCCCGCCGCCGTCCCAGCAATCGGCTTTTGGCCAAAGGGCGAGGGCAGCCCGTCAGGGCTAAGGTCGCAGCGTCTTTCATAAATCCTGCCGTGAAACCATTGGCCGGCCTCGAAAGTGTCAGTTTTGGTGTTCCACTTGATCAACTGAACCCACTTAGCGGGACCACGGCGAAAGATCACAGCCGCATGAGACTTTCTAGCCACGATTATGAATAGTCGCGCCGGAATAGGATCTTTGTTTCCTTTGCGTGCAACCAGCACGTTCTGCATCGTTTTTCCTTAGCTTGGGAGAATGAGACTTTGCTATTGCTGCATCAAGTGGCACGAATGCGTCTTGATCACGAGCCACACTTCGCGGCCGGGAACGAGTTGCAGGGAATCGCGCGCGGCTAGTGTGAGGTGAACTTCCATCTCGACTCTGCACTTCACACGTGCGGTAATGATCACGTCGCGCTGTATCAGAGCCCTGATCCGTCCCGGAATCACATTCCGCGCGCTCAAACCGACCGGCGGCGCCGTGGCTAGAAGGATGTCGCCCGCGCGGATTCCCACCCGCAGTGCCGAGCCCACGCCTCCACGCACGAGTGGAGTTTCGAGCACTACTGGTCCTGAGGTACTCTCTATGCGGCAGGACATCGTCCCGCGCTGCGGATTTACCGACTCCACCACGGCGTCGAAAATATTTTCGAAACCTACCAACTGAGCAACCGTTTCCTGCAGCGGCGCCGCGATGACTTCGTGGGGCGTGCCCTGTGCGACGATGCGTCCTGAATCGAGGACAATCACGCGCTCGCCCAGGGCAAAAACTTCCTCGCGGCTGTGGGTGACATAAAGGATGGGGATGCGGTGAGCCTGATTCCAACTGGCGCAGGTCGTCGATGATCGTTGATCTTCGTCGCAGCGTCGAGCGCGGCCAGAGGTTCATCGAGAAGGAGCAGCGCGGGGTCGGTCACCAGAGTCCGCGCTAGCGCTGTGCGCTGGCTTTCTCCTCCGGAAATTTCTCGCGGGTAGCGCGGTGCGAGATGAGGAATTCGAAATGCCTGGAGAATCGCAGACGCTTGCGCTGCGCGCTGCGCTTGCGGCAGATGCGTCAGGCCATACTGGACGTTCTGCTCCACGGTTAGATGAGGGAAAAGGGCGAGGGCCTGGAAGACGTATCCCACGCGCCGCTTGGCGACGGGAAGATCGATGGGTCGCGCGGCATCGAACAGGACGCGGTCGCCGATGGCGATGCGCCCGGAGTCGGGCTTGGTCAGTCCGGCAACGCAATCGAGCAGAGTCGTTTTACCCGCCCCCGAGGGGCCGAAGAGGATCGTGAATCCGGGTGAGGCTTGGAACTCGACTTCCAGGGCGAACTCGAGTCCTCCGAGGGCATTCGCTTGCGGAGGGAGATTGTAGGCGCGTGCCATCCGATTCTTCACTTCGTTCTGCTGCCAGCGAAGGCCGTGATGAAGGAGTCACGATTCCAACCGACTCAGTCGCGCGCGGTTCATGCATCGCAGTTCATTCTAGGGAGCTTCGCTTGGATTGGCAAAGTCAGGGCCGGCATGAGCAGCGATCGGAACGCCTCGGTAAGCCGGCCTCGTTTCAGTTGGAGTAGGAATCCTTCGACTGCGCGGGTGCTTCGCGTCGCGACCCACCCCTTCGCTCAGGATGACAGGTGCCGAGTGGGGCGCGCTGACCCCAGTTATTCTACGGGGCCGATGACCCACGCCTTCCGGTTCACGCCATACACGACGGCCAGCACGGCGAAGCTGAATACGAGCAACAGCAGCGCAGTCTCGTTGGCAGCGGCGTAGTCGGAGGCCTGCACGCGGTCGAAGATATCGATGGAGACGGTGCGCGTGACACCGGGAATATTTCCGCCGACCATGAGCACGACGCCGAATTCTCCCATGGTGTGAGCGAAGCTCAGGGCGGTGCCGGTGATCAGTCCGGGAACGGAGAGCGGTGCGATCACGCGAAAAAAAGTGCGCAGCGGGGAAGCGCCTAGCGTCGCCGAAGCCGCGATCAGTTTGCGATCGACGCCAGCGAACGACGCGGCAAACGGCTGCACCGCGAACGGCAGACTATAAAGGATGGAACCGATCACCAGGCCGCTGAAGGTGAAAGCCAGAGTGTGGCCGGTAAGCGCGATCCACCAGCGGCCCAGCGGGCTGCGCGGTCCGAGCGCGACCAGCACGTAGAATCCCAGCACGGTTGGGGGAAGCACGATGGGCAGCGCGACCATCGCCTCCGACCAGAAATTTCCAGCGCCTGCGGGAGAACGCGATCCAGTAAGCGATGGGCAGGCCGAGCACCAGCAAGATGGCCGATACGGTGATTGCCAGTTGCAGCGTCAGCCAGAATGCTTGCCAGTCGATTGCCATAGGTCCGAGTCAATGAAATCCGATTTGTTCCGGCTTACGGGTGCGAGAGCGAGCCGCCACAGCCAGCAAGATGCCGGCGCTACTTCGTCTCCTCGCTCTGCGGCAGAGTGAAGCCGTACTTCCGCAACAACTGCGCCGCTTCTTTCGTCTTCACGTACTCCAGAAACTCGCCGCTTCCTTCTTATGCTGAGGGTGTGACAGCACAACCACTCCCTGCGCCAGCGGAGGATAAAACTCCGCCGGGACTTCCCAATACTTTCCTTTGCCACTCATTCCTGGCGCCAAGGCATGCGCCAGCGCGACGAATCCTGCCTGCGCATTGCCGGACTCCACAAACTGCGCCGCTTGTGCGACGTTCTCGCCCAGCACCAGGCGATCTGCAACGCGATCGTACACCCCGGCATGCTTCAGCGCGGCCACCGCAGCCCGGCCATACGGAGCATGCTGCGGATTCGCAACAGCAATCTTCTTCACTGAAGGATCGAGCAGGGCATTCATGCCCAGGCGTTGCAGGTCGAGCGATGAATCCGCCGGAACCCACAGCACGAGCCTGCCCACCGCGTACTGATACAAGCTGGTTCCATCCGGCGTCGCCAGCCGCGATCAGTTGATGGGGATAATCCATATCCGCCGAGAAGAAGAGGTCAAACGGAGCGCCATTTTGAATCTGCTGGGTGAGGGACCCGGAGGCTCCGAACGAGAGCTTCACCTTCACTCCGGTCTTTTTTTCATAATTCTCGACGATCTCTTTCAGCGCTGCGCTTAAATCGGCGGCGGCAGCCACGACCAGTTCGGGGGAGGCGGCCTTCACCTGTGCCGATCCAGAAACCGTATTTAAGAGAACCGCGGCCGCCAGCAATGCGCAATAGTAAGGTCGCACGTTTAGGAACCGTCCCTTCACATCCTGTGTTTTCGCCAGAAATCAACCGGGGAAAGACAGATTGTACAAGTTCGTCGCCTGCAGGTGTTGCGGAGTCACCGCAATGGTTTTTCCCAAAGTGGGCCAACCGGCCGGCTCAGCGGCGCTTTTGGATTGCTTCGTTCCTGCGGCGTTCCCATACTGGCAGGTGACTTTCCTCATGCCGACTCGTCGTGCTCTTTCTTTTCTCCTGTGGCAGCTTTCATTCTGATTTGCCTCGCGAATGTTGCGATCGTGCATGCGCAGGCGCGAAGCAAAGAGTCCCTGAAAACCGGTAGCTGACCCGTGTCCTCGGCTCGATCGCCCTGCTGTTATTCTCGGGTATTCTTCTTTCGTGCGGCGGGGTCAGCACTGGTGGATCAGACCTCGCGAAAAGGGAACCAACCTGTCACTTACCAGATCACAGTCACCGGCACGTCTGTGGGTGCCGCCGTTGATGCCGGGCAGAGCGTACGAGTGACTCTCGTCGTAGACTAGAGGGTCGCGCATTGTGCTGGTCCGTGGCTGGATGCGGCTTGTGCGACCGTGCAGTCTCCTCGGCAATGACCGATTCTCGTTACAACGTCATCATCATCGGCGGTGGTGTGGTGGGACTCGGCGTCGCGCTCGAGATCACGCGCCGCTTTCCGCGGCTGCGGCTGCTGCTGCTGGAGAAGGAAGACCGGGTGGCCCGCCACCAGAGCGGACACAACAGCGGCGTGATTCACTCCGGCGTCTACTACAAGCCCGGCTCCTTGAAGGCGCGGCTGTGCGTCACCGGAGCCGCGGCCATGGTCGAGTTTTGCCGCGAGCACGGCATCGCCCACGACGTCTGCGGCAAAGTGATTGTCGCGACGCACGAGGACGAACTTCCGCGCCTGGAAGAATTGCGCCGGCGCGGAGAAGCCAACGGCCTCGACCGGCCTGCGCATGATCGGGCCCGAGGAGTTGCGCGAGATCGAGCCGCACGCCGCCGGACTGCAGGCGCTGGTCGTGCCCTCGACGGGAATCACCGACTATGCCGCGGTCTGCGAGAAATATGCGGAGCTGATTTCCGCGGGCGGCGGCACGGTTCTTACTTCCGCGGCTGCTACGGGCATCCGGCGCATGGCGGACGAGATCGTCGTCGAAACTTCGCGAGGGAGCGTTCTCTACCGATTCGCTCATCAACTGCGCCGGACTGTTCAGCGACCGCATCAGCCGGATGGCGGGCGACGATCCCGGCGTGATGATCGTTCCGTTTCGCGGCGAATATTACGATCTGGTGCCGGAGCGCGCGTCGCTGGTGCGGGCGCTGATCTATCCCGTGCCCGATCCGCGCTTTCCGTTTCTCGGCGTGCACTTCACGCGGCGCATCACCGGCAGAGTGGATGCCGGACCGAACGCCGTGCTCGCGCTGGCGCGCGAGGGCTATCGTCACACCGACATCAACGTGCGCGATCTGGCTTCGTCGGTGGCGTTTCCCTGGATTCTGGCGCATGGCGGGCAAGCACTGGCGCAACGGGCTGGACGAATGGCATCGGTCGCTTTCGAAGCCGGCATTCGTGCGCGCATTGCAGCGATTGCTGCCGGAAGTACGTAGAGAAGGATCTGGTTCCCGGAGGCTCAGGCGTGCGCGCGCAGGCGCTCAAGCCCGACGGCGCGTTGGTCGACGACTTTCAATTCGTGCCTTCCGGCAAAGTGTTGCACGTGCTCAACGTCCCGTCGCCGGCGGCCACGGCCTCGCTGACGATCGGCAAGGCGATCGTCGATACGTGCGGCGGCAGAGTTTCGGCCTGGCGTGAGCGATGCCTTCTGTCGCTGACGCTCGAACCTCTCTAGAAAATCAAGGTGCAGCGACATCTGAATCTGCCGCGGGCTGCCAATCGTCTTGTTGGTGATGCCCAGGCCGCTGAGCGACGGGCAGACGTACAAGGCGGTGAAGTCCGGTTGCAGGGCGTAGTTGCCCCGGCCTGGCCCGACGTAGGGGAAGCCGTTGAAAGTTGATGTTCTGGCTGACGTCGTCGATGGGGATATCGAAACTCGCGGTGTTGGTCAGGTTGAAGATATCCATTTGATACTTCAACGAGAAACGCTCGGTAATTGCGTGGCCTTGGAGATGGAGAGGTCGGCGCGCCGCTGCCAGGACTGCCGGAAGATATTGCGCTGGCCATGGTCGATGAAGTTGGTTTCGTAGGGATCATTGCCGGAATTGCGCCGTTCAAGTCGCCGGGATTCAGCAAAGGCAGGCCGAAACAGTTCGGCGTTGAAGCGCAGGGTTGGGATCGCCGATTGGCGTGCGCGCCCGAAGCTCCGGTGAGCGCCTGCTTGGGCGTGCAGCCGGAGAGCGGAACGACCGGGTTCGTGATGCCGTCGTTCACGCCGTAGAAGATGCTGCCGACCGCGCCCGAATAATCGACGATGCTGTAGGGCTGGCCGCTCTGAATCACGGTCAGACCGGAGATCGCCCAGCCGTCGACGATCTTGCCTTTCACCGAAGATGACGAGAAAAACTTCGGCAGCTCGTAGGTGTAGGTGAAATTGAGCACGTGCTTGCGGTCGAAGTCGGAGAGGCCGTAGCCAGATCGCAGATTCAGCGGGTTGTTGCCGTTGTAGAACAGGCCCATGGCGCTTTGCTCGTCGGTGGCGTGCGAGATAAGTGTAGGAGGCGCCGACCTGCAGGCCGTGACTCATGCGTTTTTCGAGATGCGTCTGCAGCGCGTGGTAGGCGGAGATTCCGGCGGCGGTGTAGGACTCGGACTCGGAGGAATATCCGATGTAGGGAACGCGCAGGTCGACGTTGCCGCCTTCGAAAGTTTGCAGGTACGGCTGACCGTTCGGGAGGGTAGTCGATGGATATGGAAGGCTGCCAGTTTGCGGTGACGATCGAATAACCGTAGGTGTAATCCTGCTCAGCCCACGGGACTGCCCGTCAGGAGGGGATTGGTCGGCGAGGCAATCTGCGCCTGGTTGAAGGGCAAGGGAACGACGGCATGGCGGCCGAGGTTTCCGACGTATCCGATTTCCAAGACGAGATCGTTGCGCGGCTGCCATTGAATGTCGAGCGTCTGGTTCATGCGTGTAAGGCAGTTTGTTGGCGCGGTTGTAATCGGCGAACGAGAAGAGCGGAATGCCCGAGACGAGATCGCTGCCGCATTGGGAAGTTGCAGATCGGCGGGATTGCCGCTGGGCGGTGGCCCGAGAGTCGGCGCCCCACGGAGCTTCGAAATTGCTGCAGTTGGAATATCCGTAGGTGCTGCAGAGGTGTGATTCACCCACGGCGGAGTCTGGTTGACGCCGAACGGTCCGCCGGCGATCACGCCCGAAGCGAAGCCGGGCGAGAGATAGGTGAAGAGTTCGCCGCGATCGTAGTAGAGGCCCCAGCCGCCGCGGACCACAACCTTGTCGCTGAACATGCGCGGGCTCCAGGCGAAGCCCAGGCGCGGCGCAAGTCCCCATTGGCGGCCGGTCAGAGTCGAGTCGCTGACGCCCTTGGTGGGGAAGTCGGGATTGTTTCCCGCGACGATGAAGCCGTTCGATGTTGATGTGTCCGTGGCCACGTCGTAGCTGTAGCGCGACGGATCGAAATTGAAAATGCGGCCGTTCTTTTCCGTGAGGCCGCCGTGATCGTCGAAGCGAAGACCGGCGCTGAAGCTGAGGTTGGGACGAATCTGAAACTTGTCCTGAAGGTACATGCCCGATTCGTTGGAGCGGTAGTAGCGGTTGGCATCGCCTTGCAGGAAGGTGGTCGCGATGAATCCGTCCGCGGTATAGGTGATGGGCGAGCCGGTGACGAAGTTGTCGAAGTTGGTGAAGCCGATCATGCCCGAGTTGGGTCGTTCGATCGCGAGCGTTGAGCTGGGTGTAGGAATAGCTTCCGCCGAAGGTGATTGTGTGTTTGCCATGGTTCCAGATCGCACTGGCGGAGGGCATCCAGCGGTTCTGGAAAATGCCGGTGAAAGCGCCTTGCGAAGCGGCCGTGGAACCGATGGTGGTTCCGGCGTTGAAGACGAAGTTCGTATTCAGCGGGGAGCCGTTTCCCAGATCGTCGACGATCGTGATGCCGGGAAAAACATTGGAGCCGAAAGTTATTGATCCCGATCGACTGCCGGAGTGAAGGGCTGGCCAATCGTGCTGTAGACCTTTTCGCGGATGAAGCCGAACACTTCGGAGACACTGAAATTCGGCGAGATGGACTGCGTGTTGGTAATGGAGGCGACCTGGCTGCCTGCATCCAAATGCTGGGGGAAACCTTCAACCGCGGAATATCCGAAAGGCGCGAGCGTGGGATCGTGCTGGTAGTAGTACTTCAACGACAGAGTGTCTTTCGAGGTTGGCTGGTAGTCGAGATCGGTGACGGCCTGATCGGAGATGAAATAGGCGGGCTGGGTGAGAAAAACATTCTCCGGGAAATTCAGCGCTGGGCGTGAAATTCGGATTCGCTGACGGGAATAAGATACTGGCCGTTGGGCAGTTTGGCATTCAACAGCTGAAGCGCGACCCCATCGACCTGGCTAGGCAGTGAGGCAGGGTAGTCGGGTTGGGTCCTTGTCCACACGGGTTTTGCGTGGCGCTGTTATATCGGAAGTTCTGATTGACCACGTTCGCCAGTGCACGCCGCGCTGCGATCGTCGGTCAGCCCGGTCGGCACGGCGGTGCGCGAGGTTCCGATTTCCAGATCGGAAGCGTGAGTGTGCTGGTAGCTGACAAAGCCGAAAAGCTTGTCTTTGATGAGCGCCCGCCGAGGTGTCCGCCCGCCGTGTAGCGGTGCAACTGCGGGACATCTTCATTCGCTGGGGATGTTGCCGTCTTGCTTGTAGAAATACGGCGCGGCATTGAGCGCAGTCGGTTCCGCGATGAACGTAAGCCTTGCCGTGAAATGGTGTTGGTGCCGGACGCGGTGCTCATGTCGATGTGAGCGCCGCTGGTCGAGCCCTGTTGCGCGTCGTACATCGAAGTATTGACGCGAAACTCCTGAACGGTTTCTGGCGCGGGCGTCGGCAAGGCCTGGCCAATGGCCAGATACGGCGACGCCGTGCTCTGAATGACTTCGGCGGTGGTGCTGCCGGCGCCGGAAACGCCGGTGTTATTCACGATGCGCGCGGAAGCGACCTGGCTGGTGCTCTTGCCGTTGAATAGATTGCTGGCGTCGACGCCGTTCAGAAGAAAAGTGTTGCTGGTGTCGCGCTGCCCGTTGGCCCAGATCGGCTGATTGCCCAAGCCCTGCGTTGACGCCGGTGCCGCCGGGCAGTTCCGCATTGACGCCGGGAGAAAGAATTGCCAGTCCGGTGAAACTGCCCGTCGGCAGCGGGACTTGATCGATCTGTTCTTTCTCCAGAACGTAGCCGTTCGTGGTGTCGACCGCGTTCATGGCCGGCGCGGCCTCGACTTCGATGGTGGTCCCCACCTGGCCGACCTTCAATGGCGACGTTCAACGTGGCGGTGCGATCGGCTTGCACCAGGATGCGATGGCAGTTTTTCGGTTTGGAATCCGTCGTGACTGACACGGTGACGGTGTAGGTGCCGATGGGCAGGTTGACGAAGTCGTAGGCGCCATTGCCATTGGTTTTCAGCGTGCGCGTGAGTTTGGTCTGGTCGCCGACGATGGTCACCGTGGTGTCGGGCAGCACGCTGCCGCTTTTGTCGCTGACCGTTCCCGTAATGCCGCCCAGACGTTTGCTGCGCCAACGAGCGCACAGGGAGAACTGCAAAACGCACAGCCAACAAGAAAATGCCAAGCTTCATCATTCTTCGCCATGAATGTGAACCTCGTCAGGAGTAGAAACACAAATCCAAAGCCGCCGCTAACGGCCGCACCTACTGCTTGACTTTGTACGACGTCTGTCGCGGAACTGGCTTGCCCGTTCTGCTCCGCACTTGCTTTGCAACGACAGGCTGGAAAACTATGCCGCCAAATGTACGCGAACTCCGGCGAAAGCGGAAGGACGCAGGCTCAGTGAAAATTCTTTTGCCGGGAATCAGTAATTTTTATGGCTCGGGCAGTTGCGACGGGCTCGGGCGAGTCGCGCTTCTTGCTGCGCGCGCGGACCACGAAACCATCCCAGCCCGGCGATCAAATATGCGAGATAGATGTAAGGAAGTTTGCCGTAGGGCCCTTCGGGCACGGGATAGAGATTGCCGACCAGCGCCAGCAGCATGGCCGCTGCGGCGAGCCAGGGAACGATCTGGGCGCCGGCACGTGAATGCGTCATGCTGCCGCAAGTAGCGCGGCAGCGCGACGCACACCAAGGCGTAGGCCACGATGAAACCGTAAGTCGCGAGCGAGCCCAGCCAGCCATACACGTCCAGCCCGCTGGCGCCGCGAGTATGCCAGCACGCGCCACGGGCAGCACCGCTGCGATGCCGGTGATGACTACGGCGCGGCTCGGGGTGTGGTTGCGGGCGTGGGTCGCAACCCAGTGATTCATGCGCCAGCCCGTCGTGCGCCATGCGCAACAGCACGCGCGCCGCGGCGGTAATGCAGGCCAGCGTTCCGGCGAACATGCTCACCAGCGCGCCGATGTCGATCAGAATTCCCAGCACCGGTACGCCGCCCACCTTGCGCGAGCACGTACATTGGAGCTTCGGCTTGTGCCCAGATCCTGGCCGACAGTGTGAAATCCCAGCACTTCCGCGTAGGCGCAGAGCGTGAAGAACGCTCCAGCCAGCACGGCGCTTTGGATCACGGCGCGCGGAATCGTCTTCAGCGGATTGCGCGCTTCGGCGCCCAGCGTGGTCGCGCTTTCGAATCCCACAAAGCTGAACAGCGCCAGCACCAGGCCGAGCCGGAGTCCGCTGCCGGTCATGCCGTGCAGATGGAGTTGATCCGCATCCAGGTGCCAGCCGTGACGAAACAGCAGGAGCGCCACGACGATCACGATCACCGAAACTGACGCGGCTTCAATCCACAACATGAGCCGCGCAGAAATTTTCACATCGCGATAGGCGATCCAGATAGAGACTCCCGTGACCAGCAGCGACAGGAGCACGCGCGGAGACAACGTGCCCGGTGGCATCGCGCAGCAGCAGGTTCGCATAGTGATAAAAGCCGCCAATCACGCTCGATCCGGTCGCGACGTAGGCCAGCAGCAGGCTCCAGGCGACCGTCGCAGAGAGCCACGGCGGCAAGGTCATCGATGCGTAGGTGTAGAGCGAACCCGGAGAAGCCGAATGGCGCGCGTAGCGTGCGATGCACAACCCAACCAGAAAGATTGCGACGGTTGCCAGCGCATATGCGAGCCATGTGCCGTTGCCCGCGAGCGCGCAGACCAGCGGAATGGTCGCTGCGGGCGTGGTGGTCGGCGCCATGGTGGAAACCGACTGCGCCAGAGTTTCCATGGGAGAAAGAATTCCGTGCCGCAACCCGTAGTCGGCGCTTTGGGACGGGCTCCGGCGGTGTTGGCTCCATCGATTGAACTGCTCCTTGCGCCACCAAGTGCGATTGGGGTGGGATTGTACAACACGCGCCGCTAGTCCGAATTGCAGCCGTCGGTCTCGATCACCGGGCTAGAAGAAAAATGAATTTGTAGCAACTGAAAAGACGTTCGTTCGATCGTGGGCAGCCGTGCTAGTGTGAGTGTCTGAGTTGATCGTTTTGCCGTCGCTTGTTTGCAATCAAGAAACGGACAGTCAACTCCGCGGTTGTTTGGCGGTCTATATGCGAGCTTGTCCTAACACGGAATGCATGGCGTTCGGCCGCATCGTGTATTCGGTCGTGACTCGCTGCCCGTTGTGCCGGTGGGATTTGAAGAATGCTCTTCCCGCGAGTGAAACAGCGCCGCCACCGAAGCCTGACCGACAATCGGCTTCCTGCGCGCTAAAGTGCGTGCAGCTCGTTCACTTCCCAATATCCTCATTCCACAAATCCGCATGTGCGCTGATGAATTCGCGCATCATGCGAATGCATTCCGCGTCGTCGAGAACAATCACGTAGCGCCGTACTGCCGAAAGAGATCTTCAGCGCCCTGAAAGTTTCGATTTTCACCGATAATGACGCGCGGGATCCGAAACAGCAGAGCCGTGCCAGTGCACATGATGCAGGGACTGAGCGTGCTCACCAGCGTCAACTCCGCCCAGTCGCGCCGGCGGCCCGCGTTGCGCAAGCATACGGTCTCGGCATGGGCCGTAGGGTCGCCGCTCTGAACCCGCAAATTGTGTCCCCGCGCCACGATCTGTCCGCGCTGGTCGGCCAGAACCGAACCAATCGGCAATCCACCTTCCGATAGTCCTTGCTTTGCCTCTGCGAGAGCTTCTTGCAGTAACGCCCGATCGTTCATGAGTCTCCGAACACCGCTAACGAAGCTTGTAGCGTTGCAGTTTGCCGGTCGCCGTCTTGGGGAGTTCTGAGAAAAATTCGATGTGGTGCGGCCGCTTGAAAACAGGCAGACGCTCCAGAACGAACCGCTGCAGTTCCGACGCAGTTTCCGCAGTGCCAGGTCTGCCGTCTCGCAACACGACGCAAGCCACCGTTTTCACCAGCCCGTCTTCATCTTTCCGTCCCACGACCGCCGCCTCTTGTACCTCGGGATGTTCGAGCAGTTGGTTCTCGATTTCCACCGGACTCACCCAGGTGCCGCTGACTTTCAGCATGTCATCGGATCGCCCCGCGTACCAGAAATATCCGTCGGCATCCTGATAATAGCGGTCGCCGGTGCGCATCCAATGGCCGCTAATCGTGTCTTTCGTCTTCTCGTGTTGGTTCCAGTAGCCCGCGCAGGCAGCGTCGGTCCGGATGATCAGATCGCCCATTTCGCCGGAAGGCACAGGCTGCCGATTCTCGTCGACGATGCGTGCATCGAATCCGGGAATGATGGTGCCGCTCGAACCCGGTTTGACGGCGCCCGGCCGGTTCGCGATGAACATGTGCAGTGCCTCGGTCGATCCGATCGCATCCAGAATCTCCACGCCAAAGCGCTCCTTGAAGCGGTGAAAGATCACGGCAGGCAGGCATTCCCCAGCCGAAATCGCATGGCGCACCGAAGAAAAATCCGGGCTATGCGCCGCGTCCGCGGGATGAGCCAGCAGCTTCGCGTAGTGGGAAGGCACGGAGAAAAATAGCGTGGGACGAAACTGCTTCACCACGTCGAAAACACTTTGCGGCCGTGGAGGATCAGGCAGCAAAATGCTGGTCGCTCCCACGGCGAGCGAGAAATAGAGCCCGTTGCCCAGTCCGTAGGCAAAGAAAAGCTTGGCCACGCTAAAGAAGCGGTCGTGCTCGGTGGCATTCAGAATTCCTTTAGCATACCGTTCGGCGCACACGACCATGTCGTGTTGCAGGTGCACGCAGGCCTTCGGTCTCCCGGTGCTTCCCGAAGAATACAGCCAGAAGGCAGCATCGTCCTTGCTGGTGCGCGCCACGTCGAGACTCGCGGAGCGGTCGCGAGTCCACGCAGCAAAAGATAATACGTCCGTTGTTTCTTTCGCTCCGACTACGACAATCGTTTCCAGGTACAGAAGCTTCTCTGGGGATATTGCCTGCAAGTGAGGGAGCAAAGAATCGCTCACAATCGCCACCCGCGCCCGCGAGTTGTTGAGCAGGAACTCGTAGTCGGAAGGTTTCAACAGCGTATTGACGGGGACGGGCACTGCGCCAATCTTGATGGCCCCGAAAAAACTCGCGGCAAATTCCGGCGTGTCGAGCAAGAGCAGGAAGATGCGCTCTTCCAGTCGAACTCCTGAATCCTTGAGCGCGTTTCCCACCCGGTTTACCGCCTCGAAAAGCTGGCGGTAGGTAACTCGTCGCTGCTCGCATTCAATGGCGATTTTGTCGCCCCGGTCCTCGACCATATGCCGGTCGACGAAGTAAGACGCTGCGTTGAATTCGTCGGGAAGCGGAAGGGTCGGCGTGGTCATGATTCCAATTGGATGAGACGGCCGCGAAGGCACGAACCTGGCCACGACAGAAAGCGCCGGTTCCCCGAACCGGTTTTGAATCATTGGTGCGAAAGGGGGGACTCGAAAAGTCTCCCCAACGTATTCTCAACGACATGCAGGGAGCCGGGACGCTCTCTTTAGCCCCCGAAAACATTGTAAGGCACTCTCGCCTGACTGTAACTGGACTGCGGAGATTAGCCGGGCTATTTCATTGCGTCAGGCCCGGCTTTATTGGGGTCTCTCGGCCCAGGGTCGTTCGGTTCTGATTTTGTTGTATGATTCGCGCATTATGGGAGAATAGTTTGAGGACCAACTCAAACTCCACCGCGTGTACTTCGAGGCGACACAGCAACAAAACGGATACTTTGAAAAACTCACGCTACTGAACGGTGCTACCGTTTCACTGGTAATCACGGCCGCCCTGGGCAAGTTCTCTGGAACACTAAAGCACAAGTATACTCTCGGTATTGCTCTTACTTCCCTCGTCCTTGCAATGCTCGCGCTGCTACTCCGTAATCATCTTGCTACGCGCCGAGAGTTTCTGGAGGCGGGAGTTATTTCCAACCCCTCAAGATTCTCAAGCAAAGAGGCGAAAACAATGGAAGCGAAGCTCGACAAGCGCCTCAACTATTCTCCAACAGTCGGTGTTGCGTTTTCCGTTGTTGGAGTGTTTCTGCTGCTGATTGAGGTTTGGCTCGTTCTTGTTTCTTAGATCCCACTTCAGACACTTCATCTCGCTGCTGTTCACCCGCACGATCTCTGTCGGCGTGATCGCGCACCCGCACGCCGGAAAGTTGGTGTTCTGCGCGGCAGGACAGCGGCGCGGTGGATCTGGACTTGCGCATCGCATCATCCTAAACTGCGCGCGATCAGCGAAGATGGGAACGACTTGGATGAGATGGAGGGCAGATGGGATCGCTCGGCTGACTATTAGTTGTGACAGTTCCCACGGATCTGCCAACGATGTTGAACTGTAGCGACTTGGGACGGATTGATTCAGAGGAACAATGACCAGCCGCTCGCGGATTCTCATTGCCGAGGACCACAAACTGATCGCAGAGTTGTGCCAGAGACTTCTTGAGACCGAGTTTAACGTGGTCGGAGTGGTCAGCGACGGTCGTTCCTTGGTGCGTGCAGCCGTTGAATTGAAGCCGGACGTGATCGTCGTCAATGTTGCCATGCCCGTGTTGAATGGCTTGGATGCCGGAGGAAAAATCAAGAAAAGGCTGTCCACCGTTAAGTTAGTCTTCCTCACCATGAATCCTGACCCGGAAGTAGCCGCTGAAGCCTTCGAGCGTGGAGCGTCAGGCTACCTGCTAAAAACATGTGCTGCGGCCGAGATCGTGATGGCCGTGCGTGCAGCCTTGCGCGGCAAAGCGTATGTATCGAAGGATCTATCGCCCGACATCATCGAGGCCATACTGTGGGAACGCAGGGAACGTGCCAACGACCACGAACGGCTGACTGATCGGCAACGTGAAGTGTTGCAGTTGGTGGCCGAAGGCAAGATGATGAAGGAAATCGGCAGCATCCTGCACATGAGCCCCCGGACAGTGGCTTCCCACAAGTATAAAATGATGAAGAAGCTTGGCGCGACGAGTACCTCGGAACTGGTCAGATACGCCATCAGAAACCGCTTGGTAGCCGCTTAGAAACTTGACCTGCCGTCGAACCACACCAACGTGCTGAGGTGTTTCAACCAAAGGGCCAGAGACAAATCTACTTCGCGTAGATGATACTATTCGCGATAGTACTAACCCGCTCAGCCGTGCGGGCAATCATCTTTCTCCATGGGAAGGTGGTGTGATGGCTAACGACGACAACCGGTCTGCGCCACCGGTCCGGGTTCTCGTGGTGGAAGACTTTGAACCGTTCCGCCGATTAATCTGTTCAAAATGCTGAGGAAGAGGCCCGACTTGCAGATCATCGGCGAAGCCTCAGATGGTTTGGAAGGGGTGCGTAAGGCCGAGGAGCTGCAACCGACCTAGATCCTGATGGATCTCGGTCTGCCCACGCTGAATGGAATGGAAGCGGTTCAACAAATCCGCACACTCTCGCCGCTGTCAAAGATCATCTTCGTGACACAAGAGTCCGCCCCTGACATTATGCAAGAAGCACTCAGCCTGGGGGCCGCTGGATAGGTCTTTAAGACCAAGATCGGGAGCGATCTACTCGCCGCTGTGGACGCGGTTCTTGGCGGCCGGACGTGTGTCAGCGGTGGATTGACAGCTCAGGAGTTCACTACGCAGGCTCCAATGGTCAGCGCCGATTAAGCTGCGGCAGACCGCGGGCGCGCTTCCCTTGAGGGCTGCAGCTCAGCTTCTGGAATATTGAACCGCGAATAGCCGCACGCCAGGCAGACCAATAGTTTAGGGAATACCCAGACGCTGGGATCGGTAGGATGCGAAAGGCCACCGAGATGAATCAGTATCTCAGTGGGAAACTCTGCCAGGTTCAGTGATCCGCATGATGGGCACGACATAATGCACTCCCTCATCAAGCGAGCAGTATATACAAACTTTGTTAAGTGTACGCGAATGGCTAGTGCACAAGAAGTGACAGGCGGTATGATGGCATTACCCGCGTGGAGCGATGCGTTTTTTGGCGGTGCCAGGATGTTGTCAGATAGACGCGGATACGCGCGTATTCCGATGCGAGCGCTGGTGATTTGCATCGTCGATTCACGCACAATGCGTGGAGTAAGTTGGAATGATCAACCATCCGGTGTTCCTGACCGACCACCCCCGCCGGTATCTAAGGCTCGTGGAATGTAGTCATAGCACGAATCCTGTAGTCAGACTCTTGGGATTAGTGGAACTCGGCCCGAAAGGCGTCCTTACCACCCTAGAGGTGCAATCGTCCAAAATCAGCAATCCTCTAGCAGTTCGATATTGGTCGACAGTGCCGTACCGGCTGGGCGATCCGCCGTACAAACAGGCGATCAAGTTTTCCGCCATGCCAGTTGGCGCGATGGCTACGGAGCTTCCGGATGACTCCGACCCGAACTGTTTGCGCGAGGTAATGATCGATCAGTTGCGAACCGGTGAAGCTAGATTCGATTTTCTAGTCCAACCGCGCACTTCAAATAAAATGAGCGTCGAAGATACACAGACTGAATGGACTGAAACCGAAGCGCCGTTTCATAAGGTTTCGACGATCAGGATACCAAAGCAGCTCTTCGCGACGGCAGCACGCGATGCGCTGGCGGAGAATCTTTCGTTCAATCCTTGGCATGCCTTGCCACAGCATCGGCCGCTTGGCGGCGTCAATTGGATTCGACGTATCGTCTACAAAACAATCTCGACCCTGCGAAGGGAGCTAAACAATGTTTCGCTCAAAGAGCCGACCGCAGGGGCGGAGCCAGGCGAACGCATGAGCGCCGACACTGTTGGAAACGCTGGAGAGATCGCGATGCGCAGTTAGGTGCTTCAGAGTAGCGCGAGTGTGAGCCGAGCGGATCGGCAAGTGCAACTCGAAGTCCGAGGCAATGAAGAAATCGGAAGGGATGAGGTTGAGGATCAACACTCCCGACGTTCTTCTTCCGGTCAATGTAGAGCAAGTGGCGCAGCGGTACATCCTGGGGCGGATGCCTTCACGGCACTCAACAAGTCGCGGCTACAAACGGAAGCTCAATATCATTATCATTCTGCGCGATCTAGGAATGAAATCGCTACCGCTTAAACCCTACGAAGTTGACCAGTGGCTGAAAACGCTGAAATCGGAGGGCTCTGGGAAGCTGTTCGCTCCGAAGACTAAAACGCACATCAAGAATGTGCTGCACATGCGCCATGGTTTGGGAGTACGTCCCTGTTGGTCGCAACCCCATGAGTTTGATTCGGATTGAAGGCGCTGGAAGGAGGCAGAAAGATCCGATCATTCTGAGCATGGATGAGTTCCGGAGCTTGTTGGCGCAGATTACAGCGGAACCGTATCGAATTATGGTTCTCCTGGCGGCGTGCCTTGGGCTGCGCATTAGCGAGGTCTCTGGGGCTGCGCTGGCAAGATTTCGACTGGCCCGGTCCGAAGTCAAAGTCGAAAGAAGCGTGGTAGAGGGGCACACTGCTGACGTGAAAACGCAGTCCTCGCGAAAGCGGTTGCCGCTCGATGAGGAAGTCATCTCCGCTGTTCAAGCCTGGAGGCTTCGGATTCTATTTGCAAGCGATGGTGATTATGTGTTCGCGAGCCCCACGAAGCTCGGCACGAAGCCGTTGCGAGGCTACCAGGTACAAACCGACATCCAACGCCAAAGTCGTGGCGATGCTGCTCAACGACAAGGGGACTGCAACTGAACGAAAACGCCCGTAACTAATTGAATCATTGGTGCGAAAGGGGGGACTCGAACCCCCACGGTTTTACCCGCCAGATCCTAAGTCTGGTGCGTCTGCCAATTCCGCCACTTTCGCACTGCATTATCATACATATCCGGGTGGATCGTAACTACCAAAACGTGCTCGGTTGTGGGGCAATCCCCTGGACGGGGAAGGCCCAACTGAGTGTGCAAGCGATCGTGATAGAGAATATCCTTCTGGCATAAAACACCGGTACGCTGTCGCTCCGCTAATCGCCCGCCGGGGTGGCGAAATACGAATACGGAGGATGTTTTCTTAAATGCGTTTTCCCGCGCATGGTATGTGGCTCATTTTTGTTGGATTGGGTGTCGTGATTCTGTTCGGTGCCAGCGACGGGGGGATTTCGTCTGGGCGCAGGATCGGATATAGAACTGTCGAGCCTTTCAAATCCAACCTGGTAGTCATCCAGGGCGGTCTGCTTGCCGTGCTCAGTTTGCTGCTCGGCTTCACTCTGTCCATGGCAGTGAACCGATTCGAAGCCCGCAAGCAGCTGGTGCTGGGGAAGCCAATGCCATCGAAACTGATTACTTGCGAACTCGCCTCCTTCCTGTGCCGGAGGGTGCGGAGATTGCAAAGCTTCTCCGCGAATACGTCGACCTGAGGCTGCAATACTCCGACGCTCGCGAGACGTTGATCGACTCCAGGCCACGCGGGAACAAGCCACACTTTTGCAGAATGAATTCTGGACCCGGGCGGTCGCCTATGAACAGAAGGGCCCGGGCTCGCCCTCTGCTGGATTGCTCCTCCAGTCCTTAAACGAGGCCATCGACCTGGAGTCCGCACGCTGGATGGCTATTCAAAACCGTGTGCTTTCCACTGTCATTACCGTCAACTGCATCGTCGCCATATTGGCGACAATCCTGGTGGGCCACGGTTTCGGCCGTGACGGTAGGCACCAAGCCTTTGCTACTTCCATGTTGGTGCTTGCGATTGCTGAAGTGCTTGCTGTGATCGTAGATCTCGACCGGCCCCGGCAAGGTCTGATCCAGGTGAGCCAGCAACCGCTGGTGGACCTGCAACATCGCGTGCAACCACTCCAACAGTAGGCCCGGACCCACCGTTTCTCACCCGACCAGTCGTGAAGCTTGAACGTGACGTCTCGGTCGCTCAGGCGCTTTTCGATTCCAGTTCGCACTGTGCGCCGCGTTTGCCACCCTTGATGGCAGTGGGGAAGATGCGCTGCCTGGCGATCCAAACGTCGGCTCTGCCCTAGTGGGTTAGCTCCGCGATCTGCACGTGATAGGGATCGAGCAATTCTCCCGTAGCGTGATCGAGACCGGCCACGGCGAGTTGATAGTTGACCTCCGCCTGCAGCAGGCTCAACTCGGCATTCGCCAGCTCGGTTTGCGCTTCCAGTACAAAGAAAATAGTCTGGGAGCCCAGTTCATATTTGCGCTGTTCCGCGGCCAACGTCTTTTTCGCAAGATCCAGGGATTCCTTGCCGGCGGCGATGCTCAGTTTCGCTTGCTCGAGTTGGTGGACCGCGTTGCTGACGTCGAGCGTGACCTGCTCACGGGTTTGGCGCTCGGTGTACAAATCGCTGCGACGCGACACCAGCGCGTTTCCCATCTCCGCTTTCGCGGCGCGGTTCTTCAGCGGCAGTGTTAACGATAATTGCGCGTAGTACGTGGGATAGGTGAAACCAAAAAGCTGGTTCACCGACGACGTTGTATGTTTCACGCCCGCGTCGGTAAACTGCGTGCCTCCTAATCCGTTGCTGGCATAAGCGCCGGTCAGGTCGAGTTGGGGCAGAAGATGATTGTGCGCCAGACGAATGCTGGTTTGATCGCTGGATAGAGCGGCGCGGGCTGCGTCTAACTCCGGCCGCTTCGTCAGCGCCTGCTGCAATGCCGTGGCTGAGTCGATCGTGCGCAGTTCGCCCTCCGGTTCAGGCTTCTCGGTCAGTTCAAGATCGAGGGCCTGCACATTGGGATCCTGGTCCGCACCAATTGTCATTCGCAATGCATCTTCCGCCTGTTTCAGCGCGTATTCACTTTGTATGACCTGCACTCGTCGCGATGCCACTTGCGACTCGGAGCGGTAAATATCTAATGGCGGCAGAGCGCCTAGCTCCAGCGCGCGCTTATCGTGCTTGTAGGTTGCTTCGGCGGCATCCATCGAACCCTGCGCCACCTCCAGGTTTCCGTGCGCCTCTACCACCGCCCAATACTGACCTACAGCCTGCAAAACATTGTTGCTTACTTCCGCGGCGAAAGTGGCGCGCGATACGTCCACGTTGCGCCTTGCGATTATCAAGGGGCCTTGATTGGCAAACCGCCATCCATTCTTGAGCAGCGGTTGCGTGATTTGAAAATTTAAAAGCGAAGTGATGTACGGGTTGTACAGGTAGAACGAGTTATTGGTGTAGTTATTATTGCTGCCGAGCCCGACCTGGACGTTAGTCCCAGTGGCAAACGTTTCTGTGTAGGTGAACTGGGCAACCTGGGTTGTGGAGATAAAAGTAGAGGCAGCGCCGGTGCCTTGCAGTTGGCTGAAGGGCGCGGAACTCGAGCTATTTACGTTGTAGAAGCTCGTAATTACCGGGTCAAATGGCTGGTGCGCGCCCAGCAGCGCGAATTTTGCCGAGTCAATCTGCGTCTCCTGCACTCGCACCATGCTGTTGTTTTCCAGCGCCAGCACAATCGCATCCCGCAAGGTGAGTCTCAGCTTTCCTTCTGTCACGTAGTTCCGCAGGTGCTCCGGCGCAGCCAATTTGTCGGAACGAACCTGCGCCGTGGCAAAGTCGCGGTAGTCTCTCGTGCTGTTGCGCCCAACTTGGCGAGAGAAAACAGAATGAACGGCAGAAAACAAACGAAATGACACAGGCGAGAGATATTTCATTTCTCAATTCCTCCAAGGTGGATCGTGCTGTAAATCGTGAAGACGCCGCGCCGCCTACTCCCAGCGGATTGCTTCGACCGGATCCAGGCGTGCGGCTTTGACTGCAGGATAAATTCCGAAAACCAGGCCCACGGTAATCGAAACGATGAACGCCAGCAGGATGGAACTCAGCGTCACGATCGTCGACCATCCGGCGAGCAATGCGATCAGCCGCGACATGACGAAGCCGAACAGAATGCCGAAGCTTCCGCCCACAAAAGAAATCAGCATGGCTTCGACCACGAACTGGCGGATGATGTCCGACTGCCGAGCGCCCACCGCGCGGCGAACGCCAATTTCTCGCGTGCGCTCGAGAATGCTGGCCAGCATGATGTTCATGATTCCGATGCCGCCCACCAGCAGGGAAATGGAGGCGATCGCAACCATGACCGCGTTGAACAAACGTTCCGTCCGCTTCTGTTCGGCGAGCAGTTCCGCCGGAACGATCACGCTGAAATCTCCGGCGGAATGATGCGACGAATCGAGAATCGCCCGCACTACCTGCGCCACCGAAGCCATGTCCGCGCTGTCGCGAATGTTCAGATAGATGCCGTCAATCTCATCGCGCACGTCGCTGTAGTTATCTTCGAGCCGCAGAAGCGCCGAGTTCAGCGGGACGTACATGATGTTGTTGAGATCCTGCGTGGGCACGCCCGCCACTTCGGTTTGCGAACTCAGTTGCGGCGAGGCGACTCCGATCACGCGGAACCAGGTCTCGTTGGCTTTCACATACTGGCCGACTGGATCCGCGGAGCCGAACAGGCTCGACCGCGCGGCCGCGCCCAGCACGACGACTGGCGCGCCACGCGTCTCTTCGTCTTCGCTGAAGAACCTGCCTTGCAGCACGTGCAGTCCTGCGATCTGCAGATAGTTCGGATTAACTCCGTAGATCGTTGGCGGATCCTGCTGCGATTTCGGGATCGTTTTCGAGGGCGTCATGCGCTTTCGCGGCGTGGCCGCGACGATGTCGTTCACAGTCGTCGCGAATCACGCGATAATCCTGGAACGTCAGTCCCTGCGAAATCTTGCGAACCTTCTGATGAGCCTGCCACTCCGTGGTCTCTTTCGCTTCCACGATCAGGTTGTGGACGCCCATCTGCTCGATCAGCGCCATGACTTTCTGCCGCGCGCCCGCGCCGATCGAGAGCATCGAGACCACGGCCGCCACGCCGAAAATCATCCCCAGCATGGTGAGCAATGAGCGCAGGCGGTGCAGCAGCAGGTTCTGCAGCCCCAGTTGCATGTCGGGGAGCCACTGCTGGTAGCCGTGCAGCAGGCGCGCGTGACGGAGCGGATGCGACCGTCGCCATTACGGAGTGCCTCCGCCGCCGGCAGGCGAGGACGTCGCCGGAATTCGCTGCTCTTCCTCGGAGCAGTCGGATCGATCAGCGCGATTTCGGTGCCGGCGCTGATGCCTTCGATGGCGGCGCGGCTTTCGTTCTCGGCCTGAATCTTCACTTCGTGCGGATCGAAGTTACTGCCGTTGCGCACGTAGACGACGCGCTTGTTCTCTTTCAAGAACAGCGCCTGTCGCGGCACGTAGAGCACATTTTCCGCGGATCGCCGTTGATGGAAATTTGCGCCGTCAGCCCCGGCCGCATGCGCGGGTCGATCGGTGGAGAGTTTGATGGTCACTTCGAACTTTGTGCTGGTGTCGTCGTCCCAGAACCTGCGCGTGTTCGCGCCACCGACGGTCTTCACGGTGCCATGAAACGTGTTACCGGGAAACGCATCGAGCTGAATGTCGACGGACTGCCCTTCTTTGATGTTGTTGCGATCGAGTTCTCCCACTTTGGCGCTCAGTTCCATTTCTTTGGGGTCGATCACCTGCCCCACGGTTCTGCCGGGCTCAACCTGGTCGCCTTCGCGATACTCCGGCAACGTCATGGCCAGGGAAGCAGCAAAATCCGCCCATCGCTCCCTCGTTTTTTTCCAGCGCGACCAGGCCGTCCATGGGAGACGGTAACGCGCATCTTGTCGATGTTGCTCCTGCGCCTGGTCCATCGCCAGTTTTGCCTTGTTCCGTTTTTCCTCCGCGAGCAAAATCGTGGCTTGATTCGAGGCGCTGCGCGACTTCACGTCCTGCTCCAGTTCGGCCAGCACACGCTTAGCCTGTTCCAGCGCGAGATCGTTTTTCCGCGCATCGATGGTGCTCACCAGTTCGTTCTTCTGCACATCCAGTTCGGCGCGCCGCACGTCGAACCGCGCCTTGAGCAGCGCCACTTTGTCCTGAGCCGCCACCACCGCTGCATCCGCCTTGGCCTTGGTGATTTCCTGTTCGGCCTGCAACAACTCCGAGCGATTCTGGTCCAGCTTGAAATGCTGCTCGGTGGGATCAAACTCCATCACCAGTTCGCCTTTCTTCACGGGCGTGCCCGTGTGCAGCAAATGCGTGATCTGCAGAGACGCCTCCACCAATCGGAGGCGCAGTCAGCATTTCCGAGTGACTCGCGCGCAGTTCGCCGGTGACGAAGCACCTTCATGTCGAGATCGCCGCGTTTGACGTGACCCGTGGGAACGTCGTCCCCTGACGCGCTCGGGCGAGGCCCGGCGCACCGCGGCTACCACACCCACCACGGCGCACAGCACAACGGCTATTACCGCCCACGTGATGGCTCGCCGCGTCTTCATGTCTGAGTGCGCTACTCCTTCGCCGTCGGATCTCTCAGCGCCACTTGCTCTCCGGCGCTGACGCCCTTGGCGATCATGATCTTGTCGCCACTTCTTCGTCCAACATCAATCGCGCGTTCTTCGAACTCCGTGCCGCGCCAGACGTAGGCCACATTCTGTCCCGATTTCTGAAACATGGCCTGTGCGGGGACGGTGAGTGCGTCCGGTACGCGGTCCACGATCACGGTGACCTGCCCGGAGATGCCGGGCTTGAAGCGCGCATCCGTCTGATCGAGAACGATCTCGAGAATAAAGTTGCGGGTGAAAGGCCAGCCGCCGGAAAAATCCATGCTGGCGAGCGCTCCGATCTGCTCGATGTGCCCCGTGAATTGCCGGTCGGGGATGGCGTTCAACTGCACCGTGACCGGTTGCTTGAGCGCGAGGCGGCCACGTTCGGTTTCATCCACTCGCGCGGAAATTCGCAGCGTCGTAGCGTCCGGCAATTCCGCAATCGCCGCGCCCGGCCATGCTCGATCTCCTGCCCGGTAAGGAACTCGACCCGACCCGCCCCAGTGCTGCAGAAGGCTGATCGTCCCCGGCGAGGGTGCGCGCAACGCTCATCTGCGCCAGCGCCCGTTCTGCGCGCTGCACGTCAAACTTGGCTTTCTTGCTGGCCTGCTCGGTGCTTTCGATGGTTGCCTGGTTGAGAGCCTGATCCGATTTCTGCTTCGTTTCCGCTTCGCGCAGCGCCTGCTCGGCGTCGGCCAGCTTCAGCTTCGCTTCTTCGCCTTCAATTTTGGAGACGATTTCCTGCTTGCTGGCTTCGAGCTTTGCCGACTCCACGGCATAGCGCGCTTTCAACACGGCGGTCTTGTCTTCTTCTTCGGCCAGTCGCGCCTGCGCGCGTGCCTGATCGATTCCCGCCTCCGCCGACTTCAGGCTGGACCGGTACTGCGCCAGATCCTGCTCCGTTTTCGTTTTGTCGAACTCCACCACCACGTCGCCGCGGCTTCACCACGGTGCCTTCCGGCGAAACTTTGATGATCTGCAGATCGCCCGCTTCCGACGGCGCGCTGATCGTGACCGACTTCAGCGCCTTCACTTCGCCGCGAAACTGCAGCGAGTCGAGAAACTCTCCGCGCTTCACTTCGATCGTGGGAACAGTCGGCGTATCGCCTTCCCAGTCGGACCGCGCCCAGCACGAACTCCGCTTCCCGCCAGCACCAGAATCGCGATGGCGATCGCCTTGCGTCGCATCGACAGCTGGCGGAAGCGTCTGATCATTACGAGCCACTCCCGTGGTTTTGGGCGGTGTTCGATCCGGCGCTCTGCTTCGTGATGTCCACGTCGACTGCGGCAGAAAGATCGGGCATCAGCTTGGGATCGTTTCCCTCGATCGCGACAATCACCACGAACGATCGCAGCTTGTTGGAAAAATCTCCGCCCTCCCCAATGGGAGCCAGTTGATCGAGCTTGGCCGGCGAAGACCAGATCCGGATACGCATCCAGTCGCACCTTCGCCGTCTGCCCGACCTGCAGGCTGGGGAAATCCTGCTGGTTGGCCATCACCCGCACCTGCATCGTCGCCGGATTCACCACCTGCATGAAGGGCATGCCGGGACGCACCTGGTCGCCTTCCTGCACTTCGCCCATCGTGCCTTGCTTCCAGATCGTGTTCAGCACCACGACGCCCTCAAGGGGCGAGTGGATCTGCATCAGGTCGGCGTTCGCTTGCGCGTGCAGCATGGTCTGCTGCGTGCGATCGCGCTGAATTTCCAGAATGCGAATCGCCGCCTGCGCCGCTTTTCGCTTCAGGTCGAACGTTTCTTTCAACTGTTCGTAGGTCGCTTTGGCTTCGTCGAGATTCTCCTGATTCTTTTCCGCATCGATGCGCGACACGATTTCCGTTTTCTGCATTTCCAGTTCGGCCTTGCGCAGATTGTCTTCGGCCGTCTTCAATTCGGTTTCGTCCTTCGCGCGTGCGGCATTTTCTTTGGCCTGCTCCTCGGCGACTTGGTCGACCAGCTTGGCGTAATCTGCTTGCTTGTCGACGAAGTCGCGCATCTGCGCCTGCCGGTCAAACTCCACCAGCAGATCGCCTTGCTTCACGCGCGTTCCCGCAGCCGTGAGATGGATGATGGTAAGCGTGGGCACCGATTGCCCCGCCAGCAGCGGCGCCAGGATGGCGCGCGATTGCACCGCTTCCGTCGTTCCCTTGAGCCGGAGGATTTGACCCGGAGTACTCGCCGCGGATCGCACGGTCTGGTTGCTCGGCGCGGTTTGGTGAGTCCGCGTCGCCAAGGTGAGAATGATGAGCAGCAGAACCACCGTCGCGACGGCGATCCCGATCGACCATCCGCGCAACTTTCGCGGGCGCATTTTGTCGTCGTTGGGTGCTTCCGGTTGTATTCCCGGATCGATTGGAGACTCAGGTTCGGCAATTACTCCCGCAGGGGCTGAGTGCATGAGTGGCGTTCTCCCGCCGTAGGAATCTGGTTATAGCGTAAAAGTTGCCCGCCGCTGGTGGACTTACTAAGTTATCGAACCGAGAGTGCGTTTCCAAGCCCCAATTAGATCGCTGAGATGGATTGCTCTTGCAATCTTGCAATCACGTTTTCTTATTGGGACAGGATAATAACGACCTAACCACGTGGCTCACGTCGCCAGGACCCGGCCGTCCCAGGGTGGCATCTCCTGCGGCGCGTCCAGCGCACCAGGTAAAATGAACGCCACCACCGGGCGGCATCGCGGTCCGCCTAACATCGCCCTCCGCGAGGCCTCCGCCCAATGAGCGGTAACAACCGCGAATGACGCTACTGCACTTCGTTCAGTTTTTGATAGATCAACATCGCCACCAGCACCAGCAGAAACACTCCAGACCCGATGCTGAACACCCGCACCGGAATCGTGAGCCGGTTGACCTTGACCAACAGTTCGGTCTGCTCTTCCTGCATGTGCGAATTGTTGTCATCCAGAAACAGTTGGTCATCCTCGTGCATGGTGAGCGTGCTCTTGTAAATCAGAAGGAGGATCAGACCAATGGCGAAAACTCCGAATACCACGGCCACTACAGTCAGCGTCATAAGCCACCTCGGCAGATTCCAAACCAAGCGCAGCGGCTTTCCACTTCGTGAGTGGGAGCACGCAGAACCCCGCATCCAGTCCCGGGGAAGGCCTTAACGCGAATGATTATAGACCCGTTGGCAAGCCCCGGCACTCGAATTAATCCCTTTGTTCGGAGTCGGTTACAAGAGTGGGAAGAATGCGACTTCCCGGACCGGCGGCCGCATCCAACAGATGCAGATGGTTTCCCCGAAGTGGTTACTAGATTCAAGTACTTGTGGCGGAAACGACATTTGCTATAATCAAACAGCTTTAAAGCCAAGGAGATACCAATGGCCACGACAACTATCCCGAGTTACACCCCGAAGTGACCAAGAAGGCTGCGCCCGTTACTCTTACCGCCAACGCTGTCACCAAGGTGAAAGAGATCATGGGCCAGCAGAACCCCGTTCCCGCCGGCTTGCGCATCGGAGTCGTGGGTGGCGGATGCTCCGGTTTCTCCTATTCCATGCAGTTTGAAAACGGCGCCGGAATGATGGACAAGACCTTCGAAATGGACGGCCTGAAGGTGTTCGTCGACGCGACTTCGGTCATGTATCTGAACGGCTGCATCGTCGATTACGTCGAGACCCTCGAAGGCGCGGGCTTCAAGTTCGAAAACCCGAACGTGAAGAGCACCTGCGGCTGCGGCAGCTCGTTCAGCGTCTAGCCCGTAGCGACGGACGCATTCGTCCGTCCGCCGTGCAAAGTTGCAGTTTGTCGAAATTCAAACCGGCCTCATCGTCAGAGATGAGGCCGGTTCAATTTTGATGCGCGAATGATGTGGGCTGGTTTTTATGTGGGGACAGCCGCCCTCGGCTGTCCGCCGTGCGCGGCACGGCGAGTCTGCCTGCACGCCTATTGCTGCTGCGGAGGATTGCTCGGCGGATTCGGCTGCCCGAATCCTCCACTCGACGGCGTGTTCGAACTGTTCCCGAATCCCGAGGAAGACGAGCCAAACCCGCTGCTGTTGCCGAAGCCACCGCCAGGCTGACTGCTGCTGCCATTCTGCCCGTTGACGTTGGGTGCCCTGGCCGAATCCCTGCAGTTGCGGCTGGTACGGCGTCGTGATCAAGCGTCCCCGATCCTGCGCGGGATCGTAAACAAAGGCCCAGTCTTTATATTTTTTCTTGTGATTGAATTCGCGGTAGTCGAATCTTTGGTGGACTGATGCTGGCAACTCCCACGATCGGCCCGCCGATGATTTGGCCCGGATCCCAGTCTGATTGCTGCCCGGAGTGCCGCTCCCGGGCCCTGTCGGATTCGTCCGTCCGCCGTGCCGTCCGGAGATGTCTGTGATCCCTGCCTGCGAGGGATCGGTGCCTGCCTGCGGCGTGCCGGTAGCTGGCTGATTCTGACCGAACGACGAATTGGAACTCGCTCCAAACGAGGAGTTCGCGCCAAACGTGGAAGGCTGACCTCCCGGGCCCCCGTTCAATCCGCCGACACTCCCGCCGATGGGACTCGCGCCCGGGATCGTCGCCGCCGCCAATCGCGCTGAGCGACATCTGCACTTCGCCGAAGTGCAGCAGCTTGAAGTCCGCGCACTTTCCGTTCTTGCAGTTCAGCGGATCTTTGTAGCGCTTGCGCAGAAACCGCATGGTTGTTGGTGTTTTCGAGATCTTCAATCTTGGTCGGATAGCGTCCGAATTTCTTGTAGTACGCGCGGATGGCCCGCGAATACTGCACTCCGCGATGAATCATTTCCTCTTCGCGGTCACGCTTGATCTCGAACGTGATGGAAGGAACGATCACTGCCGCGAAGATGGCCATCAACGCCATCGCCAGCAACAGCGTGAGCATGATGTAGCCGTGCTCGTTGCGCTGGGCGGGATTCCGTCGAGTTTGCGAGTTCAAATTCATTAAGAGTACAAGTTCCAAATTTCATAGTTTCAAACCATCGAACAAGGCGCCAAGACCTTGAAACCCTGAATGCCTCAGCCCTGCGTAAGCGGAATATTCTGCGGCGGACCGCTGTACACCATGTCCTGAATCGAAACCGAGGTCGGCGTGATGTGAATCACTTTGTAGCGCCGGTCCACGATCTCGCCTTCGCCCGCCACAAAGACATCTTCGCCCGATGCGACTTCAGAAAAATTTTCTTCGGCTCTCCGGCCTGAACTCGCGAAGCCGTAAAACTTCAGCGGAATCGGCGGCGCCTGCGGGAATCGAGGGCGGCGTGTAGATGGGGTCCGGCTTCTTCGCGTCGGTCACGCCGGAGCCCATCGGTTTGTGAATCCTTACGTCTTCCGCCTGCGACACAAAAATGTTTCTTCCGTGCCCTTCGTACACCGTCTGTTCGCTCGAGGCCAGCAAATCCAGCCGCAGCGTCGGATCCAGATTTTCCACGCGCGGCTTCTTCCCGGGCTTCGCTCCGGCACGCGTCGCGACACGCGTGGCCATCGGCGCCGCGGCCTGCGCGCTCGAGCGGGCGTCGCCGACGATCCCGGAAAACATGGGGATGACCTCGTACGCCACGGCCAGAACCGCCACGACGCCCAGCACGGCCGCCCACATCGTCTGCTTCTTATTTTCGAATCCTAGTTGCACTTACGATCCTGCCTTCAAATATGTTTCCAGCTTCATGCTCAACTTGACCGGGCCCTGCTGCTGCCCGCCCAGCGTCACGCTGTTGATGATGAAAAACATGTCGTCGCGTTCCAGCGCGTTGATGAACTTCGCCAGAGAAGTGTAGTTGCCCGCAAAGTCCGACTTCGATCTCGACCGGCTGCAGTCCGCCCACTTCTGCGTCTTGCACTTTATATTTTTCCTGATCGATGCGTCACGCCATTGGCCACGCGAGTTTGCCCAGTTCGGTCGGAATCTGCGAATCCTGGGTAGGGAAGCGCTTCTTATAGAAGTCGCTGATCTGGTGGCCGGCCAGCACGACTTTCTGCGGAAGATCCTTCAAGCGGCGCGACCTGGCGCGTCTTGGTAATCAGTTCGGTCTGCAGCGTGTTCAATTCCTGGCGGCGCGTTTCGGCCGAGCCCACCAGCGGCGAAAAATAAATGACGGCCGCCAGCAGGTCGACGCCCGCCATGATCGCGAGCGCGGTCTTCAGATTCTTTCGGGTTCGCCGCAGGTCGGGCATTTAGTGCTTACCTCCTGCCGGCGTCGCGGTCTTCGGCTTCGAGTCCGGTCTTCGGCTTTGCATCGGTCTTCGATTTTGATTTTGTCTCCGCTTTCGGGTCTGGCAGCGGGAGCCGCCGGCACGATTGCGGTTCCGGAATGTAAATCGCCACAATGTCGAACCGTTCGGTGTCGCCGGTGCTGCGACTGTTCGGCGTGTCCGGCTTCGATCTGGGTCTGCGCGAAGCGCCGCGATTCTTCCATGCGGCGCGCCAGTTCCAGAGCCCGATCCCGCGAATCGCCCGCCACCGTCATCTTCAGCCCGAGCTGATTGTCCTCATCCAGTTGCGGGCTGATCGACTCCAGGTGCACGCGCGGCGGCATTACTTTCTCCAGATTTTCCAGCACGCGCGTCCAGGAAAACGCCTTGCGCTCGATCAGTTCGTTCAGAAACTGCGACTCATCGCGGGTGGTGCGGTTTTGCGGCAGGTTGAGAATTCTCTCCGCTTCGGTGCGCAGCCGGTCGCGATCGGCAATCATCGCGCGTTTTTCGGCGATGGCCGCGCGGTCCCGCCGGGCGTTGACCCAGCCCGTAATGTCGAGCGTCAGCAGAACCAGCGTGAGCAGCGCGACTGCGCCCACGGCCGTGCCCCAGCGCATCCAGAACTGCCGCGCATCTTCGTAGGGCTGGCTCGCGAGATTGATATCCAAACGCATAATAAATCAGTCGTCCTAGGGGGCATTTGCCCAGAGGATCAGCGAGTCGCGCAGCAGCGTCGCGTTCTATGCGACCACTAGTCGCGCGTTCGGCTCGCTTCCTCTCTACGAAATCAGCGCTCCCACTACTCCGGCCATTCTCCAGCGCGGCACGGACCCGCCGGTGCTCGCTCCCAGTTGCGCCGAAGATACCAATTCCTGCACCTCGGCTCCGGTCTGCGCCCGCAGCGCCGGCGCGGCGCCGCCCGACTCCGGCAGCCCGGCCACATAAATCTGTTCAATGTTCAGATGATACGTGTCCTGAAAAAATACCACCGACGGATACACTTCCTCCGCCAGTTGCTCGCCCGTGATCGTTACCCCGCGCGTATTTTCCAGCGTGCGGAACAGCTGCAGCTGATCTTCATTCAGGATCGCAATGCTGGTCGTGTGCGCGTCGACTTTGATCACCAGCGTCGGCTTCTTCGCGTCGGCGCGCGCCGATCGCCGCCAGCGTGGACGGCAGCACCACGCCCGGATTGAATCCCGGCATCGCGGAACGCGGCCTCGTAATCTTCGATCACGCTGGCCATGGCCACCGCCGCGACGACGCGCACTTCGTTGTTGACTTTCTGCGCGTGATAGGAAACTTTCGCCTTGTCCACGTCAAAGGGCAGCGACTTCTTCAGCCGGAAGCGCACCACGCCCAGCGCCTCTTCGTGATCGGAGGGCAGAGTATCGAATTCCACCAGCATCACGCGCACGGCGGCATCGGGCACGATGGCAATCACATCTTTCGAACGTTGCGCCACGCTGCCCAGCGCGGCTTCAATGCCTTCGCGCACCGCTTCCCGCTGCCGCAGATTGTTTTCCACCAGGTCGGGAATCACGCTGCCCGGCGCCAGTTCGCGCGCCGCCGAAGCTTCCAGGCCGTCGCCGTTGTCGGTGAAGCGCCCGGCGAGCACGCGGTCCGCCGCGATTTCGCAGGCCAGCTTCGGCTTCGGTGTGTTTGAAGTTGAACTCATTTCCCGAGAATGCCCCTGAGAAAATCTCTTCTATAAATCAGAAACCGAATCACCCACAAATGCAATAGCTGAAAGGGCACTGAGCCCCTGCAAGGTTTGCAAAGTGTCGCCAGAATCCTGGCTCGACGGACTCTGAAACGCTTGAAACCTTGCTCCTACCTCATGGCCTCGATGAACGTGACCTTGTTGATCTCTTTCAGCGTGGTCATGCCCAGCCGCACTTTGTCGAGCGCGGACTCGCGCAGGAAACGCATGCCTTCATCGCGCGCGGCGCGCCGGATTTCCGACGTCGGCTTCTTGGCCAGAATCATCTCGCGGATGCGGTCGCTCAAATCCAGCAGTTCGTGAATCGCGGTTCGTCCGCGGAATCCCGTGCCCGCGCACTCAATGCAGCCCGGCCCTTCGTAGAGCGGAACGTTGCCCCACTGCGCCGGATCGAGGCCGCTGGCTTCGAGCACGTCCGGCGCATAATGCACTTCGGTGCGGCACGATTCGCAAATCAAACGCACCAGCCGCTGCGCCAGAATGCAGTTCAACGCCGAAACAAAGTTGTAAGGCTCGACGCCCATGTTCAGGAAGCGCCCAATCACGTCGACCACGTTGTTGGCGTGAACCGTGGTGAACACCAGGTGCCCGGTCAGCGCCGATTGAATGGCGATCTGCGCGGTTTCCGCGTCGCGGATTTCGCCGACCATGATCTTGTCCGGGTCGTGGCGCAAAATCGACCGCAGCCCGCGCGCGAACGTCAGCCCCTTTTTCTCGTTGACCGGAATCTGCGTGATGCCGCGCAGCTGATATTCGACCGGATCTTCAATGGTGATGATCTTGTCTTCGTCGGTCTTGATCTCGTTGACCGCGGCGTAGAGAGTGGTGGTCTTGCCGCTACCGGTCGGTCCGGTCACCAGCACCATGCCGTAGGGTTCTTTGATGTAGCGGCGGAAGCGGCGCAGGTCGTCCTCATCAAATCCAACCACGTCGAGCGTCAGCGTGCGGAACTTCTCGCTCATCGACTCTTTGTCGAGCACGCGGAGCACGGCGTCTTCGCCGTGAATCGAGGGCATGATCGAGACGCGGAAGTCGATGGCGCGCCCGTTGTACTTCACGCGGAAGCGGCCGTCCTGGGGCACGCGGCGCTCGGAAATGTCGAGCTCGCTCATGACCTTGATACGCGAAATCACGGTGGAGTGGTGCTCTTTGCCGATGGGCGGCATGGCCTGCGTGAGCACGCCGTCAATGCGGAACTTGATGACGACCGAGTCGTCGCGAGTCTCAATGTGAATGTCGGAAGCGCGCCGCTGCAGCGCGGTGAAAATCGTGGTATCGACTAGACGGATGATCGGGCTGGTGTCGCCCGTCGCCGTCAGCTTGTCGATGATGAGCGTCTCTTCGGCGCCGGTGTTCTCGTCCTCGCGAATAATCTGGAAGCCTTCGCTGGCTTCTTCGAGCACGCGCTGCGACTGCTCGGTCTTCTTGAGGATGTCGGAGATCTGCTTGAGCGTGGAAACCTTGGTGATGATGCGCTGCTTCAGCAGCAGGCTGATCTCGTCGATCATCATCAGCTGGCTGGGATCGGCGATCGCGATGGCGAGCTTGCCGTCCGCGGTTTCTTCCAGCGGCACGAAGTTGTAGCGGAACATCAGCTCGACTGGAATTTTCTTGAACAGCTCGTGATGCAGTTCAAAGCCCGACGAGGTCGATGAATTCGCAGCGGTAGCGCCGCGCCACATCCTGCGCGCGCTCGAGGTCGGTGATGGGATTGCCGGTCGGGCTGATCGGCCCGCCATTCCCGCCGTTCACGAACAATCGATTTTTTATCGGCTGTTGCCATTCTTTTAAACCTGCGGCCTGTCATCCGGATCACCCGGGTGCCTTAGTTCTTGCGCCAATTGCGAGAACTGAGGATTTTCGAGCCAATCCGATCTCCCTTTAATGCACTCCCATGCTGAAGATCGGCAAATACAGCGAAATCAATACTCCACCTACAAAAACCGCCATGATCATCAGAATCATCGGCTCAATCAGCGCCATCGACGCGCCCAGCGCCGTCTGCACATCTTCCTCGTAAAATTCCGCCACCGAGTTCAGCATGGCCGGCAGTGCGCCGGTGGATTCGCCCACTTCGATCATTTCCACCGCCAGCTCGGGAAAAATCTTCTGCTCTTCGAGGCTGCCCGCCAGTCCCTGTCCTTCGCGGACCCGGACACCCGCCCGCATCACACCTTTTAAGATGCGCCGGCTGCTCATCGAAGCGCCCGCCGTTTCCATTGCCGGCACCAGCGGCAAGCCGCCTTGCAGCAGGGTCGCAAGCATCCGCGAAAAACTGGCCACCTGATGCTTCAGCCGGATATCGCCCAGCAGCGGAATGCTCAAGATCACGCGGTCAATGCGGTCCGCGCCGCGATCGGTATCTTTCCAGCGCCACAGCACGAAACCCGCAGACCACCAGCCCGACCAACACATACGGAGCGTATTTCTGCGCGTTCTGCCCCACTGCCAGCATGAACACGCGTGATCGCCGGCAGCTTCTGATCCAGACTGTTGAACAGGTCGGCAAACTTGGGCACCACATAGGTGAACAGAAACGTCACCATGATCAGCACTACCGTGATCAGCAGCGTGGGATAAATCAGCGAAACGAACAGCTTCTTGCGGAACGTCATCGCCAGCCGCTGGAAGCCGATGTAGCGCGTCAGCACTTCGTCGATGTTGCCGCTCTTCTCGCCCGCCATCAGCGTCGTGGTATAGATCTTGGGAACGATCCCCTGCGCCGCGAAGGCAGTCGGAGAGCAACTCTCCGCCCTTGACGCGATCGCGCACGTTCTCCAGAATCTGCTTCAGTTGCGGGTCCTTCTGCCGCTTGATCAGCAGTTCCAGCGAGTTCAGGATGGGCAACCCGGCCCGGATCAGCGTCAGAAACTGCTGGTTGAACACCAGAAACGTGCTCTGCTTCAGCTTCCGCCGGCGGCGCAGCGACACTCCCGACGTCAGCATGCCCTGGGGCTTGACCCAGTAGACCAGATAGCCCTGCTGCGAGAAGCGGTCGCGCACTTCGGCTTCCGAGTAGCCCTGCTCGATGTGCTGCTGGACCCGCCCGCGATCGTCCGCGATTTTTACTACAAATTCCGCCATTTGCCGACTTTTCTACGGTTTTTCTGGAGATTCGCCTTACCGCTCAGTCTAACATTCCCACTTACTATTCTAAGCTGCCGACCGACCCCGAAGCAGTCCTCTCGCCAGTACCGCAAGTAACCCCACTTCCTACAGCTTGTCATCCCGAGCGGAGCCAAATGATACGTGAAACGGATCATCCGGCGGAGTCGAGGGACCTGCTGTTCGCTTGCCAGAGACTAACTCTAAGGTTCCAGTCCCCCCTCCACCGTCTCAGTCCCCGCCGGAGGCTTAAACTCGAACCGCCCATCCCCAATGGCCACGTCTTCCTTCATCTCGCCAAAACGGTATTCCGTGGCCGCCCCATCTACTTCCTGGATGACGATCCGGGCAATCTGGTGGTCTGGCGTGATCTCCAGCAGAATCTCGCTCACCCGATCCGCCAGCGCCTGCGGCACCCCCCGCAGCACGACGTTTCCTGGGGCCAGCGGCTCTACATCCGGAGCTAGAGATAATCCCTGCAACTCTTTCTCCAGCTTGGTCTTACCCAACAAGAATGCCAGCGGAGAGCGAATGTCCTCCAGTTTCTTGGCTGCCGTCTTCCGCGCCTGCCGGTCCGCCGGGACATAAAACCACGCATCTTTCCCATCGCTGACAAACAGCTTCTCCCTGGGAGAACGGTACTCCCACCGCATCTTGCCAGGTTTTTTCAGCCAGAGGGTCCCCGTCTCGGTGCGCTCCATCCCCGACCCGCGATAGACCTCGGTAAACTCCGCTTCGAGCGACCGCAGATGGTTGTAATGCGCATCGACCGCGGCGGCCTCGCTTTTGAGATCGACAGCGGAGGCTGGCAGCCCAGCTATGGGACAAGCCAGCAGCGAGAGCGCGAAAATGAGCTTGAACACTTGCACGGATGTTTTCTCTCTTGCCAGCCGGGACCTGGTTTCCAAGAACCCCTCGGCGAAGGCACACATCATCCTTGCGGAAAGCCGGCTGGGAGGAAAAGAGTCTATTCTGATTGTAGTGATTTTCTTTGCGCTTCGCTTACCCGCTGGGCCCCTCATGCTAGGACCCGCACATCAGGTTTCCGTTGCCCAGAGCCGCCTGTTATGTGAGAATCGGCGCCTCCGTGCCGGTCTTCCCCAATTCCCGGCCGGCACATAGGATTGTGCATGTCCCGACTCCTGCGTTTCGTCTGGCCGTTCGCAGTGATTTCAGCATTTAGCCTTGCACAATCGACTCCTCCGCAAGGACAGGCCAAAGCCTCGGCCTCGGTGCCAGCGGTGTCGCCGGCAAAGGCGGTGGCTGCGTCCCCGGAACCGTCTGTGCCCAACGCCGTTGCGCCCGTTGCGCTAGCTGAGAATCTGCTGGGCGAAGGCCGGGTTTTCTACCGCAAGGGCAATTTCGAGGCAGCCATTGCCGCGTACGAACGATATGTGCAGCAGCACCCGCGGTTGCCAGACGGCTACGCGGGCCTAGTGCGAGTCTATCTCAAGCAGCAAAATGTCGAACAGGCGGCGCAGACCGCAGAAAAGGGAATTGCTCAAACCGACTCTCCGCGCATGCGGACGGCCCGCGCAGAAGTCTGGTTTCGCCAGGGCAAGATTCTGGACGCCGAGAAAGAATGGGTCGCGATTGTCAACTCTGGATATCCCGAAGCTCACGCCTATCTTGGGTTAGCGCGCATACGCGACGCGATCGCCATGTACAAGACCGCGAAGGCCATGATCGACGAAGCCCATGCCCTCGATCCCAATGACAGTGACATCCAGGAGGAATGGATTGGCACACTCTCCCGCGCCAAACGCATCCATTACCTCGAAGAGTCGCTCGCCGGCGAAAACAACTGGGACGCAGATGAGCGCGAAGGGCAAAAGAACTATCTGGAGTATCTGAAACAGCGTGCAAAACAGGACAAGGCTCCGTGCCGCCTGGTGAGCAAAGTGACTGCCACCCAGACTCCTTTGCAACCCCTGATGATCGATCCCTCCCACATGAGTGGCGATGGCCTTTCTGTGGCCCTCAATGGTCACAAGAGCAAGTTGGTGCTCGACACCGGAGCCAGCGGGATACTGGTGACGCGCTCCATCGCTGAGCATGCTGGTATCTCCAGGATCAGCCAGACCAAGGTCGGCGGCATCGGCGACAAAGGACGCCGCAACGGGTACGTGGGGATCGCCGACTCCATCAAGATTGGCGACCTCGAATTCCAGAACTGCTCGGTGGAAGTGATCGAGCAAAGGTCAATCGTGGGAGACGATGGTTTGATTGGCGCCGACGTGTTTGAAAAATTTCTGGTGGAGATCGACTTCCCCAACCAGAAACTCAAACTGAGCCAACTCCCCCAACGCCCCGGCGATGCCGAACAAAAGCTTGCGCTCAACAGTGATGACGATGAATCCCCGGACTCTGATGCTGGGGAATCAAAAGACGACGCCAAGCCCGGGGAGAGCAAGACCACGGGCGCCAAATCGCCTGCGACCGCCGCAGGCCCGCAGGACCGCTACATCGCTCCTGAGATGCAGTCCTACACGCGCTTGTTTCGTTTCGGCCATGCTCTCTTGATTCCCACCAACATCGGCAACGTACCCACCAAGCTGTTCCTCATGGACACGGGAGCCACCATGAATGTCATCTCGCCCGCGGCGGCGCGGGAAGTAACAAAAGTCCATGGCGACTCCGACATGATCGTCAAAGGCATCAGCGGCAAAGTGAACGACGTTTTTACTGCCAACAAAGCGGTCCTGGTGTTCGGTCACCTGCGGCAGGAAAATCAGGACATGACTTCGTTCGACACCAAGAGACTCAGCGACGACATCGGGACGGAGGTTTCCGGCTTTCTTGGTTTCGCCACGCTCCGCGTCCTCGACATCAAAATCGACTATCGCGATGCCCTGGTCGACTTTCAGTACGACGCCAAACGCTTCGGCCGGTGAAACTAACCTCGAAATACTGAGTACTGTTGCTCGCCTGCGATCTTCCTCAGCCGCCAGCTTTCGGTTAGCGTGTGCTCCAGCAGTGGGTTGTGATAGAGCACGAACACCGGCCTGGGATGCTCCCGCAGGGACCGTTCCAGATTCGCAACCATTTGCCGCATGCCCGATTCCGGGAATGGATTGAAAAGAAATATCACCAGCGGATCCGTGGGAAGAGGGAAGGCAGTCGCGTCGGCGCAGTTCGATTCCAGCGCAAAACATTTCTGCGACCCGCTCTTGTACTGGCGCACATTTTCCAGCGCGATCTGATGCAGCGACGGCAGAAGTTCCACCCCGATGATCCGCCGGAACGGATAGTCGGACGCCATGAGCAGTGTGCGTCCCTTCCCCGATCCAAGATCGACAAAAGTGAAGTCATGGAGGTTCAGCTTGATGTGGACGGGCGCCGGCGTCTCCTGAAGCGACTGCTGCACCCTTTGCTGCAGAGAGTCGAGCATCTCGTGAAATGCTGCCGGTTCCGTCGGTTGGTACGCGGAGTGGAACATGCCCAGCAGTCGGTCGCGCCATCCCAGCGCGCCGCTGGTTGTGTTAACACGATGGTCCCAATCGTACTCGGCATCGCCAAAACGGGACCGCAGACGATCGGGAGTCGAGTCGCGGGCGAACTCCCAGAGCACGCCTAGCAGGCGTCGGGTCGCGGCAACCGCGCCTTCATAGCGGGCAGCGTACGTCCACCACTGCCACGCGGTCTGCAGCACGCTGATTTGTGGAGTTGCGTCCATGCGAGAAGAAGAACCACGTCTCTAGACATGATAAGTCCATGGCTAGTAATCAGTGCTCAGTGCCTTGTCAAGATCGTTCGTAGTTCGAGCCGCACGACTCGCATCAGGCATCCGTAGTTCGATGCGAACGATTTGTATCAGGGCGTCGCTTTAGCGATGCCGACAAAAGGCGCGATATTAGGCTTTAGCCGCTGGGGTTACTCCGCTTGGGGAAGGAGCGGCTAAAAGCCGGGCGCATGCCGGAGTGGTGTGATATGCCTGAAGGCAAACCCTGATACCAACCTTCTTCTCTAACCTGCGCCACTACCGCGCGTCAAGAACTAGCCACTGATCAC
Source organism: uncultured Acidobacteriaceae bacterium (assembly GCA_963710885.1). Lineage (GTDB taxonomy): Bacteria > Acidobacteriota > Terriglobia > Terriglobales > Acidobacteriaceae > Sulfotelmatobacter. The sequence goes on from CAVQCF010000043.1 coordinate 108,101, forward strand.
TGACCACGAACCACTCGCCGCGGCTTAGCTCTTGGTGTGGAACTTCGGCGGCGCAGGCTTGTACCCGGGAGGCATGCCCTTGGTCATGAACGGGAAATCGTCCGGCTTCTCGACTTCGATGCGCCCTTGCGCAGTGAGCTTGTAGGGATTGCCGTCCGGATCCACTGGGACGCCGCGCCAATGTTGGTCCGCAACCAGTTCCGACATGCTACTGGGCAGGCGCCCCGTTCGCTGGCCGAACTGCGTGACGCCGGCTTCCAGATGGGTGATGTCTTCGTCCACCCGGATCGCCCGCAGGTGTTCGACTGCGTTTTGGCGAATGTTGGCTTCCTGGGCAGTCTCGTAGGTGGCGCTCCATAGCATGCGTGCGGTGGCGAAATCGCCGGCGTGTGCCGCCATCTGTGCCGCCATGACCTTCATGAACGGATGCGCATTCGGGACATTCGATCCCCGCTCAAACACGGCCGCAGCGTTCCGGTAGTCCTTCAGTTCGGTGTAGTAGACGAATCCGAGATTGTAGTAAAGCTGCCAGTTGTCGGGATTGTGCTCAATGCCATACTCCATCAGATGAATGGCGCGGACCGGTTCACCCGCTCCGCCCGGCGGCCTGGGTGCGAGGAAATTGGCGCCGAACTGGTACGCGGGAACCAGGTGCGGGTCGAGAGGGGTCGTGATTTCCAGCAGCGGAGCGAGTTCGTTGTAGGTGTGCGCGCGATCGAAGTGGCGATGTCCGAAATACTGCACGGTGCGCGTCCAGTAAATGCAGGCCATCAGGCCATCGAATCCCAGGCTGGCGCGCTTCACCATCTTCGGGGAACTGATATAGAGCGCGTCTTCAAGAGTGGCTTGCGGACGGATCTGGTCGATATGCCGCAGCAGCAGAACGCAAGCGACCGTCGAGATCGCCAGGCATGATGCGGCGATGACGGTAGTGCGCTGCCGGGCGGTCATAGAATGCCTCGAGGGTCATGTGGGGACAGCCGCCCCCGGCTGTCCGGTCGAGCGAAGCTCGACGGTGGTTCTGCCGATGCAACCAAATCGACACCTAGTCGGGCTACGCCCGGCTGGGCAGCCGAGAGCCTGCCCTGAACTTGGCGAAGGGGCAGCTGTCCCCACATAAATCTAAATGACCTCAACTTTCCCACCATCACTTCAGGTTCCTGCGCTCGAAGATCAGCACTGCTCCGCTCAACGCCATCGCCGTATAGAACAAGGCGTAGAGCGTATTGTGCAGGATCAGTTGCGCACTCATCGGCTGCTGATGCGCCACCGCGCTGATCACATTGAGCGCCGAGAAATTGGGCACCAGATAGGCCGCGGCGGTGGCTGAACCAGCGCGTGACTCCGTGCGCCAGGCCGGCGAATCCGCGCAGGTCGTCGGCGAAACTTCCAATCACGAACAGCGAGAACGCGAACACCGCCGAGAGCAGCGGCGAAGAAAACGAGGAGAACAACAGCGCCAGCGAACAGATGATCAGAAATTCGAGGATGATGAAATAGAGCGCCACCAGGATCAGCGCATCGGGCTTCGAGAATTTGTGCGCCACATAGAGCAGCGCGCCAAATACTCCAATGGCCATGAAGAACGTGTTCACCACCAGCGTTCCAGCCAGGCCGAAGAACTTGCCGACAATAAACTCCCAGCGGCGGACGGGACGCGACAGCACGGTGTAGAGCGTGCGCTTCTCGATTTCTTTCGAGACCAGCCCGATGCCGATGAAGATGGCGATGACGACGCCGAACAGCGACACGGCGGTGAGCCCCAGGTTGACGACCACCAGGCGCTCGATGTCGATCGAAATCTGGCCCACGAAAATGGCCGCGCCCGAAAGCAGCAGGGCGAACGCGATCAGGTTGTAGAGCACGCGGTCGCGGACCGCTTCGCGAAACGTGTTGGGGGCGATGTGAAGCGATGCGCGGGCTCATACGGCGGTCCCCACTGTCTTCTCCGCGGCGAGACTTGAGATTGCTGCAGTTTCTCGACGAAGTAGGCTTCGAGCGAAGTGCGCAGCGGAGTAATCGCGATCAGGCGGATGCGTTCGCGGCGCAGCGCGTCGATGGCGGCGTCCTGCTGATTCTCCGGGAGCACGGCGCGAACCGTGTCGCCGGTGACGTGGCATTCCGCGCCCAGAGCTTTCATCGAGGCCGGAATCTGCGTGCCTTGCCAGATCACTTCCACTTTGCCCTGAACCGTCGCGGTCAAATCTTCCACCGCGCCCACGCCGCGCAATTCGCCTTTGTTGAATGATGGCCACGCGGTCGCACAGCGCTTCGGCGTCCGACAGGATGTGAGTCGAGAAAAATACCGTCTTGCCTTCCTGCTTGAGTTGCTCCATCAGGTCGCGAACTTCGCGCCGGCCCAGCGGATCCAGTCCCGACATCGGCTCGTCGAAGAACACCAGTTTCGGATTGTGCAGAATCGCCTGCGCGATTCCCGCCCGCTGCAGCATGCCTTTGGAAAACTTGCGCAACTGCACGCCCTTAATATCGGTGAGGCCCACGCGTCTGCAGCACTTCTTCGCACGCGGCGCTTGCGATCTTTGCCGGGAACTCCCGAAAGTTGTCCGTAGTAGTCGAGCAATTCGTGAGCGGTCAGGTAGTCGTAGAAGTAGGGCTGCTCGGGCAGAAAGCCGATCTGCGCTTTGATCTTCAGGATCGGTCCACTCGCGGCCCAGAATGCGAGCGGTGCCCGGCGGTCGGGAATACCAGCCCCATCAGCATTTTCAAGGTGGTGGTTTTACCCGCGCCGTTGGGGCCGAGGAAGCCAAAAATCTCTCCCTCTTCCACCGTGAGATGCAGCGGCTGCAAGGCCCGTTTGGGACGCTTGCGCCAGAAGCCCACCATGTAGGTTTTTTCCAGTCCAAGAATTTCAATTGCGGCCATAGTGCAAAAACGCTGTGAAAGGATTATTTCCCAGACAGATTATAAGTCAGGGAGACTCGCCGAAGATCAGCCGGTCAGTTACGACAGTCACGATGGCAGCCAGGGAAATCAGGGGAAGAGCCTTCGCGCAGAGAAGCGAGGGGTGTCTAACCAATCTTGATTCTCAATGTGACATGAGATTCCGGCTACTGAGTCACGGGAAACGCTAGACACGGCGGAACTGCATTGACCGGAACGTCGCCGGGGTTGGCGATTTGTGAGCGCAGAACGCCATCGTTGGTCGAGCAGTAATCGTGGTTCCCCGTGGAACGAGCGAGCGCGGGCGAGGCGGCAGCGACATAGGCCGCATTGTTCACGGCGCCACCCGGCATAATGCCGGTAGCCAGGAAAACGAAACCACTCTTGCCGTTACTCCCGGGTGTAGCCGAAGACAGGATACTGTCGAGCAGACAGGCCGTCGTCGAAGAGGGCGTGCACGGGGGCGGACCGCCGAGAGATGCGATGTCGGGGGAAAAACCAACCGTTGGGTAAGCCGTCTCGTAGGTAATCTCCGCGCTCTTGATGGCGGTGAGGGAGCCGACTGCAGAAGCCTCATTCGCCGAAATTCTCGCCTGCAGCAGGCTGGGAATCGCAATGGCGGCGATGATGAGAATGATCGCCACGACGATTAGCAACTCGATTAGCGAAAATCCCTTTGACGAACGCATGAAGGCTTCTCCCAGTTCTGCGAATTAACATACGGGGAATGAATCACCAGATACGAAGCACTTTCCGTGCCAATTCCGCCGTTCCCTGAGAAACCTTGGTAAGCCGGCTAATCGTATGTCCGTCAATGGGTTAATGGCGGGAACTACAAGGACTGGGTACTATGCTGCGGATCGTACGCTCAGATTCTGACAGAAAATGTCAATGCGGCTTACCAAGAGCAGCGAACGGGAGTTCGCCGCCCTTCGATAGTCAAGGGTGCTTTTCGGTCCGATTCGCTCTACTGGTTCAGCGGATTGAAGGCCTGGATACCCGCTTCGGTGTTGGAACAAACGCCAAGGGGGTCGACGCGGATCACCGCATCTTCCTCGGCGCAGAAGCCGCGGATTCCGGTCTGGTTGACCGAGAGTGGCACTCCCTTGATCGTGTAGCCAATATTGACGCCACCTGCGACCGCGCCGACGCCGCTGCTAAACGAGTATCCGCTCTTGCCGCTGCCAGGCGGGTTGCCGTTGAGGGATAGCACGGAGTCAATCAGGCAAGCGGTGGTCGAACTGATCGTGCAGGGACTCGCGCCTCCCAGGTTGGTCAGAGCCGCAGCGTAGCCAACCGTCGGATAAGAGCTCTGGTATGTGATTTCTGCGGTGGTCACGGTACGAACAGAGGACACCGCAGACGACTCATTGGCCGCCATACGGGCGCGCAGCAAGTTTGGAATCGCGATGGCTGCGATGATCAGGATGATTGCCACTACGATCAGCAGTTCGATCAGTGAAAAACCTTTTTGTTTGCGCATCTCTAATTTTCCCCCAAGCTTCTTCTTGCAGGATGTGATCAACGTATGACTCAGTCGCGATTGATGTTGCACACCCACGGCGAAAGCCGCGAGTAGTGTCGGTTCTGGCTGCATCGAGGGAATGGCATCGTTTGCACGACCAGTCAGAGCTCGACTCAATTCTAACCCTTTCCAGGGGAACCCATTGCAATTGTGTGGTCGCCCTTGCAACTCGGTCAGTCTCTAACCAGAACGGGAATCGTGGTCCACCTTGCGTGCGGACTGGTTTTGAGCGCCTCTTCGATGAGAAGGTCGTAAAAGTCAAGGCCGACGTGGCGGCCCTCCTTAATTATTATTTTTCTTGCTCTTTGTGGGTTTTGCCACATTTCCACAGAAATTTCTGCGCTAGGATCACTTAGGAGCGACGACGGGCAACTCGGTCGACCCACAGCACCCCCGCTTTTGTTTGTTTTCCGCGTATTCAGTCCGCCTAATGCTAGTTCTCTTCCGTCGAGCGGGGAACGAAGCGAAACCCAGTTCCGTCGAGCTTGTTCCTTAGTGGAGTGGTTTTCGCTCTTTCTCGAGCTTGCTCGTTGGCATCCACGCTCCGCCTCACCGTTCTGGAATTATGCATCCTCATGGTTTTGTTTCGGTCACAGAACATTCTGGATTTGCTTCGAACCAACTCCCCTTGGAAACTCTGGCCGACGCCACCCCACCATTGCCATGCTTCTATCCGCACTCTGAATGGGCCGCTTCAGGGCCCGGTGCAAGTTGGGGTTCGATCTAAATACCCAGGTCCATCACTGCTGTGATGGACCTGGGATTGTTGGGGCTGCCATCTATGGCGAGATCTTAATAGACCAGCGCTCATTACGCAGTCACCCGAACAAGGCGGTGGATGTCGTTGTCTGCCAAACCTCCTGGATCGAATCTGGTTCTCGCTTCATCAACTTTGGTCCTGCCCTCCACAACAAATCGCGTGGCGATTATCCTCTCGCTTTCGGCCTCTTTCCCCTTCCCCCTGGCCGGCTAGGCTGCCGCCGCGATCGGCGCCGACATCGCGTTGTGCAGCGGCTCGTACACCTCTCCACTCACCCACAGCCGGTGTAGCAATACCGCCAGCTTCCGGGCCACCGCTACCGCCGCTCTCTTCTTCGCATTCTTCCCGCCACGCTCGCAGAGCCGCAGCCCATACCGTCGTAAGTCCGTGTCCGGTCCGAACGGCCCCAAGATATACTGCGCGCTCCCCACCAGCAGCTTGCGCACCATCGTATCTCCCGCTTTGCTGATTCCTAATTGCGGCTGGCTCTCTCCCGAGTCTTCTTGCTTCGGCACTAATCCCAGATACGGTCCCACATCTCGACTCTTCACGAATCGTTGCGGATTCTCCAGGGTCAATACGTAGGCCAGCGCCGTGATCGGCCCCACCCCTTTCACCTGCCGCAGTAAAGTCGTGTGCCCATACTTCTCCCGGCCCAGCTCTTCAATCTTTTTGTCGTACTCCTTAATATCAGCACTCAGGGTTGCTGCCAAACGCACCAAGGGCAGCAGCGCTTCCCGCATCTCCACCGCAACTGCCTCCTCTCCCTTGTGTGCGAAGCTCCGGCTGGAACACTTGGGTAGCCGCGTGCCCATGCTCTTGACCAAACCTCGGGTGGTGTTGATGATCTCGGTCCGCACCGCCACCAAGGCATCGCGGGCCCGCAGCATCACCAGATCCTGCCGCACTTCCCGACTGCGGTGCTGGATCGGATACAACGACTCTGGGTCCACGCGTCCCAATCGGGCCAGCTTATTGGCATCGATCCGATCATTCTTGCGCTTGCGACGCTTCGATCCGTCCCTTAACCGCGGGTTGGCCACCAGCACTTCGTGCCCGCAACCGCGGATGACTTCCTGCACCCATGCCGAGTGGGTCCCCACCTCGATCACCACACGCGCCGCATTCCACCCCTGGAAGAAGGTGGCAAAATCCTCCTGCGTTGTCCGCAACTGCCCCTCCGCCAGCGTTTCCCCCTCCAGACCCAAAATGCAGTAGTTGCTCCATTGGTCCCCCAGATCCACGCCCACCGTCAGACGGTCGAGATTGGGCCGAAGCTCACCGCTCTGATGCTTTTCTCCGGCGCTCGTTGCTGCCACCTTTTTCGCATCCAGCTTTTCTTTCAGCTTTTCCACCAGTTCCGCCAGCACTTCTTTCGTATCCCGCTGCACCGGGCCCCGCGACTTTGTCCGCTTCGATGTCGGTTCACTCTTCTTTCCAGAATTGCTATGCTTTTTCAAGGTCGATCTCCTCAGCCGTTTTAATTGCACCCTCGAGTGCGTTGATCACTGGTAGCTTAACGCCATCCGTGATCGGGGATCGACCTTCTTATCCCATCTGTGGGGTTAGCCGCTTGACCCAAAACAACAAAAGGGCAGCGAGCTAAAGCTCGCTGCCCCTATGGCTTATACCCTCCCCAAGGTATTCGCCAGAATCGTTGGTTACTGGTTGAGTGGGTTGAAGGTGACGACGGTCGCTTCCACGCTGGAGCAAACGCCCAGAGGATCGACGCGAACGACTGCATCTTCCTCAGCGCAGAACGCGCGGATGCCGGTCTGGTTGATCGACAGCGGAACCGCGACAACCGTATATCCAGAGTTGACGCCGCCCACGACCGTACCTGCACCAGTTTTGAACGAGTAGCCGCTCTTGCCGCTGCCAGCCGGATTGCCGTTCAGTGACAATACGGAGTCAATCAAGCAGGCTGTGGTCGAGCTGATGGTGCAAGGGCTCGCGCCGCCAAGGTTGGTCAAAGCAGCAGCGTAGCCGACGGTCGGATAAGCGCTCTGGTAAGTGACTTCAGCGGTGGTGATGGTACGGATGGACGCGACAGCAGACGACTCATTGGCTGCCATGCGAGCGCGCAGCAAGTTCGGAATCGCGATAGCTGCGATGATCAGGATGATTGCCACTACGATCAGCAGTTCGATCAGTGAAAAACCCTTTTGTTTCCGCATCTCTATTTTTTCTCCCCAAGCATTTTTGCTTGTTTCTTGCTGGTCACGAACGACTCAGTCAGCATTGACATTGCACTCGGATGGCCACAAAGGAATGACCTTGCTTGCGGCGGGTAGTAGAGGGGAAGCCCTCTATTCTCAACAGTAAGGCAAACGACCGTAATCGTTGGGCTTGCCCCTCCTGGGGCTCGCGCTGCCAAAGTGCGACGGTCTCACTGACAATTCGTGGCAATCGAAAATGTTTAACGGAACCGACTGCCGTTGAACTCAATGTCGTATTCGAGGATGAGATTAAGAGCAAGAAATAACAAAAAGGGCAGCGAGCTAAGCTCGCTGCCCCTATGGCTTATACCCTCCCCCGGGTATTCGCCAGAGTCAAGCGTTGGTTACTGGTTGAGCGGGTTGAAGGTGACGACAGTCGCTTCCACGCTGGAGCAAACGCCCAGAGGATCGACGCGAACGACTGCATCTTCCTCAGCGCAGAACGCGCGGATGCCGGTCTGGTTGATCGACAGCGGAACCGCGACAACCGTATATCCAGAGTTGACGCCGCCCACGACCGTACCTGTACCAGTTTGGAACGAGTAGCCGCTCTTGCCGCTACCAGCCGGGTTACCATTGAGTGACAATACGGAGTCAATCAAGCAGGCTGTGGTCGAGCTGATGGTGCAAGGGCTCGCGCCGCCGAGGTTGGTCAAAGCAGCAGCGTAGCCGACGGTCGGATAAGCGCTCTGGTAAGTGACTTCAGCGGTGGTGATGGTACGGATGGACGCGACAGCAGACGACTCATTGGCCGCCATGCGAGCGCGCAGCAAGTTCGGAATCGCGATAGCTGCGATGATCAGGATGATTGCCACCACGATCAGCAGCTCGATCAGTGAGAAACCTTTTTGTTTCCGCATCTCTATTTTGTCCTCTCGTTTTGAACTGTTTTTGTTGTTGCTCAACTGCTGGTCACGGATGACGCAGTCGTATCGATATTTGCACTTGCCTCGCCAAATCAGCTAGTTACCTAAGTTCCGGGGCGGCTTCTGGGAAGGGCTTTATTTTCAGTAGGAGGGTAACGTTGCGCTCCCCTGATCACCTGCCACATCTCGGAAACGCTGGCAAAATTCGGCAATTGCGCCTGACAATTCGTGTCAGTCTGGAACTGCACTCGTTCCATATCGGGCATGCATGCTCCATAGAATGGTCCGGCGACGTTTGTGATTCATCCATGGATAATTCCAAATCAATGCTGCAAATCGACGCTGAAATCGCGCGAGCCTGGACTTTGCCCGCTCACGTCTATACCGACCCGAGCATTCTCCTTGCCGAAAAGGAAAGAATCTTCGCCCGAACGTGGCAGGTCGTTGGTCACGTCGGCCAGGTCGCGAATCCCGGCGATTTTTTCACGGCCAGTCTTATCGATGAGCCGCTGTTGTTCGTGCGTGGTATGGACAGAACGCTGCTTGGCTTTTACAACGTGTGCCGGCACCGTGCCGGTCCGCCCGCGGAAGGATGCGGGTCCCGAAACTATTTCGCTGCGGATATCACGGGTGGACTTATGGACTCAATGGCGCACTGATCAGCGCCACCGAAATCGAGGGCGTGGAAGGATTTTGTCCGGAGGATTTTGCGCTGAAGCCGGTCCGCACCGAGGAATGATTCAACCTGGTGTTCGTGAACCTTGATCCTGAGGCGCGGCTGCTGCGGGAGAGCCTCGGTGAGTTGCCGCAGCAGGCGGAAAAGTTTCCGTTCCCGCAGACGAAGCTGTTCTCGCGCCGCACCTATGACATGCAGTGCTACTGGAAGACGTACATCGACAACTATCTTGAGGGATACCACTTACCCAGCGTCCATCCCGGGCTGAATCGCGAGTTGGATTACAACACATACGTGGTCGAGCCCTATGCGCGGCACGTGCGCCAGTCCAGCCCGATCCGGGGAGCGCAGCCAGGCGATGCCACGCCGCGCCGCTACCCGGAAGCGAGGGAAGATTTGACCGCCGACTACTTCTGGATTTTTCCCAACTGGATGCTGAACTGCTATCCCGATAATGTTTCGCTGAACATCGTGCTGCCGGTCGATGCCGAGCGTTCGCTGGCGATTTTCGAATGGTACTTGCCCGAGAGGGATCACGGCGCTGGGGCGGCGAAGGCCTCGGTGGAGTTCAGCGATCAGACTCAGAAGGAAGATGTTGACATTTGCGAGATTGTCCAGAAGAACCTGCGGTTGCGCAGTTATTCTCACGGGCGGTACAGCGTGAAGCAGGAAAAGGGCCCCATGCTTTCCATCGGATGTACGCAGGGCTGATGCGAGAGTGATTCCGAGGGAAGTTGTACAAGTATATACGTACAAACGAAGTATTGAGTCGCCCGCACAGGATTCGTGGTGCGGGACGCCGACCAGAATACTCTTTCCCGGGCCGGAAACGGCCCTCTTGTGCACGATCTGGGCTTCGCAGGTGAGCCGAAGGTCGTCGCTCGGAAAACCGCGCCTCCTTGCGCCCCGCAGGGCGGCTCTACGAAAAATCAATCACTTACACGAAGCGTCAACGACTTACACCAACTCTCAACGACTTAGATGAAGACGTGCGTGTGCTTCGGCAATTCGCTCCGGGAGATTGCTTCTAGAAGTTCTCGGATTTCAGCAGCAGGCAGGTGACATCGTCGTGCTGCGGAGTGTTGCCAACGAAGCAGTCGACTTCGGCCATGAGGCGCTTGAGCATTTCGGCGGGCTCGACCGATTTTCCAGCTTCGATCGCGGTCAGCAGGCGCGCCTCGCCGTATTCCGCCTGTTGGGCATTTTCGGCTTCCACTAATCCATCGGTGAAGATGATCAGCCAGTCTCCGGGCGCCAGCGTAACCGTCGCGAAATCGTATTTCGCCTCGGGTTGAATGCCGAAGGGCAAGCCGCCGACGTCGAGGCGCTCGATTTGTCCGCTGGCGCGGCGCAGGATCGGATTGTTGTGGCCGGCATTGATGTAGTCGAGTGTGCGCCGGGCAGGATCGTATTCCGACAGGAACGCCGTGGTGAAACGCAATCCGCCCTGGCTGTTGCCACAGGCGTAGCGGTTCATGTTCGACGCTAGTTCGGGCAACGCGACCTGCGCGGTCGAAAGCGTTTTGAGGCTGGCCTGAAACGTAGCCATCAGCATGGCGGCCGGAATACTTTTGCCGGCGACATCGGCGACAGCGAGGACGACGCGGTTGTCTTCATTCGTGCGTCCGGGGCGCGGGAAAACGTCGTAGTAGTCTCCGGCGACGGTGTTGGCAGGGCGCGTAGCGTAGGCGATGGCGATTCCGGGAATCTGCGGGGGGACGCCGGGGAGCAGCCAGGTCTGGATCTCGCGCGCAATCTGCAGGTCGCGCTTCATCACGACGCGATCGGCGATTTCGAGGATGAGCAGCAGGAGCAGGAGCAGCGCCGCCCAGAAGTGGAGATCGAATTCAACGGACTCGACGTTGCCGCCGCGGCCGGTGTATTCGATTGCGGTATGAGGAATGATGAGAAGAATCAGGGCTAACAGCATCAGCACGCGGCGCGCCGGCGAGAGCTTTTCGAACACCGCCCAGAAGAATTCCTTAACGATGTGCAGGTTGCGCCCGCCATGGGTCAGGTTGTCGGGCGTCTTGGCTTCGACGTCTCTGGAGTACAGCCGATAGCTGGTGCGGGCTTCGGATTCGAATTGCGACCAGAGCTGGCTGACCTCGAGCCCGTCGGTGACGCGCCGCCAGAAGCGGTGCATCCGCACGCCAAAAGTGTTGGGCTGACCGGGCTGTGGCGCTGGAGGGGAGACGGTGACCATGGGAACAGTCGATTATAGAGGATTGGGGAATTTGGTAATTGAGCGATTAGGGGAATTCGAGATGATTGGATCGCGCGTCATCATTCATTACCCGATCTCTCAATTCGCAATCGTCTAATCGCTCAGAACAGCCTCAACTGTTCGTCGAAGGCCTGCACCGGCCATTTGGTCGCGAAGGCGGGCCGCTCGCGGCGGTGGGCGCGAGTCATTTTGTACTTCTCCCTCAGGTGCGTGACGAGATGTGACAAGCGATTTCCATAGGCGGCGGGAAGAAAGGCGCGATCCTGATAGCGCTGCCGGTAGTTCTCGGCGAGATGCGGGAAGTTCTGCTCAAGGAAGGGAAGGAAGACGGCTGCGGAGCACGGCTTCAGGAAAAGGGGGTTGGCGAAAACGTAGTCGGCTCCGGCTTCGGCGGCGGCGCGGATCACACTTTCCAGATCTTTGGGTGCATCCGTGATTCCGGGGACGACGGGCGAGCAACTCACTCCGACGCGCAGTCCTGCGCGGCTCAGTTCGCGGACCGCGTCGATGCGGAGATCGGGACGCGGGGCGCGAGGTTCGAGGATTCGCGCCAGGTCCACATCGAGAGTGGTGACCGTGATGTGCACGGAGAGCCGATTCGTTTTCGCCACATCTTTCAGGAGTTCAAGGTCACGGACGATGAGATTCGACTTGGTGACAATGCCCAGTTCGAAGCCGCGATGGCGCGCAAACTCTACCAGAATTCCGCGCGTGACTTCGTAGCGGCGTTCGGCAGGCTGGTAGGGATCGGTGGCGGTGCCGAGCGCGATTGCCTCGTCCGTCTTCACGCGATGCAGGTCGTGGCGGAGCAGTCCGGTGGCGTGCTGCTTCACGTAGATCTTCTGCTCGAACTCCATGCCGTCGCGCATTTCCATGAATTCGTGGGTGTAGCGGGCATAGCAGTAACGGCATCCGAACTCGCAGCCGCGGTAGGGATTGATCGTCCAGGTAAAAGGCATCTGCCGGTTGCTGACGCAGCGGTTGAGCAGCGACTTGGCAGGAAGAGTGAAGTATTCGACATTGTGCCCTTCGCGCAGCGATTCGCCTGCAGAGGCGAGGCGCGCGATGCCAATCAGGCGGGGCTTATCGAGCAGAGGGAGCAAGGGCAGGGAAGTCATAAAGATTCGCCGTTTGTTCGCCTACGATAAGCTCTCCGGATCCATCTGTCAAGAGGTCCACGGGGTAGCACCTTTCGGGAAAAATTCGGCTACCCCTCCCCCACAGCCGGTTTTGAACTTTGGCCCGCCCGCCCGCGCGCGAGAAGGGCTTCCGGAAGATCAGGTTCCTGGGACCCACCTGCTGCGGGTCGCCAACCCTGATGAGAACGGAAAAGCCCTTCACGAAGATTGCTGCGTTAGTCTGGTTCAATCTCAGGCATGCGTTGACGTCGGGGTTGTTCCGCCCGCGGAGGCGCTTCGACTGGCAGAGGAATCTCAATGGTGCCAATCCGCCCGCTGATCGCATCCTGCACACCCATGCGAAGCGTAGCCGCCGCCATCGGCACAGCCACTTCCTGATGCAGGCGGAATCCCCCGATCATGACGTCCTGGTACGTTTCTGCGTTCAGATCACCCTTCACATGACTCGCAATACTGGTTCGTACGCTTCCGTCTGCGTCGAAGGACGCCACCATGAAATTCATGGCGTTGTGCTCGAGGCCATCCGGAGTCGGATCAAAGCGCAGCCGCGATGAAGCGATGGCATAATCAATCTGGTAGCGCTGCATTTCGATAGGCTCTGCTGGATGGGATTCCGCCTGATGTCCTTTCTTTTTCTGGATGGGATGAACCGCGCGCGGATCTTGTTCCAGCATCGCCTTTCCGATTGGCACAACTCGCGCTTCGAACAAAAGCTGGCGCGACTGCGGCGCATCATGCTGCATGGCGGCGAGGCCGAACCCGGTGGTCACGTCTTTGGATAACGCGCTCGGAGCATCCGGAGCGACCGCGAAGTATCCGGCACGATGAATCACGTGGTACTTTTTTTCGCCGGATGCAAGCGAGACCTTAATCCGCCGGAATTTCGCGTCATATTTCTTGTTTATGGGAGTGTAGGAGAGTTCGTAGTAGTTGGTCTCCTGTTCCATGGCGATGCTCATGGCCTGCTCGATTCCGTTGGCGTTGTAGAAAGCTTTGCCTCCGGTATCCGCTGCGATCTGATCCATGATTCCGTGCTCAGTCATCTCCTCCATAGAAGGAGAATCGTTTCCCGGAAGGTTTGGGCCAATCGCACCGGCGGCATTGAGATTCGAGAGTTCGTCGAAGCGTTGTGTAGTAGAAGCCTGAGTATTGAATGCGGGCGTCAGGGGCGCGCCGGGTTGAGTCAAGTCCAGTCCACCGCTCAAGCTTGATGCGGTCATGGAATAGCTGGTCAATCCTTTTACGTCGACGGGGTAGACGGCCACATGCGACTCTGCTAGAAGATTGACCGCTTGTTTCATCTCCTCAGTGTGGGTATTGCTCTCCGCATAGGGATTTCTGAAATCCATACTGGGTGAGATGACCAGAGGGAAAGAACCGGAGAGCCAGATCAGGCTCTTGCGGCCTGGCAATGCGGAAAGGTAGCGCGCCAATTGCGTAAATGCGTCCATGGTGATCGCCATGCGCACTTCGAGATCCCGGGAGCGCCGGTCGGCTGCTTCCTGTTCCAGTCGGCCCGCTGAATCATGGAGAGAGGTTGCGGATAATCCGGCGATTGCGCCGGACTGCGCCGCGGTCCTCGCTGCGGCTTGTTGCAGCCAGTCGACGAGCATCCGGTCCGAGGCATCCTGACCCAGCATGGAACTGTAGCTCAGCGATCCCTTGCTATTCTTCAGGGCCCGGGTCAGGACGTTTTCATCCGGCGTGAAGCCTTGAATCATTCGCAGGCCCTGCGAGAGCGTGCACAGCGCGAAACGCACATCTTTGGGTTTGTGCTGAATAAATTTCAGCAGTTCAAGTTTGGCACGCTGCTGTTCCGGCGCGGGCGTGTTGAGAAGGTCATACAAAATGAGGGTGACAGCGCTAGGCGCCTGAGGAGGCGAATCATTGCTGAAAATATTCCGCGGCTTCTTGTCGGAACCCGGGTCGGTCACCGGTTGTGGCGGAGGGGCGGATGCGCCGGCCGTTATCTCGTTGAAGTAGCTTATACTTTGCGGCTTGCCATCCTCTTTCACTGTGAAATCCCGTTGCGGAATATCTTTGATCGGATGACCCTTTGCGTCGGCCACGACAACATCGAGCGCTACGATCTGTCGCCGAGATCGGAAGGTCGGCACAGTTGCCATGTCTCCGACGCTGGCGGGCTTCATACCGGGCGGAGTTTGGCTCGACCCTCCTCCAGTGATTGACTGTGCCGCGCCAGAAGTCGCCGAATTCGCCGCCGGTTGAGGGCGATCCGGCGGCAAACCGTCCTCGTCGGGCGCGGTAAAGGCGGCTTCCTCCTCGGCGGCCTCGGTTGCCTGCGCCGGAGGCGCGTATAGGCCGGGCACATCCGCTTTCACGGCCGTATATTTTGCTCGCTCGTCCGGCGATAAATCTGGGAGGTCGTAGAGGTCGATGGCCAATCCGTGGAGCACAGCCAACTTGCGTCCGTCAGGGGAAAGCGAAAAGTTTCGTCCGTTGAGGACGACCGGAGATGCGTCGACCGAAAGAACCGGACTGCCGCTGGCCGTATTGAATACCTGAATCGTCTGTTCCAATCCCTTGTCTTCCGGATCGTCCGGCGAGGCAGGAGGTGTTTGGTCTATCGGCCGCAACGTGCTGATCGCAAACTGGCTTCCGTCCTCGCTGTGTTCCACCAGAAGTGAATAGCGGTGCTCGCTCCAATGTTGCTGCCATAACCGATTCCCGGTTACCGTGAACGCGCTGACGCTGTAAGCCGGATGACTTGGGGAATCCCGCCCGATCAGCAGCGCGGTGCTGCTCAAGTAGAGGACGTCGGGCGCGCGGCGCGTCCGTACTCTGGTGATGTTGTCACGCTGTTGTTCGCTCGGCCCAAAGCGAACCAGCCAGACCCTTCCGCTCGAACCGGGGATGACACTGGCAAACCCTGAACTCGTGGCCTCCATGTGGATTTCTTTTTCCGACTTGATGACACGCTGAATCGCCAGCGATTGTGCGTCGCGGAACTCGATTCGAACCGTCTTCTTGGACTTTGATTTGGTATTAGTGTCGTTGTCGAATGTTTCGGTTACGATTTGCTTGCCGTCGGGAGTAACCGTGACCCATAGAAGGTCTTGGGGCGACGTCAGTAGCAGTTGTTCATTCAGATCAGCGTCGATGGTGTAGAGACTGTTCAACTTGCGCAGAAGAAATCTGCCCGAGCCGAGCCGCCATAAATATTGGCGGCTATCGTGAAGATACCAATCGGCACTGCGCAGCACTTTTCTGCTCACGGAATCAAGAACCGCCGCATGAATGAAATGATCATCGTGTGTAGCCGGACACTCCGGCAGCCTCGTGATCATCTTTTTTGGGTTGTAAGTGAGTAGAACGCGATCGCGATCCACGAAGTCGATCGTGAGATTCACCTTGTCGGAGCGACGGGCCATTGCAGACAGACCGTTGTATCCGGCAACCGAAAGATCCAATCGCTGAGGTGGCTCCGCGGCGGGCGGGCTGGGGTTCTCCGCTACGACGGCCAGCGAAAACAGCGCGGCTAAGATAAGTACAATCCGACTCGGCATGTTACAGCCTCAGTGTGAGGCGCTAAGTTCAACCCATGTCACTTTTTTACCCAAGGGCACGATACAAGTTTCCGGAACTTGCAGCAAGAGTCTGACTTCCGCCATCTTCGCATCTGCTACGAGGTCTGCAATGGCATTCATCCTGAGGGCGAGTTTGGCACGCGCATGGGCTGCACACAATCGAGGAGGCGCGGGAGCTTTCTAGCGAAGATTCACACCATTGCGTCGGGTCAATGAGCGCTTCTTCTATGAGAAGGTCATAAAAGTCAAGGCCGACGTGGCGGCCCTCCCTACTTTTCTTGTTCTTTTTGGGGTAGCCGAATTTTTCCCGAAAGGTACTACCCCGTCAAGAGGTCCACGGGTTAGGAGATAGAGAAAAATGAAACGACAACATTGTGTTAACTAGATGATAAACATGTGGAGATACTTGGGATGAAACGACGCGCCTGGGGTGTTGATTTGGTCATGATCCGCTGGGGGGCGTGGACGATGGGACGCGTGGAGGGGGATTTGGGGGGCGCCGCTGCCGCTAGGCGGAATCCTTTAACAGGTTGAGAATCTGGGCCAAGCCGCAAATACTACGGGTTTCCATTCAGTAAGGCTACAGCCTGAGCCCTATCGCGCCTGAGTATCAACTTTTGATAAAGCTAGAAAGTGATTTCCAGCAGGCGTGGTGAAGTGTCGACCGCCGACCGGATTAGGACTCTGGTGAATCAGCTGATCGCAACTACCGATGAAGAGGAACTTCACAGGGCAATGGAGGAGCTGCGGTCGGCCCTGCGCGAGCACATCCAGCGCACACGCCAAATAGGTCTCGCCAGCCACCCCGACCTTAAACGGGGTCCGTGATTGACCGCTGCGTTGAGGCTTGGTTAAGGGTGTTTGTTTCGACCGAGCCGGAAGCCTTAAGAAGCTCTCTTTCATCGAACTCCCTAAGGAGTTGAGTGACCAGCTCGGAAAATCTGTTTGGATCCTGTTCCTGCTGGACCTGTTTAGCAATCTCTTTCCAACGTTCCTGAGTGGGCGCGATCTCGTCTTGCGCTTGTTCTACGCCGGTCTCAAGGATATCTTTAGCAATCTTCTTTACCGTCTCCACCGGAATCTGCTCGAAATGTGTTCTCGATGCTCGCATTTAGGTTTTCCCTTCCCAGCTCCCCAACCGTAACAGCCCAGAAGCATCACGGGTTATATCTTTTGGGAAATCTTTGCTCTCGCCTTAGCGTGTTCAGCACGCTCAACATCGGGACTTGGGGCGTGTCACTTGGACGCAGTGCCCACGCTAGTGAGCCCATGTTTAGCGGTGCGAATTTATAGTTGCACGATGTCGTATCGTTGTATTACGATTACGTCACGTTAACTTAACGAGTTTCCCAACGACAGGAGGTTTCCCATGGCCCAAATTCAAAAGGTTCCAATGAACTTCAAGACAATGTCGCAGGTTGATGTTCCTCAAGGTCGCAAGGGAAAACACAAAGAGGTGATCACCGCGATTCTCTCCGATCTCGATCAACTACCTGCAGGAATTGCGCTCAAGGTGCCGTTGGCGGAATTAGAGGAAAGCAAAGAAAATGTGCGCTCTGCGCTAAATCGTGCTGTTCATAAAAGCAACCGCAATGTTGCTACCGCCAGCGACGAAAACTTCTTGTACGTATGGAACGAGGTTCAGTCGTGATTTCCGATTTCCCGCAAGCTGGTCACTAGTGCAAAATCCCCATAGATGCACTCAAAATGCCTGAATGGGGCACAGACCGCGCAAGCTTGTGCTATAGCCTGATAGCAACAAGCCTTGAAATCCTGTATTTTCCTGAACGAGTTTTAGTTCGAACTGCGCTGCTGTGCCCCGGGGGCCAGGACTTCTCTTATCGTGCATCCCGCCGCTTGAGGTGCGGAAAGAACGGACTCACCTCGAAGGGCATCTTCTCTGACGCCGACTCCAGGCGAACTGGCTTGCTCTTGAGCCTCTCAATCCGGTCCGACCAAGGATCAAGCACAATTCGCGAGCCGAGCGGCAAGGCAGCAATCTGATCCACGCGATCCATTTGCAGGTTCTTGCCGGTATGGGCCAGTGCCTGCATTCCGACCAGATGGCTGCTCCCGAAATCATTGCTGAAGCGCCCATGCAGCAAATTCGGCAAATGCGGAGAGCGTGCTTGCAGGGCTTCCAGGAAGAGTCCAGCATTCGCGAGTTGATCTCGATACGGCGACTTAGAAAACAGCTCGAGACCTTTCTTATCGGCGTCCGCTTCCTGCGCGGGATCGAAATGAAAGTTCAGTTTGGCAAAGATCTCCAGATCCGAGAAGGGCAACGTCAGACCCGACAAATATTCGGCGCCCACGGAATGGCCCAAAACGATGTGGGCTAGTTCGTGCGCCAGCACCGCGGCGAGCGTCGCCTCATCGGGTAGCACATCGAGAAGCCCGCGGCTGATGACGATGGTTCGTCCCATCACGAATGACTCCAGTGGCGTGGTGAGCAGCACACGGCAACGAACCGCGGCAAGGTCGAGATCGTTAGTCACCATGAGATTGTTGACCACCGTCTGCAAAATCCCGTCGACCTCGCCGTCGGGAGCCATCAGTCCGGCAACTTGCAACCGCTCCACGACATTGTCTTCCCATGTGTAAAAAGTTTGCCCCAAGGTATAAGCCGGGTCCAAGTCCTGCGAAGCCTCGTGCCGATTAGGATCGACCCCCACCGGCATGTCGGTCAGAGGCTTGGCATACTCCCGGTGATCTCCTGCGTGTGCCAGGTCGTAACCCCAGATCCGAGTTTGAGCCTTAAACCAGAGCCCGTGGCTCGAGGGATCATGAGGATTCGACTCCTCGGTATAAACATAGGCAGGCATCCACATGATCCCGAGGGTATTGAGTCGCCAACCGTCGAAGTGAAATGCAGGCTTCGAGAAGGCCTTCGAGGTGTGCGTTCCCGTGAAACGCACAATGTTGAAGTCCTGATCTTCCACCCAGATCCGGCCGACAAAGCCATGCTTCCCCGAATTCTCACGGGGCTTCACGTCCACGACGGCGCAAGGTACTTCGCCGAGAACCTCCCACTGGACAAATTCGAATGTGTAGTTCTGCCGATCGAAGTGTTCCAGGTCCGGGAACAACTCCTGCGCGAAGCCGGCCGCCGAGAAAGGCTCTTCAAACTTGAGCAACTTATTCTTCCCACCCCGCTTCAAGTGCTCCTCGTCTGCGAATGCTGAAGTGCTGACCGCGTTGCCAGCCAAATGCAGACGGCTTAAGAAATAGTCGTCGTCTTTCGGAGACGTTCCAAGGGCGGAATCAGGCTGTTGTTCCTGGATATAGGTCTCAACGATCGGCTTGAAGTTGCGCAGCAAGTCGATCATGCGGCGCTCCTGCCGGATAGCCGAGTCGACAAGATCCTCAAACCCGATGGTTTTACGCGTAGAAGTGGGAACTGGGGAAACCGGCTGGGGCGGCCTCAGAGGCGGAGCGGCGGGAGCAGCAGTCGGACCCGCAACGAGCCCGACCGCAAACACCGCCCGGCTCAGCCAGCAAATTGGCCTCGGCGCAAACATGCAACGTCCAGTTTAAACCCGCGCCCAGGGTGCGCAACCCGGGAAACTACGGAGTAGCTGGTGATTATCGCCGACATTGGTATCAGCGACGAAACCGGACGTGACAAAGTTTGGCAAGATTCGAAGACCGTCGTGGACCGGCTCAATCGGATGATGATTGGCTGGGCCAACTACTTCTGTCTGGGCCAGTCCGCAAAGCCTACAGTGCGGTCGACTTACACGCCCGCCTGGAGGCTGCGTCGGTGGTTATGCGACAAACACAAAGAGCCGCGACCGGCATACAAACGATTTCCGGAAGCGTCTCTGCACTCTGTGTATGGCTTGGTCCAGTTACCACACCGGACCGCGAACCAACCGTGGGCGAACGTGTGAGTCTTTTCCGAGAGCCGGATGCGGGAAATCTGCCAGTCCGGTTCGATGAGCGGGTTGTGTCAGGAAGACGAGAAATCGTCGTGCTGTACGAAAGATGAAGGAGGGCCCTTCGAAGCCGCCTTGTAGGAGGAGGCTTCAAACTGCCATAAGCTGCTTCGGTGGAAAGACCGCGGTGGTGAACGTTATGGTTAAAAGGCGTGGCGAGAGATCACGTCATGTATGGATTAGAGAGACGAGCGTAAGCCATCCTCTGGCTAAAGCATCGAAATCGAACTCGGACGAACACCAAAAACCGGAGTTACCCGCTTGCTCCGGGAACAGCATGGAAGTCACCTACTTACTGACCATGCGGTGTTCCGGTGCATAGGAGGCGTGACTCTAATTCGGGCTTTCGTATGGAACTTGAGAACCGGGCCGGTGATGCCAAGGGAAAAGGCACAAGTGGAAGACCCACGAGGCCGAAAGTACCGATGCACTGGCCAGGGGCGCACTGCTGCGTAGTAGCGGAGAAGCGGGGTAATTCCCGTGGAGCGAAGGCGGCAGGCCACCCACGTCAGGATGGAGTCAACGGGTAACCGGAGGAGCTCCTTGTCTTGATGGAAGGCGACAGCCTTCTTTAGGGTGGTACGAGCCGGATGAATCGAGAGGTTCACGTCCGGATCTTTGGGAGGCTCGGGGCGAAATTCCCCGGGCCTACCCGGCAACAGGAAACAGGACCAAGCCAAACCGGACTGAGGTGACGCAGCGAAAGCCAAGTCAAATAACCACCGGGAGACTAACGTTACTGCGCCTTCTCGACTCTACTCGCCATAGGCTTGTTGACCCTGAATATGGGGTTCCTGGGAGAAGACAAGCGCGGCTTACCCCGAAGGCCATCTCATTTTCTCGATCTCCTATCCCGTCAAGAGATCCACGGGGTGGTGTACGCAGGGCGGCAAAAAATGCCCTTGAACCATGGATCATCGTCCGTCTGGTGGCAGCGCTCCCACCATCTGTCTTCGAATCTCTCTACAGTAAATCCTGTATATAGGGTTCTAAGCCGGTTTATTTAAGATATGCTGTCAATCAACAGCGAAGTGTCCTCCTCCCGCCTAGATTCACGGATTGCAGGAAAAAAATTAAGTGTTCAACATGGGAATTCGCCAGACGAAGTCAGCCCATAAGAAGAGCGACGAAAATCATAATCTGCCCAAAGCGCCAACGGGCATTCAGGGCCTTGATGAAATCACGCAAGGTGGATTCCCGCGTGGACGTCCCACGCTCGTCTGTGGTAGCGCCGGTGCGGGCAAAACTCTTCTGGCCATGGAGTTCCTGGTTCGCGGAGCCACGGAATATAACGAGCCCGGCGTTTTCATGGCATTTGAGGAGACCGCCCCAGAGCTAACGCAAAATGTGCGCTCCCTCGGTTTTGATCTGGATGAGTTGGCGAAAGAAAAGAAGCTGGTCATCGATTTCGTGCGCATCGAGCGCAGTGAGATTGACGAAACGGGCGACTACGATTTGGAAGGCCTCTTCATCCGGCTGGGCGCCGCGATCGATGCCGTTGACGCGAAGCGCGTGGTTCTGGACACCATCGAAAATCTATTTGCAGGGCTGCAGAATGAGGGCATCCTGCGAGCGGAATTGCGCCGTCTGTTCCGCTGGCTCAAAGATCGGGGCGTAACCGCCGTCATCACTGCGGAGCGGGGCGAAGGCGCCCTGACCCGCCACGGGCTGGAAGAATATGTTTCCGATTGCGTGATCCTGCTCGACCACCGGGTGACCGACCAGGTTTCCACGCGCCGGCTGCGCATCGTCAAATATCGGGGGACTGCCCACGGAACCAACGAATATCCCTTTCTGATCGACGAAGACGGTTTCAGTGTCTTGCCGGTTACATCTCTGGGACTGCAGCACGAAGTGAGTGAGGAACGAATTTCGAGCGGCGTTCCGCGTTTGGATACGATGCTGAGCGGCGAGGGATTCTACCGAGGGACCACGATTTTAGTTTCAGGCACAGCCGGGACAGGCAAGACCAGTCTGGCAGCGAGCTTTGTCGATGCTGCCTGCCGGCGCGGCGAGCGCTGCCTTTACTTCTCGTTCGAGGAATCCG
Organism: uncultured Acidobacteriaceae bacterium; assembly: GCA_963710885.1. GTDB lineage: Bacteria > Acidobacteriota > Terriglobia > Terriglobales > Acidobacteriaceae > Sulfotelmatobacter. The sequence continues at coordinate 129,947 of CAVQCF010000043.1, forward strand.
AAGGCCAGCTTATTCGCAATATGCGATCAATCGGCTTGGACCTTGAGCATTGGACCAAGAAGAAGCTGCTCCAGTTTCATTCCAGCCGCGCTACTTTCTATGGGCTTGAAATGCACCTGGCGATCATTCACAAGATGGTCCAGGAGTTCCAACCGAGAGTGGTGGTGCTCGATCCAGTGGGCACCCTCATTCAGGCGGGGAACCGGCGCGACGCGCACACCATGATGATTCGCCTCATCGACTTCCTGAAGCAACGGAAAATCACCGCCTTTCTCACCAACCTCACGTCCGGGGGGGAATCGTTGGAGAGAACCGATGTTGAGATTTCATCCATCGTCGACACATGGCTTTTCATGCGGGATATCGAACTGGATGGCGAGCGCAACCGCGCCCTGTACGTGCTGAAGTCGCGTGGAATGGCGCACTCCAACCAACTGCGGGAGTTCCTCTTAACCCCACAGGGCGTCGATTTGCTGGACGTGTACGTGGGGCCGGAGGGAGTGCTGACCGGATCGTCCCGCATGTCACAGGAGGCTCGGGAGAAGGCTGGTGCTTTGGCGCGCCGGCAGGACGCGGAGCGCAGGGATCGCGAGCGCATCCGCAAGCGGGACGCCCTGGAAGCGCGTATCGCTGCGCTTCGCAAAGAGTTTGAAGCGGAGGAATCGGAGGCCGAAACCGCCAGCTTGGAGGACGTTTCACGAGAACAGAGGATTGCGGAGAATCGCGAAGCCATGTCCCGCAGCCGTCAGGCGGATTTGGTAAGGGATGGGGTAAACGGAAAGCAACGAAAGGGAGCCCGATGAAGAAGTCAGAAAACAAAGAGGCTCAACCTCTCAGTCTGCAAGAGATCGGAGACAAGAAAGAGGCTGCGAACGAGGTGTGGCAGCTTCGCCTGTACGTCGCGGGCCAGACGCCGCGTTCGGTGGCCGCTTTCGCCAATCTCAAGAGAATCTGCGAGGGTCATTTAGCGGGGCGGTACGAAATCGAAGTCGTCGATTTGGTCAAACACCCGCAGTTGGCGGCGGGCGATCAGATCCTGGCTATCCCCACATTGGTGAGGAAGTTGCCGCAACCGTTACGCAAAATCGTCGGCGATCTTCGCGATACGGAGCGTGCCCTGGTTGGCTTACAAATACGTCCCGCTGCTATGGGGGAATGAAGTTCAAAGTAGAAAAAGTCTTGTTCTCGATGAGGATCCTATGAACAGCGAAATGCCTGATGTTGAGCGCAGTCAGCAATTGATGGAGGAGGCCGAGGAGACGCTGCGTGCTATCCAGTACGGAACCGTGGACGCGTTCGTCGTCGAGGAACCGGAAGGTCATCGAGTGTATACGCTGGAGGGTTCCGATCTTCCATACAGCGCCCTGGTTGAAAAAATGCAACAGGGCGCGGCGATGCTGGATGCTCGCGGGTGTATCGTTTACTGCAATCTCAGTCTGGCACAGCTATTCGGGGTGGAGCGAGAGACGGTCATTGGGCGCTACCTGCTGGACTTCGTTGCTTCCGAGGACCAGTCTGCTTACCAGAAGTTGCTGCACGAGAATCAGATCGTATCGACCGAAGGAGAGATACGGCTGCAACTCTCTGACGGCAGTCTCATCCCCACAAATTTCTCTTTCAGTCTCTTGTCACGAGACAAATCGGCAATCGGAGTTCTGGTCACCGACCTGACAGCACAGAAGCAGCAAATGGAGTTTACGTCGCGTCTGCAGAATCTGCAGGATGAGGAGCGCCGGCGATTGGCTCGCGAACTGCACGACAGCGTCGGCCAGACACTCGCCGCTCTCAGCATGAACATTGGCGTAATTGAGGCTCAGTCTCACAAGCTGGACTCCGTCGCATCCAGAGCAGTTTCAGAAAATGCTCAATTGGTCGATCAGGTCTCTCGGGAGATTCGCACCATTTCGCATCTGCTTCATCCACCGCTCCTGGATGTCGCCGGCCTGGCTTCTGCGCTTCGCTGGTATGCGGATGGCTTCGCCGAACGTAGCAATATTAAAGTGGATGTGGAAATCGCAACTGATTTTGGCCGGCTACCGGACGAATTTGAAATCGCCATCTTTCGGATCGTTCAAGAGTGCTTGACCAACATCCACCGTCATGCCGGCAGTGCCACAGCTGCCATTCGTGTCCAGCAGGAAGGCGACACCGTGTTTGTTAAGGTGAGCGATAGCGGGAAAGGGATCCCACGGGAGAAACAACACGAACTGATCGAAGCGGGGCGCGGCGGTGTGGGATTTGCTGGAATGCGAGAGCGCTTGAGGCGTCTGGGTGGCACTTTGGGGATACAATCCAACGAATCTGGAACCACGGTCAGCGCAATTCTTAAAGTGGCATAGAGGGCTATGGCTAGTGGGTAAACTGATTCCGCCGCAGTTGCCGACAAATCGCCCTGCCAGCGCGTTAAACACGCGAAAGACCAGATAGTTCGACGAAATGCCCCTAGGGCGAGAAATCCAGGAATCCTCTCTCAACGAATTGCCCCGAAATTGCACAGAGAGTTGTGACATCGATCTCTCATCGATCGCTTGGGGCCCGCATCCTCGTCGTGGATGATAATGCTGTGATGCGTCGTGCACTGAGAAATCTTCTGGAGACCCAGGAAGAGTGGAAAGTGTGCGATGAGGCGTCCGACGGACGGGAAGCCGTTGCGAAATTTGACCAAGAAAAGTTTGACGTGATCGTGCTCGACTTTCAAATGCCAGTCATGAATGGACTGGACGCGGCGAAAGAGATTACGTCGCGTTCCCCGAGTACGCCTATCCTGATGGTAACGCTGCACGACTCGCCTCAGCTTGCCGAGGCAGCCCGGAAGATCGGCATACGCGGGATGTGTCCAAAGGCCGATATCAAGTGTGTGGTCGAAGGCGTGACGACCATTCTCAATAACCGGTCCTATTTCAAGAACTGAAGCTGAGGGCGGCAACTTCAACGCGGTGCCCTCTGCGTTCTGTTTGCCTATTTCGCAACTACAAAAGAAACACTGGTTCAGTGCGTGGTCGTACCGGCCTGGGCCGCGCAGTTGTTGCTCTCGTTAGTTTCCGAAACGACTTTCGTGTCATCCGAGCACGCCAGCAAGAAATACGTCCCCCCGGGAGCGTGGACGGATGGTAACGGTGGTGCTGCCGCTCGACGTTGCTGCGGGTGCGAGCGAAGGGACCGAGCGACTGGGTGTGCCGGTTGCCTTGGCACCCTGCGGTATTTCTTGCACAATCTGCGTGTCAGTGGCGGTACAGGTCGAACAAACCCGCCCATGCTATCGCGATTCAACACGTAGATCGGGCCTTCCTTGCCTTCCGCTGCCTTCCGCGATCAGTTCCTGGGGAAACGGACCCGTCTGGTCAGGCAAAATGAGAGGAGCATCGTTGAGATCGCGGTCATTGTCAGAGAGGAATTGCTGATTGTATGGAGTGAACCAGTCACCCAGCACTAGCGGCGTGCCAAGTTGACTTATCTTCAAGACGCTGTCTCCGAGGTGTTCGCTTTGGTACGTCCGTTGTCATAGTGCCAGGTCGTGACCGGGTTTCGGCGGGCAGGTGAACCGGGGCAAAGAACAATGTCAGCGGCAAAACTGACAGAAAGCGGACGGTGTGAAAATTGGCACAGATGGCAAACGATGGAGGCCGCCATCTGGCTGCAGCCCATTCAGTTGTCGTCACGCGCCTGGGAGCAACATTACGAATCCAGGACTGCCGCATGAGGAATCCCCCGCCGTTGGCCCACCTCTTCCCAGAAAAGCAGCGAAAAGCAGGATGCCGGTTATAACCGATTGAGAGTGGATAGGCACAGGAGGATTGTACGCCCGTATGTCCAGTTGCGAGCCGACTGGTACCATCGCTCCAACCTCTGCGTCCCGGCTGATCATGTACCTTCGATTGGCAATCGACCTCAAGTCAAGACGCGCGCGACTGCATTTTTCCAAGTATGCTCTTGATGTGCAGATGCTTCGAATCCTGGTGGCGGTAGCGCTGGTCAGCCTGGTTGGCTCCTCGACCGTTCCTCGGGAGAAGCACCGGGATCCTGCCGCGCTCCATCTGCCGAGCGAAGATCAGGCCTGGGCGGAGAAGAGCTTAGCAAGCCTTTCGCTGGAGGAGAAGGTCGGCCAGTTGTTCATGGTTCGTCTGCGCGTGGGATTGTCAGGTGTGCGCAATCCTGAGTACGAGCGGCTCTCAAACGACATTCGCAAATATCACATCGGATCGGTGGCCATGTCGGCGCCGCCGGGAGCGCGACTTCTGCCCAGCGACCACCGCTATGAAACTGTGGTCATGCTGAACCGGCTGCAGACGGAATCGAAGCTGCCGTTGCTGATTGCCGGAGACTTTGAGCAGGGTGTGCTTCCGGCGCGACTCTTCGGGACAACCGTGTTTCCTCACGCGATGGCGTTTGGCGCTGCGGGCAAGGCGGCCTATGCCGAGGAGTTCGGGCGCATTACGGCGCAGGAAAGCCGGGCGATCGGCGTGCACTGGAATCTTTTTCCGGTCGCCGATGTGAATTCCAATCCAGCGAATCCGATCATTGGGACGCGCGCGTTCGGCGCCAATCCGGAGCAGGTCGGGACACTTGTGGCCGCGTACATTCGCGGAGCGCGGGCGAACGGAATGCTGACCACCGCGAAGCACTTTCCGGGGCACGGCAATACCGGGACGGATTCGCATCTTGCGCTAGCACGAGTGGACGAGAATGCGAAGGTTCTGCGTGCGGTCGACCTGCCTCCATTTCGCAAGGCGATTGACGCTGGAGTCGATGCGGTCATGACGGCGCACATCCGGGTGCCGGCACTCGATCCGGATCCGAACCTGGTGGCCACGACGTCACCTGCCATTGTCACGGGTCTGCTGAAGAGCGAGCTCGGTTTCAAAGGAATCGTCGTTACGGATGGTCTCGACATGGCTGGCCTAACCCGGCTCTATGCAGGACACGTTGGGCGCGCCGCAGTGGATGCCTTCAAGGCCGGAAACGATGTGCTGACCATGCCGGCTGACCTGGACGCCAGTTATCATGCGGTTCTCTATGCGATTCAGAGCGGCGAGATTTCGCCGCAGCGTCTCGACGCGTCCGTCTTGAAAATATTGCAGGCGAAAGCCTCGCTGGGGCTGCAGAAGGCTCGCCTGGTGGACGTGGCGGCGATTCCGAAGCTGGTAGGGAGTCCGGCCAACGTGGCCACCGGGCAGCGAATTTCTGACGCATCGATCACACTCGTACGCGATAACCGGAAGCTGCTGCCGCTCCGAGGGGTAGCGTCGTTGAAGAACGTGGTTCTGAATCAGGGAGGAGCGCCCGACACTCGCCCGGTTCTGGTGGTTGTTCTGTGCGACAGCGTTCGCGCAGACGATGGCCATGTTCTGGAGCGTGAGATACACGTCCGCATGGCCGACGCGAAAATCGTGTATGTGGATCCGCGCGTCGCGGCCGGCAGGACAGCCGGCGTGCTGAAGGCGGTGGAGCAGGCGCGGGCAATCGTGGTCGCGGTGTATATCGTTCCCTCGGCCGCGCGATCGAGGAAATTGGGACGCAGTGGGAAGCATCCGGCGTCTTTGCCAGATTCGACGAGCGCGCTGTTGGAGAAAATTCTCGGCCGCGCGGGTGAGAAGACCGCTGTGCTGGCGATGGGGAATCCTTATCTGACGGACGATTTTCCCGCGATTCAGAACTACATTTGTACCTTCTCGAATGTGACGGTTTCCGAGGTTAGCGCTGCCCGAGCGCTGTTCGGGGAAATCCCGATGTCAGGTCGCATGCCGGTGACGCTTTCGAACGCACGGGCGCAGGCTGAGGCGCCATCGCTTCCAGCGCCACTCGCGAACGTGACGCTTCCGTAGGGGCTCGGCTAGGACGACCCGAACGTTTCCCTTCTGTTTTCGCTCCGTCGCTTTCCTCTCTATATTCCCTTTGTATCTTTATATCTTTTTCAACGCCGTCAGCATCGTGTCTGAAACGCGCGCGCCTTGATCCTCACTATGCTCTCGAGCCCCAGATGCTCACGATGGTCCGGCATCCCGAATGGCGGTGGCCGCTCGAAAACGGAGGTGGGGAATATGTTTCGCGTCGTGAAACTTGCCGGTATCGTCGCAACACTGCTGATGCTGCTGATTCCAGCGTACAGCCAGCAAGAGGTCGATCCGACTTGGTACGACCCATGGACGGTGGCGAGCAAAGCCACCGTGCACCACCTGCAAGAGGAGCGGAAAGCGGATCTTGCGCACCGCAAGAAAATCAAGTCCGCGGCGGGCACGCAGCAAGGCCAGAAAAAGCCGCAGCCGCAAGCATCGATTGATCGCAGGCCGCCGCAGAAGGTTACGGCGAGGAATTGACCGGTGGGCGGATGTTTTGCGCCGTGGAGGCCGCTACCGTTCCAAGGCTCTGCGATCCCAATCTCCCGTGTCGGCGACTGCGTCGTAGGTGCTCTGCAGGAATTCCATCAACGCTGTTTTCGGGGACGCGGCAGTGCGCACGTCGTCGTACATCAGCAGGAACTCTTTCAGTTGCGGGTGATAGAAAGCCGCTGCTGGGCTAACCTTACGTTCGCCGAAGCCGGTGGGCTCGGGCGCGGCGTAAGAGTAGAAAGCCGGGCCCTTAATATCGCCACCGCCGGGCCAGAATCCGGCGCTGCTTACTTCGTGGGAATACGCTTCGCGTGTGATGGGGTCGGCACCGGGACGCTCGGGCGCTGTTCGGCCGGAGAAGCGCGTCACAGCAAGATCGAAACTTCCCCAGAAAAAATGTACGGGGCTTACTTTGCCTAGAAATCCCGCGCGGAATTCCTTGAGGATTTGATCGACCCAGGCCGTGATGCGCCAGAATTTGTGAACGGCGTCGGGATCGTAGGAGGCGTGAATGTGGTCCTTCTCGAACGGAGTCGGGTCGGGAATCTCGCAGGGCAGGGTCCAGATCTTCACTGTTACACCGAGATCATCGAGGGCGGCCATGAACGCCTTGTAAAACTCTGCGACACTCTGCGGCTTGAGCGCGACAGCAACCATGCGGCCTTCGCTGGTTTCGATTAAGAGCCGGTGGGCGATGAAATCGAAACGCACTTCGACTGTGCCGCGTGAATAGGGCATGGCGGAAGTCGTCATTCCGCGTGCGGTCAGGTAGAAGGCGACGTTCCAGTAATGATTTACCAGCGGGCAGAGTTTAAGGCGCACTTTGCCCACGACTTGCGTCCACATGTGCAAGGTCGCGAGAGTGTCCTTCCAACTGTCGAAGGGTAGCGCGGGCAGCAGTTCGGAATTGGTGGGGCTGGGGGATGTCATGGCTCGTTCCTGGCGAACCACTGTACACGCTGCCCCATGCATTTTCCATCGGGGAGCTATTTTTGGTCGCGGAGTTTCTTCAGGGCGTCGATGCCGGTTTGGTTGTCCGGGTTTAGCTCCACCGACTTCTGATAGTTCTGGATGGCCAACTCTTTTTTTCCGGCTTTCCAATAGGCTTCTCCGAGGCTGTCGTAGGCGTTCCAGTATTTTGGATAGTCCTGCACTTCGAGCTGGAATATCTGGATAGCAGCGTCGGTCTGTCCGGCGAAGAGAAAGTGATAGCCGAGGGCGACGAGGGTATTTTCGTCGACTGCAAAGGCCGAAGACGATCCGGCTTTTTTCAGTTCTGAATATCGTGTGATGACCGCGTCGGAGCCCTTAGTGTTCGCAACCAGCATGAGCAGTTCGGCTGCGGACGTTGGGTCGGGAGTGTAGTTCCAGCCGTATTCCTTGGCGACGCTTTGCGTGACGGCATTCGCGACGCTGATGCCATTGTCGGAGTTGGCCATGATGGCCACGCCTTTCCCCGTATCGGCAAACATGATCAGGAGCGCCTGAAAACCTTCATCGGCTCCGTTGTGACCGAACTCTTCCGGATTCTTGTGACTGGCGAGAAAGAATCCCAGACCTACCTGCTCGACTTGAGGCTTCAACATCTCTTGAGTCGTGGCCTGCGACAAGACGGAATTGCTCTTGCCTTGTTTCGAGAGAGCGATCTCGATGCCGAATTTTGCCAGGTCGGTAGCGGTGGTCCACAAGCCGGCAGCGGCCGTCTCGGGATAGATATGCCACTTGCCGGGGATGAGCATGCCGTCGGCGCGCGTGCCGGTGGCAGTCATGGCGGCGCGAGCGGGCGGGAGCGGCTGTTCGTAGGTGCTGTCGGCCATGCCAATTTTGTCGAGGACGGTTTCGCGCATGAACAGCGGGAATGGCTTGCCGGTCACGTCGATCACGAGTTGCTGTTCGATGGTGACTCCGCCGCCGGAGTAGCGAAATTTGGTTCCGGGGACGAAATCCACGCGGATTGGCGCAGTGTTGGCGGGAGGATCTCCGTTGAAGATCTGGACGAGAGTGGGGATAGGCGTTCCTACTTCATAGCCAGGGAACCCGTGGACCGTGAGTCCGGCGCTGTGGCTCAGGATGCGGCGCAGCGTGACTTTCTGGTCCTTCGTGAATTCGTTGTCGGGCACTTGCCAGGACTTGAGTTTCAGGTTGACGTTCTCGTCCAGGGAAAGCTTTCCGTGCTCGACCAATGAGAGCGTGCCGGTTGCGGCTACTGGCTTGCTGATTGAACCGGCCTGAAAAAGCGTGTGACCTGTTACCGGCGTGTGGGCGCCGGCCTCGGTGACTCCATAGCCCTTGGCCCAGGCGATTTTGAAATTGTCGATTACGGCGACGCTCAGGCCCGGGCACTTGTAGAGCTCCATCAGTTTCTCGATATTGAGCGGCGTCGCCGGCTCAGAAGCGCTTAGGGGAATGGGCGCGATGCCGTTCTCCACGCGCTGGATGCGCGCGGAGAGAGCTGAGTCCTGCTGCGCGGCTTGCGATTTGGATTGAGCGAAGGCCGAGACAGTAAGACATAAGGCGACCGCGAAGACTGGGACGAAGCGTGCGAGTGGGCGGGATGGCATGGATCCTCCTGCGAGCGGGTCACGGCTGCGAGTATAGACGGCGGTTGGTGATCGACGTTAGCCTCCCGTCGCAGCCTTGAGAAATAGAGATCGCTATTTCAGCAATCCGTAGACTTCGACCTCGCCGCGGGCGCCGAAGTAGACGCGTCCGTTCACGACAACCGGGATGACGAAGCGCGTGGCCATGGCCGCGCGATCGCGCTGGCTGTTCTCTTCCGAGGTATAGAGGGGCTGGCCGAGCTTTGTGGCGTCGTAAGCGTACAGGACGGCGGGCTTGTTGTCGGCACCGTTCCAGACCTTGGTGGAGATTGCCCATACGATTCCGTTCTTGTTGCCGTCGGCCGAGACAGTCGGGGTGGCGCCGGGGTTGGCGAATTTTCTGGCAGAAGATTCGGCAGGAGTGAGTTGTCCGTTCTTGATGGTGTAAGCGCGCAAGAAGTCATCGCTGGCGGCGAAATACGCGCGGCCGTTCCAGTAGGCCATGGCGCCGTAACCGCCGCCTCCGGTGTGGATGATCTGTACGAGGTCGTCGGTGTCGCGATGGAATTTGCCCACCTGGTCGCGATCGATCACGTAAATGGTGGAATCTTTCGTGGGTTGCAGAAGCAGGTGGCGATACTTGCCGGGTTGATCGGGGAGAAGCAGTGGGCCACTGGAGCCGATGTCGGAGTCGGCGTTGCTGATGCGATCCTGATCGTGCGGTGTGAAGTAATCGCGGATGGCGAGGGATGAGCCGTCGAGTTTTAGAACGGAGTCGCCGAAGTCGCGCCCGCCGGAACCGGCATCAAACGTGCCATTGCCGGTGGGGACGTAGAGGTTGCCCTCGGCGTCGGCGGCGGGTCCGGTATCGCTGAGCCAGATGCCGGCTTCGCTGCCGTCAGGATTGACGTTGAGAACGGCTTTCTGCGCCAGAGTTTGCGGGTCGTACGCCATGACCCAGCCGTGGTAGGGATCCACGTCGCAGGAGGATGCCCAGGTGAGATAGAGAGAGTTGTTGGCGAGCAGGAGTGCGGCGCGCGGATTTTCGCGCAGAGGATCGAAGGGGATTTGTCCGTTGACAGCGCCTGCACCTTTGCCGGGCACAGATGCGGAGATGAGTTTCGGCCCGTCGAATTTCTCGACGCCGGTGGTGATGGCGAGCGCGTGCAGATGCTGGAAGTATTCGTTGGCGCCGATGGTATGGCGAATCTTGGAGCGAGCCAGCACATACAGCGTGCCGGTTTTCAAATCGATGACGGGAGTGGACGTGACGCCGATTTCCGGACGGATGAAGGGACACTGCGCGTCGTCCTCTGACACCGGCACGATGCCGCGAGCTTTATCGAGGAAACTGACCTGCCATAGCGGAGGATCGCCGGGTCGGGCGGCGTCGAAGGCGTAGACGCTGTCGTGTTCGGTGGCGACGAAGAGAACGTCGTGCGTGCCTTTGCCGGGAACTTCGACGGAGGGCAGGAACAATGGTTGCGCGTAGACCGCGCCGTCGACCTTGAACGCGCCCAGTTTGCCGAATTGTCGGGCGTTGACGTTCTGCGGAGTTAACGTCCTTTCGACCAGCGTTGCGCCAGTGCGGGCGTTGTCGTATTGCGAGGTGGTGATTTGCGCGAGAGCTGGAATGACTGCGAGGAAGAGGGCGAGTGAGACACGGGTAAGTGTCGTCAATTGGATGTCTCCCTGACTGCAATTTATTGAGGGCCCAGATGCATTGCGATCGTGTGACGCTTGTGTCGTCCCCCTGGGATTCGGTTCCTTTATCTGGCTTAACCCAGGACTGCCGTCCTGGGCTATCACATTCCGCCGCTCCGCGGTTCGGGCGGTGTAAGTCCGAAACCGCTCGTTTAAACATCAAAGCATCTACCGCTCGCTCGTACCCTTCAGCGCAACTACTGCTTATTTTCCTTCTCAGCCGCATTTTCTGCGGGTTTGGCGAAAAGCTTGGGATCGACTGCGGGATTGATCTCAATCTTCTTGAATTCGGCGTTGCTGGTTTCCTGACCGTTCTGCTTGTTCTGATGCTTATAGGGCATGGTCAGGCCGTCGACGGTACGCCAGTCGGAAAGATTCGACTCGCCATCGAAGGGGCCGGACTGGCCCATGGCTTTGTATTTCTCGCGGAGAATGTAGCCGGTCTTGGGATCGATGTACCAACGCACCCACGGGATGGCGCCACCGATATCGAGGATGGCGGCGTCAACGTCGCCGATTTTTTCGGTGCCCGCGGCGGTAAACGTGAACGCAGGATCATCGGCGTGCTGTGCGACATAGATCAGATCGTGATGAAGTTGCGCGAGCATCTCGTTTTTCTGCGCTGGAGGCATGCTGCGCGTGCCCATGCCTGCCATGCTCATGAAGGCGTCATCGGGAGTGGCGACGATGGTGAGCGATCCCTGAGGCGTCTGCACATTGACGTGCATGCGGTCGGGGAAGGCGAGGGTCACGTCAACTGGATTCGGCGGGCCTCCACCATCGCTCTCGGCGATGTTCACGTGAATCGTTTTGATGGATTGCAGTTTGGGTAGGCCTCCCATGGCGGCGGCGACCTTCGCGGCCAGGGCTTTGCCTTCGGGGTTGGAGGCGGCGGTTTTTTTGGAGTCGTCCTTGTCGCCCTTCTCGGCGGGCGCAGCCGGAATGGTGATGTCGATTTCCTTCACGCTGCCGAGCGATGACAGAGGCTTGTCGAATTCCTTGGTGTTGCCGACGACCAGCACCGCGAGTTGATCCTTATGCACGTACTTGGCGGCGACCCGGTTGACGTCTGCTGCCGAAACCGTCTTGATTTCCGCCTGATACTTGTCGAGCCAGTCGGGAGGATATCCGTAATACTCGTAGGTCATGCGCTCGCCGAGAATCTTGTCAGGCGAGTCGAGACGGAAGATGAAGGCGTTGAGGATCGCGTCTTTGGCGCGCTGGATTTCGTCGTCGGTGATGGGCTCTTTCGTCAGATTTTCGATGTCCTCGCCGGCGGCCTGAATCGCTTCGATGGTGCTGCCGCTCTTGGTGCCGATCGACACCTGCAGAATGCCGGGATGCCCGAAGTTGGTGCCGATGCCTCCGCCGACGCTGTAGGCCAGGCCGCGCTTCGTGCGGATGTCGTTGAACAGTCGCGAAGAGAAACCACCGCCGAACGCTTCGTTAAAGACGCTGATGGCATAGTAATCGGGATTGTCGCGGGTCGTACCGAGCGCCACCATGTGGATGGTGCTCTGGTTCACGTCGTCTTTCGGGATAAGATAGTAACCGGGCTTCGCGGGATTGTATTTGATGTTGTTCTTCGGAACCTCAGGACCTTTCGGCCACGCATCGAAAGCCTTGCGCAGCCGGGCTTCCATGGCGACGGAGTCGAAGTCACCGGCGATGCCGAGAATGATGTTGTTGGGGTGGACGTATTTGTGGTGCCAGTCGATCAAGTCCTGGCGCGTGATGGCGGCAACGGTCGCGTACTCCGGCACGCGGGCGTAGGGATTGTCGGGGCCGTAGGCCAGCCTGACGGATTCGCGCTGGGCAATTTCGCCGACCTGGTCGTTGCGGCGGGAGATGCCGTCGTCTTCTTCCTTCTGGGCGATGTCGATTTTTTCGGCGCGGAATTCGGGATTCTGCAGCACGTCGACAAAGGCTTTGAAGACGTCGTCGAGGTCACCTTTGAGGCACGAGAAGTTGATCGACGTGGAGTCAGAACTGCTGCCGGTTTCCACCTTGGCCGCGCGGACTTCGAGGAAGTCGTCGAGTTGATCGCCGGTCTGGGTCTTGGTGCCGCCGGTACGCCAGACTTCGCCGTAAATATCCGTGAGGCCGACTTTGTTGGCGGGTTCGTTGACCGAGCCGCCGCGGATGCGGGCCGTGCCATCGAGCAGCGGCAGTTCGTGATCCTCCTGCAGGAAAATTACCATGCCGTTCGACAGTTGAATGCGCTTGGGTTGCTGCGGCTTGAAGGCGGGTAGGGAAGGGATGGGAACCTGCTGCCAGCTTGTGGCCTGGGCTGCTGCTTGGGGAAGAGTTGCGCACGTCGCGGCGGCCGCTAGAACGAGGAGAAGAAGAGTCCAGTGCATTTTCATTGCGCACCTCCCTGATCGGAACCGCCTTGGTCAGAGCCGCCGGGAGCTCCACCTCCGCCGATGTTTTCAATCACGCCCACGGTCCGGTTGGTGTCGACGAAGACTTCGTTGGCGATGCGGCGGATGTCGGCCTTCGTGACTTGGTCGATGCGGTCGACCGATTTGAATAGCTCGCGCCAATCGCCGTAGCGGGTCTGGTAGGTGGCGATTTGTGTGGCCAGGCCTTCGTTGTCGGCGAGGCCGCGAATCAGATTGGCTTTGCTGCGGGTCTTGATCATCTTCAGTTCTTCGTCGGTGATGTCTTCTTTTTTCAGTTTGTCGATTTCCGCATGGATGGCGTCGGCCATTTCCTGCGTGCTGTGACCGGGCAATGGAACAGCAAGAAATGCGAATAGGTGGGGATACTTGATGCCGGGGTATCCGGTCAGGCCCTCAGAGAACGAAGCGATTTTCTTGTCGCGGACCAGAGAGCGATAGAGGCGCGAGGTGCGTCCTTCGGACATGAGATCGCTGATGGCGTCGAACACGGCGTCGTCTTGGCTGCGGTAGTCGGGTCGATGGTAGCCCTCGATATAGATCGGCTGCGAGCGATCTTTGAGGATGACCTTGCGTTCGGAGTTCTGCGGCGGCTCGGTGGTGGTGATTTCGTCGGGCTGCGGGCGCGTGGGCAAGCGGCCGAAATATTTCTCGAGGATGGGCATGGCCTCAGCGGCTTTGATATCACCGGCGACCGCGACCACCATGTTGGATGGAACGTAGTACTTGTCGAAGAATTTCTGGGCGTCGGTGGCGGAGAAATGGTTGAGATCGGCCATCCATCCCACGGTCGGCCGGTGATAAGGATGGGCAGCGAAGGCTTCTTCGGTGAACTGCTCGAGCAGGCGGCCGAACGGGCTGCTGTCGGTGCGCATGCGGCGTTCTTCGATGACCACGTCGCGTTCCTTGTAGAACTCGCGCATCACGGGATGCAGGAAACGCTCAGATTCGAGGTAGGCCCAGAGTTCGAGACGATTGACGGGCAGAGAGTAGTGATATTCGGTGAGGTCGTAGCTGGTGGAGGCGTTCATGTCCTCGCCGCCATTCTGCTCGACGAGTTTGCCAAAGGCGTTGGGCACGACGTATTTGTTGGCTTCGGCGGTGGCGTCTTTCCAGGCTTTTTCCAGTTGCTTCAACTTCGCTTCGTCACGGCCGACGGTCTTGTCCCGCTCGGCGATGTAGGCGGCGTAGGCAGCCTCGACCTTTTCCAGAGCGGGCTTTTCGGCGGCGTAATTCGTGGTGCCAATCTTGTCGGTGCCCTTGAACGCCATGTGCTCGAACATGTGAGCGAGTCCAGTGGCGCCCATGGGGTCCTGCACCGAGCCGGCATCGACCATCGTGTAGAAAGAGAAGACGGGAGCCTCCGGGCGCTCGCAGACCATGAGGGTCAGGCCGTTGGGCAAAGTCTTGACCGTGATGCGCTTTTCGAAGGACGCGACGTTCTGGGCCAGGGAAAGGGCCGAGAGAAGAAACAAAAACAATGCGGTTTTCAGACTGTGGTGCTTCATCGGACCTCCGACGGTGGGACGAGTATGGCGAGCATCTTCTGCGACAGACCTTCTGCGATACACACGTGTTGGACGGGCCAGCAGGGCAGAAGTTTGAAAGTACGTGGGGGGGAGGCAGGTTGTCAAACCGGGCGTAGCTGGCGGGGCCCCAATTCCAAGGGCTTTACCACCAAGGACACCCTTCGACATCGCTCAGGGCAGGCTCCGGTTCACGAAGGAAACCAAGAGCATTAACCACTAAGGACACACAGTCCACCTGGGTTTTCCTTCCTGTACTGTCGCGTCCTTCGTGGTTCAGGTTTTCCTCTCGGGGACAACACCATATTTTGCGTGCGAAGGTCTTTCAGGCACAATGGCAGGCTGGAGCGCGCACGTGACAGACTCGGCCGTTGACATTCAAGGCAGGCATCTAAAGCTTTCAAACCTGGAGAAGGTGCTGTATCCGGCTACCGGATTCACGAAGAAGGACGTCATCGATTACTACGCACGCATCGCGCCGGCGATGATTCCGCATCTGGCAGGGCGCGCGCTGACGCGCAAGCGGTATCCCGACGGCGTGGATGGCGAACCGTTTTTCGAGAAGAATGCGCCCATGCACAAGCCGGAATGGGTGAAGACGGCTCCGATCTGGAGCGGGCGCAACCGGCGGACCGTCAATTATGTGGTGGCGGACGATCTGGCCACGCTGGTTTGGCTGGCCAATCTGGCGGCGCTCGAACTGCATCCGTCGCTGGCGCTGGCCAAAGATATTACATGTCCGACGGAGATGGTGTTCGACCTCGATCCGGGGCCGCCGGCGAATATTGTGCAATGCTGCCAAGTGGGGCTGTGGCTGCGCGAGATCTTCGAGCACTTCGGGCTGCAGAGTTTTCCGAAGACTTCTGGGTCGAAGGGATTGCAGATTTACGTTCCGCTGAACACGCCGACGACGTACGACGCTACCAAGATGTTTTCGCACGCGCTGGCGCAACTGATGGAGCACGATCATCGCGATCTGGTGCTGTCGGAGATGAGCAAGCAGGCCCGCACCGGCAAAGTGTTTGTCGACTGGAGCCAGAATGACGAGCACAAGACGACGGTGGCGGTGTATTCGCTGCGGGCGCGGGAGCATCCCGCAGTGTCGACTCCGGTGACGTGGGAGGAAGTCGAGCGGGCTTTTAAGAAGAAAGATGCCGGAACGCTGGTGTTCGAGGCGCCGCAGGTCGTTGCGCGAGTGGAGAAGTTGGGCGATTTGTTTGAGCCGGTTTTGGAGTTGAAACAGCGGTTGCCGGATTTGAAGAAGACGGGCGCGGCTGTGCCGGCGTCGGAAGCAATCGAGATTGCGGCGCAGGCGGATGAGGATGATCCGCCGCGGAAGATTGCTGGAAAAAAGACTGCTGGGAAAAAGACAGTGCGGAAGCGGGCGGCTCGGAAGCAGCCGGGCAAAGTATAATCCTGGTCTTGCTGAGTCTTGAAACTTTCGAAAATCCCCACCTTAGCCGCAAAGAACGCGTCTAGGATGGGCCACCCAGTCGAGTGACTTATGCCGCAATTCTTTGCAGGAACGTCGGGATGGGCTTATCCAACGTGGAAGCCTGATTTCTATCCGGCCAAACTGGCGCAGAGGAAATTTCTTAGTCACTACTCGACGAAGCTCAATACCGTTGAGGTGAATTTTACTTTTCGGCAGTTGGTCAAAGAAACGACCATCCAGAACTGGCTGCACGATACGCCCGCGCATTTCCGCTTCGGCATCAAGGCGCACCAGGTGATCACGCACATCAAGCGGCTAAAAGGCGCGCAAGAGTTTGTGCCGCGATTTCTGGCGACCATTGAGCCGCTGGCTGCGGTGGGCAAGTTGGGGCCGGTACTGTTCCAACTGCCGCCGAACTTGAAGGCGGACGCGGCGCTGTTAAAAGACTTTTTGGCAATCCTGCCGCGTACGGTGCCGGCGGCGTTTGAGTTTCGGCATGCGTCGTGGTTCGCCGACTCGACGTGGGATCTCCTGAAGGCGAGCAATGTGGCGCTGTGTGTGGCCGAGACTGAGACTCTGACCACACCCGAAGTGGCGACGGCCGGTTTTGTGGATTACCGCTTTCGCAAGCCAAGTTATACCGGGGAGGAACGGCGGTCGATGATCGAGCGCATTCGACATCATCTAGCTGATGGGCGAGATGTATTTGCTTATTTCAAGCATGAGGAGACGCCGGAAGGGGCACTCTACGCCGTGGAATTGCTGCGGGAAGTGAGCGGCGCGGAGGCGGCGTGATCAGGCTGAGGCCAGGCGTTTTCGTGTGGGTCTGGTTCTGTGTGGCGGTGAGCGTGGCGCCTGCGCAAGATTCCGCGCTGCGCTCGGTTCACGTTTTTGTTGCGCTGGCCGACAATCAGAACCAGGGAATCATTCCAGTGCCGGCGAAACTCGGCAACGGGGAAGATCCGGAACACAACTTGTACTGGGGCTCTGCGTATGGCGTGAAGACCTTTTTCGCGCGCAGCGCTGACTGGGAGCGGATCGCCTGCGGTGAGAAGCCGAAGGCTGAGGTGCTTGAGCGATGTGTGTTCAGGCATCGGGCAAGCAACGTCTATCTTGTGGCCGATGCCTATCGCGGGCGGGAAATCCGGCAGGCGATTCTGGATTTTCTATCTTCGGCTGCGGGAGATGATCCCGAAACTGCGAGCGGGCCGCAGGCGGTAAAGATTCCGACTCGTGGTGGCGCGAATCTCGTCGCCTATATGGGCCATGACGGGCTGATGGACTTTCAACTCCAGCAGTTTCCGCGGAAGAAGAATGAGGTTCATCGCGATGCTGTTGTGCTGGCCTGCGCGAGTAAGATGTTCTTCGCCGAGCCGGTGCGGGCTTCGGGCGCGTATCCACTTTTGTGGACGACGGGCCTGATGGCTCCCGAGGCGTATACGCTGAAGAGCGCGCTGGACGGCTGGATTGCGGGGGAGAACAACGAACAGGTTCGTGATCGAGCCGCCGCGGCGTATGACAACTATCAGAAATGCGGGTTTCGAGCGGCGCACCGGTTGCTGACTAGTCTCCTGTCCCAGTGGTTCGTGTCATAAGTTAGAAGCGGTCGTGCGTTGCGCGTAACGAGCGATGCTGGCCAGGATTTGGTCCGCGGTTTTGGTCCAAACGAAGGGCTTGGGATCTTCATTGTGCATGTCGATGAATTCGCGGATGGCCGCTTCCAGGTCTTTTACACTGCGGAACACGCCCCGTCGAATTCGCTTGTTGGTGAGTTCGGCGAACCAGCGCTCCACCAGGTTGATCCAGGATCCGTAGGTGGGAGTGAAGTGGACATGAAAGCGTGGACGTTTGGCGAACCATTTCCGGATGATGGCAGTTTTGTGGGTTCCGTAGTTGTCCACGATAATATGCACATCGAGTCCGGCGGGCACTTGCGCCTCGATCACATCGAGGAACTGGCGAAATTCCTGCGAGCGGTGGCGGCGGTGCAGTTGGCCAATCACGCGGCTGGTCTTCAATTCCAGCGCGGCAAACAGCGAAGTCGTGCCATGGCGTTTGTAGTCATGCGTGCCGCGCTCCAGTTGCCCCGGCCGCATCGGCAACAGTGGCTGGGTGCGGTCTAACGCCTGGATTTGGCTCTTCTCGTCGACACAGAACACCACCGCGTGCTCGGGCGGGTTCATGTACAAACCCACGATGTCGCGCACTTTTTCAATCAGTTGCGGGTCCGGCGACAGCTTGAACGTGTCCGCTCGGTGCGGCTGCAATCCGAAGGCCTGCCAAATCCGGCTAATGGTCATGCGGCTCAGTCCGCTGGCTTTGGCTAAACCGCGCGTGCTCCAGTGGGTTTGGCCGCGAGGCGTGCTTTCCAGAGTTTGAATCACGACCTTCTCGACCTGATCATCGCTGATCTGGCGTGGCGCTCCGGGACGTGGTTCGTCGTATAGCCCTGCCAAGCGTGCTTGCAGAAAGCGCGCCCGCCACTTGCCCACCATGCCCAACGAGCAGCGCAACTTCTTGGCGACCGCTTTATTATCCAGTCCTTGAGCAGAGCCCAAGACCACCCGAGCACGACGCGCCAACAGGGCTTGGCTGCGCGCCCGGTGGGCTAACGATTCGAGTCGCTGGCGCTCTTCGCTGGTCACAGTCAAGGGTTGTTTGGGACGTCCGGTTCGCATCTGAGCCTCCTGCATTTTAGATGCAATCCCGGGCCTACTTAGTTCACTTATTTATGGGACAGGAGACTAGCGGTTGGTGATTTATATGCTGCATGGAGCGTAGCAAGTGACGCTTTTATGGGCGCGATTCCGTCCGTATCCTCCTCAGCACTTTCGCTGGTGTACGATAACGGGCATACTAAATCTCTCCTGCCATGGCGTCCGAGGCGAACGCGCGCGTGCTTTCCGGCTTTCTCGACTACCTGCGCATCGAGAAGGGGCTGGCGGCGAATTCGATCAGTGCGTACGCAACCGACATCCTGCAATTTTCTGAATTTCTGGAGAAACATAAGCGGCTGCTGCTGACTGCGCGGCGGACCGAGGTGCGCGAATTCCTGCAGCAGCTGTTTTCACATCAGGTCGACGGGCGCAGCGTGGGGCGAAAGCTTTCGGCTTTGCGACATCTTTACCGCTATCTACTCCTCGACAAGAGAATCGACCACGATCCAACGCTGAACATTGAATCTCCCCGGCAGTGGAAGGTGCTGCCCAAGTCGCTGGCTCGCGACGAGGTGGAGTCGACGCTGGCGTCTCCGGCGGCGCTGCTGGCGAATGGGCATCGCAACTCGAAAGATGCGGGGGCGCTTGCGGCTCGCGATCGGGCGATGCTGGAGCTCTTGTACGCGGGGGCGTTGCGGGTTTCAGAGATGGTCAACGCCACGCTGGAGGATTTGAAGCTGGAGTCGGGATACATGCTTGTCCGGGGCAAGGGAGACAAGGAACGCATTGTGCCGCTGGGAAAACCCGCGCAGGATGCGCTGTCGGAGTATCTGGCGCAGGGGCGGCCGGTACTGGCGGGCACGCCAGCACCAACGCCAGCGAAGAATTCGGCCCGGCCGTACGCGACCTCGATGAAGAATTCGCCTCTGCTGTTTATTGCACGCGGCGGGCGTAGGTTGACGCGGCAGCGAGTGTGGCAGATGGTGGGGGAATCGTCGGTTGCCTCCGGACGGCACGCGTCGCCCCACATGCTTCGGCATTCTTGTGCTACGCACATGGTAGAGAACGGCGCAGACCTGCGCACGGTGCAGACAATCTTGGGCCACCAGGACATTTCGACCACGCAGGTCTATACGCATCTCGCGCTCGATCGACTGCGGTCGGTTTATCAGAAACATCATCCGAGGGCGAAAGCGAAGTGAAGCTCACCACGGGGCACGGAGACACGGAGGGCCCCGAAAATTATGATATCTGTTGACGAACTCATCGCGCGGTTGCAAGGTGCTGACCAGGGCACGAATGCATCTACGGCTCTGTGGATCAGGTTTGCCTCAGATAAAACGGCGAAGACGGTAGAGTACAGAACCGCCGACGACAACACCATCGCTCATGTCTATCTTGACGGAAGTGGTGCGCTGGTCAGGATCGAGATATTTCCATGAGAGCCATCCAGTCAAATAGTGACGCCAGAAACCCCGGACAGAGACTGACCCTGATCGAGAAAGCCGTCGCCGACTTCCTCCGTCACTTGCGGGAGCGCAATGCCTCGCCGCACACGATTAAGGCGTACAGCGGCGATCTGGCGAACTTCGCTGCCTATGCTGGGTCGCGGGGATGGAAATCGATCGATCACATCGCGATTCGCGGATTCCTCTCGCAGCTTTATGAGAAGGGGCTGGGCAAGACTTCCGTAGCGCGGTCGCTGGCTGCGGTACGGTCGTTGTATCGCTGGCTGGCGCGCGAAGGTGTGGTCGAGCAGAATCCCGCAAAACTGGTGGCGACGCCGCGTCTGCCGAAGAAACTGCCGCGCGTGCCGACGATCGAAGAAATGAATTCCGTGCTCGACGGGAAGATGCCGGAAGTCGCGGCGTTTCCTGAACGTGATCTGCTCATGCTGGAATTGCTGTATGGGTGCGGCATCCGCAACTCGGAGCTTACAGGAATCAACCTCGACGACATTCGACTGAGCGCGGAAGCGATCCTGATTCGCGGCAAAGGGAAGAAGGAGCGGTACGTTCCGTTTGGGGGATCGGCGAAGAGCGCGCTGGCGGCTTATCTTCCGGCGCGGCAGGCGGCGCTGGCGGAGACGCGCAAGAATAGCTCTGCGCTGCTCATCAACCAGCGCGGCGGGCGCCTGACTACTCGCAGCGTAGGCCGAATCATTAAGAAAATTGCCGTTGCCAAGGGGCTTTCTCCGGATGTGCATCCCCACACCTTACGTCACGCGTTTGGCACACACATGCTGGAGGAGGGGGCAGACCTCCGCGCGATTCAGGAGTTGCTGGGCCACGAGCGCCTGGCCACGACCCAGCGCTATACGCAGCTTTCGATGAAACACGTGCTGCAGGTCTACGACCAGACGCACCCGCGCGCCAAGTAGAGAAAGGTCGCGCGAGCCCGAGCGGTCCGCCCGGCTAAGACTTTTGCAGGCCTTCCCACATTTCGACAATCCGTTTCTTCAAATCAGCGGTGAGTTTCTCGTAGGCGGCTTCTGAGGCCTCGGACTCCGGGGGCGGGAGCATCGGGTCGCCGAAAGCCATTTTCAGCGGAGTGAAGCCGCGAAAGGCTCGATTGCGCGGCCAGGCTTCATAGAAGCCTTCGATAGCCACCGGAATAATCGGTACCTGCAGGTGAATCGAAAGAATGGCAGCGCCTTTCTTGAAGACTTTGGGCGCGCCATCGATGGAACGCTCACCCTCGGGGTAGAGAACGAGCGCCATGCCATGCCTTAGACCGAAGGCTCCGGCGCGCATGGCGGGAACCAGGTTTGCATCGGGATCGAGCACGACCACCTTGATGGAGCGTGCCAGTTTGCGCATAAATCCCTGGCCGAAGATGTCGCTGGTGCCCACGGCAAAAGCTCGAAAGAAGACTTCCGGCGGCAGCAGACACGCCAGTATCAGAGGATCGAGATAGCTCTGGTGGTTTGACGAGAGGATGTAGGCGCCATTCTTGGGGAGCTTGTCGAGTCCGGTCACCTTCAGATGAAAGCGGTCGAGGACGAACATCTGCATTACCCTGGTAACCAGATACCAGAACGTGTCGTTGATTCGACTGGGGTGGGCCAGGCGAATCACATCGGGATCGTCGGGATCTTCGGCGAGGATGGAACTCCATCCGGCGAAGGTGACGCGCGATCCCGGGCCGCCGGCGCCGCTCGCCGCGCTTCCCAGTACAACGTCGACGATATCGCGGACGGTGTAGATCTCGGTGAGTTGGGACTCTGCGACGTCACCGCCCAGTTCTTCCTCGAGGCGGCTGAGTAGTTCAACGCGCTGCATCGAGTCGAGGCCGAGATCGAGATCGAGGCTGAGCGTGGGTCGCAGGCTGGCAGGAGCGGAGCGCGCAGCCTCGCGGACAATCTTCAGAGCGCGCTGCACGTCGGGCTGGTCGAGCCATGCAACCTCGTCGGCGGTCGGCGGTTTTTCCACGGGAAGGTCTGAATCGTCCGCAATCTTCTTAGACTGATTTGCTCTTACCCGCTTCTCGACTTCGAAGCGTTTGATCTTGCGGGTCGTAGTGCGCGGCAGATCGTCCTGCCAGATCTCGTAGCTTCCAATGCGCTTGGTCGTGGGAATCTTTGGCGAAAGGCCTTCCACTTCGAAACGGATGGCCTCCTTCACGTTCACGATCTTGCGTTGCCGGAGGACATCGAAGTCGGGGACGATCACGGCGTGCAGCCGGTCGCCGCCTTCGCCGGGCTTGCCTTCGAGGCCCGTCACAGCGATTTCCTTGATGATCGGTGACTTCAGGTAGTGCGCCTCGATCTCTTCGGGATAGACGTTCTTTCCGTTGCTGAGAACGATGACTTCTTTCTTGCGACCGGTGAGAAACAGGTTATCCTTCGAGTCGAAATATCCGAGGTCGCCGGTGAGGAACCATCCGTCGTGGAAGACCGCTGCCGTGGCGTCGGGCCGGTTCCAGTAGCCTTTCATCACGACTGCGCCGCGCACCGCAACCTCCCCAACCGGCGGACCGCCGTCCTCCTGTGGCTGCGGGTCGACGATCTTACCTTCCACGCCTTTCATCGCCTTGCCGCACGAGCCGATTACGTTGTCGTGGGGAGAAGTTACGAAGATGGCTGCAGTCGTTTCCGTCAGGCCCAGGGCCTGCAATATATCGATGCCAAGATCGTGAAAGTCCCGCATGATTTCGGGATCGAAGCGAGAGCCGCCCGTGGCCAGGTAGCGCATCTTCGGTCCGAGGGTGTCGTGGATTTTGCGGAAAAAGATGCGTCCGGCATTGATTCCCAGCTTGCGTAGCGTGCGGTTGATCACGACAAGCAGGGAAAAAACCTTCTGCGTTACCGCGCCGCGCTTCTTGATCTCCTGGAAGATGCGTTCATGGATCAGATAGTAAAACTGAGGCACGACGGCGAACGCCGTGATATTGCGCTCGCCCAGGGCGCGCATGAGCTCGGTGGTGTTGAGCGTTTCCAGATAGACGACGCGCGATCCCTTCACTAGCGGGAGAAGCAGATTGGCCATCTGCGCCAGCACGTGGAAGAGCGGCAGCACTCCGAGCAGCGCGTCGGTGGGTCCGAGATCGACCCAGTTGAACACGGCTTCGACCTCGCCCAGAAAATTGGCGTGGGTCAACATGACGCCTTTGGGATCGGCGGTGGTGCCGGAAGTGTAGAGCAGGGAAGCGAGATCGTCGTCTTTGGCAGGGGCAGGTTTGAATTTGCCTGGGCCGGCGTCGAAGATTGCGGGCAGATTGCCGAGCCAGTGATCCTCGACGGAATGGTTGGCCATGCGGTCCGGGTCCATGAGGAGGAGACCGATGTTCAGTTCGGTGACCGCGGGTCGCGCTACCGGGACATGTTTGGCGTCGCAGAAGACCGCCGATGCGCCACTGTCTTTTAGAAGCTTAGCGACCTGATCGGCGTGCAGGGCGGTGTCCAGAGGAACGGCGGCACAACCCGAGGCAATGATTCCCAAGTAGGCCGCGACCCAGCGCGGGTGGTTGTCGGCAAGGATGGCTAGGCGTGATCCGTGGGCGTATCCGGTCTCCGTGATCCACCGGCCGACGGATTCGGCCATGCGGTGGAGTTCGGCATAGGTGCAGCTTTCGATGTGATCATGGCGTTGCAGTTCGAGCGCGACATTGTCCGGCCAGCGCTGGGCGCAATCGACAAAGCGGTCGTAGAAGGTGGGCATTCGTCGTGGCGAATATACACGAAATGTACCTCCGAACGCAGTGCGCGGGGTATTGCTGTGCCAACCGTTGCAACCGCAAGCCGCCGGTGGAAGCTGTTCGGCTAGGGCTTCTTAGGTGGTTGTGGCTTTTCCGCATCCGCGATCGCTTTGCGGAACTCTTCGACAGCGGAAACTTTAGGCGGCCGTAAACAATCCTTGGCGATGTACCGCCAGACCGCAGGCGCATCCAGTGGAGTTTGCACTCCGCCGCGATACACCTCGAAGGTATCTTCGGAGGGACCGACCTCATTGCTCACGCGTGGCCCGCTCTGCGGCCCGCCCATGCCGGGATCGCTGAGCGGAGGGCGCGTACCCTGTTGTGCACCGATGCGTATGGTGCTGTCGGTGGATTGCCCAACGCCCGGGCGACTATCGATTGGGCCACCTTTGATCGTCGGTTGCATCATTTTGCCGGAGCCTGTGCGGACGGCAATCACCAGGTCGGATTCCGCTCCGTCCATCACCAGGTGGAAGCGGCCCCATTCCATCAGAGCTTTCTCCACATTGTCACGAGCGGTGGCGTTGGACATGGGCTGGTCGAGAGGCTCTCCTGCCTCCGGGTTCACGACGACCAGCACCGTCGTGGCCTTCAAGACATACTCGGGCAGGGTAGGCTTCTTCTTGTCCTTCGCATTTGCGGGAAGGGCCAGCAGGGTAGCTAAGAGGATCAGCGCGGAAAAACGTGCAGTCATGGGAGGCTCCGTGACCGGTCAATTGACTGCGTCATGATACTGCACCATTATAGTGGAGGTGTGACCAGAGTGTGTCGTTGCGGTCTTGGCCAGCATCGAATGTGCTAGGCTTTAAAGGTACTTTTGGGCGTGCTGCCCTCTGAAGGACTCGAGTTTGATCAATCAGCTATTAGGCAAGGTTTTTGGGACCAAGAACGAGCGTGTGATTAAAGCGCTGATGCCCAAGGTCCAGGCAATCAATGCGCTAGAGCCGCAGATCCAGCAGCTCAGCGACGCTGAACTGCGTGCGAAAACGGATGTGTTCCGGCAGCGCATTCAGGAGCGGCTGACCCAGGTCACGCGGGCTCCTCAAGCTGCGGCTCCCGCAGCCGGGTCCGAGGATGAACCCGATGTTGACGAGCAGAAGCAGTTCGAAAAGCGGGAGTACGAAGCGCTCCAGGAAGTGCTCGACGAAATTCTGGTGGAGGCTTTTGCGGTGGTCCGCGAGGCTGGACGCCGCGTGCTCAAGATGCGGCACTTCGACGTGCAGTTGATCGGCGGCATGGTGCTGCACCAGGGAACGATTTCGGAAATGAAGACTGGCGAAGGCAAGACGCTGGTCGCGACTCTTCCGGTATATCTCAATGCACTCAGCGGGCGCGGCGTGCATGTGGTCACGGTCAACGATTACCTCGCCAAACGCGACTCGGAATGGATGGGACGGTTGTACCGGTTCCTGGGCCTGACGGTCGGCGTGATCGTGCACGACCTGGACGACGAAGAGCGGCGCGCGGCTTACGCGGCTGACGTCACCTACGGCACCAACAACGAGTTCGGTTTCGACTACCTGCGCGACAACATGAAGTTCGACATCAAGGATTGTGTGCAGCGCGGGCACAATTACGCGATCGTCGACGAAGTCGATTCCATCCTGATCGACGAGGCCCGCACGCCGCTGATCATCTCCGGCGCCAGCGAGGAATCGACTGACAAGTACTATAAAGTTAACCGCATCATCCCCAAGCTGGAAAAGGGTGAAGAACTCGAAGTCGCGCCCGGCGAGCCGGCGCAACTGACAGGCGATTTTGTGGTCGACGAAAAGCATCGCAACATCACCGTGACCGATGAAGGCTGGGTGAAGGTCGAGGGGCTGCTCGGCATTGGGAACATCGCCGACCCGGAGAACTGGCCGCTCAAGCATCACGTCGAAACGGCGATCAAGGCGCACGCGCTTTATCGCAAGGACGTGGAATACGTCATTAAAGACGGGGAAGTCATCATCGTCGATGAATTTACCGGACGCATGATGCCGGGCCGGCGCTGGTCCGATGGCCTGCACCAGGCGATTGAGGCCAAGGAAGGGGTGAAGATTGAGCGCGAGAATCAGACGCTCGCGACGATTACGTTTCAGAATTACTTCCGCATGTTCAAGAAGCTTGCCGGGATGACCGGAACGGCCGAGACGGAAGCCACCGAGTTCGACAAGATCTACAAACTGGAAGTCGTGGTGATTCCGACGAACAAGCAGATGTTGCGCATCGAGAATCCAGACATCGTCTACCGCACCGAGAAAGAAAAATATTTCGCTGCGGCGGATGAGATTCAGCAACTTGCGGCGAAAGGTCAGCCGGTGCTGGTGGGTACGACGTCGGTCGAGAAATCCGAGCGGCTTTCGGACCTGCTGAAGAAAAAGGGCATCAAGCACGTCGTGCTCAATGCCAAATTCCACGAGCGCGAGGCCGAGATCGTTGCACAAGCCGGACGCAAGGGCATGATCACCATCGCGACCAATATGGCCGGCCGCGGTACCGACATTTTGCTCGGTGGCAATCCCGAGTTCATGGCCAAGCAGGAGATGGTGAAGAAGGGAATCGCGCAGCAGTTGCGCGTGGCGCAGGGCAAGATCGAGGGCCCGCAAGAAGACGGGGGAACGTCCATCTTCTATTACAACGGGAACGAGTACACGGTTCCGACCGACAAGTGGGCTGAAGCCCTCGAGCGCTACAAAGCGCAGACCGACGTCGAACACGATGAGGTGACCGCGGTCGGCGGGCTGCACATTCTGGGCACGGAGCGACACGAGTCGCGGCGGATTGATAACCAGCTACGTGGCCGCGCCGGCCGCCAGGGCGACCCTGGCTCCTCGCGCTTCTACTTGGCACTCGAAGATGACCTGATGCGCATCTTCGCGAAGGAGTGGATCTCGAATCTGCTGCAGAAGTTGGGGATGGAAGAGGGCGTGCCGATCGAGTCGAAGATGATTACGCGCCGCATCGAGACTGCGCAGAAGGCCGTGGAAGGCCAGCACTTCGAATCCCGTAAACATTTGCTTGAGTACGACGATGTGATGAACAAGCAGCGCGAAGCCGTGTACGGCCTGCGTCGCCGCTTACTCGAAGGCACCGACCAGAAGGATCTCATCCTCGAGGATTACGTTTCGGCGATTCTCGGCGAGCTGCTGGAGCAGTACTGCCCAGCCAAGGCACACGTCGCCGACTGGGACATCAAGGGCCTGAAAGACGCAGTCTTCACGCGATTCGGGGTCGATTTCCTGGCCGAGGGCGTCAAGGCCGATACACTGAACCGGCAGGAACTGGGCGACGCGATTTTTGAAAAGCTAAAAGAGCGTTACGACGCGAAAGAAAAGCTCATTGGCCCTGATGCGATGCGCCATCACGAGCGCATGATCATGTTGAGCGTGATCGACCAGCAGTGGAAAGATCACCTGCTCAGCATGGACCACCTGAAGGAAGGCATTGGCCTCCGAGGATACGGGCAGCACGATCCGCTGGTGGAGTACAAGAAAGAATCGTTCGATATGTTCGAAGCGATGATGCAACGCTTCCAGGAAGACACGGTGCGCTATCTGTACCTGATGCAGATTCTGGAGCGGCCGCCGGATGCGGGTGGTCCGCCGCCGAGCGCGCCCGGTGGGCACGGGCCGGATTCGGGAGCTCCGGCTCAGCATGGTGGAGATGGCAACGGAAGACGTCCTCCTCGGATGGTTTCGACCTCGGCTGACGAATTGGAGGAAGCTTTCATGCGCCGCAAGCGTCGCGAACTCGAGCAGGCGCGCATGGCAGGCGCGGGAGACGCGCCGCAGGTGCAGCAAGTGGTTCGCGGACAGGATAAAGTGGGGCGCAACGATCCTTGCCCCTGCGGGTCAGGGAAGAAATATAAGAAGTGTCACGGCGCGTAATTTCAGAATCGGGTGCTCCATCCTTGTCGCGTTTTGTGCGACAGGGTGGGCTTTTGAATTTGGTGGGTATTGTCAGCCGAAGAATTCGCAAGTCAAAGTCTCCGAAGTCAAAGTCTCCAATTCAAAATCTCCAATTCAAAATCCCCACCCAGTCCCTCCAAAAGACGGAGGGACAAGGGTGGCACCCCATTACTTCTTGAATATCATTTCTTTCGCGGCGCTTCCCGTTTCCTGCTTCCAGTCGGTGAACAGCGTTGCGTAGTTTTTGGTGATGTAGTGTGCGGGCGTGACTTCCAGCTTTTTTGCAGTCGCGTCAATCCAGCGCGGCGGGCCCTCGATCTCGCAGAAGTTTCCGATCGGCGTTTCGTCCACGACCACCTGCCCCTTGCCGTCGGTCCACTCTGCACGGAACTTTTCGTAGCGAAATGTCGGCGCGTATCCCAGGCCCCGCAGGATCGCGTCCATCTTCTTCCCGTCGACGATGCCGGTCTCTAACTCGACACGACTGCTGTGGCGACCTTTGATGCCTCCGCTCTTGTGGGTTAGCGTCCAAGTCGAACCGTACTTGCGCAGCCGAAGCAGTTGCCTTCGCGCCCGCAGGATTTCACCGGGCTGGTCGTAGAGCGTATTCATCTCGTAGGTCGGCGGCGTGACCAGCCGGAAACTCGCGGAGCGCAGCTTGCGAGCCAGCGCCCGCAGATCCCCTACGCGAAATTTGATTTCGATTTCCCGCGGCATGAAGAGAGTGTATTACGGATGCGCCGCACCTGCTGCGGGAGTGGCATTGATCCGGAAGCGCGGGCCCGGTTTCTGGTCCCAGTTTATTTCTTCCAGAGGGCCGACGACGAACCACCAACTGAGCCCGCCAATCCAGGCGACGACCGCCGTGATAAAGAATGGCCAATAGAAGGAACCGGTTTTGCCCAAAATAAATCCTGTTAGTACGGGGGCGACGGCGCCGCCGAGATTACCCACGAAATTCTGCACCCCGATCCACCGCCCGACCATTCGGGGTCCAGCCAGCATCTGCGAGATCGCCCAGCTGTTGCAGACGCTGATTCCCAGAAACGCTCCGGTCGCTACGAGCATCGCTGTGAAGAGGCGGCCGGACGCCAGCACTGTGATGGCGAGGCAAATGCCGATTCCCGTGTGGCCGAACAGCATCAAGCCTTTGCGCACCGGAGTGGGGGAGGCGCCCGCGTGGATCCACCGGTCCGAGAGTTTTCCAGTCACTGCCGAGGAAATCGCGGAAGCGAGGAAGAGCAGGCCGCCAGCGTTGGCCACGTCGTGCAGGGTAAGGTGGCGCCCCCGCAGCAGGTAAGAGGGTAGCCATGTCACCAGAAAATACAGGAAGTAATTGATGGAAGCCTGCCCGATGCAGGTGCCCCACGAGGATCGTCGCCGTAGAATGTCGAGAAAGCCCGCGGTTCGCGCTTCGGACCGGGAGGGCGTGTCTGTACGACCAGGCATCCACACCGCCCATAGCGGGAGCCAGAGCAAACCAGCCAAGCCGAGCATGAGAAAAAACGGCCGCCAGCCAAAACGTCCGACGGCTCTTCCCCCCACCCACATTCCAAGTGCAGGGCCAAGCGCCAAGCCCACCATGATCATGGCGTTGGCAAATCCGCGATGCCGTTCTTTGAAATAGCTGCCTAGAACTTTTCCGTAGGATGGGAACGCGACCGATTCTCCGAGGCCCAGAATCACACGGATGATCAGCAGGGCGGCGAACCCGTGCAAAAGTCCGGTAACGGCCGTCGAAGCCGACCATAGGAGGAATCCGGCGGCAAAGACCCACTTCACATCAAAGCGGTCCACCAGCCAGCCGGCTGGAATCTGCATCAGTGCGTACGTCCAGAAGAAAGCTGAGAGCAGAGTGCCCAGTTGAAAATCTGAGATGTGAATTTCGTGCTTGATCAACTCCGCGGCGATGGAGAGGTTGCTGCGGTCGATGTAGTTGATGAGGACCGACAGGCTGAGCAGGAAAAGGACGCCGTTCATCCTGGCGTTGCTGGGCGCTTCGTGAGTTGTGGTGGCCGTCATCTCGGAAAGCCCGACAATCGTACACCATCTCCACAACTTCATCGGGAATTTCTGAGATTACGGGAAGCGACCGCGGGCAGTCGGCAATGCTATCATTTTCGGCGACTACCAAGCCCAAATTGGGGGGCGAGCATGAAGAACTTATTTCAACCAGAAGCCGTCGTCGACGTGATCTCGCGCGTCGACACGTTGCAGCCTGCGTCGCAACGCCTGTGGGGCAAAATGGACGTGGCGCAGATGATGGCGCATTGTTCCGGAGCTCTCGATATGGCGTCAGGCCGTCTCAATCTGCCGCGCATGTTCATTGGAAGGTTGATCGGGCCGTTCATCAAGCCGATTTATTCGAACGATAAGCCGTTCTCACAGAACAATCCCACCGACCCGCAACTCGTGGTGTCCGATCAGCGGGACTTTCTCCGCGAACGGGAGCAGCTCAACATCAAAGTTCGGCAGTTTCACGAGGGCGGAGAAGCTAGGTGCACGCGGCATCCTCATCCGTTTTTTGGTGCGCTGACGCCACAGGAATGGGGCATCGGCATGTACAAGCACCTAGATCATCATCTGCGGCAGTTTGGGGCGTAACTCCGGCTGTGCACGAGCCGATTGCTACCTTAGCGCTGGCACCGATTTCCAATAGCCGTTCAATAGCCCCCAATCATAATGATTGGCTTTCCAGCCGATGGCGGCGCTGTCACTCCAATACATCGGTCCATAGTCGTTGTCGTGGGGCTCCTGCTGAAGCCGATTGGGCTCTAGCAGACTGCTCCGGCTGTTCAGGGAGCGTACACCTCCGCCAGAATGGCACCACACGCAGCGCTGTAGCTCGGCTAACGCCTTGTCTGTGAAGGACGGCCTGCCGGGAGTTCCTTCCAGGGGATCATCCCCTTGCGTCTGAAAGGTCGACAGCTCTTTTTCGTCAGGTGTCACCGCCCGCAAGCCGCCGTTCTTGCCTGAGAAAAGCAGTGGTCGACTCAATTTAAATTCAAAGAAATCCTGCCCGCTGTTCTTGATGGCCTCCGCCATATTGCCGTTGAGAAAGCGTTCCTCCGTGGTCGTGATCGAGTGATAGACGCGAATCTGCACATTTTCTGTAATGGAGGACGCTGTCAGATCGCCTTGATTGTCGAACAGCGTCATGCGACGCACCAGCGCAACCTCGGTTCCGGCCGCAAAGGAAGGTAGAGCAGGATTTTCGAGCGCTTGATCGGCGGCGAAGGGTGGCCCCTGGACCCACGGTTGAGGGAAGTTCTACAGCGACTGGAAGTAATCTATCGTGGCTTTGTGTCCTTCTGGAAGCTTCATGAACACGAAGAAGCCGGACCGTCCGAGACATTCCAGATGTGCATCTTCGCCACCCCGGAATCCGACTCCGGACTGGGTTGGATGCATACCCACGGTCCGCGCGGGTCAAACAAGTCTGGGGGGCAAAAAGGGCCGCTGCCGGTTTGCGAGATCATATTCCTTGGCGAATGCGCCCGACGCCGTCGCCTGCGAATAGTTGTCAGGCAGAGACTTGAGCTCTTCTGGCGTGAGCGCCAGGCGCCGGAGTACTTCCGCAAGCCGAGCCTGCAGTTCCTGCTTTTCCTTGGTGTACGGAGGTCGACTCCTTGCCGGGAACCGTTGGACTGACCAGTCGAACACCGCCCACAGATCGCGCTGCAGCATGGCGCGCTTAATGGGATCGTGAATTAGATTCTCGGCGTGTGTCTGCAGGAACTCGTCGAGAACTCGCAGTGCGCGTTCGTGCGACGGCTCCGCCAGTAAGTGCTCGGTTTCGGTCCAACGAAGAGGGTCGAGAGAGTCCACGCCGAGCTGCGTTCCGTGCCGGTCCTCGCGAATGAGCACGGCAGCGTAGAGCCGGTTCCAAAGATGCGCAGGGTTCGGATCGTAGACGGTGGTAGACACTTCAGAAGGGCTGGGCGACGCTGCGCGTTTCCAGACAGTCACCGGAACAACGATGAGCAGGATGGCGGCGGCGACGAGGCGCATGGGCATCTCCCGGCAGGGTGGGATGCGTACTTTTTGTTTCAACCCGTGGCCGGATAAAAGTTGCGTTGCCGGCAGACTTGAGTACCTACGAGGCCACAGCCAACGTTAACTGAAGGTGGGCAACTTCACCAGATCGTCCTTGGGGATGGATTCCAAATGGCCTCCGGCTTTGCGCCAGGCGGCCAATCCGCCGACGATCACGAACGTGTTGAATCCTCTTTCCTGCAGTAGATGCGCCACCCGGGCGCTAGTCGCTTCGCGCGCTCAAGTACAGTAGAGGTAAATGTCCTTGTCTTTGGGGAGTTTCTTGATCTCCTCGTCGAGATTGTTGGGTTCGATGCGGATGGAGCCGGCAATGCGTTCGGCTCCGATGTCGTAGTAGCCGTGGCTGCGCACATCGACAATCAGCACGCGGTCCTTCTCGCTCGATGCCAGGCGTGCGGCCAGTTCCTGCGCTTGAACCCGGGGCATGATGCGGTATTTCTTGTGCCGGAGGAATTGTGCCGAACGGTAAGCGGCATAGGCGATGAGAGCGACGGTGACGATCACTTCCATGGCGCGCCCCGCAGCGTGGAAGCCGTTCAAGATGGCGGCGAGGAAATCGCGCGAGAGATACCCCAGGAGCAAGTAGGTGCCAGAATAGAGCATGGCTCCGGTCATGTCGAGGCGCAGGAACTGGCCGAAGCGCATCTTCATGCTGCCCGCGAGCGGCGCCGCCATGGTGTTGATTCCGGGGATGAACTTGGCGATCACCAGAGTCAGTTTGCCGCGCTTGTAGAACGATTCGGCCGAGCGCAGGATGCAGGTTTCTGGATTCATCGAGAGGCGGCAGAGGATGCCAAGGAGAGCCCAGCCAGTGTAGCGGCCAAGCCAGAACTGCGCGGTGTCGCCGATGATGAGGGCGACCATTGCGGCGAGAAGTACGCCTGCACCCGAGAGCGTGTGGGAAGCGATCGCGGCACCCGCTGCCACCAGCGCGATCGCGGCCGGGAAGGGAAGGCCAATCGCTTCGGCAAAGAGCAGGAGGAACGTCAAGGCATAGCCGTGGCGCGCCATCATGGAGAGCAGATCAGTCATCGATAGTTGTGGATCAACGGGCCTTGCAGAACTGGGACTGCACAATTTTGATTCGCCAGCCCCCGGAAAGGGTTCAGTATAAACAAGGCCGGGCGGGTCCGATGGACCGGCGCCGGCTTTGCTGCACGAGGAGCGAGTCTCTCAGGAGGACTTTCCTCGTTCAGGGTGAGCAAGACAGCGGCTTGCACTCGAAGGCTTTTCCGGCCCGGCGCCTTTCGTCTAAAAGCTTCGACCGAAGCCGCCGTCTCTCATTGATGGCTCGTCCGCACGCGGACAAGACCCTCAGCGAGTCGTTTACCATTCGTCGGGCCCACCTGAGCCTGCGCCAATGTGACCCAACGTTCCGGAGTAACGGGCAAGATCAAATATGCACCGCTAAATTGTTCGCTACACACGCAAAACCAACGCCGGATAGACCCGGACAGCCCTGCACTAGAAGTGGCCCGATTACTTTTCTCTAGCGACGACAAATTCCGGCGCCCACAGCAGTGCGCGCTTGATCTCGGTGTCCGGGAAAGTGCAAATCGCTTTCTGCGCGGATTCCGCGTATTGCGCGGCACGAGCGGTGGCAGCTTCCAGTGATCCGTAGCGCCGCAGGATTTCGAGAATCTCGGCATGCGTTACGCCGTTGAAAGCTCCGTGGAGTAAAACCGTCTCGATCTTGGATCGCTCTTCAGGCGTGCAGCGCTCGAGAGAATGGATCACTGCCATCGTTGCCTTGCCTTCGCGTAGATCGCTGGCGACCGGTTTGCCCAGGACATCTTCCGAGGCGGTAAGGTCGAGGACATCATCGACGATCTGAAACGCCATACCGAGGTCATGTCCGTACTGGCCGAGAGCCGATTCCTGTTCGGTGGTGGCGCCGGCAAGAATCGCACCCAGACGCATGCAGACGGAAAACAGGCACGCCGTCTTGCGGAAGATGAGGTCGAAATGCTCGTCCAAGGTGATGAGCTTGCCCAGCTTTTCCATCTGCAGCAGTTCGCCCTCGACCATCTGCTGAGTGAGTTCGATCAGGGTGTCGAGAATGCGGAAGTTGCGCTCCTGCACCGCGATCTTAAAGGCCTGCATGTAGAGCCAGTCACCGGCGAGCACACACTTCGAATTGCCCCATTGGGTATTGGCCGCGGGACGCCCGCGCCGCGTCTTGGCTTCGTCAATGATGTCGTCGTGCACCAGGGTCGCGGTATGAATGATCTCGACGACCGCGCCCAGGCGGACCGCGCCTTGGCCCTGGTAGTCGAGCAATTTCGCGGAAAGCAGCAACAACGCGGGGCGGATTCGCTTGCCGCCGCCGGCGCGCAGATACTCGCCAATCTCGGTGATGGCTTGCACGCGCGAGACTGTATCGCGACCGAACTCGTTCTCCAACGCGACGAGGTCGTCCCGCAGCAGATCGAATACTTCTTTCCCGTTGATGGCGGCCGGTGCGCTCAAAGCCTCTGTGCTCTCTATGTCCTCTGTGGTGAATTCGTGATCTAGTTCGTTCTGTAATTCGTAAACTGCAAGTCGATTCCGAAATCGTGCCCCTTCAGCAGGGCGATCGTCTCCTGCAGAGTGTCGCGATCCTTACTGCTGATGCGGACAAGGTCACCCTGGATCGAGGCCTGAGCCTTTTTCTTGGAGTCTTTTACGAGCTTCACGATCTCACGCGCCTTCTCAATGG
The DNA here is from genome assembly GCA_963710885.1 of uncultured Acidobacteriaceae bacterium. GTDB lineage: Bacteria > Acidobacteriota > Terriglobia > Terriglobales > Acidobacteriaceae > Sulfotelmatobacter. Next base: position 164,380 of record CAVQCF010000043.1, read on the forward strand.
CAATGCCCTGCTGCATAGTGACTTTGCGTTTGGCCGTTCCCCCTGCTGCCGGTTCGACTGCGCCGTAGGTCAGTCCTTTAAGCGAAACTCCGCGCTTCACCAGTTTCTGTTGCAGGATGTCGTTCACGGCCTTCAGCTTGTACTCGTCAGCCGAGTGCAGCACGATTGCGTCTTTTTCCAGTTCGATATTCGACTTCGAATCTTTCAGGTCGAAACGCGTGTGAATCTCCTTGAGCGCCTGCTGGATGGCGTTCGAGACCTCGTTCAGGTCAATCTTGCTCACGACGTCGAAGCTGTTATCGGGCATATTTCTAATCTTTCTGAAAGAAAGGAATCTTCACCTGAGGTTAACAGAAGTGCCGCGCTTAGCGGGCCGGAACTTTGCTTTCAGCCATTTCAGTCAATTTGAAAAAATTGTAGAAATTGTGGGAGGTGCGTTCGCCCACTTCTTCCATCGAGAGTCCGCGCAATTCGCCTAGCTTTCGAGCTGTTTCCTTAACGAACGCTGGTTCGTTGCGTTTGCCGCGGTGCGGGACGGGCGCCAGATAGGGCGAGTCCGTTTCAATCAGCATGCGGTCGAGCGGGACCTCAAGCGCGGCGTCGCGAATCTGCTGTGCCTTGGGGAACGTCACGTTTCCAGCGAAGGAAATCACGAAGCCCATGTCGAGCGCGCGCTTGGCCTGACCCCAGTTGCCGGTAAAGCAGTGCAGAATCCCGCCCAGTCCGTGCCGAGCCCAATGATCGTTGATCATCCCAAGGCAATCTTCCCATGCGTTGTCGCTGCAATCGGACGGCCGGCAGTGAATGACGAGGGGCAGTTTCGCCGCGGCCGCGAGCTCCATCTGCCGGATAAAGACCTGCTTCTGTGTATCCCGTGGCGAGTGATCGTAGTGGTAGTCGAGACCGATCTCTCCCCATGCGATCACCTTGGGATGCCGCGCCAGTTGCTCCATGGTTTCATAGGCGGTGTCATCCGCGAGGCGCGCTTCGTGCGGATGGATCCCGATGGTCGCGTACATGAACGGGTGCTGATCGGCGAGCCGGATTCCGGCATCGAGCGTAGGCGGGCCATCACCATTGCCGATCGCGACCATCGTTCGGACTCCGGCTTTGCGAGCCCGAGCGATCACCTGCTCGCGGTCGGAGTCGAACTGCTTGCCATCGAGATGTGCGTGCGAATCTACGAACATTGCTAGTGTTGTTGTGTGGGGACGGGCGCCGTCGCCCGTCCGCCGAGCAAAGCTCGGCTGGTTTTGATTCTTTTTACTTGAGCCGTGCGCCGACCGGCACATCCTCCAGGAAGCTCGCTAGCACCGGTTTCCCACCTTCCAATGACGCGGCCACGATCATGCCATTCGATTCCAGCCCGCGCAGCTTTCGCGCTGCCAGATTGGCCACGATCACCACCTTGCGTCCGATGAGAGTTTCGGGCGCGTAGGCCTCGGCGATCCCAGCCAGCACCTGCCGAACTTCGGTGCCGATGTCGATTTCCAGCCGCAAGAGCTTGTCCGCCTTGGGGACGCGCTCGGCGACCCTTACCACGCCCACACGCAATTCGACCTTCGCGAAGTCATCGATCGTGATTTTTCCGTCCGTCGCGGCAGGGGGAGCAGGTGTCGCGACGACGGGGACTGACTTCGCGGGCGCTGGGGTTGCTGTTGGCTGTGCCGGAGGTTCCTTGGATTCTTCCACGGCCGGACCTCTTTGCTGATCTTCCATCTGTTGCATCCTTTCGATAGCGCTCTTGTCGGCGCGCGGGAAAACCGGATGGACGTCGCCGATTTTCGTTCCGAGCAGCAACTGTCCCCAGGCGAGGTCGGCGAGGGCGAGCTTCTTGATGTCGCCGAGCCCCATCTGCTGCCAGATTTTGGCGGTTGCATCAGGCATGACCGGATGAGCCAGCGCGGTGGCAATGCGCAGAGCCTCCGCAGAGGTGTAGAGCACGGTGGCGAGCCGCGCTCGGCTTGCGTCGTCTTGTTTTTCACCGAGCAACCATGGCTCGTTCTCGACGATGTATTTGTCGACCGCCGCCACCAGCCCCCACGCGATTTCCAGCGCCCGCGAAAAGTGAAATTGATCGAAGAGAACACCGAACTCGCGAATTGTTTTGCGGGCCGTCTCAGCAATCGCCTCATCGCCCGGAAGTTTCGATGCCGAGGGCGACGGGTAAGGCACCTCACCCTTGAAGTACCGGTTAATCATGGTCAGCGTGCGGCTGGCCAGGTTGCCCAACCCATTCGCGAGGTCGGAGTTGTAGCGCTGCACGAGAGCGTCGAAGGAGAACGATCCATCCTGGCCGAAGACAACTTCACGCAGGAGGAAGTAACGGAGAGCGTCCGCGCCCAGCACGTCGAGAATAGTCTCGGTGCGCACAATGTTGCCGCGCGACTTCGACATCTTGCTCTCTTCAAACAGCAGCCAACCATGCGCCACAATCGCTCTTGGCAAGGGCAGGCCTGCCGCCAGCAAAAATGCCGGCCAATAGACGCAGTGGAAGCGGACGATTTCTTTACCGATCATGTGGACGTCGGCCGGCCAGTACTTCTTGAACGCTTCCTGCGCCCCCGCGTGTGATGACCCATAGCCGATAGCGGTGAGGTAGTTCGCCAGCGCGTCGAGCCAAACGTAGATCACATGCTTCGGATCGTCGGGCACAGGGATGCCCCACGAGAAGGTCGAGCGGCTGATCGAAAGGTCGCGCAGACCTGATCGCACGAACGAAATCACTTCATTGCGCCGGGTCTCCGGTCGAATGAAATCCGGGTTGGCATAAAGCTCGAGCAGTTTGTCCTGAAAGGCTGAGAGTTTGAAGAAGTAATTCTCTTCGTGCACCGTTTCGGTGATGCGCCCGCAGGTTGGGCAGGGATCGCCGGGCTGCGCACCGTCGACATAGAGTTCGTCGGATACGCAGTACTGGCCGGTGTACGTGCCCTTATAGATGTAGCCGTTGTCGCGAATGCGGCGAAACAGTTCCTGGGCGCGCTTTAGGTGGCGTTCTTCGGTGGTGCGGATGAAGTCGTCGTTCGAGATTCCCATCCGCTTCCAGAGGTTGCGGAACTCGGCCGAAATCTCATTGGCGTACTGCTGCGGAGTCTTGCCGGCGGCCTGCGCGGCGCGTTCAATCTTCTGGCCGTGCTCGTCGGTGCCGGTCAGGAAGAATGTGTCGGCGCCCAGCAACCGCTGCCGCCGCGCGATCGTGTCGCATGCAATCGTGGTGTAGGCATGGCCGATGTGCGGCCGCGCATTCACGTAGTAAATCGGAGTCGTGATGTAAAACTTTCGAGTCATAGATTCTTTTCAACCACCAAGGACACGAAGTTACACGAAGAATGAAGTTACACGAAGAATAAGGACGACCTTAGTGGACCTTCATGTCCGTTGTGGTCAAGGGGTCTTGCCTTTCCCTAGGTACTGTTGCGAGGCTTCCTGCATCACCGTCTTTAGCGGCACGTGGTGTTCGGCCGCGATGCGCCGGCAGTCTTCATACTCGGGCGCGTAATTGGTGACAGTGCCATTCATGCTGGCAATTTTGATGCGCACCTCGCCCCATTGGGTGCGAACATTTTCCCAGCGGCGCGCCAGCGTCTGCCGAGTTTCGTCGCGCCGCCGCACGCCTAGAGTCGTGGTCTCGGTAAAGATTAGATGCGTCAGCTTGCTCGCATCTTCGGGCTTGCAGAGCACGGTGAGCAGTGTGCCGGGACGGTTCTTTTTCATCTGCACGGGCATTCCGAATACGTCCAGCGCACCTTCTTCGAGCAGACGGTCCATGACGTAACCGAAGACCTGCGGATTCAGATCATCGAGGTTGGCTTCGAGAACGGTCACGATCTCTGACGCGGTCTTGGCTGCGAGCGTTGAGGCGGACTTCGCCGATTGTCAATCGCACGACGTTCGGATGGCCGGGAAACTCGCGGGTGCCGGCGCCGTAGCTCGACCTCTCGATTTTCATCTCGGGGAACGCAGCGAAACGCTTGGCCAAGGTCTTCACGATCGCGGCTCCGGTGGGAGTGACCAGTTCCGCTTGCACGCCGGACGAGTACACGGGCGCGTCTTTCAACAACTCGACGGTGGCCGGGGCCGGGACGGGAAACGTGCCATGCGCGCACTTCACCGTTCCGCCACCGACGTTCAGGGGAGAACAGACGAACTCATCGACACCGAGCGCCTCGGCTCCGACGGCCGCGCAGACGATGTCGACCATCGCGTCCACTGCGCCGACTTCGTGGAAGTGGACCTTTTCGACGGAAGTGGCGTGGATCTTCGCTTCCGCTGTTCCTAAAGCTTCAAAGATCGCGATAGCGGTTTTCTTGGCCGGATCACTAATTGCCGCTTTGCCGATGATTTCGCGAATTTCGGTCAGTCCACGGCCGTGCGAGTGAAGTGCTCATGGGCATGACCGTGCGGTGCCGACGCCCCGGACGGCGAGGCTTTATGGTCGCGATGATCATTGTCCCCAGGGTGATGCTGGTGGTCGTCGTTATGATCATGTTCGTGGTGAGTTTGCGCGGGCGAAGGCGCCCGCGCCACATCACGCTGTCTCGCCCAGTATTCTTCCCGCGGCACGTCCTTCTCTCCATCCACCCACACGTCGACCTTGGTCGCCGAAATGCCGCTGCGGACGACTCGCGAGATCTCCAACCGCGCGCCTACCCCTAGCGCCGCCACGGTTTCTTCCAGGACTCGGGGCGGAACTCCGGCATCGACGAGCGCGCCCAGGAACATGTCGCCGCTCACGCCGGAAAAACACTCAAGATAAGCAATCCGCATAGAATTCAAGTCCTCACCACAGAGGACACCGCGGTCACAGAGGAGACACGTTGAAGAATGATCTCTGCGGCATCTATGTCGCTCTGTGGTGTAAGAGTTTGTGCCGTCACAAACGAGAAACTTTCATCATAGGGAAGCGTTCCACCTCCGTCAAACGCGCGCTAGCCGCGCCCTCTGGTAAAATCACTGTTTCTTCAATCACTTAGAGGGACTTCTTGTATCGTTATCTGGAACATCGTCTAGCCCAGCGCGTGCTGGAGTGTCTGCAGCGCAGATATCCCGGCGCGGCCTTGCCCGGCGTGGTCGTGGAGCAGCCTCCGAAGGTCGAACTTGGGGACTTCGCGATTCCGATTTTTCCGTTCGCCAAGCCTTTGCGCTCGGCGCCACTGAAGATTGCCGAAGCCATCCGGGCTGAGATCGGTGCCATCGAAGGCATCGCCGGAATGCAGGTGGCGCCTCCCGGTTACTTAAACGTCAGAATCGACCGGGGATGGATGGCCGCTGCCCTCGCGGCCGACCAGAAGCCGCCCGTCGAGATTCCACCCGGCAAGATTCTGGTCGAGCACTCGAGCATCAATCCCAACAAGGCGGCGCACATCGGGCACTTGCGGAACGCGATTCTCGGCGACACGTTTGTCCGGTTGCTGCGGTTTGCTGGCAGGGAAGTGGATATTCAGAACTACATCGACAATACCGGCGTGCAGGTGGCCGATGTGGTGGTTGGCTTCACGCACATCGAGAAGAAGTCTCGCGCCGAGATCGAGGCCCTTACGCGGCAGCCGCGATTCGACTACTACTGTTGGGATTTATATGCCGGGGTCTCGCAATGGTACGAGGCGGACACGCAGAACCTGCAGATGCGCGCTGCAGACTTTGCACGCGATCGAGGAGGCGTCGACGGAAACGGCTGCCGTCGCCGAACTGATCTCGGTTGCAGTGCTGCGCCGCCATCTGGAGACCATGGACCGCCTCAACATCGAATACGATTTCCTGCCCCGCGAAAGCGAAATTCTGCACCTGCATTTCTGGGATGCAGCATTCACCAAGTTGAAGGAAGCCGGGGTACTCACGTTCGAGAACGAAGGAAAGAACAAAGGGTGCTGGGTGATGCGGCGGGCGGGGACTCGAAAACCAAGTTCCACCGCAGAGGACACTGAGGACTCAGAGGAAGGCCAGATATCCGAGGAAGATCAGAAGGTAATTGTCCGCTCCAACGGGACCGTCGGCTACGTCGGTAAGGACATTGCTTATCACATGTGGAAGTTCGGCCTGCTAGGTCGCGACTTCGGATACCGCAAGTTCTACCGCTACCCGAACGATCACGACTGCTGGATTTCCGCAGTGGATGGTGAGAAGGATCATCCTCACTTCGGCGACGTGGCCGAAAACTATAACGTCATCGACGTACGACAGTCGGAGGCGCAAAACACAGTTAAGGAAGCCCTGCGCGATTTGGGTCACGGAGATGCTGCCGACCATTTCACGCACTTCTCTTATGGGATGGTCGTGCTGACTCCACGCTGTGCGGCCGAACTCGGCTACAAGCTGAGCGAAGAAGACAAGACGAGATCCTTCATCGGGGTCAGTGGTCGCAAGGGTTTTGGCGTGAAGGCCGACGACCTGCTCGACCAGTTGATCGCTTCCGCCAAAAAGGAAGTCGATTCGCGCCATCCGGAGGTGAGTGAGTTAGACCGTCTACAGATTGCGACTCAGATTGCGATCGGCGCTTTGCGCTACTTCATGCTGAAGTACACCAAGGAGTCGGTGATCGCTTTCGATTTCAAAGAGGCGCTCAGTTTCGAAGGCGAGACCGGGCCCTACGCGCAGTATGCGGTCGTGCGCGCTACCAGCATCTTTCGCAAGGCAGGATTTGATCCCGAGACTTTCTTGGCAGACGCCGGTGGCAAGGCAGCGGCCGCGAATCTAGCGAATTTTCTGGCGGGCGAATCTGCCCACGAGATCTGGGAACTGTGGCTGGTTTCGTCCAAGACTTCCTCGGTGGTCGGTCAGTGCATCGCCACGACCGAGCCTGCGTACCTGGCGAAGCATGTATTCCAGTTGGGCCAGCTGTTTAATCATTTTTATCACTCTCATCCGATCCTCAGCGAAGCGGACGATAGGAGGAAGCAATTTCTATTGGCTAGCGTCGCTGTCGTGCGCCGCGAATTAATTCGGTGCCTGGCGGTCATGGGTATTACCGTGCCTCCGGTCATGTAGAATACGGGGCACTGCGGCGCCGGCGGTCGCGCCGGATATCCCTGTTCGCTCATGCCAAACACAGCTCCCCCATTCGCGCCGTCGCACTCATGGCCTCGCCGCATTCATCCTCGGCATGTTCTTGTTCGGGATTGTGCTGGTCCTCGTCGGAATGATCTATGAGAACATCTCCGAGGCCCGCGATCGCCGATTCAATCCGGAAGGCGGCCGGTTCTATGACGTCGGCGGATTCAGGATGCACATATATTGCACGGGGGAGGGAAGTCCGACCGTCATTCTCGAGTCTGGTCTCGGAGATAGCTACCTTTCCTGGCGCAAGGTGCAGCCGCAGATCGCGAAATTCACTCGCGTCTGTTCGTACGACCGTGCGGGACTCGGTTACAGCGAGTCCAGTTCGCAACCTCGCACCAGCAAAGTGATTGCGGGTGAGTTGCACACATTGCTCAAGGCGGCGGGAATTGCGCCGCCCTATGTGCTGGTCGGCCATTCAATGGGCGGATACAACGTGCGTCTATACGCCAGCCTCTATCGCAGTGAAGTGGTGGGCATGGTGTTGGTCGATGCGTCCCACCCCGACCAGGACAATCGGTTTCCACCCGAGCTCAAGAACATGGAAGGAAGCTGGCTGCGAGAGGCCGAATTCATGGAATACACGACACCGTTCGGTGTCCCGCGGCTGATCGGACTGTGCGATCAAGATCCCGTTCAACGAGCCGCCGACTGCAATTTTCATAGTGCGCGCGAGGGCGTGGCGGAGCTGAAAGGCTTTGCGGACAGCGCTGCCCAGACTGCGGCCACCGGATCGCTTGGCGAGATGCCTCTTGTGGTGCTTTCGCACGACCCGGATAAGCCGTCCGCCGATCTTCCGCCCGATCTTGCCAAACCCACGAACGCAGCATGGGAGAAGATGCAGGAAGAATTGGCGCATCTTTCGACGCGCGGGACGCAGGAGATTGCGAAAAACAGCTCGCACTATGTCCAACAGGATCGGCCGGAAGTTGTCGTCGACGCCGTCCAGCGCGTAGCGGAGCAGGTGCGCCAGACATCCAGCCACTAGCACTCAAAAAAGGCGGACCCGTTACCGGATCCGCCGCAGTTGAACTCCCAAATCAAATCGTAGTGCGGCAGGAATCGACGAAGCAGCCGACGCCTACTTTATCGCCGACCCTGTGTTTTGTGACTTTGTTGCCAACAGTGCTGACGACTCCGGCGATTTCGTGCCCGGGCACCATCGGGAAGATCGATTCTTCCTGGTAGTCGCTCCACTCGTCGCGGGTCTGGTGAATGTCGGAGTGGCAGATTCCGCAATACTGAATCTCGATGACGACATCATACTCGCGTGGATCGCGGCGTTCGAACGAATAGGGCGCCAATAGTGCTTTTGCGGTCAGTGCTGCATAGCCTTTGCTCTTGCTCATGAGTGCTCTCGCCTTTCAGAAAATGTTAGACGGACGATGTTGTGATGTTGTATCGATGATCGCTGCGACCATCGGTCTTCGCAAACCTCGACGAATCCTGCGGCTCCAGAGGCAGTTTCCTGATGCTAGCGCAGATTGATATACTTCGCCCCTCGGTTCATCTCACGATCTGCATGGAGGAAATGGGTGCGCTCGTACATGCTGCGTTTGGTTCTTGTCTTGTCTATCGGGATTCCGGTTTCGGCGCAACAGGCTGTGCAGCAGCCGACGGCCAAGCCGCTGTTTACGATTCAGGAAGTGATGATTCCGGTGCGCGACGGAGTTCACCTGCAGACCGCGGTCCTCACTCCTGTCGACCAGAAGGGTCCGCTGCCGATCCTGTTTCGCCGCACGCCTTATGGTGTTCCCGAAAAGGCGCCCGAGCAGATACCTACTGCACTGAAGGAACTCGCGCAAGACGGCTACATTTTCGTCTTCCAGAACCTGCGCGGCCGATTCAAGTCCGAGGGAGCGTTCAATCTTTCCTCCTGGGTCGATTTAAAGGACCCCAAGGCGACCAACGAGACGACGGACGCCTACGATTCGATTGAATGGCTGGTGAAGAACGTTCCCAACAACAACGGGAAGGTTGGAATGTTCGGAGTCTCCTACGACGGCCTCACGACCGCTCTCACACTCCTGCATCCGCATCCCGCGCTCATGGCCATTAGCGAACAGGCGTCGCCCGTCGACCAGTGGATGAACGACGACGACCACCGCTACGGAGCCTTGCGCGAAAGCTACGACTTTGAATACGCGGTGATGGAGCAGGCTGACAAGAACAAGAACACGCACTTCGATTTCGAAACCTACGACACCTACGAGTGGTATCTCGACCTCGGACCGCTTTCGAACATCAACGCGAAGTATCTGCACGGCTCAATTCCTTACTGGAATTCGAGCGTGGATCATCCTGACTACGACGAATTCTGGAAGAAAGAAGCGTGGGTGAACCAACTTCACTCCTCAACCGTCCCGAATCTGAATGTTGCGGGATTCTGGGATCAGGAAGATCCGTGGGGACCGTGGCAGATTTTTCGTCACGCGGAAGAGAACGATCCGCAACACACGAATTTCATGGTGGCCGGTCCGTGGTTTCACGGCGAATGGCAGACTCCGAAAGGCGATCAGATCGGCATCATTCCGTTCGGTGGACACGAGACTGCGCGGGAGTTCCGCGAGAATATCCAAGCGCCATTCTTCCGCTATTATCTGCACGGACAGGGCGAGAAGCCAGCGTGGCAGGCCAGCACGTTTCAGAGCGGATCGAACACATGGCACACCTATCCAGTATGGCCTCCGAAGGAAGCGAAGGCGACCAAGCTGTATCTACACGCGGATGGGACGCTCTCGTTCAGCCCGCCAGCGCAGGAGAAGATTGCTTACCGCGAGTACGTCTCCGATCCGGCGAATCCCGTGCCGTACCGCCAGCGTCCCATCTCGCCCACGTATCCGGCGGGTGACTGGCGAACCTGGGAGGTCGCCGACCAGCGTTTTGTCGACCACCGGCCCGATGTGCTCTCGTTCACCAGCGAACCGCTCGACCACGATCTGACCATTACCGGACCACTGGCCGCAAATCTATTCGCTTCAACTTCTGGAACTGACAGTGATTTCGTGGTCAAACTGATCGACGTGTATCCGCAGGACGCGCACAAGAATGCATGGAGCCCGGACGATGGACCCAAGCCCGGCCAGTATGCCCAGTCGCTGAATGGCTACGAGCTTCCGGTCGCAATGGAGGTTCGGCGGGGCCGCTATCTCGCGAACTACGAGAAGCCGTCTGCACTGCCGCCGAACAAGCCGGTGGAGTGGAACGTCCCTTTGCGCGATCATGATCACGTCTTTTTAAAAGGCCACCGCATCATGGTGCAGATTCAATCAACGTGGTTTCCTGTGATCGACCGCAATCCGCAGAAGTTCGTGCCCAGCATCTACAAAGCGGCGGCAGTTGATTTTGTGCCAGCGACGCAGCGGATCTACTGCTCGCCCGATCTGCCGTCACATCTGGTGCTGCCGGTCGTGCCATGATCCTGCAATAAAAAACGGCCCGGGATTATCCCGGGCCGCATCCTCCACGGGAGTTCTACTTTCCGCCGGCGTTGCCGTGCGTTCCCAGCCACGACGCCAACTGCGGTTCCTGGCGCGACTTCAAATCGACGCAGTTGTTGATGCGTTCAATGGACTGTTTGTAAGTGCGCTCCGCAGCCGCGACCTTGTGAGCGGAAAAGAATTCTGTCACTTGATCGCGCATGCCCGCGTCGCAGAAAACGCTGGTGGCTCCCACGACTTGGGCGCTGGCGAAGGGGCCGCCGGCTTTCTCGATTTCCGCCCAGTGCTGGCGGATGAAGTCCCATGCCAACTGCTGGCCCTCGGGATTTCCCATCACGCTTGTTACCAATCCCAGCGCATCCTGGGATCGCACCTCGGAAGAAATCGCGAAATTCAGCGTCCGGTCCAGCAACTTCGGATCGCTGAACTGCGGCAGCGTGAAGAGATACATGTAGTACTCTTCCGGCGATTTAGGGTTCTTCGTCGCCGCCAGCACCCGGTCGTAAAACGCGGAGTCTCCATTCAAAGCTGCGAGTGCCAACGCTCCGCCGGCGAGTTGGTGATCGACCGACGAGGGGTCAGACAGAGCCTTGTCCGCAGTCTTTCGCGCCTCCGCCAGAGCCTCCGGATCGCGGGCATCGTAACCCAACGTTCCGATCAAGCGCGACCGCATGGTTCGCTGTTCGTCGCTCTCGCCGGGCTTCGGTTCGTAGCCAACTTCCTTCATGGACGGAGCCAGATATTGGCGCAGCCAGATGCGATAGGAGTCGCGATCGCCGTCGCTCACCAGGTATTGGCCAATGTAGTTGAGCCGTCCTAGAACATCCTCCACCACCGCGCGGTTGCGGTCGGACTGCAGTCCCTGCGCGAAGGCGAGATAGTCGCCCACCGGTTCGCGTCCGACGCGCACCGATGCCCAGATGTCGCCTTGCACCGTGATTCGCTCGGCAGGGGTCAGCTTGGTTTCAGCATCGCTCGCCAACGCCCGGACTGCTTCTGCGGAATAGCCCGTACGGTAGTATCCGGTCGCGCCTGCATTAGCGAGAACCCAGTTCGAGCAACCCGGCAGCGTGAACGTCTCTTCCTTCTTGGCCATCAGTTCGCACTTCGCGGCGTCACCACTCGCCGAGCCGCGCATACATAGAGGAATCTGCCAGAGTTGATCGTTGGGTTCTTCGAACTTGGCCCGGTCGATGTAATAACGCCGCTGAGAGACGGTCACGCTGGTGGAGGTACCCGCGCATTGCGCCTTTACATTGAGGATGGGAGCGCCCGGTTGCTTCACCCACGTCGGCATGATCTTGTCGACAGGTTTCTTCGACGTCTTGGCCTGCGCATCCCAGAAGTCGTCTGCGGTCGCATTGGCGTACTGGTGCTCTTTGATATATGCGTTTACTCCCGCGCGAAACGTTTCTTCGCCCAGATAGGACTCCAGCATGCGCAGCACGGACGCGGCCTTGCCGTAGGCGATTCCGTCAAACAATTCCTGAATCTGGTCCGGAGTCTCAGCTGCCTGGTGGATGGGGCGCGTATTGGCCAGCGAATCGGTGTTGAGAGTTCCGCTGGTGCCGCTTACGTCGTCCAGCGGGTAGTTCCATTCCGGTTTCCACTTCGCGACGGGCTTGCTTTCCATCCATGTGGCAAAGCCTTCGTTGAGCCAGATGTCGTCCCACCACTTCATCGTGACCAGATCGCCGAACCACTGGTGCGCCATCTCGTGCGCCACTACGCTGGCGATCGTCTTCTTCAAGCCTACGGAACCTTGTTTCTCGTCGATCAGGAGAATTACTTCGCGGAAAGTGATGCAGCCGGTATTCTCCATGGCGCCCGCCGAGAAATCGGGCAGGCCGATCAGGTCCAGCTTCCCGTAGGGATACTTGATCCCAAAATACTTGTCGTAGTAGCTGAGGATGTATTCCGCGGAGGCCAGAGCAAACTTGCCCATCTCTTTCTTGCCCGGGGTGCTGTAGACGCGGATCGGAATGCCATCGGCCTGGCCTTCGATGTACTCGAAGTGTCCGACGACCAGTGCAGCCAGATACGAGGACATCTTCGCGGTCGTGGCGAAGCGCACCGTATGCTTGTCGCCGGGACCTGCCATGTCTGAAACGACTTTTTGGTTGGAGATCGCAACCTCGTCCTTGTTGGCAACAGTTGTAATGTCGAAAGTGGCTTTGTAGTCGGGCTCATCAAACGAGGGAAACGCGCGCCGCGCGTCGGTGGCTTCAAACTGCGATGCGGCGTATTTGCGTCCCTGGTCATCTTTGCCCAGATACAACCCGCGCATTTCGTCGTTGAGAATGCCTGTGTAGGTGATGTGGATGGTGGCGGAGCCCGCAGCTACCGGCTTCTCGACGGTCAGCACCGCCCTCTCCTTTTCTTTCTCGGGCGTGACTTTGGCCTTCTGGGTGGTTCCACCGCTGGTAATGGAGATGTCGTGGAAGTCAATGTCGACCGCATTTAGAGTGATCTCCGCAGTCGGCTTCAATACGCGGATTGTGATGGTTTCATCGCCTTCGAACTTGGCCTTCTCCAGATCCGGCGTGAAGGTGAGCTTGTAATTCTCCGGCCGGGCGACCTCAGGCAGACGCTGGGCAGCAGCGAGCGAGATGGTCAGCACGAGATAGGTCATAACCGCAAAGATGCGCTTCATTGTTTTTCCTCAGGAGATTGAATCGGATCGCTTTATTAACGTCTCGTTTCCTGGAGTGCCCCAAACCCAGTTCTGCCACTCCAGATTGATACGGATGATGCTTCGCGAAAGTTCATTCGCGCGAGGTGGTCACTCCATTCAGAACGGTTGCGACGCAACGATTGGCTCCGAACCAGTATGGAATTTCCCGATAGTCCTTTACGTCGAACACCGCCAAATCCGCGTCTTTACCTGTCTCGATGCTGCCCTTTCGATCGGCAACTCGGAGCGCCCAAGCTCCGTTGATGGTTGCCGCCGCGACCGTTTCGGCGGGCGACATCTTCATGTGCGTGCAGGCCAGCGACATTGCCATGGGCATGCTGACGGTCGGAGATGTGCCGGGGTTATAGTCGCTTGCCAGTGCGACCGGGACGCCGGCATCGATCAACCGGCGCGCGTCCGGATAGTTCTTCAAACCCAGGAAATAATTGGCTCCCGGCACTAGCGTGGCCACGGTATCGCTTTTTGCAAGTTGCGCGATGTCGTTTTCGTTTACCTGATCCATATGGTCGAACGATGCTGGATTGAAGTGCAGAAACGGCTCCAAAGCTGTTTCCGACAGCTGGCCCATGTGGGCGCGAACGCTCAATCCGTTCTGTTCCGCGGCGGCAAAAATTTGCTCGGTTTCTCCTGGAGTGAACGCTCCCTTGTCGCAGAAGACGTCCACGAATTGGGCGAGCTTCCGCTTCGCTGCCCGCGCGATCATCTCCTTACAGACGATCTCGACGTACTTTTGTGAGCAACCCTGAAATTCTTTTGGGACGACATGGGCGCCGAGCAGGGTGGCGACCACGGTGCCGGGCCAGCGGGACGCCGCCTCGCGAATCGCCTCCAGGGACTTGAGTTCCGACTCGAGGGTCAGTCCGTAGCCGGATTTGGCTTCGACCGTCGTGGTACCGTAGGAGGCCATTTCTTCGAGCGCGGTCACGACTTTGGAGGCCAGGGCGCTCTGGCCAGTCTTGCGAACACCTTCCAGGCTCGCCCGGATGCCGCCTCCCGCCGCAGCAATTTCTTCGTAGGATGCACCCTCGATCCGCTTCTCAAAGTCCACCAGCCGGGGGCTGACGAAGACCGGGTGGGTGTGCGAATCGACGAACCCGGGCAGGACGACCTTGCCGGCGCAATCGATCTCTATGATGCCGTGGCGATTTCGCTTCACCCAGGGATCGCGGAGGGCGTCTTTCGTTGTTCCGACGGACACGATTTGGCCGCCGAGGCAAAAGACTGCGCCATTCTTGATGATGGCAAGATCTTGCAACGCAGGGCCGCGTCGCGGACCGGGCTGGGCCGCCACGGCCTGCAAAGTGACAAGCTGATCGACATTAATCAGCAGCAGTTCGGCTGGTTGGGGAGGTCTTCGATTGGCAATCACGCTTAATTTAGTCTAGCAGCCCTTTTGATTCCTCGGACACGCAGATGCCGTCGCCTAACTGGGTTCGTCCGGTTGTGCGGAATTGCGGAATCAGCCTACCATCGGACGGAAGGACCCAATCATGAGTAACGGTTCGCTTCGGCATGTGGTTTCATTCGATCGTCTGCGGCCCTCGCCGCATTGTGCAGTTGGCGCGGCTTTGCTATGCTCCTTGATACTTCTGCCCGGCTCTGCGTCGTCGGGGCCTCGGGCAGCGCAGGCTTCCGGAGAGACATTACGACAAGCTGCCGAACATCGCCACATTATGATCGGCGCTGCTGCCGCTTCGAGGTTTCTCGCTGAAGCGAACTATTCCGCCATCCTCGGGTCGGAGTTCAGCCAACTGCAAGCCGAGAACGAGATGAAGTTCGGTCCGATTCATCCGCGGCCCGACACGGATCCTAATCCCTACGACTTCAAGGGCGGCGACGCGCTGGTTGTGTTTGCGGAGAACCACAACATGATTGTGCGCGGACACACGCTGGTCTGGCACAGACAAGCTCCAGAGTGGGTCACCAAAGGAGACTTCTCTGCGCCGCGACTTGCCGTCATTTTGCATGGCCACATTAAGACCGTCATGGCGCACTACGCTTCCAAAGTCTATGCGTGGGATGTGGTCAACGAGGCGTTCGAGTACGACGGCACGATGCGGCACACAATCTGGTACGACCAGCCAGGAATCGGCGCCGGAGCGGGCACGAAATACATTGAACTGGCACTGCGCTGGGCGCGAGAAGCCGATCCGGACGCCAAGCTCTTCTATAACGACTACGATGCGGAGGAGCTGAACAAGAAATCCGACGCGATCTATGCCATGGCGAAAGACTTCAAGGCGCGAGGCGTGCCGCTCGATGGCGTAGGATTTCAAGCACACGTCAGCCTGAGGTTCGACGATCCGGCAATGCTAGAGTCATTTGCGAAGAACCTAGATCGATTCGCCAAACTCGGGCTTGAGTTGCACATTACGGAGCTTGACGTTCGGTTAAGCGATTCCACTCCTACCTCGCTCGCTGCGCAGGCAAAGCTGTATGCCGAGATTACGACTGTCTGTGTACAGCAGCCAGCCTGCAAGGTGCTTCAAACCTGGGGTTTCACCGACAAGCACTCGTGGATTCCGGCTTTCTATAAAGGGCAGGGATCGGCGTTGCTTTGGGATGACAAGTGCCAGAAGAAGCCGGCGTATGAGGCCGTGCATGAGGCGCTGACAAAATAGCCAAATTCATATGCCGACACGGTTGCGTGCACAATTCTGGATATCCGTATGTCTGAATATCGGGCATCTGCCATAATCAGACATTCAGAGATACGGAGAGTTTGGCTGTGCAATCAGCAAGAGTGGGGAAACGCGGCGCGATCGTAGTACCTGCAAACTTGCGTAGGCGCTTTGGCATAGAAGAGGGCAGCATTGTCATTGCCGAAGAGAAGGATGACGGCATCCTCATCCGCCCCGCCATCGTCGTTGGGGTAGAACGGTACAGTGCCGAACGGAAGGCTGAATTCCTGCTATCCAACGCGACCGACGAGGCAGATGATCGTAAAGCGCGAAAAGCGGTACGGAAGTTGGGCCTTGATCCGGATTCAAATCCTCACAGGCGACCTTCTTAAATGGACCGGCTGTTTCTGGGCGCCAATGTTCCGTTTTCCGCGGCGTACAGATCTGATGCAGGGCTTCTTCGGCTCTGGAAACTCAAAAAGGCGATCCTGGGCAGTTCCCGCTATACTCTTGGAAGAAGCCAGGATCAACCTTGACGAAGAGACTCAAAGGACGCGGCTGCACAAACTGTCAGAAGTAATTCATCTGGTTGAAGCCAAACGAACGACGCTTGCGCAAGGGACATCCCTTCTCGAAAAAGATGTGCCTATCTTGCACGCAGCTATCGAAGCGCAAGCCACACACTTATTGACAGGCGATGTCGTCACTTCGGCCCGCACTTTGATCAGCGGATTGCAGGGGGTCGCATCATGCTACCTGGCGAATATCTGCGCATCCACAACGTGCGTGCATGAAATTAAGCAAGTGATCAAGGATCTGCGGCTAAAACCCCATCGGTATCTTGACACCTGTTTTCTTCGCGAACTCCTTGGCTTCGTCGTAGCCGGCGTCGACGTGACGGATTACGCCCATGCCCGGATCTGTTGTAAGCACGCGCTCGATGCGCTTTGCCATCTCATCGGTTCCGTCGGCGACGGTGACTTGTCCGGCGTGCAGCGAGTAGCCGATGCCGACGCCGCCGCCATTGTGAATTGAAACCCACGACGCGCCTGCGGCTGTGTTCAACAGAGCATTCAACAGCGGCCAGTCGGCGACGGCGTCGGAGCCGTCTTTCATACTCTCGGTCTCGCGGAACGGGGACGCCACCGACCCGCAGTCGAGATGATCACGGCCGATCACGATTGGCGCCTTGATCTTGCCCTTCTTTACGAGATCGTTCATGGCCAGTCCGAACTCGGCGCGCTCGCCATATCCCAGCCAGCAGATGCGCGCCGGCAACCCTTGGAACTTGATGCGCTTCTTCGCCAGGTCAATCCAGCGACGCAGGATGCGGTTCTCGGGGAACAATTCCAAAACCAAGTCATCGGTCACGTGAATGTCGGACGGTTCGCCCGACAGGGCAACCCAGCGGAAGGGGCCGCGGCCTTCACAGAACAGCGGGCGAATATATGCGGGAACGAATCCCGGGAAGTCGTAGGCGTTCTTGACCCCGCGCTGAAAAGCGAAGGTGCGGATGTTGTTGCCGTAGTCGAAGGTTACGGAGCCCATCTTCTGCAGGCGCAACATGCCTTCGACGTGGGACGCCACGGCATCGAGCGACCGCTCCTGATACGCCTGCGGGTCTTTCTTCCGTAACTCGACAGCCTCTGCGAATGTCATGCCGTTCGGCACATATCCGTTCAGCGGATCGTGCGCCGAAGTCTGATCGGTCAAAATGTCGGGGACGACGCCACGCTCGGCGAGTTCCGGAATCACGTCCGCACAATTCCCGACGAGCCCGACGGAAACATTTTCTTTCTTGCGGATGGCGTTCTTTAGGATGCGCAGCGCTTCGTCGAGAGTGGTGACCATAAAGTCGCAATAGCCGGTCTTCAGACGCTTCTTGATGCGCTCGGGATCGACCTCGATTCCGAGAAAAGCCGCGCCCGTCATGGTCGCTGCGAGCGGTTGGGCTCCGCCCATTCCACCCATGCCACCGCTGACGATCAGTTTTCCGGCGAGGTCGCCCCTGAAATGCTTTTCGCCCGCAGCAGAAAATGTCTCAAACGTGCCCTGCACAATTCCTTGCGAGCCGATGTAAATCCACGAACCGGCGGTCATCTGGCCGTACATCATGAGTCCGGCACGCTCGAGCTCGTTGAACCTTTCCCAGTTGGACCAGTGTCCGACGAGATTCGAATTGGCGATGAGCACTCGTGGAGCGTGGTCGTGGGTCTTGAAAACGCCAACGGGTTTGCCGGACTGCACCAGCAAGGTCTCGTCGTTGGCAAGAGTCTTCAACGTCGCGACGATGGCGCGGTAGGCTTCCCAACTGCGCGCGGCGCGGCCCGTTCCGCCGTAGACGACAAGATCTTTCGGGCGCTCGGCGACCTCTTCGTCGAGGTTGTTCATGAGCATCCGCATGGCGGCTTCCTGCTGCCAGCCTTTGCAGGAGATGGAGTTGCCGCGCGGCGCGCGAATGGATGCGGGAGCCTGAATTTCGGTCTCAACGGGCATGGTTAGATGGTACTTCTCCGCGCGGGCCAGTACAAATTGGGTTGATACCGGACCCTGACCTCACTAGCATTGGCGCAGGAAGGATCGCGAGACGATGAAGAGCAAAGGCACAATCGGCATCGACTTTGGGACGACGAACAGTTCCATCGCCTGTGCCGAGCGCTCAGGGGAGGTTCAGCTTGCCAAGTTCCCATCTTTGGGGGGCCTGACTGATGCCTATCGGTCACTGCTCTATCTTCAGCGGGTGAAGGAGGGCGGAGTGAATACTCTGAAGTCATGGACCGGCCCTGAGGCCATTGAGCAATATCTTGCCGCGGACGTGAAAGGTCGACTGATCCAATCCCTCAAGTCATTCCTCAGCAGTCGCAACCTTCATAGCACCGAGATTTTCGGCCGCAGGCACACGCTTGAAGATCTGATCGCAAGGATTTTGAGGGACCTGCGAGAGAAGGCGGAACATCAGTTTGGGATCAAGATCAAGTCTGCCGTAGTCGGCAGGCCGGTTCATTTTGTCGGAGCAGAGAACCATGAAGATGATATTTATGCGGAGGGTCGACTTCGATCGGCATTCGACTCTGCTGGCTACGAGTCCGTCCAGTTCGAGATGGAGCCGATCGCAGCGGCACACTATTACGAGTCCACGCTCGATCACGACGAGCTCATTCTCATTGGAGATTTCGGGGGCGGTACGAGCGACTTCTCTCTGGTTCACGTTGGTCCAACCGTTCGAAGGGATAGAGTCTCGGGCAGCATCGTCGGTAATGCCGGAGTGGGCGTAGCAGGGGATGCCTTCGATGCGAAGATCATCAGGCACCTCGTATCTCCCGCTCTTGGAGCGGGATCGCAGTTGCGTTCACTGGGCAAGCTCCTGACCGTTCCAAACTGGGTTTACATCAAGCTGGAGCGTTGGCACCATCTGTCGCTATTGAGGGGCAGAGACGTGCTGGAGATGCTGAGAGGCGTTCACGCGCAGTCGCTCGAACCGGAGAAGATCGGAGCGCTGATTCACTTCATCAAAGAAGATCTTGGATTTCACCTCCACCGCGCCGTGCAAAAAGTTAAGAGCGACTTGTCGAAAGCCGCTCTGGCCAGATTCGAGTTTTCGGACGGGTCTGTGGATCTGGCAGCGGTGGTGGAACGAGTATCCTTCGAGGAGTGGATTTCTGAGGAACTCGGGCAGATCGCTGCGTGCGTCGATTCGCTACTTACTTCGTCGGGGGTTTTGCCCAAAGATGTCGATCGGGTCTTCCTCACCGGCGGCTCTTCCTTTGTGCTAGCGGTTCGGAGAATCTTTGAAACGCGATTCGGAAAGAAGGGAATTCGAGGAGGAAACGAATTTACTTCGGTAGCTCGTGGTCTGGCGCTGAAAGCGATGGACTTGCACTGATCCAGGCAACGGCAGGTCTGGATTCACCAGGTGCTGTAGGCAGTGCCGTCGGTGGCGACGCCGCTCGAGGCCGAGTGCACGTCGGTGATGCCGGGTTCCTGCTGGTCGACCGCCATGATCACGTCTTCCTGCACGACTTCCCAGTTGGTTTCTTTAGTCATGGGATCCACGGGAATCTGACGCAGGTAGCCGGCTTGGACGAGGTCGTCGAGCGACTGAGGAGCTTTTTGCTTGTCGAGGGTGTACTGCGAGATGACGCTGCGTAACGTGCTCAGGTTTGATCGCAGAACGGACTCGCGCGACTGAATGACGGTGCGGTTGTAGTTGGGAATGGCGACGGCCATCAAAATGATGATGATGCTGATGACAATCATCATCTCAAGGAGCGTAAAACCACTGGCGTTGCTGTGCTTTCGGCGGCGGGCTAACGCGCGGAGGGACGAGCGACCGATCAATCTGTTCGCGTTGTGCCCCAAGTTATTCACGCCCTGTAGCATTACCAGTCCTTGTATTTCGTTCCGTCGAGCGCGGTGCCTTCCGATTTGGTGTAGACATCGAACACGCTCTGTCCGCCCCAGGAGTCAGAGTCCGGATCGTCCTGCATCGAGCGCAGCCCCCACTCTTTGCTCTTGGTCATGGGGTCCGTCGGGATAGAACGCAGAAAACGGATTTTCTTGCCGCCTTGTGCTTCGATTCCTTTGACCAGATCCTCCAGCGTCGGGGGATAGTGCTGGGCGTCGACTTTGGTCTGAAACATGTTCAGGTCGGCGGCGTCTTTGTAGCGGTCGATGGCGTCGCGCATTTCCCACAGCGCCTGGCGCAGTTGTTTTTCCTTCTCGCGCTGAATGGTGACGCGCGCCAGAGGCAGAGCCATCAGCGTGAGGATCGACATGATGGTCGTCGCGATGATCAATTCCATGAGCGTAAAACCCCGCTCAGGCTTCGCGTTCGGCCCGTGATGGAATCGATGAAACGTCATTTCTAAGCTCGGTCTCTCAGCTCTTACACCCGTCAGAGGCTAAAGCCCTAACAGGGAAAAAGCTTGACAGCAGCGCTCAAAGCGCTGCGCCACCCCAAAGCGGCTTCCCCAAAGAGCGACCAGTTCAACGCGGCCAGCTCAAGAGTGGCTTCCCAAAAGTCGTGAGCCAAATGCGATCACCCAAAAGCCGCCACTCACAAGCGACCGCCCAACGCAGCCGCCCACCGGCTTCTACTGAATCGTGACCGACGCCTGCGCGCCGTTGACCGTGATGGCCTGCAAGCCGGGATCGCGCGCTCCGCCGCGAGTAATTGTCAGTGGAGTCTGGCCATCTGCCTTCGCCTGGAAAGTGAGCGTGACCACGGCGCCCTGGCCGGAGACTCCTCCCACGCCGGGTGGCCGCGATGCTGTGATCTGCGACTGTCCGACCATTTCATCCTCGCGATGAGCCAGGGTTACGATCTGGCCATCCTGCGAGAGAAATCCGCCGTTTGACACATTAACCAGCTGCAGCATCTTCGGATCGTAGTTCAACTGCACGGGCACGGAATGGACGTTCTGGGCGCCGGAAAGCAGCAGGTTGACCATGAATGTGCCGCCCTTTGCCGCCTGAATGGTTGGCGGATCAAACAGGAAGCTGGCCGTACCGGATGGAGCCGGATTCGGTGCCGGTGGCGGTGTGGCTGGCGCAGGGTTTCCCAGGGGCTGAATCGACGGCGTCGCCGGTTGCGATGGCGCCTCAGCCGGTGCGGTCTGCGGTTTGCTCGGACGGCGCAATTCGATCGTATTCGCGGTCCCAATATCGATGGCCCGCTGATTGATCTCGCTTACTTCGGTGCCTCGGATGATGTGCGGCACGATGGCAAAGACGATTTCGTTTTCCGAGTGGTCCTGCGTGGTCTGCCCGAACAGGTACTTCAGGATCGGAATCTGCGCCAGTCCCGGAATGCCGCTCAACGACTTCGTCTGCTGGTCTTCCATGATTCCGCCCAGCAGATTGGCTTCGCCGTCTTTCAGGCGAATTTCATGTTCGATCTTCCGCTGCCCGATGATGGGCTGGCTGATGCCGCCGATGTTGGACTGGCCGGTCACGGCCGAAACGTCCATGCGTGATCTTCAGCGTGACTTCGCCGTTGGCGTGCACGTGCGGCGTAATGTCGATATTGACGCCGACGTCGAGATACTGGAACTGCGTATTCACCAGCGGGTTGATGCCGACGCCGCCAATGCCGGGCTGGAACGATCCGGTGGCAACCGGCACGCGGTCGCCGATCTTCAGCGAGGCCTTCTGCCCATCCAGCGCGCGAATCTGCGGATTCTGAATCAGTTTGGTGTCGCTGTTGCTCATCACTGCCGACAGGTTGGCGGAGGGAATCGCGACCTGGAAGTTGGTGGCGTTGAGGTTGCCCAGAGTGTTCAGGTTGATGCCAGTAGTTCCGGTGCTGGAGGTTACGGTTCCACCGGTTCCGAATGGTCGTACCGGTGGTGGTCGTGGTCGAGTTGAGGTTGTCCTGCAGGGTAACCGTGGCGCTGGTTGGCGGACTTAATCCCAGCGTACGCGACTTGTCTTTGCTGACCTGCATGACTGCGATGTCGACGATGACTTCCGGACGCGCCTTGTCGAGATCCTCTACCAGTTTTTCCGCCAGCGCGATCTGATCGGGAGTCCCGCGCACGACCAGCGCATTTTGCGAGAGCAACTGCTGCACGCGCTGCACATCCAGCACGGCGCGAATCGCATTCACCACATCCTGCAGTTCGGTGGGAGCCGAGAGATTCGTAAGATAAAAAGTCTTGAGGACGCTCTGTTCCAGTTCCTTGCGCTTGGCAGGATTGTCCTGTCGCCACGAAAATCGTATTCAGCGTGACCGGGCGCCAGAAGGTCTTCGACTCAAGCGCCGTGATTTCCAGCGCCTCTTCCAGCGTTACGCCGTTCAGTTCAACTTTGATGGGCTTGGGTTGGTAATCGGGATCAAACAGCACATTGATTCCGGCCAATTGGCCGATCGTGCGGTAAACGGTGTCGGACTTGTCGGTCAGCTTGACCGTGATGGGGATGTTCGAGATGGGAGCGAGTTCGACCGGCCCCGGAGCGTCGTGAATCCTGCGCTCCAAGCCGGCGGGCGGCCCGGCGGCCTGCGGCGGAGGATTCTGCTGGTCGTTGATCATCTTCAGCGGTGCGGTTGAGTTCCTGCTTGGCGATGAACAGTGACGGGATCGATGGCCAGCGCCTTTTGAAACTCAGCCACGGCCTCGTCGAACTTGCCTTCGTCGCGCAGTTTCTGGCCGTTGTGCACGATGGAGGCCGCAGCTTCGAAACGGATACGTTCGAAGGCGGCCCGATAGCGCAGGTCTTTGGGCTTAAGGTCGTAGGCCTGCTTGAAGAAATCGTAGGCCGCTTCGTACTTCTGGCGAGCCTCGGCGTCCTGACCTTTGGCGTAGAGATCTTTGGCTTTGTCGGCGATGGCGGGGAGCGTGGCAACCGCGACCAGCAACAGCAGTAGTGCCGGGCGCATCAGGCGTCTCATTCGATAATCCTCACGAGATGATCCTCTTTATTTCATTACGGTCGTTCGCCGGGCAAGCAGCTTTCCCACGTCTTCGGCGCGTTCCCGTTGGATTTTTTGCGCGGAAAATCCACTCCAATGCACGAAAAAACTATTCGGTGAGGCGATTATAGCATCGCTGTTTCCGGCTCCCGAAGTGCTTGTGCACACGGGAGTTATACTCTTTGGTCGTAGGACTACTGGGTGTCGAAGCCCGGACCTTGGAGCGCGGGCATCGGGCCTCGACCCCAGCGCGTGCTGAACCGCGAATCTGACGCTTGAGGTCTGAGGACCCACGTCATTCTGCTGTTAAGATAAAATCCACCCCATGGCCCGCCAATCCACCCACCAGACCAAGCCCAACCCGGAGAAATCCCCGCGCCGCGACCCGACCGCCTCCGGTGACCGAGACGCCGCCGTTAATAGGATCGCTTCACATAACTACTTCTTGCTGGAAAAATTTGAGGCCGGGGTGGTTCTGACCGGAACCGAGGTCAAATCGGTCCGGGGCGGCCTGGCCAACCTCAAGGACTCCTACGGTTTGGTGAAGGACGACGCGGTCTGGCTGCTGAACGCCCACATCGGGCCCTACGAGCACGGCAACATCTTCAATCACGCCCCTCTCCGCACCCGCAAATTGCTGATGCATCGCGAAGAGATCCGCAAACTGATCGGGAAAACCCAGCAAAAGGGTCTAACCCTGATCCCGACCCGCCTGTACTTCAAGAATGGCAGAGTCAAGGTCGAGTTGGCTCTGGCGAAGGGCAAGCAGCTGTGGGACAAGCGCGAGACGGAGCGGCGTCGGACGGCCGACAAGGAAGCCCGGGAAGCGGTGGCGCGGGGAAGAAACAGGAAATAGCGACTTCGGGCTGAGAGGCGACCCCATGAAGACCGTCAACCTCAAGTCCGACATGCCTACAGTTGCGCAAGCGTTGCAGCGGTTGGAGCGGGCGATCGCGCTTGGGCGGCAGGAGCGGCGCTCGCCGCTCAAATTGGTCCACGGGTACGGATCGACGGGAGCGGGAGGCGATATCCGAATCGCCGTGCAGAAGCGCCTGCACGAGTTGACTGAGGGCGGGCAGATTCGCGGCTGCATTTTCGGAGAGAACTGGTCAAAGTCCGATGAGGCGACGTGGCGTTTGTTGCAGACAGAGTCGGCCTTGAAGAGCGATTCCGACCTGGGGCGGCGCAATCAAGGCATCACGATCGTTCTGCTGTGAGACTTTTCGATCTTATTCTCCGTAACTTCGGCCCCGTGACCTCCGTCCTGTGACCTCCGAGTGCCTGGGAGCCAGCGTTTCGGGCGGGATCTTACAGGGATGACCCGATTGACGCGACCACACTGCATCGTGCCCTATAGAAGACATGGGTGCGTCTGCCTCGAGACAACCGGATCGCTCCTCCTCTCCGCAAGCTTTCGTGGTGATGCCCGGCAAGAAACGGCGTCGGCGATGGCCCTGGATCGCTGGACTGCTCGTGGTATTAACCATCCTCGCCGTGGTCCTGGAAGCTCGTCATTTGCTGGCCCATGCCCAACCCATCCTGCGCGCCCGCGTCATCGAAACTCTCTCCGCTCGCTTCAGGACAAAAGTGGAATTGGCAGAGCTTGACGTGGGGCTGAGCGATGGCCTGAACGTTTCCGGCAAGGGGCTGAAGGTTTTCGGCCCCACCGATCCCAACCCGACCGAATCCGGCGTGCAGGCGTTGATCAGCATTCAGGGATTTCGTTTTCATACCGGGCTGGCAGGCCTGTTCCGTTCCCCGATGCATGTGGCGACCGTTTACGTGAGAGGCATGGAGCTGAACATACCGCCCAGAGAAGACCAACGGCGGTTGAGCGAAATGCGTGACAGCTCTGGCAAGAAGATCGACAAGATGAGGATGACGATCTTCGTGGACAAATTTGTTTGCGAAGATACGCAACTCGTCATTAATACGTACAAGCCGGGCAAGGAGCCTCTGGTTTTTCAGATCAGCCAGTTGGATATGAAAGAAATCGGACCCGGCCAGCCGTTGCGATTTGATGCCACGCTGGTAAACCCCAAGCCGACGGGAAACATCAAGTCGACGGGCTCATTCGGTCCGTTCCGCGAGGACGCTCCGCGTGAAACGTCGGTTGCAGGAGATTACTCTTTCACCCAGGCTGATCTCGGAACGCTGCCAGGAATCGGCGGCATGCTCTCATCGACGGGGAAATATAGGGGGAGCCTGGGAAAGATTGAAGTCTCGGGCGCGACCGATACGCCCGATTTCCGGCTGGACACGAGCGGCCATCCGGTGGCGTTGCACACCGACTTTCATGCCATTGTCGACGGCACCGATGGCGATACTTATCTTGAGCCGGTGAAGGCGCGATTCCTACATTCGTCGTTCACGGCGCGGGGCAAAGTGATTCGCACGCGGAATCCGAAGGGCCATGACATCGAACTCAGTGTGGTAATGGATCACGCACGCGTCGAGGATCTTCTGCAATTGGGCGTCAAGACCGATCCTCCCATCCTGAGTGGACCAGTTGTGATGCAAGCGAAGATGAGTATCGTTCCCGGAGCTGAGCAAGTCGCCAACCGTTTGAAGCTCGCCGGCACCTTCAAGATTGCTGCCGGACTTTTTTCGAATGAAAAGATTCAGGAGAAGATTGACGCGTTGAGTCTGCGCAGCCGGGGCGCGCCCAAACAGGCAAAGGAGCACGCCGAAGTGGGAGTACCGTCAGAAATCGGCGGCGTCTTCCGGCTCGACGAAGGCCTGTTCACATTTTCGCTGCTGCACTTTGCCGTGCCAGGGACGCATGCCGATGTCACTGGCCAATACAGTCTGAACGGCGACATCTTCGATTTCCACGGGACCGCGAAACTCGATGCGAAACTCTCGCAGGTGATGACGGGATGGAAATCGGTGCTGCTCAAGCCGGTGGATCCTTTCTTCAGCAAGCACGGTGCGGGAACGGAACTGCCGTTCAAGGTGACGGGGACGCGGTCCGAACCGAAATTCGGCCTGGACCTCGGCCAGAAAGGGGAGACCACACCTGAGCCGGATCCGATGTCCGCAAAATCGCACTGACTGTTGGGCTGCTACGTTCCCTCGGGAGTGGGCGGCGGGGTGATCGGCGGAATGATGGGCTCGGCGACCGCAACCGGAACAGGCTGCGGAACTACAGGTTCCACCAGCGCGACAGGCACCAGCATGCGCTGCTGCCAGTACGAGACGGCGACGCTCCGCTGGCAGAAGCGCGGGATCAACAACAAAATCAGAGTGAACTGGGCGACTAGGAATGCCCCTGCCACACTGGTTGACGGGACGAGCTTCATCCACATCCAGATTCCGCCGACAAGGATGATTGCCGCGACAATCGCAGCGACCAAGTAGCTCGTGAGCAGACGCCCCAGACCGCGGAAAGTGTGACGGAAGCCAGCGCCGATTGATTTGCGCACCGCGCGCTGATCGCTCAGCACAACGTCCGCTTCGGCGAGATCGAACCAGATGCGGAAGATCGTCATGATCAGAAAGATGACGAACAGTCCGATGAACTGCACCTCGGGCAAGAGCAGTTCGTTGGTGCTCTCCGCGGCTTTGCGCTCCAGCACCCCGTGCAGAGCAAACAGTGCGATGGTCGCGACTGTCATCAAAATGCCGGCAATCAGAAGGAGCCGGATATACCGCCACAGATTCCGACCGCAGGCGCGGAAGAAGTCCTCCCGGGGCAAGCGGTAAGTCGAGGCGTATCCCTGAAAAACTCCGGGCAGAAACAGAGCGGTTGCGAGCAGGAAGAGTACCGCAAAAAACATTGCTGGCCCTCGGGAAGCCATGGTCGGGCCAAACTCCGGCCGCGCGAACATGTCGATCAGCGCCGTCACCGAAAAGCCGTGCACCAGGCGGTCAGAATGCAGGCTGTGGTCCAAAATCGTTCCAGCCTGGTTGACGAACGCGACGGTACCGAACAAGCCGAGCAAGAGATTCAGCACATAGAACCAGACGATATAACGCTTGTTGTGCAATACCATTCCCAAGCCGCTGCTCAAAAGACTTTTATGCTCACTCATGCGTAATTATCCTCAATGCAATCTGCGAATCGATATTGTTCGAAGAAGACGCATCACAATCGCGGAGGTGACCCCTTCTCATACCGCCCACCATCCCAGGGCCTGGCTCAGGATTTGCGTCACAAACAGCCAGTAGTTCGCGAGTTTGTGCGCTGGCTTGCGGTTGCCTTCGACTACGAAGCTGTTGTTGAAATCATTGCGGTCGATCTGCACGGTATGGTCGGGATCAATTTCGGCCGACACGACCTTCGCCTTCTTTTGATAAGCGAATCGTGTCCACCGGCTCTTTCCATCCCAATGCTCGCGCACCTTCTCGCCGTTATCGAAGGTGATCTCCACTTCGACCGGCATTACGAAATCTTCCTTGCGATGCAGCGTTACGTAGGACTGGTAGAGCGTGTCGTCCTTCTCGCCTTTCTTCGCAGCTTTCTTGTCTTTTTTTTCTTCGTACCAGTTCACGGGGAAGGAGTTGACGCTCAGCACTTCATAATCCAACACCTGCGACCCGTAGACAGCCTGGTCGAAGTACCAGCGCAGATCTTTGCCGGATACTTCCTCGATCGTTTTCAGGAAGTCTTCCTTCGTCGGATGGGTGAAGCGGTATTTCATGAAATACGTATGCATCGCCTTCGCCATCGTGTCTTCGCCAATGATGCCTTCCAGGGTGAGCAGCACGCTGGCGGTTTTGCCATAGGTGATGCCGCCATAGGAGTTGGAAGTGGAATAGTCGTAGGCCTGCTGCGCCATGGGGTCGCGATCGGCCACGCCGATATAGCTAAGTCTCTGAATCTTCGCGTTCGCCGGCCGTTGCGCCCGCCATATTTAAGACGGAAGTGTTCTTGCCCAAGATCGAATCCAGCACTTTCACTTCGGTATAGCTGTTGATGCCTTCGTCCATCCATGCGTCTTCAAATTCGTTAGTGGCTACCATGCCGTACCAGTACTGGTGGCCGAACTCGTGCTCCACGACGATTTCCGCCAGGTAGAAGCCGTCGGGCATAAACCAGCTCGAGTCGCCGGTGATGAAAGTTGGATACTCCATTCCTCCGGCCGCCGAATCGGGCTCGGGATCGACCACCGTCAGAGTTTTGTAAGGATACGGCCCGTACAATTTCTCGAAGCGATCGAGCGTATCGCGCGTGATCTTTTCGTGGCGCTCGGCCTGGCTCCAGTGCGCGGGCTGCATCAGGAAGCGCAGCTTGATCGGACCCATCTGCGACTGGTACATGCTCTCGCGCACTTTGTAGCGCGGGCTGGCGGTCCATGCGAAGTCGTGGATGTCGTCGCCGTGATAGGTCACAGTCTTCGTATTGTCCGGATTGTTCTTTTCGTCGACCATGCACTCCGCTGGCGCCGACGACTTCATATTGCGGGACCGTCAGCTTCACGTCATAGACGCCGAAGTCGGCGAAGAACTCGGTCGTATTGTGATACTGGTGGCAATTCCAGGCTCCATGCCACCACACGCCTACTTTGGGAAACCACTGGCCGCCGAGCACGAAATCACGCTTCCATCCGGAACGGGCCTGGGTCTCGGGAAACTTGGTTTGAAATGCGATCTTGAACTGGACATACGCGCCCGGCGCGATCGGCTTAGCCAGCTGCAGGTCAACCACGGTCTTGTCATCTTTGTTGCCATCGTCGGGCGCGATGAACTGCAGTTGCGAAGTCAGATCTCCCTGGCCCACCACTTCGATGCTCTTGATGTCTTCCGAGCCGTAATACTTGTCTTCCCACTTCTCGTAGCCAGTGTCGCGGCTGCCCATGAGCTTGGAGTCGCGACAAACGTTGCCTTGGGCTGGAAGGCGTTCTGATAAAGATGGAAAGGGAAGTGGTCAAGCGCCTGCCCGGTGAGGTTGTGATAGGTGAGCACTTCGGTGGCATCGACGATGTGTTTGGTCGGCGTCGTACTTCGCGTCGATCTCATAATGCACTACGCGCTCCGACATGGGCTTGTCGGAGTTGATAGCCAGCGTGGTGTCGGGGATGGAGATTCCCGAGGATGGAGCATCCTTCGCGTTCCTGCGCCGCCGGAGGAGCTTTGACGGCTGAGGCCGCCTGCGGAGCGGCTGCCGTGGCCGTCTTCCGATTGAGGAGAGAGGTGAGTCCGAGAGCCAACACGGCGATCAAGAAGACAATCTTCCAGCGAATCTGCATGAAAAACCTCACCTGTATGGGCTGCGGCTTTGAATCATATCGCAGGCGCTCGGCCGCTACCAGCGGCTGCAGGTCATCCGACCTTAATCGCGCCTGGACACGCGTTCTCAAGCCTTTGAGATGGCTAGTTTCACGCCGGAAAAAGGGAAGGTGTATTACTTCCGAGAGCGGGTGTGTCCTGGGTCGCATGACCATTCGTTCGATCTGGACTCCATTAATAATGATGAAGGCAAATACTTGGTCGCTTCATCCGTCTACAGCGTCTCGCCCCCAAGAAGTAAGCAGGAGACGGCTGTTCTGCCGCACAGTTCTGTGATCTCCCGAGTCGACGCTACAGCTGGTTGGCGCTTGCGCTTTTCCCTCCTCGCCGACGATACTGGAATCATTCAATCGATACTTGCAAAACAATTATGAAGACGACAATTTCTCTCTCTACCCCGCCGAACTCGAAACCGAATCGCTGGTCGCCGTGGTGCTCGACCACGCCGAGGCTGCTGCCAACGTCAAGGAGAAAGACAAGAAGCCGCAACTCAAAGTTGCCACCAGCGATCCCGCCGTGCAGTCGGTCGCGGCCGACCTGCTGGCCAGCGGCGAAGTCGCCGGCAAGCCGTTCGAAACGAACCTGATGCACCGGCCGGTCACTCTGATGGCCAAGCGCCTGCTTCTGGTTTCCGGTGGCAGCGCGAAAAATTTCTCGAGCTACGACTTGCGCCGCATCGCCGGCGCGGCCGTTCGCGCGCTGAAGTCGCGCGGAATTCGCAGCTTTGCTTTCATCGCTCCGCCGAGCATTCCAGCGGAAGAAGCGGTGCGCGCCATTGTGGAAGGTGCGCTACGTGGGAAACTTCGATCCCGACTACTATCGTAGCGACCGCAAGGATCAGAAGATTGACGCCCTCACCATCATCGCCAGCGGCGACAAGTCTGCTCTGGAAAAGGCAGCCAACGAAGCGCAAGTCATCGGCGAATCGCAGAACTTTACGCGCGATCTGGTGAATGAACCTTCCAATCGCATGACGCCCACGATCCTCGCCGATCGTGCCAAGAAGATGTGCGCAGGAAGTCGGCTTGAAATGCGAAGTCTACGGCGGCCGACAAAATCAAAGAATTGAAGATGGGCGCATTCTGGAGCGTCGCGCAGGGTTCCGACGAACCACCCGCTCTGATCGTCATGCGCTACGAACCCGCCGGCGCACCTGAGAAGCCAGTGCTGGGATTGGTGGGGAAGGGAATTACTTTCGACACCGGCGGCATTTCGATCAAGCCCGCCGACGGCATGGAGAAGATGAAATACGACATGGCCGGCGGCGCGACCATGATCGGCGCCATGCGCGCCATCGCCCTGCTAAAGCCGAAAGTCAAAGTCATCGGCATCGTTTGCGCGACGGAGAATATGCCATCCGGGAAAGCGCAGAAGCCCGGGGACGTGCAGATTGCAATGTCGGGCAAGTCGATTGAGATCATCAACACCGACGCCGAAGGCCGACTTGTGCTGGCCGACGGCTTGTTCTACGCGCGCCAACTCGGCTGCACGCATCTGGTCGATGCTGCCACGCTGACTGGCGCGGTCGTGGTCGCGCTCGGTTACAACAACGCGGGGATCTTCGCGAACGACGACGACATGTACAGCCGCTTCCACACTGCGAACGCGAAGGCCGGCGAAAAGATGTGGCGCATGCCGCTGGACGACGAGTACAAAGAGCAGATTCGCTCGGGCATCGCCGACATCGTCAATTCGGGCGGACGCTGGGGCGGCGCCATCACAGCTGCAATGTTCCTGAAAGAATTCGCCGAAGAAACTCCGTGGATCCACCTCGATATCGCGGGCACCGCCTGGATGGAAGATCAAAAGCCGTGGATCGCCAAGGGACCGTCGGGCATAGCTCTGCGCAGTCTGGTGGAGTTCGTAAAGAGTTTCGCGGGATAGGATCTCAGCCACGGATTTGGACGGACTGTCACGGATATTTCTCTCGCGAATCTCGGTGATCGAGCCGTGAAATCCGTGGCGTCCTTATTTCTCAGTAAAGAAAATCGCGCGCTGCGCGTTGAGGGAAATCCGTGCGGTTGTTATAATCGAGTTCGTTCCGCACGCTTCCGGCATTGGAGTAGTTTCGTTCGGTTGCGAATCCCGACACAATCAGCGTGAAGCGAACAGTCCTCGCAGCCCGCGGACAGCGGGTTTCGAAACGTGGCCAGGTAGCTCAGGGGTAGAGCGCAGCCCTGAAAAGGCTGGCGTCGGCGGTTCAATTCCGTCCCTGGCCACCATGTTTTCAATCACTTGCCCTCGCTCATAACCCAGAAGTTGTTCCAATTTGTTCCAATAAAATCAGAACTGGCGCTACCGGGTTCGCCTCTCAGTATCGGTCGGCGCCACGCACTCCATTTCAGTTCGAGTTGCAGGGTAGTCCTCCAGGCATCAACTCGCGAATCGCAAGAACCATTGCCTTAACCTCTTAGTACCAAACCCATGCAACATGAGGGAACAAAGAGGCTTGGGATGCTATGGATTGGGATAGGTAGTGTGGCAGTTTTCTGGAAATGGGATAGGACGACGTGCTCCAGAGGGGGAGAAAACTGCTAGTTTGTGGTGCCCCACAGGGTTGGGATTGCAAAGAAGAGGATCGAAAGTGAAAAAGGCCGTTCCCGTACGAATGCCGGATTGGCCCGAGGAAGAATTGCCCTCCACTAAACAAGTGGAGGTCTATCTGCTCTTCTGGGAGCATCAACAAAAGCCGCTTGCACCCGATCCGGGCATCGGATTCTTACAAAAATCATTTTGGCTGGATCCGGAAGAGCTGGACATCAGTGCTCACCAGGCAGAATGTTATCGCGCTAATCGTCTCGATCGTGGACTGTTTATTCGAAGACTGATTGCTACGTACTACAAGCGAACAACGTCGCAACCCATTTCCCACGCGCCCCCCGCGGTACGACAACCTAAGAAGGCCACGACGTTCCCCGGACTAGTTGCGGCATCGTCGGCAATCTTACGACCTGTTTCACCATCAAACGGGGTTCGCGGAGCAGATCTTACGCCTTCCGAGGTGAATGAGATCTCGCGTGCGCACGGACTCGCGATGTGTTGGCAACCCGGAAATGTCTACCGCGTGGGAAGGGCCGTTAATGGAAAATCTTGTCTCGTACAGATCGATTTGCTGGGGAGGGAGTTGTCTCGATATGGTTCGTGGTGAATCTGGAGGAAGAAAACGATACTCGTGCAACAACTGACTCTTAATCTCATCCGCTGGTTGCGCACCTAACTAAGCGCATCAAGTTGCATTGTCCTGCAAACACAAAGGCTTAGCCATCCAGCTCAGTGCAGGGAAATGCAGAGAGACGCAGGAAATCTCAGAACGGACTGACACCAGAACTGACACCGTACAGGTCAGTGAGCGTAATGGAGATTTTTCAACAACTGCCAAGAGGGCTTCGGAATCCGGGTTGTTCAAGGTAGTGCCTGTAATGCGGCCACGGCTTTCTTGGCCGCTTCCGCGACCGTCACTAGGCCGTCAAAATTTGTTTTGTCCTCGTCGTTAACCAAGAGCCGCAGTTGCGGGAGAGATTCCTTTGCTTTCAATGCCTCAAGAGCGTAAATGGCGAGGACCCGCATGTCTGGACTGGCATCATGAAGCGTCTGAATGAGAGGAGGAACTGCGGACTTGTCCCCGATCTGCCCAAGGGACCAAGGAACAATCGAGTTAACCTCAGCATCGTGCAGCAGTGGGATAAGGATAGGCACAGCTCGTGAATCCTTCAGGTCTCCAAACAGGTGTGCCGCGTAATAGCGATCACTTGCGATTTGTGCTGGCACAGACCAATTGCCACCCGGCATGCCTTGTCCTTCTGGACGGTCCGCTCGGTCCTTCAGAATGCTAGCAATAACCCCAAATCCCCGGTCGTCGCCTAAGGCCGCGAATACAAACGCAGCGTTTCCGCGCACATGTCTGTCCTCATCTTTCAAGTAGGTTTCGAGTTGCTCAAGAACAGCACGATCACGGCTCTTCGCAAGTTTCTCCGCCACCTCAAACTGCTGCCAGAAGACCCGACTCGTTTTGAATTGCTGTACCAACTCGGCAACAGGCACACTTTGTTGGCCTATCATAAGAACAGGCGTACCGAGAAGCAGCAGCGTCAGGGCTATCATGCGACTCATTCTGAACCCGTACCGCTTGGGTTTTCAAGATAACTGTCGGCAGCAGGCCATAACGCTCAAAACCCCTACAATGCGATATCGCGAATTTCGCCAACTACTTCAAAAGCGGAATAGAGCCGGTGATCCTGTCGACTGCCTTGTCTTCGGCTGGGCCGATAGCAAGCGCGGTAACCGTCCCGGCTGCTAACTCAGTTCTTCCTGCATCTGAGATCATTGCGTGGACAATCCCTGTAGCTTCGCATTGTGCCTTTAGGATTTCTAGCTCAGCTAACGAATGCGCAGCAAGAGCGATTTTGGTTTGACCATCGCTCCCCCAACGTTCCAACACATCATCTCGAGCACAAAGCACAGCGGCAACGCTGGCGTGGCAAGCCTGAACAGCCAATTTCCCTGTGTGCTCATTTGCAGGTCTGTCCTGAGGACAATGGCTTGTTTCATGGATACTGATCCGGTGCAATCAGACCCCGCAGCATAACGCATCTTCCTCAACTGACGCTATCAGGCCGTTACACGTTTTGACCCTCGACGATGAGTGAAATGGGGATTTATCGTCAGTTGTCCCGGCGAGGTCCGCCTGGGTAGGCTCTCATGTAGAACTTATGCCGGTCTTCGTGGGTGACCCGAAATCCGCGCTTCTCGTAAAAATGGCGGGCGGGATTTATCTTTACAACCGCCAGCGTCATGGCTTTTGATTGATCAGCGGCGTGCGTCAAAAGTATCTCAAGAACTTTCGTCCCGATGCCGCGCCCTTGCATCGCGGGCATCACGTAAAAAGAGCCGAGGTTGATCGTCCTGTCTTCAACTTGCTCTTGAATCCAACCCACATCGTGTCCATCGGCGATGATGATCCTGACTTCCTCAACTTTGAAGAACCCAGCGAAGTTCCTCTCCTCCCGCGTCTGATCCCAGCCGAAAAGGCGTTCGATCATTCCACGCATGGTCTCGAAATAGAGGTTGCGGGCAAAGACGAAGTCTTCACTGCAAGCTGTTCGAAGCGCAATCTGCACTGTGCGCGGGCCCCTGTGGGATTTTGCACTTCTTGAGAGGTGGCAGGCAAGGTCATTGAGTGTAATGGCGATTTTCCGTCAACATTCGGCACACGAATGGCTAGGAACTGTAAGAATTGACAGGTTCCGTTTCTTGTACGAAGGGTAACCTAGCTGTGCAATTGTGTGTTTGAGTGGGCTTAACAGGGCGAGCCCGGCGGAACAGAATTCCTGATCCAGGAAGAGACTCGTCTGGCCGTGTCTCCGCAGCGAAACCGCTGTACTGGGCGTGGTCAGATGACGTAGGAGTTGTGCTGTGCTGGAGAAGAAGGTTCGCTTCGACGACTTCCGACTGGATTACGGTCGTTTTCAGCTCTGCCGCTGTGGCATCCCGGTTCGGCTTGAAGGCCTGCCGCTTCAGTTGCTCATGTTCTTGGTCGAAAAGAGGGGGCAACTGGTCACACGCGAGCAGATCTCCCGCGAGTTGTGGAGCAAAGACGTCTTCGTCGACGTCGAACTGGGAATCAATACCGCCATCCGCAAGGTTCGCCGCGCTCTGGCAGATGATGTCGACGAGCCGCAGTACTTGCAGACTGTGGTCGGCCGAGGCTATCGCTTCGTCGCGCCCACCGTCGAAGAAGAAGCCAGTAATCTGGCACCAGCCGAAGCATTCGTTCTTTCCCCGGAAGACTTCGGTCGAGCCATCATGACCGCCGCCGGCCTGGATCCAGAAAATCCCCGAGGCACCCCGAAGTCACCCGCCGTTGCACCAATAAAGCCTGAAAGCTAATCGCCGCACGTGGAGACGCTGCCAGCCCGTCTCCACTCGCGCCGAAACCTACGCAACGCGCTCGAATCATTCTTCAGATCGCTTCATATAGCTTCAGACTCTCTCCATGGACGCTTCCTGCAATCGGGCGCAATATCTCAACCATGATTTCCGCCGCTTGCCACTACGTCGGGTCGAAATCAATCCAACACAGAGGTGCTTCAAATGAACCAATCAAGAGACATCCGGTCGCGCAGAATACTAGCATTCATAGCAATGCTGTTTGGTGCGATAGTTACAACCATGCTGCTCCCGGCCTATGGCCAGCAGGAAGTCGATCCGACCTGGTACGACCCGTGGGCTGTAAACACGCCAACCGACCCCGCACCACACACGGTGGCCATTCACTCCTCGCAGGCGCCAGCGGCGATTAACCAGCATCAACCGCCTCTCACATCCGCCTCGTTATCTCAGAGCGCCGAGAAGTTTCGCGCGAAACAATCCACGGCCGCACCGAAGATTCGAGCTGTCAGCATCCGAGACCCGAAGCAGCAAGAAAGAGTGCGCCAAATCGCTCGCCGACGCGATCAGACCGACTAGAGTAGCTTCTGTCATCCTGAGAGTTTGTGCTGAGCGAAGCATGACTGTCCACGAAAGTGGACGTCATGCGCAGTCGGAGTACCCCGTGTCAGCAGGAAGCCATCACAACCCTCTTTTCACGCGGATAGTATGGCAAAGCGGCCTATCAACTGTTGAGAACAGGCCATTTCACTCAAATTTCGACTGCTTTCGATTCGGGTCGCATCCGGTCAATCCGTCAGTAATCGAAAGATGAGCGTAATGGCGATTTA
Source organism: uncultured Acidobacteriaceae bacterium (assembly GCA_963710885.1). GTDB lineage: Bacteria > Acidobacteriota > Terriglobia > Terriglobales > Acidobacteriaceae > Sulfotelmatobacter. The sequence goes on from CAVQCF010000043.1 coordinate 200,547, forward strand.
TCGCCAACTATTGGGCGCGCCAACTCTGATGCGCGCATCGTATAGTACTGTTAGCACGACAGAGAAGCTGCTGAGACTTCGTTCGAATTGGGGTTACGCCATGAAGAAAGTCTCCTCATTACTCGGCATTTCAGTTCTTCTGAGCGCGTGCTGCCTAGCGCAGCCTACACGCGACGCTTTAGCCCGGATTATTCGTGAAGACATCGCGAGCGCCCAGTCATTGGTTCAAAGTGGGTTGTAAATCCGGACAGTTGGGGTTGGTCGAGCAAAGGAGCGAAGGAATCGAAGAGTTCCAGGATCGGGATGTTCAAGTTGCCGGATGGAGAGACAGGGGCGCCGTGACCGTCGTCGGGGTGGAATTTCGGTTGAGTGGGTAAACCGGAAAAGGGAGTTAGCCGGTTGCCGCGCTGAGCGCCAGAGCCACACGACGGAAGGCGGGTAGAAACGGGAAGGAAGCGGGTAGATGGACGACGACGCGTCGTGCCGAGACCAAGACTCGAGCGCCTAGCTTCAGCAGTCGTTCGCGCAACATGCAAACTTGAGCGCGGGCACAAGCGGTACCGGCAGCTCGCAAGCGCAACTCCTGCATCAGGACGTACGCCGCAGCGGTGAGTAGGACGCGAAACTGGTTTGCCCAGAAGCTGGTGCAACTGGTGCGGTCGATCTCGAGGTCGTGCAGCTCCTTGATCCGATTCTCTATGTCCCCGCGCTGGCAGTAGACCCGTTCGTAAATCCATTGCGGACTCTGTTTCATGTTGGTGATGACAAACCGGGGATTGTCTTTGGGGTCCTTCTCGGCAGCGCGGACGACCTCGGCTTTGATGATGACGCGGCGAAACCCTGGCCACTTCCCGGCCTTGTAGCGGACTTCCCCGTAAACATGTTCGGTCTTTTCGCTGCGCCGCGAGAGCTTGCGCGCTCGCCGCATTCCGCTTTCGACGGCGCGCTTCAACACTGCATTCTTGGCCATCGCGACCACATATTCCAGTTTCGGCTGGGCGTCCAAAAACTGGAGCACGGCCGGATGCGCGAACCCGCCATCCAGCCGTACCCGAATCTGTACTCCAGGAAGATGGTGACGAATCATCCTCACCAAACGCCGTAGCATGGCGACCGCGCCCACCGCTGCTCCCACGTTGCCAGGCCGTAACACCGCGGCGCACAGATACTGTTCGGCTTCGTCGTTGAAGCTGACAAAACCCATCATCGGCAGGTAGCACCAGGTGTCGTAATGTCCGTTGAAAAACGACAACTGCTGCGCGCCGTGCGTGGGATCGTCGGTCGGATCCAGATCGATGGTGACGCGATAGGCGCGATGGCGCAGCCGCTTGGCGTGGCGCCGGATCACACTCTCCGCCAGGAACTGGCCCGAACGATAGAGTTCCTTGACCCCAACCCCGTTCTCGAAACGCGACAAGGTCGGCTGCGAAGCCAGGTCGCGACCCTCGATCGGATCGCGATCCAGAAGTAGTTTGTGAATCGGATCCACGGACAGGCGGGCCGAATCGTTGGCGTCCGGGTAGCCGCAGGCGATTGAGAATACTCGCTGCGCCACCAACTCGCGCAACGAATGATCGACCTTGCCCGCTTGCCGATCATCTCGAAGGCAGGAACTCAGTCCGGCCACCAAGTCATAGTGCCGATCCGCGGCCTTCAGCAGCAGAGCCCCGCCGTCGGAACTGCCCTCGCGCTGATCAAACTGGGCAACGATTGGCTTGCGAAAAATTCCTGGGAACAATAAACACTGTGTTGTGCTATCGTCTGACATTAAGGAAGCCTTTTTTGTTGCTCAAACATTGTCTAGTCAACATGTTTGTAACAGAGGAGGCTTCTTTTGTCTTCAAATATATGAATAATGCGAGTTAGTCTTCCTTACGCAACTGCGAGACGCATCAAAGGTGCAGAACGCGGAAGTGTACGCTGCACTCTTCGATGGCAATGGCACCTGGGATGGACCTCTTGGAGAAAACGCTATTGGGCCTGCGAACATTAAGAATGCGGTCAGTCGATTCTTTGCGAGATTCGGGCCACTCGGCACAGCTATGGAAAGTGCTCATAGGCTTTCACCCGACGTTGTGTGGGTGGACGTATATCAGCGAACAAACGGCGACCGCGCCTCTCTTGATCGCGCTCTTCTTGCACCAGGCTCAATCGGACCACCGAGTGACGCGGATGTGCGTACAACGTTGATCCTGCATAAGGAGGAGGGTGGGTGGAAAATTATTTCTGCGCGTGTGGCGGACCTTCGCGCAGGAAACCGTCGGGAGTTAATCAGATAACAGTCTGGGGCATGAGTCAACTGGCGCTATCAGGCCATTTCACTCATTTGGGAGCAACGGACGGACGAGTCCATATCGTGACTGCGTATATTACAGAGCAAATACCGAAGACTATGAAACCCGCTGCTCCTGTGAGGATCGGTAGAAAACCGTCTCCGGGAGTAGGATTGGGTGGAAGGAAAAGGCCGCCCAAGAAGGCACCCAGTACTAACCCGACAAACGGGCCTATCAACATCACGGCGATCACTTTGGCAATTCTCATCTACCGTCTTTAGGGTGCGCCAAGATCAAAGTTGATTATGAATTACCCATGTCACCAACGACAACTGTTGATCAGGCCATTTCACTCAAATTTCGATTGCTTTCGGTTCGGGTCGCATCCGGTCGATCCGTCAGTAATCGAAAGATGAGTGTAATGGCGATTTATCAACAGCCAGACGGGGCGTCAGTCGCCCGGTTGCGGATTTCACCTTTCTACAAACCGGTTCCAGAACGATCTTCGGTGTGCCAACGCTCCTTCGTAGTAGGCACAAGCCGCATACAGTAGCGCACTGACAAGAACACCGAGCCAAAAGAGCGTCAGCACCTCGCTCACACTGCCGCTGACAGCAGAGGGCCCCAAGAGTTGTTTAAGAGCAATCTCGGAGAAAATGTTTCTTACCTCATACACGGCCACAAGTACAGACAACAACAGCGTCAGGAAAACCATTCGCTTTATCGAATGAACTTTGGATAAGCACACCTCCCATGCAAACAGAAGCTCTCTCTCCGCCCCTTCGCCCGTCTCAACCGACTTCTGGGCTGAAACTCGTCTGGAAGACCAGAGATGCCGAACCACGCTGATCGACCTGACAAGCGCTGTTGCCCCGACCACTATCAGGTACAGTACAAAGAGCCTCGACTCCCATGGCGGCCTGTAATCGATGGCCATTGTGTCCACTGGCATCTGCATGTCTGCCTCCTAATTGCGCGAGGTGGGTATCCGCTTGACTCACCAAGACCCCACAGATTGTGGTTTGGCTTTGGCCTTCGCTGAGGTCGGGTGAACTATCCGGTGACGGGTAACAGGATCGACAGCCACAGCTTGCTGCGCCAGGCGAAAGAAGAGCTTGCCTCGACTCTTTGATCGTCGGCGATTGAACCGGAAAGTGAATTCATCCAGATAGTAGTCGAGGTGCTTATGACTGACCGCTCCCTGGTGGGTTCCCATCAGCCACCGTTTGAGCAAGGAGATCGCGAGGTGAACCCGTGGCATCAGCTCCGATGGAGTCTTCTTCTTTCCCTTTAGAAACGTGACCTCGTGCTGGTAGCCTTTGCTCTCCACGGGCAGATATCCCAGCCAGCCGTCGGTGTGAATGACGCTGCCCGGTTCTACCGAGTTCTGCACAAAGGGCATCAAGCTTGCTGCCGAAGCGTCTACAATCTGGCGCATCCGAATCCGACCGATCCCGGGTCCATCTTCTTGAGCGGCAACGACAATCAGTGCTTTATCCAAATTGAGCCGGCCGGGCAAGCCCTCCTCCAGACCGCCGACGTAGCATTCATCCACTTCCACTCTGCCCGTGAGCAAATCACGTCCCGGTCTTACCATGGCATGGCGCAATTTATGCAGCATGGTCCATGCTGTCTCATACCTTTTCAGTCCCAGTATCCGTTGCAGTCCCAACGCACTGGCCCCGTTCTTCTGGGTCGTCACCCACCACATGGCTTGAAACCACAAGCGCAGAGAAGTGCGGGTGTCTTGAAAGATCGTCCCCGCCGTCACCGAGGTTTGATGCCGACACTCACGACACCGCAGCAATACCGTCCTGACCGGCGAACTCTCTCGACACCCACAGCGCGGACAGCGAAAGCCATCCGGCCAGCGCAGTTGCAACAGATACTCTCGGCAGGCCTCCTCACTCCGGAATCGAACATCGAACTCCTTCAAGTTCCGAGGATAGTCTTCCATTCCCGCATACTAGGCATTGGGGCCTGGTGAGTCAAGCGGATACCCACTTTGCGCGATTTCAACTGTAAGGCTGCGCCATGGAATTAGACAACGCGATTCTTGGGCTGGAAAGCATCGTTGACGAAATCAGGCCATAGCGCTCATTGAGGGTTATCCAAAATAACGACAAACTGCGCGGTCCGTTATTTCCTTAGTGCATCCTGCTCCGTTTCATACAGCTCAGCCCACGCAATGGTCTGTACCTCCGTCAATTCCAAGCGGTCACGGCACTGCACGTTTTCAACGAGCGGCTTAGCGACATGCACGGATAGCGGCCACTCCGATACCGGAAACAGGCTACATCCTTTGTGCCTAGTCGCAAGTATCACGATGCTTGTATTGCTTTCCTTTGATGTCCAAGCCGCAATGGGAGGGTCGATCTCGGCAAGCAGAGCGTCATCGCGTTTGCCTATGGCAATGCGCTTAATTCCCCGAACCCGCCGTGCGATTTCAAGCCCATAGGTGTCAGTTGAACTCAAGTAAAAGTCCGGCGAAGCCATAGCCGACTCGTGAGGATTCATGCCTGCAATGTACACCGACAGAGGCCGTGGCGTGAGTCAACTGTTCAAATCAGATATCTGAGTAAGTCTGTCAACAGTTTTTTTATCTCCCTCGCGATACTGTTCACAGGGTATCCACAAAGATTTCACAGGATTGTCCCGACGACCGCAGCGAGCGGTGAGTTTCGTTTGGCGAGCGCGGCCAGATATTTGCTCTCGTCATAAACGACCCCATCTTTCCAGCAACGGAAAACGATGCGAATCCATTTGAAGGCCAGACCTCGCACCGCTGCGTGGTGCGCCTTGCCCCGCTCCCTCTGCTGTTGATAGTAGCTTCGCGCCCATTGCGAGTGAGCAATGGAATGCCCCGCCCACTCGTGAAAGCTCTGCCGCAAAAACTTCGGACAGGCCCAGCGAAAATGTACCCACTTCTTTTTCCCGCTCCGTTCCGTAACCGGCGCGATCCCACTGTAGGCTTGCACTTCCTCGGCATTGGCGTAACGCTCCCGCTGCGAGCCAAACGCCGCCAACAAGCGTGGCGCCAGCACCGCCCCGGCTCCCGGGAGCGACTCAAAAATGAAAAAATCCGGATGCGCTGCCGCCGCCTCCTCGATCTTGCGATCCAGATCCGCAACCCCCCGGATGAGACTTCGGATCACTTGCGCGCTCACTTTCACCACCGCGCTCTTGGCTTCGATCACCGCCCGATCCCGAATCGCCGGCATCGCCTGCCGGATTCCGACCAGGCGGCGCTCCACCAGTTCGGGATAGTGACAGCGCTGCTTGCGGAAGAACGTACGCAGTCGCGCCGGCGGAACCTTTTGCAGTTCCTCCATTGACGCTGGTCGCACCGACCACCCCTTTCTTCGCCTAAGCCACAGCCCTACCTCTCCTGCATTGATCTTGGAAACGGTGTAGCTTCTCCAGCGCGTGTCGCACTTCATCATTGAGGCTTTGGTTTTTGCTTTCCCTGACGATGCAGTTTGTAGCCGCGGTAAAGTAGCGCCAAGGCGCATCCACAAAAACAGCACTGCGAGCGGATACGCCAGCAGGCGCGGAAAGAACGCGAAGAGAATTGCCAATGCGGCCAATGTAAATCCGAATGTTATTAGGATGCGGGCTTCAACGGGTTCCATCACACGACGGTCGGTGAAAGCTGCGCCGATCGCGTTGCCGATCCGAATCGCCCCGGCTGCTGCGCGTCCCGTGCTTCCTCCGCCGCTTGTGAGAACTGGGCTCGAGTGGCGCGGCTCCCCGGGTGCGATCACCCGCTGTTTCATATCCAGGACAATTTCCGTCGCATTCTTTAAATCCTGGAGATACATTTCTTCCATCTCATGCGCGAACAGTTCGTTCTCAACCATCGCATCTAGTTCGCAATTACTCAACCAGCTTGCGATATTCAGATTGGTGGAGCCCACTCGGCCCCAGCGTCCGTCAGCAACCGCGGTCTTGGCGTGTAACATTGTGCCTGCCCATTCAAACACGCGTACACCGGCCTTCAACAGGGGCCGATAGCCCGCCTTGGATAATGGCAGGAGGATCGGGATGTCCGTCCCATTGGGGACCAGAAGACGCACGTCAACGCCATCGATTGCGGCGGCCCTCAGAGCTTGAACATAAGAGGTGGTTGCCGCATAGTAAGCATCCGTTAACCACAGAGTGTTTTGCGCGAGTGCCGCCAGCAGTTCATCCGATCGAATCATGCCGGCGGTCGCAGGCAAGCTTGCCACTACCCGAATGTCCATATTGCCGGCCGCAACCTCGTTTTCCCCGCTGCCCAACTCAGACTGGGGAATTGCCTCACCCATCAAGGCCCAAATCTGCGCGAATGCTTCCTCGATTTGTGAAACGGCGGGGCCACGAACTTCAACTCCGGTGTCACGCCAAGGATCGAGATGTTTCTTCGGATCACCGACCCACATTTTGCCGACACACAAGCCCGTGATAAAGCCCACACTCCCATCCACTGCGAGCATCTTGCGGTGATCGCGCGATAGCCAGCCAAAGGGGCTATCGAAGCGAGGCGGGTTGTAGCAACGCACCTCCACGCCACCCGTTCGGAGACGGGTCCAGAACCGTGATGAGGTTTTACCTAAGCCCCCCATCCAGTCGTAAATAAGCCGGACATGGACCCCCTCGCGCGCCTTGGCAATTAGAGCATCCGCGAACTCGCGTCCTGTCTCGTCTTCATAAATAATGTAGCTTTCGAAATGAACGTGCTGTTGTGCCCGACTGATGGCTTCCAGCCACGCCGGATAATTTTCCTGAGCGTCTCTGAGCAAGCGCACACGGTTTCCCGGAATTAAAGGCGCCCCTGCGGTTCGCGAAAAAGCACGGTTGGCGATATGACGCAATGCCGACCGATTCTGGAGCTCGTCCTGCTCGGTTTTCAGGGACGCGGTCACCGTTCTCGCACCTGATGACAAAACCACTTCAATATACGCTTTGAGCGCCGTGAGTGGTCGCATCCAAGTGACTGGCTCGGGTTTAAGATTTTCAACTGAACCAGCGAAATGATGGTCAGCATCAAGTCCCATTCATGGTGCCCAATCCCTCCATGTCGAAGGTTCATTTCAATCTCGAGCACGATGTTGTGTTGCTGCGTTGAGTCGAGTCTCACTCAGGTCAAGCTCATGTTCTATTTTGTGTAGTACCCCATCGTCGATACGGCCACCATCGCGCAACTGCAAGATTGTTTGGCGCTCCTTGTCGAGTAGTTCGCGCGAGAGCTCAAGGTAGCGAGCGTAGCGCTCCCGTTCGGAACCATCCACATCGTGTGAGTCGCCAGTCATGCCCGCCAGCCGATGTTGATAGTGTTGCGCCAGATCGTCGTACAAATCCGCAAAAGCAGGCTGATCGCTCTGGCGTCGATTTTCGAGATAATGTAGGGCCGCTTCAAGAACAGCTCGACGGGCTTTCGTCTCTTGAATTGGCGGCCCTGAAGCACCTGCAAGCCCGAGCGCTCGGATAAGAGGTGGAAGGGTCAGCCCCTGCAATACCAGGGTCACCAAGATGACGGTGAACGTGAGAAACACAATCAGGTTACGGTGGGGAAAGGGAGATCCATTCGCGACCATCTGAGGCAATGATATAGCCGCCGCGAGCGCAACCACGCCGCGCATTCCGGTCCAGCCGATCACGAATAAGTCACGTGGTTCGGGAAGCTTCTCGTTCTGGTGGAGAAGCTGGGTCCGGATGAAGTAAGACACACGGGCGCTGGGAAAGGTCCAAAGCAAACGCAAAAGAATGATCAACGTGCTGAAGAGACCGCCGTATAGAAGGAGTCGGCTGACCGGGATGCCTTCGATCTCGCTCAAAACGTATGGCAGCTGCAGACCGATTACTATGAACACGACTCCATTCAAAATGAATACTAGCGCGTCCCAAACTGCGTTTGCTTGTAGGCGAACATTAGGAGAGAAAAAGCGCGAACTCTTGTGACTGAGATACAATCCGGCTGCGACGACGGCAAGGACGCCGGATCCGCGAACCGCTTCAGCCGCCAGATATGCCGTGTACGGAACGAAAATACTGACAGCGATCTCGATCGGACCATCGTTAATCCGATGTTCAAACCACTCGACGACGCATCCGAGAATTAAACCAACTGCAATGCCAACGACGATCAGATACACCAGACGAAAAATCGCAAAAGAGATTGTGGGCGTCTGGCCGTAAACCACGATCGCTATGCCGAACTCGAGGGCAAGCAACCCCGTTGCATCATTCACTAAGCTCTCGCCTTCGAGCACGTCGACCATGCGCTTCGGCAGCCCGATACGTTTCGCGATCGATGTCGCAGCAATGGAGTCGGTGGTTGCAACGACTGCGCCGAGAACAAAACCGATGCGCCAATCAAATCCCGTGAGCGATGAAACGACGGCAACTCCCAGCACGGTGAACGCGACCAAGCCGATTGCCAATGAAACGATGCTCACAACGTTGTGGCAGAAATCCTGCCAGGACGTGAGCCAAGCGGCCGAATAAAGCAGCGGCGGAAGGATAACCAGAAGCACGAGTTGTGGTTCGAGCGGGACCTTTGGGATATGCGGCACAAAACCGAGCAACAGGCCGGCGACCACCAAAACAATTGGATAAGGTGTCTTGAACTTTTGTGCTAAAGTCGCGAAAGCGATGACAAACAGCAGCAGAAGTAGCACAACAAACTCTGCAGCGTGGATCCCCGTGCCTGGCATTGAGCTCTTTCGTGACGCAAGATATGCAGTTTATAATCAGCAGGCGCTGTCGGTCATATGAGCATTAGCACGTGGAACAATGTACTGCCCAACTAGAGCGAATTCAATCCTGGTTGCTTAGGCATCCAAACTCATTAGCGTGGAGATTTCCACTGGTAGCGAGTCTCACACAGCCTCATTTGTTTCCTGGCACTGGCGCAAGCCGATAGTAAAGCAAGCGTTGCTTCGGCCCTAGCGGATCTTGCGCCCAACAGACTGGCCCTTCGTCGATCTGGGAACCGCTGACTGCGCGCCATTGGACCTTTCCTTGTGGATATCGCAACATCAGTTCCAGTTTGCCAGTACCACCACGCCACCCTGTTGGCGCGTTCGTCGCACCTATAACGGTTGATCCTGCAGGGTAGCTGTCGGTGACCTTTGCATCGCGCACCGCTGGAGGAGCACACCCAACAACGGTGCCGTCGGCCATAATAGCGAGGGGTAACCCCCAAATCGTTCCCGCGCTGTCACGAAACAGGCCAAGTCGGTCTCCAGTTCCGGATTGATCACCCGTCGGGTGGTTGCCAGCCGTGATGAGCGGGCCAAACTGAGTTTCTAGCTCGCTCAAGGACACATACTGTGTGCGGGGTCTATTCTGGTGCGGAGAACACGCAGAGAGGAACAAGGCGACGGCCACGCATCCACGACGCAGTTCAAGACTGAACGCTTGCGGCACGCGGTGGCGCATACGTTGATGTTAACTGAGATTGCTACGGAGTCAAATTGTTCGACTAATCGAGGTCGCTGAGACAATCCGCCCTGCGACTCGGGGCACAGTTTGACGCTCTGCCGGGACTCACCGGCGCCCTGCTGACAGGCGATGCTGATACGATCGCGGAGAAGATACTGCAAGTGAGCGAAATTGTGGGAGGGCTTTCTAGAATTACGTTCCAAATGAGTGTCTCGGTTCTCCCTAACGAAAGCATGTTGAGGGCGATCGAGCTACTGTGAAACCGCAGTGCTCTATTATAATCCTTCGGAAAGAACTCATCACTGTCTCTTCGCAACGCTGAGTTTTGAGGTGAGCAAAAGGAGAAGGGCAGTTCTGCCCTCGGAGCTTCTGCATGAACCAAGCACTATGGCGTATTCTGGCTCCATGACAAACGCTTCTGGGACCAATGACAAACCCTCTGCTGGCGACCCGCTTCCACCCAAGTGCTCTGTCATCGAAGTACATGTAGGCGAATTGAAGCAGTTATTCAATGCCATCGACCCTTCTCCGTTTCGCGACAAGGATCTGGACCCCAAAGCTGAGGAGTTCATCGTGGGTTGGGCGAAGGGCCTGCCCCGTGATGCCACTCTGGCTCTGGTGGTGGATCTCGACCGCGAGGCTGGGTTACCGGATGAGGCTGCTGTTCTTCGCGACGCGATTCACGAGTTCTTCAGTCAACGCGCTCATGCATATCGACGGCGTCTGCGCGAATTGTTCCGGGTCGGGCGGACCAGCCTTGTAATTGGTCTCGTTGCTCTAGCATCGGCGATTGCCTTGGGCGATTTTCTAGCTGGCTTAATGAAGGGCAGCCGTATTGGCGAGATCATACGTGAGAGCTTTACGATCGGCGGCTGGGTTTCCATGTGGCGCCCTCTTGAGATCTTTTTATACGACTGGTGGCCGATTCGCGACGAGGCTCGCCTTTCTGACCGGCTTGCGGCCATGCCGGTACGCATCAGGTACCTGAACGCAAAGGAACCCGATGCATGGAGAGGAGACTGGCCGGCAGTGTCGCCACGAGGTGGGCGGGCGACCGGCGAGGACCAACCGCGGAATCTCAGTCACGCAAGTTGACGCAGTAAATGACCGTGAGAGTTCATCGGACTTTGCTTCTGGCTGCGAGTTATGGCGATATACCGAGGATGGCATTTGCCCGTCGCCCAGTCGCAGAAATCGCCGGGGTTGAATCATTACTTGCTAGGTCGTTCCAGGATCTATGGTTCCAACTCGCGGTACAAGAACGGTACAAGTTGAGCTTGTTCCTTCGCCTTCTTAGCCGTTCCTTCCGAGGCCTTGCAGTGCGACCGCTGCCCTGTAATTACTACGTGATCCAATAGATCCGCGCCCTTTCACGGCGGTAGCCATGGGACGGACCGTGATCGGCACTGCGTATGCGGACCGCTTGCCAAGAAGAACACAAGGCGAACAAAACTTACCGGCAGTTTTACCGTCAGTCGGCTTTTCCTGTTGTGACTATCAGTGACTTACAGCGCCGGGAGGCACCTCTAAGTACTTGTAATCACTGTTAATATCGGCCCTGAAAAGGCTGCGCTCTACCATTATTTCAAGAGAGTCAGAAACAGGCAGGGAAGTCCAGAATCTCCAAAATGCCGGGGACACATCGGGGACACAATAAGGTGTTTCTTTCACGGCGATAACACGGGTTCAAATCCCGTCGGGGACGCCAAATCCAATCAGTGAGTTACTTGATCTCAACTGGCTCGATCTGATCCAAGAGCCAACCTCGGCCAGATGGACAGTTCCATCGAGTCGCCAGATCACCCGGGACCGTTCGCCATCACACTCGCAACAGCTTCTCCAGCAAGTCTGCGGCCGGTCTTCCAAAACGGCGCGTGGTCCGACGCAACAGCTCCAAATCGAGGGGCTGATCGATGATCTTGAGCGCTTGGACCGCATCGGCGATATCTTGAGGACCACCGGCAAAGCACTTCATGGCGACAAAGTCCTCCCGCCCAATCACACGCAGGGAACTGCCGAGAAAGGGCACGGTGATCGAGCGCGACAAGGCCAGTCGGTCGAGGCCGCGCAGGCCCGCCAGCAGATCCACCCGATTTTCGTGCCGGTCGCTTACTGAGAGCAGCGCGGGAATGGGATCGTCCGCATCCCCGCGACGCAGTTCCGTTGCAAATCCCGCTTTCTTGAATATTTTTTCGAGCTGCCCAAGCCTGGCGATGGAAACGGATAGCAGGGCATCCGCATCCGTCGTCGCACGTATGGCGCCATACACCGCGGCGGCCATGGCACCGATGACGGCATACTCGACGTCGTTTTCTACCAGCACCGTGCTTACATCGAGCAACAGATGCGCAGATTGACCTGGCCCGCGCGCTTTCATCGAGCCCTTCTGCTCTTTCGGCCCACCCGGTGGAGCGCGACCATCAGCTGGCTGTGTCGGGCATGCGCTTCGAGCCGTTGTTGCGGAGTCAGATTTCTTGCATCCTCGCTCAATGCCTGACGTGCCTCATCGGCAACCTTCGACCTCAGGGTCCGACTCTCCTGAAATGGCTCGCCCGCGACGAACGCTCCGGCTTCTTCCGCATCCTTGCCTGTCTGCAGCACCACCGGCAATTCGGCACGCACTGCAATGCGGATCAGCAGCTCCAGGGAAAGCTGCGAGACTTTGCCGTGCATGATCTGGCTCACAGTCGGCTGCGGGACAGCCAGGCGCTTCGCCGCGGTGGCTTGGGTTTGGCCGCTACAGCTGATGTGGCGCGCGATCTGCAGCGCCAAATCGCTGCGCAGCGCCTGGACGGTGCGGGTGTCGGCATTAGCGGTCATAGTGTATTAACTATAACATTAGCGAATACACTACGGAAAGCGGGAATTGGCTCAGGCTAAGTCAACCTCCATCGCTGGACTATATCGCCGCCCACCACCCACCAGGAGCTGACGCAGCGAACGGACGCATTATCCGGATGGGTGAAGGAAGGGGAACTAAACGTTCACATCGGTCATGTCTATCCGCTGTACGACGTCGCGCAGGCGCACCGCGAACCTCAAATCCGGAAAACCATAGGAAAGCTAATCTCATCTCTCTGCTGAGATATTGTCGCTTGCGGCGCGCAGTGAAACAAACCTGTTGGGGACCCAAACGAGGCCACGCTTCTAGCTTGTCGGATCCGAATTACTGTTCAAAACTCGCGGTACAAAAACGGTACAAGTTGAGTTTGTTCCTTCTACTGCTTAGGAGTTCTTTGCAGGGCATTGCAGTGCGACCGCTGCCTTGTAATTACAACGTGATCCAATAGATCCGCGCCCTTTCACGGCGCAAACGCGGGTTCAAATCCCGCCGGGGACGCCAAATCAATGCCTTACAGAAGAATTGTCTACTCTCTGTTTAACAAGAAGATCGGAAATTATGGGTTCGCTGAACCTTGATGATTGACGGTCGATCAGATCCAGATTCTGAGTCTCCTCGCGCATCCCTCAATCGGGAGTGGGTTCGTCCATCACTACAAGGGCGTTTCCCGGTACCGATCTGGTGAAACTTCCTAAAAGAGGACTTCTGGCCAGCGTCGTTGAGACTCGTTCACGGGTATAACTTCCAAGTACAGCCTCCTCGCGGCCGTCAGTTTTGTCAGTTATCGGGGCCGCACGAGCGCTCCTAAACTAGTCAGTGTTCAGTGTATGGCCGGTTAAGCGAACCCCGCCGAGGTCCGTAGCTGCGGTTCACCTCTCATCGACGCACGAACCAAACGACACGGCGTAAAATAATTGGACCCAATCTAGCAACAATAGGGGGAAAAATGGCACTCGCCCAAGAGTATGGCAAGCAGCTATCGTCTGTAGAACGAAGATCTTTTGACCGCTTGACCCTCAGCTTGATTGGGATGGGAGTGATCTTCGCCTCACTAGGTCTTGGAGAAGCAGTGTATCGATTTACATTCCGCGACTTCGATGGAGCAACCGATCGTCTTCCCATCGAGATGTTGTTCGGGTTAGCGTTCGCCTGGGTGACTACGAGTCTAGCTAGAAGGTTCTACCAAAAGAGCAAGGAGACCTCCGAGAGAATCGAGTTCATTCGGGACCGCAACTACAGAATTCGTCACGCAGTTGAAGCGATTAAACTCCTACCATTCCCGACCGATCATCAAGCGATCCGGGTGATTCGGGAAGAGGTAGACCGAATTGAGTGGGCGCTGACCGAGATCGCGCCTCAATAGGGGTGGCGGATGCGTTCGCGGAAATTAGGGTGCTCTAGGACACGACTCTAAGGCCGGGTGCGCTCGGTCCGTGCGCTGGCCCCGAAAACGGAATGACCTTCTTGTCATTCCTGCACCCTTCCGGTAAGTCCCCATTATCGGGCCGCAAGTGCTTCCAATGGTTTGGTCGCAAGGAGGCGATCAGCTCCCGGCGATTCTTGGTTACGAGCGGTTTGCCGACATGAATCTTGCCAATCTTTTGCAGAATTCCTTCTTGCACTATTCCTGCGAACATCATGAGCGGCCATGTGAAGTTAGGTCCGTTGAGTTTGCGCAGGCGGTAAAGCCACATGAACAATGCTCCAGCGCGCCGGGCTAGTGGGCCCCACCAGCTGTACTGCCCGGGGCGCAGGTTGTGCTTCCAGCACTTCATCATGAGTTGCCACTGCAACGGAGTGAGCTGGCGGGTCTGGGTTACACCGGTTTGATGCTCCATACGGGTGTCGTGCAGAGGAGTGAAGATCGACGGTACTAGAAACGCAAACAGTTCACGGCGCTCCATTTCGTAGACGAGATCGAGCGTGTCCCGGACGTCCTGATCGGTTTCACCCGGGTTGCCAACCATGAGAGTCATCATGGGGAACCAGTTGTTTTGGTTGGCAACGCGGAGGCCTTCGAGGACGACAGTGGGCCAATCGTCAATCGAAAATGGAATGGCCTTGCTGGGCATGATCTGCCGCGCCATGCGCACCGAGCCGGTTTCAAGTCCGATCAACGGAACCAGCGCCTTCTTCTGCGGGTGGGTGCTGAGACGCGGGAGATGAATCGGACTCTTGGGGAGCAGTTTCTCGGAAAGTTGCCGGATCAAAATCGGGTCTACGACAAAAGGCGCCATGGTGCAGTGACTGAGCAGATGTTGTTCCACTCCCGGCGTGTCGACGATTTCGGTGTAGAGGTCCACGAGCGCTTCGCGGTTAGGAAAGAAGAACGGTGTGTCGGTGTGGACTTGGCCCCAGATGAACATGTCCTCGGTCGCGAGGGAGATCAGTTTGTTGCCCTGCCGCACGTTGGCACGGACTGCGTCCATGATTCGCGCTTTTGGCATATCAATTTGCGGATTCAGGTCGGGCACACAAAACTGGCATCGGCGACCGCACCCGGTGGTCATCTCCACAACTCCGAAGGTCGTCCGCTTATCGGGGAAGAGGATGCCGTCACGCGACATAGGATGTGCCAAGTTGACTTCCCGCGGCAGTGCTTCACCCGCGATCGCCTTGCGGAACAGTGCCAAGGCATCAGTGGACTCGCTCCGGCCTTCTGCGACGCAGTCAATGCCCAGCTCTTCGAAAGCGTGTGTTTGCCGAATCTGCCAGCCGCCCGAACCGCCTACGATCACTTGAAAATTCTTGCGGTACGGGCTGGAATTGATCTGGTCGAACATCACGCGCGTGTAGATCGAATTGAGGGGTTCCTTCGACGAGCCGTAAATGGACGTGTACACTCCAGCGGCAAATGTGACGCCTAGCGGATTGTGAGTGGAAACGGCTACGATGCGCGTCTTGGGTCCAATGAACCTGTCCAGGTCGTCAGGAAAGCACGCCACCACCTCGTCGACCTTAATATTCACGCAGGATGGACTTCTCGAGGACGCGCAGACCGGCCGGCATATATCGTGCGGAGCCGTCGTCGTTGCGCTCCACCTCGCGCCATTTTGGATACTTCTTGTTGAGAACAACCTCCAGCCATTGGGGTATCGAGGCTAAAGCCATCTGGATGAAGAAACCGGCGTGATCAATCGATTCGGTCAATGGGGCCGTCAAAACGATCAGCCTGCCGCCGTTGGCCGGTTCGTGACGTGCTAGACCGACGCCATTTCTAAAAGGTGCATGTTGACGGATGCCGTCCTTTTCGGTGGGTGGTTGCACAAAAACGATTCCTCCGGCTGTTCAGGGCAGTGTTGCGGATGAAATCTGCGTTGGTACGGAAATTATACCTTCCAGTCCGTTTCGCGTGGAACGCCTCAGATACAACCTTCGCCAAGGTAGTTGTGCATGATCGTCGGCATAACTGGCCGATCATGATGCCCGCGCGAGAGTAACTCAAGCAGATGGAGAGATTTAGGGGCGCGTGCACAGATTGGACCAGTTATGCCGAAATTAACCGGCCAAACTGTTTGATTTTAGGGCGCTTCGCTGGAAAGCAAGGAGCAAACAGATTTGGCCAGTTAATTTTAGCCACTACTGTCCGGCTAAATGTCGAACAGAATCAGTTGGTTAACGTTTTCGGTGAATTCTGTGTCTGCGTCGGGCGCCTGAAGAGCGCATAAAATGGGCGTTTTCTCGAAAAGTGTGACGCTCAGAATCTGTAGCGTTTGGTAAAGGCTGGCCGCCAGGCCCAGCCGCTTCCGAACGATGGCAACCAGCACATAAATTGACACCGCGATCCAGATCTGGGTCTTCACCGCATTCTCACTTGTCCCGTAGAAGGCCTTAATGCGTAGATGCTGCTTGATCCACTTAAAAAACAATTCAACTTCCCAGCGGCATTTGTAGATTTGCGCGATGGTGAGTGCGGGAAGCACAAAGTTGTTAGTCAGGAATTTCAGCCGTTTGTGGGTGTCCTTGTCGAGATAATTGACGCGTCGCAGTGCATCCGGATACGCCGACGCCGACTCGAACGATGTAAGAATGACCGTCTGATCTGAGCGCACCCCGGTCGTCTTGTCCACAGGATGCGAGTAGCGTCGCTGGATCAGCACATTCGACTTGGTCCGGACGACGAAGAAAGCTGAGCTGAGTGTAAAAACAAACAGCCTCTGGAAATCAATGTAGGCCCGGTCCATGACGTAGAAGGCGCCCGCCTCCGGCATGATCTCGTCCAAGATGTTCACATCGTGCACATCACCACTGGTGACGCGGATGAACGTGGGAATGTTGCCGTGCAGGTCCAGCAGAGTGTGCATCTTGACGGCGGCCTTGCGCTGACGAAACTTTGCCCACGGGAATAGCGATAGACACAGATCGATCGTCGTCGAATCCAGAGCGTACAGACTTTCGAGATCGACACCAATTTCGTCGTGCGCGTACAGTGGCCGAGCAATGCGAATCAATACCTGCGCAAAATCCGCAAAGATCCTCCAATCATGCGACTCGTTCGCATCGGCCAGCGTCCAACGCGCCACCTTGCCGCGGAATCCCAGATGGTACAGCTTGCCTCCGACCGAATGCAGACACGCCTCGATGTCGCGAAGACTCTCTCGATAGGTTAGTTGTGCGAAAGCCATGGACAGATACTGATCCCAGCAGGAAAACCCGCGCAGTCGACTGTCGCCCTGATAGCGCGCAACGCAACGGCGAAACTCTCGATCGGGAAGGAAGCTGATTAACTGCGAGAAGACGGCGCGCCCTTGATTCATGAAGCCATTGTGCGCCTCCAGGCTGCCCAAACTCGTCTCGCCAGCCGTTCAAATCGCGGCATGCTAGATACAGCCTCAACTCGTTACCGGTCCATCACTTGCCGGCCTCACCTAGCGCGTTAGCCGGACAGCAGTGGGGTCGGGATTAGATCAACCAGTCTTGCGCCATACCTCTTCTTCAATTTGGTAGCGCTTTCGATGAACTGTCCACCAAGACAGTTATCGGTTACGTGATCTTCGGGGTCATCCGCCGCGGGGCCACTCAGGACTACTCTTTTTCCATAAAGGACAAAATATTTGGAACCGTCGTCCGAGTAGTCAAATCCAAAGGTGAACTCTACGGCGTCGATGTCCGGCAATTCCGACCCGTACTCGAATTGACTTTCAACGGATGGCCGCTTCGTTTCGGCTTTTGCTCCTCCGGCGTTGTTGGAAAACTCCTTCCGGAGTGCAGTCGCACGCAGGTAATGTTGAGGCTCTGCGAAACACTTGAGCAACCGATCCATTATGTCGGACCGCTGCTCGGGAGGGAGTTTGTCGAACTCGGAATTGGGTTCGATTATTAGCGATGTACCTTCCTCGGTACGCTCCCACGCTACACCCGGTACACCTGGTACGGGTCGCATGGTTCGGGGACGCTGCGGACTTGCCTCGGTTTGCTGGCTGTCTAATTTCTCAGGCTTGGCTTCCAATAGAGTCTCAGCCTCGTTCGCTGGTGAATCGTCGTCCTCGGAAGTGAGTTCGCGCATGACATCGGCAATCGGTCTACCAGATACAAAATCATCTCCAGGGTCCGGCTCGACGATGGTGGCTCCGAAAGCCTGAACACGGACCCACTCCACGAAACTTTCACCTTTCCGAGGGTCACCGTATAGAGATGTTGCACTCCTCTTAGTCGGCTCCAGATCCTTGATCCGCTCGCCGTACTTCGCTTTCAGGATTTCGGCGACTTCTCCGAACCTCTTGTACTCCTGATACCGCGCAGGTTCGGAAAAAATGACAACATCTCCGCATTTGAGCAGCGTGCGACTATGCCCGGAGCTTTTGTCTACTTCAAAGTCCCAGACCAACTTGAAACTGTCCGCTTCAATTTCGGGAAGTTGCTCCGGTTCACGTAGCTTCTGGGCCTCAAACTCGTCGAAGCCGTTGTCGATTTGTTGAACCCATTCGCGAACGCCGGGTTTGTCGGCGTTGGCGCGAAGTTCCTCCGGCGTGGGATAGAGCACCTCGGCCAATATCGGCGCTTGGAAGACATCGCAACGTGGGCACGCGCAATCCATCAAGTCGTCGTAGGTCTCCACGGAACCCTGCTGAAAGGTTCCCGACCAGTGACACTGTGGGCACTCAAGAATCAAGGATTGGTAGTCATCAAAATAGTTGAACCGTTTTGCGCTCATAGTCTTCTCCTTTCGGGTTTGATTGTTGCGGTCGGATGGGGTTCTTCTGCGAGTACAGCGGTGGTTGTCGAGTGGAGCGGGAAACGCGAAAGGCTCCCTTTGGCGGGGAGCCTCTGTGAAAACAAATAGTCTGTCATTAACTAGTTTACGCCAGTCGCCTTGAGTTCACAAACGTGCGACGGCTCTGGCGAAAGGGGAATTGCCTCGGTTCCGCCGGCACTCCCTGTCACACTCGAGGTCGGAGGAACCTTTCGATTGTGGAGGCTGCGGGCGTAACCAAGGTAATGACCCGGGCCATCGGATCACAGAACTACTCTGCCGCAATAATGCACAACATGTGGTATGAAGCAAGGTTTTGTGTGGCTTGCCCTGTTTGTTTTCTTCGTTGTCGCCCTCGATAGCATTTCCCAAACCGTTCCAAAGTCAGCCCGCGATACCCACACGGGGGTTGCGCAAACACGCAAAGAGACTGGCAATCTCGCCCTAGTAAAACTGGGAGATAAGTATGGATTTATCAATGAGAGCGGCCACTATGTCATTAACTCGCAGTTCGATATGGCGAGTCAGTTCACTGAGGGACTGGCTGGAGTAAGAATCGGAGACAAATGGGGATATATCGACAGGACAGGAAAGTTCATCATTAATCCGCACTTGAGCGATGGCTTTTGGTTCTCGGACGGGCTGGCGTGGGCCGGGACGGGTTTTGTCGACAAGACCGGAACGGTTGTGATTCATCGACAGCCTGGGTGGGCGAATTTTCCTGGGCCATTCCACTATGGTTTGGCTGTCGTGGGAATCTGGGACACCGAAAGATCGGAATACACAGGATGGAGAGATGGAGATACATCGATAGGACTGGGCACTACGCCATGGACATGCAATTCGATAGGGCGGGTAGGTTTTCAGAGGGGCTAGGTCTTGTCAAACTAGGGGACAGCACAGGTTGGGTCACTGAAGCACCAGAATGACCAGCGCGGTTATTAGGTAGCCCAAAGAACTCTTCTGAATTGTCCTCTCTAGCAGAATTGCAGCGTGTCAGGGTCTTGTTCTTTCGCGGCGAGGGCGCAGAGTTCTTTCCAACGTTCGTTGTCTTCCAGACGAGAACCTCCGTGTGGCCGGACGAGCCAGAGGGGCAGACGCCGTATATACCACGGCTTAACCTGGAAAGCCTTCCCACACTCGCCTGCCAGCGGTGCCATCACGTTCTTGCCATTCCGCTGACTGATCGGAGTGTTTTAACGTAAAGTATTAGGGCTATCCGACATGCCAGATCCCATCCGATGCCCGTGTTGCGTACAGGGTAATCACTTCAAGGTGATGACCGAGGAGGAAGACGGACTGCGGTTCAAGTGTGCCCAGTGTAGTCATCTTGTGAGGCCGAGGAGCCCATCGCTTAATTGCAGATGCACAAATTGCCTCGCCCTTGAGCATCCGATTTTGCGGCGACTCGATAGGTCATTAGTTGACCATGCGGCGCATGTTCGCGGCGACCTCAACCTGCTTCCAGATCGCTCTCCTTCCTGAGTTGCACCTGATGTGGATTGAGCCCTCAAGACAACAAAAAAGCCCCGGCACCGACACCGAGGCTAAAGGAAAGGGTATGACGGTGCAATCGTGCCATCAGCAGGGGCTTCGGGGACCTGTCAGTATTGACAGTGACCAGTGATGGCGACTGGAGTTCTAAGCGGCTACGATGTGGTTTCTGACAGCATACCTGACCAGTTCGGCGGTGCTCTTCGCGCCAAGTTTCTGCATGATCCGGTACTTGTGATAGACCGCCGTCCTCTGACTCAGGTTCAGGATGGAGGCGACTTCCTTCATGCTCTTGCCTTCGGACACCAACTGCAGAACTTCACGTTGCCGGTCGGTGAGGCGTTCATCTACGTTAACCAGTTTCTTGTGCTCCCAGCGTATGGCATCGAGGGCGTCGCGCGACATAGCTTTGGACACGTAGGTCTTTCCCCGCAAGGCCTCATGGACCGCCAGCACCATCTCTTCCGCATCACATGTTTTTAGCAGGTAGCCCGAGGCTCCACGCGCGAAGGCTTCGGCGGCTACTTCCGGGTCAGGATTCATGGTTAGGTAGACCAACTTAACGGTGGACAGTGTTTTCTTGATTTGCCCTCCGGCATCCAAGCCATTCAGCAGGGGCATCCAAACATCGATCAGGATCAGGTCGGGCTTCAATTCAACAGCAGTACGCACCAAGGAATGACCGTCGCCAACGATTCCCACCACATCAAAGTCGTTCGCGAGAAGTCGCATGAACAGTTCGGCCACAAGCTTGTGGTCATCGGCAATAAGAATGCGCGAGCGGACAGGCATCGTTCCTCTGGATCAATCCGCCACAAGTCGCTACAGTTCAACATCGTTGGCACACCCGTAGGAACTGTCACAACTAACAGTCAGCCGAGCCCGCGACTGTACGCTAGCGGGCCGACCGCCCTGATCATCATAATGGTGGTCCTCTTCCTGGGTCCGCAGTTTATGTTCGCGCCAATGCTGTTGCGGACTCGCCGCAAGTGTCTGCATGAGTACAGTACGCTCGGCTGTAAGCTGGGGCGGCTTTACGATCAGAAATGGGTGAAGGGATTCACTCCTGTCGGCGACTCATTACTTTCCACGCCGGACAATATGTCGCTTGCCAACTACAGCCGCGACTACGAACTGGTTGATCGAATGAGAGTTTTTCCGTTCGAGCCGAGAGCAGCCGTCGCACTGGCGCTTGCCGGTCTCATCCCGATGGTCCCGCTGCTGGCTACCGTCATGCCGATGGACGAAATATTCAAACTCGCTTTGAAGGCTTTGGGTTAGCGTCCTGGCCAGACGTTGAATCGCTGCTCGTCATGCGTCTTCCTGACAATTCAGAATCACTGCCCAGCTTTCTTGTAGCCGGAATTGGTGACCTTCACCTGATATTTTTGCCGGGCGTCGAGCACACTCTGTTGTGCGCAGTCGGGAAGGCTGGCGAAGTTCACTGCAAGTTTCACAGGATCGTCCTTAGGCCTCTTCAAGTAGGAGCTAACCTCATAGCTGCGGATCTTCTTCGCGGCAGAATTGAAACGGAGGGCAAGTGAATCTCCGTCCTTGACGTAGTTTTTGATAGTCAGCGTCACAAGTCCCTGCTGGGCAGGCGCGGAAGTGGCGATGAAGGCAGTCCAGCGCATTTATCCGGGGGTAGCAGCCCGCCGACTATCAAACGCCTCCCATCATCCAATGCTCTAAGCTTACCGCTCATATGGAGCAGTCCTGCAAGCCTCAACCATCGCGGACTGTTAGTTTTGCCAGTTATCGCGGCGGCACGACGCTCATAGACTGGTTAGCTACTGATTTGTAGGATCGTAGACCTTCGGTCGAACTTGGCTCTGCACTCGAGTCTTAGTGCGTTTCGCAGGGCAATCTTGCCCGGAGAAAATTGAACCGCGAGCGAAACCGGCCTTAATTCTCAAGAAAATGCTTTTCGGTTTGTCCGGAGGGAGACGAGGAGTGGAATGAAATCGTTGAACAACGCGCCTGTCCCTATTGTAGCGGACCAGAACCGCAAGAATGCGGCTGTCGGAAACGTTACGCTGCGCTGGATAACCATTTTCGTACTGAGTTGCTTCAGTATCCTTGCCGCGGGTGTGTTCGCCCAGGACCAAGCCCAACAAGGGGCCCAGGAAGTGCCCGCGTCCGCCTTGGTTACCAAGTCTGTTCAGGCAGTTGGTTACGAGGTAGGCGCCGGTGGCACGAAGGTTGATCTCATTGGGACAGAGTTGATGCCCGAGGCCAAAGGTGAGGCAAAAGTCGAGATCAAGTCAAAGTCTGGAACAGCCGACATCGAGGTCAACGCGAAAGGTCTGAAACCACCTTCATCGTTGGGTGCGGAGTTTCTCACCTATGTGGTCTGGGTCGTTACACCCGAGGGCCGCACCGGGAATACCGGCGAACTTCTCCTTAATAAGAACGGAGAGGGCAAGCTCAATGCGACGACTCCGGGCCAAACTTTTTCAGTCATTGTCACGGCTGAACCTTATTCTCTTGTCCGCATTCCCAGTGAAATGGTCGCCATGCAAAGCCAGGCTCGCAAGGGCACCAAGGGTAAGATCTTTCCTATTAGCGAATACAAACTCATGAGGCGTGCGCAGTATCAGAGGTTGGGAAATCCCCTGGCTCTGACCCTCGACCCTAATATTCCTCTAGCGATGTACGAAGCCCGCAATGCCGTCGACATCGCGAAGTCGCATGGCGCCGAAAAATACGCGCCAGATATTTACTCCAAGGCGGTGGGCAGCCTGCAGATGGCCGAGAATGCCCTGGCCAGCAAAGCTGACAAGAACGCGGTGACCTCAGCCGCCCGGCAGACCGTTCAATTCGCGGAAGATGCCCGCGCCTTTGCGGTACAACGCCAGGAAGCGGAGCGGATCGCGCAAGAGCGAGATGCAGCAGCCGCCAAAGCAAAAGCCAAAGCTGAGGAGACGGCCGCTGCCGAAGCGGCTGAAGCCAAACGCGTCGCCGACGCCGAAGCGGCCGAGGCCAAACGAAAATCGGATGCGGAGATTGCTGCGAAGGAAGCAAGCGATAAGCCAGGCCGAGCGCGAGAAGCGGCAATTACGAGCCAAACTACTCGACCAGTTTAATCGTGTCCTCCCTACCACCGATACAAGCCGTGGGCTGGTCGTCAACATGGGCGATGTTCTGTTTGATACCGGAAAATCTGACCTTCGGTCTGAAGCACGAGAGGCTCTCGCCAAACTCACCGGCATCGTACTCAACTATCCCTCTCTCCACTTGAACATCGAGGGTCACACTGACAGCACGGGAGGCGTCGAGCTCAACCAGGCTCTTTCCGAAAAGCGTGCCGACTCGGTGCGCGACTACCTCGTCGGCCAGGGTCTGGATACAAGTTCCTTGTCGGCGCAAGGCTTGGGCATGAGCGACCCTGTCGCCGACAACAACACCGCCCAAGGGCGGCAGAAGAACAGGCGAGTCGAAATCATCGTGTCCGGCGAGGTGATTGGAACGAAAATCGGAGCCGTAAATTAGGTTGATGAGATCACGGGTCGGCTGCTTTCCTCATTGTCTCGAGCGAACTGGCGAGGGCAATTACTTCAACTTGTCGCAAGCAAGCGACTTCACTCGGAAAACTCGGGTTGATTGTAGCTGGTGTAGTGCCGACAGTCCTTCTGGGATATCGTCAACGGTCAGCTGCGCGTGATCTGCACCTCACGCTAAACAAGGCTTCGCGGGCCGCCACGATCTGCTCTTCCGTCTGACCCTTCTTCGGCATCGTCCCTTCTCCTCTCCCGGACTGTTCTGCCTAAGATACCTGTTTCCTCTTGGTCCAGTTTTTCGGTTTTGGGTCACAATCGGGCATCGGCAAGATTAGGACCAAATTGCTCGCGGCTTCGCCCTGCCACGTCCACGTTCTTTGAGAACGACACGGACACAATTGCGGTCCGGGAACTTGTTCACCGTGCCCAGGCACACAACGCTGGCATACGAACTCAACGGTGCCGCGCTTGCGTCCGCGACTTCTGGGGTGAATTGGTGCTGCTCAAGATCTGGCCACATAGCACGGCTTCGTGGGAACTAGCACTATTAATAGTTCTACAAGGTCAGCCTGAATGGTAGCCTCAGAGCGCAAATCAGCGCGAGTCGACCTGACTGGATTGATGCTTGAAGGAAATTGCATGGCTGATTGGTGCCGCTTGACGGAGCCCGCGATCGGACAGGGATTTTGCGCTGGAGAGTGCTCTGATACCCGGTGCAATCTTCTTCACGAGTTCGCGGCCGAGAGTTAGAGACTGATGGAGGTTACTGGCAATGAACGTGAAGGACTTCCCACTTCTTGTGTTTGCAGGGTCGCTTGTGGTCTTAATGCTCGCAGCTGGGCTGGGGGACCAACTCCGCAACCAGGTTCGCCCCTTAAACGAAGAAGATCACGACGATTTTGGCATTGGTCTGGGTGCAACCCTCACTATGCTGGGACTCCTTATCGGTTTCAGCTTCTCAATGGCTGTCAACCGTTACGACCAGCGCAAGAATTACGAGGAGGCTGAGGCCAACGCGATTGGTACCGAATATGTACGAGCCGACCTGTTGCCCCCCGGGAATGCAGACACAGTGCGCGGACTCCTGAAGAAGTATATCGATCAACGCATATTGTTTTACACCGTTAGCAACGAGCAAAGGCTCGCCAAGATCAACTCAGACACCGCTGAACTGCAGCAGCAGTTGTGGTCGGCCGTCCGTGGGGCGGCTTCCCAGCCTACGCCTTTGGTTGCCCTGGCGGTTTCCGGAATGAACGAAGTGTTGAACTCACAAGGCTATACGCAGGCGGCATGGTGGAACCGTATCCCTCGTGAAGGCTGGGCATTGATGGTTGCGATCGCCTTTTACTGCAATTTATTGATCGGGTACAACGCGCATCGGAGAGATTGGCGCATATTTCTGATCCTCCCACTTGCGGTGGCGATCGCATTCTCCCTTATTTCTGACATCGACAGCCCGCGCGGTGGCGCCATTCACGTGCTTCCCCAGAACCTGCTGAGTCTGGCTCAATCTTTGCATGCACGATAAACTAACAGATGAAAAAGCCAGGTCTGAACCTAGTCCGGAACTGCAACGACGATCACGATCCCTTATTCGAAACAGTCCAGCATTCCTTTGGCCGGAATTCGAGCGGGCGTTGATCCAAGAGCGCGTCCGCGCCGGGTTGAGGAACGCGCGAGCGAAAGGAAGACGGCTGGGAAGACCGCGGGTGATTGTGGATGCTTCAAGGATTGCGTCTCTCCGAGCACTAGGACGCTCCTGGTCGCAGATCAGAGACGAGATAGGGGTCAGCAAGGGGACGGCTCAAAGGGCCGTCGTAGGCTTGCCCAAAATCGGGTAGAAAGGGTTTTGGGCTCCTCTGCTCGTCAGTAGATGCCTTTATCGATGCCCTGCAGAAGACGCACGACCGGCACATGAAACGCTTCGCAGATTCTAAGCAGGGTCGTCACGGTGATGGGCCATCCGAAACGCGGCTGTCCGTGATCGAATCCGCGTAGATTTCAAGATCTTGTCTTCCACCAATGCTGGCTTTGCCACCCCGGCTCGCGGCACCGGCGAATGGAAGATGAGGCTAGCCATTCACTCTCAATTGGACGAACCGAGTCAATTCGGAACCCTCTGCCACGAACTCGCGCACATCTATCTCGGTCACCTTAGGGACGGACCGATCATTGGTGGCCGAGCCGCACCGACTTGGATGGTCGCGCGCTGGAGATTGAGGCGGAATCCGCAGCGTTCATAGTGACGCGCCGCCGGGAGCTAGTCGGCTCAAGTGCCGCCTATGTGTCCCGATACCTCGACGGCCGGCCACTGCCCTCGTCGGTGTCACTCGATCAAGTGGCGAAAGTCCTTACTGTTGCCAGGAATCTGCTTGCTCATTTCGGCAGCCAGTGCGCCCCTGTCAGAAATGACAGTTCTACTGATCTTCCACTCGTGATGTACTAACGCTTAATAAGTGCGAACGCCATCGTCACTTCACCACGGCAAGGTCGTGCTCACTTCGAAGACATCGGGAGGAAACCCTGGTGAGCGACACAGCAAGGCATATTTTTCGCACCACACTACCCGCGCTGATCGCTCTTGTAGTTGGCGCACTTCCTATACCCTCTGTCAACGCACAGAATCCGGAACTGCAACAGCGCGTGGCCGAGATCAAAGGGGCAGCCGCGAAGAATAAGCAAGCTCTTGCCTCCTACAGCTGGAACGAAGTGGTCACAATCAGTATCAAACGTGAGCAGAAAAAGCAGGAGCATTTTCAGGTACGCCTCGGGCCTGACGGGAAGCCACAAAAGACTTCACTGGATCCGCCGGCTGAAGCTGCTCCTCCGAGCGGTGGACGTTTGAAACAGCACGTTGTAGCCAAGAAGAAAGAGGAGTTTTCAGACTGTGCCAACGCGATGAAGGCCTTGGCGCAGCAATATGTCCCGCCCGACGGAGCTCTCCTGCAACAGGCTTATGCGAAGGGGAACATCACGTTAGGCCCAACGGCAGGCGCGCCGAATGAGGTCCAACTCGTGGTTCACAATTACCTGAAACCTCAAGATTCGATGACTCTGGTTTTTGACAAGGAACAGAAGGCGCTCGTGAGTGTCCAGATCGCTTCCTACATGAGCGATCCGAAGGATGCCATGACCTTGAAGGTAACGTTCAGCCGCCTGCCGGATGGGACCAATCACGTAAACACTGTCGTGATGGATGGAGTGAGCAAGCAATTGAACATTGCCACTCAAAACTCTAATTATCAGCATGTGTGAAATTCTGTGCTTTGCACTTCGCCTGCCTTAGTACGCTGTAAATTCTGACAGTTGACAACCTCCGTTCCTACGCAGACACTCACACCAACTTTTGAGCATCTTGCCAATTGTCTCAGCCAGAAGAGCTGGAAGGCATATACAGAATGCCGTCGTCATTAAGGGTTGCGGTCAGGCTAGCGTTGCCGGCTCGCGCAGACGCTCACTTTGACCATTGTGACCCCCAAAAGGAGAACGCTATATGAGCCAAAATCATCTCGCCCTTGACCTTCCGATTAAGGCGACTGCCAGCGCCAAGGCGCTAACCGAAGAGCTGCCGCCGTTGATGCCTGATCTCGCGAAAACGCAGGATGAAATGGGTACCGTGCATTTCTCCCGTTTCATGGTGAAGGGAGACGAGAAACTGCTCTTCCTCTCGGACATTGACGGCGAGGTCGATGATCATATTAAACGGCTAGTCAAGAGTGCCGGCCCAGTGTTGGATGCCATCTTCAAACATGTGGAAGACCCTCCGGCCACGCCCGTGGCTGGTAACCCTGAGAAGGTCACCAAGTGGCTGAAGCATCATATCCGCGAGCCTATAAATACGTATTTCGGCGTTGACGCTTCGGTTCAGGACATCAAGGCAGCCGCTCGTGCGGCCGGCTTTACGGGCAACACCCGACAGAGCACCTTGCTCACATACATGGCCTTCAAGTCACGTCTGCAAGGCTTTGTCGTGAAGACGATCGCGCCAGCCTTGATAGAAGAGAAGGCATATAAAGCGTCGGATTCTCTTGGGACGCTGCATGTCGCCCATTTTGTGGCCTTTGAGAACAACCACGTAGGCTTCTTCACAATCTACGACGGTGATTTCGAGAAGTACATCCAGGACTTCGCAGACAAAACCTCGTTTACTTTCAATGCTCTCTTTCCAAATGTCGTCGGCGGGGCGCCAACCCCAGTAGAAAAGAACGTTCCGGCGTTCATGCAGTGGGCAACGGAAAACAACTATCCGCCCATCGGGTTTTACAGCGCCTATCCAGGCCTCTCGGTTCTAGACATTCGAGCCCTACTGGCCGATTATCGCAAGTCAAAATCGAGCACTGCGGCATAGCAGTTGTGGCACCTTGTCACGAACCAAGATCAATCAAGAGAGTACGCGTTGGGCAAACGAGAACAAAACACAAGCATCACCGGCGAAGATAGATGTCCAAATCAGAAATCCCTGGTCGAGGACTTAGGTCTCTCTCGGGAGTTGGCAGCTGATCTGCATCGTTGCGGATATCGAGTTGAATCCGGCGTTTTAGGAGGAAAGCATGGCTAATCATTACAACCGCTGGACTGTGACAGGTTCGCTTTTCGCGGTTCTTATTTTGGCCCTCACGCTAGGTCATCCCAGCCACGCCAAAGCGCAGACCAAACCTCAGACACAAGCGCAAACCCAAGACCAACACCCGATCCTGGACAAGGTCGCCACTAAGGTGATCCAGAAGTACCAGTCATCTACATGCGAGGATTTGTATAAGAAGAAACAAGAAAAGGCTCCGCCAAGCGCTGAAGAACAAAAAGCCATCGCATTTCTTAAGAGCAATCCGCAGATGCGCACCTTATTTATCGACAAGGTTGCGGCTCCAATCGCGAACAAGATGTTCGAATGCGGGATGATTCCGTGAGGGGGGCTGTTGAGGTCTGTCATGAAAACCCGACTCAAGATTCTTGTGGAAACATCACTGGTCTTGCTGGTCGCACTTTTGCTGGTGACAGTAGCCGCGAGCGCTCAAACTGCGTCGCCGCCAGCAAAGAAGGTGACCACCCAGACGAAGAAGCTTCCGGCCACGCCGCCCAAAGCGGATCTGGAGCCCAAAGCCATTGAACTACTCAAAGCAGTGAGCACCCAGCTGGCTGCTGCGCAAACCTTGTCCTTCACGGCGGTGCAAATCTTCGAGTCCCCGAGCCGCCAAGGCCCTCCCCTCGCCTATGCAAGAAAGACCGACGTCACTCTGCAAAGGCCAGACAGGATGCGTGTGATCATTTCAGGTGACGGTCCCGCCTCGGAGTTCTACTACAACGGCAAGACCGTGACGGCCTTCGCACCCGCCGAAAACCTACTCGCCGTGAGCGATGCCCCGCCTTCGATTGACGCCATGTTGGAAGCCATCTACCACTCCGCCGGCATCTTCTTCACCTTCACCGACTTGGTTGTCGCCGATCTTTATAAGGATATGGCTGAAGGGTTGACGCTCGCCTATTACGTCGGCCAATCCCACGTGGTTCGCGGAACGACGACGGACATGGTGGCATACGTCGACAACGGCGTGTTCATCCAGCTGTGGATTGGATCCGAGGACAAGCTCCCCCAGATGGTCCGGGCAATCTTTCTCGACGATCCGGAGCGTTTGCGCAGCCAGGTGGAGTTCTCTAACTGGCAACTTGACCTTAAGGTCCCCCCGGATGTCTTCACGCTCTCGAACGCCGTCAACGCGAAACGCATCCCGTTCGCTGATATTAAGAGGCAGGACGCGGCGAGTACTATGCCCTCGGCTAGGCCGAACCCATCCAAAAAACAACCATGAAGGCGAGGGAGACCGCAATGAAAAAGATAATGGTCAGTTTGCTAAGTCTGGTCTTCATCCTGCTCTTCTGCGGGACCGCCGGAGCCCAGGCTCATGCGAACCGCTACGGGGGGGGAACACCTACCACAGCGGGAATTCCACCACGCGCACAAATGCTTACGGCGGTAGCGCAACGCACACCGCTGGACAGGGAACCACTGCCTCCAACGCATATGGTGGCTCTGCGTATCATGCGGAAGGATCTGGAAAAACAACTGCGACCAACGCATATGGCGGTAGCGCGACACACACCGCCGGACAGGGAACCACCGCCACCAACGCATATGGTGGCTCTGCGTATCATGCGCAAGGGTCTGGAACGACGACTGCGACCAACGCATATGGTGGTAGCGCGACACATTACGCGGGAGGTGGCACCGTCGCTACAAATTCCTATGGCCAAACAGCCTATGGTAACGCCCACTACTATCCACCCACTACCTATTATGGATACCATCCACCTGCTACCGCGGCGTACTACGGAACAGCATGCTACAACTGCACGTCTGGCTCGACTGCGGGTGCCGCAGCCGCCGGCGTCATAGTCGGTGTGGCCGTTGGCGCCGCCGCAGCCTCTTCCAAGGCCGGCTCTGAAAGCGCGAGCTCCTACAACGCAGGCTACTCCGCCGGCGCCGCCAACGCGAACACTGCTAACGCCAATGCCGCGGCTGCCAACGCTAATGCGGCAGCCGCGAACGCCAATGCTGCTGCTGCGAATGCCAATGTCGCTGCTGCTCATGCAAGCGTCGCTCCTGCGAGTGGCGCCAACGCCACGTATCAGATGGGCGCAGTTTATGCGGCGCTGCCTGCCGGCTGCATCAGTCCCCAGGTCTCGGGAGGTGGCACGTATTATTTGTGCGGCAACACCTGGTTCAGCCCGTCCTATGGCGCGAACGGCGTCCTCTATAAGGTGGTCCCAACACCATAAAGGAGCGTGCCTCCACCAAATTTGATCGACGATTTGCGGAAAACATAAATCGAAAGGTCCAGTAATTTGGGCCAAGGACCCGTGGAAAGTATCTTTCGTGATACCGCGGGCGCCAGCGCCGAGCGAGGTAACAGGTTTCTTAAGCTTTGATACGACCAAACCGCTGCAAAAATCCGTTTAAGAAGTAGGGTGCAAAATGCCGCCGATACGCTACAAAGACACGCCCCAGATTCCGGTGTCCACTTATGCCGCAGACATTGCAAAGATCGTCAATTCGGTGGAGCAGACGATCAAGTCTTCCTACGAGAAAGAGAAGCAGAAACGGGCGGTGCGTTTTGCGCATGCGAAAAGCTATGGGATCGTTCGGGCCTCCGTCGAAATCGAAAGCGGCTTGGCTCCGGAGTATGCCCAGGGCATCTACGCAAATCCGAACACCTACGAGGCCGTAATCCGTTTTTCGAACGGCCTCGGCCATCTGGGGCCCGATGCTATGCTCGGTCCGATATTCGGAATAGGTTTGAAGTTTTTCAATGTTCCTGGCCACTCCATTCTCGAGAACGAGACGGGAGTCAGCAACTTCGACTATGCGATGATCAACGCTCCAGTGTTCTTCGCGAACACCGCGAAGGACTACGTCGTAATACAGCGTTTGTTCGATGAACTGCCCGGAGCAGTGATGGATCCTCGGACCGCGAAAACCTGGCTTCACGATTTTGTTACAGGTGGGGGAACATTGCCGCCTGACAAGTGGCTTTGGAATGAGCTCTTCGCAGTCATGTCTTTAACCAAGACGCCATGGCGCAACCCCCTCCTTTCGAATTACTGGACCATGGGTGCAGTGCGGCACGGCGAGTTCGTTGCCAAATTGCGCACCACTCCGGAGCTATCTGCCGCTGCGCGGGCGAGAATCCGCGACCTGGATCCGCTGAAAAACCCGGAAGCGGTGCGGGACTCTCTTGTGGCGGAAATCGGCGAGCACGATTACAGCTTCGCTCTGGAAGCTCAGTTGTGTGTCGATCCTTTGCGAATGCCCATCGAAAATACTTCGATCGAGTGGTCAGAAATGCTCTCTCCATTCACGAAGATCGCCGTCATTCACATCCCGAAGCAGGATATTTCATCGCCCCTCAATTTGGACATCGCTGACCGGATCTCGATTGCACCATGGAGAACGCGGGAAGATCACATTCCGATGGGGGAGATTATGACGGTACGGCGCGAGGTCTACCGGCGATCGGCCCAACTGCGGCGGGAGATCAACCAGCAGACGCAAATCGAACCGTCTAATGCGAGCGAGGTGTTTGATCAGAGGGAGAAGGTCGCGTAAGCAAACACTTCACTGCTCGTCGTGGTCACGATCCCATCAATCCGGAGGTAAGCGTTGGCAGAGGAAAACAAAACACAAGCGGCACCGTCGGAGGAGGGCCGGGGCCTTCTTCGCCGAATGCTTGGTCGAAGACGGCATGAAAACCCAGAGACTGATAGCGATTCGGGGGCGAGGGAAACGTCCACGCTTGACCTCGCGGACATCCAGGGGTTCATTCTCCGCGGTTACAGAATGCCGATGGTGCGGCATTTCTTATTGACCGTAGGAATTCCAGCACACGCGCGTAGGCAACTCGGACGGCTCGTAAGCGGCGACGAATCCGACACTCCGCAAATCACTACTGCAGAGGACTGGCACGTTGGGTTCGGTCCCGGCCCCGGAGACAACCCGACGGATGCCGCGCGTCGTAAGCCCGACTATTGCCTCAACATCGGTATCACTTGGCCCGGACTGGTCGCACTGCAGATAAAAGAACGTGTCCCAACGCTATCTTTCAAATCCTTTGGTGCGTTTATCGACGGAGCCGCGCAACGAGCGGACTTAGTCGGCGACACAGAAGCAAGTTCGCCCGAGAACTGGATCGGCGGTTTTGGAAAAGGGCAAGATCATGTCCTGTTGACGCTACACGCCATCAGCCCGGAAGCGATGGAGAGCTACGGCGATAGGTTGCGCGCTTGGCTCACTGAAGGAGATGCCTTTCGAGAAATCTGGCGTCAAGACGGGATGGTGTTGCTCGAGATGAAAGATGGCCAACCCGTGCCCACGGGCAAAGTTCACTTCGGATATACCGACGGCATAAGCGTGACCACCATTCGTGGCGGCCCCGAAAAATACCACCTCGATCACCAACAGCCCTGCGAGCCCTGGCTTTTCGTCTTGCGGAAAGATGCTAAGAACTACGTGGTACCGGAGCCGCAAAAGCTTGGCCTAAACGGTAGCTTTGCAGTTTTCAAGAAGATCGAGACAGACGTCGTTGGTTTTGAAACTTTTCTGCAATCGAACAAAGACAAAATAGATCCTGAACTGCTCGCCGCAAAGTTGTGCGGGCGCTGGCGCAACGGAGTGCCTCTCGCCTTGTCACCGGATACGGATAGCCCCGCCGGTGGGGTTTCGACCGAAGAGTTGAACAATTTCGAGTACGTAAATGCAGATGGTTCGGGAGATCCGAAGGGGATTCGGTGTCCCGTCGGCGCGCATATTCGCCGTGTCAATCCACGAGGTCAGCCAGTCGCGGGCCAAGGGCAGCCCGGCGGCAGCAATAATACTCACCGCCTGATCCGTCGCCTCCTGACTTACGGGCCGACCTACGATCCAAGGAGGCCTTACGATGGCATCGAGCGCGGGATTCTCGGTTATTTCATTAACTCGAATATCGAAAACCAATATGAGTTCGTGCTGCGACGTTGGGTGAATGACGCCGAATTCGCCGGGGCCGTCAGGCTTAACCCAAAGTCGAGAGATCCACTGATCGGCAACCAGGACCCAGCGGAAAGCATTTTCGTGATGCCTCAGGCAAACGGAGGCCCGCCCCTCGAGGTAGCAGGTCTCTCAAGCTTCGTTACGACCAAAGCTGCTGCGTACCTGTTTTTGCCGAGCATCACAGCCATCGAATTTATCGCCCACTTGGACGAGCCCCGTGATATGGCGCAAGTACGGGAGCCTTCGTCTTGTTCCTGACCCAATTGTTATGGCGTGACCCGTCCCTTTTTTCTCAATCGCGTCCCATGTTCCACGATTGGCTTGCCATAAGCATCCACGCCGGCAAGGCCGACGGCGGCAAAACTTCCGGCTGGTGAGCGGAACTCGCCGCCCCCAGCCTTGCCGCTCCCAACGACCCGCCTCACTGAAGGCGACGACAGTGAAAACAAAACATCTAAGCCGCTACTCTGTGCTTCGTTGTCACGTCCTCCACGCTCGCCTTCGCGATCGCTTTATATTCGACGTGCACCTGCTTGATGGTTCCGTTGAACTTGAACGGCGCCTTATCGTAGTAGTCCAGCGATACTGGCGAACCGAGGGCAACGCCGATGTCGAGGCAGTCGTTGGCAGTGAAGAGCAGAGGCGCGGATATCGGTACGAGGCCTGTGGCAACAACTTCACCATTGACCTTCATGGTGATGTTGAGCGGTCCGCCGGGCCGGGTCACGACGTATGCGGTCTCCACCTCGATCTTCACCTTGCCCACGGGGAGCTTCTGCTTGGCGCGGATCTTCGTGCGCTGGATGATGAAGAGGTTGTACTCGTAACAGAGAACGCCGTCCTCCACGAAGCAGGTGAGGCCCCCAGAGTTGGCTCCCAGCTTGTAGAGCACGCCGTTAGCGTTGGCCGGGATCTCGGCGTCAATGACGACGAGGTTGGGTTTGTTTCCCAGGGCTGGCGCGCAGAACTCCGGCATGCGGACTGTGTCGCCAGAGAAGGTCCACTCCTTATAGGGAGGGACAATGCGCAACTCAGGATGTAGTAACGGAACCCAAAGGCCTCCGCCGATCGGTAGAACCTTGTTCTTCGTCGCCTCGATGAGAAAGATATCTTTTAATTGGGCCAGCTTCTCCGGCATCTTGGCAGCGAGGTCGTTCGATTGGCTCCAGTCGTTCTCCAAGTCATAGAGCTCCCAGACATCCTTGTCCGGCGTCCATTGCTGAATCCCCGGCGGCATGCCCGGAACCCACGGTACACGTGGGCCAAAAGCGGAGGCCATCCACCCATCGTGATAGATTGAACGGCTCCCCATGATCTCGAAGTACTGCGTGAGCAGCTGGCCCTTGGCTTTTGAGTCCTCGAAACTGTAAGCGAAGCTAACGCCGTCAATGGGATCCTGTGGAACGCCGTTGACCTCCAGCGGTGGTGTGATGCCTAGTACTTCGTAAATCGTTGGGACCAGATCGTTGCAGTGATGGAACTGTGGACGCGGTGTGGCATCGGGTTTGATTTTCGCCGGCCACCGGACAGCCATCGGGTTGCGAGTTCCGCCGAAGTGCGACGCTAGAAGCTTGGTCCCTTTGTAGGGGGTGCTGCCGGCCCAGGCCCAGCCTGCGTGATATTGGTTGTCGGCCTTGGGCGTGCCAAGCGCGTCGAGTCCACCAACGTCATCGAGCGCCCGGATGTGCTGTTCGACAGTAGTGGGAATGCCGTTTTGCGCCAGCAGCTCGCTGACGGTGCCGTTCTGTCCCTCCGCCGAGGAACCGTTGTCGCCCCAGACGTAGAAGATCAGAGTGTTGTCGCCATAGCCGAGCTTGTCGATCTCGTCGATGACCCGGCCAGCTTGAACGTCCACGTGCTCGGCAAAGCCGGCAGCCACCTCCATCAAGCGGCGCTGGAAGGGCTTCTCGTCCTCGGGGATGCTGTCCCACGACTGCATGGTTTCGTGCCGTGGTGTGAGTTGAGCATCGGCGGGAACCCAGCCCTTCTGCTTGGCGCGCTGGAAGACGCGCTCGCGGTAGGCGTCCCAGCCGTCATCGAACTTCCCCTTATATTTGTCAGCCCACTCCTTCATGATGTGGTGCGGGCCATGGATCGCTCCGCTCGCCCAGTACATGTAGAACGGCTTATCCGGTTGGAAGGCTTTGTGCTTGTGCAGCCAGCCGATGGCATCGTCGGCGAGATCTTCGCTGAGGTGGTAGCCTTGCTCCGGGCTCTTGGGCGGCCGGACGGACGTGGTGTTCCGCACCAGGTTGGGCTCATACTGCGAGGCCTCTCCTGCCAGGAAACCGTAGAAATATTCGAACCCCATCTCAGTCGGCCAGTTCTCGAAGGGTCCAGCGGGAGTTGTTTCCTCGGCCGGTGTGTTGTGCCACTTTCCCCAGGCGCCCGTGCTATAGCCATAGTCCTTCAACACCTCGGCGGCCAGGGCGCTGCTCTTGGGGATGTGTCCCGAGTATCCGTCCCAGTCGTTCGCCATTTCCGCGATCTGCCCGCTGCCGACGCGGTGATGATTCCGGCCGGTTAGCATTGACGCCCGCGTGGGAGAGCACATCGCCGTCGTGTGGAAGCGGTTGTACGCGATCCCTTCGCCGACGATGCGGTCCATGGTTCGAGTTTGAACTTCTCCGCCAAAGGTGGACGGCAGGCCAGGGCCTGCGTCATCAATCAGCACGATGACGATGTTTGGAGAATCGGCGGGAAGCCTGCGCGGCTCAACGCGCCGCTGGTAGACGGACTCTTGCATCGTGCGTCCCGCGATGCTCGCCGACGGTGTAGGTGGGAAAGGCAGAGAGCTCTGCTTAATTGCTTTGTCATCGGCACTCATCGTTTTCCTCCAGTGTGCTCGAAAAATGGTTGTGACCTTCAGCAGGCAGACATACATATAGATATAAGAAGAGTCTCGCCTCCCGAACTGGCAAAACTGCCAGTCCTCCCCGACATGTCTGCGAGGGCACTAGGGACAATGGTGAATCCAATCCCGCGGGACCCAACGGTCAGCAAGGTGCCTGTGCGATCCGATGACCAAGGAAAGGGAAGGTAATTCATGATGTCAGTAGACAGATCAGGGTGGCACGAGGCGCTGTTCGCTGCATTCGTAGGCATCGATTGGGAGATCAAAAGCATGTGTGGTGCTCGCAAACCGCCGACTCGCAGAAGCGTGAAAGCGGAAAGTCGGAGCATGCCCCGGAAGCGGTGGAGGTCTGGGTTGCCCGGCTCTGCCAACGATTTACTCAGGTCCGATCGCGGTGGCGCTCGAACAATCGCGCGATACCCCGGCGCCTATGCTGAACAAGTATGAGCGGCTACATCTTTTCCCGGTGCCTTCGACGATGGCCGGCAATATGCCAGAGGTGCTACATCCATCTGGAGCTAAGGATGATCCGCGGGATGCCGACCTGCTCCTGGATCTACTGCTGAAGCATCGCGACGAACTGCGCCGTTTATCGCCAGATACGAACGCAACCCGTCGCGTGCAAAATCTGCTGTGTCTTTCTACGGCAACTGGGATAAATCAGCCCCCACAGGCTTTTCCGGCAGCAACTACCGAACCAGCTCCGGCATTACCTACACATTCGGCAACCACTAGGTCCCATCAGGGCCCCCATGGAAGAGATCATGCCAACTCAACACGACGGCGGATAAGAGAGGACCCGATCATCGAGTGCCGCAAAAACAACCTTCGCCTAAGTTACATGGTTTGGGCAGATCGAAGTAACCGGAAAGTCGCTAGCCCTGCTGAAGCGAACTCTCCATGATTGATTAGTGCTTTTTTCTTTTAACAACCTTTCCGATCTCTGGAGCAAACTCACCAATCCAGTTGATGCCTGTGCCGACAAATACTTGCGTGATCGCAGCCTGATAGCCTTTTACCTCCCACCGAGGATGGCCCGGCTCCCAGGTACTGGCGATTGAGGAAGCGGCGAACGCGCCGAGGTAGGGCATCAGTTGGGGCCGCAAGGACGCTTCCGTTCGGTCATAGGTCACGAAATTACGCACCATGGCGTGGCGCGTGCGCGGCCAGAAACCATCGCAGCGACAACGGTCGTAGCGTGGCTCCCATCCGACTATGCCATTACCTAAAGAGGAAACAGAATTCTGGATGATGAACTGCACTTGTCGATTGCCCAACCTTTTCGCAAAACCTTCGAAGCCATCTCCCCATTGGGGATTGCTATTGGTGACCTGGTCATGCGTCGCAAACAGCAGGGTCTTGATGTAGATGCCTGGCGTCGTATAAGTCTGACGAAGATACAGCTTCCAGCGCATCCGGGCGTTGAGAGACTCCAGGGGCACGTCCTTCGGAACATACGATCCGTAGAGCCAGTTCACGTTGATCTGGGCTTGCGGTTTTGCGCTCGCGCCCTGATCATTCGGCGGAGCTGCCTTGGCGATTTGAGTGTCATTCGAAGTTCGAGCATTTTGGGCAAAGCTGAGAGAAACTGAGATTGTCAGTACGACGATTGTAATCAGAAGGTATGTAGGGTGACGATCTTGCGAACGAACGACAGCCTGGAAGAGGATGGACCAACCGATTGTCGAGCTTATTGGAATTACATCCATAACGCGCTGCGTGCGACCTCGCGCAGCTCCGAGCACAGAGCCACTGGGTCTTCGACTCTGTAGCATAGTAGCACCCGCCTGAAAGACAACTGGCAGTAGTACTAGCAGAAGAGTGGAAAATTTGCCGCACCCAATTGTTTGCTAACGCCGTCGCTGTTCATCGCGGATACAGGGCTCGTTTGATCTGGAACCTTGCTGAATTGAGTGCAGATCTTTACTGCATCACTGGAGTCGTCCATATAGAAAGCGATCTGGACCGTTCGCTTCGCCTGACGATCGTGGAGGATGTAATAAGCGACTGCACTCAAAACCTCCAGTCACGGGGATGAGTGAAACAAGGGAGGCGACTTCGGCTATCTCGCTAAGGTTTTTTGGCAGGGACTG
Organism: uncultured Acidobacteriaceae bacterium; assembly: GCA_963710885.1. Classification (GTDB taxonomy): domain Bacteria; phylum Acidobacteriota; class Terriglobia; order Terriglobales; family Acidobacteriaceae; genus Sulfotelmatobacter. Next base: position 238,741 of record CAVQCF010000043.1, read on the forward strand.
GCTTCGGAATCTTCAACGTCCACGATCCGCCGAACACAATGGTTCGTCCCTGTACGCGAGCCTTGGCGGAATACTCGTCGTAGTACTTAAAGAAGAGAACGAAATCTTTCGCCGGGAGAATGTAATTCGCCTGAAAACCGATTGCATGAACAGAGTAGTACGGAAGCAGGCTTGCTGAGATCGGCTTACCGCCCACCAGATAATTGCCGCCATTGCTCGAAACCTGCCATTGGTCGTACCCAACGAATCCGAGTTGAGCAACCTGGCTCATATCTTTTTTCAAGGGAAGGACCTGGCCAATGCCCCACTCATCGGTGAACGTCTGTCCGGGAGTGATTTTGCTGAACTGACCACCCGGAATGCTGGCGACCGTCTTTTGCCCGTGGACTTCCCAATCGGTAGCGATGTTTGCAGTAGTTCCCTGGTTCTTAGTGATGTACAGCGTGGTGCCGCTCGTTATGTCGTTGCCCCAATAGCCCGAGCCGACGTTGTTGCTCGCTCCCGCAGTGTATCGACCCGTGGGCGCAAAGAAAGAGTAGCCCACACTGAAGTCGACTCGCTTCGCGAAGTGCCAACCTATGTTGAGTGGCTCGACGTAAAGATCGGCAAACCCTCCTCCGCCCCCGTTGCCGCTGAGATTGGTCCCGGTTATGTCAGCGACAAGCGAACCATTTGCCACGTTGATCGAAATATAGGGCATGAAATAACCGCCGAGGATCTTGTGGTTCGGAACGTAGTAGACAATGTTCTCATCCGCCCAGAACGCATACGTTCCCGTGATGCCTGAGATCGGGTTCCCGCTGGATTTATTCAACTCGCCAGCGGAGTAATTCACGACGAGGTTGGCATAGGTAATTCCGGGATCGGGAATCACTCCGGCATTCAGACCAAACTGTCCCGGCACCCATTGCCCCTTTTGTTGCGCCAACGCTGTGGAGACGCCTCCCAATAAGATGCAAACAAGAAGAGGAGCCACAAAGCCAATCTGGAACCTCATAAGTACTCCGTCAGAAACTTCTCCATGAAATACAATGCGCGCCGTGGAGCCGAGTTCTCGCCTTGCGAAGTTATCCCAAACGAAAAATATGATGTTCGGCTTTTTGTTTGGCACGTTTTGTCTCCCCAGAGCGGCGCAATTTATTGTGCGGAAGTCGCTGGTCGGTTGGGAACTGGCATTACTTACAGGTGCTCGGCAGCGGACTGATGTCCGTCAAGCAGTTGAACGTGTTCGACCCCTGGGTAGAAAGCTGGCCCAGGCTTTAGGGTCCACGAGCAGGGACACAAATCGTTTCAGGAGAGGCTGCAACCTCATGGGGAGCGGCTGGGAGCCATGTCCTCGGGCCATTTGAGAGCTTCCCATTGAATCTTATCGCTCATGTCATCCTCCAAATGTTTGTTTTGAATTCTGAAAAGGTACCATTACCGGCGAAGAAGATTCGCCGCCGCTAGATGTTGCTCATGCCGGCGTCGATGAGCAAGTCGGAGCCGGCCATGAACGAGCTCTCGTCCGAGGCGAGAAGATGGCCCCCGCCGCTATCTCCTCGGGACGCCCGATCCTCAACATGGGAACGTAGGCGGCGTAGCCTGCACGGAGCGTAGCTGCCTCCTCGGGCGTGGTCGCTTGGGGGTCGATGATCGGCGTGTCGACGGGGCCCGGGCTTAGGAGGTTGGCGCGAATGCCGCTGTCCTGAACTCAACAGCCCAAGTCGGGACATGAACGCACTGCCGCCTTGGTGGCCGCGTAGGTCGAGTGGTTCGCCAGTCCCATGTAGTGGATGGACTGATTCCATTTGCCCTCGCTATACGCAGGGGAACGTGATCATGGCCACGGTTGTATTCCCTCGGCGCAATGGGTCCGCTGTGCGATCCCTGTCAGGCTAGATCCGCCGTCACAGGGTGCGGCCAGTCCGATGGGGCAGCAAGGGAATTGAGTGTCCTACGATTCGCCGCGCTGCCGTTGCGAACGGATTGTGCGGCAGCGCTGGGAGTGTTGGGCCACCGGGTATGCCACGTCGTCCTCGCGCAGGTCTCTCTGGCTTCTGCAGTTCATGATCGCCGTAGAACGAACTGCTCGTGCCCTGAATCGGGAAGCCGGATGCGACATGAAATCCCATGACTCCCCCTTTCGGAAATTGCTCGTCCAATTCACAGGTCCGCCCGAGTCTTAGGTGGCTGCGGAACGCACTGGTGCTGAGAGCAGCGCCTTCTCCTCGTCGCTCGGCCAGCGATTGTTGTCCACATAAAACTGCAACTCCGCGTCCGACTTGCTACGAAGTTCAGCACTAATATCCGAGAACTCGATGGACTGCCGCGAACGACCCTCGATCCGGTCGGCAATCTCGCTCGCAGCGTGAACAGCGCTCGGCCCCTGCGAAGTCGCGATACGAACCAAATTGTCCGCTATCGCTTCGGCAAAGGTGCGGCCTGTCGGATCGTGGTCCACGGTCTGCGCGAGCCGATTGCGCAGGGCTTCACTCAACAGCCTAGTCTTAGGCCTTCCGCCCGCGTTCCCGCTCTGCCCCTTCCGAAATTGCGTTGCCCTGCCGATGGTGGGATCGAAAACCATACCGTCCTCCCGGCCTATCGAAGCAGTGCTCTCACAATTTCGAGGCATTCCGTATCGAATTGTCCGTGGCAGACTGGTTGGCTTTTCCACATTCTGTGTCAGACGCATGGTTCCGTTGCAGCTACCTGCTCCTGCGGAAACGAATTTGTCGATCTTGCCGTGTTGGTGCGCCATCTTCGCGTCCAAGATTGGGCTTTCGAGGTCCGGCAGTAGCAACCACTCGAATCGCGCATCAAGGTTTGGCAGGCTGGAGCGTAGTCATCTCTCCTGAGTAGCCCTCTTTGTCCGGCACTTCAAAGTAGCGATACAAGAATCCTCTGTTGAACGTCCCCACTACACGCGACGGGCTGGCACCTAGCGCCACCTGCCAGACGATAGGCCGCAACTTCGGTCCTGCGAAGAACTGCATCCTAGCTTCGACTGTGTCGTAGTCATATTGTGCACTCAGCAGATGGCACCAGTGCTTTGCGAGGACGTTCGGATTTTTCAGTTCCTCCACGAACGGTTCCTGCAAGGGCTTTATGAACCGTGCATGATCCTTGCCAGTGAAGATGAATCGTTTGATGTCATCAAACTGCGGTTCCAATCCGGTGAATGGGAAATGCGCGAGCAGGAAGTGAAATCCGATCTTGGCAATAGCTCGTAGGTACGGAAGAGACAGGGCCGCACGCATCTGACCTTCAATCTCGCCACCTTCTGGGAGCATCGGCTCGCTTCGTGTGCCTTTCAAAAACTCCGCGCACACGTTCTCGATCTCCTCTTCTTGCGCAGGATTGGCGGTATCGTAGAAGTACGTGATGAGTCGTAACAGCTTTCCCTTGTGCTCGCTGCGGAAACGCTGAAAATCTGCCGCGAGTTGACCGGGTACGAAGGGCAGGTGCATGTCAGTGTTCTCCCCATCACGGAACACCAACTGTTTCATTTGACGGCCTTCCGAGATGCCGTCCATTTCCCAGAGCACTGTGCAATCCTGCCCCGGCAGCTGCGCGATCAAAGTCAGCGGCGGCATTCCGGCGGTGCGTTCGTAGAAGATGTTTTTCTTTCGATGTCTCTTTCTGCCGCGCACCCCAATCATGTGTCGGAAGAATGCTTCAGGCCCGTGATGCATGAAAACGTCTTCGAGGCTACTGAAGTTCTGCTGACAGCGCGTGCAGATGTAGTCGCGGAGCCGCACGTCGTTGCGGAAATTGCCGAGGGCAGCTGGTAGATAGTGTTCCTTCGGATGCAGGGGCTGACTGCCGTCGCAGAGACCCGGCGGCTGCATGTAGATGCATCTGCCGCCTTCAGCCTCCTTGGAGTTCACTCCGGGATTCTACAGCCGTGTCAAAGAAACCTAGAGCCTCTTTCTGACTCCCGAGCACGCAATCTTTCCAGTGGCAAGCCTCAGATGAGGCGGGAGCAGGCGGGGTATTGACTCGACGGAGATGTGACACACGTGTGACACACAATTAGGCGAGCACGCGAGCAGTCTGAGCAGTTTAAGCAGTTGAGTTTCATTAAATTAGTGCAAGCCATAGGAAACAAAGGGACCAATTCCGTCCCTGGCCACCACTTTTAATCCCCAGTGTTTCCAGTAGAATCAACAAGATTCTGGTGGCCAATCGGGCCATGCTGTCCATTCGGTAATGAATTTGTGTGGCAGGTGTGTGGCACTGATCTTGTGGCTGGTATGCTTCGGGTCCGCCTTCTTTCGCCTGGTTCCGCTAGTTAGCCGAGGGGCGGATGCCCCAGATCCTCTCCTTACTTATCTGCACGATTGCGCCGCTCCCGAGTGCTAGCTTCGGCGGTCTGAGACTGTTTGCACCAGTGCGCATGTCCGCACTGGATGCAGAACAGCGTCAAGAATGTTGCGAGCGTCAACATTAGCCCTATTTGGTGTTGAATCGGCGAAAGGAGATACCGATCAGGCGAGCGGACTATGGAAAGCACGATTCCATTTATCACAAGCGCCACTACTGCTAGGGCTAACGCCGGTGCCGTCGGCAAAAAATACACCCAGTGGCTTCCTACGAAGGCCAATACAAAAACAAGTATGCGTGCGATAGCATAATTTAGCTTTTCCACGTACTTCATAAGCCGACGTAGCGTCTCGCCGCCAGATCCGGCTCTCTCGATTATCGTGCCCACTGGAAGGACGCCTGCTACACTCCAGAGACAAACAAGCAGCATCAGAGTGCCAACAGCGAAATATCGAGGATTGGCAAGCGGGAAATCTACTGATCCAACACCAAGCCGCGACGCGTATTCAATCTCTTCAAGAAAACCGACGCCATAGACTAAGGCGGCAGAAGCCGCTGCGTATTTAAGTACAATATCTAGTGCGTTCGTCTGTGAGATCTGTCGCTCGACTGGTGCGGACCCTTCAGCATTTCCCATAGTGGGTCATTATGCGCCACAATTTCATCAGGCTTCGAGTATCTCCGCTGGCGCTCATCCGCCGTCAGTCAACTCTGGCGGAGGTCGGGATCGCGCTGTCGCTCGAAGATCCAGTCAGGATGACTGAAGGCAGTGCGGGTGCTGGCCAGGGGCATGGGCTGGAGAAGCGGCACGGAGGAAGTATAGACGGAGGATCAGTCCGCGTCCCACTGACACTACGACTTCTTCTTTCTCTTTGCGGGAGTTCCTTTCGCTCGAACTTTGTCGATGTCCACCAACTCCAGGAACCGGCCCTTACGTCGAGTTCGAACCACGACAAGCTCGTCCCACATCGGTCGGACGATATCCGCCATCATGCCAGGCGGAACAATAATTGCCTGCGTCTTTCCCGGACCATCAGGAATTAGTTTGATCTGGTTCTTGCCTTCTCTTGTGGCGTCCGCCGCCTTCAGCGTGCCTGTAAGCGTTACTTGCTCGTCACGCTTCTTAGTTAGGGCGCGCTGCAGATTCGGCTGTCGGCCTGTTCATTCTCAAAGCTACCTCTACGGATCGCCTTGGCTCTCAATCCGTTGGCCGCTGGAGTCAAGATCGTGGAGTTGCCGGGGCTGCCTGAGAAAGGCGACGTAACGGATTATCTCGCTACGCACTCCATCTCTGATCTTCTGAACGAAGTGGCGAAGACCGCACCATGGTCGCCATCGATTGCCGTTCCTACGTGGCGCTCAGCGTTCAAATCCTACGACGAGCTGGAGAAGGGTGAATTCAAGTTCCTGATCGACTACATCTTGCCACCCGGCATCACGTTCTTCGGCGGCTTGCCCGTTGCTGGAAAAACATGGCTGGCGCTGAGTGCTGCGAAGGCGCTCATTTCCGGCCGTAATTTCTTGGGGACGTTCAGCGTCTCGCGACAGGTGCCGGTGCTTTACCTGATCCCAGAATCAGGCGACATCCTCTTCCGTACCCGCCTCGAAGCTATGAGGTTGACGGATTACAAAGATCTCTTTCTGTGCCGGACCATGAAAAGCGGACCCACGTTGGCCTTGGACAGTCCCGAGATCAAAGACGCCGTCCGCGCAATGAAGCCCGTGGTGATCCTCGACACCGCTATCCGTTTTAGTAACGCTTTGGACGAGAATAGCGCCGCGCAGAATCGGGAAATGGCGAATGGGATGTCCGAGCTGTTGAGTCTGGGGGCCGAGGCGATCATCGCTATCCACCACAGTCCGAAAAGCTCGGCGAACGCCACCGAGATGACACCCGAGAATACGTTGCGCGGTACGGGTGACCTGGCCGCTATCGCGGACGCCATTTACCACCTTCGCTGTGAAGATCCCAGCAAGCTTGGCATCCTGGTCCAGTGCGTCAAGGCTCGCTCCGGTGAACAGCGCGCACCTTTCCATATCGAAGGACGTCCACACATCGACAAGGTGGGCGACCTGGTGATGATCCAGCCGCCCACCGACGAGGAAAAGCTGGCGCGAGCCATCGCGGAGGACGACAGCGCCAGTCTGCGGGATCTGGAGAAAGCGACCGGCATTGGCAAGAATCGGATTACGGCATTGGCGGCAAGGATGGGATGGAAGCAAATTGACGGGCACTGGGTCCAGGACAAGGTAGTCATCCAGTAGATGGCTGTCCTGTCCCACTGTCCTGTCCCGACCAACTGTCCCGACCGCACATACTACGTATGTATGTGCGGGACAGTAGAAGGACGGCAAAAATCGGGACAGCGTTATCTATTTTTGTTTCCATCGATTTAGATGATGGTTGTCCCGCAGAAAACACGCTGGGACAGTGAGTAGGACAAAACTGCCGGAACAGTTTTCGGGACAGTTCACTTTGTGGACTAACCCCACCCGTGCAGGTATCAGACGATGACCGCACCGCCCACCATCCCGATCCCGCGCGACGCCGTTGCAGCAGTCCGCAAAGTGAACTCGCAGCGCTGCCGCCAAAAAGAAATGTCGCCGAAATGTCCAAACCGACCCAAGGAACCGGAAATGGAAGTTATAGAGGCAAGTGTTGAGATGGAACCCGGCGAAATTGTTGTGCCCGAAGTGCGTTTACCGGTACCGGTGCCATGTGAGCGCCTGATCCCCTTCTGCAGGATCGTGGGGTCCCTCATGGAATGGTCCGGTGGGCTCATCACCGACCGCGAGCTGTGCCAGGCGCTGCGGAAGGCGGCAGTGGAGGTAGAGCGTGGTGGCTTCTGATGTCCTGGAATTAGTTCACGCGACGCATGAAGTCCGCGAAGTGGATGAACTGTGGCCGCTCCCTGGCACGCCCGCGCGCGGTATGACTGAGGCCAGGTGTGTCGTTCAGTACTTCCATGGCCCCACCACCGACAAGCGACTCGACGGGCTGCAGCATCTTGCGAACATCTGCACGAAGAAGGTGGGCGGTGCCTACTGGTCGCCTGAGCCGTACGTGAAGTTCACCGGTGTGCGCTCGGCGAACAGGGACTGGGAAAACTGTGATCCCAAAGAACCGTGGCTGCGGAAGAACGCGACGCGCGGCTGGTTCACGATCCAGCTCCCGGAGCACATCGACCGCTACTCCCCACGGCATGTAACCCGGCGCGAGCTGCTGGAGCTAGCCAGGATGCGCGATAAGGATCTGCTGCATGTGTGTCACGCGCTGGTGTGCGACATGTTCAACGCTTCCGAGAAGGAGCACCGGCACGAGATCAAAACCTCGACGCGCTGGGAGGAAGATGGGCAGGAGTTCTACTGGGATGACAAGCACGAGATCGCGATCCAGCCTACGGCCACGCCGAGCTTCAGGCCGGATTACGTTGGCGCGGTGGAGATGTTCGTAAAGGATCAGAGATTGCGTGCTGCGCTTTCTCCGCGCGTGTGCCGGACATTGGAGATGGTCTTCCGTAAGCTCGCAGCCGGTGTGGATGCCGATGACGTTGTCCCCGCCGTCGCCCAGGCTATCAATGCGAAAGAACGCACAGGCAGGCGGCACTTTTCTACTTCGAGGAAGGCCGCGAACGACACAGGCAGCGGAACCTCAGCCGTGATGAGCACGCTAGCCAGTCACGTCCTGCCCGACAATCGCACTCCGGCACGACCGACGCCATTCCGCCCGCAGGTTGATGCGCTGGCAGAGGCCGCCGCGTTGAGATCGTCGGACGTGAACTAGACCCGCTGAGTTCGCTACTGGAAGCGCTGGACATCTTGCGGCGACAGCCGGAGGTAGAGGAGTAAGCGCTGGCAGGCGTTAGCTGGTCCAGACCCATTTGACGAACAGGACGATCCCCATGAGTCCCACAAGGAATCCTATTAACCCGGCAGGTATGGCGACGAAGATCAAGGCGATATACCCGAATGCACCTGTGGCGCTGTTCGGGTCGTCATGGCACCGGTCAAAGATTATCCAGGAAGCGTAAGTGACCGCCAGCGCTACAACGCTACACACCAGCCATCCCCACCACGGAAGGTCAGAAGGACTGAAAGGCATGGCCGGGATTGTAGCACCGCAGAGATTACAAACATGCTGACCCCGTCTTTTATCCCAGGCACCACTGAACCGTTCGCTTACATTGGCGCGCAGATTTTCGCCGCGCTGGAACCAACGGCGGAAAAACCGCCGCCGCTGACCTGGCGATATGGACAAATGCGTAGGTGGCACCCAATCCTCGCCCTGGTGCACAGCTTCACCAACCATCCACCAGCCTGCTGGACCTCGATCTCGAAGCTCCGGACGCAGCCGACCACGCCCCTTTCAAATCCCAGCTCGCGGCCTTTATCATGGCTGTCTCATGGGGCTGTGCTTCAAGCTCGATCCGATCAACAAAATCCTGCTCGTCCAGGTCGATGGGCAGCTTACGAATGAATCCTTGAGAGAGCTTTACCGGCTGAGTGGGGAGCGCGTGACCGCAACTGATCCCAGCGCGGCGATTGTGGATTTCTCGGCGGTTACCGAGTTTGTAGTCTCCAGTCATGTGTTCCGCGAGCTGGCACGCGAACAACCACTAATGCCAGACGAGAGCCGCCCACGCTTCATCGTCACCCCGCAGGTTCACGCTTTTGGTTTGGGTCGCATGTTCCAGCTCGCAGGAGAACATTCACGGCCAAACTTGAAGGTCGTGCGGAGCCTGGACGAAGCGCTGCAGGCCCTCCACATCAAGTCCCCACAGTTCGAGCCGCTGGATTAACGGATGGACCCGTGCCAGTCACGTCGCGAACTGGGGTGATCTCCCGAGTGTTCTGGTCACCATCCAGTAGACGATTGAGTTCGGCGACGAGGGCAGTAAGCTTGTTGTGGTCGGCTTCGATCTGGATTGCCGCGATCAGTTCTTTGATTCGTTCATTCGTTTCGACGTTGACGTGCATGGCTCTGCCTCCGGCTGCCGGAGCCTGTGTATCTGGCGCATTGCCATCTCACGCATTCTGGCTGAGTGTTCGTGTAGCGCAGACCGAAGATCCGAGAGTACCGCTGCAAAGTCGGAATCGTCCGCCGATACGGCGCGGGCGCAGAGTTCGCGGATTCGATCATCAAGGCGACGAGATGGCACACGGAAAGGTTTATACAGCCTCGGCGGCGATCCCATACTGTGTTTCCTGTATTCCCATCGTATTAACAGCTCCGTAACCGACCACGCCGGTAACCGGATAGTCAAGCATCACCGCTCCATCCATCCCACCGCAGCTCGCTGCCGAAGTTGTGACGCCGTGAAAGACAGACCGAAGCTGTGGGCGTGCCTCTATGACGTTCACCATCCCCAGTACGACCGCAAAACATTCCGCGCGATCCTGTCCTTCATTCGGCAGAACCATGTAGACGGCTTGCTTCTCGGTGGTGATGCACTGGACCTGAGTTGCGTGAGTCACTGGAACAAGGATCTGCCGGGGAACAAGCGCAAGGGCGAACTAAAGAGTGATCTCGACGGCTTCGACGAGAAAATACTCCAGCCGTTGGAGGCGCTGCTTCCACGGGGATGTCAGAAGGTCTTTCTCACAGGCAACCACGACAGAACGTTGACTCAGGACTTGACAGAGACGATGCCGGAGCTGGACGGCATGATCGACTTCAAGAAGTACCTACGGCTGGAAGAGCGTGGTTTCAAAGTCATTCCTCTCGGCGGCGAATATCGTATTGGCGATCTTCTTTGCATACACGGTGAAGTTGTGGGATCTGGCGGCGGCAATGCCACGAGGAAAGCCGTGGAGATCTACTGCCAGAATATTTTAATGGGACATGGGCACCAGCTCATGGCCAGCTCGAAGTGCAGTCCAGCGAGTAGCCGCAAAAAGATCTGTGCCTGGATGAGCCCGATTGTGGGCTCCGTTAGTCCACGCTACCTGAAACACGTAAGGCGAACAAAACTTACCGGCAGTTTTACCGGCAGTCGGCACATACTGTTCGATCAGGCGTTTTGCATCCTCAAGCGACAGCGGCGTCCCCGGTCGGATGCATTCGCTTTTCAGCGACTCGTGCCAGCGTTCCAGCTTCCCGTTCGACTGCGGGTAGCTAGGCGAGGTTCGGACGTGCGTCATGCCCGAGACGCGCATGAACTCCTTGAAATCGCGGGCAATGAACTGCGGACCATTGTCCGAGATAATGCGTGGCTTCGCGTTCGGGTACTTTTCCTTGGCGCGTTCGAGAATTACTTCGATATCCGCTTCCCGCATCGACTCACGCAAGTCCCAATGCACGAGGAAACGGCTGAACCCGTCCAGAACGCTGCACAAGTAATAGAACGTGCCGCACAGGTTGATGTAGGAAACGTCGATATGCCAGTGCTGGTGCGCTTGCAGCGGCTGCTCGAAACCGGTTCCCTTGCGCGACAGTCGTCTCTTCCACCGGGACAACAATCCGGCCTGCTTCAACACTCGCCAGACGCTCGCAGGACTGACGGCCACAACGTCAGCGTCAAGCATCATGAGCGTCCGCCGCCGATAACCCTCCAGCGGATTCTGCAGATGGAAACCGATGATCGCTTCTTTCTCCCACGGTTCCAGCCAGAAATCACGGGGAACCGAGCCGTTGTGCTCGTTGAAGCACCCGTACCGCTGCCGCCAATCATAGAACTTGCTGGCGCTCAGGCTCAGCCAATGGATAAACCGTCCGACACCGATCTCAGCCTTTTCCGACCAGCGTCGGACGAAATCCACTACTTGGTCCCGCACGTCATGCGGCACCCAGTTGCCGGTCAGAGGTCCCCAAGACTTTTTTTAACGCGATGTGCTCGGCCATCAACTCAGCCAGAACCTCGTCCTTGGTACGGACCTTCTTCTCCAAGAACTCAATCCGCTTCTGTTTCTCTTCCGCTTGGTGCTGGGGGCGTTCCCGAGACTGAAAAGCGGCGGCTACGTTCTCGAACAGTTCCTTCTGCCAGCGGTAGAACACCGTTGGCCGCAGGCTCAGTTCTTCACACAGGTCCGATCCCGGCACTGTGTCCACAAGATGCCGCCTCAAGATGGCTACTTTTTCTTCGGGGGTTAAATACTTCCGTTCCTTCCCCATACTTTCGCTCCGTTATCTTAACGGACGAACGAGTTTCTCCATTTCCAGCTGAGGCAGGACACTCCCGACTGGATTGCCGGTCCTGCTGCGCAGAAAACGATTTGCAGGTTCGGAATACAGATTTGCGACGCAAGCTCCTAACAATGCTGCAACCAGAACGGTGAGAATGAACAAAATAGGCACACCGCGCATGGGTTTGCCGGCATGAAGAAACAGGTCAAAAAGGGTAAACACTACGAACATATGCGTCAGGTAAATTTCGTAGCTGTATCGGCCCATCCGCACGAGCGGCGCCAACATGCGTGGACTTCTCCATTGGGTTTGTGTCGTGGCAGCTATGAACATGCATGTCCCCACGCCAAGTAAAGTGAAGTTCAGGCCTGTTTTGCCGAGCCAGCCTCTATAGGCCTGCCACGAAAATATGAGACTTGCTGAGACCACGACGGTCCCGGCAATTCCCAGAGCCCAGATCGCTCGGCGCGAGAAACGTCTGCTCGAAACGGCCAAGGCTGTAAGGCATCCCAACGAGATTCCTTCCATGCCTCCAAGATAGGAATAGTCTTCGGCGATCTCGTTGCCATGGGCGAATAGAGTTCGGCCAAAGGGACCCAGAATCACAAAAACGAAGAGTAGGGCGGAAAAGACTATGCTGCGATTGAAGAATCTCTTGCCGGCGAGTAGGAGACAAGCTAAGGGAAAAAGAGATAAAACATCTCCTCTATCGAAAGGGACCAGAGGATATCCCAATTCCCAGGCAGATATCCCCGATGAATTTCCAACTCGTTAAGGTGCAAAGTCAATGCGGCGAGCAGCGCACGTCCAAGGCCTCCCGTCTCTGCCGTGACCACGTAATGGTGCACGTCCGCGAAATGCAGAGTGCACAGAACCGCAAGCAGCAAAAATAGCAGCGGTGCGATACGCGCAAACCGAAACAGATAGAAGCCGCGCAGGGAAACCTGAGGCAGCGAACCCCAGCGCCGGATAGTGATCGAGGTGATGAGAAACCCCGAAATGGCAAAAAACATCTGCACACCGAGCTGTGCATTCCAAACGAGAATGTGCACTAGCTGTGCAGGTAGAAACTCAGTATATGGAACATCAGCACCGAGCAGGCGGATGTTGATGTGGTTCATCAAGACGAAAAAGATCGAAAGACCCCGGAGCAGGTCGATCCCATCGAGACGCTTCCAAGCGAGAGGGCGAGGTGCCAATTCAGAAAGGGGCACGTTTTCATTGTGCATGAAAGCCATGACTCTCAGTTCTTACAGGCCGCAAGAACGAAGTCAACTTGTTACTACGTGACTCTCTCGTTGGGACATCCAGCCCAAGAAAAGGTTGCAAAACATGTCGCCGGTCCATTAGCTCTCGAAAATGGAGGCTCGGAATGGTCCTTCAGTTGTTCTTGCCGCTGGCTGAAATGAATTCTTACTCGGCTCGCAGAGCTTCAGTAGGATTTACCGATGCAGCTCGCCCGACCGGTATGATCACGGCCAGCGCAGCAGCCAAGACCAATGCTCCGATAGCGATCCACACCGATAGCGGATCCACCGCGCTGGTGCTAAAGAGCAACCCGCTTATCAGGCGTGCAGAGGCGAGCGCAGCAGCAAGACCCACGACAATTCCAATTGCGGTGAACCTCCCGGCCTGGCTTAACACAAGACGCAGAACATCAGTACGGTTTGCGCCCAGAGCCATCCTCACGCCAATTTCACGCGTGCGTTGTGCGACAGAGTACGAGAGTACTCCGTAGATTCCAATACCGGCGAGAGCTAATGCCACGATTGAAAATATTCCAAGCAGCATGGCGGTCATCTTCTGTCGTGCCAGTGTGTCGGACAGCAACGCATCGACTGTCTGCGGCTGGTAAATGGGCTGAGTCGGATCCAGCGCACGCACTGCGTTTCTGACAATCGCCACTGTATTTTGCGGATCGACAGCAGAGCGCACAAGCAGCACTTCATGGAGTCCAAAGCCGGGCAAATAGATTTCCGGTTGCGCTTCCGTATCGACTCCGAGGTCGTGGGCGTTGGTGACGACTCCAATCACTGGAATTTTGTCTGGGTGCGCGGTGAGCACTCCGAGCAGGATGTTGGCGCCTACCGGATTCCTTCCTGAGAGAAATCTCTGAACGAACGCACTGTTCACGACGAAGGAATTGGATTTGTTCTCGATGTCTTTTTGCTCGAATATCCTGCCTTCTTGCAGCCGAAGGCCCAGCGTCTCAAAAAAACTGGGACTGACATAGCGAATCTGCGCCACTGGAAACGCTCCGGGAGCCAGGGGTGGCGCGCCTTCGACCAGGAATCGCGACATCACCTCGGAAGCTCTGAGAGGAAGAACGCTTGTGGTGGCGGCAGACAGAACTCCGGGGGATTGCACGACCTTATCGAGAAGCTGCTCGAAGAAGTGGTTAGTCGTGGGACTATCGTCGCCATACCTCGGTTCAGGAAGGGTGATTTCGACACTGAAAAGATGGTCGGTGCGGAAACCAGGATCAACAGCGAGCAGCTTTTGAAAACTCCGGATGACCAGTGTGCTGAGAAACAGCACCACAACCGCAATTGCGATTTCCGCTGCAACCAGCATTCCTCGTACTTGCGTTCGGCTGTGTCCGCCGGTACTGCTGCGATCTCCTGGGCGCAGGGTCTCGGTCAGACTCGCTGGATTTTTTATGACCGGCAGCAGCCCAAACAGAACTGCGGTGAGTGTGCATATCCCTAGCGTGAAAAACAGCACAGGAATGCTGAGGCTGATGGACTCAATCGTCGATTGGCCGAGTTCGGCGGCGTGCGCAAGAGCGAGGCGCAACAAGGGTAGTGTAGCGGCGGCGAGGAGGATCCCAAGAGCTCCTCCCAACAGACAAAGCACTAGCGTTTGAGCGAGACACTCGGAAAAAAGTCTAATGCGATCGGCGCCGAGCGCCTGACGAACCGCAACTTCACGCTGCTTCGCTGTGGCTCTCACCATCAGAAGATTGGCGACATTGGCACAAGCGATCAGCAGTACCAGCACGACCGCTCCCAGAAGGCTGAGAATGGCTGGCCGCAACGTCCCCACGAGTTGTTCGCGCAGCGGTTTGAGAAGCACACTCCAATTGCGGTTCGTCGCAGGATAGGCGGCCGCGAGTCTCAGGGCAACCGTCTGCATGTCGGCCTTAGCACTCGCCAGTCCGATCCCCGGGCGTAGCCGGCCCAGGACATTCACGGAGTGCCATATGCGGGAGACGCGAGTATCGTGATCTAACAGGGACAGCGGTAACCAAACCTCGCCCTCGGTTGGATAGGCGGCGCCAGGCGGCAACACGCCAATGATGGTATAGCTGCTTCCGTTCAGATCAACATTGCGTCCCAAGACGCCTCGATCTCTGCCAAAGTAGCGATCCCATGCAGAAGCACTCAGTACGACAACATGATCGTTTGCCGGAGTGTCATCCTGTTCGTTGATCAAGCGGCCGATCAAAGAGGAAATCCCCAGCAATGAGAAGAAATTGCCAGACACGATCACGCGATGTACCTGCTCGGAGTGTCCATCCAGCACGAGCGAAACCGTATCTGGGTTGATCGTGGAATATGCGGCGATCTGTGAAAAACTACTCTGCTGCAACTTCCAATCCTCATAATCCGGGTACGTAGCCTCGATGCCGTTCGGACCCTGGAGGGTAGTCTCAGACAGCGCAACGATGCTGCTCGCGTCCCGGAAGGGTAGGGATTTCAAAAGAAGCGCGTAAACGCAACTGAAGATGGCCGTGGTCGCCCCTATGCCCAGCGCCAGGGTCAAGACTGCAGTAACAGTAAACCCCGGAGACTTGCGCAGTTGACGCACGGCGTAGCGTAGATCTCGCAATAAGGTCTGCATTGATGCCCACCTAGTCGCAGGAGGATCGCCAAACGGAAGATGTTGCTAATGATCTCCAAGAAATATAGCACTGTGCTGAGGGCGAGCGTTTGGAGTCAATCCGTTGCATCGCAGCGAGCCCCAGTGGGAAGGGCGTGTGGCATTTTGCCGTTCTCTCCTTCCACCCCCCTCTCGTTTGACGGGAGAAGGGAAAGAGGTGGTACCAGAGCCACCCCCCTCCCCCATCTCTATGAACCTGAACCTGTTTTAGACTGGGACTCAAATCTGCTCTACCTCTGATCAACTCATCGCGCAACTCAACTCATTCGTATCCAAGATCGGGAGCGTCCCCTTTATTGTCGGGCCGCTCGGGGCGCGTGGGCGCTGAGCGGAGATGGGGGGATTGTGAGTTGGGGAGTTGGGGCGGTGGGCGCGTGGGGGCGTGCATTGGCATTTTGAGTGTAATGGCCTGATTTCAACAGTTATCAAGTGATGGCTATGTTGGACGACGTTAAAAGAATCGAAATCGCGACGGCGCGGGATCTCGCCGCACAGGGCGTGTGGAGTGCCGACGTGTAGCAGCGGTCTTGCTGCCTGTTAGCCGCAAAGCCGCTCCGAGCCTACCCACAGTTGAGCCAAATCTCTGAGGTTGTGTTTGTATGTACGCGTTACCAAGTATTTCTTCCCACCTTTTACACGCAGCCTGTACTCCCCCGTCGGTAAAGGTTGGATCTCCTCCACGGCTGAAATATTCACGATGACCGAGCGGTGGATGCGAATAAAACCGTAGGGTTTGAGCTTTTCCGCCATGGACGAGAGGGACTCGTGCACCAAATAGGGATTAGATCGGTGTTGCAACGAAACGTAATTGCCTTCGGCTTGCACTGCCAAGATGTCGGTTAAATCCAAGAGTAGGATGCTACCTTTTGCCTTGAACGCGATTCGTGGCGCCTGTGGTTTTGCTATAACCTCCAACTGCCGCAAGACTCGCATGAGGTTCGCAGCAACAACTCGGATTACCGGAAGCAATGATGTATCTGCAGCTTCGCAGAACTCGTCCGCTGTCGATTCAAGCGTGATCCCGTCTACTCTTGGTGGAGCAAATCGTAGCTCCCCGCAGTGGGCTAGCCGAAACGTCCGCATTAGCGTGAGCAGCTTGTTGAACAAACATCTCACGTGCAATGGCCTTCTGATCCTGAATTTCGCGGGCGATCATGATGGAACCCCTTGCTCTCTCGTTTCGACTTCCTGCTACCCGAAGTGAGAATGACGAGTACACTGCTACTAAATGAAATGGTGTCCTACATAGCCGGAGCAGCGGATCCGTTTGACCACCTGCCCACGGGAACGACAAACGCGTCGATTGGTCGAGCGCCCTTGAATTACCTCCCAGGCCCGTAGGTTACTTCTGCCCAGTGCTCACTGCTGACGGAAAGCTGGATTGCGCGCCGAAATAACACTCAATGGATTGCAACTTTCCGTTCTTGATTCGGAGATACTCCACGTTCCGGAACGATTTACCGTTCTTGGTGTGGCAAAGATACTTCACAAAAGCATCCTCCGCGCCGGTGGCGACTCGCTCCAGGTCAAAATGTTTAATGAAATCGATCTGTGTTTCCCAGCATTGCGCTTTGAAAGTGCTCTTGCTGATGTGGTCGTCGCCGGCCGCGCTTGTAAAGGTGAAGTTATCGGCGAGCAGGCTATCCACCGGGCCCCAGTCTTTCTTCTCCCAGGCTGCGTACCACTTCCGGACTACCTCCTCGTTCGTTAAGTTCTGCCCTCCCAATGCGCTGGCACTTGCCGGTCCCGGCAGGCTCACCGCACCAACCAGCGCGCAGGCTCCCGTTGCGAGCAGATTCCTGCGCGACACTGCGATCCTTGTCATTGTTCGTTCTCCTTTTCATGATGTAGTTTGAAGCGCTTCGCCCGATCGCGATGCTGACTGTCCGAGCATACAAACCAGTTGGTATGTAACAGTGCCAAACTTTCCTTGAGACACCGATGCGATCAACCTCGCTTGCGGTTGCCCGGCGGGCGCAGGGACCGCAGCCAGCCCACGATGTTTCTGATCCCCGCTTTCATCACTTTCGGATCCTGAGCATTCTTTGCCAGCGACGCATAGCCTTCGACCATCGCGATCAGTAAGCCGGCGGCGTCAGCGGGTTCCACGTCGCGGCGAACGCTTCCGTGGGCCTGGCCCTCTCGCAAAGCGGAGGCAACGGCCTCCCGCCAGGCATCGAAGATTATCGCCAGCCGCTTCCGGAATCCCGCGTCAAGAGGAGACATTTCCTGCGCCAGATTGTTCAGTTGGCAGCCGCCCCGCACATCCTCGGGCCGAACGGGTATACGTTGAACAGCGCCGATCAAAGCGTCGATAGGGTCCTTGCCGCTCTGTAGAGGGCGCACCCACTTGCCGCGGACGTCGGGGGCGATGATCTCTTCGACGACGGCGTATCCCAAGGCTTCCTTGCTCTCGAAGTGGTAGTACAGTGCGCCCTTGGTGACCCCAGCTACGGCCAGAATGGTGTCCAGGCTGGCACTCTGGAAACCCGATCTGTAGATCTCGCGGGATGCCGCCTGCAGCAAGCGCTCCCGCGTGCGCTCAGAATCGCGCAGCCTGGTCGCTCTACGTTTCGGACTCTTGCGTGCTGCCAACATACCGACCAGTATGTATGTTAAATCATCTGAAAGTCAATCACAATTGAGCGGTCTGACTTTTGGCTGCTGACGTTCTCGAATTGCGTAACCTCTCGCCAGTATGTATGAAAAGTTGGAGAAACAGCCGCTCTAGCCGTTTTGGGATCGTCCCAGGAGGTTGTTAGTCCGCCACTCGTTTTCGAACTCTGAAGTGTTGGGCCTGTAGTCTCACGTAATCGTTGTGAACGTGGAACACCACATGCTCCTTTAGTTCTCACTCAGCAGGAGTTTGTGAAGTTGTGAGCCAATTCTGCTCTCAATTGCACACTAACTGTCAGAGCGCCGAGTGGTACCTGACGTAAATCGCCAGTCATCCCGGCACCACGACTTTACCGGAGGAAAGAGGACATATGATCACGCTTAGACAGTTGCGGAATTTCTGGATACTCGTGGGTTGCGACGATGGTTCTGGCTTGCTTCAGCAATGCGGTCGCGCAAGCGAGCTACAAAGTTCAGGATTTGGGCGTTCAGCACCCTGACAACCTGGGCATGGCCATGGGCCTCAATAATCACGGCTGGACGCTGATTATGGATCAGCTCCTGGATCCTTTCAGCCATTTCCCTTTCCGCCCACCTCGTGCAAGGCACCGTGAGGATCAGCATCGGCGAACTCAACCTCCCACTCGGCACGCTTGGAGGAAAGAACAGTTCGATCAATTGGAACGGAATCAACGACCGCGGGGAAGCTGTCGGTATGTCCGAAACATCTGTTCCAGATCCGAATGGCGAAGACCTTTGCGGTTTCGGCACACACGCTACATGTCTTCCGTTTCTTTGGCAAAACGGCGTCATGAGCGCTCTGCCAACGCTGGGCGGGAATAACGGGCAGGCCAGTGCCATCAATAACAGCGGACAAGTCGCAGGATATGCGGAAAATGGTATCGTGGACTCCACCTGCCCGCCGGCGTCACGAATAATCGGGTTGACCTGCCGGTGTTGTGGGACAAAAGGCAAAGCCCAAGCCTCTTCCTACGATCGGCAGCGATCCAGACGGGGTCGCATTCGGCATCAACAATCAAGGCCAAGCCGTAGGCTACTCGGGAACCTGCACCGCAGCGAATTTCGCCGTAGTGTGGGAAAACGGCACTGCCACCCCGCTTCCGGACCTCGGAACTCCGGGCGCCATCGCCTACGCCATTAACGGCCACAACCAAATTGTTGGGCAAGCCGTCAACTCTGACGGCACAGCCCTGGCCGCTATTTGGGAGAACAATACAGTCACAAGCCTCGGCGTCCTTCTGCCGGGAGATGCTGCCGCTTTTGCCACCAGCATCAACAACCGGGGCCAGGTGGTGGGAAGCTCCTTCGACTCCAGCGGCAACTGGTCCCACGGCCTCATCTGGGAGAACGGGAGTGATGTTCGACCTTAACCAGCTATTTCCCGCTAGTTCCAACCTCTACGTAATCTCGGCTAGCAACATCAATGAGAGCGGACAAATCGCGGGTATGGCGGTGGAGATGGCCGGGCCGAACGCGGGAACAGATCGTCCACGCCTTTCTGGCAACCCCGGTAAACGAAGACCAGGGCAAGACGGTTGCAGACGTCGTAGGTACGCATCCGAAAATCACTTTGCCCGCGGCGAATGTTGGCAAGCAGCTTTCGCCGAGATCCGCACACTGCTCAATCCACGATAAAGGCAGTTTCTGAGCTTCCGCACCATGCATTCCGGCCATGCTGCGCGAAGGCACATGGCCGGATCATGTGCGGGTCAATATGGGTCTCGCCAATGTCCACGTGACGCAGATTGTTTACGGCAAGTTCTGGTGGGAAGAGCTCGGATGCGTTAACTGCGCCTGTCCGGTTCGATAAGCGGGGGTGTGGAAACGTGGCATGGTGAGGCTATTGAGGCACCGGCAAACGAAAGAGCCGGACTCGGCTAGGCCGCACCTAAACCGTCGCGCCACCCCTCGACTTCACCTCAAAATGCCCAGAGGTTCCAAAAACCTCTCTCCCGGCGCTGCTAGAACCCATTGATTTTGCAGCCTCGAAATCTCGGGTTCTGCGCCTTCCAGAACGACTTGGTTTTGGGCATATATCCTCTCCTCGCAACGCTTGACCAACCGAGTGATCCCTTTCTACCGGCCGGAGAGTCAAGTTCCCTCGTCTCAAGCGCCGAGTCGAACATTGTAGTTTTCCACAGGTTCCCAATGACCCTTAGGCATATACTTCGCCGGGCGCGAAATTTGCGCCTTGGAGAACCTCCCCCATGAAAACGACAGGCGAAGTCCTGCTCGCGGCGTTAGCATTGGCCGCAATCTACTGCGCAGTTCCAAAGAACGCTTCCCAGATCGGTGCCGCTACGATACGGGCAGAACAAGTGGTATTAGTGGCGGACGGCAGCGATCCGATGCCGTTGTGCCGCGGAAAAGTTTGCAAGTAGCGAACGTGAATTGAAAGTCAGCGACTGAGCGGCCTCGACAAAGAACTTGCGGGGATGCTTGAGGAGAAGTATGCTTCTGACCTCTGGGGGGGAAGCAATGAAGGGCGTCCTGATGTATGCGAGTTGGGTTGCGGGTCCGGTGCTGCAGATTACGCTTCTTCTCTTCATGTTCCGGAGCAAATGGAACGGAGTTTTTCCACGATTTTTCTCGTACATCATTTTTCAGATTGTGAAGTCGGGGATTTTGTTTGTGGTATATCGCTCCTCTCCGGACAACTACTTCGACGCATACTGGGCGGGCAATGCGATTAGCGTGCTGTTGGGTGTCGCCGTAATGGACGAAATTTTGCAGCACCTCCTGAAACAATATGGAGGCATTCAGAAGTTGGCATCCGTCATCTTCAGGTGGGCCTGTGGGCTGCTTATCTTGCTCTCGATCGTGAATGCCTTCTCGACGCAGCAGGCTAGTGTCGACCGTGTCGTGTCAGCGGTGCTAGCGTTCGATCGCAGTGAGCGCGTCATGCAATGTGGGCTCTGCATACTCTTGATGATTCTTTGCCGGTTCCTGAGAAATTGCTGGCGGCAGCCCGTATTCGGAATTGCGCTAGGATTCGGATTCTTTGCATGCATCGAGATGGTGCTGGTCAGCGTTGTCATGTATTTCGGTGATGGTCCGGCTGCGATTGTCAGTCTAACAAAGAGTTCAGCATACAATGCCGTCACTGTGCTCTGGATTGTGTATCTGAGGCGTCAAAACGAATCGATATTGGGGATTGAGAAGGCTGAGGAGCTCACTGCACTGAATGTGGTGTTGGTCGGGTCAACTGAAGCCGGGGACCCTAGATTTATTTCAATGGTGGAGCAAATGGTGGACCGCGTATTGTCCCGGCAGTCGTGGCCCAGACCGGTTGTGCAGGGATCTCAAATTGTAGCCAGTAGACCGCAACCAGAAGAGCGTAACTAAAGCAACGCCGACAGCTGTTGATGAGACCCACGGAAAAGCGACCGGATGTTCATCCGAAATGGCCTTCGGAAGAAGCCCAAGTCATTACCTTCACATCACGCGGTGCTTCGCCAACGGGAATCGTGAAAGAGGTGAGATGGGGACTCGTGTGGAGAGATTTCATTCTTGAGGATGGGCGTGTTATTCCCGAGCACAAGATTCTGGGTGAGCATGAATCGCCAGTCTGGCGCAAGCCACAGGACATTAGCCAAGACGAACGGGAGGCTTGGGAACGACGGCTCGCTTCGATGGCCGACGCCGGTTTGGATCCTCGCGATGAGGAGCAGCCCTTCCGTGCCGAACTGAATCAGTATCTGGCGTATACCTATCTCAGGTTCAAGGAGGCTCGGCATAAACCGCCCGATCCTAAGTGGACTGAAAATTCGCGTGATCCCAAGTGAGGTCAGAGAAGAAGCGGAGCGCTATATCATGGGCAAAGCTTATCAATCTGGGAAACAACAGGTTTGGAGCCTACTTTCGGAAGCCGGACTCGTAGACATACTCACCGATGAGTTTTCAGAGCGTGTCAAAGAAGCTAAAAAGGCTGTCATGGACCGCCTCGGTGAATTGCTCGAGTCAACAACTGACATTGAGGAACGCGACTCCGCTGCATACTCCTTGGCCACGTTAAAGAAACTAGAGACCGCGCTCCAGCGAAAAGGAACCCCTCGTACAGCCGATTGAGGCATCGCCGACAGGAAGTTCTAGCCGAAGTTCGTCACGAACTGGTCGTGAGACCACCTAAGTCTTTCAAAATCAGTTCAGGCTGTCGCGAAGTCTGCACTACATTTTGAAAGTGATTTCAGCCGTTCCGGCAGGGTGAGGCCGAGCTGGTGCAGTAGGGATTTCTGTTCGGCCGTCGGTTCGGTAATCCGGCGCAGGCGGATCTCGCGTCCATCCGTCGTGGGCAGCACGATGTCGGCGCTCTGCAACGTGGATAGCAGAGCCAGTGCTTTCATCGGCGATAACGGTTGAGCGTTGTCCACTCCGCTGGCCGAGGGCTGAGGGACGATCGCCGGTCGACGCTGGAGCAGATGCTTCAGCGTCACCCACAAGGCATAACCGAGAAAGGCCACCAGGACGTGGGCCTTCACCCGCGGCTCCTTCTGATGGAACAACGGCCGAATGGAAAGCTCGCTCTTGAGCGCGCGAAACGAGGCCTCGGCTTCAGTCAGTTGCATGTACATGGACCACATCTGCTCCGCCGAGTCCGCCTGTAGATTGGTGCGCAGCATGTAGGCGCCTTCCCGCAAGTCCCGCCAGGCCTCCCGGTCTTTTTTCATTGCCCACACCAGACGCACGCCGGCGGGCGTGTCTCGCAGAGTGACTTCGAACAGATCGTTCACCTGCGGGTGTCGCGCCTGAATCCGTCCCAGTCTCCGCTCCATCTTGTAGCGATCCTTCAGTCGCCCGCCGGCAATGCTTTTCTTCAGCGCTTCCAGAGCCGACTCCATATGCGTGGAAAACCGTTTCCGGATCGCCTTCTCCTTCTCTTTACGGCCCGCCGTGCGGCACAAGATGTAGGTCTCCTCTCCCTGCGGAATCGCGATCTGCTTAACCTCAACATCCGGTCGCACCTGGGTCCAGTCGCCCTTCAGTAACTCGGCTTCAAACCGCTTCATCTGCCGACGCGGCGTGCCCACCAGATACTGTCCACCCCGTTTGCCAATCGCCGCCAGATTCTCCTCACTCACGATTCCACGATCCATCACCCAGATGCGCCGCGCCTTCCCGTACTTCCGTTCCACCATGCGCAGAATGCTCTCCATGGTCGACACATCGGCACGGTTGCCATCCAACGTCTCATAGCTGAACGGAAAACCCTCGCGGTTCACGATCAGCGCGATCACCATCTGTTCGCAATCGGGCCGATGATCGCGCGAGTAGCCCCGGCCCATCATCGCGTTCTTCTCCGCCGCCCCTTCCACGTAGGTGCTGGTCAGGTCATACAGCAACACATCGAACTCAGCTCCGAATAACTCCCCATAACGCTGCTTGAGATGCTGTTCCAGCTTCCTCTTGTGCGGCAGAATCCGGTCCAGACAGCGATACAGACGCGTGTCGTTGATCTTGCCGTCTTCGATTTCCAACAGATCATCCAGCGCTGTCGCTGGGTACCAGCGCTGCTCCACCGCCAACTCACTGCCCGGGGCGCACAACCGGTTGATGGCTAGCACCGCCGCCACCCGCGACCAGGGCACCTCGGCTGCTTCCTCCTCCAGCGCCTGCTCGTAGAAGCCATCCAGTCCCAGTCGTTTCCACAACTCCCAACCCAGAAAACAGGCGCCCAACTGGCGGGTTCTCTCCAGGCGGACGCGATTCACCAAGACGCGAGCTACCTGCGGATCATCGTCCGGAACCTCGATATGGGAAGGAAACAGTTTCAGTTGCTGGGCTTCGCCCTGCTCGTTAAAGACCTCGACGCTTTTCAGCCACCGGGCCTGCGCCGATCCGTTCAGCTCCCCCAACTAGCAGAGCGTTCTCTGGCGAGGTCCGTCAACGGTTCGCACCGTCTCGACCAAGGACCAGTAGGTGTGATCCTTACCGTCCTTGTTGCGCTGATGCGGCCGCAAAAACATCTTGCAGCGAGTTTGTCATCACATGTTGTTGGCTTCAAGAGGGTAGGTCTGCACTACATCGCTCTTTCTGAACCCGCGATTGCAAAGACAAGGCTTGTCTCGCTTGTGTCATCAAAAATCGCAGAATCCGGCAGTGTCGTGACGAACTTCGGCTAGGCCTCTTTGGAATAGCCGGGCACCGAGTCTTGTCTCTCCTTGACGAATTCCCTTTTGTCGCCATGAATTCCCCCATTGTTGGCTATGTGGGAGCTGGGGTCCGGATTCCAAAACGCAGTCTTTCTGGAAAAGGTTGGCAAGGCCAAGTTCGATGCCTTCGAATCAATGGGTTCGGGCAACCACTGTTGGGAAGTTTTTGGAATGCCAGTGTGGGCCTCGCGGCCTACTCAAAGCCCATCTGATCGTCATCCAGGCGTTCGCGATGGAGCATGTCGGCGGCGGCATCCCGTATGCGGGTGAACAGCCTGTTTCCTGCGGATCCCGCCGCGAAGTTGTTGCGCAGCGCTTCGCTCCTCTCCTTCAGCGAAACGTACCTCGGCGACGGTTGGCCAGGCACTCGGTTGAACGAACCGGTTTGCGAATTCCCCACAAGCACCGACTCCGCCGACTCGCCGAGTTTCGCGTCCACGCGTCTACACTTCTCCATGACCTGCACCGCAAAATCGGGCTGGCTCAGCGCGAATTCCGGCGGCGCACCGTCGATCACCTGGAGGGCGATTCGGATCGACTCAGCGTTGCCGCGGTTGAGCAGCTCATCGATGACCCCGAGAGCCGTTGCATCGATTGACGCGATCGACCAGAAAAGCTCACGCAGCCAGAAACTCTGGCCGGGTTGCGAAAAAAATCGATCCCGTACTTGCTCGAGGAAACCGCGGTAGTTCGGGCCGTGCAGCAGCGGCCGGAATGCGTTTCCGAAACGATGATGGCGGAGGGGCGCATATCCCTTCTTCTTTTCGTCCCGCCGGTCCAACTCAGCGTCGCGATCCAGACGTCGGAGGATGAGCTCGAAGAGTGCGCCGGGAAAGTGCTCGCCGACCCAAGCAAGAACACACTCGGTGTGATGCTGGTCGATTTCTTTCGTGATGACCAGTTTGTCCAGGAGTTTTCGGACCTGATCTTCAGACAAGTGCTCTTTCTTGATTCCAACGTAGTCGAGGGCGCCACACATTTCGTCCGCCATCTTTGAATCGGATGTCGGACGTCAGCTACATTTCGATCGCTTCGCGTTCGTACTGCTCGTGCGCTCCGAGGCGGCCAATTCCTGTGAATGTCAGACGGCGAACTGCCGCAGAAGGGTGCCGCCTCAAAGCCTGCAGGATGGGAACGTCCTCCGCCAGCGGCGCATTCAGGTTCGGACCGTACGAAACGGCGTTTGCCGTCCCGTATCCGACCAGGGAATTCGAGTGAGTCGCGGCTGCGACTCCCGCGGTTCGATACCTGGTCGGGTCCGTCCGCCGCAGCCATCGGAGCGGAACCATGATCATTTGAGCGAGCAGGGGATGCGCGTCATTCATGGCGTAAGGCACATATGATCGCACAAACTCTTCCGAGCAAAGCTCGTCGATGAAACTGTACGACTTGCTGCCGGGATCAGTGCCGCCCTGTTCTGCGTCCTTCACCAGCTGAACGAGACCATCTAAAGTGCACGGGAAATTCTGGATCACCTGTGCTGAACTCCGGCATGTCCGACTGAACGGGTAGATTGTTGAGCAAGCATCGTTGCTCTTCATCAAGCGGCTGTCCTAGTCGCATCGCTTGCTCTTCGATGCGATTGATGACAAATGCCAACGCCGCGCTCATGTCTGCGGCTCGATCCATCCGAAGCCTCCGCCACACATCCTACTGTTACCGTAACCGTGGCTCAACTGCTGTTATCAGACCTTATCACAAGCTTGCGCTTTCCATTCGCTTTTTGCGACATGATGAGTGTTATCGCGAGTCAGAGTCAAGAACAGCGAAGGTAGTACCACTGCGGCGCATCAAAGCACGGATTTTGGTAGTGCCTAAATCGCAAACGAAGTATTACGGAGGACAGGCAGAAAGCCGGTTTCCTTCCTGTGCCTTCGTGTGATGACCTTGCTCTCCTCAGAGCGTCCAAGTACTAGTTCGGGAGACACCATCACTATGAGTACGCTCCGACGGAATGCGCTCCGAGGTTTGCCGCTGCTGATGCTGACACTCACGGTCTGTCTGTTGGCGGGCCCCCTGTTAGCCGCTCCAATGACCGATAGCGACCGCGAACACCTCTTGGTGCATTTTGAGATGACCACCCAAATGGTGGCCGAACAGGTGCGCGGCTTGTCCCCGACCCAACTGGAGTACAAAGCTTCGCCAGACCGGTGGAGCATCCGGGAAGTCGTTTCCCATCTGGCTGTGGCCGAACCAGACTATTGGCGCGAGATCCAGAAAGCCCTCAAGGCGACGCCGGATATGAAAGACAAGAAATCGCAAGCCACCGACGCCGACGTCATGTGGTACGGCATTGATCGCGTGGTGCACACCAAGACCGGCGGCGGGCACGAAAAGGTCGATACCTACAAGGACCTGGAAGAGGCTCTGGGGAAGTTTCAGACGCTGCGCGCCACTATGATCGAGTACATCCAGACCACCAAGGACGACCTGCGCGCCCACAGCTTTGGAGATTATGGAGAAGTGATCGATTGCTGGCAGTGGATGCTGGAAATCTCCACGCATTCCGAGCGGCACATCAATCAGATTCGCGAGATCAAGAACGACCCGAACTTCCCGAAGAAATGAATCGGGTCACGGGGTAGTGCGTCTGGAACTTCTAAAGCAAGGGTCAATGAGTGCTATCGCGATTTTTCGACAGTCTGATCCTAACGCGAAAAAAGGTCCGCCCTTTAGAATGTCTGTTGTGCTTTCGCGGAAGGAGATTCCAATGAGAGCCTATGTCATCACGACAGGCATCGTCTTTGCTACCCTTGTTGCGGTACACGTTTTGCGTGCCATCGAAGAAGGGCCACAACTGCTGAAAGAGCCTCCGTTCATTCTCACCACACTTGCAGCCGCAGCTCTATTCGTGTGGGCGATGAGCTTGCTCCGTCGGTCGTCTCGACCATAAAAGCTGCTCAAGTCGGGTCAACGAGTGCAATCGCGATATTTCAACAGTTGGCCGAGTAGGGTTAGGTAGTTGCGTCATTCGTCGAGGTAGCAAGGACCGGCTTTCTGGTCTTTGAACTTCGCCGGACAGTTCTTTCAACAAGAATCACGAGCCAGACTCTCCTTTGGTACCCAACGGAATGTGACTAAGGGGCCATTTCCCAAAAACGTGTACATGCCTCAGGATGGAATCCTAACCGTCCATGCCTGAGAAGATCACGAAGATTTCGGCTGAAGCCCTGCATGAGGTCGAAGCCGCATTGAAGATGTATGTCGATGAAGTCTTCGCCACTGACCTCGCAGAATTGACGAAGGATACGTACACGACGCACTCAAGGAATTTCGTCCGTTGGCTTAGAGAGGATTTCACTCCGGGGTCACGTGGCCGGCCGTAGCCTCAAGATGACCCGCGAAGGCCGTTCCTCGGCACGTCCGATTCGAACCAGCCTCGCATTTTTTGGGATGATGAGTGAAATCGAGATTTTCCGCCAACTATCCAGCAGAACGCAGCCTGTACGTCAGAATCCGTAGAGCAAGCGCTGCCGCCGCGAGCACCAAAATGAATGCGGCGGGCCCAATGCCTTTGACATCGCCTACACGCAGATGCGACACAGATGCGCCCACAAAGTAGATTAAGAGGCCGATGCCCGCTGCCACACCTAGAAGAGGCCACCAGATACCAAGAACTACGCCTAACGCCCCGGCAAACTCACAAGCTGCTAGAAGCGGAAAGTACTTCAACGGTACGCCGATGAGTTCGTGAATGACCTGGACTATACGCGGGTCGTGGCGAATCTTCCCAATGCCGGAAAACGTCACGATCGCCGCGAGGAGGATTGTAATCACCAGATAGGCAATACCCATAGGGACCTGCTTCCTCGTCGCGGACTATGATACGGCAGAATGGTCGACGAAAGCATTACACTCAAGTGCCCCGAGTAATGCCAGATGAGCGTAATCGCGATTTATCGCCAGTTGCCGCGATTGCCTAGCAGTTGGCGGCTCGGGTTACTTCAGGGTTGCGAAAGTGCCGGGTAACCGGCAAAGCGTAGTGAATGAAAGAGTCACACAGTGAAGGAGTAGCGAACCGCACTGGCTCCGAGTCATGCGGCGGGCCCCGAGAGGGACCGGCTGAAGCGTTGACAGGAGAAAGGTGCGGAGCAATCAGCATCCCTACCGCGACCGACGATTCGGACTCATCCCTAATGGCTCTCTAGGCACTCCTCCGTAGATCGCGCCCCATACAGTAGAGTGGCTATTGAACAAACCTTTTCAAGCGCTCGTATTGACAAGTGGAGGGAACATGAACATCTCCTTGCGTTGTCTAAGAGTCATTTTTCTAGTTTTGACGCTGAGCAGCGCGGTCGTTGCCGGCCAGAATGGTGGAATTGTGTGTCGTCAGCAGTTTAAGACTGCGAACAACTGCTATCGCCTCTATAAGCCAGCCGGTCCAGCTCGGGGCCTCGTCGTGATGCTCCCGTACTACGGCTCGGACGCAAACGAGTTTTCATCTGCTGCGCTGCCGGGGCTGCTCGCAAAGAAGAATGTGGCCACGATGGTAGTTAGCGCCAGCGGCTACCTTATGGACGATGACCTCGTAACGCTCAGGGGATTGATTGGAGAAGTGATTCAGGAGCTGAGTATTCCCGCGGGGAGCTTGGTGGTCGGAGGCATTTCTGCCGGGGGTACAGGTGCGGTCCGATATTCCGAATACTGCATTTCCGGTCACTGCGATGCCCGTTCCAGGCCCGTTGCCATTTTCTCTGTGGATGCGCCCTTGGATTTTGAGAGCTGGTGGCATAGAGAGAAATTGAACCTGCGGCGCGGCGATCCGAAATCCGGCCCGGAAGAATCGCAAGCGATCCTGGATGCATTGCGTTCGGCTATGGGCGGTTCACCCGATCAGGTCCGCCAGGTCTATCGCACACGGTCGCCATTCCTCGCCTCAGAAAAGGACGGAGCGAATGCCCGCTTGCTCAAGAACGTGCCGATTCGACTCTATACTGAGCCGGATGTTGTCTGGATAGTTGAAAATATTGGGCGCGACTACTACACCATGAACGCAGTTGACCAAGCGGCGTTAATATTGCAACTACGAGCGCTCGGCAACACAAAGGCCGACCTAATCACGACAACGGGCAAGGGGTTTAGGCCGCCAGGGACACGGAATCCACATTCTTGGACAATCGTTGATGAGCCAGACCTCGCCGACTGGATTGCCAAGTCTCTTCAGGCATAAAGAGGATGCCACCCACACGCGTGCCACTAGACGTGTGGTCGGCGACTCGCAGAAGGAATACCTTCGGTCGAGGATTGTACCCCGGTTTTGCTGATCTCCAGCGCGTAGGTGTTGAAACCAGGCCATTTCGCTCATCCTATCCTATGACATTAACTTGCAAAATCTTTTTCGTTTGCAAAGATTTTCCATGGCGTCTATGCGGCGACCCCGGTTAGTTGGGCTGTCACAGGCGTGAGCTGGGCAACTGTGGAGCGTAAGGCACTAAGGATAGCCACGATGATCCTGCGACCGCCGGAGGTTAGCTGGTAACGGTGTGTGCCCACGATTTTGGTGATCAGGGCGTGAGCCCGCAGCAGACGAAGTTTGCGGCTAATCCAGGCAGAGTGGCGGCGCCTCTGTTGTTTGTCGTCGGTAGTCTGGGGAAAGAAGATGGCGCGGAGATCGCGGTTGCGGAAGCCATGGATAGCGAACTCGCCGTGGTTAATGGCGGACAGTAGTGCCCGGTCATCGGCTAAGGGACGGAGGGCACGCACCCGACGGCCGCGCCATTGCCGTGGTTGTTCCAGTCGCTGGAGCAGTTGATCGAGGGTAGTCGTGTCGTCGACGGTAGCGAAAGCGTCCAGATACCGTGCTGCAGCTTGGTGGGAGAGCTGGGTTCGGCGGTATAAGTCGGCAATGCCCCGGCGCAGTCGACGCCAAGCGCGAGGTCCTTTGGGGTCGCCCTCCTTGCGTCGGTAGACGCGGAAGTCATCGGCGTTATGGATGGTGGCCTCGGCGCGCAGGACGCTGCCTTTCGGAGTATAGGCCTTGTCGTAAAGTTTCACGGAGTTGCCATTGACGCTGTGCTTGATACGTACTCCCTCGGCGCGGCGTTTGAAGTCACTGACGACTTCTCCGGAGAAGTCCTGGTGTAGCTGACCGTTGGAGTTGATGTGTTTACCGAGAAAACGCATGACGTCAGGGCTGGAAAAAGTGGTCATGGCATGGTTCACCCAGCGTGGATAGAACTGCCGTAGGTAGGTCGCATGGTGGAAAACCACATCGAGAGCCCACTCGTGCTGGTAAGTAGACCAGTAATAGGAGATGGGGTGCTTACGGAAGATCTGGCCATGAATGGGGTTGAGCTGGCGAGCGATGCGGTTGAGCAGCTTGGGCCATCTGGTTTTGAGCTGACGATCCATTAAGCGCTGGGCTTTGGTCCAGTTGGCAATCCAAGGGAAGCAGTTATCCTGCTGCAGGTACTCCAGACCGGCGGCTTGCATTTGTCGCGCCAACCATTCCCGTCCGTTGAGGCAGATCTGAATGGAGAACGGGAACCAAGTTTGGATGCGGGCATTGAGAAAGCCGAAGACAGGATGGACCTGGTAGTGGTAGAGGAACAGGCATTTGCCAGGGCGTACCTGCAACTCTAGTTTTTTCGTCATTCGATTGCGATGGATCTCGAACTTCCAACAGGGTTCGAGACAGCTGAGCACGCACACCAGGCCGGCGCGGACGCCATCTTGAGCCAGGATGTCGCGGGCGATGGTTTCTTTGTTGAGCTGACTGGAATTGAGATACTTCACCGGGCGTCGGCAAGCCTTGGCTGCAGCCAAGGAAGCTTCCTTGACCCGCTCGGTAACCTTCTCCACGTGGTCGCCAAAGTTCTTGAGGAAGACTTGGTTGGTCCAGAGATAGCTCATCATCCCCTGCGGAGTGCCGATGGAGCGCAGGTGTCCGCGAAATACTAAGCGGTCAAATCCCGAAAGTGTGCCGGCGATCTTGTCCTGGTGTTTGGCGATAAACTCATGCATGGGCGTTTTCCTCCGTATCGTTGTTGGTCTTGGAACAACCTGTAATGATACGCAGACGGGGAACGCCCGTAACGCAAGCGGTCAGCAAGCGCCAGTAGGATTTAAAGAATTACAACGAAGGGTTTGTGCATCGGCTAAAGCTGATTGCTCACTGCTGACAGCTTGAAAGCTTACGACAGTGTTTGGTTGCGGCTATGCCGCGCTGTGAAAGAGGATGTCAAGAAAAAAATTCTCTCCTCTCCCCTCCCCTCGCGGGAAACCAGGGTGTGGTGACTTACATCCAACCCTGCCTCCTTATAAGAGGGGCTTTTGATTTTTCCGCTTTGGCTCGCCGCGATTTCCAGCGGCGAGGCCAACCTCAGTTGCCTGTCCCAATTCACCGGTTTCATGAAACAGTGGCGCTCGACGCCATTCGGTCCCGAAGCTACGCAAGCAGAAGCGTTGGCTAAAGTGCCAACCACGATCCTATCTGAGACTCGAGGCCTACAGCTTTTTTGGGTTATCCGAGGGGGCATAGGATTGACCCGGAGACTCGGTGCTGAACTACGGCACACGGAGCGCCTAATGAGTGAATGGATACTCTCCCTCGAACCCGAGCATCGCACGAACCGATTGGCCACCACCGAGGCATGAAAACCTGGGAGATCACCTGGGTTCTGTGAAATGCTCAAGCTGCTTGCGTTTTTAGTTGTTTTGCGTCGAAACGTTCTCCTCTCTTCCAAAGTGTCAAAGTGATGGCCGCGATCTTGCGCGCCAGCGTCAGACGCGCCATCTCCGGCTTCATCCCTGTGTCGAGCAAACCCGCATAAAACTCGCGGAACGGCCCCACCCCACAGCTGGCTCGGGTAGCGGCTCCCTTGAAAATCTCTTTCATTTCGTGGTTGTGATTCTGATTCAGACCACGCAGCTGTTGCGGTTTCTGGGAACGCTGCAGTTGTCCACCGACATAGCGGTATTGCGCACTATCGTGCGTTTCAAGGCCCAGTCCACTATAGGTCCACAGTTGTCGCTTGCTACGGAATCGATGCGGAGTCTGCATGAGCGCGATCAAGCGGGTGGCTCGAATCGGACCGATGCAGGGAATCTGGCGCAGCAGTTTTGTGGCCTTATGTCTCCGGCCCTCCGCCAATAATTCGGGTCGCACCTTGCGCCGCAAAGCCTGTAATCCATCCAGCTGTTCATAGAACAGTTCAGCTCGGCGACGCACACCCGCCTGCTCGATCTTCTGCAACCATTCCTCCCGATAGCGGGGAGCATAGACTTGGGTCCCGGCACAGGGAATCCCCCAGCCGCGATACAGTGCCTTCACCCGATTCATAACCCGGGTCAGATCTTTGCTGATGGTCTGATACGTACGTGCCAACTCGCGCAGTGTCCGCAGTCCATTTTCTCCGTGATAGACCGGCCGCAGCATTCCGGCGTGGAATAGCTCCGATAGCTTGCGCGCATCTATCCTGTCGTTCTTGCTGCCCTCCTTCAACAAGGCATTGCGGCGCGGATTGCAGGCCAGCACTTCGTGCACGTGTGGCTTCAGCAGGTCGTACAGCCAGGCTGCCCAGGTCCCTTCTTCCGACGTCACATGCAACTCGCCCCGCAGACCGTGGATAAATTGCAGGATGCTACTGGTCTTGGTTTCGACAATGGATTCCATCATCTAGCTTCCCACTGGTATTGCGCACGGCGATCACAATCGCTTCCTTGTGCACGTCCATTCCGATATATCTAACGTCACGACTCATGTGAGTTGCCTCCTTGGGGGAAAGATCATTCGCACCCGCGTAGTCTTTCCCTCGAGGTACAGTGCCACTCTTCTCCCGGTTTTTCTACGTAATTACCTCTCAGCGCGCCGTAGCGTAGCGAAGCCCTGCACAGCGCAGGCCGCGCCACATCATCTGCTCCAACCTACTGAAGCAGGGCGCTCTTTCATAATGCATTGACCCTTCGCCTGTTCGCCTGTGTGTTCCTTTCCCGGCCTTGACCCGGGTGAGAAAATGGCGTGATGGACGTATGGTTACAAGCCGAGAAAACCGCCAAGAGCGATTCATTCCGCCTTCGTCTCACCCACAGTCCCCGGCAAGCGACCGCAATGAGCCAGAACAATGCCCGTGAGGCAATGCAGGGAGCGAAGCGAGACTACCCTGAGTACACATGGGAAATGGAATCCGGGTTCAGCAGCGGCGAGTTCATGTTGCACGGACACGACAAAGACGGAAGCTCCACGAAAATAGTGCCAGTCTTGCCGCAAAAGGAGACTTCTGGTTCGTTACGTAGGCAGATCGATGAATTGCGGATCGAGGCCACCCGCTTGCTGTCGGAATCCGAAAAGAACAAACGCGATGTCGAGAAGCTAGTCGAGCGAATCAAGCGGCTCGAAAAAACTGCACCTTGACCACCTCGCGGTACTCTTGTCTTCGTTTGGAGAGTGATACATGTGCCGCAGCGCTCAAAACCCTCTTGCTAAGGTCAGTGAGTGTAACCGTGATTTTTCGTCAACTGCCCGCTATACTACGTTTCCATTAACGAACGGTGATGTTTTGGAGTTTGCTGTTCCCGTATGGGGCAGCCTGATTTTGTGGCACGAGTTGCATTATGCGGATCACGCTAGCGAAGGCGAACATTTCCACAACTGGAACGACTGCGAGAAGATGCGGTTGCGCGATTGTCCTTGCGGTTGCGTTCGTACAGCTCCTTGCAGCTTACGCATCCGATGCGAACGCCCAGTCCGGGCGTCCTACCGCAGTTGCAGTGGGGCCAGAATACAGTACGACTCACGTCTACGTCGCGCCGTCTGACTTGGGTGCGCTGGTGAACAGCTTCATCGCCACGTTCGGCGGCAGTTCCACCAAGCGGATCGTTGCAAATATCTTGCCGGTTCCGAGTAGCACCGAACAACAGGCCGTGCTGACTCCGGTCGGCTCTCTTTCGATCTTTGCCTTTGAGACCCCAATACCGTTTCCGTTTGGAGGGGAGCGTACCGGGTATCTGGTTACTGACATGGACCATGCGATCAAGGCTGCTCGCGCCGCTGGAGCAGAGGTGATTGTTGAACCGTATAAAGACCCCATCGGAGTTGACGCGATCATTCAATGGCCTGGTGGGGTGAAAATGCAACTGTACCTGCACTTCAAGCCATCCACAAATCCACCGCTGGAGACAATTCCCGACAACCGCGTCTACGTCTCGCAAGACCAGGCCGACAGCTTCGTGCGTTGCTTCGTTGGCTTTGCCGGCGGCAAGGTTGTCGCCGACGATAAGCGGGCGGATGCAGGTGAGATCGGGCGCAGTGGAGAAACTTACCGCCGTATCCGCATTAGCTCACTGTTTGCCAGCGCGGCTTTCGCGTCCTCGGAAAGCCACTGCTGCATCACCCATCCCTGCGCCTCGATCTTCGCTGGTGTTGTCGAGTGAGCGTAGGCATCCAACGTGATCCCTGGGTTAGAATGTTGCAACAGTTCTTGAATCAACCTGATGTCGTTTCCGTTCTCTACCTACGTACTCGCCAAAGTTCGCCGTAGAGTGTGGAAACCGACAGGCTAGCCTAGCTCCTTCAAGAAATGGCGTATTGTCGTGCCACGAACTACTTGTCAGTTGGGCGGATCTGCCCGTACCACAACCCCGTCATTCGTTACCATTCTGGTCGTCCGTAGTTTCAACGAAGGGAGTTGCCAATGAAAGCTGCAGTTGCATCTTGTTTGTCCTTTCTGATTGTCGTTTCAGTTTCAATGACATCCTCAATTTCTGTGCTGGGACAAGAGATTTCGGCGAGCGGCATCGACCAACTGAAAGCGCAAATGAATTCCCAGCAGATACTGATCGAGAAGCAGCAAGCGCGTATCGACGCGCTCGAATCCGCTTTGGCGGAACAACACAGAATCCTGGTCAACGTCATCCAAGCTACGGCACAGGGAGCCGTGCCGGTACGGGCTGTGGTGAGCTCCGAAACTGATCTGAGATCCGAAAACCAAGCCGTAGGGACGGAGGACAGCCTGGTGCCGCGGCAAGAACAGCAACCACTGTCGCCAGAAGCTGAAAAGGTGCAAGACGAGCTACAGAGAGGACCGGAAATCGCCGATCTGACGCCGGATACGCCTGCTCTAAACCTCGGACCCGCGAAGATCCGCCTTATCGGCTACACGGCCTTCACGGGTTTGTATAGGACGACCAACTCGGGGGGGAATGTCGGAACTAGCTTCGCGAGCTTACCCTTCGACAATACCGTGCCTGGCAACACCAGCGAATTCCGGCTTTCGGTCCAAAGTACCCGGCTGGCCCTGCGAGTCGATGCGGACCTGAAGTCGAGCAAGGCTGCCGGATATTTCGAAATGGACTTTGGCGGAGCAGTGCCGGGCAATGTAGCGGTCACCAGCAGCAGTTACGGCTTCCGCATAAGGCAAGCCTGGTTCGACTACTCGAAAGGTAAGTGGCAGCTTACAGGTGGGCAGCTGTTCTCCCTCATGACGCCGGTGAAGAAAGACATTCTGCCGTGGCCAGGTGACGTATCGATAACGCAGGTAATCGATCAGAACTACGTCGCCGGTCTGGTGTGGGGCCGCTACCCTCAACTCCGTGTGGTTTATCGGTATTCGGACGCAGCGTCGTTTGGATTCTCCCTAGAAAATCCCGAGCAGCAGGTCGGCAGCGGTGTGGTGTTTCCAACCCTGCTTGCGCCGACTCTCGAAACGCAATACAACGTGGGAACGAACGAGTTGGGAGTTCCCAACGCGGCTCCCGATTTCGTCATTAAGGCGTCGTTTGACGGCAAGCTCGGCGGCCATGCTGCTCACCTTGATCTGGGAGGCGTAATGCGCGTGTTTCGCAACTACACTCCATATCAGGGGAACGGCGTCTCCGGCCACAACTACGCGTTCGGCGGCGGGGGCAACGTCAATGCGACGTTTGAAGTTGCGACAGGGTACCGCCTGGTGGCCAATGCTTTTGCCGGTAGCGGTGCAGGACGCTACATCGGTGGCTTAGTCCCGGATGTAATTGTGCGTGCCAACGGCAACATCTCGCCGATCAAGGCCTACTCATGGGTGAGCGGATTCGAGGCCGCGCCCAATAATCTGACCGGACTCTACGTCTACTACAGTGGCGTTTACGGGAAGAAGAATGCGACGCTCGATACCGATGGCACTTTTATCGGTTGGGGCTATCCGGGGGCGTCAAACGTGGCGGATCGATACATTCAGGAAGTCACCGCGGGGTTCTCTCGTACTTTCTGGAGGCACGAAAACCTGGGGTCGGTTCAGTTGGGTATCCAGTACGCCTACCTGTTTCTGCATCCGTGGGTCGCCGGAACTGGCCCGAGCGCAGCTAATTCCAGCATGGTCCTCGGTCAGGTGCGCTACAACTTACCGTAGAGCGAAGCATCGACTTCGCGAGAGGAAAAGGACTAGAGCCAAAGCGCTTCTAGCCGAGGACATTGATTACTGTTGCGAGGATCCCGTGCCACTCATTGTCCCTATTGGATAGCCTGCGGATTCTTGCCGCAGTCGGTGTCAGTTCTGGTGTCAGTTGGTTTTGGGATTCCGTGCAGCTTTGCGCATTTCGGTGCAGGGGCCAGGTAAGCTAAGCGATCGCGTTTGCAGAACCATGCATCCCGGTGCGCTCGGGTGCGTCCACAGCCGATGAGATTAAGAGTCAGATGCTCCCGCGATGAGGCGGATGCCAGCCCCAGGGGGCATCATCGCTTCGAGCGTTTTTCAGCTTCGTTTTTAGATCTGCGTGTTCTGTTTGATTTTTTCCGAAACGGGCGATAACGCCGCAACGCCGACCTGACCGAATACTGCCTCACCCTCTGATCGACCGGACTCAATTGGCGAAATCAGCAGATCGCCCCCACTGAGGGTTTTGAGTTCCCATGGGCCTTCGGCCCACCCATAGGGATGAAAACGCATCTCTACGGCTCATTGATTCCGAACGGGTTACGTGCGACTTTCGACGGAGTGTAACCGGGATTTTTCGTCAACTGTTACGTTTCGCGGTCGCAAAATCGCCTAGTTCCTCGAAGCCTGTTTCGGGATAGCAGCCGAGAATGGTTGCGGTGAGTATCCCCATGGTTTGCTTTCTTCTCGACATGGAACTTCGTTACCCCCCGCTCGCAATACGGCTTCATCGCAAGGCGCT
This sequence comes from uncultured Acidobacteriaceae bacterium, assembly GCA_963710885.1. Classification (GTDB taxonomy): domain Bacteria; phylum Acidobacteriota; class Terriglobia; order Terriglobales; family Acidobacteriaceae; genus Sulfotelmatobacter. The sequence goes on from CAVQCF010000043.1 coordinate 275,926, forward strand.
CTCGGCCGGTCAGGCAATAGGACTCGTCCTGTTCAATATTGAGAGCAACCGCGAAAATGGAAGCTAGCGGTCGCAATTTTATGTATGGCTACAATTAGTCGAATGGTCGGAGTTCTAAAAACGCTGATGTCGCACGTCGACGCTAAACTGTTTTCAATTGCCCTGATCGGAGCCCTTCAAGGATTCTCCGCCTTGGCCCACGAGCACGCTGAGCAAATGCCGATGAGTGCGCGGCTAGGCTCCTTATCTTTCGAGACCTCATGCCAGCCGCAGGTGCGGCCCAACTTCAATCGTGCCGTCGCGTTGCTGCATTCTTTCTGGCTAGACGAAGCCGAGAGAACTTTCATGAAGGTGGCGATTGTCGATCCCAATTGCGCGATGGCGTATTGGGGCGAAGCGATGGCCGATTTCAATGAGGTAAACGGCGGCCCCACCTCCGAGGGCATAGTCAGTGCGAACCAATTCCTGGCTAAGGCCGACTCCGCTCAAGAGAAGGATCCACGCGAAGCGGCTTACATTCATGCAGTGCATCTTTTCTTCGATGGTTACACAGGAAGCGACTTTGACGTGTACGCCAAACGATATACCGACGCGATGGAAGAAGTTGCAACTCGCTATCCGAATGACTTGGAGGCTCAGGTCTTCTATGCGCTTGCCTTGATAAATTCGAACCCGCGTGACGATGTGGCTCTCATCAATCCAAAGAAGGCCGTGGCAATTCTTTATCCTCTCTTACGCCAGCATCCAGACCATCCAGGCATTGCACACTACATCCTCCATGCCTGCGATAATCCAGCGATGGCGCAACAGGGGCTGGAAGCAGCCCGACGTTACGCTTCCATCGCACCTGCCGCTCCGCATGGGCTGTGGAATGATGACATCCGCTCAAACCTTGCGTCGAAAGCCGCCTCGGAGAACCCCACAGTGCATGTTGGCGCCGAGAATCGCCTACATGCCCTGGAGTTTTTAGAATATGCCTATCTTCAGATTGGACACGATGACGAGGCGCAGGCGATCGTCACTGAGGGTTCCACTGTCAAGCAATCCGACGTCGATCCACGTTACCCTTCCTACTATGCAGACGTTGAAGCTCGCTACCCGGCACTATTTGCAATCGAGACTCGAAATTGGGCGATGGCCGCGAGTTTGAAGCCGATCGAAGGAGGAGATTGGGTCAGTCAAAGCCAGACTTTGCTAGCCCACGCCGTCGCTGCCGCTCATCTGCATGATGCGCAGGCTGCCCAAGCTGCGGCGCAAAGCATCGAGTCGTTGACGGAAGCTAACCCCCGCATGAGAGTCGGCGCCCCACGCGCATCAGTGCCCGATGAGATACGCGCCTGGGCGCGTTTCTCCCAAGGCGAGGTGCGAGGCGCCATCAAGTTACTTCGGACGGTTGCCGATCGACAGAGACAGATCGGCAAAGGCGAGGTTGAGTTGCCGGCCCGAGAGATGCTCGCCGAAATGTTTTTGCTTTCCCGCCAGAACGGCGAGGCGTTACACGAGTACCAGCTATCGCTCATGAGCGATCCTAATCGCTTCAATGCGTTGCTAGGGGCAGGCAAGGCTGCCGAGCAACTCGGGCGTCATAAGGTGGCAGTAAAGTATTACCGAACACTTTTTGCTAATTGCGCGGGCGCGACTGGTGCAGCCCTGAAGGATCTGGAGCGTGCTCAAGCGGTGATGAAATGATTCTGCGCCCTTCGCTCATTGAGGGTTTTGAGCGTAATGGGGATTTTGCGACAGTTGAAGGCCCGATCAGGTGAAAATTTCACCAGCAACCTTGGCGCCAGTTGACCGCATCGAGGATAAGTTGGAGGACTCGATGAAAGTGATCCTTTCGCTTCTCTTGCTTTCTGTCTCCGCTATGGCCCAGATGACGCAGGCGGGCCTGCTGAAATTGGATCGCGCATTTGCACAAGCCACTTCCGAAAAGCGTCTCGACGGATGGATGAGGTACATGATGGACTCAACCGTCGTGTTTGGGCCGCAACACTCGGCGCAGCGAATCGTGGGGAAGGACGAAATTCGCGATTACTATCGGGACATGTTTGCAATGCCCGATTTCAATATGAGCTGGACTCCGAAAACTGCGCAGATGCTTCCGTCCGGCCAGAGTGGATACACCAAGGGCACCTTTCACTGGATAAGTCCAAACTATAAATGCCATTGCGTGAACGATTGGCATGGCACCTACCTCGCCGTCTGGGAAGAGGAGCGATGTCCAGGGGGAGCATGGAAGTTGAAAGCATTGTTCCCATCGTTGGAAGAAGGCTCTGGGAGTTGCGGGTGTGGCTCGTGAATGGCTGTGAGCAATCCTCAATGCGCGCGATCGAGATGTTGCGTCGATCCTGTATTGGCGGCTTGATTCGGTCCAATTCAATGAGTGCTTTGAGCGCTTTTTCTCTTTCTGCCTGCAATGGTGAATGCGCGAGTAGCTGCACCCGATCATAGATCTCCTTGTTGAACCCTAACTTCCACATCGGAGCCGTTGCCGGGTTCCACAGGTTGCCGTAAATGAAACGACCACGATCTGGGTCACATCCGTCTGAATCGGAGTAGAGAAGGCAAAACGTTGCTCGCGCTCGGGAGTGATGACGACGGCGTTGGCAACTAGATCCCCCAGTCCTTCGGTGAGGGCAGCTTCGATCTGAGAGGGCGCTACTGAGATGTAGGTGACGGCCACTTTCAGCTTGCCTGTCCTCAGTTTCGTGTTCACGAACTTCTGAAACTCTTCCAGGCCTTCGTAAATGGCTCCTCGTGGAGTTCCCTTGTCGTAAAAGAAGCCGATCGGGTTTAGGAGGACAAGAGCGCGGATGTTGCGCCGCTTCACCATCTCGTCCAGATCGCCGGTGCGCCGCTCGAAATTCACCGGTAACGACAGTGTCTTCGAGGATGGCAGGGTTGCCTTGGTCGACGATTGAGGGCTCGACTGGTCGGAACCCCTCGCTTGCGTGGTTTGCTTCTTGCTGCACGCAGCCGTGAACACCACGATACACAGAAACAGGAGAGACATGAACTTGTTGGTCGAGTGGCGTGGAGCGTGCGAACCTGACGCCGAGGAATAGCACGTGCGATCACTGTCCAAGCATCCCTCCTGGTAGGAAGAAAACAGCCTAGAAGGTCCGGTGTGTTCCGATAACTGGCAGAAGTAACAGGGAAGCGATCTCCCTGTTGCAATTGACAGTTGTGGGTCGTGCGGAACTGTCAGTAAATGTGAGACACGATCATTGTGCCGGCAGCGTGGTCTGCGCTGTCCGCGGGTCGCAACTTTCAACCTGACAGTGCGAAAAGTACGTTATGGCTGAAGCGACATCGAACGTAGAGTTTGCTCAGAAGATTCACGAGAGCGTGCACCATCACTCCTCACCGCCCAGCCGGCGAGCGCAATGGGTCGAGATGGTGGAGGCTTTAGTGCTGGCGATCGTGGCAGTGGCCACGGCGTGGAGCGGCTACCAGGCGTCCAAGTGGGACGCGCTTTCGGCACAAAGCTACAATCTTGCCTCGCGCACCACTGTGATGTCGCAGGAAAAGGCAACACTCGCCGGCCAGGATCGTCTATATGACATCACGACCTTCAATGCCTGGGTCGCCGCGCGGGTGGCGGGCAATGACAAACTGGCGGCATTCTACCAGCGCCGGTTCCGGCCCGAGTATGCCATCGCATTTTCGGCATGGTGGGAGCTCGATCCTTTGAACAAGCCCTCCGCCCCAGCGGGACCCATCTTTATGGCGGAATACGTCAGCGCGAACGGCCAGGAGTCTGCCAAACTCGCATACGGCGCGAAAGGCTACTATGAGAACGCGGTAACCATGCGGGAGAACGGTGATCAATACGTCAGAATCACTGTGTTTCTGGCTACTGTGCTTCTGCTCACCGCGCTCAGCCAGCGTTTCGAGATCCTCGGGCCAAGAGTTGCAGTCGTGGCGGTTGCGTTTGTTCTGCTCATTCTGAGCGCGTATTGGATCTTAACGTTTCCCCGGGCTTAGCGATTTCGATTCAGCGTCGATCTTTTCAATCTTCTAAACGCGAACCCGGGCGACCGGCGAGTCGGAATTCCGGATCTTAAGTTCGTTAAGTCTTCCAGCGCGAGGCTCCGGCAACAGACTTGGCGGGGTGTTCAATTTTGAACAGACAGCCCCCCTACCGGCGTCTAGGGTTGTGTGAGGTTGCGCGCCAAGGTGCAGCTATGAGTTGTCCGTCATGTGCGTCCAGCCGCCAGGCGGAATTTCCTGCTGAAGTAAATATCCACTTTCGCGGCATTAAGAATCTGGACAAACCGGGCGTCCTCGTGTTCCCCAATATCCTCGTATGCATGGATTGCGGTTTTTCGCGGTTCGGCATGCAAGATGGCGAATTGGCGCGGTTGGCTGCGTTAGCTTCGCCGATCGAGATGCCGGTGAGGAAGGGAATGCCCCAGGGCAGCGGCGGTTGCAGGGCCTGACTGCGGCTGATTCGCGGTTCGAGTTCGTAGCGTGGCAGGGATCACGATGAGAGCTCTGCGCGCGCTCCGCAAACATCCGAAGTCTGCCTAGCCGGATCCCAAGTGCATCAGATTCTTGCTGATAAACTGCTTTCCCGCGAGAGCTGCGTCCACAGCGGCGAGCAAGCTGCCATTCATTGTCGTCTTAGCAACATAGCCCAGCGCCCCAGTGCTGAGAGCTTCTTGCACGACATCTTCGGATGACTCCTGGGTTACGAAAATAATCTTGGAGTCCGGGAGAAGTTGGCGAATCTGACGGGCGGCGGCAATTCCATTCAGGGTAGGTAGACCGATATCAAGAAGGATCAAATCCGGTCGTAATTCCTCAGCTTTCCGAACGGCCTCCTGTCCGTCGGACTCCTCCGCGATGATTTCGACATCAGGTTTCTTGCCTAAAGTCGCGCAGATAAGACGCCTAAACGGCAAGAAATCCTCTACCACCAGCACGCGAATTGATGCCATTTCCTGCCCCTAGCTTCCCACCCTAAAGGATAGCACCGTCGGGGCCATACCCAGATCTGCTGTTCCCTAAATCCTCTTCCTGAACAAGTATTTGTCAATACCCCGGAAGTCGGTGCGGTATCGCACGATTGGGCCACGAGTGAAAATCGAATCCTGAGTGGACGCCGCGTGTCATGGTTTTACCGGAGCCGGCCCTTCGCTAAACGCCTCGCTTGCGGAGCTGCTGCTCAGTTGCCCTCTGGCTGTCAGTTTTGCCAGTAGGCACGACTGAGAAGGTTTTCTAGGATCACATCGTCAGTTCACTGAAGTTTCAGTCGAGCCAACAGCTCGCACAAGTTTATGAAGGGCAACCCCGAAAGGATAATTCTATGAAGCAAAATCGCAATTGGATCGCTTGCACTGCACTGCTGTGCACTCTGTGTGCCGCACTCGCGTTTGGCGCGGACGGCAAGAAAGTCAAGGCAGAAGGACTGATTACCGGACGAGATGGAGATAGTTTTACACTCAAGTCGGCTAAGGCGGGTAACGTCGTTGTGACATTGACCGACGACACAAAAGTTCGGACGCCGAAAGGGCTATTCCGGCATAGCGAGAAGTCCGTAACCGCTCTCATCCCTGGACTGAAGGTTGAAGTCGAAGGGACGGGTACCGAAGATCAAGTGGTTGCCAAGACCGTCGAATTCTCGAACGATGATCTTGTCCTGGCTGAGACCATTCAAGCTGGACTGAATCCGACGCAACAACAGCAGGCGATCGACCAGTCCCACATCGCTACTAACAAACAGGGCGTTGCGGAGAACAAAGCGGCGATTGCCGCAAACCAGCAACAAGGCTCTGCCAATGCCGCGGCAATTGCTGCCAATCAACAGGATATTCAGGCGAAGCAACAGGAGATTGCAGCCCAGAACAAGCGCTTCGACGAACTCTCTGAATATGAGACCAAGGCCAATGCAACTGTCTATTTCGCCAGCGGAAGCTCGACGATTTCCGACAGCGACAAGGCCGCTCTGACGGCGCTGGCGCAAACCGCGATTGGCACGAAAGGCTACCTTGTCGAGGTCAAAGGCTATGCTGATGCGTCCGGTAATGCCGCGATGAACCAGGCGTTGAGCATGGATCGGGCTGATGCGGTGGTGGCGTTCCTGCTGCAAAATTGCCGCGTTCCTCTGCGGCACATTGTGGCTCCGGGAGCGATGGGCGTGGCAGATCCCGCCGCACCGAACGAGACCGCGGGTGGAAGAGCCGAAAACCGCCGCGTGGATGTGAAGGTGATTGTGAATAAGGCAGTCGCGGCAGGGATGTAGAGCAGTTGATTTAGCAAACCAAGTCGTGGATCTGTGCGTGTGCCGCTTCGCTGCTGTCCTGCGACGCGGCACACGTGTTTGTGGAGAGTTCTTATCTGCCTGTAAGTTCTGTCAGTATCCACGCCTGCGAGCGGCTGTTAGTTTTTCCTTCGTTGGTACTACGTGTGCGGAGTTCAACCAAATGCCATTTGCGAGTAGTTCAAGAAAGATTTTCATCGCCGTTATTCTTTGTTTGGCTGCACTTCCTCTGGTTCGAGCCCAGGACGCTGGCGATCTCGATAACTACAAGTGGCGGGTCGATGGGGACTGGTGGTATTCCCATCCCTCCGGCTATTTTGGTGACAACCGAACCAACAACTATTTTGACGTCAACAAGGATTTCGGGTTTGGCACGTATTCAACTTTTACGGGCAGGCTCGACTGGCATTTTGCCCACAAACATCACCTTCTGCTGACTGGCACTCCGAACTCCAACTCGAAGACGAGAACTGTAAACCGGACGATTATGTTTGGCGGACAGACCTTTGATGTGGGTGCGTCCGTCTCCGCCAGCATCGATTCCATCAATATTGCTCCCGGCTACCAGTACGACATCATTCGGCGGGATCATGGGTTTTTGGGACTGGAAATCGACTTCAATCTTATTGAAACGACGGCCAAGCTCGCGCTCGCGGGAAGTGTGAATGGAACCGGGGCCGCCGTCTCAGGTTCGAAGACGTTCTGGGCTCCGCTGCCAGACTTTGGCCTTACCGGGCGCTGGTATCCCCTGCAGGATTCCAACCGGCTTTCTTTTGGGGGGTCGTTCCGGGGCATGCCCTTCTTCGGCTACGGAAACTATATGACGGGCCGTGCCGATGTTGGTGTGCGCCTGACCAAGCACCTGGATGTTCGGGGCGGCTACGAGATGGGAAGCCGCTTGAGTGTCCACGGAACCGCCGACCAGATCGCAGTGCAGTTACTGCACCGCGGGCCGACGGCGGGAATCGAGTTTGATTGGGGCCAATCTCCGGCCAAGAAAGCAAAGAATCCGAACCCCCCACCCAGCGATTGGCATGTCGATTGGATTCCGTTTTACCTGTGGTTCAGCGGCCTTGACGGGAATGTTGGTGCAGGTGGGGTCGACGTTCCAGCCAACGCGAGCTTCTCCCAAGTCTTCAAGCAGCTCAACATCGGGTACATGACCGACCTGGACATTCGCCGGAAGCGGATTGGCTTGTTCACTGATCTCATCTTCATGAGCCTCTCGACCGACCAGCAGACTACGCCGATCGGGCCTTTACCAACATACGTAGGCTTTAAAGCGAACGCCAAGCAACTGGTCGTGACGCCGGACCTGTATGTACGCCTGGTCGACTCCGATCGAGGATCGATCGATGCGGTCGCCGGCGGCCGGTTCTGGCACTTGAACAACAGTCTCAACCTCTATCCGCCGAACAATGGAAACACGGTTACGGTTGGACAGACCCAAGACTGGGTCGATCCCGTGCTGGGCGCGCGAATGCGCTACAACGCCAACAAGGGCGTTTTCTTCAGCCTGTTCGGTGACGCTGGCGGCTTTGGAGTTGGCTCACAGCTGACCTACCAGATTTATGCTGGCATGGGAAAAGAATTCAAAACGAGGTATTCCGTGATGCTGGGGTACCGTTATCTGTATGTTGACTACAAGAATGGTGGGTTCCTGTACAACGTGCACATGAGCGGACTGCTGACTGGCTTCAGTATCAAGTTCAAGTGATGCAGATGCTTGAGACTGAGAATCGAGTCTGCTGCGGAGTAAGCGGATGGTACCTCAGAGGCGGTTATTTGAGCGGGAATTCGGGATGAGCCAGGTTTTCTAGAACCATGCTCGTCTTGGTTCCTTGGTGCGCGCTCAAAGGCAGACCCTTCTGCTTAAGCAACCGCTGCAGTTCTGCGTACTTCGACGCTCCAGCGCCGGGCGCAACCTTGGTGGAGAGTTCGAGAATGTTCCCACCCGGATTCTCCCACAGCTCGAGAGTAAGATTGCCGAATGACGCCCCGGTTGCGGATTCCCATTTCGTTAATTTGATGTGGGCTAATCTCCTTACTCGGGACCAATCGATCGTTACACCTGCCTCTTGCAGCAGCGTTTTTTGCTGTCCATTCAGTGTTCTCAGAATCTCCTCACCCGTTTTCGGTACCCGACTGGGTTTGTATTTGCGCCGCACAGAGTAGGAGATGTCTTCTCCAGCGCCAGTTCGATCCATTTCGCATGGAAAGTGCTTGCCAAGCTTGGACCTGTCAACCTCTTTGTCGTCGGCGGGCCAGCGGAGTTTTACTGTCAGGTCATTGTTCTGGCCCCGCCGGACTCTCACGATGAGCCCTTGCTTCATAAGGTCGAGTTCGTCGGAGTCGAACAAATAAACTTGACCCACTGCCTTGTGTTCGAGACCGAGGGACACGATAACCGTCTGGACGGTTAGTGGCGAAAGCAGGAACTTGATCTCGCCCGGACATGTTTCTTGTGCGCGTAGACCGGAGCAGAGAACCAAGAGAGTTCCCGAAAAAGCAAGCGTCCGCGTCCAGTAGGGCTTCATCGAAATGGAGATCCGTCCATTTCATACTGCTTCCGATCGCATTCCTGGGAGCCTGTCACAAGTGACAGTTTCTCGATTAATGGAATCAGGGTGAACTAATTGAGTCATGGTCCAGCAACTCAAGTGTGAATTCATCGTTCTCGCGCTCGTCGTGGCGTGGGCATTACCCGGTGCAGGACAAACACTGTTTCCTTCTCCCGAACATCAGAAGATGGACTATTTTGCCGGCGATGGGAAAATGCAGGACACGATGAAACTGAGCCCCTCGGTTCCGGGTGGGGATTTCACTCCCACGGAACACAGCGAGTGGGTATCGGGTAACTTCTTCCTCCAGACGAAGTCCTCCATGCACTCCGTGATGGGCGACACCCGTGGCGTAAGGGTGATGGAGTATAACGCTGACGACAAGGTGTACACCCATCAACGCTTACAACAGTCTCGGCGAGCGCCAGATGGCGACGGGCACGTTCTGGATAACACCTGGACCTGGACTTCCGAGGCGAAGCTGAATGGTGTGATTGCGAAAGGTCGCTACACGATTACGGTGGTTACTCCGGTGGCCTATACCTTCAAGTACGAGACTCTTACCAGCACTGGTTCCTGGGCCACCGTTATGGAAGGCAAAGCCACCAGATCCCAGTAAGTGCCATTCGACGCAGCGCAGAACGAGAGCAATTCCCATGCTTGGCTTTAGTTTAGATATCTGGGACTACTTGACCTTCCTGGTCATGTTCGCGTTGATCGCTGCCTTTCTTGCGATCGCTGTGTTGGTCCTGGGCCTGCCGGGGCGAATCGCCATCGCCCGCAAGCATCCCGATGCCGACGCCATCAACACCATGGGATGGTTAGGATTTCTGGCCGTCGTGCCGTGGATGCAGGCCTTCATGTGGGCTTTTAAGCCCACCGATGTCGTTGACATCCGTTACTTCCCGAAGCAAGAACAGCAGAACATCGGCGAAGAGATTGCCCGGCTCACTGGCAAGCCGGACCCGGAAAAGAAGCTGGAACCGCAGGGACCGAAACAGAGTAATCCGTCCCCCTCGGAACCAACGTTATGATGTTCGCGTTCCTCATCACGTTCCTCTTCGCACTTGTGGTCTGGCTGGTCTTCTTCAAATTCAAATGGCTCAGGTTCACCAAGGCGTGGGGCGTTCTTGTCCTTTTTTTTGCAGCTCATTTGTTCCTTACATTTATCGTCGGCCTGCGCTTCATTACACCGTACTCGACGAATCTGAAAGTTGTGCAATATACGATTCAACTTGTTCCGCGACTGCCGGAACCGACTCTAGTGACCACTGTACTAGTTCAACCGAATATTGCAGTGAAGAAGGGCCAGCCCCTGTTCCAGTTCGACCGCCGTCCCTATGAATACCAGGTCAGGCAGCTGGAGGCACAACTGGTGGCCGCATCCTCCAACGCGATCTCTTCGAAGTACAAGGTCGAGCAGTTGAAGGCAGGGGTGGCGGGCGCCAATCAAGACGTGCGTATGTACAAAGCCGATCTTGATGCTGCGGAACAGAAGGTAGCCCGCTCGAAGAGCGAATTGGAATATGCCAAGTACCAGCAGCAGCTCTCGCAAGGGTTATCGCAGAAAGGTGCCGGACCGGAAGAAGACGCTCAGAAATGGACCGCCCAGATGAACGGGGCCGAGGCTGCGGTGCTGCAAGCCACGGCCGAGGCCGCGCGCGCTCGTCTCAAATACGAGTCGCAGTGGGAGGGGGTCAATACCACCGTGGCCGGTGCGACGGCGCAAATGAAAGAGGGCGAGGCCGCGCAAGAGCAAGCAGCTGCCACCATAGAAAGTCTGAAGGCGCAGCTCGAATTGGCGCGCTATTACCTCGACAACACGTTGATGGTGGCGCCCGAGGACGGGTACATCGTGAATCTCCAGGTGCAACCGGGTATGGTTGCAGGGATCTATCGTGTCGGCGGGATCGCCTCCTTTATTGTCGATAAGGACCGGTACCTGCTGGCCAGCTTTAACCAGGGCACCCTAAAGTATGTGAGGCCCGGGCAACTCGTCGAAGTCGCTCTGGACCTTTATCCGGGTCAGGTTTTTCAGGCGAAAGTGGACAGCGTATGGTGGGCCAACGGGGAAGGACAATATCTCCCAAGCGACATCATTCCAAAGTTCTACCCGGCTGACCCCATGCAGCCCCAAGGAGAGTTTGCGGTAAAGATTTATCTTCAGAACCCTGCCAAGGTTGGACTTCCGATCGGTGCGCAGGGAGCCGCCGCCATTTATACCAGCGGGGGCGGCTTCGCCATTCTGCGGAAAATCACGATCCGCATGCATTCGTGGTTCAACTGGTTGTATCCGATGCCATTCTGATGACCAAGCTCACGAACTCGGTGCCGAACCGTCATCATTGGATTGCGCGAACGCTCACCAGCGGACTCTTGTCTGCCGCAGGATGCAGTCTCTGCGCTTGTGCGCTGCACAAGCCGCCGCCGCAGCCGACGATCGTCGTTCAGGCGTTGCCGAAAGCGACGCCGCTGCCGCCGGCATGGAGTTCGACTCCAAGTGCTGTGAAGGTCGACGACAGCTGGTTGAAGTCCTTCGGTGATGATGGCCTGGAGGCGGTAGCCGCCGAGGCCATCGCCAACAATCTGGACCTCCGCCAGTCCGCCGCGCAAGTGGAGGCGGCACGCCAGAGCGTGATTGTAGTCGGCGCAAGACTGAAGCCCCAAGTGACCGCGCTCTTTTCTGCAGCGACGACCCGTTCGACAGATAAAGATGTAACTCAGCAAAATCAAAGCAGCACTGTTCTTCCGGGGGTCGCATGGGAAGTCGATGTTTGGGGCCGCGTCCGCTCTCAGCGAGATGCGTCTCAGAAGAACTATGAAGAGATCGCGCTTGATTATGCCTTCGCGCGGCAGTCGTTGGCGGCGACCGCGGCCAAGAGTTGGTATCTGGCGATTGAGACTCGTCAACTCCTCGCCCTCGCAGAGGAGAGCGTCACCATTTATACGAAACTGCTGGAATTGGTGAACGTGCGACGAGCTGCCGGTAAGGTCGCCGATCTCGACGTGGCGGAAGCGAGATATCAGCTCGATGAGGCGAAAAACCAGCTCGCCGTCGCGCAAGGTCTGTATCTCGAAGCGCGGCGCACTCTGGAGGTGCTCATCGGACGCTACCCGGCTGGCGAACTCAAGATAGCTGAAGCGTTCGCTCCTCTGCCTCCTCCGATCGCATCCGGACTACCCTCCGTACTGCTTGAGCGTCGGCCGGATATCGTCGCCGCCGAACGGCGGGTCTTGGCCGCATTCCGTACGCAGGAAGCTGCGAAACTGGCACTCTTGCCTTCCTTCTCGTTCACATTGGAAGGAGGCCGTCTCAGTGATCCGTTGCTGTCGGTGTTGGGCTTGAACCCCTGGTTGATTCACGCGGTGGCTGGAATGTTTGTCCCGATCTATCAAGGTGGAGCGTTGCGTGCTCAGATCAAGATCGCGACCGCGCAAGAAGAGCAGTCCATTGCATATTTTGGTGGCGTCGTGCTCAACGCATTTGCCGAGGTCGAAACAGCTCTGACGAATGAACAGCTGTATGATCAGCGACTACCCTATGCCGAAGACGCAGTTCGTGATCACAGCGAAGCCGTACGGGTCGCTAACTTGCGCTACAAAGCCGGAAGTATGGATCTCCTGTCACTCTTGCAGTTGCAGGAGGGACAGATCCAGAGCCAAGTTGACCTCATCCAGCTACGGAATGCCCAACTCGGCAATCGCATTAACCTGCACCTTGCGTTGGGTGGGAGTTTTGACAGTTCGCCAGCCTCGACAATCCCAGTTGCCAGAGCCGAGAAAACTCCGTAGTTCGATCGGGGGCTGAGCGCGCGGGCCAGAGCAATCCATCTCTAAGTACGCGTTCATCGCGAAATAAAATCGGGGAACGGCCAAGATTTGGTCCTTCCCCGGAAGAGTCTTGTTTCCTGAAACAATTTACTTCTGATAGACGAAATGGCCGCGACGGTTCTGCTGCCAGCAAGCTTCGTTGCTCTCGGTGCAGAACGGCTTCTCTTTGCCGAAGCTGATCACGTTCATGCGGCCAGGGTCGATGGCTGCCACGGACAATGCGTTCTTAACGGTTGCGGCCCGTTGTTCGCCCAGAGCCACGTTGTATTCGATGGATCCCCGCTCGTCGCAGTGCCCCTCAATCGTGAAGTGGATGTTGGGATGCTGATTGAGGAAAAGCATATCGGCTTGCAGGGCAGCGTTCTGATCGGCGCGAAGGTCGGACTTGTCGTAATCGAAATAAATGTCCTTGATGTCCTGCGCGAACAGTTCTTCATCGGTCGGTCCAGCCGGAGGCGGTGGAGGCGCAGGAGGCGGCGGAGTGACCGTAAGGCGAGTGGTAGCGTTCTGGGTCCCGCCTGCTCCCTTTGCGGTCAGGCTGTAGTTTGAGGATTCTGATGGAGAGACGACCTGAGAACCGCTCGGCTGAACCGAGCCGATGCCGACGATGGAAATGTCGCTGGCATTGGTGGTTTGCCAGGTCAGACTAGCCGACTGTCCTTGCTGAATAGTGTTTGGATTCACCGCAATCGAAGCGGTCGGTGCGGGAGGCGGCGGAGGTGGTGGCGGAGGCGGTGGCGCGACTTTCTTCTTACAGGCGCCGAGCATCATAATGGCGCCCAACAGGACTACAAAGGCGAAATATTTCAGGCGTTTGTGCTTCACTAAAATCCTCCCTAACGGCTCAGAATGATTACATTCGAGTCCGGACGAAGTTGGCATTGCGGCGGCTCGGCTGAAACAACATGATTCGGAAGGGCCGACATCCACCGATTAACGGGAATATTTATGATCAGAACCATGGGGAGAAAACTGTCAAGTGCTCCGGTGAGTGGAGCCCAGCTTAGCGCGATTGAGGCGACACTCGACGAACTGCGGCGAAGCACCGTCGCTTCAACTAGGAGTAAGTGTCGATCCGACAAGAGACCAACCTAGGCGGCTACCATGTGGTTCCGAACGGCGTATTTAATCAATTCAGCGTTGGTCTTGGCGCCGAGCACTTCCATGATCCTGTACTTGTGGTAGGCAACGGTGCGAGTGGTCATGTGCAGGATCCCGCCGATCTCCTTCATGACCTTACCCTCAGCCAGTAACTGCAATACCTCCCGCTGTCGGTCCGTGAGGCGTTCCTCTTCGCTGACCAAATCCTTGTGTTGCCACCGTAGGGAATCGACTGCATCCCGCGACAGGGCTTTCGACAAATACGTTTTGCCTCGCAGCACGTCACGAACAGCCAGCACCATCTCGGTCGCGGCACAGGTCTTCAGCAAATAGCCAGACGCTCCGCGAGCGAAGGCCTCGGCGGCCACATCCGCGTCGGGATTCATGGTTAAGTAGACCAACTTAACGGCGGGCAGCATCTTTTTCACCTGCCGACCAGCGTCCAAGCCATTGAGGACGGGCATAGCAATGTCGAGCACGATCACGTCCGGCTTCAATTCAATACTAGCGCGTACCAATGCGCGGCCGTCAGCGACGGTCCCAACCACATCGAAGTCGTTCTCGAGGAGGCGCTTGCAGAGTTCAGCTACCAGAGTGTGATCGTCGGCAATAAGAATGCGGGGCCGATTATTCATAGGTTCTTCCTTGGATTGTGCCTATCTTCTTACCAGATTAGTGCCCCTAATGGCAATGAAGAAGCGCGCCAAACTCAGTTTATCACCGTCCCTAAGGCTGGCCTAAGCTTGGACTGAGATGGGCGGAAAGGCATGAAAACAAAAGGAAACTGAACCTCATTGGCCTTCAGTTCGCAGTGACTGCATCGGCTCCCGCGTGAAATTGTCCTGGCCGGCACGAGTGCGCGCAAAGTAGGACGCACACACTTGTGGCCCCTTCCTGGTCAGCGCGGATTTGCAAGACTCAGACTTCACCAAGATCCACTCGAACTCCTACCTCGCAACTCGCACCTTCCGCCACATGAGTTCGGTCCATGAAGGAGAGGGCGAATACTTTGCGGCGTTGTTTTCAGAATGGCGCAGATAGCCACGGACCTCTCGACGGGGCGCTCCACCTAAAGTTAGCGCCTCTGCACCTGTCGATGTTGACAGGTTACAAGGCAATGCAGTACCTCCTACGATCAGCTTCGATGATCCGAATGCGGCGAACGTGGCGTTGGCTCGGAACCTCGCCCGGGAACCGTCCGGCATCAAGGCGGTGAATTTATGAGCGCGCTTCCACAGATCGAAATGCGGCCCATTCCGGTTCGGATCGCCCTCCTTGTGGGCAGAGATCCCGAGATTGAAGAACAACTCCGCGAAATCTTCGAGCCCGGTCTTTGGGCGCTCCAGCACGCAACGGATAACACAGCCGCGCTCCGCTTAGCGCAAGGCAAGAACTTCGACCTGATCTTGACCAGTGAGAAGACGTCGGGCAGGGAGGACGTCGAACTTCTGCGGAAACTTCGGCGCGTTCGTCCTCATATCCGCCTCATTATCCTCACCGACGAAAGCACTCCCTCGGACGTCATTACCGCGATGCGTGAACATGCTTTCAGCTATTTCTCCAAGCCCTTCTCGCCGGGTTCGCTTACCGTCATGATCCGGCTCGCCATGGAGGGACCTTGTTGGGATGACGGGATCGATGTCGTCTCAGCAACTCCGGAATGGATTCGCCTCCGCGTTCGCTGTGACCTTCAGACCGCGGATCGCGTGCTTCAGTTCATGGATGAGGTCGCCGAGCTTCCGGAACCAGAACGAAGCGCGGTGGGAATGGCTTTCCGCGAGATGCTGACGAATGCAATCGAGCACGGCGCGGGTCTCAATCCGGAGCAAGACGTGGAGATTTCTTACTTGCGGGCTAAGCACATGGTGAAGTGCCGGATTAGTGATCCGGGCGAGGGTTTTACGCTGGACGAGGTACCGCACGCTGCCATTGCCAACCCCAAGGACGAGCCTTTGCGCCATCTCGAAATTCGTGATGCGCAGGGCCTGCGCCCCGGTGGATTTGGCGTGCTGCTCACCCAGCGCTTGGTCGATGAACTCGTCTACAACGAACAGGGGAATGAAGTCACGCTCATCAAGTATCTCGATCTGGAGCCGCGGACGTCAGCACGTACCGACATATTTCCCACGCAAGATCCGAAGTGAGATGAACGCACTGGCCGACGCACAACTCGATTATCACGACCGTTGCAGGCATTACTGCGATCAGTTGGTGAGCGATGAAAGATCCGGAGCTTGATCAGTTTATTCCTGGAGGATGTGCGAACAAAATGAAAGAAACAGAAAGGAGCTAACCATGAAAGACCTTGGTCTGCGAATTCTCATTGCCGTCATTCGCGTCTGCGCTTCCTTATCCGTGTCGGCGCAAGACAA
Organism: uncultured Acidobacteriaceae bacterium; assembly: GCA_963710885.1. Lineage (GTDB taxonomy): Bacteria > Acidobacteriota > Terriglobia > Terriglobales > Acidobacteriaceae > Sulfotelmatobacter. The sequence continues at coordinate 292,056 of CAVQCF010000043.1, forward strand.
GCCTTCTCCGGAGACCTACGCCATCACCGTGTTCGGAACGAGTGGAGTCACAGCTTGAAAATCGATAACCGGAACAGTCATCGTCGAGGACTACTCCACCAACACCGAGGTCAGCGAACTAGCAGGAGTTTTAAAAGCCAAAGGACAAGATGGCCTGGTGAGGCTATGGGCAAGATTAAAGCAAAGGGACGCATCGCCCTCACCGGCACAGTCGGCAACCAGGTCGAGGTCATCCGACAGCATCCCACCGAGAAGGGCCGGCGAATCGTTTTCGTGTCCGATCGGCAAATGTCGCTACCCGAACTTTGGAACTCTGGGCGTTGAACCGACTACAAGTTCAGTATCGTGATTCTCGACTTGGATGCGAATGGCAAGGGAGACGGCACGGTCTACTACGCCGTCAAGCTAAAGTTCAACAAGAGTGGCCAACTGGAACTCGAACATTACGGCCAGTCTCCGGGAAGAATCGCGCAAACGATGCTGATGAAGTGATCGACCATGGAGGATTCGGCCACGCAACGGTACGACGCCATGCCGTTGCGATGTTTACGGAATCGACAGGATGAGAGACAATGCTGCGGCCGTTCGACACTCGCGCGAAGTCCTTTTTTCGGGGGCTTAAAGCGTTCGGCGTTCCGTTGCTTCTTGCGGTGGTATCGGCAAGCTACGCACAGGAAACTCCTGATGAGAAACACCAGGAATCGGCGTCACCGTCGTCCATTCAGGCGAATCCGAAGCCACAAGAGAATGGGGGTCCCGCTGACAGCGAGCGCGTATTTGGAGTCGTCCGGACTTTTGGTATTACAGACGACAAGAATGCTCCTCCCCTCACGTCGCGAGGCAAGTTCCGGATATTCATTCAAAATGTAACGGACCCGTTTACGTTTGTGGGTACGGCGCTGCAGGCGGGAATAGAGCAGGCTACGAACGAATTCCCGTCTTACGGGCAAGGGATGTCTGGATACGGGAAGCGCTATGGTGCAGCGATCGCCGATTACAGCATCGGCGAGTTTATGAGCACATATGCTTTCCCATCACTCTCCATGAGGATCCCCGATATTTTTGCGAGGGCGAGGGCAGCACAAGCAAGCGACTTGGCCACGCGTTGGCAAGTGCATTCGTGACGCGTAGGGACCCCCGGGCGCACTTCCTTCAACTGGTCAAATTCGGTGGGGAGAATTGCGGCTGGAGGCGTTTCTCAGGTGTATTACCCTGCTGAGAATCGCGGTGTGGGATTGGTATCGGGATGGTGTTTGGAACGGCTGGAGCCGTTTTCTCCGAGTTCGGCCCTGACCTTGAACAGAAGTTCTCCAAGAAGAAGAGAAACAAACAGACTGAACACTGAAATATCGCAAGTCTCCCCCGATCGCCATCCGTGACGGATTCCCGCGGCGCTGTCGCGGTTCAGTCCTTGGTTAGTGAAAAATAGAAATTCACCTGGAGTCCAATGTAGTTCACCTGCTGATTCGGGTGCTTACCCGTATTGTTGTCATGTTCATAGTACGGATTGAATTGGACATGCTTTCCGACGGGAAGAAGGCACCCGGCAAACAGCGAGGTCGTACTCCATTTTGCGTACTGACTCTCATAGTACGGTTCGGCGGCTATGTAGGGAATCAAGTGATAGGAATAAATGGCGAACGTTCGTTCCAACGTCAGTTTATTACGGTAGCGCCAGGTGAAAACTCCGCTTTTCCAGTCCAAGTCTGCGCGATTTCTGTCGGTTACTAGAACCCCCGCCTTCATGGGAATGCGGAAGGTTACTGCCGTTAACAGGCGATTCTCGAGCGCTGTGTTCGGCGCAAGGATAAATCGATATCCAATCTCGAACTCAAGCGGTCTTTTCTTGGCATCGTCCAGATCGAAAGTCGTGACTTTTTTTAGCCTAACCAGAGGCTTGAGAAAAAACTGCACGCTCGGTCCCAGGGTGGCCTGGGTTGGGTCCCCGCCGTCGCGATCGTCCTTCGCCTGGAAATACACACGCGCCATCGGATTGAACGTGAGGTAGGTATCAACCTCCGGAAGGAATTGAGCCGATTGTGCCTGCATAGGGAAGCAGGTAAAGCTGAACACTAGGCCTAGCGCCAGGCAGTACACAGCGCGCAAGAAAGTTTGCATCGTTGTCATTGCAACGATCGGAGTCTAGCTGCCGATTTTGCCTCTGGATACCGGCAATTCTGACAGGTGCCGCTCGTGCGAGCGCCCCATACCTTGTTTACGAGTGCGTTCACGGGCATCCGTGTGCTCACACTACAAGCTGAGCCAGAGTGAGTTTGCCATCCAGCGAACGGGAGATGAATCGACAAACGCTTGCCATGGTGCTTCGGACCGCTCTGTAAAGCGAAATAGCGCAAACCCGCGTCGAATCGACATAGGTGGGAAAAATGCAATCCATGAATCACTTACACCAGAGTATGCTCTATCGCGGTTTCGTCCGGTTGCTCCTTCTCCTGGTTCTCACAGGAGTTTGCTCTGCGCGAGAGAGGAAAGATGTTCTCCGGTTCACCAACGGCGACCGGATTACCTGCGAGATCATGAGGCTTGATAAGGGAATGTTGTATGTCCGGCTACCATATGCACGGGGCGAGATTGGATTCGACTGGTCCCAGATTGCACACGTCGAAAGTGCGGAAAGTTTCGTGGTTGCGGATAAGACAGGAAAGCGTTACACGGGCACCCTCCAGAAAGTAGCGGATGAAAACGCACCCGGAGAGCCGGGAGAAATGAAGGTACAAGTGACTGGGCCTTCCTCGAGCCAGTTGGTCTCGGGAAGGGAAGTGGTGGAGATCGATCGGACAGATGCCGGCTTCTGGCAGAACCTGCACGGTGATCTAAACGGTGGCCTCAATTACTCCAAACAGCAGAGTCGCACGCAATTCAACTTTCAGTCCAATAGCGTCTTCCAACGCACCAAGTGGTCGATGGCAGCAAACTATCAAGTCAATTTCAGCGGGGGAGGAGACATCTCTAACCTACGCAATGACTTGCAATTAAATGGCAAGCGACAGTTGCGCTCACCGCGAAACTTCTATATGGGACTGGCTGAGTTTCTGCAAAGCAACGAGCAACAACTCAACCTGCGCACAACCCTCGGTGGCGCCGTCGGACATGTATTCAGTCAAACCAACAACTCTTTCCTTAACGGGTACGGCGGGGTCATTTACAACCACGAGCAGTACTCTTCGCAGGCGACCGTCGGACGCACGGGAAATAGCGCCGAAGCGGTTTTTGGAACTCAAGTAAATTTCTTCCGCTTTCGAACGACTGATATTGTGACCGCTGCCCAAGTTTATCCGAGCCTTACCGATTTGGGGCGAGTGCGCTTTAATCTCAACACGTATGTGAAACTGAGGATCGCTAAACGTCTCGACTGGACCTTCGGCTACTTTTTGAACTACGATAGCCGCCCGCCGCAAAACCTTCCAAAATCTGACTACGGTTCAAACTCCGGTCTCGCTTGGAGGTACTAAATGAGGCTGCCGGTTTTGACAGTTCTTGGCGGCATTTCGGTATACGCATTCTGATTGCGAGACCTCGCTCCGCGACCGCGAGCTCTCTTGCCTTCCATGACCCAGGGGCAGGATGGGCTATGGTTGGCCCCTGTGGCAAAACTGACAGTTGTCAGAATTAGACCCAAAGGCCAGCATGGTGACCGACGCAGACATCCTCTGCCATTTCACGAGTCGCGGATGAAGAGCTGAATTCACTCAAAAGCAAGCGATCTCCGGGGAAACAGGCCCGCCGCTGGCAGCCTTGATGTGGAATAGTTCGGCACGCTCCCAATCCAAATCTTTGGCTCGCGACAGGGTCGTGCATGTTCGGTTGCTTCAGGAAAGGACAATGATATGCGTTATATCGAGACCTTAAAAGCTCACAAGGCTGCCATCAGCGGCGCCCTGCTGATTGGCTTGCTCATGTTGGTAAGCACCTTCGCTCTCTCGCGCGGACCGAAGACGGAAACCATCGAAGCCAGCGCGATGGGAACCGGCACACAGATGGGAGCGGTGATCGGCGTAACCCTGGACATTTACGATTGGTCCACTCCCGAAGACAGGCAGATCCTGATTGAGGCTTTCACCAAGGGACAGAACCAAGGTTTGGTGAATGCACTTTCGAAGATGAAGGCGGTGGGGCATTGCTCGATTACCGGAACCATCGGCTATGACGTCAGCTATATCCGTATGGTTCCCACTCCCACGGGACGAAAAATCGTGTTTGTGACCAACCGTCAGATCCGGTTTGGGGAGGCGTATTTCGACACCCAGTCTCAGTCGTTCAACCTAACGGCAGGTGAATTTGACTTAAACAGCAGCGATAAGAGTAAGAGCACGGGAGCGGTCTATCCCGCAACCCAGTTGATCATCGATAAGCAGGGGCAGTTGCAGTATGACCTCCGAGAGAATCCATGGAAGCTCGTGGACGTACTCGACTGGCAGGGAACGCCTGGCGTGAACTAGAGGCGGGGGAAAACAACGATGAAAACACGATGCATCCTTGCGCTCCAACACCTTGCAGCGTTGGCGATGGTTCTCGTTCTTTCCTTTTTCACCGTTGCGCAGGAACAGATGCGCGGCCCCGAGAAGTATCTCTGTTCGGAGCCCAGCCCGCAGTTCATGTGCACCGCCGAGAACACGTGTGGGTCTGCTTCCACTCCGTGTACCGTCGAGATCAAGCGAACTGCTTCCGACGCTTCGGCGACGCCCAGCACTCCAAAAGCGAAAGGGAACGCGCCTTTCTGCGTAACGGCCGGAACCGCGGTCAATTGGAAGAGCGGGTCGAAGAACACGGGTTTTGTTTTGGACTTGGGCCCGTCCTCTCCCTTTTCCGACGCAGTCATGGGTGGTTCCGACCGTCCCGCGTCGGCGGTCGCGAACAGGATGGGCTGTTACAAGCGTTCCGCTGGAGCCGGTGTTTCGGGATCCATCTACGGAGTGTGCGGTTCAGCCGAAACGGAACTCATCGTAACCGGTGGGATTAACGGCCCGCCTGCAGGAGAGGGAAAATGATCACGACACTCGGGAAGCAGTTGCTCTCCACCACTCTGTCTCTGTTGCTGGTGGTTACAGCAATGCCGTTTGAAGCTACAGCTCAGGAATCGGCGGCGCCATCCGGATATTCAGGACAAGGCGTGCCGTTGACGCCGGAAGAGTTGCAGCAACTTACAGGGCCTATCGCTTTGTACCCGGACTCGCTGGTGGCCCAGATTCTTGGAGCCGCAACCTTTCCCGACCAGATCGCCTCTGCTGATAACTTTGTTCATCAGAGCGGTCTTAACGGCTCGACGCTCATGCAGGCCGTGGATACGCAACCGTGGGATCCCAGCGTAAAAGCACTCACGCAGTTTCCTTCTGTCCTGGACAACATGTCGAAGAACCTGAGTTGGACGTCGGCGCTAGGTGAGGCGTATCACACGCAGCCTGCCGACGTCATGACGGCGATCCAGTTCCTGCGCGCCAAAGCGCAAGCGGCCGGAAACCTGAAATCGGGATCACAGATTGTAGTCACACAGCAGGCACCCCAAACCATTGTGATTCAATCCGCAAATCCGCAGGTTGTGTACGTTCCCATGTACAACCCCGCCGTGGTTTACGGAACCCCTTATGTGTACGTCGGATACGTGCCTCCGCCTCCGCCGCCTGCGGGGGCCGCCGTACTTGCATTCGGAGTCGGCATTGCGGTGGGCGCGATGATGAGCGGGGGATGTTGCGGTTGGGGATACAGCAGTTGGAATTGTGGTTGGCACAGTACCACCGTGGTGTATCGCGGTGGAGCGTACTACGGAAACAGCGCCTGGCATGGCGGCTACTACGGTTCAGGTGGAGTCGCGCACTATGGCACCAGCTATAACCCCTCCACCGGGACTTATGCCCACGGCGGCACAGTTTCAAACGGCTATGGCAGCGCCAGCGCGGGTCGGGCGTATAACCCATCCACGGGAACTTATGCTCGCGGCGCATCCACCTCGAATGCCTACGGCAGCGCCAGCGCCGCCCAGGCGTACAACCCACGGACTGGGGCTTCTGCCTCGACTGTGCAAGGATCGAATGCCTATGGAAGCTATGGAGCCTCGACAGTTTCGAAAAACGGTAATACCGCATACGGCCAGCATCAAACGACCTCGCAGGGAACGACAGGTCAAGTGCACACCACAAATGGGGGCTCCGCCTACGGCGCGTCGGGTAAATATGGCAACAGCGCCGCGGTAGGTCAAACAGCGAACGGCGACAAGTACGCGGCCGCGAACGGAAACACTTACAAAAACACGGGAAGCGGCTGGACTGGAAATTCGAACAATACCCAGAAATACGGGTCATCTTATTCAGGCAGCTCCGCTGCTTCCAAAGGTTGGGGCGGACAGGAAAAGAGCAGTGGGTCGTCAGCCTTCGGCGGCGCCAGCGGCGGTGGCTGGGACTCCCGCTCGGCCAGTGCTCGTGGCTCCTCGAGCATGGGCGGTGGCGGCGGCTGGGGCGGACGCAGTGGCGGAGGCGGAGGTTTTCGCAGATAAGACCGCGCGGGTGCCTGCAAGTTTCGCTAGATCGTGAGAGCAACTGGCGAAGTATTTAACCGTCGTTATGTCGGAGGATCCTTATGCGTCGCAACCACCACAGACCCCCACTTATGATTCGGTTGCTGCTTCTGGTTCTGCTCGTTTCATTTACCGGCTGCAATAAGTCCGACCCGGCTTCCCCGAAGGCGTATGCATCCCCAGAAGATGCGGGCAATGCGTTGCTCCAGGCGGCAAAGTCTGGGGACCAAAATGCGCTGCTGGCAGTTCTTGGTCCGGAATCGAAGGAACTGGTCTCTTCTGGCGACGCCGTGCAGGATAAGACCGTAGCCGATGCCTTTGTCGCAGCCTATGGGGAAATGCACCGCTATCGCAAGATGCCGGACGGCTCTCAGATCCTGCTGGTTGGCGCTGACAATTTTCCCTTCCCCATCCCGCTGAAGAAAGACCGCGGAGGGCAGTGGTTCTTCGACACAGCCGCTGGCAAGGATGAGATTCTGGCGCGCCGCATTGGCCGGAACGAACTGGCAATCATCGATGTCGGTCTAGCTCTGGCCGACGCGCAAGGCGAGTACTTTTCTCAGCCTCGCGATGGCAGCCATGCGAAACAATTTGCTCTGAAATTCATTAGCGACTCTGGCAAACAGAATGGTTTGTACTGGGAGTCGCCAGAGGGCCAGCCCAAGAGTCCCCTGGGGCCGCTTGTGGCATTTGCAACGGATGAAGGCTACAACGCGAAGCCGACTGCGCGCGCGCCGTTCCACGGCTACAACTTCCGCATGCTCAAGAAGCAGGGATCACACGCGCCGGGTGGTGCCAGGGATTACGTGGTGGACGGGAAAATGGTTGGGGGATTTGCCTTCGTTGCCTATCCCGCGGAATACGGGAACTCGGGCGTGATGACCTTCCTGATTGATCAGGACGGCGTGCTCCTGCAGAAAGATCTGGGAAAGACGACGAGAGAGATAGCAACCACTATGGACTCGTTCGATCCCGATAATACCTGGACCGTAGTGCCCGCCCTGTAGCCTTCTTTTTCGGCGATCCATTCGTGCAGCACGGTTGAACCTAACAAAAAAGCGTCCAGTCTGGAAGGCGCGTCGCAATGTCCTACTCAAGGTACACCGTTCAGCTGGGTACATGGGGAGTTCCTGCGCTCTATGCCGCCACTGCAATCGTGGCAGGGCTGACTCTTCCACGGATAGAAGGTCGCCTCTTTCCAGGGGTAGTGGCCAAGCTGAGCATTTCGTCAGCGATGACGATGTACTCTGCTATCGCTTCGGGCATGATTTCTCTGACCGGGATCGTGTTTTCGTTGACCTTCGTGATGGTGCAGTTCAGCGCAACCGCATATTCCCCCCGCCTCGTACTCTGGATCGCGCGCGATCCGGTGATGTCCCATTCTCTGGGGATATTTACGGCCACTTTTCTCTACGCGATTGCGGCTTTGGTGGGAGTCGACCGCAGCGGTTCAGGCAAGGTTCCGGCGGTCAGTGTGTGGGTCGTGGTTGCCTTGCTGCTGGCCAGTGTCGCCATGTTCATCAGCCTGATCCACCGCATCGGCCTCTTGCAAGTAAACCGTATGTTGATTTTCACAGGCGACCAAGGACGCAGGGTGATCACCAGCTTGTATCCGTCAGTGAAATCGCCAGCCACCACCAGCGGATCGGACGAATTTCGAGCTCTGCCTTGTTCTCAGACGCTCATTCATCATGGACGACCTCGCTCCGTACAAACCGTCGATGTCGATGCGTTGGTGCTTTTGGCAAAGGAGTGTGGTGGAGTCATCGAAATGTCGATGGCGGTCGGCGATACGGTTGTGGAACTAATGCCCGTTTTGCAGGTCTTTGGTGCCCATGAGCCGGTCGCGGAAAAGCGGCTGAGGAATGCAATTGTCTTTGGCGGGGAACGCACTTTCGATCAAGACCCCAAGTACGCAATCCGCCTGCTGGTCGACATCGCGATCAAAGCTCTCTCCCCAGCGATCAACGATCCCACGACCGCGGTGCAGGCCTTGGACCAAATCCAGGACTTGCTTCTTCGTCTCGGCTGCCGATACCTGGAAATTGGAAAGTTTCGCGACACCGAGGGCAAATTGCGACTGGTGCTTCCGTTTCCGAAGTGGAACGATATTCTGCAGCTGGCGTTCGATGAAATTCGGGTTTATGGGGCGGGAAGCGTGCAGGTCATGCGACGAATGAACGCGCTGGTCAACGATCTGATCGCCGCCTTGCCAGAAGAGCGCCGCCCAGCCCTTCGTCATTGGGAAGAACGATTGAAAATTAGCATTACGCATTCATTCCCCGAGCAGGAAGACCGGCAGGAAGCCTCAAAAGGGGATCGGCAGGGCCTTGGCATGCCACGCGATTTCGAGTAACTCTCAAGTTGCCACACCGGCCTTCCCCGCACGTCCGGCGCAGTTCTCACGGCAGCTAACGGCTATTTCATTTTAGCCGCTTTTCCTTGCATGATCGTCGTCCAGGAATAGCCGTCGTCGGACATCAAATATTGGAACGAGTAAGAAGTGGGCGACAGCATTTTGACGAGGTAGCGGCTCTGCGTGTCTTTGGTGCCGATCTTGGCACCAGCCGTCCAGATCCAGGTATCGGCGTTGAGAGATCCTTGGCGTGTTCCGCATCTCCCATGCTGTTAAAGGCGTCATAGGTGTAGATCCCGTCCCCAGCGTTATAGCCGATTACTGAGAGGCTGGAACCGGTCCCGTCCGCACTTTTGAAGTTGCTATGACCGGCTAAGAAGTAGCCCCCTTCCATCCATTCATAGCGATCGGTGCCAGAGACCTTCTCGGCGGGTCCCAATATTCCAGCTTTGAACTCGCCCTCCAGCGTCCACGTGCCGATGAAATCTTCGAGTCTCTTCAGTTCCTCTCCGGGCTTCGGAGCTGACACTTGTCGGAATGCGAGACTGCTCAGAACCATGCATGCAAATGCGGTGAGCTTGAATAAGTGCTTCAAGAGAGACTCTCTTTTCCGGGGCAACGTTTAGTCGGCTGAATAATGCCGAGCGCCCATGCAAGCTGAGAACGCTCTTCGGAATGAGTTCAACCCCGCCTGCTGCTGGTCAATCAGCTGTGCTTGGGTGGCCTGTTGTGCGAGCGCCTGCTGTTGTGCAGCTTGCTTCGCGGCCTGCTCCTCGGCACGCCGGTGGCGAATTCTTCCGGCGATTAATCCAGCAACAGCGCCAATGGCCGCGCCCTCTCCGGCATTGCCCGCGATGGCTCCGATCGCCGCGCCTCCGCCCGCACCTACAGCACCGCCAACGAGAGCTTGCCCCTTGGGCGCTTCCTTCGCGCCTTGTTGCGCGGCCGCCTGTTGGGCCGCTTGCTCTTGTTGTGCGCTGGGGCCGGGGGGCAGGGGTATTTTTGGATCGAACCCCGTCTGTTGCTTTGCCGACTCGTAGCATTCATTTTGGTCCGCCAATTCCTGGTACGGACTCTGGTTCGCCATCGGATAGACGTACATGCCGAGGCCCTTGGCGGGGGCCCACTCGAGGATGTTAGATTGCGCGTTGGAGCTGTTCTGGGCGGTCACGGGAATCGTCAACGCCAGCATGGTGAGAGCCGCTAGATATCTCATTGCTTTTCGATCTCCTATAGCGACGGTTCCTCATTTTCGGGCTGTTCCGGTTGGTCGCCGCTAGCGTCTTGGCGGAAATCCCTTGAGCAGTTTGTCGATCGCCTTTTGTGCGAGAACCGGAGCCTGGTCCTTCTGTTCCGGGTCAAGTTTTTGCATGACCGTTCCCTTCCAGACCATCTTGCTTCCAGCGATGAATTGCAGAGTGAGGCTCCCTTGGGCTACCAGCGGTGCATTTAGGACGGGTGCTCCGAATTCCCCCTGCCACATGACAGGATCCATCGTCGCCGTTGGAGGGGCGTTGTATCCAAAGTCGATCCCACCCGCGGCGCTCAGGCAGAGATCACCATGGCCGTCAACCCGTGTCAGACCCTTGGTCTGCAGGTCCTGGTCGATTGTGGCGACCACGTCCTGGAACAGTTGAGGCCTCATGATCGGATGGTCTGGCTTCGCCCATGTGTAGGTCTTGTACTTCGAAAAATCCGCGCTCTTGTCATATCCGATCTTTGTTTTCTGGCTGAAACCACAGGTTGTGAGCCCCACTACGATGAAGCAAGCCAAGAATTGACGTCGGCCTTTTGTCATTCTGTTCTCCCGACTAAGGTAGACCAACCCAATCGTGACACTAGTGAAGAGCGGTGACGAAAGAAACTGGCATAATTTACAGGTTCTTCAAACCCCGCTTGGGGAGCAAGTCACCCGAGATCGTCTTCTACCCAGGTTCAAGCTTGAATGCGAGCGGCTTGCGGGATAGAACGCAGTCCTAGCCGTTCGACGGCACTGGTAAAACTCACAGTTGAGCATTCCGAGGCATCCGCCTACGCTTACGGCCATGGATTGCGTTCATTGCGAGGCAGGCCCAGCCCTGGACGGCTGCTGACCATGAATCTCCAGCGATTGTGATTGCTGCCTCCTGCAAAGGAAGGCAGTTCCGCCCCAGATCACAGAGCAGCGATAAGGAGAAACTCTGATGATTCGCAGACTGAAAAGTGGGGTTGCAGGAATTGCGCTGGTGATGAGCCTCGCCCTGCTTGCCAGCGGTGTCATGACGGCCCAGGATATCAAGACCAATTACATGCCGGGAACCGATTTTTCGAAATACCACACCTACAAGTGGGTCACCATCAATAACTCCGAGCAAGTGGATCCCATCGTGGTCCAGCAGATCAAAGACGCTATAGATAGCCAGTTGACTTCCAAAGGGATGACGAAGACGGACGCCGACACGGCCGATATGTACGTCGGCATTCAGACCTCCATCAGCAGCAGCAGCAATGGAATGCCTACGGGACAGGAGGCGGGTGGCGGTTCGGCGGTGGTATGGCGAGCGCCACGAGCAGCACGATCCAGATCGGCACACTCGGCGTCGATTTCGACGATCCCGCATCGAAGCAACTCGTCTGGCGGGGTTCGGCGACAAAGACCCTGAATCCCAGCAAGAACGCGCAGACAAACTTGAACCGCGTTAACCAGGCGGTGGCGAAGCTCCTCAAGAGTTTCCCGCCGAAAGCCTAAGCGAATACTTGCAACTGAAACCAGCGGAGCGGCGGGCGGGACCGCTTCGCCAGGTATTTCGAGGGGGCTGCGGTTAACGTCATAGCCCCGAATGGAATGCTCGTGTCCATGCTGAGCCCGGAGGTATCCGAATGCTGCGTTTAATCCTGAGCCTTGTGCGCCCCTACCGGGGGACCCTGGCGGTCATTTTGCTAGCCATGGTGGTGCAGACTGCCATGAGCGTGGCCGGGCCTTGGCCGCTGAAGATCATCCTCGACAACGTCGTGGGTTCCCACAAACTTGCGCCTTGGCTTGCCGATCTTCTTCGTCCAGTCTTGGGTGGTGGCAGCAAGATGCAGATCGCGGTCGCGGCCTCGATGGCGGTATTGATCATCGCGTTGGTCGGCGCGGTCGCCTCCTATGTCTCCAACTACTACACCACCAGCGTGGGCCAGTGGGTGGCAAATGATTTGCGTCTGCGCACCTACCATCACCTGCAGCAGCAATCTCTGAGTTATTACGATACTCACCAGAGTGGCACGCTTTTGAGCACGATCACTTCCGACGTTTCGACCATCCAGAGTTTCACCTCGTCTGCCACTCTCGACATTGTTGTCGATCTGTTCACGATCGTGGCCATGCTGCTGATCATGTTCCGGCTCAATTGGGACTTCACTATGATCGCCGTGGCGGTCACGCCATTTCTTCTCCTGCTGGTATCGAGATTCAACAAAGCCGTGAAGAAAGCGACCCACGAGGTACGCAAGCAGCAAAGCCGAGTCGTGTCAGTGGTGGAGCAGGGACTGGAATCGATGAGAGTGACGAAGGCTTTCGGCCGCCAGGACTTGGCGGAGGAAGGTTTGGCGGAAGTGAGCCAGGCGACGGTCGATGCCGCGCTCAAAGCCCGCCGGATAAAGTCTCTCTTGTCTCCGATCGTGACGATCACGGTCGCCGTCTGCACCGCCGTCGTGATGTGGCGAGGGTCCTCGCTGATTCTTGCGGGAGCAATGACCGCCGGAGCGTTAACGGTTTTTCTGTCGTATCTGCGCAAGTTTTTCAAGCCCGTACAGGACTTGGCGACGATGACGAACACCATCGCCCAGGCCGCGGTCGGAGTGGACCGCATCCGCGCGATCCTCGATTCCGACATGACTATTGCTGAGCGCGCGGATGCGCGCGAACCCAAAGCACTCGCCGGCGAGATCGAGTTTGAACATGTCGCCTTCGCTTACGATCCCAGTGCCCCGGTCCTCTCCGACGTCAGTTTCAAGGTCAAGGCGGGGCAGTTGGTCGGTGTGGTTGGACCGACCGGCTGCGGCAAATCCACCGTCGTAAGCTTGATCCCGCGATTTTATGATCCCACGGCGGGCACCGTCAGAATCGATGGCGCTGACATCCGTGAGTACAAGAAGAACCACCTGCGCGACCAGATTGGCTACGTGCTTCAGGAACCCGGTCTGTTTGCAGGATCGGTGCGCGACAACATTGCCTACGGCAAGCCCGGCGTCACGGAAGAGCAGATTCACGAAGCGGCCAAGCTTGCCAATGCGGATGAGTTCATCGCCAAGATGCCCCACGGCTACGACACGATGATTGGCGAACGGGGTGAGACGCTCTCTGGAGGCCAGCGTCAGCGTATCGGTATCGCTCGTGCCATCATCCGCAACAACCCCATTCTCATTCTGGATGAGCCCACCGCCGCTCTTGATACCGAGTCCGAGAAATTAGTGATCGACGCGCTGGAGAAACTGATGAAAGGGCGCACGGTGCTCACCATCGCTCACCGGCTCAGTACCATTCGCGATGCCGACAAGATCGTCGTCCTAAAAGACGGGATAGTTGCGGAAGAGGGAAGTCATGACCAGTTGCTGGCTCGCGGCGGCGTCTACGCCGAACTGTATCGAATTCAGTACAACACCGCTCCAGTCGCTCTCGCGTCATAGGTCTGTGTTTCGTATTTTCGAGGAGGTTCCACATGTCACGTTCCTTAATTGTCATGCCCGACGACACCGCGAAGCCGATTCTCGATGCTATTGACGGCGCAACCAAGTCTTTGCGGATTAAGATGTTCATTTTTTCCGATCCAGAACTCCTGGCGGCGGTCATGGCTGCCAAAAAGCGGGGCGTGAAAGTGCGCGTCATGCTCAATCCGGCCCGGCGCGATGGCGAATCGGAAAATACCGAGTCCCGCAAGCAGTTGGAGGCCGGCGGTGTTGAAGTTCTCGACAGCAACCCCGCCTACGACGTTACTCACGAGAAGTCCATGGTGGTGGATGATGCGGCCGCGTTTGTGAACTCCTTGAACTTCGAAACCAAGAATCTGACGGTGACGCGCGATTACTCCATCGTCACATCGCACGCCCACGAGGTTGCTGAGATCATTCACTGCTTCGACGCGGACTGGGCGCGCAAGCCCTTCCATGGAGACGACAAGTCTCATCTGATCTGGTGCTCCGCGAACGGCCGAAACCGCATCGCGCAGTTCATCGACGATTCGAAAGAGTCTCTGTTTTTGCAAAATGAGCGCTACCAGGACGCGGTCATTATCGAGCGACTGGTCCGAGCTGCCTGCCGGGGTGTCAAGATCCACGTGATGGCTCGTCCCCCTCACAAGCTGAAGAAGGAAAAACTCGTCGAATCGGTGGGCGGGTTACGCACGATGAACGACGTCGGCATCAAGATTCACAAGCTGAAACACCTCAAGCTCCATGCCAAAATGCTGCTGGCTGATCATGCCCGCGGAATCGTGGGATCCATCAACCTGGCGCCCGGCAGTTTCGATAGTCGCAGAGAATTGGCCATCGAATTCCGAGACGCTGACGTGGTTGAGCGCCTCGCGAAGACCGCTCACCACGACTGGGAGAAATCACATCCTCTCGATTTGACCGATGAAGGGCTGCTCGCCGAGTTCGAGAGCCATAAGGCAGAGGGAACAGAAGAGATGGCCCTTAACGGCGCCAGAGAAAAACACAGGTAAGAGACGAGGTCGAGATTGAAGCGTACCCTTCTGCTCGCCGCCATGATCCTGTTGGCAACGGCCCTGCTGTTCGCGCGCTCCAGCAAACTGATTACGAGCTGGCGGAACCCTAGCTATGCCCCCACGAAGAAAGTTCATCGGGTGCTGGCCATGGGATTCAGCAACAAGATGGAAGTCCGAGCAGATTTTGAAGATGCTCTGGCGGCGGAACTTACCAGCAAAGGACTGGAGGCGATCGCCGGTAACACGATTCTGCTGCGTCCACCCGGCACGAAGCTCGACCTCACCTACCTGAGGGAGCAAGTCCAGGCGAACCAGATCGAGGCCGTCGTGGTCTCACGCCTGGTGAAGGTGGACAATACGGTCACCTATGTTCCGGGTACCGCCTACTTCATGCCTTATCCCTACTACAACACCTTCTATGGTTATTACGGGACGTTGTATCCGGTGATTTACTCGCCTGGATACTTGGAGAAAGAGAAGAAGGTGCGCGTTGAAACGAACGTCTATCTCACCACGCCGCCCGATGGGCAACTGATTTGGACGGGGACCACGGACACGTTCAATCCGTCGAACGTCCACAGCGCCATCCAGGGACTGGTCAATCTGGTCGTCGCCAAAATGGAGAAAGAGGAGGTGCCTTAGAGGCCGTTCGATCCAAGGGGATCCCGGTCCCCGCGGAAGGCCGGCAAGCTTGGTCGTAGCGACGCCTCACCCAAGGATCCAGCAAGGGTCTTCTAGCGTACTTTCGGGAGTACTATGCTAGGTGCCCGTGAGTGCCTGTCAAGATTGCCAGTGGTTGATCGCTATAACCTCATCATAATCTTTTGACAGTTCATGCGGCGGACCCGAACCGTTACGATGCACTGCGATGGAGATGACAACAGTCGGCGTTCGTGAGGAATAAAGCGACCTCCCGAGGATTTCGCCGCTACGCTGCTTTCCCGGGTGTCATCTTCAACGAAATCGAAAGCAGGCTGGCTACGTCCGTAGCGCAACATCAACGTTGTCTTGGTTGCAAAGGGCCTGTGTTCCGATGGACGCTGTTTTGTGTCCTGGCCCTGAGCATCGTGCGGCCCACTGCTGCCAGCCCCGCCGCCCATTCTACCCGCCCCAAGCCGCGTCTCGTACCGCAGCAAATTGAGGTGCTCTTTCTTTCGTCTCTCGATCCGGACTTGCCCGACGTCGCGGCCATGATCGAGCAGACCGAAGCACAGATACTTGTCGGCTCCGACAAGCCCGTTCGTTTCAGTTCTGAGTATCTCGATTTCGCGTCCGCTCTCGGGGACCGTGCGCGAGGGAAGGCGACCGCCTCCTATCTCCTCGACAAGTACCGTGAGCAGACGTTTCAACTGGTCGTTGCGATCGGGGAAGAGACAGTGATGTTTGCGCAGCCGATGCAGTCGAAATTGTTCCCGAACGGGACGCTCTTGTTCTTCGTGGTTGATCCCCAGAGTCGTGATCTCTGGATGCTCCAAACGCCAGCCGCTACGGGCGTCATTCGTGAGACCAATTATCTGCCCACGCTACAGTTGGCATTGCGGCAAAATCCGGGCACTTCCCGCGTCGTCGTCGTCGCGGGATCTTCCGAGGGCGAGAAGCTCGCTGTGCGCATCGCGCGCAAGCAGTTCCACGGGTATGAACCGAACCTGAAGTTTGAGTACGTGACCGATCTTGACTTGTCAGAATTGGGACCACGGCTGGCCAGCGTCCAGCCCGGCACCGTCATTCTGTTCCTCGATTTCGCGACCGATCCCAGCGGTCAAAAGCTCATCCCGGCGCGCATTCTGCCGGCCATTTCCAAGGTCGCAACAGCGCCCATTTATGGGACATTTTCTTCGGTAGTGGGCAATGGAGCAGTCGGGGGAGACGTTGCAGACCTGGGCGACGTAGGGCGCGCCTTGGGGCACGACGGGGCGCGCATTCTAAAAGGCGAGAGGGCCGAAGATATCCTCGTCAGCACCGGCAATTTTCAGCACTATGTGATCGACTGGCGCCAACTGCATCGCTGGGGCATTCCTGAGGATCAGTTGCCTACCGATAGCGTCCTTTTGAACTGGGAGTACTCTCCTTGGGAACTCTACCGGTGGAAGATTCTCGGGCTATTGGCGGCTCTGCTGCTCGAGACCGTGCTGATCGTTCTGCTCCTTCTCAACGTTGTGCGCCGTAGGCGTGCCCAGCAGGCTCTGGCTCAAAACGAGAAGGAACTCGAAGAAGCCCAGCGCCTCGCTCGAATTGGTAGCTGGACCCTGGATGTAGACACAGGAGAGATCAGCTGTTCGGACGAACTCTATTGCATTTATGGACTTGAGCCGCGAAAGGTTTCGGTTAGGGGCGAGGAGTTTAAGGGGCTCTTTACTCCCGAGAACTGGGAGAGGCTCAGGGTTGCCATGAAGCAAGCTCTGCAAGCCGGTTCAATCCAGGAAGTAGAACTGGAGGCGGTCCTCCCCGACGGCAGCAGGAGTTGGAGCCGCATCCGGGGCGAAGCCGTGCGGGATGCCGCCGCCGGCGTGGTCTATCTCCATGGAACAGCCCAGGATATTACCGAGCGAAAGATCTCTCAGACCAAACTGCAAGAAAGCGAAGACCGGCTGACCGCCATAGTTGCGTCGGCGATGGACGCGATCATTGCTGTGGATGACCAGCAACATGTCCTAGTGTTCAATGCATCGGCGGAGAAGATGTTCGGTTGCCCGGCCAGTGAGGCGCTTGGCGGGTCCATGGACCGCTTCATCCCGCAACGTTTCCGTAAAGAACATGTCGGACATCTGCGCCGCTTCGGCGAAACGAGAGAAACCAGCAGGACGATGGGCACGCTGGGCGCGCTCTGGGCCCTACGGTCCAACGGCGAAGAGTTTCCGATTGAAGCTTCCATCTCCCACGTGGAAGATGCGGGTAAGAAGCTGTTCACGGTCATCATCAGGGACATCACGCAGCGCCTCCGGGCCGTGCAGGCCGCGGCTGAGAGTGAGAAGCGTTTCCGCCTCATCGCCAACACTGCCCCCGTGCTGATCTGGATGTCCGATCCAGACAAGTTATGCAGCTATTTCAATCGCTCGTGGCTTGAGTTCACGGGCAGGAGCCTAGAGCAAGATCTTGGGATGGGTTGGCTCGAAGGTGTGCACGCTCAAGACATGCAAGGCTGCATCCATACCTACACCCAGTTCTTCGATCGCCGCGAAAGATTCAGTATGGAATATCGCCTCCGCCGCCACGACGGAGAATACCGCTGGGTCCTGGACATCGGTACGCCCCGGTTTAACGAGGATCGTTCTTTTGCCGGGTACGTGGGTTGCTGCATGGACATTACCGATCTGAAGCAGGCTAGGGCTACGGTGATCGAGTTCAGTGGGCGTCTGCTGCGAGCGGGAGAAGAGGAACGGGCACGTATCGCGCGCGAGCTGCACGACGACATCAACCAGCGCTTGGCCCTGTTGGCCAACGGACTTCAGGAAGCAGAGCAGGCGGCCGCGGCTGATAAGGATCGATCGCGCAGGCAGGGATTGCAGGTGCTCTGGCAGATGACGAATGAAATCGCGACTGACATCCAGCACATGTCTCATCAATTGCACCCGTCGAAGCTGCACTACCTTGGGCTCACGTCGACGATGCGGCAACTGTGCAATGAGTTTGCCCAGCAACACAAGATTGAGATGGAATGCATCGTTAAATCCCTGCCCGACGACCTCGACGAAAACGTCTCGCTCAACCTCTTCCGTACGGTTCAGGAGTCGTTGCGCAACGCCGTCAAGCATAGCAAGGCCCATCATGTGAAGGTCGAATTGACCTGTCAATCGAACGTGGTTCACTTGCTCGTCTCCGACGATGGGGTAGGTTTTGATCTCGATGAAAGACGCGCCGATCACGGCCTGGGACTGGTGAGCATGCGAGAGCGTCTGAGGTCCGTCGGCGGAGAATTTTCGATCTGGTCCAAGCCGTTCCACGGTACCGTGGTGGAAGCTAAGGTTCCGGTGGCTACGAAGCGCGCCCCGTCAGAATTGACAGTAGCCGGGCCCACCGACGCCGCCTAGAATCGCCGCGATGTTGGTCCATGGGTCCGGCAGTGATTGCATCCCGACCGTTTTAGATTGCAATCCCGCACCCCCGGTCCGGGAAAGGGTGTTCGTGGCGGACGTGACTATCCTCCTCGCCGACGATAATACTGCCGTCCTCGACCATGTTGGCAAGATGCTGAAGAAGGAGGCTGCCTATCGAGTCCTGGCCACCATCATGGACGGGAACATCGTCGTTCGGGAATATCTCCGACTCAGACCCGACGTCATCGTCCTCGACATTTCCCTTGGGGAACTGAGCGGGATCGACATCGCCCGAAAGCTCCGCGATTCCGGCTGCAGAGCCAAGATTATCTTTCTCACCGTGCACGAAGATCGCGACTATGTGAATGCCGCCATCGGCGCAGGTGGTTCGGCTTACGTCGTGAAATCGCGCCTGAATCTCGACTTACCAAGCGCCATAAAGGCAGTCTTGGCGAACAGGCTCTTTGTTTCGCCGAGCCTGATGTACGAACCCGCCTGAGAGGAAGACTCAAGCAAGACTTTCCTCCCATCGACCGACTCTCCTTTAGGCTTGACCGTTAGTCTTCAGGCTCGACTGTTAGTAATGACAGTTCCGGCGTCCTCTTCCATTCCTTACTCTGCTCGTATGTGAGCCACTTCGGGGAGGTACGGAAATGCCCCGTCAGATCGAACGCCTTCTGTGGAACTTCTTGAAGGTGATGCTCGCCTACCGCCTGGGAAGCCGCCTTCACCGGTTGTGGGAATGACCGCTATCGGCTTGGAGCTGAAGCGGTTTTGAACGGTCGCCTCCTTTTCAGCTATGACGGCGAACCGGGAGTTTTCGCTCCGATCGGCCCGTTGCGCCCATGGGCCGGCGTTCCGGGATGACTGTAAGTACTGACAGTTACCCGGTTGTTGCTTCCCTTGTACTGTTCGGCGGTAAGAGAGAGTCACAGTGTCGGCAGAATGTTGCCGGCCAGTTCAGCCTCCGGTTTTCGCTGGGTGACTCTCCGAAGAAGGGTCACGTCATGCGTTGGATGCGATATTTCGAGCATGGGTTGCTGGTGGTGGGTGTGCTGCTGCTCGCTCTTTACCTGGCCGCCCGTGTGCACCGGACCGTAATGTCGAAGGCGGAGCTGCAGAGCTTTAAGGCTCTAGCACGTGTGCCGATGGCGGGTCCGCGGGGTGTAGCTCTGAGCACCACCGTTCCCGATTTCAGCCTGTGGTCGGAGAAACGGGTTCAGGAGTATCAGGAAAGCTTGTCGGCTCATTTCTCTCCGGCCATCGGCATCCTGCGGATTCCAAAGATCGACATTGAGGTTCCCATACTCGAGGGAACCGACGATCTGACTCTGAACCGGGGAGTTGGACATGTGGCGGGTACCGCCAATCCCGGGGAGAGCGGCAATATGGCAATCGCCGGGCATCGCGATGGCTTTTTCCGTGGGCTTAAGGATATTGCGGTCGGCGACAAGATTGAACTGGTCACACTGCAAGGCTCGGAGACATTCGTCATCGATCGCATCACTATCGTTCAGCCCACCGATGTTTGGGTGCTACAACCGAGATCCTTGTCATCGCTGACGCTGATTACCTGCTACCCGTTCTATTTCATCGGCAGCGCCCCACAACGGTACATCGTCCAGGCCTCAATCGTCGGCCCTGCTGCCATGACCGTTGAGGCGCGCCCCAGGCTCGAAGTCGAGGCTGATGATTTTTCACCGCGGTGGCAGCAGCAACGTCTTTGAATAAGCAAACGCATTGGAACTGAAAGTCTGATCCGAAAATCGATAAAGGAGAACACGAAATGAACTCAAAAACAAGCTGGACACGTGCATCGCTGGTGCTCTTGGTAGCAATCCTTGGTGTAGCTTTTACCCTGAGTATGAGCGCGCAGGTGCAAACAAAAACGACCACAACCTCCGGTCCCGCTTCCGTCACAACCCACGTTGAAAAGGGCGAAATCGTCTTCGTTTCCGGCAACAGTGTCGTCGTCAAGATGGCGGACGGTACGCTTCGCCACTTTGACAACGTCCCGGAGAGCGCCCGAGTTACGGTGGATGGGCAGCAGTTGGGCATTCACGACTTGAAGGCGGGAATGAAGGTTCAGAAAACCATCACCACCACTACAACCCCCGAAACCATCACTACAGTGAAGAGTGTGACGGGCAAGGTATGGTTCGTAAACCCGCCCAGCACAGTAATCTTGACCATGGAAGATGGAAAGAACCAGGAGTTCAAGATTCCGAACGGCCAGAAATTCAACGTCGATGGACAGATGGTCGATGCTTGGGGTCTGAAAAAGGGGATGACAGTCAATGCGACGAAGGTTGTGGAGGCCCCCGCGACGGTGATCGCGCAACACACGAAGCTGACCGGCGAAATGCCGCCACCACCGCCTCCTCCGCCGGCTGATGTTCCGATCCTGGTTGTGGAAGAAGTTGCGGTTCCGGTTCAAGTGGCACAGGCTCCGGCGCCAGCGCTGCCCAAGACCGGAAGCGAACTGCCTCTGGTTGGATTGCTGGGTCTGCTGTCCTTGGCGTCTTCGCTGGGATTGCGCACCGCCCGCAAGAGCCGCTAAGTTGTGTCCGGGCTTGCAACGCCGGACGCTCATTGCACCAACCCGAAGGAGTTGCCCGTTAACCGACGGCAGCTCCTTCATTTTGTTTTGTGAGCCAGCCTGTCTTCCGCAACCTCAACCTGAAACCGAATTGTGGTCGGATTTGGAAAATCGACTGGAGAAAGGTGGCCAGAACCTTTGCTCCATCCATGCGTAGTTGATCTTGTGGAGCGCCGTTGTTCTAGCGCAGTCTTCGGAGTCGACAGCAAAGCTTAGCGACTCAGATATTCCAATTGCTGCGCTCCGACACTGAGGGCAAGCACAACATCATCACTACGACCATGCAGTTTATCGACGTGGAATCTATCGCACGATCGCGAGCGCATCACGTTGATCAAAGATTTCACCACTAATTACGACGCGATAGACGGCAACAAGGCGAAGGGTGTGGTACAGCGGATGATCAACCTTGAAAACAAGACCTTGAGCCTGCGCCAGGACTTTTGGGCAAAGTTCATGAAAGCTCTGGGGCAAGCGCGCCGCAAAGTTCTGCCAGGTGGATAACCTCCTCAGCCTGATCCTTAGCGTTCAACTTACCGCCTCCATATCCCTGATTCAGTAATTTTACGAACCTCAAATGCGCTGTAATTTTTGCCAGTATCGCATTCGTCGCGGTGCTGGCATTGTCGCAGAAATGAGGAACGTACGGCTCGACAACCCTGATGTTTTCGAAGTCGAGTCGGCACTTTATTGAACGAAGGAGTGGAAAACCAATGAAGCTTTCTAAAGTGTTCGTGTTCTGCGCTGTGTTGTTAGTGGGGCTCGCCGCGTGGTCTCAGGACTTCCCGCGAGCAGAAGTCGCCGCCGACTACTCGTACGCCCGCTTTTACCCGGTTGCCCGGGGAACCCAAAGCCTGAGCCTGAATGGCGGCGGCGGGGCGCTGGTGGTGAACGTCACGCCCTACTTTGGGATCAAAATGGATCTCCAGGGCTATGGCAGCAATAACATTACCTGGACGTCTCCGATCTATGGCAATCTCAATGCACAAGGCAACCTGTTCACGTATCTGTTCGGCCCTCAGATTAAGCTCCGTTCACCAAGATTCCAGCCGTTTGGACACTTTCTTCTGGGGGGAGCGCATAGCAACGTGTATGCCAATCTCACGAAAGCTTGCCAACTCTCGTGCACCACGTCGGCATCACCTGCAGGGAATGCCTTTGCCCTGGCGATTGGCGGCGGCATCGATATTCCGATCGGCCACGCATTCCAGTTCCGCCCGGCGGAAATCGACTACCTGATGACGCGCTTCACCAACCAGTTCAACAATTCGTCGCAGAACAACTTCCGCTACTCCGCAGGTGTGAACTTCACCTTCGGAGGCGCCAGCCACTAAGTGATTCAGCCTTAGCCCCGGTGGGAGGCGTCACACATGAAACACCGATGTGCGGTGCCCAGGGAGGTGAGGAGGCTCACCTCCCTGAGGCCAAATATCCCTTCTTGTAATAAGCTTGTAAGTGCGCGGTGTTCGACGGCTGTGCGTCTCCGTGCGGCATGACCCGCACTTTTATCTTTCGCCAACGTCCATCTGCTGCGATGCTCTTCGGTTTGTACCCCAGCACATATTGGTTACGCAGTTCCCAGCTGATGGCGGCGGCGGTATCGGGGAGCAGCGAAAGAGTGTCAAGGGCCACCGTCCGCCCGCCCGAGGCATCGGTAATTTCACCGAGCCACTTCTTCCCCATATATTCTTCAAACGTCTTGAACAAAGCACTGTCGAACAATCCAATGGCATAGGCGGCTACGTCCGACTCTCGAAGAATGTTCTTGATGTCGTGCAGCTTGTATCGACTGTTATTGTCTCCGCCATCGGAGATGATGAGCAGCGCACGGCGTTTATACTGCGCGCTGTGCATCTGTTCCACTCCCAGATAGATGGCATCCAGCAGCGCCGTATTCCCATTCGGCACAGCCAATCCTAGTTCGGTCTCAATCGTTCGAATCGATCGTGTAGAACTCGCGATCAGCTTGGGGTGGTTAGAAACCGCGATGACAAAATAGTCGTCGTCCGGATTCGCGTTCTGAAAGAAAGACTCTACAGCCGCGCGCTCGGTCTCAATTTTGTCTGTCATGCTTTTGCTGAGATCCAGAATCAGCCCCACCGAAATTGGACCATCTTCCTCGGCGAAGTAGCGAATGTCCTGCTTGGTATCTTCTTCGTAAAGAGCGAAGTCTTCCTTCCGCAGCCCGGTGACCGTGTGGCTCATAGCGTCCGTAACGGTTACCGGCACGGTCACCAGGTTTACGTCGACGCGGAGAGGAGTCTGGCGGGCTTCTAGTTTCGGAAGGCTCGATACATGCGCGGTGTCGATCTCAGCTGGAGCATTGCTGGTCGCCACCGTCGGTGGATCTTTCGACTGGGAATGAGACAGTGGCGCAAGCAAAATCAGCGCCAGAAAGGTTGACACCGAAACACCGCAAACAGATGGACTGAGGCGATGTGAACAACGCCCAACTAGGCCCATGGATCCCCCACAAAAATTGCTGAGAGCATAGCACAGGCGGGATCAGGCGAGTATAAGAGAAATCCCGGCCTTCTGGCCCTCGGACAATCGGGCTCCAGAACGCTCCATGGAATAGGCGCAACTAGCCTGTTTGCAGTAGGTTGACAGAGAAGGCCTAAAGGTTTAGCGCAATGGCCGCCAGCGCCGAAGTACGGCGCTCACCGAAAGCAGTGCAATATGGAACACTGGCGAAAAAATGCCTTCCGGTTCCTCTGGGCAGAGTCTTCAGTGGGCGAGTTGGAATGACTGGAGTTCTAGGCGTCGCCAAATGTCTGGCTTAGTCCGCTGTCGAACGCGGCACAGTATTCGAGCTCGCTCGAACAGAGGGGGCAATGCAGTTCGTAGACGTTTCCCACCGAATGAATCGAGACAAAGGAACCGCATTTCTCGCAATGCCAATACGTCCCTTTAAACTGCGGCAGGGCAGTCGCACGATTGGTGCCTCCGGTGATGAACATCAAGGCGCTCCTCTCGATCACGAGTCGAGCGATGGTAGGGCAATTTCGATGGGCCGAAAACTGTCAAATATTACAGGCAGGGATGATCTGCTCACGGCGCTGTCAATTTTTACAGTTTCCCATGTCGGTGCACTCATTCAGAATGGCTGCGCTTGCTAATCTTCGCATAGGGATTTTGCCATGACCTTACCAACCGAGACAGCCTTAACGATTGTTGTTGTGAAATCGCTCGCCATTGTTGGATCGGCCTTCGCCGCCGTGCTCTTTCTTGCCGTTGTCGGTTCGAAGAGAGGCTAGTCCGGAGCGACGATCATAGCGCGGCGCCGTGTTGTACCGCCAACAGCGCTCCCAGCAGCCGGTCTTCTTTTGGCGCAACCCCCCTTCGAATCAGCAGACTCTGCGCGCAACTTTCTCCAGACACTGTGAGTTTTGACAGTTCGCTACCCATGGAGCCAGGGGTAGCTTGTGAACGAGGGTTGATTCTGAACGGCATTCCCCGGTTTCGCAGTTTCATGGCAGGTTTGGTTTCCTTACTCGCTAGGCGCGGAACATGTTGCAAACAGATTCGGCACATCTTGATACGCGTCCAACCACAAAAGAATCGACATGGAAGTCTGCTCCCGGATTACCCGCCCCGTTCCAGCCACGAAGTTCAGGAGGGGCTGAGTTTGCTTCTGCTGGGTTTTTTCCCGGTAAGTGGATTGTGCCTTTGCCTATTGAAACCTTTCGCGGCCCAGGACGAGCCAGCGGCGCCCAGTCCGACTTCACCGGTGGAACCAAAATCTCCGAAGGATGCCGCTCAAGAGCCCTCCACGCCTCCTGCGCCCGAAGTGAAGCCCCAAGAGCAGACCGAAAAGACCGCAACGAAGAGCGAGAAAAAGAAAAAGGAGCATCGCGGATCGATCCTGATTGCTCCTCTGCCGCTCGTGAGTCCTGCGATCGGCACTGGAATCATACCCGTCGTGGGTTACATCTTTCCCTTCAGCAAGAACGACAAGGTCTCGCCTCCATCCACCGTAGGGGGTGGAGGGCTGATCACCAACAACGGAACGCGTGCCTGGTTCTTCGGCGGCCAGTTATTTCTCAAAGAGGACCGATATGAGGTCACGGCCGGCTATGGTCGCGGCAACTTGGAGTACAACCTGTATGGCATCGGCCTCGTCGCAGGGAACGCCGGGCTCAAGTTACCTTGAGCCAAACTGGCCACGTCTTTTTTGGGGAAGTCGTGCGTCGCATCGCTTGGGAAATTTTTGTCGGTCCTCGATTTATAGATGGCGCTTCGTTCTTGAGGATTAATCTGAACGAGGATTAATCCGAACCATGGCAAGATTCCTCCTCTCCCACCCGATGTCGCGATCAATACTACCCTGATCTCGTTGGGATTCCGCGTGGTTCGCGATACTCGTCCAACCACTTTTATCCCACTGGCGGCAGCAAGCTAGAATTTACGGCCGATTCCTTCTCTCAAGCGTTGGGCAGCAAGTACTCGTTTGCGCACTACAAAATCCAATTCCGACAAGTACTGGAGCCTGAGCAAGAGTCAGGTGCTGGCCTACGACCTCTACGTCTGCGACAGGGGCGGACAGCCTCCTTTTTATGGGAATTGCATCTATGGGGCCTCCAACGAACTGCGCGGATATGTTGCCGGGCAATATATTGATCGCCACATGTATGCGACCCAGGTGGAATATCGCCTATCGTTGTCGTGGAGGTTGGGCCTCGCTGGATTCACTGGGGTCGGGGAAGTGGTGCCAGGCACGACCCTATACTTCAGAGGCAGCCCCCCGGCTCCCCGACAATCGGCGAAGGGCCCAGGTTGGTACCGAGTCCCAAATACCACGTGAATCTCCGCACTGCCTTCGCCCGCGGCAAAAACAGTTGGACCTGGAGCATGGGCGTCGGCGAAGCCTTCTAGCCCTCGCCTGCAGCCCCTGTTAAATGTGACAGTTGTCGGTCGAGGCGGACGCCCCTACTCTCCACTGGAGTGAAGATCTCTGATGGCAAGTAGCATGCGCGAATGGATCGAATTGTCGTCACAGGGAATCCAGGCGCTGGCGGTGGTCATCATCGCCGTCTCGATCATCTTTGGTTCCGCGCGCTACCTGGTGCAGTTGTCCAGAAAAATACCAGGTCCATACCGCGCCTATAAGGAGTTGCTCGGCCGTTCACTTCTGCTGGCCCTCGAACTCCTCGTTGCCGCGGACGTGATCCGCACGGTCTTGCTGGACCTGACAGCCAAGGGCATGGAAATCCTCGGCGCGTTGGTGGCGGTCCGAACATTTCTGAGCTGGTCGTTAGTCGTGGAACTCGAGGGCCACTGGCCATGGCAAGCGGCGCCCGTCGCCGGCCAGCCTGAAGCAATAGAGAACGATCTGAAAAAAGAGGTGCTCGGCACCCCCAAACAACGCGATGCCGGTTTGGCCGGGGTGCTGGGCCGCTAAGGAGGGTCTCGAAATGAATCTGCCAAGCTTTCCCCAGGTTGACATGTTCTCCGCCGGTGTGAATGCCCTGTATGGCATGCTCGTCGCTCGCCAACCGTCGCACAATCGCGGCTATACGGCCGCGGGACTGTTGATCATGGCCTTCTTCGGCGGTATCGGCGGCGGTGTGTCGCGCGACGTTCTGCTCAACGACCTCCCTTCGCCAATCAAAGATCCCTACTACCTTCTGACATGCCTGCTAATGGGCTTGCTGGGGCTGGCGATTTATCACTGGGCCGCCTCAATGGAGGAAGCGTTCCGCAGGAGGTGCCTCGCCTATTTCAAGTCTTTTACTCTGCCCTGGTTTGCCATCCTGGGTGCCCACAAGGCACTCGATCACAATCTTGGGATCTGGAGCGCGATCGTCGTCGGTTTGATCGCCACCACCGCGGGTGGGGTGTTCATCGACCTCTTCTCCGGGGTTACTCCAGAAGTTGTTAGGCCGTCGCAGCAACTCGTCACGACAGCGGTGCTGGCCAGTGCCACCTATGTTCTGCTTGCCTTGGCGACGAAGTCTGCCCCCCACTTCTTTCCCGTCACACTGATATCCGTGCTGGTAGCCTTCACCTTTCGCGTCTTTGCTGTCAAAGATCACTGGCCATCCATCGTGCCGCTCGACGCGCCGCCTGAGGGGCCAGACGTCGTGCCGCTTGCCACTTCGGTAGCCCACCCGGCCGCGCGCCGGTGAAACGTTTCTGAGCAGACAGGCAGTTTGTGGACCTGTCGCCGTGGAGTTCGTAGCAGAGAGGGAGGATGTTTATGGATCAAATGTGGGAGCGCGTAGGCACTCAATTACTCGCCCGTGTCAGTGGGCCGATGAAGTTCAGGCTGGTGCTCCAGCCGTGCATGGCAGCTTTCTTCGCGATTCGCGCGGGACTAGCCGACGCCAAGGCTGGCAAATCACCATATTTCTGGGGTCTCCTCAAGGATCACGGCCAGCGTGTCGAGATGCTTAAGGATGGTTGGAAGAGCGTCGGCAGGGTGTTTATTCTCGCGCTCGCGCTCGATGCTGTGTATCAGATCATCGTTATACATTTTGTATATCCCGGCGAGATGGTCATCGTCGCCATCATCCTTGCGATCGTGCCCTACTTGATTCTGCGAGGACTGGTCACACGAATCGCTCGAAAGACGAAGCGACCGATACCTATCGCCCCGGAGAAGGTAACCTCCCCAATGAAGAAGGCCGTCTGAGGAGCGCTCTATGAGCCCGGTTGAAACCGCACGCAAAGATCGGGGAACAATCCTTGCCGAAGAGCGAACCGATATGGCCTTCGAGCGCACCATCATCGCGTCGGAAAGAACGCTGATGGCTTGGATTCGAACTGCCCTTTCGATGATCGGATTCGGTTTCACCATTTACAAGTTCTTCCAGTACCAAGCCGATGAGATTGCCGCCGGCAAGATCCAGCGTCCGCAGGCGCCGCGCAATCTTGGATTGACCTTAATTGCTCTTGGCACGGTGGCACTATCGGCTGCTGCCTGGCAGCACCGGGTTTTCCTGAATAGGTTGGGCGCCCACCAGTCCAGGCATGTGTGGTCCGTTTCTTTCGCGGTAGCGATGGCGGTCATACTGATTGGAATCGCCACGTTTTATGGCGTTCTTCTGCGCCACGGACCGTTCTAGAGCAGGAAAGGGAACTCGCTGGACGAGCGAACCTAGTCATCTGTATCGTAAATATCTTGACTAATAGCAGGGAACAGTGCATACTGGCAATATGCCTCTTCCACCCGCGCCTAAACTGTCCCTGACCGTTTCGGATCGCAAGCAGTTACTGGAGATCAGCCGGCATCGCAGCACACCCCGAGGAATTGTGCTCCGCGTCGACATTGTCCTTGGGGCGGCCGAGGGGATTGCCAATCACGTTCTGGCACGCAACCTATCTACGTCTCTGCCCACCGTATTGCTGTGGCGGAGGCGATTTAACAGCGGCGGCTTAGCGGCTGTACTGCAGGACCGGCCGCGTAGCGGGCGCCCCAAGCAGATCTCCGCAGCACAGGAAGAAGCCATTGTGAACGCGACCATGAAGACCACCCCGAAGGATGCCACGCATTGGAGTGTTCGGGCCATGGCGGCGAGCCAGAAAGTCAGCCCCGCTACCGTGCAGCGGATTTGGAAGAAGCACAAACTGCAGCCCCATCGAGTGGAGTCCTTCAAATTTAGTAACGACCCGCAATTTGCTCGGAAAGTGCGCGACATTGTGGGACTCTATATAAACCCACCGGACAAGGCGATCGTCCTCAGCGTGGATGAGAAAAGCCAGATTCAGGCGCTGGACCGCACGCAACCGATTCTTCCGTTGCGACCCGGCTTGCCAGCACGACAAACGCACGATTATGAGCGGCACGGTACGACCACTTTGTTTGCTGCGCTCAACGTTCTGGAGGGCACGGTGATCGCTGCCTGCCAGCCGAGGCATCGGCATCAAGAGTTCCTACGATTCCTGAATCGCATCGATGAGTCGGTCGATTCCGGTCTACAAATTCATCTCGTGCTCGACAACTACGGAACGCATAAACACCCGGCGGTGAAGCAGTGGCTGGCGGCGCGGTCCCGCTATCACGTGCATTTCACGCCCACCAGTTCTTCGTGGCTCAATCAAATTGAACGCTGGTTTGCCGAAATCACACGGAAACGAATTCGCCGAGGCACATTTCGCAGCGTCCGTGACCTGATCAAGGCAATCCAAGATTACGTCCAGCGCTACAACCGGAATCCACAACCCTTTCAGTGGGTCGCCAGCGCCAGTAAGATCATCCGGAAAGTCAACAAATATAAACAAACTTTAGAGACGGGAGACTAGCGATGCGAAAGCCTTGAAGTGGACGAACGACCTTCTCGGGCGCCCGACATCAGCGTTTGCTTACCGTTTTCGCTACGCGAATGAGCTGTGAGCCCAGCACTTTTAAGTCGCGAGCCAGCAAAACTACGCTGGGCAGCCTCGGTCCTGTGAAGTTCGCGGAGAGTGAACTCTTCAAAGCAGCCAACATACATCCTCATGGTAGTACGGCGCGATGAATGGAAGCTTAATGGATTCATCACAAAGTGGCGACTGTCAGTGTTGCCAGTAGTTACGACTTGCGCGACCATCTACGGTTGGTCCGAGACGCCTGACCGCCCTCACACTTATGAGCCGCATCTTGGATTTTCCGGTCGTCGTTCTTCTGTTGTCTTTTGTCGTGCTCTGGTTCTCCGCCCTGCTCGGTGCCACCGTGCGCCGACACACGTCCCCGTTAACAGAAGGCGTTCGGGAAGACTTCGGGGTCGTCCAAGCGGCGATCCTGACGTTGCTCGGTCTCCTGATTGGGTTCACGTTTTCTATGGCCCTCAACCGGTACGACCAACGCAAGAATTATGAAGAGGCAGAAGCCAACGCGATTGGCACGGAGTATGTTCGCGTCGAACTGCTCCCCTCCTCCGACGCTGCCCGGGCGCAGGAACTGCTAAGGCGTTACCTCGATCAGCGTGTCCTGTTCTATACCATTCGCGATGCGCAACAGCGTGGCCAGATCGACTCCGATACAGCCGCTCTGCAGAATGATCTGTGGTCCGTGGTCAGGGCGGCGGCTACCGCACAACCCACGCCGCCGGTCGCTCTGGTCGTTTCCGGCATGAACGATGTATTGAACTCGCAAGGGTACACCCAAGCCGCGTGGCTGTATCGCATCCCGGCTGAGGCGTGGAATCTGATGGCATTCATCGCAATTGGGTGCAATCTGCTCATCGGTTTCGGGGCTCGTCAAACGTATAAGTCGCTGCTCCTGATCGTGCCGCTTGCTGTCTCGGTGTCTTTCTTCCTCATCGCCGACATCGATAGCCCGAATGCAGGTCTGATCCACGTGCAGCCCTTAAACCTCGTCAGCCTGGCTCACAGTCTGGCGGTACATTGATCGCAAGCCTTACCGAGATAGCCTGCCACCCGCTGTCAGATTTGCTAGTTGCGGCAACTGGGGCGGACTCGTAGCGTAGCTGTCTGTCACGACTGTCGGCGAATTGCGTTCAAAATGCAGTGCGGCCTACCCAATCGGACTTCATGTCATGGCTTGAATCCAACTCCCTAAGGCACTGGAGGCAGCAAGCGCGACGTCTCCATAAGGAAGCGCATGTCTTCTATTTTGTGTTTAAGCATCCCCGCACACGCTGGTACACAAAGTGTGTCGCAGCCTGCTCCGCGGGGTATCTGTTAAGCCCGATTCAACTGATCCCGAGTTTTATCCCCGTAATCGGGTTTCTGGACGACATTCTGGTTCTTTTTCTAGGCGCGAAGGTGGTTCGAAGGCTGACTCCTCCGAATGTGTTGAGCGAATGTCGTGAATTAGCCGATGTCGCCGAGACGCGCCGGATGGAAGAAATCCCCTCGAGCTTTGCCCGTCTGTCTTTCGCAGTGATCGTGGCCTTGTGGCTTCTGGCGGTGGTCACCACCAGCGCGCTGGTAGCCCGATACTTTTATCACTAATCGAAAGCAGCGATCCCCACCTCACCGCACCCGCGTCACTGTCACTATTGCCAGTTCACCAACTGCATAAGCGAACCTAGTCTCACCTCGGGCTCTCAGCCGCCCGGCTGGCGTCCGCAAGGAGCGGTAGTCAGGAGGCCACAATGGTCTTTATTCGTGCCCCGCTTTGTGCCGTGCTGTTTCTTGGCGGAGTACTTGGCTCCGCACAAACGACGGTGGTTCGTATTGCTCCGCCTCCACCTGTCCGCGTTGGGGTGGTTGGAGTTGCGCCGGGACCTGGATACGTTTGGGTAGGCGGATATCAGCGTTGGACCGGCAACGGGTACGTCTGGGTCGCCGGACGTTGGGTTCGTCCGCCACGCGGCGGGATGGTCTGGATTCAGCCCCGGTACGCCCACACCGGGAGCACGTGGGTGTTTCACAAAGGATACTGGCGTTAACCCGCCAATAAAGAACTCGATATTTCGGGGCCTGAGATTTGTGGCGCGGACTATGACCGCGTCGAGCCCGTTTTGGCGTCCCGTTCGGTGGCTTAAAAGCTGTAATTATTGACAGTTTCCGAATGGGACGCAGCGAGCCTAGTGTGATGGTGCAAGACAATCAGGACTGTCAACCGACCGGTTGACCTCCCAGGGGATGATGCGCAGATGCCTCCAATAATGGACGATACCTGGCCAGCCCAGTCGCCGCCGGGTTTTCACCTGCTGGCCAAGCCGAGCGGGTCCACGTGCAACATCGATTGCACTTATTGCTTCTTCTTATCCAAGGAAGCGCTCTATCCCAACGAAAAGAACCGGATGTCGGAAGCCACGCTCGAGGCTTACATTCGACAGTTGCTGGAGGCTCATCGGACGCCCACGGTCACGGTGGCCTGGCAGGGGGGCGAGCCGACGCTGATGAAGGTTGAGTTCTTCCGGCGCTCCATCGAACTGGTCGAGAAACACCGGCGGCCCGAGCAGACCGTTGAGCACACCTTTCAGACGAACGGCATCCTGCTCGACGATGATTGGTGCGCCTTCTTCAAGGAGCACAATTTTCTCGTCGGGTTGAGCGTCGACGGCCCACGTGAGATCCACGACACCTACCGTCTGGACCGCGGCAAACGGGGCACCTTTGACAAGGTGATCCAGGGCTGGAAGTACCTTCGCAAGCACCAAGTCGACTTCAATATCCTGTGCACGGTCAACGCGGCAAACGAACATCATGGCCGCACGGTTTATCGTTTCTTCCGCGACGAGATGCAGGCGAAGTGGGTGCAATTCATCCCGATCGTAGAGCGTGCTAGTGCGGAGACGATCGACATCGCTAATCAGGGATGGAGCGATCAGCCCGGCCGTAAGCGCTTGCTTTATACCCAGGAAGGCAACCTCGTCACCAACCGTTCCGTCGGCGGCAAACAATACGGCCAGTTTCTGGTCGATATTTTCGAGGAATGGCTGCGGCATGATGTGGGCGAAGTGTTTGTCCAGATGTTTGACGTGACGCTCGAGGCCTATTTCGGCCGCCATTTACTTTGCATCCACGCCCCTACCTGCGGATACGGTCCAGCGTTGGAGTACAACGGCGACGTCTATTCCTGCGACCACTTCGTGGAGCCGCGCTACAAGCTGGGCAATATCCATGAAACCCATCTGGTAAAACTCGTGGCCTCTTCCGAGCAGCGCAAGTTCGGGGACGACAAGCGGGACACGTTGACGGCGCAGTGCCAGAGTTGTCCAGTCAGGCCTCTGTGTAACGGAGGCTGCCCCAAAGATCGGTTCGCGCTTTCACGCGACGGCGACCCGGGCCATAACTATCTCTGCGCCGGTCTGGAACTGTTCTTCACCCACACTCAACCCGCGATGAAGATGATGGGCCAACTGGTGCAGCGTGGCCGCCCGTGCTCTGAAGTGATGGCGATGATCGCGGCCGATGACGCGAAACGCGGACCCTATGAGGCCTGCCCGTGCGGCAGTGGCAAGAAGTTCCGTTTCTGTCATGGCAACCGCGCGCCGCTCTCGCCTTTCACTGGGTTAACCGATGCACCGACGGCACGGGATGGGACCGTCAACCCAATGCACGCCGAACTGTCGCCGCGAATATCGCTTGGCGGCGGCAGTCCGGCTCAATAGCCCACTGGAGATTTCGCAAGGAGGGAATGATGAATACCCTGGGTGGTGGGCTGCAACGAGCGTCTCGGATCTCGATTGTACTGTCTTTGTTCTTAATCATCTTTGAAGTTCTCGCGATCGCACTGCCGATCGCTTCATCCGTCGGCATCGGTCACATAGTTTGGAAGCTCGTGGTTGCGGTTTTCTACATCGCGGCCGGAGCCTTACTTGATCGCCCGCCCGGCTCTGGGCGCAGCCGGCTTAACTCTCGTACTGGGAACGTTCCTGTTCGCGGAAGGTGTGGCGGACGTGATCGCCTACTTTTCCGCGCGCAAAAATGGCGCTTCACCTTGGATGCTGCTGGATGGAATTGTCACCCTGGTTCTGGGTTTCATGATCTGGAATCGATGGCCCGCGGGGTCGTTGTGGGTGATCGGGACGCTAGCGGTATCAGCATGGTGATGACCGGCACCACTCGCCTGATGATGGCTCTGGCAGGTCGTAAGTTGGCTAGTCATGTAAGCGATAGTCCATTGCAGAACGGGCGGCCTGATTGTCTTCGAATGCAATCCAGCAACCCGAACTTAAGTTTGGCAAGAGCGCTTGATCCTACGTCTCCGGCTGGGCCGGCAACTTCAATTCAAATAAAACTTAAAGGAAGGAACAAATCATGGCTACAAAGCAACCGAATATCCTGATTCTCTGGGGTGATGACATCGGCATCTGGAACATCAGCCACTTCAGCCGCGGCATGATGGGCTACCGGACGCCGAACATCGACCGCGTCGCCGCCGAGGGCGTCACCTACACTGACTACTACGGCCAGCAGAGTTGCACCGCTGGACGCGCCGCCTTCATCACCGGCCAGAATCCGCTCCGCACCGGCTTGACCAAAGTCGGAATGCCCGGCGCCACCCTCGGACTGCAACCGGAAGATCCAACCATAGCCGAAATGCTCAAGCCACTGGGATATGCCACCGGTCAGTTCGGCAAGAACCATCTCGGCGATCGCAATGAATTCCTGCCGACCGTGCACGGATTCGACGAGTTCTTTGGCAATCTCTATCACTTGAATGCTGAAGAAGAACCGGAGCTGCCCGACTATCCCAAGGATCCCAAATTCAAGGAGGCTTTCGGTCCCAGAGGTGTGATGCACTGTATCGCCACAGATAAAGACGATCCGACGGTTCAGCCCCGCTGGGGCAAAGTCGGCAAGCAGACGATCAAAGACACTGGTCCTCTCACCAAGAAGCGCATGGAAACAGTCGATGAGGAGATTACTTCCGCGGCTCTTGGATGGATGGAGAAACAGGCCAAAGCGAACAAACCGTTTTTCCTTTGGTACAACTCGACGGCAATGCACTTCAGGACCCACCTCGCCGATAAGAACCGTGGCAAGAGCGGACAGGACGATTACAGCGATCGGATGGTGACCCACGATGAGCAAATCGGACAAATGCTCGACAAACTCGACGAACTGGGCATCGCCGACAATACCATCGTCATGTATTCCACCGACAATGGCCCCGAGAACGACACGTGGCCTGATGGCGCCAACACCCCGTTCCGCGGTCAGAAAGACACGAACTGGGAGGGGGGATGGCGAGTTCCGTGCTTCATGCGCTGGCCCGGCAAAATCAAGGCGGGGTCGGTGCTGAATGGCATCGTATCCCACCAGGACATGCTGCCGACGTTGGTAGCAGCGGCTGGCGATCCGGACGTAAGCAAGAAGCTGTTGACCGGTTACAAAGCCGGGGACAAGACCTTCAAGGTGCACATCGACGGTCTCAACATGATTCCCTACCTCACCGGCCAGGTGAAGGAGAGCCCCAGACAATCCTTCTTCTACGTCAGCGATGACGGAGGCGTCATGGCGCTCCGTCATGGCGACTGGAAGTTGGTGTTTGAAGAGCAGCGCTGCAAGGGGACCTTGCAAAATTGGGCAGAGCCCTTCACCAAGCTGCGGCTCCCGCATATGTTCAGCTTGCGTCGGGATCCGTTCGAGCGGGCGGATTTCAACTCCAGCGCCTACTGGGAGTGGATCGTGGATCACGCCTTCCTGCTTTATGGAGCGCAGGCAGTCGTGGCGGCCCAAATCGACGACTACGTGAAGTATCCGCCTCGCCAACGGCCGGCTTCATTTAACCTGGATGGGGTAATGGAGTCATTAAATCCGGCAATCGCAGCATACAAGGCAAAAGAAGCGGCTGCCGAAAAGAAGACCGAAGCGGATCACGGCGTTCTGGTCAGCAAGTAAATAAGTAACGGTCGGAGGGGGGCAAAATGCCCCCCTTTCGAAAAATTTGACAGTCAGCGTTCCCCGGCGGACCATGGTCTGCCGGGGATTTTTCGTACGAAGGAGATCACGTTGGAAACGATGCTGCCAAAAATCCAAAAGACGTGATCTGGGCGCTCGCCGCGATGCTCGTTGTGGTCGGGCTCCTCTTCACCGTGCACTTGGGTTTCTTGATCGCTGAAGAAGCGTGCATACCGCCTCGTTTCCCCATCCAGTGCAGGGCTTGCTCGATATTTTTTGGATACTTCGTTCTGGTACTGATTGGCGTGGAATTGCTGGAGACACTGAAGGCCTGTCTGAAGATGGATGTCATTCATGTACGCGTCGTACTGGAAGTTGCATTAATCGCTATGGCGCGAAAGGTGATTATTGAAGAACCCAACGCAGTGCCGGCCCTGACTTTGCTCGGCATCGCAGCGCTGATTCTCTCGTTGGGCACTGCCTATTACTTTGAGCGCATGCGGAACAACGAATCGGAGTGCTACGGACAATATTCAGAATGCCCCCAAGCAACCTCGTAAGCATGCGTTGAGATGCGGTACTTGCCATGAGCCAACCAGCGGAACATCTCTTACCCAACGGTGTCGCCGACGAAGTGCGCGACTTTTACGACCGCTATCCGTATCCTCCGCCGGTCGACGATCTGGAAAAATATCAACGGCAATGGCAGGATCCCCAAAGGCGTCGCGCCGATTTTCATCTCTTCTGGCCGGGACGGCCATATAAAGAGGACCAATCCATTCTCGTGGCCGGCTGTGGGACTTCCCAAGCGGCCAAGCATGCTTTGCGCTGGCCGGAGGCACACATCACTGGAATCGACGTGAGCGCAACCAGCATTCGTCGGACTGAAGATCTCAAAAAGAAATACAACCTGAAGAATCTGCAAGTTCGGCAACTCCCCATCGAGCAGGTCAGCCAACTAGAGATGACTTTCGATCAGATCGTATGCACCGGAGTCCTCCACCATCTTCCAGACCCCGACGCGGGCCTAAGCGCCCTGCGCAGCGTCCTCAAGCCGGACGGAGCCATGCAACTCATGGTCTACGCTCCCTATGGTCGTACCGGGATCTATATGTTGCAGGAGTTCTGCCGGCGGATCGGCGCCCATGCCACCGACGAAAACATACGCGATCTCATCGCGGCCCTCGGTGCGTTGCCTCCCGGCCATCCTCTGCAGAGTTTGCTGGCTCACGCGCCAGATTTTCGCAATGAAGCGGCGCTTGCCGACGCCCTGCTGCACCCGCAGGACCGCGCCTATTCTGTTCCGCAGTTGTTCGACTTTCTCGAGAAGGGTGGGCTGACCTTCGGCCGCTGGGTGCGGCAGGCGCCTTACTCCGTCCACTGTGGCGTCATCGCGAAGATTCCGCAGGGCCCACGTATGGCTCGCCTTCCCCTGTCAGAGCAGTATGCCGCCATCGAATTGTTTCGGGGCACTATGGTCCGCCACAGCGTGATTGCTTATCGAAGTGATAGCAGCGCCGCGGGAGAAGTCAGCTTTTCCGGTGACGCATGGCGTAACTATGTGCCCATAAAAATGTCAGACACGATTTGTGTTCAAGAGCGCTTGCCGGCCGGGGCCGCGGCGGTTCTGATCAATCAAACCCACACCTACAAGGATCTGTTCTTTCCGATCGGGACCGCCGAAAAGCAGTGGTTCGACGCGATCGACGGCGTCCGGCATATCGGCGGTATCGTGGAAACAACCAGGTTACTTTCAAATCGAACGGCAAATTTCGAGAATGCGCGGACTTTTTTCGAATGCCTGTGGTGGCAGGATCAAGTAGTCTTCGATGTCTCCCAGCTGCCATCCGCAGTTTAGAGCCAAAGCCGACTGCCGAAAATTCCGCATTCTCCTGAGAAACGTTGGTCGGACCAAAATATTTGCATACTTTGGCGTATCGACGAGCATCTGTGCAAAAGGAGGTTTGCCATATATGAGTACAGTCACTGCACCACAAGCAACCGCAGTCACGACTTGGAACATCGATGCCGTTCATTCCACTGCCCAGTTCAAGGTCAAGCACTTGATGATCTCGAACGTGAAAGGCGAGTTCACTTCCATCACCGGCAAGCTGGAATTGAACGAAGCCGACATTACCAAGGCGCGAGTGGAGGCTTCGATCAATGCCTCCACGATTAACACCCGCGAGGTGCAGCGCGATGCGCACCTGAAGAGCGCGGATTTCCTGGACGTCGACAAATTCCCCGTTTTGACGTTCAAGTCGACTGGCGTCTCCAAAGAGGGACGTGTCGAACTTGCCGTAGAAGGCGATCTTACGATCCACGGTGAGACTCGCAAGGTGGTATTTGACGTCGAGGGTTTAAGCGCCCCCATGAAGGATCCGTGGGGCGGCACTCGAATCGGACTCTCGGCAACGACGCGTATCAACCGAAAGGATTTTGGATTGACCTGGAATGCGGCGCTGGAAACAGGCGGGATCGTCGTGGGCGAGGAAGTCACCATCACACTCGATGTCGAGTTCATAAAGGCATAACTCGTCGTGTGGGTGGTTTTGTTCTCCTAACGCGAGTGGCCGTCCGGCTGGGCGGCCCCGCTTGCTTGGAGGTGCATGCAGAATTACACCTTCCCGCCTCAGTTTTGCCGGCACGCATGCGAGAGTGCTAGACTGCGCGAATGGCTACCAAAAAGAAAACCAAGAAGAAGTCTACGAAAACGAAGAAGGCAGTTTCTTCGAAGAAGAAGCCGCAGAAGAAGCTGGGGCGAAAGCCGGCGTCCGCCAAGAAATCTGCGAAAAAGGCGGCTGCTCCGAGTAAAAGTGCGGCGAAAAAGAAGCGCCTGAAAAAATCGACTCCTACGAAGGCAAGCCGAGAGCGGCGCGCACCGGCATTCTCGCCCGAGATGCTCGGACCCGACTCTGGCGGCCAGTCCGGAGATCTGCAGGGACTCTCTGACATCGAGACTGCGGATTCTGAAAGCGTGGACGAGTTGGTCGAGGAAGGGAACGCATTCGAGGCCGGAGTCGTGAAGGGTGTCGAAGACGCTGGAAGGCGCGGAACGAAGGAAGTGACCACCCGCGAGGTGCCGGAAGACGATGTGCCCGGAGAGTATCTGGATCAGGACTAGTGAATCTGCGGCGCGTTCAACCCTGGGGCGCAGTTGGGCTGGGGACAGAGAGGGGTAGAGTCGATGTGCCCTCCTTCCGGTGAAGAATCTCCTGGATCTTTCTTACCAGGTCGTCGATGAAGAAAGGTTTCTGGATCCAGGTCAGTTCGCCATTTGAACCTGCCATCGTCCCCACTTTGTCGTCGCTGTAACCCGACATATACAGCACGTCGAGATCGCCCCGCACTTTGGTCAGGCATTTGGCCAATTCCGGACCGCTCATTTGCGGCATAATGAGGTCCGTAATCAGTATCCGAATCGCCTCTGGATGTTGCTCGGCGACTTGCAATGCTTCCACTCCATTGGAAGCAACCAGTACTTGGTAGCCCTTCGATTGCAAGCCTTCCCTCAACAACTCCCGGAAGGCATGTTCGTCCTCCACCACCAATAGCGTCGCCGATCCAGACAAAGGCGCGGGAGTCTTTTCGATCTGCCGCGAAACATCTTCCGCCGGTTGTTCGACTTGCGGCAGATAGATTCGGAAAGTCGTTCCTTTCCCCGGTTCGCTGTCGGCGAAGACGTACCCTCCACTCTGCTTCACGATCCCATACACTGTGGCCAATCCTAATCCAGTGCCTTTTCCGGCGTCTTTGGTAGTAAAAAACGGTTCAAAGATGCGCCCTAGCGTCTCCGGGTCCATGCCCGTCCCGGTGTCGCTCACCGATAACATAACGTAGTGTCCCGGCGGAACGCCCACGCCGCAAAACGTCGCCACATCTTCAAAAGTGACATTGGCCGTCGCAATTGTGAGCTTGCCGCCATTCGGCATGGCATCGCGCGCGTTCACCGCAAGGTTCATGATTACCTGTACCATCTGTCCGGGGTCGGCCTTCGTCTTTCCTAGCGCAAGGTCGAGCACAATCTTCTGCTCGATATCTTCTCCCATGAGGCGCTGCAACATTTTTTGCGTCTCGCGTACCAGAGAATTCAGATTCAAGACTCTGGGTTCCAGTACTTGCCTCCGGCTGAAAGCCAGCAACTGCGAGGTTAGAGACGCGGCCCGAACGCCCGCATTCTTGATGGTCTCCGCTCGCGCGCGGATCGGTCCCGCAGAGCCGGGATCGGCGGAAAGCAACTCGCTATATCCAATAATCACTCCCAGCAGGTTGTTAAAGTCGTGCGCCACGCTGCCGGCCAATTGTCCCAGCGCTTCCATCTTCTGTGCGTGTCGCAACTGTTCTTCCAGCAGTCTGCGGGCCGACACGTCCTCGGCGATGATTTCGAGAATGTCGCCGCCAGCCTCCGCACTGGACAGCCGGCGCCCACTCGCTCGCACCGTCACCAGCTTGCGGTCCTGGCGCTTCCACGTGAACTCCGCCGCGCTGAAGAAGTCTGCCCGCGTCGGCTGAGCACGGAAAACGTCCGCATCTCCGTCAGAATAAAGATCGCGCGAGACGGTAAGTGCAAGCACTTCGGCCTCCGTCTGGTACCCGAGCAATTTCACCAGAGCAGGATTCGCGTGCAGGAAGCGATCCTGTTGCAAACTGATCGTACCGATCCCGTATGGAGCATTCTGGACAAACGACCGCAGTTCGGCCTCCGATCGGCGGACTGCTGCTTCCGCCTGTTTGTTCTCGGTCAGGTCGATTCCAACCGTCGCCAAATAAGGCTTGCCTTCCAGTTCCACTCGCACTCCGGTGAAGTAGTAGGGAGCTTGGCCGCCGCCTCGCGTCAGCATGTCAGCTTCGATGTGGCTGGAACCACGCTCAAAGACCTCCTCCCTGGCCTTGTGCACGGCCTCTTTGTACGAATCAGCGACGTTGCCGAGCACACCGACCTCGCCTGGTTGGTAACGACCGACCAGCTCTGCGTTCTTGTTCCAGCGCAGGTTTTTCCCCGCGCGGTCTTGCAGCATGAAGACTCCCGGCAGGCTCTGAATCACCGCCTCCGCTAGAGCTTTCTCCTGGAGGAGCGCCTTCTCTGCCCGTCTGCGCTGACGCATGTTACCCAGGAGCGCCAAAATGAGGACCGTCTCCACTAGGCAGAGTGACATTACCGCGACGATGAAGTAGCGGTACCGCTCCCAGACAGACGGTTCACGAAAAAGTTCTACCGTGGCAGGTGGCAAACGTTGCTCGCTGAGGTGCCAGCGCTGCAACTGGCGCCAGTCGACCCGGTCTTGCCCTGAATTGTCGAAAGCAATCGGAATGCCGGCCGCACTTTCGCCATCCAGAACACGACCGGCCATCCTTGCAATTTGCCGGCCTGCATTCTCCGGATCCGTCATTCGGCCACCGACCACACCATGACCCAGATCGCTTGAATAAATGGAATACACCGGAACATCGGCCGCGCGCGCAATCAAGTCGAGCGCCTCTTCCTGCAGAAAAAACTGGCCGCTGGCATCTTCAAAAAAATATGTGCTCACGATGACCGTGTGTGGGGGCAACACGGCTACCTGCCTCAGCAGTTGGTTCATGGTCAAGCCTGCCAGATAGGTGACCCCCACGGTCTGACGGTAGGGCGCGAAATCCTGTTTGACCTGCTCCTCCCAGAACTGGTCTACGGCCGAACTGCCAGCCACCACCGCTACCTGCCGGGTGTCCGGTTGCAGCCGCAGGGCCAGGTCTAACGTTCGGGCAGGTTCGTCTGTACTTGCTACTCCGGTGATGTCCCGTACTGCGGCGCCCGCCTTAATCCTCTGCTTGAGTTCGTCGAGTCGTCTTGCGTTGAACAGGGCCACCGCCGGAGTTCCGGGAAAAAGTTCTTTTCCGTCCTCCAGCAAAAACTGCATTGCGGAGTAAGACACCGGTACGATCAAGTCGGGCTTTTGTTGCGAGAATTCCAGTTGCAGCGACTTTACCAAATTCGCCGCGTGCGCGGCGCTCGGAAACCTGACCAGGTCCAGGTATTCGGTGTAGAACTCCACCCGGTCGTGTACATCGGAGCGCAACTCCGACCGAAGCGCACGGTCAAGTCCGGAATAAATCTCTTCGTCGTTGTCGAAAGCATAGAGGATCAGAACTCTTTTCGGAGGATTGCCAGCATCTTGAGCCCTTCCCAAAGTGCATACCGTCAGGGCAACAGAGACAGCACAGAGAAGTGCAAAGCGCACCGAGGAAGTGCTTCGCGGACGAAGAGACGCTCCTGATTTCACGAAAACACCTGCTCTTTCGTGAGTGCCAAACCCATCATACCGCCGGATTCGCCATGTTCCGAGCCCGCTTCAAACAGTTCCCTGGAGCCAGAGGATATTAGACCATTTCTTCAATTCTGGCCATCCGCGGCGCACCCTTTGATCGCCCCAGGCCGTTCATCTGACGATAGCGATACCCGTATAATGTTGGCTCGTCGAAGACTTACTATGCCTGTTTCGTTCGTGAGCCGAAGAATTCTCTTGGTGGAGGATGACGAAGAACTTCGTTACGCCTACGCGGCTCACCTGACCTCAAGCGGCTTTCTGGTCGAAGAAGCCGGTGATCTGGCTGCTGCTCATAAGAATTTCGCGGCCACGCGACCTGACGTTGCGGTTCTTGATTTTCGCCTGCCCGACGGTACGGCCCTCGATCTCCTTCCCAAGTTCAAGGAACTGGAACCCAACGTTCCCATCATCGTTTTGACCGGTTTCGGCTCTATGGAGTTAGGAGTGTCCCTGA
This sequence comes from uncultured Acidobacteriaceae bacterium, assembly GCA_963710885.1. Lineage (GTDB taxonomy): Bacteria > Acidobacteriota > Terriglobia > Terriglobales > Acidobacteriaceae > Sulfotelmatobacter. Next base: position 334,261 of record CAVQCF010000043.1, read on the forward strand.
TTAAGAGTGGCGCCGAACAATGCCTCGCGAAGCCGGTCGAAGCCTCCACTCTGCTGATGATCGTGCGCAAACTGCTGGAGAACTCGCGCAATCAGCAGAAGAACTTGGCGATCAACACACGCCGTCGCCGCGTGGTTCTTAACCCGTTTCTGGGAGAGAGTCCGGCGATCCGGCGCCTCGCCGAGGCGGCGGCCAAGGTAGCAAACAACCAGAGCCCTGTTCTTATCCAAGGCGAGACCGGTTGCGGCAAGGGAGTCCTTGCCACTTGGCTCCACGAAAACGGACCGCGCTCGGAGGAGCCTTTCATCGACCTCAACTGCGCCGGACTCACTCGGGAATTCCTCGAATCCGAGTTATTCGGATTCGAGAGAGGTGCATTCACCGGCGCGATCACTGCCAAGCCCGGATTGCTGGAAGTCGGGCATCGCGGCACGATCTTTCTCGACGAGATTGGTGACATCGATCCCAACGTTCAGCCCAAACTGCTGAAGGTGGTCGAAGAAAAGCGCTTTCGCCGCATGGGCGACGTTCGCGATCGCTTCATTGACGTGCGCTTAATTGCCGCCACCCATCAGGACCTTCGGCATTTGATCGAAACCAAAGTCTTTCGCAGCGATCTTTATTTTCGCATCAGCACCGTCCCCCTCGCGATTCCGGCGCTGCGCGAGCGGCAGGAAGACATTCCGGCCATCGCTCACTCTCTGCTGCTCCGAATCTGCTCTGATATGGCGCGTCCTCCCGTAGAACTTTCGGCGAAAGCGGTAGAGCGACTGCGGTCCTACTATTGGCCTGGAAATATTCGCGAATTACGCAACGTTCTCGAACGCGCGCTCCTGTTTGCCGACCGTCCAGCCCTGGAACCGGACGATCTGTCCTTCGAACCAAACACGAATCATCGTTCGAATTCCTATAACTCCGCATGGACTCTGGAGGAATTAGAGCGCTTCCACATCTCCACGGCATTCGAGAGCGAGAGTCAGAATGTCGACAGGACCGCCAAACGTCTCGGGATCGCCAAGAGCACGCTCTATCAGAAGCTCAAGACCATGAATCTGATCTGACCCGTTCGACCCTGACTCTTCGTAGCTCTCGCCTTTGCCAGTTTGATTTCCGAACTCGGTTTCTAGAAATCAAACTCCAACAACTCGAAAGCAATCGCGGCTCGCTTCCCCAAACCATCGCACTTTCAGAGTCTTACGTGGCCTGCGTGTCCTGCTTGCGATTTGGCCGTGGAATTGCCACTGCCCTGGGGGATCGAACCATCGATGCCCCAGCCCTCCCCACAATCTGTGTTTGTTAAGAGGTCAACAGAGTGCCAAAGAAGATCTTACTGGTGGACGATTCGACGACCACGCTGATGATGGAGCAAATGATTCTGAAACAGCGCACCACTTACGAGTGCGTGACCGCCAAGGACGGCCTCGATGCGATTTCACGCGCGGTTGTCGAAGCACCCGACCTCGTACTGATGGATGTGGTAATGCCCCGTATGAACGGCTTCGAAGCCTGCAAGCGCATGAGGCTCGAGACTTCTCTGAAAGAGACCCCGATCATTCTCGTGACCACGCGCGGGGAAGAGGAATACGTCGAAGCGGGCTTTCAGAGCGGCTGCAATGACTACATCACGAAACCGATCGATAGCTTTGAACTGGTGACACTCCTGCATAGCTATCTCGGCGAGTAATCGATCATCACCAAGAAAGGATATTTCGAGGACGCATGAGCCGCAGCAACTCACTCGATGAGTTTGAGAGCCAAAGCTCAATCCAGGATATCGGCTCGCATTCCAAGGTGTACGCCGCACGCATGCGCCTGCAGAATGCAGTCGATCAAGCCGACGCCCTGGATGCGATTCGCGAAATTGCTTCGAATCTGATCGGCACGGAAGAAGTCGCCGTGTTCAAGGTCGATAAGAAACGCTCGGAGCTTTGGCTCTATTGGTCGTTCGGCGTCGATCCCAACAAGCACTCCGTTCTGGAAGCGAGTCGCGAGCCCAACCTGAAACAGGTTCTTGGTGGCAAGCCCGTGTACCGCCTGCGGCCGTCGAATGAAAACCTGCTTTCAACGGACGATCCGGTGAGCGCGTTGGTCCCCATCATGGTCGACGGGAGTGCCTGTGCGGTGATTGTCTTGTTTCGGCTCTTTCCCCAAAAGGCGGGTATCGAACCGGTCGACCGCGAAATTTGCGAGGTTCTCGCGAACTTTGCCGGTAGGGCTGTTGAGCCCTATCATTCACGCTAAACCCGGAGAAAGGAATTTCAGATGAACCGTAAACCGAAGACGCAGAGTTTCAACCCGGCGGTTCTCCCTATGGAGTATTTGCCCCGGGTCCTCGATGCTTCCGACGACAAGCACGCCCGGCATTACCTGATCCCAGGCAAGATCTTTGCCGCCGCGCAACCGTTCGCGATCAGCACCATCGTCGGCTCTGGTGTCGCGCTCTGCCTGTGGGATTCAGTCCACAACATCGGCGGTGCGAATCATTTCATCCTGCCCGATGGTCCCGAGGACAGCCCCAACGCCACTCGTTACGCCAGCGTTGCCAATCCGGCGTTGTTGAAGCGCATGTTGGAGCTGGGTGCACAACTCAATTCTCTCGAGGCAAGAATCTTCGGCGGCTCTCTCCCTGGCGTAACGTTCCGCAGCGGCGGAGATTGTCTGGGAGATCACAATGTTCATGCCGTCACTAACTTCCTGCTGATGAATAGCATTCGCTTGGTGCAGAGGCAGGTTGGCGGCACGCAGGGACGAAAACTGGTTTTTCACACGGATGATGGCCGCGCCTGGTCTGAGCAACTCTAAGGGGAGCCGCCGCTAAGACAGCGCAATCCGCGAATTTTGATCAAGTGTCCTCCCCCCGCGGCGGCCTCCCCCGCACGCTTCGCGTGGGCACCGACAAACTTGTGCGGTTCCGCATCGCGCATTCAACATGGCGGCCTGTTGTGATTCCAACCGCGCAAGCCAGGTCTAACGGAAGTTCTCGACCAGCATGGTTTGCGCCTGTTCCTGGCCAGGCTGGTCAAAAGCGATCGTGCGGCCGTCCGACGTCGCTCCTAACCAGAAGGGAACGCGATTGAGCACGGTGACTGTCGTCGTGCGCTGGCGTGCGAAATCGTTGAAACTCAGCACCGCCTGGTGCCCCAGTGACGGGCCTACGAAGAGAATTCCATCTTTTACAATTTGCCAACTGGCCCACGTTCCCGGATGCACCAGCGGCAGCGGTGCTTCGGCGCCGCCGTTCACCGGAACCCGCCAAATCTCAGGCTCAGCCTGCGGCGACTTGGCGTAGTACACATACTTTCCGTCAGGAGATTCCAGCGCGGCATGTCCGCCATGCTGTGTCACCTGCACCGGCGTACCCCCCGTCGCAGCCACCTTCCAGACCTGCCAGTCTCCAGAGCGCGGAGAGCCAAAATAAACCCACTTGCCGTCGTGCGACCAACTCGGGCAGACGCTGTGAAAGGCATCCGGAGTCAGGGTAAGAGGCGCCCCGCCGTGCAGGTTCATGGTCACGATCTTGCTGCCGGTCGTCGTTGCCACGTCGAAAGCGACCGAGAGGCTGTCGGGCGACCAGCGTGGCGTGCCCGCTCCTCCCACCGCGCTCAACTGAAACCCATTGCTGCCGTCGCTGTTGCTGATCCATATCTCCATGGTTCCCGAGCGGTCCGACATGTAAGCGAGCCGCTTTCCGTCAGGAGAGAATTGCGGCCCCGGTCCTTGATCGGTGTCGCTCGTCGACGAGACTGTCAGGTACGGGCGCTTATCGCGGGAGCCATTCAGATTCATTTGCCAGATGCTGACGCTGCGCAATAGGCGTTCGTAGACCATGCGATATCCGTGGCGTGAGACCGTCGGATTCCACGCGGGTGAACCTGCCTCCGTGATTTCCACGGCGGAGTCAGGGGCGTCCAGGGTGACCCTATAAAGCGTCGGGTGGCCGCTGCGATTGGAGGAAAAAATCACCGAGCGCCCATCGAAGGACCATTGCGGCGCACTGCTGATTCGTCCGCGTTCGGAGAAGAGCTGAACCCCTTCGCCTCCGGTGATCGGTGTAGCCCTGATTTCATCGGGCGCACCGATCTCGCGGTTCCGCACAAACATTACCTTCTGACCATCGGGAGAAAACGATGGACCCCAATCCTCGACCGTCGGCGGGGGCTCCGTAATGCGGCGTACCGTCGAGTCTTCGAGCGAGAGTAGATAAATGCCGGACTGCCCCGCGAAGGCGATGAGCTTGCCGTCGGGCGACCAGTCGAGTTCTCCATGGCGCGGTGTAACGCCGCCGGTTGGCAGTTCGTGCTCTACCGTCCCACCGGACGTCAACCTGAACGCGGCGGATGTCGCGGTCACGTTCTTTTCCGCCTTGCGCTTCTGCTCCCCTCCGCCATCAGCGGCCACGAGGTGAATGGAGTAGGTCTGGTGAGAAGTTCGGGTGAAGGCGATCCAACGTCCATCTGGAGACCATACCGGATAGCGGTCGTCGTCGTTGCTGGTGAGCTGCAAGAGTTGTTCGTTGCCGACCGTCGACACGTAGATGCCCGACCCTCCTGGCTGCGAATGCTCACGGTAGAAAGCTACGGAGTTTCCGTCTGGAGAAAAAGACGGCGTGGCGGTATCGGAAATTGCCAGCAGCGGTCGCGTGTGCTCCTCCATCGACCGCGAAGGCGATCCCGCACCGTAACTCGAGGACCCTCGGAATAAAAGCGCCGCGGCCAGAAACAGACTGAAAAGCACTCCCGCCCCAAGCAGGTAGTGAAAGACCGCGCTGCGGCCTCGAGTGCCCGTTGCAAGCGCGTCCGGGAACGTGAACTCGCTCCGACGAACGCTCGGAATTTCGATCGGGAGCGGAACCTCCGGCTTAGGCGATTCAGCTTCTGGAACCACCGGCTTGGCCCCAACCCATTCGACGGTCGCGATGAAACGGTAGCCCCGTCGCGGCAACGTCTCAACGTACCGCGGATTCTCCGCCGAATCGTTCAGCGCCTCCCGCAGTTTGTTCACCGCAGCGTTGAGGCCGTGGTTAAAGTCGACGAACGTATCTCCGGGCCACAGGCGCGCCCGGAGTTCTTCCCGGCTTACCAACTCTCCGGCCTTACTCAACAGCACCGCAAGGATTTCAAAAGGCTGGCCCACGAGTCTCAGCCGTGTGCCGAATTTCCACAGCTCGTGGGTATGCAGGTCGACTTCAAAAGGACCGAACCGCGCCTGATCTGAACCATTGCGTGTCATGTGGTTACCGGTGCTATGTAACTCTACGTTTTCGCAACCTCTCTTGTTCCCATGGACGCGCGACTAAGTCTTTTGTCATCAGGTTATTGCTGGATGAGGTCCAGTTTTCTAACAAATGATCCGGCTTGCATCGACGAATGACACAGTGTGCATTGCGGTATCGGCCTTCCTGCGGCACTTTTGGCTGTGTTCGGGAATTGGATGATTCAAGTCTCGAGCGGGGAGGGATACCGTGAAAAAAACACTTGCGCCGGCCACACCGGAAGTTGCAGTCGGAGTCGTCATCATGATCGCCGCGCTGCTAATTGCTGGAAACGCCTGGGGCCAGACCCCACGAAAGGCGAAAGCGCAATGCAGTCTTGCAGTGGTCTCGCGCCTGGTGGGTAGCGACAAGGAGGTTTGTGACGATGGGATTGTTCAACAGATGGCTCGCCGAGGACATGAATTTGAGCAGAACCAACTGGGAATTGCCTCGGTCTTGGCGATTGGTCCTGATTACGACGAACGCGAAGCTCTGCGATGGTTCACCCAAGCCGCACAGCGAGGCTACGCTCCGGCCCAGGTGAATCTAGCCGTCATGTACCTCAACGGGTGGGGCACCGTAGGCAACTATGGGACAGCGTTGCAGTGGCTGCACACTGCCGCGGATCAGCACTTTGCCCGCGCTTACTACAACCTCGGCGTCCTCTATATGGAGGGCAGAGGCGTGCGCCACGACAACGAGGAAGCTTTCCGCTGGTTCCAGAAGGGTGCAGAGGCCGGCGATAGCAACTCACAGACCAACCTCGGCTATATGTACGATCAGGGACTCGGCACTCTGCGAAGTGCTGCCACCGCCGTGGTCTGGTACCGCAAAGCCGCCCAGGCCGGCAATCCATTGGGCGAAAACAATCTCGCAGACATGTATCTCCGCGGTGAAGGCGTTTCGCAAGACAATAACGCCGCATTCCTCTGGTTCCAGAAAGCCGCGGTCCAGGGACATACCGGAGCTCGCATCAAGCTGGGTTTCATGTACGCAGACGGTCGCGGAACGAGAAAAGATCCCGAAGCCGCCTATTCGTGGATCTCAGCCGCGGCCATGGACGGAGATCCGCGCGGTAACGACTTGCTTCATTCCCTGGAAAAAGTCTTGAGCCCACAGCAGATCGCGGAGGCCAGAGAGCATGCGAGCAAACTTCGCCAGCAAGAGCCGCGGTTCACGGCTCGGACCTTTTCACAGTGATCACTCTACTTGGCGGTGACGGCATCGAGTTTGTGGAGCATCTGCTCGATCTCGGGATTCGCCATAAAATTCTTCCACACCAGGCCCGTGCGGTGGTTCTCAATCATCACCACGATGGGAGCCTGGTTGAGCCCCATATAGATCAGCGAAATCCAGTCCTGCCCTGCGTTGTAGGCATCGCGCGGGCCGTAGACGTCCCAGAGTTGTGCGCCCAGGTCGCGGTAGTAGTGCTTAAGCGCTGCGATCGAAGCTTCCGGGGTGTACGGAAAAGACGCGAGCGCTCCGGTCGGTGTTATCGTCCCACGATCGTCGTTCGCGTCGGGAGCGTGGGGCACATAACCGTCGGGACCGTCGCTGGCGGTCAGACCCCAAGCGTCGGGACCGTATCCTTTGAAGTGCTCAGGATTGGCAATGCAATAAGCGCGATTGATGAGCGCGATGTTGCGGTTGTTCTCGAAATAGGAAGACGTAAAACGGTCGTGCAGACGGTGCGGGTCGAAACCAAGAAACGAATACTGCGTGAAAAAAAGTGGTCCGCCGCTGCCAACCCCAACATCGAGTTTGATCCCGTAATAGGTATGCCCGTTGCTGTAGTGATCACCATTGATCTTACCGGACGAGCCCACGCGATAGTTGATGCCACGCTGCCCCTGGCTCGCCCAGCCGGAGTAATACATGTCCGTTGGAACGCCGTGGGTGGGCGATGCTATTGCCAGCAGGTACGTAATCATGACTTCGTTGAATCCAATCAACGGATGCTGAATCTGCCATGCCCACTCTCGCGACCAGTGCCAGTAGAGGTAGTCTCCCGGTTGCGGACCGCGGTACCAGTCCCACTCGACCGACTCCCAAAGTTGCGAGATCCGCTGGTAGAGATCACGCTCCGCGTCGCTCTTCCCGCGGAAATACTGCCGGGCAGCGAGCAGTCCCTCCATGAGGAACGAAGTCTCCACCAGATCGCCGCCGTTGTCGAACATGCCAAACACGGGCATTGTTTTGCCCGTGCTCCCATCCATGAAATGCGACCACGCACCGTGATAACGCTCCGCATGTTCCAGAAAGTTCACGATCTTGGCCATGCGTTCCAGACCCTGCACGCGCGTGATGAAACCGCGGTCCACGCCCACGATGAGTGCCGCGATGCCCATGCCACTCGCGCCGGTCGCGACGATGCGGTCGTCACCTGGAATATTCTCGCGAGTCAATCCCGATTGCGGATCGGCGCCGTCCCAGTAATAGTGGAAGCAGGCTTCCTGCAGCATCGTTAAAAGTTCGTCGTCGCTGAATTCGCGGGTCTGAGCAGTTACATGCGACGGTTGATACGACGTTCTGTAGTTCCAGTCCGACACTCCTACTCGATACTGCGCGGTCACCCCCGATTTCCCCAGGAAATCCTCGTAGCGATTCGTTCCGGGAAGCTGAATGCCGACAGGCTCAAACTTCTGACCATCGAGCGCGCGATAAATCACGTAGCGTGCCAGCAGAGGCGAGTTCACCGGGTCCCACTGCACTTCCACGTGCCGGTCATATCCGATGGCGCGAACGTTTCCGGGCGAGGGCAGGGAATCGGCAGTGCTCGCGGGCGGATCGTCCCCCACGCGAATCTCGTCGATGATTAGCGTGTGCCGCGCGCCGTCGGCGTGTCGTTGATGAAAAATAATGTTCTGCAAAGACTGCGGACGAAACTCATAGATCGACGCCGTATGAAATTCCGTCAGCGGAATCCTCACCAGCACCCACTTCCCAGCCGAAATGTCTCCCGTGAGCTTGCCCAGCGCCAGAGGTTCGGTAAACGCTGCGGGAAACTCTGCAACCTGCAGCCCCTCACCCCGGTTGGAAAGCACGAGCGTCGGAAGATCGTCTGCCGCAACCGCATCAGGCGCGAAACACCAGAAGTAGAGATTGTGCCCATTCAGCTCTGGGAACCGATTGCGGTACCCGTCTACGCGAACTTCTGCCTGCCAACCTCCTCCGGGGTGCGACTCCCAGTGCAGGCGGAGCGCATTCGGTGGTGTCAGAAATGTCTTGGTCTCGACCGGAAGGCGATCGTCTTTCAGCTCGAGAAAACTCGCGCCGTTGGCTATGCCGTGGCTATAGAAGTAGGAATCCGATGTCAGGCTATTGTCGAAAATGACGTGGCGATAATATTCCGTGCTGCCCGATTCGGCTGGAGACAGTGAAACTATTCCCAGGATGAAAAGAAGAAGGTGCGCTGCCGGGGAAAAAATGCGCGGGCAGGATTTCATGGGCTGTGTTCCTCGAATATTCTGGTGTTTGTGCCGCACGCGCGCCAAAGCAGTTGCTACGGTAGAACCTCTGCGTCAGCCGGCGTGCCATGGGCGGAATCAGGGCTGATCCAGACCTTAACCTTCGCCGGTTCGGCAGCGAACTGATTGCTCGCGTTCCAGATCGCAAAAGCCTCCGGTTTCAATTCAAACGTCACCTTCTTCGTTTCGCCGGGAGCGATAGCCACTGTCTTGAATCCCTTCAGGATGCGCACAGGCTCGGCAACGCTCGTTCCTTGAAGCTGGATATACAGTTGAACCACCTCTTGGCCGTCCCGTGCTCCCGCGTTCGTCACTTCCGCCTCGGCGGTCATAGCCGTGGCTTCGTGTTCGGCATCCTTCAATCCCGTATTAAGGGCCGCAGAACTCAGTCGCTGCGTATTGATCTTGGTGCTTCCGTACGTGAAGCTCGTGTAAGATCCACCATAGCCGAAAGGGAACTGCGGCGTGTTCTGTTCGTCGATATATCGCGACACGTACTTCTCGACAATGTTGACAGGCGGGTGCGTAAGATCCATATCCCCGGCAGGTCGCCCTGTATTCAGATGGTTGTAGTAAAGCGGTTCCTGCCCTTCGCTGCGCGGCCAGCTCACAACCAGTTTCCCGCTGGGATTTACTTCTCCGAAAAGCGTCCGCGCCAAGGCCGATCCCCCGCCGATTCCCGGCAGCCAAGCCGCGATCACCGCTGGCACATGATCAAAGGCCCAAGGTACCGTTAAAGGCCGTCCGCTGAACAGAATTAGAACCACGGGCTTGCCTGTGCGTACAACGGCTTCCAGCAACTGCTGCTGCCTACCGGGAAGTCCCAGATGCGCGCGCGAGGCTGCCTCCCCGCTCATCTCGGGAGTCTCGCCCAGAGCCAGAACCACGACGTCTGCCTTTTGCGCTCCTGCCACCGCGGCTGCCATCTCTCCATCGGTGCCATCGAGAATTCCGGATCCCTTGAAGCGGAACACATGGTCCTGGCCGACTCGCTGTGCGAGAGCCGCCGGCAATGAGACGCGCGGTCCCGATCCCGCCGGCGCGCCATTCGGATACGACGAATCATCCCCGAGTGGCCCGATCACCGCAATGTTCGGCGTTCCACTGGCAAGCGGCAACAGCGGCTTACCGTTCGGGCCATTCGCATTCCTCAGCAGCACGAACGATCGCTCCGCCGCGGTCTGCGCCAGCGCGATGCTCTCTGGATGATAAAGCGCCTTCGCCGCTCCAGCCTCATCCACAAACGGATGCTCGAACAGTCCCAACGCCAGTTTGACGCGCAGCACATGCCGCACCGCCTCATCTAACTCAGCTTGCGTCGCCTGGCCCGATTGTCACGACCTGCTGCAGATTGTCGTGATACAGGCTGCTCACCATATCCATATCTACGCCGGCGAGAAAAGCTTTGCGTGCCGCAGTGGCACCGTCCGCCGCAATGCCGTGCGGAATGAGTTCTCCCACCGCGTTCCAGTCGCTAACCACCAACCCGCGAAAGCCCCACTCCTTTCGCAACACTTGCTTCAACGTGAATGGATTCGCCGTCGACGGCACTCCGTTCAAAGAGTTGAATGCGCTCATCACCGACGCGGTTCCGGCCTCCACCGCGGCGTGAAAAGGCGGCAGGTAGAACTGACGTAAAGTGTGTTCGGAAATCTCCGTGCTGTTGTAGTCGCGCCCGCCTTCAGCCGCACCATAGCCGACATAATGCTTGGCGCACGACGCAATGCTGTCCGGCGCATCCAGCCGCGAACCCTGATAGCCCCTCACATAAGCCGCAGCCATGGCCGATCCCAGAAAAGGATCCTCGCCCGCCCCCTCAGCCATCCGCCCCCAGCGCGCATCCCGCGCGATATCGACCATCGGAGAAAACGTCCAGCGGATCCCGCCCGCCGACGCTTCCATCGCCGCCACACGCGACGCCTTCTCGACAATCGATGGATCCCATGTCGAAGCCAGTCCCAAAGGAATCGGAAACTCCGTCTTGAATCCGTGAATTACGTCGAGGCCAAACAGAATGGGAATATGCAGGCGCGCCTTCTCCATCGCGATCTTCTGATACTTATTGATCTCGTGCGGATCGATCACGTTGAACAGCGATCCAATCTGTCCGTGCGCGATCATGTCGTCATAATCAGTCCTGCCCGTTCCCGGCCCGGTTGGTTGCCCCGCGGAGTATTGCACGAGCTGTCCAACTTTTTCTTCCTGCGTCATCTGCTGCAGAATCGATTCCACTCGGGCATCGAGCTTCGGGTCCGCGACACCTGCCGCCGGCTGGCGACGGCGCCTGGGCGTACGCAGCTCGCTACTACAGCCGATTCCACACAACAAAAGCGCAAGGAACACCTTCTGCATCAATCCTGATGGAACTCTTCGACAAGACCAGCGAGCGATAGTCGCATAAGAGTTTGAGAATGGCATGAGGCGGAACCTCCGTGGGGCCCGGCTATGAGCGGCTACTAAATCGCGTTAGTAGGGCGTTTCCGGAATGTATCAAAAACTCTTTTCCCGCCAATGTCAATAAGTATTCCGCGCGACGGGCCACATCCTGCTTGCTACGCCGATTCGGTTTGTGCGAGACTGCGCAGCGTGACGACAAAGAAGAAGGGCAAAGGCGCTGGCAAAAGCGTGCGCATGGGGCCCAAGCCGGTGAGCTTGAAAGAGCTGGCGGAGCGCCTGGGGCTCTCGCCCGCCACGGTGTCGCTGGTCATCAATCGCTCGCCCAGTCGCGGACTCCATCCCCCAGGAAACGAAAGATCGAATTCTTGCCGCCGCTCGCAAGTACAAGTACCGTCCCAACTTTTTCGCTCGCTCCTTGCGCGCCCAGCGCAGTTTCACCATCGGAGTCATCGTTCCCGAAGTCAGCGACGGCTACTCCGCCTCCGTTATGAGCGGCGTGGAAGATCATCTTGCTGCAAGAGGGATATTTCTATTTCGTTGTCAGTCACCGTCACCGCGCCGACCTCATCGATGAATATCCCCGGCTGTTCCTGGAACGCTCCGTCGACGGCCTGATCGCCGTCGATACTCCATGGACTCTGCAACTCTCAGTGCCCGTGGTGACGGTCTCAGGGCACAACCACGTGAAGGGCGTCACCAACATCGTTCTGGACCACGTGCGGGCCGCTGAAATCGCGCTCAAGCATCTTTTCCATCTCGGGCACCGCGAAATTGCTTTCATCAAAGGGCAGGAATTCAGTTCCGATACCGAAGTCCGCTGGGCCAACATCGAGAAAGCGGCCCACCACCTCGGCCTGCGCATCTCCTCGGCTCTCGTCTCGCAACTCGAGGGAGACTCTCCCTCTCCCCAACTTGGATATGAAGCCACGCGGAAGCTGCTGTCATCACACAAGCCCTTCACCGCGCTTTTTGCCTTCAACGACATCTCAGCGATGGGCGCGATTCGGGCCCTACGCGAGGCCAGGCTGCGCGTGCCCGACGACGTTTCCGTCGTCGGCTTCGATGATATCCAGAGCGCTGCCTACCAGAATCCGGCGCTTACTACCGTGCGCCAGCCGCTGCGGGAAATGGGAAGGATCGCCGCTGAGACCCTGCTTCGCCGCATCCGCCGCTCGGAACCGCACTTGAATGGAGCCGAGACCACGGTCGAGCCCAAACTGATGATTCGTGAGACGACCTGCCGGGTTGCGAACGGCCTCGCTCCCAAATAGAACACCGCAACAGAAACATCTGTTGAGATTGTTTTCCTGACAAATAACGTCGCGGCCTTTCACCTGCTGCCGAAGCGCCAGCACATGGCGTGATCGCCTAAACAAAATCGTTTCGGCAGATCTATGGAAATAAATCGTGTCGTCGCCGCAGGGAACTGCATCTTATCGCTCCAAAGGCATTGCGCTTGACTGTGGAAAATCGCCTGTGCTATAAGCTGGCAAATGTTACTAAAACGCTTTTGTAGAGTTTTAGTAAGAAGCACTTAGTAAAACGTAAGGTTCTTCAAGACCGGGAGGCTTCAATGAGCCGCTCCACCTCTTCTGCACTCCGCCCCGTTTCGTTTCTCGTTTTCGTCATCTTCTCCGCGGTCATCGCCCAGGCACAATATCGAACTTCGATTCAAGGCGTAGTCACGGATAATACTGGTGCAGTGGTTCCAGGCGCCAACCTCACGCTGACCAATCCCGCGACCGGCGAAACGCAGGTACGAGTAAGCGATGCCGCTGGGGTGTTCAACTTTAATGCACTCCCCGCCGCCGCGCGCTTTCAGTTGGTAGTTGAAAAGGACGGCTTCGCGAAGAAAGTCATCGACAACCTAGACCTCGTTCCTGACCAGCCCAACGCGCTCAACGTGCAACTGGCGGTCGGAGGCGCTTCGACCACCGTCAACGTGGATGCTTCTGCGCTGCCCGCCCTGGATACCGAAACCGCTTCGATTAACGGAGTCGTGACTGACAATCAGGTTCAGCACATGCCTTCCTTCGGACGCGATGTCTTCCAACTCATCCAGTTGGCCCCTGGCGTATTCGGCGATGGCGCTCAGGGCAGCGGCGGTGGTGCAGAACCTCTTCCCGGAATGCAGGGTCCTGGCCCCACGGGCGGCTCGCAAGGGATCTTCCAAACCGAGAACGGCCCAGCCGCTGTGGCTGCGGGTCAGCAGTATGAGAACAACGGCATTTCGATTGACGGCATCAGCACGACGAGCGCGGTCTGGGGCGGGACGACAATCATTACGCCGAGCGAGGATTCCGTCGCCAGTGTGAAGGTGCTAGCCAATGGCTACGATGCCGAGGGAGGACGTTTCAGTGGCGCTCAAATCCAGGTTACTTCCAAGTCCGGTACCAACTCGTACCATGGTAGCGCCTTTTTTACCGCCCACCGTCCCGGCCTGAGTGCGTACCAGAGATACAACGGCCCGGGTAACAAAACGGTGCTGCGGGATACCAGCTTCTTCGATCAGTTCGGTGGCAGCATTGGTGGTCCGATTCTTAAGAACAAGATTTTTGCCTTCTTCGCATGGGAAACGGTGCGCAGTCCAGCGGCCCAGACGAATATCGGCACTCAATGGGCCGAAACCCCGGCGTTTGCCGCCTTGGCGCCTTCCGGAAGCATCGCTGCCACATATTTGACATTCCCGGGTAACGGCGTTCTCAACCGGGGCATCAGTCCCGACTCCACGTGCGCTAACTTCGGCCTGAACGAAGGCGTGAACTGCCGCACCATTGCGGGCCAAGGCATTAATATTGGGACGCCGCTGACGGCCCCGCTCGGTACGATGGATCTTGGTTGGCAGAGCGCCACAAGCCCCGGTACGGGCGGCAATGGCAGCGGCGGGCCGGAAAATCTTGGTACCGTTGCTGACCTAGCAGACTACATCACTGCCAGCAACAGCAACTACTCCAAGAACCAGTACAATGGCCGCCTTGATTGGAATGTAACCGGAAAAGACCGCATCGGCTTCGCGATCTACTGGGTGCCGCAGTCCACCACCTTCAACAATGGGGCCCGCGGATACGACCTCTTCCATCACGACCAGATCAATGAAGCCTATTCAGCTATTTGGAACCACACGATCTCACCCACTTTCCTGAACGAATTCCGTGCAAATGCGGCTGGATGGCACTGGAACGAAGTCACCTCCAACCCACAGTCTCCGGTCGGCCTTCCCGTGGACAATATGGATACCCTTGGCGGCAACAACGTTTTTCTGGAGCAGTTCGGACCGAACGTTGGCAGTATCCTGAACCAGTGGACTTACACCCTCAAGGACGTAGCCACCAAAATCGTTGGTCCTCACACCATCAAGTTTGGCGGGGAACAGACAAGACTCTTTTACCTGCAAGAGTGCGCCGGATGCGGTGTGCCGAGCTATAACTTCTTCAACTACTGGGACTTCCTCAACGACGCTCCGCACAATGAAGGCGGGCAGTTTGATCCCAATACCGGATTCCCAACCACGTTGCGTCAGGACGACCGCCAATCATTCTGGGGATTCTTTGCTCAGGATGATTACAAAGTTCGGCGAAATCTGACGCTGAATCTTGGACTGCGCTGGTCCTACTTCACTCCACTGCGCTCAAAACAGGGCAACATGTATGTCGCCCACCCTGGCGGTGGCTCGGATTACCTGACGGGTCTGAGCGTGACCAGGCAATCTGATGCCTGGACCGCGCAGAAGAATAATTTTGGGCCCCAGATTGGTTTTGCGTGGAGTCCACCCATGTTCCACGACAAACTAGTCGTCCGCGGGGGTTACGGCCTGAACTACAACCAGGAAGAAATCGCGATCTCCTCCGGCGTTGTGAACAACCCTGGGCTCGCGGTGTCTCCGTCACTCTCTATGTCGTCGCCGGCGGCGCCGAATCCGGGCATCATTTACGCAATCGGGACAAACATTCACTCGCTTACCGGCTACCCGGCAAACCCGAACGCCAAGAGTTGCTTCAACTCGTTTGGGCTACCAGCCTCATGTGCTTCAGGCGGACCTACTCCGTCAGCTGTCGGCGTCACCGTCTTTCCCGGTACCCTTCCCACCATGAGAGTGCACCACTACTCTGTGGATACGCAGTACGCTATCGGTCACAACTGGGTGGCCAGTCTGGGATATCAGGGCAGCATTTCCCATAACATCTTCTTCCACCAGAACACGAACGCCACACCTGGTGCGGTGGGCGACCCGTTGAACCCGCTGATTGGAGGTGGAGATTTTTGGAGCGTCCTCGGGCGCGCGAATTACAACGCGCTGTTGGCGGAACTGAAACACAACTTCTCCCACCAGTTCATGGCCGATGCACAGTTCACTTGGGCTAAGAGTCTGGACACAGCATCCTCTCCCTATTCCAGTGGCCTGCCGCCGTTTAACCTGCCGTTCTTTCCCTACAATTCCGCCATAAACTATGGTCGCTCCGACTACAACGTCGGCAAGGCCTTTAAGCTCTTTGGCATGTGGCAGCCGGTCTTCTTCCACGGCAGCCGCGCTTGGATTGAGAAGATAGCCGGCGGCTGGTCGCTCAGCGGCGTCTTCAACCTTCACACCGGATTTCCATGGACTCCTTACGTCAACGTTGCCAACGGCAGCCTCTATTGCGGGCAATGCGGTTACGGAGCGCTTCCCGCCGTTTATCTCGGAGGCGCGGGCACCAGCACCAGCAACGACGCCTTCAAGAGCGGATCAAACTTCTCCAGAGGCGCCCAGTCGTATTTCGCGTTTCCGAGTTACACCGCGCTTTCGGGAACGAGTTCCGGCGGGCCACTGCCCCAGGTGGGATTGCAGCGGAACTCATTCAACGGGCCCGGCTACAAGGACCTTGATTTAACTCTTTCGAAGGGTTTTGGTCTACCGAACAACAAGGTCTTAGGCGAGGGCGCGAGATTAGAGTTTCGGATGGACGCCTACAACGTTTTCAATAACCTGAACTTCAACCCAACGAGCATTTCAAATAACATTGGCAGTCCGGGCAGTAACAACGCGCAATTCGGGCTTATGACAGCAGCTCTCGGTGCTCGTGTGGTCACGCTGGGAGCTCGGTTCAGTTTCTAACTCAAGTGTGCTTCCCCCGTGGAAGCCTCCGAACCACGCTGTCGCGGAATGAACGGGCGTTCATTCCTGCGGCAGCATGTTTTTGAATCGCTGAGCGGAATTCTCAGCGTCCAGCGAAATAACATCTAGAGGTCAGGAACGAACTGGTTCACGCACCTTGCGCCTGAAACCCGGCTCCCTCCGTCCCGCGCTGCGCGCATGGAACCACGCAGTCGTTGAGTCTCCCCATCCGCGGCGGCCCACCCCAATTCCGATATCCGGTCGAGTCGAATAACGTGGTCGCCGCGCAAGTTTCGACTCGCCGCCCCACCGCGTACAATAGCTTTTTGCGCCTGAACACCTCACTACTAAGAGCACCGTTCGGAAAGAGGCTCGCATGACCACCACTCACCAACCTCGTCCTCAAGTCACAGCGGAGATCCCCGCCGTCCCGCTTACTACCGAAGGCTACAGTGTCCTGCACCAGATGATGCGCCTCCGCTGGCCCGCCTGGCGCGCTCTGTCCGCCGCCGAAAAATCGGCCATCGCCAAAGAAGCCACTGACGTCCTCGCCGCCATGGAGAAGAATTCCGCTGGTCAGTCCGCCCTGTTCTCGCTCATCGGCCACAAGGGCGATCTCATGCTGATCCACTTCCGCGATTCGTTCGCCGATCTCAACCAGGCCGAACTTCAACTCGCCAACCTCCGCCTCAGCGATTACCTTGAGCCCACTACATCCTATCTTTCCATCATCGAACTCGGACTCTACGATTCCACGCTGAAAATCTACAAAGAACTTACCGACCAGGGAATCGAACCTCATTCGGAGCAGTGGAAAGCCGAAATCGAGAGCAAACTGAACCGCCATCGGGAAGCGATGCGCCCGCGCCTCTATCCCGAGATCCCCTCGCTGCGCTACGCATGCTTCTATCCCATGGACCGCCGCCGCGGCGAGGACAAGAACTGGTACAAACTCCCCATCGAAGAACGCGCCCGCCAGATGAGCGACCACGGACTCATCGGCCGCCGCTACGCGGGAGAAGTCAAACAGATCATCAGCGGCTCCATCGGTTTCGACGATTGGGAGTGGGGCGTCGACCTCTTCGCCGAAGATCCCCTGGTCTTCAAGAAGCTGATCTACGAAATGCGCTTCGACGAAGTCAGCGCCGTCTACGCCCTTTTTGGACACTTCTACGTCGGAGTGCGAGTCCCGGCAACGCACCTCGAGAAATTACTGGCAGGAGAGTTGCCGAAATAGCAAGTTTCAAGGGTTTCAATGTTTCAAGGTCGTGAAGGATGAGCTTAGGTACTTTTGAAAACCTTGAAACCTTGAAACCTTGAACTCTGGAGAACTTAATGTCCACCCTCGGCCTAATTGAATATAAAGACGCCACCCCCGAAGTCCGCGCCATCTACGACGACATCATGGCCACCCGCAAGACCGACTGGATTAATAATTTCTGGAAGGCCATCGCCCACGACCCCGCCACCCTCAAGCGCACATGGGAGGACATCAAGCAGATCATGGCCCCCGGCGCCATCGACCCGCTCACTAAGGAACTCATCTACGTCGCGGTGAGCGTCACCAACCAGTGCCACTACTGCATTGCATCCCACACCGTGTCTGCGCAAAAAAAAGGCATGACCGACGCCATGTTCAAAGAATTAATGGCGGTCGTCGGCATGGCCAACGAAACCAACAAAATGGTCACGGGATATCAGGTCGAGATCGACCCTCAATTCAGGAAGTGAGCCTGTGAGGAGAGCCGCCCGTCGCGATCGGGCCGGAACAGTTTTCAATGTTCGGCCGTTCGGTGACGGCGTTATGATGGGGGCAGGTTTGGAGTGCTCCATCATCGGCGCCATACCTTCCCTCCGGAATCGCATTCTCCTGGCCGGTCTGGCCTTTTCGCTTGTCCTGATCGTCGGATACGGCGCCGACCTGCTTCTGGTTCAGCACCCGACTTGGATGTTTGCCGATGATCTGATCATCGCCTTGGGAGCCGCCGCCGTTGTTTTCTACTACGAAAGGGAACAGAGCCGCATCCTTTCCGAGAGACTGCGGATCATTCGCGACATGAATTCGTTCGTGCGGAATGAGTTGCAGATCCTGTACGCGTGCCTGGAGAATCCCGGAGAGCCCAACGATACGTTCGACGCTGCGCTCGATCGTGGAGACGCGCGTTTTCTCGGCGAACTACTGCCCGGCACTCAGCCAACCGTTTGGCACACCAGTCAATGAGCGCGGCGATCAGGAGCGGGACAATGTCAAACGATCCGCCTGATTTTCCGACAACATAGGCGTTGCTTTAGATCGGGCCCTCGTCATCTGGCGCCCCCTGAACTTCTTTATCTCGTTTTCTTCGCCGGATTTCTACTCGCACTCTTGCGTGGGGACTTCCACTCATGTGCGTTCATGTCCACCCGGCGCCCGCGAAACCGCACGCCCTCTGCCTCCAGCCGCAGACGTTGCTCAATGGCAGAGTCCCCTGTCAGCTTGATCTCACCGCCCGCCCCTAGCACCCGCTGCCAAGGCAATCCAAATCCGCGCCGTAAAGTCGCCGCTACCTGCCGCGCCGCCCCCGGAAAACCCGCCGCCCGCGCGACTCCACCATAGGTCGAAACTTTCCCGCGCGGAATCGCGCGCACCGCCTGCTCGATCCGCAGACGCATCGCTCCAGAACTCTCTTGTTTGATTTTTCCCGCTAGAGACCGGGGTCTCTTCCGTTTCACGATCAATCATCCTAAGAATGAACCGGGCAAAAATGAGCCGGCTGGCCCACCCTTCTCGCGTAGTTGGCGAGAGGGTGGGGGATTTTAATTTCCAGACAGTCGCTAGGCAGCCTTACGAAACGCCTCAAGCGCCTCGTACTCCGAGGGATGCACCTCAAACACCGTCAGCAGTTTCGTGACCTGCATCAGATCGCCCACGCGCTTGGTCAGGTTCGCCAGCTTGATCGTCCCCCCAGCATTGTGCGCGGTCGTGTGCAGCGCGACCAGTGTGCCCAGTCCGCCCGAATCGATATAGTTCACCTCGCCCAAGTTCAGCACAATGCGCTTCGCACCGTCCGCAATAGCCTTCTTCACATCGTCCCGCAGCAGCGAAGACTCTTCGCCGAAAACGATCCGTCCATTGCATTCGATGGCCAGAATCCCGTCCACCGTTCTCTTCGTCAGCTTTAATTGCATCCTTCTCTCCTTTGCGGCCTTCTAGAACTCCTGGCCTCGCCCCATCGGCACACAATCTCGACGCACCAGCCTATCGCGTGTGCCGTTCCTTCGCAAGCTCGGGCCCACCCCATTATGCGCGCCATCCGCGCTATTTCTCTGAGTTCTCCGCGATCAAAGCCTTTGTTCCGTACCGCGGCAAATCGCCCCGCCCATCACGTATAATCGTCTCTTCCACCCATGAGTTACACCGTCCTGGCCCGCAAATATCGTCCGCAGAAATTCTCCGAGGTCATCGGACAAGAGCACGTCACCCGCACGCTCCAGAACGCCATCGAGCAGGGCCGCACCGCCCACGGCTACATCTTCAGCGGCCACCGCGGCATTGGCAAAACCACCGTCGCCCGCATCCTGGCCATGGCCCTGAATTGCCGCTCGAAGGACAGGCCCGTGCCCGAGCCCTGCGGTCTCTGCGAATCCTGCACCGAAATTCGCGCCGGAAACGCCGTTGATGTCATCGAAATCGACGCCGCTACCAACCGTGGGATCGACGAAATCCGCGAACTCCGCGAGGCCGCGCGCTATCGCCCCGCTCGCGACCGCTTCAAAATCTACATTCTCGACGAAGCCCACCAGATCACCGACGCCGCTTTTAACGCGCTCCTCAAAACGCTGGAAGAGCCCCCCGACCACATCGTATTCATGCTGGCGACCACGCAGCCTGAGGACATCCCGCAAACCATCCGGTCGCGCTGCCAGCACTTCAGTTTTCGCGCCGTCGCGTTCGACGCCATCGTTACCCAGTTGCGCGACTTGGTCACTCGCGAAAAGATCGAAGCCGACGACGACGCTCTGGCACTGCTAGCCGAAGCTGGCGACGGCTCCATGCGCGACGCGCTGTCCATCCTCGACCAGGCGATTGCTTCCGCCAGTGGACGCGTTACCGCCGACTCGGTGCGCAACCTGGTCGGTGCGGCTCCAGCGCACATCCTGGAACAAGTCATGCAAGCCGTGTCCGAAGGCCGCAGCGAAGAAATCCTTCGCCAAGTCGACCGCCTTATTAGTGAAGGTCACAGCCCCACCCACTTTGCCCGCCAGATGGTCCGCTTCCTGCGCAATGCGACAGTCGCCAAGGTCGCGGGCAAGGATTCCTCCTTGCTCCAGGTCTCCAGCGAAGAGCGCGAGCGCGTCGCCCGCGTCGCTGAGATGTTTGGCGAAGAAGATCTCACTCGCCACTTCCAGATCATGCTCCGCACTCACGGCGAGTTGGGATACAAGCAGGAACAACGTTTCCACCTCGAGCTTGGTCTGCTCAAAATGGCCCACGCGCAAAAGTTGCTGCCTATCGAACAGCTGCTAAGCGACGTCGCGGCCGCACCCGCAACCAGCGCGCAGCGATCGCCGGCCAGACCGGCCATCGTCGGTAGTTCGCCAAGCAATGAAACGCGCCGCTCGGAGCCGACTCAGTCAGAATTTTGAATCCCCCTTTGCTGCCGACTCCGCCCGCAAGGGCACTCCGCGGCAGGAAGCCCCATCCGACGCAGGGCCGCCACCGGGTCCGCGAATCGTGGCGGCTGCCAGCAATCCAGAGCCGGTAATCATGGGTTCCGCCGCGCCCGCTCCCATGCGCCACCCTGTTCCTGATCCAATGACCAATCCCGGTGACGTAATCAGCCGGGTGACGGTTGCTGCAATCAAATCGTCAGCCCCCGAGCCGCAGCCGCAGCCCGAGCCGGAGGTTGCCGCGTCGCAGCCAACCGCTGTCGCGCCCGCTGTTCCGCAACTGGAACACCTGCAAAATGCTGTTCTACAAGCCCTCACCGACGGCAACCAGCGCATCCTGGTCTCCATGCTCGCCGCGGGCGAGTGGAGCGTCCAAGGCAACGAACTAGTAATCAAGATCGCCGAGTCCCAAACCGTAGTCGACATGTCGCTCGGCCCGGATGCAAAGCGCCTGGCCATCGCTTCGGCCAGCGGAGTCCTTGGCCGCCCAATAAAATTGAAAGTAGTTCCCGGTGCCACCGTGGCCCCGCAGGAAAGGCGCCACGGCGGCGCCCCGCGCCCTTCCGGCCCCGGTGGCCGAGGTCGTGCTGAGCAAGACCCCGTCGTCCGCCGCATGCAGGAAAAATTCAGCGCCGAAATTCGCACCGTGATCGACTACAGAGAAAAGCGTTGAACTTTTCATCCCGAGCAAAGCGAAGGACCTGTGCCATTTTGCTGAGCGAGAAACTACATAGGTTCTTCGCTTCGCTCAGAATAACAGCAGGAATGCGACACTGATTGAAACGTGAGGTTCTATGGGTGGATTCAACCTGCAAGATCTGATGTCCAAAGCGAAATCGCAATATGAAGACCTGCAGAAAAAGATGCAGGCAACGGTCGTCGAGGCCACGTCCGGCGGCGGTACCGTGACCGCCAAAATGGACGGCCGCAAGCAACTCCTCAGCCTGCGCATCGATCCCGAAGCGGTCAAATCCGGCGATGTCGAAATGCTGCAGGATATGGTCGTTGCCGCCATCAACGAAGCTGCCCGCAAAGTCGACGCCCAAATGCAATCGACAGTCGGCGGCATGCTCGGTGGCCTGGGCATCCCTGGTCTTTGATCACATCGGAGATTCGGTTTCGTCACTCGGTGGTCTGACAGTGAGCCGATGACGCTCCAGCCGCGGAGCGGCAAAAGAATACAGCCCACGACGCAAGCCGTGGATGCAGCGAGTCAGGAATCGGCGAGCCCGGTGGGGCGGAAGAAGCTCAGTTAAGCAGCTGTCGAGGCGATGAGGTTCTGAATGAAACGTTCCGGTCTGGCCTGGGCTGTGATCGCAGTTCGGTGCTTTTGTCTGATGTACGTCGTGTCTGTGTCGGCGCAAACCCAATCCGCATCACCGAAAGAGGCATCAATGCCCCACCACGCCACCGGCCCCTTCGACGTAAAAGTCACACCTCAGGACGACAAGTCTGAAGATTCACTCCTCGGCCGCATGACTCTCGATAAGCAATACCACGGCGATCTCGATGCCACCGGCAAAGGCCAGATGCTCACCGCCGGCTCCGCCGTCAAAGGCTCGGGAGCCTATGTCGCCATCGAAAAGGTTACCGGAACCTTACAAGGACGAACCGGCACTTTCGTCCTGCAGCACACCGGAACCATGACGCAAAATGCGCCGCAACTCACCATCACCGTGGTCCCCGACTCCGGCACCGGTCAATTGGCAGGCATCGCCGGGAAGATGACAATCATCATAGCCACCGGCGGCAAGCACTCTTACGATCTCGAATACATGCTGCCGCCATCGCGGTAAGTGGTTCTAAATGCTTGTCATCCTGAACGCAACGTAGGACCCGTGCACTTTCTCGCCGCTAAGCAAATTGCATAGGCCACCGCAAGGATGACCAGCCGATTGAAAGTGAATTAAAAATGTCCAAATTCGCCGAACCCATGTCCCGCCTCATCGATGAACTGAAGAAGCTCCCCGGCGTCGGCGCCAAGAGCGCGCAGCGTCTCGCCTTCTACATCCTGCGCTCCAGCGACGAAGACGCGGAAGCCCTCGCCACCGCTGTTCGCGACGTCAAGGCCAACCTTCGCCTCTGCTCGGTGTGCAACAACATCACCGACGTCGACCCATGCGTCTACTGCACCAGTCCTACGCGCAACCAGCGCTTGGTTTGCGTGGTCGAGGAACCCACCAACATCGCCGCCATCGAAAAAACCAAGCACTTCAATGGAGTGTTTCACGTCCTGCATGGCGCCATCTCTCCGCTACACGGCATCGGCCCTGAGCAGTTGCGCATCTCGAATCTCATTGCGCGTGTCGACGCCGGCAACGTTGACGAAGTCATCGTCGCCACCAACCCAACCGTGGAAGGCGAAGCTACAGCAACCTATCTCTCGCAGCAACTCAAGCGCGCCGGAGTGAAAGTCACCCGCATTGCCATGGGCATCCCGGTCGGCAGCGATATCGAATACACCGACGAAATCACGATGCTGAAAGCCATGGAAGGCCGCCGAGATATGTGAGGACTGTAACTTATACACTTTGTTGGGACAGTCGCCCCCGGCCGTCCGTCGAGCGGAGCTCGGCAGGGGTTCAGACCGCTGCCTCGGCATAATACGTTCCAGTTCACAATTGTGATGGGTGAAGCCAGTTCCGATCCAGCCGCGAGTGCACACCTTTATGTGCATTCTGTGCAAAAATTTTGCGCCTGACATCGAAATAGAAGTGTCAGGTGAGCTCCCGGCGGTGGTTGGCTGCGTTCTCTAACCGGCATAAAACCAAATACTTACGCTCTTCAACCGAAAGAAACAGATGCATGGCACCAAGCTTGCATCCAGCCACGTGTCGGTTTCCGCTTGCCGGTGAGATCTTTCGATCTGTGGACTCGCCTGAGGAGCAAGAATCGCACCCTCAGCGCTTGTCGCGCCGCGCTGGGATGTAACCGCATCCAACTCGACGCAGAAGAAGCCGGGCCAACCAGCCCGGTTTTCTTTTTGCGCCACCTTGCTGACTTGACCGGGCGCCAGTGCTCCGACTCCAGCCGCGAAGCGGCGGTACGTGAAAGCCAGGCACGGAAGTGCCGGGAGCGAGATGAAAGGAGGATAGCCGAGTCCCGTCGGGGACGACCACGGGCCAGCAACGAATGCAAGTTCGCGTCCTGCACGCTAGCACGGCACTTCCGGTTCTAAGAAAACATTCAACTCTTCTTCCGCCGCCGCTAATCCCTCCGGCAGCGTCCCGCGATTGTACTCAGCCATGCGGTTCTTCCATTTCAGAAAGTCGGTGATGCTCTGCGGTTCGATGCGCACCTCGACCCTCCGCAAACTGGCCAGCAGCAGATTCATCTCATACCGGAAACCCGTTGCCGTCCGCAGATTCTTCCCCGCTGCTTGCACGGTCTCAACCCGCCCGCGTCTCAATTCCAACAGTCCCCAACCGAGAGGCAGTTCTTCCACTTTCACCAAGGCCGGCGGAGTCAAATAGAACCTCTCACAACCCACGCCCTCCTCCGGTCTCAGCCGAAAAGGCTTCCCGCGATCTGCCAGAAAATCGGCCCGCGTTACTTTGCACTCGACAAGTACAGAATGCGAGGCGCGCTTCCATCCAATCGCGTCCGGCATCTCCCCGCTGACGCAAGCCTGCTCCGACAACACAACCCCACAGCGATAAGCCCGCAGCCACCGCACCGCCCGTTCCACCATCTGCGCGTGAGTCATAGTTTGAAGATGAATAAGTTGTAGACCGAGAGGAGGGTAGGTGAAAAGTGGCGCAGGAGTTACGGGCTGCTCACCAAGGGCACGTTGGCAACTCGCCGAGTCGGCTTACTCTTCATCGCCTTCACCACGACGGGCCTTCGCAGTACGGTTTCTAACAGATATCTCTCCGCAGCCACGGCTTGCGCGGTAGCACTCCCCGCCACGAAGCCATCAGCTCTAACGATCAGCGCTTCATTCGGACCCAACTTGACGGGCTTGCGCAGAAATCCATTTGTCCGGCGTTTTGGCACATCCAGATTCTCGATCTTCACGCGCCGGATGTGCCCATCATGCGCGGTGTCGAATGCATTCGCCAGCCTTAGAACCGCTGCCAGCTGAATCGTGACTTTCTGCTCAACGGGCAGCATATCCCGCAGCGCCTTGTGGCTTCGAGAGGGAAGCCCTCCGGCGTGAAACCGCGCCACTAAAGCCGCCCGCCCGATGGTTCCCGTACTCCAGCCCAGAGGAGTTCCGTGCCCTTTGATCAATTCCAATGACTCCTTGTGATGTCCCTTGTTGCCTTTAGCCTTGCCCACGTCGTGCAACAGCGCTGCTAGATGCAAACTGGCGCGTGCGTCCGATTCCTCTCCGTTTTCCGCCAGCGTGCCGTCGCGCTCATCGATCAGCCCTGCACCCGCTAGCCCGTCGTATAGTGCCAGAGCCAGATGCGAAACTCGTTCGGAGTGCGCGAAATCCGGATCCAGTGCCTTCGCCCATAACTTCATGCGCTGCGTCGCAATCACCCGAATCTGCTTGCTCTTTGGCAACCCCCCGCGCCATTCATCCCACAAAGAACCCGGCCCGACCGTCCGCTCCCGATACTCGTCAATCCGCTTCGTGCGCTCTTCAATGATTTGCGCATGCCAACTCTTACGCGATTCTTCGTCAGGAAATACGTGGCACGCCAGGGCCGTCGCCCACAGCACGTCAAGATCGTGCACCTCACCCAACAGATCCTGCATGTACTTCAGGTCGTTACTCCACGCCTTGTGCTCGATCGGAAGAAAGTTCTCGACGATATAGCGAAACCGTTTGATTCCAATTCGTAGAGTGTGGAACGCAATCTGCGACCGGTTGCGCAGCGCACGCGTGTGCAACTCCCGCGCCGCCGTCCAGCGCTCCAGCGCCAGATGCTTGAATACAGCGCTCCCCGGCCGAATACGCGCGGCACGCACGGGTAGCGAAGCGCTCCATCGCCTCCACTCCTTATCGTCAAATTCCTCCAGCGCTGCTCGCGCCTCCTGCTTCTGTTCAAGTTCGCGCGCTCGCAGAACTTGCAGCAGCGCCTGCGCCGGAGTAGGGATCAAAGCTACGGAGCTCAATGTCGCGAGTCCGTCCTCGCCCGCGCTGTCGCCGTCTGCAGAATTCTTGGCGGATCCATTATCGGGACTACCCTCAGTCTGACTCGGATGGAGTTTCTCAATCCATTCCATCATGATCTGCACATCACGCAACGCGCCCAGGCGCTGGAATAGCCGCTTCCCGGCCTTCTTCATCGCTTTCCACTCTCGATCCGGATCCATAGCGATCATGCCGTCCGCCATCGATCGGCACCGCCGCAGCGCAACCCGCAAGTCATGCACTGGGTCGGCGCTGAAATCGGCAGCCACGTGTTCGCACTCTTCCAGAACTCGTGCCATCCAGTAGCGCAATCCCGTCGTTTTGGTCGCGGTTTTCAAGGCAAGAGCGTCCTCACGCTCCGCGAGTATTCTACTGAATATAGGAGCTTTATATCGCGGAGAACCTGCCTCCCCCGGCTTTCGCCGCGTTCGAAATCCTGGGGATCGACGAACCTCCGCGCTAGGTCCGTTCTTGGGCGCGATTCGAGGACGGGGCTCCGTTGCGTGACCTAGGGTGCCCTCCTATTACCTCCGTAACGTTTTAGCCCTTACCGTTTCGCTTTACCCTTGAGCTTCAATCTTGCGCTTTCGAGGAGTGTCCTATCTCTGCCGCAAATACATCGCAAAGTGCACGTGCCGCCTCAGCCCGCGCCTTTGTTCATAGCCTCAACATCCTCATCAAGTATGCCCGGATGTATGGCTACGACCACAAGCGCACTGAGATGCAATTCGAAACCACGTGGAAAGAGTTGCAGCAAGGTCTCCCGACCACCGGCGACCAGGGTTTCCTGCTGGGCGTTTCCGACAACAAGTTGCTGCTCGACGGGATTCCACTGGAAACGGGAAACGCCGAGCGCAGCTTTGCCACCTTGCTGTCCACGGCCGGTCTGGCCAGTCTGCACTTCTCCAAGGACGTGACCGAGCAGGATTTCATTCGCCTGGTGCGGGCCTTCACCATTGCGGGATCGAAGGCCCAGGATGTCTCGAAGCAGATCAAAGAGGCTCTCAGCGCCAACAAGCAAGGCAGCACCATCAAGATTAATGAAGTGAAGTTCGTAGCGGCTGATCCACTGACGGGTGATGTCAGTATCGCGGCACAAATCGCGGCCCAGACTCTCGGACCGGAATTCAAGCAGTGGCTCAATGATCCCCAGAAACTGCTGCAGTTGATCGCCGCCGCTGAAGGCGCCAACTCTGGCGGTGGGGGCAAGGCATCCGCAGACGGAACTCCCATGGTTCCTCTGGGCAGCGCGCCCAACATGCCGCAGGGGACGGGCAAGGGAAGATGGGTGCCGGATGGTACTCCGGTGGGGGCTGCAGGTGCTGCTGCAACGGGCGCAGCTCCGGCGTGGACGGGAGGAATGGTTCCTCTGCAGGAGCGGGAAGTCATCCAGGCGATCCGGCTGCTGACGCGTTTTGGACAAGTGCAGACCGATCCGACCATCAAAGAAGAAGAGATCCAGCAGGAACTCAAAGAGACCGACCCCAATACCCGGCTGAACCTTCAACAGTTGCTGGGCAGTCTGGCCGCAAAAGCTTCCACGGCAGAAGAAGATGACACACCCCTGCTGATGAAGGCCGCCGAGCACATGGCCATCCGCTTCGCACTCGAGCGTTATCAGAAGGGCGAGGTCAAGGTCAACGCAGTCCACCAGATGATGGAGCACATGAGCCGCCAAATGGACTCTCTGCGCCAGATTCTGAAGCTGCAAGAAGAGAAGATGAACAAGGCCGGGATTCTGGTGGAGTCGCACGCCGACATCCTAGATCGCATGTTCTGGGCTGAGGTTCCGGAGTCCGGCAAGAAGAGCGTGCTGATGTCGCATGAGGCGCCCTGCGTGCCTCCGCGCAACCTTCGGCAGTTTGTAGAAGTGTTGCTCGATCGCGACGACAAGCAGAGTGCCACTGATATTCTCAATAACTATTCGAGCTGCCTAGGCGCGAAGGATGCCGAACCGCGCCGCCGAGCCGCGATTGGCCTCAGCCAGTTGGCCGATCTGTACGCTCGGTTGGGTGGTCAACCCATGGGCCAGGCGATCCACAAGCTAAGCGAACAATTGGTCTCGGAGAAAGATGCCGAGTTGCAGAGCCTGTTCAGCGCTGCGTTCGTGCGGCTCAGCCAGGAAGCCAGTTCCGCCAAGAACTACGGTGCGGTGAACGAAGTGTGCGCCGGCATGGAACTGATCAGCGTAGAGCGTCCGGTGCTGATGAGCGATCTCCGTCCGCGTGTGGGCGTTGAGAACCGCTTGCCGGAATTCATTGAGGAGGCGCTCCAACTGGAGCCCATTCCTCCCGATATGTTGTCAGTGCTCCGGCGGACGAGCCACTCGGGTGCCGAGCACCTGGCCGATCGATTCTTTCGCTGCATGCGCCGCGACGAATGCGACCGCATGATCGAACTGGTACAGCAATTAGGCTCTCCCGTTCTCGCTCAGCTACGCGAAATTCTTCGTACTGGTCAGCCCAGACAGGCCGCAGGAGCCGTGGGATTGGTGAGCCGGCTGGATGTGGGAACGCTCTTAGAACTGCTGCCCTCGCGCATGCCGGAATGGAACCGTTTCTATCACGACGTGGTTGTCCGGCAGATTGCCTATGGCGCTGCCGCCGACCGCGGTCGCACACTCCTCGAACTGGCCGAGATTCTGGATCCTTTGGTGCTGCCCGAAGCCGTGGATGAAATCGGAATGAGCGGCGATCTGACCGCCGCTGCCCCCTTGATTGCGATGGCGCGGCCGGGCGAAGCGGCTTCACGCTCTCCGTACGTGCAGCTCAAAGCGATTGAGTCCCTGGGCCGCTTGAAAGATGCCGAGGCCGTGGCCACGTTGCGGGAAATCCTCGAATCCAAGAAAACCTTTAGTTGGCTGCATCACCGCGAGCTGAGAATCGCCGCGGCACAAGCTCTGTCAAAAACTGATCCCCGCTACAGTACCCAAGTTCTCTCTGACAGCGGACTCGAGCCTGCGGAGCTCGCAATCGCCCCGCTGGATACGGCTCCGGCATGCCCGTGGGTGCGGCAACGGCGCTATGAGCGTCTGGTCCTTTCGAAAACCGTTGCGGCAACCATCGGCAGTTCGTGGGGCAAGTCGAGAATTATGATCCGCGAATTGAGCTTGGGCGGCGGTATGGGTACAAAGGAAGACAACCTCCGCATCGGCAGCGAGGCCGATCTGGAAATTTCGGTCGGGATGCGCGCCAAGATTCGTGCCCACGTCCTGTTGCGGCGCGCGCGCGTAAACGAAGTAGGATTCGAAATCGTGAGCACCGACCTCGAGAGCCGCTATCGCCTGCGCCGCCTGCTGGTCGAAGCGCTCAACAACGCTCCCCAGAATAAGGGCCAGGAGTGGAGCGGCGAACGAAAGATTTAGGGAACCTGTGTGGCTCAAAAGACAGAAGCCTCTGCCCACGGGCAGAGGCTTCTCCTTGTGTGCCGAGCATGTACGACAGCTTGGAGGTGTAAGTCCTCTACCCAGTCTGATGGAGACGAAGGGTTAGGGAAGCGCAAGGGTGAAACAACACTCGCCGCGAGGCGGGGCTTGAAAGAAGCGTGGAACAAAGACGCGAGCCGATGAACAAGAACCGGATAGGAGGCCTACGGTGGCGGGCGAGCGAGCAAGTGATTGCGAAGCCCACATCCATCAAGCTCACTGGTGGGAAATCCGGCGGCTGTGCGTTGAAGGCGGTCGAACTTACCGCTGGAGATCTGCGGCATGTCACGGAATCCTGACTGAGGGTGAAGCGATTCATCCTGACCGTGCCGCAGAAGTCCTATTAAAGGGGATGTCAAGTGAAAAACACTTCTCCCTGCCGGAACGCCAGAAATATTTTCTGGCATCCAGCCCCCTCGCCATAGTGCCGACACTTCTTCTTTAGCTGCTTGACCGTCCAGCCCGGTCGCGGAGCGGCCCTGTAAGGCGCGGAGCGACGGGGCCTCGATGCTGGCTCCATCCTTTGGTTTCATGTTCGTCATGACGGCGCCGTTCGGTTCTCTGAAACTCACAAGCTAATCTGGTTGCAGAGTTGCCAACCATGGTCCTATCTGAGACTCGTGGCCTACAGCTTTGTTGGATCATGCGAGGGGGCATAGGGTCAGCATGGAGACTCGGTGCCGAAGCACACAAATCGCCTAACTTCTGCGTAGATACTCTCCCTCGATCCGAGCGTCTCAAGAAGAACCCGACTCGCCACCGCCAAGGATGATCCCCAGGGGGATGGAACCCGGACTCTTGGTCCGAGACGCTCAAGCTGCTTGCGGTTTCACTTGTTTAGCGTCGAAATGTGCTCCCTTCTTCCACAGGATTAGAGTGATCGCCGCAATCTTTCGCGCCAAGGTGAGGCGAGCCATAGCTGGCTGCATGCCTTTCGTGAGCAAGCCTTGGTAGAAGTCATGGAACGCTCCCTCCTGGCTGCTGGCCATATTCGCCGCACTCTTGAAGATTTCTTTCATCTCATGATTATGGTTTTGATTGAGCCCACGCAGCTGCTGGGGTTTCTTGGAACGTTGCAGCTGTCCTCCCACGTAACGGTATTGCGCGCTGCCGCGCGTCTCAATCGCGAGACCGCTGTAGGTCCACAGTTGCCGCTTGGTGCGGAAACGATGAGGAGTTTGGATCAACGCGATGAGCAGCGCGGCTCGGATCGGACCGATTGAAGGAACCTGGCGCAGTAATTTGGTCGCGTTCTGTTTGCGACTCTCGGCCAACAGATCCTTCCGCACCGCTTGGCGCAACTCTCGCAGAGCATCGAGCTGTTGGTAGAAAAACTCAGCCCGCCGGCGGACGCCCGCTTCTCCAATCTTGTTCAACCACTCTGTGCGGTGACGCGGGGCATAGACTTGCTGCCCCCCACACACAATTCCCCAACTGCGATATAGAGCCTTCACCCGATTCATTACTCGAGTGAGATCTTTGCTGATCGTCAGATAACTGCGGGCCAGCTCCTTCAATGTTCGTAGGCCGTTCTCGCCGTGATAAACCGGGCGCAGATATCCCCCACGCAGCAGATCGGCGAGCTTGCGCGCATCAATCTTGTCGCTCTTGTTACCCTCCTTCATGAGCGCGTTTTTCCGTGGATCGCACACGACCAGCTCCGTGACGTGTGGTTTCAACAGGTCATACAACCAAGCCGCCCACGTCCCCTCTTCCAAGGTCACATGCAAGTCACCGTGTATTCCCTGAATACACTGCAGGATGGTGCTCGCCTTGGTTTCGATGATCGACTCCATCACCACTTTTCCCTCGCCGTTCATCACCGCAATCGAAATCGTTTCTTTGTGAATGTCCAGGCCGATATACTTAATGTTCATAAAGGGTGCTCCTTTCGGTAGAGTTTTGCTTCACACTCAAAATCTACCTCAAAGGGGCGCCCTTTTATAATGCGTCAGCAGAGGGCAAAGGTCATGCCGTCGGCGAGGATATGGAGGCACTCCAATGCCGAAAGGCGGAGCAAACAAGCTAGGCTGAGCCGGGAACGGTGATCGAAGGCCCGAACGGTACCCCGCAAGGGGAATAAAGGGAAAGGCAAGTAAGCAGTGGATCTCAGGGACGATACGCGGCAGAAAACCAATATTGTTTGGCCTTCCGGAGGCAAGTAGGGGTGAAGCCCCGAGGGGCGTCCAGGAAGGGACCGAATCGTCTCCTGGCGACGCACTATGCAGAACGCCTGGCTATTCACACCTAGCTCAACCCGCCGAACCGCCGTATGCGGACCCGCACGTAAGGTGGTGAGGGAGGGGAGGACAGGCGACTGTCCCCCCATCCCGATTGAAGCGTTGTTGTCCCCTTGCTACTTCACTTTCAAGAAGATGATCGCCAGTGTGTACAGCGCCAGGGACTCGATCAGGACCAGGCCCAGAATCAGCGCGAACTGAATGCCAGGACGAGCTGCGGGATTGCGGGCTAGCGATTCCGTAGCAGCGGCGACAGCCTTGCCCTGGGCAAGGCCGCAGACTGCGGACGCGATCGCCATCGAGAATCCGGCAGTGATGGCAACCCAGCTGCCTTCGCTGGCTCCGCCGCCCTGCGCGAATGCAGGCACGGCGAAGGACAGTGCGGATAACGTCATGAACAGATGACTCAACTTACGCATGGTGTTTCTCCTCGTATCAAATTGCCGCCAGTGGGTGGTTGACGCCGTACCTTGCCGGCGCCCTCACGCTTGCGGCTACAGAACAAAAATCAGTGGCTTTTCCCTAGTGCTCATCGGCGACGGCGCCAGAGACGTAGATGATCGACAGCAGCATAAACACATACGCCTGTAAAACGGCGACCACTATGTGCAGGCCGCTGAAGATGATGGGAATGCCGATCGGAATCATCGAAAAGAAAACCAGTGTAATCAAATCGCCGGCGAAAATGTTGGCCCACAGACGAACCGTGAGCGACAGCAGCCGTGCGAAATGGCTGACCAACTCGATGGGCAACATCAACGCAGCTAGAAGAATTCGCGCGATCAGCGGCATCCCTTCCATCGGTGGACCAAAAAAATGCAGAAGATATTTCGGCCCCGCATGCTTGAACCCCTGCGTGTGGTAGTACAAGAAGGCGCAAATGGCGCACCCCAGAGGCACAATGGGGACGCCTGTCGGCGACTCAAATCCGGGGATCAGGCCGATCAAATTACAGACCAGGATGAAGATGAAGACAATGGCGAAAAACGGCGTGTAGGGCTCGCTATGATGGCCGATAATCTCGCGGCTCTGCCCCAGCACGAAGCCTTCGATCGCTTCGAAGGAGTGCTGCAAGCCTCCCGGAGACTCTACTGAAAGCCGCGACCGGACCAGCAGAAAGACAATCAGCAGGAACCCGAAGACCAGCAATTCCATGGCGAATGAATCCGAGATAGGCGCCTGCGCATGCTTCGGTTCAATATGAAGCATCCGCAGAAACGCCGTGACCGGGCTGGCGAACAGGCGGTTCAGGATTTGGGTAAACCAGAGTTGTTCCATATTAACCTGCGAACACCTAAGCCTTTCCCGATCGGGTGCCCCATTTCACGCGCGTTCTTTGCGCAGGAAGTGGGGACTTCGCCGGGAATCTAAACCTCCCGCGCTACAGCTACATACAGTTCGTAGCCCGCCTCGCAGACGATCGCTCCGACGGGCAAAAACAGACCCGCAAATAATCCCCTGAGGCTCGCGGGAAAACTGGTTAATATACCATACGCGACGGCTCCCAACAACACATAGCGGAACAGGAACTTGGCCACAGTCCCCTTGCCGGACTGCGATTTACCGCTATTCGTGACCCGGTCTGCGAGTCCTGATACGCCACTTTTCAGCCAATGGAAGTTGAGATAAGCGATCACGCATCCGCACAAGAAGCCCAAAGCGGCCGCGCGCCCGAAGCGCCACCAGGCCGCGGCGGAAAAGGTAACGGTTAGAACGATCATCGAGACACCGATACGATCCAAAGCGCCGGCGTAGAAACTCTCGCTCGGACTCTGGCCAGGATCGGCAGTCACATGGTCATCGTTCATCTTGTGGGACCAGCATACCTCGGGTTCAAGCTTTATGTGGTGCGGGCGCCCCGCCCGCGTGAGGAGAAGCGCAGGTCGAAGAGAAAAGGTCACTGCCACACGGCTCCAAAGCGCGGACGAACTCACTTCGTCTCACGCAAAACCGCGCGAATCAGTTCAGTCATCCCAGCCGCGATCCCGAGAAAGAGTCCGACAACGCTGATCCACGAGCTGTGCAGCCAACGGTCGAGAGCCGAGCCGGCGAGCCATCCTACAACCGTCCCCGCGGGGAGCATCAGCGCAAGCTGGCTGTAGCGTCCGACTTGCACCCATGGATTTTGTTTTTTCTCGGGGACACGGTTGTCTGAGGAGGTAGGGGGCGGCATTTGGCAGGACTCAACGCAACCGATTCTATCCTAAACCACCCTAACGAACTCTACGCAGCCGGCGGCGCCAGTTTCTGCACATCCGGCGCATCCCCGCCCAGCCAATCTGGATGCTTCGCCGTCGAGTCGAAATGTGACGACGTCTTGAACAATTCGTACTTGCCCGCCATCGCCACTTCTTTCGTCTTCGCCAGAAGTTGCGCGATCTGCTCAGGATTCATCGGTTGAAAGTTCTTCGTTGCCTCAAACGCCTGGTCGAGGATTTCCTGCTTATCAATCCCCGTAATGACCACCGATGTTGGCAGGCTTAGCGCGTAGTGCAGGCATTCAATCGCCGATACCGTCTTGCTCTTCAGAATCACGCCATCGCCCATCGACTTCATGCCCAGCACGCCGATTTCCTGCCTCACCAACTCAGGCAAAACCATCTGCGCGAAGCTGCGAAAGTGCGCGTCCATCACATTCAGCGGCATTTGCACAGTATCGAAATGGAAGCCATGCTCGGCCGCCACCTTCAGCATGTACAGATGGATATGCGGATCCTTGTGCCCCGTAAATCCGATATAGCGAATCTTGCCCGCCTTCCGCGCCGCCAGCACCGCCTCATGTGCTCCGCCTTCGGCAAAGATGCGATCGGGATCGTCGAAGCGGATGATCTCATGGTGCTGCACCAGGTCGATGTGATCCGTCTGCAGCCGTTCCAGGGAAGTCTCGATCTGCCGCTCGGCCACCTCTTTGGTGCGCCCGTCGATCTTCGTCATCAGAAATACTCTCAGGCGGAAGCCGTCCTTCAAGGCCTTCCCCATCCGGATTTCGCTCTGGCCTTCGTTGTAGTCCCAGCTGTTATCCATGAAGGTGATGCCGCGGTCGATACCAGAGCGCACCAAGCGAATGCTGTCCTCCTCGGTAAGCCCATGCTGTCCAAGATGGAAGCCGCCCATGCCGATCGCAGAAACTTTCTCGCCGGTGCGCCCCAGCGTGCGATAGAGCATGTCGCCCTTGCGGGTTCCGGCAGATGTGGCGAGAGGGTTCGAGTGCATGAAGTCGTTCTCCTGAGGGGCGGTGGTTTTATCTTGCGCGAACGCCGATGGCAGAGTGCTGGCGACACCGCAAATGGCCGCTGTCTTGAAAAAGTCCCGGCGTTTCATTACGAGATTTCACCTGAACGTTGAAGTCATATAAGGCTTGAGATGTAAGTCAGTGTGCGGGCGTTGCCGCGAATCAGCCGATGTCGGGACAGCCACCTTCGGCTGTCCGTCCAAAGACTTTGCCTAGTGGGTCAGCCTTGCGACGTTAGGATTCTGAGCAATCCCCAGGGCCCAGTTCACGAGTTCGATGAAGCCATTGGGCAGCAGACCGATGTAGAGCGTCGCAACGCCGGTCACCGCAATGGCGGCGCGCATGCTCAGGCTGATAGGCAGCCTCTCTTCGCTCTTTTCGACCTTACCCATGAACATGGCATTCGCGATCTTCAGGTAGTAATAAAGACCGAACACGGAATACAGCACGCCGAGCGACGCCAGAGCATAGTGCCCGGTCGAGATCAGGCTCAGGAAGATAAAATATTTCCCCCAGAATCCAGCCAACGGTGGGATCCCCGCCAGCGACAGCATAAAAACCAGCATCAGGACAGCCTCTACAGGCGCTCGGGAATAGAGCCCGTTGAGGTCGTCAAGTTCGTCACCAATCACGTTACGGTGTCGCAGCGCGGTAATCACTGCGAACGCGCCCAGGTTCATGAAGGTATACACCAGCAGGTAGATCAGGATGCCCTTGATGCCGTCTGGACTGAGTGCCGTCGCACTGCCCGCGATCAACCCTAGCAGCATGTAGCCAACGTGAGCAATCGAAGAGTAGGCCAGCAGTCGCTTGGTGTTGGTTTGGGTGAGCGCCGCGAAGTTGGCACCCGTCATCGTCGCAATGGAGACGAAGACCAACAGCGGCACGTAGATGGGACGCATCGAAATCAGTCCCCAGGAAACCACGCGCCCGTTGAAGTCGTAGGTGAAGCCGAGGATGCGCAACAGCATCGCCCATCCTGCGGCCTTGACGGCAACCGACATGAACCCAGTAATGCTGGTTGGTGCGCCTTCGTATGCGTCGGGGGCCCATTGGTGAAAGGGGATCGCGGCGATCTTAAACAGCAACCCAGTGATGGTAGTTAGCAAAGCGATGATTGCTACCGGCTTGTATTCGGTTCGTAGCAGGGCAGGCAATCGGGCTCCGATCACGTACAGATTCGTGCTGTCGGTCAGACCGTAAATCAGCGACAATCCGTAGGCGAAAATGCCGGAGGAAAAAGCCCCTAACAGTAGATATTTCAATGCCGCTTCGTTGGAACGCCGGTCGCGGCGCAGGAATCCCACCAGAACATAGGTGGAGATGGCCATCAGTTCGAGTCCGATGAAGATAAGAACGATATCGAAGCCGGCGGCCATGCACATCATTCCCGCAACCGCCAGGAGCATGAGGGCGTAGTATTCGCCGTGATTTTCGTGCTCCGTTTCGAGGTAGCGAGCCGACACGAGGATCGAGATGGCGGTCGCCGCGAGGAACAGATAGAAAAAGTACAGGGCGAAGTGATCGACGATCATCGTGCCCATAAAACCCAACTGAAGAGGCGCGCCGGTGGAGCGCAGCCACAAATCGATCTTGTAAACCCCACCCGCGGAGAAGAGCACTCCAATCATGGCCGTGACCGCATTCGCCCACTTCATCTCCTTGGGGAGCATGAGGTCGATCAGCAGGATGCCCAGCGCAAACAACGCCAGCAACGTGATCGGCAGCGCCAGTAGATAGTCAGTCCAGACCACTATTTCGTCCCCTTAGCCTTCGTCGGAGCGACCACAGTTGCGGCCGGAGGCGTTGTCGTGTTCGGCATGACAGCGCCAGGCTCCACGGCGGGCACCGTTTGCGCCGCGGCACTCACCGCAGGCTGCGGATAATCCGGCCGCGCCATCGCAATCGTATGATTCACCGGTTGTTCCAGAATCTGGAAAAACGGCTTGGGATATAGCCCAATCCAGAACGCCATAATCAGCAACGGCACGAATGTCGCGACCTCCCGCGGCGTCAGATCGTGCAGCTTTTCATTCTTGGGATTCGTGACCGTCCCGAAGAACACGCGCTGGTAGAGCCAGAGCAAATAAGCCGCGGCCAGCACGACGCCAGGCACGGCCCATGCGCCCCACTTCCAGTTCTCCATGAACGTCCCCTGCAGAATCGTGAACTCGCCGACGAACCCGTTCAGCAGAGGCAGCCCCATCGACGACAGGAACATGATCATCGTGATGGTGGCGTAGACGGGCATCACGTTCGAGATGCCGCCGTATTCCGCGATCTCCCGTGTGTGCCGTCTTTCATACAGGATGCCGACGATCAAGAACAGCGCTCCGGTCGAGATGCCATGATTGATCTGCTGCAGCACCGATCCGCTCAGGCCAAGTGGCGTCAGCGCAAAAATTCCCAGCGTGCAGAAGCCCAAATGGCTCACCGACGAGTACGCCACCAGCTTCTTCATGTCCTTCTGCATGAGTGAGACCAGCGCACCATAAATGATCCCAACGATGGAAAGGAAAATCATCCACCCGCGCACCGTCATGCCAAGAAATGTCGCAGGATTGGTCAGCACATTGGGGAAAAAGGGAAGTGAGAAGCGGATAAATCCGTACGTCCCCATCTTCAGCAGGACGCCCGCCAGGATCACCGAGCCCGCAGTCGGAGCTTCCACATGCGCGTCCGGCAGCCAGGTGTGAAACGGGAACATCGGCACTTTGATTGCAAACGCGAAGAAGAAGCTCAGGAATAACAGTGTCGCGACATGCGGCCCGTAGTCGGAATAAATCCGCGGTGCCGTGTCATACAGCGCCTGCAGGCTGAACGTATAAACGCCGCTGACTGCGTGATGGTGGAAGTAAAGAAACAAAATGCCCAACAGCATCAGCACCGAGCCGGCCAGGGTATACAGGAAGAATTTGATAGCGGCGTAAAGCTTACGCGGCCCGCCCCAGATCCCGATCAGCAAGTACATCGGAACCAACATCGCTTCCCAGAAAACAAAGAAGAGAAAGAAATCCAGCGCCATGAAGACGCCAAGCATCCCCGTCTGCAGGAACAGGAACCAGATGTAGTATTCCTTCACCCGATTCTCAATGGCGGTCCACGAAGAGAGGATCGAAATCCACCCCAGCAGCGTGGTCAGCATGATCAGAAGAAACGAAATCCCGTCGATTCCGAGAACATATCCCGCGCCAATCGAAGGAATCCAGTTGCTCGGGGCCCCCTCAATGAACTTGAACGGCGCGGTATCTCCGCTCTTGACCTTATCCCAGAACAAAGAGACCAGCGGCAGAGAAACCAGTAGACCGGCGAGCGCGAAAATATTCGCGATCCAGCGGATGGCGTCCTTATTCTCCTTCGGCACAAACAGGAGAAACAGCGCGCCCACAAGCGGCGTGAACAGAATGATCGATAAGATGTGGTTTTGCATGAAAGCTCTTAGCCTTTAGCCCTTAGCTCGAAACTCGTAGCCCGAGGGTTCTGGCTAAAAGCTAAGAGCTAACAGCTGCTTCAGTGGTACACGTAATAAAACGCGAACCCTACCAAACCTGCCGTCATCACCAGCGCATACCATTGCACCAGGCCCCACTCAAACAAGCGCGCCGGATAACTGAGCATGCGCGCTAGCATCGCCGGACCATTAACGCCGATCCCGTCGATGATCCACTTGTCCCACCAACCGGACAACGTCGCGGCGACGCGAGTGATCCAGCCCGCGCCATTGACTGCGCCATCGATTACATGGGAGTCGAACCACGAACTGGCTTCGCCCAGTCCCATCACGCCCAGCCGCACATCTCCCACCTTGCGGCGCCCGGTGACCACGTAGTCGTAACCTTCATCCACGTAATACTTGTTGAGCAGCACGTCGTACACTGGCGGCGCGGCCGCGGCGATGGGCTCGGGGTATCCCTTTCCGGCGTTTCCATAGGCGCGTCTCGCCATCAGCCAGCCCGCTCCAGCGGCCGCGATCGAGAGACCCATCAGCAGATATTCCGTGAGACCCGGTCCGGACTCGCCCGCGGGTGACTCTCTCTCTGTCGCGTTCGCGAAAACCGGGTCGAGGAACTTGTCGATGCGCTTGGCCCCGCCTATGCTCTCGGACACGTTGAGGTATCCAGCAAAAATCGAGAAGAACGCCAGAATCACCAGCGGCCAGGTCATCGACTTCGGCGATTCGTGAATGTGATGCGCGACGTCGTGGCTCGTGACGCGCGACGGGCTCCAGAATGTCAGGTAAATCAACCGGAACATGTAGAACGACGTCATCAGCGCTGTCACGAATCCGATGGCCCACAGCGCGGGATGAAACTTCCATGCCTGCCAAAGGATCTCGTCCTTCGAGAAGAATCCGGCGAACCCGGGTATCCCCGCGATCGCCAGTGTCGCGACAAACATCGTGCGGAACGTGACGGGAATCTTGCCCGACAGGTCCCCCATGTTCCGCATGTCTTGCTCGCCGCTCATGGCGTGGATCACGGAACCCGCTCCTAGGAAAAGCAGTGCCTTGAAGAACGCATGCGTAAATACGTGGAACACTCCGGCGGAGAACGCTCCCACGCCCAGTGCAAGGAACATGTACCCCAGTTGCGAGACGGTCGAATAAGCCAGCACCCGTTTGATATCGTTCTGCACCAGCCCGATCGACGCTGCAAAAATGGCGGTCAGCGCGCCAACGATCGCCACTACCCTCATCGAGTTCGGAGCCAGCCAAAACAGCGCATTCGACCGAGCCACCATGTAAACGCCCGCGGTCACCATGGTCGCCGCATGGATCAGCGCCGAGACCGGCGTCGGGCCTTCCATCGCGTCCGGCAGCCACACATAAAGAGGAAGCTGCGCCGACTTGCCGCACGCTCCCACAAAGAGCAGCAAAGTCGCTGCAGTGATGATCGGATTCCCCATCAACGCAGCAGCGTGTTCCCGCGCGAACCCGGTCACGTCAATAAAGCGAAGCGATCCGCACAGCCAGGCAATAAAGAACATCCCGAGGATGAATCCCGCGTCGCCGATCCGGTTGACGATGAACGCCTTGTTCGCCGCGTCGCTGGCC
The DNA here is from genome assembly GCA_963710885.1 of uncultured Acidobacteriaceae bacterium. Taxonomy (GTDB): domain Bacteria; phylum Acidobacteriota; class Terriglobia; order Terriglobales; family Acidobacteriaceae; genus Sulfotelmatobacter. The sequence continues at coordinate 374,153 of CAVQCF010000043.1, forward strand.
GACTTGCGCTGGAAATAGAATCCGATCAGCAGGTACGAGCACAGTCCCACGCCCTCCCACCCCACAAACATCAACACATAGTTGTTGGCGAGAATCAGCGTGAGCATCGAGAACATGAACAGGTTCAGGTACCCGAAAAAGCGGTAGTACCCGCCCTCATGCGCCATGTACCCGGTGGAATAAATATGGATCAGCATCCCGACGCCCGTCACAAACAGCAGCCAGATGCTCGACAACGGATCGAGCAGAAATCCCGCGTCAGCCTGCAACGAAGCCGGAGTCCCGTCAGACTTTTGGAAGTTAAGATGTCCCGTGTCGGAACCGAGCCATGTGTAGAGAACCTTTTCGTACGGCTGATGGTCGTGCGCCGGCGCCCAGTTGACGTACTGCAGCACAGCGCCGCAAGCCATCAGAAACGCAAGCACGACCGACCCGACGCAGACCGCGCTCACCGTCCCCTTCTGCAGTCGGCGCCCAAAAAAGAACATAATCGCCGCGCCGACGGCAGGGAACAGCGGAATCAGCCAGATGTGGGAGAGAAACATTCGTTTTCAGTTCTTGCAGCGTTTAGCTCTTAGCCTCTAGCTCTTAGCCTCGAACCTCAGGGTACTGGCTAAAAGCTAAGAGCTAATGGTTAAGAGCTTCTCCTACCACTTCAACAAATTCACCTCATCCACGTTCACCGTCTCCTTATTCCTGAAGAAGGCGATCAGGATGCCGAGACCCACCGCGGCTTCAGCGGCGGCATCAGTAATCACAAAAATTGCGAATACCTGCCCATGCAGTGCGCCCGGACCATGAATTCCCTGCCAGTACCGCGAGAACGCAACCAAGTTCAGATTGACAGCGTTCAGGATCAGTTCAATCGACATCAGGACGATGACCACGTTCCGCCGGGTCAGCACGCCAATCACACCCAGCAGGAACAGAGCAGCGCCCAAGACCAGATAGTGCAGCGTCGTGATGTGCAACATTGCGTCCATTTTTATTACAGCCGATCAGCGATACGTCTTGTCATTCAGACCGAAGGGATGAATCTGCTTCCCCCGGCACAGCTCACTTCAAATCCTTTTCTTCGCCATGACCACCGCCCCGATAATCGCCACCAGCAGGAGCAGCGAAGCGATCTCGAAGGCGAACATATATTGCCCTGTGCTCCTGTCGAACAGCAGACCTGCTATCGCTTGAGTATTTTGCGACTCGCCGTAGGTCATGCGCCCTTCCGGAAACAGCGCTTTGCCCTTGGAGGAGGTGTAGACCGCAATGAACAGCCCACCCAAAGCAGTCGCCGCGGCGATTCCCACCAGCCACTGCTTGTTGAACTGCCGCTCCTTCATATTGCGTTCAAGGTTGATCAGCATGATTACGAACAGGAACAGCACCATGATGCCGCCAGCATAAAGAATGATCTGCACGCCAGCTACGAATGGCGCATACAGCATCAGGTAGAGCCCGGCTTGGGCCAGCAGCGTGGTGATCAATGCCATCGCTGAGTGAATCGCATTCTTGCGCGTGATCACCAGAATGCCGCCGATGATCATGGTGGCCGCTAGCAGGTAAAAGAAGAAGGGAGTCGCGACCGGAGGATTCGTGATCGTGGGATTCATGGATGCCCTACCCCTCGCAATTGCGCCCACAGATCGGCACGCATGCCAACGACCGCGGTCAGGATCAGCAGCGCCAAGCCCATCGGCAGCAGAATCTTCCATCCCACTTTCATGAGTTGGTCGAAGCGGTAACGAGGGAACGTGCCACGATACCAGATATAGAGGTACATAAACCCGGCAACTTTCGCCGCAAACCAGAAAATGTCATTCACGCGCACGCGAACCGGCTCAAAGAAGAACGCCAAGCCGATCACTCCTAATACTGCGCCGAACCCGGCCAGGCCCATGGTTTGAATCTTGAACAACGGATGCTTTGGCATGCGGGCCGTGTTGTAGAAGCACATGGCCGCGAAAAGCAGGAACGTGCCCCCCGGGAAAAAAGAGAAAATGGAATCCCAGGTCGAGCCGCTCAGCCAGTTAGGAAATGGTCGCCACCACCCGCCGAGCCACAGCGTAACCGCGATCGAAGAGACCGCGATCATCGCGGAGTATTCCGCCAGAAAGAATAAAGACCAGCGGAACCCGCTGTATTCCGTATGGAATCCCGCCGTCAATTCCGACTCTGCCTCGGGCAAATCAAACGGTGCCCGGTTCGTCTCGGCCACCATCGCGATCGCAAAGATGCCGAATCCGATCAGCCCCAGTGGGAAGAACTTGAAGATGAACCACTGCTGCTGCGCCATCTGCGCCTGCACGATGCCGATCATGCTCAGTGTGCCCGTGCCGGATTCAAGGCTGGTCATCATGATGACCGACACCACCGCCAGGCCCATCGCGACTTCATACGAAACCATCTGCGCGCTCGACCGCAGCGCCCCGATCAGCGGGTAGTGCGAATTGGAAGCCCACCCGGCAGTCACAATGCCGAGCACGCTCAGCGACGAAACACCCAGCATGAAAAGAATGCCGATATTCATGTCGGTGATCGCGTGTGTAGGGCCAAAAGGGACGACGACAAAAACCGTGAAAGCTGCCAGCACCACAATGAACGGCGCAATCCAGAAAACCAACTTGTCGGCTTCCGCCGGAATGATGTCCTCTTTCAGCAGCAGCTTGATCGCATCTGCGATCGGCTGTAGCAGCCCGTGTGGGCCCACGCGCATCGGCCCAAGCCGCACCTGCATGTGCGCTAGAATTTTCCGCTCGAGCCAATTCATCGCAATGACGGCGACGGACAATCCACCGAACACCAGCAGTATGTAGACTGTCGCCCAAAAAATGTTGCCCGCGCCGCCGGGCGTTTTGTCACTGTCGAGGTAGGACTGAATGTACAGAATCAGATCGTGCATCAGCGGTCTACCTCGCCGAGAACGATATCCAGCGTGCCGATCACCGCAATCACGTCAGCGACCAGCTGCCCGCGGCACATTACGTCGAGCGCTTGCAGGTTCACGAATGACGGCGGCCGCACGCGAATCCGGTAAGGCTGCGTCGAACCATCGCTGACAATGAAGTACCCCAGTTCGCCCTTGGGAGCCTCGATCGAGTGGTAGATCTCGCCCACCGGAGGCTTCATCACCTTCGGAACTTTGGCCATGATCGGGCCCTCGGGAATTCCCGCCACCGCCTGCTCGACAATCCGCAGCGACTGCCGCATCTCCACCATCCGCACCAGATACCGGTCGTACGTATCGCCGTTCTGCCCGGTGGGGATGTCGAATTCAAAGTTCTTGTAGTTCGCGTAAGGCAGCGCCTTGCGGATGTCCCACTTCACACCGCTGGCCCGCAGCACCGGCCCCGTCACGCCCAGAGCGATCGCATCCTTGCCCGAGATCGTTCCTACCCCCTTGGTCCGTTCCAGCCAAATGCGGTTGGTGGTCAGCAACTCTTCGTACTCATCAATCTTGGGCTTCACGAACGAAACGAAGTTCTTCACGTCCTGCTCGAACCCGTTATACGCCTCGTACTGCAGCCCGCCAATGCGAAACGCGTGCGTGGTAAGCCGCGCCCCGCAGTACTTCTCGAAAATCTTGAGAATCTCTTCCCGGTCGCGGAAGGTATAGAACAACGGCGTAATCGCGCCAATATCAAGCGCATGCGTGCCCAGCCAGAGCTGGTGGCTGGCAATGCGATTCAGTTCCGTCAGAACGACGCGAATGTACTGCGCCCGCGGTGGCGCTTCCACGCTCAGAAGCTTCTCAACCGTCTCGCAGTATCCTAGCCCGTTCGAAACCGCGGCGACGTAATCCATGCGGTCGACGTACGGATTGAACATCGTATACGTCCGGTTCTCAGCAATCTTCTCCACCCCGCGGTGCAGATAGCCGATGATGCACTCGAGGCCCATCACCTTCTCGCCGTCGAGCCGCAAAATGACGCGCAGCACACCATGCGTCGCCGGATGCTGCGGCCCCATGTTAATGACGAGCTCGTTCGCATCCAGAAACGTCTTGTCCGGCGTCTCCAGATCAAGCGGCGAGAGTGGGTTTGGATCCATCATCAAGTATTCGATGTCTCTTTTTGCGTTGGCTCGCTTCTACTAAAGCGTTGTCACCCTGAACGGCCTTGTTTTGCCGCGAAGGATCTCTGGAATCCTCGACGGCATTGATGCAGCCAACCAGTCCACAGATCCTTTTCTTCGTTAAGGATGACCACGCATAATGCTCGATCATCAACGTCATTCCTTACTGCCCGCTCTCAATCCCCAAATTGATCTGCACCCACTCGTTGTCCTGCTGCAGAATCCCGTAGTCCTTCCGCAGCGGATGTCCCTTCCACCCGTCCGGCAGCAGAATGCGTTTCATATCCGGATGCCCATCAAAATTGATTCCGAACATGTCGAACACTTCGCGCTCCAGCCAGTTCGCCGTAGCCCAGATCGGCACCGAACTCGGCAGACTCTCGCCGTCGGCAATGCGCGTCGTCACGCGGATGCGTTCGTTACGCGGAAACGAATACAGCACCCACACCACATCAAACTGCTTCTCCCGCTTGGGATAGTGCACCGCGGTAAGATCCACGCAGTAGTCGAACTCTTCTTCGTTGCGCAGAACCTGCAGAATCTCGGGAATCAGCGATCGGTCCACCACCATGTAGTTCTGCCCGAGAAGAGTCAGAGGCTCGATTCCTGACCCATATTCGCCCTTGAGTTTGGCAACCATCGGCGAATCCCACGGCGTCGGAACGGGAGCCGCAGGTTTCGCTGGAGCAGCAGCAGGCTTTGCGGCGGGAGCAGCAGGTGCTGCGGGTTTGTCAGGAGCCGTTTTCGTTTCCGATTGAACCGAGCCGGATGGACTAGCCTTCACCCCGCCCGCTCTAGCGGGCTGTTCCGCCGTCGGTTTCGGTTCACCTTCCGGCGGCGGCGGAGTGGGGGATTTAATTTCGTCCGGCATAGCGCGAAGGCACAAACCTCCCGCGGCGTGTGCGTTGAAAAGAACGTTAACTTTTATCAGCTTGAGAGTGCGAAGTCAACGGAAGTCCGCGGCAGAATTTGTAAATTATCCGGCTCTGCGCCGCGACTCGTTGCATTTGTCATCCGGAGCAAGTTATCGCGAGCGCAGCGAGCGACAACACCGTCGAAGGATTGCTTTCGAAACCGCGGAACCCGCGTCCATCAAGGGAACTCCGCCACGCGCAAAAAAGTGACTATCCCCGCGACTGTGCCTGGTAGGTTTCGATCAAATTGCGGATGCGTTGCGCGTCCCCCTTGCGGTGCCCGTGGCTGGTGATGGGGTCAGTCCCGCCCGTCGACTCAATCACGATCTCCGACCAGAACATGCCGGTCGAAATGTGCACCGAAGCGATCTTCGACATCGAAATGCTCTCTTCATTACTGCCGAACAGGCGGCTCTTCACGCGCGCGACGCGCTGTGGGCTGACGACGAGCCGCGTAGGAAACAGAAAATTCCCCTGCGTCCAGCGGCTGGCCGCAAAAGTCTCAGCGAGAGAGGAATCCATCGGATTATCGAGAGTGGCACTCATGCAATTCGCGTCGCCGCAAATCTATCTCTCAACCCTGACGCAAAGAGTCTGCCTGCTATAGCCCGGAGGGCGGCATAAGAAAGCCCGGCACGGCAGTGCCGGGTCGCAGCCGAAACGGAAAGGGAGTCCCGTAGGGACGGCACCACGCCCTCTACACCCACTCCAGCGCGCCCTTGCTCCACACCCAAATGTAACCCACAATCAAAATCGCCAGAAAGATCAACATCTCCAGCAATCCAAAGAGCCCGAACGCCTTGAAGCGCACCGCCCAGGGAAACAGAAAAATCGTCTCCACGTCGAATACGACAAACAAAATCGCAATGATGTAGTAGCGCACCGTGTACCGCCCCCTCGCGCTGTCGATGGGATCGATGCCGCATTCATACGGCATCAGCTTCGTCTTGCTGGGATTCGAGGGCCGCACCAACTTAGCGAGCAGTAACGTGATCGGCAGCAGCGACCCAACGATGGCGATAAAGATAAAGATAGGTACGTAGTTTTGCGGCATAGCCTCACTCAGAACAGCAGGCCATCCTAGCGCAGAGCCCCCTCGACTTCAAGCACTCCGAAATTATTTGAGGAGGTCCTCCTTCCGTCGAGGGAAACCCGACCTGTGGTGTGGGGGTCTTTGACCCGGACAGGCCAAGCGAAGCTCGGCTTCCCTCTGCTGACGTCCGGGAACGATTCTCATGAAAAGTTATTCCGCGTCAACGGCAACTCCCTCACGCGCTTGCCGGTAGCTGCGTAGATTGCGTTGCAGATCGCCGGAGCCATTGGCGGTACCCCCGGTTCTCCCACTCCCGCTGGCGGCGCCGTACTCTCGACGATGTGCACGTCGACCTGCCGCGGCGCGTCATTTATCCGCGCCACCTGGTAGTCATAAAAGTTCGACTGGTCGATGGCTCCCGCTGTCGCGGTGATCTCTCCCGTGCGGGCGAGGCTGGTTCCAAACACGGCAGCGCCTTCGAATTGTGAACGCAGCATCTCCGGATTCGCCACGATCCCCGCATCGACGGCCGTGTAAACGTGAGGAATCCGCACCACACCCTGATCATCGACCTCAACCTCGACCACGCTAGCCACGTACGTAAAGAAGCTGCGATGCACAGCAATGCCCATCCCGCTCCCTTTACCGGGTTTCTTCTTTCCCCAACTGGCTTTCTCCGCCGCAATCTCCGCCACGCGCCGTAACCGCCCAAGGTCATAAGGATATTTGTCTCCCACACCCGGAGGCCCCTGAGGCCCCACATCGAGTGTGCGCGGCGATCCGATCAACGCCATCAAATAGTCGTACGGATCGCGCTTGGCAGCATACGCCAATTCATTCGCAAACGACTGCACCGCGAACGCGTGATAGATATTCGCCACCGACCGAAGCCATCCGATGCGCACATGCGCCACCGCCTGCCCGTTTTCCGACCGGAAGTTCGGCACGTCAAAGGGAACCACACTCCATCCCATCGACATCTCGCCCGCCCCGCCGTAAACCTCCGTCGCATTGAACGTAGACCCGATCGGCGGGAACACCGACCGCTGCAGCCACGCTTTCGGCTTGCCCGAATCGTCGAGCGCGGCCTTCATGTACATGGCAGCGACAGAATGGTAGTAGTCGAACTTGATGTCGTCCTCGCGGCTCCAGATCACCTTTACTGGCTTGCCGGTCTTCTTCGAGAGCACCGCTGCTTCAACCGCATAATCAGGCTTCGACTTGCGCCCAAACCCTCCGCCCAGAAACGTCACGTGGCACGTAACACTTTCCTTCTTCAGTCCCAGAGCCTTCGCGACTTCTTCCTGCACGCCCTGCGGATTCTGCGTCGGCGACCACACCGTAACCCTCTCACCCTGCACATCCGCGACCGCGACTGGAGGCTCCATGGAAGCATGCGCCAGATGCGGCGCGAAGTATTCCGCCTCCACGATCTTGCCGCCCTTGGCGAACTCCGCATCCGGATCGCCCAGCGTGCGCACCACTTTCCCCGGCTGCCGCGCCGTCTGCATCAATTCCTTCTTATAGTCCGCAGAGTTGTAAGAGGCGTTGCTTCCGTTGTCCCATTCGATCTTGAGATTCTTCCGCCCCTTAAACGCAGCAAACGTGTTGTCAGCAATCACCGCCACACCGCCTAAAGGTTGAAACGCGTGCGGCGGCTTGAACGGATCGATCGGAATCGTCTTCTTCACCCCGATGACCTTTAGAGTGGCCGAGTCGTCAACTGACTTCACCTTCCCGCCGAGCACCGGCGGATGAGCGATCGCCGCATACAGCATCCCATCGACCCGCACATCCATCCCGAACAGCGGCTTACCCGCGCACACATCAGTCACGTCGTATCCCGGCGCAGGTTTGCCAATGTAACGCCACTCCGTCGGCGACTTGAACTTCAGTTCTTCTTTCGTCGGCACAGGCTGCTTCGCAGCCATAACCGCAAGCTCTCCATATCCCAGCTTGCGCGACGAACTCTTGTCCGAGACGAAGTGCACCGGATCTGCTACGCATTGCGATTCCGGAACGCCCCACTGCTGCGCCGCCGCCCGAACCAGCATCAGTCGCGCTGTAGCCCCGGCTTCGCGCAGCGGTTCAAAAAACTCGCGCACCGAGTGCGATCCATCAGTGTCCTGGGATCCGTACGCCGCATCACCATCCGCCTGCACCACGATGACTCGGCTCCAGTCCGCGTCCAGTTCATCCGCCAGAATCCGCGGCAGGCTCGTGCGCACTCCATTCCCCATCTCTGACCGGTGCGCCACGATGTACACCGCGCCGTCCGTATGAATCCCAACGTACACGCTGGGATGGAACGCTGACGCCCCCACCGACCCGGCGCTCTCTCCCAGCCCGGATGCCCCATTTCTCGCAGCTTTTGCGAGAAGTGGGGATTTTTCGACGCATAAGACAAATGCGCTGGTCGCCAGCATCCCGTGCAGAAAGCTGCGCCGCGAGACATTCTCGATCGTCATCTTCTCCATAGCGGTCTTTTCCAGGGTGATCATACCGTCTCCTTCGCCGCCGTCTTGATCGCGGCCCGAATGCGCTGGTAAGTCCCGCACCGGCAAATATTCCCCGCCATCCCCTCATCGATGTCAGCGTCGCTGGGTTTCGGTTTCGAAGACAGCAGCGACACCGCCTGCATGATCTGCCCCGGCTGGCAGTACCCGCATTGCGGCACGTTCACTTCAGCCCATGCTTGCTGCACCGCGTGCGGCCCACTCAACGAGATGCCTTCGATAGTGGTGATCTCGAGCCCTTCCACCGTGCTCATCTGCTTCTGGCATGACCGGATTGCCTTCCCGTTCTGCAATACAGTGCAAGCGCCGCATAAAGCCATGCCGCACCCGAATTTCGTTCCCGTAAGTCCGAGGATGTCGCGCAAATACCACAGCAGAGGCATCTCCGGATCGCCGTTAAACGTCTGCGCGTGTCCGTTCACCTTGAAATGAACCATGGAGCACTTCCTGGGTGGAGTCAGTTAAATATTGATGGGGATATTTTACTGCGGGAAGCGCCTAGAAATGCAACCGGGCGAAAGCGAGAAAGAGTCCGATCACCGGTTGCAGATCCAAATCCAGCAAGTTGCAGACCCAACAAGTTGAAGAGCTAATAATTAGATCGTTGGTTGAAGATGTCCCCAAGACCTGATGCACGGCGGCCCCGAAGGGCGGGATGCGAAAGCCCGCCACGGAGGTGCCGGCTTCGTTGCGCGCAAGAGCCCCGAGTCCCGCCAGGGACGCCACGAAAGCTCTACGGTTTCTCCCAATGCGTGGTCCCGAACTGCTGCGGATCGTAAACTGCAGGTGCCAGTTTCACATTGGCCTGAATGTCGGTGTAGTCCTCGCTGAATACCAACTTGTCCTCAGAGTGCACCTCAACCCGTGCCGCCACCCACGCCCCCGCCAGCGGCCGGTAATCCGTGAACCGCACGTCGTCGAGCTTCTTAGGATCCCCGCGCGACGGTTCGATCACCCGCACAAACAGCAGCGTGTCTTTCGTGACCCAGAACTGCTTGGACGTTAAATCCCCCTTGTCTGCACCGACCACGTAAGCAGGATGCCCCTCCCACGTATCCTCGCGCAGCTTCGACAAATCGTACCCCTCACCCTTCACGACCTTGATCGTCGTCTCCGGGTCCTGCGTGTACACGTCAAATCCCAGCACCAGCAGGATGTTGACCAAGGGAAATGTTCCGGTGACCTTGCCCTCTTTGACGACCGTGGCCGTGCCATCGACCAACACGTATCCGTTCCCGTTGCTGGCCGGGCCAATGTCGATGCGCAACTTTCCCGGCAACATCGCCGCCTCATACCAGGTTTCGGCGGAACTGGTGCCCTCCGGTTTGTAGGTGGTGCTTTTCTGCGTAAACGTCAGCGTCTTATACCACGTCGCCTGGTAGCGGTCGTGCATCGCCCGCAGCAAAGCGTCGCCGCTGCGGACCTCTTGCGCCTGGGCCAACGCGCCGATCAGAAGAGCGGTGAACAGAAGACCTCTCGTGAGCAGTTTCATTCGACCTTCCTGTCGTAGACGTGATCGTACCCTATCTCGGTCGCCACCGCGGATTAGACCAAGCAAGACCGTAAAAGACCGCAGCTTATCATCAGCAGCGCCGAGCGCGGCCGGCGACGAAGGCGGGCGACAGGGACACCGCTTCGTTTGACAGCCGCGGAGCGGCGACCATAGGAAAGCTCGGCACGGAAGTGCCGGGAAAGGGCGAAACACCGATCGAGTCCCGGAGGGACGGCACCGGTTGCCAGTCTTTCACGCAACCTTATCCGGAAACACAAAGACCGTCCGCGCGAGCTCGGATTGCAGCGTCCCCTCCCGATAGTAGCGGCTGAGGATCCCATCCTTCCAAACCAGCAGGTCGGAATTCTGCACCGCAAACTCATCCCATTCACGCGTAGGGAACCGCGCCATCCGCTCGCGTATTATAAAGAAGTACGCATGCGTAATAGTCTCGTTATAAAGCTGAGCCTTACCCCTGGCCGCCGCGAGGTGCTTTAGCGCGGTGGCAAACTTGTGGAGCGCTTCCAGCGCCGGATACTGCGAGAGATAAGCAAACGCCAGCCGCACATGATCCGCATGATGAAAAAACTCTGGAAGCCTGTCGTTCTCGAAATGATGGATGAGTTGTGTGTCAGTCATACTCGTACCCAAATGTGGGGACAGCCGTCCCCGGCTGTCCGCCGGGCGCAGCCCAGCGAAGGCACCTAACCCAGAACGCCGCTGCGCTCAATTTCCTTTTCCCACCGCAATCGCGAACGCCGCCGCCGCATAAATCACCAGATTTCCGATCCCATACATCCCATGCAGCAGGTGGAGAAGGATGGCCATCACAAACACTGCCACCAGCAGCCATGCGCCGCGAATCGCAGTTCGCGGAATCAGCAGAAGAACGCACCCGGCAATCTCACCGAACCCCAGCGCCAGCCGTACGAAGCCGGGCATGTGAGTCCTCGCAAACTCGCGCGCGGCACTCGGCAGCACGAACATCACGGCTTGAATCAGAATCACGATCCCGAGTGAGTACTGCAGCGCGATCAGACCGCATTTGGCTTTCACGAAGCGCATGCATTTCCTCGCTATTTATCGCCAGCCCGCTTGCGCGGAGATTTGGCCTCGATCTCTTTCAGCCGGTGACTGGCGCTTGAATCAAGATCGAGATCATAGAACTTCTTCAGCTCACGAATGCGCTCCAGCGACGCCGCGCTGAACGGAGTCTTGCCGTCGAAAGCGTGCAGCACGATGCCTTCCAGCACGTCTCCCAGTGTCATGTCGTGGTATTCGGCAAACGCCTTGAGTACTTTGAGGATTCGCTTTTCGATACGCACGCCGGTCTGTACGCGCTCCACCAGGAGTTTAGGATCTTCCGTCATGTGTACCAATGTACCAATGTACCATGGTACCATTAATGGCCGCAAGTCGGAATATTTTGGTCGGGCCGAGCCGCTGCGGCCGTACGCCCGCGCCCTTGTCCCTCAAAGCCTCAATCATCGAATCACGACTGTCTGTTTTGACAGTTTGCCTTCACGGATTCGTCCGTTAGCTTGGGCCTATTCGGTGCGGCGTGACTTGGCACGCCATGAAGTGGGTTTCAAATGTGGAAAACCCTGCTGATTCTGTTTGTTCTCTCCTCGCACGGTCTGGCACAAACGTCTTCCGATGGTTCGTTTTCGGTGCGTCATCTCAAGAAGCCGAACTTCTCATTGAACAAAGAACAGATGCGCGATGCGGAGACGATTTATCGCAACGCATGCGCGGTTGTGCAGCGCGATTTCCTGAGCGCCGCGGGTGAACTGCATCTGCACTTTACCGTTGTGATCGGTGCCGACCAGAATCAGGTTCTGTCCAGGCGCCTCACTCAGGACGACGAGATTTGGATGAAGAGATGGGATCCCAATGTGTTTGCCCAGGGAGTGGTGCTCCTCGCCGTCGATCAGAGCCTCACACCTGATGTCGTCAAGAGATTGGGCAAGCGTGCCGTCCGTTACAGCAACGCCACCGTCGATGTTTCTGGGTTCAAGTAAGCTGCCCTGTGTCGTCCCCGCCCTCGGAAAGAGCGCAGACTTGTGGCCCCACAGGCTTCTCAATTCGGCACTGAGGGTTCGGTAGTCGATTTTGGTCATCTTAATTGCTGTTCGCCGTGATTAGAAAGACCTCAGACTAGACCTCTTGACGAAGATTAGGATGCAACGTCAGCGAGCCGTCCTCGTTCAATTTCTGATGACAAGCCCACCGCACGGGATAGCGCATTCCCTTGACCTCAATCTCAGCTTTAAGTTTCAGTCCCTTCCAGTCTGTGACATTCGGAAGCACGAACTGAGCTTGCCGAATCTTGCCCGGTAACGGATAACCTGCGTCCAGGCAACCACTCTTCAGCACCTTGCCGTCCTGGCTCTCCACCGTCACCCGCAACACGCCCGGCACACCCGCGATGCCATCATTGGCGAAGCCGACAATGAGTCCGAGGTAGCTGTCATCCTTATAGCTCCAGATGAAAGACGGCCTCACCCGATAGCCAATGCGACGGTTGATCCGATCAAACGCTGCCGGATACGCCTGGTAGTAAGTCATCAGATTCTTTGCGCTGATCTGGTGAAAGTTCCAGAGCGACCAATAATTCGCCCCAATATCGATCACGTGATCGATCATGTTTTCTGCCGGCGATACACCTTCATTGACGGCTTTTGGATCGGGAGGTTTCCCTGGAAGCCCCTGCTCGAGCAACGCCGCGGTCCACGGCGGACGATTGCTGAGCGCTTCAATCTGTTCGTTCTCAATGAAAATCGTATCGCTCCGGATCCAATTGTTGCTGCGCACCGTGCGGTCTACCAATTCTGAATTACCCACCCGGCTGTAGTCCGGCTGAGTATTGGTCAGCAGAGGAGTCTTCGAAAAGTGCTCGAGCTGCACTTCGAGCATACGGATCCATGTGCGCTCGGCAGTCTGGTAGTCCGGGAAAGGATTGTTGCCGAATGGCCAGGTGTGCCCCTCACCCCAGAAGCCATACATGAAGGTATCGATAAACTCGATGAGTGGATTGCCATTAAATTCCGCGGCCAACAGGCCAACCAGTTCTTTGAATGCATCCTGAAAAAAGGGATCGTCAAACCGCGGCTGATACCGCGAATGTGGGTTCTCCAAAAATCTCCTTCCCGCGGCGGCACTCTCCTGATCGCTCATCACGAGATCAACTTTGGGCACTTTTTCCAGGACAAAGTCTGGTAAGGCGGCGTCGTGCTTATAATCGGGCGCGCTCATCTGCACTCGTAATCCGACTCGCTTGTTGTTCTTCTTCGCCAACTCAAAAACCAGCTTCAGGTAATCGGGCATCTCCAGGCGTCCCGGCCGCGGCTGCAACTCCCGCCACGTAGGACGGATATAAAGCTGCTGACCCAGTGGAAACCGAACCAACTCTTCGATCGCCTGCGGAATATTGTCTGACTTGATCTCTTCCGTCCCACTATCGGCCGTGATATAGGTGACCAGTCCCTTGCCATAGTTCGCCACGACGTCTTCCGAACGAGTCGTGGTCATCACCACATCGTCGGTGGGAATGACAGCATCCGGTGGGTATTGCGGAAACGGACCCTGATTAAGGCGATCGGCCACCTGTGGTCCGGAGCCGAAATCGTAGTTGCCCCAGTTGTGCGCGGGAACCTTCGCCTGCCCTTTCCCCATGCCAAGTTCTGCAGCCACGGCAACCGCGACAGTACTCTTTAAAAAGTCTCTACGCCGCATCGGAACGATCTCCTGATTTCGTGCGATTCGACCCATCGAACTTTAATACACGCTTGACCGGCAGTTTACTGGATGGTCTTCAGCAGACGGTATCGGGATTTCTCGCTCGACTCCCGCCCCGTTGCAATAAATATCGGCGAGAATCAGCGAGCCGCCAACCATCATGCCATGGGTTCCTCCTGGTTTTGCTAACGTGAATGCAAGACGGATTACAACGAAATTCGCTCTAAGGGCTCGACGCGCACCGTGTGTTCCCCCGCATCGAAACCATCCAGGAGCGCGTTGTGATGAGCAATGATCTGATCGAACGTCAGGGACTCGGAGTCTGCTGTTAAGTGCCCATCTTCCGCTAAGGTCACATCGTAGCCGAGGCTGACGGCTCTGCGCACCGATGTGTGTCGCCAAGCAGTATGACCTGAGCAAATCGGGTAAGTACTCGATTGAAGTATGGCCGCTGAGTGGGGAGCGGTTCCACCCGGATTGCGTGATCGTGTGTGTCAGCGAGTGACGTAATGCCTTGATCCGGTCTGCCCAATTACTCGATGAGCACCATCGCACGGTTTCGCAGATTATGCCGCGCGCCGAGAAGCGCTCACCGCCTCTTGAATCCTTGTTCTCAAGTGAAGGCAGCCGCGTCCCTCCATTCAACTCTTCCCACTCTTCCAGCCTCTTTCGCAATTCTTCCCCGCAGGTTAGGCGAGCCATACAGTGTGCACAGTTTGGACGGTGGATTTTTAGAAATTACAATAAATAGCAGATGTGAGGTGTCATCGCGCGCCCCCGGTTGCTCGACATGATGATTTCTGACCGTCAACTAGTCAAGAAAAATTCGTCCCCTCTTCCAGAATCCGATCGATGGCTGTTGATTTTTTAAACACAGATCGTTAGACAAAGGCCTCCTCTCTGACTGCGTTGATGAAACAGGGATCTGTCTTGAAATCTCTTGGGGAAAACCGACCGCTGCCATCAAACAATACATATCCTCCCGTTCAGCGAGCCGACTTGCCTAACGCCGCCACGGCATGAGCCGGAGCCAGGCGAACCGCAAACTTATCATCATGTCCGCAGCTGATCACCGTAGTTTGGTTGGAGTATTCTCTCACCCAAATCACCCGTTCGGGGTTCACAAACACCTCCAGGCCATCCACATCTTCAAACATTACAAATTCCATGTTGCCTCCTCGTGGCGAATCTCTAGTCGCGCTTTTTCGGGAATGTCAAAAATGAACCGAATCATCGAGCGGTTCTGCACAATAAAAAGCCGTCCGATTGTGACGTACAACCTTGACCGAGCAAATAGAAAGCGGACAATGGATTCATGCGCGTAATCCAGATGCAAATCGCGCCGCTACTGGCCGGCCCAAACTATGTCGCTAACTCCTTATTCCGCAAGATTTTACCCGCAACTTCTTTCGATTCGAGATTTTGCGCGGACTCCGGCCGATACCCTTTCCGTAACTACAACAGAATCAGGATTTTGCCTCAATCGCTAAAAAAAAATTACATGCTCGACCCGCAGACCGAAGCATGGACCGAACCACCCTCAGCCCATCTCAACCCATTGTTTATAATCTCCCTTCCATCACCAGCAGCAAAAGGATTCCCTTGGCACTCGACGACCACATCTATCACCTGCGCCGCGAGAAGTTGAAGCAGATTGAGGCGCTGGGACAGGCCACCTACCGCAGCAAGTACGACTTTACCCACACCATCGAGCAGATCCTGGCTGACCACACGCCCAAGACCGCCGAGGAGTTGGACCAGGCGCGCGTTAACGTTCGCGTTGCTGGACGCCTCATGGCCATCCGTCTCATGGGCAAGGCCGGATTCGCTCACCTGCAGCAGGGTGGCAAGCGGTTGCAGATCTACGTCAAGAAAGATGCTGTCGGCGACAAGGGTTTCGAACTCTACAAACTACTCGATCTTGGCGACCACATCGGCGTCAGCGGATATCTGTTCCGCACCCGCACCGGAGAACTCAGCGTCCACGTCGAGGAGATCACTTTCTTGAGCAAAGACCTGCTGCCTCTTCCCGAGAAGTGGCACGGCCTGACCGACGTCGAGCTGCGCTACCGCCAGCGCTACGTCGACATGGTTATGAATCCGCAAGTGCGGGAAGTCTTCCTGCAGCGCACCAAGCTCGTACAGTCTCTGCGCCGCACGTTGGACGCACACGACTTCGTCGAAGTCGAGACGCCGATGATGCAGCCCATCGCCGGCGGCGCCGTCGCGCGCCCCTTCGTCACCCACCACAACACGCTCGACATGGATCTCTATCTCCGCATCGCGCCCGAGCTTTATCTGAAGCGCCTGGTCGTCGGCGGCCTTGACCGCGTCTATGAGATCAACCGCAACTTCCGCAACGAAGGCCTGGGATGGCGCTGGAATCCCGAGTTCACCATGCTCGAGTTCTATCAGGCCTACACCGACTACCAGGGCGTGATGAACCTGACGCAGCAGATTATCACCCAGGCCGCGAAGGACGTAACCGGCGGTACAAAAACGAAGTGGAGCGAGCAGGAGATCGACTGGGCCAACTGGCAGCGCATGACCATGCGCGAAGCCATCATTCAGTATTGGCCGGAAGCCGCTGGCGCCAAACCGGAGATGAGCGACTTTGCCACGAACGAAGGCGTCAAGAAGTTGATAGAACACTTCAACTCCGCTCACTCGCACATGGCTTACGAAGCCAACGCTCCGGCAGGGAAGAATATCGCCGCCCTATTCGAAGCGGTCGCCGAAGAACACCTCACGCAGCCCACGATCATCTACGAATATCCCACTGCGATCTCGCCGCTCTCAAAGCAGAAGCCGGACGAGCCCGATTGGACCGAACGCTGGGAGATGTTTGCCGGCCAGATGGAGATCGCGAACGGCTTCAGCGAACTCAATGATCCGGAAGACCAGCGCCGCCGCTTCGAAGGCCAGCTCAAAGAACGCGATCGCGGCGACGACGAAGCCCACCAGATGGACGAAGACTACATCCGCGCTCTCTCCTACGGCATGCCGCCGGCAGGAGGTGTGGGCGTGGGAGTCGATCGCCTGTGTATGCTCTTCACCGACTCCCACACCATCCGCGACGTGATTCTGTTCCCGCTCCTACGCCCGGAAAAGCCTTCCACCACAGAGGACACCGCGGGCACTGAGGAAAAGCCATAAGTCGAGTACTTTCATGGTATTAACTGCCCGGCACCTAGGAATGCACTGTTAGTAGTGCATCTCAATTTCTATACTTGTCGCATCGGTTTGGGCTCTGAAATGGCAGCGCTGCCGTAGCGTCTGGAATCCCTGCGGACACTGGGTCGGTGGCGCTTTGCTTTGTCGCCCGCTACTTGGCCGTCTTCTTCTCGCTGTTCTTCCCGACTGCCTTCTCGGTCGACGTCCTCGGGGCTTCGGCCGCCGGCTGATCAGGCCCGAAGTTCGTACTCAGGTACTCGATCAGCGCGTCGCGGTCGCCGGCCTCGACGACCGCTCCCCACTTCACCATCTTGTCGACTTCCTTCGCCCACGCCGCTTTGTTGAGTCGCTGCTGCAGGATGATCCGTGCCTCGTGACACTCCGTGCACGCCGTCGATGCTTTCGCCGCCATTGGCCCGTCCGGCAGAGGCGCGGCAAAGCTGACCTGGGCCGGCTTTTGCAGACGACTCCGCACTTGGGGCGCGCTGTCAGACTGTGCCCAGCACGCCGGCGCAAGGATGGACACGATCACCGTCAGCAACGCGGACGACGCAGCTGTTGTTCTATGAGACACGGATCTTCACCTCATCAGCGGCGTTGTACAGATACCCACTGGGATTCCATACGGGAGCCGCGGGTTGAGTTCGTCCCTGCGAGTCAGTAGCCCGCGACATGATGGTGTAGGCGCCGCCCTTCGCTTTCCACTCGTAGCTCCAGAGCCGCCATGCATAGTGGGCGTGATCGCGCCCGAGCCCCGCCGCATTCCAACTCCCTCCGCCGTCAGTCGACACTTCGACCTTGACGATGTCCGCCTCACCGGCCCATGCGGCGCCACGGACCACAATCCTCCCCGGATTGAGGCTAGCGCCGTCGAGTGGCCCCGCGATCACCGACTTCACATTCAACGCTGTAAGCGGGTGAGTGTCTTCGGGCTTCACAGCTTCACCTGGTTTGCCCGGCTGATTCGGGAAGCGGTAGGCCGGGCTCATGAAGTTGCCGACAAATTCCGAATCGAGGATCTTGATCTCGGTCAGCCACTTGCACGATGCAGCGCCGATCCAACCCGGGACGAGTGCTCGCGCAGGGAAGCCGTGATGCCTGGTAAGGGGCGCACCGTTCATGTGCGTAGCGATGAGGGTGTCGGTGTCGAAAGCCTTCTCGATGGGAATGCTGCGAATGAACGGCGGAACTTTGCCAGGGACCTCATCGAGTCCGCGGAACATGACGTGCTTGCCTGTGCTCTTGACAGAGGCGCGCTGCAGGACGTCTCGTAATCGCGGACCCGAGAAGCGCGCCGTGCTCACTGCTCCCTTGCCCCACTGAATGCCCGGCACTTGCGGGCGTTGCATCCCGCGCCCGTTGCCAGCGCATTCGAGCGTGTTGACCACGGAGTGAGTCTCGATCTTTGACAGGTCGGCAGGCGTCAGCGTGAAAGGCTTCCCCACTTCTCCGCCGACCGTGAGCCGCCAGTCGTCTGCGTTGAGTTCACTGGGTTCGTGCATGTGGTTACGAACAAAGAATCGAGAAACTGGAGTGAGCCAGGTATTGAAGTACTCGACCGGAGTTTCCAGATCGACGAATCGTAAGGAGCGGACGATCATTCCATCTGCCCCCGGAACGTCGATCGTGCCGCTCTGCGCGCTGCTCGCCCACGACAAGAAAGTAGGTGCAGCGCCAACCGCGAGCACCGTTCCGGACATTTGCTTCAGAAAATCGCGTCTTGAGTTCATAGCCTTATTTAGCAGACTACCTATGCCAGGCCCAACAAGGAATAAGTTAGCACCGCGGGTCCGGTAAAGGAGAGTGCCAAAACCGGGCCGGTGGCTTCCGAGTGGATTGTGCCCCCCGAAAAGGGTAAGGGCGGTAAAGCCAGTTAGAAGATGTAAATCGTGTCGAACTGCAAGCGTGTGAGCCAAGGCTCGGTGGTCCCGAGCGGACGTCCGACCAGGGCGGTGAAGCCTAACTGCACGCGCGGGTCGAACTGGTAGAAGGTCGTGAACCGGTGCTGCGTAACGTTCGTGCCCTGGCGAATGTCGCTGTAGTTGAAGTTGCCCAACACCGCTTCGCGTTCGATGTAGATGCGGGTATATCCGAACTGCAGGTCACCCTTCTTCTCCAGGCGTCCCACATCTCCTTCCGCCCAGTATCCGCGCCGGTAATGCGAATTGCAGGGAGAGTTGAGGGTCTGCTTATACGTAGTCGTGGCCGTGTTCGTTGGGGCGGCTGCGATGTTGGGAAGATTGCCGCAGGCCTCCGTGTTCTGAACATAGTCCCCGATGAACGTTATGGGGATCCGAGGATGTCCAGTATTGATGTCGAGGCGAGCGATGGTGTCGAACAGCCCGAACTTCGAGGCAAACTGTGCGTTGCTGATGGATGTCACTCCAGTCGGATAAGCTGTTCCGTTTACCGTGATGATGGTCGTCGCGGTGGTGGTGTAGGTTGAGTCCTGAACGGGGTTCCCGGACGTTAACGGCAGATAGCCCGAAAATGGAGTCTGAGGATTCTTAGTGCTGGCACGAGCGAGAGCCAGGGCAATCGAATCGGTGCCGCGGTAGTCATAGTAGCCGGCGTAAGCGCTGAGGTTCAGCCATGACGCAAGCCGCCAATTTGTCTGCAGTTGGCCGCCATAAGTAATCTGCTGGGTAATTCTCTTGTCCGTGGGTGCGGTGCCAGCCATCTCGGCGAAGGGCAATTGAAACCCGATGAACGCAATCCGCTTCAGGACAGGCGTGTCCAGGTTGAACGCCAAGCTCTCGGCGACACCCTCAGGATTCAGATCTTTATCCCAAGTGAGTTCGGTGTTGTACCAGGGATAGCGGAACTTGCCGCCCACCAACGTGAGCGGCTTGAAGTCTTTCGGTCTGAACTCGACGAAGGCTTGGTCGAGAGCAACAGCCTTGCGAGAGTAAAAGCCGGTCAAAGTCTGGTTCGTGGAAGTGGGGTCGTTGATGTCACCGCTGGCGAGCGTTAGGCCCGCGCGGAATTGCTCGCCCAGGGTGGCGACGGCATTAAAGCGGGCACGAATGCGGGCGCGCATGCGATCCATCGATTGATCCGTCGGGCCTCCGAAGAAGGGCTCGCCGCGAAGACGTACGTCGCCGCTGAACGAGATCGGGCCGAGGCCCTGGATTTCTCTTTCCAGATTTCGAATGCGTTCATCGGAGCTGCCCGCATTCTGCTGGCTCTTCTGGGTTGGAGTGTCCTGGAGGTTGGATGCGATGGTTGTAGGCGAATCCGCTGCTGCGATACCACCGGAAGGCCGTGTCGCGACAGGGGATGCCGTGACAGAAGGAGCGGCAGACAGCGGTGCCGCTGAAAGGCTGGCGGATCGAACCTGCCCTTGCGCCTGCTCTTTGGATTGTAATTGTGCCTGCAGCGCCTCGATTTGCCGTTGCTGCGCGGCGAGGGCTGCTCTTAATTCCTCGATATCGGCTGCGGTCACCGGAGCAGGGGCCAGCGCTGAAGCCGCCGATCCGTTCGCGGACGCAGCGTTCGAGGCTACCTTGGTCTGTGCCCAAGCGCTCGCGGTCAGTGCCGCCAGAGCCAAGGCTGTGAAGAGCAGGTTCCGGTTGAGTTTCATGGAAGTACAGTCCTCTCCTTTAGGCTTGCTCGTGATACTGCTACTTCGCCGGGGGGTACAAAACGAAACGGTTCGGTCGCGGGCGGTAAATTCATTGCAATCGTTCGTGTCAGTCCGTTTCTTGAAGCATCACTATAAATATGATAGACATACTTGTAAATATATAAGCGAAACTTTTCTTCGTTTCTAAGCAAGCTGGTTTCGGGAATGGCGCGGGCTCCCCGACAGTTTTAGGTGGCGGGCGTCAGGCCCCACTTATTTTGCAGATGACGTTCCATCCCTTTGAAGACGATGCCGTCGACCACATAGCCGATGGCAATGATCAGGATCATGACCGCGATGACGGAACTCATGTCGTTCAGGTCGCGGCCCATCATGAGGACCTGGCCGAGTCCGAGACTTAGATAAAGCATCTCGGCGGTGATCAGCGAGCGCCAGGCAAAGGCCCAGCCCTGCTTGAGTCCAGAAACGATGAAGGGAAGACTCGCTGGAAGCAACACATACCAGAACAGCTTGAATCCCTTGGCTCCAAGGTTTCGTCCGGCCTGGCCGAAGATCTTCGGCATCTGCTTACGGCCGTCTTCCATGGCGAGCGTGACGGAGAGCAGCGAGCCCATAATCACCACGAAGAGAATCGCATTCTGATTGAGCCCGAACCAGAGCAGGGCCAGCGGCCACCAGCAGATGCTGGGCAGACTCTGCAGGCTGACCAGCAACCCACCCATGGTTTCTTCGAGGAACTCGTTGCTGGCGACGCCAAGGCCGAGGATCATGCCGAGGACGACGGAGATGCCGTATCCAATCAGGACTCGCTGCATGCTGACGCGGATCGCGATCCAGTAGCTCTGATCCTGGAATCCGGCATAGAGAGCCTGACCGACACCCCAGGGCGTGGGGAACAGATACGGCGGCCAGATCTTCAGTTCGGCAAGAAGCGTCCACAGACCGAGAAGAGCGGCATAGAAGATGATGTAGCGGGCAGCGCGCTTCATAGGCGAACCTCCTCGACTCCCGACTTTATGCGCGGCTTGACTCCCTCGTTGTATTCCGCTTCGAGCGAGCGGTTAATCTCGTCGCGCAGTTCATCGAGGATTTCCCGGGCGGCGCGGGCGACGGTCGGATCTTCGAGATGGCGGGGGCGCGGCAGTTCCACGAGAAACTCGCTCTTCACGCGGCCGGGGCGGAACGTAAGTAGAACGACGCGATCGCCGAGGCGAACGGCCTCGCGGACGTTGTGCGTCACGAAGATGATGGTGCGTCCACTCTCGCTCCAGATGCGCTCCAATTCATCGTGCAACAGGTCGCGGGTCTGCGCGTCGAGCGCGGCGAAGGGTTCGTCCATCAGGAGGACGTCGGGCTCGGTGGCGAGAGCGCGAGCAATGGCCACGCGTTGGCGCATGCCGCCGGAAAGCTGGTGGATGTAACTCTTCTTGAATTTGGCGAGATGTACGAGCCGCAGGTAATAGCGGGTCTTCTCTTCGCGTTCGGCCTTGGGGAGGCCTTTCAGCTTCATGCCGAATTCGACGTTCTGGCCCACGGTGAGCCACGGAAACAGGCCATGCTCCTGGAAGATCAGGATGCGGTCGGTGCCCGGTCCCTGCACAGGCCTGCCATCGATCAGGATCTGTCCGGAGGTCTGGGGTTGCAAGCCCGCGATCAGGTGGAGGAGCGTGGACTTGCCGCAACCGGAGGGGCCGACGATGCAGACAAATTCTCCGGCACGCACCTGCAGGTTGATGTTGTCGAGAGCCAGCAGGCGCTCTCCGCTCTGGGTGCGGTAGCTGAGGCAGATCTCGTTGAGGCCGACCTTAGAAATCTCCGGCGAGACGTTCCGCGCGGGGCGACCAGTAAAGATGGGGCTTACCTTACCTCCAGGAGAGCCGGAGTGAGCAGGGAAGCGGGAATCCAAACCCGGTCCGACAGGAATCGGAAAATGGCTGGGGAGCTTCTGTACGTTCGTGCTCATTGCATGGCCTTTCGTCCCTTTTCCGCGAGGACCTGGTTGAGGAGCGATAGATCGTAGAGACGGGAGAGATCAGGCATCTGGCGGCCGAGAAATCCGTCGTCAAAGGCTTGCTGGGCGGCCGTGCTCAGCGCCGTGTGCAGCGGATCATAGGTGACCTGCATGCGGGAAAATGCTTCGTCGAGAACGACCGGAGGCAGGGCTTTGCCAGTCTCGGTCTGGATCTGCTGGTTCAGAAGTTTCTTGGCCTCAGGTTGATGGCCATTGATCCAGTCCGTTAATTCGACGTTGGCGCGGATCCAATTCTTCACCAAGTCGGGATGAGCGTTGAGGAACTTGGTGTTCACGACGAGCAGCCCGATGACGAATTGTCCATTGGGCCAAAGCGTGCGCTCGTCAACGAAGAGGCGTCCGTTGCCTTCATGAATCAGGCGCGTCGCCCATGGTTCTGGAGCCCAAGCGGCGTCGAGATCTTTCTTCAGAAAGAGCGTCAACTGGTCGGGGTTCGCCATGGGGACGATTTGCACGTCGCCGCCCTTGTCGTTGGTCTTCATCCCGTGGTTCCTGAGCCAGTTGCGCAGGGCGACATCTTGCGTGTTGCCGAACTGCGGCGAGGCGACGCGCTTGCCATGGAAATCTTCCGGCTTGTTAATGCCGGAATCGCTGCGCACAATCAGGGAAGCTCCGCCGCTGGCCGCTCCGGCCACAACGCGAAGAGCTTCGCCATTGGAGCGAACGTAGCCGTTAATCGCCGGATTGGGGCCGACGTAGGTCATGTCGATGGCTCCGGCGAACAGAGCTTCGATGGCGGAAGGTCCGGCGTTGAAACCGGTCCATTGAACTTTGACCTGCGGGCCCATAGCCTTTTCGAACCAGCCGTTGGCTTTGCCCACCATGGCCTGCGCGTGGGTGATATTGGGGAATGCGCCGACGCGCATCGTGGTAACGGGACCCTGAGCGCACGCGGGAGCTACGGTCGCGAGGCAGAGCAGAAATCCCAGCAGGGAGCTTTTACTCACCTTTGCGGCCCCCGACCACCATGGGAAGGATGCGGGCGGGATTTTTCTTATGGTCCTTCTGGCGTTTCGCGCTCTTGCCAGAACGCGGACCGTCGTGGATCAAGTCAGCCAGCGTGGTGTTGTCAAGGATCTTCGCGGCGGCATCGCGGACATCGAGAAAGACCTGATAGAGGGAGCGGTGAGGAAGATCGCGGTCGATCAGTTCACGCAATTGCTCGGCGTCGCCGAAAGGCGCGAGTGGGCCGTCAATGAGGCGGATGATCTCGCTGAGATCAATTTCAGCAGGGTCACGGCGTAATTGGTAGCCGCCCTTGGCGCCGCGCACGCTTTCCACCATGCGGGCATTCTTGAGTTCGAGCAGGATCAGTTCGAGGAACTTTTCCGGCAGCGCCTCTTCATAGGCGATGTCGCGGATCTTGATGGCTCCCTGTTGGTGATGCCGGGCGAGCATCATCATGGCTTGCAGGGCGTACAGACCTTTTTGGGAGATCTTCATAGGCGAATTATTCCATAAAGTCTAGAGACGTAATAGACATTATTAGCATAAGCGACATTGCAAGCGGAATTCCATTTCAAGCAAAGTCGCGCAGAAAATTACATTCGTGAAATCAATGGGTTAGAAGTTGCGGTGTCGCGGGGCGAGAACTCAATGTGCAACAGATTGCAGTTCCGAGGCAGGAAAGGTAACCTCGGCGCTGGAAACTCGGTTGGGCGACCGCAGACCGGGAAACGTCATTCTTCCGGCGCGGTCAACTTCTTTCTTTGCGCCGCCGGGTCCGCCGGGAAATCTCTTGTATCAAACAATCGCCAGGATCGTCCTGGAGGCTTCACCAGCAGCACCAGCGCCACCTCGGTCCGAGGGCCTTGGAAGTACGAGATTCGAATATCGTGTGCACCGACTTCGAGCTGGATCTTGGCCCGAGAGCCCTGCGGTGGATGCAGGCTGTCGTCGCTCACGATGAGTCTTTCATCCACGTAGACTTTTGCGCCGTCGTCCGACAGCAGGTGAAACTGGTATCTGCCCGGACGATCGACGCCGAAGACTCCCCAATAGTTCACGCCAAACCACTCGGTGCGGCTGGTCACGCCAGGAATGCCAAGCGTGAAGAAGCGCGAGTAAACACCGAGAGAAGTCGTGTAGATCGGTGCCACGGCGTCGAACTCTGAGAAGCGGGGAAGGTGCGTCGTCCAGGGTGGCAATTGATAGACGTCTCCGCAGAAGGCCAGGGGCGAATCCTGCTTCGTCGTTCCGAATAGAGATGTTGTCTGACCCTCCGGGATGGGCGCCGAGAATGGATTTCTGCCCAGGGGAAGCAACAGGATTTCGCCCGAACCCAACGCTCCAGTGTTGCGATCACGAACTACGAGCCGAGCGGACAAGGCATAGACATTCGGCTGTTGTGCCTGGAAGCTGATGGCGTGCGCGAAGCCGCGCTCGGCCATGAGTTGGTACTCTTCCGGACTCGTCCCAGCTGGGACAGTTCCTTCAAAGTGAAGAATCGGATGTCCGTCATTCTGGAACGTACACAGCGAGAAATCCACTTGCGTGGGGCGGGTGCGGTCGGCCGCAGGGAGCGAGGCAAAATAGCTGCCCGGCACGACGAACTCGTACGCTTCCCCTGCTTCTTTGGAGTGTACTTTTTGCAGACTCAACTGGAATGTTGTGGTATTCAGGGTGTCGTAACAGGCGATCAGCGCCAGTTCCAGTTCTGGATGCTTGTTGCGCTCATCATCCAAGGCTTGCTGCTCTTCCGCTTGCGCAGTGGTCTTCTTGTCGGCCAGTTCTCCCGCGCGCACTTCCGCAGGCTTGTCCGCTTCGATTCTGTAGCCGGGGCGAAAATACAGTGTCAAGCCGTCGCGGGTGCTGGTCACCGAAATACGGTGCAGGCCGTCCTTGCGACTGTCAGGTGAAAGGTAATAGGAGAGTTCGTAGGCTCCGGTGAGCGCGCAGAACGACTTGTGTAGCCAGCCCAAAACGATTCCTTTTGAATTGTTTTTGTGCTGGCCTACCGGTTCGGTTACCAGGCGCAACGAAGCAATCTTCTGTGGCAGTTCCTTCGAATCGCCAATCGTCTCGGAGACGCGCAAATCCTTAGCGGTGAGGTCTCGAACGGGATTGTCTGCCGCGTCTCGAACGATGACCTCCACAATGACCATGCGCGTGATTACTTTGAACGTGAAAGATGGAGCTTCGGTTTGAGCTTGGCTCAGGACCGGCTGAGGAGGGACGGGCGCGGCTTGGTGCGCGTTTTCGTCTGCATTCTGCGCGAGACAGAGCAGTCCGCTCGCGAGAACTGCGGTTGCTAGAGTCCGCAAAAAAGTGAGGATGCTTCGATGAAGCGCACCATTGCCCACTCTCCGCGATCGATCACAAAGTGAGAATGTAGCTGAACTCACTACGTTGCCTTGCTGATCTAGCATTGGAGTTTACTCCATGTGCCCGGAGTGAGAGCCGACTGACTATCGCGCTTTAGTAAACAAGAGCGCTAAGGGAAGAGATTCGTGCGGGGTAGGCGAAGACCCACCGGCTACGCTGAAACTCGCAGCACCAGCAAAGTGATGTTGTCGGGGCCACCGCGATCCAGAGCCATCGCTACCAACTTCTGACAAGCTTCCGTTGGTGGATTGTTCTGTACGACGCGCGCGAGGTCGGAGTCGCTGACAACGCCCCAGAGGCCGTCGGTGCACAGCAGAAGGATGTCACCTTCATCCAACGGTGTTGGATGCTCGGGAATGTGCGGAGTCACGTCGCGACCGGAACCCAGGGCTGCGGTCAGAATGTGGCGCTGTGGGTGCGACTCGGCGTCTTCCGAGCGGACGATGCCGGTTTCGACCAGACGTCCGACATAAGAATGATCGCGCGTGAGGCGGGAGATGGACTCGCCGCGAATCAGGTAGAGGCGGCTGTCGCCGACGTGGGCGAAGATGAGCTGGTTGCCGACGATGGAGAGCGCGGTGCAGGTGGTCCCCATGCCGTAGAACTGAGGATGTTCCTGGGCAAACCGCTGAATGTTCTGGTGCGCGGCTTCCATAGCGCCGACCAGCGTCTCTTGCGGGCTACCGCCAAAGGCGTTGTCGTAGACGCTGCGGACGGTTTCGACGGCAAGGCGGCTCGCCTCCTGTCCGCCTTCGTATCCACCCATGCCGTCGGCGACGATGGCGAGCCGGCCTTTGAGGCGGAAGTCAGCGTCGGAGTCGGGCTCCCAGTAGAGGAAAGAGTCCTCGTTATTGGAGCGCTGGCGACCGACGTCGGTCAGGCTTGCCGCTTCGATTCCGGGCTTTGGAGTTTTCACGTCTACGGCCATAGAGGAGCAGCGAACTGCTTGTTGGAACCCTGGTACCGCGAAAACCATGCGGTGAATCGGATGCGACGGATTCCCGCTCCATCGAAAGCCGCTCTGAACCCCGGTCATTATAAGGCAACCACTGCGGCTTTTGCCTCGGGCCCGGACCGTCCTCACGCGGAGGTGAGGTTGCGGTAGCCTATCACTTTCGGCGGCACTCTCGACACGGAGTTTGTTTTTCTTCGGAAAAGAGAAAAAAGCTACCGACGCTGGGGCGTTTTTCGGGCGGTTTCATGAAAGACTAGGACAACGCCAGAAATGAGACTGATCAAGGCATGCGGTGCCCGGTGCTGTTTGGCAAGCAACCGTTTGACCAGCGACTATTTCCGCCACATCCAAGGAAACCTTTCATGACCATGTTCCGCCGCGTTCGTGCCGTGGGTTACCTCACGCTGTTTCTCGCAGGCTCAGTGCTCTTAGGCTCTTCGGCTGCGCAGACTCCTGCATCGGCCGATTCTTTGCCTAGCGAAACGCCAGCCAACCTCGAGCCAGAGACGGAGAGCTTCGACTACATGAAGCGCGAAGTGATGATCCCCATGCGCGACGGGGTGAAGTTGCACACCGTGATCGTGACTCCCAAAGGCGCAAAAAATGCGCCCATCTTGCTGACACGGACGCCGTATAGCGCCAGCGCACAATTGAGTCACGCGCAGAGTTCGCACCTGGGACCGATTTTGAACGGATACGACAATGCCGCGGACGTGATTGTGGAAGGCGGATACATCCGCGTGGTGCAGGACGTGCGCGGGAAGTACGGCTCGGAAGGCGACTACGTGATGACGCGGCCGCTGCATGGGCCGCTGAATCCGACGGCAGTCGATCATGCGACCGACACGTATGACACCATCGACTGGCTGGTGAAGAATTTGCCGGAGAGCAATGGGAAGGTCGGCATTCTCGGAATCTCGTACGACGGTTTTCTACCGCTGATGGCGCTGGTAAATCCGCATCCGGCGCTGAAAGTTTCGGTGCCGATGAATCCCATGGTCGATGGCTGGATGGGCGATGACTGGTTTCACCATGGTGCGTTCCGGGAACAGAACATCCCGTACATCTGGGAGCAGGAGGCGACGCGTGACAACAGCGCGCAGTGGTGGACCGATCACTTCGACGATTACGACGTCTACATGCAGGCGGGGTCGGCGGGCGAACTGGGAAAGCGACATGGTTTGGAGCAAGTTGGATTCTGGCGGAAATTGCTGGAGCATCCCAGCTACGATGCGTGGTGGCAACAGCAGGCGATGGATAAGATCCTGGCAGCGCAGCCGCTGAAAGTGCCGGTCATGCTGGTCGACAGCTTGTGGGATCAGGAAGACATTTACGGGGCGACCGCGGTTTACAAAGCTATCAAGCCGAAGGATACGAATAACGACAAGGTGTTTCTGGTGATGGGTCCGTGGCATCATGGCCAGGAGATTGGCGACGGCAGCACACTCGGGGCATTGAAATTTAATAGCGATACGGGACTCTATTTCCGCGAGAATATTCTACGGCCATTTCTCGATCAGTATTTGAAAGACGGCGCGCCGAAAGCGGATGTGGCTCCGGTGACGGCGTTTGAGACGGGGACGAATACATGGCGGCGGTTGCCGTCGTGGCCGGCGGGATGCACCAGCGGGTGCGCGATCCGTCCAACGCGTTTGTACCTGCAGGCCGGGCTCAAGGCAGGCTTCGATGCGCCCAAGGCTGGGGACGCGACGTATGACGAGTATGCTTCCGATCCGGCTAAGCCTGTACCCTATCGCCCGCGGCCGAGTCAGCCCGTGGGATATGGTGGCCGCCTGACGTGGCCGCAGTGGCTGGTGGACGATCAGCGGGAGGCGTCAGGGCGTCCTGACGTGCTGGCGTTTACCTCGGATGTGTTGAAGGCGCCGGTGAAGATCAGCGGGCAGCCCGTCGTCAATCTGACCGCATCTACGAGCGGGACGGATTCGGATTGGGTCGTGAAGGTCATCGATGTCTATCCGGATGAGGTGGCATCTCAGGAAGAGATGGGTGGATATCAGTTAATGATTTCAGCGGATATTTTCCGCGGACGCTATCGCGAGAGTCTGGAGACGCCCAAGGCGATCGCACCTGACAAGCCGTTGCTCTATCATTTCTTGTTGCCCACGGCCAACCACGTATTTCTGCCCGGGCATCGCATCATGGTGCAGGTGCAGTCGAGTTGGTTTCCGCTGTACGATCGGAATCCGCAGACGTTTGTGCCAAATATCTTCTGGGCTAAGCCGGGGGATTATAAGAGAGCAACACAGCGCGTTTTCCATTCATCCGATCAGGCAAGCTTCGTGGACTTGCCGGTGGTTGAGGCGCGGTGAGCATCTCAGGGTCGTTCATGAAAATCGTGTGGCATTGGTTATGCGCGATCTTGTTGCTGACGTCGCCCTTGTTCGCGCAAGAGAAGCGGCTCTGGGTACTGCGCGCGCCAGGTGAGATGGCCGAATACGATCCGGCGACGTTTGCGGCGAAGCAGGTGGTGAAGGTTCCAGCCGAGGCGGTGCAGTCGCCGGAAAATATTTCCGTGAACCGGCTGGGGCAAATTCTATTTGAAACGCCTGTATCGCTGCCGCTCTCTGAGGACGACGCCAAGTCCGCGCACAAAATATGGTTTTGGAACGGGCACAGCGCGGCCACGATCGATCAGGGGTTGAAGCGCGACCTAACCGTTGCGGGATCGAATCACGCTGTCGCCGAGTCGTCGCCGGTGGCGTATCTTGCAGCCGATGGTGCGCATCTGTTCTGGTTCGCCAACGAGGCGCGGCGACTGCAACGCGAGGGCGTAGACCTTTCCACCACGACGACTTGGCAAGCATGGCAGACCGACCTGAACGGCGCGGGGCGGCAGGATCTGGCGACGTCGAAGTTTCCCGATTGCCGGTGCGCGACCGGGACCTGCGAGGACAGTTGCCCGTACGGTTTGCTGTGGACGCCGGAGAATGGCCTGGCGAACTTGTTCCTGATGACGCAGTTTATCGCGGGACAGACTGAGGCGATATACAAGGCGACCACGCGCTATCAGCAAGACGGCGGGAAGTGGACGGCCACGCCAATGGCCGAGCCTTTGCAGCGCGTACTCGACGCGTCATCCGATGGGACCGTCATCGTGGAAGCGATCCCGGATAAGGGCTGCTGCGGCTGGTCGAACGTGAGCAACGATCAGACGCTGGTGCTGGTAAACGGCAAGGCGCGGACGGTCTTTGACGAACTCGCAAGCTACAAGAATCCGGACTATGACGTGAGTTTCTACACCTCGAATGCGAAGCTGTCGCCCGATTTGAGGTTGGTCGCCATGACGATTGCTTCGACGGCGCAGCCCAACAAAGCCCTACAGCTGACGGAATCGGGCGAAGCGAATCCCGAGGAGTTGCTGCGGATTCGCAAGGCCGTGGCGGATCTGCCGGCGGTGCAGGTGATGACCTTGCAGGAAGCTTCGGGAAAGGTGACGCTGCTGCCGCATGCGACGCTAGTGGGGTGGATCAGCGAGAAGGAAATTCTGATCGTTGAAGATCGTGTGCTCGTAGCCTACAACCTAGGGACGGGGGCGCGGCGGAAGTCCGGCGTGCGAGTGGAGGATGCGGGGAAGGTGTTCTTGCGGTGAGTGCAACAACTTCGGAACGATAAGCCACATACGATTGAACAGATGAATATTATTGAGTTGGACGGTCGGGCGTTTGCCTTATGGCTCACTGATGAGGACTCTGAGTCCGCCGTATTTTCGGGTAGGGTTCTATGGGATGGTGCTGCGCTCCGATTGGTCCGTGATCGGAAGCCTGCATTTGAAATCCTGCCGGAGTGGTACGAGGGGATTCAGACGGTGACGAACGATGAAGTTCGAAGAATTCTGCGCGGCGCAGACTTCTTCCTCGACCTCAACGTAGGCGACATTCCGGTGGGAGCTGAGACAGAGGAATCCAAGCAAACTGGGTTGAAGTGGCCTGAGTAAGACGAGCCATTCCAAGGCATAAGACCCACTTTCCAGAATTTAATCGATCCTGCTTTCCTTCCGCTGCCCCGCCCGATAAATCATCCAGCCGATGACGTTAGCCCCGAGCACAACGAGGACGACCTTCGCAAAATATCCCACCTTGCTGGCGACCGGAATCACCGGCTGCACCGAAAGCAGCACAAAGAGAAGAGTCACGAGGAAGCCGGAGGCAGCTCCGAGGCGCAGCCATGCGCGCGGGCGCAATCCCTTTGCTTTCGGCGAGACCAACGGGATCGCGAACTTCACCAGATAGGCGAGGCCATAGAATGTCCAGGCCCAGGTCTGCAGCAGAATGAACGACTCCTGGCTGCCGGCTCCGACGAGCACTGCCGTGCTGGACGCCAGCGCCACGCCTCCCATGAAAAGAATTGAATTCACCGGAGTTCGGTGCGTGGGGTGCAAGCGCGTGAACCAGCGAGGCAGCAAGTGGTCCCACCCGGCGACCAGCGGCAAGCGCGTGTTTGCTGAGAAATAGAGCGTGTAAGAGCAGAGGTAGTTCAGCAAGAGGAGCAGGACTGCGATAGCGACGATGGGGCCGGCTTCGCTAAATCCTGAAAATCCGCTGCGCAGAGCCTGGGGAACGGGCCCGATTACGTCGATCGCGTCAGGTGATACGAAGGCCAGGATCGCGCTGGTTCCGAGGATGTAGAGGGTGGCGATAATCGGAGCGGTGAAAAGAATGGAGCGCGCGATATTGCGTGCGGGGTGGCGGGATTCTCCCGCAAAGATTGCGACGGTTTCAAAGCCGGACAGAGCCCCGAAGGTCATCTTGCCGAAGATGCTGAGGCTCAGCAGGGTCATCGGCGGCAAGACCAGCGGGAGCGGATGATAAGCGGGCAGATGTCTCCGCCAGACGTTGAAAAACGGCAGCAGGATGAGCACCGTTAAAATAAAAACTGTGACAATGCTTCCCGCATTACTCAACCACTTTCCGATGCCGAGGCCGAGGCGCGCGATCTGCATCATGACCGCAATCAACACCACAGAAGTGGCGACCAGCGCGGGTTGGCTGGTTGCGATCCAGGCGGCCCGCGGCACGGCGTAGGAAATATAGGTCGTTGTTACCAGCGCGATTTGGGATACCTGCACGGTCTGCAAGAGCCAGATATTCCACGCCGTCAGAAAGCCGACTCGATCACTGAACCCCAGCCGGGCCCATTCGTAGAGGCCGCCTTCCAGAGGCATCAGGCGATTCAGGTACGCAACGACGAAAGCATGCGGGACAAAGAAGAAAAGAATGGCCAGGAGCCAGAGAATTACATGAGCGTTGCCGGCTTTCACGGCCGTTCCGTAGAACTCGGGGACGATGATGATAAGGATCTGGGCGAATACCAAGTCGGCAATGCCAAGTTCTCTGCGCAGGGCAGTGCTGTGGGACTGCACGGCTCCGGCGGGATTGGGGGACGGATTGTCGGAAGTGGCCACGTGGCTGGTTGGGGATTCGGAAGTCAAAATCCCCACCCTTCGGCTTCGCTCAGGGCAAGCTCTGTCGCAACGGCGCGACAAGGGTGGGGCACCCTTACTTGTTTGCTGCTTGCACTGCCGGCTTCAGCAGCAGATCTTGATAGTCAAAGCTGAAGTCGGCGAGCGGCGAGACCGCGGCCATCCTGGCACCGTCGATGGTGCCGTCGGGGTTCAGAGAAAATGTGACGAAGGCATCTTCGATCGTGCGCACGCGCCAATGTGCTTTGAACGTGTCGTGCTGCCAGGGTTGCAGGTCTCCGATCATGGTGGGCGTGTGATCGAAGGTAATTACCAGGCTGCCGTTTTCCATGCGGATGGTGATCGGTCCGTACCAGGCGTCTTTATAAACGCCGGCATACTTTTCGAGGGGCAAAGAAGGTTTGGAATTGACGTCCCGAGATCCCTCCGCCTTTTTCATGGTCTCGGCCGCGTCCTTCTCCTCTGTGTCTTTGTGAGTCTTGTAGCCTGCGATCCAGTCGGTGGGCGGCAAGTGAAAATAATGATCGAGCACGTGATAGAGAATGGAATCGAAAGCCCCATCTTCTTCGGCATTGGTGAGGACGACGACGCCGAGATTTTCTTCGGGCACGAGCATGACGCGCGAAACGAAGCCGCCGACTCCGCCGGTGTGTCCGACAAGCTTGCGGCCGTGATAGTCGCGCAGTCCCCAGCCCAGCGCGTAATCGGCGAAATTGGCCTTCAGCCCGGCGAGCGGCGGTGGAGGATCGCCGATGGGAAGAATGGTCTGGGCGGACCACATTTCTTTCGAACGCTGTTCAGTGAACAGATGGCCGTCGCGGTCGACGAATCTTCCGCGGTTCAGTTGCAGTTGCATCCACTTCGCCATGTCAGCGGCGCACGAATTGATCGCGCCTGCGGGGCCGGCGTTGCCCAGGTCTCCGAAGGGGATCACTTGCAGCTTGCCGTCAACGTTGGAGTGCGGGAAGGCGTAGTCGTCGCCGGGTTTGAAGGCCTGGTTGCTGACGTTCGAATGATTCATGCCGAGCGGCGCGAAAATGCGCTGGCGAATGTAGTCGTCCCACGAAGTGCCGGTGACCGCGGGGATGATCTGCCCGGCGGTCATGTAGAGCAGATTGTCGTAGGCGTAGTGACTGCGGAAACTGGACGCCGGTTTCATGAAGCGCAGCTTGTAGATGACTTCTTCGCGCGTGTAACTGGAGTGCGGCCAGAAGAGCAGATCCCCCTCGCCGAGTCCCATGCCGCTGCGGTGGGTGAGCAGATCGCGGATGGTCATCTCGTGCGAGACGTAGGGGTCGTACATGACGAAGCCGGGGAGGCGCTGGTAGACGGGGTCGTCCCATGAAAGTTTGCCCTCGTCGACCAGCGTGGCGAGAGCAGCGGTGGTGAACGCCTTGGTGTTGGAGCCGATGCCGAACATCGTGAATTCGTCGACCGCCGAGGGGTCGCCAAGTTTGCGGATGCCGTAGCCCTTGGCGACGACGATCTTGCCGTCTTTCACGATCGCGACCGCCATCCCGGGGACGTCGAAAGTCTTCATCGAAGAAGCGACGTAGGCGTCGAGATCGGGAGGAGGAGCGTTTGGGGACTGGGCGAACACCGAATTTACGAGTATGAGAACAACGAAGAAGAGGAGCGCGAACGGCCTGAAGCAGGTTCGTATCATGTGTCTCTCCGGAGGATGATCGCGTGCGAGAACTACGACGCGGAGATTAGAACACAGAATTAACATGCGGCGTGTGTTTCCCGCCTTAACGTCTACTGTACAAACCCTTCGGCTTCATATACAAACTCTGAAAGCGGTGTGTGGCGTGCAGTTTCGGGGGCCCAATTCCTTGTATCTCAAGCCGAAAACTCTGGATGAGGCAATCTCTCTGCTGGCTTCTCCCGGCGGACAGATTCTGGCCGGGGGGACGGATTTTTATCCGGCTCTGGGCGAGCGGCTGCCGCAGGGACGCGTCGTCGACATTACCGCGCTGGGAGAGCTTCTCGGGATCTCCATCGAGAACGAATGGATTCGGATCGGCGGGCTGACAACATGGAGCGATGTGATTCGCGCCACGCTGCCGCGATGTTTCGCTGCGCTCAAGGCGGCGGCGCGGGAACTAGGGTCGGTGCAGATTCAGAACCGCGGTACGGTGGCGGGGAACCTTTGTAATGCGTCTCCGGCGGCCGACGGCGTTCCGCCTCTGCTCGTGCTGGATGCGGAAGTGGAGTTGGTGTCAGCAGCGGGAAGACGACGCATGCCGCTCGATCAGTTCCTCGCGGGAAACCGAAAGACGTTGCGGCGTGC
Source organism: uncultured Acidobacteriaceae bacterium (assembly GCA_963710885.1). Taxonomy (GTDB): domain Bacteria; phylum Acidobacteriota; class Terriglobia; order Terriglobales; family Acidobacteriaceae; genus Sulfotelmatobacter. The sequence goes on from CAVQCF010000043.1 coordinate 408,718, forward strand.
GGATGAGATTCTGGCGGCGGTGCTGGTTCCGCGACGCATGCAGGATGCGGCTTCGGCCTTCTTGAAACTTGGAGCGCGGCGGTATCTCGTCATTTCCATTTCGATGGTTGCGGCGGTGGTACAGGTGGATGACGCCGGGTGCGTGGCCGAGGCCCACGTCGCTGTGGGATCGTGTTCGGCGACCGCACGACGGTTGCGGGATTTGGAACAAGATTTGGTCGGCGTGCCAGCGAAGACGGGAATCGCCAGGGTGGTGAAGGCGGAGCATTTGAAATGTCTTTCCCCGATTGACGATGTGCGCGCGACCGCTGACTACAGGAGTGATGCGTCGTTGACTCTGGTCCAGCGCGCGCTGGAAGCCGGCGTGGGGGGCCGCTGAGATGGCGACCACGGAGAAGTTGCCGATCGCGGGGTGCGACTTGATTTCGTTCTCGGTGAACGGGCGAAAAGTAGACGTTGCCGTCGTGGGAACGCGCCGGCTGTCGCGCGTTCTGCGCGACGATCTAGGATTGACGGGAACGAAAGTGGGATGCGATGCGGGCGACTGCGGGGCCTGCTCAGTTCTATTGAATGGAGATCCGATTTGCGCGTGCCTGGTTGCTGCGGGGCAGGTCGCAGGATGCGAGGTCACTACCGTCGAAGGGCTGGCAGAGCGTTCGCCATTGAACGGGAGCCTCCAACAATCATTTCTTTCCCATGGTGCCGCGCAGTGTGGAGCTTGCACTCCGGGGATGCTAGTGGCTGCGACGGCGCTTCTCGAGAAGAATTCTTCTCCGAACGAGAGCGAAGTGATGGATGCAATCGGCGGCGTGCTGTGCCGCTGTACGGGTTATCGGAAAATTATTAGCGCGATCGTAGAAGCAGGCGCGAACGTGGGTGTCGAAACATCACCGGAGGCGGGGGCAGCCGTGGGGGCGCGCCTGGTACGGCTTGACGGCGAGAGGAAAGTCGAAGGCACGGAGATCTTCGGGGCGGATGAAACGCCTGCGGGCAGTCTGGGAGTACGCGTGATTCGCTGCCCACATCCTCGGGCGCGGTTTCAGTTCGGAGATCTGGATCAGTTCATTGCGGCTCATCCGGGGGTGGCGTTCGTTCTGACGGCGAAGGATGTGCCGGGAGTTGATTGTTATGGCGTGATTCCCAGATATGCGGACCAGCCTGTGTTCGCACATAATGAAGCGCGATATCGAGGAGAAGCGGTTGCTGCCGTCGCCGGCGAGGCCGTGGCGCTCGAGGCTCTCGATCTGGCTGAGTTTCCCGTGCGCTGGGAAGCATTGCCGGCCCTCAACACGATCGACGATGCGCTGGCGGTTGATGCACCGCGAATTCATGCGCATCGCGAAGAAAATGTTCTGGTACGTGGCCGCGTGGTCTGCGGGGACGTGGAGAAAGCTCTTGCTGCAGCGGACGTCGTCGTCGAAGGCGAGTACGAGACCGGCTTCGTCGAGCATGCTTACATCGAACCCGAAGCCGGGTTCGCGCGCCGCATCGGGGACCGCATCGAGATTCAAGCCTGCACGCAGTCTCCTTATATGGATCGCGACGACATCGCGAAGATTCTGGGGATTGCACCGGAGAATGTGCGGATCATTCCGACCGCGGTCGGAGGTGGATTTGGGGCGAAGCTCGATCTTTCGGTGCAGCCGTTTGTTGCGCTCGCGGCATGGAAGGTGAGACGCCCGGTGCGCATGGTGTATTCGCGGACCGAATCGATTGTGTCGACCACGAAGAGGCACCCGTCGAGGATGAAACTGCGGGCTGGAGCGATGCGCGACGGAAAGCTCGCGGCGCTTGACTTTGCGGCAGACTTCAATACAGGCGCATATTCATCCTGGGGACCCACCGTGGCGGGACGCGTGCCGGTGCATGCATCCGGGCCGTATCGCGTGCCCAACTATCGCGCGCTGACTCGCGCCGTGCATACGAATGTTGTCCCCGCCGGGGCGTTTCGCGGATTCGGTGTGCCGCAGGCGGCGATCGCGCAGGAGCAGCTTTATGACGATCTCGCCGATCGCGTGGGCATGGACTGCTTGGAGTTTCGCATTCTGAATGCTTTGGACGACGATGGCCCAACCGTCACGGGGCAAGTGCTCGGTGAGGGAGTGGGAATCCGCGCCTGCTTCGAGGCATTGCGACCGCGATGGCGAACTGCGCGGGCGGAAGCAGGAAGATTCAACGCGAACGCGGCTGGGCCGCTGCGGCGTGGCGTCGGGGTAGCGGGCATGTGGTATGGGTGCGGGAACACGTCGCTGCCGAATCCGTCGACGGTGCGCATCGGCTTGAAGCGCGATGGGCGCATTGCATTGCATCAGGGCGCAGTCGACATAGGCCAGGGATCGAATACCATCATCGCGCAAATCTGCGCAGATGCTTTGCATGCCCCTGTGGCGCGGTTTGACCTGGTTTCAGGCGATACCGCGATTTCACCCGATTGCGGCAAGACCTCTGCATCGCGGCAAACGTTCGTGACCGGGAAAGCAGCGCAGATGGCGGGAAGTAAGTTGCGCGCTGAGATCTTGAAACTGGCTGGAGCGTGTGCCGGCGCGGCAATCGAGTTCGGTGAAGGCAATGTGGCGGTCCTCGACGATGGAAGGCGGAAAACGCTCCCTCTGGCGGAGTTGCCGCTTGATGCGCATGGCTACGCGATTACCTGTGAAGCGACCTTCGATCCGCCCACGAGTCCGCTCGATGAAAACGGGCAGGGAAGTCCGTACGCTGTGTTCGGGTTTGGTGCGCACATGGCGGAGATCGAAGTAGATGTTGACCTCGGCACGGTACGTGTGCTGAAAGTGACGGCGGCGCATGATGTGGGGCGCGCGATTAATCCCACATTGATCGAGGGGCAAATCGAAGGCGGCGTGGCGCAAGGCCTGGGGATGGCGCTGATGGAAGAATTCTTTCCGGGCAAGGGCGAGAACCTGCACGACTATCTGATCCCCTCGGCAGGGGACGTCCCTCCTGTTGAATCGATTTTGATCGAGGACCCGTCTTCTGTGGGGCCATTCGGAGCGAAAGGGATCGGCGAGCAGGCCGTGATTCCGACGGCGCCTGCGATTCTCAACGCGATTCATGATGCCGTCGGCGTGCGCATTCACAAGATTCCTGCCACGCCAGACCGAGTGCGCGCTGCCATTCTTGCTAAAGCCAACGGAGGCGGGCGTGGCTGACGGCGCCATTCGGTGCGACGCATGTCCTGTGCTCTGCTACATCAAGCCGGGGCGTACGGGATCGTGCGACCGCTATGGCAATCATGAAGGCAAGTTGGTGCGCCTTGATCCGCATGTGGTGCTCGATCGCGCGCTGGAACGCGGCGAGTCTGTGGTGCCGTTTCTCGAGCACGGACGCGATTGGGACGGTACGGTAGGAAGCCACGGCGAGAGTTTTGTGACTGCGATTGGAGCGGGTACGACGTATCCCGATTACAAGCCAGCGCCATTCATCATCTCTTCGCAGGTGGAAGGCGTCGACATGGTCACGGTGGTGACCGAAGGAATTTTCAGTTACTGCGGAGTGAAGGTGAAGATCGACACCGATCGGCATTTGGGCCCGGAGTGCAGCACGGTGCGTGCCCAAAGTCAGCCTATAGGCCACGTGACGACAGGTGAATATGGTTCTCAGATGTTGTCGCTCGGTGGTGTGCGGCACTTGACGGGAGGCAGTCGGCAGGAAGGCACGGCCACTTGCGACGCTCTGCTGAACCTGTGCAACGGCAAAGCGGTGGAACTGAAGATCGATGATGGCGCGAAAGTTGTGGTGCAGGCGGGCAAGCCGCCGATCGTCGACGGCGCGCAGGAAGAGCGCATGCGCGTGGGCTGTGGCTCGGCGACGATTGGGATGTTCGCCAAGCAGTGGTTCCGCAAAGTGGATGACGTCGTGGTCGTCGATGATCACATCACCGGCGTGCTGTCAGAACATCAGGCGGGAAAGCTGCTCGGCGTGCCGGAGACGGGAATTAAGCTGAAGGGGCGGCGCTCCACGCCGGGTCGATATTTTCAGGTCGCGGAGCCGGGCACATCCTGGGGTGGCACCGATATGGACGACCCGCTGACCATTCTCGGGAAGTTCAATGCGAAGAAGGCGTGGACCGGGTTGCGCTTGCTGATGGTGAGCACGACGGGCGAGCACTATTCCTACTACGAACTGGACGAGGATCTGAGGCCGCGAAAAAAAGAATTGCCCGCTGATTTGTGCGAATCGGTGGCTCGCATCAAGGAGAATTGCGAGCCGGCGCTGTGTACAGTGTTGTTTATGGGCGGGGCAGGAGGTTCGTTGCGGGCTGGGGTGACCGACAATCCAGTGAGACTGACGCACTCGGTACGCGACGCGTTGACTCGGGTGACCTGCGGCGGGGCGCCCGTCTATGTGTGGCCGGGTGGCGGGATCACTTTCATGGCCGACGTGAGCCGCATGCCGCAGAATGCTTTCGGATATGTGCCGACGCCGGCGCTGGTGGCTCCGATTGAATTCACGTTGAAGCTTAGCGACTATGCTGCGTTGGGCGGGTATGTGGAGCAGGTGCGTCCGTTGAGTTCGGTCGCAGGAGCCAATGAGAACCGCCGGAGGGTGGCCGCGCACTCGGAGAATCCCTGGCCGCTCGAGCATGGAGTGAAGGCGAAGAAACGATGAATCCGCGGGCACAAATCCGGCTGTTGCCTGACGGACGGCGACTGCATCTGCACGATGGACCAATCGACGTCATCCTCGAGGCCTTCGGACCGGCGTGTGAAGTCGACGCTGCGTACGGGGCTGCCGGTGCGCGATTTGTGACGGTGCTCGATGAGTTGTGCGGCGAGCTTTTATTCTTGCGGCAGCCTTGTTCGCAGGAAACGGTGTGGCCGCAAGGGGCAGTCGCGCGCAGGATGGTCGCGGCCGTGATGCCTTACGCTGCCGAATATTTCATCACTCCGATGGCTGCGGTGGCAGGCGCGGTGGCGGAGGAGATTCTGGCTGTGATGGTTGCGGCCGCGGACCTTTCGTCCGTGTATGTCAACGATGGTGGCGACATTGCACTGCACCTGAGCCCGGGCGAGAAATTTGTGGTTGGCATGGTAGAGAGGCCCGACCGTCCTTCGCTGCTCGGTACGACTACGGTACATGCAGCCGACCCCGTGCGCGGAATTGCCACTAGCGGGTGGCGCGGGCGCAGCTTTTCTTTGGGCATTGCCGACGCGGTTACGGTTCTTGCCGATAGGGCCGCTACGGCCGACGCCGCGGCCACGATGATTGCCAACGAAGTGAACCTGCCCTCGCATCCCGCCATCCTTCGCGTTCCCGCGTGCGAACTTGCGCCTGACAGCGATCTCGGAGATCGGGAAGTAACGCAGGCGGTGGGCGAGTTGACGCTGAAGGAAGTGAATTGCGCTCTGACCGCGGGTGCGCGGGCAGCGGAGCGGCTGCTGAGAATAGGGCTGATCCAGTCGGCGGCGTTGAGCCTGCAAGGACAGACGCGCGTGGTCGGAGAAGTCGGAGTATCTAGGTTGATTACAATTCCCGTTCGCGAAAGAGGCCTGGTGCATGCCTGAAGTGGTTGTCCGAAAAAAAAGTATCTGCGTGGAAGAGATTTTTCACGAAGGTGGGCCGGTTCCGGAGCAACCGCTGCGTCGCGCGGCGGCGCTTGCGGTGATTCGAAATCCCTTCGCGGGCTTGTATGTCGCAAACATCGAGTGGTTCATGGATGATTTGAAGCCTCTCGGATTGGAGGTGGCGCGCAGGTTGGTCGAGGCCCTTGGGGGTGATCCGAATATCGTTGAAGGCTACGGGAAAGGCGCGATCGTTGGATCCCTAGGAGAGATCGAGCACGGAGCGCTCTGGCACGTGCCGGGCGGCTACGCGATGCGCGAAGTTCTCGGCGGAGCCAAAGCGATTGTGGCCTCGACAAAAAAAGTTGGTGGGCCGGGAACGCGTCTCGATGTTCCGATCACGCATATCAACGCGTCCTATGTAAGAAGCCATTTCGATGCGATGGAGGTCGGGATGAACGACTCACCGCGGGCGGATGAGATTCTGCTGGCTCTGGTCATGACGACCGGTGGGCGCGTGCATGCCCGCATGGGCGGTCTCAAAGCCTCGGAAATCAAAGGGGAAGACGGGCTGCGGTGAAGACGAAACACTGAGGACGACAGCATGAAAGCGAAGATCCGCAAGATTGCGACGTTTGTCGAAGAGACGCAGCGCGAAATGGGGCGTGAGATTTCTCCGCCGACCCGGCGCGCGGCGGCAGTAGCCGTGATTGAAAATCCGTGTGCGGGAAAGTATGTCGAGGATCTTTCGGAGTTGATAGCCATTGGAGAGGAACTCGGCGAACTACTGACTGCGCGGGCAGTAGCGGCGCTCGGAATTTCCGGACCGTCGGCAGAGAGCTACGGCAAGGCTGCAGCAGTCGGCGAGAACGGGGAACTCGAACACGCTGCAGCCATTTTGCATCCGAAGCTGGGAACTCCGGTGCGGCGGGTGCTGGGAAAGGGTGCGGCGCTCATTCCGTCATCCAAGAAGCGAGGCGGCCTGGGCGTTGTGCTCGATATTCCGCTCGGGCACAAAGATGCAGCATTCGTGCGCAGCCACTTCGACGGCATGGAAGTGCGGCTGAACGATGCGCCGCGGGCAAACGAAATTATGGTGGCGATTGCGGTCACTGACAGCGGACGTCCGCTGGCGCGCGTGGGTGGACTGACGAAAGATCAGATTAAAGGGGAAGACGGGCTGCGTTGAGAATCCTCGATCAGTGTGCGGCCGGCGCGCGCATTAGGAACGAGATGTCCCCTACTTTGTAGAGAACCTTGCCGGGAGAATCGGGCGTCGCAGCTACCTTTCCCGCTCGCACCGCATCGAAAGCGGTCACCAGTTGCGCCAATACTGAAGGCTGCGCGACTGGAATGTTGTGTGCGCCCAAAACCAACTTGATCTGTGGGGCGAGAGCGGTTAGTCGGCGAATTGACGCGGCATAGGCGTCCAGATTCGTTTCCGGCCGGAACAGCCAGATAGGCGCGGGATAATATGTGTCCCCAGTGAACAGCAAACCATTGGCACGATCGATGAGAGAAATCGCGTCGGGCGTATGGCCAGGCGTGGCGATGACTTCAATTGTCCGGCCTCCCAGGTCGAATCGCTCTCCATCATACAGATAGGCCGTGATCTTCCATGGACGTGTGACATAGGTCTTCGGATCGAATCCTTTCGGCAGGGAGCCACAGATCTGATCGGGAGTGATCTCCGCTTGTGCGTCTTCGCGTGAGCCTTTCGCGTTGTTGCGCGTGAAGTCCGTGTCCATTCCGTGGACGGTATCGAATTCCCAGTTGCCGCCAACATGGTCGTCGTGCGTGTGCGAGTTCACGACGATGATCGGAAGCTTCGTCAGTTCGGCTGTGATTTTCTTGATATCGCTGATGCCCATGCCTGTGTCGAACAGCAGGGCGCGCTTCTGACCGACGATCAAATAGCCAATCGTTTCTTCAGCCTGATGCGGCTCATAGATGGCGAATACGCCGGGCGCAGGTCTGTAGACTTCGAACCAAGGGTCGCTCACCGGAACGCGCTCGAGTGCTTTGTATTCCGGGTGCGGAAGAGCGCGGCACCAGTCGGGGGTCGTGACTTGCGCGAGCGACGATGCTGACAGCGTTGCGAACACGACGAGAATGATGGCGCGTCTATGCACGGACGACCTCCGGTACCCGCGTGGCTGGCGGCGTATTGCGGCTGCGCTGGATGCTGACCGCGCCGTCGGTGATCACCATGCCCACGCCGGCGAGATCTCCCTTTTGTATGCTGTCCAGCAGATTCTTTCCGGCCGAATGCTGCGCGGTATCAAGGAAGACAAAACTCGCTTCGCGTCCAGCGGCGATCAGGCCGCAGTTCAGGCTGCGCATCTTAGCGGTATTTCCAGTGGCCAGACAGATCGCTACTTCTCCGGGGATTTCGCCGAGCGACGACAGCATCGAGATCATGCGCAGAATGCCCAGCGGCTGAACGCCCGAGCCCGCAGGGGAATCGGTGCCAAGAATTACGCGATGGAGTTGCTTCAGTTCCTTCGCTGTACGCAACGCTAACAGGCCTGCGCGTTCGTTGCCGTTGTGCACGATCTCCAGGGCTCGCGGGGAGCGCTCGCACAGTGCGACAATCTGATCATCTGGAAGAGCGGTGTGGCCGCCGTTGACGTGGCCGATCACGTCGGCATCGGTTTCCAGAACCATATCTTTGTCGATGAGGCTGGAGCCGGGGATAGACGGGCCGCCGGTATGAATCGTGCTTTGGATACCGTATTTGCGCGCCCACGCGACCATGCGTCGTCCGGTGACTCCATCCTTCACGCTGCCGAGGCCGACTTCACCGAGGAACCTAACGCCTGCGGCGGCGAGTTCTTTGAAGTCTTCTTCGACCATGCCCTGCTCAAGAACGGGTGCACCGGCGTACACTTTCACGCCGCCTGGACGAAATGCATGAAAGGCGCGCTGCGCAAAGATCGCCATCGCTTTCAGGCCAACGATATCTTTGGGCCGGCCCGGCGTGTGAACTTCTCCTGCGGAAAGCATGGTGGTGACGCCGCCGTGCAGACAACTGTCGATCCAGCCCAGTTGATTCTGGCGGGGCGTCCAATCGCCGCAGACGGGATGCACGTGGCTGTCGATCAATCCGGGAGCGAGCGCCGTGCCCTTGGCGTCAATCGTAGTGCTGACGCCGGAGATGTCGGTGTCTTTCAGTTTGCCGACGGCGTGAATGAGACCGTCGACGGCCACAACCGTGTCAGCGTCGAGAATGGGGCAATCGAGATCTCCGCTGAGGAGGAGTCCGATGTTGCGGATTACTAGCTTGCTTGGCGCGGATTTTGCGAGGGCGTCGAGGCTCATGAGGTCGGGTCGTTTCTCGAAATAGGCGAACCCGCAAATCATACGCGACCCTTCTTCGAGCGGGAAGCCGCGCAATGGCGGTGCAATGACGTTGTCAGCGCCGGAACAATGATGGTACGCTCGGCCTTCGCGGCGGAAGGAGAGCCATGGTTTCGCAAGATTTCATCTTCTGGGAAGTGGACCTGCAATCAGACTTCATGTTGCCGGGAGGGCACCTTTATGTGCCAGGCGCGCAGAAACTGCTGCCCAACATTCGAAGGCTCACCGATGCGGCGCGGCAGGACCGGGTTTTCCTCGTCTCCCATGGCTGCTTTCATACGCCGAACGATCCCGAGTTCAAGATCTTTCCACCCCATTGTGTGAAGGGGACTGCGGGGGCGGAACTTGTTCCGGAAGCGCTCACTGAAAGAGTTGCGCGGCTACCGAATGACGCCGCCGCGAAACTGCCCGCGGATTTGTCGCGCTACCAGCAGATTCTGCTGGAAAAACAGACGCTGAACATCTTTGAGAGCCGGCATGCGGACGCTCTCGTAAAGCAACTCGGCAGTCATGCCGAGTTTGTTGTCTTTGGTGTGGTCATGGAATATTGCGTGAGCTTCGCGGTGAAGGGACTGCTCGAACGGGGGCGGCGCGTGGCCGTTGTGCAAGACGCGATCGAAACTCTGAAGCAGGAAGAGGGCGAGAAAACGATGGCAGAGTTACAAAATCTTGGGGCGCGAGTGACGACGACCGACCAGGCTCTTGCGGCGCTGAAGCACTGAGCCTGGCGGGCCGATAGAACCAATCCTAGTAATGACCGTGATCGCGGTCGTGATCCCGGTCGTGTTCGCCGTGGTTATGGCGCCAGGTCCAATATTCTTTCTGCTCCTGCGGAGGAAGCTTGCGGAAATCGCGGTCGCGGTCGTGGTGAGTCTCTTCGGCCCAGCGATGGTAGTACACCACTTCGTCGTTGTTCCATGTGTGGTAGTCGGTGTAATAAGGATCGTAAACGCGGTAGTAATGGTGGTCCGCGCATCCGATTCCTGCCAGTGACGAAGCCAGCGCGGCCGCTAGCAGCAGCGCACGCATTGAGTGCGATCCACGAATCATGAGTCCTCCTGAAGAAATCAAACACCGCTCAGTCCAATTAGTTGCCGAAATAGACATGGCGGTTTTGAGGAAAACCCTCCGCTAACGATTGCTTCCGAACTGTATTTCTTTTCCTTTCGAATGCTTTTCAACGGAGTCGGAGTTGTAATAGACTTGAATCGAGGAGATTCCACGTTGAGCGACCCGCTGCGTACCCTGCTGGATTTGTCGAATCTGGAAAAAATCGAGCGTGGGCTCGAGCACACGCCACGCGAAATCTGGCACCAGCCGGACACGTGGCGCACTACCTACCTGCGGTGCCACGACCACTTGGTCGAACTGACCGATGTGCTGAGGCGCGCCGGAATCGGCCGGGGGAGCACGTCTTCGCCCACCGTTTATCTCGTGGGTGCCGGTACGTCGGACTACACCGGTCGTGCTCTGGCCCCGTTGCTTCGCCGGCGTTGGAGTTGTGACGTCTGGCCCATCCCGAGTACGACGCTGCTGACAGAATTTGAGGAGTATCACCGCCCGGGAAGAGAGTATCTATGGATTTCGTTCTCCCGTTCCGGTGAGAGTCCGGAAGGTGTGGCCTTGTTGGAGCAGGCACTAGACCGGCATCGTGAGATCCGGCATCTGGTAATCACATGTAATCAGCAGGGGCCGATGGCGCAACTATGCCAGCGGCATCCAGACCGCGCGGTAGCGTTGGTGCTTGACGATGCCGTCAACGACCGCGGCCTCGCCATGACAAGTTCGTTTACCAACATGCTTCTGGCCGGGCAGTGCATGGCCCACCTGGAGGACCTCTCGCAATTCGGTGAGGTGGTGGGGCAAATCGGCGAGACCGGTCGGGCGTTCCTTCCTGCAGCGGCCGAAGTTGCCGAGACCGTTACTTTGCTGGGTTGCACGCGCAGCTGTTTTGTGGGTGCGGGAGTTCTGCGAGCGGTCGCCGACGAATCCGCCCTGAAAGTCGTGGAACTCAGCGCCGGGAAAGTCACGACTCTGGCCGAGACACCCCTTGGACTGCGTCACGGCCCACTATCGAGCGTAGACAGCCAGACTCTGTTTGTCGCTTTCCTGTCGAGCGACCCCCGGCGCCGCGGATACGAACTCGATCTGCTGCGGGAAATTGATCGCAAGCGGCTTGGACGGGTACGGGCCGTAGTTACGGCGCATGGCGATAGTGACGTGTCGTCGCTGGTGGATTATTCTTTGTCGTTGAATCGCGCCGCTGATTTCCCCGACTACTACCGTCCCGTGCTCGACGTGATGCTGGGCCAGTTGATTGGCCTGTTTGCGTCCATGCAGAATGGCCTCAAGCCCGACCAACCAAGTCCCGGCGGAACGATCACGCGAGTAGTAGCGCCCATCAAGCTGTATTCGTGAGCCCAGCCGAGTTCGTCTTGACCAACGAGGCAATCATGTTGGCGCCGGTCCAGGTTTATTCGGCTGGGTGATTCACATCGTTCGCCTGCGGCACGAGCTGGCGATAGGTGTAGTCCGGCAAATCGCCGTTCCAATGGCCCGCCGTCTTGGCGTATCCGACAATTCCGAACAGCTGCATTGCGATTCCCGCAGCCATTGCCCACGAAGGCAGGCGGCCATCGTTCGGCGACCGCGTCCAGCGGGGCAGGGCCGGATGCAGCGCTCCCTCAGACGGACAGACGGCAAAGCACTCCATACATCCCGTGCATTCCGCCGATTTGATCGTGATGAGCTTGTCCACTGGAAGCGCAGAGGGGCAGGCCTTGGCGCACTTTGTGCAATCAATGCACGCGGGAACTGAGCGCCGGATACGCAACGGACTCAGCACGGAAGTCAGCCCGAGCAAAGCTCCGTACGGACACAAATAGCGGCACCAGAAGTTCTGCACCAGAACCGAAGCCACGACCAGCAAACCAAGCACAATTGCGGCGGTCTCGCCAAGATCGCGAAAGAAGTTCAGCATGCGCACGTCGGCGATCGCGCCATACGGACTGCGCATAAATTGTTCAATCGCATCTCCTGACATGTTGGCAACGGCCCACACGAAGAATCCCATCAACAGGTACTTCCGACTGCGCAGAGGAAGGTCAAGCCAGCGCGGCGCTTGAAAGTTGCGGCCGAAAATCGGACGCCCGGCGCGCCACAGATATTCCGAAAGTGACCTGACAGGACACAGCCAACTGCAAAATGCCTTGCGCGTTGGTCAACTCTGGGTAGCGCTTGGCGTAATGGAGACTTCCAGTCCCAATCCATTGGCGTAGTCGATCAGCGGGTAAATATCTTTGCGGCTGAGCGGATCGCCTCCGGTCAGGGTCAGGTGTGGCAGGGGATCACCAAATCCGATCGACTGGTTGAGGAACCGCTTGCTCTCTTCGGTGTTGAGTTCCAGAGGATGCGCCTTGGGCATCGCTTGCGCGCGGCAGTGTTTGCAAGCTAGTCCGCATGCCTGGGTCATTTCCCAGTAGACCAGCATTGGAGTGCTAGAAAAGTCCTGCGCCCTGCGGCCCATATAGTCGAGAAGTTGAGAGTACTTTTGGAGTGGAGAAAAGGCTTTGATTAGAATCACAGGGGGTGGTGAATAATCTCGCAAAACGGCATGCGAGGGGATCATGGATTCGTGAGCTCGCGCCTAATCTATAGGGTGTAATGACTTATGGCAACCTGCTGATTCGCAGTTAGTTACAGTCTTAGATCGGAACCCGCGACAGTCTGAGCATCGCGGACAGTAATTTCTGAGTTAGGTGAACAGGCGGAAGCACTCCTCTGTGGAAGCACACGAGGTTCGAATGACAGCCTAAAGCCCATGAGCGTAATCGCAACGTTTCGTCAACTGAGAACTGGCGAGCTACCCTATTAGGTGAATTAGGTGCGACGCCCAGGCTTCGTTTTATGGGGACACTGCCACTGCACGGCTCATTGCGTTTGCGCAACGACCCGTAGTAGTCAAATATGTCATTCTGAGTCATCAATTCAGCCCGCCACGGTTAGAGACTTCGGCTTTGAACTTTGACCAGGCGGACGCTTTCGCAATTGCTACAAGTTCGTACCCTCTGGGTAGATAATTCCGCATCTTCTCGGCATCGCGTCTGCTGGATGCTCGAGCAAAAAAGCCCATTTAATTAGGAGTTCACAGTGCAGCCCTCAAAATCGAGTACAGCCACGCCCACTCTCTACGGAACCCGCGTCACCAGCCGACGCGAGCATCAGGTCATCGAGCTCGTCGCCCAGGGACTCAAGAATTGCGAGGTGGCGGAGATCATTGGCACGACCGAGCATGTCGTGAAAAACTACCTTCGCGCTATCTTTGACAAACTTGGAGTCTGGAATCGACTCGAGCTTGCGCTCTGGTACGAAGCCCGCAGGTACGAAAGCCTCACCTATGTGCAGGGTGACCCGGCGATGGTCTAATGCGGAACTCTCGAGGGCGATTCATCCCACTCCCACGCCCGAGAAAATTGCCCGATGCCGGGTCAATAAGTGAGATCGGGACGCTACGCCAACTACGAACTCTTAGCCTGATCGTGCCTGCGAGCAAACCACAACATTGTGGTGACCCATATCACCGCGATCATGGCGGCCCCAATTTCCGCAGAGGCTCGATATTCTGACATCGGCCTTTGGTGATGATTCATCTGCTCGATGAGATACCAAATTGCTCCAACGAGATTCCCCCCAAAAACACTCGGAAGAGCAGGACTGTTCGTGAACAGTAGGGCGGTCTCAGCCAGAAACGCATGAATCGCTGTGGTTGTAAGTTCCACCACGTCACCAGGAAAAGTGCTGCGGCGAGTCCACCGCAAAACAGCACGCATGCCAGCAGGGGCCAGCGGCGGCGACAAGGTACAAGTATGGCCACACCCACTACATCGGCCTTTACCAGGAAACTTGAGGACGCTCCCCGTTACGCTAGTCATTCCGAGCGCGCCGCTGCGCTTGACACGACTCGCGAGTCGGCGCGTCCTCACTGAATGTTCCTGAGGTTTTGCAAATGTTAGCGGGGATGTGGGGACAGGCGCCCTCGGCTGTCCGTCGAGCGAAGCTTGACGGGGGTGGCTGCCTTAGACGCTACAGGAACTTCGAGTCTAGGTAATGCTCACTTCCGTATAGATTCCGTACACCTGCCGCAACGCTTCGCAGATTTCACCCACCGTGGCGTAAGCGCGAACCGCATCCACAATGTACGGCATGGTGTTAGCGGGTGAGACGTTGCCGTTCGTCCCCGCATTCGGCTCTCGCGCTGCGGCCTTCTTCAGCGCCTCGAGAGCCCGCTGCACAGCCTCATTCGACCGCCGCGTCCGCAGAGTCTTCAGCTTCGCCGACTGCTGGCGCGCTACACTCTCGTCGATGTAGAGAATGTGCGGCGACTCCTCCTCGATGACGAACTCATTAGCACCGACGATCACCTTCTCGCGGGCTTCGACCGCACGCTGGTATTGGTACGACGCCTCGGCAATCTCTTTCTGTGGATAGCCGCGCTCGATCGCCTTCACCATTCCGCCCATCGCATCCATTTTGCCGAAATAATCGAAAGCGCCGTTTTCCATCTGCAGCGTCAGGTTCTCAAGGAAGTACGACCCACCCAGCGGATCGACGGTCTGCGCAACCCCGGATTCGTAAGCGATGATCTGCTGCGTGCGCAACGCGATGCGCGCCGCCTCTTCTGTGGGCAGAGCCAGAGCCTCGTCGTAGGAATCGGTGTGGAGCGATTGTGTCCCACCAAGCACTGCGGCCAGCGCCTGCACCGCTACGCGCGCGATGTTGTTCATCGGTTGCTGCGCGGGTAGCGATACGCCCGCAGTCTGCGTGTGAAAGCGCATCAGCCAGGTGCGCTGGTTCTTCGCGCCGAAACGGTCTTTCATCACGCGATACCAGATCTTGCGCGCCGCCCGGTACTTGGCGATCTCCTCGAAAAAATCGTTGTGCGCATTGAAGAAGAAGCTGAGCCTCGGGCCGAACTCGTCCACATCGAGCCCCCGCCGCCGCGCCCACTCCACATATTCGACACCGTCATACAACGTGAAAGCCAGCTCCTGAAGCGCGGTCGAACCCGCTTCGCGAATGTGATATCCGCTGATCGAAATTGTATTGAAGCGCGGTGTGAACTTCGATCCGAACTCAAACGTATCGATCACCAGTCGCATCGACGGTGCGGGCGGATAAATGTATTCCTTCTGCGCGATGTATTCCTTCAGAATGTCGTTCTGAATCGTGCCCGAAATCTTCTTCCAGTCCGCGCCCTGCTTCTCCGCGACCACCAAGTACATTGCCCACAGCACCGATGCGGGTGAATTGATGGTCATCGATACGGTCGTCTTCTCCAGATCGATGCCGCCGAGAAGAATTTCCATGTCCTCGAGCGAATCGATGGCCACGCCGCACTTGCCGACTTCGCCTTCGCTCGCTGGATGGTCGGAGTCGTAGCCCATCAGCGTGGGCAGATCGAAGGCGACCGAAAGCCCGCTGCCGCCATGCTCCAGCAGGTATTTATAACGCTGGTTAGTTTCCTCCGGCGAAGCGAAGCCCGAAAATTGCCGCATGGTGAAAAGCTTGCCGCGATATCCCGTGGCGTGAATGCCGCGCGTGTAGGGCGCCTGTCCGGGGTAACCGAGATACTGTTCTTCGCTCCAGTCCTGCGGGAGATCGGCCTTGGTATAGAGGCGGCGAATCGGCACGCCGGAAATCGTGGTGAAGCGCGCGTGCCCATGCTCGTCAAGATTTACGCCGGTGGGCGCGCCGATCGGCCGCTCAGGAGACTTCTCCAGCGTAGGCGCCAGCGTTTTCTCAGCCCACGTCTTCTCGCTATCCGAGGGCTGGCGATCTTCAAACACATCCGCGATCGGATTCTCGGCAACTTGCGGCTTCAGCGGCTTCTTTTGCATGCGAACCCCAGTACTCTGTCTCGATGATAGGCAAGCGAGCGCGCCGGAGCAAGGCAGGAACCGCTGATACAAACGACCGGTCGGTCAGGAGTCGTGGAGACTTCCTTCGTGTACCTTCGTGCCCTTTGTGGTGATTACAGCTTCGTGCGCGAGAGTTCCCAAGCCTTGGCGTATTTCCACGAAACATAAACCGCATGGTTCAGATGCAGCAGCAGGCCTTCGCGGCCGTCGAGGAATCCAAGGCGAAAGAAATAGTTGTAGATGAAAGTCGCGAGCGGACGCAGCACGATGTTGCTCAGGCTGAACCGAACTTTACCGTTGCTCTTGGCCGCGACCATCCCCGCGCCCAGCGACGAGTAACGGTTCATGTGCTCGATGTAATCGGAGAATGTGGGATAGGAATTGTGGAGGAGCGATCCGTATGGAATTGCCTTCGTCGGCCCACCCACATGGATATCTTCGTGCACGGCGCGGTCTTCGAATCTACCGGTCCCGCGCCGAAAGAGGCGCAGCTTGGAATCGGGCCAGAAACCGCCGTGCCGTATCCATCGGCCGAGGAAATAGTTCTTCCGTCGCACGAGAAATCCAACCGGGCTACCCTTGAGGATTTCTTGCCGTGTTCTCCCCAACGTCAAGCACCATTCGTGAGCTCCGCTCCGCTGGACCGCTCCATTATCACTGTTCCCTGTCAACTCCCCGATCAGTTCAGAGTCGAGTTCTTCATCCGCGTCGAGACTCAGAATCCAGTCCCACTCGGCTTTGTCGATGCCGGAGTTCTTCTGCGCGGCGAAGCCCTTCCACTCTTCGATGAACACTTTCGCGCCGAATGACTTCGCGATCTCAACCGTGCGATCGGTTGAGCGCGAGTCGACGATGATGATCTCTCCTTCGCCGTCGGCCATCAGCGGTTGCACGCTGGCGAGCGTGCGGCCGATGTTGGCCTCTTCGTTAAAAGTGATGATGACGACGGAAAGGTTCATAGGTGCAAAGCGTTCGAGGACGTGAAATTGTCTCACACACCGCGGCTAAAGCCTGACTGTCACGGCTGCGGACGCGGCACTGAAGGGCCGCTCTTCCACTGGCTATTCTTCTGCAAAGTTGTTGCCCGCCAACGTACTTCCAACAGCAGGAACACGATCAGGATGATCAACTCCGGCTCGATGGGATGGCGGTAGCGGGCGTGCGGGAACACGAAGTAGTAGACCGTCGGATACGTCAGCACCAGTCCCGCGAAAAGCCATGCCCCGGGCCGCTTCTGGCGCAGCGCGCGTGCGAGTCCCCACAGAGTCAGCACCGACGTCGCGAGGAACGCCGAGGCGCGGAAGTCCACCGGAGCCAAACTGCCGGTCGCTCTCGGCACGCCGTTCCAGTAGTAGAAGAAACGCTTCAGGCTGATCACCGCGAAGCGTCCCGGGTGCGCGTGGACCCAGTCGAACGCGAGGCGCTTGCATGACTCCGCATAGGCGAGTTCACCCAGGCGCTGGAACTTCTCGAACTCCAACCGGTTGAGATTCGGTTGCAGGTAAGCCATCAGCATGCCATCAGCGTAAGCACCGTTGCCCAGACGGAACTGCAATCCAAAATCATCGCGCAGAAAAACGAAGCGGCCAAACACTTCATAGTTCCGCGCGACCCAGGGAGTCAGCACCAGGAAGAACACGATGGACGAAAACACGACGCCACCGAGCGAAGAGAGACCTCGCTTGTATCGTTGCCGCCAGATCCATAGACCGCAGAAGGGAAGGAAGGCCAGCATCGTAGGATTCGCCAGTGCTCCAATGCCGTACAGCGCGCCGAAAAGCGCCCAACCGTGCCAGCCAGTCCACTCCTGCAACTCCAGGGCGAGCAGGAACAGACAAGCCAGCACGAGTGGCGTGAACGTTGTGTCCCAGATCCAATGAACCGACCAGTACCAGGCGTAAGGACACAGCGCCCACGCTGCCGCGGACCACGCGGCAATTTGTTGGCCGAAAGTTCTGTGCGCGATCCAGAAGATGGGGAGGCAGGTGAGCGTGGTGAACAGGCTGTTAATACTGAGCAAGACCCACGCGGAAGCATGCGTGTAGACACCAAAAATCTTAAAGACGCCGCCCATGAGGTACGGATAGAGCGGCGGCTCCCATGCGGTTGGGCCAGTGTTGCCGCCGTAAGGACTGCTGAAGCCGTGGCCCAGAGCGATCGAGCGGGCCACGCGGCCCATCTCCCATCCGAACTCGAAGTTGTCGTCGCCGGGACGCGTTCGGTATTGATGGAACGCTCCGATCGTCGCGAGCTGAAGCGCGAACGACAGAGGCAACAACCAGAGGAAAAACCTGGGGAGTGCAGGCCGGGACGGTCTCGCCATCGGGCGTAGTGTATCAGGCTGGACTAGAGTTCGCCCCCAGACTACGCTCGGGAGGACAGATCATTGAAGATGTGCGAAGTGTTCCTGCAGGAACGTGTTTCGTACAAAAGTGTACGTACAATCTCCGTAAGTCCATTGTTTGCAGTCTGCCTGAGCCGAGTAGAAAACTCGACGTGGCCTTACATTTGCCCTCCGGATGGTGCAGGTGGTGTGGTCGGCGGCGTGGAAGCCGGGGGGGCCGCGGGAGTGCTATCGGTTCGCGGGGTGACATAGGGCGTCTTGGGCAAGTGCGTGACTTGGCCGCGGCTGGCGTCGCTGACGTCGATTCCGGCATGGTCCAGCAGCAACCCGGTAGCACGATCGAGTTCGATACGCGACTTCTCGTAAGCGGCCTTCGCGGAGACGAGATTCGACTCGCCTGTAGTCAATGTGGCGGCATCCTGCAGGATCGCGGTTTGCGTGGTAAGTCCAACTTTTAATTTCTGCTGATCGGCGTCGAGCGTCTGGCGCGCCAAATCGACCGCGGACTGCGCGGCCTGCACCGCGACCCGATTCTGCTTCACATCGAACTGGGCATTGCGTACTTCGATGCGAATCTGATTTTCGAGTTGGCGCAGGCGCACCTGAGCCTGGCGATATTCGAGTTGCGCGCGCACTTCGTTGGCCTGGGCTTCGCGGTTGCGCAGCGGAATCGTGAGCGAAAGTCCGATGCCCTTATCGGGAGCGGTGCCGTTGACCAGTTGGTTCAAGGTGCTGGGATAGCTGACCGAGCTAGTGTTTTTAAACGGCGGCGGAACTGTGGTGTAACAGGTTCCGTTGGCCGTGCCCGTACAGGCGGGGATCGCGATATCTCCTCCAACTCCCGATCCCCCATAGTAGGCAAAGGCGTCGAGCGTCGGCAGGAGGGCATTGCGGACCGCCTTATTGCTAAGGTCGCGGGAGTTGAGGTCGATGCGCGACTCAGCCAGTTCGGCGCGATGCTGCAGCGCGTCGTTGATGAGGTCCTGAATGGGGATGATAGGCTCCTGGTCGGGAATCTGCATGGCCGAGGTGGGAACGACGTCGGCTTCCGCGAGTACGGGATCGTCGATGTTGCGGCTGAGAGCGTTCTTCACGAGCAATTCCTGCAATTGCAGGTTGTTCTGCGCGACGATCAGATTCTGCTGATCGGTGGCGACGGTGCTTTGCGAACTCACGACTTGAATGGGAGGCGCGGTGCCGACCTGAGCCTGTCGTTTGGAGTCCTCCAGAGCCTTCTGTGCGTAAGTGAGGGCTTCCTCCTGCACGCGAACGTTTTCGTAAGCAAAGACCAAGTCCCAGTACATATTCTCGATCTGGTCAACGGTGGTGAGAACCTGCAGCCGGAAGGCGACATCGGAAATCTCGCGGTTGTTCTTGGCGATGCGGATGAATCGCGTGTTGGGAAGCGAACCGAAACCCTGCAACAAGTTCTGGGTCACGCGGAACTGGAAATTCGAACCCAGCGAAGGGCTCAAGAGGCTGGTCGGATTGTTGGTGGTGAGGTGGCTATTGTTGAAGCCCGCGGTCAGAGCCGTGCCCCATGCGAATCCCTGGGTATAGGCGAAGTTGGCCGTGTAGGTGTTCTGCGCCAGGATGGGGACCGGGCTGAGCGCACTGGTGGATTCCGTGTTGTTCTTGTCGAGTTGCAGCGTACCAGTCAAAGCAGGATCGAATGCAGTGATGGTGGATCCGATGCCCAGGGTGGAACCGACCAGGCCGTTGGTGCCGGTGCCGGCGCCACCCGCCGCCACAGTAGTTCCGCCCGCGCCGGAACCGACAGTGCCGCCGAGTCCGCCCACACCGCCTCCGGGGGTATTCTGCACAACGCCGGTGTTGACGCCGAGAATGTTGGCGCCGGATTTAGCGCGAAGCAGGTCGGCCGCCGCGATGTTCAGGTTATAACGGGCAATGTCGATGTCGAGATTGTTTTCGAGTGCGAGGGCGATGGCGTCATCGATGGAGAGATAGATCTTGCCATCGCGCAGCAGCCCATCGATGCGTGGCGAGTTGCCCAGGTTCGGCTGCTCCAGTTCCTGCGCCATGTAGGGCTGCAGCAAGTGAGGGAAGGCCGACCGCGGAACCGAATAGTCCCTGAGATGGACGGCCTGTGGTTGTGCCGCCGCTTGCGCCGTTGCCTGAGATGAGGGAGCCGGCGGCGGTTCTTGCGCGCGGAGCGCAGTCGGAACTATCCCCAGCAAAATCGCAGCGGCGAGACACAGCGATCGCTCCCGCAACGCAGAAATGAAACGAGGTAAAACCATGGGTTCTTCTCCTTACATAAAAACTGGGCGTGGATTGTCGCGATCCGCATTCTGATAATGCCAATGTTGGATGCAAGACGCAAAAATTAGGTCACTTCATCTTAGCGGGAGAGAGTTCGCAGAATGGATGCGGGATTGTAAAGAATTGTCGGGAGCGAAGCGAAAAACGGCGCCGCTGCCGGGTAAGGACAGCGGCGTCACGAGCGTTTGCAGTAACTATTGTTGCGGTGTCTGAGGCGCTGCCTGAGCCGGTTGTGTGATCGATTCCAGGTTCTTCCGCGGAGCCACGTAGGGAGCGTTGGGCATCCTGGTGACCTGACCGCGAGCGGCGTCATCGATGCTGATGCCGTTGTGATCAAGCGTAGTGCCGACGGCTCGATCCAGTTCGACCCGCGATTTTTCGTAAGCGGCCATGGCCGACAACAGAACGGACTCGGCCGTGGCCAGAGCGCTTCGGGTCTGCAAAACAGCAGTTGTGGTGGAAGTGCCGAATTGATATTTCTTTTCCTCGGCATCGAGAGATTGCTTTGCGTAGTCAACTGCGGCCTGAGCCGAGGCCAGACTGGCGCGATTCTGTTCCACGCCAAATTGAGCATTGCGGACTTCGATGCTGACCCGATTTTCAGTTTGCTGCAGAGCCATCTGGTTCTGACGGTATTCCAGTTCCGAACGGATCTGCACAGCCTGGGCAGCACGATTGCGCAGCGGGATATTGAGCTGCAGGCCTACGCCTTTGTCGGGCGAGGTTGAATTGATCATCTGGTGCAGCGTGCCCCCATAGCCTATGGTGGGAGCGATCTGAATAGGGTCAGCCGGGTTGGAACTAGCGCAGCCGAATTGTTGCTGCTGCAGCGTAGGAGGATTCTCGCAGATGTTCAGAGGATTCTGCACGCCACCCAACCCAGCCCCGCCGTAGTAGGCGAACAGGTCGAGTGTCGGTAACAGAGCGCTCCGCACGGCTTTATTGCTCATTTCCTGGCTGTTCAATTGAATACGGTTCTCGACGAGCTCGGCACGATGGCGGAGAGCATTGTTGACCAACTCCTCCGTCGGTTGAACGGGCTCGTTTTGAGGAACTTCCATAGTGGACGTCGGGATTACTTCTGCGCCCGCGAGCACCGGGTCGTGGAGCGTCCGGCTGAGCGCGTTCTTCATGAGCAACTGCTGCAACTGAAGATTGGTTTTGGCAACCGTCAATGCCTGCTGGTCTGCAGCCACGGTGCTTAGAGCGCGTACAGACTCGATAGGCGCGAGACTACCGATCTCGACTTGCTTCTTGGTATCGGAGAGCGTCTTCTCCGAGAAGGCTAACGATTCCTGCTTCACGCGTTGGTTCTCGTAGGCGTAGACCAGGTCCCAATACATATTCTCGATCTGATCGACGGTGGTGATAATCTGCAAGCGGAACGCAACGTCGGAAAGTTCGCGGTTGTTCTTGGCGATGCGAATGAAACGAGTGTTCGCCGCGAAGCCAAAGCCCTGCAGAAGATGCTGAGTGAATGTTGCCTTGAAACCTGATACCAACTGCGGGCTCAGGCTTTGGATCAAGCTATTGGTTGTGCCGCGGGAATTGGTGAAGGAAACGTTCAGATTCGTGCCCCAGGTAAATTCCTGCTGGTAGCCGAAGTTGACGCTTCCGGTGTTTTGAACCAAGGTTCCGGGCAAGGGGACGCCTTGGAAGGGGTTGGTGGCCTGCTGCTTGAAGTGATCTTCCTGCAGTGTACCAGTCAGGATGGGATCAAAGCTGTTGAGCTGTGGTCCCATACCCAGCGTAGATCCGGTCAAGCCAGCCGCGCCGGCACCAGCGCCGGCCGCGCCGAGCGTGGTTCCTCCACTGCCGGAGCCGACCTGGGCTCCAACTCCACCGACACCGCCCCCGGGTGTGTTCTGCACGACGCCGAGCGGCACGCCAAGGATGGCAGCGCCCGCGTCCGCGCGCAGCACGTCGGTGTCGGCGATATTGAGGTTGTAACGCGCGATGGCGATGTCGAGATTGTTTTCGAGCGCGAGCGCGACGGCATCATTCAGCGACAAGTAGAGCTTGCCATCGTGCATGAGCTGATCGATGCGCGCCGTATTCGCGAGATTCGGCGGAGCCACAGTCCTAGCCTTGTAAGGCCCGATCGGATTTGGAAAATGCGACGCTGGCTGGCCGTAATTTAGAGCCGGCACTGCGCCCGCTTCCGGACTGTTCTGCGGCGTGGGAGTCGCGGGGACATCCTGACTCCAACCTGCGATGGTTAGAGCTGCGAAAAGGCTGGCAACGGCGGCGAGCCGGACGGTCGACATCAAACGTGGGAATTGCATCTACTCATCTCCGTTCGTTCACACTACATTCATTTAAGAACCAATCGAATTAAGATCTGGCTGCGAATACACTTGGGTTTGCCCGAGACAACTCGACCCGAAAGAAAGTCCTACTCAGGCATTGGTACGCAAAGGACCGGCGGAAGGTTCCGGAAAGCTGGGAGAAAAAATGACCTTCCCCGCGGCTGCGCTGTTGTCGTTCCTGGTTTCCTGCGCTCTGTATTGCGTGGGACGTAGTGGCAGAGAGGTCTCAATACTGCAAGACCGGGATTCCGCGGAAACCAACCAGTATAGCTGACTGGAACGCGACTTGACTTGCACCACATGCTCCTGGAACTGGTAAATTGCTGGCAAAGCCAGAAATCGATTGGATGATGCGGCAGCGGCGCGGGACTCGAAAGATCGCAGGATGCGCAATCTCAAAGTGAGTGTCTCCTATGACGGGGCGGAATTTTCGGGCTGGCAAGTGCAGCCCGACGTAGCCACGGTGCAGGGCACACTTTCCTCAGCCATTGGACGCATTACCGGTGAAAAGGTTTTGCCGCAAGGCTCCGGGCGCACTGACGCGGGAGTGCATGCGCTGGCGCAGGTGATGACATTTGTCACGGGTTCATCGGTACCCACGGGAAATTTTCTGAAAGCCCTGAACGATATTTTGCCGGCGTCGGTACGCGTGTTGGAGGTGGAGGAAGCGCCGGCGGAATTTCACGCGCGGCATTCGGCGAAGGCCAAGACGTATCGCTATCGCATGTATCGGGAGTCGATCTGTCCCCCGTTTCTGGCGCGATACGTATGGCACTTTCCCTACCGGCTGGCGGAGGAGGAGATGGGGAGGGCGGCCGTGCTCGTTGTCGGGGAGCACGATTTCACTTCGTTCGCGGCGGTGGATCCAGAGCGAGGACGCGAAGACGCCCCTGTGTCGAACGTGCGGAAGATCTTTTCCTCATCGTGGGAGCGGACGGGGGATGAGTTGATCTACACCGTCCGCGGCTCGGGATTTCTGCACCACATGGTGAGGAATCTGGTGGGTGCATTCATTCTGGTCGGCAAGGGGACATCACGGGTTGAGGACGTCACACGGATCCTCGAAGCACGGAACCGGTCGGCGGCTGGTCGGACGGCGCCTGCGAGCGGGTTGTATCTGGTGAATGTCGAGTACTAGCGGAGGTGGCGGAGTTTCAATCTCTACACCCGGAGGCATCCGGGAATGCATTGACTCCCGCGGGAGGACGTAGCGACCTACGTCTGTTGGGACTAAGATTTGCTTATGGCCACTGATCTACAAATCGCGGCGCGGAAGATTGTGTCGGTGAATCCGGCGACGGGCGAAGTGTTACGCGAACTCGAGTGTGCGGGAGAAGGGGCGGTTGAGGCTGCGGTGGCGCGGGCGCGGCCGGCGCAGGCGGCGTGGGCTGAGTTGGGACTGCGGCGGCGGATTGAGGTGCTGCGGGAGTTTCAGGGGAAACTCTACGCGAAAAAATCTGAGATTGCGGCGGCTATCACATGCGAAGTCGGAAAGCCGCTAGTGGAGGCGCTGGTCACCGAAGTGTTGGTTGTGCTCGACGCGGCGCGATTTCTGATCGACAACGCCTGGGGATTGCTGCGCGATGAGCCGGTTCCGCACGGGAATCTTGTCACCAAACTGAAGAGTGGATGGCTGGTGCGCGAACCGCACGGCGTGATCGGAATTATTTCGCCGTGGAATTATCCGTTCTCGATTCCGGCAACGGAGACGCTGGCGGCTCTGGTGGCGGGCAATGCTGTGGTGCTGAAGCCGTCAGAATTGACTCCGCTGGTGGCGCTGGAACTGGGCTCATTGCTGCATGCCGGGGGCGTGCCCGAGGATGTGTTTCAGGTCATAGTGGGCGACGGTCCGGCTGGGGCGGCGCTGCTGAGGTCGCCGATTGACAAACTGGTTTTCACGGGCAGCGTTACGACCGGAAAGCGGATCGCGGCGGCTGCGGCCGAGCGGTTGCTTCCCGTGGTGCTCGAGTTGGGTGGGAAAGATCCCATGTTGGTGCTCGACGATGCCGACGTGGATGTGGCTTCAAGCGCCGCGGTCTGGGGAGCGTTCGTGAATGCGGGGCAGGCGTGCTTGTCGGTCGAGCGCTGCTATGTGCACCGGAGTCTGTACGAATCGTTTGCCAGCGCGTGCGCAAAGAAGACGAAGCAGTTGCGCATGGGCAATGGTATGGATTCGCACACTGACGTGGGTCCGATGATTCAGGAGCGGCAGGTGCGGATTGTGGAATCGCACGTGGAAGACGCGAAGGCGCGTGGGGCACGGGTTCTGGCGGGTGGGACGCGGCTGCCGGAACTCGGCGTGAACTTTTATGCTCCTACGGTTGTTGCCGACGTGACTCAGGACATGCGGATTATGCGGGAGGAAACATTCGGTCCGGTGCTGCCGGTGATGGCGTGCGGGGACGACGACGAAGCCGTGCGTTTGGCCAATGATTCTGAGTATGGGTTGGCGGCGAGCGTGTGGACGCGCGACCGCAAGCGCGGCGAGCGGCTGGCGCGGCGAATCCATGCGGGTACCGTCATGGTGAATGATGTGATTTCGTGCTTCGGCATCAGCGAGGCTCCGCACGGGGGCGTGAAGGCCAGCGGCGTGGGGCGTACGCACGGGCGCTTCGGGCTGGATGAAATGGTGCGGGTGAAATATCTCGATAGGGACCGCGTGCCGGGGATGAAGAAAGTCTGGTGGCACGGGTATGGGGAGAGCTTCCGGCGGCAGATGGAAGGGTTTCTGGATATGCAGTTCGCGCGGGGGATGGGGACGCGAGTACGCGGTGCGTTGCGGGCCTCTGGCGCGTTAAAGCGCAAGCAGTTGTGAAGGTTCGGCCTGGGCTTGGCCCTTCGACTTCGCTCAGGGCAGGGTTAAACCGGACGGCCGAGGCGGCCGTCTCCACATGAGTCGTGGACGTCCCCACTTGAGCTCTTTCACTTCACTCGTTGAATCGGTCGCCGTGGCTTCTTGGGTGCGAGATCACCAGGAAGCGGACTGGGACGGAGGAGGGATTGCGGATCTGATGACGCTTTCCCGGCATTACGCGAATGCCGGTTCCGGCATGCAGCAGCGTAGTCTGACCTTCCACTTCCATAATGACTTCGCCGGAAAGTATGTAGAAGAACTGCTGGGCTTTCTCGTGGTGATGGCGAATCTCGGCCGCGCCCGGGGGCATGAACTCCTCGATCACGCTGAGTTGGTCGTCGTTGACGAGATACCAGGCGTCGCAATCCACTCCCCAGCGATAGTGCTCGGCGTTGTCCCGGCTTACGGCAGCGGCTGAGGCGGAATGCGCGTGAACCGAGGCTCTTGGGAGCGACTCTGATTGGACTTTTTTCGCCATGCTTTTCCTCTCCTGTAGACCAGTGTAATCTGGTCGCCATGAGCGCTCCTATCCAGAATGGTTCATCGTCTGATCCCAAGCGGGAACTGTTGCGGCACACCGTGGCTACTGTCGCGTATCGAGGGGGGAAAGCTGTGCGCAACGCGCCGGAGGGCTTCGCTGACTTTCAGGCCGGTGAGGGAACGCGCACGCCGGGCCAGATTCTGGCGCACATCGGCGATCTCTTCGACTGGGCCTTGTCAATCGTGAAAGGAGAGCGAACGTGGCGTGACTCGACACCGTTGCCCTGGGAGATGGAAGCCGAGCGATTTTTCGCCACGCTCAGGAAGTTCGATGACTACCTGGCATCGAGTGAACCGGTGCAGGCATCAATCGAGAAGGTATTTCAAGGTCCGGTTGCCGATGCGCTGACGCACGTCGGGCAGATTGGTATTTTGCGGCGTCTGGCGCACGCGCCAGTCAAGGGCGAGAGCTATTACGTAGCGGAGATTGAGACGGGGCGAGTGGGCGCCGATCAGAACAAACCGAAGCGCGAGTTCTGAAGGCCGGACAGCGGTGTTATTTGGCGCGATTGCGGTAGAGCGACGCGTCTACTTGTTGGGTCATCGCTTCCACGTTGAGCGGGATTCCGAGAAATTCTGCGAGGCGCTGGGCGACATCTTTCGGATTGCTCACCACCTCGTGATATTGGATGCGGAGGGCCTTAACGTAGGGCTTGCCATCCATCCACGTGTAAACTTCGCGCAAATGCTTCTCGAACGCGGCGGAGATTGCCGCGGGATTGGCTCCTTCTTTGTAGGTTCCGCGGCGACGCAACATTTGATCTTGGGAGGCAAGCACTTCCGGCAGTGGGCGCTGCATAAAGATGATGCGGTAATCGTGGCCGGCGGGAAGTGAGAGCAAGAGTCGCGAGATTACTTTGACCACTTTACCGTCGCCTTCCGCGATGCACGCCGGATCGTTGGGGAGTTGCTTGATCCGCTCCCACTCGAGGTAGCCACGCGGATTGTCGTTGTCGGCCTGGCGCTCGCCGTCCGAGAGAGCGGTCATCCCGCCCGCGACCAGCATCTGCATCATAAGAGACGTACCTGAACGAGGTAGTCCCGAAACGATTGTGATCATGTGTCCTGGCAAAGGCGCGGAGGGCAAGCCCGGTCCGCGAATGAACTTCGATCCTACAGCGTAGCAGAGGCGTGGGCCGCGCCCGGTCAGTCTTGATTCTTCAGCGGTACTTCGGCGCGGTAGATGGCCTGCCAGCGGCCTTCTTTGAAGATATAGACCGAACTGCCGTTCATGTGCACTGGAACTTTTTGTCCGCCGCAGGTCGCGTGTTGCGCGGCTCTGTAGGTCAACAGGTAGGCTCCAGTTGCCAACGGCAGAACCCCGAAGTCCGAAAGACTGTAGCCCTCCACCACACACGATTGTGCGGATTGTTGCTGCTCCTCCAGTTGCTGAGCGCGCGGAGCGGTGCCGTATTCACCCCAGAAGATTCCGTTCTCTGGGATGTGATTGCGGAAGTAAGCTACGTCCTTGGACTTCCAAGCCTCGAAGAATCCGGTTTCGGTGCGAACAAGTTCTTGATCGACGTTGCTTTTCGTCTTCGGCCCTTGTGCGTGCGCCGGCGCGATCGCAAAGGCGAGCGAAATAAGCAGCGCGGCGAAGTTGATCGAAGTCCTGAGGATGGTCATAAAGTCTGCCTAGCATACGCCATCCGGCAAAATTCGTGATGTGCAGACCCGCGCCCTGAGCGAACCTGAGGGTGCCTCCGTCGCACATGTTTCGCCTGCCGCGTTTCGGTTACAATGACCGCGTAAGGCCGAATCCGGCGGCGTTTGGGCCGCTCGAACGAGGGGTACGTCCTTTGGCGACTGGCGAAGTGACCACTTCCGGCACCCAGAATGTTCCGCAGCTTCCAAACCATAAAGTGAAGGTCAAGAAGGCGGGGCAGCGCGCCTGCAACGAGAAAAACGAGAAAGGGAAATTCTGCGGCGGGCACTTGAAGCTCTGGTTTTACATGACCGACGCGGTCGAGCGCGAGTGCGGCGACGTCGAAAAGGCCTGGGGACCGAAGGCCGAAGTGTATCGCTGCGAAAACTGCAAGACACTGTATCTGCCGACTGCCGGGCGAAACCAAGATCAACGTCGCGGGGCAGGGGATGATTTCGGTGTTCGGGCTGACGCTGCCGCCGAAGGAGAAGTGAAAACCTTTAGCTATTAGCTCTTAGCTCTTAGCTCGAATCGACGGCTTTCACTTCTTGAACTGGGGTCTGCTTTTTGACGCGGGTTATTCGCCGCTACTGGCTCTGACGGACAAGCCAAGAGCTAACAGCTAACAGCTAAAAGCTGTTTTCCATGAACACTCCCGACCTCATCTACGACTGGAACAAGAATCATCCGCCGGGGCTGAAGCCGCCGGGTCCGGTGCTGATCAATGACGAGACCTTGCGCGATGGGCTGCAGTCGCCCTCGGTGCGCGATCCTTCGATCGCGGAGAAGATTGAGATTCTTCACTTGATGGAGGCGCTGGGAATCCACTCGCTGGCTCTCGGACTTCCGGGAGCGGGGCCGCGTGCGGTGGAGGCGGTGACAGCGCTGGCCCGCGAGATCGCCGCACACAAGATGAAGATTCGCGCCAACTGCGCGGCGCGGACCCATGAGAACGACATTCGGCCGATCGCTGAGATCGTGCAGAAGACAGGGCTGCCGATCGAGGCAGCGACGTTTATCGGTTCCAGCCCGATTCGCAGATTTACCGAAGGATGGACCGACGATTTTCTGCTGCAAACGACCGAGAAGGCCGTGAAGTACGCCGTGTCGCTCGGCCTCGACGTCATGTACGTCACCGAAGACACGAGCCGCTGCGATCCGGAGACGGTAAAGCGGTTGTACACGACTGCGATCAGTTGCGGCGCGCGCGCGATTTGCATCTGCGACACCGCCGGGCACGCCACTCCCATGGGAGCGCTGGCTCTGGTGCGATTTGTGATTGCGGAAGTCGTGAAGCCCTCGGGCGAAAATATTCGTGTCGACTGGCATGGACACAGCGACCGCGGGCTGGCGATTGCGAATTCCATGGCGGCGATTATCGCCGGTGCAAATTGCGTCCACGGATGCGCCATTGGTCTGGGTGAGCGGGTCGGCAATACGCAGGTCGACCAGATGCTGGTCAATCTGAAACTGATGGGCATTGCGCCCTGGGACGAGCAGGACTTGACCAAGCTCAAGCACTATTGCCAGGCGGTTTCGCGGGCGACGGGTGTGCCGATTCCGGCGAATTATCCGGTGGTGGGCGAAGATGCGTTCCGCACTGCAACGGGCGTGCACGCCGCGGCCATCATCAAGGCGTATCACAAAGACGACGTCGTGCTGGCGAACACAGTGTATTCCGGCGTGCCCTCGCACGTGTTCGGGCTCGAGCAGATCATCGACATCGGCCCGATGAGCGGGAAATCGAATGTGCTGTGGTGGCTGGAGCGGCACGGCATTCCGGCGAGCGACGAGATCGTCGACCGCATCTACCAGCGCGCCAAGCAAAGCGACCACACGTTGAGCGAGGCGGAAATTCTGGAGTGCGTGCCCGCCGAGGCACAGAAGAAGTAACCCGCGTCATGGCTCCCCTGAGACATGCGATTCTCGGCGTGGGCGGAGTGGGAGGCCTGATCGGTGCCTGCCTGGCGCGATCGGGCGTGTCGGTCACGGTGGTGGTCAGGCCGGAATCCTTCGCGCAATATCCTGAACAACTTCATTTGGAAAGCGCCGTTCGGAAACTTCAGCGTGCCGAGTTGCGCGCGCCGCCGAGGTTCCTCCCGCCGATGTCCTGTGGATTGCGGTGAAAGCCACGCAATTGGAAGCGGCGCTGGCTGCTTTCACGAAGCCCGAAGCGGTCAGCGCCATCGTTCCGCTGCTGAACGGCATCGACCATCTGGCGCTGCTGCGCGCGAAGTACGGCACTGAGAAGAGTCATCGCGGCGACGATTGCCGTTGAAACCGAGCGCGTCGCACCCGGACACATCGTCCATCGCTCGCCGTTCGCCCGTCTGAATGTTGTCTTCGGCTGGTCGAAGCCTGCTCGGCGCCGACGTCGATCAGTTTCAAAAGGTGGGCTTCGAGTGCCGCTTTATCGACGACGAGCCGACGCTGATGTGGAGCAAGATCGTCTTCCTCGCCCCGTTCGCGCTAACGACCACCGCCGCGGATCGGACCACGGGAGCGGTCATCGCCGACCCAGAATGGAAGCAGCAACTGGGAGTCTTGTGTGCGCGAAGCCTGCGCCGTCGCCGTGACAGAGGGCGCCAAGGTGGATGCGGATGCGATCCTCGCGGCGATGATGAAGATGCCGACCAACATGCGCAGTTCCATGCAGAAAGACGTTGAGCGCGGCAACGTCCCGGAACTGGACGCGATTGCCGGACCGATCCTGCGCGGCGCTCAGCGTCACGGGATCGACGTGCCGACTACGAAGATTCTCGTGGCAGAGGTCGAGCACCGGGTGGGATCTCCCCGATGACCGCGGTGAGAATGTGGTTACTTGGGTTGCGCCGAGGGACGATCAGCGATGCCTCCCGCGGCATGGTTCCCGGCGATCTTCCGTAACGCCCTAGCCAATCCCCACACCGGGCAACGCGTTGTAAACTAACGCAATACTTCCATGAGCCCGAATCCCCCGCGCTCGGACTTGCCGGACTCTATGCTTGCGCCCTCGGTGCAGCAAGAGGTGGCGCGCCTGGCCGCATCCCCGGAAGTACGTTCGGCATTTAACTGGTTTCGCACGCAGGAACCTCAACTTACGCACTGGCAGATGGAGATGGCGCGGATTCCGGCGCCTCCGTTTGGAGAGTCGGCGCGCGCGGCCTGGCTGGCGGAGCGCTTTCGCGAAGTCGGACTGGACGATGTCCGCATCGACGATGTGGGCAACGTCTTCGGCACCATCCCGGATTTGGCAGGCGCTATGTGGCGCTAAGCGCGCATATTGACACCGTGTTTCCCGCGAACACGCCGCTGAATATCCGGCAGCAGGGAAGCCGCATCTACGGACCGGGAGTTTCCGACAACGGCGCCGGCGTCGCAGCGCTGCTGGGGATTGCATCGCTGCTGCGAACGGTTCGGATCCGGCATGCGCTGCCGTTTGTGTTTATCGGGAACGTGGGCGAAGAGGGCGAAGGCGACCTGCGCGGAATGCGGCACATTTTTGCGACGCCGCGCTGGAAAGATTCGATCGCCTACAGTCTGGTGCTCGACGGCGCCGGCGCGGACACGATCGTGGCCGAAGCCTTGGGCAGTCGCCGCTTTGAGGTGATTGTGCGCGGGCCGGGCGGGCACTCGTGGAGCGATTTTGGGGCGCCCAATCCCATCGTGATTCTGGCCAAGGCGATCGAGACTTTCACGGCAACGCCGGTTCCAACCGCGCCGAAGACGACCTTCAACATTGGAGTGATTCGCGGCGGGACTTCGGTGAATTCCATTCCCGAGTCGGCCAGCATGAAAGTGGATATCCGCTCGACATCGATGACCGAGATGGAGCGCTTGGAACAGTCGCTGCGCCTGGCGCTGAATCGCGCGGTGGAAGACGAAACCATGGCCGCCGAGATGCGATCGTCGGCGCAGAAGCGGCCGTCCGGCGTGAGTTGCGAGGTGGTGGTGATCGGCAACCGTCCCGCGGGCGAGTTGCGGGCCGGGGCGCGAATTTTGCAGGTCGTGCGTGCGGTTGACTCGCAACTGGCCAATGCGGCGCAGGTGCAGCGCGCATCGACCGATGCGAATATTCCGCTCTCGCTGGGACAGGAAGCCATTGCCATTGGCGGCGGCGGGTCGGGCGGCGGGGCACACACTTTGCAGGAGTGGTTCGATTCCAACGGACGCGAGTTGGGGTTGAAGCGGATTTTGCTGACGATGCTGGCGCTGGCGGGGGTGGGGGAATGAGTGCTGAGATTGAGGGTGAGCCTGGGGTGTGCCGTCTTGGGTTGCCGCTCTCGGTGCGACGCAGAGCTCCGGGCAGGACTGCTTCTCCTGCGCCCGCAGACGCGAAGCCGAAGGCCGACATCATCTTCATGCATGCCAATGTCTATACCGGCGTGCCCGCCAACACACCGTTCAGTTCGATTCTGCGCGAGGAAGCGATTGCCGTGCGCGGTGACCGCATCCAGGCCGTCGGGCAAGACCGTGGACATTGACAAGCTGAAAGGGCCGCAGACGCAAGTTGTCGACCTCGGCGGGCATTTTGTCATGCCCGGATTCAACGACGCTCACCTGCATCTTGACGATGCTGGAATGACGAAACTGAGCGTGGATCTGACGGGCGTGAAGTCTCTCGATGAACTGCGCGCGCAAGTCGCGAAGAAAGTCGACGAGTCGAAGGCCGGGGATTGGATTCTGGGATCGGGCTGGGACGAAACTCTGTGGCCGGTGAAGGTGACGCCCACGCGCTGGGATCTCGACGAAGTGTCAGGCGGGCATCCCGTATTTCTGGTCCGCATCGACGGACACATTGCCGTGGCGAATACGCGCGCTCTGCAGCTGGGCAGCATCACGCTGGCCAGCCGCGAATCCGCAGGGCGGTCAGATCGATCGCAACGAGAATGGCGAGCCCACGGGAATTCTGCGGGAGACGGCGCAGGCCGCGATCGTGGAAGTAATTCCCAAGCCGACACACCGTCTCCGCCGTCAGGCGCTTGAGCTTGCTCTGGCGGATTTGGCAGAGCATGGCGTGACTTCAGCGCAGGATTATTCGCCGAACTGGGAGAATTTTCAGATCTACGAAGAACTGGAAAAAGAAGGCAAGCTGACCGCCCGCATTTCCGAGTGGCTGCCCGTTCGACGATCCGGTCGAGGAGCTGGACAAGAAGCGCAACTCGCATCCCCAGTCGGACCTGATGCTGCACACCGGAATGCTCAAGGGGTTCATGGACGGCTCGCTGGGGTCGCATACGGCTGCGATGCTGGAGCCGTACGCGGATGATCCCAAGAACTCCGGTCTGCCGCGATACGACGCCGCGAAGCTTAATGACATGACGAAAGAGCGCGTGCTGGCGGGCTTCCAGATTGGCTTTCATGCGATCGGCGACAAGGGCGTGCAGATGGCGCTGGACGCCTTTGCTGAAGCCGAGAAGGCAGCGCGCGAGGCGCACGTGAAAGCGCCCAACGGCGGGGACGAATTCCGCCTGCGCATCGAACACGCGCAGGTGACGACGCCCTCGCAGATCGCGCAGTTCAAGACTCTGAAAGTGATTGCGTCGATGCAGCCCAGCCATCGTGCTGACCGACATGCGCTGGGCGCAGGACCGGCTCGGGCCGAAGCGCGCGGCAACTTCGTACGCCTGGCTGGCCTTTCTGAATAAGGGCGTGCACGCTGGCCTTTGGCACGGATTATCCGGTGGAACCGGTCACCCCATTCCGCGGGCTCTACGCAGCTGTCACGCGCAAAAGCGAGAACGGCAAGCTGGAATATTTCCCCGAGCAGCGGCTTACCATAGATCAGGCGATCACCGCCTACACCGCGGGCTCAGCCTTTGCCGAGTTTGAGGAGAAGGAAAAGGGCAAGATGGTCGCGGGGATGTTGGCTGATTTTATCGTTCTGGACCGGGATCCTACGGCGTCGTCGCCGGAGAAATTGTTGGGCACCAAGGTCCTGCGCACAGTGTTGGGCGGGAAGACGGTGTACGAAGCCAAGTAAGTCGGGGGCGTTTCGCTCGATCGACCATCGCGTCCCTCGCTAAGACTCTCGCGGAGAGTATCTTACCTAAATCCTGTTAAGCATCAAACGGTTTCCGGGTTTTGCGCGTCTAATAACAGACCCCTCGATGGCGGGAGCTGCCTCGTCACAACCAACAGTCGGCAGTATGTAAATGGGTATACTATAAGGGTTTAATCAGTTTCGGAGGGAAGTAGACATATGGATTCGGGCGCAATGTGGATGCGCATGAAGGCTCATCGCTGGGCTTACACGCTGAGTATTCTGGCAACGCTTTCGGTCGGCATTCTGATCGGGACGGTGATTTCCTACGGAGTTAAGGGGAAAGAAGGGCAAAAGAGCGACGCGACGCCGCTCACCCTGCCCTCGCCGCAGCAGATGTCGAACACGTTTTCGCAGATCGCGAAGCAGTTGGAACCGAGCGTGGTCAACATCAATACAGAATCGACGATCAAGAACGTCCACAAGCGCCGTGGCCAGAATCCGACGACGAAGATGGCGACGACGGCGGCGGCATGGACGACTTCTTCAACCACTTCTTTGGTGGTCCGGGCGGCCAGGCCGGTCCCGGCGCGGCGATGGCTCGATTCGCGAGCGTTCACTGGGTTCCGGCGTAATCGTCGATCCCAAGGGATATATCGTGACCAACCGGCACGTGGTCGAAAAGGCGGACCGCATTCGCGTGCGGTTTCAGGATGATCCGCCAGGCGTGCAGCATGACGCCAAGGTCATCGGCGCCGATCAGGAAACCGATCTGGCCGTGATCAAGGTCGACGTTGACCGCGCGTTGCCTTCGGCGAAGATGGGCAATTCCGACAGCATGCAGGTGGGCGACTGGGTTCTGGCCGTTGGCAGTCCGTTCGGCTTGTCGGAGACCGTGACGGCGGGAATCGTTTCGGCCAAAGGGCGCGACATCGTGCCCAGCCGCCAGTTCCAGACTTTTATTCAAACTGATGCCGCGATCAACCCCGGCAACTCCGGCGGGCCGCTGGTCAACATGAACGGGGAAGTGATCGGCATCAATACCGCGATTCTGAGCGAGACCAACGCCTATGCGGGTGTGGGTTTTGCGCTGCCCTCGAAGACCGTAGTCGAGGTTTACAACCAGCTGACCGGGCCGGAGCACAAAGTTTCGCGCGGCTCGATCGGCATCATGTTCGATGCGGTGGAGAATCCGGCGATCGCCCGCGTATACGGTTCGGGATCCGGCATGACAGTCTCCAGCGTGGTGCCGGGCAGTCCGGCCGACCAGGCTGGACTGAAAGTCGGCGACACCATCACCAGCGTCGACGGCAAGAAAGTAACCAAGGGCGCCGAACTGGTGGCGGATATCGCTTCGCGCAAGCCGGGCTCGAAGGTGAGTGTTGGCCTTCTTGCGCAACGGGAAGACGCAGGAAACCTCGGTGACGATCGCCGACCGCGCCAAGCTGTTTGCCGCGCGGCTGGGCGACGATCAGGAGAACGACGACGAGAGCACCCCCAAGCAGAGCAAATTCGGTGTGACCGTTCGCAAAGTGACGCCGGAAATGGCCGACCGTCTCGACATGCCCGCCGGAAAGGGCGTGATCGTGCAGGACGTGAAGCCCCGTTCCTTTGCCGAAGACGTCAACCTGGGACGCGGCGACATCATTCTGGAAGTCAACAAGCAGCCGGTGAACAGCGAGGAAGAATTCGCGAAGCTCGAGTCGAGCCTGAAGAGCGGCCAGGACGTAGTGTTCCTGGTGCGATCGCGCGGCTCATCGAAGCAGGATGGTACGATCTTCCTGGCCGGTACACTTCCGTAACTGACGTAAGCCCAACGGGAACTGGCATTGTACTGCCCCATGATGGATGATTACAATGCCAGCGTCCGTTGGGCCTTTTATTTTGAGGTAAAGGTTTTCAGTTTGAGAAGTTGGACACAAATCCGCAAGGCGCGACTCGTTGCCATCGGCACGCTGGCGATGTTGGCGTGGGTCACGGCTGCGACTGCCGGCCAAACCTCGACTGACGACTCAACGGCGACTACCACGACTACCTCGCACACGACCCACAAGAGCACTGCCAAGTCTTCTTCGACGGGCGCGACCAAATCCGCTTCTACACACCCTGCATCGGGAAAACATTCGTCGCACAAGAAGTCGGCGAAGGTGCGGGGCCAGCAGAAAATCGATTCCGAGAGGGCGCAGGCAATCCAGGAAGCGCTGATCCGCGAGCACTACATGACCGGCGAAGCCACCGGCACCTGGAACCAGGCTAGCGAAGAAGCCATGCGCCGCTACCAGGCGGACCACGGTTGGCAGAGCAAGACCGTTCCCGACTCGCGCGCGTTGATCAAACTGGGCCTGGGGCCGAGCAAGGATCACCTGCTGAATCCCGAAAGCGCCATGACCACCGTTCCGGATGCGCCACGAGCCGAGCCGCTGCCGACCACGTCGCACAGCACGCCGCCCGCGGCGGATCCAGCGCCACCCGCCAGCCAGAACGATTCCCGCCCGCAGTAGCGCGCCGCATTCAGCTAAGAGCTAAGAGCTAGTTCTTCTTGTAGCTGGTCATCACCGGTTGGGGGAAGTAGGGCAAGGTCTGGTTGGTGATGATGGCGCGAGGGTTGGTTTCCACCATGGCCTCGGCGACGTCCTTTCCACAAATCGAGGCGGCGGCGTCGCGCGCGGTCGAGAGAATCGGCACACGTTTTTCCAGATCGTGCGCATCGGTGGCGAGCACGTGCACCGCCTGATGTTCGAGCAGCCACAGAGCCGCGCGGCGCGTGCGGTCTCCCCAGAATCCGGTCAGTGCCGAGCCCGTCATCTGAACCACGCAGCCTTGGTCTGCCCACTCCAGCACTCGCTGCGGACTCTCGCGCAAAATCGGGTTGCGCTCGGGATGGGTAATGACCGGCGTGATTCCGCAACTCCCCATCTTGAAGAAGTAATCCGTGGTCTGCTCCGAGATGCTGAAGTTACTGAACTCCACCAGCAGGTAGCGTGTGCCTTCGATGACGTACCGGGTGGGATGGGCCAACGCGTCCTGGATATTGTCGTAGGAAAGGTGAAAGTCGCAGCCCAGGCTGAGTTTCGGGGCGTCGCCGACGAGTTGTTGCAGGTGGGCAAGGAGCCCCTTGAGGTACTCGCGATCGTAGTGATAGCGGTCGTTCGCATGGGGGGTGGCCACCATGTGCGTAATGCCGTCGGCGGCTGCCGCACGGCATATTGCGACCGAGACGTCCCAGGATTTCGGACCGTCGTCTACCTCGGGAAGAATGTGAGAATGAATGTCGACCACAAATGTAGGAACACCAGCACGCCGTTGAGAGTTGCCCTTCCTCACGATTTAAACAGATTCGTCCGCAAAGTCCAAGGGGCGCTCCGGAGTGGTCCGGAGTGGTAGATTGGGTTCGAGGACATGGAAAGCATGTCGAGTCCGACTCCACTCGCACTGGCAACTCTGGCGGGTGTGATGCTTTGCTGGTTCGTGTTTGCCGGCATCTTCCAGCTCCGCAAGCGGAGTCCGAAGGCGCTTGAGACGAAACGCGACGGTTATGGCCACGCTGGGAATCATTCTCCAAATGTGCGGATACTTCCAGGTGTTCTTCCAACCTCCGAGTCAGCCGTTCCTGCCCCCGGTCGCGGCGCTCTCCGGGATCGCGGGCATCGCGGTCTCGGTCGTCACCGTTGCCATTGCGGCCGGATCAGGATGGCTGATTGCAACTGCGGTCCGCACCCTTGGGAAGCAGTGGGCGCTGCGTGCACGGCTGGTTGAAGATCACAAACTGATTACCGTGGGTCTCTATGCCGATGTGCGAAATCCGATTTACACCGGCATGCTCGGGATGCTGGTCGCCACCGGCCTCGCGACGGATCACGGGATCGCGCTGCCGATAGCAGTTGTTATTTTCGCGGTGGGCATGGTGATTCGTGCACGCAGCGAAGAGAAGTTGCTATGGGCGGTGTTTTGGGGAGGAGTTCGAAGGCTATGCCCGGCGAGTGCCCGCGGTGCTGCCGGGAATCTTCTGAGCGGCGCAACTAACGCATGCACTGACCCGGTTCGGCGTATTTCTTGAGAGGATATTCATCTGATCGTTGGTGACTCCCCACTTTCCGTTTTGTTTCTTGACAGCGTAGGTATTCCCGGACAAGCTAAGATTACAACCCATCTCTTAAATGCCTCGAGTCCTCGAAGCCTAGTTTTGACCGTCTCGCTTTTGTGGTTCAACTTCCGGATTAGTCGTGACTCGAGAGGAACGCGGTAGTGTTGAGGTTGTACGAAGCTCAAAGGAATGCATTGGAGATTTTGAGTCAACCGAGGAAGCGTTCTGTTGTCCAGATTTCAGAGTCACGACCTGGTCACTTTGCATCGATCCGCTGTTTGCCAAATTGATTCGGGGTCGCTGGTTTGCTAAGGTCGTCCTCATGTCCGAGCGTGTCATTGCTGAGCGTTCCACCGAGCAGATACGCGAATTGCTCGACTCCCTTTATCGCGCGGATTCGGGACGAATCCTGGCAACTCTGATCCGCTTGCTCGGCGATTTTGATCTTGCCGAAGAGGCGATGCACGAAGCCTTTGCGGCTGCGCTGAGCCTGTGGCCGAGGAGTGGAGTCCCCGGCAACCCGCGACCATGGTTGATTTCGACGGCCCGATTCAAAGCCATTGATACTCTGCGTCGACGGGCAAGATTTGATGCGTCTCAAGACGAACTGGTGCGATATCTCGAAGCGCAATGGAGTTCAGCGGAAGGGTCCTATAAATCGGACAGCCTTGAGGGCAGTGTTGAGGATGATCGCCTTGAAGACGACCGCCTGCGCCTGATTTTTACCTGCTGTCATCCCTCTCTACCTCCGGAAGCGCGCGTTGCGCTCACCTTGCGTGAGGTGTGCGGGCTGACCACCGAGGAGATAGCAAAGGCCTTCCTCACCACTCCGCGCACGCTGGCGCAGCGCATTGTGCGCGCCAAGGCAAAGATTCGAGAGACACCGATTCCGTACGAGGTGCCGACGCCGCAGGAATTGCCGGAGCGACTGGGAGCGGTGCTTCAGGTCATCTATCTCGTCTTTAACGAGGGTTATTCGGCTGCGGCGGGAGCGGAGGTAACGCGGGCCGAGCTGACCGGCGAGGCGATTCGACTGGGTCGGTTGCTGGCCGAACTCCGGCCAGAGCCGGAAGACGTTTCTCCGGAAATCATGGGACTGCTTTCCCTGATGTTGCTGCACGAATCCCGTCGCGCCGCCAGAACCTCTCCGGCCGGAGAGCTGATTTTGCTGGAAAATCAGGACCGCTCGCTCTGGAACCGAGGGCAGATTGCGGAGGGAGTGGCATTGCTGGAGAAAGCCCAGAAGTGCGGGCAGAAGTCCCGCCGCTTCGGCTCCTATACGCTGCAGGCTGCGATCGCGGCCGTTCATGCGGAGGCGGAATCGGTCGCTGCGACCGACTGGCGGCAGATTGTCGCG
Source organism: uncultured Acidobacteriaceae bacterium (assembly GCA_963710885.1). Classification (GTDB taxonomy): domain Bacteria; phylum Acidobacteriota; class Terriglobia; order Terriglobales; family Acidobacteriaceae; genus Sulfotelmatobacter. Next base: position 447,892 of record CAVQCF010000043.1, read on the forward strand.
CATTACGACCACTTGATGCGAATTCAGCCTTCGCCAGTCGTACAGCTCAATCGTGCCGTGGCCATTGCAATGTGCGATGGTCCAGAGGCCGGCCTGGCGCATATCGACGCGGTGTTGGAACATGGCGAATTGGCAAACTACTACCTGGCACATTCCGCCCGTGCAGATATGTACCGCAGACTCGGCAGGACAGCTGAGGCTCGCGCGTCGTATGAGAAGGCGCTGGCGCTGACCCAACAGGAACCAGAGCGGCAATTCCTGCAAGAGCGGATTCGGCAGTTGAAATGAGAAAAGACTCGCCGAATAAGAGCGGGGGAATTTGTCAGACAAGTCCGAGAAAATCCTCGTCTTGGGTGAAGCCGTTGCGATTCTGATAGTGCTGGGTCTGATCGGTGGTTGGTCTCATTTTAAGGAAGGAGTGGTTCCTTTGGCGGGTCTTTTCGGCGAGAAATTGTTCGGCATAGCGCTTGCGTTGTTCGGAACTTGGCTCGGTTACTTGTTAGCCAAACGGCACATCGAGGACTTGATGGATGGAATTGTTAAAACGCTGGACACAAAATATCCGAACCTTTTCCAAGGAAGAGCATTTCATAGAGCGGTCAGCGCGTTGCTGCCCGGAGCTACCTGATTTTCATTTGCGACCGACGAACACTCTCAGCACGCAGACAGCCAATGCCGTCAGCGAATTTACCCACTGGTCGGCGGCGTTGGACCCGAGGCATACACCTGAAAAGAGCATGGAATTGGTTGGCAAGGAAGCGTACCCCCTCGCCGCCAAGTTGATAGCAAAAGACATGGGCTTCAAAGAAGAACAATCGGCAGGAACTTTTGAATGGATAGCTGGAATAGGGGGTCTTCCCGCTGCTGGTTGGGAAGTTCAAGATGCACCCGACCTATCAATCTATGACTGGAACAAAGGAGTTGCCGTGCAACGGTACGCGCTAATGGAAGAGACCGCACGGACTGCGACCTCGATTCAGTACGGTTGGAAGTGGAACATGAAAGACGTGCCGTGCGGCGTGTACGTGGGTGTTGTCAATTGCACGATAGAGGGTCATTCGCCTGTAGTTGGAAATACGGTTGTGGAGCGCCTAACAATTTTCTTGGCGCGAGAAAACGGAAAGATCATTAAGAAGCACGGAACCATTCCGTGAGATTAGGCGATGAAAATCAAACTCTGGGGGCCGCCGCATTTATAGATCTTATTTCGCTTTCTCCATTCCAACGCTAGGCTGCCCGACTCGTCGCGGTTTTCGACGAGTGGGTACCACAGACCCCTAGCTCTCGCTCGCTCATCTTATTCGGCGGATGGCTCGGGCTTTTGATCTCGCCGGCACGACCAGCAAGGCGGGTACCACGAACTCCTGCAGCTGCGAAGCTACGCTGTCCAATTCCGAAACGAAATCCTCGCCTAACCCTCCGGTCCAGCCTCTTCGAGAAGGTAGAAACGATAACTGTTCCACCGCCACTGCTCCGGTGCGCCGACCAAGCGTCGCTTCACTGGATTGCGATGCATATACCGGATCTTCTCCACGCGCTTCTTCGTCGTCCACACGTTGAAGTCGTAGAAGCGCGCCTGCCAGAACGCTCTGCGCTTCGGCTCGTCTCCAAACAGATTTCGTTGACGCTGGTTGCTCCGTTTGCGCTTGGGTAATAACGCGTGCGCTGTGCGCTGCTTCACCAGCTGCATCACGGTCGAGAGAGTTGCAACTTCTGGTTCCGTCAAGAGCAGGTAGATGTGTTCCGGCATTACGACATACCCGACGACCACGAACCGATAGCGCTCGCGGGTTTGTTCCAGAGTCTTTAGAAAGGTATCGCGACTGTGCGCGGTGCACCGAACGGGCAACCGCCGGTCGCACGAGCGGGTGGTAAAGTGCAGGTGATGCGCGCCGTAGGGGCGACGCAGGCCGCTGGGCATCACAAACCCCATCGTACCGGCAGCATCGTACCCGCCCTTGGAAAGAACGCAAAGACGGGGCACGCAGTGTTCCGGAACGGGAGGGAAAGAATGAAAGCCCGGGTCACCCGGCGATTCCTGCAGGAGCGGATTCGGCAGCTGAAATAAAAATTGGGATAGCTGTCGATTTTCCGTCTCCACAACGACTATAGGACAAAAGAACGATGAGCTACGGTTCCTGAATGAACAGGAAACGAGTCATCGGGAACAAACCACAGAAACCAAGGAGAAAAAGTCATGCCACAGTATCTAGTTGCTAACTACCTCCCCGACGACTTCGACCCGTCCACTGTAACCGAACCGATGATGGAAGAGATCCACGCGCTCAACCGCGAAATGATTGCTGCCGGAGTGAGGAAGTTCGCCTGCGGCATCTCCCCGGCCGCCAACGCGAAGACGGTGCGGAAGCAGTCCGACGGCACGGTGCTCGTCACCGACGGGCCGTACCTGGAGACCAAGGAGCACATGGGCGGGTTTTGGATACTGGAAGCCGCCGATATGGACGAGGTACTCGCGTGGGCGCGCAAAGGCTCCATCTCCTGCGATGCGGTGGGCGAGGTGCGTGAACTTCTATTCTTCCCGGCTCCGGAACAAGGACCCGGCGGAAGCAAGTAAACAGCCCGGGCCGCCGCGACTTCGGAACACGCGCCGTAGTGCCATCGCCTGCCGGGCACCGACTGAGGTGCGTGCGTTTTCTTCGATGCCAGCCTGACAGGCTGGCATCGCGAGTCGTCTTCTACTCAAATGAGCAAGCAACTCACTCGTCGCGACTTCGCTATCCGCACCACCGGTCTTGGTCTGGCTTTGGGACTCGCGCCTGCTGCTACGTTGGCGGAGGCTGAGCAAGCCTCGCGTTCAGAAACTTCGTCGGCGGTCGCGGATCCATATTCCCTTGTCGATCCGGAACTTCTTCCTGCGCTCAAGCAGTTCCCCGCCTTTGACCTCTCAGCGGAGATGGTCGCCAAGTTCCGGCAATTGCCCGGCATGCCCCCGTTACCTGTTCCCGCGCCGCAGCCTGTGGAGCGGCATATCCCCGGGCCGCCGGGAGCACCCGAAGTTCGTCTTTGGGTCGTTGATCCTGCGCCGTTGGAGAAGGGCAAGCCGTTGTTGCTTCACATGCATGGCGGCGGCTTCATGATGACCGATCCGAATTTGATGCCCCGGCTCCAGGGGATCGCGACGGATTGCCATTGCGTCGTCGTCTCGGTTGACTACCGGCTGGCCCCGGAGACGCGCTATCCCGGCTCGCTTGAGGACAATTACGCCGCGCTCAAATGGGCCCATGCCCATGCGGCGGAGCTCGGCATTGATCGCTCCAGGATTGCCGTTGGCGGTGAGAGCGCGGGCGGCAGCCACGCAGCCAGCCTTGCGATTCACGCCCGCGACCGCAACGAAGGTTCCATCGTCTTCCAACTACTCATCTACGCCCAGCTGGACGACCGAACGGGCAGCTCCCACCCAGCGCCGCCCGCCATTGGCCACTTCATGTGGACTGCGAGTGCCAATCGTTTTGCCTGGAGCTCGCTGCTCGGTGTTCCAGCAGGCTCGTCCAGGGTGCCGGCAGCCGCCGTCCCCGCCCGAGTAGCCAGCGTCGCCGGCCTACCGCCTGCCTGGATCGGCGTCGGTTCTATAGACCTGTTCGTCGAAGAAGACATGGAGTACGCGCGCCGGCTCGTCTACGCCGGAGTCTCAACCGAGCTCCTAGTCGTGCGTGGTGCTTTCCACGGATTCGATCTCCTCGTGCCGGACGCCGAAGCCTCCCAACAATTCAGTGCGAATTGGAAGTCTGCGCTGCGCAAAGCATTCGCCACGGGCAAAGCTGTTTAGCACAGAAGCTGGAAGTGGCGCGGCGGTAAGGAAATTTTCCTGGACGCTTTGTCGGATTCCATTTCCGGCCATTCGACCACCTAGCGAAGGCAGGGCAACCAGGTCCACTCACAGGAGGAAAACAATGCCGAAAAAGAAGGTTGGCGCAATCGCAATCAAGAGCTTCGCGCTGCTGGTTGTGCTGGGTACAGCGTACCTCGGTACCGCGAATCAGGCGACGGCACAGGACGCCGCGACACCTTATCCGAACATGGCCCCAATCGACCAATACCTCATGACGGATCAGGCTGCGGAAATCGCGCTGGCGCGAAGCGCGGCACCGGAGTCCATTTCACGCGATGCAGAGGTTCTGGTTCTCGGGCGTCATGGTTTCGAAACAGCGGTGAAAGGTAAAAACGGTTTTGTGTGTATCGTGGGACGGGGGTGGACTTCCGCGCCCGATTCTGAGTTTTGGAATCCGAAGGTGCGCGTGCCCATGTGTGTGAATGCGGCAGCCGCGCATTCCTACCTTCTGCGCATCACCAAAGAGACCGAGTGGGGACTGGCGGGGCGTACGCATGCTCAGATGACGGAGTCCATCACCGCTGCCATCGCCAAGAAAGAACTGCGTGCGATGGAATCCGGGGCCATGTGCTACATGCTGTCGAAGCAGGGATACGGCGGCGACAGCACCCCCCACTGGCCTCCCCACCTCATGTTTTTCTATTCGGACACCGACCCCGCAATTTGGGGAGCGAATCAGCCGGGTTCTCCCGTCGTTGGTATGAGCGACCCCGTGGAGCGCCTGACGCAGTTCGTGATTCCTGTGCAACGCTGGTCGGACGGAACGGAAGGTCGCTAAGCCGTAAATGGCCGAAATCAGAAAGGACTCGAAAGGAGCTCAATTAGAGAAAAATCATTGTGGCCGAATTTATCTCCCTGGATGGCGTCATACCGGCCCCAGGCGAGCCCGAGGAAGATACCAGTGGGCCTCCGGCTTGGATAAGGGCACATTCCGACGCTGTTTGTTCAGCGGCCGTACAAAAGGAGATGAAAATGCCGTTTGACTTGTCGCTAGGGCGCGGAACCTTTGAACTTTGGGCAACATTCTGGCCGCAACATAATGACATGTGGCCAGCCGTCAACACAGCGACCAGATACGCCGCCTCGAATACCATGACTTCTCACGAATGACAACCGTCCGTGTTTCTAAGCGGAGATATTGCGGAAAAAATCACCAAAATCAAGCAACAGGAAGGGCCGAATGTGCATGTGCCTGGAATCGCAAAATCTCGTTCAGACGCTCCTCAAGCATGATTTGGTCGATGCCTTCCGGCTGAGGATAATTCCGGTAACGTTGGGCGGTGATAAACGATTGTTTGCCGATGGCACGATCCCGGCGGCGGCATTCAAGGTGACGGAAAGCACAGTCACCTCGAAAGGCGTCATGATCATGAATTACGAGCGTGCAGGCGCACTCCCCACCGGAAGTCGATAAACATTCGGCCGGGCGGGCGCCCTGTCGATTTTCTCTGTGCGCGACGACTATTAGGATGAACGATCCAGCGAGCAAGGCTGTGCTGCTGGCTCCCACCGAGAGGAGAAGTACAGGGTACCTCGCGATAAGGGCGGCTCGTCTGCAGCCCTGGCACTCGGACAGGACCGTTCGCATTCAATTCGCCGGTTGTCGGCTAACAGGAAGGTAGTCCGAGGCTCCAACTGCTGCACTTTTTAAGTGTCCGAATTCGTATAGCGGTGTCCTGAAACGGACAGTGCAAACCAATTTGTCGCATATTAAGTCTTTTACAATGTGGTACTTAGTGTTGGCAGGTGTGATGCAGATACACCGGCAGAGAGGGCTAAGAAATGTCATTCGTTCGCGATTTGAGAGTTGCAGTTCACTCGTTAATTCGGACTCCAGGGCTGGCGATTGCCGTGGTTCTCACGCTGGCGCTCGGCATCGGCGCGAACGCTGCCATTTTCACGCTAGTGCGCGGAGTCCTGCTCAAGCCTCTGGTCAACCGCGACGAGGACCGTCTGATCTACATCCGCCAGAGCGCTCCCGGCATCGGCGAAGAAAACGCTGCGTTTTCCGTACCCGAGATACAGGACTTGCGCGCGAGCGTGAAAACCCTGAGCGCGTTTGGCGACTTCTCCGCCATGGACTTCACCATGATCGGCCTCGGTGAGCCTCGTTCCATTCGAGGCGGCGTTGTCAGCGGCACTTATTTTGACGTGATGGGCCTTCATCCGGTGCTCGGCCGCCTCATCGGACCTCAAGACGACGGACCTAAGGCTGCGGGCGTCGTCGTTCTCACCTACCGTTTCTGGACGACTGCTCTTCACAAGGACCCCTCGGTCATGGGCAAAACCGTTCGCCTCGGTAGCATCGGTGACCGGTCCGCGACAGTCATTGGCGTGCTCGAACCTTGCGTCCCATACCCGCAAGATACCGAAATTATTTCCAATGTGGTCACCAGCCCGCATCATCTTTCCGCAACCATGGTCACTGGCCGCATCCATCGCATGACTGAGCTTTTCGGCCGTCTGGCTCCCGGAGCCACCGTCGATCAGGCCCGCTCTGAGTTGCGCTCCGTTTACTCTGCGATGAAGAAGGACCATCCTGAAGCATATGCGCAGGAAGCGGACTTTCAGATTGGGGCCAAATTGCTTCGTGACGAGATCACGTCGGGGGCCAGGACCGTGCTGCTGGTGTTGCTGGCAGCGGCAGGGCTGGTTTTCGTCATCGCGTGTTCCAATGTCGCCAACCTGATTTTGGCACGCACAGTTCGCCGCGAAGGCGAACTGGCGGTCCGCGTGGCGCTCGGCGCAAGCAGAGGCGCATTGCGCCGCATGCTGTTGGCGGAAAGCCTTCTGCTTTGCGGCGCTGGCGCTGCGCTAGGTGTCATGAGCGCGCAGCCGATGGTGGCGGTTCTTGCCCGCTACGCCTCGCGCTTCTCCATTCGAGCGCTTGATTTCACAGTCGATTCGAGCCTGCTTTGGGTCGGCGCGGCCCTTGCCGTCGTCGCCGCAGTGATTCTCGCCTTTGTCCCGCGCCTGCCCTCGTCCGGCACGTCCGGCACAGCGGGTGGACCAAGCCTGTCAAGCGGAAGCGTGCGCATCACCGGCAGCACACGCCGTCGCCAGCGGTTCTTCGCGGTAACGCAAATCGCCGCATCGTTCGTTCTATTAGCGGGCGCGAGCATGCTGATCACGACGCTGATCGCACTGCAAAGGACGCAGACCGGTCTGGACATGCAGCACGTCCTCGCGATCGATGTTCCCGCTATGTCCCATGGGAAGACACCTCAGCAGGTCGTCGATTTCTACAAGGAATCGATACGTCGCATTGATGCCCTGCCGGGGGTGAGCGAGACCGCGTTCGGCGATGTCGTTCCCTGGCGCGATGGCGGCGGTCCCGGCAGCGCTCTGCAGTTCTCTGGCGACGGACATGTCCATGCCGCTGGAGTAGAGGATCCCCGGGCGCACTCACGATCCATCTCTCCCGGATTTTTTGCGGCGCTTGGCGTTCCTATCGTTGCCGGCCGCGACTTCAATGTGCTCGACGATCAGGATGATACTCAGGAGCGCGTCGTTATCGTCAGCGAGACTCTCGCACAACGCATGTTCCCCAATCAGGATGCGATCAATCGGCATGTCTATTGGACGGATCCGGTGTTGCAATTCTTTCCTGGGACCGATCTGGAAAAGTCGCGTCTGCTGGCGCCGCACCGCATCATCGGGGTCACCGCCGACATTGACGATGGACACGTCGTTCCCGAACCCACGCTCACTATTTACAGCCCCTTCAACGAAGGCATGATTTTTGGCGGTCGTCTCTTCATTCACACAGGTCCAAATCCCTATGCGCTGGTACCGTCGGTCACGCGCATTGTTCGCGACATGTCCGCCGATCAGCCCGTTGAACGCGCCGCCACTCTCGAAGACATTCGTGCAGAGGTGCTCAGGCCGGACCGTTTAAATTCGCTAGTGTTTAGCGTATTCGCGGCCGTCGCGTTGACGATTGCAGTGGTAGGCGTCGCGGGCGTGCTGGCGTTTTCGGTAAGCGCGCGGACGCGGGAATTCGGCATCCGCCTGGCCCTCGGATCGGAGCCGCAGCAACTTCTCAAGGGCGTGATGGCAGAGGGTACTGTAATTGCCGCGGCGGGCGTTGTGGCCGGCGCGGCATTCGGCTACGTGCTGGCGCGATTGGCGGGAAAGTATTTCCTGGACGTCAAGATGCCGGGCGCATTGCCCGTGTTTGTCTCTGCGTTCGTGCTGATGGCGGTCGCAGTTATCGCGTCTGTGCTGCCTGCGGCACGCGCAGCGCGCGTCGACGTTATGCAAGCGTTGCGCTCCGAGTGACCGTCGGACGGTCAGGACAGGTTTACGGCGAGTCTTGCGCTTTTTGCAAGGGCGGGATCCACGAACGCATGCGGCGAGTGCTTCTGCGCTGGGATGGACTCAGGCTACGCGATCGCGAAAGAAATCTCGGTCCAACCTACATTGATGCTCCCCGGTCCAGCTTCATCGAGCAAGTAGAAACGATCGCTGCTCCATCGCCACTGTTCCGGCGACGCAACCAATGCCCGCTCCACCGGATTGCGATGCATGTACCTTAACTTTTCGACCCGCTTTTTTGTGGTCCACACGTTGAAGTCGTAAAAGCGCGCCAAGGCAGTGGTGCAGTTTGGCTTGCGCATTCAGGCCAGTTAAGCGAGAGATCCCTTCGGCAAGCTCAGGGCAGGCTCTTCGCTACACCTGAAAACGACTACGCTCAGGATAGCAAAGTCGTGTAAAGGACAAACTGCACCACTACCGGAAACAAGGAGGAACGGATGAAATACATCTGTTTGGGATACATCGAGCCAGGAAGATTCGAAGGGATGACCGAGGGCGAACGACAGGCAGTGCTCGACGAATGCTTTGAGCACAATGACCATCTGCGCGTCAACGGACATCTTGTTGCCGAAGTACCTCTTCAGTCTCCGGAGACGGCCGTGACCCTGTCCTGGACGAACGGCAAAGTCACGACGACCGACGCCCCTACGCGGAAACCAAGGAACAGCTCGGCGGCCTTCAGATCCTTGAGGCGCGAGACCTCAATCATGCCATTCAGCTTATCTCTCAGCTTCCAGGCTTTAAGTATGGACTTGGACCGATTGAGATACGGCCGGTTGCGGATTTGAACGAAATGATGAAGGAGAGCGAGCAGCGACGGCGAAAGGATACCTCGCGATGAGGGCGACCATGAGGGAAACTCTGATTAAGCCAACAAAACCAAGAGCAGGTTTCTCGACTCCGCAGAATTGCTCGAAGGACGGGCAATTCCGCTGCGCTCGCGAGCGGTCGCGAGGCAGGGGTAGGCGATCGTCAGCAGAAGAATGAGCGGAGCGACACGTGCTGTTGCCGCGGCTCTCCGGTTTGCCGTCACGCGTCCCCGTAGCGCTCCCGAATGAAGTCCGCAATTCCCGCATACGCCTTCGTCAGCGTCGCTTCGTCCGGCAAGAACACAATGCGGAAATGCTGCGTGCCCGGCTTCTGCCCGAAGCCGGAGCCATGCACGACCATGACGTGTTTCTGGCGGATGAGTTCCTTAACGAAGATCTCGTCGTTCTCGGGAATGTCGATGCGTGGGTAGGCGTAGAACGCTCCGCGCGGGGCTACGCAGCTCACCCGTGGCGTCGACTCACACCATTTCTGTGTTAGATCGCGGCGGGAGCGCAGTTTGCGCTGCACTTCGATGAGATGGTCCTGTGGCCCTTCCAGCGCGGGCTTGATCGCGTACTGCTCGGGATGGTTGGCGCACAAACGTGCCCGCAGCAGACGGTGCACACCTTCTGTGTAGGTCTTCACCGCGGCGGCGTCGCCGGAAACAATGCCCCATCCGATTCGCCATCCCGGGACAAGGTAGTTCTTCGACATGCCGCCGAAGGTCACGCAAGGCACGTCGGGCGCGACCGAGGCAAAGGCGATGTGCGGCGCCCCGTCGAGAATCAGCTTGTCGTAGATTTCGTCCGAGAACACGATCAGGTTGTGGCGTCGCGCGAGTTCTGCAACCCGCTCCAGCATCTGCCGGGTGCACAACGAGCCCGTAGGGTTGTTGGGGTTGATGAGAACGATGCCGCGGGTGATCGGCGTCAGCTTGCGCTCGATGTCGGCTAGCTCCGGTTGCCACGCGTCGTCTTCGTTCAAATCGTAGGCGTTAAGCCCAATACCCAGTTTGCACAGCACCGCCGAGTAAAGCGGGTAGTCCGGGCTGGGAGTCAGAACGTTCTCGCCGGGATTCACCAGAGCGGACAAGCAGAGATCGACGGTCTCGCTCACACCGGCCGTAACGAAAATATCGCGCACCGTGGTAATCCCCTTTCGCCCCGCCTCGCCGCGAATGGCCTCGATGGCTTCCGGGATACCAGGTGACGGCGCGTATCCGTTCTTGCCATCGCGCATGGCTTTGTACACGGCTTCGACGATGTGGGGCGGGGTCTGAAAATCGAAATTCAGCGGATCGCCGACGTTAAGCGGCAGGACCTTGTGTCCTTGCTTCACCACCTCATCGGCGACACAGGCCAGATCGCGAATGGCGTAGCGAACATTATCGAGGCGGGCGGCGGCAGGGATCTCGTGAGCTTGACTGATAGGAGTCATAGGAGCCTCGCCACGGCGAAGATTCCGGGCCGCGGCTCAAGAAATTCTAAATGCATGGCACGAGGTAGCGCGCAGAAATCTGCACGCAGCCGGGCTGATCCGCGAGCAGGGGATTCTTTCAGAGCGCGAAGACTTACTTGTTAGAGTTGAATGTGAACACGGCTTCCTCGACGGTTTGGGCCGCGCCCGGTGCGTACTTCCAATGCATCACAGCCATCGAGGCATACTGGGCCAGCATGGGGTTGCCGCCCTTACACTCGACCTTCGAAACGCTCCCGTTCGGAAGCACCGTCACCGCCAGACGAACCTGCCCCTCGAAATGAGCATTCCGGAGAACGTAGGGGTAATCGGGCTCAGTCATTACCACCACCTTGCGGCGTGTCTTGGCGGTGTCCTGAGCGAAAAGACGCGGAGTGGAAGTGGCGATCAGACAAAACAGCAAAGCTAGCGCAGCGAGCGGGAAGCAGCTCTCACTCAAACGACGAACGGACTGAAAAATGCGCAACTTCACGAGGCGACTCCAAGGCGGAACGTTGAGACTTGGAGGAAAGCCTCATACGGCTAAGTTAAGTTGCCGCTATGGGGTGAACAAGATTACCGAGGTACTCAGGGAAAGCCCCCGGCAGGAGCCCTTGCCGAGGGGGAAAATGACGATAAAAAAGAAGACGACCTGAGAAGGCATCTAACCCTCACGGTCGATCTGAGCCTTCTGCAATTTGTCGGAATAGTCAATGTAAACCGACTTCCACTCGGTGTAGAAGTCGATGGCGCCGATTCCGCCCTCGCGATGCCCATTGCCGGTGGCTTTAGTGCCGCCAAAGGGCAAGTGGACCTCGGCGCCGATCGTGGGCGCGTTGATGTAGGTGATGCCGGCGTACAGGTCACGAATCGCCGAGAAAGCCTTGTTGACGTCCTTGGTGTAGAGCGCGGACGACAAGCCGTACTCGATGCCGTTCGCGATTTCGATGGCGTCTTCGAGATCGTCGCAAGGGATGACCGCTACGACAGGGCCGAAGATTTCTTCCTGCGCGATGCGCATCTTAGGATCAACGTCGGTAAAGACCGTCGGCTCCATGAACCAACCATACTGGTAGTCGCCCTGATCAAGACGGTTGCCGCCGCAAACCAACTTCGCACCTTCGTTCTTGCCGATGTCGACATAGCTGAGATCCGTCTGAAGTTGTTTCTCGTTGACGGCTGGTCCCATCTGGACCGTCTCGTCGAGGCCGTTGCCTACTTTGAGTTTCTTCGCGCGCTCGACCAGGCGCTCGACGAATTTCCGATAAACACCCTTTTGCACGATCATGCGACTGGTCGCGGTGCAGCGCTGGCCGGTAGTTCCGAACGCTCCCCAAAGCCCGCCCTCCAGGGCGAGATCGAGGTTGGCGTCGTCGAGAACGATCATGGGATTCTTGCCGCCGAGTTCAAGTGAGCAATGCTTAAAGCTCTTGGCCGCGATGCCACCGATAATGCGGCCGACAGCGGACGACCCTGTCAGCGAGACTGCACGCACATCGGCATGCTCGGCGATCGGTGTACCTACGTCGGCACCAAATCCGCTCACAACGTTAATTACGCCTTTGGGCAGGCCGGCGTCGGTGAGCGCGCGGACTAAATTAAAAGTGGAGAGCGGAGTGTCCTGCGCGGGCTTAATGACGCAGGTATTGCCGCAGACGATTGCTGGCAGAAGCTTCCAGGAAGAAATCGCCATCGGGAAGTTCCATGGCGTGATCATTCCGCACACGCCGATGGGCTGTCGCACGGCCATGGCGAACTTGTTGGGCATTTCCGAGGGCACCGTGGGACCAAACAACCGGCGGCCTTCGCCGGCGTTGTAGTAAGCAGCGTCAATGGCTTCCTGCACGTCGCCACGGGTCTCGGCAAGCACCTTGCCCATTTCGCGGGTCATCTCCTGCGCATAGTCTTCTTTGCGCTCGATCAAGATCTCGGCGGCGCGAAAGACGACCTCGGCGCGGCGCGGAGCAGGCACTAGTCGCCACTTGGTGAAGGCGCGCTTGGCCGCCGCGACGGCAGTGTCCACATCAGCCTTGGCGGATTTCTGGAAGATGCCGACCAGGTCGCGAGTGTCGGCCGGATTGCGATTTTCAAATGTCTCGCCCGTCGAAGCCTCAACCCACTCGCCGTCAATGAAATTCTTGAAAACCTTGGTCGTGCCATAGCTGAGCGGGGCTGGACCGGTCAAAGTATCGGTTGCCATGATGTCTCCTTAGGGTTTCTGAATATGAGGCCCAAACAATTGATGCTACAACCCGCAAGGAAGGTGCGGCAAGGCGGCATTGCAGCAGCTATCAATAATAAAGTGTCAACCACGGAGAGCACGAAGTCATACGAAGGAAGGCCCGGGCCAACGAAAGAGTTGGTGACTCTGCATGACTTGCGTGGCTGTGAGGTTTCACTGGCGTCAAACTTCGCCGCTGCCCTGGGGATTGCTATTGGATGAGGTAGACTGCTCAGGAAGGTGGGAGATGCAAGAATTCCGTGGAATCCAGATCGCGCAATCCTGGGAGGAAAATGTAACTCCTGAAAATACCGCTCTGATTGTCTACGACATGCAGGCGGGAATCACACCCCAAATCGCCCACGGGCAAGAAATTACGCGGAAAGTCGCACGCGTTCTCTTTGCCGCAAGAAACGCGGGAGTGCGCGTCTTTTTTACGCGGCATATGTCGCTGCCCACGGAGCTGATGGGAGCTTTCCAGTACCGAACCTCGATGGCCTGGCAGCGTCTGGACGCCCCCGAAAAAGTAAAACCGAAATTCCTGCGCGACAGCCCGGCCTTCCATATCATTCCCGAGCTCGCGCCGCAGCCCAACGAGGCGATCCTCGACAAGATCACCATGTCCGCCTTCGAAGGGACCTTCCTCGATATCGCCCTGCGGGATTGTGGCATCCGCAGCTTTATCATTGCCGGCATTGCACTGGAGATCGGAATCGACCCAACCTGTCGCCACGGAGCGGACCTCGGGTTCTGGCCTATCCTGGTTCGCGATGCTTGCGGATTTGGGAACGAGGAAGCAGCCAAGCACTCGCTAGCGTCGCTGGGACATATGGGCGATACCACGATTACGGATGTTGAGACGGTCTGTGATCTCCTGACAAAGCGGGTAGCGCAGGCATCCTAGCGCCACCGCTTGAGCTGTGGCCACAGGTCTTTCAGCGTTCCGAACCTCGCGCCTCTGCAGATGTACACGCTGATCTGTGACTCTAGCGCCCACGGATTGCCGGCCGACGTGCCGACGAATTCGACCTGGTTGAAAAGCTGCTGCAGGCGCTCTTTTCGGTCGCCGAGCACGATCATGCAATCGCCGGAGTATCCGCGAGGCCCCCAGAGCCAATACGTGCGGTCGCCGCTGAGAGCGGGAGGCAAGCCGTGCGCCCGGCCAAAGAAATCGATGGCCCCCGCCTGGCCGTAGTCTTGCGCGAAGATGGCGCAATCGGAACGCTGGTCCACTGGAATGCGATTCCAGGCGACCTCGGCCCCGTCCGCGATCTCTTTCCAGCCGAACTGGTCGGCGTACCACTGCGGCAGGGCTGCCCGCATGTGCGAGTATTCGTTCACTGGCAGCTTGAACGGAAGAGTTTTCGTATAGGTGAGGAAGTGTTCTGGCGAGAGAACCGGGACGACGATCGGCATAAGGCGGATTCCGACGGCCAGCAAAACGATCACAATGGTACGCCTTAGCCACTGCAAGCGCGACGCCGCGCTTGCAGGACGGCCCAGCCCAGGACGGTCCAGCCACTGTTCAAGCGCCACCGCTCCCGCCGCCAGCAACATCGGGTAAATCGGGGCCAGATAGTAATTCTTCCCGTGAAGCAGGAACAAGATGATGTAGGTAACCAGATAGCTCCAACCCAGCAGCCGGTAGGGCCGGAGCCGCGCGGAGAATAGCAAAGCGAATAGCCCGCCCAGCCAGAGGGGGGCGGCCAAAGGATTGGTGATCAGCACCTGCTGAAAGAAGAATTGAGCGGGCCCCCACACCACGTCGCGCCCTTCGGCGCGGATGGCGCGCATCAATTGCACGAACGGCCAGTCATAGTGAATGTTCCATAGCAGATTGGGCAGGAAAATCAGAAAAGCGGCGAGTCCTCCCAGCCATATCCACTTGCTCAAGAGCGCGCGGCGCTGCTCGGTGAGCAACAAGCCCACGACAATTCCCAGGCCGAAGATGGCGATGGTGTACTTGTTTTCGAGGCCGATACCGGCGCACACGCCGAACCACAGCCAATGGCGGGGATTGTTCTGCTTGATGGCCAAGATGGCGAAGTAGGCGCAGCCCATCCACAGGTTGGGCTCAAGACAGTTTGTGCCGAGCAGGCTGCCGTTGGAGAGATACTGCGGCACGATCACTGCGCAGACCCCGCTCAGCAGCACGGCGTACCGGCGTCCTCCTAACTCGCGAGCCAAAACCGCGGTCTGCACCACAAGCAACGACGACACCAGGGCCGGGATGAAGCGAAGGCTTCGCAGCGAGTCTCCCAGCACGGCACGGCAAATGTGGATCAAAAAGGGAATCAGCGGCGGCTGGTCAACGTATCCCCACTGCAGGTGGTCGCCGCAGGACATGTAGTCGAACTCGTCGCGAAAATAGCCGTAGCGGTTGTTGAAATAAATGTGAAAGACCAGCTTGGCCAACGCGATGACCCAGATCACCGCCATACCCGAAGCGCCCAAAGATTCCCGGTTGCGGTCGGGAGCCAAGAGTGCCGGAGGAGAGGCGGTCATGGGAAGTAAGAATAGCTGATTACCCGGTCAGTTTCGGGTGAGCCGAATCACCGCTCTCCGAGTTCCCCGGCCTGACATCGGCAGAGGCTCCGGCACTTCGGTAACGTCCCAACCTCATTACCTGTTTTTTCCTCCGTTTTGCTTGTGCTAACGTTGCTCTTTACCGCATATTTGCAAAGGTTTAGCGAGGGTTTTCGATCCCAAGTGCCTTCTGATAACCGCAAACCGGGGATCCACGTTGCGTGGACCACCATTACCTATCGCAGTGTCGCGCTGCTGATCATGGCGGGCGCCGTCATCTTCTATTTTGTCGTGCGCTTCACCTTCCCGCAATTCACGGAGAACACAGTCAAGGCGGGCGGAAATGTCGTCGGTAAGCTGCTGGATCACGTTGCGGGGATGGCTCCCGCGACAGGGCCTGGAATCTCGACGGCCCAGCAGGCACACTTCACCGCGCTCGATGGCACCGTGCGCGTCAAAAAGAGCACCGGGAACAGTTGGGTCCCGGGCGATTACAGCATCCCGCTGGAAAAGGGCGACGTCGTCCAAACTGGTTCCGAAGGTATGGCGAAGGTCGTCTTCAACGATGGTACCAGCTACACCGTGAAGCAGGATTCACTGATCGTAATCGAAGAGAACTCGGCCAACGACCAACAACAAACGAATGTGGCCGTGGCCGTCAGCACGGGAACGGTCGATCTTTCGACCGCGACCTACAGTCAAGGTTCAAAATCGCAGGTGATTGTGGCGGGCGCTACGGCCTCGCTGTCGCCGGAGTCGGCCGCACAGGTGCATAACGATCCCAAGGCCGACCAGCACGAAATCCTGATGAAAAAAGGAGCCGGCGAGGTCAGCCGCAACGGCGAAACCGTGAAACTCGCCAACTGGGAAAAGGTGAGCTTCCAAGGGCAACAGTCGCACCTGGAGAAGGCTAAGGAAATTGGGCCGCCCACGCCCATCGCGCCGGCCAATATGGCGCCTCTGTTTTCCGCGGGCGAGGCGACCAAGGACGTGGAGTTTTCCTGGACGCCGATGGCGAATGCAGTTGGTTACCGCCTGCGCATCTCCCGCAATCCTTATTTTTCTTCTACACTCGTCGACAAGAAGGTTAATACGGCAGCGGTAACCGTCACCAGCCTCGGCGAAGGCGCCTATTACTGGATGGTGCAGTCGTACGACACAGCGGGGAAGGAATCGGTGGAAAGCGAGAAAAACCGCTTCACCATCATTTCCAAAGGCAAAGAGACCGAGGCCATCGAACTGGATCTGGATCCGTTTATTCAGCACGGGCATGTTATCGAAGTGACAGGCAAGACCCAGACCGGGGCGCGGGTCATGGTGAACGGCAGTGAGGTTCCGATGATCGCATCGGATGGTCAGTTTCATTACTTCACGCCACCGCTGCCGACCGGAGAGGCGGTGATCACGGTGACGGCGCAGACGGCGCAGGGTGGAGTGAACACGCAGCAGAAGAAGATCATTATTCAGTAAGGGAACAGGTTCAAGGTTTCAACGTTTCAACGTCTTAAGGCGCGTTCGATTCAGAGGGATCGTGGTTTTTTTCAGACTTTGAAACTCTGAAACCTTGAAACTTTGAAACCCGACGTAAGCAGGGTTGCCGGGCATCTCGTAGAATAAAGAGACCCAGCACCCTGACAAGAGAATCAAGAGGAAGTTCCGGGAGGAATCCCGGCAGAGCAGCACGGAGAAAGACGCGGGAACAATTTCGTCATGTCAAACAACGGATTTCATTCAGGCTCGACGCGCAATCACAACCTCCGATCGCTGTTCAGCATTTTCTCCAGCGACCTGGCCATCGATCTCGGCACCGCCAACACGCTCGTGTACGCGCGCGGCAAAGGGATTGTGGTGAACGAGCCTTCCATCGTCGCCATCAACAAGAACACGGGCGAGGTCGAGGCCGTCGGCAAAGAGGCGAAAGAGATGCTGGGCCGCACGCCGGGCAACATAGTCGCCATCAAGCCCATGAAAGATGGCGTCATCGCTGATTTCAAAGTCACCGAGAAGATGTTGAATTACTTCATCCAGAAGGCGCACAACCGCAAGATGCTGGTGCACCCGCGCATCGTGATCGGCGTGCCGTCGGAGATTACGCAGGTGGAAAAGCGCGCGGTCATGGATTCCGCGTACCGAGCCAAAGCCAGCGAAGTCCATCTTGTCGAGCAGGCCATGGTGGCCGCAATCGGCGCCGGACTCCCCATTACAGAACCCAGCGGCAACATGGTGGTCGACATCGGTGGCGGCACCACAGACATCGCAGTCATTTCTTTGAGTGGCATCGTCTATTCCCGTTCTGTGCGTATGGCCGGCAACCAGATGGACGAAGCCGTCATGAACTATCTGAAGCGCAAATACAACTTGCTGATCGGCGAGCGTACCGCCGAGCAGATCAAGATGGAGATCGGCTCCGCGCACCAGCTCGACAAGCCGATGACCATGGAGATCAAAGGCCGCAACCTGATCGAAGGCGTGCCCAAGACGATTACGGTCGACGACGGTGAAATCCGCGAAGCTCTCAGCGAGTGCGTTTCGACCATCATGAACGCGATCCGCGTCGCCCTCGAGCGGACGCCTCCTGAGCTCTCGGCTGACATCAGCGACCGCGGGATCGTGCTGACGGGCGGCGGCGCGCTTCTGAAGAATCTCGATAAACGCATCCGCGAAGAAACCGGGCTGCCGGTATCCATCGCCGACGACCCTCTGTGCAGCGTGGTGCTGGGCACCGGCAAGATGCTCAGCGACTTCAAGCTGCTGAGAAAAATCTCGATCGAATAAAGCCTCGAGCCGCGAGCTATGAGCTGCTGAGCCAATGAAGTCATGTTCTGCGGTTCGGCTCGTCGCTCGAAGCTCATAGCTCAACGCTCTTATGGACTCCGTTCTCGGCCGCTACCGCAACCTGGTCATTCTTGTGGGAGTTTTGTTTCTGCAAGTGCTCGGGCTGGCCATGCAGGTGAAACGCAGCGGCAGCAACGACGTGGAGGACACGCGCCTGATCCGCATCTGGGGTGTCGGCGCCATCACTCCTTTCGAACGCATTCTGGTCTGGGCCCAAAACAGCACGGGCAATGTTTGGCACAACTACTTCTACCTCCGCGGCGTGCGCGCCGAAAACCGCCAACTCAAGGAGCAGATTGAGCAGATGCGGATCGAGCAAGTGCGCCTCAGCGAAGACGCTGCCCAAGCCCGCCGCCTGCAGACTCTGCTCGCCTTCAAGGAGCAATTTATCTCCCGCACGGTGGCCGCACAGGTCATCGGCTCCAGCGGCAGCGACCTTTCCCGCATTATCTATATCGATAAGGGGGAGAACGCCGGCATCAAGCGCGACATGGCGGTCATGACGTCCGACGGGGTCGTTGGCAAGGTCCTCGTCGTCTTTCCGTCGGTGTCGCAGGTGCTTTTGATCAGCGATCAGAGCAGCGGCGTGGGCGCGATCCTCGAGAAAACCCGCCTGCAAGGAGTCTTGCGAGGCACCGCCAATGGTGAAGTCGTGCTCGAACGGGTGATGAGCGACGAGCAGGTTCCGGTCGGCGAAACCGTGCTGACCAGCGGCGGCGACCAGATTTTTCCCAAGGGCCTGCCTGTGGGTACAGTGATGAAAGTCGGAAACGGCAAAGACCTGTTTCTGAATATCAAAATCAAACCCGCCGCCAACCTGAGCAAACTGGAAGAAGTGCTGGTACTGGTCGAGAAGCAGGAACGGCAGGCCGTTGCGGAAGAAAACGTGCGCGTGCGTGCCGCCGACATTCTGGCGCAGCGTCTGCCTTCTGTTCCCGACAAGCCGGCCGCCGATGTGAGTCCAACCGCGGGAGTTGCAGAAGGAGCTGACAAGCCGGCCGTCGCGAAGCCCGCCGTGAAGCCGACGGGCGGGGCTTGGACGACAGCGCCTACAACCAAGAATTCATCCGGCCCAAGCACGGTTCCGGGCGCGTCCGGAGCGAGCCCGGCAGGGAAGCCAGCCGGGACATCAGTTGTGAAGAAAAGCGTGACCGCCCCGGCAAATCCGGCGACTGGGCCAAAGCCAGCCGCAACTCAGACCGCACCCGCGAACCACCAGCCGAAACCGGACGAATCAACCATACCGCCACCGCCCAATCTGCAGCCCCCTACCACCGAGAGCAGCCCACAATAGCGTGCCCATCACCTATACATCCAATGAGCAGGTTGAGGTCTACCGGTTCAGTATCCCGGTAACAATCGGCGTGCCGCTGCTGGCACTCTTTGTACAGGCATTTCTGCCACTCCGGTTTCCGCGCTTTGCAGTCTATTTTGACTTGCCCCTGCTGGTGACGATCTTCTTTGCCATGGCGCGTCGCAGTCCGGTCGCCGGCCTATTCACCGGAGCCTTGATTGGCCTGGCGCAGGATATGCTGGGCCATAACCCGATAGGAATCTACGGCATCGCCAACACAGTGGTAGGGTATGGAGCCTCGTCGTTGGGGGTGAAGCTCGACGTGGAAAATGCGGGGGCCCGCCTCCTGGTCACGCTGGGTTTTTCCCTGATCCAATCCGCCGTTCATTTCACCGTTGCCCGCGGAATGGTCAACATGAACCAGACTTGGAGTTGGCCCCACGTTATTCTGTCTGGTCTCGCGAACGCGATTCTCGGTGTGGCGCTGTTCTTCTTGCTCGACAAGTTTAAGCAGAGGACGTGAACAGCAGTTCTCAGTTTCCCGGTTCCCAGTTCTCTGTTTCTCAGAGAAGAAGGGGGGTGACTTACGTTACTACCCGACCGGGATCGAATCGTTCCTCTGGATTAGAATTGAACTACAGCATTAACCTCCGCAGTTTTCCACCCTCAGTGGGTTGCAGAAAGCGTCGAGCCACGACTGAGAACTGAGAACTGAGAACCGAGAACTGATGTTAGGTCGCGACGAAAAAGTTTCCGAAGTCCGCCTCACGGCGGCGCAGTATATCATCCTTGGCATCTTCCTGGTCCTCGCTTACGGACTATGGAAGCTGCAGGTGATGGAGAGCGGCTATTACGCCTCGGCCGCCGAGAAGAACCGCATCCGCAACGTGCCTGTGCTCGCGCCTCGCGGCAAGATTCTCGACCGTGAGGGCCGCACTATCGTTGACAACTATCCGTCATTTTCTGCGTTGCTCCTGCGCGACTCCACGCGCGACCTGGTGGGTGATGCGGACCTGATTGCCCAAGGTTTGCATCTTGATCCGAATGAGGTCCGAGCTCGCATCCGCCACTTTGCGTCGATGCCGCAGTACCAGCCGATCTTTCTGAAGGAAGACATTACTCCCGACGAGCTGCAGTTCATCGAAGCGCATCGCAACGAACTACCCGAACTCGACACGATCATGGCGCACCGGCGCCTGTATCCGCGTAACGGATTCATGGCGCACCTGATCGGCTACGTCGGCGAAGTCAGCGAAGACATGCTGAACCAGCCGCAGTTCGAACTGTACAACTCTGGGGACGTCGTCGGTATTTCCGGAGTCGAGCGCCAGTATAACAATCTGCTGATGGGCACGAATGGCTCGCGCCAGGCCCTGGTCGACAGCCACGGCCGCGAAGTAGGACGCCTCGGCGAGACCGAAGCGATCCCTGGCAAACAGCTCAAGCTAACGATCGATATCGATTTACAGATTGCCGCCGAAGAGGCGCTTGCTGGAAAAAATGGAGCCGTAGTCGCCATGGATCCGCACACAGGCGAGATTCTCGCCATGGTGAGCGGGCCATCGTTCGATCCCAACGATTTTGCCGTGCACGTATCGCGCGATCAATGGAACAAGCTGGTTACCGATCCTGACAAGCCGCTGCTGAACAAAGCCATTCAGGCGCAACTGGCCCCGGGATCGACCTTCAAGATCATCATGTCGGTTGCGGGATGGCAGGAAGGCATCGCTCAAGATCTCCACGTGAACTGCACTGGAGGCGCCGAGTTCTACGGGCGGCGATTTGGTTGTTGGGTCAAAGGTGGCCACGGGCCGGTATCGCTGGAGAAAGCGATCTACCAGTCCTGTGACGTTTTTTTCTACACGCTCGCGGAGAAGCTCGGCATTGACCGCATCGCGAAATATGCGACCGCACTCGGGCTAGGCCAGAAAACCGGCATTGACTTGCCCAACGAAGTTTCTGGTGTCATGCCCTCGGAAGAGTGGAAGATCAAGAATTTCAAGCAGAAATGGTTTGCGGGTGAGACGATTTCGGTTGGTATCGGGCAGGGCGCAGTCGCCATCACGCCTGTGCAGCTGCTGCGCGCCGTCAGCGCCATTTCCATGGGCGGGCGAATGGTTGTGCCCCACGTGATCAATCCCACCGATGTGCCGCCGGGCTATATTGAAGCCGCTCGCTACACGGAGGTGAAGAACGTCCCGATTGATCCCAATGGATGGACCTTCATCACCGACGCGATGTCGCGGGTTCTTCTGCCGGAAGGAACCGCTCCCTCCGCTCATATTCCGGGAATCGACATCGCGGGCAAAACAGGATCCGCGCAGATTGTGTCTCTGGCGACTCGTGCAAGATTCAAGAATAGTGACGATCTCGCACAGAACGGATGGTTCGTGGGCTTCACGCCGCGCCGCAATCCAGACATCGTCGTCTGCGTGCTCTTTCAAGGTGGCGAACATGGCCGCCTGGCGGCGCGCCTGGCGACGCAGGTGATCAAGGCCTATGTCGATAAGCAGCACCGTACTCCGCAGAAGATGGTCGAGAAACCGAAGAGCAAGGGCACGGTGGACATCGGCGGCCTCTGGGGCGAACCCGGCTCAGACGGCGACAAAGAAGCGCTACATGGCGGCCGGTTCGTTCTGGACCTGCCAAAGAAGCCGCTAGCCGTAGCCGTCGCCGCCCCCGGAATGCGGTAATGATGATTTTCGCGGAGAGAGTTTCCGGCGTTGTCGGCTGCGTCGGAGGGTAGGGATCCTTCGACTGCGTTGTCGTCCGCTATTCGCGAACGACAACTTCGCTCAGGATGACATTCGGTAGGTGAAGGACAGAAGCTTAAGAGCTAGAAGCTGTACCTATGGCACGTTACGTCTCATACCGCGACTTCGACTGGGTCCTTCTGGGCTTCGTGCTCATTATTTGCGGCTTGGGTGTGATGGAGATCCACAGCGCCACCATGCACACGAAGTTTGCCGGAGCGCACGTCAAGCAGGTCTACTGGGTTGCGGCCGGCGTGGGCGCGATGTTTGTCATCAGTCTGGTCAACTACCAGGCGCTTCTCGACCAGATTCACTGGTTCTACATTGCCGGAGTGGGCTCTCTGATGGCCGTTCTGCTGTTCGGACAGAAGTATCTGGGCGCGCGGCGCTGGATCAAAATGCCCGGTGGCAACCACTTCCAGCCGTCCGAATGGGTGAAACTCATACTCATCCTCGCGGTCGCCAAGTATTTTGCCGACATGCGCGAGCGGGAGCTTTCCTGGCCGGATTTCATGAAGGCCGCGGCGATCGTCGGCGTCCCCATGCTGATGGTCCTCAAACAGCCAGACTTGGGGACTGCTCTCACCTACCTCCCGATTGCGGCCATGGGTGTGTTTCTGGGGGGACTGCAATGGCGGCAGGGATTGACCGTGGCCCTGCTTGCGACCGTCGGTTTGGGAGCAGTCTTTTTCATTCCAAGGGTGCACGTCCTGAAGTCGTATCAAAAGCAGCGTTTGACCAGCTTTGTCGACCCCGAACTCGATCCGCAGGGATCGGGGTACCAAGTTGAGCAATCCAAGATCGCCGTGGGTTCCGGGGGCCTTTGGGGTGGCAAGGGCTCGCAAACACACGGTGCGTTCCTGCCGGTTCCGCAAACGGACTTCATTTTCGCCGCATTTTCGGAAGAACATGGATTCGTAGGCGCTCTTGGGGTTCTGCTGCTATACTTCATTGTGCTGATGCGTTTGACCCAGAACGCGCAAACAGCGCCCGACCGCGCTGGCACGTTTGTGGTGATGGGTGTGGTGGCTGTGCTTAGCTTCCATATCCTGGTCAATGTCGGCATGGTGGTTGGCTTTATGCCGGTCACCGGAATACCCCTGCCGCTGATGAGTTATGGTGGGTCTTCTGTGTTGTTCATGTTCCTGGCGCTGGGGATGGTTATGAATGTTCGTATGCGCCGCTTCGTGAACTAGCTGGGATAGCCAGTCTGGGTGAGCCAGATAAGCCGATCCAGTTAGAACGGAACAGATTTCAGAAGCAACGGGTTCGGGAACCAGGGAAGAACGGCAGGATTAGCAGTTTGCTGCGCTCGCAGGCGCAGCCCCAAAAAATATCGATCGCCCCCGCGTTAAGGGGGCATTTCACCGGCTGGTCGAGCACTAGAAGGCCGGGCAGGATTGAAGTTGAGCAGCCGGGCAGGGAACGGCCCCCCGACCCAAGTTGGGTCTGAGAGTGCGGTCACAAACCCCGGCAGAAGTTAAAACGATAAGTGCAAAAGATTCCCAAGCTTGTGCAGCGGACTCGGTGCAGACAAGAACTCTGCGGCCCAGTCTGTCCCCAGTTCGGGGCAGCATCGCCACGCTCTTCATTTCATCCTCCCGCACCTCTTCTGACTCCACCCCGGTGAAGCCCGACCGACCTCGGTAATGATCGGCGGGACCGGAGTGTTCGATGAACAAAGAACTATTTGTCTCTTCCACGCCCCATGAAACCAAGGTGGGTCTGGTGGAAGACGATCTGCTCGCGGAAGTCTATCTTGAGCGCGAGAATGAATACACCTTAGCTGGATCCATCTACAAAGGCCGTGTCACTCGCGTGCTGCCTGGCATGCAATCGGCCTTCGTCGACATCGGCCTGGAGCGCGATGCCTTCCTCTACGTTTCCGACTTCATGGAGTTGGAAGAGCACGACGACGATTTGACGGACGTCGTTCCAGCAACGCGGAACGTACCCGACCTTCGGCAGCAACCGGCCCGTTCCGAGTCCGCACCGAGGGTGGTGGAATCGTCTCAGGTAGCAGAAGGGGTCGAGACCGATTTGCAGTCGGAATCGGATCAGGAATTTGTCGAGACAGAAAGTCAAGGCGATGCCCAGCCAACCGTACCGGCCGGAGCTATGTCCGAGCCAAGTGTTGACTCGCAGAACCGCGAGCGCGGAGGCTACCGTGGACGCCGCCGCCGTCGTGGTGGACGTCGCGATGGTCGAGGAGACGGCCGCGATCGTGGTTCGGACCGAGGCGAGAGAACGCCGGATCGCACTTTCGATCGTGGCTCCGATCGCGGTCCGGAACAGCGCTCTGCCCGTCCTGTTGAGCCGACGCCCACCCGCGCGGTGGAGTCAGGCAGAATGCAGCAGTCAGGCCCACCTCCGGGATACCAGCCCATGCTGCTGCCCGGAGAGTCGATCTCGAAGTATCAGCGGTTCGCTCAGCAGTCGCCCGCCCCACAGCCAGTTCGCCAGTCGATCGCTGCGGTCGAGACGGAAGCCCCGGCGGAGCCGATCGCCCCTCTGGCCTCTACCTTCCCCGAGGACGAGCCCATCTTTGCTGCCAACGAGTCGGTAGCCGAGCCACTACACGAGCAACACGAAGACATTCACGCTGTCCACGAGGAGCCCGTCGAGCATGTCGAGGCAGCCTCGACTTCGACCGACTGGAATCAGGAATTCCGCCGTCCCGAAGCTGCCGGCCTCCCGTCTCTCGGATGGCCCGGAGAGTCGACCCTTACCGTGGAACAAGACGCGGTTCAACAGGGCGAAGTCGAAGAAGAAGTCCATCTGCCTGAGGACCACCAGGCCGCGGCCGTAAGCGAGCAAGTCGACGCTCCCCTACGTTCGCGCCGCGAGGAGGAAACCCCAGCCTTCGCCGCTCCCGGCACCATGGAAGAAGAGACCATCGATGAAGAGGAAGCAGGCACCATCCATTACGAAGCATCCTCCGACGAAGGCTACGACGAATTCGAAGAAGAAACTCAGGCCGGCCCAGGACATCTGAATGGCGATGCCCGTGAGACCGTCTCTGAAATTCATCAAGCATCGCTGACCGACGGCGCGCATCCCGCGGAAGCGGCTCCTGCCGAAGTCGAGGAAGACAGCGAAGAACTGGAACTCGAAGAGGCTCAGGCTGAAGCGGAAGCCATGCTCGACGCGGAAGCGCGCGGCAACGGTACCGTCGATGCCCGTGTGGAGGTTCGCGCTCCGGCGGCAACCGCAGGATATACCCAGCGCACGCAGCGCCCGCGTCCCGGTCAAGACCGCGACCGTGGCCCGCGCGATCGGCAACGCCGGGGCGGAGGTGGAGGCGGACGCCGTTTCCGTCGCCGCGAGAATGCTCCCGTTCCCCTCATCAGCGACCTGCTCAAGGAAGGCCAGGAAATTCTGGTGCAGATTGCCAAGGAACCCATCGGCAAGAAGGGCGCACGTATTACCAGTCACATCGCGCTCCCGGGCCGATTCCTGGTCTACATGCCGACAGTGAACCACACCGGCGTCTCGCGCAAAATTGCTTCCGAGGAAGAGCGCCAGCGCTTGAAGCGGATCATCCTGAGCGAGCGCGAAAACGCCCACGGAGGCTTCATCGTCCGCACCGCTGCGCAGAGCGCCAGTGAAGAAGAACTCCGCGCCGACATCCGTTTCCTTAAAGGCTTGTGGCAGGACATCAAGAATCGCGCCGAGAGTTCGAAGCCGCCTGCGCTCATCTATCACGATCTCAACGTCGTCGAGCGTGTGCTGCGCGATCAAGTGACCTCGGACTTCAGCGTGATCTGGGTCGACACCGAACCGGAATATGAGCGCGTGCTGCGCTTCTTCAACCGCTTCCAACCGGCAATGGTCAAGCGCGTGAAGCTTTACACCAAGGAAACTCCGCTGTTCGAGCAATTCGGCCTCGCCGAAGAAATGAACAAAGCGCTGAAGTCGAAAGTCTGGCTGAAGAGCGGCGGCTATATCGTCATCAACCAGACCGAGGCGCTGGTCGCCATCGACATCAACACCGGCAAGTATGTCGGCAAGACGGCGCGTCTGGAAGACACCATCGTCAAGACCAACGTGGACGCCATCAAAGAAATCGTGCGGCAGATTCGGCTGCGTGATCTCGGTGGCATCATCATCATCGACTTCATCGATATGGATGAGCGCCGCAACCGCCAGCGCGTCATGCAGGCGCTGGAAGAAGAACTTCGCCACGACCGCGCTCCCTCGAAGACGCTCCAGTTTAATGACTTCGGACTCGTTGCCATCACCCGCAAGCGCGTCAAGCAGTCCCTCGAACGCACCATTGGCGCGCCTTGCCCGTACTGCGAATCGACGGGATACGTGAAGTCCGTCACCACAGTTTGCAACGAAATCTACGTCGAGATGCGCAAGATTGCCAAGCATCTTGAACACGAAGACGTCATGCTGCGTGTGCATCCGGACGTGGCCAAGGAGTTGAAGTCCAACAACGGCCGATTGCTCAACGAGATGGAAGAAATGGCCAAGCGCACCATCATCGTGAAAAGCGATGCGGCAGTGCATCAACAGCAGTTCGACATCAACTAACCTGCGAGTGTCGTGCCGTCAGCTAGCGAAAAGGCGGGCGAAATCGCCCGTCTTCTCTTTTTGTCGCGCAGTTTTTTCCTCCGTCTCCGCAGTGGTGAATGACTAACCACAGAGGACGCAGGGGACACGGAGGTTCGAATGATGAATGGATGGGATTCAGGACTGCTGGGATTAGCTAGCTGACGTTGGCGAGCGTCTTGACGGCCACATCAGCATGGTTGCGCAACTTCTGCGCGGATTCATGAATCGAACGGGCGGCTGGTCCGGCACCGCTTTGGTCTGCCGCCTGGGCCACGCTACCCGCATCCTCAGCCGTTGTGCTGGCCATGTCGAGCAATACCACGACCGAATCGGCGTGCAACTTCCACACAGACGACATCTTCTGGCTGCGCTTCAATTCTTCCAGTTCGGTGCTGATGCGCGCCGAAATCGAAATCATCCGGATGAGGATCCGCGCCACGTCAGCGCGCGTGCTCTTTTCTTCCAGGAACGGAGCGCTGTAGGCGTCGGCTTCCGGTGTCGTTAGCGTCAGGTTGAAGAAGCGCATCGGCACAATCTGGCGGTATTTCGGATCGGCAACGCGCACAAATACGCGAATCGATTCCTCCACCCGCCGCAGCTTGCTTTCCTCCGCCGAGATCTGTTGTGCCGTTACCGCGGGCGGTTGGAACACCGCAGCCGCTGCGGGAGCTTTCGCTGCCGCTTTGGCCGTTTTAGGCGCCGCACCCGTACCGCCCGCCGTGCGTGACGCATGTGCCGCGGGAGTGAGAAGCGAGCGCCGGATCGGCGGACGCCGGTCCAATTCCTTCTTTAGTTTCGAAACGCGCCGGAATTTTTCCAGCGTGCTCCCATAATCCGCCTCAAGAAGTTGTTTCCCTTGAATAGCGGCGACGTGCTCCACCGTGACTTCAACACCGTCCACCGTGGTCAGAATCGTTCCGCCCATTTCTTCCAGCGCTTGTCCGAAGGTCTTGATCTCAGTCAATGCCTTGGCGAATAGTTCGTCAAACTTCTTGCCGAAGGTCGCGTTGTAGGCGGACACCGTTGCCAGCACGCCAGGATGATAGAACGAGGAATCCAGCCACTGCTTCAGTTCCCGCACGCGTCCGATGATTCCAGAGTCGATCAGCATGTTGAAGTCGCGGAAGCGTGCGACTTCCTCGCGCAGCGGGTCGAAACGCCGTAGCAGTTGCACATGCTCCTCAGGCAGCGAAGGCACATCCGAGTCGGCCAGGATTTCAATCAGCGCAATCTCGAATGGCGAGAGCGGCAACGCACCATCCAGTCCGTAGCCGGTCTGCTCCCACTGTCCCGGCACGCGCGGATGGCGGTATAAAAACGTTGCAATCAGATCGGTCTTGTCGCGGTTCACGTCGCTGGGTTCGCGGCGCCGCACAAAATACCTCAGCAAAGCCTCGGCAACTTCAGAATCCGTGTCCGGTGTCAGCGCTTGCCGCACCATCGCCGGGGTAATCGCCATGTCCAGCAGATGCAGCCAGCGGTACATCCGCGATAACGTAGTCGGAAGTTCGCGCTCGGAATGGCGCAGCGCGTCCTCGTCAAGACCGCTCGGAATGGGCACATCCCCGCCGAGCGCGTCCCGCATGAGCTTCTGGTAGAAGCCCTGGACGGTCGCCAGAATGGCTAATTCAAACCGAAGATCTTCGGCCAAACGTGCCCCCGAGAGCAAGAGTTCCCTTCTGAAACTTTACTAATGTCTAAGTAAAAACGAAATGTTACTAGCGGTGCAAGTTACTACCGGAGCGAGACTCTGATGTGGAAAGGGCGGAATCCGCGGAAGTACATGAACCTCCGCGTTGGGAGTTGGCCGTTTTAAGTGTCATTGGAGTCCAGGATACGCAGTGGTTCACACCACTGCTGCAGAACCACAAATGGCGACACCACAGTGGAAGAGCGGCCCTTCAGGGCCGCGTAAGCCATTCAAAATCAGAACGGGCTTTAGCCCGGGCTGGACACCTTAAAACACAACAGTCTTGTTCCCGTAAAGCAGCACTCGGTTCTCCACATGCCACCGCACCGCGCGCGATAGCACGACCTTCTCCAAGTCACGTCCTTTGCGGATGAGGTCTTCCACCGCGTCATGGTGCGACACTCGAACCACATCCTGCTCGATGATGGGCCCATCATCGAGCACCTCGGTGACGTAGTGACCGGTTGCGCCGATCAGTTTCACCCCGCGCTCAAACGCCTGATGATAGGGCCGGGCCCCGACAAACGCCGGCAGAAAGGAATGGTGAATATTGATAATCCGCTGTGGATACCGGTTTACAAACTCATTCGACAAAATCTGCATGTAGCGCGCCAAGACCATAAAGTCCGGCTTCTGCTCGTCGATCAGGGCCTGAATCTTTGCCTCGGCTTGCCCCTTGTTGTCCTTCGTGACTGGAACGATCGCATAAGGAATCTTGTAGAAGTCGGCGATCGCCTGGTTGTCGGCGTGATTGGAAATGATCAGCGGAATATCGCAAGCCAGTTCGCCACTCTTGTGACGGTAAAGCAAATCGACCAGGCAGTGATCGTACTTCGAGACCAGAATGATCATCCGCTGCCGCAGCGACGACTGCACCAGCCGCCACTTCATGTTGAAGGCTTCCGCCACCGGCGAGAAGTGCCTGCCGAAGTCCGCAAGATCGATGTCGAAGTCTCTGGGATCGAACTCAACCCGCATCAGAAACAAGCCAGACTCCTCGTCGGCGTGCTCGTCAGCGTGCAGGATGTTGCCATTGTGCCGGTAGACAAAGTCGGCGATAGTCGCAACTTCGCCCTTGCGGTCAGGACAGGAGATCAACAGGATGGCGGAATTCTTCATGTGAGGAATTAGGAAACCGGAAGGCGTTCCCCGAACTGGCTTTGAAAGGGCGCGGCTTCAGTCGCGCCGTCTAGGGCCATGAATGTGCGGGCTTTAGCCCCTGAGAGAATGTTCAGTTGCGGGTCACTCGTACTTGTTCCTGTAGTCGGCCAGCGACATCCGGGTCCGAAATCTTTGGGCCTGGGGGCTGATCTCAAAGGTGACTTGCCGGTGTAATGAATTAGATCATCGTGAACGTACCCGTACAACTCGTCGTGATTCATGTTCCCGGCGACTAGGTCGTAGCACCGCTGCCATGCATCTGGGTTCCACACATCCTGCGCTGCGAGATCCTCTAGCGACTTCGCGATGTCGATTCTCGTAGCATCGTCCAACATTCGTTCATCCCTACTTCTTCAGTTCCTTCAATATCTCCCGCGCCGCATTCGACCCGGAACCACCGGTCAGGCCCGATCCCGGGTGCGTCCCGCTACCACACAAATACAACTTCTCAATCGGCGTCCGGTAGCGCGCCCAATCCAGCAGCGGACGCATGGTAAAGAACTGATCGAGTGCAAGGTCGCCGTGGAAAATCTGCCCGCCGGTCAATCCGTATTTCTCTTCCAGATCGCGCGGCGTGATGATCTGGTGCGTCAGAATCAGTTCCGGCAGATTCGGCGCGTACTGCGCCAGCGCCTGCACGACAGTCTGCCCCAACGCCTTGCGCTGCGCTTCCCAATCGCCCTTCAGTTTATAGGGCGCGTACTGCATATAAATCGACATCACATGCTTGCCTTCGGGAGCCAGCGTGGGATCGGTGAGAGACGGAATCGTGACCTCGAGATATGGCTGACGCGAGAAGTTGCCGTATTTCGATTCGTCGAATGCGCGCTCCAGGTAGTCGATCTCGTTGCCAATATGAATCCGTCCCTTGAGCGGGCCGGCATCGCCATTCCCGAGCGCCGTGAACTTCGGTAGCGCGGAGAGCGCCAGATTGACTTTCGCCACCGTGCCGTTCCCGCGGTAATGCTGCAGTTTCTGCACGAAGTCCGGAGACAGATGCGTGGGACCGGTGAGCTTGAGCAGAGTGCGTTTCGGATCGGCATTTGAGACTACGGCCTTAGCCTGAATCTCTTCCCCGGTCGCAAGCAGCACGCCCGTGGCTGCGCCGTTCTGCACCCGAATTTCAATGACTTCCGCGCCGGTGCGAATCTCCACGCCCGCGGCCTTCGCCGCTGAGGCCATCGCCTGCGTAACCGCGCCCATCCCGCCCGCGGCAAATGAAGCCGAACCTGCGGGATGAGGATCCGCCGCTGCTCGGATCAACAACACCAGCGCGCTTCCCGCTGACCATGGTCCCAGGAAAGTCCCAAAGACGCCACGAGCCGCAATCACCGCGCGCAGCAGTTCCGTTTCAAAGTATTCCGACGCCAGGTCCGCCACGGCCATTGGTCCCCAGCGCAGCAAACGGAACATGTCTTTCTTGCCCAGCTTGCGAATCGCCCGCCCCGTCTGCAGCATGCTCCACAAATCGCCGCGCGTGGGATGATCGATGTCGGGCGGTGTGGTCGCCAGCGCTTCGCCAATGACCTGCGCAATCTTTCCCAACGAGCGCTCAAACTCCAGATATTTCGCGGCATCTTTCTGCGAAAATGCCGCAATCTCCTGCGCCGACTTGCCTGCGTCCTGATAAAGCGAGAGCGCCCGCCCCTCGGGCGACAGCGCGGTCACGCAAACATCCGGCGCAATCAGCCGGAGTCCGTGCTTCTCGAGTTGCATGTCGCGCACGATGCCAGGAAGTATCGGTCCCGCCGTGTGGGCTAGTGTTGAGCAACGAAACCCGGGATGGAATTCATCGGTGACTGCGGCCCCGCCGACTTGGGCGCTGCGCTCGAGCACGAGTGGTTTGTAGCCAGCTTTGGCCAGATAGAACGCGGTGACCAGTCCATTGTGGCCGCCGCCAATGATGACGATATCGCGCCCTTGGGACATGCTATGCCGCCCCCTTGATGTCTTTCAGAATCTCCAGGGCCGCCAGTCGTCCGTTGGCACCCATGATGCCGCCGCCCGGATGCGTCGCCGATCCGCACATGTACAGGTTCTTAATGGGCGTTCGGTACTGTGCCCAGCCCGGCACCGGACGAAGGAAAAATAATTGCTCGAGGGAAAGCTCTCCCTGAAAAATGTTGCCCTCGCTCAATCCCCACTCGCGTTCCAGATCGAGCGGCGTGATTACCTGCTTGTGAATGATCAAGTCCTTGATGTTCGGCGCGTACTCGGCAATCGTGTTGACTACGGTGTCGCCGAAGGCTTCCTTCTGATCGTCCCAGGTGAGGCCCGGCCGCAGTTTGTAGGGTGCGTACTGCACAAAGCACGAGAGCACGTGTTTTCCCGGAGGTGCGACCGAAGGATCGGTCAGCGACGGAATGACCATGTCAATGTACGGCCGCTTCGAGAAGTTCCCGTACTTCGCATCGTCATATGCGCGCTCCATGTACTCGACCGACGGAGAAATCGAAATCGCGCCGCGCAAGTGTGCACCGGGCCCAGGCATGCACTTGAAATTCGGCAGCCCATCCAAGGCCATGTTTACCTTGCCCGAAGACCCGCGGAACTTATAGCGATTGATCTCTTCCAGGAAGTCTCCCGGTAGGTGCTCAGCGCCCATGAATTTGGTGAACGTGAGCCGAGGATCGACACTGGAAGAAACAACATCCGCGTAAATCTCATCCCCATTGGAGAGAACCACGCCCTTAGCTCTGCCGTTCTTTACGATGATCTGCGAAATCCCCGACTGGGTGCGGATCTCCACGCCCGCCTCGCGGGCCGCATCCGCAATCGCATTTGAAATCGCACCTGTGCCTCCGCGCGCAAATCCCCACGCGCGGAACGCGCCGTCAATCTCTCCCATGTAGTGGTGCAGCAAAACATACGCTGTCCCCGGAGAGCGCACACCTAGAAACGTTCCGATGATCCCCGAAGCCGACATCGTCGCCTTCAGCACATCCGTCTCGAACCATTGATCGAGAAAATCAACGGCGCTCATGGTCATGAGCTGTACCTGGTTGTACTTGTCGTAGCTCGACATGCCCTGAAACCGCCGCCCGATGAATAACAGCTTCATGAGTTCCCGCGGGTTGAGCGTCGTCGGGTCCGGCGGCACCATGCTCAGGATCGGCTTTACGAACCGGCACATGGCCTGCATCGCCTTGCCAAACTCGTCGTAAGCCTCGGCGTCGACGCGCGAGTGCCGCGCAATCTCACGATACGTCTTGCCATGATCGTTTACGCGCCACAGATAGTCGCCGCTCGGCATGGGCGTGAACGTGCCGTCCAGCGGAAGGATCTCCAGCCCATGTCGAGGCAGATCGAGATCGCGAATAATCTCCGGCCGCAGCAGGGACACGACATAGGAGCACACCGAGAACTTGAATCCCGGCACAATCTCTTCCGTGCAGGCCGCGCCACCCAGCACATGCCGCCGCTCCAGCACTAGCACTTTCTTGCCCGCGCGCTGCAGATACGCGGCGTTGACCAGGCCATTGTGCCCGCCGCCGATGACGATAACATCGTAAGAATTGGAACCAGCCATTCGCTTTCAGCTCCTAGCTTTCAGCTGTAATCGTTCAGCGTGTTGGGAAACGCAATAATACTCGCGCAGCGAGGCAGGCGGAAGAGAAGATCAGAGCCCGCTGGGAAGGACCGTCCATTGGAGAATGCGGTGCATGAGGCGGTTCATTCTAACGTATTGCGAGTATGATTGTCGCGCATTTCCCGCAATCGGGGACTGAAAAGGAGGCCATCGCAATGAGAACATTGCTCTAAGTCTATTTATCGCTTTTGCCTCGCTTGCCGCGCACGCCAGCGACCAACTGAAGCCGGTGTTTTTAGTCACGAACTGCACCTTGAAATCGGGATCAGTGATTCTGTCGGTGTTCAAGGAGGCACTCCAGAACTCGAAGAAATACGAACTGGTGCCCGATTTTTGAGCGATAAGGGAAAAATGGATGTCGTGATTGAGGTGCGAATGATTTGCGTTGAAGATAAGGGTAAGGTTGCGGTCGCCAGCATTTTATGGGGTGGCCAAGTGCTCTGGGCCTAAGAATTGTCACGTCTCCGTCAATAACTCAACCCTGAATGCTCTCTTATCCGAGCCCGGTCTTGAAACGCAAAGTGGCATTAATCTCTTCCAGGAGTTCGATGAGGTTTTAGCCGAAACCAAGGACCGGATGATCCTGAACTGGATAATTTCGTCGTCAAAGATTCAACACTCAATGCGCCACGGGTTGCCGCACGGGAATGCGCCTGCATATAATCCGATTCGGAATTTAGAAGAGCAATCGTCAAGGACAATTCCTTTGCCCATCGGAACCGCATTTCACGAGAGAACATTTCCGCTCTGCCACAGCCTGAACTACCGCGAGTGGTCCGGCTACTACACCGTCAGCGTGTATGAAGTTCACCACGAGCACGAATACAACGCCATTCGCAACGCGGCCGCGCTCATCGACATTTCGCCGCTCTACAAGTATCTGATCACCGGGAAAGACGCGACCCGGCTCGTGAACCGCGTCATCACTCGCGACATTAATAAAGTTAAAGTCGGCCAGGTGATTTATTGCTGCTGGTGCGACGAAGAGGGCAAGGTAATCGACGACGGCACCATTTCGCGCCTCGAAGAAAACGTCTATCGCTGGACGGCGGCCGACCCCAGCCTGCGCTGGTTTCGCCAGAACGGCCTGAATATGGACGTCCAGATCGAAGACATCTCCGAAAAAGTCGCCGCGCTCGCGCTGCAAGGGCCGACTTCGGCCAAGCTGCTGAAAGCCATTGCCGAAGCCGACATCGCCAACTTGAAATACTTTCGCGTCACCCGCGGCAAAATCGCTGGAGTCCCCGTCGACATCTCCCGTACCGGTTACACCGGCGATCTGGGATACGAAATCTGGATGCCGTGGAACGATGCTGTGAGAGTCTGGGATGCACTCGCTGACAAGGGCAAGCAGTTCGATTTGCACGCCGCCGGCATGCTGGCGCTCGATGTCGCCCGCGTGGAAGCTGGATTGTTGCTCATCGAAGTCGACTACACCAGTTCGAAGAAGGCGCTGATCCCCCCGCAGAAATTCTCGCCCTATGAACTGGGCTTCGCCAAGATGGTTCACCTCGAAAAGGAAAACTTCATCGGCAAGAAAGCATTGGAGCAAGATGCGAAGAAAGGTGTGCCGCGGCAACTCGTCGGCCTGGAGGTGGATTGGACTGATATTGAGCAACTGTACGACGGCTACGGCCTTACTCCGGCGGCGCCGTCCCAAGCCTCGCGCGTGGCGGTCCCGGTGTACTCAGGAGAGAGGCAGGCGGGCAAGGCTACCACGACAAGCTGGTCCCCGATCCTGAAGAAGTTGGTTGCACTGGCCAGCGTCGAGACCGAGTACGCGAAGCCGGGAACCTCGCTGCAGATGGAAATCACCATTGAAGCCATGCGACTCAAGACGAATGTGAAGGTGACGAACCTTCCGTTCTTCAACCCTCCGAGGAAGACCGCCACACCGGTGTAAATGGTTTATGTGGGGACAGCCGCCTTCGGCTGTCCAGCGAGCGAAGCTCGCTTTCGTCCGAAGGATTCAGAAGTGGCAAGATTGAAGACCCTCCGGGTTTCGCCCGGCGCTGATTTCGCCAAGCGCGCGGCGATGATGGTCTGCCTATATGAGCACGGTCAATTGGTTCGAGACAGACTATCGAGCCTGCGCAAGGGAACTACGCCGCCGATATCCGGCATAGGCGGGAGCCTCACGGCGTTTTAGATCGAGAGACCGGGAGCGCCGATCACCCGGTCGAGGAAAGTGTTCCAACCCTGACCGAGGGCTGGAATGCGTTCTCACGGGCCATGCATCACCCAGTACAATCGTTGGTGCGGGCCTTCTCAGTTGATCGCGCGCGACCTCTTTCGCGAGTTCTTCCCAATGGTGTGCCTGCTCAAGCCAATCGGCCTCGCGAGTCGCGTCCTTGCTGATGCCTGCCATCACTCGACAGGCTTCGGCCTTAAGACGCAGCAGCAGCACCTTATCTCGCGTCATCAGCGATACTCGGCAACCTCTATGCGGTCGCCATGCACTGACACCAGCCTATCACCGTGCGATCACGATTTTC
The DNA here is from genome assembly GCA_963710885.1 of uncultured Acidobacteriaceae bacterium. GTDB lineage: Bacteria > Acidobacteriota > Terriglobia > Terriglobales > Acidobacteriaceae > Sulfotelmatobacter. The sequence continues at coordinate 483,448 of CAVQCF010000043.1, forward strand.
TAGCCCGGCTCAGCTGTTACTGCACTGCCATGCCGTACGGTCGCCCGGTTCCAAGTCACGTCCGAATTGGGGCTAGGTCGGGGACGGTTTGGTCACGGAATTTCGCCACATTCAAATCGCGGTGGCCGCATAATCTAAAACCAACTAGCGGCCTAAAAAGGATTTTCTGATGGCGTCGAAGTCGGTGAATTGTTCCGGTTGGAACGAGCGTCCCCTGGGCATTGTGAAGCTGTTGCTCGCAAGGTGCGCGACTTGGAACGATTTCTCCGTTGTCGTTATCAGATGTAAAATATGGGCGCAGTATTGCAAATCGGTCTCTACAAGGATATGACCCGCTCGTGGCCTAACGGGTCCTAGCGAGACTTCCGATGAGACATGGGAAAACAGCACGGAGGAAAAGCTATCGAACGCCGACACTAGGATGACGCCGATGATACATAACGAAATGAGCAAGCCGACCCATTCGCGAAATTGCATTTGAGCCGTGCTGGCTGTCTTTCGCGGCCCGGCATTGGTTCGTGTCTCGCTCATGAGATATCGAAGCTCTGTGGCGATGGGAAGTTTTGACCACGCTACAAGGATGCCCCCGCATCAGGCGTCTACATTGTGCATCCAACACCCGAAGGATTGGTTAACTTATCCCGCTGGAAACCTAATTTCAGCCCGCTTATCCTCCCAGTTATGGCAAGTATTGCCGAACTCGACCGGCTTTGGACTTTCCCAGCCATATGACTGAGCGATTCCAACCGCCTGAATTTTGGTGTCGACGAACAAGAAACTTTGGTCGCCGGGCGACACCCCCTCATCGTTTCCTAAAACGGATTGCGAACCCCGCGCGTGCTGCACCTGGGCGACCAGAGGTAACCGCCCTGCACCTCCTGACGATACGTCTGGTTCTGGTTGACCTACCAATAGCGCATTGCAGTCGTCAATTGGGGGCCGTAGTGCAGCGCCGCAAAATCGACGTGCGGCAAACTCCGTAGCGACCATTTGACGCGATAAACTTGCCATCTTTACGCGCGTTTCACGACGCAATCAATTTCCAAATGTTGACGCTCGCGCCGATGGACGGTCAGGACTGGACGAAGGACGAACTCCGGGAACTGGAACGTCTCAAAACGGCGTGTCACGCAGTAGAGCCGTGGCATATGGAGTTCGGGAAGACGGATGCGGGGGACCCATGGGTCATCATTTACGACCGAATACACCACCGAGCGGTGGTGCATGTGGCGCGCATTCACCGTCGATACGTCGCGGGAGTGCCGGTCGAAAGGCGTTGCACCTGGACCACGACATTAGCCGCAGCAATAAAACTCGCCCTCGGCAGAGATGGCTTCGGTTCTGGCGAGTTCGTTGCCTCAATAGCGGCAGATTAATAGCGGGCCTTCTCGTCGCCGCCCTGCAAAAATCGCCGGTGACATTTGCCTGTAAACCCGAAAGGTGACCCCGCCGTCAGGTAAAGTTGCGGGACCGTTGAGAGAGCGGCTGGCGACGAGTTCCGCAGATGGTAGCGCCGCCAATCTCATTTGACCATCTGGAGAAACAACTTTCCCTCTCTCAAACCTCGGCGCATTATGTCAGTTCGTTATTGTGGAAAAAATGTGAGCCAAGGCGACGCATATCGCAAAGAAGCGGAAGAAGCGCGGCGGATGGCAGGCCTCGCCTTAAAGCAAGACAGTAAGGCTTCGTGGCAACGCTTGGCGGACGAATGGAACAAGCTTGCTCAAGAGGTGGACATGAATTCCACGCCTCCTTTCAAGACAGAAAAAATTTCCAGCTAAGACAGCGTCAGCGGCACTGCCTCGGTCAGAAGGAAATTCCGCCACAGTTGCCTCCTTCTGCCCGGTTCCTTTCGAAGAAAGTCCTTCGGCGCGGTCTCCAGTAAGGTAAACGTCAAACATCGGTAGACGTCGGCACCGCTGACTGAAAGGGTGTTTCGCCGGACAACGTCTAGCGGGACGTAGCCATGCGGTGCAGCGAACTCACGGGGCTTTTACCGAAGTATCGCGTCAGCCCTTCCCAAGTCTGCGAATGTGCTGCGAGAACATGCAGCAACAAATTCGCTTTCGTTGAAGGTTTGGCATTCCCAGGCCGTTCCTCTACCGATGGTAAGCCCCGGCTTTATTTCTTTTGCAGCGCCAATTGCTATCTCAATTCCATGCCCGCCGAGGCATGCTGGAGGGCCTGATGCGCTTTCTCATGGTCAACGACCGCATGCCCACCGCAGATGCATGCTGCGCGCTGTGCTGCGAGGTAATCAGGCTACCCGCCAGCCTCTCGGCCCCGCCGTGCAAATGGCAAGGCTTTTTCGTTGGCAAAAAATGAAGGAAAGCATCAAAGCTGTCGCGGCTAACAGTCATGCCCTCGTAGCTGAGGTCACGAAAAAAAATCCGCACAACCCCGCTGCCGCTAAAGCTCGCCCCATGGCCATGAGAGAGACAGAGACGGACGTAGGGACCATGACACTGACCGACGAGGGTTGCTGCCTACGCATTCCAAGCTGGTACTGCCGTGCCGAAGCCGTTAACGCGCCATTTACCGTACAAGACTAGGTTTTGCGCTGCCGGTTCAAGCGCAACAACAACCGGTTATCTACAGCACTAGAAAGCCCCGGGCGCCCAGGCCACGTCCGGGGCTTATTTTTTGCGCTCGACGGTCGACGCAAACGCCTCACCGCCTCAGCAAATCCGGTAGCTCGGCGATGACCTAAAACGTATCAGGCCCCGGCTGGTTGACCGGAGCCTTAGCCGTCCCGGATTGGCACTAACTCGGCGCCGACGCCGTCGCGCCTACATCCCGAACCCGCCGCACGCCGCTTCAGCCGCATGGCGTGTCAATTTGCGATCCGCAGCACGTTGACGCCACTGCGCATATTGCTGGTTGAGGTTGCCCAGCGCTGAGAACTATTGTACTTCGTCAGGTTCATCGTCGTCTCCTCCACATCCGCATTTGATGATGTCTTGTACCTCGGCTGTCGGCCGGGCGCTGTGACGCACAACACAATTTGTCGTTTTCGCTCCTTCCAGGGCCACTCCGCTGTAGGGGGGGCCCTGCTATCGACTGCGTTCACTTTCGCTTACTGCTGGCATCGGCGGAGTTGCGGTCGCGCTAATTCGCTTGCAGAGGTCCTCGGACACCCGGTGCCGTCCGGCTTCAACCGGCGCAAAATCCAAAGCGAGCGCGCTTGCAATACGGCGAAGGAAGCCGAGGTCCGGCGCGGCCTTGGTCGCGATATCGGCCAGCACGAGCTCCCTATCGCGCCATAGAACGCGATGCGTAATGCATTTTGACCCGAAAGCGACGTGCACCACGTCGACCCATGCTCGTATCAGCGGCTTGCAACAGCTGGTATGCAGGGCGTTGAATCCTTTGCCGGTGGTGCTCCTGCTGCCGTCTGAATGGCTTACGGATCACGCGGCAATATCTCGATTTGCACTTTCGACGCGATCGGCCATTACTCGCACGATGAAACCGGCGAAAGCGTTCTGAGATCGGGGCACTCGCTACACATGCGATCGAAACTGGCGCGTGTCATCGTGAAGAGAATGGCGGAACCATCAGAGGACACCGAAGCTGATCGGACAGCCTCTCGAAAAAATCCATATTCCCGATGACCGTATGCGCCATCACACGCCCGGACGACTACGCTCTTACCATCAGAGCTGCAACTTGGATGTTAAGTGGGCCAGCAGCAACGAGATGGAGTATGTGAGCAGGATCACCTTGGCGATAGATGGCCTGCGGATCAACCAAAGTCTTCCGTTCAAGAAAGGCCACAGATCGGAAGATTTGATGCTATTCATAGTGGCTTATCAGCCACGGCTCAAATTCATCAAGGGTACTTCAGTATCAAGCTTCGCCTTGGCAAGCGCTTGATCCTCACACCAGGCAAGAGCAGAGTTGAAATCGGAACGAACTCGTTGAGGGTCTTTCGGTCGAGGAAGCCACCACGTTGCAGTGCGCCAGCGGTGACCGCCGACAGCGAGCAGCAACCAGAACGACGCCCTTCTCTCTGCAAGAACGGCGCAGCTTCGACGAGGCTGCCGATAGCAGACATGTCGGTTCCAGCAACTAAAGTGAAGTCAAAGATCATCAAGCAAATTGTTGCCGATTAACGTGTCTATATCGGCCTTAACACGCGCAAATCGCTTTCTGAAGAGCCGAAGAAAATATACCCCGAGAGCCAAATGACCTAAATCGTATTCACCAGTTTCACGCAAATACTTGGACGCTTTAGATCAGCGGTCGACGTGGCTAACGACCTGTGCTCGTGTTGGTGCCGGCGGATGACGCCACGTCGCGCGTAGCTAATGACAAAAAGCATACAGGCGCAAACCAGACTCCTAGCGCACCGACTAAATGGCCGATTGAAGGCACGCAATAGTGATGCCAAAAATCGACACCAAATCGAAGCAAGCGCTTTGCAATAGGCCTCCACAGCACATCAGCAATAAAGCTGTATCCAAATCGAAGACAAGACCGCCAACAAGGGGAATCCGGATAAATCCTGGAAGATAAAATGTGCGATGCCGACGATCCCCAATACAATGCGGAAACAACACCGCTCATGCGGGTAGCGGCGCCGGCATGCTACAACAATCGCGTAGAGCCTACTTGAATACCACAAGAAATGCCGCCAAAAGGTGCGGCCATAATACTGGAGATGCCATGGGCGCGAACTAGCGATCAAAGTCAGCCGAGGTCTGACCGAGAAATCTCAATGTTCGATACCTTAGTGATCAGCGATATTAGCGCGACCACCAACACCGCGAATAATTCCGGGATTAGGTGTGCCAGGGTCGACCAAGTCGAGTTCGGTTGGTGAAGCGCGACAAACGGCGACCACACGGTCAGCGTTCCGAGGGAATGGAATACCAAAGGTGCCGGGGGTCAGAAAGACCTAGGGAGCGCAGCACGGCTACGAAAGAAGCCACATCACCAGAAGGTCACCGGCAGAGCCAATCTCCATTTGACCCAAGACGCAAAGCCGACAACACGGCGACTACGAGAACGGCGGACCAAACTTTGCCGCATCGTCGAGGCTCCACGGCGCTACCAGCGCGTGATGACAGCGCCCTACAGTATCCATGCGCATACCCCCAGCGATCGGAAAGCAGCCAGTCGCGGCAAGGAACCACCGGCCACGCTGAACGGTACGAACCGGAAGTACGCTCCCCATCGGCACGCACCCAGAAGATCGAACGATCCGCCCAACAGGAAAGTCGCAGTCGTGAAAAGAAGCGTCACGATCTGAATTGCTGTTTGCGGGCTGCCGCCAGCGGAAACCACGCGGGCTCCAGCCAACGCGCTCAGCGATACGAGAACCGTACCCGTCGGCAAATCGACGCCGGTCGCGAGTGGAGGCAGTGAAGTTACGCGTGCGATCCAATGCCGGCGATATACCCCCCGATCAGCATCGACCAAACAGCGATTGGGATACCAGCGCTAATTCGCCAGGGAACATCGGGCGCCAAAGGAGACGATATTGCCAATTCAGGACGATCGACGCCACGATGCCGGCGACCGTGTCCCTGAGGCCATCACGTCCAAGAGCAAGCCGGCCGGATGGAGATCCTTTCACGACAGATGCGCCTCCCGCTTCTTTCGTTTCAAACCTTGGCAAGCGGAGTCATCTTTCAACGATAAAGAACTTTATATCGTGACTTGCCCGCTCGTCTTGCGCTGCTCTGCTCATGTCCAACTAATCGGACGTGCAAAAGCTTTACCTCGTCGAGGCGCTCCAACATAGACGTGACGCGCCAGCCGCCGTTGTACCGCCTATTGGCAGATTGGTCAAAAGTCGACAATAGTGTTGAGGGAGCCCGGCTAACGTCCTGATCAAGCCGAACGTAGCGTCAGCCCACACCTTCCAAGCGGTGGCCATTCCGGCACCGAACGCCCAAAACACCGGATTCGTCGGCAACGTTGCGGACCTCCGCCACGCGACCCAGCATTCTTTCCTTGCGACATCCTGCATGAGTACAATGGCACCGCTACGCGTCATCGCGATCTGCAGCAACGTGCCGATCATTGCTTTCGGGGCGTTTGCCTGTTTATCCGGTGCATGTGCTCCACATCATTTTGCTACCAGTGCGTATCGCACCGCTGCGTGCCAGAAATCGGAACAGGGCTCATCTACTGCGACCATCGCTGCTACAACGGACACGTGAAAATGGCCGCGCTCGCCATCGAAAGCCGAACTCGGAAGGCATGGTGAAGCCGCGTCCACGCCATATGAGACCCAAAATTTAGCTTATTGCAACATCTCCAGGAAGTTCACCGCCGCGCCGGTTGTTATATCGACGGCAAGATCGAACGTTTTGGGCAACCCGCATGAATGCCAATCAAACCGAACGATTGCGCTTTAAACGAAAATGGCGCTCAATGTCTTTATAGATTGGGAATGAGTAAGCGTGCCATGTAACATGTGTTTAGCATCGGCACCGCCTTGATTCTAATCGGCGGCGCACTCGCGGGATGTTCAGCCTCGCTTCCTAACTGGATGTCAACAACTTCATCAACTCCACCGCCACAACCTTTACGGTTCAAGTCAGAACCACCGGCGGCTGATGTTCGCACAGCGCAAGGGCGACCTGTCAAACGCACTGTTCTCTCACGGTGCCTTCCGACAATCAGGCAATAACTTTTACAAAAAATGGCTTCCTCCCACAGACGATTCAAATTGCTGTTGGCGAACCGCCAGAGCATTGCTCTTCGAGAGCGCACCACCTCCCAGTTTGACACCTAATCCAGTGGTAGTGACGCTTCAGCCGGCCGCGCCACCCAAGCGGGCGGTAAAGCATCGGCCACCCAAGCCCGTTTCAAAGCCCGCTCCCCGGCAAGTGCGGCACCAACCAGCGAGAAACCTTCGGCATCACCGCCACCGAAGCAATAGCCGGGCACGTCGCCCTGGCTAAACACGCGGCGCCCTACTCTTTATCCTCTTCGCGGCCCTTTCATCGAGCACCACAACCCTTACCTCTGCAATCTCGATGAAGCGGGTTACGGCAGGGAGCGGATCATCAATTTGGTCAACGATTATGTATTTCACGACGCATGCGGGCCGTCGCGACCGCGTCGGCTTTCGCTGAGATACACGTTCACGAGGCGTCCTCTTTATGGTGCGCTTCTTGCTGGTTGATTTTTTCTTTGGCGATACCATCACCTTTTGTGCCGCTTGGAGGGGGGTATTTTTGCGCTTGGATTTGGTTGTAACCCGCTTCTTTTTGCTTGCCATGATCTCTCCTCCTGAAAATGGATGGTCTGAACACAATAGCCCCCGGCTGGTAGGAACCATCCCTTATGGCACTTAAGTCGTTGAGGGAGACTTTCAGAATCTTAGAGTTGTCCACAAGCTGATGATGAACCTGGAAGCTCAATTCCTCACAACATGGCGCGGCGCCGCTACAGGCAATGGTCCACGTTTCAGGAGAGGATACAGGATGGCTAAGAAATCAAAACGCCGAGCGTGCGACTTCAAGCGACGTTCGCTTCTCAACCAGGGCTGCTGACCTTTATCCATATCCGCCTACGGAGGTCCGTCGGCGGTGCGAACGCTCGCGCAAAGGCGAACGCAAACGGTTGCAAGCCCGCACCGATGATCACGCCGCTCACGTACTCGCCACGTTCAAGACGCAGCAGGAAGCGATCGCGTGGGCGAAGAAGAATGGGCACATGCCTCATGTTGCTCGCGTTCGGCACCTTAACGACAAGAAACGACCGGATCACTGGCGGGCAGCATAATTGTGCCACGACGCGCACTCGATTGGTCAGCAATCCTGACTTGACCATCTTTGCTGGCGGCGTAGCCTTGTCTCTAGTTGTCGGGGCGCAGATGCGGCGTCCATGTCGCGCGCTGATATGGGCCCAATGCGGCGCAGCGATCATTGCAGCAGATTGGGCTGAATGGGTCAGCGAGCGTTCGTTCGCGACGTCTGGTGCTGCGAGGCTGTGGTTACGAGTTCGAGAGAAGAGCCTGTTTGTTGGACCGTTATCGAATGCTAAGGGCGAGCTCGCAGAAACTAGTCCACCGTCCCGCATTAGCAGCATAGCTCGGTTCAAGGACTATTGGCGTAAGGCGTAGGACGCGACCCGCCCGGTTTCGCCGCCTGGGTTGTTGGGCGTGGTCCCGTATCGCTACCGTTTTGATCAGGTCCTGCATCTCACGATCCAAAGCCGCCAATCGCTCGCTGTCGCTCCTTGGGGGCTGATCCGAAAACCTTGGTTGCGACACGGACCTCAACCGGACGGACCCTCATCGACAGGTTCGGCCAGATAGGATGCGTTGTCGAATTTCCCAGACGCGACCAAGCACGAAGCCGAGCAGCAGTGAAATCAGTGCAACAACTAACAGCATGGATTTTTGTCCCCATCCCGGATAGGTCTTAAATTCTCACGTGAGGCTTTACCAAAAGAAAACCTTGATGCGGCAAGGGGCAGCGCGTTTCCTTTGGGTTAATGATCTGTTGCACCCATGCGGGCGTGCGGTAGCTTGTTGTTCCTCCTCGGCACGGGGACGTGATGGTGTGTGAGGAGGCACGAGACCGCGCTGTTTCTCATAGGGGCTCGGCGTTCTTCTTTTTCGGGAATTGCTGCTCCTTACAGTCGATAGCGCGAAGCGTCCGTAGCTTGGGGGCGGCATGTTTGGACGGGGGTAGTCGTCATGCGTACTGTCAAGATCGTTGAGCAGCCGGATAGGTCTCATCCTCATGCGGCTGTAGATACGGAAACTGGCTCGGTTGTGCTCAAGCACCAAGATGACTACGCGCTGATTGGGCTGTGCCGCAGGCTCGGCTGGACCGTCGAGCTTGAGAAGACGACGAATAATTATTTAGGCGCAAAAAGGTCGCTTAGTACCGCTGCACGG
>CAVQCF010000044.1:0-6906 GCA_963710885.1 uncultured Acidobacteriaceae bacterium
CAATGACCTTGCCCGGCACTTTTCAAAGGCGCAAAATCCCCAGAGGGGCAGCGAATAGTGAGGATTGCGCTTCGAACAGCGTGCAGTGAAGACTTCGTTTTCGCCCGCAACCTCTATTTCGAGACAATGCGTGGAATGATCGAACGCCTTTTCGGCTGGGATCAGACGCGGGAGGAGAGGAACTTTGCTGGGTTCTTTAAGGTTGAGGAAGTCAGGATCATAACCGCCGACGACCAGGATGTGGGTTGGATTCAAGAGCAAGTTGAAAACAGGACGATCAACCTCGGCTCTTTCTTCGTGATGCCCGCGATGCAAGGGCGCGGCATCGGGACGAAGGTCCTGGACATACTTTTGGCGCGGGCCGCTGATCAGTCTAAGGCCATGACGTTGGCGGTTGTAAAGATAAATCCCGCCCGCTATTTTTATGAGAAGCGCGGATTCAGGATCACCCACGAAGATCAGCACAAGTTCTACATGAGAGCCGACCTAGGTGGACCTCGCCTGAACAACTGACGATAAATCCCCCATTACACTCATCTTTCGATTACTGACGGATTCACCGGATGCGACCCGAACTGGCCTTAACTCGAACCGGACATATCATGTGCTAGCGACAAAGGTGGTACAAGACATCCGATTTTTCGGTAATGTTGCCCTCCTGACAGGACTGTACGAGTGAAAATAGCGTCCAACGAACCTGCCGAACAGGCGCTAGTGACCGAGATTTGGGTAAAGCAAGACGGAACATGGAAAGTCGAGCACCTTCAAGAAGGCACTCTTACGCCTCCGCAGTGATCACGCGACGCGTTCTAGTGAATTAATCCAGTTTGCGAAAAATCTCCATTACGCTCAAAACCCATCAATGAGCGCTAAGGCCTGATTTCGACACTTGAGATTAACGCGTAATTGCCCAGTACTCGGAGCGTGCCCTTAGTACTAAGTCTTTTCTAGGGTCACGGAGACGGACGCGAATCGTATGCGGACCGGGTTTGGTTTGTTTGGATTGAAAGCTGAGCAAGTAGCTTCCCCGGATATCATTGACCTCAGATTCAAAGGCGGCGTCGAAAGTGATTTTGTCTTTGAATTTCCTGTTTTCGCCACCCATGACATCGGTTACCCCCACTGCGACATTCTTGCGCAAGCTCCCGATTGCGGCCTCCAGTGGAGCAAGCAGATTAAATTTCTCATCGTCAGAGGGAACTGATCTCAACCCCTCAGAAAATTCGCCCCGCATCGGCGAGAATGTGAGGCTGCAAATCAGAGTGTTGGTAACCGCGAGTTCCTGAAGAAAGTCGGGCATGGTCGTCGTTAGACTGCCGTGATCCCGGCTCTCGCTGATGAGGAACAGCATGCGCCGATTTCCTTTGGGTCGAGAATTTAGAAGTTTCAAGGAATAGCGCACCGCATCGAGTATCGCGGCACCCTCATCTCCCGGCGTCAGTTTTGTAAGCCTCTCCGAGACGGCTGCCGCATTTTGAGTAAAGCCTTGGAATAGATAGGCCGAGCTGTCAAATGTGACTAATGCGACCTCACCTTTTGTGGTATTGAGGAAATTCTCAAGCATCGAGCCAAGGCCGCCGATCGACGTGGGGCAGGGTCGTTTCCTGAGGCGACAATCTTTGCGTTCGGCTTCGGAGTAGAAACGGTCATAAAGGGAGAGGTCAGGTCTTTTCTTGAATTGTGAGGAGGCCTTGCCCCCGACTTGAATGGCGACGACTAACGACACCGGTTCCTGCTCGGGCGTCTCATCCAGAGTAACGTCCTGCTCCACACCGTTGTCTTCGACAATGAAATCTTTGCTTTGGAGGCTATAGACGATTTCTCCCGCTTTTGTCCTGACGAGGGTAGGAACCAAAACGACGTTCGATTGGGTTCGTATTGTGGGAAGTTGCTCTTGGGCGTGGATTGGAAACACGACGCTAAACAAGAATGCCACTTCGAGACAGCGACGTCGCAATTTAGCGCACCCTAGCCAACTGAATGGCAATTATCCTGCCAGCCATTGTTTCACAAATTGATGGATGTAAAAGGACGGTCAAGCGGTTGTTGCAAAATCGCCAGTTCACTCATTGTCCCGCAAAAGGCGAACAGACGGCGCAAGCTTGTGTAAGGCCTGGTTACGACATTCATATCTCTTGTCCCTTGCTCAGATCGATTCCTCCAGCAGCAAGCCCAACTCCCAGGCCGCGATTTCTTTCCGTCCCGTTTCAGCAAAAGGAAACTGAAACGTGCCCACTTCCAGCCGCTTGTACCAGATCGCCCATCCGTCCCTGTCCCAGTACAGAATTTTCAGCCAGTCGCCTCGACGATTGCAAACACCAGCAGATGCCCAGAGAACGGATTACAGCGGATCACATGTTCCGCCATCATCGATAATCCATCGAAGGAGCGGCGCATGTCGCAGGCCACCGTACACAGATACACCTTGACTGCCGCTGGAAAACTCAGCGTCCCTTCTCCTTATTATCTAGGTCCGGTATCTATGGCTGGCCGGCTCCAGCGCCGCTAAAACCGCTCGTAAGCTTTCTTCCTCTACCCCGCGACCGATGCGCAACCGTCGCCCGTCACGCAGCACCAACTCCAGGTCAGCCGCCATCGCTTCTACTTCTTCTTTCGCTGACCAAGGCAAACTCCCCGCTCTCGCTCGGCCGCTGTACCCTCCGTTCCTGAACCCCTGACGTCAGCATCCGCCGCCACCAGTAGAACTGCGTTTGCTTCAAACGTCGCTGCCGGCAAAACTCCCGAACCGATATCCCACTCGTCGCCGCCTCTTCCAGAATCCTCCGCCAGTAAAGACGCTTCTCCACATCCGGCTTGTTCCCACTCATCGGTCGATACCTCCACCTTGGCGTGGCATCGCCACGCCTGCATTCGCTGCTGTCGGGAAGTATCACGCAGGAACTTCAGCTACGGAAGATGTGTTCACCGGACGGGTACTAGTCTTCCAACTGGATACACACCTGAGTTTTGCACACTTCTGTGGGATTACGGTCCTATTGAAGCAGTACCGGATCGAAGTGATAGCGACGCTTTTGTAGAACGCTTTCGGTCTTTACGGCCACGCGTAGCTCGAAAACAGCCAAAGCGGAAACGTGAAGATCCCAAATACCTGAGTTTGACGCTCGACATAACCCTCCCTCTGCATACCTTAATCGAGCAGGCTCTGGCCGCTATCCGCTTTCACCGCAGAAAGTATCCCCAGTTTCAAAGTGTTCATACGTCACCCCGGCGCAGACGCAGGCTGGATTTGTACGCCGTTTATCTCCGGGTCTGGGATTTGCGACAAAGCGGGTCTAGCTTCCCACGAATTGCAGCGGAGGTTTATCGGCGAGAATACGCTGCTTATCCAAACCCGAAGAATCCGATTGTTCAGCGTGTGATGGATCACTATCGGAGTGTGAAGAAGCTCATCGGCGGAGCATACAAGGATTTAAGGTAGGTCTTCGTTATCTCGTGTTTGGCTCTTCGCAGAGTCAGGCATCTTGTTGTCGTGTCGCACGAGTCACGAATTGGCGCGAAGTCCGAGCACACGGGCAAGCGGGGTGCGGTCCGAAACACGAATTCCGGCGAGCCGGTTGACCACTCCGGTCCGGACCTGGGAGTAGGGCCAACATCTCCAGCAACGTCTGGTCGAAAACCAGAGGCTTGCCCACCAATCTCTGAAGCGACGTCTCGTGGCACGAATGAAGAGTCTGGTCGTGTATACGCGCAGCGCGAAGCGCTAATCTCCCAGGGTAAAAGTGGTTGGGGGTCTGGGGGCGAAGCCCCCAGCGGAGCGAGCGAAGCGAGCGACAGGCTGCGGAGCGAAGCGACGCAGCGGGGTTTGGGTTCTTATCTTGACAAAACTCAGATTAATAGCAACAGCAGCAGTTCCGACAAGACGTACGCAAGCGTGTATACGGCCGTGCCTGTTGGGCGCGGAAGGCATTGTGGAAGGTGCACCGTTACAGTTGATTTGCCCGACGGGTCTAGACGATATATCAGGGTTGATTGCCGTTGCTGGGGCTGCGCTTACTGTGGTCCTAAGAAAGCGAGCCGATACAGGCGTGCAATTCGGGAACTCGCGGAGAAGAACAATCTTAATCGGTTTCTCACTCTCACGCTTGATCCGAAAGTACTCGGCGACGAGGACCCAGTCGCATATATCAACGCGTCTTTTGCGAAGTGGCGAACTTATCTGAAGCGCAAATTTGGCGTTTCTATCACGTATATCCGGATTCTGGAGTTCCAAAAGAGCGGCAATCCACATTTTCACATTCTTGTTGATCGCTTCATTCCACAGGCATGGATCCAATCGACCTGGCAGGCGATTGGTGGTGGTCGCTTCGTTGATATTCGCTACGTCGATATTCACCGCATTGCGCGTTATCTATCGAAGTATCTCACGAAAGAGCTTCTACTCTCTGCGCCTAAGCGGTCCAGGCGGGTCACGGTGTCACGCGGAATTCGGTTGATCGAAAAGAAGAAGTCGGAGTTGGTGTGTCGATTCTACCCTACGAAGATCGTCGATCTATTTCTTCAATTGATGCCCGACTTGGATGATGTCTGGCTCGACGAGGAAGGTGTTTTGAGAGAGTTCGTCACCCGGTTTTAGTGAAGTGGCGCCAGAAGTTTGGCTTCGATTTTGTATACGGCTGATAGCGAACGCTACCCAGCGATGGTAACGGGAGATGTCGGGCAGGCCGATTGGATGTTTGTTATGGATGTGCAAATGATTGATTCGGATGGAGGTCGTGTGAGTAATAAAAAGTGCGAATTCTGCAGCCAGACCGCGCAGTATTCACTTGCCTTTGTGCTCTCGACGGTTGGTGTCAGACCGCGTCGTCAAAAATGTTCTTCTGTCGTTCTGGTCTGTGACAAATGTATACGGGAATTCTGCGAATCCGATCCCCAGATACCAGAAGAATTGCAAAACGCTCTTAAACGCGCGTATACAACGCTGAATTCCGCTCCCACGGACCATGCACAACGACCTGAGACCGAATTATGAGCGCCATTCCCTGTCTGCTGTGTGGAAAGAGCCTCCGCAAGAGAATCGACAAGAATGGGAAGCCTTATTTTGTTTGCGATCCGTGCGGGGTTCAGCTCTTCATCCGCCGTCCCCAGGGGATTGAAAATCTCGGCGAGTTGATTCAAACGCTCGGGAAGAAAGACCTGCCTTTCCGGGATCATGCGCTCGTGCTGTACGAGATTCAGGCCATTTTGGGTGAGATCCGGGGCGTTCGGAAGGAACTCGATTCCCTGGATAGCATTTTCGATCTGTTCTCCGATAACAGAGAGAAGAAGCGGACGCGCAAGCTGCTGGAGGCGCGTATTGATCATTTGTTTTCGCAACTCGAAGAAATCGCGAACGGCGACTGGAGTCCACAATGACGACGATCTTTAATACCACTCAGAATCCGGAAACGCTGTATACATCGCCGACTCAAGCTTCGGAGCGCGGATTCTCTGACGGCCTGGTCGGTGTAGCCGAAATTGCGCAGCTGCTCAAGGTCCCGATCTCTTGGGTATACGAACGCACTCGGCGCAGAGGCATCGAACGCATGCCCCATTTCAAACTCGGTAAATACCTTCGCTTCTCTAAAGAAGAAGTATTGGAGTGGCTTCATAGATCAAGGAGAAATTAGCTTGCCTCGGGCGTATACAACGTTTACGTTGGTACCCGACGCAGAGCCCAAGCTGGGCGGGTCATTTGAAGGAGAAAAATGACTCGAAGGAGATTTCAGCGTGGTTCTATCTACAAGAAAGGCAAGCGCAAGAAAGTGTGGGTAGCACGGTTTTTCGAGGATGTGATCGCACCCGATGGGATGCTGACGCGTATACGTCGATCTGAAAGACTGGGCACGATCACTGAAATTCCGACTCGCAGGCAAGCCGAGCAGCTTTTGCAAGATCGCCTGCGTCTGTACAACAGCAGCGACTATCGCCCCAGCTCCTCGTGCACGCTTCGGGAGTATGCCGAGAATCGCTGGCTGCCGGAAGTGCTACCTACGGTCAAACACTCAACCCAAAAAAATTACGAGTACATCTTGCGAGTGCACGTTTATCCGGCACTCGGAGACATGCAACTGCGGCTCATTAACCGTGACGTGGTGCAGGACTTTATTTCTACGAAGCTGCGTAGCGGGTTGTCCTGGAGAACGTCCAAAAGTATACGGACCGCTCTTGGGACGCTGATGGGTGCAGCTGAAATGGCGGAGCTGATTCCGAGCAATCCCGTTCGGAAGACACGGTTCCCGCGACGTGGTCCCACAAAGCCAAGGGCCGAAATTGCTCCCGAGAAGATTCTGGAGTTGCTTGAGGCTTTACCCGAGCCATCTAAATCCTTAGCTTGGTTGCTGGTCCTGACAGGGCTGCGGATTGGTGAATTGCTGGCGGTGCGTTGGCGAAACATCGATCTGGAGAAAAAGGAATTGAGGGTGACGCAAAGTGTCTATGATGGTCACTTCGACGTTCCCAAGACTCCACGTAGTCAACGGTCGGTGCCATTGGGTCCAAAGGCCGTCGAGATTTTGAC
Source organism: uncultured Acidobacteriaceae bacterium (assembly GCA_963710885.1). Classification (GTDB taxonomy): domain Bacteria; phylum Acidobacteriota; class Terriglobia; order Terriglobales; family Acidobacteriaceae; genus Sulfotelmatobacter. The sequence continues at coordinate 6,518 of CAVQCF010000044.1, forward strand.
GGCGCGTAAACCGGCCGTCGCGAATCCAGAGGCTCTGGTTTTCCCCAATCGCCAGGGTGGCGCGTTCGATCGGCACAACCTCACGAATCGCCAGCTCAAGTCGACGTGCAAGAAGCTAGGACTTGTCGGCGTGAATTGGCACTGGTTGCGCCATGCCAACGCGACGCTACTGGACGCAGTCGGAACACCTCTGGGCACGGTGCAAGCACTTCTCGGGCACTCCTCTTCGGAGATCACCCGCGAGGTGTATTTGCACTCGATCCCAGCGGATGCTCGCACTGCGGTGGAAAAGGTTGAGGATTTGCTTAAACGACCCAAATTGACCCAAGTTGCGATTTCTTGGGGAAATGGAAGTCCGCTAATTCAATGACGGGATTGAAGTAAATGGT
>CAVQCF010000045.1:0-553661 GCA_963710885.1 uncultured Acidobacteriaceae bacterium
AACAAATTACCGAAAATCGCCTTCTCTAGAGCAAGAGCGGCACTGCGATCCGCGTCGGCGGTGGTGTGCGTGTATACATCCGCCGTCGTGCGCAGGTTGGAGTGCCCGAGCAGTTTCTGAACGAATTTCAGATTCCCAGTCTTTCTGGTTCACGATGGTTGCCGCAGAATGCCGGAACCTGTGAAACCCGGCAGCCCTGCTCGTGCGCTCGATGCCGAGGCGATCCAACGTTGGATAGAGCACGTCGCGTCGGAGCACATCGGCATTGAGTGGCGACCCATCGTCTTTGCAGAAGACAAAGTCCTCCGGACCCTTGCGCTTCGAGTTCTGCTTCTGCGTCATTCGCGCAGATAGAAGCGACGGTCCGAAATAGATCACCCTCACGCTGTCGTCCGTTTTCGGTGTAACCAACTCGCCTTCCCAGAGTGCCTGCCGGATGTTCAAGGTCTGCTCATCGAAGTCGATGTGCCTCCATTGAAGCCCAGCAACTCTCCGAGACGCGCGCCAGTCAGCATCGCGCACTGAAACAGGTTTCGGTGCGTTTGCGGGACGGAATCCACGATCGTTTTCAACTGCTCCGCAGTCCAAACGGGCTTTTCAGATCGGACCACTCGTGGCCGATGCCGCTTGCGGACAGGCGACCTCGGGATGAGATCATTGTCCACTGCCAACAAAAAGATGCTCTGTAGGAGACCTACCATATTGCGAGCGGTTTTCGGGGACGCTCCGCCTTTTAAACGAGACTGCACAAGTTTCTCGATATCCAGCGGACCGATGTCAAACACCCGTTTTGCACCAAGCGCTGGCAGAATGTGGATCGCGAGTTCACTTTCGTATAAACGCTTCGTAGATGGCTTGATCTGCTCGCGTTCTAGATACGACTTAAAGTAGTCCTCAACGAGTTGCTTGAAACTGCCATCAACCAGCTCTGACGGCAAATCTCGTGACTCACTGATCCGTTGCTGGATGAGCGCTTTGGCCTCTTTTTTCGAGAGACCATACACTGTTTCCGACATTTGCTTCCAGCTATTTGCTGTCGGCGAACGCCTTGATGCGACGAGCCTCGCCTCGACGAGTCTGTATCACATCAGATACATAACCGTTTTGAAACGATGGACGAGTCAATTCCGTTTCTCCTTTCGTTTTGACCCGCGTTTGCTTCTCTCGATGTAAAGTTTGGCACCCTTGCGAAAAATCTCGGCAACTGTTTCGCCGAGGCGATGAGACGCGGTCTCCAATTCCGCGATCTCTCCGCGAGTGAGCCGCAGCGGAAACAATTTGCTGCGGCGTTCGCTCTCCGGTTTGGGTGGCCTGCCCATGCACAATTTATCTGTATATACAGTTAGTTGGCATGTCAAGGGTTTCTGTTCCTTTCTTGTTCCATAAACGCTGATTTCTTCAGGATTCTTGTGCAGGCTCATTGGGCTGGGACCCCAAAGTACCTGCCGCTATTTGAGCGAGAGGACGAGCTTGCGAAGTCAGTCCTGTACCAAAGCGGGCCGAACTTCTTTGAGATAGGCGTCGCCCCACTTGGGTCGGATGTGTTGGCAAAATCATACTTCGGTAGGAGGCTAGAGTATTGTGAGTGATTTGTTCGGCCGCCTCTTCCTGTTTCTGATCGAGCAGGAAACGGTCGAGGATGCCACAGAAAAGAACCGGTTCTCGGCGCAAGATCTCATCGTTGATCATCAGCCACATGCCTTCCGCTACTTTCAAGGCGTGGGCCTCCTCCGTCTTGTACTTTTCGACGGTTCCGACGGTGAACCTCTTCTGGTCCTGCGACCGTCTGAAGTCGGCTCCCACCAACGATAGAGCCATACGTCCGGTCCTGTTACGCGTTTGTTGATCTCAACACTTCCGTACTGATACAGCGTTCGCTTTGCCAATGTAGTCTTCTTGGGGTTGGCGACGCGGGCGGCTGCCTGAGATTACCTAAGAACGAAACCAATGGTCTAGCTCCGAGAATAGAAATGCCAGCGCTTCCGACCTGTCCCAACCGGGATGCGCGGGAAGCGAGCCCTCACGAGCCTTGCGGAGTACCGTCTTCGGGTGCAGGTTCGGGAAACGTGCTGCGTTTTGTTGGTTGACAGGTGCTTCCCGAACCGAGCGTAGGCGCTCGCGTGTAGAAATTCGATTGGGCTGGGTCGACATAGAGTCTCGTTTCGCCACGGCGGTTCCTCGGCTAATAGGACTCCGCTGCGGAAGCGACAATTTCAGCCGATTTGCTTTGTTTTCGCAGCAGTGTCCAACAACTTCTCGTCCGCGTGATATTCCCGCCGGGAATATCAGACAGCAATAAACCGATTTCTCACGTCACTTTCGTTGAGCAAATCACTTCGCGGATGCGGAGCGGCTGTTCGAGAAGAAGGCGTCAAGCAGATCGCGACAGCCTCATCTGCATCATCGGCAGGCACTTGGACGCAGATTTGCGAGCGAAGTGATTACGTACCCGCCACCACAATCGTATCTTGGGGCCAAATCCTTAGACGTCTTCCTTGTGTCGTGCGGGGGGGCATGTGCCGACGACTTGCTCTCAGGAAGATCCTTAGCGCGGGTATTGGTTCGGAAGGCTCAATTTACTTGCTCGCGACACCTTGTCCATCTGTTATTCCTCCCAGGAATAACAGAGCGACGGGAAGTTGTTGGACATGCCATTTGAGCCGCGTTACGTTTGCGCCACAAGCAGCCGATTTGAGGTGCTGCGGGAGGTGCAAATGACACGCTGGTTCCGAGTCCATTTCATCCGCGAAATCGAGCGCCTTCTCCAGTCGAAGCTCATGCGTCCAATCACAATTGTTCTTGCCCTCCTCTTTCTCCTGCCTCTGGCCGCGCTGGCGCAGGGTTCTCCGTTCGACACCGGCCTTACCGCCATCCAAAGCCTTTTCACCGGCACCATTGCGAAGGTTGCGAGTGTCGTCGCAATCGTGATCGGCGGCTACGGTTTCGCCCATGGAGAACCTGGCGCGAAAAAGGCACTCGCCGGTGTTGCTGCCGGAACGGGCATTGCCGTCCTCGCCGTAAATGTCCTGAGTTGGCTCTGGGGCGTATAGCGTGGTTTCGGCGAACTTCAACGGCGTTTGTACGAGGGACTATGCGGGAAAAGCAACAGCCGTCGCACCGCACAAATCGAGTCTTCAAGAGCCTGCATAAGCCTCTCACCTACCTGGGTGTTGAGCGCACTCTGTTCTACTTCGTCTGCGTCGGCGCCGTGGGGTCATTCAATCTCTTCAATTCCATCCTCGCGGGAATCGTGGTTTTCATTGGCGGTTTTGCTTTCGGTCATTGGGTAACGAATAGCGATCCGGCGTTTCTCCGCATCCTCGCAAAGTCTGAACGCTACAAATTGCGCTACGACGCTGCGAAGCAGGAAGTCTCACATGTAGAGGTGGTGTGATGCTGCGTCTCGACAAAGTCATCAAGCCGTGGAAAGAGAGCGCAGCTCTCAACGACCACATCAATCTCTATGGTTTCTGGAATGAGACGACCTTCCTCAACAAGAGCGGCGATGTAGGAATGGTCCTGAGTATTTCCGGCGTGGACTACGAGAGTCTTGACCGGTCGGAACAGGAGTATGCAGTGAAGCGGTTAGAAGCGGCGCTTAAGGCGTTTGGCTCAGGCTTCCACGTCTACCAATATCTCTTCAAGTCGAATCGCCCTGAGATCCCATTCGCAAGGTATGACGACCCTGTCGTGGATGCAGCGATCGATCAGCGGCGAAAGTTCTTTGAACGGAAGCGCGACCATCTTTATCAGGTTGAAATCTTCTACTGCATCCTGCTCGAAGGGGCCCGCTCGAAGACCGGCGTAGGTACGGCGCTTGCACGGCTCTTGCACGATCCAAAAGGCGCGATTGCCGAGCTCAAATCGCAGTTCACCAACGGCGGCATGAAGACGCTATTGCGCAGGCATATCGAGCGCGATCTTCAACGGCTCGACCAACACGTGCAGGCATTTGCCCGCCAGCTTGCGGATTTCATGCAAATCGAGATCTTGAATCGGCAAGGGCAATTCACGTTTTTCCGCCGCTTGCTGAATTATGACGATTGGCGTATTGCCGGCAGGCCGCAGTCCACGCAGTTTCTCGACTATCAGGTGGTCAACTCCAATGTCGAGGCAGAACGCGACCATCTGCGGGTAGGCGACCATGTCGTGCGTGTCTTAACGATGAAAGAAGCCATCACAGAGACACGGCCACTCGTGCTGGACGCATTGCTGAAGATTCCGGCCAACTTTTATGTCGTCACGGAGTGGACGCCGCTCCCCGCGAACAAGGCCCGCAAGGAAGTAAACAAGCGCCGTCGCCACTTCAATATGTCGAAGACAGGGTTTGTGTCTCAGATGGGCAACGACGCGACACAGACGAACCCGCGCGATGTGCTGGTGGACGAATCCAAGCAGGCTGACATTGAGAATCTTGGGGATTGCTTGCGTGCCTTGGGTGACGGCCAATCGCTTGGCGACTTCTCGCTCACGATTGTGCTCCATGGCCAGGCGTCATCCGGTCAGGAAAGAACGGAACTCGATCAACTGGTGGCCGAGTTTACCGGCGTCTTCACCAATGCGGATGGCAATTTGTTCGCAGAAACCTACAACCAGCTCAACGCTTATTTCGCGACCTTGCCGGGCAACTACGCGCTGAATCTCCGCCAGTTGTATCTGCTGAACACAAACTATGCCGACCTGTCCTTTTTGTTTACGATCCTGCCCGGCGAGAAGACGAATGCGCATCTCGGTACGGAGTACCTGGCCGCGCTTGAAACCGACAACAGCACGCCCTACTTTCTTAACCTGCATAACGGCGAGGTCGCCCACACACTGATTCTCGGGATGACGGGAAGTGGGAAATCGTATTTTTGTAATTTCCTTCTGCAGAACGCGCAGAAGTACGCACCGCTAACCTTCATCTTCGATATCGGCGGCAGCTTTCAGTCGCTTACGACGATCTTTGGTGGCTCGTACCTGAACGTCGGTCAGGAGGCGCGGGATTTCACAATCAATCCATTCTCCTTGCCTCAGACCAAAGAGAACCTGCAATTTCTCTTCAGCTTCTTCCGTGTACTCATTGAGGGCAACGAACTGCGCTATCGGCTCGACTTCAAAGAAGAACGCCGGTTGTGGGATGGGATAGAGCGCATGTACGTGCTGGAGCCGAACCAGCGCACGATCTTGAACTTCGGCAACATAATCGGCGAGTTGAAGGAACGACTACACCGCTGGACCCGCGGTGGGCAGTATGGTTTTCTGTTTGACAACGCTGAGGACACGCTTTCGTTCTCCCGCTTTCAGACTTTCAACTTCCATGGCTGGAATGATGCGCCGGAAGTTCTTGAGCCACTCCTGTTTTACGTTTTGCATCGCGCGTCGAACGAGATTGCGGACCCAACAAGACTCGCTACATTCAAAACCTTCCTCTCGATGAGGCGTGGCTGTTCATCAAGAACGAGACGATCCGCAATTACGTGGTGCAGGCGCAGAAGACTTGGCGCAAGCACAACGCCGCGATGATCCTGGCGACGCAATCTATCAAAGAGTTGGAGGAATCGGGAATGCTGGCGATTGTGGCCGAGAGTTGCCCGACGAAGATCTTCTTGGCCAACCCGGAGATGAACCGTGAAGTCTACCGCGAGGCGTTTCACTTGAACGACACGGAACTGGACCTGATCGGCGGCCTTGTTCCGCCGGGGCAAATGCTGATTCGGAAGGCGCAGACCTCAAAGAAAGTGCATTTAAACGTCGATTCGGTCTCGCACTGGATGGCAACCAACAACGCCCGCGACAACTTGAAGAAGCAGGACTACTTCGATCGCTTCGGTATTGCGGATGGGCTTCGCCATCTGGCAGAAGACTACCCATTCCAGCGCGCGCGCTGGCCGGATCAACCCCTACAAAGAACCATAAAGGAGAAGCGCTGTGAGCCAACTGAAAGTCATCTTGAATTGCTTGTTAGTCGTTTCTTCCATCGGCGCTCGTGGCGCAAGATTCCGCACGCACGGTGCAGTATCACTCGCAGGACATCATTCCGATCCGCGCCAAGTTGAAATACACAACCCTTATCGAATTGCCCACGACCGAAAAGATTATGGAAGCCGCCACCGGCGACAAAGACTTCTGGATTGTGGATGTGGTTGGCAACTTTTGTTTTGTACATCCAGCAAAGCAAGGCATCAGCTCCAACTTGAACCTCATTACGGACAAGGGCAACATCTACAGTTTCACACTCCAAGACATATCGGGCTCCACACCCGCCACCAGCCCTGACCTAAAGGTGATCGTGGAACCCGCCGACCGTTCCGCCATTGTGGCCGCGAGCGGCCCCCCGCAGTTTGTGCCGGCCGCCCAACTTGAACAGTCGCGACAGCAACTTGCCGCGCTTCAATCGCATGTTGAACAGGCTGTTGACGAGTACAAGAGCGCCTATCCAACGCAGCTCAAGTTCGACTATGTCTACAAGGCGAATGAAGCGCCTTTCGATATCCAGTCGATCTATCACGACGACAAGTTCACCTACATCAAGACGAAAGCGCCTGAAAAGTTCAGCGTGTATGAGATGAAGGACGGCAAGCCGAATCTCGTCACTTACGACCTCCGGGAAGGGACATACATCATCCCGAAGATCATGGACAGCGGATATGTAGAGCTGGGCAAAAAGAAAATGGAATTCACGCGCAAGGGATAGCCGCCATGACCGAAAACATCTTTACTCCCCACACCGACCCGCAGACCGACCCCCAGGCGATCCCACGTTGCGTCGCAACCTGGAACTGCCGAAAGGAGTCTTGCAGAAAAACCTCAAGACCTTCGTTTATCTCGGTGCGGCATTGCTCGTGATTGTGGCGGCGCTCTTCAGTTCGTCCGGCAAAGAAGACGCCAGCGCAACAGGCCAGCGCGAAAGGTCAACCGCCGCAACCGACGTTACAGGACAACACCGACAGCAACGTGCAGGAGTTGAAGAATCAGCTCCAGGCCGAACGTCAGAAAGAGCAGCAGGCAACAATGGCCGCTGCTGCGATGGGAGATCCGGCGCTTGCGTCTGCGACGCCCGCGCAGCGGACCGCCGCCGCGGCCTACGGCCCGACCGGCGTTGCTGCCCCCTGTGTTCCGGGCCAGCCCTGCTCGCAATTACAGCAGGGCGACACGCAGATGCAACTAACGCCCGTACAACAGCAGGCGCAGCTAATCGCCGCGAAAGAGCGGGAACGCGCGGACAACTCACGTTTCGCTTCCAATCTTGTGTACTCCCGCTCCGTCGAACAGCCGCAACAACAGCAAGGCCAGACGATGCCCGCCCAGTACGGCCCTGCCGACCGGCAGGCAAACAGTAGTCTCGTCTGCTCCAGAAGCCGAAAGAAAACAGGAAGACACGCCCGGAGGCTATAAACGCCCACTGGAGGCCAATGTCGATTCAGCCACCGGCCAGCCGTATCTCGATTTATGAGGGCTCGGTGCTCGACACCGTTCTGATGAACCGCCTAGATGGGGACGCCGTAGGGCCGGTCAAAGTTCTTGTCTCAAATCCGCTGTATTCGCACGATCATCAACACGTCATCATTCCCGAGGGGACGGTTGTTCTCGGCGAAGCAAAGAAGATTGGAGCGGCGGGCTTCGGTCAACAGCGGCGAATGGCAGTGGTTTTTCACCGCCTGATTATGCCGGACGGTTATTCCGTCGATCTCGACCAGTTCCAGGGCCTCGATCAAATCGGAGAGCAAGGGCTAAAAGACAAGGTCAATAATCACTACCTTCAGATCTTCGGCACCTCGATCGCTTTGGGTGTGGTTGCCGGGGCAAGCCAGATCACGCAGGGTGGCGGCACCATTACCACGAGCGGTTCCCAGGCATTCACCAACGGGGCTGCGGGCAGTGTTTCGCAGTCCGCGGCGACGCATCCTTGACCGTTTCATCCAGATACCACCCACGATCACGATTCGGGAAGGACATCGCGTGAAGGTCTATTTCACGCAGGACTTGCTTCTTCCTGCGTACTCGAACCACACTATTCCACAGACGTTTTAAGGAGGCTTTCAATGCGAAAAAGTGCTCTTTCCCTCTTCGTTCTGTGGACTCTCACCCTTGCCGGCTGTCAGAGCAAATCGGCAAAAGTGAAACAGTTGCAGGATCAATACAACGCCGAATACCCGGCCTATGCCAAGGAATGCATCGATCCAGTGACCGCCGGATCGTCAGAACTTCTGACAGGAGAGAAGCTGACTCCGGAGCAGATAGCGGCCCTGGAAGCCAAGAAGAAAGAACGAGACGCGCGGTGTAAGCCAGAAGCGGACCGCCTTGCACAGATTCAGAAAGAAATTATTGCTGCACAGCAGTAGCGCGGTATTGCTGTGAGAGCATGCCACACCAACCGCAGACGAAAGGACAAGAAAGTGAAGAAGCTAATCGTTACCGCACTCGCTATCGGCCTCGCTGCGGCATTGCAACCCGCTGCGCACGCACAATTCGGTTCCGGCATCGTCTACGATCCTACGCAGTCGGTCCACGCCATTACGCAGATCGAACACGAAGAACAATCCATCTCCAACCAATTCCAGCAGATCGAGCAGGGCCAGCAAATCTTCACCAACACGGTCAAGATCGCCACAACAGCGCTACAGGCCTACAACGTCGCAAAGCAGCAATACAACCTCGTTCACCAGATGATCCTCGCGCCGAGAATGCTCTATTCGCGGTTTCTGTCTCCAACTTCTGACTTGCTACTGCTACAGCAGATCTCGAATACCTACGGCAATTCGATGGGTTGGCTCAATTCGGCGAATACCGGAAAGGGAGCTGCGGCCTCCTACCAGCAAGTGAGCGTTCCGAATACCGCCAACGTGATCCCTGGCTACAGCACCGCCAGTGTTGCCGGCCAGTTGCAGATTGCCGCACAGGGCGCGACCGTTGACATCAACGACTCCGTAATGACCAACAACTTGCAGGCTCTCGGGACTATCCGCGCGAATCAGTCCTCAAGACAAACCGACATCGCCAATCTTGAGGCCGCAACTCAGACCCAGGACGCCTCCCAGCAGACCATCATGGCAACGTGCAGCGCATGAACCAGGCATTGCTTTTACAACTCCGCACCCAGCAGGACGCGAACCAGATCAATGCGAATCTTTCCCTGCAACAGATCGTTGCCCAAAAACAGCAACAAGACGCAATGAAATCAGCATTCCGTGACTCGGCAGGATACGAAAGCTATTACAACGCCAACATCACCACAACCAGCAGCGGATCGGGGAATCTCCTTACGCAGGCGTACTGAGTAGGAGCAAACACAAGGGGATGAAATATGAGTCTCTTCCAGTTTATCGCTCAGGCGTGCCAGTCGCTTGCCGCCACGGCGGCGCCCTCCATCACAGCGATGGGGATTCACATGGTCCTGGCGCTGGCCACCATCGTGATGGTTTGGTTCGGAGTGCAGGAAGCACTCGCATCTGCACACGGCGAAGCCGGATTCAGCATGGGGAGGTTTCTCAACCTCTTCATGCTGCTTACCTTCGCTTACGTGATGGTGAACTATTACGACAGCTCCATTCCCGGACTTGGCTTTTCCCTCAAGGGCTTCATCGACGGCGGCACAATCAATCTTGTGAACGTAGATTGGATCAGATGGTTCCACCACCATGCTGAACGAGATCAATGCTGCATCTTCCAAGACAGGGCCGGGACTGCTGAATACGATGATGTCCCCGTACTACGCGATCGTGTACTTTGCGGTGCAATTCCTCCTGGCCTTGTTGGCCGCAATCGTTTCCGCAATCGTGGCCTACGGCGCAATTGCGGCAACGATCATCGGATTGCTCGGGCCCATCTTTATTCCGTTCCTTGTCTTCGACAAGCTCGATTGGTTGTTCTGGGGATGGCTCAAGGCTTATCTCGGATTCAGCTTTTACAAAGTTGTGGCCGCAGCCACTCTGAATGTTTTGTCTCATGTGCTGACCAACTACTACCTCCAGCTTGGTCAGAGCTTGTCGGACCCTTCATTGATAGTCCAGACCTTGCCACTTCTTGTTCTTCTGGTACTGGTCAACATCTACATCCTTTTCAAGATTCCGACAATGACGCACACCTTATTCACTGGCGGTACTGGCGGACACGGTGTGGGCCTCGGCGTAGCGCTGATGGCGATGCGGAGCGGGAAGTAAACCGGCAACAAGAGAACGAGGTCAAAATGAGCACAGAAACGATGAGCGTAGAAACCAAAGCCACCCCGGAAATCACCCGAGCTGCAGAGCGTTACCTGGAGCAATATGGCGACCCACTGGTGATGAATACCTACTTGAAAGTGACCATTCTCGTGCTCGCCGTGGTGTGTGTCAGCCTGGCTGGGCTCGCCTACAAGAGCCAGACAGCGCTAGCCAACATGCACCCAATGATTGTGCGGATCAATGACGTGGGCCACGCGGAAGCGATCGACTACCGGAACTTTCAGTATCGCCCCCAGGAGGCGGAGAACAAGTATTACCTGACCCGCTGGGCCGAACTGTATTTCAACCGCAATCGTTTCACCATTGAACGTGATCAAACGCAGTCACTCTACTTCCTCAATAGCGATGTGCAACGCGCCGTCATCGACCAGGAACGCAAGGACAACAGCATTCAGAATTACGTCAAAGACAGTACCTTGCCGTATGTCGATGTCGAGATCAAGAACGTCATCCTCGACGACCTTCGCCAGTCTCCGTATTCGGCGCGCATCGAGTTCGAGAAGGTTTACACCAATCCCGCGGATCACACCGAACTCAAGCGGGAGCGATGGACAGCCAGCGTTACCTATGTCTTTCGCGAGAACGTGAAGAACAATGAGCTTGCCGTGAATCCCCTCGGTCTGACCATCGTGCGTTTCCGGGCCGACCAGGCGTTCAGCTAAGGATCTTTAGAGAATCCCCGAGACTAAACGATGTCCATTTCTGCTGCCAATCCGGCTGGCCTGCCCCACGTGTCTCTGTGCATGGTGGAGCCTGGCGAACAAGAGCGCTCCGAGATGCAACGGAGGTGGCGAGCTCCACCCTTCTTGCGACGGACATGCCAGCTCGGAGCGAGCGCTGATCGCGGTCGTCTTCCGCAGCCAGGGTGCCGATGAAAACTTTGCTCTGAAGAGTGTCTGCCGTTTCGTATCCCGCCTTTGTTCGGGCACCGCTTCGGGGCTTTTCATGCGCCCTGCGGCAGCTCGCTCTTCTGCTTCGGCTGCGCCGCCCTGCGGGTTACGGTTTCCCTCCAAATCTTGTTCGGAAAGAGCGCCGAAAAGATTTCTCCGGAGCCTCCGTAAATGCAGAGCTTCGGCACTTGGGAGCATGGCCCACTCGCTTAATGGTGCCCCGATCAAGATCGGGAAATTCAACAAACGGAGACAATCATGTATCAGAACAAAGTAACTCTCATCGGCTTCCTCGGCAGCAACCCAGAAGGGCGTACCAACAGCCCGGATTTCAGCGTCACCACCCTTTCGCTGGCAACCAAGTCCTCCTACAAGAAGGATGGCAAGTACATCTCGCACACCGAATGGCACCGTTGCGTCGTCTTCGGCAAGCTCTCGGAGTTCGCCAAAACGCTCACCAAGGGTGCACATATCCAGGTGGAAGGCGAACTGCGCAGCCGGGAGTACGACAGCAAGAAGACGGACTCGAAGCGGCGCGTCTGGGAAATTCGAGTCGCCTCGATCCTGAAGCTGGACCGCGCTGAAAAGGCCGCTGCCGAGGATCAGGAACACGATGAATCACCCCAGGAGGAAACGGCCGCATAGGCCCTTGCTCTTCACTCTCGGAAGCCCGGCTACCCGCTGGGCTTCCATCTTTGTGAGGTTCCCACTATGAGCTTCGAATTGATCCTTCCGTTCCTTCGCCCGATAGAGCCGTTGCTGCTGGACGAGAGCATCAGCGAGATCATGGGCAATCCCGATGCCTCATGGTGGTACGAACGTGACGGGATCATGCGCCAAGAAGCAACCATTTCATTCAACGCAGGCCAGCTCCGTACCGGCCTCGAAGTGATCGCCAATCAACTCGGCAAGAAGCTAGACGAGGACAATCCCTTGCTGCACGCGCAGCTCCCAGACGGAAGCCGCCTGGCGGCGGTGATTCCGCCGGTTGTGCGCCCGGCACCTGCTCTGACGATCAGAAAGTTCACCAGCCGGCATTACACGATCGATGACCTGATCGCTCGTGGCACGCTGACACGGCCACTCGCGGACTTCCTGGGGGAACAAATCCGCAGCGGAAAGACCCTGCTCATCAGCGGTGGAACGGGGACCGGCAAGACCACGCTCTTACGGATATTGGCTGACTTCATTCCGGACCATGATCGCATCGTGGTCATTGAAGATACTTCCGAACTTCACATCCAGAAGCCGAACATTGTGCCGGCCGAATGCCAGACCGACACGTTCAAGGCCAACATCTCTTTCGATGATCTTTTGAAGTCCGCTCTCCGCTGGAGACCGGACCGGATCATTCTCGGCGAAGTGCGCGGAGTCGAGGCGAGAACGCTGCTCGATTCCTTCAACACCGGCCATGCCGGTTCGCTAGCGACGATTCATGCGAATTCCGCGGAGAAAGCGCTCCGCCGGTTCGCCAATCTGGTCATGCGCAACCACGCGCAAACCACCTTCTCCGACACAGAAGCCGAGATCGGGGAAGCCGTTGATTTTGTCGTCCACGTTGAGCGGCAGCCAGGGCGCCGCATCCTCCGCGAAGTGCTGGCGATTCGTGGATACGACCGGGACGCAAAACGCTTCCTGATAGAGCCGGTTTTCGAGGTGAAACATGCCACAGCCTAATACTCAGAATGCAACCGTCACAGCTGCTGAATTCCTCACTCGTTGCTTTGCTCCGGGTGAGACCATCGCTCTGTTTCTGCGACGTGAAGTCCCTCGCGCGACGATTCAGAGAATCGTCCAATTGGAGACTGCGCTCGCGCCTCGTTACCTCGCCTGGCTCGCACATGAGAACTTTGCTGGCGCGAATGTCTACGTAGCTGCCAATCCGCTTCGCTCGGACAGCCGCAAACGCACCAAAGAATGCATCGCTGCGAGTACGGCATCTTTATCTGGATTTAGATACCGATGGAGAGACCCGACTCTCTTCGCTCCGGGCCTCGGACGCGGTTCCCCCGCCGAATGCAGTCCTCTCGACATCGCTCGGTAAATACCAGATCCTCTGGCGAGTCGATGGCTTTACCGTCGAACAACAAGAAAGCGCACTGAAACTGCTTGCCGTTACCTTCGGCGGCGATCCCGCTTGTACCGATTGCAACCGCGTGCTCCGCGTACCGGGATTCCTCAATTGCAAGTACGATCCCGCGTATCCAGTGACGGTCGAATATCCCGGCGATTCCACTTGGAATTGCGATGACTTCCGGCTCGATATTCTAGCCGCCGATGGCCTCCTTCCGGCCCATCCAATCACAGCGCGAAAGCGTACCTCGAACCACACCCATTCCGAGCACGATTGGGCATGGGTTCTGCATGAGCTTTCCCGCGGCAAAGACGCCGCCAAGCTTACCCGCAAGCTGGCTTCGCTCCGCGCCGATAAGCCCAATCCTCTTTACTACGCTCAGCGGACGGTTGACGTTGCGTCGGCCAGACTTTGGCTCATCGAAGGCATTCCGATAGACGACGTTGTCACGTTGCTTGAAGTTCGTCGTCGATTCGAGATTCCCATCGCACTTTGCCGCGCTCGTGCACGGGAGATCGCACAGACGGCGCAAAGAATGATTGCCCGCAGAAAGATTGCCTGATTCCACCACCTATAAGGAGAACAACAATGCCATTGCTTGAAATCAACCAGACCCACTACATCAGTGCTTCGGTTCGGCTCGATGAGGCCACCGCCGAGCAGGTCGATCAGTACGCCGCTTTCGTCCACGCATCCGCAGACGATGTTGTGGACAAAGCGCTCAACTATGTCTTTTCGAAGGACCGGGACTTTCAGGACTTTCTGAAGACGCCCCAGGCCAAGGAGGTTCCTTCTACATTGCGTGTCCGTAAGGGTCCAAGCAATGGCGCGTCGGAGGAGCCTGCCAAGAAGCTCGTAGCCGGGGTGGAGTCAACGCCTTCTGTGCGGGCGGTGAAGGCGTGATCCTGCGTTCAATTTCGTGCCGGAGCAAGAACGGTGCTTCGCACCGGAAGAATTGTGACACTCCACCCCTCATAGGGAACTGCCCAGATACCTTGGTATCTCGGCAGATACCACTGAAAACAAAAGGGCGTGGAATCGGGCGTATCTGAACAGATACCGACACAACAAGCCTATCGAGGTCCCTGTGGCTGAGACACAAACGATCGGCGAACGGAACTCGGAGAAGCTGAGAGGGCGCGACCGCCGCTCTTGCAACCTAAGCAGCAAGCTCACCACAAACGAGGCGAAGGCCGTCGAAGAAGCCGCCTCGCGAGCGGGCAAGACACCGAGCGAATGGGCGCGCGAACTATTGCTTCACGGTGTTGTTGTTGGGAGTCACCCGCCGATGGACCTGCACATCTTCACCGAACTCGTCGGCATTCAGATGCTTTTGATGAACACGCTCGAACCACTACTGCGCGGCGACAAACTTGCCCAGGAACAGCTCACCGTCCTCTTTCGCCAGGTCCAGACGACCAAGGCCGCGAAGGCGCAGGAACTCCTAGCTAAGCGCAGCCAGAACAAGGAGAAATAGCCATGCCCGCCGTCCAGCAGTGGGGCCGAAGAGAATCGATCATTTGGCCGCCCCGCCATTATCTTTACACCCTCGGCGCGATCTTTCTCGCGCTGTTCGCGACTGGATTCTTCGTCTACGTCCGCTTTCAATTTGGTCTTTCACCGCTCGAACGCTACTACCTGCCGTACTATCTCCGCACCGAGTTGGCAGGTCTCACACACCCCGTAGCAACTATCAACTGCTTTACGTTTCCGATCGCAAATCACTCCCCCGGACTGCGCTTGAAGGCGACGTAGAGCCAGGAGCGACGCCGCAGCCTACGGGTGGTCCGTTGCCGCTTGTGCTTTCATCTGAAGCGCGGCGGAAAGGCTTTAGCTTGCTGTTCCGCGAGCAACCGCGCAGCTACTCGAACAAGGCTCTTCACACTTGGATCGGGCATTGGGTTTATGCGGAGATTTCCCTTGCCCAGCTCTTCAAGATGCAACTGATTTTTGGTCTAGCGGCCTTCGCGCTTCAGCTTCCATTTTCCGTTCGCAAGGATATCCGGCGCATCAAGGGACTTCGCTACGGGCGCCGCCTCAAGGGCCCCGTTCTCGTGAACGCCAAGGACTTCACCGAAGCAGTCAGCGGCAACGGCATCGGCATCACGACGAACGATTCGAAGCTACCCTTGCGTATTCCGCGCGACGCCGAAAACAAGCACTTCCTGATCGTGGGTGACACCGGCTCCGGCAAGTCGAGCATCATTCGCCAGATGCTTTATCAGGTGGACGCCCGCGGCGACAGCGCGATTGTTTACGATCCGGCCTGCGAGTTTGTGAAACAGTTCTATAACGAGCGCCGCGGTGACATCGTTCTCAATCCACTCGACGCTCGGATGCCCTATTGGAACCCGTCGAAAGAACTCCGTCGCAAGGCCGAAGCCAAGGCACTGGCCGTGTCACTCTACCAGCCTGAAGGCGTGACGAATCGCTTCTTCGTTGAAGCTCCGCAGAAGATTTTCGCGCATCTGCTGACCTTCCTCCCGACGCCGGAGGAACTCGTGCGATGGATGTCCGATCCCTCCGAAATCGACCGTCGCGTCAAAGGAACCGAGTATTGGATGCTGATCGATCCGAAGGCCCCGCAACAGCGGACAGGAGTACTCGGTTCTCTCAACATGAGCGCGGACAGCTTCCGGCTTCTGCCCAAGCCAGACGAGACTAGCTCTGCCTGGACGGCAACCAATTGGGCAGAGACCCGGCGCGGTTGGATCTTCATCACTTCGCGCCCAACGATGCGCGAGGCACTTCGCCCGCTCATCAGTCTGTGGATCGATACGCTCGTCTTGCGTCTCCTAAACGAACCCATGCCGGACCAGAAACCCGTCTGGTTCGTCATCGACGAGTTGGCCAGCTTGCAGCGACTACCGCAACTCCATACGGCCATCACCGAGAATCGGAAATCGCAGAACCCGGTCATCCTTGGCTTCCAGGGACGCAGCCAAATGCAGGCCCGCTACGGCGAAGACGCTGAGGCAATGCTCTCGCAACCGGCGACAAAGATTTTCCTCCGGACAACCGAGCCTCGGGCTGCGAAATGGGTCAGCGAGGCGATTGGCGAAATTGAGATAGAGCGGCTGCGTGAAACGCACTACGAGGGCTCACGCGCGGGACGAAACTTCGCACTCGACCGGCAGACTGAACCGCTTGTTTTGCCGTCCGAGGTTTCGGGTCTCGACGATCTTCGAGGCTTTCTCAAATACGGCAACCATGTCGCGCGATTTTCGTTTCCCTTCATCGCCTTGGAAGAGAAGAGTCCCGGTTTCGATGAGCGGACAATGGAGGACTTGATTGTGCCCAGCACGCCCGCCCACTTCAGACTCCGACGAGATGCAGGGCAATCTTCTAAATCCCGAATACGGGCTACAGCCGCACGAGAACCAGGTGGAGTAGAACGACCATGCTGACCATTTCAAAACCACTTTCTGCAGGCCAGGCGCAGACCTACCACCAGAAGGAGTTCACCGCAAAAGAGCAAAACTATTGGTCACAACAGGGCGTCATCGCCGGCGAATGGCAAGGGCAACTAGCCGCGCAATTTGGCCTTGCTGGAGCCGTCTCAGCCGAAGACTTCGCGAGACTCAGCCAAGGCCAACATCCACAGACCGGAGACCAGCTTGTGCGGCAGCGAGCGTCCTATGAATATCAGGACGCCGAGGGGAAGACCATCAAAACGATGGAGCACCGGGCAGGTTGGGATGCGACCTTTTCCGCGCCTAAATCCGTCTCACTCACCGCGCTAGTCGGCGGCGACGACCGCGTCCGTGAGGCTCACCGTGAGAGCGTCCGCGTTGCCCTAGACCAACTCGAACACTACACGCAAGCCCGCATCGGCGGCAATCATCCGCCAGAGACCACGGGCAAGTTTATCGCCGCCAAGTTCGAGCATGATACTGCCCGCCCGGTTGATGGCTATGTCGCGCCGCAACTGCACACCCATGCAGTCGTTTTCAACGTCACTGAGCGCGACAACGGCCAGCCTCGTGCCATCCAGCCGCAAAGCCTCTTCGCCTCGCAACAGTTTGCCACAGCCATATATCAATCCGAGCTGACCTACAAACTGCGCCAACTCGGTTACGAAATTACAACAGGCAGGAGCGGTGCCCCGGAGATCAAGGGCTACACGCAGGAATACCTCGATGCATCCAGTCCCCGCAGCCAACAGATTCGCGAGTACCTCGAACGCACCGGGCGCTCGGGGAAGGAAGCCGCCGAGATCGCGGCGCACTCCACGCGCGACCGCAAGGAAATTCATTCACCGGGAGAAGTGATGGCCGCGCACCGAAAGATGGCGGCAGACTTTGGACACCAAGCCGATGCGGTTGTGCGAGCGGCGCGTGAACGATCTCAACATCAGGAGAAGCCGGTCAACTCTTTTGACCGCGTTCGAGAATCTCTGACCTTTTCTCGCGACAAGAACTTTGAACGCGAGGCAGTTGTGGATGAACGTGCGTTGATCCGCGACGGGCTCCGCCGCGGCATGGGAGAGATCACCCACGGCCAGGTCCGCGCCAATCTGTCGGCTCGATTGGCTTCCGGAGAATTTCGAATCGTGGAGCGGCCTCAGGGCGTTCCGGGCCGTCAGTTCACCACCGCGAAGACTATCGAAGCGGAACATGAAATCATCCGGAGAATGCGTGAGGGACAAAACCATGCGCGAACCAGTTCTTTCGCGTTCGGACGCCATCGCCCTTGCCGATCAGCACTCGCATCTCAACCACGCGCAGAAGAGCGTGATCGAGGATGTTCTCAGTTCGCCGGATCGCATTCAGGGAATCCAAGGCTTCGCTGGCTCGGGCAAAACGACCACCCTACGGCGATCCGCAGCTGCAGCGGAAACACAGGGATATCAGGTCGAAGGCTTCGCCCCGACCTCCCGCGCTGCGCGCCAACTGAACGAGGCGGAGTCCACGCCGGAACTCTGCAAGCCTTCCTCGCGCGCAGGCAGAATCCAGCCTCATTTGAACAAAAGCGCTTCTACTTCGTCGATGAATCAAGCCTTGCCAGCACCAACCAGATGCGCGAGTTCCTCGCGCGGATTGGCGCTAATGACCGCCTACTCTTGATCGGCGATATCCGCCAACATCAGGGTGTCGACGGCCGACACCGGCAGAAGGAAAAAACATGAAATTAGAAGAAGTCAACATCAAGACCAAAGAAGCAGTCAATTATCTCGTGCAGTCGCTGGAGGCGGGGCAGAGTACGGTGCTCACGCAGTATCTCGGGGCGATGGCCAAGTTTCGCAACTACAGCTTCGGCAACATCATGCTCATTGCGAGGCAGAAGCCGGACGCTACACACGTTGCCGGGTACCGCACTTGGACTTCGCTTGGCCGCTTCGTCCGGCGTGGCGAAAAAGGCATTTTCATTCTCGCCCCAATGGTCGGCAACAAGCGCAATAAAGATGAGAACGCGGAACAGAACACCGACACTAAGGAGACTCAGCGCACGTTGTACGGTTTCCGGGGCGTCTACGTGTTCGACATTACCCAGACCGAAGGCAAAGAGCTTCCGACGCTAACCGAAGTCAACGGCGACGTGAGCGGGTACCGCGAACGACTTTTCAAGTTCGTCGAAGCGCAAAGCGTCGAGCTTAGTTTCTCCGAGAGAATTGCTCCCGCGAAGGGTCTTTCGCATGGCGGGAAGATCACACTGCTTTCCGGAATGCTGCCCGCCGAGGAGTTTTCCACGCTAACGCATGAGATCGCTCACGAGATGTTGCACCGGGGCGGACGTCGCAGTCTGACTACCAAGCAAGTCCGCGAAACCGAGGCCGAAGCCGTGGCCTTCGTGGTCTGCCAAGCAATCGGGCTTGAGACTGGAACCGCATCCGCCGATTACATCCAGCTCTGGCATGGAGACGCCGATCTTCTGCGCGAGAGTTTGGAAGCCGTCCAACAGACCGCTGCCGTGATTCTCGGGGGCATCGCCCCCGAGCCGGCGGCGGTTGCCGCTTAACCTAGTGTAGTGTCTGCAAAATAACTAAGCACTTTATCGCTTCCGCTTTCTGGATTTGGGGCTAGTACAGCCGGGCCGAATCTGTTCCAAAGTCTGGCGACAACGATTGAGTTTTTTCTGAATGGATTCGACAGTCGCGGTCCACAGGAAGGGTTGGGGATTCTCGTTCCAGGCCTTGAGAAATGCTGCGATAGACGCCTGCAAGTCGGCTACGCTGAGGAAGACGCCACGGCGGATGGCCTTGTTGTCCAGGTGGCCGAACCATCTCTCCACCAGATTCATCCAACTGGAACTGGTGGGGACGAAGTGAGAGACGAACCGAGGATGACGTTTCAGCCACGCCTTTACTTTCGGGTGCTTGTGCGTTCCATAGTTGTCCATGATCAAATGGAGCGGGACATCGCCGGGAAACTCGGTATCGAGTCGCCGGAGGAATTTCAAAAACTCCTGATGCCGGTGTCTCTCATGACACTGGCCAACCACCTTGCCCTGTAATGTCTCCAGAGCAGCGAACAGAGTCGTGGTGCCATTGCGTTTGTAATCATGGGTCAGGGTACTGCATCTCCCCGGTTTGATCGGTAACCCCGGCTGGGTGCGATCCAAGGCCTGAATCTGACTCTTTTCGTCGACGCAGAGGACAATCGCCTGTTGCGGGGGATTGAGGTATAGACCCACTACATCAGTCATCTTTTCCAGAAATTTCGGATCGCGCGAGAGCTTAAAGGTTTTCCTGCGGTGGGGTTGGAGATGGTGGGCGCGCCAGATATTGTTTACCGTGGACTTGCTGACGCCTTGGCTCTGCGCCAAGGTCCGGCAACTCCAATGCGTCATCCCCGCCGGTTTGGTTTGCAGGGTCGCATCCACGATAGCGGCGATCTTATCGATGGAATAGAGCGGCTTTCGTCCTCGGCCGGGAGCAATGTCCCACAGACCGTCGAGTCCTTCGTCCCCAAAGCGCTTCCGCCATAGAATCACCGTATTGCGGTTCACGGAAAGCTGCTGGGCAATGGTGACATCGGATTCACCGGCAACGGCAGCCAAGACGATACGGCAACGTAGAGCCACCTGCTGTGGGGTACCGTGGGCTGCGATCCATTGCTCAATCTTTTGCTGTTCTACGGCAGAAAGCTGACATGCTTTGCCCATGCCTCAGGATAAAGGGGACCAGTTACTATGTCTAGTTATTTGTTGGACACTACACTAGCTTAAGCATGACCGTTCTCCTTTTCATTGTTTTGTTCTTCGGTAGTGCTCGGGTTGTGGCCGGCACGCGCCGGGCATGACGACCCGCAGTGTTGTTGTTTATTCCTTGCGCGATCAAGGATAAAGAAGATTCTCTTAGAATTTTCGCCGGTTAGATTCGAACTGGCCGCCCGATGTGGCAGGAGTCAGATCGCGAGGCTTCCTTGCACCCAAAATTCCGTCGGCCTGAATCTCGTACCGCTTACTCAATTTTCTTTTGGGCGAATCAATTTCACTCTTGAGCACTGGTATTTCCTGGTCTTCTAGTGTCGGTCTTTGCGGTCACCGCATAGTTTTCTGCAGCAAATCGTGTCTAAGAGCTCGTGCGATAACTCTGGCACTTCTAATAGAGAACACGATCGCGCATGGTAACTTGGCCGTGGATCATGAGCATACCTGATTCGAGCAAGTTTGTTACTGCAGCACTAAATCCTCTCGCGGGTGGCCGGCTAAACGTCCGTCAAGACGCCGGATGGACAAGCGGTTCCGGGTTGGGTGCGCGACATGAAAGTTGGGATCAAGCCCGCCTGGTGTCCCAATAGTCCTCAAAGCGAGCCGAGGCGGCAGCAGCGGAGGGCGATGATGGCGTTGGCACCGCGAACGGTCCAGAACATGCCGGACTGCTTGAGGCGGCTACCGATCACGCTTTTGCAACCCGCCTCAATCACACCCGAACCGACGAAGAGATGCTGGCGCCGGAACTCGGGGTAGCGCATGCGCTCGGTATTTCGTTGGAAGTAAGCGGCGGCCTGGCGGATGGTTGCGGTGAGTTCCGGCGAGGATGTTTCCAGGGAGCATAGATAGCCGACCAGTTTCTCGATTTTTCCGTCGTCCAGTTTGGGCTGATGGCGCAAGATCCACTGCCTCTGGTGGGCATCCTCTCCCGGGTAAAGGAGGCGGGCCAAGTCCCAGAGATGCTGGCGGGCGTGGAATAAATCTACGATCTGGATGGCGCCAGGAAAATGCAGATCGGCGAGGTTCCAGATCCATTCGGCCCCATCGCCGAGGACGACTTTCTTGCGTGCGCGGCTCCAGCCGCGATGCCAGGCTTCTGCATACAGTCGTTGTCCGAACTCCTCGGCCGTCTCGATGGCACCTGTGTAGGTGGTCGAGTCCGGGTCGCGAATCGCAAAGCCTTGCTGGTCCCAGCTGGTTTGTGTAAAGACGCATCCCAGTTTGACTTCCCGGGTATGAGCGGGTTGACCGTCGATTTTGCCCGGCCGAGCCTCGGTCTCGGCGCGCACCATGGGTACGCCAGTGCCATCGAGTTCGATATAGAGCACGGGAATGGAGGGAGCGATGGGGATAGGCAGATCCCACTGCCGGGCCCGATTCGTTTCCTCTTGCTGGCGTGCAGCAATGTCAGCGCCAATCGCCTCCGCCGTGCGTTCGACCGCTTTGGTGGTCACAGCCAGGCCAGCCAGCAGTTTCATCTGCTGGCGCCCGTGGTCAAACGGGGCCTCCGAACCAACCACTGACAACATGCGACGCACGCCGGGAGACAGATCCCGGTGTTCGACATCCAGTTGGGCGTCGAGGGGAAACTGCCCACGATGACAATGGGAGCAGAGATAGTAAGGACGCACCAGTTCCACCTCTCCCACTACGGTGAGGATGCACCGGGAGCGCAACTCGAGATAGGGTGCCAAGTGACCGCAGGAGCAAGCCTGTTTGCGCTGCGCCGGGCCAGGAGGATCACACTGCAACAGTTGACCGAGGGCCACAGCGCCGGCTTGGTGCAGGGCGGAACGCAGCGCCATTTCTGTGGCTTCAAGATCCAGTCGGCCGTTCTTGCGGCGGTCCTGCAAGATCACTTGCAGCAGTCGGCTTACTTCGTAGGCGACTTCCTGCTGGATCGCTTCGGCCGTTTTTTTTCCTGCGGAGTCAGAGCCTGGTCCAAGGGGCGTAAGGCACAGATGCTCTCGTTGGTGGCAATGAGCTTGTCACAGAGTTCCTGAAAACGATGAAAAGTTTCCACTTCCCGCTGGGCCTTGCGCAAGAGTAGGGGAGAATCAAACGTTTCGGTGACCGTCTTCCCTTGAACCTTTCGGGTGAGGCGAAAGTTGGGCCCATGACCAGGATCATGGGGCCGGGCACAATGACAGGTGG
The DNA here is from genome assembly GCA_963710885.1 of uncultured Acidobacteriaceae bacterium. Lineage (GTDB taxonomy): Bacteria > Acidobacteriota > Terriglobia > Terriglobales > Acidobacteriaceae > Sulfotelmatobacter. Next base: position 22,479 of record CAVQCF010000045.1, read on the forward strand.
GCTTGCCACATTTGCCGGAGGTGGTGGTGATGGAACCGCGGCGGAAATCGCCCAGATCAGCGATCTGGCGAAATAGTTCTGTCTTTTGCTCTTCCAGCTGGGCCAGTGAATCGGGCATGATGTGTCTCCTCATACTTAGCGTATATACACGCTAAGAAGCATGCCACAAAAAAAAGCAACAGAGTAAACCAAACTTTGATGGCGCGCACCCTTCCGGGTTCACCCACTTTATTTCTTGTTCGAAAACTGAGAGACTATTTGGAAGGTTTCGGGTTTCCATCCGCAGTCGCCATCGTCTTGCACCGCCTCGTCGCGACCTTATCGTAGATTCCGCATTTGTGTGGTTTTCCGTATGGGCAGACGTGTCTCAATACGAGCGGGGTTTGCTACCGCCGTTGTCGTAATCCTCACTACCGGCTCGTACTACGTCGGCACCGCATACCGTCGAGAGGCAATTAGGATTCGCCTCACCTCCACTGATGTGCAACAGTCGGCAGATCCTCAGGTATTGCTCAAAGCCGCAGACCGTTTCTACTTTCTAAATAACGGACCTGCGGCCGCCCCGCTCTATGCCAGAGCTGAGAAGCTGTTTTCGGAGCGCGGCGATGCAAGAAATAAAATTCACGCCAAGGTGGGTCGGCTTCGATCAGAAGCGGAAACAATGTCGTTTGTTGACCTTTCACATTTCTTGAACGAACAGCTCCAGAACCCCATTGTGCTGGCTGACAAAAAACTGCGGCTTTGGTGCTTGATCGCAAAGGGCTACACAGACATCGAAATTGACTATCGAGCTTCAAAGCGCGACTGGCTAGAAGCGCAGGACATTGCAAAGACTTTGGGCGAGGATCAATGGGCAACAAGGGCATCCGGCGAATTAGGTCTAATTGGCTTCCTGGAAGGGAATCCCGGCCGAGCGGCCAGACTTTTGGGTGGTGCACTCCTTTCCACTATGGCTAATGGTGACACCGCTGGCCAGGTGCGCTTCCTAGAATTGCTTGGCAGAGGCTTCGAAGAAGTCAATCGCCACGCGGAAGCCCTGAAATTCTTCGAAAGAGCCATCAAACTAGCAGAGGCTGATCCTGACTGTGGACTTCCGTTCATGGGTTATGAAGGAAAAACTCAAGCCCTAGTCTCGCTCGGCAGAAGCGACGAGGCAAAGGAGGTACTTGAGAATGCACTCGCCAAGGCGCGATCACAAGAGAAGCGGGGCCACGAGGCGCAATTGTTAATTTTTCTCGGAAAACTGGCGGCACAGAAGGGTGACCGACAGCATGCGGTGACGTATTTGGAACATGCCGGCAAATTCGCGACCCAAGGCCAGTTCTACCGGATGGAAGCCGACGCCATGTTCGAACTGGCGCAAATTTATCGTGATGCGGGAAATCTTGCCACAGCGGATGCGCGCGCCACTCAGGGTCTGGCTGCGAGCCGGCGGGTTGGTGATCGTTACTACGTGCCTCGCAACCTGACAATGCTCGCTGATTTGAAAGCGCGTGGTGGGAACTTTGCCGAAGCAAATGCTCTCTACGAACAGGCGGAAGATGTGATTGAGGGAATGCTCATCAGCGTCGATGAGCCATATTGGAACAGTTCCGTTGCCGCAGCGATGAGCGAGACCTACCTTCGACACTTTGAACTTGTCACCAAGAAGGGTGACGCACCCGGCGCGTTCGCAGTTCTCGAACGCGTTCGAGGCCGAACTCTCGCATGGGCTCTTAAAGATAGAAAGGCGCTGCCCGCAGCGGAATCAGATCAAACAGCCGCGCTGGAGGGCGATGTTGCAGGTCTCCAAGCCCAACTCATGCAGACCAACAGCGCACCTGAACGAGAACAATTGTTAGACAACCTCGTTGAATACGAACGGCGGCTAGGTCTGGCGTGGACCAGAGAAGAGGTTCCCAACCGGCAACTTTCTGTGCAGCCGGCGGCATTGGCGAACGTGGAGAACGACATGCTTCCGGATGAAGTACTCCTAGAGTACGTGCTGGACGATCCTATCTCCTACTGTATTTCGGTAACGCGCCGGGGCGCTCACGTTCAAGCCCTGCCGATTGGGCGCAAGGAAGTCGAACAACTAGCGGAGCAATTTGTCGATGAGGTGCGCGCAAAAGGCACGGGGATTGAAACCTCGAAACGTCTGTTCCGAGAACTTCTGGAGCCGATCCCCGAGACAAAGACAGCAACCAGGCTGATCGTTGCGCCAGACGGGACGTTAAACCTGCTTCCATTTGAAGCACTGCGGGACGATCAGGGCGAGTATCTGTTGAAGTCTCACGTCATAAGTTATGTGCCTTCCGGTACCATCCTTAATGTCTTGCGACGGGCTAGCAAGAATGAAAGAGCGGCGAATCCGTTTCTCGGTGTAGGCGATGTTGCCTACGAGAATCAAGCCGGAGCGGGCAGGAGAATCCCGGCTCCAGGCTCCGTTGGCGGACGGGTTCTTCGCGGTGTGGCAGACTTCTCCGGGATGCGTCTTCAAGATCTTCCTCAAACACGGGAAGAGATCGAGGAAATCGGTAAGATTGTCGGGCCACGCGCGGTAATCTTGTTGGGTAAGGACGCCACGGAAGCTGCTTTCAAGAAGGAGCCACTCGACCAGTTTCGCGTGTTGCACCTGGCGGTCCACGGGTTTACAGATATGCAGTATCCGGAACGATCGGCGCTGGTGTTGGGGACAGACCCGAAATCTGGTGATGATGGACTCCTGCAAGTACGCGAAATCATCAGATTGCGACTGAATGCAGAACTGACTACGCTATCCGCTTGCGATACGGGCGTGGGCAAACTACAGGGACAAGAGGGCGTTAGCAGTCTGGTAGAAGCGTTTTTGGTAGCAGGTTCGAAGTCGGTCGTCGCAAGTTTGTGGAGCGCCGACGACACTTTCGCGAGCGCCCTGATGGATCGTTTCTACTTGCGACTGGGCCACGGCGAGGACACGGGTTCGGCTCTCAGAGACGCGAAGTTGGACTTGCTGGCGAAGTATGGTGAGCAGGTGAGCCCGTTCTATTGGGCAGCATTCGTCGCTGTCGGGGAGACCTCGGCACCCATCGGGATCAAACAGCAATGAACTTGACTCTAGTAGACCGCACAAAGATTTTCGACAAGGTCTGTCGTTTGGTGGAAACCAAGCACTTCGATCCTTCCATGAACGGAGTGGATTGGAACGCGCTGGCCAAGAATCGCCGGGACCAAATTCTCGCGTCAGCGGAACCGGAGATATTCGAGAAGGAAGTTCAGAATCTAGTGGCCGAGCTCAAAACCAGCCATACCGGTTTCCGACATGCCGGAATGCGAAACATCCCAGCTCGGAACGCCATCAATGCAACCATGCAGCGCATCCCGGTCAACGGGAGTGAGCGCTGGATGTTTCAGGATGTGCACCCAGGAGGCCCAGCCTATTCTGCGGGAATACGGCCTGGAGACTTGTTGCTCGGCAGCCGTGAGCGGGACATTCGGCCTCCAGATGGTCTGACGTTTTCGGTCGGCGAGTCGGCGAGCCTACTGATCGAGAAGCTTCACGGAGGCCAGCAGACGATTAAAGTCCAACTGCCCATCCCCAAGTCAAAGACACATCCGGTCACCGCGCCCGAAGCCGTTCACGCTGAGAAGCTAAGCGATGAAATTGGCCTGCTCAGAGTCGCCATGTTCCCTGGAGTAATCGGGATTGACGTGGCGAAAGACATTGACCGTGGAATCGAATCTCTGGACGGTTGTAACCGGCTTATCGTGGACCTGCGAGGAAACACCGGCGGAGGAATCGGCGGGCTACGCTTGATGAGCTATTTGACAGCTGGAAAACTTGAGGTTGGCTACAGTCTCACGCGGAAACGTCATGAGCGTGGTTATCGTCGTGAGGAACTTACCCGATTTGGACGAATTCCATCCCACAAAGCGACTCTCATATGGTTGGCGGCCCGCTATGCACTCGCTGAAAAATCTATCCTCGTGGTCACCGAAGGACTCGGCCAGCGACGCTTCCACGGTCGAGTCGTGCTGTTGGTAAACGAACACACCGCGAGCGCCGGCGAGATGGTCTCAGCTTTCGCGGACGAAAATAATCTGGCAACCATCGTGGGAACGAAGACGCCCGGGCGTCTACTGAGTGGCAGCGCATACAAGGTTGGACACGGATACATCCTTGGTCTCCCAGTTGCAGCCTACCTGACTTGGCAAGGACGGATGATTGAAAACAATGGCCTCGTGCCAAAGTTTTCTATCGAACTTTCGCGAGACGCATTGAAAGACGGAACGGACACTCAGCTCGAAACCGCCGTCAACGTGGCACATGCTTTGTAATCCCGCCGCGGGTCCGGACACACGCAGATCGAGACGAGATTCAGCTCATATCAGGTCGACCTTGTAGTCACTAAGCAGTTGGCTGAGGAGCGCCCTGTTTGAGGAAGCCGTCAGTGAACCGAGTGAACTCACCTTGAAGCTCGATCGAGTTCGCGTGAAAATCGCATACGCGACGCGGGTTGGATCATGCCGTGCGGGGTATTGAATCCCATCAGGTTCGGAAGGATGGAGCCGCAGGGCGGCGGACCATCTTTGGGCGACTGTGTATGATCCAGTCACAAGCCGAGCGTCAGCCCCGATGTGCGTCAATCCACCGGAACTAGCGAGGTCGACGAACCGGAGTTCTTCGGTCAATTCGATCCTGGCAATCTCCCGCGCGTCGAGATAGGCCCCGGATTGGGTCGTCGAACCTATAATTTCCCGACATACCGAAATAGATCGGATCGTAGGCGCTTTGGTAATGGCGATATAACACATCGCCGACCTTCAGCGTGAAAATGAGCGGAGTTTAGGAGTTTGAACCTGGAGCTCCGGATGAGGGAGAGGGTGTTCTCCCGGCAAGTCGGTCATAGAGCTCCTTGTTCACCATACCCGCTAGCCGGGCGCGCGACTTCTTCTACGAATCCCTTTTGAAGACCCTCAATCGGGGTTTTCCCGTCGAGTCTCTCGTTTCGACCGGTAAAGAAAACCATCTGCATCCACGGATCAAGTGATTTCAACTGGGCAAGAACTCCTTCGAGGCCTCGGATTGTCTTGCCATCCTCGAATTGGAAACCCGGATAGCTGTACCCGCGCCTTCCTTGTGTCAGTGCAAGGAGTTGGTTCGAAGAACGTCGTTTATCAACTGCTTGTCTTGAAATACCGAGTAGCTCCGCGACTTGCTCAGAGGAAAGAGCACCTCCTGAAACCTCCAGCATCTGTTTCTTCCTCTTGAGGCCTCTGATTTTTGCAGCAAGAAGGGTCGTCCACAATCAATTGAGAAGTTCCAGGAGCCGAACTGAGGGCTTCAAGTGCTACCAGGAAATCGGTAGGAGCTCCGGTTGCTTGTTCAATTGTGCTGCCCGGAAGACTCTCCTCCAACTTGATGAAGGCTCTCAATATGCGGGACTGAAACGCTGGATGCTTGGTCTCAGCAATTTCGCGCAATGCCCAGATGAGGAAGCGATGCTCAGGCTGAGGATCTAGCTCGATGTTGAGCCAGAACTTATCACCTTCGACTGATGTGCTGACCAGAAACCTATCGAGATTCAGTTTGAGGCAGGTCTTCTTCAACTCGAAGAAGACCCATTGGTGAGCCATCTTCAATTTTAGATCACTCCGACTATGTGAGATGAAACAGAGGAGATCGGATGCCCCCGAGCCCCGAGAAAAGGTAAATGGTGCTTCGCGCTTACCGGATCGTCTCAGCCATTTCTGAATGGTCTCTTCTATCTGGTCCAGAGTTTCGGAATGTTCAGTAACGGTGAGTACGAGAACCTCCGATTGACAAGTTCCTTGTCTATTATTTCATCCTACTTGGTCAACTATAGATTCGCGAGGCGTATTCACCCGGAGTTGGAGTTGAGTACGAACGTGGCGTAGAATTCGATCCGGCCAATCGCGGTGGGCCGAAAGAACTGGATCCACGTAGGCAGTCCACAAGCCGGACCGAAGGTGGCAGCGATTCTTTCGACCTTCGAAAACCTGTCGACGGATCAAGCTACCCGTGCGCGAATATCTGTCCGCCGTATTACCGGGCTTGGCTAACCTGCAATTACAGCGCCTACCCGATCTAACACCCACGGCTTGGGCGGGCCAGCACTAATCGTCAAATAGTCAGCGCGTCCGATGAAGCGACCCTATACCGATAAGCAAGGCCAGTACCTGGCGTTCATTTACTACTACGGCAAAATCCACGGGTCCCCACCTGCGGAGTCCGAAATGCAACACTACTTCCAGGTCTCCCCGCCCTCCGTACACCAAATGATTTTGACGCTCGAAACTCATGGCCTCATCGAGCGAACACCGGGCCAGGCTCGATCCATCCGTCTGCTGATTCCGCGCGACCAGCTACCGGACTTGATCTAGCGTGACCATCTGGACACTGAAATGCCCCATACGGCTCGTCAATGCGGTCCGCTCCGGACACTTGCGCGCATCCGCAACCAAACATGAGTTTCGTCTGACGCTTACAACACATTTGATTGGCTCTCTAGGAATCATGAACGAGAAAGCTCAGCAGGCGACTCACGAGAGATAGTGATCTAATGGACGAACAAAAGACGAATATGGAAAACCTTATTGCGTGGTTCAAATCGTACTCCACCAGGAAGGTCGGCCTTCAGTGAAGGTTCCCGCAATTCGTAGAACACAAAAACCTCGTTTGACGGAAAGAACACAGAGAGTGCGCAGACGGTCGTAGACTCAGCTTCTTCTCATACAACGGGCTTGGCCTCCCGTGGTTCTTCGTACACAAAGGAACAAACGCCGAGGGAGAGCGACAAAGTACCGCCGGGCGTCTCAAACACAACCGTTCCAGCTTTTTCCCCCCTCGTATCAGGATTAACTGGAAACCTTTGCCACTTTCCCTTGCGGCCCTATGCCCAATCGATGATTTGCTCAAGGATCCCCGACGTGATTGCTGGAAAGGACTCTCAGACACTACGAGGATTTGAGCAGGTTCGTCCTTCCACTTGTTTAGTACGGTGACCGCGTCCTCTAGACCCAAGACCATGTTCTTCTCTCACGCTTCCCTGTCAACGGTTAGTGGTAGCAGTCTCGATTTCGAAGATTCAATTGACGCGAGTCGGATGTCGGTTCCACTCCCGCCCAAGTTGGCGCAGACCAATAAAATAGAGCCCAGGGCTAAGATTGCGAATGTCAATGTCGGCACGGAGAATGACGACGTGATCCTCTAATGTCGCTGTGGCCGTTGCACGCGAAACCTCATCTCCGGCCTCGTTCAGCAGTGCTAGATCGTAACTTCCCTCTTTGCTTCCAATCGGCAAGGCCATGATCAAGTGCCTGGCGGTTCGCGGTATTTCCAGAGCAACCTGTTTGGCGCCTGTAGGGTTTTCCCCACGCGCAAGTGACCGCTCACGAAGATCCAGTACGACGGTTGCGGACGTTTGCGCAGACGGCCGATTGCGCACCCAGAGCCATGCCGCTACCGCGAAAATGAGCATAGCCGCTGCGGCTAGCCACACTTGCGTACGCCGCCGAACCACTGCCTGCTTGCGAAATTGCGTGAACTCTTGAAAGCACGGGCTGCATGAGCTGAAGTGAGTGAGCCAACGATCCGCTTCTGATAGTGGAACTTTGTGAGTGGCTATCCCTCGGAGCACCGTAGAGTCTGGACACCCGACACGTTGCGGGTTTGGAAAAGCTCGGGATAGACCCGTCCCCAGAAGATCCAATATCCGCTTTTCCTCGCCGTTGAATTCTGCTTGTGCCTTCAGAACTTGCCTGCTTCCAGTTGAAGTCGTCTCACGAATGAAAAACCAAGTTTAACGCGACCAGTCCATGCAAACCAATGTAGCGCGACGCGCTTATCACGTTGGGCCGCCCAGTCGAGCACGGAGCTTACCGATTGCATAACGAAACCGAAGTTTGACCTGATGTTCGGTCAGGCCTAGTTGTGTCGCGATTTCCTTCCACGAATATCCGTACCGTCGAGCAGCCCAGACCTTGCGGGTCCACTCATCCATGTTCCGAACGGCCTCTTTGAGCTGGATCGATTGCTCCAAATCGCGCACCGCCTTTGAATCGTGGGCCTGCCCCAAGCGCTCGAGATCAGGGCTCGTCGGAAGATGCTGTATCGTCTGTTGTCGTCTGCGCTCTTTTTTTAGGGCGCGGTTGAACCGATGATGGAAGGCACCGAAGAGATAGGCCTCCATGCTCCTTATTCGCCAGTTTCTGCCCTTGGACCGCTGAATCGTTTTAGCGACCGAGCGCAAAACTCCCTCCCAAACCTCCGAAGCAAAAGCAATAGCTTCATCAGAGCTTTTCCCCGGCTGCTCTCTGTACGCATGAGCCTGAACGCTTGGCCACAAGCGCCTCGCGACGGCAATCAATTCGGTTATCTCGTGCTGGGGGGCCGCGATAGGGGGGATAAAACTCGAAAGAACCCATTCCGGGCTCAGCTCGCGGCTGGACATCTGAGAGCGCCTCAACCCGACTCACAAATTAGATGGCCAGAGTCAAATCGTGTCATGCCGCTTAGTCAGTGTCAAGCATGTCCTCCGGGCGCCCCCAAGCAGTGTGCGGGTACCTGCGACATCCGTTGCCTGGATCGTCGCCCATCGAGCCTCGGATTGCCGTTGCCCGCGGCAGCTCCTCGGTTGGGGAGTTCCATAAATTGTGAAAGCACGCATCCTCTTGCCCATCGCCGCATCCAAGCGATATTGCCTGGATGGGCTCGATCCATACGCTGAGTTCGACCATCCCTGCTAACCTGATACCGAACTAGGAGGCGTCCTATGGCGAAGAAAGTCGTTCCCGCCACTCGTCAAACTACCATCAACGCACAACCCCACATTCACCAACGTGCCAGCGAAATTCAAGCGTACGGCACAGTCTCTCACGGTCTTCCGCTCGAACTGGAGGAACCGGTTCGTCTCGAAATGACCGAACAACTGAATCTGTTGCTCGCCGATACCATGACGTTACGCGATCTCTACAAGAAGTCACACTGGCAAGTTGCCGGGCCTACGTTCTATCAGCTTCATCTTTTGTTTGACAAGCACTATGACGAACAGGTGGAGATCGTCGATGAGATTGCCGAGCGGATCCAGTTGCTCGGTGGGGTCTCGGTGTCCATGGCTGCCGATGTCGCTGAGACCACACGCATCGAGCGACCTCCGCGTGGCAGGGAAGAGGTGCCCGTCCAAATCTCGCGATTGCTGGACGCACATCAGATCATTATCGGCCACTGCCGGCAACTTGCGCGGCGCGCTTCTGAAATTGGCGATGATGGCACTAACGATCTCGTGGTCAGCGATGTTCTACGTAGCAATGAACTGCAAGTATGGTTTTTGAGCGAGCATCTCGTCGACGTCCCTCTGGTGCACGCGGTGGAGCCCGGTGCACGCAAGGCGGGATAGCCCGCGGAGAACCGAATGACGCACGGGCCCTCGATGACTGAGGGCCCATTCCGATTTCGACGCAGAACTATGCTTTCATGTTGTCGTGGTCATAGTATTCGTAGCCCGACATCGGTTTTTCGCCGCCCTTCTTCCAGATGCGAGAGTCTTCCGGCAGTTTGTTCAGCACCCGCGCCATCTCGCGAATGTGCATGGCGACGGTCCCGCAACACGCGCCGATGTAGTTGATCCCCAAATCGCGAGCCTGCACGGCATAGTCCGCCATATCCTTGCGCGTAAGTTGCAGTGGATCGAGTGCGTAAGGAAATTCCGGTAAGCTCGTGAAGTCCGGCTTATCTTTCGGAGTCCGATAGGCGACCGGCTGACATGCGAGATACCCGGAAACCGCTCTTCGCATCTGTTCCATTGGTCCCAGGATGTGCTCCGGCGGGCGCAGGCAATTCATTCCGACGATGTCGGCTCCTGCGTCGAACAGAGTTTTTGCGGCATCCGCGGCGCTCATGCCTTCGGCGGTTTCATCCTTGTTCTCAAAGCAGATCGTGACCATCGCAGGCAGACCCGTGCGTTTGGCGCGTTCCACTGCAATGAGTGCTTCGCCTACCCAGGAGAACGTTTCACCGATAACGAAATCGATGCCCTCGTCGACCTGCACTGCCAGTTGCTCGTCGAAGGTCTTGCGGACGCGATCGGCGGCAGAAGGGCTACCAGGTTCGTACATCCACGTCAAGCTCAGATTGCCAGCGACTAGGCATTGATCTCCAGCGACCTCGCGCGCGACGCGGACCGCGGAGCGATTCAGTTCCTCGAGCCGGTTCTCAAGTCCCACCGTGGCCAGTTTGTCGCGGCTGGCGTAGAACGTCAGCGCCTGCAGCACTTCGGCGCCGGCTTCGCGAAACTCAATGTGCAGTTCCTGCAGAGCGTTGGGATGCGTCAAGGCAACCTCCGGCGTGAACGGACCCGCGCGGACCCATCCGCGTTTTTCGAGTTCGAGCAAATAGCCGCCGTCGCCAAGAACCGGGCCGTCTTTCAAGCGATCGAGAATGCCTTTTTTTTCATGCTTGCTCCTGAGAATCTTTAGTCATCCACATATTCGTACTCAGCCTTGATCGGCTGGTTCTCAACGAAACGGTTCGGGTGGAATGCGCGGATGTCCACGCTTTTGCCTTTGCCGTCGAGCACCAATTCACTCATCACCAGCCGACTGCGGGAGAGATCTTAAAGCCCATGCCTGAGAATCCGGCGCACACGTACAGTCCGCCGATCTCCGGGATTTCGCCCAGAAGTGGGCGTGAATCTGGCGTCATGTCATAAACGCCAGTCACTCCGCGCATGACCTCGGCGCCCGCAAGTTTTGGAACACGGCGGCACGTCCGCCCAATGATCTTTCCAGAGACTCGTCAGAGGCACGTTGCGGGAAATTGTCGGGATCGACGGGCCGCTTGCCGTAGAAGTCACCCGCCAGAAACTTATCGTGCGCATCGGAACGGAAATAAGTGGCTGTGACCGAATCGATGCAGGCGCAGCCCCCGCCTTTCATTCCCGGCGCGTTTCGAAGAATTGCGACTTGGTGATATTCGCATTCGATCGGGAGATCGCAGCCTGCTTGTTGAAACAACGGGCGCGTCCACGGGCCGCTGGCAGAAATGACAATTGGGGCCGAGATCATTCCTTGTTCGGTGAGAACACCACGAACGTGGCCGCCCTCGACGACCAAGTCAGTCGCCTGAGTGCGCGATAAATAAGTTACGCCCATTTCGCGAGCAGCGCTTAGGAAGTCCCCCGCAACGCCAGCGCCGTCGCCGTATCCGGAATCAGGCTCATAGGCGGCGAGTTCCACTCCGTCCACATTCCAGTCGGGTTCTAGTTCACGGAGATCTTGTCGTCCGATCAGGTCGACCGCTGCTCCCACAACTTCCTGCCAGTTCTGAAACATGTGCAGGCTGATCAGAGCGAGTTGCACTTCGGGGGGATAGCTGTAATGCATGCGAACCAGTGCCGACGAGCGACCGCTGCCCCCGCGACCGACACGATCTTTGTCGAGGACATCGATGCTTCCTGCCTTTCGCTTGGCAAGATGGAACGCAATCGACGCACCCATAACGCCCGCACCGAGGATGACGATATCGGCGGTCTTCGGCAGCGAATTGGGATGCCCGTTTGCGCCACTCACGCGGACGCCTCCTGCAATCGTCCCTTCTTCCAGTCGCGCAGCGCCTGATGGGCGGCGTTGCGTCCGGGCGCGCCGGTCACCCCGCCTCCGGGATGCGCACCCGCTCCGCACAAGTAGAGCCCATCGATGGGTGTCCGGTATTGCGACCAGCCCGGCACTGGACGCATAAAGAAGAGCTGCTCCAACCGCAAGTCGCCGTGAAAAATGTTGCCCTCAGTCAACCCGTACGTGCGCTCCAGGTCGAGCGGAGTGAGCACTTGCCGCGCCACGATTGCCCCCGGAACATTCGGTGCGTATTCGGCGATTTTCTTCACGACACGGTCGCCCAGCAGATCGCGCTTCTCGTCCCAATTTCCTTCCCGCAGGTGATAGGGCACATACTGCACAAAGCAGGTGAGAATGTGTTTGCCCCGCGGAGCCAGGGACTCGTCCGCATTCGACGACACGACGCAGTCAACCCACAATTCTTCGGGAATGTTTCCGAACTTGGCAATGTCGTAACAACGTTCCGCAAATGCTAGTGACGGAATAAGCGTATAGAAGGTGCGCTCCAGCGCGGTCGCCTGCGGCGAGGTACCGGTAAACCGAGGCTCCTCGGACAAAACCATGTTTACCTTGGCGCACGGTCCCTGCATCTTGATTCCACGCACAGCGAACAGAAAATCTTCGGGAAGTTCTTTCGGATCCAGAAATCCGAGAAATGTCCGCTTCGGATCGGCGTTGGAAAGAACCATGCGGGCGCGAAGTTCGGTACCGTCTTCCAACACAACGCTGCGCGCCCGGCCGTTGCGCACCTCGATGCGGGCGACTGCGGTCGAAGTGCGAATCTCGACTCCGAGCTTTTGCCCAGCAGCCGCCAGCGCTTGCGTGATCGATCCCATCCCACCCATCACGTGTCCGTAAAAGCCTTGAAGTTCGTGCTCTCCACCACTGAGTAGATGAAAGAGCAGCCCGATGGCTGTCCCCGGTTGATAGGGGCCGCCGTGCTTGCCGTAGACGTTGTTGGCCAGGAACATGGTCTTCATTTTCTCGGACTCGTAGTTGTGATCGAGAAACTCTCCGAGACTGCCCGTGAGGAAAGCGACGAGTTGCGAGATTTCGGCACTGGAGATACCGCGAAATCGCTTGCCGACCCGGAACAAATCGGTCCAGCCCTTTATGGTAGAGGTGTCGACTTCCGGTGGAGGTTCCATGAAGAATGGCTGCAAGTAACGGGCCAGTTTTTTCAGCTGATCGTCGACTTGCACAAACCGTGCTGCATCTTTTGCGGAAATCCTTGAAAATTCTTTTTGCGCTCGCTGGCGATCTACCCACCATGGCACCACATGCCCATCAGGGAAGGGAACCTGGATCGCCGGATCGCAGGGAATCATGCGCAAGCCGTGACTCGCCAGGTGCAACTCAAAAATCACTTCCGGCCGTAACATGCTGGCTATATAAGAGGTGGTCGACACGCGGCAGCCGGGCGCAATCTCCTCGGTCACGCAACACCCGCCCACAATCTCGCGGCGTTCCAGGACTAGCGTGGAAAGTCCCGCTCGCGAAAGATAGGCTGCTGCAGTCAGTCCGTTATGCCCGGCGCCGATCACAATGGCGTCATACACCGACTTGCCACCGGGATTGCTGGTTTGACTTGAAGTCACGAAGCGTGTCCTGAATCGAACTAACACTATCGTACATGGCAGCAAAAATGAAGTTGAAATCGGAATAATTCTCATGTATGCTTTCGTGACTTACAGTCATTCATTATGCCAGGAATCGCCAGCAATCGCGCCACTCCGCCGCTTTATCAACGCCAGATCCCGCCGCGTCCCCGCTCGGAGGCGAAACGCAGCCGCATCATCGAAGCGGCGACCCAGCATTTCGCCGAGCACGGTTATCATGCGGCGCGGGTCGGCGACATCGCCATCGCGCTCGGCATCGCCAAGGGTTCCATCTTTCAGCACTTCGGCAGCAAGGACGGATTATTTTTCGAAGTCTATAAGCGCTCCGTCCGCTCCTTCGCCAAATATCTTGATGCGCCCGCGGAAATTCGCGACCGCTGGTTTCTTCGAGGTGCTGCGCTACTGGCTGGTGCGCACTGAACATCTTGTCCATGAGGATTGGATTCCCTATCGCATTTCTTTGCTCGGAAATTACGGCACCGATTTCGTGTTAAAGCGCGAGATTAACCGCTTCCTCATCAGCGAAGATCCATACGGCACCGTGAGTTTTGTGCGCTTCGGACTGGACCGCCACGAACTGCGCAAGGACATGGAAATCGAGATGATCGTTTCGATCATCGACTGGATGATGGAGCGCTTCCAGGACGCGCTGCTCACGGCTGAGCTTGATCCCGGATTATTTCGTCGTCAGGGTGAACTGCGCAGAAAAGAAGGAAGCCAGAATTCAGCAGTTTCTGGATGTGTTGCGGCGCGCGATCGGCGCCGAAACAGATCCGCCCGGTCCAGCACGTCCAAAAGTCGCGCGGAGCGGTGCCGTTAGTAGCCGTTACGATTATCGGCAGCGAGTGGATTGCGACAATTATTCGAGAACATAAACATGCAAGCTTCCGTCGAGCAGATTCTCTCCACCTATAACGATCGCGCCCCGCTGTCGGAGGCGTCAACCATTCCCGCGCCCTGGTATGTCGATCCGCGCATCGCCGAACTGGAACGGGTCAACGTCTTCGGCAGAACCTGGCAACTCGTCGCCCGCACCGATCAAGTGCAGAAGCCGGGAGACTTCGTGGCCACGCGACTCGCCGGAGAGCCGTCGTTGTTGTTCGTGGAGGCGATGGTGCGCTGCGCGCGTTCTACAACGTTTGTCGCCACCACGCTGCAGCCGTAGTGACGCAGCCCTGCGGTCATGCAGAGATTCTGCAGTGCCCCTACCACGGCTGGAAATACGGCCTGGACGGATCGCTCAAAGGCATGCCGGAGTTCGACGGCGTGCAGAACTTTGATCGTGCCGAGAACGGTTTGGTTCCGATTCGCGTCGAAACCTGGGAGTGTTTCGTGTTCGTGAACCTCGACTCCGCAGGCCGCGCCTTTGCAGGAATTTCTCGGCGGCCTGGTGAAGCGGGTTGCCCCTCTTGGCATCAGCAAATTGCATTACTTCGATCGCAGGACCTACGACATCAATTGCAACTGGAAGGTCTATGTCGATAATTTCCTCGACGGCGGATATCACGTTCCCCATCTGCACAAGGGATTGAGTTCGGTGCTCGACTACAAGCAGTACACGATCGAGAACGAAGATCGCTATTGCCTGCAGTCGAGCCCCATGGTTGCGTCTGACGAAGATGCGGCCACCGGCGCGACGCGCAAAGGAGACCGTGCGCGGTATTTCTGGCAATATCCGAACCTGATGATCAACTGCTACGAAGGGTACATGGACACGAACTATGTAATCCCAGTCGATGCCGATCATTGCACGGTGATCTTCGATTTCTATTTCAGCGACGTGAGCGAGGCACGCGCGCGCGTACAACACCGAATCAGTCAACGTCGGCAACCGCGTGCAGGACGAAGATCTCGGCATCTGCGAAGATGTTCAGCGCGGCCTGAAGTCGCGGGCTTATGGCGCTGGCCGGCTATCAGTGCGGCGCGAAGCGGGGGAACAGTTGTTCCACCAGTTGCTCGCTGCTGACCTGAAAGGCCAGCCCGCGCCGTCGATTGCGGCAGCCGACTGAGACTTCTCCTGGCAGCTCTCGGCACTCACTGATGGTCGCGAGGAATCGTCTCCTGCCAAGTCTTGCTCTTGATCATCTGTCCGTCTTTCAGCAACTCCCGCGTGTACTCGTAGTAGAAATTCTTCTGATCGGTGGTCACCAGCAGGTGTCCGCGCCACACCAGGGTGCGCCCTTTGAGTGCGAACACGCTCTCGGCTTCTCCGCGAACGGAGCAGGTCTCCGGATGAGCGTCGTCGCCTTCGTAAGCAAGATTCTCAAAATCATTTTGCGTGCCCCACGGATATGTCGTATCCATCTTTGCCCTTCCAGTGCACCGTCGTCTTCTGGTGAGCTTCGTCGCGTTCCACCGTCCAATCTCCGGGCCACGGGAATCCTTCATTCTTGATGTCGGATCGTTCCTCAGATGCCTGAGGTGGCGAGAATTCCGGCGCGGCAGAGCCGTGTTCTGGAACAACAGGTAAAACGATCCGCGATCCACCGCTGCCACCCAACTCCAGTGACGTGGTCATCGCGTACGGCGTCGGAAGCACCATCGGCCATAGAGCATTTGAAATCGCCAATCGAATGCGATGGCCTTTGGGAAATACCCACGAAGTCAGATGCATCTCGATGTCGAGGGGGTAAACTTTCCCGGGTTCCAGATCGCGCGGTTCGCTCATCGATTCGCGCTGCGCCCCATTCAATCCAGCGCCCGTAATCTGCGTCACGGTTCCGTCGGGAGCCACATCAGAAAGCCGCGCGAACCAATCGGCCAATGGCGCGGTCGCCGAGGCCGCTAAGCCGTGCGCGGGGACGGCCGAGAATCGCCAACTCTTGTTCCAGCGGCGCGGTATCATAAACAAGGCTGAACGCGTCTACCGGTCGCGGATCGCTCAGCAGTTCTCCCCACCAGAATCCAGCCTCCACTCCGACCGTGGGAATGTATTTCAATCGGTGTGTCGCCTGAGCCCCGGCAGTCCTTTCCAGCGTGTGATCGCCCGCAGGTAGAGCGTAGTGTCGCGTCGCTTCCTTCGGAGGCCACGCATCTTCCTGCCGCCATTCCCCCGGCACCTCCTGCAGATTCGGATCCGGCGGATGCCAATGCTGCATGAAAATCACGAGCCGCGGATCTTTCCGAACTCCCGTGTCCCGCCCCTTGAGCCAGTAATCGAACCAGCGTACCGCCTGATCGCGCCACTCGACCTTCGGTCCGAAGTCTGGATCGTTAGGATAAGAATGATTCCAGGGCCCCACAATCGCCTTAACGGCAGCCTTCGACTTCATCAGCATGTCGGCTACGTTGTCGCGATACCCGTCCTGCAAGCCGCCGATCAGAAAGTCGGCGTCGTGATCTCACTCAACGGCCGCACGCGCTCTCGCCAGAACGGTCCATCGTGCTGATGCTTTAAGTAGAGCAGCGACCAAGGCGGCGAGTCGAAGCGCGGCCCAGAACCTTTTCGTCGAGCGAGTAATCCGGCGCACCTACCCAACCTTCAGCCATGTCCATGTTCAATTCAAATTCGTCAACATGCGCCATGCCGTCGATGTAGTGAACATCGTCGTGAAACAACTCCGCCGTGGCGTGCACTGCAACAATCGCCTTCAACGCCGGCGGATGCCGCATCGCCATCTGCATTGCAG
Organism: uncultured Acidobacteriaceae bacterium; assembly: GCA_963710885.1. Classification (GTDB taxonomy): domain Bacteria; phylum Acidobacteriota; class Terriglobia; order Terriglobales; family Acidobacteriaceae; genus Sulfotelmatobacter. The sequence goes on from CAVQCF010000045.1 coordinate 39,319, forward strand.
TGAATCCGCCCCACGAAATCCCAAACATGCCTACATTGCCATTGCACCATGGTTGACGCGCCAGCCACGCAATGACCTCGTTCGCCATCCACTTGCTCCTGCTCGGAATATTCACGCTCCGGCGGAACGCCCTCACTCGCGCCAAACCCACGAATGTCGACGCGTACGCCCACGTATCCACGCCGCGCAAAATATGCGTGCTTGGGATAGTCGCCCGCCGCCGTTCCATCGTCTTTGCGATAGGGCAGATATTCGAGCAGGGCAGGGAACTTCTCTGTCCGGCTTCGCGCCGTCCGGCATGTAGAGAGTCGCAGCCAGGCGGACACCGTCCTTCATGGGAATCCACGCCCGCTCCATGCGCACTCCGTAAACCGCAGGCGACGGTAGTTCAGTCGCAAAAATAGAAAAGAAACGATGAAAATAAAGCAGAGAATCCAGACATTTCCAAGCAAAATCCATCTCCGATGGCCTGGGTGTCCCATTTCTCGCGCTTCTTTGCGAGAAGTGGGGACGTTGCGCGTCGAGTCAATCGTGCGGCTCCTGCTCCCGCCGCATGGCCCGCAGATCGATCCCCAGTTGCTCCGCTTTCTTATACAGGTGACTGCGCTCCAGGCCAAGCGTTTTCGCTGCCAGGCTCATGTTCTGATGACTGCGCTTCAACTCCGCGAGAATCACTTCACGTTCGAACGACTGAACGCGATCGGAGAGTGCGCCGGAGCCGCTCGCTATGGGCGTAGCGATGCCGCCGGAAGAAGTCTTTCGGCAGCGCCATGTGCACCGTTGCCAGATCTACCTGGCCTTCGGTCGCCAGCAGCATGAGTCGCTCGGCCATGTTGCGCAATTCGCGAACGTTCCCCGGCCACGCGATGAGACTGCAGGGCCTCGATCGCATCCCCCGTGAACGGCATCGCTTCCACCCATTCTGTGCGCACACTTGTGCGGCAAAATGCTCCACCAGCGCTGGAATGTCGTCGCGCCGCTCGCGCAACGGAGGCAGCAGCAGCGGGAAAACGTGGATCCGGTGAAACAGATCCTGCCGGAATTTCTCCTCGCGGACCCGCGCTTCCAGATCTCGATGGGTCGCCACCACCACGCGAACATTTACACTGACGGGCTTGTCGCCGCCAATACGCTCGACTTCGCCCTCTTCCAGCACGCGCAGCAGCTTAGCCTGCATGCTCAGGGGCATGTCGCCGATCTCGTCGAGAAAAATCGTTCCCTGATTGGCCTGCTCGAACTTGCCGATATGGCGCCCGGACGCGCCGGTGAACGAACCTTTCTCGTGCCCAAACAGTTCGGACTCGATCAATTCCGCCGGCACAGCCGCGCAGTTTAGAGTTACGAACGGACCGCGCCGCTCGCGGGCTGCGTTCGTGGATCGTTCGCGCTACAAGTTCCTTGCCCGTGCCCGTCTCGCCAAAGATGCAAACTCGTGACTCGCTGGCGGCGACGCGTTCCAGTTGCGCCATGACCCGCCGCATCACTTCGCCCTTCCACACGATCTCATGCTTGCCGAGTCGCTGGCGGAGTTGCCGGTTCTCACTTTCCAGGCGCTGCAGCTTCAGCGCATTCTCGACCGTAAGCATGAGCTTGTCGCTGGAGATCGGTTTCTCCAGAAAATCGAGTGCGCCCAGCCGTGTGGCTTTCACCGCCATTTCAATGTGCGCCTGCCCCGACATCATGACTACCGGCGCCGTCACTCCTTGCCGCTTTCAATTCCTCAAGCAGCGTCAGTCCATCTTTGCCGGGCATGACCACGTCAGAAAGAATCAGATCGAAATGCTGCGCCTTGGCCAGTTCCAGAGCCTTCGCCGCGTTATCGCACACCGTCGCTTCGTGTCCCGCCAGCCGGAATGCACGCGACAGCGAGGCCAGCGTGTTGGCTTCATCATCGACGATCAAGAGATGCGCTTTGAGTGGCAACCGTCCTCCTCGCTAGTCTCGTCCGGCAAACTGCCCGGTGCTTTTCGCCGCGGCCTGCGCGGCAGGCGTTTTCTGTAACACATCCAGATTATCCGGTAACTCGATGACGAAGGTGGTCCCTCGTCCGGACTCACTTTGAACGCTGATTCTTCCGTGGTGATCGCTGACGACCGATTGCACGATCGCGAGTCCCAGCCCAGTTCCGTGCTGCTTGCTTGTGTAATAAGGAGTGAAGATGCGTTCACACTCTTCCGGTGTGAGCCCAGAGCCGGTGTCGGCGACCTCGATGATTACCTTTCCGTCATCGCGCCTTGTTCGCAAGGTAAGTGTGCCGCCATTGGGCATGGCATCCATCGCATTGAGCACCAGATTCGACAGTGCGCGGTGCAGCAAGTCGGGATCCGCGGCGATTGTCCCTAGATTCTTGGCGAACTCCAATTTGCACCCGATCGGGCTGCGCCCCGGCGACTGCAGTTGTGCCTGGTAGAGATTCGCGATCTGTCGCCAGGATTTCATTCACCTGTATCGCTTGCAGTTGCGGCTGCGGCATCTTCGAAAACTCGCTGAAGCGCCCGATAATCTGTCTTCAGATTCGAGATCTCCGCCAGCAGGGTGCTCGCACTTTCGTGGAAGACTTCGTCGAACTGGTCGGGACTCTGCGTCCGGGCACGCATCAGATTCTCGACCGTGAGTTGAAGAGGGAACAGAGGATTCTTCAGCTCATGCGCCAAACGCCGCGCCAATTCCCGCCATGCCGCGACTCGCTCCGTCTGCACGAGTCGCTCCCTCTGCGCCAGCAATTCTGCCGTCATGCGATTGAAGGATTCGGCTAGTTGCGCCACCTCATCGCCGCCGTGGATTGCCACCCGCGTGTCCCAGTTGCCCGCTGCCACATCCTGTGCCGCATGCGCCAGTTGCACCACTGGACGCGTCACGCGTGCCGCGACCCAACTGCTCAGCAGGATCGCCAGAATAATGCCACCACCGCCCGCCAGCAGCGCCGACGCGCGAATGCGCCGTTTCAGGTCGACGTAAGATCGCCGCGAATGTCCAACCAGCAAAATCCCCAGCAACGGACGATCGCCGGCGCCCCGCAGAGGAATCGCGTGAAACACTTCTTCATCTGCTTGATCCGAAGACCAAGATAAAATTCCGGTCATCTCCCGGTTGGACTGCTTTACTGCCTTGACCAAGGCTGCGAACTTTTCAGCCGGCCGCACGGCCTCGGAACCATTCCCCGGCGCCGACGGATCCAGAAGTGAGTCGGCAGAGAAATGATCGCTGCGATTCTGGTATAGCAGGACGCGCATGTCTGCTGGGAGGTCCAGGCCAGTGAGAAAATTCTTGTCCAGCCGCCGGCCTCCGATTACGTAGACCGGATGCTCACTGATGCGCGTCGCTCGCACAGCGAAGAGCCCCAAAGCGGTCGAATCCTGCAGCTCTTCACGTTTCAGAAATGCGCTCTCGCCACTCGACGCGGACAGATTCTCAAAGGCAGTATCGGGATAGCCGAACTTCGCCGGCCACTGCGCCGAAGAGATGATGGATCCGTGACCGTCCAGGAATTCCAGAAAGTCGAGTTGATAGCCCTCTGCCATCTGCCGGGCCAGATCGAAATATTCGGCGGAATCTGCCGACGTACCGTTCAACGTTGTCGCCATGCGGCTTACAGGATTGGATGTGGCGATCGCTTCGACCCGCCGCGCCACTTCGTCTCCCTTACGATCAAACTCGCGCTGAAATTGCGTGACCAGCGCTGTGGTGCGCTGATCTTCTGTCTTCTCGAACGCATTGCGGGTTACGCCCAGCACCAGCAAGGCCACAGCCGCCACCGACAGGAATACCGTCAGCGCGAAAACGGCCAGAAGTTTGCGGCGAAAGGTCATCGGTTAGAGTTTGCCGTTTCCAATCCAGGCATCGTCCAGAGTCCATCCTCCGTCGGAGCGCAGGGCCCAGTTTTTCAAATTCGCCGATGCAGCGTAAGAGACCGGGAGATGGAAAAGCGGGACAAACCGCTTCGTCCCCAACAGTGCCAGTTCAGCCGCGTATAAATCTTCGACGGGAGTTCCTTCTTTTCCCAGGGGCGTGCCTGCGAGCGAGGCCACATTCGCCAGCGCAATCCACGGATCAGGTGCCAGCGGAATCCGCAGTAATCGCAGATCGGCGGTCGGCCCCAATGTAGGTTGTAACTGCAAACCCGCGTCTCTGGCATTGAGCGCGATGCGTTCGGCCAGCACTCGTGCCCCCGGATCGCTGCCATCATATCCCAGCGTCCACATCGGAACGGTACGGACTTGTTCGCGCCTGTGCCGCGCTCGTGACAAATCCGCGTCGGTGGAGAACACGAATCCGTAGCCGCTCATCCAGTTCGGAAGAATTCCGGCTGCCGGTTGTCCCGCTCCCTGCAGTAAGACACTACGGATCGACCCGCGCTCCACGCTCAGGCCCAGCGCCTCGCGTAGAAGTTTTTCCTCCGGGGACGCCGCGTCGCGTGTGAAGAACAGTGCCAGTAATTCCAGCGGGGCCGAACTCACCAACTGCCGTCCTTGCTGAGGAATTCTGTGCGACTGTTCAGGCGCCACCTCCACTAAATCCGATTTACCCAGTTCGAACGCTGTCATCTGATCGCGAAAACTCTTTCCCATCTCGATCTCGATGGCATCGAGGAACGGACGCCCACGCCAGCAATTCTCCTCCGCCGCCAGAGACAACTTCTTTCCCGGCTGCCAATCAACAACGTGAAACGGCCCCGTGCCGCTGGGCGCGCCGGCGGGATGCGCCTTCCAAATCGCGTTCCGTGGCAACGCCAGTTCCGCCAGCAATTCCGAGTCGGGCTTGGAATACTCAATCACAACAGTGTCCGCGTCGGCACTCACATTCCACGACGGATTCGCGGCACGCAGCGATGCGGCCGCAGTTTGGGCCGTGAGCGGAGCGCCGTCGTGAAACTTCACCCCCTGACGAATGCGAAACTGCCGCCGCTGACTTCCCGGCGAGGCCTGCCATGACGTGGCCAACCGGGGCTGGATGCGTCCGCTCTCATCCGTGACGACCAGCGTGTCGAACATGAGCATGGTCAGCCCGTATTGCGCGAAGGAGTCCGGCTCGGCATTCTTCGCAGAGTCGAGAGTTGCTGGGTCCAAGTCCACAGGATCTAGCGACGTTGGAGCCGCCCGCATGGCGACATGCAGAACGCCTCCGTACTGCGGACGCGTCTCGGCCATCGCCGCCAGTCCTACAATCAGCATGCTACTGACTACAAACCACCGCCAGCCGAAACGCTTCATAAGTTCTTGTCTCTCGATTTCTCGCAACAGCGATGGCCGTGTCGCCCTTTGCTTCTGTCCACAGTGCGGTAATCACGCCGCTGCCTGGAAAGTCGACGCCGGCGCTCACGGCGACCGGATCGCGATCCGGAAACTCGTAGGCACGCACGGAATCGCCAGTTTCTCCCGCGGAACTCGCGGCCAGTACCTGCCAGCCGGCGCCGCACGAAGTCTTCAAACTCGTCAGATCGCTGCCCCAGCTGAGCTTGAGGCTCTGGTCGCTGGTGCCGTCAACCATGTGCAGGCGGCCATCCGTGTCGGCAAAGAGCCACAGAAGATATTTTTCGCGCGGCAGCAGTGCTGCGGAATAAAACTTGGACACGGTTGTGAACTTGCCCACGCCCGGGGTCAACGCGCCCGTGAAAAAGTTCCGCGTCGGCGCGAAGAACGCTCCCATCGGTGGAATTGCTACCGCGGACGATCCGGCGCTGGGGAACACTGGGAACGTTTCTCCGCTCAGCGCAGCCGGGACAAGTGGCCACGGATCATCGGTCTCGCGACAACTCAACGCCAACGGCGCTCCCGCGGAGCTGCGGCAGATGACTCCCGGGAGATAAACGTCCAGCCGGTGATCCTTCGCCGGGATCAACCTCCCACGCAAATCGCGAGGCCATGGCCGCGCATGAACGATGCCCAGAGTCTGCTCCTGCTGCCACCTGCCGCCCTGCATTCTGTAGAGAGAAACCTTCTCCGCGTCGAGCACAGCGATGCGCGTCGGTGCAGCACTTTCCTCGAGCACGGCAACGTCGAGAATCGGCTCGTCCTGCGCCCACAATGAGATCTTGCGCAGGCTGAGAGGTACCGACTCATGGGAGGTCGCCGTGCCCGCAGGACGCGGCAGCGACACCATGACCACCGATGACTCCTCAGCGCCTTGGTGAATCTCCGCTACCCACACGTACGACGTAGGATTCTCGGAAAGAAAAATCGCAACCGTAGCGGCTGACTGCTCGGCTTTTACAAAGTGAAGTCCGAGCCCTTCGAGCGTAGTGCGCAAACCGTTCTGCACGATCTCGCTGTCACGCTTGCCGAGGGAAGAACGGTTCTCGACGCTAAGGGCGACCGCACCGGGCCCGGTCACGGCAACAATCTTGCGCGCCAGTTGCTGCTCCGGCCCGCTCCAATCTGTGGCGACTGCAACGATTGCCAAACCGAGGACCACGAAAGAGAGCTGCATCGTCAATCGGCAACTTACCGCGGTTCGCGAGGGTCGATTCTCTGAGTTCAGGATGGCGTTTGGAATGCCCAAATTATAAACCGTTGCGCGCATAAGCCTTTCCTCCGCCCTGTACTGTTTGGACACCGCTGAATCAGCGATGCTCCGGGTGCCCCACCCTTCTCGCGCCCTTCGCGAGAGAGCCTGCCCTGAGCGCAGTCGAAGGGGTGGGGATTTTCACTTGGAGATCAGCCCGGCCTATCTCGGCTGTTCTTCAGCCTGACTAGCCTGGTTCGCCGCGCTCATACTGTGCAACACGTCGTTGGCAAAGAAGAACTTCCCGTCGGCCGGAACCATCATGATCTGCAGCTTGTCGGAGAGCCGCTCCGCCACGATCTTGTTGATGAGCAGCGGATTCTGCTTCAAAATCGCCGCTTCGCTCGACATCCGCTCCGCATCGGCAGCCGCCGTGACGCGAATGCGATCCGCCTCCGCCTTCGCCAGCAATTCTCTGCGTTCCGTCTCGGCCTTGCTGTCGATGATCTTGGCCTGAGCCGCGGCTTCCGCGTTTTGAATGGTCGCTTCCTTCCGCGCTTCGGCTTCCAGTTTGCTCTGTTGGATTTGTTTTTCTTTCAGCGGCAAGGTGTACTGCATCGCATCGGATTCACCCTTCGCCTGCAGAACGTGGACTTGCGCCTCGCCCTCCGCTGCCTTGATCTGTTGCACCTTCGTCGCCTCGGCTTCAAGCTCCGCAATGCGCACCTGTTTCTGTTTTAACTCTGTTTCCACGCCCATCCGGTCATTCTCCTGCTCTTTGAGCAGCAGCGTCTCCAGTCCTTTCGCATACTCTTCCGGCAGTTGGATATCCCGCAGCATCACTTCCTTCACAACGATTCCGTCGGCCGACAGCTTCTGCGTGATCATGCCGGCCGCCCGCTGCCGCACTTCTTCGCGCTTGGCGGAGAAGACATCCCGCACCGTATAGTTCGGAACCAACTCGCGCCACACGCTAGCCACGATCGGAGGAACAATCTCCTTCTCCACCGGACGCGGCAGGTTGCTCTGAATGTAGTCCAGTCGCTTAGGGTCGAGACGGTAACGCACGGTGATCGCCAAGCCCAGCGTCAGCCCTTCCTTGGCCTGCACGTCAAGCAGCTGCGACTTTGCCGAGACGTTCGCCGCGGCGCTCTTTCCGTCTTCCGTTACTCCGGTAGTGAAGACCTGATCGCGCGTATCGAACAGCGCGACGTCCTCGACCAGCGGCGTTACGAAGTGCACTCCGGGATACAAAGTCCCCGGCACCGTGCCGCTCATTTCGCTGACGCGGATCCCCGCCATGCCGCTCGGCACGACCATAATGCTGAACGCCAGCAGAATCGGCGCCCAGGCAAGGAGCGCCAGCGCCAGCGACGTCCGCCAGCGCCACTCCGGCAGCGGAGGCAGTGTCCCCGCTCCGGGCGTTGCTAGCGCCCGCCGGTACAACAGTTCGCGATACAGGTCATACCCCAAAATACCTACAGCCACGAGAATCATCCCGAGGCCACCGGCAATCAGCAAATACCTCAACGCCAGCATCGTCGTTCTCCTTGCGCCTTAGCGATTCTGTTCAGATTTCACTGCGACCGTCTGCCGGGAAAAGAACAGGCGGAATACCTGCCCGAAGATCAACTCTTCCGCCAGCAACGCCACCGCCAGCGAGAAGATCATTCCTGCCACCACCGCCATGAATGTGATTGCCATCTGCATAATGTCCTCCTGAGACTTCAACTTTCAGTTCTAAATTCAATCTGCATCAAAACGTCGACGACTGTTGTTGCCCGCCGTCCGGTCCCGCAGAGTCTGCCGCAGCCACCGTCGTGTCGTCCGCGCCACCGCCGAAAATCTGCGAGACGTGTTCGTCGCGCTCGCCGCGAATCTGAACTACGTCGCCAACCTCCACCATCGTGAACAGCCTCTCGATATCCCCATTGCGCAACCGGATGCAGCCGTGCGAAGCTGCATGTCCGACAGACCGCGGTGCGTTTGTGCCGTGAATGCCGTAGCCCTTCTGGCTCAGTCCGACCCAGCGCGTGCCCACGGGATTACTCTTGCCGCTGGGGATCACCAGTCCGGGGCGGTAGTAGGTGGGGTTCGCAACGCGATTGACGATCTGGAATTCACCCGTGGGACTGGGACTCGAAGGCGCGCCGACTGCGACCGGGAATGTGGCGATGACGTTGCCGTTTTCGATGACCGCAAGCTTGCGGTCCGGAATGCTCACCAACACGACCCGATGGATCGGATCGGCGCTGGGCTTCGCAGCTTGCGCGCCGACTTGCGCAAATGCCGGGCTTGTGACTGCCAGAGTGAATAGCGCCAGGATGATTGCCGCCTCCCGCTTCGTCGTTGTTCTTGCAGCCTTCCGTTCCATCACTGCCCCCTATTGAATTGCCTTGCGCCAGTACCAGAGGCAGGAGTAAAGCCAAATCGTATCCGATTGAAAACAATATGGTTGACGCGCCTGGAAGGAGGCGGATCAGTGTGCTGGAAGCCGCGCTGTGTCTAGCGGCACACACAGGGATTCAGGCATAATTCCGCGCGGATTTAATGGCTTGCAGAGAAAGGGAAAGGCGCCGATTTCTTTGACTATTCCGTTTGGAGACTTCAAGCGCCCGGCCGCTGCCGTCTGGGGTAACGGCTTGTGGAATTCTGTGGGTGCGGCCGGGCGATCCTATGACCGGAAAGCCTAGTTCAATTGTGCTTATTTGAGACCTGTCGCCTATATATTTCTGTGACCGTGGTCACGGTTTCACGTGATTGTCATCATCCGTCGATCGCAGGATTACCTCGAGCCTCAGAGCCAAGTCTTTTTCTCGCTCAGTCCTCGCCCGCGCAACATCCGCCTGTGATCAAAATCGCCGTCCGATCCTGCCAACCTTCTTACACTCACTCTTGAGCGAGCCGGAAGTGCTCATTTCATCCTGGAGATCGATTCACCATGGCTTATGTAATCACCGGTAAACGCATCAAAGATTCTCTCTGCGTCGGAGTCTGCCCCACCGACTGCATCCACCCCAAGACCGACGAGCCTGGCTACGAAGCTGCGACTCAGATGTACGTCGACCCCGAGGGATGCGTCGACTGCGGCGCCTGTATTCCGGTCGGCACCGCCGATTCAATTCACGCCCTCGAAGATGTGCCGGAAGAAAAAAAGGAATTCGTCGAGAAGAATGCGGCGTACTGCAAGCACTAGTTCTTAAGAGATGTGCCTGTTCCTCTCCGCAATTGCCGGGCGTTGGATGCAACGTAAACCAGCCCTCTCCAACGCCCGGTAGTTGTCTCCGCCGGTGTACCCGTGTCTGTTCTACCCGTTGACTTCCGCATCCGACCTCGCTATCGTTGCGGGCGCCATGAACATCGTCAAAGCGACCCGCCAGTTTGAAGACTGGCTCGGCCATCGCACCGACATCGTCAAGAAAGATCTGCACCTCAAACACGCCGATATGAAGGCGGCCGTTTTCCCCTTCTTGCGCGCCACCTATTACCGCTGGGCGCAAGTCTGGCCGAGGGTGTGTCCCGATCTTTCCAAGGGACCGCAGGTGCTCGCGGTGGGTGACCTGCACGTAGAGAACTTCGGCACATGGCGCGACATCGAAGGACGCCTGATCTGGGGTGTCAACGACTTCGATGAAACTCATCCCTTGTCTTACGCCAACGATCTCGTGCGCCTGGCGGTGAGTGCTCACCTGGCAGCCGAAGGGGGACACTTGGCGCTCAAGCCGAAAGACATCTGCGATGCCATTCTCGAGGGCTATCGCGAGGGATTGGGCAAAGGCGGACTGCCCTTCGTTCTGGGGGAAAAGAACGAGTGGTTGCGCCAGATTGCGGAAAGCGAACTCCGCGATCCAGTCCGATTCTGGGCCAAGATCGATGCCCTCCCTAGTGTAAAAGGAGACGTACCCGTCAGTGCGATTGACGCCATCGAGCACCTCATGCCCGCCCGCGACCTGCCGTATCGCTTGGCGAGCCGAGTTGCAGGCCTGGGAAGCCTGGGTCACGCGCGCTTTGTTGCCGTTACCGATTGGCACGGCGGCAGAATCGCGCGTGAGGCCAAGGCCTTGGTTTCGTCCGCCTGCTACTGGGCCAAGGACTATGAGGGGCCTGCGGAAATCCTGTACCAGGCAATCATCAGCCGTGCCGTGCGCTGTCTCGATCCGTTCGTGCAATTACGGGGGCGCTGGATCGTGCGCAGGTTGAGTCCGCATTGCTCGCGCATTGAACTGGCTACGCTCCGCGCACCGGGCAAGGAATTGCGCCTGCTTCACGCCATGGGATGGGAAACGGCGAACATCCATCTCGGCACCAAGACGGCTGGCAAGCCTATCCTCAGGCATATCCAGAACCAGAGAGGGAAGTGGCTGCACCAGGCCACAGAACAGATGTTGAACGCCGTCCGCGACGACTGGAAGACCTGGGCGAAACAGGGTTACGCGTAAAGAAAGAGTGTGTCCTGGGAGTCTCTGGGTCGAGTTTCAGGCTATGCGGCGCCGCTGCGCGCGGGTATGTTCGTCGTGGGGCGATGCAGGGCAGCCAGTGCAACTCCGCGCTCCCGATCATAGACCAGAGTCCAGTGCGTCGCGCAATCATCGCAGAGCCAATAATGTTCAACGCACCGTTGCTCCTGCCGGGCGCGCACAAACGGAGGTACGGCCGATTCTCCTGGCTTGGTTAAGCGCTCGGTCTCGACCAGAAACAGTTTGCCTTCCCGGAGCTTGAGGAAAGGTTTGCTACATTGGGCGTTGGCACATCGGCTGAGCATTTTCTCACTGCCTTCTGGTCCGCCAAAAACAATCTCGCAGAACAACTGGAACCCAAATCAGGAGCACGTCGCCTGCCATGGAGTTCTTATTGCGCCCATCAGAGACTTCCTGCATGCGGTACTCCTTCTGACCGCCGCTCCCTCCAATCGTGAAGATTAGTCGGCACTGACTGCCGAGGTTCCGTCGCGGTTTCCTTGCCTCTGCTCTATTCACCCAGCTACCATCAATCGTATGCCTACGGTACTTCTGTGTCCGCCGAATTATTTCGATGTCGTCGATCAGAAAAATCCGTACATGTCGAGAAATTCCGCAGTGGATCGAGTAAAAGCGCGCAGTCAGTGGGAAACACTGTGTTGTGTTTTGCAGCAGACCGGATGCGAGGTTGAAACGATCGCTCCAATCGAGGGCCTCGAAGATATGGTGTTCGCCGCCAATCAGATTTTCGTCGGCGAGAAAATTGGCTACGGGAAATTCGCCGTGCCCAGCCGGATGGTCTATCCATCACGCCATCGCGAAGTCGCTTTTTACGCGGAGTGGTTTCGCGCGCGTGACTACAGTTTGATCGATCTTGACTACGGCAACGACTACCTCGAAGGCCACGGCGACTTACTCTGGCATCCCGACGGCTCGCGCATCTACGCAGGATATGGCTTTCGCAGCACGCTCGGCGGCGTCGAGAAATTCTCCGCTGCAATGTCCGAAATGGGAATCCCAGTCGTGCCTTTGGAGCTCGTCGATCCTTATTGCTATCACCTCGACACCTGCCTGTGTCCGTTCAATAATGACGCGGTCCTGATTTTTCCCGGCGCGTATTCCACCGAGGCTCTCGCAGCGCTGCACAAGATCTGGAAGCGGGTGCACCTGCTTACCGCCGAGGAAGCTCACCGCTTCATGGGCAACGGCATCGTAGTCAACGGCAGCTATATCACGCCATACGTGACGCCCCCATTGGAAGCGATTCTTCGTCAGGAGGGTCTGACTCCGGTCGCCGTTGATACCTCCGAATTTGAAAAGGCTGGTGGAAGTTGTTTCTGCATGAAGACGTTCTTGCCATAGACGCGCGGATGCGCCATTAGGAAATGAAAGAAGCCACAATCGATCTGCACGGCCACCTGGTCGGTGTCGCGCGTTTCCCGCGGCTGCGCGTACTGGCTTGGTCCGGCGATCAGCTCTACGCTTCCCACGGTTACCAATTGTTGCGAGCAAGTGTTCAGGATCCTGCCACGGGTCTTACGTGGACGCCAGTGGCTGACTTTCAGGCTGACTGGCGTCGCCGGCTCTCGGTGATGAACGGGCTGTCGGCGCGCTTGTTTCGCGATGGCTTCCACGCGCTCGCCGTGTCGCCGTCGGGCGGACTAGTCGCCGCGGTTCCGGGAGCCATCGTCACGCTTGGTCGAGGCGAGACGGAATTCCGGCGAACGCACCCAATCGTTCGCGGTACACGCCCGCTACACATCACCGCTGTTCCGAACGGCCCAATTTATTGGGGAGAATACTTCGACAACAGTGCCCGCGACGAAGTCCACGTCTACGCGTCGACCGATGCCGGCGCCACGTGGAGCGTCGCCTATACATTCCCCAAGAGCACCATCCGCCACATCCACAACATCGTTCACGATCCCTGGGGAAATTGCCTTTGGATCTTGACTGGCGACTACGGCGAGGAATGCCGCATCCTGCGCGCCACCTGCGATTTCAGCCGGGTCGAAGCCGTCCTGCAAGGCCAGCAACAGGCCCGTGCGGTTGCAGCCATTCCGGCCGACGATGGACTTTACTTTTCTTCCGACACGCCGCTCGAGCCCAATTACATCTATCGCCTCGACCGTCGTGAATCGTTGCTGCCGATTGTTCCCATCAGCAGTTCGTCCATCTATGGCTGCCGTGTTGGAAATCGAGTTTTCTTCTCGACGATGGTCGAACCAAGTGAGCTGAACCACGATCGTCATGTCCGCCTGTACGGCGGCACCGGCGGTAGCGCACAAGACTGGCACCTCCTGGGTGCGTGGCAAAAAGATCGATGGCCCATGGGCCTGTTCCAGTACGGCAACGCATTCATGCCCGATGGCGACAACACCACGCCATTCCTGGCCTTGACCACCATCGCCGTCGAATGTGACGACATGGTCACATCGCTCTACTCGGTAGTTCCTTAAGATCAGAATGTGGGGACAGCCGCCCTCGGCTGTCCGTCGAGCGCAGCTCGACAGCCGTCCGCTTAGTGCTGTCCTTCGCATTGCCGTAATATGAATTGAGCCAAAACTTAGACCCCTTGCCCCGCCTCAGCTATTACCGCCGCATTTTCAGCGCCTACCTTTTCGGCGGCAAAAGCCAGCTCACCTTCTGGCACGAAACTCCTGTCGAGAACCCAAATGCAACGCCCGGCTCCCTGGGTGAGTACTACATGCTGTTCGCCGAGAAGGCGGACTATTCGGGCTCCTACGATTCCTCCGGCGTCCCGCAACTCGACTATCACGGCCACATCGGCCTGCAGCACAATCCCATCGCAATCGCGCAGTACGGACTCGGAAACTACAACTTGTACCGCCGCACCGCCGACCCTGAGCGCCGCCGCAAATTCTTCCTAGTCGCCGACTGGCTTTGCTCACACCTCGAGAAAAACCCGCAAGGACTTGCCGTCTGGAATCATCACTTCGATTGGGAATACCGCGACACTCTTCGCGCCCCCTGGTATTCGGCGCTCGCCCAGGGCCAAGGAATTTCTGTGCTGGTGCGCGCCCACAAAGAATCGCGCGACGCCCGCTATCTGGACACAGCGCAACGCGCTCTCGCCTGCTTCCACCTCTCAATGAACGATGGAGGCATCGCCTTCACTGATGAATCCGGTGACCTGTGGTTCGAGGAGTACATCGTCTCGCCCCCCACGCACATTCTCAACGGATTCATCTGGGCATCATGGGGGATTTACGATTACTTCCTCGCGACCGAAGACCCTCGCGTGCGGGAAATCTTCTCGCGCGCGGTAAGCACGATGCTGCACAATCTCGATCGCTACGATTTGGGATTCTGGTCGCTCTACGAGCAGTCCGGCACACGCCTGCCCATGGTGGCCAGTCCCTTCTACCATCAGTTGCACGTCGTGCAATTGCGAATCATGCATCGCCTCACAGGAGAGGACACCTTCGCCCGCGTCTCCGATCGCTGGGAAAGTTACAGCCGCAGTCGTAGCAAACGCGCCCGTGCCATCTGCTATAAGAGCGTGTTCAAACTCTGTTATTACTAGATTGGCGGAACGGTCGGTACGAATCGCTTTCTCGGAGACCACTACGATGATCGCGCGCTACCCAACCCGTCTGATCATCACACTCTCGTTTGTGATGGTTGCGATCGCGTCCGTGCTTCAAATCGCGAGCCCCCTCAGGCTTATCAACGACGGAGTTGATTATCTGTTACAAGCGACTTCCGCCATCGACGGAAATGGGTTCCTGCTTCACGGTGTGCGTTCCATGCGCCCGCCCGGATATCCGGCGTTGATTTGGGTTTTGGCGAAAGCAGGCATTGGGACGTCCTGGGCCATCGTCGCACTCAATTGTTTATTGCTGGATGTCGGGTGTGTGGCCGGTTACTTTGTGGTGCGCGATTCCCAGATATCTATGGAGACGGCAATTTCTGTGACGCCTATAGAATTGTGCTTCGAGGCGAGACACCTAAGAATGGCGATGATGTCAATCAAGATGTCCTTTACTTGCTGCGGCGTTATGAGTGGCGTGCCGCGAGCAAGTGAGTTCCAGATCGAGTGAAAATTCTCTACGTCTCACAATATTTTTCGCCGGAGATGGGCGCGCCCGCCGCCCGTGCGTCCGAACTCGCCCGGCACTGGGCCCAGGCCGGCCACGAAGTATCTGTGCTGACCGGATTTCCCAATCACCCGACCGGCGTGGTTCCGGCCGAATGGCGCAGCCGCTTGCGCCGCCTGACTTACTACGAGAAAGTGGGCGGGCGTCGATGTCTTTCGCACCTGGCTCTGGCCCCTGCCCAACCGCAAGGCGCACGAGCGCATGCGCAACTACGCCTCGTTCTGCCTCTCCGCCGCTCTGCGCGGCATGGTCCTGCCGCGCCCGGATGTGATCATCGCCTCTTCACCGCAACTCCTGGTCGGCCTGTCCGGCTGGTGGATTGCTTTCGCGCGGCAATTACCGTTCGTCTTCGAAGTGCGCGATCTCTGGCCGGAATCGCTGGCCGCCGTCGGAGTTGGCGATGAGAATTCACTTCTGCACCATGCTCTGGCGGCGATCGCGGACTTTCTATACCGGCGATCCGACCGCATCGTCGTCGTGACTCCGGCTTTCAAAGAGCATCTGATCGAGCACTGGCACGTTCCCGCGGAGAAAATCTCGATCGTCGAAAATGGCGTCGAGACCGACCTCTTCGCGCCGGCCTCATCGGCGGCGAACGCGGCATTGCGGCACGAACTCGGCGCCGACGGGAAATTCCTCGTCTGCTACATCGGCACCATGGGCATGGCCCACGGACTCGAAACCTTGCTCGATGCCGCCGCCGAACTGCAGCGCAGAAATCCAAGCGCGCAATTTCTGCTCGTCGGTGAAGGCGCAGAAAAAGAACGAATCAAAGCTCTGGCGCAATCCCGCGGATTGGCCAACGTATGCTTTCTCGACCAGCAGCCCCGCGAGAAGATTCCTGCTTTCATCTCTGCTTCCGACGCTTGCCTGGTCCTGCTGAAAAAGACCGATGTATTCAAGACGGTTATACCCACCAAGATGCTGGAATTCATGTCCTGCGCCCGTCCCGTAATTCTTGGCGTCGACGGTCAGGCGCGCCAGATTATCGAGGACGCGGGCGCCGGAATCGTGATCGAGCCAGAAAACTTCGAAGCGCTCGTCAGCGCAATCAGCCGACTATGTGCAGATCGCGAACTCGGCAGACGCTTGGGCCAAAAGGGAAGGGAACACATCGTGCAACACTTCTCCCGCGCAAGGACAGCGGAAAAATATATCGATGTGCTTGCAGAGCCTGGTGCAGCATCCGATGAGCACGGAGGCGCGACGGCCATCGCCCATCAAGCCTAGGGATGCACCGCGTAAATCGAGACCGCGGTGGCCATCGCCATGGCAGCTTCCGCCGTTCGGGCTGCGGCGACCTTGCCGGCGCTGACCGGAATGAAAAGAATGTCGTCCGACTGCAGATTCACGTCCGGGGCTTTGGCCTCCAGCATCTTCTTAACTTGAACTTTCGTTTCGGTCGTCCCTGTGGGACGTCTTATGAAGGATGCGGGCGCCGCTTAGTTTCGCCGTGTGGTTCGTGCCCCCGGCCAGCGCCAGCGCCTGCAACACGCGTGAGCGTCCCGTTATCGACCAGCAAGCCGCTGGGACGGCCGACGTCTCCGACGACGTAGATAATCGGTGCCCGCGGGACGCTGATCGTATCGCCCGGCAGGATGTCGATATTGCCGCTCAGATCGTCGGCCAGATTCCGCGGCAGATCGATGCGAATCGGTTCCGGTTGGTTCCTCCGAATGATCGCGATCTTGCGCGAGGCAGATGCGCTGAACCCACCAGCCTTGAGAAATGAACTTCATAGAGCTTGTGATCCGCTACATCAGGATAAATCCCGGCTTTGCCCACTTCGCCAATTATTGTCACGCCTTGCGAAGTTAGCCTCGTCCACGAAGATCGTCACATGCGGACTCCGAACGAATCCGCCGTCCGCCAGCCGCTTCTCGATCAAGGTCTGCGCTTCTTCCTGCGTCAGTCCATCGACGTGGACGTAGTCGATCAGCGGAAGGTAAACGTCGCCAGAATTGCTGACCCGCGTCTTGCGTGGCCAGTTCCGGCACGTTGTACACGTTCACTTCGATCAGGTCTCCGACCCCTAGCTTCACCAATGCCGATTGGTCCGGGGAGTCTTTCGCCACCTCGGGCGTTATCGAAGGAGTAGTCGAGCTCTGTCCGGACGCATTTGTTGCCGCCTGCGATATCGGCTGGGCAGCGGGCAACTCCGCGGGCGAAGTGCTCTGTCCGGGTGGGGTGTTGCTCGCCGGTTGCTGGGCGGCAGCGCCGCTCACGGCAACGAAGAGTGCTGTCACCAGAACCAAGGGAACGCGACCGCAGAGACTGAAACCCGAGACGCCCGACTCCATCAGAAAACCCCTGAAGTGTTAAATGAGAATTTGAACAGCAGTTTAGCACAGCAGCAGGCGCGTTGCGACCCCGCTATCCGCGAGGCATCCGAATTAGTTTTCCACAGGTTTTTCCCGAGGGCGATTGAAAGTCTCTATTCGCGTACTGCTAGAGTCTTGGGCACTCTCAACTATCGTCAGGAATCTGTTCACTAACTATGAACCGCAGGGCATCGCTGCAATACTTTTGAAGAAATTCGGAGTCGAGCGGGCGCTCTCTGCATGTCTGCTTCGCCGAAGGTGGCATAGTTGACTGGCATTTTCCTCGCGACGTTTGTTTTAGCGCTGCTGTCCGCTTTTGTCTTGACGCGGTACGTTCGCGATTTCGCCACGGCCCACGGCTGGGTGGCGGTTCCCTCGCAGGAACGACATCTGCATTCCAGTCCCTCTGCCTCGTCTGGGCGGAGTGGCTATTTTCTTTTCCTTCTCCTGCTGCATGGGCATGGCCGCCCTTTGGGCTCTCAATAGTCCACGGATGCACGCAGCCTTTTCAATCAAGACGCTGCTGACCATTCTGCTGCCGGCTTCGCTGGTTTTTCTGTTGGGCGTCTATGACGACATCCACGGCGTCGGGCCTTATTTCAAGTTCTCGGTACAAGGCGTCGCCGCAACCATGCTCTACCTGGGCGGATCTGAAGATCGTCAACATACCCGTCTTGTTCGGCGACATCAAGTTGCCTTGGTTCGTGGGATGGGCTTTCACGGTTCTATGGGTTCTCGCCATCACCAACGCCTTCAATCTGATTGACGGCCTCGATGGTTTGGCCGCCGGATCGGCTCTGTTCTCGACTCTGGTGGCGTTTGTCGTAGCTCTCCTCAATGGATATTCCCTCGTCACGGTGATGACGATCGCGCTGGCGGGCGCGATTCTCGGTTTCCTGCGCTTCAATTTCAATCCGGCAACGATTTTCCTCGGCGACTCCGGCAGTCTTTTCATCGGATTTGTGCTGAGTGCACTGGCTCTGCAGGGCGCGCAGAAGGCTCCCACCATCGTCGCAGTCGCCATCCCGGTTGTTTCTTTCGGATTGCCGATTCTAGAGACTGCTCTTTCCATCGTGCGGCGCCTGATCAGCGGCCGTCCCGTCTTCACTGCCGATCGCGAGCACATCCACCACAAGCTATTGCAGCACGGCATGACGCATCGCCAAGTCGTCATTCTGCTGTACGGCGTCTCGGCTATTTTCGCCCTGCTCAGCCTCTTCCTGCTGTGGCCGACCGGAAGTTCTCTTGGATTGGTGCTCGCGGTGCTTGGAATCGGGATATGGATTGGTGTCCAGCATCTCGGCTACCTCGAATTTGGTGAGTTGGCCCGTGTTGCCCACCGCACCTTGGACCAGCCGCAGATCTTCGTCAACAACCTGGCTATCCGGCGCGCCACCGAGGAACTGAAAGTCGCACGCGATTATGATCAGGTGTCGCCGCGTTCTTATCGCAGCCTTTGACAGCAACGACTTTGACAGTTTTGAACTCAAGCTGGACTTTGTCCCGGGAGAGGTGGTTCCATTCGAAACATTGGACTCCGCTGGCGCGCGACGAAACATCTTCCGCTGGACCAAAGTCGGCTCGCCGAAAACGTTTGACGGCCCAACAGCGTGGAACCTCGTACTGAACCTGGTGAGCTCTGCCAATCGGCGGCGGGGTACGCTGACCGTGCAACGTTTGTACTCCTCGCGAGACTTGCAGGTCGACATCAATCTGCTCACTTCGGTCTTTCCCACCGCGCTGACCGACGCTCTGGACCGTACTCTGGTGCACTCAGCGAACGTCATCGCTCTGCCCGAACAGGACGCCTCGCTGATCTCCGCCCAAGCTGGGTAAATTTACACAATCTCGCCGGGTTCCCGCTTGCGCGGGACAGGCCGCAGTTCGTGATTTGGCTGTGGAAAGTTTGTCAGGTGAGTACGCCGGATGTCACGGGAGGATCGTCGGTAGAAAATCAACGTGCAGCCGCCGCCGCACGGCTACAGCCGAGGAATAGGCTTTCAGGCAGCGCCCTCAGTTACAGTTTCGCGCTGGCGTAGGAGTTGATTTCGCAATTCAAGCAAACTTCTTCAAAAGCAGGAGCTGTCCATTCCATGATTTCCCCCATTTCGATCATTCCGCGGGTGGCCCGCGAACTTGTACTTAGGATAGCCGACCCTCAGAACGAAATCAATACTTCCCGTCAAGAATAAGAATTAAGAATATGGTACCGCAACTCGTTCCGTAAGGCCT
Organism: uncultured Acidobacteriaceae bacterium; assembly: GCA_963710885.1. Lineage (GTDB taxonomy): Bacteria > Acidobacteriota > Terriglobia > Terriglobales > Acidobacteriaceae > Sulfotelmatobacter. The sequence goes on from CAVQCF010000045.1 coordinate 58,891, forward strand.
TTGGGATGAGTCTAATAGAAGGGTTGTAGGTTTCTGCCCTATCTGGCGTCGCTTGAGCATTTTCGGACCCCCTTTTCCACACCCGGAACCACTGCCGTTACTTTCTGCGCCTTCGCTATCTGTTTACCGTCAACTGCACCAATCGAAGCGAGGATCACGAATTTATGTTTGGCAAGACCCTGTACGGCAACACTTTTGAGGACGTCAATTTCGTTCCTTTACAGTCCGCCACATTCTGCGTTCAGTGTGAGTCGATCAGTGCCAACAGCAAGCCCTATTGCCTCGCATGTGGCAGCCACGCCCTGCTCGGTCTCTCGCGGGTACTGGGAGGATCGCTGCGCAACCAGCAGACTGCCCATCTCATCACCGACATGGAGTTGAATAACCTCGTGCGCGATCTGCTGCGGACCGTGCCCGACCCCGACTTGGTCAACATCGCTGATCATTTTCATATGCCGTCGTTGGCGCAACGCAGCCAGCTTCGCGTCGCCAGCGCTGCCCATCCCGTGTCCGGATTTCGCGCCGTGTCGTCGGAAGAAATCGAGATTCATCCTGCGGAACTGGATCTTGAGCCCGCCATCAGCGCGATTACCGAACGAGCCCAGCACCTGACCGGAGCGACCGGTGCAGCCATCGCATTGCGAGCTGGCGACGAAATAGTCTGCCGCGCCCGTGCCGGAAGAACCGCTCCCGACCTCGGAGTTCGCCTCCAAACGGACGCCGGCATCTCTGCCGAAGCCGTCCGCTCCGGTGAGATCATGCTCTGTCACGATGCCGAGCGCAACCCGCGCGTGGACCTGGCCAGTTGCCGCCGCCTCGGAGTTCGCTCCATCCTCGTCTCGCCCCTGCGCCACTATCGCCGCACGCTCGGCGTGTTCGAAGTCCTGTCCTCGTCCCCCGGCGCCTTCGATGAGCGCGATGTGGCTACCATGCAACTGCTTTCGAGCATGATGGTGGCAGCCATCTCCCGCATTTCCAGCCTGCACCACGCCCAAATCCTGCGCCGCGCCGGCTAAGCCTTTCCTCGAGAAGTCTCACTGACACTATTACCAGTATGCGTCGAGGTGCCCTCGTCCTAGCATCGAGTGTGCCTCAAAGTCATCCAGCTACCGGACAAACCATCTCCCGCTATCGTGTCCTCGAGGAACTAGGGAGCGGCGGTATGGGGGTAGTCTACAAGGCTGAGGACAATGAACTGGGCCGGTTTGTCGCTCTAAAGGTTCTGCCAGCGCACGCTGCCCAGGATGCAACTGCCCTGGAACGCTTCCGCCGCGAGGCTCGACGTGCATCTGCGCTCAATCACCCCAACATCTGCACCATCTACGAAATTGGGAGCCACGCAGGCCAGGCGTTCATTGCAATGGAGTACCTGGACGGCGTAACCCTGAAATACCTGATCGGCACCGGCATCCTCGATACGGAGCGTATTGTCGCCATTGCGATCGAAGTCGCGGATGCCCTCGATGCGGCCCACACTCAAGGAATCATTCATCGTGACATCAAACCTGCCAACATTTTCGTGACCAAGCGGGGGCACACCAAGATCCTCGATTTCGGCCTCGCCAAAAGCGTGGCTCGGGAGAGCATCGCAAGCCAAATAGCCTCGCAGCCCACACGATCTCTGGCTTATCTCGCCGAAGAACATCTCACCAGCCCGGGGATCGCTCTGGGAACCGTGGGCTACATGTCCCCCGAACAAGTACGCGCCAAGCAGCTGGATGGTCGCACCGACCTGTTCTCGTTCGGCGTAGTTCTCTACGAGATGGCGACGGGTCGGTTGCCCTTTCAAGCAGGCAGTTCCGGCCTCATCCTGGAGGCCATCTTGAACCGCAATCCCGTAGCTCCCGTACGATTCAATCCCGACATCCCCCTGGCCCTACAGGACGTGATCAGCAGAGCCCTTGAGAAGGACAGCAACCTGCGTTATCAGCACGCCGCCGATATGCGTGCAGAATTGCAGCGCCTCAAGCGCGACAGCGACGCTGGCCGGAGAACTGGGGAACAAGGAACAGAATCAATCGTCGCGCCCATCACCAATCGGCTTACCTCGTCCGGCAAGGCGAGGACACGAACTTCCTCCACGCAGACCGGAGGCCTCCTCCGTCCCCAGCGCGGCTCCAGGATTATTGACTCCCTTGCTGTCTTGCCCTTCGAAAATGCCAGTGGTGATCGTGAAAACGAATACCTGAGTGACGGCATCACGGCGAGCCTGATCAATATCCTGGCGACCGTACCGAAACTGCGAGTCATGGCACAGAGTACGGTATTTCGGTATAAGGGCCGGGAAATGGACCCTCTAGCCATTGGCCACGAACTCAATGTCCGCGCCGTGCTCACCGGAAGAATGCTGCAAAGCGGGGGCTCGTTGCGCATTGGGACCGAATTAGTCGATGTGGCAACAGGCTGTCAATTATGGGGTGCGCAATATGATCGCAAGCCAGGCGATATTTTTGCGGTACAAGACGAAATTTCCGTCGAGATCTCCACCAAACTCCGCCTGCAGTTGACCCGCGCAGAAAAAAAGCGCCTCACTCGACGCCATACCGAGGATGCCGAGGCCTACCGCCTTTACCTCAAAGGCCGCCATCACTGGAACCGTTGGACCGAGGAAGGCTTCTACAAGGCGATCGAATACTTTCAGCAGGCCGTCGAAAAAGATCCCAGCTACGCGCTCGCCTACACGGGCTTAGCGGATTCCTATGTTCTGCTGGGATGGAACAGCTATCTGACCCCCAAGGATGCGTTCCCGAAAGGCAAAAAGGCTGCCATGACCGCCCTTCGGCTCGACCCTAATCTCGCCGAAGCTCACACCTCTCTTGCGGCCCTGTTGTGGCTTCATGATTGGCAATGGGACCATGCTGAGACCGAATTCAAACGCAGCCTCGAACTCAGTCCCACCTACCCGACTGCCAATCACTGGTTCGCCGAGTTTGTGATGACCATGACTCGCCACCAGGAAGCTGTCGCCAGGATGAAGAACGGCCAGGATCTTGATCCCTTGTCTCTCATCATTAATGTTGCCGTCGGATGGGCCCTCTATCATGGCCGCACCTACGAGGAATCCATCAAACAGCTCCGCCACACGCTCGAACTGGACCCAAATTACCCGGTCACGTACTGGATTCTCGGGTTGGTGCTCAGAAAAATCGGGAATTTCGCAGAGGCCATCATTCAGGCCGACAAGGCCGTCAAGCTGTCCGAAGGCAGTCCTCTCATGCGGGCCGCGCTGGCGGCCACTCTTGCCACCGCCGGCCGCACCACCGACGCACGTCAGATGCTCCACGAGCTAGCCGGACTGGCAAAGCAAAAGTATGTCGCACCTTATTTCTTCGCCGGAATCTACGTGGGCCTGCGCGAAAATGATCGCGCCCTGGAATGCCTGGAGCAGTGCTTCGAAGAGCATTCCCACTGGCTTATCTACCTTCATATCGATCCCAGCATGGACGGTCTGCGGGACAGCCCACATTTCCAAGACCTCTTGCAGCGCGTCGGCCTCCCCGACGCCCCGTATCATCCATGCTCGACGAGTAAGCCAGCTTGATGCCGGGCGAACCCTCGAGTATTGAATCTTGACTATGGGGGCGGACGGCCTTGAATGACACCTTCACCGGCCTTAGCCCTAAGAATCCTCCCCGCCGCCCTTCTGCTGTCGGTTCGCCCACCGGAAAAGCCCGGCCCTGTCGTCCTTGTAATTTTTCTTTGCCTGCTTGCTTTTCAACCGTCCCGCGCTAATATGGAACCACGAGAAGTAGGGCCCACTTCCCATGGCTGTGATGATCTCGGCGTTACAGACGGTTTCACCCAACCGTCGTCGGCGTGTGCGCCACAAGATTCAGACGCCGGCGTATGCCACATTCACCGGAGAATCCCAAGCTGCGATGCTCGATCTCCACGAGATCGTCGACATCAGCGAAGACGGAGTGGCCATTCAATGCCACTCTCCCTTGGAACTGGAAAAGACAGTAAACCTATGCCTCGATTTAGCTGACTGCTCCGACCACATCTACACCACCGGACAGGTCGTCTGGTCGAACGATTCAGGACGCGCCGGACTTCGCTTCGCTGATCTATCACCCGAGTCGGTCGCGCGATTGCGCGAGTGGCTTTTCGTGAATGTGATGGCGGGCGTGGCGAACGGAGACGCTGAGGTTGCCGCTTTTGTCGGTTCGCGCGACGCGGTTCCTCCACGGCCCAACTACACTGACACGCTGGCGGCCGTGAGCGCGGTGCAGCGCCAGGTTGAAGCTCTCGGCTCCGATCTCGCAGCAGCCCTGCAGTTGATCGCTGGGCGCGCGCAAACTCTAGTTCGCGCTTCCGGTGCTGCCATCGCACTTGCCGACGCGAATCCCGATTTCGTGGTTTGTCGCGCCAGTTCCGGCGCAGACGCTCCGCCAGTCGGCGCGCCCTTGCAAGTCGGTTCCGGTTTTTCCGGCGAGTGTGTGAAGAGCGGCGTGCTGCTCCGCTGCGACGATTCTGAAGTCGATGTTCGAGTGGACCGCGAGAGTTGCCGCGCCCTCGGCATCCGTTCCATTCTGGCGGTGCCTGTGCGAGTGGACGATCGCTCGATTGGGATTCTCGAAGTTTTCTCCCACCAGCCCGATCGATTCGGCGCAACCGATGGCGCTCTGATGCAGCGTCTTGCGGAGACCATCGTCGCCGCGGTCAATCGTGCCGCCCGCGCGGAAAATCTTCCGCCCCTCGGAACCAAGCCGGCCGCCACTCCATTTGCTCCAAGCCCCGGAAGCATTCTCTTCGCCTCTGAGCCGGATCAAGAAAAAAAGATGGACGGTGGGGAAGAAAAGATCGCCGGCGGCATCAGCCTGCCTCGCAACCACCTGATCATCCTGATCTGCGCCGCCGCCGCCATTGTTTTTGTTCTCGGATATGGCTTCGCCCCGCTGATCCAGAGTAAGATCGAGGACCGCGGCCACCGAGCGCTGCCTACCGTTCTAGCGTCGTCTCACCCTCCGAAGCCGGAGGTTGCTGCGCCCGTCGCCCCGTCCGTCGAGACTGCGACCTTCGACCAACTTCGGCAGATGGCGGAGAACGGTGATCCTGCAGCCCAGAATACGTTGGGTCTTCGTTATGCTACCGGCGAAGGCGTGAAACCGGACGAGCAAGAGGCGGTTCGTTGGTACATCGAGGCCGCGGAGCAAGGAAACGTCACTGCTCAGTCGAAGTTGGGATCCATCTACTTTAGCGGCCGTGGAGTGCCCCAGGATTCTACGCGAGCTTATTTCTGGATGGTGGTGGCTCGTTTGAGTGGCGACCATGTCAGCGAAAGTCTCGGACCATTTGTTCGAGCCCGTCTCACGCGAGCTCAAGTTACCGCCATCGAACTCGATGCCGATCGTTGGCTCCGCCAGCACCCGCCGGCCGTCAAGCCCTCCGCCGCGGCCCATTGAACGGTTCACTCAGAAGACTTGTTTTTAGGGTGGCGTCTTGGCGCGGCGCAGTTCTTTTGGTGTGACGCAGCGCCTTGGTGTGACTCAGCCCTTTAGGGGGCGCTGCGGTTTGGTCTGGCGCAGCGCTTTGGTGTGAGGCAGGGGTTTTGGGGTGACGCAGCGGTTTCGGGTGGCGCAGCGCTTTGAGCGCTGCGATATAGCCTTTCCTATCTGTTGAGGGCGTTAGCCCCGGCGGTACATCTCCGCGCTAGAATGGCCTCAGAGGTTTCCTGTGCCCACCCTCCGCGACATCCTCGACCGCAGAGTTCGCGAGGCCGATCCAACTCTCTACGAGAAACTCGACAACCGCCGCGTTCGCTGTTTCTCTTGCGGTCACTGCTGCCCCATTCCCGAGGGCCAGCCCGGCGTCTGCAAAGTGCGCTACAACCGCGGCGGCACGCTTTTCGTTCCCTGGGGATATACCGCAGGGATGCAATGCGATCCCATCGAAAAGAAACCTTTTTTCCACGCGCATCCTGGTGCGCTCGCCTACAGCTTCGGAATGCTGGGCTGCGATCTGCACTGCGGCTACTGTCAGAATTGGGTCACGTCTCAGGCGTTGCGCGATCCCAATGCCGTATCACCGCCGCTGGAAGCTTCTCCTGAAGCCTTGGTGCGCGACGCTCTCGATCAAGGCGCGAAGGTTCTGGTCAGCACCTACAACGAACCACTGATCACCAGCGAATGGGCTGTCGCCGTCTTCAAAGAAGCGAAAGCCGCAGGACTGCTCACCGGGTTCGTCTCCAACGGCAACGCCACGCCTCAGGTTCTTGAATTTATCCGCCCCCATCTCGATCTCTACAAAGTGGATCTCAAAAGTTTTGACGATCGCCACTACCACGAACTCGGAGGACGAATTGCCCCGATCCTCGACAGCATCCGCCGCCTTCACCAGATGGGATTGTGGCTGGAGATCGTTACTCTGCTCATCCCCGGCTTCAACGATTCCGGCGACGAACTTCGCCGGCTCACCGAATTCGTCGCCGGCATCTCGCCTGACATCCCCTGGCACGTGACCGCCTTCCACGGCGACTACAAAATGCAAGGGGAAGACCAGCGCGACACCAGCGTCGAAGATCTATTGCAGGCTGCAGAAATCGGCCAGGCGGCGGGTCTGCGCTACATCTACGCTGGTAACCTTCCCGGCATGGTCGGTCATTGGGAAGACACACGCTGCCCGCAATGCAGGGAGACCTTGATTCGCAGATACGGATACCACATTGAAGAATACCGCCTCACTCCCGATGGTCGCTGCCCCAGTTGTTCCTACGCGATTCCTGGCCGCTGGGCCGATCACTTCGACGGCCAGATTACCTCTCGCCCTTTCCTTCCACACAAACGCTCGCGTTTATTTACAATCACAAGTCGTTGAATCGGATGATGTAGGGACAGACGCATTCGTCTGTCCGCCGGGCGAAGCCGGCCACAAGGGTAGCAATCGTTCACTGGACTGATGCAGAAAACACCAATCCTCGCTCTCTGTCTAGTGATGGGCCTCGCGCTCTCCTCCTGCTCGCCGCGCAATTTTCTGACGCGCCGCCTCGCCACCGATCTGATCGCGGCTTCCGACGCGTTCAAGACTCCTCAGCAGTTCGCTGTACAAACGGGCGTTCTTTCCAACAAAGATTACGTCTCGCCTGAATATCTCGTCCTGCAACAACATGGCTGGATCTCCGCGACCACCGCTCGTTGCGCTCCGGGCATGGTGCCAGCGCCTTGCTGGGATGTACTGCTGACCCCATCAGGCGTCGACACCGTTCGCGCGCTTGTCCCGTCGGAGGAGGCCAACAAGGCGTCGTTCTTCATTCCGGTCGCAAGAAGGGAACTTCTCGGGGTCACCGGCATCAGCAAGCGCGGGAGCGAGGCCGATGTCGATTTCACGTGGAGATGGGTGCCCTTGAATGAAGTGGGTGCTGCGCTCTACTCCGGCGACCTTCATTACAACTCGACCGTCGGATTTCGCGACTACGATGACGGCTGGCGCCTAATACAGAGCACGCCGCACTCCACTCAAACGCTCGATGACGCATTCAAGAATGCTGAGCCTACCCGGTGACCGCGCGAGACGGCGAACACCATTCATGGGTAGCGTCGGCGTCCACCTGTCTGACTCAACGCCGCATTCGCGCCCATGCCGTTATTCTCGCTATTTGCCTGTGGGGAGTCTGCGCGGTCGACTACGCGACGCCCGGCATCTTCGATCGCGACGGCACCATAAAATTTCAGGACTTCATTCAGTTTCCCATCGCGGCGCGTCTGATTGCCCAGGGCCGCGCCAGTGAACTGTACGATGACCGGGTGCTGGCTGACGGGATACGCGCGATCGTTGGCCGCGACACCACCGTTCACCTGCAATATTTTTACGGACCTCAAGTCGCCCTGCCGTTTGTCCCGCTCGGACAACTCCCATTCCTCGCCCAGGCCGGAATCTGGGTCGCGCTTTCGCTGCTGATGTATTGCGCCTGCGTCTATCTGCTTTGGAAAGAATGCCCCGCACTCCGCCCGTATCGCGCTCTTGTGTCGCTTGGCGCGCTTGCCTATCCCCCGCTGTTCCACTTCTTCGTCCGCGGCCAGTTGTCCGCGGTGGTTCTGGTGTGCTTCACGGCGGCGTGTCTTGCATTCCTCGCTCGCCGTGATTGGCTCGCCGGCATTGCGTTCGGATTCCTCGTCTTCAAGCCGCAGTTTCTTGTCGCTGTGCCTCTCGTGCTGCTTTTGGCGCCGGCCTGGAAGGTTTTCGCCGGCCTGGCGCTTTCCGCCAGCGCTCAGTTGGCCTTCGCATTCCTCTATTTTGGTCCGCCCGTGATGCGGCCTTACCTCAGCACGCTGTTGCGCAGTGCGGGCCAGCCGAGCACGACGGAACTCGTTTTCTCCCCGATCCAGATGCACTCCCTGCGCACGTTCTGGGAACTCTTGATCCCTTGGCCGCGCGGCGTTGGGATCCTTTACGTCGTGAGTTCAATTGTCGTGGTCGCCATGGCAGCGGCCATCTGGAAGTCGTCTTCCCCGCGCGCTTTTCGCTTTTCCGCTCTCACCCTAGCCAGCGTGTTGGTGAACCCTCACATCTACGTCTACGATCTTCTGGCGTTGGTGCCGGTGTTCCTGCTGATGGCGGATTGGGCTCTCGACCACGCGTATCATCCTTCCGTGAACGCTCTCCGCGTCTTGTTATACCTTGCATTCGTGCTGCCGCTGCTTGGACCCCTGTCGCGGTGGACTCACCTTCAACTCTCTGTTCCGGTGTTCGCTGCGTTGTTATGTTTCCTGTGGCAAATATCCAGAACTCCGAGTCACAAACTTGCTTCGAATGAATCCGGCGTTGTATAACCCTTCTTCCCACCGGGAACCCTATGCGAACCCCTAAAACTGTCCTCGTCGCCCTGATCGTCGTGAGCTGCGCGTTTGTCGTGATAGCTCAAAGCAAGCCCAAGCTGACGCTCGACGAGTTCTTCAACTCGGTCAGCTTTTCCGGAGTTGAGATCTCGCCCGATGGCAACTCGGTGGTCATGGTGACCGAGCGCGCCGACTGGGACCAGCAGATTTTCCGCACTGACCTGTGGCTCTATCACGACGATGGCAAGGGCGGCGGCTCTGTGGGCAGTCTGATTCAGTTGACGCAGTCGGGACACGATTCGGAGCCGAAGTGGTCGCCCGACGGCCGCTGGATCGCGTTCCTCTCCGAGCGCAAGTCGTCCAGCGAGAAGGGCGGCGACTCCGAGTCTGAAGGGGACTCGAAAGACGAAGCCGCCAGCCAGATCTACCTCATCTCGCCGAACGGCGGCGAAGCCTTCCCTGTGACCCAAGGGGAAGAGGATGTCCACTCCTTCTCGTGGTCGGCCGATTCGCAGACCATCTACTTCTCGACGCGCCAGCCCTGGACCAAAGCGCAGAAAGACGCGTACAAGAACGACTGGAAAGATGTTGTGCAATATCGCACGGCTGAGCGCGGTGACGCGATTTTCGCACTCGATTTGTCGGTTGCGCTTGCCCGCCACGCCGCGGCTCCGACGAAAGCAGTAAAGAAAGAAGGCGAGCCCGAGGGGCAGCCGGATGTCACCCCCGGCACCCGAGCCATCGCATCCTTGCCGCTGCGAGTCGATGACCTTGTCACCTCGCCCGACGGCCACAAGCTGGCGTTCCTGAGCAACGCCATCAACCAGCGCCAGGAAAAATACGAGGACGTCGAAATCTACGTTGTGGACTTGCAGGCGCCGACGATCCAACCCCGTCGCATCACCCACAATCAAGCCGAAGAAGTCCGCCTCCGCTGGGCCAACGACAGCCGGCACCTGCTTTTCAGCGTGGAAGTCGGAGACGTCGCTGGCCCCTACCGCGACCTGCAGCCGCATCTGTATTGGGTCGATACCATCAGCGAGAAGGTCGAGCAGTGGGCCAAAGAGTTCGCCGGTCAGATCGTAAGCTTCGAGCCTTCCGCCGATGGAGTCGTGCTGACCGCGCGCCTCGGCACAGAAGTTCATGTGTACACCGCAGCCAATCCTGTGGACTCGCTTCACTCGATCATTGGGCAGAAGGGTACGTATGAGGGACTCTCGACCGGATCGCACACGCAGCGGGTCGCATTCCAACACTCGTCGTTGACGCAGCCCACCGAAGTATTCCTGGCAGACGAACCCGGTGCGCTGGTGACCGCCCGCGTCATTACTTCTTTCAACAAGATCTTCACCGAGCGCGAGCTTCCGCAGGGTAAGCCCTACCAGTGGAAGGCCGACGATGGGACCACTGTCGAAGGCATGCTGATTTATCCTCCGGGCAAATTTGAGGCGAAGCACCTGCCTATGCTGACGTTCATTCATGGCGGCCCGGCCGATGCCGACGGTAACCATTTCGCGGCCGACTGGTACGACTGGGCCGGGCTGGCCGCCACCAACGGCTGGCTGGTCTTCCGTCCGAACTACCGCGGTTCGACCGGATACGGCGACAAGTTCCTGATGCAGATCGTTCCGCAACTCGTCTCGCGTCCGGGCAAGGACATTCTCGCGGGCGTCGACGCGCTGGTGAAAGACGGCATCGCCGATCCCGACCACCTCACCATCGGCGGCTACAGCTACGGCGGATACATGACCAACTGGCTCATCACCCAGACCACGCGCTTCAAGGCCGCGGTCACCGGCGCGGGAGCGGTGGAGCACATTGGCAACTGGGGCAATGACGACACCACCTACGACGACGCCTATTTCCTTGGCGGACGTCCGTGGGAAGCCGCGCAGCGCTATCACGACGAAGCAGCAATTTTCCAGATGGACAAAGTCCGCACGCCAACCCACATGGTGGGCGGCGCCGACGACATCCGCGTCGCCGTGCTTGAGGACTACTTGCTGGAGCATGCGCTCTACTCGCTGGGCATTCCGAACAAGCTCCTGATCTTCCCCGGCGAAGGCCACGGCTTAGGCAAGAATCCCTGGCACGGCAAAATCAAAGTGCGCGAGGAGTTGAAGTGGCTGCAGAAGTACGGCGGCGTGCCGGCTTCGAACTGAACGCAACTCACCGATTCTTTTCCTTGTCCTGAGGCCCGCGCTTTTTGCGGGCTAAAAGATCTGCGCAGCAGGTCGACAGCAGGTGTGCTTTCGGCAAAGTGCATAGGTTCGGTGCATTGTGCTTTTTTCTGAAGGCCCGCAACCGTCGCGCGAGATCGATGGCGTTCGTATCGTGAATCCCTTTCATAATATGTAGAGGGACAATTCGCCGACGACGAGTGCATAGACTCTTTCGACAAGGTCAGGGCTGGCTCTTCGGCCCGCAAAGGGCGCGGGCCTCAGGATGACAAGGTCTTGGGTGATGTTAGTCCGCGTCTTGGACAAGACCTTTGCGGACTCCCAGCCGCGCTTGCAGGGATTTGCGGTAACGGCGGCTCAGACGGATGGTCGCGCCTTTGTCGAGCAAGACTTCGTACTCTCCGTCCTGCCGGAGCTTTAGTCCTCGCACTCGCTCGAGGTTCACGATGCTTGAGCGGTGCACGCGGCAAAAAGTGTTTGGGTCGAGATCCGCTTCGAGTTCCGAGAGGCTGCGTCGGAGCAGATGGCTTTTCGCGCCGACGTGCAGGCAGGCGTAGTAGTCGGCGGCTTCGATCCAGTCGATCTCGGAGATTTTCACGAAGCAGACCTGCCCGGCGTTCTTGATAGCGACGCGCTCCACCTTTTGCATGCGGTCTCTGCCAAGCCGGATCCTTTGTTTGGCTCGGCTGAGGGCCAGCTCAAAGCGCGCGTTATCGAAGGGCTTCAGCAGGTAGTCGAGCGCGCCGGCTTCAAAGGCGCGCAGCGCGTACTGGTCATACGCGGTGACAAAAACGATTGCGGGCGGCAGATCGCTGCCCAGCAACTCGAGCACATCGAAGCCGTCGCACTCCGGCATCTGAACATCGAGAAAGAGCAGGTCGGGATTCGCGACTCGGATCTCGCCCAGGGCCTCCGCTCCCGAGCCGCATTCGCCAACGATTCCGATTTCCGGGTCGGCGCGCAACAACACGAGAAGGTTGCTGCGCGCCAGAGGTTCGTCGTCGACGATTAGCGCCCGTATTTTTGCGGGATGCGCATTGACGTGCACGAATTCACCTTTGGGATTTTCCGGAAGGCGGGAGTGAAACGAAGGGGACGGAGACCGTGGCCTCGACGCCTCCGGGTTGCTGATTTCGTATGCTCAACTCGAACTGATCGCCATAGAGGCTTTGCAGGCGGGTGCGCACATTCACGATGCCGATTCCCGACTGGCTCGTTTCCCAGCCTGGTGGGAGGCTGGGTCCATCATTGTAGACTCGCACCGTCAGTGTTCCATTCGAGCGAGACGCGGTGATGCGGATCGCTCCTCCCTGCACGCGCCGCGCAATCCCGTGTTTGACGGCGTTCTCGACCATGGGTTGCAACATCAAGCTGGGAACCTGCGCTGTAAGGAGGTCGTGAGGCGCGTCCACGCTGAACTGCAGACGCTCGGCAAAACGTACCTTCTGAATGTCCAGATATTTTTGCGTGAACTCCAATTCCTCGGCAAGCGGGACTTGCTGTCGGTCGGAATCTTCCACAACTCGCCGCAGAAAGTCGCTGAGCCCGACGATCATGCTGACGGCCGCGTCATTTCTTTTTTCGCGCACCAGGCCGGCGATGGCGTTGAGGGTGTTGAACAGGAAGTGCGGCTCGATCTGGCGGCGCAGCGCGCTGAGTTGTGACTTCGACAGTTGCTCGTTGAGACGCGCCGTTTCGGTTTGCTGAAAGGCCAGTTGCTCTCTCGCATCAAGAACGTGGTTGACCAGCAGAATCAGGCCGTAGAGCACCAGATACGCGAGCATCCCACCGTAGAACTTGTGCTTCCAGAGTTGCAGATACGGGTCGGGGCCTGGCGTTAACGCCCACGGATTCAGCCACTCTTCCCACAACCCGACCCAGGCGGCATAGACGATCCCAATGCAGGCGCAAGCAGAGAGATGCGCAGCCCAAGTCGATAAACGTCTCCATTGGGCTGGAGGATAGCGACGAGCGAGCCGCAGAACCAGTGGCGTTGCCACGACCCAAGGCAACCACGAACACAGCAGGGTGAAGAAGAGGCGGGTCCAGTAATGGTGCATGCCCTCCGCGCGCATAACAAAAACATTCTGCGTCGCGTCGAACAATCCCAAGCCGAACCAGATGGCGGCAAGCCACAACCAGCGCGATGATTCAGATCCAGTGCGAGCCCTGTCCATATGCAGGATCGTATTCTACGACTAGCCTAGAAGGGGAACAATGCAGCCAATCGCCGGAGGCGTGCAGCGGGTGGTCTGGCGCTCCGGGAACATCGGGTCCATACTGCGCCTCATGAAGACGAATAGGAAGTCCGCTCTGCTACTCGCTGCGCTGGTCGTACTGTGCTCCGCCGCCCTGCTCAACTCCGCAACGCCGCCGGGTTCGGGCCCGGAATATACCAGCGACGCGCAGATGAAGCTGCCGGAAAACTATCGCCAGTGGGTATACCTGACGACCGGATTCGATATGAGCTACAACAAGGCCGCAATGCAGATGGACCACCACATGTTCGACAACGTCTTCGTCAATCCGGAGTCGTACGCAGCGTTTCAGCAGACTGGGACTTGGCCCGACAAGACCGTGCTGATGCTCGAAGGCCGCATGGCTCAAGGGAAAGGCTCGATCAATCAGAAGGGCAACTTTCAGAGCACCGAGATCATGGGGATCGAGGCGCACGTGAAGGACGAAGCACGCTTTCCGGGCAAGTGGGCGTTCTTTATTTTCGGCGACGCTAAGACTGCGAAGATGGTTCCGACGACGATGGAATGTTACAGCTGCCACGCCGGTCACGCGGCGGTGGATACGACGTTCGTCCAGTTCTATCCGACGCTGCTGCCGATCGCTCAGACTAAGGGGACCCTTAGCACGGGGTATCAGAAGGAGAGCGCCGAGCAGAAATAGCCCTCAGCGGCTGTTCCTCTACCGGCTGAGTCGAACCTTGAAACCCAACAGTTGCAATTAGGGATTACTTCGCGGCGCTGGCCACTTTTACGCCGTGCGAGTTCGCCGCATAGCGGGCGATGCCACGATAGAGGGCTTCGGCGATTTGCTCGCGGTAACCGTCGCTGCGCAGTTTTTGTTCGTCGGTGGGGCTGCTGACGAAGGAGACTTCCGCCAGAATTCCAGGCATCGCGCTTTCGGTGAGGACGACGAATCCGGCTTCTTTGATGCCGCGGTCGCGTAGGCCGGGATTCTGCGCCGACAGCGTTCCGTAGAGCGAACGCTGCACGCTGGCCGCCAGGTGCCGCGATTGCTCGATGCGTTCGTGCAAGTCGGCCGGCGAGAGCGATGCCGTTAGGGGTGGCTTGACAGTGCTGGCGTGCGTATCCACATCCTTCGATCCGGGCGCTGAAAAGAGATTCGTGTAGTACGTTTCCACGCCACGGGCCGAGGGCAAATCGCTGTAGTTGGCGTGCACGGAGACGAACAAGTCGGCTTGCGACTGGTTGGCAATGCTGGCGCGATCGTCAAGCGTGATGTAGTTGTCGTCGGGACGCGTGTAGATTACCTCCATTCCGAGGCGGCTCTCGAGCAGCCTGCCGAGACGCTGGGAAATTTCGAGGACCAGATCTTTTTCCAGCAGGCCGCGACGGCCGACGGTACCGAGGTCCCAGCCGCCGTGTCCGGCATCAACGACAATGCGCATTTTGGGAACGCGCGCGCGCAGTTGTACGTCTTCTTTGGTCGGAGGCGGAACGACGATTGCGAGTTTGTTTTTTTCCGCTTCGCCGGCGTTCGGGAACAGGTTCACCGCGCCCTTGGAAGTCGCCCCGAGCTTGCGTACTTCGACGACCAGGCGGTACGGATTCGGCTCCAGACTCACCGAGAAGGTTGAGTTGGATCTGGTCTCCAGGACAACGCGGGTCATGCCCGCCACGGGCTGAGCCATGCGGATGCGGCCCACGAACGCGTCGTTGATCTCGATCGATTTTCCGAGAAGTTCGGGAGCGAGCCGCGTGTCGCGCAAATCGAAGTAGATGCGGTCCGGGCCGGAAAGGCGATGTGCTTCGTACTGAATCTGATCTTCAAGATCGAGCACGATGGTGCTCGAGTCGGCCGACGACCAGTGGCGGATTCCGGTAACCTTCGGGAATTTGGATAATTCCTGCGGAGTTGCGGGCGTGGTGTCGGATTCGTCGGCGTCGGAGGTTGCTTCGGGAATCGTGGCTTCGGTGGGCGTCGGAGTTGCAGCTGCAGCCGCTTCTTTCGACGGCGCCGAATTGGATGTCTTGACCGGCATTTTCTCGGTGTGGATCATGGCGCTGTTCAGTTGCGCCTTCTCCATGTTTACCCAGACTCCAACGGCAAAGGCAGTAACAATGAAGATGAACCCCGCCAGAATCAGGAGGAAGGGACGACGCTGCGGGGGCGCGGTCTCGCCGACGTTGATCGCAGGCGCAGGCGCAGCCGCAGGCGGGGAGGCGACGACGATTGTTTTTTGGGGAGCTTTTTCTGCAGGCTTGTCGACCGTCGGCTTGCCGGGGATCGCGAGCGCGGGTGCAGGACTTGCTTTCACCGTGGCAGTCTTCGAATCTTTCGTGGAGATAACCGGAGCCGGCAACAACACAGCGGGCGCAGGCGTAGCCGCTGCCGAGGGAATCGACACAACAGGAGTTGTGACAACGGGAGCCGGCGCGACAGGAACTGTTGCCACTTTGATGGCGACCGACGGCGGAGCGCCTACGGGTTTCGGCGGCTCGACAACGGGAGGCTTGGTTGCTCGCGGAGCCGGTTCCAGCTTGGTAGCGGCGGCCTGCGCGGATTCGGCGAAGCGGTCTTCATCTTCCGGCTTCAGGGCGCCCAGGACCAGTTCGGCCAGCAGGCTCAGGTTCCGGATGTCGCTCTCGTTGAAGGCGAAGGGCCATTCGGAAAACGCTTCGAGCAGGCCAATGACGCGGCGGCGACCACAGAGCGGAACGGCGACCATGGAACGCGCGCCCAGCTTGCGGCATGCTCCCAGGTTCACCCGAGGATCGGTCTCGGTGTCGTCGCACATCACGATTTGTGCGGTGCGGAAGCTGGCGCCGGAGAAAGCAGAATCACGATCGATACGCGCACCGATGTCGGGACGAATCGCGCCCGCGGCTGCGCGCAAGACAATCTCATTATTTTCTGCGAGAGCGATGGCGAGGCCATCGGCGCCCGTGATTGCCAAGGCGCGTTCGGCGACAAGTTGGAGGACTTCGTCGAGAACAAATAGTTCTTGGGGGTCAAACTCTACGGCCGGTGAACCGGAATCGAAACTATGGTTGCGCGCGGCCAGAGTTTTTCTCCGGCGCACCTGATCGTGCAGGGAAGAGAAGGCCAGCAAGGCCTGCAGAGCGTCGCGTGGAGAAGGTTTCGAAGACCCTTCATTGGAATGATGGGCGGCGGAGCCACCGTTTTCTCGTGGCCATCCAGGCACGCCAGCACCGGTGAACGCAGTGGTCACTTCAACGTCCGGGTTGGTGGTGGTCATCGGCATTTAGAGACAGTTCACTTGTAAGTTATCGGTCTTTGGCTTTAGTTGCAATTACTTGGGCATGACCCTTTGGACATGTACTTTAGTAAGCCATTGTGCACGGTTTTCGTTTTTCCCGATACCTGTCAGAGGATTAGTCGACGGATCCTTCCAGGAGTAGAATCCACCATCCAGAAATGAGGGAAAGAGCCATGCCTCAGGCGCGCACCTACGCATCTCCCAACCCAGCCGTTGCCGCATCGATCGTAATCGGCATGCTGGCCATGATAGTCATTCCCGCAGTATTCGCCCTGCGTTCAGTGAGTTCTCCGGGAAGGCTCGATGTTGGATCGGATCCCTCGCCTCACGGCTATACCTGGAGCCTGCTACTGTTCGTGGTTCCGATTATCGCGATTACGCTATGGTTTTTCCCCAGTGAGGGGTTGGAGATTCCACGGCGCTCGTTCTGGCGGACCATCGGCATTCTAGCGCCCATCGGATGCCTGTTGGACGTGATCTTCGCGCAGCGGTTCTTCTGTTTCCCCAACCCGAAAGCGACGCTGGGCATACTCGCACCCGCGCTAGGGAAGCCAGTTCCCGTGGAAGAGTATGTCTTTTATCTGACCGGTTTTATCACGATCCTATTGCTCTACGTCTGGCTCAGCGAGTACTGGCTGTCTGCCTACACCGTGGACGACTATCGCGGGGAAGCACGCGCCCTGGGCCGTCTGCTGCAGTTTCATCCTGCGTCGCTGGCTCTGGGACTGGCGCTGATCGCGGTTGCGATTCTGTATAAGAAAGTCTTTTCGTCCGTGCCTGGCGGGTGGCCCGGCTATTTCATCGTGCTGGTGGCCGGAGGACTGATTCCTTCGGCGAGCTTCTATCCGGTCGTGCGGCGGTTCATCAACTGGCGCGCGATGAGCCTGACGATGTTCTTCATCCTGCTGATCAGCTTGCTTTGGGAAGCCACTCTGGCATTGCCCTACGGCTGGTGGAACTATCAGCACCCCGCGATGATGGGCGTGTTTATCGGCGCCTGGTCCGGTCTGCCGATCGAAGCTGTGATGGTCTGGCTTGCGGTCACGTACGGCACGGTGATTCTGTTTGAAGCCGTGAAAATCTGGCAGGCCTCGGGGCGTCGAGCGAAAGAAGCGTTTCTGGGCTCGAAGTAGAATCCCTCGCAGAGATTTTTGACGTTCGCTTTGATCGCCCGATGTGGCAGCGGCTGAGAGGTGGCACGCTATGTTTCTTTCGACTGGGATTACAGTTTGAACCATCATAGTTACTAAGAGGGTACGAGCGATCGGAGATAACATTCAGCGAATAGGGCCCTGGCCGACCTGATCTCCGGTGGTGCATCGATATGGACGCAGGAACATCTACCGCGCGGCAAGCCAGGGCGAAGCATCGGCACGAGCTGCGCACACTCACCTACGTCACGATCGACCAGGCGAACGGCGGTATTGTCCGCAATCTGACCCACGACGGCATCGGAGTGCAGGCGGTGGCAGCTCCTCCTCCGCGACTAGAGGTGCGAGTGCGCTTTGAATTGCGCGACCCGCGGTTGCGGGTGGAAACGCGCGGGGAAGTGACGTGGTCTACGCTCTCCGGGCAGTGCGGCATCCGATTTCTGGACTTGCCACCGCGAATGACACGCCAGATCAACGAGTGGATTCTTGGCGATCTGCTGGAAGGCGCGGCTGCACATGGAAGTCGTGCCGGAAGCATGTTCGCCGTTCCCGTAGTGGCCGAGGAAGAGGATGGGCTGATGCTCTCGGCGGCGCCGCTGAAGGTCATCGAATTACCGCTGCGCCCCGATTCCTTGCAGCCATCGTATGCCCGCGATGAGGCGACCCTACCAGCGCCCGCTCAACTCGACTGGCTTTCGCAGCCGCTCTCGGGGCGGGGCCTGGTGTGGACGATCAATACACTGGTGGTGGTGGCAGCTCTGCTGCAGTTTGCGCTGGTATTTCTGGCGGTAACCGGGGAACCTCCACCCCGTCCGTTCGCCACGATGGGAGTGGGCGCGGCAGTGGTGGCCGCGTTGTATTGGGGATTCTTTCAGATATTCGGAGGATCGAGCCCCGGCGCTCGATTGGCGCGCCTGGTGGGGTGTGATCTCGAAGAGGAAGAAGCGGATGCCCGCTTTCGCTGAGGTTCGGGTGGAACTGGAACGACGCCTCAGTTTCTCACTCTCGTTTGCGACAATTTAGTTCGCGAAATACTGCTGCGCCAGCCAGAGTTGCAAGGTGCGCTGCTGCTGGCGCGCGAGCTTTACGAAGCGGATGCCGGTGTTGCCGCGCTTGTCCTGCCAGGCGATTTCTGCTTTGGCCTTGAGGCCCGAGCGTGCGCCCGGCAAGTCGAAGGAGACTTGCAGAGACTTCACGGGCTCGACCGGGTCCTTGGTGTGAATCTGCATTCCCCCCTGGCTCACGTTAATCAGGAATGCATCCACCGGTTTCTGTCCCCTGGAACTGAGCGACACGGGAACTTCGAGGCCTGCGCGATGATAACGGAGGCGTCCGTCGAGAATCATGCTGCGGGCTGCGGAGAGCGTGCGCACGGCCTGCTCGACTGAAATGGGTTTCTCGAAGGCGAAGAGCGCGCCGCTCTGGTCGAGGTTCTGACTGCAGCGCGGGCTGCCCATGATGACCAGGGGCACGGTTCTGGGATTTTCCGCGCTCTGCAGTTCGCGCAGGAATTGCGAGCTTCCGTTGAGATCGCAGTCCACGATGAGAGCGTCGATCTTGGATTTGTTGAGCCGAGCCATGGCTCGCTGCGGTTCGTTCTCGACTGAGACGTCCATGTGAAGACCGCCGAGGATGCATTCCAGAACACTGACTTCCTGCCAGTCGCGCGAGACTACCATCGAGGAAAGTGTCATGCACTCACTCTAGCGGTGGCGGTAACGTTGCCGTAGATAACCAACGTAATGAGAGGGCTTCGGCTGTCGGCTTCCGGAATTCTTGTCGATGGCGGGTTCGCGATTAACCGCTCATCGGGTCCTGGGTGTGATTTTCGCCAACAGCACGGCAGTGGTTAATGCTCTGACGGTTGGCCGGCGGCTCTCACGCGATAATCTGTGTACTCGATGGTCAGAGTGGCGCGTCCCCCGAGGCGAATGTAGCTGACTGATTCATTGCGCGCGGGCAGCCAGAAGGCTCCGACCTTTTTGTACTCGTGATGGATCTCACTCTTCTTTGTCCAAAAGGACGGATTCTGGCTCGGTTCGACTTCGATGCGGGTGACAGCGAAATCGACTCCATCCACCCACACCTTACCCAGATAGACGTATTTGCTGCGGGATTTCGGCGTGACGTGCAGCACGTATTGGCCTCCGGTGTTTGAAAGCTCGTAACCCACGAGTTCAAAGTCGTAATTGTCGCGATTCAACTGCGTCCGGGCGTTGACTGCCGGCTGGGCCGCCTCTTTTTCGCCGTCCAGAAGTTTCTTGAAGACGCGATTCAGAATCAACTTCGATCCGCTCTCGGAAACGATTTTGAATTCCTTCGAGGATGGGCTGTCGTAGGTGGCCTTTACGGTCATTTCTGCGTCGCGGTCGCTGGGGAACCCCCGGTAGGCGAGGTGATAGACGCGCGTTCCCTCGGAGTGCATCAGGGCCTGCGCGCGCTCCTGATTCTTGCGCACGAGGTTGTCCACGACCTGGTCGGCGGACAGAGAGATGGGTGGTAACGACGGTGGCGCGGATCCCGAATCGGCGCTCATGAGCTTGGGTACGGGGATCAGAGCTACCCAGCTGAGCAGGGCGATCACAACAGGAATGGACGAAGGGGGCCGTTTGCGGTCCCGTGGGGAAGCACACGTCGAGTGAGGTTGCATCGACCCTTTCACGCCAGTTCTCCGAGACTACAACAGGGGCTCACTCGGTGCTGTTCAAAATTGTACACAATCGCACACTTAGAAACGCGGGCGTTATGGCCGGACTCACTTTCGCCGATACCAGTCCACCGTACGGCGCAGGCCTTCTTCGAAATCGACAGTGGGTTTGTAGCCGAGACCGGTTTCGGCTTTGGAGATGTCGGCGAGTGAGTGCTTGATGTCGCCGCCGCGCTCGGGGCCGTACTTCGGTTGTCCGGTGTAGGAGGTCAGGGGCAGCAGGAGCTTGAAGGTTTCGTTGAGCGTGACTCGGCGGCCGGTGGCTACGTTGAACATCTGCCCGGCAGCTTTGGCGGCGGGCGCTTTGCAGGCCAGAAGATTGGCTTGGACGGCATTGTCGATGTAGGTAAAGTCGCGGCTTTGTTCGCCGTCGCCATAAATGACGGGCTGGTCGCCCTTGAGCATCACAGTGATGAACTTGGCGAGCACGCCGGAGTAGGGAGAAGAGGGATCCTGCCGCGGTCCGAAGATGTTGAAGTAGCGCAAAGCCACGGTTTCGAGCTGGTAGCAGCGATAGAAAGAGACGAGGTAGTGTTCGCTCGCTAGTTTCGCCACAGCGTAGGGCGAAATGGGATCGGGCTTCATGGCCTCGTGCTTGGGTAGGGTCGGGGTGTCTCCGTAGGCGGAGGACGACGCGGCAAACACCAAACGTTTTACTTTCGCGTCGCGCGCCGCCACCAGCACGTTGACGGTGCCGTCGACATTGGCGCGGTTGCTGCCTAGAGGGTCGAGAACGGATTTCGGGACAGAGGGAATTGCCGCCTGATGCAGGACATAGTCAACGCCGACGGAGGCTTTGTGCATCGCGTCGAGGTCGGTGATATCCGCTTCGCGGAAATCGATGCGATCCAGAATGTCGCTGAGATTTTCGCGCTTGCCGGTCGAGAAGTTGTCGACGCCGCGTACCTGCTCGCCGCGGGAAAGAAGTTCGCGTGCGAGAGACGAGCCGATGAAGCCGCCAATGCCAGTGATGAGATAGAGAGCCATGCCGTTTCATCATAAATGGCGGGGCGTTTGGTGGGAACCGAAGCGGTCCTGACAGGTAACTATCGGGGCGTAGGGCGCGGATCAGAAGTGAATACTCAGAGGTTTGAATCTTCATCCGCGGCTCGGTGGTTTGGCTCTGGCGAAGGATTCGGAGGAAGTCTTCGCGCATTAACATCTGGCGGCTTTCGAAGAATTCGGTGAGAGCATCGAGAGCGGCCTGAGGATTTGTGATTGTGGGTATGGCACTCAGTGGCCCACCGCAGGAAACGGAGGAAGCGATTCCCGGACCCAGGATCACGGTCGGCCGAGTGATGGGGGCCAGCAGTTCGCGCAACCGGGACTGGTTTTCGTCCGACATTTCCACGAAGGCAATCCCCATTCGAGGTAGGGATAGCTGACGCGTACGTTGCCTTGGGTCTCGAGGCGCACGCCGTTGGCTTCGAGCTTCATGTGCAGGACGGTTCCTGCCCGATAGGTGGCCGGCACTTCCACCTAACAGCCGTGCAGGCTGATGTCGCTGAAGGTGGCCCAGGTCCTTACGTCGAGTCCGGCCTCGCACATTTCGGCGCTGCCTTCGCACTCGAAGTGGGGACTGCGACGTTTTTCCGCGCCCTTGAAGCTGTCGCCGGAGTCGGCAGCGGTAGTGGGTGAGATGGGGGTCGCCCCCAGGTTGGGGTCGAGTGCTGGCGGGGCGGCGGTCGCGGCGACTGGACCGGCCGATTGCTTTAAGGCCCTTAAGTAGGCAACGCCTTCGTCGATTTCCTGTGCCATAAGTCTTCCCGCAGCCGGAGGGCAAGTCTCCGCTCCTGTGGAATGTCGGTTCCGGCGCGGTTCGTTCAAAAAGCGAGCGTTGCCAGAAACTCTGGTATGTCTATCGGGAGGAACAGACCTGAGCATTAGGCATGGGGCGTGAAACGCTGTAGTTAAGAAAACCTTAAGGGAGGGAAGTGCCCGAGGAGACGTCGGTTTCGGTCATTTGCTGCGCGACTTGCCGGATCTGCTTCCAGAGTTCATCGCGTCCCGCACCGGTTTTGGCGGAGAAGGGAAGGAGGCGGGTGGTGGGATATTGCTGGGTCAACGTGCGGAGGGCGCCGTTCAGTCGATTGTTAGAGAGGCGATCGCTTTTGGTGGCGACGAGCAGGAATTCGCGGTCGGAGGCGGTAAGGAAGTCCAAAAGTTGGCGGTCGCTCTGTTGGGGCGGGACGTTGGAATCGACCAGAACGACGCTCAAGCACAGGGTGGGGCGCTCGTTGAGGTAAGGCTCGATGAACTTCGGCCATTCCTGGGAAATCTCGCGCGAAATCTTGGCGTAGCCGTAGCCGGGGAGATCGGCGAAGATCAGCTCGGGACGCGGCTTTCCGGGCCAGCGAATCTCAAAGAAGTTGATAGCGCGGGTGCGTCCGGGGGTCGAGCTGGTGCGGGCCACCTTATCCCCAACGAGGGAGTTGATGACGCTGGATTTGCCGACGTTCGAGCGGCCGAGGAAGGCGATCTCCGGCAGGGTAGGAACGGGGAAATGCGCGGCGTCCGTCGCCGACGCCATGAAGCGGGAGAGAACCCTCATGCTCAAGTGTGCAACGCGGGGCGGGAAATTGGCAAGCGCAGCTGCGGGCTCTTGACTCGCAAAACCATAAACCACGAAGGACACGAAGGATCACGAAGGAGGCCATCGCGACTTGAATTCTTCGCCGCACCATCATTTGGAGAGTTGCCGGCGAAGACGTAGCAAGCTCGGTAACCGGACGCCCCTCGCCGGTTTCGGTTGGGCATTCAACCTTGGTCCACAGCCGCCGATTGAGTCAGTAGCAGCACGGGAGACTCAAATGGAAGACATCCGAAAGACGACACTTGAAATGCGCACTTTGCTGCTTTGCGCCGACGTACAATTCACGGGGATCACCCGAAACGTACTGAACCACTTGCGGGTGGCGCCGAAGATTGTGGGCAATTGCGAAGCGGCACTGACGCTGATTCAAGAACACGAGTTTGACGTGATTATTGTGGACTGGCGCGAGATCGACAATCTGGCGGATTTCCTTTGTGCGGTGCGGAAATCGAAGAAGAACCAGGAGTGCGTGCTGGTGGCGATCGTGCGCGACTTGTTGGATTTGCGGCCGGGGTTTGCCGCGGGAGTGCACTTTCTGATTCGTAAACCAGCATCGGCGGTGCAGATCGAACGCTGCCTGCGGGCGGCCTACTGTGCCACTGTGGCGCGACGGCGGAAGCAGCACCGCGAGCCGGTTCGAATCCTGGCCAGGGTCAGCACGCGCACGCAGCCCTTTACCGAAGCGCTCATTGTGAATCTGAGCGGAAGGCGGGATTGGGCTGCAGACCGATGCCCAGAACGAAACGGCGCGTGCGACGCTGACTGCTGGGGAGGAAGTGGACGTCCGTTTTGCCCTGCCCGGCGGAGGGGGGATACTCCACACCACGGGAAGGGTTGCAGGAGAATCAAAAAGGCCCGCATGAGCGGGCCTTTTTCAATGACGATCAGAGTTGCGCTACTGATGGGCTGTGGGTGCTTCGGTGGTTCCGGTGGTAAGGGGCGCGATCGGTTGCGCGGTTTCTTCGTCCAGTTGCTTCGGCAGCGGAGACTCCAAAGCGATCTGCAAGACCTGGTCCATGGTATCGACGAAATGGAGTTTCATCGCGGTGCGCAGATTTTCGGGGACTTCAGCGACGTCTTTCTCGTTGTCCTTGGGCAGAATCACTTCGAATAGGCCAGCGCGGTGTGCGGCGAGCAGCTTTTCTTTGAGTCCGCCGATGGGTAGAACCTTGCCGCGTAGCGTGATCTCGCCGGTCATGGCCAGATCGCGGCGCACGGGAATCTTGCTGAGCGCGCTGGAGATGGCCGTGGCGATGGTGATGCCTGCCGAGGGGCCGTCTTTCGGAATGGCGCCTTCGGGAACGTGTACGTGGAGATCGAGGTTGCGGTAGAAGTCGCGGCTGAGGCCAAGACGCTGCGCGCGCGAGCGCACGTAGGACATGGCGGCCTGCGCGGACTCCTGCATGACGTCGCCGAGTTTGCCAGTCAACGTGAGCTTGCCTTTGCCGTCGACGACGCTGGCTTCGGTGCTCAGGATGGAGCCGCCGACTTCGGTCCAAGCCAGGCCGGTGACGAGGCCGACTTCGGACTTTTCATGAGCCAAGGTGTCGCGGTATTTAATGACGCCGAGGAAGTCGTTGACGTTCTCGCCGGTGATGGTGATGTTGTAATTCTCGCCTTCTTTAACAACCTTGCGGGCGACTTTGCGGCAGACGTTGCCGATTTCGCGTTCCAGGTTGCGGACTCCGGCTTCGCGCGTGTAGGAGCGGATGAGTCCGGTGATGGCTTCGTCGGTGAACTTGATGTTCTTCTCCGAGAGGCCGGCGGCGAGCATCTGCTTCTTGACCAGGAACTGCTTGGCGATTTCGACTTTTTCCTGTTCGGTGTAGCCGTGCAGGCGGAGCACTTCCATGCGGTCTTGCAGGGCCGCGGGAATGGTGTGCATCACGTTCGCGGTAGCTACGAAGAAGACTTGCGAAAGGTCGTATTCGACGTCGAGGTAGTGGTCTACGAACATGAAGTTCTGCTCGGGGTCGAGCACTTCGAGCAGGGCGGCAGAGGGATCGCCGCGGAAGTCCATCGACATCTTGTCGACTTCATCGAGCATGAAGACCGGGTTCTTGGTGCCGGCCTTCTTCATCATCTGGATGATCTGGCCGGGCAGGGCGCCGATGTAGGTGCGGCGGTGGCCGCGGATTTCGGCCTCATCGCGCACGCCACCCAGCGACATGCGGACGAACTTGCGTCCGGTGGCCTTGGCGATTGACATGCCCAGCGAGGTCTTGCCAACGCCCGGAGGCCCGACAAAACAGAGGATCGAGCCTTTGGGATTCTTGACCAGTTGGCGCACGGCGAGGAATTCAAGGATGCGTTCCTTGATTTTCTCGAGGCCATAGTGGTCTTCGTTCAGAACCTTTTCAGCGCGGGAAATATTACGGATTTCCTTGGAGCGCTTCTTCCACGGCACGGCCAGCAGCCAGTCGAGGTAGTTGCGGGAAACCGTGGACTCAGCCGACATCGGCGGCATGGCTTCGAGTTTCTTGAGTTCCTGCAGGGCCTTGTCTTTGACTTCTTTCGGCATGCCGGCGGATTCGATCTTCTTCTTGAGTTCGTCGAATTCGCTCTTTTCGCCGCGGCCCAGTTCCTTCTGGATGGCCTTGATCTTCTCGTTGAGGTAATACTCTTTCTGGGCCTTTTCCATCTGGCGCTTCACGCGCGACTGGATGGTGCGGTCGACGTTCAGTTTCTCGATTTCGATGTCAAGCACGTCGGCGATGCGGGTGAGGCGCTCAGACGGGTCGAAGATCTCCAGCAGTTCCTGCTTCTCCTCAATGGAGAGCTGCAGGTTGGCGGAGATGACGTCGGTCAGCTTGGCGGGATCTTCCATGCGCACGGCCGAAATCATGGTCTCGTAGTTCAGGGCCTGGCACAGCTTTACATACTGTTCGAAGAGGGAAGTAACGCGCTGCATGCTGGCTTCGAGCGCGGGATTGGGTTCGGTGCCATAGCGGGCGACGCGAACCGTGGCCTGCATGAAGCCTTCGGTGTCGACGACCTGGAGAATCTTGCCGCGTTCGACACCCTCGACTAGGACTTTAATGTTGCCGTCGGGGAGCTTGAGGCTCTGCACGATGTTAACGATCGTGCCGACCTGGTAGATCTCATTGGCCTTCGGTTCATCGATGGAGGCATCGTGCTGGGTGGCGAGGAAGATCTTCTTGTCGGCCGCCAGCGCCTCTTCCAAGGCTCGCACGCTCGATTCGCGGCCCACCACGAACGGCGTCATCATAAAGGGGAAGATGACCACGTCCCGGATGGGCATCATGGGCAGCTTCCTGGATTCGAACTTTTCCTTGGATGTGGTCACTGAGTCTCCCTGGGGTCCAAGCTAACGGTCAAACAGACAGCCCTACCAGATTCTACCGCGCCCTGCACGTTCGGCGACATAGCACTTACCGATCAAGTCGCAGAAAATTGCGCTATTCGGTACTTACCCAGCCTTTTCCATCACGGTGGCAAAGGAAGCGGTGCGCTTCTCCACCATTTCCCGCGTGACTTCGAACTCTTTCAGCTTCTTTTGGCTGGGCAGGTTGAACATGAGGTCGAGCATGAGTTCTTCGAGAATCATGCGCAGCCCGCGCGCTCCGACCTTGCGTGCCATGGCCTGACGCGCGATGGCCCGCAGGGCCTCATCGTTGAACTTGAGGCGCACGTTCTCGAACTCGAACAGGCGCTGGTACTGTTTGACGATGGCATTCTTCGGACGGGTCAGAATTTCGATCAGCGCGTATTCGTCGAGGTCTTCCAGCATGCCGATGACCGGCAGGCGGCCGACAAACTCGGGAATCAGGCCGAACTTGATGAGGTCTTCAGGCTGAATCTCGGTCAGCAGCTCCTGGGTGCGCTTCTTGGAGGTGATCGAATCTTCCTTGTCGGCATCTTCGCCGCTACGGAAGCCGAGCGATTTCTTGCCGATTCTGCGAGAGATGATCTTGTCGAGGCCAACGAAGGCTCCGCCGCAGATGAACAGAATGTTCGTGGTGTCGACCGGAGTGAATTCCTGGTGCGGATGCTTGCGTCCCCCCTGTGGCGGAACGTTGGCGATGGTACCTTCCAGAATCTTTAAAAGGGCCTGCTGGACGCCTTCGCCGGAAACGTCGCGGGTGATCGAGGGGTTCTCGTCCTTGCGGCCGATCTTGTCGACTTCATCGATGTAGATGATGCCCGTCTGGGTACGGCTGACGTCGCCGTCGGCCGCCTGCAGCAGTTTGAGGATGATATTTTCGACATCTTCGCCGACATAGCCGGCTTCAGTGAGTGTGGTGGCATCGACAATGGCGAAGGGCACGTCGAGCATGCGAGCCAGCGTCTGCGCCAGAAGCGTTTTGCCAGTTCCGGTCGGACCGATGAGCATGATGTTCGACTTGCTCAGTTCGATGCCGTCGCCGGTCTTCTGGCGGTTCATGAAGATGCGCTTGTAGTGGTTGTAGACGGCGACCGCCAGCTTCTTCTTGGTCTGCTCTTGCCCGATGACATACTCATCGAGGAAGGTTTTCACTTCCTGGGGCTTGGGCAGTTGGTTGGGGGTCGTGGTCTGAGGAGTGGCCGTGCGGTCGTCTTCCAGAATGGAATTACAGACCGCTACGCACTCGTCGCAAATATAAGCGCGCGGATAATCGCTGGGCGACGAGATCAGTTTGGCTACAGCGTCCTGCGATTTGTGGCAGAACGAACAGCGCAGAATCTCGTCGGAGCCCGACTTGGTTTTCACTCGGCTCTACTCCTTAATGTTTCTTAGGCATGATTGGGATCCCAGCGTCTTACGCCCGTTCCGCCGTTCCGCTTTTTTCGCCACCGACCGCTTGTCAGGAGCGAAGGCAGATCATACCGCTTTTGCCGTCTTATAGATGATATCGTCTATGATTCCATATTCTTTAGCCTGCTGCGCGTTCATGATGAAGTCGCGCTCGACATCCTTTTCGACCTTGTCCAGCTTCTGACCGCTATGCTTCGAGAGTAACTGGTTCGTAATCTCGCGCATACGCAGGATCTCGCGGGCGTGGATGTCAATGTCGGTGGCTTGTCCCGACAAACCTCCCATGGAGGGCTGATGTATTAGAATCCGCGAATTCGGAAGTGCCAATCTTTTTTTAGGTTCGCCTGATGCCAATAGTAACGCGGCCATGGAGGCGGCCTGTCCCACGCACAGCGTCATCACGTCGTTTTTGACGTACTGCATGGTGTCATAGATCGCCATGCCGGCGGTGATGGAGCCTCCGGGAGAGTTGATGTAAAGCTGGATGTCTTTCTCGGGATCTTCCTGAGCCAGAAACAACATTTGGGCGATCACCAGGTTGGCGATGTTGTCGTCAATGGGTGTGCCGATGAAGATAATGTTGTCGCGCAGCAGTCGGGAATAGATATCGTAGGCGCGTTCGCCCCGCCCGGTCTGCTCGATGACCATAGGAACGAGCATCATTTGCGCGTCGTTCTTGTTTCCATCATTTTGCTTCATGTTCACCTGTCACACTCCGCCCCGACCTAACGGCTGGCTTGCTGGGGAGGATCGAAAGTGGCCCGCGTCTTTCTCGAGTTACGCGGACTGGTGATACAGAAAATCGAGGGTCTTTTCGCTGCGGATTCTGTTCCGGATTCTATCGAGGCCCCCATCCTGTGTCAAACGAGCGCGGATCGCCTCGGGAGTCTGTTTCGATTGCTGGGCAAGGGCTTCAATCTCATGATTGAGTTCGTCCTCGCCAACCTCGATTTTTTCCAGATCCGCGACGCGTTCCAGTAACAACGACGACTTTACATCCTGCACCGCCTGATCACGCTGGCCCACCCGCAGGCGGGGAAGGTCCATCTTCTTGAGGTCTTCCATCTTCATGCCTTGTGCCGCGAGCGCGCGCAGGCCACGTTCGAGACGCACATCGATTTGCCGATCGACCAGTGATTCCGGCACTTCGAAATCATTGCGCTTGACGAGTTCGGCGACAAGTTTGTCTTTGGCTTCGCGCTCAGCATCGTGCTTGCGCTCATGTTCCATGTTTTCGCGAATCTGCTTGCGCACCTGGTCGAGGCTGGTGAAGTCGCCGAGTTCCTTCGCGAAGTCGTCGTTCAGTTCGGGCAGGTTCTTCTGCTTGATGCCCTGAATCTTGACGGTGTAGACGAAGGTCTTGCCGGCCAGACGCTTGTCGGCAACGTCTCCGGGATAACTGACTTCGAACTCGCGCTCGTCTCCAGCATTGGCGCCGCGCAGGTGCTCGGTGAACTCGGCAACCGTGTTCTTGCCGCCGATTTCGATGAGGACTTCGTCCATGTGCACGGGCTGGGAGGTGCCGTCGTCCTGTTTGGGCTTGCCGTCCATCGAGGACTGAGCGAAGTCGCCGTCGGCCAGAGGACGTCCTTCAACCGAGGTGTAGGTGGCATGCTGCTCGCGGACGCTGTCGACTGCCGCTTCGACGTCTTCGTCCTTTACGACGATTTCAGGATGCTCGGCGCGAAGCTCTTTGTAGCCTTCGACCACGATTTCAGGCAGGACTTCGAAGCTGGCCTTGAAGCGCAGCGGTTCACCGTCGT
Organism: uncultured Acidobacteriaceae bacterium; assembly: GCA_963710885.1. Classification (GTDB taxonomy): domain Bacteria; phylum Acidobacteriota; class Terriglobia; order Terriglobales; family Acidobacteriaceae; genus Sulfotelmatobacter. The sequence goes on from CAVQCF010000045.1 coordinate 88,291, forward strand.
GAATGTGCAGGTCAGTGACGCGCGGTTGGGAGACCGGAATCATTCCCAGCTTTTCGGCTTCTTTGCGGAAGTAGCGCGGGACGAGAGCTTCAACCACGTCGCTCTTCAGATCTTCTTTGAAGCGCTGCTTGATGATGGAGGGGGGGACGTGGCCGGAGCGGAAGCCCGGCAGGCGCGCTACCTTTTGATACTTCTGGACGATCACTTCCATTTCGCGAGCGACGTCTTCGGCGGGAATTTCGACCGAAATCTCGCGTTTGATGCCGTCTTGTTTCGCGTCGACTGTTTCTGTGGGACTCACGTTTGCCCTTTCGGCTTAAACCGCAAAATCCGGCCGGATCTGAGGGGCCTCAAGCTTAAGGACCAATCCTGTTCACACGCCGTTCATCTTGAGTGTAAAGACTAAAGGAGAGCAGCGTCAAACGATGGGAGAGGGATAGCTATTGGAGCGGGAAAATTCCTGCCCCTGAACCAACAATGTCTAGTGAACAAGTGGAGAATACGATGTGCGCGGGCCGGGGGCGGGGAGTTGAGGGGAAGGGGAACTAAGGGGGTCGAGGGGAATTGATGAGCGTAATGGAGATTTATCAGCAGCCACCGTTGAGCGCGACACAATCCCGCTGGCATTTCGTTGCTGGAGCCTGACGAACGTTACTCGTTTCAGCCGTTCGGGTTCGCGCATATACTGCCAGAGCAAGCACTTTCCTTTTGTCTGCCCATTATGAGTCCGTCTGGAGTTCCTAAATCCAGACCGCCGAACGGAATTGTCATTCCCCGATGGATGGCTATCCTGCTGGCGCTATTTGTCTGTCTGATTGTGATACCGCTTGCGCATGGAGCGGTTCCGTGGGCGATCTCCAAGCTCACCCATCGCTATGGTTGGGTACACGGGTCGCCCGGGTTCTGGAATTTGCTCGGACTGATTCTGGTCGGCGTGGCCACGGCTCTCCTTATCTGGACACTGATCACAGGAATTTCGCATGCACCGAATGCCGTGAGGCTCGGCCTGGTGCCCTCGGTCTTGATCACCGATGGGCCTTATCGATTTACGCGGAATCCGATGTATGTCGCGGAACTAGCATTATGGCTGGGGTGGGCGCTGTTCTTTGGAAGCTCGGGCGTTTTTCTGGGATGTATCGCACTGCTCCTAGTTGTGAATTTCGTAATTGTGCCTCGGGAAGAACGGACTTTGGAAGCAGCATTCGGTCAGGCCTATCTTATGTACAAGAAGCGGGTGCCCCGTTGGTTGGGACAAGCCAACAGCCTGAGATAGGAGCTGTAATGGCTAGAAGTGCTCGAGCCTGACGCCGGCCCCAATTAACTCCTTTTGAAGCAAAGGCTCTTCCAAGGGGATAACTGGCGTTAGCAGGCCTCTCACTCAAGTTCCCCCGGGCGATGCTCTTCAGGTCAATTCAGGCCGCTTCAGACCGCCTCCATGGACATTTCGCAAACGTGGCGGCATCATGCCGCGCAGTACAGCAAAGGAGAAATTCTCATGAAGATCCACATCGCTCGCGTGGTGGCTGCATTCTGGCTGCTGGTTCTTTCACTAACCTCTCTGACCTTGGCACAGACGACAGATCAAACGAGTCCTGCGACTTCTTCCAACGTCACGACGACGGGCGGAACGGTGAATGCGATCCCCCTCTTCACGACGGCGACCAATATTCAGAGCTCCATCCTTACTCAGACTGGAACGACAGGCCTCAATGTCCTTGGCAAATTGACCCTGCCGGCCGCCGGGGCGGCAACGGCCGCCGGCGGCAAGAATTCACGGTCCCAGGGATTCGTAGCATCGGCGTTTAACAGCACGACCTCGACCGCCGTAGCTCAGACGTTCCAACTGCAAGCCGAGCCAGCCGGAAATGATACGGCGGCTCCAAGCGGTACGCTGAACCTGCTCTACGGTTCGGGCACTGCCGCCCCTACGGAGACAGGACTGAAGATCAGCAATAAGGGCGTGATCACCTTCGCCCCCGGCCAGACCTTTCCAGGTGGCGGCTCATTCTGCATTGCGACGGCCGGCGGCTTCGGCGGCGGTGGCACGACTTTCGTTGCGCCAGCCCTTACTGTGCCAGGGGAGAACAAGTGCACGACGTGGTCGGGCTTCACGAAGACCGCTGACACGGTCATCTTAAACACGAGCGGCGCCGCATGTCTTTCGACCTCTGGTAAGACGCTGACCGTCAGCGTTTCCAGCGCCGACCCGGAGTTCTTCGCTACCCCGCAATCGGATTACATCCAGTTAACCCGGGCGTCTTCGACGGGAACGTTCACCGGTGGCACGGACCAGGGTGCATTCGCTGGAAGCGCAGACCAGATAACCTGCACGTCCAGTTTGTTGTCACTCCCTGACATCCACGACTGACCGGTCATGCACTGGCTTATGAGAAATGGAGGTGGGTTGAGAGCCCTGTTTGGGGTCTGATTATTTTCGGCGAATCCGCTTTTTTCATTCGCGCTTGGAGTGATGATGGCGTAGCCATGCCCACCTCATACATTCTATTTGATGCAGAAAAGATTTCACGCTTCGTTAGGGCTGCTGTTGTAAACAGGCCTCAGCACTCAAATTTCGACTCCTTTCGATTCACTCCAAATCTGAAGCCTTCGAAACTGATCGGAAGATGAGTTTATGGCGATTTTTCACAAACTGAGTCTGATCCAGTTCGGTGTTCGTCGAGGCAGACCGGGCCACGGTGCTGGCATCCTAGGGATTTCCCCAGTGGCGAAGGGCCGCGCATCTCCCTTGAAATAAAAACTGGACCTAGGTCCCCGACGAAGACGAATAGGAAGCAGTTGCTACTTCGCTTAGGTCAGGAAATGCCTTCCTGCGCATTTGCTCTGTGGTGGACAAGGACGACATGGAACCCATGGAACACCTTGGGGTTGGCAGAAGGTGGCCCTAACCAACTATCACTGGACGGCGCTGGTGTTGTTCTTGCTGGCGCTACCCGCCTGCGCTCAAAGTTTCAACTTCAACTTCGGCGCCGGTCCCGGATTTCCTCTCAGTACAACCGCCAACTTCGTGCACAACTCCTACGATCTCGTCGTCGGAGGTGGGCCAAATCTGCGAGCCCACCTAAAAATGAATGCCGAGTTCATGTTTCAGGGGATTCCAGTGAATCAAGACATCATCAAGCAGGTTGGGGTTTCCGATATAAGAGGCAGGTTGTAGGCTTTGAGCGGTAACCTGATGGTAGGTACATCGATCGGCGGGGCAAAAGGAGCTTATCTGATTGGAGGTGGAGGATGGTACCGCCGCACCCTCGAGGCTAAGCAAACCATTTTGCAGGAGGGCACAGTGTGTGCGCCGTTTTGGGAGTGGTGGAATGTGCAGTGTGTGGACGGCATCTATCCCACAGACGTGACGGTTGGCTCGCGAACGGTATCCGCACCTGGTTTTAATATGGGTGGCGGATTGACATTTCGTCTCGGAGAGTCCCGGGCGAACCTCTACGTCGAGGTTCGGTATCATCGTGCATTCACCCGTAGCGTTGATACAGTTGTCCTGCCCCTTACCTTCGGAGTCCGCTTCTAAGCCTGTGATCTGATTGATGTGAGCACAAGCTTGCGCCGGCTGTTCACCCCTTGGCGGGGGTTTTGAGCGTAACAGGGATGTTTCGCCAACTGACGGTCGGTCACAACTGCGGTGAGTGTTCAAGTCGCTCCGCTTCGCCTTCAGCTTCCGTCTGAGTGGGGAAGGGACCACTAACCTGCTCCACGTCTCCGACGTCATCGAGGTTGTGGGCCATTACAACCCAGTCGCCTTTCAGATTGAAACAATCCGTCGGTTCGGCCACAAAGCACAATCTCTTCATCGGTTGCTCCGCAACATGAGCGTAAATAGAGATTTTTCGCCAACTGTGCCTTGCTTGGCGCATTTGGGTCAAAATGGAGTGCGGTTATTGGGTGCTTCGCCACTGACGCGATACTGTTCGAGATGGGCCTGCTTCGCGGGCGAAAACGTAATCATCTTCCTCTGTCCGTCTATCACAACACCCAGCAACGCGTCTTTGGACGGATCCTCGTAGTAGATGGACCACCGAAACAACTCCTGCCCATTGCGAACGCCTGCACGGTAGGCAGGCCCATCCTGCACGACGCCGGTCATACGTTTCGCCGCGAAACTCGCTGTCTGGTCGAAGCCCGGATCGACGACGGCCTGCGTCTCGCTTTGACGGACAGCGCAGCGACCCTGCTTCTCGGGGAAAGGCACATCTGCGCCATCAATAGCCATGCTGCGCAATTGCCGCATTTCGTCTTCTGATAGATACGGAGAGAATGCAGCGAGAACGCGCTGCTCCGTAAAATCCGGCGCGGGAATCTGAGTCTCGCTCTGGTGAACCAGATCAAACATTACATCGTCCAGCGAACTCTTACCGTTGCTGCGAATGCGAATCGACGCATCCGCCCATAACGCGATGGCTGCACCGCGTTCATACGACAATGTGTAACCCTCACCCGAAGTGTGCGATAGTGTTTTCCAAGCTTCTTCCTTGATGCCGCGGAGCGGAGAGGTGTCGTAACGGCGCAGCCAACGGTTTAAGTAATCGAGATACTCCGAATAGGTTGTCAGGCCACTGCGTAGGGGAATCACCCCTGCGTAATACACGGTGAATCCTTCGGCGAACCACTGGGCAACTTCATCGGCACCGCGTGTCCCCATACCGCTTGGGTTCCAGTGATGAAACATCTCATGTGCCATCAACTGCAACCGCTCGGCGTCCATCGTGTCCTCGTGCGAAAGAAACAGCATGTAAGCATTCAAGAAACCGCTGCCATCGTTGTCATCTGAGCGGTCGTCGAAGGGTGCTAGGGTCACCAAGAAATAGTGCATGGGAACGGCACGCCAGAACCGGTTCTCTTCCTCAAGGATCCGCTGCACGTCTCTGAGTGCGTCTGCGTCACTGAATTTCCAGATGCCCCGAATTGCCAGCACGACAGTCGTTCCGTTTGCAATACTTTCGGAGATGCGGAAGTTTCCCCCGGCCAACAGACATTCGAGAATCTGAAACCAGGGCGCTGTCGCGTGGATCACCCGCTGCTTTCCACCGCCTGGGATTGTGCCGAAGCTGGTAATGACCGGGATGTTCTTGGGCAGCGCACGCCAATCAAAGCTCACGTCCACTTCCCCGGTACGCGGCATTTCGGGATAGACGAGCGCATTTTCTGGATTGAAGAGGAAGTAATCCGTGTTAATGATGGCCATGTGCTCCTGCGGATGACGAAACCATTCCGTTTGCTGCGGCACGATGTCGTAACTCAGTTGAACGCGCTCTCCAGTGCGGGCATGAAGAACTCTGTGACCGTCATCTATGGGATGGTTGGTTAGCGCCGCTCCGGGAGAGTCGATTTTGAGGTTCTGCGTCTGATCTTCCAGGTGCGCTGCGCTACCCAGTGGTTTGGCACGATGATCTCAGTCTCCGGCTGCTGGGCACGAAAAGACTCGATCACATGGAATGCATTGCGGCCATTTATCATGACCGGTTCAAACCGCACGATGATCGATGGAGCGTGCCTGTCCGCCACATGAGTCTTAGCGTTTCCGAACGCCCAAGCAACAGCGATGAGTATTGCCGCTGAATGTCGCTTTAGGAGTGAACGTTGTTTGGCGCCGAAAGGCTTCACGGCCAGAAGCGTAGCACGGGGGCGCCCGCTCTTTCGAGTCACCGAAAATCAGAAGCTTAAATGTTGTTATCAGGCCAGAGCGCTCAAAATCCCCTCGCTGGGGTCAATGAGCGATATCGCGATGTTGCAACAGTTATTCTGAATTGTCGCTCCTCAAGACCAACCGATTCTTGCTAACCGCCTTCCAACGCATAGGCGCTAGAGTTCGGGCGATGCCGAAGCCGGCGGACCTCTGGCATCTCGATCAAGAGCGGAGAGCTTTGAGCGGAGAACTATTTCATTTCGCCATTTGTCGAGTCGGTCGGGCAGGGAGGCTCGCTCTTGTTGACAATCTCGTAGCCCTGCGGCGGCCGAAATATGGCTGGATCGGGCTCGGTTCGCGTGACGTTGACCAATTCTGTAGTGCTTTTATATCGCGGTGAATCGCTGATACGGCGGACCAGCAAAGTCCATAAACCCGGAGCGGCGGCGAACCATGTCTCGGAGGTGCGCACGGAAGGCACCGTGTTCCCTGCCGCTCCTGCTGGAATATTCCAGGTTACGCGGCGGCCATTCGCCTCGATGCCGTGGATCGTCTGAGTACCCAGGAGTTCGGCTGGTGGTTTAACGGGCCGAGGTCGGGGTGTCGAGCACTTGGGTCTCATCGCTGTTACGATCGCCAGCTTTCCGGGAACATCCCAAGAGGATCTGGTTCGGGCCACAAAGTCAGCAACATCGACGTGCGTAACCTGCGTCAGGCTCCCTGGCCCTGCAGGGCGTGTTGTCGCGTCCATCCACCGGCCCGCGGAATCCGCCGCCTTCACTTCCGTGGACTCATGGGTGATGGTGGATCCGTTGGTCTGCAGGGCCACACTGGTGGTCTTGTACTGGGCTGTGTAAGGAAGGCTAACGCATGCCTGCTTGTCGATCGCTGCAGTTTCGTTGGCCCCGCATTGCTGACCCTGGCCAACAACCGGCAGCGTCGTGCCAAGTGTCACGACGAACGCGAATACTCTAAAGACGCTTCCGCACATAACCTGGTACTCCGGCATGAAGTCTAGCGGGCCTGCACAGTCTGACACCAGGCACAGGACTGGAACAAGTGCGACTTAAGAAAAATTGTTGCGGACCATGGCACAACTGTTGAAAGCAGGCCATTTCACTCGAATTTCGACTGCTTTCGGTTCGTGTCGCCTCCGGTGAATCCGTCAGTAATCGAAAGATGAGCGTAACGATTTCATAACTATGTCGGCTCCCAGGGCCCGTCATCTCTATGGGTGGGCCGCCGGCCCATGGGAACTCAAAACGCGCGTCTCCACTGTTATCTCCCCAGGTGACTATCAATTGTGACAGTTGCTGCGAATGCCCTGTGTCGGAAGACTGATTCCGCATCTCATAATCTTCACGAACCAAGGAGTACCGATGAAGGACGTTTATGAAGTTCTACAGCAGAAGGAAGCAGACGCTGCCAATGTCCGTCATGAAATCCAGAGCCTGAAACTCGTCTGCTCTCTACTTTCCGGCGAATCAGCTCTCGATGATCTTCGTGAACTCTTGCGGCAAAGAGAAGCAGACGTGGCTTGTGTTCGCCACGAAATCGAAAGCCTCAAAATCGTCGCTCCTCTGCTTTCCGAAGAACCAGCTACCGAGGAACTGACTAAGGCAACTGGAACGGACGGTCCGTTTCCCTCAGGAATCGCCAGTCTGCGCCCAACATTGCGGAACCTACTGAAGCGGAGAACGTAATTGAACAGGGGCGATATGCGCGAGTCTCGGTTCGGTCCGGCGTAGTCGAAGACCCTAGACACACCTATAAACCTCATGCACGAGAACCGGGAGACCTCGGAAAACACCTGCCGCCCAATCCAGCAGCAGGTCGGCGGGCGAAGGCGATGGCCGCACGGCCCGCGTGTACGTCTTTCGAGGAGTCACACCGCGGCATAGTGCGTGCTGAGCAGCACGTTGTTCAGGAGGGTTGAAGTCCCTCTGGCGCTCAAATGAGGGGAGCCATATCCAAAAGCGGGGGTAATGCCTCGCTGGCCGGAGAAAGTGGAAGGTATGGAGACGTCTAAACGGGCACGAAAGCGAAAGCTGGATACAGCCAAGACTGACCTGGAGCCACCGCTTGCTGTACTCCGGAAGGCAGGGTGTCCATCCAGTAGACCATCACAAGATGGAATCCGAAGGGCTTGAGGAGAAGTACCGGGCCGTAATCGATGGGGAGACCCAATGATGAACCGGTCGGCCAAAGGTGGGATAGGTCGAGCCTGCACTATGGAGGCGAAGGCGTTCTCATTCGCCCACCCACACCAAGGTGTTTGCGGACGGCACGGTACGGAAGAACAGCGCGCGACCTCAGGAGGACTGGCCAAGTCTCCGGGTGGCACCGGAGTAAGCAGACCTATAAGCGAAAGCGAAGTGGCGAGCGAGGCTTGGTCAGTAGTCGGACGGCTGAATGGTACCTGAAGCGTGGTGAAAGCCACGTGACCGGGCAACCGGCGACAGAGTTGGGTCGGGGAAGGCAGCCGGCGAAGATGGTCAGGAAGAGAAAGGAAACCAGATGAGTAAAGATGAGGGAGGTAGGAACAGTTCCTTAAGTGAAAAACCCGTACGCTCTCGTCTGAGGAGACTGGTGGACTGGATCAACCTGACGGGTGCCAAGAAGGTCCATTCATTAATTGACAAGGTGTACAAGCGGAAGAACCTGGCGATGGCCTGGGAGAAGGTGAAAGCGAACCGGGGAAGTGGGGGTGTGGATGGGCAGACTCTGGAGGCTTTCGAAGAGCAACTAGACCAGCAGTTGGATCGGTTGCAGCGAGAACTGAAAGAGGACACCTATCAACCACAGCCGGTGCGACAACACCCCATCCCGAAGAGGGACAAACCGGGCGAGTATCGCATGCTCGGCATAACATCAGACCTCGTTCCCTTCGAAAGCTGATAGTAGCCATCCATGATCTGCAAAACAAAAAATCAGAAACGACTACTGGTCAATGAGCGCAGTGGCGATGTTTGACCGGTTGAAGCAAGTGCCTGTTCGGGCGGCGGCTACGATAACTTCCGGTCGGTTTTTCTATTTTTATATATTAATAAGCTGTGATTTGCAGTATGCTGCTGCGAAGTGGACACACATGCGCGGCTGAAAGCGAAGTTTCGTACGATCTGGCCCATGCTGGACGAACGTACCCGGCGCCTGACGGCAGCCAGTGAGGCAAAGGCCTTGGGATACGGAGGCATAAGTCTGGTTTGCCGTGCCTGCGGCCTTTCGCGCAAGGCGATCCGCATGGGAATCCGAGAGCTCGAGACGGGGGAGAGCTGGCCAGGTCGTATCCGCCGCCCCGGCGCGGGCCGTAAACGCATTACCGAGTTCGACCCCGAGTTGGTGGAGCGGTTGGAGGCGATGATCGAGGAAGAGACGCGGGGCGATCCCGAATCGCCGCTGCGCTGGACCTGTAAGAGCACGCGTGCAATCGCGGAGGCTCTGACCCGGCGCCATCATCCCGTCAGTCACACTAAAGTAGCGCAGATTCTTCACGATCTGCACTACAGTTTGCAAGGCAATCGCAAGACCGAAGAGGGAGACGATCATCCGGATCGGGATGCCCAGTTCCGGCATATCAATCGGGCAGTGAAGAGATATTTAGCGCCAGGCTGGCCAGTGATTTCGGTCGACACGAAAAAGAAAGAGCTCGTGGGCAACTACTACAATGGCGGCCAGCAGTGGCTTCCGGCAAAACAGCCGCGCCCAGTGCGCGGGCATGACTTTCCCCAGCCTGACGTGCCCCGGGCCTATCCCTATGGCATTTACGATATTGGGCGTAACACCGGATTCGTAAATGTGGGGACCGATCACGACACCGGGGCTTTTGCCGTAGCCTCGATTCGGGGCTGGTGGCGCCATGAAGGCAAGCGGCTCTATCCCAAGGCGCGAAAGCTACTGATTACGGCCGATGCGGGAGGTAGCAATGGCTGGCGGTTGCGCTTGTGGAAACTGGAGCTGCAGAAGCTCGCCGATGAATCCGGCTTGGCTCTCTCGGTGTGTCACTTTCCGCCGGCCACGAGCAAATGGAACAAGATCGAACACCGATTGTTTTCATTCATCTCCTCGAATTGGCGGGGTGAGCCATTGCGGGACTACGAGACCATCGTGAATCTCATTGCCGAGACCACGACCGCGAAGGGGTTAACCGTAACCTGCCGACTGGATCGCCGCAAGTATCCTACCGGGCGCAAGGTCACGACAGAAGAGATGAATCAAGTCAATCTCTATCCCGACGAATTCCATGGCGAATGGAACTATGTCATCAAGCCGCGTTGCATCCGAACCTGACAATTACGTATTTTATTTATTTACGGTCCTTAGCTGTTAGTTTTGACAGTTGTTGCCTTAAACTTGCCCCGCTATCCTCACAAACACTACACAAGCTGTACGTACGGGCTCCTGGTTCCCGGAACAATCTGTCTTAAACGCTCTCCGTCAAGATAGGCCAAGGAGAAATCAATGAAAAGCCATCTGGCTGTTCTCGGGTTGTGGTGTGTTTTGGGCGCTCTGACGCTCACTGCGCCAATTGTGGTCTCGCAAGAAGCGAACCCCCAGGGCTCGGCTCAAGTCCACCTAGTCGTCACGAACGAGGCCGTCCGTGGTGACGGCGACGTACCGACTCTTGAGACAGGTGATGTGAAAGTGAAACAGGGGAAGAGTTTTCTCAAAGTAAACCAGTTGATCCCGGCCCGGGGCGACAACGCTGCGCTCCAATTGTTTGTCTTAATCGACGATACGCTTGGCTCTGGTGTTGGAAACAATCTGAACGACATTCGGGACTTCATAAATGCGCAGCCTGCATCAACCGTCGTTGCCATCGGCTACATGTCGAACGCGGCCGTCAACATGGTCCAAAATTTCACTGCCGATCATGAACTCGCCGTCAAGGCACTGCGCCTACCTCGCGGGAGTTTGTCGACGATGGATAGCCCTTATCTGTCGCTTATCAGCTTGGCAAAGGGATGGCCTCAACAGAAGGTCCGGCGCGAAGTCCTGATGGTGACGGACGGCATCGACCGGCTCCGCGGAGAGCAGCCTATGCCTTCGCGCTCGGGACCGAACTCAGGAACCCGGAACTCGCGATTGGGCCCGGACTATGGTCCCGTGTATCACAGTATGCCAACTATGAGCCCCGATGTGAACTCCGCTAGCGAGATCAGCCAGCGCTATAACGTGCTTGTTTACTCGCTTTATGCAGTGGGCGTGGGACGAGCCGCCCGCAGTTCTTGGGACTTGCAAATCGGCCTTTCTGGGCTCACAAAGCTCGCAAATGAAACGGGTGGTGACTGTTTCTCTCTTGGCACATCGAATGCGGTCACCTTCAAACCCTACCTCGAACGTTTGCAGAAGATGTTTGACAATCAGTACTACGTAGTTTTCCAGCCCATTCCGGGAAAGAAAGCCGGACTCCAGCGAGTCAACGTCACCACCGAGGTGTCGAATTCCGAGATAGCGGCTCCGAACAACGTCTGGGTACCCGCAAGCAAATGAGTGGCGTGAGGAGGAAACATGAGTACATCGTTTTCGAATCCGGCGGCGTCCAGGAGGCGATTCCTGCAGATAAGCGCTACAGGGGCAGCCGTAGGCTTGCTGACGGGCGGCTTAGAACTCGTATTCCCGCCACAGGCGGGGGCGCAGAGCACGCTTACTCCGGACGCTGCGCTGGCGGAATTGATGGCGGGTAATGAACGCTTTGTGAGCAGGCGCATCACCTCCGACGCCCAGGATCTTGCCATTTTGAAGCAGAACAACGCCGAAAAGCAGGAGCCCTTTGCTGCGGTACTTTCCTGTGCCGATTCCCGCGTGCCCGTGGAGTTGGTTTTTGACCAGACCATCGGCCACATCTTTGTCACCCGTGTCGCGGGCAATGTCGCCACATCAGAGATTATCGCGAGTCTGGAGTACGGCGCGGCGGTTTTGGGCGCGAAGGTGATCCTGGTCATGGGACACGCAGGCTGCGGCGCGGTGAAGGCGACGATCCAGGGCGCAGAAGTTCCTGGGCAGATCAGCACCCTCTATCCTCATATCCAGCCTGCTGTCGATCAGGCCGGGAACGATCTGGAAGCGGCCACTAAGGCGAACGCCAAGATTCAGGCAGCCCTGCTAGCCGAATCGTCCACGGTCATCAAGGGATTGGCGAAAGAGGGCAAGCTGAAGGTCGCGGCAGGGTACTACGACATCGCCACTGGTAGGCTTGTGCTGTTGAACTAGTCTGTAGATTCGCGATGCAAGACCGCTGGAAGAAAGCTTCGGCGGCTTGATGTTCCTCGGCAAAGGGTCTGCACTATGCTTCAAATGCAGAAAGCAGTCGCTGTATTGATGAGTTTTCTTCTTGTCCTGACGACGTTTCCCGTTGGGGTCAACGCGCAGAATGCGCCCGCGTCGGTAACCCAAGGGGAGTATGGAACTCTTAGCGCGGACGAACTCGACGGGATCGTCGCTCCGATCGCGCTTTATCCCGACGCCTTGGTCGCGCAGATTCTTGGTGCCGCAACTTTTCCCTACGAAATAGTCGACGCCACCCTCTGGCTTAAGGACAACTCCCCGCTTAAGGGCGAGGCGCTGGCCAAGGCGGTCGATCAACAATCATGGGATCCAGCGGTGAAAGCGCTGACCCAGTTTCCGTCCGTGCTCGACAATCTGGCGAAGAACCTCGCTTGGACCTCCGCACTCGGTGAAGCTTCAGCCACACAGCAGCCGGACGTTATGGCCGCCGTCCAGAGAATGCGCGCCAAGGCACAAGCGGCTGGCAACCTGAAATCGAGCCCGGAGATCAAAGTCGTTCAGGAGAGTCCACAAACAATCGTCATTCAGCCGGCGAATCCACAGATTGTGTATGTGCCCGTTTACAACCCTGCGGTGATTTACGGTGTTCCCTACGTATACCCGGGCTATGTCTATGTCGCCCCGCCTCCATCGACTGCGGTGATTGCTTTCGGCGTCGGGATCGCGGTCGGAGCCATGATGTATGGGGGTTGCTGCGGGTGGGGCTGGAGCTATTGGGGCACCAACTGGCGCGGCAACACCATAGTCTACAATCGCAACGTTTACGTCGGAAACAGCTACTGGCGTGGTGGCTATTACGGTGGTGGCTATCGTCCAGGATACCCCGCGTATCGTCCCGGGGCTCCCGGCTACCGCCCGGGCTATCCTGGCTACGGTCGACCGCCTGCTTATCCTCCCGGCAATCGTCCGGGGAATCGTCCTCCTGCTACAACTCTTCCGGCGGGCGCGGGCAATCGCCCGAATGCCCCAGGTCGCACTCCCGGTACGAGGCCAGGCGGTGGCGTGCCGACCACTCTGCCGGCGACTCCGGGGAACCGTCCGACCCAGACCCCGAGTACACGACCCAGCACGAATGAAGCCCGCGGCTATCAACGTCCGCAGACCTCCAACACTGGGGCCGCGCAAGCTGCTCGTCCAAATGCATTTTCAGGATCCGCGGGGGGGCGTGCGCAGAGTGCGCGAGGGAACCAGAGTGTGGCAGCCAAGGGTGGCAAGGGAGGTCGCTAGTGGGGCGAACTCCTATGGGAACCAGAAACGACTCTAGCTCGCCGAAAGTTTCACTTGGTGCGATGAAGGTGTGGAAGATGACGCATCTCGAGTTTTCCGAAATCAAGATGAATTCGCGCCGTTTGCTTTTTGCGATTTTCATCGTCATCACTGCCCTGGGTGTGGGCTGCAACAAATCGCGGCCAAGCTCCAACGGACCGGAAACGTTCGCGTCCCCGGAAAACGCGGGGCAAGCGATTTACGCCGCTGCGAAAGCCGGAGACAGCAATGCGCTAATAGCGATTTTCGGCCCCGAGGCGAAGGAACTAATTCTTTCAGGCGATCCGGTTCAGGACAAAGCTGGGCTCGATCTATTCACCAGCCGCTATGACGAGATGCACCGCTGGGGCAAGTTAGTAAACGGCGGAATGGTCCTCGACGTCGGCGCGGAGAACTATCCTTTCCCCTTCGCCTTGTTGAAAAACTCCTCGGGGCAATGGTATTTCGACACAGCCTCGGCAAAGCAAGAGATACTGGCTCGCCGGATCGGCGGCAACGAACTGGCAACCGTGGACGTTCTAAACGCTATGGCGGACGCCCAAACCGAATACTTCAGCCAGACTCACGACGATAGTCATGTGCGGCAATACGCCCAGAAGTTTATCAGCGACGAGGGCAAGCAGAACGGTTTGTACTGGAAGCCCGCCGATGAGAATCAACCGGAAAGCCCTCTCGGACCGCTTGCCGCTTACGCAAGCGCCGAGGGCTACACCGGCAATACGCAGGCACCCCAACCGTTCCACGGGTACTTTTACCGGATCCTGACGAAACAAGGCGAACGGGCCCACGGTGGAGCAAGAGAATATGTTGTCAACGGCGCCATGACGGGTGGCTTCGCCATATTGGCCTATCCCGCCGAGTATGGTAATTCCGGTGTGATGTCTTTCTTGATCAACCAAGATGGCGTTGTATTTGAAAGTAATCTCGGGGAAACCACCACGGATGCAGCCAAGGCCATCACTGCGTTCAACCCTGACGATACTTGGAAGCCTGTGGAGTAGTTTCTTCTGACCCAGTCACGACAGGGAGGACCAATGTTGATAAACCCAGCACATAGACTTCAGCACCAGGGCTTCATTTTCGATCCAGACGATTGCAAAATTCAAGAACATGGTTCTGCCCATACTATCGTGTCTCGCACTTTCAGGGCACAGCTTCTTCTCCGAGAGGAGAACTAGAATGGCTCTCAAAGACACAAACCTGTAAGTGCGTTCGATGTCGTCATCGGACGGACTTTTGATGTGTCGAGCCCGGCTTGGCCCGAACCGGTGGAGGCGACGATGTTGAGTTTGATCCCTGGTCTTCGGAAGCCAGATTCCGCCGGGTTCGTATTCTTCCGCATAGTTCTCCTCTTCGCCCTACGATCCGCCAGTTTCGCTCAAGGTGTCCCCGCTGCCGACCAATCCGCCACTCCCCAGATCCCGTCCACTTCGACGGCCACAAGGCCGGCAGACGTCGTTAGTCCCGACGGGAGCGAGCGAGTCTTTGGGGTAGTGCGGACCTTCGGGATTACCGACGACAAGAATGCGGCGCCCCTCACGCCCAGAGGGAAGTTCCGCATATTCAGGCAAAACGTTACCGACCCATTCACGTTTGTTGGCGTAGCAATTCAGGCTGGGATCGGGCAGGCGACCAACGATTTCCCGTCCTATGGCCAGGGCGTTCAAGGCTACGCGAAGCGCTACGGCGCTGCGCTTGCCGACTTCACCATCGGCGAATTCATGAGCACCTACGCTTTTCCCTCTCTCCTGCACCAGGATCCACGGTACTTTCGAGATGGCGAGGGTACTACAAAGAGGCGGTTGGGCCACGCCCTCGCCAGCGCCTTCGTGACTCGGACAGATTCAGGCCGCACATCCTTCAATTGGTCCAATTCGGTAGGCAGGATCGCTGCGGGAGGTGTCTCCACGTTGTATTACCCTTCGGAAGACCGCACTGTCGGGCTGGTGTTTTCCAGAGCCGGTATCGGCATGATCTTCGGAACTGCGGGGGCAGTCTTCTCCGAGTTTGGCCCCGACATCGAACGCAAGCTTCTCAAAAAGAAAAGCAAGATGCCGAACTAGCCCACCCGTTTGATTTCAGTTGGGATCCATTCATTCGCTTCCGCGTGACGGCTGATGGACGGGAACGAGCGAACAAGCTCCCTCCGGACCTGCCGGGGTAATGGCGATGTCATGTAGACAGAGACGACATGACGCAACGCGGGAAGCCACCAGCATCGCGCATCCTCTCGACCAGTCTTTGGTGTTGCAGGAATGGTTTTCTGCTGCGGAACGGATTCCGGGCGCTGCTTGTAGGGGAACTCAGATGAATTTGCCCTGATGTTGTTCGAGGCTCTTGGACGGCCAACGCCACGCTTCGTGCGCCCCGAAAACAAAGGGACGCACTGATCCTGGACACAGATGAGTTGAGTTGTGATCAGGTGATATGAGGCAGAGCAGAGATGTGTTGATCTGAGTCGTAGTCCCAGTCCAACATGATTTCACAGGGGGGAGCTATTTGACCATCTCGTTCCCTTCTCCCGTCAAACGATGGGAGGGCAGATAGTGTCCGGGGTTGGTTGCTCCTCCCAGAAGCAGAATCTCTCGACCACTGCCGGCATTTGACAGATCCAATACCTTGCGCACGCCCGAGGGATTCGGCCTTCAATCTGAGGCTTGGTCCGAGCAGCGAGTTTCCTGAGAGGGTAGCGCGGGCGGGCGCCCGCGCCACCCGAACCCAGGAAATCGGATTATTCTGACGGTGGCGGGAGAGTCAGCGGCGCGGACAATTGGAAGGTCAGCGCCGATTCGGCAGGATATTCAATCTGCTTGTTTCCAGTCATCGTTCCTCCGATGAGTCCCGCACCGGCGCCGACGAGAGCACCGATGCCAGCGCCTTTGCCGCCGCCTGCAATGCCGCCAATCAAGGCGCCGCCGGCGGCTCCTCCACCGGTTGCGACAGCGGTCCTCTTGCCTTTTCCTTTGACGGTGCTGTCAAGGACGCCGGTCTGAATGGAATACGTCTTGCCCCTTACGGTGATGCTCGTGAGTGAGAGGACGAGTTCGCCCTCGCCCTTAATCTTGCCCTTTGCCTTGGCGCTTACAACCGTGCCGCTAGCGGTAGATCCGGCGGGAATCGCGGATGTTCCGCGCACGGTGACCGGTTGGGCTAGAGTGCCGAGAAAAGTCTGCCCGGCTTGGCTGGATTTCGATCCCAACGCCTGGCCGAGCTTAATCGTCAGAGCGGTTCCGGATGGAACGACGATGGGTTGAGGTTTGGGTATCTCCACGGGTGCGGGCGGTGGTGGCGCGGGCTGCGCCATGGCTTCGGGCTCGACGGTGGTCTGATCGTCTACGGCAACCGCGCCAGGTTCTTCCTTGGCAATCTGTTCCACCTTCTTTTGTGCGGCCGGAGTCTTCACTTTGCCGGTCAGGGTAACTTTGCCTTCCTTGGAGGCGACTGCGACTTGGGAGTCTGTCGTTTCAGGCTCGGCGGCGACCTTGGTCTGAATGTCTTTTTGGATTTCCTGATCTTTTTCGCTGGGGCGGCTGGAACAACCGATTGCCAGTCCGAGTATGACAAGCATCGATACGAGCAGAGCAACGCGTTTTTGCATTTTCATTCTCCTAGTAACAGGGTTCAGGGGATGAGTGCTTTCCTGAGTCGAAAAGCCGTGCCTGATATGGTAGCTCTGAAGCAACGGAATTGCGACTGGCAGAGTTAAGAGTAGGCCCCTCGTAAGCCAGACGGGGCATGAACGGCCGCGGTTTCGCGCCCGCAGGAAGCGGTCGATGATGGGCGAAGTGACGTGGGGCGATGTGATGTAATAACCGAGTGAATTGGCTGACTGTTCTCAACCGCGAAGTGGTCGGGTGCGTCCGCTGTCCGCGACTCGTGGCGTACCGGCGGGAAGTGGCGCGGGTGAAGCGCCGGGCTTATCTGAGTTGGGAATACTGGGGAAAGCCCGTGCCGGGATTTGGAGATCCGCATGCGAGGGTGTTGGTCATGGGGCTGGCGCCGGGCGCTCACGGATCGAACCGCACGGGGCGTCCGTTCACGGGAGATGCTTCCGGCAACTTCATGTATCCGGTGCTGTACGAGACTGGATTTGCCAGCCAGCCGACGGCGGTCGATCGAAATGACGGGATGGAGTTGAGGGATCTCTATATTACGGCTGCCGTGCGCTGCGCACCGCCGGACAACAAGCCGCTTCCGGAGGAACTGACCAAGTGCTCGCATTTTCTCGATCTGGAGCTGGCAGGACTGAAAGATGTGAAGGTGGTGGTGGCGTTGGGGAAGATCGGATTTGATGCCTATCTCAACTACCTGAAGCGTCAGGGGCTGGTGGCGAGTAAGAAGGAGTACGTTTTCAAACATGGCGCCAGTTACCGGATGCCGGACAGCAAGGTGCTATTGGCGTCATATCATCCGTCGAACCAGAACACGCAGACGGGGAAGCTGACGCGGAAAATGTTTGGAGAAATCTTTCAAGAAGCGGCAAGAATTGCCGATAGAGAAAGCTGAGGCGCCGCCGGTGCCGGTTCGTTCACCCGTCGCCCACTTGAGGGTATAGCCGACAAGGCTGGGTTGCGAATCGGAGCGGCGCCACCTTGATTTAGCGGGGCGGACAGTTCGTCAGCAATTGATGTTTGTTGCTTGATGATTGTTGATTGAAAAACTGAAACGCTCCAAGGGCTTCGATTTTCAATGAAAAATCATCAATCAGAAATTGTCTCAAGTTGTCCGCCCCACATCACCCTCAGCGCAGCTTCGTCACTGTGACTTCGAGTTGGAACTGGCGCTTGGAGTTGGGATCGTCCGCACTGCCGATCAGGATCGGCTTCCCGACAACCAGTAAAGTGTCGCCGCTGATCTTGATTTGTCGAACCACGGGTGCCGACGTCCCAGCGTGCTCGCCGGAGTTCATATCGAGGTTGCTGACGTCGCCTCTGACCACCAACACTAACTCGTCGCCGTGCTCTCTAAGCTGAGACCAGAGATTGGTCCCGATGTCCAAATATTGAAACGAGGGGACAGGGCTGCCGGCGCCCGATGGGGTTACGGAAACGGCAACCGGAACCCGCGTCCCGATTTTTAGTTCGTCTGAGTTGCCGGCGGTCAGGTTCATGGAATAGTGGCGTGTGTTTACGATCTTTCCGTCCAAAACCTCGTTAAAGGAAAAATCGAGACGATAGGGTTGTATGGGCGTAAGCTTGGCAGGCCCAGCGGAGCTTTCCTTGGATCCTTCCTGGGCGCTCACTGGTTCCGGGATAAACCAGAGCCCTACCGTCATTGCCACAATCAAGACTGCAAACGTTTTTCGCATGGATGGTTGCCTTTTACCTTTCTCGTTGGTCCGAATCGGAAGATATGGTCTCAGAGATTGCATCTTTCATCTTCTGCTGTATTTCTGTTTCATATTCGTATTGTGCTCGGGCAATCAGCGTCGCCTCCTGAGGAAACTCGTTGACATATCTCGTCAAGGCGAATTCCTGCTCGCTCAACGGCTGCGGCGATGGAAACTGCTCGAGTTTGGGGCCGGCTGCGACAAGTAGCGTGCTCGGACAGTGCGTGACGTGCTTCGCGGGTGTGTGAGTGAATGGAGGGCGACGATTCCTTATCTCCCTGCCGCCGGGAGTCCCTGGCGGCACTTCGACTGGTGCTGTGGTTGGAGCATTCTTCGCTACCACCGGATGTGACGGTTTGCCCGATCGCAAAGCCAAAGCCGCGATCACAATGATGATCGCAGCCGCTAATCCCGCGACACTCCATCGCCACCAGGCGCGCTCGGGAACCCGCGAGCACTCGGCGCGCAGGTTCGCCAGCACTCTCGTCTCCAGGCCTACTCTCGGTTCCCCTGCCCCGTACTTGGCGAGCGCAGCATCCACTATCCGGTCGAGTCCGTCTTTGTTTATGTCTGCCATTGTTCTCACCTACACCTCCCCAATCTCAATGTCAGCTTCTCGCGCAAAATTTGCCGTGCTCGGAACACTCTGGAGCGCACTGCGGCGTCGTTGATGCCGAGGGTCGCGGCAACTTCTTTGGGAGACATTTCTTCGATCGTCGACAGGATCAGCGGCTGGCGCAGCTTCTCGGGAAGTGCCTCGATCAGTTTCTCCAGTGCCGCGCTCAATTGCGTGCACTGTATCGTCCGATCCGCCGGCGTGTCGGAGGACGCCACTTCCGCGATCGGCTTTTCGGGATCCTCCAGAGGTATCTCCCGAGTGCGGCCGCGGCGCCGGCTACGGTCGACCGCGACGCGCCATGCGATTCTCGCCAGCCACGTCTTGGGATCTTCCACCTCCGGGAGTTTCGAGCTGTAGCGCAACACCCGCACGAAGGTTTCTTGGGTGGAATCTTCAGCGTCGTGATGGCTGCGCAGGACGGCATACGCGATGCGGTAGACCAGGCGGGAGTGATCGAGAACCATGTGTTCGAGCAGGTCGTGGTTGCTTTCAGTCCGGCCACGCTCGGCTTCGTTGCGCTGGATCGTCGCCACTCCGCTCAGAATCGCCTCTCCCGCCACCACGCGTTTGCCCTCACTCATGAAGACCTGCCTGGGGATTGTTCTGTTCAGGAAAATCTTTGGAAGAACGGGAGGGGAGACCGGGCTTGCGAAAAGCTTTCACCGCGGAGCTTGCTACGAGAAGAGAAACAACGGAGGGTTGATCTCTTGCCGACCGGCTTCTCGCGGGCGGTGGCGCCCGCGCCACGTAGACCTAGAAGCCGACCATCACGGGTTCTGGTTCCAACTTTACGTCCCAGAGTTCTTCGACGCGATGCTGGATTTGATCTTTCAGGGCGAGGACTTCTGCGGCAGTAGCGTCGCCACGATTTACGATGGCGAGCGCATGTTTACCGGAAATGCCGACGTGGCCGAAACCGAATCCGCGGGCGAATCCGGATTTCTCGACCAGCCATGCCGCCGATACTTTGTGGCTCTTCTCCAACGCGGGATAGCTGGGCAAGATGAGTCCCTTCGCTTCGGCTCGTTTCTGCAAGTCTGCGTGCTGCTGTTCGGAGAGGACAGGATTCTTGAAGAACGATCCAGCGCTTTGGCAATCGGGGTCGCCGGGAGTGATGAGCATGCCTTTGCGGGCGCGAATGTGGCGCACGGCCTCGCGGGTCTCGGCAAGATTGGGGCGAGTTTCGCGGCCTTCGAAGTGGCGCTTCAGATCGGCATATTCGATGTAAACTTCTCCCTCGGGTGTGAGAGCGTAGGTGACTCGCAGGATGATGAAGCGTCCGCGCTCGGTTGTATTGAAAATGCTGGAACGATAGGTGAATCCGCAGGCCTCGGGGCAGAGTTCACGTACCTGGCGGTCTTTCCGATCGTAGACTTCGACCGACTCGATGGTTTGGGACACTTCCTGTCCGTAGGCGCCTACGTTCTGGACGGGCGTGGCGCCGACGCTGCCCGGGATTCCGCTCAGGCACTCGACGCCCGCGCATCTCGCCACGACGGCGTGCGAGACGAAGCGGTCCCAGGATTCGCCGGCACCGACGTCGAAAAGGACCTTGCCCTCGTCGTCATGTCCCGAACGCTGCTCGATGCCCGGGATCGCGACCTTGAGGACCAAGCCGGGCCAGCCGCCGTCGGCGACGACGAGATTGCTGCCGCCGCCGAGAACGAAGAGAGGCCGGTTTTTCGACTGTGCAAAGTTGACTGCCTCTTCCACTTCCGCCGCTGATTTTGCTTCCACGAAGAAACGGGCTGGCCCTCCCAGGCGGAAGGTGGTCAACGGCGCCAGTAGAACGTCTTCCTCGAGCTGCATTGGTGCTTTCAATATACACAGGACGGTGACTCGAATCGGGTGGGGATCCCTTCGGCAAGCTCAGGGCGGGCTCTTCCACTGCGGAACTGCTTCGCGTTGCGAATCAGTTCCTTAGCTCAGGATGACATACGTAGGGAGCGTTGCGAAACGCGAACTTCGCTCGGGAGAGTAGACACATTACGAGGATAGACACGTTACAATGAATTCAACTAATCCAAACGGGGGAATAAAACTGACATGCCAATGTATCCCGAAATCATGGTGATCCCGATGCGCGAGGAGTTGACGCGGCTGGGGATTGAAGAGCTACGCACGTCCGAGGAAGTGGATCAGGCGCTGAAGAACCGCCCGGGCACCACGATGGTAGTGGTGAACTCGATTTGCGGATGCGCAGCGGGACGGATGAGGCCGGCTGTTCGAATCGCAATGCAGAATTCTGCCCGGCCGGACCATGCCTACACGGTGTTTGCTGGACAAGAGAAGGACGCGACCGAGCGCGCGCGCAGTTATTTCACGGGACAGCTGCCGTCTTCGCCGTCAATCGGGATTCTGCGTGACGGGGAACTTGTGTATCTGATGCCGCGCCGCGATATCGAATCGCGCGAGGCGCCGGCCATTGCGGCTGATCTGAAAGCGGCGTTCGACAAGTTCTGCGCCAAGCCGGCCGCGGTCTAACCTGAGCCGGCTCGCCGGATGCTGGCAAACGGCAGATTGCTCGCCGCGTTCGGGATGGCAAGTGTTTCGGGATTGGCAGCGCTGAAGTCTACTTCTTTTTTCCGGCGGTCGCCATGAACGTTTTGATCACGATTGCGTTCGGCTGCACGCCTACCGGAATCAGAGTGAGAAGCGAATACTCTGAGGTCTCAAGTGTGCGCTTTGGCTTGCGCTTCTGGATTACGGTCACGTCGCCGGATTGTGTGTCGAGTACCAGCAGATAGTTCTGATCCGGGGTGAGCGCGAGGCCGTCCGGCCTGCTACCCACCGTCAACGTCGGCAAGCGCTGGCCCATATCAATGTCATAGACCGCAACGCTGTTGGAGCCGAAGTTCGTAACGTAGAGACGCGAGTTATCGAGCGTGACCGTGCCGCGGGATGGATGCTTGCCGATCTCCTGGCTGCTTCCGACTTCGTCGTTTCCGGTCTCGATAATTGAGATGCTGTCGGAGTCGAAGTTGCAGACGATCAGTTCGCCGCCGTCCGGCTTGAGTGTGAGGCTCGCTGGCGTGCGACCCACGTCGAGCAGCGCGAGGACGCGGTCGTCTTTTTGGTTGCCGCTTTTGGCGGCGTCGTTTCTTAGTGCAATCGAGGCGACTTGCGATGACCCGGAGCAAGCGACGAAGGCCTTGCTCGAGTCCGGCAGGATCGCGATCTCTTCCGGTTGCTGGCAAACCGGCAACGTCGCGCGCACACGCAAGGCCTTGGCGTCGATCAGGGACACGGTGTTGTCCGTGCGGTTGCTTACAACGACCGTTGCGCCGTCCGGGGAAATGCGCGCCAACCCCGGCGCAGCGCCCACGCGCACATTGCCGATTACCAGCCGCTTTTCGAGATCGATGACGCTGACGTTCGACGAGCCTGAGTTCGCTACGTAGGCGTGTTTGCCGTCTTCAGCGACATCGATGAAATAGGGTCGCCCGTGCACGCCGATGGTCGCCACCACGGTGTTCGTCTCGGCGTTGATCACGCTGACGTTGTTTGATCCGGTGTTGACCACGTAGATCTCGTTCTTCTTGCTGTTGGCGGCGAGGCCGGTCGGCTCGCTGCCGACGGGAATGGTTTTGGCCAGGGCGAAGGTGCGCAGGTCAATCACGCTGACCGTATTGCTCTTGCCGTTGGAGACGTAGGCGTACTCGCGATAGGCGGGGCCGTAGTCAGGCAGAGCCTGCTCGCGGAAATACCACCAGCCCATCCCGCCGAGGATAGGAATCAGGACTGCGATGAAGAGAAGCTTTCTCAAGGTAGATTCGGTTAGGAAGAAAAGCTTAGCAGAACTGGCACCTCCAGTGCCTAGTGGTTGTTGTCGAGCCTGAAAGAGACTTCGATGAGGATTTCAACAGGGACGGGTGCGCCGTCCTTGGTTGCGGGCGCAAATTTCCATAGCTTTACCGCTGCAATCGCATTGTCGTTTAGGTCAGGAGCAGAGCTGCAGGCTATTTGAAGGTTCCGGGGTAGGCCGTCTGTGCCGACCACAAGATAGATACCGACATTGCCTTGCTGAGCTTCGATCCGTGCTTTCTCGGAGAACTCGGGTTCAGGCGCGTAGAGCTGTTTCGGAGCAACGATGCCCGGCTCGGCCACCCGGTGGATCTCGGGCCCCGGTTCCTGAGGCCGAAGTTTCGCGAGCGAGGAGATTGTCGGCGGCTCAGTGGAAGGCGATTCAAGCTCTACATCGCTGTTGGCCTCCCGCAACATGAGGTTGAATCGGACATGGATTTTGTAGGTTGTCTCAACCGGTTGCCCCTGCCTCATCTCAGGATGAAAGCGCCACTTGCGAATCGCAATGATCGCGCTTGGTGAGAAACGGGAGTCGCCGCTGAGGACTGCGAGATCCTTCGTTCTGGAGTCAGTCGCGATCACCGCCCGCAACTCGACCTTCCCTTCGATTCCGTTGCGAAGAGCATCCTTCGGATATTTGGGCCGGACCATGTTGTCCGGATAGTGCCTAGGATCGTCAGGTGATTGGGCGCAGGGTGGAATATCTTTCTGCTGGGTGGAGTCGTCCGCTCGTAGCGAAGTGACGCAGCTGGCGAACACAAGCGCGATGGCGATCTTTCTGACCATTCCAACGCCTCAACCTTTGGGCGGATTAAAGACTGCAAGGATGTTCAGGACTCAATTTGGGATGCCTGGTCGCCGAATAGACAGAGCAGCATCAACTTCGTCATGGATGTCACAATTTCAAATAGGAGATTGACGACTACTTGCTCACCGCCACTGGTTCCCGAACTCCGATCGCGGGTACAGTTCTTCCCACCACGGCGGCGATCTGGCGCACTTGCTCCATCAAGGTGTCGAACTGATCGGGGAAGAGCGACTGCGGGCCGTCGGACATCGCCTGATCGGGTTGGTGGTGCACTTCGACCATTAATCCGTCGGCTCCTACCGCGACGGCAGCGCGCGAGAGCGGAGTGACTTTGTTGCGCTTGCCGGTGCCGTGGCTGGGATCGACCAGGATCGGCAGGTGGCTTAGGCGCTGCACCGCAGGGACGACGCTCAAGTCGAGGGTGTTGCGCGTATGGTCGGCGAAGGTGCGCACGCCGCGTTCGCAGAGCGCCACATGGTAGTTGCCTTCGCTCAAGATGTATTCGGCGGCCATCAGGAATTCTTCCAGCGTGGCCGACATGCCGCGCTTCAAGAGCACGGGCTTGCGGGAGCGTCCGGCACGTTTGAGCAGGGAAAAATTCTGCATGTTGCGGGCGCCGATCTGGATCACGTCGGCATATTCTTCGACCAGGTCGAGCGACTCGTGGTCGATGGCCTCGGTAATGATCTTCATGCCAAACTGCTGGCGGATTTCGGCCATGATGCGCAGGCCTTCTTCGCCGAGTCCCTGAAAAGAATACGGAGACGTGCGCGGCTTGTACGCGCCGCCGCGGAAAAACTGCGCTCCCGCGCGGTGCACGCGCTCGGCTACGGTGAAGGCCTGATCGCGATTCTCGATGGCGCAGGGTCCGGCGACGATGGCGAGTCCGGGGCCTCCGATGGTGGCGGCAGTTCCGGGAAACGTGATGACGGTATTGTCTTCCTTGACATCGCGGCTGACCAGTTTGTAGGGCTTCGAAACCTGGATGACTTCCTGCACGCCGGGCATTTCTTCGAGCGTGCCCTGTTCGACTTCGCCCTTGTTGCCGGTGATGCCGATCGCGGTGCGGGTTGCGCCGGGCATGGGGTGGGCGCGGTATCCGAGTTCTTCGATTTTCTGGCAAACGGCGCGGACTTGTTCTTCGGTGGCCTGCGCCTTCATGACGACGAGCATAAGTTCACCTTTTTGAGCGGCTTGTTCTGCAGCTAAGCGCAGGAAGGTCGAGCTTCGCTCGACGGACAGCCGAGGCGGTTGTCCCCACAGGGTTCGTTCCTAAGTCTACCGTCGGCGCACTCGCACCGCAAATAGGCTAGCGGGATGAATCTGCTGGGTGGGGAGAGCATCCAACAAAAAGATTAGTGACAATTCTGCAATAGCGATCCCGGAGAGTTCCTCATGAAGGCTGCAGTCGTTCCGTCTGTGAATGGCAAGTGGGAAGTGAAAGAGTGGCAGACTCCCAAGGCCGGTCCGAATCAGGTGATCATGAAAATCCATGCCAGCGGACTTTGCTATACCGACGTGCATTTGACGCACGGTTTGTTCCCGCTGCAGTTTCCGCGCGTGCTTGGGCATGAGCCGGTCGGGGAGATTGTCGAAGTCGGGCCGGGTGTGACCACGCGCAAGGTGGGAGACCGGGTCGGCGTCGGTTGGGTGCAAAAAGGCTGTGGGCGGTGCGAGTGGTGCCTGCGCGGCAAAAAGGAGTTGTGCCAGAACAATATCTCTACTGGCATTTCGACGCAGGGCAGCCACGCCGAGTACATGCTCGCGTATGCGGATGCGACTATGCTAATTCCGGACGCGCTCGGTTACGAGCAGGCCGCGCCGATTTTTTGTGCGGGCTACACCGTGTGGAGCGGGCTGCGGCTGGCGGATCCTAAGCCGCATGAGCGCGTCGCCGTGGTTGGCATTGGAGGCCTCGGACATCTGGCGCTGCAGTATTCCAAGGCGTCGGGCTTCGAGACGATCGCAGTAACCAAGTCGAAAGACAAAGAAAAGATGATTCGCGACTTGGGGGCCAACGAGGTGGTGGAGAGCGGTGAGAAACTGCTCGCCGCTGGAGGAACGGACGTTTTGCTGGCGACTTCGAATTCGTGGGCAGCGACGGCTGACGCGGCGAAGGGAATGCGTCCTGATGGCCGCATCATTCTCATGGGAGTGGGACACGAACCGCTCAACTACAATCCCGAACTTATGTTCAAGAGGGTGCGGCTGATCGGGTCGAGCCAGAACGGCCCCGAGTATCTGTACGAAGCTCTGGACTATGCTGCAAAGGGCAAGGTGAAGGTGGTCGCGGAAACCTACAAGCTCGATGACATCGCCAAGGCGTATGACCGGGTGTCCGACGGTAAGGTGCGATTCCGAGCTGTGATCACGATGAATTGATTGCGCCGAATATCCGCGCCGGGATCAGCAGCCTTCGACTGGTCCGCTCGATATACTTCTGCTATGCCCCGCTCGATGGCACGCGAACAGGACATTCTCAAGCGGTCCGCGCCGAAGCGTCCGCCCCGCCTGACGTCCCGCCGCATTGGCATTCACACCTCTTCCGCTGGAGGCGTGCAGAACGCCGCCGAGCGCGCCTACCGGCTGGGGTGCAACACTTTCCAGATTTTTTCTTCCAGCCCGCGCCAGTGGGCCCCGTATAAGTTAGGCGGGTTGCAGTGCGCGGAGATGAACCGGTCGCGGGAGAAGTACGATCTGAAGCCGCTGGTGATTCACACGAATTACCTCGTGAACCTCGCCAGCTCGAATGAACTCTTTCTGCAGAAGTCGATGGAAGCGTTTCGCGGGGAAGTGGAGCGGGCGCTTGCCTTGTGTGCAGATTATCTGGTCCTCCATCCAGGCTCTTTTCGGGGGAGCGATCGGGAACAGGGACTAGTGCGCACGGCCGCTGCTATCGCCGCATCCACTCAAGGCCTCGACCTGGCCAAGGGAGGTTTGACCATCCTGATCGAGAACACGGCAGGGGCAGAGTTCTCACTCGGCGGCAGCTTCGAGCAGGTGGCGGAGATTCTGGAGCGTCTGCGGGGCGTGGTTCCGGCGGGTGCGTGCATCGACACCTGCCACACGCACGTTGCCGGATACGACCTTGTCAGCGCAGAGGGGCTCTACCTGACGCTGCAGCATCTCGATGCCACGCTCGGGTTGAACCGCGTCAAGGTCTGGCACTGTAATGACGCCAAAGCCGCGCGGGGATCGAAAGTCGACCGGCATCAGCAGATCGGGAAGGGAATGATCGGCAAGGAAACCTTCCGGGTGCTCCTCAATGATCTTCGCCTGGCCCAGGCCGCGTTCATCGCAGAAACGCCAATCGAGAAGCCGGGAGACGATCGGAGGAATGTCGATGCTTTGAAAAGGCTGGTGGAGGGGACGTAAGGTTGCACCAAGAGTAGGAGGCGTTGCCAGCAACGACTCGGTGGTCCGATACTCTTCTGCATGAAGCTCTACCGTTCCCGTCGTGGTTTTGTGGCCGAGCAGGCTGGTCGCTTTTACACCTTGATAGCGTCTTCCTGGGACGACCTGGTGGCGCGCGAAGATCTGCGGAATTATCTCGAACATCTGATTGCCGAGTGCAAGCCTCCAGATGCGGCCGCGCCTGAGGATCTACTTCCGCCCATCGGCAGCCAGGAGGTGTGGGCCGCGGGCGTGACGTATTATCGCAGCCGCGACGCGCGCATGGAGGAAGCGAAAACCGCGGGCGGAGGAGACTTCTACGACCGCGTGTATCACGCGACCAGGCCTGAGTTGTTCTTCAAATCGGCGCCTCATCGGGTAGTGGGTCCGGAGGCGAACGTGGCGATTCGCGACGATGCTTCGTGGTCGGTGCCGGAACCGGAGTTGACTCTGTTTGTGTCCCCTGGCGGAAAGATTGCAGCCTACACCATCGGGAACGATATGAGTTCCCGGGACATTGAAGGAGAGAATCCGTTGTATTTGCCGCAGGCCAAAGTGTACGACCGCAGTTGCGCTCTTGGGCCCTGCCTGTTGATCGCGGATGAGCCGATGTCAAGCGCTACGGAAATCGCGCTGGAGATTCGACGGGGCGGTGCCGTAGCGTTTTCCGGAGCGACTACTCTCAAGGAAATGAAGCGGAGGCCCGAGCAAATGGTCGAATATCTGTATCGCAATAACAGCTTTCCGCAGGGGTGCTTTCTTCTGACCGGCACGGGTGTCGTGCCTCCGGATTCGTTTACGTTGAAGGCAGGAGACGAGATCCGGATTACGATTCCTCCGATTGGGACTCTGGTGAATACGGTGGGATGAAATGTAGGACCACCATTGTTAATCGGGACAGCGCTTCCTTAACCACGAAGGGCACGAAGGAAGACGTTGCGACGTGTAAAATAGAGAGCTATTTGCTGGTGCGTTCCTATCTATGGCTATCGGAGAAAAAACGGTCAACGGTGTAACCTGCGGCTCTGAACCTGGAGTTCCCGCGGACCGTCCCAACGACGAGCGTTACGACGCCCAGCGCGTTGAGACCAAATGGTTTGAGCGCTGGCAGCAGGATGCCGCACTGTACGCCGCCGAGCCGGACTCGACCAAGAAGAAATATTACGTGCTCGAGATGTTGCCCTATCCCTCGGGTGCGCTGCACATGGGGCATGTGCGGAACTATGCCATTGGTGACGCGCTGGCCCGCTACATGTGGATGAACGGCTACAACGTGCTGCATCCCATGGGATGGGATTCGTTCGGCTTGCCCGCGGAAAATGCGGCGATCCAGAACCATACACCGCCGCGCGAATGGACGCTGCGCAACATCGCCAACATGAAGGCGCAGATGAAGCGCCTGGGCTTTGCGTACGACTGGGCGCGCGAAGTGACCACCTGTCTTCCGGAGTATTACCGGTGGAACCAGTGGTTCTTTCTCAAACTCTTTGAAAAGGGGCTGGCTTATCGCAAGAAGAGCAAGGTGAACTGGTGCCCGAAGTGCGCGACCGTGCTCGCGAATGAGCAGGTGGTGAACGGCTGCTGCTGGCGGCATGAAGATACTTTGGTCGAGCAGCGCGAGCTCGAGCAGTGGTTCGTGCGCACGACGAAGTATGCCGACGAATTGTTAGCAGGGCTCGACAAGTTGGAAGGCTGGCCGGAAAAAGTCCGCACCATGCAGCGCAACTGGATCGGGCGCAGCGAGGGCACGTTGGTCGATTTCAAGCTCGACTACGCGGAGAACCATACCGGGTTCGGTCCGGCGGGATCGACGATTCCTGTCTTTACGACACGGGTGGACACGATTTTCGGCGCGACTTCGGTGCAGCTTGGCGCCGGAGCATCCGATCGTTCAAGATCTCGCGGCGGCCAATCCTGCTTTGCGCGCGGAAGTGGATCAGCTCATCACCGAGCAGCGCAAGGCCCGGGAAAAAGGCGATATCGGCGAGATCGAGAAGCATGGCGTCTTTACCGGGCGCTATGCCATTAATCCGTTTAACAGCGAGTGCGTGCCGGTGTGGGTGGCCAACTACATTTTGATGGACTATGGCACAGGCGCGATCATGAGTGTGCCCGCGCATGACGAGCGCGACTACGAGTTCGCCAAGAAGTACGGCCTCGAAATTCGCATCGTGATTGTGCCGATGTCGAGCGATCCGGACGACACCGTCGCCGAACCTCAGCTTCCTTTCGCCGGGCACGAGGGCATGCTGATCAACTCCGGGCGATACAACACTCTGGCCTGCGACGACGCGATCCGAAAGATGTCCGCTTACGCCGAGGAGAACAAGTTCGGCAAAGCCACCGTCACTTATCGCTTGAAAGACTGGGGCATTTCGCGGCAACGGTATTGGGGTACGCCGATTCCGATGCTGTATTGCGAGAAGGACGGGATCGTCGCGATGCCGGAGAAGGATTTGCCGGTGATTTTGCCGGAGAACGTCGACATCACGCTGACCGGCGGATCGCCGCTGAGCCGAGTGCCGGATTTCGTTAATGCGACCTGCCCGAAATGCGGCGGCGCGGCGCGGCGCGAAACCGACACGATGGACACGTTCGTCGATTCGTCGTGGTATTTCTACCGCTACACGGATGCGCACAACGAACGGGCTCCGTTTGACGGGAAGATTGCCCAATACTGGTTCCCGATTGATCAGTACATTGGCGGTGTTGAGCACGCCATCTTGCACTTGATTTATTCGCGCTTCTGGACCAAGTTCATGCGTGACTTGGGGATGATCACGAACGACGAACCCGCGGACCGTTTGTTCACCCAGGGCATGGTGATCAAAGATGGCGCGAAGATGTCGAAGAGCCTGGGAAACGTCGTGTCGCCGGATGAAATGGTTGCGCGCTATGGGGCGGACGCAGCGCGTCTATATAGCTTGTTTGCCGCGCCACCGGATCGCGATCTTGATTGGCAGGATTCGGGGATTGAGGGCATCCAGAGATTCCTGGGGCGGGTGTACCGGTTCGTTATGCGCCATGCGCGGCCGGATCATCCTGATTGGCGTAAGCCTGTGCCTCCGGAGTTGTCGGCAGTGGCGCGGGGCATCCAGCGCAAGTTGCACCAGACGATCAAGCGCGTCAGCGACGACTTCCAGGGTCGCTGGCACTTCAACACATGCATCTCGGCCATCATGGAGTTGGTGAACGTCCTGTACACCTCGGAGGAGGCGATTGGCCGGAATGAAGTTCCTGCGCCGTTTCTCGCGGAGGTGCAGCGCAGTCTTGTGTTGTTGCTGGCGCCGTTCGCTCCATATCTCGCGCACGAATTGTGGGAGATGCTCGGGGAGAAGGGGAATCTGCTCAAGGCGCCGTGGCCGAAGTTTGATGCAGAGTTGGCCAAGGAAGAAGAGCTTGAGATCCCTGTGCAGATCAATGGCAAGTTGCGCAGCCGCGTTGTCGTCCCTGCGGATTCCAGCGAAGAAACGGTTCTTGAGCGTGCGCTTGCCGATGAGAAGGTGCGGGCGGCGATCGCCGGCAAGCAGATGGTGAAGAAGATCTACGTGCCAGGCAAGCTGGTGAATATTGTGGTGAAGTGATTCCGCTGCTTGTGTACCCCCATCCCACTTGTCGTCCTGAGCAGCGTTCTTTTGCTGCGAAGGATCTGTGTAACTGGCTGAAGAGTGCATGGATCCTTCGCGTTGCTCAGGATGACAATCAGTACTGCGAAAATGTGTACTGCAACGGCTGCCCGGCAAATTGAGTTATCCTGACTAGGCATGGCCATCTCTCCTACGGCTGAAGGGTTTCGTGCCGCGTTCCGGCGGCCGTCGGTGACGCTGGCGGAGATTATGTGGCGCTGGACTGCGGGCGCGACTACGGCTGCTGTCTTCGTCTTTGGCCTCTTTGAATACCTCAGCACTCTTCCTGTAACCAACGGCGAATTGCTTTTTCTGCGGACGCGCCATCCTTACCTGGTTGGAGAGGCGATTGCTCATATTCTGCGCGGAAGCTTGAACCGGGTCGTAATCTCCGGTCTGTTCGCGACGATGATGGTGGGATTGCTGTGGATTGTGGCGGCATCCGTGGGCCGGATCGCCACAGTGCGCAGTCTGCTGGACTATTTCCGCCGAGACGTTGCTGGCTGCGGTTGCGTACTGACGAGCGACTGCGAGCCTCTTTGCCGGCGCTGGTTCGCCTGAATTTCTTGCGCGCGGCAGTGGCGGTGGCCGCCGTAATCGGATTTGCCGGCGCTTCGCTTGTGGCGGGGTTCGCCTCGCCGGCCAACAATCCCCAACCTGGACTTGCCTTCTTCCTGTTTCTGCCCCTGGCGGCGCTGATCTGCTGGGTGTGGTGGGCACTGAACTGGCTGTTGTCGTTAGCGGGGATGTTTGCGGTGCGCGATGGCGAGGATGCAGTGGGTGCGATTTCTGCGGCGGTGGCCTTCTGCCGTGAGCGCACCGGGGCTGTGTTCGCGGTCAGTACCTGGACGGGACTGGCTCACCTGGTCGCATTTGTTGGAGCTACGTGTAGTCGTCTCGATGCCGCTGGGCTTTGCGGGCCTCGTGCCGTGGCGACTGTTGGTGTTGCGGAATGGGTTCGTGACCGTGGTGTATTTCGCGTTGCCGACTGGCTGTACATGGCGCGGCTGGCGGGATATGTCTGCATCGCGGAAACGCCGGAGGCCTTGCTGAGGCCGCTGCCGCCCGCCGCCGCTTCTGCCAGCACCCGTCGCGGGGCCGCCGCTCCAGACCACGATCGACCGCGACGAGCCGATCCTGAGCGACCTATCCAATCCAAGGTAAGAAGCGGGGGGAGAGCATGGCGGGAGAAGTCCCAAATCCAGAGGGTTACGAAGCGCAGTGAACGTCAGTCACCTTTCTGGGAGAGTCGCCTGCTTTACACTCTCTCCCCGAATTTGAGAAACTCATTTGTGGAAACCAAATCCCCGCACAATCCAATTTCACTCGGCCAGTAGCATCGTGATTCTCGACTTTGGCGCGCAGTATACCCAACTTATCGCACGCCGCATCCGCGAGCAGAATGTTTTCTCCGTCGTGCTGCCCTGCACGGCCAAGCTCGACGAGGTCAAGAGCTACGCGCCCGCAGGCATCATTCTTTCGGGTGCGCCCTGGTCGGTCTACGACAAGGACGCTCCGCCTGCCGACGCGCGCGTGTTTGAACTCGGCCTGCCCGTGCTCGGCATCTGCTACGGATTGCAGTTCATGGTGCATACGCTGGGCGGCAAAGTGCGCCCGGCCGACAAGCGCGAATACGGTCACGCGGAAATCGACATCGTTTCGGATTCGATTCTCTTTCAGGGACTGGCCAAGAAACTTGCCGTCTGGATGTCGCATGGCGACGAAGCCCTCGAACTGCCTCCCGGCTTCGAGTTGATGGCGAAGACGCACTACGCCGTGGCCGGCATTCAGAACACGGCGAAGAGATGGTACGCGGTGCAGTTCCATCCCGAGGTGCACCACACGCCGCAAGGCACGCAGATGCTGAGGAATTTCATCTTCCAGATTTGCGGCGCGAAGCCTACTTGGACTCCGCAGCGCTTCATCGATTCGACGGTCGAGCAGGTGAAACAGCAAGTGGGCAGCGGACGCGCGATCTGCGCGCTCTCGGGCGGCGTGGATTCGTCGGTGGCGGCCGTGCTGGTCGACCGCGCGCTGCGCGACGCGAAAGGCAAGTCGCGGCTGACCTGCGTCTTCGTGAACAACGGCGTGCTGCGCAAGAACGAATTCGAGAAAGTGCAGAAGGTGCTGCGCGACAAGCTGAAGCTGCATCTGGATGCGGTGGATGCGACCGAGCGGTTTCTGAAGAAACTGAAGGGCGTCGAGCGATCCTGAGAAGAAGCGCAAGATTATCGGCAACGAATTCATCAAGGTATTCGAGAAGGAAGCCCTGCGCATCGAGAAGACCGAAGGCAAGGTGAAGTGGCTGGTGCAGGGCACGCTTTATCCCGACGTGATCGAGTCGCGCTCGGTGCGCGGGCCTTCGCAGGTCATCAAGTCGCATCACAACGTCGGCGGCCTGCCGGAGAAGATGAAGCTCAAGCTGATCGAGCCGCTGAAAGATCTGTTCAAGGACGAAGTCCGCAAGATTGGCCGCGACCTCGGCATGCCGGAGGAAATCCTGCAGCGGCAGCCGTTCCCTGGTCCGGGCCTCGCGGTGCGCGTGCTGGGAGAAGTCACGCCCGAGCGTCTGGCGGTGCTGCGCGAGTGCGACGACATTGTGGTCAGCGAAATCAAAGAGGCCGGGCTCTACTACGAAAATCTGGCAGTCGTTTGCCGTGCTGCTGCCGGTGATGTCGGTCGGCGTGATGGGCGACATGCGGACTTACGCTTACACCTGCGCCATCCGCGCCGTCAGTTCGGAAGACGGCATGACCGCCGACTGGGTGCCGCTCCCGCACGAAGTGCTGAAGACGATCTCCACGCGGATTGTGAATGAAGTGAAGGGCGTGAACCGCGTGGTGTATGACATCACTTCGAAGCCGCCGGGGACGATTGAGTGGGAGTAAGCAAGCTCTTAGCTTCTGGCTTTTAGCTCCTCGCCAGAACTCAAGATCCCCCGCGTTTCCCGTTGGAGCTTCTTCTTGCGTTCTCTCTCCAGTTATTTCTTGGTTCCCCTACTAGATTTGTCCTACAACGACAGCGCAACCAGAACGCCTAATGGACGTTGTCTGGTTGTCGAATTGTTGCTTGGGCGGTGCCGGCGATGTGTCTCTCGATGCGAGCAGTTTCCTTCCGCGCGACTCTATCTTGCCTCCTAACCCTGGTCTCCGCTGAAACCTTTACTCAGACTTCGATTAACGATGTACACATCGCACCGCGAGAGAAGACGTTGGACGTGGCGACCGCCGCGTATCCTTCTGCAAGAGCGGGCGTCTTTGCGGGCGGCGCTTTGCTCAGGACCAGTGTCAACCTGGTGCTGGTTCCTGTGAGCATTACGGACGGCTTGAACCGACCGGTGCTGGGCCTCGACACGGAGAATTTTGAGCTGTTTGAGAACAAGCAAGAAGGTGCAGCAGATCAAGCACTTCTCCAGCCAGGATACCCCGGTGTCGGTCGGGATTATCGTCGATACCAGCGGCAGCATGTCCTACAAACTTGACCGGGCGCGGGAGGCGGTCGCCCAGTTCTGCGAGGCGGCG
The DNA here is from genome assembly GCA_963710885.1 of uncultured Acidobacteriaceae bacterium. GTDB lineage: Bacteria > Acidobacteriota > Terriglobia > Terriglobales > Acidobacteriaceae > Sulfotelmatobacter. The sequence goes on from CAVQCF010000045.1 coordinate 122,592, forward strand.
AATCCGCAGGACGAATTCTTCATGATTACCTTCGCCGATGCGCCGCATCTTACGACCGACTTCACCACCCATCCTGAGAACATTGAAAACGATTTGTTGACGGCCCGCTCGAAGGGCGCGACGTCGCTGCTCGATGCGATCTACATGGGCATCGACAAGCTGCGGAGCGCCAAGCATGGGCGCAAGGCGTTGCTAATCCTCTCCGATGGTGGAGATAACCCCAGCCGCTACTCCGAACGGGACGTGAAGTCGGCCATCAAAGAAGCGGACATCACCATCTACGCGGTTGGCGTCTATGAACGCTACGTAAACACGGAGGAAGAACTGAGGGGGCCGGCACTGCTGCGCAACGATTACCGAACTGTCAGGCGGGGATGCTTTTACCTTGACGAATGGGAATGAGCTGCCGACGGTGGCTCGGAACATTGGCACGCGCCTGCGACACCAGTACGTGCTGGCGTACGAGCCGCAGTCGACGGCTCGCGACGGCAAGTGGCACAAAATCAGCGTAAAGCTGCGGTTGCCGGGAAAACTGTTCCTGTTGCACGTAAGGGCCCGGGCCGGATTCTACGCGAGCGAGGAATAAGAGAAGTTAGCAAATCGCACTGCGGTGAGATAAGCGACTCCCGGAGGTCGCCTATGCGTCGCGGTGGACCGTTTCCATGGAGAACGCGGGCAGGCAGACGGCGATGTATTCGGCGCCTCCTTCTTGCGGGGTAGAGTAGCGGACCCACTCTCCGGCGTGTGCAACGACGGCTTGCCCGGCGGCGACGTCGAGGGAGTCGATTGCTCCAACGGGAGTCCTGTGTTCCACGCGCAGCAGGCCTCTCAGCACGATCGTGAACTCATCAAACTCGGGAGTCTGGCCGGGCTCGATCCAGCCTTGCGGGCTGCGCATGTGGGCGACGCTGGTGGCCGAGGTTTTTGAATTAATCCGGCCAACGTATTCGTCAATGAGTTTGGGCTTGTTGCCGGCGGCTTGGATTCTTGTGGGCTGAGCGATCAGTGTGGGCATGATATGGGCTTCCGGCTGTCAGCTTCCGGACTAGGGTACTACAAAAGCATTTACTGCGGAGGGCGCAGAGTACGCGGAGAGTGCGCAAGGCGGCGTGGAAAATACCAAGTCTCAATGACGATTGTTCGTCGCACACCAAAGAAAAACTGCGGAGGACCGGAGAGCGGATTTCCGGTCCTCCACTTTGGTTCCAGCCGGGACTTAAGCAGTACCGGGGGGCGTGCCCGGAATGATGATCGGCGGGCCTGGGACACCGCCGGGTCCAGGCGCTCCGGGAATGATCGTGGGAGGCGTGCCGGGCGCTCCGGGCATGCCCGGAGGAGGGCCGGTGTCTGGGAGTTGAGGCGGCGGCAGCGGGGGCGGTGCGACGGGTTGCATTAGGACCGGCTGCTGTTCTGACTGTCGGACGGCGGCACTGACCGGGTCGTGCTCGAGGGTGAGCGGTTGACGCAACACCATATCAACTGGCGATCCTACATCGAGGAAGAAATGATGCGAACTAAACAGCAACGTCATGGACATCACCGCTCCGACGGCGCCACCGATACCCGCGCCGATGATTGCATCTCGACCTTTGGTGCCGAAGACGGGCATCGTCATCGAGCTACAGAACGGCGGTAAACCAACGCAGCCGGGAGGCAGAGTGGTGATCACTTGGGAGTCCGGCTGCCCTACCGAGTGGCCAATCAATGCGCCGATGCCGGCCCCCGCTGCAGGTAGTGCGAACATTCCGACAGTCCGTCCGGGACCGGGATCGACCACGGCATACCCTTGCACCGTTTCGAGCACTGCGGGTGCGGAGATCGGTACAACGAAGCCATCGGGGAAGGTGATCGACATCGATTGCAGATACAACTCCCCCCGCCCGCTTTTGCGTTGGAGTTTGTCCACGATGCCGTCGACCAAGGTACCGGGTGGGATTACGACATCATTGCCGAGCGTGATGGGAGCGGTGATTTGAGCATAGATATCGTCTCCGCGATGGATGTACCGGCTTTGGATGGGATGGGTGAGTACCAGAGCAAACCTGGTTCCCGCGGGAATCGTCTCGGTGACTGGATTGGGTTTTGCCGAGGCTTGCAGATTGGTTTGGGAATCCGGGGGCGAGAGCGGGGGTTGAGGTTGATCTTGATTTTGTGCGAAACAGGTGAGAGCAAGAAAGAGGGTTGAAAGAACCGCGAGGGATCGCCTCGCATTGGTCCCGGCCAGATTCAGAAAGGCAAACATGGTCGAAACGGATCGAGAAATACCACGAGTGTTCGCCATTTGCTACCTCCTGTCGAAGGCGTCCGTTGCTGAGGAAGCTTCGATCTCGTGCGGAAGCGGGGGAGCAACTTAGGCTCCCAATGGCTTAGACCCGTGTCCTTTACAAAGGTAGCGTTAGCGCAGGTAAAGGTTTGCAAAGAGTCGGTATGGATTTGTAAAAAGGCTTGCTGGGCGCGGGTTTTGCTGCAATTCGCAACAATGGTTCTAACGATCCACGGCTTCGTTCTTAGAGTGGTATGGATCGAAGTGCCATTTCGACCGCTCGGGTCATCTCCGTTTTGGTCGCTCCGTTGGCTGCCTGCACGCCGAGGCCGTTCATCACGATCAGGATGTAGCGGGCAAGATCTTTCGGATCTACATCAGCGGTGAGGTCTCCTTCTTGATGCGCGCGCTGGAATCGTTTCTGGAGTCGAGACAGTCCAGATTTGCGCCAATCGATCATTGTTCGTCTCACAGTCTGGGCGCCGGAACCGCATGCCATGCCACCTTGGAGCGTCAGGCAGCCCTGGGGATGGGAAGGATCGGCCAGGAAGTTCACCGTTGTTCGAAGAAGAGTTTCGACGACGGAGCGCGCGGTTGGCCGCTCGAGCGCCTCCCAGAGAGATGCCATTGGACCTGAGGAATAGCGTCGAATGACCTGGCGGAACAGGTTTTCCTTGTCTCCGAAGGTGGCATAGAGGCTCGAACGATTGATGTTCATGGCGCGGGTTAGATCGTCAAGTGTCGTACCCTCATAGCCTTTTTCCCAGAACACCCGCATGGCGGCGTCAAGCGCCTCGAGTTCGCTGAAAGCGCGGGGACGCCCTATCTTCTGACGTTCCAGCTTTTGACATTCCAGCTTTTCGGGATTGCCCGTTTGCCCGCCCATGTCTCCTTGGATGCCCTTTTATACCATTTAGTTCAAAAAAGGTGAATCGAGGGGCCGCTTCGAGACATCTGAAACGAGCGGTACAAAATTATGCTGGAATGGAGAAATTGGCATGGCAGGGAAATTAGAAGGGAAAATCGCACTGGTGACGGGCGGGAGCAGCGGAATCGGTCTGGCGACGGCGCAACGTTTCGTCAAGGAAGGCGCGTTTGTGTACATCACCGGACGCCGTCAGGCGGAATTGGATAAAGCAGTAAAAATCATTGGGGGCACACAGGTGAAGGCGGTGCGGGCAGATGCGTCTAACCTGAGCGATCTCGACACACTTTTCGCACAGATCAAGCAGGACAAAGGGCGCGTGGACGTTGTCTTTGCCAACGCCGGCGGGGGAAGCTTTGCTCCGCTGGGCGCGATTACCGAAGCGCACTACGACCAGATCTTCAACACCAACGTGAAGGGCGTGCTGTTCACTGTTCAGAAGGCGTTGCCGCTGATTCCCGATGGCGGCTCGGTCATCCTGAACGCGTCGGTCGCGGGCAGCAAGGGTCTGGAGGCGTTCAGCGTGTATTCGGCGACGAAGGCGGCGGTGCGGTCGTTTGCGCGGAGTTGGACCACCGACCTGAAGCAGCGCAAGATCCGGGTCAACGTGATCAGTCCGGGACCGATCGAGACGCCGATCCTGGATGGACTCGCGGAAACCGAAGGAGCAGCGGCAGGGTATTGTCGATCACCTCACCTCGATGGTGCCGCTCGGGCGCATCGGGCAGCCGGATGAGATCGGCAAGGCCGCGGTGTTTCTCGCGTCGGAAGACGCCAGCTTCGTGGCGGGCGCTGAACTCTTCGTGGACGGCGGCGCGGCGCAAGTGTAAGTTCGGCGACGCGGGATTGAAAGTCATCACCGCAACGCACGAAGGCACATGAGGGGAGCATGGAGTCCCTTGGGTGCTTTGTGCTGTTTTAGTGCTACTCGGCTTTCTCGCTGACCCAGCGGGAAAGCGCGGTGACCACTTTGCGGGGAGCGAAACGGGTGGACTGAGCGACCAGCCAGTTTTGCATTCCGGAAATCGCGAGCGTTCGGCCCTCCATGACGGCGCGGTAGCCGTCGAGCGCGACTTTTTCTGCGCTCATCGCGCCAAACTGCTTGAACACTCGGGATTGATCGTTCCCTGCGCGTTTCGCAAAACCCGTGTTGGTGGCACCCGGACAGAAGCAGGTCACGGTGACGCCCGAGTGCCGCAGTTCGTTGGCGATCGCCTCGGAGAATGAGATCACATAGGCCTTGGTGGCGTAGTAGACGGCCATGAGGGGGCCGGGCTGGAAGCCCGCAGTGGAAGCGACGTTCATGATACGGCCACTGCGGCGCTTCACCATGGGTGGCAGAAAGAGGCGTGTCAATGCTGTGAGTGCCGTGATGTTGAGGTCGATCTGGCCGCCGATTTCTTCCTCGGGCATTTCAGCAAACTCCCCCAAGGCGCCGAAGCCCGCGTTGTTGATGAGGATGTTGATGGCGATGCCTTCGCGCCGCAGTTGGTCGACGAGGAACTTGGGTGAGGGCGGCTCAGCGAGATCGAGGGCAATTGTCTTCACCGTGACTCCGTGAGCCTGCAGTTCCTTCGCGACCTGCGCGAGTTTATCGGCGCTGCGGGCTACGAGCACCAGGTTGTGATGGTCACGGGCGAAGAGCTTGGCGAGTTCGTATCCGATGCCGCCGGAGGCGCCGGTGATGAGGACGGTCTGGTTCGAGGCGTTCATGAAGGTTTTTATACACCTCCGCCCCGAATTGGAAAGCGCGTCGCAGAGAGTCATCGAAAAGATGTCCCTTCGCGCAATTCGTTTGCGCTAGACTTTGCGCTACACTACGTTCCGCTTCGAAATCCATTCAATTTGAACGATTCCTGCCGGGCCTGGACTCTTGGACGGAGACTTACGATGTCGTTTCGCCCAGTCTTTATCGCAGTGGTTATTGCATTCGCCCTCATTCTGGGAGCATTTCTCATCAATCGTGCACGGCCGAGAGTGGAAACCGAACAGCCCGGCACAGAATTCGTGCGGGCTTCGGGAAAGTGTGCCGAGTGCCACTTGCGGCTACAGTATTCCGTCGTGCATGAATACGAGATGAGCAAGCACGCGCAGAAGGGCGTGAATTGCCTGGAGTGCCACCAGCCGGCGCAGGGACAGGAGAAGAAAGATCATCACGGATTTGGGATTGCGAGTGTGCGTCTGACGGCGGGCAACTGCCGCGGCTGCCATGAACAGATTTACCAGCAGTTTCTGCACAGCCGTCATGCCGCACCGTCGTGGGCGGCGATCTATGGCGAGAAGGGGCTGACACCCGAGCAGGTGAATTTCTCGGAAACGTTCCAGCCGGGTGGGACGCGGCGTCCGCCGCACCCATTTGTGGTGTCGGAGGGCGGATCGGCAATGGCGAGCGGGTGCGAGCAGTGCCACAGCGTAGGCAAGCCCAATCCGGACGGAACGATCGGTACCTGTACCGCGTGCCACACGCGGCACACGAGTTCGGTAGCGATTGCGCGGTTGCCCCGGACATGCGGGCAGTGTCACATGGGGCCCGATCATTCGCAGATCGAGATCTATGAAGAGTCCAAGCACGGGGTGATGTTCAATGCGCAGGAGAGGCTCCTTAACCTGAACGTCGACCCGAAGAATCTGACGACGCGCGATATGTTCGTGCCAACCTGCGCGACGTGTCACATGAGCGGGCTCAACGGAATTGGGATCACGCACGATCCGTCGGAGCGGCTTTCGTATTATTTGGCGAATGCGATCAGTGAGAAGCGGCCCAACTATGCGGCTGCGCAGGCCAAGATGAAGCAGGTGTGTGCGCAGTGCCATACGCCGACGATCATCGATCCGGTCTATGAGCGGGCCGAAAAAACGGTGCAGGCGACAAACGAAAAGGTCGCTGCAGCCAAAGCCATAGTGGATGGCCTGAGAAACGATGGAGCGCTGAACGGGCCTCCGTTCTCGCAGCCGATCGACTTTCTGTATTTCGATTTCTGGCATTACGACGGGCGCACGGCCAAACACGGCGCGTTCATGGGCGGCGCGGATTTTGTGCAGTGGCATGGAAACTATCCCATGCTGCGCAAGACGGCGGAGCTCAAGGCCATGGCGGACGAGTTGAGGAGCGCGCATGCCGGAAAGAAGTAAAGCGTGGTGGCTTGAACCGTGGCTGCTGCTGGAAGCGTTCGTGCTGGTGAATCTCGGCTTCCTGACCCTCGACATTTACCTGGCGCACTCGTTCAACGAATTTCGCAAATGGCCGGAGTATGTTCCTCTATATTTCTCTGCGTTCGCGCCGCTTGTGCTGGGAATCGGACTTGCGCTGAGGTCGCGCTACGTGGCGGTCTGGAGGGACCTCGGCTACTTCGTGGGGTGGAGCGCAGTTCTGATTGGGCTGACTGGCGTCGTGCTGCATCTCAACAGCTTGTTCTTCTATGAGCGGACGCTCAGGAGCCTTACCTATTCGGCGCCGTTCATCGCACCTCTGGCATATACGGGACTTGGATTCCTTCTAGTGATGAATCGCATGGTCGATTCGCAATCCAGGGAATGGGCCGAGTGGGCGCTGTTCTTCGCGCTGGGAGGGTTCGTGGGAAATTTCGGCTTGACCCTGAGTGACCACGCGGAGAACGGTTTTTTCTATACGACGGAGTGGGTTGGGGTGTGGGCCAGCGCTGTCGCGGTCGGTTTCTTAGTGGTGCCTCTGCTGCTGCGGGTATCGCAAGGGTTCATTTTGCTCTGTGCCACGATTCTTTTCGCGGAAGCGGGGGTGGGGGTCTGGGGATTCGTGCTGCATGCCACAGCGAATCTCCATGGGCCCTCGACGCATGCCTTGAAGAATTTCACGTTTGGGGCCGCGCCCTTTGCGCCACTGCTTTTTCCTAACCTGGTCCTATTAGGGATGATCGCATTGTGGAGGCTGTGGGCGGTTACCCGCGAGTAGTTCGAGGAGCGCAGCGTGAGATGATCGCGGCACGAAATCTCTTGCGCGATCGACAAAAGGCGCGGCTGAATCGCCTACGTTCTGGAGTTGGCCAGCTCGGTCTCGGGCAGGACATCGGCAAAGAGGAATCCGTCGCGCGTCACGATTTCGCCGTCCTGGATCGGAATCGCTTGAAAGAACATAGGTCCGGCATAGGCGAAGGTGTGAAACTCGCCGTTCTCGCCGCAGGGATCGACTGCCGGCTGGCAGGCGGCGCAACAAGTCGTAGTCGAGATCGCGGCCGGCGAAATCGCCGGGCAGCTTCGAAGGATCGGCACAGACGATGCGGGCGCGCAGGCCGCCATCCAGCATTTCTCGGAATCAGTTCTCGTGTGTCCCGTCCCCAGAGCGGGAACAAGGGTTCGAGTCCGGTGCCGCGCAGGCGGTCTTCGCGATAGCGGCGAACGTCTTCAAGAAAGAGATCACCGAAAGCGATGGCGGAGATTCCTTGCTGAACGGCCGAGGCGCAGGCGGCCGACATCGCTTGTTCATAGACTTCGTTGCTGCAGGGCCAGGGCAAGGGAACTTCCCAGAGCGGCAGGCGGGCGGCGTTTGCTTGCGCCTGCAGCAGCGCGTGGCGCGTGCCGTGCATGGCGACGCGCTGGAAATGCGTGTTGATGGTGGTGAGCAGGCCGACAACTTCTACTTCGCCGCGCTGGCGGAGCACATGGAGAGTCCACGCACTGTCTTTGCCGCTGCTCCAGGAGAGAAGGATCTTTCGCTTCAAAGTGACGTGCACTCGCTGAATGCGTGAATGAGCAGTAAAAAGAAGGCGCGGGCGAGGCGCCCGCGCCACACATAACGACTCATAATTCTACGCGTGAACTAGTTCCACGCCGTAGATGGAGTGCCAGACTGGTCGCGGCTTTCAGCTTGTCGTTGACGTTGTTGATGTTCTTTACGCCTTCGGTTTCGAGCCACTTGCGGAAGGCGGCTGCGCCTTGCTTGGCGTAGATCGGGAATGCCGTCTTTCCAGGTGGCGCGGCCGCAGAGCACGCCGTTGAACTTCACTCCGGATTCTCCGGCGAGTTCCAGCGTCTCGCTGAACTCGGCGTTGCTGACGCCGGCCGACAGATAAATGAACGGCTTGGTCGCGACGTTGGCGGCTTTGTGGAACAGGTCGATGGCTTCCTTCTTGGTGTAGGCCTTCTGTCCGCCGAAGGACTTCGTGCCTTCGACGAACTTCATGTTCACCGGCACTTCGACTTTCAGCACGTCGACGCCGTAGCGGTCTTTGCTGAACTCGCGCATGCTTTCGGTGACGATGTGCGGTTTCTTCTTGGCGTAGTCGAGGCCCTTTTCGTCGGCGCCTTCCTGGTAGCCGACAAACTCCAGAAAGTAGGGGATGTCGTTGGCGCGGCATTCGTCGCCGATGCGCTCGACCCAGGCGTGCTTGATGTCGTTGACGTGCTTGGGATCGTCGGGCGTGTAGTAGAGCAGAATCTTGACGCAGTCCGCGCCGGCTTCTTTCAGGCGGCGCGCCGACCAGAGGTCGAGCAGATCGGCGAGGCGGCCGGGGCCGGTCTTGTCGTATCCGGTCTTTTCATAGGCGAGCAGCAGGCCGGCGTTCTTGGCGCGGCGCTTGGAGGCGGGCAGTCCCCACTCGGGATCGAGCAGGATGGCGGTGGCGTGCGGGGTGAGAACTTCGGTGACCAGCGTCTTGAATTCTTCCATCATGGCGTCGGTGACTTCGCCGCCTTTTTCCTTGGCCAGCGATTTCTGCAGGGAGCCGCGCTGGTCCATGGCAGCGGCGGCGATGACGCCGCGTTCGTTGGAGACTTTCTTGAGACCGGCAAGTTTGCCCGGGGTGAGCTTCATGAGAATCCTCCTGAATACGAATGAAGATGAGTGCTTGAAAGTACCGAGTATTGTAAACCACAAGGGCAGGGAAATCCGTTGATTACGAAGGACAAACATAGCCAAAGTCTGCTTTTGGGCCTAGACCGCCCGCCTGCTTGTCCCTGATCGGTGTCACTGAAAGGAATGCGGCCGCAAGCTAAGCTGAAGCTGCCAGGTCACCTGACACCACGACAGGTTCGGGGGGTGACGCGATGTTGATCGTGCTCATGGTTTGTGCGACGGGAGCAGTCTTTCTGATGGGTCTCGGCGTGTTTGCCGAGTTGCAGGATTTGCGGCCGCGTCCCACAAAGCACCACGCTGACGGGCAGCCTACAATCCGGGTGCACCACCGATAGTGTCACCGTGAGATCGCGTCAGTTGATGCCGGTGCCGGGAGCCGCCTTCGTTTGAATACGTTCCATCGCGCTGGGCGACAGATTGTCGATTCGTCGCAGAAAGCTGGCGAGCGCCCACAATTCCTTGTCGGAGTAGAAGGAGCCATAAGCCGACATGGCGGTGTTGCGGATGCCGTGCTGGACGATCCAGTGAATCTCCGCTTCCGAATATTGCGTACCGACCTGCGCTAACTGGGGCACGCGGGGATAGCTGCTAAGATCCTCGCTGGGCTTGCCGGGCGTACCATGACATCCGGCACATCCATTCATGTAGAGTCTTCCTCCCTCAACCAAGGCGTCGTCAACATTTTCGGGAGCCCGAAATTGAATCCCTTCGGCGCTTCGGCGGATCGAAGCGCGCACCGCCGATTGCATCACCAGGGTCTCAAATGCCGATGGATTCGCATCGCTACCTGTCCCCGCCAGGCCGAGCCGAGAGTATCCGAGAACGCAGGCCGGAATAAGAACGAAAGCAGCGACGAAGCCGAGCAGGAAAGTCTTCATGGTTAGTGTCCTGTTTTTTCCTCGATGCCGGCACGGACTTCCGGCGGTAGGGTGGTGATGCGGCTGATGAACCCAGCCAGCAACCAAAGCTTCTGCTCCGAGTAGTAGGGCCCCTGCGCGGACATTCCGGTTCTCCGGATGCCGTGCTTGGCGACCCAGTAAATCTCAGCCTCCGAATAGGTTGTTCCGTCGCGCGCCAGTTGGGGTGCGGGAGGATAGAAGGTGGCGCCGAAGGTGCTTGCCGGTTTGCCTGGAGCACCATGACAGCCAACGCAGTCGTTCAGATAGAGTTTTCCTCCGGCAATGAGGTTTTCGTCGCTGATCGGCACCGGGCTTTTCAGATCGCGGGGAACTGTGCGCCGAATCGAGGCGTGAACGGACGAGAACATCCAGCGAGTGATCCATGCGGGAGTGGGGGCGTCCGCGGCGACCTCGGCCACGCCCAGTCTCAAGTATCCGAGGACACAGAGTGCCAGAACCAATCCGCCGCTCAACAAGCCGATCAGGAATCGTTTCATGGGGAAGCCTGTCTCCGGGTACCAGTCCAAGCTAGCGACCAAGGGAGCAAGGAGATGATGAGGTCAAACCAATGGTATAGTGGTATGACCGCGACTTTTCCCCTGGTATTTTAGAGACTGAACAATAGCGCGGTACGGTTTCGATCGCCACCTCTTGGACGAAGGCAACTAGGGAAGGACAGCGTAATTTATGGCCATTGCAACGATAAATCCTGCTACTGGCGAAGTCGTCAGAACATTTCAGCCGCTCTCGGAAGCTGAGATTGAGAAGAAGCTGCAACTCGCGGTCAGTGCGTTCAAGGCGGAGCGCAAGACTCCGTTCGCGACGCGCGCCCAGCGCATGCTGAAGGCGGCGGAGATTCTGGAGCGCGACAAGGAGAAGTTCGCGCACCTGATGACGCTCGAAATGGGCAAGCCCTACAAGGCCGCCGTGGCCGAAGCGGTGAAGTGCACAACCGCCTGCCGCTACTACGCCGAGAATACCGAGCGCTTCATGGCCGACGAACCGGTCGAGACGGGCGCGAAGAAGAGCTTCATCCGTTATTTGCCGATTGGGCCGATTCTGGCGGTGATGCCGTGGAATTTTCCGTTCTGGCAGGTGATCCGGTTTGCGGCGCCGGCGCTGATGGCGGGCAACGTCGGGCTGCTGAAGCATGCGTCGAATGTGCCGCAGTGCGCGCTGGCGATCGAGGAGATTTTTCTGGAGGCGGGGTTTCCGGCGGGTGCGTTTCAGACGCTGCTGATTGGCTCGGGGCAGGTGGACGCGCTGTTGAACGATCCGCGCGTGGTGGCGGCGACGCTGACGGGCAGCGAGCAGGCGGGGATTCAGGTGGGCATCGGGGCGGCCAAGCGGATCAAGAAAGTTGTGCTGGAGCTGGGCGGGAGCGATCCGTTTATCGTGATGCCGTCGGCAGATCTGGATGCGGCGGTGAAGACGGCGGTCGAGGCGCGCATTCTCAACAACGGGCAGTCGTGCATTGCGGCGAAGCGCTTCATCGTGGCCGAGTCGATTGCTGCGGAGTTTGAGAAGAAGTTTGTCGCGCGCATGGAGGGGCTGAAGCATCGGCGATCCGTTTGACGAGAAGACTGAGCTTGGGCCGCTGGCCACGGCGGATGCGGTGACCACGCTCGATGCCGATGTGCAGAAGACGGTGAAGGCGGGAGCGAAGCTGCTGACGGGCGGGCATCCGCTGAAGCGGAAAGGGAAATTATTATGCGCCGACGGTGCTGACCAACATTCCGAAGGATTCGCCGGCTTATGGCGAGGAATTCTTCGGCCCGGTGGCGTCGATCTTTCGGGTGAAAGATCAGGATGAAGCGATCCGCATTGCCAACGACGTGCGCTTCGGGCTGGGCGCGAGCGCATGGACCAACGATGACAAGGAGCGCGAGCGCTTCATCAACGAACTGGAAGCGGGGATGGTGTTCATCAACAAGATGGTGGCGTCCGATCCGCGCATTCCGTTTGGCGGGGTGAAGCAGTCGGGGCATGGGCGCGAGTTGGGGGCAGTGGGGATTCGCGAGTTTTTGAACGCCAAGACGGTGTGGGTGGCTTAGGCGAGCAAACTTTCAACCACAGAGGACACGGAAGACCCAGAGGTTTCAATGTGGAGACTCTGGCGTCGGCCGGCTTACTGCATTGATTCTGCGGACTTTTCTGCCAACATTTCCTTCCAAGGGCATTCATCGACCGCAAATCTGTGAACCGTGCCTGCACCTTGTCGCTGGTCCGACTGTAACGAACCCTTGCCTCACTGTAGCGTGCGTCTTTCCGGCGTAGAGAATTCCGATCACATCACCAGAGCGGAGTTCGGCATCGAGCCCTGTCAGCAGCCCTCCACTCAGGCTGATATCGCGGGCGCGGGCTTCCTGCAGGAAGCGGTCGCCCGCGTGCGTCTACGCCCCAGACTGTGAGTCCGAGGTCGATATCAGTGCGCGGTTCGCGCCGCCGGTTTTTGCGTGAGCCGTCACTGGCTCGTTCGTCAATGCTGCGAAGATTTTCCCATGCCGCAGCGTAGCGTTGGAATGGAGGCGTGTAAACGCTTGTTGGGCGGTTCGCGGAACGAAGGTCGCAGGGGCAGCTTCATTTGGGGAAAGGTTTCCAAAACGGCTCCACCCGAGCTTGACAACCATTGCACGAAAGTATGTAATATCACTACATTTGAGGGAAGTATGGAAAAAGCCATTTCAGCCGCCGACGCGAACCGGAAATTCTCCCAACTCTTGCGCGAAGTGAGGGAGGGGCGAAGCTACGTAGTGACGAGCCATGGCAGGCCGGTGGCCCGAATTGCTCCCGTGACAGAAGGGCGCAACAGCAAAGCCAAGGCAGCCTTGCTGGCTCATCTCGAGGCTCGCCCTGTGCGACGGCGCCCAATTGGCCGCTGGAAGCGTGACGAGTTGTATGATTGATGGGGCGGGTGATGCGAATCGCGTTGGACACCAATATTCTGGTCTACGCTGAAGGTGTAAACGGAGCTCTCCGCGCAAAGACGACCGTAGGGCTAATCAAAAAGCTGCCGGAATCCAGCACATTTCTGCCCGTGCAGGTGCTGGGAGAATTGTTTCGTGTCCTGGTAGGAAAATCCGCATTTTCCGGGCCAGAGGCGCGGACCGTCGTTCTTCGCTGGCAGGATGCGTTTCCGCTGATCGAAACTACACCGCCGATTCTGGTCGCCGCCCTCGATGTCGCCGCCGACCATCGTCTGAGCATCTGGGACGCGATCATCCTTTCAGCGGCAGCCGCGGCCGGATGCCGGTTACTGCTCTCCGAAGATGTGCAAGCAGGATTCATTTGGAGCGGGGTCACGGTGGTGAATCCGTTTGCGCCAAAGAGGCATGCACTGCTGGCGGGAGTCCTGGGGGAGTGACGCTTATTCTGAATCCGAATACGGGGTGGGTCGCTTTGGGGGTGGCATGGAACACTTCAGCAAGTGTCACAATCACATGCCTTTCACGGCAGGAGCCGCTCCAGCCTACACGTATGCGGTTACGCGCGCAACATTCTACGGACTTTGGCGCTGGTTGTTCTGCTTAACTGCATCCCGCTTACCCTTGCAGTTGACCCGCCGCCTCAGCAAGTCGCGACTCTCGATACCGCCGAATTCCTACCCAATCAAAGAGACCCTTGCTCTACTACGATCGCATTCTCGTCAGATACGACCATCGAGGTCATTGCGTGCCCAACGCTTCGTCGTGACACGACTTGTCCCTCAGCGGTTTTTCGCTGGGAGAACGCAGTTCTAGAGCACATAGTGCAGACCTCGAAGTCCGACACGGGCGGCAGATCATCGTCGGCCGATGGAAAGAGAATATTGCTCGACTACAACGACAGGGCTGTGCCCAGATTCCAGCACCTGTTTGATGATGTGCGCGCAGTTACAACTTTCGGAATGATTTACCCGGAGGGCGTCAACCGCGAGGTTATACGGGTGGTCGATTCAGCGACCCGAAAGTCGTGTCGTAACTGGCATCGCGTCTTTCCGATGACAGGCACTCGAGGAAGTCTGCAGCGATCTCGCCTTCCGGTGAATTGGTGGCGATCAAAGTGGAAAACAGTCTTTCTGTTTACCGGCTTCCTTCGGTGTGGGGAGCGCCAAGAGTGACTCGTCGAGCAGACCAGACCCGAACAGTGGGCGCTAAACCTCCATAGCACTCTTAACAGAGTGTTGCACTCCTACTGTCTCAGCGTCAGTTCTTTCAGGACGGCCTGCTGCTTGGCGATCAGCGACTGCACGCCTTGCTTGGCGAAGGCGATCATCTTTGCCAGTTGCTGGTCGTCGAAGACCTGATGCTCGGCCGTGGCCTGGACTTCGACCAATTTGTGCCCGGCCGTCATGACGAAGTTCATGTCGACGTCCGCGCGAGAATCCTCTTCGTAGCACAGGTCGAGGAGGATTTCTCCGTCTACGATTCCCACGCTTACGGCTGCGACAAAATCCTTGAGCGGGACCGAAGTCAGCGTTCCTGCGTCCACCAATTTTTCCAGAGCCAGGCCCAGAGCCACGAATGCGCCAGTGATTGAGGCGGTGCGCGTGCCGCCGTCGGCCTGGATGACGTCACAGTCGATCCAGATGGTGCGTTCGCCGAGGCGCGTCAGATCGGTCACCGCCCGTAAGGACCGGCCGATCAGGCGCTGGATTTCGTGGGTGCGTCCGCTCTGGCGACCCTTGGAAACTTCGCGCGGAGTGCGGGTCAGAGTAGAGCGGGGAAGCATGCTGTATTCGCTGGAGATCCATCCCTGGCCGCTGTTGCGCAGGAACTGCGGGACGGTTTCCTCAATCGATGCGGTGCAGATGACGCGGGTATTGCCTACTTCAATCAGGACGGAACCTTCCGCCGTGGTAATAAATTCTGGCGTGAGAGAGAGGGGCGCAGTTGGTCGGGAGAACGATTATCGGAGCGATAGAACATGCTTGGCGATTGTAAATGCCGCCGGCATTAGTGCGCTATCGACGCGGCTGAAGGTTCAGCGGGCGCTTGGTATGCAGAGTCGGAGTTTGCGGACGCCCTCGTGGATCTGATGGACGCTCGCGCCTCCATAGCCAAGAATCAAGCCGCCTCTTGCTGGAGGTTTCGAGCAGCAACTGGAGAGAGGCGCTGCAGAAATAGCTTTCTCAACCGCTTTGCGCGCGACAACCACATCGTTGGTACCAGGCGGCAAGAGTGCCGCAAGATGCATTCCTGCTTCAGAGCCAATTACCTCGAGCAAATCTGACATGTGAAATTGGATCGCCTTCACCAGCGTAGAGCGACGTTCCTTATACAGCATGCGCATGCGGCGGATGTGGCGGGCGAAGTGTCCTTCGCGGATGAAGTCGGTCATGACGGCCTGATAAAGGGTCGACGAAAAGATGTCGGCGGCATCGCGAGCGGCGGAGAAAGCGTGCGCCAGGTCATTGGGAATGACCATGTAGCCCAAGCGCAACGCAGGAAACATGACTTTGCTGAAGGTTCCGACATAGATGACCCTGGCATCCGAGTCGAGGCCTTGCAGCGCAGCGATGGGGCGGCTGCCGAACCGGTATTCGCTGTCATAATCGTCTTCGATGATCCAGGCCCCGGCGCGCATAGCCCAATTGAGGAGCAGCATGCGGCGCGTGGCGCTCAACGTCGTGCCTAGTGGATATTGGTGCGACGGCGTCACGTATACCGCACGGGCGTCACGATCCCGGC
The DNA here is from genome assembly GCA_963710885.1 of uncultured Acidobacteriaceae bacterium. GTDB lineage: Bacteria > Acidobacteriota > Terriglobia > Terriglobales > Acidobacteriaceae > Sulfotelmatobacter. The sequence continues at coordinate 138,175 of CAVQCF010000045.1, forward strand.
GGATGATTTCTGTAACACTGATGCCCTCGTGGTCGACCGGAGCCGGCAGCAACCGGGCTCCGGCGGTCTGGAAAGCCTGGCGCGCGCCGGGATAGCCCGGTTCTTCCATCCAGATGGGGTCTTTGGGATTCAGCAAAACCTGTGCCGAGAGTTGCAAAGCGAGCTGCGATCCCGTCGTCACCAGAATCTGCGATGGCTCGCATCGCACTCCGCGGGATGCTCCCAGATACTCCGCAATGGCCTCTCGGAATGGCAGGTATCCCATCGCATCGCCGTAAGCCATGATGCCTCGTGGCGGCCTACGAGAGTGGCGAGCCACGAGCTTCGACCAGATGCCGATCGGGAAGTGGTCGAGGGCAGGCAGGCTGACTCGGAATGCGCCCGAGACGTTCAACCAGGGTTGCACCGGTGTGTGCGTCAATGCAGTTCCTCGACGCGAGATTCGGCGCAGTCCTGGCTTCTGAGCTATCTCCTGTGGAGCTCTTCGCGAGGCCGCGGGACTCAGCGTTTCGTCCGGGATCGATGCGGCCACACACGTGCCGGCGCCGACGAAGGTTTCGAAGTACCCTTCGGCCAGCAGTTGTTCATAGGCCTGCAACACCGGGATGCGCGAGATGTTCAGCTCAGAGGCCAAGCTCCTGGTGGAGGGGACGCGATGTCCAGGGCGCAGTTGGCCGTCGGTGACGGTCTTGCGAAACCAATCATACAGCTGGCGGTACATCGGAATTCGGCTGCGATGGTCGATCGCGATCGGCGGAAGGAAACTGGCTGAAAGGCGTGGCATCCTGCGACACCCACTGCGTGTTATGTATCGAGCGCTTTCTAGAGTGGTTATATCGTATCAGTTAGGAGTGGCTATTGCGATAGACCACTATGCATGGCTAGATGTCCTGCAGGGGCGAAGAAGTCCGCCCTATTGAAGGAGGCGTACCCATGCTGAGAGCAGCGTTGCGAGGATTTCTAGTCTGCCTGTTCATGGCTGCGATTCCGGGAGTGAGCCCGGCGCAATCATTCGTGCTTGATCTGCCTGCTGCAAGCCAGCGCGCAGACATTTCGCAGAGAATCGGGTTAACCGAGATCACGATCCACTATCACCGGCCCCTGGCGAAAGATCGCAAAATCTGGAACGGCCTGGTTCCGTATGGCAAAGTCTGGCGAGCGGGCGCGAATGAGAACACCACGATTACGTTCAGCGATCCTGTGTTGATCGATGGCAAGCCGCTCGACAGGGGCACCTACGGCTTGCACATGATTCCGAATGCGGATGAATGGGCGCTCATCTTCTCGAAGAATTCGACGTCCTGGGGATCGTTCACTTACGACCAGTCAGAGGATGCGCTGCGCGTAACGGCCAAGCCCCGAGCCGCGGACCTGCACAACGCGCTGACCTACGAATTCGACGAACTGCAGCCGGATTCAGCGGTGGTGACACTGGAGTGGGAGAAGATCGCGGTGCCGTTCACCGTGTCCGTCGACGTGCATGACATCGTCCAAGCCAGCCTGAAGAAGCAACTGCGCGACCTTTCGCAGTACACGTGGATGAGTTGGGACGACGCGGCGAACTATCTACTCACGGAAAAGATCGCGCCCGCCGACGCGCTCAAGTATGCGAATACGTCGATTGAAAATGAGGATCGCTACGAAAACGAAATTACGAAGTCGAAGGTGCTGACGGCGCTCAACCGGAAGGACGAGGCGGCAACCGCGCAGAAGAAGGCGCTGGACCTTGCCAGCCCGCTGCAGATGCATATGTTTGCTCGCCAGCTGCAGGGTGAAAAGCGGAGCGACGAGGCCTTCGCAATTTACCGGGAAAATGCGAAGAAACATCCTGACCAGTGGTTCGTGCATACGGGGATGGCTCGGTTGTACTGCGCGCAGGGCAAGTTTGATGACGCGGTCAAGGAAATGAAGATCGCGCTGGCTACGGGCCCCGAAGGTCAGAAGACTTATCTGGATGGGTTGGTCAGCCAACTCGAGGCTAAGCACGACATCAACTAAGGAGGACAGTGATGAACATCAGAAGCGTTGGAGTTTCTCTCGCGGTGTTGAGCCTGACGGTTGTCTTTGGTTCCGTGCAGGGACGCGCTCAACAGAGTTCAGATTCGAAAACGACTTCCGCGGAGCGGGATGGACAGCATGATTTTGACTTCGAATTCGGCAGCTGGAAAATTCATTTAAAGAAACTCATGCATCCATTAACCGGCTCCAAAGAGTGGGTGGAATTTGACGGCACCTCCGTGACTCGAAAAGTCTGGAATGGCCGGGCTCAGTTGGAGCAATTCGAAACCGACAGCCAGGCCGCCGGCCACATTGAAGGCCTGACCCTGCGTACGTACAATCCACAATCCCACCAGTGGAGGCTCTATTGGGCCAACAGCAAGATCGGCGTCCTGGACCCGCCTCAGATCGGTGAATTCAAGAATGGACTCGGTGAGTTTTACGCGCAGGACACAATCAACGGCAAGACCATCTTGATTCGATTCATCTGGTCCAACACCACGACGAATATGCCGCACTTTGAGCAGTCTTTCTCGGAGGATGGGGGCAAGACGTGGGAAGTGAACTGGATTACGGATCAGACCCGGGTCGGCGACGATAGCGACAAAGAGCACTAGGCTACCGCTTCCACATTTTTCCCAAGAGATCTCAAGGAGTTTGAGTTATGTACGGAAGATGTGGAGGTTGGTGGCGTGGCGGGATGGCAACGCCTTTCATGGGCGGGGGATTCCCGTGGGGCCGTGGAGGCCGCTGGGGCCGTTTCTTTGGACCCGGCGAGATCAGATTAGCCCTGCTATCGATGCTGGAAAGTGGCTCGAAGCACGGTTACGAACTGATGAAAGAACTGGAGGGGAAGTCTGGCGGCATCTACAAGGCGAGCGCGGGCGCGATTTATCCCGCGCTGCAACAACTGGAAGATGAGGGCCTGGTCACCTCGGACACGGCTGCGGGGAAGCGAACGTATTCGCTGACCGAAGCCGGCAAGGCCGAGTTACAGCGCGAAGCCGAAACCGTGAAGAAAATATGGCAACGCGCCGAGCAGGCTGGAGACTGGGCGCCGTGGATGGGCATGGAAGGCGCGGAGGTGATGCGTCCGGCGGCCGAGGTGATGAAGGCGGCGCTGAAGACGGCAACTCGAGGCTCGCACGATTCAGCGAAGATCGCGAAGATCCGCGAAATCCTGGAGCGGGCGAAGCGCGACATAGAAGGGCTCGAGAAGGCTTCATAAAGCGGATCTTAGATCTTGGGCCTCCGACGTTAGACCTCAGTCGTTGGACCTCCGACGTTGGACCTCAGGCCAGCTCGACCCCCGCAGCAAGGGCTGAGGTCCGACGTCAGAGGGCGGAGGTCTTTTCCCTATTATTGCGTGGGCTGCAGTTGAGTGGCGAGTTGGTTCACGGCGGTGACGTCGTAGAACGACGGAGAGGTCGGCGTGGCCGGCGAGGGTGTCGCGTTCTTTGCCGTCGACCAGGATCTTCACTTTCAGAATGCCTGGGGTGTTGGCAGAGATGGTGTGGATCAGCGAGGCGACGGTCAGTTCTTCGACCAGGACGCCGGAGCGGTGAGTGTCGGCGAAGGCGGAGTTCAGGTCGATGACGGCGACTCCGGGATCGACCAGAAAGACGCTGCGGATGTCGGCGCCGGAGCCGAGCACGTGGGGCGAGGACTTGTCGAGATAGAGGGAGAGCAGGGCGCGCAGAAGTTCTTCGGCGCGCTGCTGGCGTCCGGAGGGCAGCGGAATCAGGGCCGACTCGGCGCGCAGGCTGCCATCGTCATCGTGCGCGACGTAGAGGGTGACGCGCTCGGTAGGTCCGGCGACGGTGGGGCCAGCGGCCGGGTGTCGGTTGCAGCGACGGGCGTGGCGGCGGCCGATTTGCGCATGTGCCAGGCGATAGAGCTCAGGCCCAGCGCTGCCACCAGCAGTACCGACATCGCGATGAGGAGATGGCGGGGGATCATGGTTTGCGCCTCATGGTTTGCGTCACAGGTAGCTGCCTCATTGCGCGGCTCCGAGTTGATCGCGGGTGGCCGCGATCGCGGTGGCGACGGCGCTGGTGACCAGTTGCTGGTAGTCGGGCGCGGTGAGTTGCGAGGAATCGGATCCTTGGGGCGCGACTTCGACGGCGATGGCGGGGCCGATGACGTTATTCAGCGGACGGAGTGGGGCGGTCAAGGTGCGGACCGGGATCTGCCGCCTCTGCAATTCGGCGGCGACGGCGGTGGCGGTGCTTTGGCTCAGGGGCAGCGAGGCATGCTGGGCGGTGGACCAGGCAGCGGAAGGGGCCGCGATCGTCGCCACCGAAGGGAAGCAGCGCGGTATAGACGCGCACGCCGTGACCGTTGGAGGCGGCGTGCACGGCGATGTAGATGGCGGCGTGATCGGCGTTGGTGAAGATGGCGCGCTGATCGAGGGAGAGATTGGCGTCGGAGTCGCGCAGCACGCAGCGTCGGGATGCCGCGGCTTTCCAGTTCCTGGCGCAGGCTGCGGGCGAGCGCGACGGTGACGTCTTTTTCGAGCAGCGTGGTGCTGAGAGTTTCTCCGTGGTCGTCGCCGCCGTGGCTGGCGTCGACTACGGCGAAGTAGCGGCGGGCGAGCGGGGTCGCCGCCGCGGGCGGGATTGGTCGAGGCTGCGGAGGCTGCGGACTGACGCGGCACCCGGCGCAGTTCCGGGCGCGGGCGGAGCTGCATTCTGCGTGGCATTTTGTGCGGCTGCCGAAGCCGAGGTGGCCGAGATCGATGACCGTGCGTCCGTCGTTGCTGAAGCTGGCGATCACCGGGATCGCGGCATTGACCGTGACGACGGCTGCGCCGTTGCTCTCGCTGTAGATGGCCGAGGGGATGGTTTTGTTGCCGAAGGTGAGCGTGGGCGAGGCAGGCGCGACCACGGGTTCGCGGGAGAAGGTCATGCGCAGCGCGCCGGGTTCGGTGGCGATGCTTGGGTTCACGGGCGCGGTGAAATGGAAGACGAGCCGCGGAGGATTTTCGGCGGAGAGCGATAGCGGTGAAATGAGTGGCCACGCTGCCGATGAAGAGGCGTCCGGAGTCTTCGTGCAGGGTGACCGGGCCGCCGAGAAAGCGCGGCAGCAGGGAAGCGCAGCGAAGCCGACGGGGACGAGGCCGCGATTGATTTTCTACTAGAAATTTTCCGCCGAGGTCGGCGTCGCGGCCCTGGACGCGGGCGCGAGTTTTGCCGACCTGGAAATCGCCTTCGCACATTGTTGTAGCGCAGGCGCCAGCGTTGGCCTTCCGACTTGGCGCTGACTTTGCCCAGAGGTTCGAGCACTTCGAGCAGGCCGACATAGTCGCGGCCTTCGCGCTGCACGAGGGGGAGCGAATAGTTGGCGGCGACGGAGTAGACCGAGAGATGCTTTTCGGGTGGCGCGGCTGCCGGAGAAGAGAGTGCGCACGATCAGGATCAGCGCAGATTGCAGAATCAGATTGCAGCATCCGACGCTCCCGACTGATTGGCAGTGCCGACGCCTCGCGCGAGAGCCAGCGAGACGCGCGGCGCTCGGATCGGCTAGTCCAGCGCATAGGCGGTTAATCCACTCAGCAGCTTGGGGTAGAAATCGGTGGACTTCTGGGGCATGACTTCGCCGGCGAACGCTACGTCGCGCACCTGCGATACCGGGCAGGGATTCATCAGGAAGGCGATGTTGCGCTGCGCCTTTGCGAACCTGATCCAGAGCTTCGGAGGCTTCGCGCAGGTAGGAGAGGTTTTGCTGGTTGCGGATGGATTCTTCGGAAAGTTCAGCACGCCTTCGAGCAGGCATTTGTGCAGTTGCACGACGTCGAGCGCTTGCTGGCGGGTGGAAAGGCCGGCGAAGAATTTCGCTCCGGCGGGTTTTGGAGAGTGCAGGAGGAAGGCGCGGTTGGCGGTGACCGCCAGCAGGGCGGTTCCGGTGCGGCCTTTCTCGTGCAGAAGCGCGGTGGCGCGGGCGGCGTCGAGCGCGGGATCGACTTCTTCCACTTCGAAAAAGGCGCTGGCTGGCATTTCTGAAAGTCGTCCGCCGAGAATGATTCGAGCGAATGCACCACGCGATGCGTGGGCAGCACCAGCAGTCCGGGATCGTTCATGTTGACGAAGGTCATCATGACGAATTCGTAGGGAGCTTGCGGATTTGAGCTTGCGCCGGCTGCGGCGCGGCATTCATTGCGGAAGTTGAGCGCGGTTTCGTAGCGGTGATGGCCGTCGGCGATGACCAGCTTCTTGTCGCGCATTTTGTCCTGAACTGCGGCGATCACGCGCGGCATCGGAAATTTGCCAGACGCGGTGCGCGACTCCGTATTCGTCGGTCACATCGATGGTGGGCGCGTTGCCGGCGGTGGCCAGCAGGGAATCGATCTCGCCGGAATCTTCATAGAGCAGAAAAAGCTGTTCGTAGTGGGCGCGGGTGGCGCGCAGCAGGTCGAGGCGGTCGGCCTTGGGCTTGGAGAGAGTTTGCTCGTGGCGGAAGACGACTTTGGCGGAATAGTCTTCGACGCGGCCGAGGGCGATGAATCCGCGGCGCTCGAATTTGGTTCCCGACGGGGCGGTGAAAGTCTGGGAGTAGGCGTAGATCGAGGGCGCGGAGTCCTGCCGGAGAATGCCCTCGGCTGCGCCAATCCCGGCCATAGGCGGCGGCCCGGGTGTAGACATTGTCGCCGGGTTCGTCCTCGGGCTCGCGGCGGCCCGAGGATGATGCGCACCAGGTTGTAGGGGCTGGCGGCGTAGTAGCGCTCCTGCATGGCGGGAGTGATCTTGTCGTAGGGCTGGGTCACGACCTGCGAAGCGGAAACTCGCTGCAAGTCGTAGCGGAGAGCGCGAAAGGGAAGGATGTCTGCCATGGGAAACTTTTGATTGTAACAAGATGGCGGAGCCCTCGGGAATGCGCGAAATGAAGTTGCCTTGACCGCCCGCTCGTTCAGGAAAAGGGACATCCAGGTCAGAAGTCAGAACGTCACCGCTTTTCGGGAGGAGACCTTCAAGAAATGGTAGTTCGAAAGGTGTCGGAGACAACTTCCTGCACAAATAACAACCAAAGTGCGGTTTTGGGATTTGTCTCTGAATTTTGACAAAAATGCCTGCGCCGCGGGGCGAAAGCTGTGCTAACATCCGCCCATTGAGGTATTTATGGCCCGCCTGCGTGAGATGAGGGCGCTGGTCATCTCACCCGATGGCCGTAGTTCGAAGTGGCTGTCCGGTTCTCCCCTGGGACCCGACTCCAGCCCGGCTGCGCGAAAAATCCTCCTGCCGCGAAATCCATGCGGCTGTGGTTCATCGGTCATCTCTTCTGGCGCTCTGCGTGCTTGTGCCTTCCCGCGTTTGGGCAAACCGACGTGAATGACGTTCACGTTGACGCCGCGGGAAGTGGAGAAGCCGCCAGAGCCTCCCAAGCCGGATCTAGCTCGGCCTACGACCACCGGGCTGACGGCGCACGTGCGGCCGCTGAAGGTGGACGTGGATCTGGTGCTGGTTCCGGTGACGATTACCGACCCGATGAACCGGCTGGTGACCGGGCTGGACAAGGAAAATTTCCAGCTCTTTGAAGGCAACTGCCTCGCAGGAGATTCGAACGTTTTCCAGCGAGGATGCTCCGGTGTCGCTGGGCGTGATTTTCGATTCCAGCGGCAGCATGAGCAGCAAGATGGACCGCGCCAAAGACGCGGTCATCGAGTTTTTCAAGACGGCGAATCCGCAGGATGAGTTTTTCATGATCACCTTCTCCGACGAACCGGAGGCGGTGAGCGACTTCACCAGTTCGGTGGACGAGATCCAGAACAAGCTGGTATTCGCGGTGCCGCGGCGTCGCACCGCGCTGCTCGACGCCATTTACATGGGCGTGAGCAAGATGCGGCAGGCCAAGTATCGCCAAGAAGGCGCTGCTGATCATTTCCGACGGCGGCGACAATCACAGCCGCTACACCGAAGGCGAGATTAAGTCGCTGGTGAAGGAAGCCGACGTGATGATCTATGCCATCGGCATCTACGACCGCTATGCCTCCGCCATGGAAGAGCGGCTTGGGGCCGCAACTGCTGAGCGACATCACGGAACTGACCGGGGGACGGGCGTTTACCATCGACAATCCCAACGACCTGGGCGATGTGGCGACCAAGATCGGAGTCGAACTGCGCAATCAGTACGTCCTGGGATACCGTCCGACCAAAGTCGTGCGCGACGGCAAATGGCGTAAGATAAAAGTGAAGCTGCTGCCACCGAAAGGATTGCCGCCTCTACGGGTGTATGCCAGGACGGGATATTACGCGCCTGCGGAATAGGGCCGCGAGGGTTCTGCTCTTCTCGCTGGTGATTTGGGCCGGAGTGCAATTGCGATGCCGGCCTGGTCGCAGGCGCGCGCCTCGCCGCAGAAGCCGAATCCAAACCGGCCACTCCGCCTGCCGCGCCCGTCAGCGCCGCTCTGCGCCCGCCGCGTCGGCTACGCTGCAACCCCGACAGAACCGCAGAGACTGACTCAAGCAACCAGACAAGACTCGAAGCGATCAGGGAGTCTTCGTCTTCCGCAAAGACGTGGACGAAGTGCTGCTGCACGCCTCGGTGATCGACGACAAGCAGCACATCGTCACCACGCTCGATCGCAGCGCGTTCACCGTGTTTGAAGACGGCAAGCCGCAGAACATCATTTCGTTTCATCACGAGGATATTCCGGTGTCGATGGGCATTCTCATCGACAATTCCGGATCGATGCGCGAGAAGCGCAACAAGGTGAACCAGGCCGCGCTGAATCTGGTGCGGTCGAGCAATCCGAAGGATGAAGTCTTCGTGGTGAATTTCAACGACGAATATTATCTCGACCAGGATTTCACCAACGACCTGCTGAAGCTGAAGGAAGCGCTGGAAAAAATTGATGCCCGAGGAGGCACTGCGCTCTACGATGCGGTCGTCGCATCGGCCGAGCACTTGAAGCGCTTTGCGCGCCTGGAGAAGAAAGTGCTGTTTGTGGTGACCGACGGCGAGGATAACGCCAGCAACGAGACTCTGGAGCAGGCGGTGAAGCACTTGCAGGAAGAGAACGGCCCGTCGGTCTATGCCATCGGGATTCTTGGGGATGAGGAGCATCCCAAGCGCGCCAGGAAGGCGCTGGAGATCATGGCGCAGCACACGGGCGGGATTGCGTTTTTCCCCAAGACGCTGGACGAAGTGGACGAGATCAGCCGGACCGTGGCGCAGCGACATTCGGAACCAGTACGCCATCGGCTACAAGCCGACGAATCCCCGCGGAAACGGCGGCTTCCGGCAGATTCGCGTCGAGGCGAAAGCCAAAGGGCACGGCAAGATGATGGTGCGCACCAAGAGCGGGTATTACGCCGGTGCGCAGCCTTCGGCCAGCGGCGACCAAGTAAGAGTCATGCGTTCTAGCGAGCCGCCTGCTCGCCGCGATCTGCTCCAGCATCTTCGCGGCTGATTCGATCAGCGCCGATTCCTCTTCTAGCGCCTTTCGCCACCCGCACGATCTCCTGCTCGGCCTCGGCATATTGTTTCTGCTCAATGCCTTCGCGCACGCCGGGAATGGTCTTCACGCCGTATCCGCTATAGACTCCGGGAGCATAGAGCAGATGCTTGTACCAGGGACGCCGCGGGAGTCCGTCATCGTTGGTCAGTTTGCGTTCGCTCTCGATGAGTTGCTGGTTCAGGGCGCTGCAGCGACTCGGTCTGGCTCTCGCTCAGCGTCGCCTGCTTGTGCGAGAAGGCCTGCCGGTAGTGCTCTGCGCTGCGAGCGAGCGATTCCGCCGCGTTCTGCATCGGCGCGAAGTTCAAGTGCGGAGGAACTTCTTCTCGCGGTGGCGCGACCGTGGGACGCCGCGGATCGAGCGTGGCCTTGAAGACGCCTTCGTCCAGTTCCTGATTGCGCTCGCGAATTTCTTCCTGCTTGTCGGCCAGCAACTTTTCCAGATCCTTGGTGTATTTCTGGATCGTGTCGGCAAAATCCACGAAATCAAGGGGCAGGACTTCGGCGTCGGCCAGGCGCATCACCGACGTTCCGACCGTTTGCGACAAGGCGCGGCCGTAGACGAAATCGTAGTCGGAAAAATGCATGTACCAGTAAAAGTCGTCGTAGATGGAGTGGTAGATGCCCTGTTCGTCCTCGCCTCCATAGCCCAGGTCGAGAGTGGCGACGCCGAGGTGGTCGAGAAAGCCGGTGAAGTCGGTGCCGGAGCCGAGCGCGTTGATGCGCAGATCGGCGCGCTGCCGCAATTCTTTGCGGTCGTCGGCGGACTTGGCCTCGGCAATCTTCGATAATTGCAGCCGCTGCCAGACCGTCAGCTTGGTTTCGGGATCTTCAATGTCGCGCGCGACGCCGTTGATGAACTGTTCGAGCGTGTGCGACCCGCCCATGCCGAGCAGGCCGCGGTCGTTGCCGTCGGTATTGATGTAGACGGCGGCGTGCTGGCGCAGTTCGTCGGCGTGCGCCTCGACCCATTCGGTGGAGCCCAGCAGCATGGGCTCCTCGCCGTCCCATGCGGCGTAGATGATGGTGCGGCGGGGCTTCCAGCCCTGCTTCAGCAGAAGGCCCAGGGCGCGGGCTTCTTCGAGCAGCGGGGCCTGGCCGGAGACGGGATCCTCGGCGCCGTTTACCCATGCGTCGTGATGATTGCCGCGGATGATCCACTCGTCGGGCGCGACGCTGCCGGGAATTTTCGCGATGACGTCGTTCACCGGTCTTGATGTCCCAGTTGAATTCGACTTTGAGATGGACTTTCGCCGGGCCCGGGCCCACGTGATAGGAGATCGGCAGAGTGCCGCGCCACTCTTCGGGCGCCATCGGGCCTTTGAGCGCGGCGAGCAGCGGCTGCGCGTCGCCGTAGGAAATCGGCAGCACGGGAATTTTCGTGAGGCTCTTCGCATCTTTCAGTGCCAGACGCTTGGCGCCGGGAGTGGCGCCGATGCCGGGAGTGAGCGGGTCTCCGGGACTGGCCGAGGCGAAATCCATCACGCTGCCGCGCTGCACGCCGTCCGGGATTGCGCATCGGGCCCTGCGGGAAAACGTTGTCGCGGGTGTAGCCGTCATCCTTCGGTTCGGAATAGATGAGGCAGCCGATGGCTCCGTGCTCGGCTGCAACTTTCGGTTTCACGCCGCGCCAGGATTCGTAGTATTTCGCGATCACGATCGCGCCCTTCACCGAGATGCCCAGGCGGTCGAGCTTCTCGTAGTCTTCGGGCAGTCCGTAGTTCACGAAGACCAGCGGCGCGGTCACGTCGCCGTCGATGGAATAGGCGTTGTAGGTGGGAAGCTGTTCTGATTTCTGATTCGAGGTGGGATCGACTGCCAAGCGCGGGTTCTTCGAGCTTGGCGGTGAACTTCGTGGGCTCGACCATTTCGAGCACGCGAATCTTGGGCGTAGGAAAGAGGACGTCGAAGGTTTCGATGTGCGCGTCGAGTCCCCACTCTTTGAAGCGGGCGAGAATCCACTCGGCATTTTCTTTGTCGTAGGGCGAGCCGACGTGGTGGGGCCGTGCGCTGAGGCGGCGCATGTATTCCTTGAGATTCGCCGGGTCAGGGATGGCGCGAAACTTCGCTTCCCATTCGCGCTCGGCCTGGCTGGAGCGGGGCGAATAACCGACCAGCGGAGTCTCGTCCGCTCCTAGAGCCAGGGATGGAACAATCAGATTGATGATCAACAGCACGGCGGCGAAGCGTCGCATGCGATATCCTTTCTGTCTCGGGAGGCGTAATTATAGCCTGAGGTGCCGTGACTTTCGCTTGGCCCGCCGCAATTGACGATCCTGCTCACCTCCCCGTACCCTGTAGGGTGACTTCGAAAACTTCTGAAATGTCCCGCCTGCGCGTCGCCGACGACATCACCCAACTGGTCGGCGAAACTCCCATGTTGCAGTTGAAGCGGCTGGTTCCGGCCGGGTCGGCGGACGTGTTTGCCAAGCTGGAGTACCTGAATCCGGGCGGCAGCGTGAAAGACCGGGCGGCGATTGGGATCATCCGGCGCGCCGAGCAGGAAGGAAAACTGAAGCCCGGCGGAACCATTGTCGAGGCGACGGCGGGAAACACCGGGATCGGCCTCGCGCTGATCGGCGTGAACCGCGGCTACAAGGTGCGACTGTTCGTGCCGGAGCGATTCTCCGAGGAGAAAGTCACGATCATGCGGGCCCTCGGCGCCGAAGTCGTACGCGCACTCCGGATGCCGAGGGCATGCAGGGCGCCATCCAGCGAGGCGAAGGAACTGGTGGCGGGCGATCCTTCTGCCTTCATGGCGGGGCAGTTTGAGAATCTTGCCAATCCTGATTATCACTACGAGACCACGGCGCACGAAATCTTTGAGCAGATGAACGGAAAAGTAGACGCCGTCGTCCTGGGTTGTGGCACCTGCGGAACGTTCTCTGGCATCGCCCGCTACTTGAAGGAGAAGTCGCCCGCCGTTCTGGCCTATGCGGTCGAAACCCAGGGGTCGACGCTGGGCGGCGGACAGCCTGGGCCGCACAAGGTGGAAGGGATCGGCACGAGTTTCACTCCGAAGACATTTGACCGCTCGGTGTGCGATGACGTGATGATGGTGATCGGACGACAACGCGTTCGGCACGGTGAAGACGCTGGCGGCGAAGGAAGGCGTGCTGGCGGGGTCGAGCGGAGGGGCGGCTGTGTTCGCGTCGCTGGAAGTCGCGAAGAAGTTGGGCGCGGGGAAGCGCGTCGTGACCATCATTCCAGATTCGGCCGAGCGGTATTTGTCGAAGAAGATTTTTGAAGGCGGCATCTAGCCCTACCGACATTGGGGCTGCAACGCTCGCGGATTTCACATTCATGAAAAAAACAAAAGAGCCAGGATTTGCTACGCGCGCCATTCATTGTGGGCAGGAGCCAGATCCCTTGACCGGGGCGGTCACGGTGCCCATCTATCCCACTTCGACCTACGTGCAGCAGGGAATTGGCGAGCATAAGGGATACGAATATTCGCGCGTGTCGAATCCGACGCGCGCGCGCTTAGAAGAAAATCTAGCTGCGCTTGAGGGCGGCGTGGCGGCGCGCGTGTTTGCCAGCGGCATGGCGGCAATCAATGCCATCGTGACCATGCTGAAATCGGGCGACCACGTGGTCTGCGGCAACGATTTGTATGGCGGCACGCCGCGCCTGTTTAACAACGTCATGACCGGTTTCGGGCTGGAGTTTTCTTACGTTGACACTTCTGACACGGCGAATGTGGAGACGCGCCATCCGCAAGAACACGCGGATGGTGTACGTGGAGACGCCGACCAATCCGCTTGATGCGGTTGAGCGATCTTGCGGCGATCAGCGAGATCTGCCGCCAGAAGAAAGTTTTGCTGGTGGTCGACAACACATTCATGTCTCCTTATTTTCAGCAGCCGCTTGCGCTGGGCGCCGACATGGTGGTGCACTCCACCACGAAATTTCTGAATGGCCACAGCGACGGTCTGGGCGGCGTGGTGATGTGCGCCAAGCAGGAGCACGCCGACCAGCTGGCGTTTCTGCAGAAGGCGGCGGGTGCGATTCTTTCTCCATTTGAGTGCTGGCTGGTGCTGCGCGGGGTGAAGACGCTGGCGGCGCGCATGGAAATTCACGACCGCAGCGGCCGCATCGTGGCCGATTTTCTTTCGAAGCATAAGAAGGTGAAGTCGGTGTTCTATCCCGGGCTTGCCCGATCATCCACAACACGCGCTCGCGCGGCGGCAGATGAGCGGCTTCGGAGCGATGATCACGTTCGAGACCGGCTCGCTGAAGAATGCGAACAAGATGCTCAAGAAAGTGCGCATCTGCTCGCTAGGCGAATCGCTGGGCGGTGTTGAGACGTTGATCTCGCATCCGGCGACCATGACGCATGCGGCACTCGGCGTGAAGGGCCGCAAAGCCATCGGCATCACCGACGGCTTGGTGCGAATTTCCGTGGGGATCGAAGACGTCGACGATATTCTCGATGATCTGGATCAGGCGTTGAAGGCGATCTGAGCTGCGGATTTCCACCGACTTTCACATACCACGGTTCTTCAATTCGAGGTTCTTTTCCGAGTGCGTGACGACTCACAATCTTCCTCTCGCGAGTGGGATTCTGCGGCGTATCACCGGCTCTCCGCGCCTCAGGTAAGTTGGGGCAAGAGAGTTCTTTCGCGGCTCCGTCTGCGCGGCGACGAAGTTGTGCTCGACGCGGGATGCGGCACCGGCCGTCTTACCGCTGAATTGCTGGAAGCGTTACCACGTGGGCACGTCGTTGGCGTGGACCTCTCTCAAAACATGCTGGGCTCGGCGCGGGAGCATCTCGCGGCGCAATTTGGTGAGCGCGTCAGCTTGGTTGCGTGTGATCTCCTGCACCTGCCGTTCGACCATGCGTTCGATTGCATCGTGAGCACCGCCGCGTTTCACTGGGTGCTCGATCACGACAAGTTGTTCGCGAATTTGCGCCGTACGCTGGTTCCGGAAGGCTGGCTGGAGGCCCAGTGTGGGGGCGGCCCAAACCTGGTCAACCTACGCAAGCGGGTGAACGAACTGGCGGCTTCCGCCAAATTTGCGTCGTTCTTTGTGGGCTTCCACGAGCCTTGGCTTTTTCAGGACGCGGCGGGGGCAGCAGAGAGTTTGCGGCGCGCCGGCATTGTCGACATCGAGACCTCGATTGAAGCGGCCCCGACGGTCCTCGACTGCGCATCGCAATATAGCGAATTCGTTCGCAACATTATTCTGCGGCGACATCTGGAGAACATTCCCTCGCAAGAACTGCGGGCTGAATTCGTGTCCGACTTGACCCGGCAGGCCGCCGGAGACCATCCAGCTTTCTCGTTAGACTACTGGCGGCTGAACCTTCGGGGGAGGGCTTCAGCATAGCGCGCCGCCGACACTTCCATGTGCGGTTCAGCGAGCGGGTTCCTCGTCTTTGATCAGCGAATATCCCAGCCACTGCAGATATTCCTCGCTGCCGTCTTCAATTGTGAGCGCAATGCACTCCGGGAGTTCGTAGGAGTGCAATTTGCGCACGGCGTCGCGCACGGCCGGGAATCTCTCAGCCGTCGTCTTGATTAGCAGCAACCATTCCCGGCTCGATTCCACTTTACCTTGCCAGCGGTAGATCGATTCAACCTGCGGGACGATGTTCACGCAGGCGGCGAGTTGGTGCTCGACCAGATGAAGGGCGATCTTCCGAGCCTCATCCGCGGAGCCTGCAGTCGACAGGACGATTCGTTTGTCAGTCATATAAAATCAGCCGTCAGCTCTCGGCCATTGGATTTCGACTTGTCGAGAGAAAGAGTAGCACTCGTTGCCGTGGAATGAGGTCGATTATGCTAACGCAGATCAAGTTTGGCACATCGGGATGGCGGGCGGTGATGGCCGAGGAGTTTACGTTCGCCAACGTGCGGCGCGCCGTGACGGGCATTGCCCGCTACGTGGCTTCGCAAAAGCCACAAGGGCGCGCGGGTTATCGTGGGGCGCGATCCGCGGTTTCTAGGCGAAACTTTTTGCTCGATGGCGGCGGAAATTCTGGCGGCGCATGGGATTGTGCCGCTGGTGGTGGCCGAGGCCGCGCCCACTCCGGCATTTGCCCACGCCGTCATTCAAGATAAGGCGGATGGAGTTATCAATTTCACGGCTTCGCATAATCCGCCGGAATACAACGGAATCAAGTTCTCTACTCCTGACGGCTGCCCGGCGCTGCCGGAGGTCACGAAAAAGATCGAAGCCGAAATTGTTGCCGGCGACCGTGCTGTCCGCGAAGGGCTCCAGCAGCGTCCACTGCCGAGCAGGCGAAGCCTCGATCCCAAGCCGGCATACTTGAAGCGGCTGGGGGAGATCGTCGATCTGGAAGTGATTCGCAAGGCGAATCTGCGCGTGGTGTTTGATCCCATGTGGGGTGCGGCCCGAGGATATTCTGACGAATTGCTGCGCGGCGCGGGCCTGCAGGTGGCGACCGTGCACGACTATCGCGACGTGCTTTTCGGCGGACACGCGCCGGAACCCGACGATCATCTGCTGGAAGATCTGCGAAAGAAGATGCGCGAAACCGGCGCCCAGATCGGCATTGCGACCGACGGCGACGCCGACCGCTTCGGCATCGTCGACGCCGACGGAACTTTCCTGCAGCCGAACTACGTGATTGCGCTTGCTGTTCGATTATCTGGTCGAGAGCCGGGGCTGGAAGAATGGCGTGGCCAAATCGGTCGCGACCACCAATCTGATCAACGCGCTGGCTGAGAAGCATGGCGTCGAATTGCACGAGACTCCGGTGGGCTTCAAATACATCGGCGAACTCATCATGCAGGACAAGATTGCGATTGGCGGCGAAGAGAGCGCGGGGTTATCGATCCGCCATCACGTTCCCGAGAAGGACGGACGTGCTGGCCGGGTTGCTGTGCTGCGAGGCCGTCGCGCGCCGCGGGAAGTCGCTGGGCGAACAATTGAAGGCGATCAGTAACCAAGTTGGTTCCTATTTATCCGGAACGGCAGAACTTCCGCTTGACGCCCGAGGTCAAGGCGAAGTTCACTGAGAAGTTGCGGTCAGATCCGCGGGATTTCTGCGGGCACCCGGTCAGCCAGGTCGTCCGCACCGACGGATTGAAACTGGTGTTCAGCGACGGATCGTGGGTTTGCTACCGGTTGTCGGGAACGGAGCCGGTGGTGCGCGTCTACACCGAGGCGCGCAGCGAAAAAGGCCTGGAGAAGCTGAGCACGGCCGCGAAGCATTGGATTTTCGAGTGAAGGTGTTGAGTCATTGAAGCCGTTCTCAAGAATTCCGAGGTTTCCGCGTCCTGAAGATGGCTTGCGCGCCATGGTCGATCGCGCTCCGCAGGCGGAGGCTTTCGCCGCGTCGTGGATTGAGCGGGTGCGCCCGCTGGGCCGTCCGTGTCTATGTGCTGCGGCGGCGCATCGCGACGATCGCTGTGACCGTGCTGGCGGCGTCGCTGTTTGTCCACGTTATGTTCGGCGCGAACGGTATGGTGGTTTACAAACAGAAACGCGCCGAGTACGAACGCTCTGCGCAAGCAGATAGACCAGGTGCAGCAGGAGAACGACCGCTATACCCAGCAGATTCAGGGGTTGAAGAGCGACCAGAAGGCCATCGAAAAAGAAGCGCGCGAGCAACTGGGATATGCCAAGCCGGGAGAGTATGTTTATGTTCCCCCGGCTCCCGCGAAACCCGCTCCGCAGCCCACGAATCACTCCGCGAAAAAGTAGTTCCCGCTTGTTTTCCTGAGCGTGCAACTTCTGACTATTGGTTCGACATGGCGCTGACAATCTGGCG
Source organism: uncultured Acidobacteriaceae bacterium (assembly GCA_963710885.1). Lineage (GTDB taxonomy): Bacteria > Acidobacteriota > Terriglobia > Terriglobales > Acidobacteriaceae > Sulfotelmatobacter. The sequence continues at coordinate 155,364 of CAVQCF010000045.1, forward strand.
GCGGCTCTGTGGTATATTTCCGTTGCCTCATTTCACAATCGAGCGGGGAAGGCTGGTTCCGGATAGAGACAGCGTTATCTTCGCCGGCAAGCGAGTTATTGCGGTTTGGGGCCGCAATCTGAATTCCAAAAGGAGAAAAACCGGCCATGAGAAAAGTTCTGTTGATTTGTCTTGCGTTAAGTTTCGTGTTTGCCCTGTCGGCAATGGCATTCGATGACATGGGCAAGAGCACAACCGTCAATGGATGGCTCGTCGATGCCAAATGCGGCGCCAAGGGCGCTAATGCGGGTGGCGAAGCGTGCACCAAGAAATGCGTGGCCGCCGGCGAGAAGATGGTCATCGTCACCGATGGCGATTCGAAAGTGATCGCCGTCGACAACCAGGACGCGGTGAAAGATCATGCTGGCCATCACGTTACCGTGACCGGCACGGTGTCGAAAGACTCCATGCATGTGGCCAGCGTCAAGATGATGAGTTAAGTTGATCCACGGATTGAAGCTGATGAGGGCGGCGAGAGCCGCCCTCATCGTTTTTTGTTGGAGGTTTTTTCGAAGGGGCAGCGTCACAATCTACAAACGCGGGCGGCGCCCAACCACACAGTGCAACCTACCGAACTACGCCTTCGAGCGGAGAACTCGCCGTGGCGTACAACTTTCTCGGCATGCGACCCGATAAATACGCCTGACGTCCCGCGATCACCGCATGGTGCATGGCTTCGGCCATGAGAACCGGATCTTGGGCGTTGGCAATGCCCGTGTTCATCAGGACAGCGTCTGCACCGAGTTCCATCGCGATCGCGGCGTCGGAGGCTGTGCCGACCCCTGCATCGACTATCAACGGCACGCCTGTGATCATTTCGCGCAGAATACGAATGTGCGCCTGGTTCTGGATGCCCATGCCACTGCCGATGGGCGCGCCCAGCGGCATGATGGTCGCCGCGCCCGCTTCAATCAGGCGCTTCGCAAAGACGATATCGTCTGAGGTATAGGGGAGCACGGTGAAGCCTTCTTTCACCAGCACACGTGTGGCGTCGAGCGTTGCCTGCACATCGGGATACAGCGTGGCCTGATCTCCAATGACTTCGAGCTTGACCCAGTCGGAGAGGCCGACTTCCCGTCCCAGGCGCGCGGCGCGGATGGCTTCGTCCGCGGTGTAGCATCCGGCGGTGTTGGGCAGCAGAAAATACTTCTTGGCGTCGATGTAGTCGAGCAGTGATTCCTTGCTGCGGTCGAGATTTACGCGGCGCACGGCGACGGTGACCATCTCCGCGCCGCTGGCTTCAAGCGCGCGCGCCGTTTCCTGAAAGGATTTGTATTTTCCCGTGCCTACGATCAGCCGAGAGCGGAAGGAGCGTCCGGCAATAATCAATGAGTCCGACATGGAATCATTGTAATGAAAGCAGACCGCGAGTACACGCCAATGCACGAGCACTATTTTGTCCACATTCTGCTATCGATTCGATGAGCGGGTCGTCTACATGTTCGAGTCTTAGGGCAAATCGCAGGCAGGGCGGAGAGTTGCAGCTTGATGATTACGCGACGAAGAGCGGTTCGCCTGTTGGGCGCGGCTTCCGTGGGGGCGCTGGCGGCGGCACCGATCGGTCTTAATGCGTTGATCACGACAAATTCCCTCGCAAAAGATGGTGCTGCTCCTCAGGTCCTACCCGGGGCGCCCAACTCCCAGGAGAGACTCGCGGTTATCGAGGCATTCAAGAAACAATCGGATGGGCTAGAGAAGAAGTTCGAGGCCCGCTCTTACAACAGTCACTGGACGATGCCTTACCGTTTGTTTCGTCCCCCAACCAACAAAAGAGTCCCTCTTGTTTTGTACCTGCATGGAAGCGGTGGACTGGGCGACGACAACCTGAAGCAGTTGGGTTTGGGCAACACCTTTGGAACGCGCGTCTGGCTGATTCCAGAAAACCAGGAGCGCAATCCGTGCTACGTCGTCGTGCCGCAGACTGATCGAGGATGGGCTCGGTACGACCTATCGCAGCCGTCCGATGGACCGGCAAGAATGCTGCCTGGCTTGGGAGATGGGGCGCGGATGGCGCTAGAGATTGTCGCCGCCTTGTGCCGGGAATTTCAGATCGATGAACAGCGCATCTACATAACGGGCCAGTCGATGGGTGGCGCAGGGACGTGGCACATGACGGCGCAACGGCCGAAGTTGTTCGCTGCGGCAGTGGCGTGTTGCGGCAGTCCCACCCTCGAGGATGCGACACAGTCGATCGCTACTCCACTCTGGAACTTTCACGGAGATGGGGACCAAAGCGTTCCCGTGATTGTGTCGCGCGACCGGATTGCGGCCCTGCGGAAAGCGGGTGGGCATCCGCTCTCCACCGAGTACGCTGGCGTCGGCCACAACGTCTGGGAGTGGGCCTACACCGAGCCGGAGTTGATCAAGTGGGTGTTCGCCCAGAGTCGCGGCTAGCCTACCCACTGTCCGGTACGAACATTATAATCTCGAGATTTCGAGCAAGAGGCACTGTTTCACCGGGAGTCCGATGACATTCAAAGCCAGGTTGCGCCGATTGCTTTTTGTCACAGCTGCTGTGGGCCTCTTTGCGTCGATGCCAATGTCAGGGCAGACTGCACGCAAGGTAACGCAATTGGCCGATGGCGTGTATGAGATTGAGCATGAAGACGCGCTCGATGGCTTCGCTAGCGGGAATACGACGGTGATCATTGGCGCAAGGCAAGTCTTTGTGGTCGATACCTGCTTCCTGCCGTCCGCCGCCCGGCAAGACATCGCTCAAGTTCGCAAGTGGACCGATAAGCCTGTCAGCTTCGTGCTGAACACACACTTCCATAACGATCACAATTTTGGGAACCGGGCCTACATGGATGCCTTCCCCGCTCTGACGATCATCGCTCATGCGGAAACAAAAAAAGATATGGACATGTTCGGCCCGGGTTCAGAGAGCAGGGAAGAGAAGGGCACCGCCTCTCTCCAGCAGATGCTGGATGCAGGGAAAACCGGCGACGGCAGACCCCTGACTGCCGAAGAAAAAAATGAGGTGAAGAACGCGCTGGCCCGGCGTATGAGCATGATGCAAGAACTCAAGCCGGTAAAGTTTCAAAGCGCCACCCTGACCTTCGAGCACGATTTCTCCGTGGATATCGGGGACCGCGACGTCCAGGTCAAGTTCTTAGGACGAGGCAATACGGCCGGCGATGCGGTGGTCTATCTTCCTAAAGAAAGAATCGCAATCGTGGGCGATCTGGTTGTATCCCCGATTCCCTATATCTACGACGGCTATCCCACGGAGTGGGTTCAAACGTTGCAGAACCTGAGCCGGTTGGATGCAGAAACGATTGTTCCCGGACACGGGCCAATCATGCACGACAAGACGTATATCCTTTTAGTCCGAGATTTATTGAAGAGTGCTGTGGACCAAATGAATGTCGAACTCAAGCGAACCGGTCCAGCCATATTGCAAACTCTCGATGGAGTTAAGGGTGCGGTGGACCTGACATCTTTCAAGCAACGCTTTGCAGGCGATGACAAAGATCTGTCCCCGGCCTTCGATGATATGACGTCCAATCTGGTCAAGGTTGTCTTCGAAGAGGCCAGTTTGCGTTAAAGGAGTTGCTGCAGTCGCATCGCTTGTAGTGCTACGGGACAGGCGTCGCTTCCGCTAGCGCATACAGTTCATCAATCTGCTTCTTGTAGCGCTCTTCGATCACGCGCCTTTTCAGTTTCAAGGTCGGCGTGAGTACCCCGTTGTCGGCCGTGAATTCGTCGGCTACCAAGAGCACGCGCTTTAGCTTCTCGAAGCGCGCCAGATTTCCGTTTATACCCTCAACAATTCCTTCGTAGAGCGCCTGCACCTTGGGACTGGCGATCAGTTCCGCGCGTGACGCACACGAAACATCGTTCTCCCGCGCCCATTCTTCCAGCAAAATAAAGTTCGGCGAAATCATCACCGCCGGGAACTTACGCCGGTCACCGAGGATGGCGGCGATTCCGACTAGAGGACTCAACTTGAGCGAGTTCTCGATCGGCTGGGGAGCAATAAATTTTCCACCCGAGGTCTTAATCAGATCTTTTTTGCGATCGGTGACCGAGAGATATCCATCAGCGTCAATGTTGCCGATGTCTCCGGTCTTGAACCAGCCGTCGACCAGGGCCGCCTTCGTTTCCTCCGGCCGGTTCCAGTAGCCCTTGAACACCGACGGACCCTTCACCAGAATCTCGCCGTCTTCCGCGATCCGCACTTCCAGATTCGGCAACGTCTTGCCCACGGTCCCAATGCGGTGATTGATCGGCGTGTTCACCGCGATCACGGGAGACGTTTCGGTGAGCCCGTAGCCCTCATGAATGCGAATGCCGGCCGCGGCGTACCACTCGGCAAGCTCGCGCCCCAGCGGCGCGCCGCCAGAGATAAAAGTCTCAACTTTTCCGCCCATGCCCTGTCTGATCTTCGAGAAGACCAGGTTGTTGGCCAGCTTCCAACTGCGCGACGTCGGAGTCTTGCCGGCAAGAATTTCCGGCTTGTGGCTTTCCCCGACAGCAAGGGCCCAATCGAAGATGGTGCTCTTGGGCAGGCCTTTCGCTTTTTGCCTAGCTTGCGCATATATCTTCTCGTAAACCCGCGGCACAGCCACAAAGACGGACGGTTGCACTTCCAGCAGGCTCGCCGGCAGCCGATCCAGAAATGGACAGTAGGCCAGCGTCACGCCGTGATACAGCATGGCGAAATCCACGTGACGTGCGGTAATGTGGCACAGGGGCAGGAAAGAAATACTGATCAGTCCGGGCCGCATGTTGAAGCCAAGTAGCGAGCACTGAATATTCGAAGCGATGTTGCCATGGGTCAGCATCGCGCCTTTGGAAGTCCCCGTTGTTCCTGAGGTGTAGACGATCGTGGCCAGATCGTCCGGACCAATGGAGCGGGCCGTGTTCTCGATCTCGGCACCGAGGTGCTCGGGACCCTGCCGCGTGAGGTTGTTCATGGTCACGCACTTGCCCGCGAACGGCGCCAGATCGCCCTTAAACTCCTCGGGATCCATTACGATGATTTTTTCAATCTGGGTGTGCTGCAGGATCGATAAGACCTTGTGCAGTTGCTGGTCGGACGATAGGAAGATGGTGCGGCAGCCCGCATCGTTCAGGACGAACGCTGTCTGTTCCGGCGTGAGGGTGGTATAGAGCGGGACGGTTACGGCGCCGAGCAGCAAAGCGGCGATATCGGCGGTGGGCCATTCAGGACGATTCTCGCTGAGGATGGCGACTCGATCTCCCGCCCGAGTGCCCCAGGCGTGCAGCGCGCGCGCGGTTCGGGCGACGTTGATGCCGAACTCACGAGACGAAATGGGAAGCCACTTCCCAGCATCACGGTACAGCATGATGCGGTCCAGGTTGCGTTCCACCGCGGCGAAAAAGATGTCGTTCAGAGTGGTGATACTCATAGCGTCTTTCAGGGGTCCCAGCCGCAGAGCCCCGCCTTGCGTTGTCGCAACCGGCTCCGACCAGAACTTTACTGTCTTGCGAGTGGTTTGGGCAATGCGTACCCTCACACTCGTTAGGTACTCCCTGGTTTACCGTGCGAGGCCCGGCAAGGTATGCTAGGCCATCACTCCATCAGTCATCGCTCCTGTGGGAGGAGTTCAATGTATAGAAAACGCTTCGGGATTCTGGCGCTGGGGTTGCTTCTGGCAATGACCACCGCATCCTCATCGATCGCACAAACTAACAAGGAGGGTTCGAGCATGCCGAAAGTCGGCGACATGGCGCCGGACTTCACGCTGAAACACTTTGACGGCACCGACCTCAAAGATGTGAAGTTGAGCGACTACCGTGGCAAGAAGAACGTCGTTCTGGCGTTCTACATCTTCGCCTTCACCGGTGGTTGAACGCAGCAAATGAAAAACTTCCAGCAGAACCTGAAAACGCTGGAAGCTTCCGACACCCAGGTCCTGGGTGTGAGCATGGATAGTGCCTTCGCCAACAAAGCCTTCGCCGACCAAATTGGAGTGACCTTTCCCCTGCTGAGCGATTGGGGCGGAAAAGTAACCCGCGAATACGGCATCTACAAAGACGAATACCAAGCCCCGCGCCGTGTCAACTTCCTGATTGGCAAAGATGGAAAGATCATCGAAGAGCAGGTAGACAAGGACGCCATCGATCCCAAGAAGATCGTGGATACCTGCCAGCGCCCGACGATGAAAAACTGAACGATTCGCTTGTCATGAAAAACTGTACGATTCGCTTGCCATCCTGAGGCCCGCGCTCTTTGCGGGCCGAAGGATCTATGCATTTGCCGTCAGCGCCGGTGCGGCCAGCGAGGCACAGATCCTTCGCGTTGCTCAGGATGACAGGTCTTCGAATTCCGGCCCGCCCAAGTCCGCCCGCCCTAAGCACTTCCACCATGGGAAACTAAACCGTCTCTATTGTGTTTACACACTTGTCGGTAAAATCAACCGTTCGGAGTTCGATTCGATTGGGGCGGAACATATGAAGACACGCAAGCTGTGGACATGGATGCTCGTACTGGCGACCTTGGCAATGGGACAACTTTCCACCATCGCGAAGGCGCAAGATGACGCGCCCGATGCCCAGAATCAAGATCAGAATCAAGAGCAGGCTCAGGATCCTCCGGGCCGCGTCGCACGCCTGAATTTCTCGCAAGGGTCCATCTCGTTTCGTCCCGCGGGGGAAGACGACTGGGTCTCGGGCGTTCCCAATCGGCCCATGGTCACGGGTGACGACCTTTGGGCGGACGAAAATTCCCGCGCCGAAGTTCACATCGGTTCGACTGCAATCCGTCTCGGTGCAAAGACTGGAATCACATTCCTGACGCTCGACGACCGAACCACGCAGATCCGTCTCGCGCAAGGCTCGCTCATCCTGCGTGTCCGGCACGTCGACGACGAAGACAACTACGAGATCGACACACCTAACATCGCGCTCAACATGCTTGCAGCCGGGCGAGTACCGCGTGGACGTGAGCGAGGACGGCAGTCAGACCATTACCGACGTCTGGCACGGCCGCGGCCGTGTGACTGGTGGAGGCTATACCTGGACCGTTGTCGCCGGACAGTCCGCTACATTTACCGGCAACGAGCAGCATGTGGACTACGATCTTGGGCAGATTCCTGAACAGCGACGATTTCGACAGCTGGGCCTTCGAGCGCGACGATCGCGAAGATCATGCTGATTCCGCGAATTATGTTTCGCGCGAAATGACCGGCTATGAAGATCTCGACGAAAATGGCGACTGGAGCTATGTGGCTGGCTATGGCCCGTGCTGGCGGCCGCGCGCGGTTGTCGGTGGGCTGGGCTCCGTATCACTTCGGCCACTGGGTCTATGTTGGTCCGTGGGGCTGGACCTGGGTTGAAGACGAGCCCTGGGGATTCGCTCCGTTCCACTACGGCCGCTGGGCGTTTGTGAATAGCGGATGGTTCTGGGTGCCGGGGCCAGTCGTGGTTCGGCCGGTCTGGGCTCCGGCGCTGGTCGCGTTCGTGGGCGGCGGCCCGGGCTTCCACTTCTCGGCGGGCGTTGGCGTGGGATGGTTCCCGCTGGCTCCGGGAGAAGTCTATGTGCCCGGATACCGCGTGAGCCGCGCATACGTGAACAACGTGAACATCACTAATACGACGGTGACGGTCACGAAGGTCACGAACGTCTACAACACTGTGATCGTGAACAAGAGCACGACCGTCAATAACATCACGTACGTCAACCAGCATGTAAACAATGGCGTGACGGTGGTTTCGCATGACACGTTTGTGAATGCCCGGCCTGTGGCTGGGAACGTGATGAGAGTCGATGCTAAGGAGATTGCTTCTGCGCCTGTGAGCCATCTTGTCGCACGCAGAGCCGATCCGCACTAGCGTGATTGGCGCGGGACGGCCCGTGTCCGTTAGGCCGCCGGCCGCAGTGATCAGCCGTCCGGTGGTTGCAGTGAGGACGCCTCCAGCGCCTCCGCGGCCGATCGAACAGCGGCAGGCGCAGGCCGGCGGACACCTGAATGAGCAGGCGCCGGTTCGCCCGGTAGGCCCCGCGCAGCCCGCGCCGACAAATCAACGGCCGCAGACAGACGCAGGAAGGCTTCAAACCCTTCACTCCGCCCAACAGCGGCAACAATCAGGTCCACCCCATACAGCCGACGCAGCCGCGGACGTACGAGCAGCAGGGAACTCCGGCGCCGGAGAATCGGAGCGCGCAACCGCAGGAAAATCGCAACACGCAACCTGCGAACCGCGAATTTCGTCCACCGCAATCGGAGCCCACGAGGCCGCCGGTCCAGGAGACGCATCCACTGGTGCGGCCGACGCCGCCGGTGCAGGAGCGCAGTCCGCAACAGGAACAGCAGCAGGAGCAGAAGTTTAATCAGTGGCATCGAGCGCGCCCCTCTGCTCCTCCGCCTGCGCCGAAGCCAGCGCCCCGGGCTCCGGAGCAGAAACCGGCGCCCGCGAAGAAGGGACATTGACGCGGACGGCTTTCTTGCGGTGTGATAGGGTTCGCATGTGATGCGCTTGCGCACCCCAAAATCAGTAACCGCAACGCCGGGAGACGATCAACCGCTCCCGGCGTAATTTTTGCCGGGCGGCGACGTTCGCGGCCGAGCAGTCATCAAAAGATCGAGAACGAGGGAGATGACCGAAGCCAAGCGTCCGACGATTAACTGGATGGATGTCTTGTGGCTGGTGCTGCTCGCGGCCTTGGCTCTCCTGCCGCCCATCGAGGAGTACCACAAGCAGCTCATCCTGCTGGCCTTCGGTGTAATCCAGCTGGGCGAGGGCTGGGTGATTGCCCGACTGCCTCGACGAGGTCCAGCTTATCTTGTCCTGTTGAAGATTGGCCTGGCCACGCTGCTGATCCTGCACACCGGCGAAATCCCGATCAACAGCTACTACTATCCCATCTACTATTTGCCCGCAGTTACCGCTGCGGAATATTTCGGCCCGTGGGCCACGCTGTTGTGGACATCGCTGGCATCGGCTGCATATTGTTCTTTTCTGTATCCTGCGCTGCAGGAGTTCGAGATTACGCCAGAGGACTATGGACGACTGGCGATCCGGATCGTTTTCTTCTTTCTCGCGGCCATGGTGGTCAATCGCTTTGTCATCGAAAGCCGCCGCCAGACCTTGCGCTATCAGGAACTGGCTGAGACCCTCGCCCAGACGAACCGGCGCCTGGAGCAGGCGCAGGCCGAGGCCCGACGGTCCGAGCGCCTCGCCGCGTTGGGCCAGCTTTCTGCGGGACTCGCTCACGAGATTCGCAATCCCTTGGGAGTGATCAAAGGTTCGGCGGAAATGCTCACGCAGAAACTTGGCGAATCGAATCCTCTCGCCACTGAACTGGCGGGATACATTTCGACCGAAACCAACCGACTCAGCGCGCTGGTCACGCACTTTCTCGACTTCGCTCGTCCGTTGCATGCCGATCTCACGCCGCAAGACATAACAGCCGTCCTCGACCGCGCCTTGAATGATGTTGCGCAGTTCTGGAAGGGTAGCGTCATTAAAGTGGAGAAGGACTATGCGGCGAGTCTGCCGCTCGTGCCACTGGATGAGAGCCTGTGCGAGCAGGCATTCGTTAATATTGTGCAGAATGCTTACGATGCCATGGGCGCCAGCGGGGGCAGGCTGCGCGTCCAGGTTCGGAAATCACGGGCCAGTGGGCGGAATGGCGGCGACATGGAAGGCGTCGAAGTGCGCATCGAAGACACCGGGCCGGGCATTCCGCTGGAGTTACGGGAGCAAATATTCAATCCGTTTGTGACCACGAAGAAGACTGGTGTAGGCCTGGGACTTTCCATCGTGTCGAAAATTATCGACGGCCATCGAGGGAGTATCCGGGTTGAAAGCGCGGACAATGCTGGAGTCGGGGTCGCACAGGGCCCGGGTGCCCGTTTTGTAATATTTTTCCCCGCCGCCAGCGACCAAGCTGCTGTGGGACACACCGCTCATCTGGTAATTTCGTGAGACTCGGTGATTCGAGGGAGAGCCGCGCATGCCGGCAATTCTGATCGTCGAAGATGAAGCCAAAATGCGCCGCCTACTCGAGTTGAATCTCGGCGACGACGGCTTCACCACTTTGTCTGCCGAAGACGCCGAGACCGGCCTCAAACTTCTGCGCGAGAATCCCGTCGATCTGGTTCTGACCGACCTCAAACTTCCCGGGCATGAGCGGCTTGGATTTTCTGCAAACCATCAAGCAACAGAACGCTGCTCTTCCGGTCGTGGTGATGACCGCTTTTGGCAGCGTTGAAACCGCCGTCGAGGCCATGAAGACCGGAGCCAGCGATTACGTCTTGAAGCCGTTTTCGCTGACTGAGATGCGGATGGTCATCCATAAAGAGCTGGATGTCCACAATTTGCGGGAAGAGAACCGCTCGCTGCGAGAAGCGCTCGGCAAGCGTTATTCTCACCCCAACATCGTCGCACGTAGCCCGAAGATGCAGGAAGTTCTGGCCACCGTGGAGCGCGTCGCGCCGACGAACTCGACTGTGTTATTGGGTGGAGAGTCCGGTGTTGGCAAGGATTTAATCGCGCGCGCCATTCACGAAAAATCGCGCCGCGCCTCGGGGACGTTCCTCAAGATCAACAGCACTGCGATCCCTGAGAATCTTCTGGAGAGCGAACTCTTCGGTTTCGAAAAAGGCGCCTTCACCGGAGCGGTCGCCAGCAAGCCCGGCAAATTCGAACTGGCCGATAAGGGAACGCTGTTCCTCGACGAGATCGGCGACGTACCGCCCGTCACTCAGGTCAAACTGTTGCGGGTACTGCAGGAACGTGAGTTCGAGCGCCTCGGGGGCACACGCACGGTGAAGGTTGACGTGCGTTTGATTGCGGCCACCAACAAGGATTTGCGCGAAGCGCTCGAGCAAGGCACGTTCCGCGAAGATCTCTACTATCGCTTGAATGTGGTGCCCATCGACATCGCGCCGCTACGCGAGCGCAAGGAAGACATCCCTGATCTCGTGAACCTGTTTATCTCTCGCTTCACGGGAGAATCTGGCAAGCCAGTGGAAGGCATCACACCCGAAGCGATGCAGATTCTGGTGAATTATCACTGGCCGGGGAATGTCCGCGAATTGCAAAACATTGTCGAACGCGGGTGTGCGCTGGCCAAAGGCAGCGTGCTTGCACCCGCCGACATCCACCTGGATGTGCGCCCCGCGAAATCGGTCGACGGAGGATTTCTTCCCGATGGCATGACCTTGGATCGATGGGAAGATGAAATGGTCCAGGAGGCCCTCCGCCGCGCCAATGGCAACAAGAGCCAGGCGGCCCGCCTGTTGGGCCTGTCCCGCAATGCTCTGCGTTACCGCCTCTCCAAGATCGGCATCGCCGATGAAGGGGAAGCTCTTTGATCCCTGCCTTTTGAGGCGCATCAATACTTAAGCACGTGCTTGACAAAAGTTTCTGCCTGCGATAACACTTAAGTGTATACTAAACTAATATCGGCTTCTGAAGGAGAATAACCATGCGCAAACTGATTGCTTTCAACCACGTGACCCTGGATGGCTACTTCGTCGGCCCCAATGGAGACTTTCGCTGGGCGCACGCCGGGAACGACGATCCCGAGTACTCAAAGTTCGTGGCCGAGAATGCCAGCGGCGGAGGCCAACTACTGTTCGGCCGGGTCACCTACCAACTCATGGCCAGTTATTGGCCGACGGCGGTCGCGGAGCAGCACGATCCAGCGGTGGCCAAGGGGATGAACAGTATGGCGAAAGTCGTTTTTTCGCGAACCTTGACGAAGGCTTCGTGGAACAATACAAAACTCATACAGGGCGACCTCGTCTCGGAAATCCGAAAGATGAAGAGCGAATCCGGCCCGGGAATGGCGATTCTCGGGAGCGGAGGCATCATTGCGCAGCTGGCTCTGGAGCATGTGATCGACGAGTACCAGATGATGGTGGACCCCATCGCGTTGGGGAAGGGCCGGAGCATGTTTGAGGGCATCCGGGAGCCGCTGAACCTGAAGCTCACCAAGACACGCACCTTCGGCAATGGTAAGGTCTACCTGTGCTACGAGCCGGTGGCTTGAAGCAGGAGAAAAGAATGAGAACGAGACTGACTTTAGTCCTGATGTGCATCCTGGTGGTGCCTAGCGTTTTCGCGCAAGCGGCCAAGAGCGACTTCTTCCAAACATCCGATGGCGTCAGAATTCACTACGTGGAAGCGGGCAGCGGTCGTCCCATTGTCTTCATTCCAGGATGGACCATGCCGGCATGGATCTGGCAGAAGCAGATCGACGAGTTCTCGAAAAAATATCACGTCATCGCCGTCGATCCGCGTTCGCAGGGCGAGAGCGACAAGCCGCCCTTCGGACACCTGCCCGAAACCCGCTCGCGCGACTACAAAGAACTGGTCGATCATCTCGGCCTGAAACAGCCGGTGCTGGTTGGTTGGTCGATGGCCTGCGGCGAACTGGTGAAATATGCCGAACAGTTCGGCACTGACAACGTGAGCGGGCTCGTATTGGTGGACGGATTTCTCTCGGAGAGTCTCAACCCTGAGATGTTCGCCGCGCTTTCGGGATGGATGAACCAGCTGCAGCAGGACCGCGAGAAACAGGCCGAAGGTTTTGTCCGCAGCATGTACAAAAGGCAGCAGAGCGAGGAATACGTGAAGAGCGTGGTCAACGCTTCCATCCAGGTTCCCGCCGATACCGCGGTCGTGCTGATTTACAACATGATTGCGGTAAAAGATTTCTCCGCGGGTTTGGCCAAGATGAATCGTCCGGTGTTGTTCGCCTACCAGCCCGAGTCCCAGGCCACCGCCGATTTCTTGAAGTCGAAACTCGGCGACAGGCTGCGACTGGAGCGCTTTGAAGGCGATGGCCACGCCCTGTTCGTCGATGAACCAGAGAAATTCAATCACGTCCTCGAAGAGTTCATCAAAGGCTTGTCCAAATAATCAGGGGCGAGGCTTAGAAAGGGGGAATCGTGAAGGAGCGGTCCGTCACTCATGCCACGTTCGTGATTGAACGCAATTATCCTGCGCGCCCGGAGCGCGTGTTTGGCGCGTTCTCCAACCCCGCCAAGAAGCGCCGCTGGTTTACCGGCGATAAGGAATTCCAACCGGACGAATTTGAAATGGACTTTCGGGTGGGCGGCATCGAGCGCTCGAGCTTTCAGGCCCAAGGTGTCACCTGCACCAACGATACGGTGTACCGCGACATCGTGCCCAACCGTCGCATCGTGATTGCCTATACCATGACGCTCGGCGAGCAGCGGATCTCCTCCTCGCACGCTACGATCGAACTCGTGCCCGCCGGGCACGGCACTGATTTGATCTTCACCGAGCAGGGAGCCTTCTTTGAAGGCGCCGATGGTCCCCAAATGCGCGAAGAGGGTTGGGGCAAGTTGCTCGACCAACTTGCGAAACAGTTGGCCCACTGATCCGGAGCACCGGAGAGGCACGATGCTAAGTCAAAGAATCCAAGTCGACCGCGTCTTCCATGCCCTGGGCGATCCCACGCGAAGGGCGATGATTGAGAAACTGAGCGAAGGTCCGGTCTCGGTCTCCAAGCTGGCCAAGCCTCTCGACATCACGCTGGCGGCCGTCGTGCAGCACCTGCAGGTGCTGGAGCGAAGCGGGCTGGTGCGCACGGAAAAAGTGGGGCGAGTCCGAACCTGTAGCGTCGAACCCAAAGGCCTCACGGTCATCGAGCGCTGGATCGCAGATCGGCGTTCGCTCTGGGAGGCCCGCTTCGATCGGCTTGGGAAGCTGCTCGCCGAACCGGACTAGGGGTCACCTTGCGGCTGTCTCTCGCTTTTTTTTCGTCCCTCTCCCTAAAATATTCATTCTTAACGACTTGGTGGGTGGGGAACGGGGCGAGTCTGGCAAAATATTGAGCTACAAGGACTTGCAGGTAAAATATTCCAGAATAAGGACTTAACTCTGAGCTGATCGGTTCACATTGTTTTGGTACGGTTGCCTAAGATATTGATTCTGAGCAACTTGCGGAGTTGAGATCGGGAAGGTGGATCCGCGCAAAAATATTGCGCCGAAATGACTTATCCGTAAAGTATTCTGGAATAAGGATTTAGCTTCGGACTGGTAGCCGTTGAAGGTTCGGTCGTCGGGACTGGGTTGAGAGAGCCCTCGCGCATGTAGAGAGCTTGAGCTTTCTAGAATTCTCGGTCAAGGTTGCTCCTCACAATGACTGAGATTTCTTGCCTGTGGAGGCCTGTGGACAAAAGTAAAGATAGCGGGCTGTTGGAGAGAGTTGTGTGTTGACCCCGGATTTCGGGTGGCGCGGAGGGGGCCGCGGATTCCCATGTTGGGTGTAAGAATTGGGGTGCACTCCACACTCCAGTCCCCTGTTTTTCTGTTTTCCTTCCCCGCTTCTCACTCCGTTCACCAGCACGCCGCGCTCTCGTTCCGAGCGCGGCGGCGGAATAAACATAGAAATCGAGAGTTGTCTGCACAGCGAATCGTGGCGTTAGGGTTCGTGTTGCCCACCTTTCGAAAATCGCGAAAGGTAAAGCAGCCTTTTTCGTGGTGATACAAGAATGGCCGGCCCCATTGTATCTGCCGACTCCCGATGCGGGGCACCCGCGCTCTGGTCAAACGGGACAGGCTTTATTCATAGCGGAGAGCTTCGGCAGGTGGGACGGCGATGGCGTGGCGGGCGGGCAACAGGCAGGCGAGAAGTGCGCCGAGAGCGAGGAGCGCGGCGGCTGCGAACAGACTGCCTGCGGCAAAGGCGCTTTGCATCCACTGGGCGAGGACGGCGCCCAGAAAGCTGTCAAAGGCGAGACCGATCACAATGCCCGCGGCCGCGCTGACGAGCGCGATGCGTGCGGCGACCCACAGGACGTGCGCGCGGGGCGCGCCGAGCGTCAGGCGGACGCCGAACTCCGTAGTGCGCTGCGCGACGGTGTAAGCCACGACGCTGAAGATGCCGACCAGCGCGAGCGCGAGCGCCATGGCAGAAAAGACGCCAAACAATATCGAGAAGAGCCGCTGGCGGCTGTACTGTGCGTCGCGCTCGATGGCTTCGTTGAGGGTGAAGGTGCGGTTGAAGCCGCTGGTGGAGATCTGCTGGTCGGAAGCGACGGATGCAATAGCGGCGCGGATGGAGTGAAGGTAGGTGAGCGGATCGCCCTGGGTGCGGACGAGGAACTGCACGTAGGGCTGCATCACGGCGGTGTACGGAAGGTAGATGGCGGGGACGACGGGGCGATCGACGCCATCGTTGCGCGCGTCGCCGACAACGCCGATGATCTGACGCCAGGCGGTGCTCTGCGAAGAGGCGAGCTGGTAGTGATTCTGAGGTATGAGACCGGGGATGCGTAGCTGTCGGCCCAAGGCATCGGACGAGGAGAGATAGCGCATCGCGAAAGCGCGATTGACGACCGCGATGAAGTCTCCGCGGGTGTTTTCATCCGTATTCCAGATGCGACCCTGAAGCAAAGGGATGCGGAGGGCAGCGAAATACCGCTGGTCGACCAACATCACACGAGCCTGCGGCTGCTCGCCATCGCCACTTCCATCGACGATGAACGAGCTCTGAAGCTCAGCATCGGGCGGCGTGGCGTAGATGCTGACAGCGACCGTGGAGACTCGGGGAACGGATGCGATCTTCTCCTGGATCTGCTCGATATACGCGGCGCGCGCTTCACGCGACTGAAGGCGGCCCCACTCGCCTGGATCGTGAGTGTGCAGCTGGATGCCGATCTTCATGACATTTGCGGGATCGTAGCCGAGGGGCATCTGCGTGAGCCGCAGAAAGCCGCGGATGGCGGTGCCCGCAGTGGCCATAAGAAGAAGCGTGAGCGTGACTTGCGCGGCGATGAGAACGCTCCAGCGATGCTTTGCGGGAGCAGCGACAACGCCAATCTGTCTGCCTCGGAGCATACGCGCGGAATCGCGACGCGAGAGACGCAATGCGGGGACAAGACCGAAGAGGATGCCGCAGAGCAGCGCGAGCGCGACGGAGAACACGAGGATGGAAGCGTTGATGCGGATGAAGGATTCGGCTGGAAAGGAATCCGGAGAAAGCAACAAGGGAAGCTTTGCCAGCCAGTAAGACGCAGCAATGCCCAGGACGGCGCCGGTGCAGGAGATGACCAGAGCTTCGACGAGCAACTGGCGCACGATGCGCCAGCGGCTGGCGCCAATCGCCGTGCGGATGGCAAGCTCATGTTGGCGCGTGCGCCCACGGGCGAGCAGAAGGATGGAGCAGTTGGCGCAGCCGATGATGAGCAGAAGGACGACACCGGCCAACAGAAGCGCGAGCGTACGCCCTAGATTCTGCTGGTAAGGCACGATGATCGGCTGCAGCCCAAGATGCCAGGCCAACGAGTCTACGGAATGGCTTTTCATGATCTCGCGCACGATGGGCTCGAGCGCCCCGTTGGCTGCGGCCACTGTGACGTGTGGCCGCAGCTTGATCCACGGCAGGTAGGAGGGGGCGGGACCGTTGGCAACAGCCCGCATGAGACTAGCCGGCAGATAAACATCGCCGACGCCGGTGGTGTCACTGAATGCGAAACTGCGTGGCATGACTCCGATGATGGTGTAGGGGGCGTGATCGATATCCAGCGTTCGCCCGATGACGTGGGGATCGCCGCCGAAATAACTCCGCCAGAAGCGGTAGTTGAGAACAACGACGGAATGGCCGCCGTTCTCTGCATCGGATGGCTCGATGTTGCGACCGAGGAGCGGGCGCACCCCAAAGAAAGTCCCGGCATTTTCGGTGAGGTAGATGGCCCAGATGTCTTCCGGCAGTGCGCCGCCGGTGATCTCCATGTGCGAATTGTTAAAGCCAAGCACCGAATCAACCGGGGCTGCAAGGCGCAGGTCATCCAACTGTGCCTCGCTAAGGGTAAACCACTGAAACACGTCAGGATGTTGCGCGAGGATAAAGTGGGGGTTCATGATGCGGTCGGCGCCGGCGTAGGGAAACGGGTGCAGCAGGGCGGCGTAGATGAGCGAGAACATCGCCGTGGTGGCGCCGATGCCGAGCGCGAGGGAGAGCACGGCGACGGCGGCGAAGCCAGGGTTGCGGCGCAGGGCGCGCAGGCCGTAGCGGATGTCTCCGCCTAACTCATCGAAGGGGCGGAGGCCGATGGCCTCGCGGTAAGTGTCGTACGGGGCGGCGGGCTGTCCGAGGTCGATGCGGGTTTTGCGGCGGGCTTTTTCTTCAGGGAGGCCCTGGCGGATTAAATCTTCCTGGTAGGCGTCGAGGGTAGCACGAAACTCTTCTTCGACGTCGCTGTGGCTGCGTGCGGCGATGGAGTGCCAGAGCTTGCGAATTGCGGCGACGAGACTCATATCTCGTCCGCCTTCTTGCCGAGAATGCCGGCAACGACAGCGGCCATGTCGATCCATTTGGCGGTCTCGGCCTTGAGCTGACGCGTACCAGCAGCGGTGAGCGAGTAAAAGCGGGCGCGGCGATTGTTCTCCGACTCACCCCACTCGCCTTTGATCCAGCCCCGGCGCTCAAGACGATAGACGGCGGTGTAGAAGGAACCCTGCAGGATTTCGAGGCGCTCGCCGGAGATCTGCTGGATGCGCAGCAAAATGCCATAGCCATGCAGGGGACCGAGCGAGACCGCCTTGAGGATGAGCATCTCGAGTGTGCCCTGCGGGAGTTCAACCGGTTTCGTCAAAGGCTCTCTCCTATCTGGGAAAGGAGAGTACATCCTCTCTCCTTTCTCGTCAAGGAAACTGCCACCCGGGAAAACCCGGGGGACAGACGGGCGTTTCCCGTGTTCCAACTCATGCCACAAAGGTGAGGCTGGGCTGAATGGAATCGGTGGAGGACTGGATGCGGCGGCCTCCCTTGCGGGGAGCGGCGTGCTCCCTATGGTGCAGGCGTTGACTACTCCCACCCTTCGCAAAGCGCGCGAAAGATGGGCCACCCGTCAGCGTTCTTGCTCGGGTAAGTGAGATCAAAAGCCTAGGCTAGCCGACAAGTGGCCGAAAACCACCACCCTTGGCTGAAGTCGGCCAACTTCACCAGTTCGGCCATTTCGCCTTCCACGCTGAGCTTCTTCCGCACTAAAAACAAAGGACTTGTAGGCAGCCCTTCGAGCCTTATTTGGCATGGCAGTTGCCCATACTTCTGACAGAGATATTCGTAAGAACGCGGGTTTATACAGTTAGGGCCAGTTGGAAGAGGTGGGTTATGAAAAGCAGATTCATAACAAGTTTGGCAGTCTTAACTTTGGGGCTAGCGGGCGTGTTTTCGGTCAGCGCCCTGGCGCAGACGACCGAGGAAGGCGCTGGTCCGTCGGAGCAGCCCAGCGCTCCGATGGAGATGGGTCAAGGATCAAAATGGACCGCAAAGTCAGGCCGGAGATGCCCAGCCCACGGAAGCGCAGCCCGGTGGACCGTCGGGCGAGGCTCCGGCGAAGACCGACCAGGGTGTGGCGCGCGTCAGCCTGATGCACGGCGACGTGTCGACGCAGCGCGGGTGATTCTGGCGACTGGTCGGCGGCGGTGTTGAACCAGCCGGTCATGACCGGCGACAAGGTTTCGACCGGCGACAACGCGCGCACCGAGTTGCAGCTCGACTTTGCCAACATTCTTCGTCTGGGGCCGAACTCCAAGGCCAACATCGCGAACCTCACGCAGAAAAATATTCAGATTCAGTTGGGCGAGGGCATCGCGAACTACGCGGTTTCGAAAGACAGCGAAGCCGAGCCCGAGATCGATACTCCGAACGTGTCAGTGCATCCCGCGCATCATGATGGCGTGTTCCGCATCGAAGTGCGTCCGGATGGCGACACGATCGTGATCGTGCGCCAGGGCGAGGCGCAGATTGCCACGCCGCAGGGCAGCACCGAAGTTCACAGCGGAGAGATGGCCACGGTGCGCGGCGACGCTGATTCCGCGCAGTACAAGATTTCCCCGGCTCCGGATCGCGACGATTGGGATCGCTGGAATAGCGATCGCGATCACATGATCCGCAACGCCAGTTCGTGGCGGCATACCAATCGCTACTACACCGGAACGCAGGATCTGGACGCCTACGGTCAGCTGGCAGAACGTTCCCGACTACGGCGATGTGTGGGTTCCGAACGAGCCAGATGGCTGGGCTCCGTATCGCGACGGCAACTGGACTTATCGAGCCCTACTATGGCTGGACTTGGGTTGGCTACGAGCCCTGGGGATGGGCGCCGTATCACTACGGGCGTTGGTTCCCCTATGGCGCTGCGTGGGCGTGGTGGCCCGGTCCGGTCTATGGCGGGCTTATACCGTCCGTTCTGGGCGCCCGCGTACGTTTCGTTCTGGGGATGGGGCGGCGGCTTTGGCTTCGGAGTTGGCTTTGGCGGTTGGGGCGGCTTCGGCTGGCTCCCGATCGGACCGTGTGACTGGTTCCATCCGTGGTGGGGTGGATACCGCGGGCGGTTCGGCGTGGTCGATGTATATAACGTCGCGGACTTCCATCGATTCGGTGGATTCGGGCCACTGCACGGCGGAACGCGCTTCTCGAATATCGCGAACATTCACAACGACCATGTTTTCCGGGCAATGTCGACGGTCAATGCGGGACACTTCGGCGCTGGCCGGGTCACTGCCGGTGGCGGCGAGCCGCGCGCAGATGAGCGGGGCGCGAATGATGGCGGGCAATCTGCCCGTGGTGCCTTCGCGCGCCAGTTTGTCGGCGAGCGGACGCGCGGCAGCGCCGTCCACGGTGCGCAACATGGTTCGCAGCGTTTCTTTGGATCGGCGCATAACAACGTTGCACGGCCTGCGTCGTTCCAGCAGGAGACCGCGAGTCTGCGGCAGACGATGCAGCAGAATCAAGTCGGCGCGGTTCCGGCTGGTGGCCGAGCGAGTGCCGGCGGGTCTGCCGGAATGCGCGGCCCGACTCCGACGAGCAATATGCAGCGGCCGAGTGCGGGCACGCTCTCGAACCGGGAGATGAATAATCCTGGGAACAGAACGGCAGGCAATCAGCCGTCATCATCGCAAACGGGAAATCGCGGCGCGTTCCCGCCGTTCACGCCGCCGAGCGGCAATAGTCGCCCCTCGACGTTGGGAAGTTCAGAACGAACGAGCCCTGGCTCCGGAGTGATGGAACCGCAGCGCGGCGGGACGGCATCTGCTCCATCGAGCAACCGTGATGGATTCCGCCCGTTCGCGCCACCATCGGGCAGCGCAGCGCCGCGAGGCGTTTCGAATGCCCCGGTGACGCGCGGCAGCAGCGGCGGCTATTGGAACCGGACAGCCCCAAGTTCCATGGAATCCCGAGGTAGCGGTTCATATCCGGGGAGCTCTGGGCGTGGAGCATCGTCCCGTCCGCAGTTAGATATGCGGCAACCGATCGCGCGATCTCCTAATGGCGGGTATCCGCGGGGAGGATACCCTAGCTATCGTGGCGCTCCGAGCTACGGCGGATCGCGTGGAGTGCCGAGCTATGGCGGTTCACACTCGGCCCCGAGTTACGGCGGCGGACGTCCGAGCGCTCCGAGCGGCGGTGGACATCCTTCTGGCGGCGGAGGGGGCGGGCATCTCCCGAGTGGGGGGGGCGGACATCCCTCCGGTGGCGGCGGCCATTCCGGTGGAGGCCATCACTAAACATACGAACGAGTTGCTGTAAACGAAGTGAAGAACAGAGGCGAGAAAGGGCGTGCTAAACGGCACGCCCTTTCTCTGTTGATGAAGGTTTCAAGGTCGGATGGTTTCAAACGTTTCAATGTGCCTTTGCTCACACGAAACCTGGAGACCCTGAAACCTTGAAACTCTGAAACCTCGAAACTTGCCTACGGCCTGGCGTATGCGGGACTGTCGGGGTCGGGGCGATCATAGTCGCGTCCGTATTTGTTCTTGTGAGCGACGGTGACGTCGGTCTCCGTCAGAGTGAAGGTTCCGAGCGCGGCGTCTCCGGGAGCGACTGTAATCTCGCGGCTCATGGCGCGAAGCTCGTCGGGAGTAACCGAGGAGTGGAAGAACTGCAGCTGATAGCGACCCGGGGGAACGTTAGGAATGCTAACCTCTCCCCGGGCGTCGGAAATGGCGTAGTACGGCGTCGTAAGGGCGATGACGACCGCGCTCATCTGCGAGTGAATGTTGCAAAAGATGAATGACACGCCTGGTTTGTCGAACTGGACGAAGCGCGTGGTTCCACTCTCGTAGAGTCCCAGATCGAAGCGCTTTCCCTCGAACAGGGAAAACACATTATGAAAGAACGGATCGTGATTGGGAAACTCCACTTTGCCGCCCACTGGGATCACCAGCAGAGAAGGATGAAAGCTTTTGTTCTTCTGCACTAGTTGTGGAATCTGGGACGTTTTCTGGCGGGGAGGCTCAACACTTGCGCCAACCGGAGTCAGCCAGACGACTGCCTGTGAGGCATTTGCCAGAGGATGGCCTATTCTGATCAGTTGCACGCGTCCCTTGAGTGTCTGCTGGGCTGGCGCGCAGACAACTGCCGCCATCATGATTAAGAACAATACGCCGCAATTGATCGCGCAAGTTTTCAAAACAGGATCCCCACGGATAGATTCACCTGATTAAGCGTGCTGCTGTTGCTGTAGACAGGGAAGGTACGCAAGCGTCGGAACTCCGCGGAGAGCACGAGGTCGGAGCGAGGACGAAAAACAACGTTCCCCAATGCGCCGCGATTGCGTCCCAGAATTTCTCCAAAATTGTTCTTGTCGGTAGCGAAGCCGCGAATGTTGGAGGTGAACGCATCGTCCAGGGCGACAGCGCCGTTTAAGTCGATCTTTGGAGTCAATTGAAACTTAAGCTGGCTCCATCCACCGGCAGTGTCGACGCCGCGAATGGGAGTGAAGGGTTCATTCGGATCACCGCCGTACACGATGGAGGTCCCGATTGCACCGCCGAGCCCGCCGATGCCCCGGCCGCGATAGAACTCACCCGAAAGAGTCAGTCGCGGAAGAATCGGAACTTGCCAGTCCGCCATTGCGGCCCAAGCGTCGACGTTGCGTCCCCAAGTCCAGTTCTGGCGGCCATAGTAGCCGGCGACTCCGAGACTGAGTGGGTGCTCATACACCGGGCGCGACCACGCGGAGCGCAGCGCGTAAGCCGGCTGTCCCGACATTTCTCCGGCCTGCGCCCAACGGTAGAACGAATTGGGGGGATATTCCCAGTCCAAGTTGTCGAGCACTCCAGCCTGCACGGTCAGTGTCTGCTGGTCTGAGAGCAGGAAGCGGTGCTCCACTCGCACTTGCGGCGTCCAACCCCAGAGGTTCCCGGCAAAGGCAAAAGCGGGCGTGGCCAATGAGGCGAAGGAAGTGGGCGAGAGCGGGGAGATGAACAGTGAATCCTGGCCTGCCACGACGGAGGTGTTCGCCCAGTCGAATCGCAAACTCGCAGTTTGAAGGCGGACGACTCCGAAGTTCACGCCGTTGCCGGTTGCCGGGAACCCACCGGCGAAGTCGAGTTGAACATCGGCCGATGTCTTCGCCCCGCCAATGGTTGGCCCGAAGATTTCGAAACCGATTTCCGACTGGCGGAGCGTGGCGCCGACGTTGTCCTTGGACCAGCCAGGTAGGACCCTCTGCGCGTAGTTGGGGAAGTCCAGATTGTCGGAGTTGCCGACATTGCGGAACGCATTCATCAGGACGATGCCGTGAAGACGTGCCCGATACTTGGAAGCGCTCTCGACTTTGGTCTGATACTGTTCGTCGATTTTCGAGCCGATCAGCGAAGTGGATTCTTCCAGCTTTTGAACGCGCTCTTCGAGCGGAACTGAACCCTGGGCTGCTGACGTGCTTTTCCCGCCAGACGCGGCGTTCGCCACCACTTCCGAGCCACTGCCTGTGGACGTTGCCGGGCGCTCCAATAGAGCGCGCGTGGATTGCAGGTCCTGGTGCAACTGGTGCATCTCGGCGCGAGACTCGGCATTTTCGGCGCGCATCTGGTCCACCAGACTTCGAAGTTGGCGGACTTGATCCTGCAAATCACGAACAGCGTTCGAGGTCTCACTCGGAGCTGGCGAGGCCGCGGCAGGAGTCTCCTGTGCCCGGCCGAGCGTGTTGAACAAGAGAAAGACGGCCACCGCCGGAGCGATAGCGAAAAGCGCAGGGGTTTTTTTCACACCGTCCTCCTACAATCCGGGGATTAGGCACGGGAGAAGAATGGGACGTGTCTACGGGCCCGGATGAGAAATGGAATTCTGTCTGGCATCTTCCTGTTGCGCGGGCACAAATGAAGGTATTTCCGTACCGGTGTCGCTGGCGCCGCGCGAGGAGTCTTGCACGCGCCCGGGCAGCACGATCCGGAAAACCGTCCTGTCCTGGGCCCGCTCTACCGTAATCTCGCCACCGTGATCCTGGACAATTTTCTGCACGACCGCCAATCCCAAGCCAGTGCCGTTTTCTTTACCGTAGCTCACAAAGGGATGAAACAGCCGCTCGCGGATGGATTCGGCGATGCCGGGTCCGTTATCCGCGACTGAGATTGTGATCGTCCCTGCAACTTCCGCGGCGGTAATTTCCACATTGCCTCCCAGCGGAGGCGCGGCCTCGCAGGCATTCAAGAGCAGGTTGTACAACGCGCGCTCCAACTTGCGCTGATCGAACCATCCTGAAAGCTGGGCGCCGCACAACACATCGATCGAGCGGTTGTGATGCCGGGGGTGGAGACGCACCGCCAGAACGGCACGCTGGATGGTTTCTGAAACACTGCCGTATGAGGGCGTCAGCGATTCGCGGGTGCGGGCGAATTCGAGCAGGGAATCGATGAGGTCGGTCATCAGATTCACGCCGGTACGAACTTCCTGATACAACTCCTCGCGCTGCACGGGCGTGAGGTGGCTCTCGCAAAGGAATTCAGAGTTGGCGACGATGGCGGCGAGGGAATGACGCAGGTCGTGGGAGATGGAGCTAGCCATGCGTCCGATGGTGGCCAGTTGTTCCGATTCCAGCAGGTCACGCTGAGTCTTGAGCAGGCTGGCGCGCATGCGATCGAAGGTTCGGGTCAATTCGGCGACTTCGTCGCCGCCGCGGGAGTCAAGCGGATGGTGGAAGTCTCCGCCTTCAAGAGCGCGAACGCCGGCCACGAGACTTCCTAATGGCCGCGTGAACGTGTGCGAGATGACGAAGACGAGTCCGCTGCCCACGAGGATCGCGGCGAGGCCAAGAAGTAGCAGATAACGATTGAGCTGATCAACAAACTTTGTCGCCTGATCGTAAGAGCCCAGGACACTCAGGCGAACCGGAGTTTCGCGAGAGCTCGACAGTTCGAGGGACGTGGCGAGAAAGCGTTCACTCCCAATCTCGATGTCGCGGGGATCATCGTGGACCGACCCCGCGATCAGATTCTGAATGCTTCCGCCTTCGGTCTGTGCCGGCATCAGCGTCGTCGCCACGATTTCGCTTCCGCACGAAAAGGCCACCTGGCTGCCGGCCACTTTGCTGACCTGCGCTGCCACGCGGTCATTAATTTCGTACCCGATGACAAGGAAGCCCAGCAGCGTTCCATCCGTTTGGGAGCCGCGATAAATGGGCTGGATAAAAGTCTGATAGAGATGATGCTCCCCCAGCCACCAATGGCTGGTTTCAGCATGGTCTTCATCGAGGGACCGCTGGAAATACTTCTCCGCCGCTTCGTTCGTGAATCCGGGAGTCTTGGTATGGAGCGCGACGATCTTGCCACTACGATCGATCAGTACGAAGAGATCGCTGCTCCTGCGCGCAATTTGCCAGACATTCTGGGACGCATCCTGGATGGTGACCGGATCAGCACTGGTCATGATGGAGCGGGTGATGGGAAGGTCCGCAACCAGCGCCACCTGGCTGGTTAGAATGGTTTCGCGTTCCTGACGGAAATCCTGGAAGGCGGCAACGGAATGGCGCAAGTTCACCGCAATGCTTTGTCGGACGTTGCTGCGAATGCTCCGCTGCACCAGTAACAGGCTCGTTGTTGTAAGGCCAGTGGTGATCAGCAGCATCGAGAGCAGGAAGCGCGTGCGCAGGCGAAGGCGTGGCAGAAGTCGGGCGGCGATCTCTGAGGTCGCGTTGGCCTGAGAAGAATCGCGCGCGGATTCAGTCAGCGGGTTCACGGAGTTAACGGACGAACTTGTATCCCATTCCGTGTACCGTGCGGAAATGTACCGGGCTGGACGGGTCTGTCTCTAATTTCTGGCGAAGCTTGAGAATGTGGTTGTCGACGGTGCGGGTCGAAGGATAGTTCTGGTAGCCCCAAACTTCGTTCAGTAATTCATCGCGGCTGATGACCCGGTCGGCGTTCTGGACGAGAAACTGGAACGTCTTAAATTCCTGGGCTGTCAGAACCACGACGTTGCCGTCACGCTTCACTTCCATCTTCTTGAAGTCGGCGGTAATGCCGTCGAAGCTTACGAGTTGCGCATCTGGCGCTCGGGCCGTGTGCCGCAGAGCGGCCCGGACGCGGGCCAGCAGTTCCCGGGGACTGAAGGGCTTGGTGACGTAATCGTCCGCGCCCAACTCGAGCAACAGCACTTTGTCGGAGACGTCGCTGGCAGCGCTGAGCACCACAATCGGCAAGGAAGGGGCCATGGCCTTGATTTCTTTACAGACGTCCCGTCCTGAGACTTTGGGAAGGCGCAAGTCCAGCACGACCGCGGCTGGCGGCGAGGACTGAAAACTGTCGAGCGCAGACCTGCCATCCGCCTGTGTTTCCACGGCATAACCTTCGGACTCAAACAGGCGGCGAAGTGCCTTCTGCACTGCCGGATCGTCTTCAACGACGAGAATTCGACCGGCTGGCTTGGTGGAAGCAGTCGGGTGGACTGCTCGAGCGGTGCTGAGTGGTGCAGCAAGATTCCCCATAATAGAAATTGTCCTGTGACAGGAGAGCTTCCGGTTCCCTAGAATCGCCCCCACCGGAAGTGCCTCGACTTCTGGAAGCTTACAACGATTTGACGGCAAAGTTGGCAGAAGACGGGTGTTTTTGACATTTTTTTTACAATTTAAAATTCATGTCAAAACGGCGAAGGCAGCGCAATTGCAAGGCCGAGATTGAGTTGGCATCGTTCAATTGATCTAAAAACTGCCATTGATTTCCTCTTCGAAAGTCCGCGAGCAGCGACCAGCCCGCCTGAGCGACAGCCCGCCTGAAGTCCGGCCCGCTACGGGAATCGCTGTATGGATGGGTTCTGTCGCTTGCCCTACGCTGTACGGGTTTCTGACGCTCCACCGTTTTTGAATACACATCCCTCCCTAGGAGTTTGGAATGCGCTTGTCTAGCAAGTTTCTGGTACCTGCCGTGTTGTTGCTGTCATCCCTGTCGTTGCCCAGCCTGTCTTTCGCCAGCAGCGATACCGACTTTAGCAATGGTGGTGGGATCCTCTCTGGAACGAGTGCGGGTCTTTCCCTTACGGGATCAACCCTCTTCGCAGTGAATGGATATGGCGGAGGCGCATTAACAACCGGCGACTTGGGAACCGTAACCTTCACCACTGGCGCTCTATCCAGCGGAACGCTGCTAAAGGGTGGAAGCTTCGCGCCGGGTGGTAGTTTCACTGTTGAAGGCAACGGTACCGGCGGACTCCCGAACGGCGTTTTATTCTCAGGCACATTCTCGGGAACCGTCACCTGGACTCTTACCACCTTGGCCAACGGAACGCATGACTACACCCTGACTGGCGTGGTTACCGGGATGATGGGTGGAGCGAGCGTGAATGGTGTTAGCGTTCAGTTGACGATCAACACAGGCAAGGGATACTTCAATGGGTCGACCACAATTTCAGGCGGCGACACCTCAGTAGCAGCCGCGGTTCCGGAGCCCTCGACGCTCGCCCTGTTGGGGACGGGCGCGTTGGCTTTTGCCGGGACTCTCCGGCGAAAGATCCTCGCCGCGCTGTAGCTACTGAAGATCACGAAAGGAAGAACGCCCGCAGAAGCGGGCGTTTTTTCATGCCCAGTCCCGGCGGTGGAACGGGACAAGATGCCGCTGAACGCAAACAACTTGCTCAGGCTGCTGCGGTGCCGTCTCGCTGAACGGCCGAACCACTCCCTCATCACCCGGACCCTCCTGTCGTAAAATTGAGCGCTTGCCTGTCCTTTCAGAACTCGACGGACTCGTGGTCGTGCTGGTGCGCCCGCGCAATCCCTTGAATATTGGCGCCGCAGCGCGTGCGATGAGCAATTTCGGCGCGCACCGCCTGCGCTTGGTGAACCCCTTCGCAGAAGGATTTCGCGAGGCTCGTTCAGCTGTCGGCGCCTCCGACTTGCTCAAGACCGCGGAAGAATTCAAGACTGTTGCCGAGGCCGTGGGTGATTGCGCTTTGGTCGTTGGGACGACCGCCGTACGCAATCGGGCATTGCAGCAGCCGGTGCGTCACCTCGACGAACCGGCCGGCGCCTCGATTCGCCAGCAACTTCAGACCGGGCGGGTCGCTGTTCTTTTTGGCTCAGAAAAAATTGGCCTGACGAACAAAGACTTCAGCCACTGCCACTGGCTGCTGAACATTCCGACGAAGCAACAAAACATCTCGATGAATCTGGGACAGGCTGTTGCGGTCTGTCTCTACGAACTGGCTCGGAGTACGCCGCTTCCACCCGCGAAAGAGGAGATCGAGCTCGCATCGGCGGGTCAGACCGAGCAAATCACCGAGGGGTTGCTCGAAGCGCTTCGCATCAGCGGCTACGTGAAACCTGGGACCGACGCCATGTTTGAGAAGAAGGCCCGCTGGTTGGTCCTGCGCTTCGGGCTGGAAGCCTATGATGCAAAGCTTCTGCTCGGTATGGTGAGGCAGATCGTTTGGAAGCTGCGTCAGTCGACTAAAGCCTAGGCTAGGGGGGTGAAGAACCGCGTTGGCAGGCCGGATGAGACTTCAGCGGCTAAAGCCGTCGTTAATTTTGCTGTACTTACGGCGCGGCTCGAAGCCGCGCCCTTTCAAAACAGAGGCGCCGAATCGAGTCTTTCAGCATCCGGCTAGGGCTGGACTCGTTGAGGCACCGCCTCGGTTGAGGTTCGCTTGAAGCGGAACTGAATCGTCCAGGCGCTGGGCGTGGGCTTTCCTTCAGCCACGGGAGGAGAAAACTCCCAGCGTTGCGCAGCCTTCAAAGCCAGACCCGCGAAATACCTGCTGGGCCCGGGCGACGTCAGCGTCGCGGTAGTCACCTTGCCTGACGGATCTACCTCAACCCTTACTCCAACCTTCACCGTTCCCGTGATCGTATTCTGGGCGCTCTTAGAAACATCAGGTAGCACTTGGTGCAAGACCTCACCGCCGGACGCAGATAAGTTTTTCGGTGCTGCGACTGGCTGAGTAGCCGGCGGCTTGGGTGCTGCCGTCGGCGCGGTTTGAGGCGCTGCGTTTGGCGCAACACTTTGAGGTGCGGTCTGAGACGAAGGTAGCGGGGTAGTTTGGGCCCCATGCTGCTCGGTCGTGCTGGAGGCCGGAGAAGGTTCGCTTTTCCCGCGAGGAAAATAGATGATCAATCCCACCAGGGCCACAGCGGCCAGCAACGCGGCTGCGATGGGCCCGCGTTTGCTCGGACGTCTCGGAGGTAACGGCGCTTCAGGCTCCGCCGGGACCGAGCGCGCCGCGGGCTGCAACCGCGCTTGAATTTCTGTGATGGAGCAGCGGCGCCTGGGATCGAGATGCAAGCACTCACGCGCAATTCCACGGAACGGCGGGGGCACGGTCTCGGGCGGGTCGGGATCGCCACGCAACGTCTCGCCCTCGAAGGCTACGTTCTGCGTCAAAGCGGCGACGAGCGTCACGCCGATGGACCACACATCGCCCGCAGGCGAGACAACTCCAGCCGCAGTTTCGGGCGCGTCGTACACGTCGCGGCGATTCGGCATGGGATTCAGTTCCGCAGAAGAAACGATCTGATCCGCCGAGAGCTTCAACTGATCGCCGGTCGCGTGTACATTCGACGGCTTGATGCGTCCGTGGACAAATCCTTTGCTATGCAGGTACGACAGCGAGTCCAGAAGCGGAGGGAGCAACTCCGTCACTTCACCGGCCGCCAGCGGCCGCTGCGGAAGGATCTGCGAGAGATCCTCCTCCGCATACTCCATAACGAAATAAAGGAGGGGGGTACCATCGAGTCGGCAACGTCCGGCTTCATAGATACGCATCAGGTGAGGATGGGAGAACTGGGCCGCGGCGCGCCAGCGCGTAAGCTGGCGATCCGCGTCCGCGTCGGCCGCGATCAGTTTGATCGCTACTTTTTCATCGGCGTGTCCCGGCCGCTCGGTGAGAAAAACCGCGCTATGCTCCGAGCCGCCGAGCCAGTGCCGGAGCGGAAACTTCCCGTCGACGCGGCCTTCCCATTTCTTCCATTCCTCAGGACTACTCATGAGCGGCTCCCCGCGAACCGTCATTCTAAGCCATTGGCAAGAAGGCGGTAAACACAGTGGTTCTCGAGGCCGCTCACGGCCGAAAAACCTGTTCACCTGCTCTTATAGCTGAAGGTCACCTTGGTCTCCTCATCGAGGACCAGCGGCCGGACAAAGCTAAATGAGGTGCCGGCCCGCGGAACGTCGACTGGCACTGGCAACACGCCGGCCACTTTGCGTTGCAGGTTCATGACATTCTCGGAGGCTGCATTTTGTTTTGCGACTCCGGGAGTTAGCATCATCAACGAGTTTTGGTTGTAAATCGGTCCGCCAACGCTGGCGCCGTATGCCGGACCGTGAAACGCGTTCGTTCCACTCTTCGTTGTTTGAGGCATCGTGCCCGAAACTTCCACGGTTTCAGCCAGGCTCGCAACGCTCAACGGAAAGTTGTAGCTTGACGGCTTGCTGGCGTCGTAGTCGAGATTGAACGTGCTCGTTCGGAAGCCTAACATCTCGGTCTTGGCTTTGAAGTTTCCTGATTCCAGTCCCGCGACAGCCCAACGGCCCTGGCCATCGGTTGTCGCAGTTCGGCTCCCTCCATTGCTCGCAGTAATCGTCACACGCGCGTTCGGAACGACTGCGCCGCTGGGATCCGTAACGTAACCTCCCATTTGTCCGGGAGGCGCTTCGATTCTCGCTTCTTAATCAAGTCGCGATTTTCTGCGTTGATAGCGTTCTCTTCGCGGAAGGGTGTAGGCACACGGTTGGCAACAATTACGTCACCGCCGAAATCCTTCACTTTGTATTGTTCCGGCAGAAAAACTTCCCAGCTCAGCAGGCTGATGGGGATGTCCATGCTCGGAAGGCTGAGATCGACGCCACCTTTCTTGGCGAATGGGGCGCCGGCGTGCATGAATACGAACGATACCTCGTAGGAACCAGTCGGGCGAAATCCCGGGCGCAACAGGGGCACGCGGCTTCCATCCGGACCTTGCACCGGCTTCACGCGTTCGCCGCCGACCTCTGCGGAGAGAATGCTGACGCCCGCGGGCAGAGCGACTTTCAAGAACGGCTGCGCCTGGTTCTTGACGATCAGCTTCACTTCGGTGAGCGACTTGCCCTCTGACGTGACCATGGTCGTGACCTCCGCGCTTTCGGCCACTGCGGCAAGCACGCTTCCGTCGGGGAAGCGCACCCATTGCAGCGCCAGGGTCGGTGTCTCGCTGGCTTGTTTGTGATAGCGAAACGCCGCCTGCGCAGGGAAATGCGCTAGAGACCGCAGATAAGGATTCGCTTCTTTCACGTCCATGCGCTTCAGTCCACCGCCTTCCGTCGCGGTCAGTTCCATGGTGCCCGAACCCTCGACCAGCACTTCGCCGGTCTCGCGCTGGGCTCGCTTGAAACTCAGGAACGGGGCGTCGGCCTTCTCGCCGCTGATCGAGCGTTCCAGAGAAATTAGAAACTGGTGGCTGCGTTGGCTGGGAGCATTCACTTTCAGCGTTAAGACTCCCGAGTTGGTTTCCGCGGAATCGAGTGTGGCGCCGGTTGCCCCGGTGACCTCAAACCCCTCCGGAACGTCCACGTGAAATTGCGACGGCTCGCCCTGCACGACCGTGATGTCGGCCAGCACCGCAACGCGCATCTCGGCCTCGCTGACCGAGATCAGTGATTTTGTGTCGGAGAGAAACCGCACTTCACGCGGCACGGTCGGAGTCACGGCCTCCCGCGTCGTCCACCAGATGTTCGCGGGCTGTCCGGGCACCAGCGTGGCTTCGATCGCAGTATGTCCGTTCTCCGATTTCCGGCTGGTAATGATGCCAGGACTGATATTGGCGAGGGTGTGATCACCGGGGATCACCAGCGAAAGTTGTACGCTGCCCGCTGCGGGCGCGGGGAGGCTGAACGATGCTCGTCCCGCTTCGATTCGCAGAGGCAGGCCGGTGTCGAGGGCCACTGAAAATTCGCCCGGCCCGGGCAGCAGAGCCATGTGCGTGCCATTCTCCTGCAGCAAAGGAACGCCCTTGCCGTTCTGATGCGCGTCGAGCACTGTCATCCCACTGGTCAGCGGAACCTTGCTCAGGCCCTTGCGGAAAACTTCTCCGTCCAAGCGCACCGTGCCGCACACAGCATCGTTCTCAACGTGCAACTTCAGATCCGCATGCTTGACCGAGTAGGGAAGCGGCGCGACATCGGATTTCTTCGGTGGCTTCGCTGCCAGTTCCACCAGCTTGTTGTATTCGTCGAGGGACAGCGTCACGTTGCCCGAATCGGGCAATGGCAGCGTGGTTTTCTCTTCTCCCGGGGGCACCTGCGCCATGCACATCGAACACAGCAAGAACATCACGAATATGTTTTTCATCGGATACCTGCCTTTTTGTCGCGCTGGAAGTTGAATTCGGCTGCTGGAAACTGGTTCTCGCTGGTGAGTTCGGACACAAGGAATATCGAGGGACCAAATGCGGGGAATGCTACATCGATCGGCAGGATGCCGGTTACCTTTCCACTCGAGGATTTTGCTTTGAACGAATCGAGGAGAGCCTGGGTGGCGTCTTTCTTCTCCTTGTCATCGGCGCCCTGCAGTTTCGCGAATTGGTCTAACCGGTCGAAGTCTTTGGGCGTTGGGGCAGGCGCGGCCACTGAAGCCCGGGACACTGTGGTGCCGCTCGGCGGTTCCAGCACCGCAGAAACCGGATTCACATACTCCTGCGTGCGAAAGGTTCCCGGTTCTGCCGAAACCTTAAACAGTGGTGGGTAGTACAGCAGCAGTCCCGTGCGGGAAATCGGCAGATCCAGCGCAGGCAGCGTTACTTTCTGCTGACCTTTGTCGTTCCAGGCCGCCGCTTTGGCGAGATACAGAATCTCCACGGCGAATGCGGGTGCATCGTCTCCACCGCGCGATTTTTCGAGCGGCAGCAACAAGCTGCCATCCGGCGATTGGCCCGGACGAACCGGCCTTCCCGCCAGGGTTACGCTCCAGACGGTTGCTCCCGCGGGCAGCGTTACCTTTACGAAATTGCGCTGGTTGTTGCGCACGGCGTAGCGTGCCTGCACCAGTTCCTTGCCGTCGGCGCTCATCAACACCTGATAGCGAGCTTCTTCAATGTTCGCCATCAGAACTGCCTGCTGGTCGTAGCGAGCAACGTTCACGCTTAAAGACCGCGTTAAGCCCGCCTCGCCCGATCGCACACGAAACGCAACCAGCGCTGGAGACTGCCGGCTCGCCACCGTCTCGCCGAGATCCGTGGCGTCTGCGTCTTCAAGACCCTGCGCTTTCTGGTCTTTGATTTCGCCGGCGCCAAGAATTTCGACGGCCACGCCCCCGGTGTCGCGCTCCGTGTGGAGAAGCCGCAGCAGGGGAATATCGATGATTCCGTCTTTTGGCAGCCGCGCTTCGCCGCTGATCACGAAGCGCGCGCTGTGCTCGACGGGCTCCAGGAAGGCTACCGCCAGTTCGCCGTTCTTCATCTCCCAATCAGCCACCATCGCGCCGGAAACCTGATTGATGGTTATTCTGTCGGGCAGTTGGATGCGTACCTCGCGGGCCGCGCCCTGCACGACCTCGAGACTCGCTTCCGCATAAATGGAGGTCGCGTCCTCCGCCAGGCTGGTGAGTTGCGTCAGCGAGCCGCGCAGGCGGAGAGGCAACTCGACGTGATGATCTTCCGTCTTGCGCCGCCATGTGAACGTCAGCGCCTCATTTCCGCGCGCGTATGCGAGCCACTTGGTCTCGCCCGCAGTTTCCGATTTCTCGGAGAGCAAGCCGCCGCCGACTCTCAGATCGACTCCCTGCCGCGGGAGCAGAACCGTTGCCCGCGTGACTCCCGATTCCGTGGAAGGCAGTGAAATGCTCTCATCGCCCGCCGAGGTTGTGACCGGGACGTCCACATCCAGCAGTAGTTCGAAACGGCCGGCGTGCGAAAGCAGCGCCGTGAGATGCGTGGCGCCTTTGCCTTGACCCTGTGCGCCCGGAACAAGTGATACGGGCTTGCCGTCGAGGCGCGCCTCTCGGACCAGCAGGCCGACGGGCACGGGAACGCGCACCCATCCGTCTTTCAAGACGTCGACGGTGAGGCTGGCGCGTCCTGCAGCCAAGTCCCCGATCACGTGCAGGTCGTAGTCCACGCGCGTCAGGGTGGCATCGGTGGGAGGCGGTTCCGGATCGTGTTCGACCGGGTAAGCCTTCGCACGCAGCACGCGGTATTCATCGACGGGAATCACGACCCATCCCGCGATGTGCGAAGGTTCACCGGCCTTCTCGTCCGCTCGAGGTACGGCTTGCGCAGCCGCGCCCCAACACACCGAAGCAGCTACGAGGCAGGGAAAAAACGGTCTCAGAACAAATCGTCTGAGTTGCGGGAAGACGGCAAGAATTGACTTTTTCATGGTTCAAGCCTCACTCCATGGAATCTGGGGATGCGTCTCTGTCTCTAGGGGATGTTTCAGCGGCAGTGGCCATGCAGATTAAGAATGGTCGAGCAGCCAGAAATTGCGGGGCAAATTCGGTAATGGTTACCGGGGATGGGCAGTACGGAGGGCGTGTCAGACGGCGACTCTGCTGTACCATAGCAAGTCGTAGCGCCCTCGCGACAGCCGGCAAGAGGTCGGCGCTCCCAGGACCTGGAGGTCCGATTGCCCTTCAGCACGGAGAAGTCAAAGCAGATTTACGAGCGCACGCTCGGTGTGCTGATCGAGGCCAGCAGTTCGTCTTCCCGCGGTCCGACGAATTTCGGCAAGTACCCCATCTTCATGGAGCGCGCCCGTGGCTCGCGTATCTACGACGTCGACGGCAACGAGTACATCGATTGGATGATGGCCTTCGGCGCCCTGCCGCTGGGCCACGCGCATCCTGAGATTGTGGAAGCGATCACTGAAGCCGCTACCACCGGCGCTCACTTCGCTACAGCCACGCCCGTTGAACTGGAAGTGGCCGAGATGCTGCAGCGCATCGTTCCGAACGCCGAGCGCGTGCGCTTCGCGAACACCGGTACGGAAGCGATGATGGCGGCGATTCGTCTGGCCCGGGGCGTTACCGGCCGGCCCAAGATTCTGAAATTCGAGGGCCACTACCACGGTTGGTACGACGATCTGCTGGTCAGTTCGAACGTCCTTCCGCCGGCTGCCTTGGGATTGAGAAACGATCCCGTTAAGGTTCCCGACAGCTCTGGCTTGAATCGCAGCGCGCTCGACGACACGATCGTTGTCCCCTGGAATGATTTGGCTGCATTGCAACGTGCGATTGAGAACCATCCCGGTCAGATCGCGGCGATCATCACCGAAGGGATCATGGCCAACATGGGCGTGATTCCTCCCGCGGAGGGATTTCTGCAAGGCCTGCAGAAACTCGCAAAGGCCAACGGTGTTCTTTTCATTCTCGACGAAACTGTCACTGGATTCCGCATCGCGCCCGGCGGTTGCCAGGAATACTACAAACTGTCTCCCGATCTGGTGACGTTCGGCAAAGCGCTGGGCTGTGGCTTGCCGGTAGCCGCGTTAGTGGGTCGCGCCGACGTGATGGACGCCCTGCAGTGGGGAGGCGTTCTCCATTACGGAACGCACAATGGATCGCGCATTGGAATGCACGCCACGCGGGCGAATCTGCGCGTGCTCACACGTGACAATAACGCGTCATTCCGCCATACCTGGCGAGTGGCAGAGCGGCTGTGTGCAGGCTACAGGGAGCTGTTCAAGACGAAGGGCCGCGCGGTGGTCGTGCAGAACGTTGGTCCAATGTTTCAGTTGATGTTCACCGATCAGCCCGTGATCCGCGACTATCGCGACTTCTGCCAGTTCGTGGACCGCGCCGCGTTTCAGAAGTTTGTGTTGTCATTGTTTCCGTTCGGCGTGTACGCGTCTCCGTCGGCGGCGCTGCATTCGATCGTGACACTGGCGCATACTGACCAGGACGTGGAACTTACGATCGAGGCAGCTGGCAAAGCCTTGGACGCCGCCGTTGGAGCAGCGCGATGAGCTCCGGAGCGTCGATGATCCTGCAACGCGCTGCCCAGTTTCTATCGCTGGAAGGCAAGGTCGCGATGGTCACCGGAGCGGCATCCGGGATCGGGCGGGGCATTTCGATTCGGCTGGCTGAGATGGGCGCCGTCGTCGGTGTCCTCGACATCGACGAGACAAAGGGGCTCGAAACGACCATCGAAATCGAAGCTCATGGAGGCGCGGCGGTTTTTCTGAAGTGCGATGTCCGCAGTTCCGCCGATTGCCGACTTGCGGTAGATACGATCATCGAAAAATCCAATAAAATCGACATCCTCTGCAACTGCGCCGGGATCGCCAGCCGCAAAGACATCGTCGATCTCACCGAGGACGAATGGGACCTCACTCTTGATGTGACGCTCAAGGGAATCTATCTGCTCTCGCGCGAAGTTGTGCCTCACATGATTCGCAACGGCACGGGAAGCATCGTCAACATCGGTTCCGGATGGTCGCTCAGGGGGGGGCCGCGTGCCGCGTCCTACTGCGCCGCTAAAGGCGGTGCCGTGAACCTGACGCGTGCCATGGCCATCGATCACGGCAAGCACAACATTCGAGTGAACTGTGTGTGCCCGGGAGACGTCGACACGCCCATGCTGCTAAGCGAATGTGAGCAACTTGGTGCGGATAGGGAAGCGTTCATGCGGGAAGCGGCCAATCGTCCGCTGGCGAGGGTGGGCACTCCCGATGACATCGCGAATGCAGTTTTGTTTTTAGCCAGTCCGATGTCGAGTTGGATTACGGGAGCCGCTCTCGTGGTCGATGGCGGCGGATTAGCGTGACTGAGAACCGCGGGGCTAAAGCCCAGATAAGTTCGGCATGCTTTACGCGGCCCTGAAGGGCCGCTCTTCCACGGGTGCCGTTCCGGCCACGCGCTGTCCAACCGCCCGTTCTTCCGCGCTCTGCCATCGACGTGCGCTCTCGATGGTGTGCTCAACCATCGAGATTACTGCGCCCGCCGCTGCCGCGCTGCCTCGTACAGCACGATGCTTCCCGCAACACCCGCATTCAGCGATTCGACCTGCGCCGTGTGCGGAATCGCGATCAACTCATCGGCCTGCGCCAGCACCGCACGCGGAAGCCCCGATCCCTCGCTCCCGATGAAGACTGCGGCAGGCCCCGTAAGATTCGCCTGATCGAGCGGCGCACCCTTGTGCGAGGAGGTCGCAATCAGCCGCACACTCTGCGTGCGTAGCTTCGCGGAAATCCCTTCCAGACCGCCTGCGGTTTTCCCGACGATCACCGGCAACCGGAATACCGATCCGGCTGACGCCCGAATCACCTTGGAATTGAACGGACTTACCGTACCTTCGCCGAGCACCACGCCCGCACTGCCAAAAGCCTCGGCCGAGCGCAGAATCGTTCCCAAGTTTCCTGGATCCTGCAGACCTGCAAGAACGATCATTGGCCCGACCTGCAAGCGTTCCAGCACGTCCGCCAGAGAGAATTCCTTCAGACGAACCAGCGCCGCCACTCCCTGTGGCGTCTCGGTTGGAACGGTGGCGTCGAAGAGTTTGTCGGGAAGCAGCAACGTGTCCACATTCGCGCCGATCTGCGGCAGCAGGCGCTCTGCCAGGTTCTGTGCCGATTCCTTGAAGAACACGGCCCGAAAGCGCAGCCCGCTGCGGATCGCCTCTTCCACAATGCGCAAGCCTTCAATGGCACAGCTTCCGTCCTCTGTGCGCTCGCCATGCGCGAAAGCTTGACGCAGTTCTTTCACCAGGGCATTGTGGCGGCCCTCAATGCGGCGAAGTCGGTGTTGCGCATTGGGCGCGGATTCTGCGGTTCGGGGCATTTGGGTTCCTTCATGCGATCATGCGGGTAGAGAAAAACCGTGAACCACGAAGGACACGAAGGATCACGAAGGCCTTGATTTCCATGAATTCCTCCGCACTACTAAGTGTCCTCTCTGGTTACGGCTGCCTAGCTCTGTCCACCACCGAATCATACCCTGCCGCTTCCTCTTGGCGCGTTTTGCCGTATTATGGTAGGTTTCGCGGTCTAATTAAATCCATTTGTAGCAATAGAAGGGAGCGCCGTGCGCGCCGAAATCCTAAAAATTAATTGCGAAACTCCTGAATCGTCCCTGGTGAAATACGCCGCCGACCAGATCCGTTCCGGGGAAGTGCTGGGCATGCCGACCGACACGTTTTATGGTCTGGCTGCCGATCCCTTCAACCTGCGCGCAGTCGATAAGGTCTATGACATCAAGACCCGCTCGCGCCACAAGCCGCTGTCTTTGCTGATTGCCAGCACCGACCAGGCGGAGGAACTGGCCAAGCCCCTGCC
Source organism: uncultured Acidobacteriaceae bacterium (assembly GCA_963710885.1). Classification (GTDB taxonomy): domain Bacteria; phylum Acidobacteriota; class Terriglobia; order Terriglobales; family Acidobacteriaceae; genus Sulfotelmatobacter. The sequence goes on from CAVQCF010000045.1 coordinate 192,804, forward strand.
CGAAGAATTCTATGCTCTGGCGCGGAAGTTCTGGCCAGGCCCACTGACCATCATCGTGAAGGCGGGATCGCGCCTACCGCTGAAAGTAACCGCTAATACCGGCAATGTAGCCTTGCGTGTGCCGAATGCGCAGATTCCGCTGGCGGTGGTAACGGCCGCGGCCATTCCGATCACGGCGACGTCGGCGAACCTCAGCGGCGCCTCGGAGTGCACCAGCGCTGAGCAAGTCCGCGAACAACTTGAAGGACGCATCAACATCATCGTCGACGGTGGCTCTTCTCCCCGCGATGTAGCTTCCACGATCATCGATCTCACGGACGAAGCCACACGCTGGCGCATCATCCGCGAAGGCGCCATCCCCGCCGACGACATCTCCAAGTTCTTCGCGCAAGGATGAATGCGTCACGATGCCCGCTCATAGGATGACCGTCTAAGGAATGACCGATGAAGCCGCCAACCAGCATCCGCAAGCTCGATGGTGGCTTCGTCTTTTGCTTGTGTTGGTCGCCGCCGTTGTATTGTTCCTGATCATCACCGCATTTCAGGTGGTGCATACCGCCTCTCTTCAGGAAATCCACAAGGCCGACGCGATTGTCGTCTTCGGGGCTGCCGAGTATTCCGGACGCCCGTCTCCGGTGCTGCGCGCGCGTCTCGATCATGCGCTCGAGGTCTTTCACCATGACGTGGCGCCTGTAGTGATCACAACCGGGGGCGCCGCCGCCGATCCCACCTTTAGCGAAGGAGGCGTTGGCCGCGACTACTTGATGCGCCACGGCGTTCCCGAGCGCAGCCTGATCGCTGAAACGCAGGGCCGCGACACTTCGGAATCAGCCGTGCGCGTGGCTGTGATCATGCGCGCGAATGGCCTGCACAGTTGCATTGCGGTCAGCGACGCCTACCACGTCTTTCGTATCCGCAAGCTTCTGGAGCACGAAGGCATTGCGCCGGTCTACGTCGCGCCGCGCCCGGATTCGCGGCCCCACAGCGCGTGGCAACGCTCTGTCGCCGTACTTCGTGAAACAGCCAGCTATTTTTTGTGGAAACTTGGGATTACCTGAGAGAGTGCTGCAAGAAAAATTCGGTTTGAGCCCGAAGGGCGTCAGTCCGGCCTACTCCGCTAAGCTGTCGCGGCAGAACGCAGCTGTTATAATTCGTCGCCGTTATAACTGTTGCTCTGAATTCTGAACCACGAGTAATGCAGGTTGTTCATCATCAGGGCGCCTCTGCCTTTCTGGAACACGCGCTGAATCCTCATCATAAGTGCGTTGTTCTTGACCATCTGAGTCTGGTCGGTTCGACTCCCTCGCTGATCTGCCATTTGGCGACTCTGGCAGTGCTCGTAGTCCTGGCTCTGCTGGCAGAGTTCATTCCCATTGCTCATGTTCACACTGCCAATTGCCTGCATGTCGCGGTTTTCCTGAATGGTGGCAACCAGCATCTCATCATATCGGTCATACCATGTGCGGATGGCTTGTTCCGTTTGCTCCGGGGTATGGGATTCCTTATATCTGGTGATTGCCGCCACAATCTCGTCGCCATTCTCGGGCCCGTCCATCTTCATCCGCGGTAGAGGTCCCGCGTTCGCTTCCATGTCGTCGTCCGTGAAGACCTTCTTGGCGTGCCCGGTTTTCTGCGCCTTGCCGTTGCTGGCGGCTGCGGCGAAAGGACTGGCCGTCGCCGAACCCTGTGCCGGAGGAGGCGCGGGTGCCGGTTGGCTTTGCGCGAGAGCCAGCGCGGCAGAGCCGACGACCAAGCTGATCCCCAGCAGGCAGCGCCGATGAAGAGAATTTTGCATTCCTGCCTAGCCTATCGGGGCAGCCGGAGCCCGGAAAGATGACCTAAGTTTACCGCCGCTCGTACGGAAGTGATCTCTAAAAGCTACCAACCCTCGCGATCACGGAGGTTTGTGATGTGGCTCACATGATGCCGGCCATGCCAGGCATAAAGCGCCAGCGTCTTTTCGAGGGTCATTGCGCCCAGTTCGGGATGTCGAAACGTGCGCTCCCACTCCTCAGGCGACAGCGACCGCAGCAGGCGTACCCAGCGATCGTGAAGAGCGTCCAGCATCGTGAGAGAAACTTCCACCGGGGTTGCCTTCGTGTCGGCCAGTTCTGCCCATCGGTCTTCTGCATAGGGCTTGATGGTCGGCTCGTCTTCGGTGAGCGCCAGTTTGAAGCGCACGTAGGAATTCAAATGGCTGTCGGGCACGTGATGGACGACCTGCCGCACGGTCCATCCGCCGGGGCGATAAGGCGTCTCGAGTTGAGCCTGGGACAGGCCTTTGATCGCGGCGCGCAGCTGCGCCGGCGCCTGAGCGAGGTCGTCCAGACAGGTCTTCTTTTGCTCCTCGGTTAGCGGTCCGGCGAAGTGGAACTTGCCAATGGGATAGCGAAGGTCGGTCATTTTATTCCTCGAAGTCTCAACTAGAGATGATGGAGGATTATTACTGGGTTCAACAAGTCGATTCGCGGCCGAATCCTGAGAGGCCGGTGGGGCGTTGGTCAGTTGTCAAAGAGCCATATAAATGCTTATACCAATAGACGGATATATGCTTATATGACTGACTCAACATCCGAAACAGAAACCACCCGTTTGACCATTGCTCGGTCCAAAGAGGCGGACCACGCCTTGCGCACCTTTCTAGGTTCCAAAGGGATGAAGAAGGGGGACCTTTCAAAGTTTATTGAGGAGGCTGTCCGCTGGCGGATCTTTCATCAGACCGTGCGCGAAGCACGCGCTGCTTTTGCGGACGTTCCTTCTGACGAACTGCAGAAGATGATTGACGAGTCCGTTGAAGAAGTGCGGGCGACACACTATCGCGAGCGCTCTTCCATCCGGGCCGGCCGCGCCGGATCCTAAGGATAGCGATCTGCTCGCATTGGCCGAGGGTGGCCAAGCCGAGTTCCTCGTGACTGGCGACAAGGAGCTTCTCGCGTTCAAGCATCACAAATCCGCACGAATCATTACTGCAGTCGCGATGATCGAGATTCTGAAGAGAGAAGCTGCTAACGACTGAAGGTCTCGTCTCCACTCGCTGGAGACCAATCGGAACCCGCTCCGTTAACTACCACCCCTAGTATCCATCCTCGGCAGACCCCATTTCCTCCGGCTTCGAACTTCGGTTCCTCCTATTCCCCAACATGCCACTCGATTGGTGCATCCAATGTGCTTTCTAGGCTAAACTCTCTGAGCGATTGAGTTTAGCTACTCGGTTCCCGAATTCAGCTCAAGACGCTGCGGGAATTGCCTGCGAGGGGAACTATGCCATCGTCGGTCTGGTCTGGTCACTTAACCTTCGGACTCATCTCCATGCCCGTGCGCCTGTTTTCGGGTGCGCGCAGCAGCGGGATCTCTTTCAACATGCTGCATCGCACCGACAAGTCGCGCCTCAAGCAGCAGTACGTTTGCCAGGCGGACGGCCAAGTCGTCGATCGCGCCGACATCGTCAAGGGCTACGAGTTCCGCAAGGATGAATACATCATCATCGAACCCGATGAGATCAAGAAGATCGAGCCACAGACCGCCAAGACCATGGAGATCCTCGAGTTCGTGAAATCCGGTGACGTCGATCCTGTGTATTTCGAATCGTCATACTACATGATGCCCGAAGAAGCAGGGCGCCGTCCGTACGCTCTGCTTACCAAGGCGCTCGAAGAGAGCGAATACGTTGCCATCGCCAAGATCACCATGCACAACCGCGAATACACGGTGTTCCTGCGCCCGCATGAAGGGGGACTCATGCTCCACACCATGTACTATGCGGAAGAAGTGAAGAAGGTGGAGGGATTCGGCGCTCCCGACGTCGAGTTGAAGGAAGCGGAAGTGAAAGTCGCCCACCAGTTGATCGAGGCGCTAGCCGATGAGTGGGATCCCGAGAAATACAAAGACAACTTCCAGGAAAACTTGAAGCAGTTGATCGAGACCAAGCTGGAAGGCGGGGAAGTTGCCGCCGTCGAGAAGCCCAAGAAACTGGCCCCGGTGGTCGACCTGATGGCGGCGCTAAAACAGAGTCTGGCTCAAATGGAAGGCAAAAAGAAGCCCGCTGCCACCATCAAGTCGGAGGAACCGGCAGCGGTCGCGGCAAAGTCTCGCCGACGATAGAGCGAACGCCTCTGGGCTTTTGCATCTCTCCGGTCGAAGCGTGTTCCCCTAAGGTCCAAGTGGGCAACCCATCCGGGCATCCCGCGCTGTGGACTCCGCATCCCTCTGCTGAGTGCGGAAGGCGAATGACGGAAGCCGACGCCCGGCCTAGCGCGGACGGCTCACAATCGTTACAATAATCGCTTCTGTCTTTAAAATCATTCGAACATAATCCTTCGAATCAGAACTTTTTCTTCGGGGTGCCGATGAGTTTTCGACGTGTGGGCTGGGTGGCAGCGATCGCGCTGGCGACGTTGCTGGAGATTTCGTGTGGTCAGGTCTATCGCCCCGTAGTCATTCCTACCGGCACGACTCCTCCCAATCCGGCGAATTTCCACGCGGTTTTTGGCATCAGCGCCAATGTTCCCTTGAACCCGGGTTCCGCCCTGCAGATCGACGTCTCTGGAGATACCGACATCGGCCAGGCCGCGATGGGTGTGAATCCGACGCACGGCGCCATTCTCTCCAACAATTCGCGCGCGTTCGTGGCCAATGCCGGCGCCAGCCTCTGTGCCGGAGGGGCAGACTCGGTCACGGCGTTCTTTCCAGCCGGTGGTAGCTCGACTTCGATCGGGCTGGGTACCACGACTACCTTCCCCCTGCTCAATGTGGGTAGTTCTCAGTCTTCCTCGATCAGTGCCATTAGCGAAGCCGGCAATCTGGTCACAATCGCGCTCAGTTCCCCGATCACGACTGCCATCGTGGGAGCGAAGATCGTGATCTCCGGGGTTTCGATCCAGGGTGCGAACCCTGCCGCCTACGATGGGTGTTTTTCAATTGTCTCCGCCACCGGCACAACCATCCAGTATGTGAATCCCAGCTATGCCGGGCTGGGGCCGGCCGCCGGTGGGGTTGCGACCGTTCCAACGTTTTGCGCCTATCTTCCCGACTTCGTGGCCACCACGCAAAGTACTGCCGCGTACGTCGCCAACTACGGAGCCGAAGCCGATCCGAATTGCAATCTCCCGAGCACAGATTCCGTTATGGTGCTCAGTTCGGCGTCGAACACAGTCACTAACCTCGTCTACCTTCCCGCCGGGGCCCATCCCGTCGCGATGGTCGAGACTCCCGTCGGGTCCGATCTCTACGTCCTCAATCAGGGCAACAATACGGTCGCCGATCTTTCCCCAATTGACCTGACGACCATCGCGACGATACCGGTAGCCTCCTCCCCGGCGTGGGCTGTTTCACGCCCGGATAGCCAGAGGGTGTATGTCGTGACTCAGGGGAATGCGTCGCAGCCGTCGCAGCTCTATGCGATCAACACGGCCTCGGATACGGTGATTCCGCAATCTCCGCAGTCCGTTGGCGTCGCGGGCGCGAACTTCGTCCTCTATGATAAAAACCGGAACCGTTTGTACGTGACCAATCCGAACGCGGGGTCGGTGTATGTGTTTGACGCGAGTACGGATCCACCCACCCCCGTGGGAAATCCGGCAGGCATCAGCATCGCTTTGCCATCAGCGTGTTCGAGCACGACTTGTTCCGCGACAGTGCCTGTGTCCGTGACGGCCTTGCCCGATGGCAGTCGGTTCTACGTTGCGAGCTATGCGACCGCGACATCTGCGTGTCCTGACCTACTCCTGAACGCCACGGGTTGTGTGATTCCGCAAGTGACTGTGTTCGATGCCGCATCCTTAACAGTGAAGACAACGATATTCCCGCTGCTGCCCCCGGTAACCACTTCGAGCGGCGTGCCGCTCAACCCATTTGCGTTTGCACCGGCCACGTACTGCGAACCCGTTACGTCCTACACTCCAGCCTCAGCACGGTTCCGCATGTCCACGGTCGCCGCCGCCGACAGCAGTCGCGTTTACGCCAGCGTCTGCGATGGAGGTACGGTCGCCATCGTGAACACAACTACGAGTACCCTCGCCATAGGCGGGACCAATACCCCCGACACGCTGGTAACCGATCTTCTCGCTCCGTTCAGCGCGGCGCCGGCGCAGTCGGGTCTGGAGCCTCCGCCGCAGAATCCTGTTTTCCTGTTTATTGGGCAATAGTCAGGTGGGATGGGCCCATCTTGGGTTCAGTAGTCGATTCCGAGATGCCAGCGTACCTTCCGGCGACTCGGCGACCTCAAGGACCGATGTAGAAGGCCGTGATCTGGCAAGACCGCTGTTAGACCTTGGCGGGAACTTCTTCCTTCACGGCCTCTCTAGCCGCATAGTGCGAATCGACGTAGTCGTCGAGAATTTCGATAAACTCCGCGACGATGCGATCTCCCTTTAGCGTGGTGAACAGACGTCCGTCAACATAGACTGGAGCCTTGGGTTCTTCGAACGTGCCCGGCAGCGAAATGCCGATGTTGGCATGCTTCGACTCGCCCGGACCGTTGACCACACATCCCATGACGGCGAGTTTCATCTCTTCGACGCCGAGGTAGCGTCCCTTCCATCCCGGCATCTGCTCGCGCAGGTAAGTCTGAATCTGCTCCGCCATTTCCTGGAAGAAGGTGCTGGTGGTGCGCCCGCAGCCCGGGCACGCCGTCACCTGAGGCGTGAAACTGCGAATGCCCATCGATTGCAGAATCTGCTGCGCTACCCGGACTTCTTCTGTGCGATCGCCGCCCGGTGCCGGGGTCAACGAAACGCGAATGGTGTCGCCGATGCCTTCCTGCAGCACCACACCCATCGCAGCGCTCGATGCAACCACGCCCTTCGCTCCCATGCCGGCTTCCGTGAGTCCAAGGTGCAGCGGATAGTTGCAGCGTGCCGTCAGCGCGCGGTACACGTCGATCAGATCCTGTACGCCGCTCACCTTCGCGCTCAAAATGATCTGGTCAGGGCGCAAGCCAAATTGCTCGGCGAGTTGTGCCGAATTCAGCGCGCTTACCACCATCGCTTCCATGGTCACTTCGCGCGCATCTTTTGGTTCGTCGAGCTTGGAATTCTCGTCCATCATGCGAGTCAGCAGCACTTGGTCGAGCGATCCCCAGTTCACTCCGATGCGCACCGGCTTCTGATATTTCACCGCGACTTCGATCATGGTGCGGAAATTCGAGTCGCCCGTCTTGCCAATGCTGGCGTTGCCGGGGTTGATGCGGTACTTGGCCAAATCGCGCGCACACTCGGGATACTTGGTCAGCAGAACGTGTCCGTTGTAGTGGAAGTCGCCGATGATGGGCACGCGGATACCCTGCTTGTCGAGTTGCTCGACAATATGCGGCACGGCTGCTGCCGCCTCGGCATTGTTCACCGTGACGCGTACCAGTTCCGATCCGGCACGGGCCAGTGCTGCCACCTGCTGCACTGTCGAAGGGATATCGGCCGTATCGGTATTGGTCATGGACTGCACCACAATTGGTGCATCCGACCCCACGCGCACACCGCCAACCAGGGCGGTAACGGTCTTTCTGCGTTGAATATTCGGCATAAGGGAAGCTCTATTTTATCACGTAGAATCAGGCTTCCGGAGGCTTTTGGGTGGCGCAGCGCCTCTAGCGCTACGCCACCCAAAAGCTGACTACCGCCGAACCTCGCTCCCAGAACTCATTTTTTCAACACTTACCTCGACCGCAAACGCCGGAAGTGCTCATAAAGTAGATTTTGTAACAGATTGCCCTACCGGCACCCCGCTCCATTGGCAGCACTAGCATCAAATCTCTCAGTGGGAAACGACCGAATCAACCTCGGGCCGAAAGAAGGGCTGTAACGCGGAGCCCCGATTCCTCACTATATCTTGTCCGCAATGGAGGTTCTCCGTATGAATCACCGCATCAAGGCAACTCCCATCGGAAAGAAAGCTGTCAAAATTCAAGGCGGCAATCCTGTCGCCCCTGCCTGGCCTAGTTACAAAGGAACCTCTCAATTTGTCGGAACCAGTCCCAGTGGCCGAGTGACTGTGTATGTCGACCCCTCCCTTGGCCAGCCCGCGCTGCAAAACGCACAGGATCTGGTCAACGATGGCGATCGTGTCGTCACCGCCAACGACGGCATCTTTGGTACTACCGGAGGGCCCGTTAGCGCGATAGTCTTTGCCCTCGGCGGTGCCACCGACGGGACCGGCGGCGCCGACCATATGGGCTGCGATTACACCACAGGAGCTGCGATCGAAGTCGACGCTTCATTCGGCAATTCGGCCCGAGTCTCCGCCCTGTTCGAAGCTGAATTGAGCGAGTGCTCGATGAATGGAAACCTCTGCGGTCTCAGCACTGGAGAAGCTCTTTCGCGCTGGTGTGCCGCGGTCATCGGTAACAATGCGCTCGCCGATTTCGCGACCGCCCCACAGTGGGTGCAGGATGGCGAGCCAGACTTCGTCAACCAAACGGATCCGACCGACCAGAACGCAGACAGCACCGGTTGCGGCATGGCGTTCCTATCATGGCTCGTCAGTCAAGGTTTCGGCCTCGAGAAGATCGCTCCCGTGATGGTGAACCTGGGCGACTCCGGAACTCTGGCCCAACTCTATGCCACCTTGACGTCGGACTCCGCCTCCAACGCGTTTCCGAACTTCCAGACGGCGATCCAAAACCTGCCGAATGGCGTCACCAGCGATGATCCGTTCGGCGGATTAGCCAATCCATTGCAGATGGCGCATCTGGCTCCGCAGACGGCAGAATTAGTGGGCAGGATTTTCGCAGCCATGGTCTCTGATCTCGCCGCCGGGCGGCAACCGGAACAGATGATGGCCAGCGTACGCGCTGCCATGCTCCCCGTTTCCAACGCGAAAGCGCCCGCCGTATGTGCGCCTAAGTCGAAGCGGTTGCTCCCGCCGGCCAAAGCCGCCTCCGGAACCGGGGAACACCGTCGTACCACCAAGTTGGCATAAACCCGTCGGCAGAAAAAATCGGCGGCTGAGTAAACAGCCGCCGATCTTTGTTTGAAACCTCGAAGATTAAGGCAGTCGATCTGCTAGTCCAGGAATCGTCTTCGTCAAGTCGTTGAAAATCACCATGACCGCAAACAGTACTAGAAAGACGAATGCAGCCTGGTAGACGCGTTCCTTGATGTTCATGCTGATGTCGCGTCGCATGAGCCCCTCGATCAGCAGAAACAGGATCACGCCGCCATCGAGAATCGGAATCGGCAACAGATTGAAGATGCCCAGGTTCAGGCTGATAGCAGCAGTTAGGCCCATCAGTGGGGTCCAGCCTTTGCTGCGCGCCGCTTCGCCGGCCGCCTGGCCAATCCGGATCGGCCCTTCAATCGATTTCAGCGGCATCTTGTGCTGCACCATCTTCTTGACCAGCTTCAGGATGAGCAGCGCATTTTTCCGGTTCTCTTCCAGTGACTTGTCGAAGGCCGCCCCGAACGGCAGGGTCTTGACCTTCATCTGCACGGTCCCAATACCGATGCGATAGCGCTTCTCCGAGAGCACGGGCTGAAGCGTAAATGTCTTCTCCTCGTTATCTCGCAGCACGGTCAGGGTGATCGGCTTGTCCTTCGTGACTTCCAGGCTCTCGATCATTTCCCCCAAAGCAGGAACGGATTTGCCGTCGAGCGCGAGAATCTTGTCGCCTTCCTTCAGGCCAGCCTTCTCGGCTGGCATTTTCTCTTGCAGGTCAGTGATCGTGACCGACTCTTCTTTCGGAGTCCAGCCCGCGTAGCCAATGCCATCGACCCCCATCGGCTCCGGAGTCACTTTCTTTTCCAGCTTTTCGCCGTTTCGTTCAATGCCGACGACCAGCTCCTGCCCAGGGCTGAGAGCCTGCTCTTGATCGACCTGCTCCCAGTTAGGATCCTGGACATCGCCGATGCGCGTAATTCGGTCGCCGATCTGGATTCCAGCCTTGGCGGCCGGAGTGTCCTTCGCCACCCATCCGATTACAGGCGCGTCGTCGTAAAAAGCCGGATACTCGTAGTGGACCATGTAGATCGTCGTGAGTAGCACGATCGCCAGCAGAATATTCATGGTCGGCCCGGCAATCGCGATCAGGAAGCGATGCCAGCGCGAGTGATTCATGAACTCGCGCGGATCGTCCGAGCGCTCGTCCATGGGGTTCTCACCGCTCATCTTGACGTAGCCGCCCAGCGGGATGGCGTTGATGCGGTAGTCGGTTTCGCCCTTGCGGAAGCCGATCAGCCGCTTCCCGAAGCCAATCGCGAACTGCTCCACCCTCACGCCCAGCCATTTGGCCACAGCATAATGGCCAAACTCGTGGATCAGGATCATGAAGCCCAGCACCGGGATGATGTACAGATAGTAGAGATTTGAGAGGTCAAACATAATCGAGGTACGTATTCTCCAACTGGTTAGATTCCAAAGTTAGGCGAAAGAAGTTGCCCGGGGCCGTTCAATTTTCTTTCCGTCCGCCGCCCGCCGATGCGCCAACCGGCGGGCCTCGGCGTCCGCTTCCAGCACTTTCCCAATCGATTCCATTTTTCCAGAGCTTGTTGCCGCCAGAACGTCTTCAATGATCCTGGGAATATCGTTGAAGCCGATGCTACCTTCCAGAAACGCTGCCACCGCGACTTCATCGGCTGCGTTGAGTGCCACCGTTTTCGCGCCGCCGGCCTCTGCCGCTTCGTACGCCAAACGGAGACAAGGGAATTTTTTCAGGTCCGGCGGGCAGAAGTCCAGATGACGCAAGTCACTCACTGCAAAGCGCATATCCGACGGGATCCGATCGGGATATGTTAGAGCGTACAGGATCGGCAGCCGCATGTCGGTCACTGAAATCTGAGCAAGTATGCTGCCATCTACAAACTCGACCATCGAATGAATGGTCGACTGCGGGTGGACAATTACTTCCACGTTTCCCGGCGGGATGTGAAACAATCTGCACGCCTCGATCACCTCAAACCCTTTATTCATCAATGTGGCCGAGTCGATCGTGATCCGCCGTCCCATCTTCCACGTCGGATGGTTCAACGCCTGCTCCACCGTGATCGACGCGAATTCCGTTGGCGGCGTGTTGAGAAACGGACCGCCAGAAGCCGTCAGCCAGACTCGCTCGACCTCATCCATGCGCCCGCCGCGCAGACATTGATGCACCGCGTTATGCTCGCTGTCGATGGGGAGCAGAGGCTTGCCTTGGCGCCGGGCCTCAGCCGTAATCAACTCGCCGGCGGCGACCAGACATTCTTTATTAGCCAGGCCCAGAATCTTCCCCGCGCGCACGGCTTCGTACGTGGCCTCGAGGCCAGCCACGCCCACGATGGCGCTAACCACGAAGTCCACGTCCGCATGCGTCGCGACTCGAACCGTTCCCGCCGCACCATGGACGACTTCAATCTCGCCCGGTCCTTCTTTCTCAAGTTGGACGCGGAGAGTGTTCGCATCGGGCTCGGCCGCCATCGAGATCACCCGGGGACGCCAGCGCTTGGCCTGCTCAAATGCCGCCTCCAGATTCGACCCGGCAGCCAGCGTGACAATCTGAAAGCGGTCAGGATACGACTCGGCCACACTGAGCGTGCTACGCCCAATCGAGCCTGTCGAGCCGAGGATGGCGATACGTTTCATGATTCAGTACAGAGTTGGCACAGACTCCTTATTTTACGCGCTTCTGGCTTGCGCCGTTGGGGGAGGATGCGTGGAGCTTACTGCATCACGCGCCAAGCCGTATAAAACCATAATACCGGAGCCGCAAAAAGGAGTGCGTCGATGCGGTCGAACATTCCGCCGTGTCCGGGCAGGATCGCTCCGGAATCTTTCACTCCGGCGCCGCGTTTGATGAGCGACTCTACCAGATCTCCGAGTTGCGCAGCGATATTCAGCGCAATGGTCAGCAGGATGACGGGACTCATGTCGGGGATTTCCAGCCCGTACATGCCGCCGGGGCGCGTGATCAGCCCATAGTGCAGCAGAGCCGAACTGATCTGCTCGGCATGACCAAACAGAAGCCATCCCACGCCAACGCTGGCCGCGAGCGACGCAGCCGCGCCTTCCCACGTCTTCTTTGGACTGATGCGCGGTGACATTACATGCCGCCCAATCGACTTGCCGACGAAGTACGCGAAGATGTCTCCCGCCCAAACCACCAGCAACAGGTAGAGCAGATAGATTGCTCCCGCCGGCAGTTCGCGAAGTTGGACTAGCATTCCCATCGGCAGGGCGATGTACGTGAACGCGAAGACCGAAGCCGCGGCCGCCGGATACCCACTGCGCAGTTCACCGCGTTGCATCACGATGGTTAGAAAGAGAAACGGCGCAATCGCCGCGGCAAACGCCAGAGCAACCAGAAACTTTCCGGTCGAGAGCAGTGGAGTCTCGCCGCTCGCGCTGACTGCCAGAACCACGAAAAAAAGTCCCGTGAAGAGATGAGTCGGCAGCCTTAACGGCTGCACGCCGTAAGATTCCGTGAGCTTCAGGAATTCGAAAATGGTAAGCAGCGCCACGACGGCCGCCACGACTGCCAACACAGGAACCGGCGCCCGCAGAATCAGCGCCAGCACAATCGGAATGAGGACGACCGCGGTCGCGACGCGTTTTAGCAAGGGAAGTAGTTGTGAACTGAAATCAGCGTGCCGTTACGATCTTTGCACGAATTCAAGAAATTAACCACATGAGGACAGTGAGGAGTAGTGTCCCCGTTCGAAATCAGGGAGTGTCTGAATTCGGGTTTTCTGGGGTGGGCTGCGCAAAGTGCCACAGCACCCCCGACGGATCGAATACGTAGGCTACGGTGAGGCCCCACGGCTCGGCCTTGGGCGGTGCTGGCGGCGAAACGCTAAATTGCCGGGCCAGGGCCAGCGAATCGATATGTCGCCACCACGCGTCAACATCCTTGACGAGGACATGCATCACCGTGTTTTCGGCCCATTCTTTAACGTAGTAGCCCTGCAGTAGGAAGGCGTGAGTTCCAAGGCTTAGTTCGGCGAGAGTCTCCCCGAGCGGATGCGCTTCGAAACCAATCGCCTTGTAGAAGCGCAGACTCGTCTCGAACTCTCTTGCGGGGAGGAAGGGGCGAAACGCACGAATTTCGGCAACAAGACCGGTGACGTCGTTCACCGAGGGCTCCTTTCGAGCGGGTCTGCTGTGGTTAAGACTTTACTTCCGAAGTCGAAGCAGTCTCCAGCGCCGCGTCTCCGTCGGCATGATTAGGCTCAGGATGATTCAGGCCGCCGTAGCGCCGCTCGCGCTTCTGATATTCCGCGATGCCTTCGAGCAGGTGTGTCCCACGAAAGTCCGGCCACAGAGTCGGCGTCACATAGATCTCGGCATACGCCAACTGCCACAGCAGGAAATTACTCAGCCGCATTTCCCCTGAAGTCCGCACCACCAGATCGGGGTCAGGCAAGTGTCGCGTGTACAAGTGCCGCCCCACCATGTCCTCATCGATGTGCAGATGCTCGATTCCGCCATTCCGAGTCGCGGCCTTCACCATCGAGCGAAACGCATCCACCAGTTCGCTGCGCGCGCTGTAGTTGAGTGCCAACGTCAGCACCATCCCTGAGTTGCGCGACGTAGCCTGGCGAGCCCATTCCATGCGCTTCTGCACATCCTCCGGCAACTCGTGCTGCCGCCCGATATATTCCAGGCGGATATCGTTCTTGTTCAGCGTCGGGACCTCCGCCTTCAGATAGCGGCTTAACAGTCCCATCAGAAATCCAACTTCCGCCTTGGGGCGCTTCTTCCAGTTCTCCTCGGAAAACGCGTAGAGCGTGAGCGCAGGGATATGAATGCGCGCAGCCGTCTCTACCGTCGAACGCACGGCCGAGACTCCGGCACGATGTCCGGCCACGCGTGGCATGTGGCGCCGCTTGGCCCAGCGCCCATTGCCGTCCATGATGATCGCGATATGTTTCGGGAGCCGTGCTGGATCCAGCCGCCGGTAAACCTCGGTTTCCTTGCGGTCAAGCCCCGCAGGTACTTTGTCGTACAAAGTGGCCTCTCAACAAGAGGCTACCACAGCAGGAAGCGCTGCGCAATGACCGGAGAGGTAATGCAGGCCAATGGTTTATGTGGCGCGGGCGCCCCGCCCGCGAGATGCAGGCACACTGAATAATATGTGGTACGGGCACGCTCGGCTCGTCCGGGAGCGAGACATTCGAAGGGTTAAGAAGCACGCGGGCGGGGGCGCCCGCGCCACAGCACGGTTACCGTGCTTCCTCCGGCACGATCTTCAGCTCCAGTTTCTCCGTCCACCGCAGAACCGTGAGCGAGCAGCTCACCCCTACGTGCACATCGGTGAGCACGCGATGCAGATCATCCACTCCCGCGACTGGTTGCCCCTCCAGCGCGACGATGATGTCACCCTCGCGCAGTCCCGCCCGCTTGGCTGGACTATTCTCCTCCACCCCGAGCACGACCACACCCATCTCTTTCGGCAGATCGTAGAAGCGCACTACCCGCCGGTGCACCGGTACCGTCTGCGCCGACACGCCGATATAGCTCCGCCGGATGCGGCCATCGCGCAACAACCGGCTGGCCACAAACTTCGCCGTGTTGATGCCGATGGCAAAGCATATCCCCTGTGCCGGCAAGATGGTCGCAGTATTCACCCCCACCACGCGCCCCGCGGAATCGACCAGCGGCCCTCCCGAGTTCCCCGGATTCAGCGAAGCGTCGGTCTGAATCACATCGTCAATCAGCCGACCGGAATATGACCGCAGCGACCGTCCCAGAGCGCTCACCACGCCGGCCGTCACGGTCGACTGAAATCCGTACGGCGCGCCGATCGCAATCACGATTTGCCCCACGCGCAACCGCTGCGAGTCGCCCAGTGCAGCCGCGGTCACCCCAGGTTCCCCGGAGTGCGGTTGATCCAGCCGAATCACCGCCAGATCGCTCCCTGGGTCATCACCGATCACCGTAGCCGGCATGCGTCGGCCGTCCGCCAGCGTGACCGCAATGCGGACCGCATCATGCACTACGTGGCTGTTGGTAAGGATCAGCCCATCCGGCGTAAAGACGAATCCCGAGCCGCCGCCTTGTCTTTCGCGGGGCTCACCGGACCGCGTGCGTCCTGCGGATTGGTGCACTTCAATATTCACCACCGAGGGACTCATGCGCTCGACCGCGCCGGTCACCGCCGTCGAATAGGCGTCGAGCAGGGAATCGTCGCCCCCGCGCTGTGGCGCGGCGGCCGACTCCTGCGGAGATTCGCGTTCCCAGTCGGCGTGGTTTGATGTTAGGTGCGACAACACGGAGGAATCTGACACGGCAGAAACGAAACTTCTATCTTCCTGGTTCATGCTGGATAGATGCCGGTCAATCTACTGAGGATTCAGCGCGCCCAGGGTTCGACCGTCCTCTCCTAAACGCAGTCGCGGAGCGGCGCAAGCCGTGGGGAGACTGATTCAAATGGATGGATTAGCCCAACGGGGCGAAAGAGATACAGCTTATCCCGCCGCCAATAAAAAAAGCCGGAACCCAAACTCTGGTCCCGGCCCTAGTGTTGGCTGGTTGCCCGGATAAACTTGTCTGCATCGACGCGGCCCTGAAGGGCCGCTCTTCCACAATTGACTACGCGCTCCGCCGCGGCCTCACGGTCAAGTCCCGCACCTGCGTGAGAATGCTCGACATCTGCATTCCGTTCAGCTGCGCGACAAACGGCAGTAACTCCGCGATAAACTGATCTTTCATCAACTCGTTGACTTCTTCCTGACGGGTGCGTTCGCCGCCGCTGAGCAGATCGGGCACGGTAACCTCCAGTGCACGCGCCAGCCGTTCCAGGGAAGACAGCGTAGGCGTTGCCTTTTCGTTTTCGATTTTGGAAACGTAGGTGCGCGGCACCGACATGCGTCCCGCGAGTTGTCGTTGGCTGAGCCCGTTGCGCAGGCGCAGGGAGCGGATGGAGGTCGCCAGGTTCAGGTGTCCGCGTCCGTTCGTGCCGGGCACGGG
This sequence comes from uncultured Acidobacteriaceae bacterium, assembly GCA_963710885.1. Taxonomy (GTDB): domain Bacteria; phylum Acidobacteriota; class Terriglobia; order Terriglobales; family Acidobacteriaceae; genus Sulfotelmatobacter. Next base: position 208,671 of record CAVQCF010000045.1, read on the forward strand.
CATCATCATGGGTGGCGCTACCATGATGGGTTCGGGTTCAGGTTCCTCGTCCAGGGACGCGTGGCAGCGTCGGCAATTATTATTGGATGTACGGAACTGGACCAGCAGGCAGTGATCGCATCGTACGACTTCCCGTGAATCTACCGGGGCAAGAGTCGTGGCCATCGGGTTGTGGGAGTGCCAGAGCGAGCTACTCCTTACAGCCTTGGTGCTGTGGAACCAATTGGGGGAGAGGTTCCGACTGCTTGGTCAATCTGCGGCATGTGCCCTGTGGAAGTCAAGGTTAAAATACGAGAACCCCGCGAATTTTACGGGTGAAACCAGAGGCAACACGTGAAATACCGGGAGAAAACAGGCGAAACCCATGATTGATCGCGAATCTGCGTGGTGTTTACTAACTGAGTTCACTCAATCCGAAAGTTTGCGCAAGCATGCGCTCGCCGTCGAAGCCTGCATGCGCGCCTGCGCGCGCAAGTTGGGAAATAGCTCTTCGGAAGACGAAAACCTGTGGGGCGTCGTCGGACTCATTCACGATTTCGACTACGAACGCTGGCCGAGCCTCGAAGACCATCCCTATAAGGGTAACGAGATTCTGAAAGAGCGCGGATACACCGACGAGATCCGCCGAGCCATTATGTCGCACGCCGAATACACAGGCGTTACCCGCGACACGCCGATGGAGAAGGCGCTTTTCGCCTGCGACGAACTCGCCGGATTCATCACTGCGGTCGCATTGATCAAACCCGGCAAGTCGCTTGCCGAAGTCGACGCCAAGTCCGTACGAAAACGGATGAAAGACAAAGCCTTCGCCCGCAAGGTGAACCGTGACGACATTATTCAAGGCGCTGCAGCGCTCGGCGTTGACTTGGACGAGCACATCGCCTTTTGTATCGAAGCCCTGAAGCCCATCGCCGACAAAATCGGCTTGGACGGCAGCGCGGCAAAACCTGCCTAGTCACGCCTGAGCTCGCCTACCGCAAAGGCGAGACACTCAAGCAATTGGGAGAGGTAGTCGGCGAAGAGGGCTTCGATGCGAAGCGTCTTCCCGAGAATACCCTGCTGATCAAGTCCGGCCCGCGGGTGTACGGTTCGGAATTTGGTTCAGGTCAGTGTGGCGCGTGTCCGCGCATGGAAATGCGCATCTTCGCGGTGAATCAGGATTTCAAGCTCTACAAAGCTCTCGATCTGGGCGGCATCATCGACACCAACGGCCAATCCGAAGACTTCTCCTTGACCAACGATTGGGCGCGCGTCACGCAGTTTTTAGAGGCGCAGCAAACCGACGCAGGCGAGGCCGGACTATGGTCCTCCACCACCTGGTGCCTGAAGCATTTGGAATACGAGAAATGCGAAGAGAAGCAGAATGTGCAATCTCCTTCGCCGCCGCTGCTCCAGGAATTGCGAAATCCCGACTAGAACCACCCGTGCCTGCGAATTCATCCAATCGCCTCAAACCTGTGCTAATATCTGCTGGCAATTCTTCCCCTAGTTTTCGCACCTCACAGCTGAAACGTGCGGAGAGCCGCCGTATGTATGCCGACAAATAGCACCACGCCGCCTACCACCAAGGTGATTTTGGGTTGCAGCAAGTGCGGCGCGAGCCTGCCGGACGAAGCCCAGTTCTGCCTGAAATGCGGCAAGCCCGTCAGTTCTCCGCCGAAGACCCCGGCCGTGGTCGAGGCTCCGCCTCTGGAACAGATCGCGCGGCCCAAGCGCAAGCGACGTTGGCTTCTGTGGGTCCTGCTCGCGATTCTGATTGGTGTGGCTTTGTGGGCCGCGACCAGCGACAGCACGGGCGCCCAACAGATGCAGGAGTTTGTGGGGTTTAAGCAGGACCGCATCATCCTCGACTCGGCGTTCTCGGTTGGTCCCCATACGTTTCGCTATTACAAGTTCGCTTTGCCCGAAGGATCCGTGAACGTGGCCGTGGTTGGCCAGTTCACGTCTGCCGCCGATAGCCTGGCTTCCAACAATCGCCAGGACAAGACGAAGGGCGCGGAGCAAGAGAGCGACAACAACATCGAAGTCTTCGTTCTCAGCGAGCCGGCCTTTACCGTCTGGCAGAACGGATACGAGACTAGTTCCCTTTACGAAAGCGGCAAGGTCGCCGCAGGCAGCGTGCAGGCGAACGTGCCCGCGGGCGCAGGAATCTACTACCTCATCTTCAGCAACAAGGCTGCCCCGAAAACTCCCAAGAAGATCCAAGCCACGGTTTTGCTGCGCTACAAAAGCTGGTTGCCCGACTGGTTTCGCCGCATGAAAGGCCGCGTTCTGGACTGGGTCGGCGCCAACTAGCGCAATCGTTGTGTCCTGTTGTTAAATCACGCTGTTACCAGGTATCAACGCTTCAGTTACTTGTCGATTTGCGCCCCACTGTTTCCAATGAGAACAAGTCTTTTTCTGCTCGGGGGAAGGGCGTGCACGATTGCGTCCACAAGGACGGCATACCCTTCTTGTCTGGAAGGAGACATACCGTTTCACTCAGGAGATCACTATGCGCAAATATATTACTGTCGCTTGCTTCTTAGCGCTAGGTTCCATGGCCGCGATGGCGGCGGATTATCCCAAAGCGGAAATCTTCGGCGGTTATCAATACACCCATTTGGAGGGGGGGTACAATGGCAACGGCTTCAACTTCGCCCTGAATGGCAACTTCAACGACTACTTCGGAATTACAGCCGACATCGGCGCGTCCTACAAGAGCCAGGACGGGGTGAGCCTGAATAACTACACCTACACCTTCGGTCCCGTGTTGTCGCTGCGCGTGAACAAGGCTTACACGCCGTTTGTGCATGCGCTGATTGGTGGCGACCACGCGACTGCGAGTGCGAGCGGGTTGGGCACCGCAACTGGCAACGGTTTTGCCCTGATGGCCGGGGGCGGCGTTGATTTCAACATCAACCGTGCTCTGGCATTTCGTGCGGCCCAGGCAGATTGGATGTTGGTCCACACCGGCGGTTCAACCAGTGGCAAGAACTTCCGCATCTCAACCGGTATTGTGGTTAAGTTCTAAGTTCGCGGCTTGTACAGAAAATCGGGCGGCCTCTCAGCCGCCCTTTTTCAGTTCTCAACTGTTTCTTGGCGCGGCTTAACGCGCGGTTTCTTCGATTTCCGAAATCCAGTCCGGACGCTTCAAGCACTTCACGCGGCTTGGGACCGTCGGCGGCGCCGACAATGCCATCCTGCTCCATCAGATCGATCAGATGCGCGGCGCGGCCGTAACCGATGCGCAAACGCCGCTGCAGCAGGGAAGTCGACGCTTTGCCGAACTCCACCACCAGCTTCACCGCGTCGCCGTACATGGGATCGTCCTCGGCTTCGCCGTCGGTTCCCGCATCTCCGCCGCTGCCTTCTGATCCGGCTTCGCGCTCGCCTTTGGGCGGTTCGAGGAATTGCTGCTGATATTCCGCCAGGCCTTGCGCCTTCCAGAATTCGACCACTGCGGCGATTTCTTTTTCCGTGACAAACGGGGCATGCAGGCGATGCACGCGCGCCGACCCAGACGGCAGATAGAGCATGTCGCCTTTGCCGAGCAGCGCTTCTGCGCCGTTGGCGTCGAGAATGGTGCGCGAGTCCACTTTCGTGGCCACGCGGAACGAAACGCGCGCCGGGAAGTTGGCTTTGATCAATCCGGTGATCACGTCGACCGATGGCCGTTGCGTCGCCAGAACCAGGTGAATGCCGACCGCGCGCGCCATCTGCGCCAGGCGCGTGATCGATTCTTCCACGTTGCTGGAATCGAGCATCATCAGGTCGGCCAACTCGTCGATGATGATGACGATGTAAGGAATCGGCTTCTCGTCCGACGCTTCGTCGAACAGGCTCGGCGTTCCGTCCTGATCGAACAGCTTGTTGTACTGGTCGATGTTGCGCACGCCTTTGGCCGCGAGCAGCTTCAAGCGGCGCTCCATCTCGCGCACGGCATTGCGCAGCGCGTTGGCCGCGAGTTTCGGCTCGGTGATGATCGGCGTGTAAAGATGCGGAACGCCTTCGTAGTTGCCCAGTTCCAGCCGCTTCGGGTCGACCAGAATCAAGCGCACCTGATCGGGCGTCGCTTTATACAGAATCGACATGATCATCGCGTTGATCGCGACGCTCTTGCCCGCGCCCGTCGATCCGGCGATCAGCAGGTGCGGCATTCCCGCGAGATCGGCGGTGACGATGCGGCCGTTGATGTCTTTGCCCATGGCGATCGTCATCTTCGACTTCGATCCCATGAACTCCTGCGACTCGATGTTTTCGCGCAGCCAGATGATTTCGCGCTGGCGGTTCGGCACCTGAATGCCGACCGTGCTCTTGCCGGCCATGCGCTCGATCAGAATGCTCTCCGCTTTCAGCGCGAGGCAAAGATCGTCGCAGAGATTGGTGATGCGGCTGTACTTGATGCCGGCTTCGGGCTTGAATTCGAAGGTCGTGACGACCGGTCCGGGATTGATCTGCGTGATCTGCCCGTGAATCTCGAACTCGGCGTATTTTTCGGTCAGCACCTGCGCCAGCAGTTTGAGTTCGTCGGCGTCGACCTGCTGCTGTTCGTCGGGACGCTGCAGCAGGCTGCTCGACGGCAGCTTGTATCCGCCGGCGATGCGCGGCATCGTGGTCTTGGCTTTGTGTCCGCTGTCGGCCGCGCTCGGTGACTTCAGGATCGGCGAGTCGGCTCGTCGAGTGCATCGGCCAGAGGCTCGGCGAGAATTCCGCCAGTCGCGGGCGTTCGCTTCAGCCGGCTTGGGCGCTTCCTCTTCCATCATGCGCTCAATGCCCGGTGCGGCGCGGTTCAGCGGCTGCGGACGCTGCGAGACTGAAGCTGGACCGCGACTGGATCAGCTGCGTCTTCACCACCGGCTTCGAAATGCGCCGCTGCTCCAGTTCCTTCTGCTGACGCTTCTTGGCGCGCTCCTGCCGCCAATCTTTGTAGCGATTCCACAGCGCGGTGACGAAGGCGAACCGCGTCGGAGCCCAGAGCTGAATCGCCGAGAAGGAGAACGCCGTCGAGAGATACAGCGCAACCGCGAGAACGGTGGCGCACACGATGTAGGCGCCGACCAGATTCAGATAGTGAATCAGCACGTCGCCGACGACGCGGCCCAGCAGGCCTTCGATGGGGATCACGTGCATCCAGCGCAAGTGGCCGGGCAACAGCGCGAGCATGGCGGGAACGAACATCACCAGCCAGATTCCGCCCAGGCTCTTCGCCAGCGGCGACTGCACTTTCATCGAGCGGAACCAGCGCACTCCCGAGCATGGTCGGGAAAATCACCAGCAGGAATGCGCCGATGCCGAAGAACTGCAGCATGCATGTCGGCGGTGAAAGCGCCGACCACGCCGATCCAGTTGCGGGCGGCATGCGAACCGGTCAGCACCGAAGCGCTGTTCCACGACGGGTCGAGCGGAGAGTACGAAGCAAGCGCGAGGAAGAGGAGGAGCGCGGAGACGCACATCAGGAATCCGATCAGCTCATTGAGCCGCCGGTTCCCGGTGGGAACAAAAATGCTTGCCAGATAATCCATGTAGGCAGATTCACACCGGAGACACGACACTCCCCAGTGCCGCAATCGGCCAGAGCCCTTACATTATGCCAAGAAGCCGGGGTTCCGACAATGCAGGAAATACGCCCTGTAGTATCCGATTTAGCTTCCTCAGCCGAAACCGATTCGCTCAGAAGGCGGGATTCGACGGCGACCTCGCGTTATTGCAGATGCCAGACATAGGCCAGCGCGATCACCACCACGCCGAGGACGATGCGGTAGACGATGAAGATCTGCAGACTGTTCGACTGGAGATAGCGGACCAGCCACGAGATCGCGGCATAGCCCACGATCGCGGAAACCAGAATACCCACCAGAAACGGCATATGCATTCCGGCGGGCAAGCCTTCTTTGCGCAGTTCGTGAGCCTTCACCAGCGCGGCGCCGGCGATGATGCGGCGTTGAAAGCAGAAAGCTGAAGCGTACCGCAGCTTCGCGCGTCATGTTGCGGAACAGGCCAGCGGTGATGGTCGAGCCGGAGCGCGAGACGCCGGGAATCAGGGCGAAGGCCTGCGCGATGCCGACGATCAGAGCGTCGGCGAGAGAAATTCGGGTCAGAGGCTTTTCCAGGCGGCTCGACTTTTTCTCCGAGCCACATCAGAAGCGCGACCACGATCAGCGCGCGCTGCGATCAGGAAGATGTGTTCGCGGAAATAGTCTTCGGCGGAATGTTCGAGCAGTTTGCCGGCAATGGCTCCAGGAATCGTGGCCGCTGCCAGAAACCAGAGCAGCAAGCGCTCTTCTTTCTGCTCGTCGGCGGTGAGGTTCGCGTCGGAACCGCCAGCCTCGGAGAAGCGCACGACTTTTCCTCCCAGCGCCGCGCGGACGATCTGAAACCAGGTGCGGCGGAAGTAGAAGAGCACCGAGAGCAGCGTTCCGAAATGAAGGGCTACGTCGAAGCTGAGTTCGTGAGCGGGCGAAAGTTCGTTCCAGCCCAGCAAGCGCCGCACGATGATGAGGTGAGCGGAACTGGAGACGGGAATGAACTCCGCGAAGCCCTGGACGATGGCAAGAACTATCGCTTGATAAATTGGCAAGTTAGTTCGTCGCGTTTTCGAAGGTTGGTATGGCCTGTTGAATGTAAAACATCACCGCTGCGAGTGCAATGGCAGGCGGGTCGGCACCGCAATAGATCCGCGTTAGTCGCTGGCGTTGCCGAAGGTCGGAACGCCCTGCTGGATGTAGAAAATCAGCATCTGGGCGCGCGAGGACCAGTCGCTTTGCGCGTACTGGCTGACGATTTTTTGCGCGAGCTCCAGAGACGCGGTTTTTCGACTCGTCGGATTTTTTCTGGTTGGCTTCGGTCTTGTAGATCTCGATCAGCGCGGAGCGGCGCCAGGCGGCCTCGTACAGCGCTTCGGGCGCGGCGGGAGACTGCTCGTGCTCCTTCGCGTACTTCTCGTACATGTCGGCTTCTTTCTCCGGACACTTCGATGCGCCCTGCCAGTCGCCGCACAGTTTGTTTTCGATGAGGTGGAAGGCGGCGATGTCGGCCCATTTCGTGCCGGGAAATTTCTTGATCACCAGCTTCATCCACTGCTCGTCGATCTGGCCGCGCATGTAGGAGTCGCGCTCGCGGGCCGAAGGACGCGTCAGCACATCGGAGCGCTCGACCTGCCAGCGAATGTCGGCGGCGCGATAGAGTCCTTCGGCAGCGAGCGGCGAGGTGGGAAATAAATCGTAGACGCGGTAGTAGAGGCGCATGGCGTCTTGCGCGGCATCGCGGCGTCCGCGGCGGCGGCTGGCCTGGTCTTCGGAGTCGGCGGCCTCGCCGAAAACAATCTTGTCGCCGTTGGGCGTCGTCAGGCTGACCAGGGCTTTGCTGGATACCCATCCGGTGATGGTCTTGCCTTCGGATTCGGGATCATCTTCGTCGGCGTCTTTTTTCGGTTCGCGGAGGATGGCTTCGACGTGGGTCCAGTCGCGGCTGGTTTCGATGATGACGAGTTCGTGTCCGCGGCCAGCTTCGCCGAGTTTGGCGGCGTCGCCGCTGGGCGAGACGCGGATGGTTTCTTCGTGGACGAGCGTGCCGCGTTGCGCCTGGGCGGAGGCGAGTGGCGTGACGAAGAGAAGCGCTGTGGCGAGAAAAATGAGTCGAAGTCTCATATCCATGATTATTGGCTGTTGCGTGCGTTGCTTGCAATGTCTTATCACTGGCGCAGCTGTTCCAGCATCTGCGGTTCGATGTTGCCGCCGGAGATGATCGCTACGTTCAGTTTTGTTTTCGGCAATTGGTCGGCGCGGAAAAGGAATCCGGCGGTGGCGACTGCGCCGCTGGGTTCGGCTACCGTGGCCGGATTCGACGCCAGAAGTTTCATGGCCTCGCGGATTTCGTCTTCGGTGACGGTGACGATGCCGTCGACGAAACATTGCATGTGGTCGAAGTTGATGGGGCCGACGCTTTGCGTGCGCAGTCCGTCGGCGAGGGTGCGCGTGACTTGCTCGGCAGGGAACTGGACGATTTTTCCCGCGCGCAGGCTGGCTTGCGCGTCCGCCGCCAGTTCGGGTTCGACGCCGAAGACGTTCACTGCGGGCTTGCTCAGCTTGATGGCGGCGGCGACGCCGCTGATGAGGCCTCCGCCGCCGACGGGGGCGAGCACGGTTTCGACGTCGGGCATGTCTTCGAGAATCTCGAGTCCCATGGTGCCTTGGCCGGCGATGATTTTTTCGTCGTTGTAGGGAGGCACGATGATGTAGCCGTGCTCGGCGGCGAGTTCTTCGGCTTTGAGCTGGCGTTCGGTGCTGCCGGGGCCTACCAGTACGATGTCGGCGCCGAGGGCGGCAGTTGCCTCGCGCTTGATGGCGGGCGCGTTGTTGGGCATGACGATGACGGCTTTCACTCCAAGCGCGCGGGCGGCGTAGGCGACGCCTTGCGCGTGATTGCCGCTGGAGTAGGTGATGACGCCGCGCTTGCGTTCCGCTTCGGAAAGGGACGCGATTTTGTTGTAGGCTCCGCGGAGTTTGAAGGCGCCGATGGGTTGCTGGTTTTCGGGCTTGAGAAAGAGTCGCCGATTGGGATCGGAATGATTAAATTCGATCAGGGGCGTGCGGACAGTGATGCCTTCGAGTCGGGTGCGGGCGGACGCTAGGTCGGAGAGTGTGATCATTCGTTTCGAATGTGCGAATGGCACAAGTGAGCATACTCGATCGACTCCTGCCACTGGAAGTCCCGACGTTCTCGGATCTCACTCGTGACTGTTTTAGTTCTTCGGTTCCGCGTGGCGGCGATCATCCAGCACGAAGTCGGCTGGCGGCTGGAAAAGAACAGGATCTGGTTCAGAGCGGGACAGTCCGACGACGTGAACCACCCGGGTGCTGCCGTTCTTGTACGCACGAGTCACGGACAAATCGATCCCGAGGTCAGGGGAATGCCAGGAATCCAAGCTTGCGACCGGCTCCTCGTTGTTAACAAACACGCCGGCGTCAAGGGAGCTAGTGATGCGAATGCCCTCGACCGTGACGCCTTCGATTACGTCGCTCCCTAGGCTTACGCGATGAAGGTAGTACGGGGGGGTATCGAATGTTTCGTCTGACGCGGGTCGACCCGGTGGCGACGGGGTCAAATCGGCCATCCTGCAGCGCCGGGCGACGACCTTGCATTCGGTGCGCGTGTGAGCGACGGGATCCAAGAGAATGACGTACTCCAGTCTCGAGAGCGGTGCGGGATTGGCTTTAGTCCAAATGCGGATCTCGCGATAGACCCGGCCTTGGCCGTCCCTCGCCACCAATGCACCGTCGAGATGAACAGTTTGGTTGCTTCCGTTCTCGACGTGGCTCGTATAGTCGATGCAGTCCCGCCCCGAAAACGGTTTGCCGGCGGTCGGAGAAACGTCTATGCCCAAAACGTGCCTCGGAGCGCCGATATCTTCTGCGCGCGATGGTGTGGCCATGTCTTGCGCGGCAAGCGTAGTGACGAGAAGCAGGGGAGGAATCAGCAGCGAGACGGGCTTCATAAATGAACCTCACCGCCCAACAGCCTGCAATATACAGTATGCGGAGGGACGAATCCATTCTGGCCTGATTCAACTGAGCTCGGCTTTGACGGAGGGACCCTTCGGCTTCGCTTAGGACGAGCTTCGTCCGTCCCTAAGTGACCTGAGTCAGTTTCCCACTTGGATTGATCAGATTTCCAGAATTACCGGCATGATCAGCGGCCGCTTTTGGGTTTGCTTGGAGATGTAGCGTTTCAGGTCGGCGCGGATTTTTTCTTTGATCACGCCGTAGTCGCCTTTTTCTTCGTCGCTGGAATGTGCGAGCGTATCTTCGACGATGCGCTTGGCGCCTTCCATCAGGCCGTCGTCTCGCCAGGATTGAAGCCGCGGGTGACGATTTCGGGAGCGGATTCCACATCGCCGGACAATTTGTTGATGGCGATGATGGGCAGGACGATGCCGTCTTCGCTGAGGTGCAGGCGGTCTTTAATAATTAGGTCTTCGACCACGTCGGTGCGGCTGCCGGAGTCGATGCAGACGCGGCCCACCTTGATGCGGGCTGTTTTGCGCGCGCCGAGTTCGTCGAATTCGAGAACGTCGCCGCTCTCGATCAGCATGACTTTGCCGACGGAACCGTGCATGGCTCCGGCCATTTCAGCGTGCAGCTTCAGCTGCCGGTACTCGCCGTGGACGGGAATGAAGTAGCGCGGCTTGACCAGGTTGATGATGAGTTTGAGTTCGTCCTGGCTGGCGTGTCCGCTGACGTGGATGGGCGGCGAAGTGCCGTCTTCGTAGATGACGTAGGCTTCGCGGCGGAAGAGGTGGTCGATCATCCGGTAAATGGTTTTTTCGTTGCCGGGGATGATGCGGCTCGAGAGGACGACGGTGTCTCCCTTTTCGATTTTCGCGTGCTTGTGATTGTCGACGGCGGCGCGCGACAGGGCCGACATGGGCTCGCCCTGGGTGCCGCTGATGAGCACGCAAACTTTTTCCGGCGGGAAATTTTTCATCTCGCCGGGATTGATGACCAGGCCGTCGGGGACTTCGATGTAGCCGAGGTCTTCGGCGATCTCGGCGGAATTGTTCATGGAGCGGCCGAGGAAGGCGACTTTGCGTCCGTGCTCGTGCGCGAGTTGCACCGCGAGATTGATGCGGTGAATCGACGATGAGAAGCAGGAGATGAAAAGCCGGCGTCTTGGTGTGGGCGAAAACTTCGTCGAACTTGCGGCGAACCGCGCGCTCGCTGGGCGTGTAGCCTTTGCGCTCGACGTTGGTGGAATCCTGAAACAGCGCCAGCACGCCGTTCTTGCCGTACTCGGCGAAGGCGTGCAGGTCGAAAAGTTTGTTGTCGGTGGGCGTGGGATCGACTTTGAAATCGCCGGTGTGAATGATGACGCCGAGCGGCGTGTGAATGGCGAGCGCCACGCAATCGACCAGGCTGTGCGTGACGTGAATGGGATGAATGGTGAAGACTCCGGCCTTGAACCGCTCGTTGGGGCGCATTTCGCGCAGGTCGGCGTCGTCGAGCAGGCCGTGCTCGTCGAGTTTGTCTTCGACGTAGGCGAGCGTGAACTCGGTGCCCCAGACCGGGACTTTGAGTTCGGAGAGCATCCAGGGCAGCGCGCCGATGTGATCTTCGTGGCCGTGGGTCAGGACGATTCCGCGCATCGCGCTGGCGGTTTTCGACGAGATAGGAAATGTCGGGGACGACGATGTCGACGCCGAGCAGTTCGGCTTCGGGGAACATGAGTCCGGCGTCGATGACGATGATGTCGTCGCCCAAGCGGACGGCCATGCAGTTCATGCCGAATTCGCCGAGGCCCCCGAGGGGGATGATCTGCAGTTTTCCAGTGGGCATTGAGTAAAGATGATGCTAGCACAGGGGAGGACTGGTGAGCGGCGAGCGAGAACAACGTCGACGCGGAAGAGAGTCGATGTGGAAGAGCCGTGATGTGTAAGAGCGGTGAAGTGGAAGAGCGGCGCTTTAGCGCCGCGTATTGGTCGGCAGGAGATGGCCTTTAGCCCTAGGGGACAGTTCTCGACGCGACCATTGAATCGAACCACAGCGGGGAAAGCCGTTTCTAGTTTGGTCGTTCAACGCGGCCCTGAAGGGCCGCTATTCCACCGCCGTGCCCAGGGAGGATCGGCGATGCACCATCGGTGGCTCGGCAACGGTAAAGATCGGCCGTTTGCCGGAATCGAGAACTAAGAACCCCGAACTGAGAACTGGTTTCTCCCCGATGGCATTCTCGCTCTGCCTGCGGTAAGGTGGAAGCAATGGCGGGATCAGGCAAATCGTGGCTGCGGCAGCGCGTTGAGGCGGGGATGGTGCGAGGGTTGACGCGCGCCTACTCGACGGTGCGCGTGGATCCGGCGAAATTTCTGTGGCAGTTGCGCGCGGCGTATCGCGTGCCGATCAGCGGATATCACGGCGTGTATTCGCTGGAGATCGGCGAAATCGATGCGGTGGCCGACTCGATTATTCGCAGCGGGATGAAAGTTGCGGCGGTCGAGGGCGCCGGGATTCGGGCTCGGGGGGCTGATCACGATTGTGCCCGATCTGGGGATTCTTTCAGCGATCACGATGCGGACGATCCAGAAGTTGAGCCTGGTATATGGATTCGAGTTCAAGACTGACGACGAGATTGCCGAACTTTGGATTGCCGCGGCCAGCGCGGCGGGAGTCGACATCAGCCGCGAGTTGCTGGAAAAAGAAGTGGTCAACAAATTCGTGCCGCGCGTCATCCAAAGAATTGCGGCTAAGGCCAGTGCGGAAGTCGTGGAGAAGTGGGCGGGGCGGGTGATTCCGCTGGCCAGCGCGGCGATCGGCGCAGGATTGAATTATTGGTTCGTGCGGGCGTGGGGAGAGCGTGCGAAGCAGCACTTTCGGCGGCGGCATTTGTCGCTGCGGCAGCGGGCGCAGCAAGCGGCATTGACGAGCCAGGATGCTTTGTCATCCTGAGTGAAGCGAAGGATCTATGCAATCTGCCGACAGAATCCCGGCGTCAGCAAGTTGCACAGGTCCTTCGCTCTGCTCAGGATGACAGCGTGGTTGTGCTGCTCGCCGATACTTCGCGTTACTGTGATTAAATACTGATAGATGCCTACCTTCGTTTGCTCAGCCATTCTTTTTGATCTGGACGGAGTTCTTGCAGACTCCACGCGTGCGGTCGACCGCGAGTGGCGGGAGTGGGCTGCGCGCAAGGGCGTAGATGGAGATGCCATCATGGCCATCGCTCACGGCGTGCGCACGGTTGAGGTGATCCGGCGCGTCGCGCCGCATCTCGACGCCGACGCCGAGGCCAGCGAAATTGAGAATCACGAGGCGCATGATCAGCAAGGCGTTGTGGTAATGCCGGGCGCGGTCGAGTTGGTGTACTCGATTCCCGAAGGACGGTGGGGCGTGGTCACGTCAGGGTCGAGGCTGCTGGCCACGAATCGTTTGCGTCATTGCGGGTTGCCGGTTCCTGAAGTTCTGGTCACAGCCGACGATGTGACGCATGGGAAGCCGCGATCCGGAGCCGTATTTGAAGGGGGCGGGGCGGCTGGGCTTCAGTCCAGCGGATTGCCTGGTGATTGAGGATGCGCCTGCGGGGATTCAGTCGGCGCTCGCCGCGGGGACGAAGGTCGTGGGGATTGCAAGCACCTATGGCGTGGACGCGTTACAGCAAGCGAATGCCGTCATTCGGAAACTGGCGCAGATTCAGGTTTCATTGAATGGGACAGGGAAGTTGGGGGTGGAGGTTCGGTAGTTCAGCGAATTCACTTCCTGATGTAGTCGGTCTATTCGTAACTTGGTTTGTCGCAGCGAACGTCAGCGGAGCTTCTTTTCATTGACCGCAAGCTGCTCGCGGGTCTGGTCCAGCAGCCACTGCACCCTCACCAGCTCACCCCTTTCGATTCGCTTGGAAATCATCGTAAGGGTGTTAATGTGAATGGTCGTCTGCTTGAATCGCAACGTCGGATCGGTGCCGAACTCGTCTGTGACCATCACCCATCGCAACGGAAACTCGCTCGCTAGCACATCCCCGAAGGCGACACCTAGACTCTGTAGTTCATACGTCTGAGATTTGTTGAATACGTTTTCGTCGATTAGCCGTTGAAAAGTCGGCAAGTCGCTCTTGGTTCGAGTCAGATGCACTGTACCGTACCGGCGCTTGGCAGCCGATGCGATGATCGCTCTTTGCTGCTCAAGGCGTTCGCTGTCCGCGCTGGAAAGTTCGGAGAATTTGGGCTCGGATGCAACCTTGCGATTGGATTGGCCAAAAAGAACGCCCATGAATCCTATCGTCAGTAGGGTGGCCGTTATTGAAATGCTGGTGCTCACAAGATTAGCCGGCACAAAGTTTACATGAAAGCCGCACTGCTCGAAGCCGCGATCTCCTACCGGAGCCAGTCTTCCAGCTCGATGCCGCGGTCGGTTTTTTCGTCGCGGTACTTCACGATGACCGGGGTGTAGAGCGAGAGATTCCAATCCCCGGCGGCCCTTCTCCTTCTTTACCGCGCGGGAGCCGGGGACGACTACCGCATTCTCTGGGACTTCGAGCGGGGCGTCGGCGGTGGCGCGGTAGACTTCGCCGCTCACCAAATCATAGAGCGGCGTCGAGCGCGTCAGGATCGTTCCTGCGCCCAGCACGGCGCGTGCGCGCACCAGCGTGCCTTCGTAAATTCCGCAGTTGCCGCCGACCAGCACGTCGTCTTCGATGATGACGGGCGCGGCGTTGATGGGTTCGAGGACTCCTCCGACTTGCGCGGCGGCGCTCAGGTGGACGCGCTTGCCGATCTGCGCGCAGGAGCCGACCAGCGCGTGCGAATCGATCATGGTGCCTTCGTCGACGTAGGCGCCGACGTTGATGAACATGGGCGGCATGCAGATGACCGAGGGCGCGACGTAGGCGCCTTCGCGGACGGACGATCCGCCGGGGACGACGCGGACGCGATCGGCGACGGTGAACTGGCGGGCAGGGAAGGTGTCTTTGTCGACGAAGGAGAGGCCGGCGGGCATTTCCTGCAGAACTCCCAGACGGAACCCCAGCAGGATGCCTTGCTTGACCCAGGGGTTGACGGTCCAGCGGGCGTCTTTCTTGTCGCCGATTTTTTCGGCGGCGCGGATTTTGCCTTGGGTGAGCTGGTCGCGGAATTCGAGGAACGTCTTGCGCGCTTCGGGATCGTGCTCGACTTCGCCTTGCGCGGCCAGGCGCTCGATGGAGGATTTCAGGGAAGACATGCGATGGTTGATAGTTGATTGCTGATTGAAGATTTGTCAAAAACGGACGATACAGAGGTCCCTCCACTGCGCTCGCCGATCGCTCGCTCCGGTCAGGATGACAGGTCAGTGTGGTGCGACTGGCTTCAATCGACAATCAGAAACTCAACAATCAGCAATTGTTTCTTTACACGCACTTGCACTCGCTGCGGATCAGCACGCCGGTCATGGCGTGGGCGGTTTCGCGGGCCTCGGGCAGGGTGGCGTAGGGGCCGTGCCAGCGGGCGTGGTTGGCGTCGTGGCCGGCGGGGCGGCCTTTGCCGTGGCTGCATTGGCCGCAGGATCCGCGGTGCAGGACGATTTTGCGCGGGCCGGCGGCCCAGTTTTCGTAGATGAAAAATTCCGGCGGCTTCGGCGGCGGGAGCCGGCGGGCTTGGCGATCAGTCCGACTTCAGTGGCGATTTTCTGCAGGCGCGAGCGGGTGTCGCGGCGCATGGGCAGCAGCGGCAGGCGGTAGACTTCTTCGATCTTGCCCATCATGGCGAGCACCGCTTTCACGGGCAGCGGGCTCGACTCGATGAAGTTGGCTTGCATCAGCGGAAGATATTTGCGGTGCAGGGTGCGGGCGGTGGTCCAGTCGTTGGCGAGCGCGGCGCGGGTGAGCGACGGCCATTTCGTGCGGAATTTCGTTGGAGGCGACCGAGACGACTCCGACGCCGCCGAGGGCGATGACCGGCAGAGTGACCGCGTCGTCGCCGGAGAAGACCAGAAAAGTTTCCGGGACGGCGTTGATGGCTTCGGCGATCTGGGTCATGTTGCCGCTGGCTTCTTTCACGCCGACGATGTTGGGAATCTCGGCGAGGCGGGCCAGGGTTGCGGGTTCGAGATTGGCGGCGGTGCGGCCGGGCACGTTGTAGAGAATGACGGGCTTGTCGCCGACGGCTTCGGCGATGGCTTTGAAATGGCGGTACTGGCCTTCCTGCGTGGGCTTGTTGTAGTAGGGCGAGGCGGTGAGGATGGAGTTGACTCCGGGGCGCGCGGCGATTTCTTTCGCTTTCTCGACTGCGTCGTGCGTGGCGTTGGAAGTCGCGCCGGCGACGATGGGGACGCGTCCGGCGGCGACTTCGATCGTGGTGTCGATCACGTAGAGCCATTCGTCGTGGGTGAGCGTGGGCGTCTCGCCGGTGGTGCCGCAGGGAACCAGAAAATCGATGCCGGACTCGATCTGCCACGCGACCAGATTGCGCAGGGCAGCGTCGTCGATGGAGCCATCCTGATGAAACGGAGTTACGAGTGCGGTGCCACAGCCACGGAGTTGCATAGGAATAGGATAGCGCGAGTGGGGGTCGAGGGAAAACTCGGGAGGGACGTGCAGCAAACAATCGAGCTGCGCTCGATGGACAGCCGAGGGCGGCTGTCCCCACATTACAGATCGCTACAGATTCCCGCCAGATATCTTTGAAATCGTAGAAACCCTTTTTGCCCGGCAAGCCATTCGGCGGCGCGGACTGCGCCTTCGGCGAAGCCGCGGCGGGATTTGGCGTCGTGGCAGAGATAGATGCGGTCGGCGGCGGATTCGAGGACGACTTCGTGCAGGCCGACGACGTCGCCTTCGCGGAAGGAAGTGATTTCCAGATCTTCGTGTGCTGGCCGCTGGCTTCGCGGATTACGTGCTGGAGCGCGATCGCGGTGCCGGAGGGGGCGTCTTTTTTGTGGGCGTGGTGGCGTTCGAAGATCTGGCCGGAGTAATCGTGGCGCAGGGCTGCGGCGGCGGCGCGGGCGACTTCGAAGAAAAGATTCACGCCGATGGAGAAATTGGCGGCGTAGACGAATCCAGTTTTGTGCTGCTCGACCAGGGCGCGGACGTGGTCGATGTTCTTCGTACCAGCCGGTGGTGCCGACGACCATGTTCTTGCCGGCTTTGACGCAGGCTTCGATGTGGGCGAGGACGCAGTGGGGAGCGGTGAAGTCGATGACGGCGTCGATGTCGTGGAGTTTTTCGGGGTGAGCGCGGCGCAGGCTGCGTTTTCTTTGGCGCCGGCGATGCGCGACGTGATGTTTGCGCTCGGCGGCGACTTCCGCTACCAGCGATCCGGTTTTGCCGCGGCCTAGGATCAGGAGGTTCATATGGATCAGATCGACTGCACACAGCTTACCTCAGTCGCTGAGCGGTTCGCTTGCTTTCGGCGCCGAGATGGCATCGCGTAGCCTCGGGCGTATTCGTCCGGCGGCCCCTCACGTTTAACTTTGCGGGCGGACGAAGGCGTCCGCCGCTACGCGTGCTGCCTAGGCGAAGACTTCCGGGTCCAGGTCGGAGAAGAATGTTTTGTGCAGGCGCTGGATTACGTCGGGGACTTCGTCTTCTTCGATCACGAAGGTCAGGTTAATTTCCGATGCGCCTTGCGAGATCATGCGAATCTTTTTGTCGGCGAGTTCGCGAAATACCAGCGCCGCGATGCCCGGCGTGTCGCGCAGGTTTTCGCCGACCAGGCAGACGATGGCTTTGCGGCCTTCGTATTTTACGTCGGCCAGCTTGGCGAGATCGGCGGCCAGCGCGGGAATGGCCTGATTGGAATCGACGGTCAGCGAAACGCTGACTTCGGAGGTCGAGACCACGTCGACGGAAACTTTGTGGCGGTCGAAGGCTTCGAAGATGGAGCGCAGGAATCCGTGGGCCAGCAGCATGCGGGGCGCGGCCACGTCGACGATGGTGATGCGCTTCTTGGCGGCGATGGCTTTGAAAATGTTTTTGCCCTGCGGCGCGCGCGTGGTGATGCGCGTGCCTTCGCAGGATGGATTGCGCGAGTTCAGCACGTAGACGGGAATATTTTTCTGGATGGCGGGCAGCACCGTCGCCGGGATGCAGAACCTTCGCGCCGAAGTAGGCGAGTTCGGCGGCCTCGTCGAAGCTGATGACTTTGATGCGGCGGGCTTCAGGACAGATTCTGGGGTCGGTGGTGAGGATGCCGTCGACGTCGGTCCAGATTTCGATGCGGTCGGCGCCGAGGCCGGCGCCGAAGATGGCGGCGGAAAAATCGGAGCCGCCGCGGCCGATGGTGGTCGTGATGCCGGCGCGATTGGCGCCGATGAATCCGCCCATCACCGGGACTTTGCCTTCGTCGAGCAGAGGCTGAACTTTTTCCTGCAGCCTGGCGTTGGTTTCTTCGAATTGCGGGAACGGCCTGCATGTAGCTGTTGTCGGTGACCAGCACTTCGCGGGAGTCGACGTGGACTCCGTTGAGGCCGTGGGCGGCGAAGGCGGCGGCGACGATTTTGCTGGAGAGCATTTCGCCGAAAGCGGCGACGTGGTCGGTGGTGCGGGGCGTGATTTCGCCGACGGCGGAGATGCCGCGCAGGAGTTCGTCGAGCGCTTCGAAGTCGGTGCCCAGGTCGGAGTGGAATTCGGTGAAGCGCGCGGTGCCGAGCAGTTCGCTGGCGGTGTTGTAGTGGCGTTCCTGCAGCGAGCGGCAGAGTTTGAGCGCGGTTTTGCGCTCGCCTTCTCCGGCGGCGCGAGCCATGGTCAGCAGCGTGTCGGTGACTTTGGCCATGGCGCTGACCACGACGACGCGGCTTCTGCGCCAGGCGGCCTTCGACGATCGAGGCGACGCGCTCGATGGCTTTGGCGTCTTCGACGGAGGTGCCGCCGAACTTCATGACGATCATGGCGGTGCTTCCTCGGGGGAACTTGACGCAATGGGCGCTTTCGGCTGCGCGCGCGAGACGTCGCTCCGCGACAGCCGCCGGGACGCCGGCGCTACACTTAAGGCGCCGCTGCTCGTCATCACTCGCATTCATCCCAGGTAGCCTTTGGCTTTGAGGAGTTCGGCGTTGAGGACGGCGGCTCCGGCGGCGCCGCGGATGGTGTTGTGCGAGAGCACGGTGAATTTCCAGTCGAGCACGCCGCAGGGGCGAAGGCGGCCGACGGCGGTGGTCATGCCCGCGCCCATGTCGACGTCGAAACGCGGCTGCGGACGGTCGTTGGCTTCGAGATAGACGACCGGGTCGTTCGGGAGCGCTGGGCAGTTTCAGTTCCTGCGGCTCGGCGCGATAGCTGTTCCACGCGGCGATGATTTCTTCGCGGCTTGGCTTTCGTTCTTCAGGCGGATGGAAACCGATTCGGTGTGTCCGTCTTCGACGGCGACGCGGTTGCATTGCGCGCTCATGGCGAAGGCGCCGGGAATAATTTTCGTGCCGTTGACCTGGCCGAGCAGCTTCTTGGTCTCCTCTTCCATCTTTTCTTCTTCGTTCTTGATGTAGGGGATCACGTTGCCCAGAATGTCGAGCGAGGCCACGCCGGGATATCCCGCGCCGCTGACGGCTTGCATGGTGACGGCCATGACAGTTTCGAGGCCGAACTGCTGGTGCAGCGGCGCGAGAGCGAGCACCAGGCCGATGGCCGAGCAGTTGGGATTGGTGACGACGTAGCCGCCGGATTTCTTGCGCCAGCGCTTGGATGTCGATGAGCTTGATGTGGCCGCCGTTGACTTCGGGGATGACCAGCGGCACGTCTTCTTGCATGCGCAGCGCGCTGGAGTTCGAGACGACGGCGCAGCCGGCGTCGGCGAAACGGGGCTCGATTTCGGCGGCGATGGAGGCGTCGAGCGCGGCGAAGATAATTTTGGGCGCGCCTTCGGGTGTGGCCGGCGAAACTTTCATTGCGGCGACGGCGGCCGGAATCGGCGTCTTCAGGCGCCAGCGCGCCGCCTCGGCGTAGACCTTGCCTTCGGAACGGTCGGAAGCGGCCAGCCATGCCACTTCGAACCAGGGATGGTGCTCCAGCATCTGGATGAATCTTTGTCCGACGACGCCGGTGGCGCCGAGAATGCCGATAGGAATTTTGCGGTTCATATGTAGTCTCGATTAGGAATACTTGGAATTCTATAACAGTCGGGGAAGCAGATTCCTCCGCCCCTCGCGTTCGCTCGGGGGTCGGAATGACAAACTCTTAGGTTCGCGCGAATCGGACTGACAACACTAGTGTGCGATGCCAGCGCGGGAGTCTGCAAGTAGCGAAAGGAGGACCACTTCCGCACCGGATCCCAGGACCGGCATTGCAGGAAATCCTTCGATCTGCCGATAGGAGAAGCTGGAGGGATTCACATGCCCGAACTGCGCCAGAACTTTTTCACCAAGGAATGGGTCATCATTGCCACCGAACGGGCCAAGCGGCCGGAGGAACTGGCCACGCATCGCGTGGTGCAGGCGATCCCGGAATTTGTGGAGAGCTGCCCGTTTTGTCCGGGCAACGAAGAGCAAGACGCCGCCATGAGGTGCTGCGGTCGCCCGAGCAGCGGCGAGCCCTGGATGGTGCGCGTGATCCCCAACAAGTTCGCGGCGTTGTCGAGCGACGTGCAGCCGACGCGCAGCCTGCAGCACCTGCGGCGGCGCATTGAGGGATTCGGCTTTCACGAAGTCATCATCGATAGTCCCGACCACTCGCGCTACATGGGGCTGCTGCCGGATTCGCATGTGGCCAGCATTCTGCGCGTTTATAAAGCAGCGCTACAACACGCTGAGCCTGGACCACCGGGTGAACCACATCACGATTTTCAAGAATCATGGGGCCGATGCGGGGGCCAGCATGCAGCATCCGCACTCGCAGCTGATTGCGACGCCGGTGATCCCGAGCCAGGTGCGGCACCGCTTGTTCGAGGCTCTGCGGCACTATGACGATGCCGGGGAATGCATGTTCTGCCACATGGTGGAGCGCGAGGTTGAGGACCAGACGCGCATCGTGATCAAGAGCGAGCGCTTTGTGGCGATGGAAGTGTTTGCGTCGGCCACGCCGTTTGCCACGCATATTTTTCCGCTGCGGCACATGGCCAGCTTCGGAGATATTTCCGAGATGGAAGTGACCGACCTGGCGCGCGTGCTGCGGACTCTGCTGGCGAAGATTTATGTGGGGCTGGAGAATCCGGACTTGAATTTCACGATCCGCAGCGGTCCGGCGGAGTATGCGGGGGCGCGGCACTTTCACTGGTATGTCAGCGTGATTCCGCGGCTGACGCGGACGGCGGGATTTGAGCTGGGGTCGGGGATGTTCATCAATTCGGTGCTGCCGGAGGCCGCGGCGGAATTTTTGCGGAAGGTCGCGGTGGAGAAGGTGGCGGGAGCCGGGGCGGGGCAGTAGGAGTTGTGGGGCGGACACTCCTGTCCGCCGCCGTTGATTTTGTCTTTCGTCAGTTCGTGCTCGAGAACTGCATGGCATCCGGCAACGAAGCAAGTGCAACTGCAAAATCAAGGAAGCGACGGACAGGAGTGTCCGTCCCACATGACCTATCGCTACGGCCGGTGGGTTTCCTGGCTGCGGAAGGGATATTCGGTTAGCGGGCCGAACTTTTTCTTTTCGGCGTAGAGGCGCCAGCGGCGGAAGACGATGCGCAGGCTGGCCATGACCGGGATGGAAAGATAGATGCCGAGGATGCCGGCGACTTCGCCTCCGGCCATGACGCCGAAGATGGCGGCCAGGGGATGCAGTTCCATGCTCTCGCCCATGATGCGGGGAGAGGAAACGTAATCCTGCAGCAGGCGCCAGATCCCGAGAAAAATGATCAGGATCAGCCAGTGCTTGTAGCTCATCAGCAGGGCCACGCTCGACAATGGTCAGCGCGCCGGCCAGCGGGCCGACCACGGGAACGAATTCCAGCACGCCGCCGATGGTGCCCAGAACCAGCGCGTAGGGAACTCCCATGACGCCGAGAACCGCGGAGTACATGACCAGAGTCAGGCCGGCCAGAGTCAGTTGGGCGCGGATGAAGTGGGCCAGCATCTGGTTGAGATCGTTGAGCACGTTTTCCAGAAATTCGCGCTGCGGCCGGGACTGGATGGTGGAGAGCAGGAAGTCGCTGAAGGCGCGGCCATCTTTCAGGAAGAAGATGGACAACAGCGGCACCACGAAGAACAGCCAGGCTTGCTTGGCGACATCGGCCACGCGCAATCCGACGCGCTGCGCCAGTTGCTGTGATTTCGTCGCTGTGGCTGACCAGGAACGATTGCGACCAGTTCGGTGTACTTCTGGTTCCAGCCGTGGTCTTGTGCCGAGTTGCGTGGCGATGTTGCCGGAACTGAGTTGGGTGAGCAGAGTCGGGCAGGGACTGTCCCAGCCGCGCGCCCTCCCGCGTCACCTTGGGGCCCACCGACCACAAAGAACACCACCACCAGCACGAGCAGCAGGGCGTAGATCACGGCGATGGCCCGCTCGCGTCCGCGCAGCACTTTTTCCAGGCGGTTCACCAGCGGGCTCATCAGGTAGGCGAAGAAGATGGCGAACAGAAACGCGATCAGAGTGGCGCGGGCCACGTAGAGAAAGCCCAGCCCCAGCGCGAACAGCAGCACTGTGACGATAGACCGCGCCGTACGTGAGTCAGTCAGCAGCAATAAATTTTCCAGGGCGATCTCGATTCTGCCGCCGGGCAGGCACAGCCTTAATCCCGGTCCACTACCGTGTTATCGGCAGGAATCGCCACCCGAATTAGTTTGAAATGGTCGTGCTCGTCCAGCCAAAGCGCCCACTCGAATATCTTCTCCGGACAGGTTCAGGCGCAGCAGTTCGCGCTCGGCGCCGCGGATCGTGATTTTTTCTTTCCCGACCAGCTCCATGCGCACGCTCATCGAAGTATGGTCCTGCGGGACGAGCGCGCCAAAGTCTGCGGGTCTGGCATTGCGCGATGGCCGTTCTCGTCTTTGCAGGGGGCGATCGCCAGATATTTCCAGGCCAGGAATTCGCGGTGCACGAAGAAATTGTTGTCGAGAATGGGCGTTGCGCTGGGCAGCAGGAAAGCCTGCTCGGCGGGCTTGGCGTTGGCGGAGGCGGTGATTTTTTCCTTCAGAAAATCGTTGTCGGGACACACGACTGAGCGAACCGCCGGAGGACTGGCTCCATTCATAGCGCAGCAATTCGCCGCTGGAGCTCATGTTCAGATCGGACTTCTGGCTGCTGGAATCGCCGCCGGCGGTTTCCTTGAGCTGCGACTTGATGATGCTGTCGCCGTTTTGCTGCTCGATGTGGAAAGTTTCGGTGGCGACGCGCTGGCCCTTGATGAAGATGCCGAACGAGCCGGAGTCGACGATCGGGTTGGGCGCGCGGTTTGTCTTTCTTGTCTTTCTTGTCCGCTGCGTGCAGCGCCGGCGAAAGCCGCGAAGCGAAGCAGCCAGAACGAAGGCCAGCGCACGGCGCGTTCGTGATTTCAAACTTCACTCGACTTCTCCTTGTTCGGTGCGTAGCGCGATTTCTTTCAGGCCCAGCATTTTCGCAATTTCGGCCGCGATTGTTTCTACCGTGCGGCTTCCGGTTTGAATCTTCAGCGACGCCTTCGAGTAGCTCTGGCGCCGAGTCTCATAGAGCTTGCGGAACTGTTCCACACTCTGCAGCAGCGGACGTTCCGTGCCGGCTTCGGCGGCCTGGGTGCAACAGCGCTGCCACAATTCTTCGACTGGCGCGTCCAGAAAAACCGTGGGCACGCCGGACGCCTTCAGCAGGGCTGCATTTTCCTTCTGCACGAAGGCGCCGCCGCCCAAGGCGACGATTCTGGCGACTCCGCCGCGCAGTTCCTCGAGCACATGTTGCAGGGCGGCGTGTTCGGCTCGGCGGAACTCGGATTCTCCGGAATCGCGGAAAATCTCTGCCACCGTGCGCCCTTCGCGGCGCTGCGATGCGGTCATCGAGATCTTCAAAGATCCAATTCAGCCGCTGCCCGAGGGCGCGGCCCACGCTGCTTTTTCCGGCTCCCATGAAGCCGACCAGAAAAACCGCGTTGCCGCGGAAGACCGGCGGCGAGCTTCGCGGACGACCGCTTGCGCCGCACCCGATGCGTCGCCTTCGCGGTTTTGCCAGAACTCTTCTTCAAGAATCAGCTTCTTGCAGCCAGCTCCAGCCACCCACTGGTTTGGCTAGAAGCCAGGAGCTAGGAGCTAGAAGCTGGTTGTTATTTTGCGGTGCGTTTTCTGAGGTGGATTTTACCACTGAAGCTGCGCAGCACTACGGTCGATGATACCGCGGCCCGACCCATGGTACCCCAGAAGGCACTTCCCTCTTTGATGACGAACCAGGTGTGGGTTTTGGGTTGGAGAGGAATGTCGTCGTGGACTTCGCCGCGCACCGAGCGTGCGCTCACGTCGGCGGAAGTGGATTCGGGCACGGTGGCTTCGATGTTGCCGCTGTGGCTGGTCAGGCGGTATTCGCCGCGGTCGCCGAAGTCGCCGATGTAGTTGATGCCGCCGCTGGTGGAAATGACCTGCACCAGCGGGCCGGTGACGCCGTTGAGCGTGACGTCGCCGCTCAGGGAATCGACTTCCACGTGGCCGTCCTGCACATTGGTGAGGGTGACCGGGCCGTTCAGGGTTTTCACGTGCACGTGGGCGTCGCGTGATGTCGCGGATGTCCACGGTGGCGCGCGGCGCCTTCCAGAGTTACATCGCCGTGAAGTTTTTCGGCGCGCAGCGGGCCGGTGCTGGAGTGCAGGGTGATGCTGGCGTCGGCGGGCACCAGGATTTCGTAATCCACGCGTCCGGATTGCGCATCGGCGCCGGGCAGCAGGTGCGACTGGATCTCGACGCGATTGCCGACCAGGCTGTTGTCGACTTCAACTTTGTCGGAAGCGAGCACGGCATTGATCGACGACGATGTTGCCGGTGGAGGGTTTGACCGAGATCGAGCCGTAGGGATTGTTGACCGAGACTCCGGCCTTGGGCCCGACGTTGAAGTGATATTCCTTGTGGCGTCTCGGCGACAGTCGGGCGATCAGCGTCCCGGCCAGCATCGCGCCGACGACTGCAAGTTGGATCGTGCGCCCGCTCATAAGATTCGATGCCTCGACTGCCCCTGATTCGATTCCCTGCACAGTCGCCCGGCATCGCGCGGGTCGAGAATTGCCCTACATTATGGCAAAGAACGATCCATGGCCAAGTCGAAAAGCATGGCCTTCTCCTGATAGGCCTCCATCAGCGAGCGGCGAGCTTCCTCGTCGTTCGGATTGGCGGCGACCACGCTCTTCGCGTCCTGAATGTACTCGTTGACGTGGCGGAGATTGTCGGCGTATTGCGCCTGCAGCGCGGGCGACAGCTGGGCCACTTCCTGCAGCAGGTCGTCATCGTTCAGCCCTGCGACTGCCAGCATCGGAAACAGGCAGCTGGCGGTCGGTGGATTGACGCGCCAGTTGGCGGCGACGGGGAATGCTGCCGAACATAAAGCCCGACCGCGATCAGCAGGGCAGCGGCCGCCGGCACCACCCAGCGCGCCCATGCCCAGCGGCTGCTGAGGGATGGCAGAAGGGAACGGCTCGCACGCTGCGGGCGAATCAGACCCTCCTGCCGCAATGCAGATTTCGATGGAATTCCAAACGCGGGGACTGGGTTCCTCCGCCGCGCGCAGTTCGGTGGCCGTGGCGATGATGAGATTCAGTTCCGCGACCAGAGCCGAGCACTCCGGGCAGGTCTTCAGATGAGCCCGCTGTTCGGCACTGCCGCCGTCTTCGACTCTCCGCCAGGCTCGCTTGCAACTCAACGCAATTCATACTGCTCTCCCCAAGCCCCTTGAATCGGTGGTCGCATCAGTGTAACTGCCAATTCAAGTCAGCTTGCAGTGTTGCGCCTCTGCCAAGGTTACTGCCGTGTCCGGTCTGCGCCGGATCACGTTACTCGTTGCCTTGCTCCGCTCAGGATTTCTCGGCCTTTTCGGCTCGCTTGCATCTTGAGCAGATCGCGCAGCTTCATGCGTGCTTTGTGGAGCTGCGACTTGCTGTTGCCGATCGAACAACCCACGATGGTTGCGATTTCATTATGTTCGTAACCTTCGACGTCGTGAAGCACAAAAATCATGCGGTAGCCGGGAGGGAGATCGTCGACTGCTTTCTGCAACTGCAGCCGGTCGATGGATCCGGCCAACGCCAAATCTTCTGCCCCGAAATCTTTCTTCGGAGTATCTTCTTCGCCGCCCTGCGTGGTTTCTTCCAGCGAAACCACCGGGAGGCTCTTCTTTCGCAACTGCATCAGCACCACATTCACCGACAGCCGATGCAGCCAGGTCGAAAACGCCGATTCGCCGCGAAACGTTCCAATCTTGCGATAGAGCTGCAGGAACGCTTCCTGGGTCAGATCTTCGGCTTCGGCCGTGTTCGCCGTCATGCGCAGGCAGAGCGAATACACCCGCCGCTTATGCTTGTCGTAGAGAGCCTGGAACGCCTGCGCGTCCCCTAGCTTGGCTCGCTCGATGAGCTCGGCTTCGTTCGAGTCTCGTCCTTGCCCTGTCGTTGAGTTTCGTTTGAATCTCGGTCGGTCAAGTTGCCTTTTCCGGCCGCACCCCGTGAGATGCGGCTAACTATCTTTGCGTTGTATGGCTTGCGGGCGGTTGCGATGGCACGAAGGTAATGCGTCATATTCAGAATATCAGAGGCATTCTACCGAACTTGGGATTCTCCGATCAGATGCTCTAGCTCGCGGAAATCCTTTGCCTGATCAGGGTTGAACAGCACTGGCTCCACTAGCTATAAACCCGATCCCGAATTTAGAGTCGCGATCTTCGGAAATTGGTAAATTTGTCGGTCCGTTCATGCCGCACTTTTGGCCGTCGTGATTGTCTCCAGTCCGTGCCCATGCGGCACCCAGTTTCGCGGATGCGAAGCAGGAACGCCAACGTCATCCCGAGGAATCCGAGAATCGAGAAAATCCACAATCCCAACGCGTACCCGCCAGGATTCTGCCGGCCCGGCGTCGGCGTAATCGTTAGCCTATCCAATCAGCAGGTTCAGGACGAAAAAGCCGATCTGTTGGATCATCGTCATCAGCCCATAGGCCGTGCCCAGCTTGGATTGATCGACGATATAGGCTACCGAGGGCCACATCACCGCCGGAATCAGTGAGAACGCGATCCCCATCAACATTACCGGTACATATAACGAGATATTGGTGTACGCCATCATCAGGTACACAGGCATCAGCAGCAGCGAGCCAAGCATCATGAACCAGTGCCCGCTTACCCACGCGATCGACCAGCAGGCCAAATAAGGGAGTGGCGATCATCGCCGCCAGCGGAAGAAGGCTGTTGAGCCGGCCTGCCTGCTCCAAAGATTGCACCCTCACCAATTCCAGTGCCGCGGTGCCGCCGTGGGCGGACAGAATCTTGTTGGTGAAAAAGTCGATGGCAAAGGTACGAAACGGAAAAATTGCGGAATAGAACGTGAAGCAGAGGCCGACCACCAGCCAGTACGACGGGTTGAAGCGGAAGATGCCTTTGAACTCGAGTTTGTCGATCGATCCGGCCTTGCCGAGTGCGTAGGTGGATTCAGCCCGGGTTTCCAAAGCCCAGTAAATGAGGGACGTCGCTACGGCCATGACGCCAGCCCCCACGGCCAACAGCAGGGGCCCCTGCCAACTGGCTGGCCCCGCGGGCCCTTGGGGATAGAAAACGCGGTTTGCCCAGGTTGGCGAATTATCGGCTGCCACCGACGCCAAGCGCGCAATCGTCAGATTGATCCCGAAAGCGAAGCTGAGTTCTTTGCCCTTGAACCACTTAGCCAGAGCCGTTGTCACCGCGACGATCATCGACTCGGCCCCTAGGCCCAGGACCGTTCTCCCCACAATCATCATGGGAGCGCTTCCCCGCGCCGCCGTCAATGCAGCCCCCATGAGGCAGAGCAAGGCGAACATCGTAATCGCCTTCTTGGTCCCGATCCGATCGATGATGATGCCGCCAATCAGCAACGTCGCCACCGCAGCCACGCTGTAGCTGGCGTTCAACCAGCCAAACTGGGTGGCGGAGAATCCCAGGTTGTCGATGAAAATTCGTTCCAGCGGGTTGATGCTGTCGTAAATGTAATAGTTCCCCCCCATTGCCAGACTTATAAAGATGAGAACCGACCATCGATACAAGGCCGGTGGCTGGGGGCGTGGATTGTCTGGCATTAGTGCTCTTTTCCGAGCAGATTGAACTCCGGGGCGACGAGCAGAGAAGATTAGCAGAACCGAGCTTCCTGCTCCTAGCTCCTAGCTAAACGCTTATTGCTGCCTTGTGGACTGTCATTTATGGCAGTTATCGGGCGTCACGGCTCGTGTCAGACTATGTCTGCCAGTCCGAACCACCCACAACGTCGTTCAGCGAGCCGCTCTGAGGGCACAGCCGCGGTTGATGCTAAGAAGCGCAGTCGTCAAGAAACCATGCAGACAGGACGCTCCGTTCAATGACATTCACGACACGTGTGACCGGTCGCGGGCGTGCGACCGGGGAGCAACGCCTGTTCTTAACCCTGGCCTGTTGTTTTTTCATTGCTGCAGTCGGCAGCGCCCAGCAAACTCAACCCAGCGCCGTACCCGAGGCGCCGTCTTCGACTGCACAGTCTTGCGGCGCGCAATCGCAAAGCCCGTCCCAAAGGAGCAACCCACTGAAGAGCGGAGTGGGCTTGGTCCAACTGCTCACGCGGAAGTCGGTGGTGTTTCCCGACCTCGCTACTGACAAAGGACCGCTCAGCAGTTGGGAAAAGTTCAAACTGGGGGCAAACAACAGCGTATCGGTGTCCACCCTCGGCGCGGCGTTGCTTGGCGCAGCCTACGGCCAGGCGATCAACAGTCCCTCAGGGTACGGCCAGGGCGGTTCCGGCTATAGCAAGCGCTTCGGGTCAGGCATGGCCCGGGCCGCTTCCGACAACATGTTTGGCACTTTCGCGATCGCATCCATGTTGCACGAAGACCCGCGTTTCTACGTCAAGAAGGGGCTCTCTTTCAAGCAGGCGTTGAAATACAGCGCGGTACGGGTGGTGTATACGCGCAGCGACTCAGGGGAACGAGTCCTGAACTTTGCGGGATTGCTCGGTCCTCTGGCGGGCGAAGCACTGGCCAACACTTACTGGCCGAAACAGAACCAGGGAGTTGGCAGCACCGTCGCTCGGTATGGCGCTGATATTGGTTGGAGATTCGGGGGAAACCTGATGCGCCAGTACTGGCCGCAAATCAATCGGAAGCTGAAATTAGCGCCGCCAGTGCCTGAGTCGGCTGCCACCACGCCCCCTACCGTCCAAAAATAATCGTTTCCCGCTTTAGAAGGCGCGAAGTAAGCGCCACCAGTACGAGCGCGCACGCCAGTACCGACGCGCCCGCGAGCACATAAAAAATCACACCCGGCGGCTTGCCGCCCAGAACATCGGCTGTCAGCGCGTACTGGCCGAAAATCGGGATGGGCGTCAGCCATCGCCGGTTTGCTAGCGGGTACAGCATCGAAATCACGCCGGGGAACAGCGGCAACAGAATCAGCATTCCCATGTAGCCTTGCGCCTCCTTGAACGAGCGGGCGAAAGTGGAGGCGAAGACGGTCACTGCGCTCAAGAAAAATGCCAAAGGAAGGACGATCGCCAGCAGGGTCATCAGGTCTGCGTCTGAGACGCGGAAGCGGATACCCATGTCCTGCCAGGGAACGCGCCGCAGAACATTCACGGTTAGCAGCATGGAAAACACGACTGAAGCGCAGCCGAACGCAGACGCAGCCAGCCACTTACCAGCCGCCAACGCTACACGCGGAACCGGGCTGAGCAGCAGGGGTTCCAGCGACCCGCGTTCGCGCTCACCGGCCGTCGTATCGATGGCGATCTGCATTCCCCCCGTCACCGCTGCAATCACTAACAAAAGAGTCAGGATGTTGAGTTCAGTCGCTAGCCGCTCCTGGGCGCTCGAGACTTCCACTTCCTCCACGCGCACCGGCAGGGCGACCGTCGGAGCGACGCCGCGGGCGATCAAGCGCAAAGAGGCCAACTGGCTGGAGTACGCATTGACTAGATTCCGCGCCCGGGTCACTTTTCGCCGCGCTCCCTCGCGGGTCGAGTCGCTGACCAGTTTGACGGGCGCAGGGATCGCGCGCGCCATGTTCCTCACGAAGTCCGTCTCAATAATCAGAACTACATCCTCTTGTCGATCTCGAACTGACTGCTCGGGATCAGTCGGCGCTGCCACGACCTCAACTCCGGGTTGCTGCCTCAGCCAGTCGACAAACGCGGGCGCATTCTCGACTCCGCCCACCGGCAACTTCATCTCCTCCGCATCCTTGCTATGGCCTGCCATCACCGTAAACATGCCGCCAAACAGCGTGGGCATTACTGCGGCCACGACCAGAACCGACATGATGGAGCGCCGGTCGCGCAGGCCGTCGCGCAACTCTTTCATAAGTACGATCCACACCTGCCGCAGTATGCTCACGAAGTTTCCTCAGCTTCCAGCCCGGAGAGAGCCACGAACGCGTCTTCGAGGCTGTCTCGGCCCGTGATTTTGCGAAGCTCGTCAGGAGTTCCGTCCGCAGTAACTCTTCCTTGCGCGATCACGACGATGCGATCGCACAGCGCAGAAACCTCCTGCATGATGTGGCTGGAGAACAGCACGCAACGGCCCTCCCGGCGCAACTCGCGGATCAACCCTCGCATAGCTCGGGTACTCATTACATCTAGGCCGTTCGTGGGCTCGTCGAGAATCACATTGCGCGGCTGGTGCACCAGAGCACGCGCGAGGGCGACCTTGGTCCGCTCACCTTGCGAAAAGCCGGAGACCGGGCGGGTGGAGACTTCGTTGAGATCGAGTCGCGTGATCAGCGACTTGGTGCGTGCTGTCAAAGCCGTCCCGTCGATGCCGTGCAAGCGGCCGAAGTACTCGATATGCTCCACCGGTGTGAGCCGGGGATACAGTCCGCGCGAGTCCGGCAGAAGGCCCATGTGGGCTTGTACGCCGATCGGGTCCGCCACTACGTCAGCGTTGTCCACGCGAATGGTGCCCGCATCCGGGCGCATGAGGCCCGACAACATCCGCAGGGTTGTGGTCTTGCCCGCGCCGTTCGGCCCTAACAACCCCACCACAGTCCCATCGGCGGCGCTGAAGCTCACGTCCCGCACGGCCTCCACGGCGCCAAATTTCTTGCGCAGTCCCCGGATCTCGATCATGGCTGATCGGCTCCGGTGTAATTCACAAAAAATGGAGGCCGCCGTTGAGCCTGCAAACACGCCGGGTCCAGATCTTTGACGCTGGCTTGCTCCAGAAACTGTCCGATGAGTTTCGGCACGCAGCCGCGTGGAGTGCTGCCATGCCCAGCACCAGGCACAACGAAATGCTTGGAGTTCGTCAGGGACTGCGCCACATGTTCGCCCCAGGAGGGCGGCGTAATGGGGTCGTCCTGTCCGGAAAGGATCAAGACGGGTTTGCTGGAAGTCACCGGTTGGTAAAAATCGTCGGTGACGACGCCCCGCGGCCAGAATTCGCACGGCTTTATCCGCGTGTCGAAGAAACTGGTCCCCAGAAATCTGCCTTGCGCTTCGCGTTCGATCTCGCCCGGCTGAATGCGCGGCACATCCTCGGCACAGACCACCGAGAGAAACATCCCCTCGCTCATCGCGCCCTTCGGCATGTCGCGCGAGAATCCCAGCGCGAGCAAGCCTTGATAGTTTCCCTGCGCCGCGTCGGTGATGAGTTGGGGCAACAAGGACGTAAGGGCGGGATCGTACAGTGCGCTGTAAATGATGGTGGCCACCATGCGCTGGGAAACTGTGATTTGAGCGGACTTGCCGGTGCGCGGATGAGTAAACGTAATGCGCGGCTTCGCGGCGACATGCGCAAATAGCGTCGTCACCGATTCACGCAGGTTGGGAAACCGATTGCTGCACGCAGCGTCTTTGCCGCAGTCGGCAATCATCAAGTCCAGCGACCTCTGCCCGTCACGTGGCATGTACAGCGGCAAGCGCATGTCGGGTGGCGCAACGCCATCAAGAATGACGCTTCGCACGGAACCCGCATGCCGTTTCAAATACACCAGGGCAGCGCGCGTGCCATAAGAACCGCCCCAGAGGTTGATCGCTCCATACCCGAGGTACTGGCGAACTTCGTCGATGTCGTCCATGGCGATCGCCGTGGTGTAAAAACGGGCGTCGGCTTTGAGTCCGGCCAGGCAAGTGCGCAGCCGCTCGACCGGGTAGTCGTCAATCCTCGAGAAATCTTCCTCTTCGCGGTCTTCCGGTTCGCAGTTCAGCGGGTTGGAATCGCCCGTGCCCCGCTGGTCGATCAGGACGATGTCCCTTTCCATCTCGAAGCGATGGAACATCGGGAGGACATAATCCGCCAATGTAGCCGCGCCCGCGCCGGGCCCACCTTCCAGGATAAACAGAGGATCCGGCCGAGGGTCGCGCTTCAGCGCGGGCGCGACCACGATCTTGAGCGCGATCTGCCGGCCCGTCTTCGTCGATCGATCTTCGGGAACACTGTAGGTTCCGCAGAAGGCTTCAGTGGGCCCCTCATCAATCTTGCAGGGGTGAAGCCGATCGAGCCCGCTCTGCGTAGTGTGCTGACACCCGGTCAGAAGGAGGGCGACCAACAAAGAGAAGATCAACGACGCGGCGCGCACAGCCGACATTACACCACACAAGCCACAGGTCGGCTACCGCCATCTGCGCTTTTAATATGGGCGCCTTAACCAGATCAGCTTTCAGACGTTTAGGCGGGAAGTCTTAGGTTTAGCTTCCCACAAATCTTGCGTACAAACTGCGCGCTACCGCCGCGTCGGTTGTGCCCTTGATAATGGCGCGGCCGTCAGGGAACAGCGTCATCTCGTAGGGGTCGTGCCAGAACTTCAGGACAAAGTCATTGTGGCGGACACTGCCATGAGGCTGGAGTCGGCGATCCATTTCGGCGAAGTCGATAGGGCGTTGGCGCTCATGGATTTGCACGGAATTCCTGCCGCACAACGTGATATGCGGCCGGCCTTCACCCGCGAGGTGGACAAGGTCGCGATCTCCGCATGCGCGGCAGCCGCGACGGGGCTTGGCGGCGGAGATTTCCGCGTGCTCGTTCGTCCACACATCGAACGAAAGCAGCGTGCGCCGCAGTGAAGCAGGCTCAGATTGTTTTTGGGTGGCGCTGCGCTTCAGCGCTGCGATCGCAGGTTCCTCTTCAACCGGGGCTCTAGCCCCTGAGCGTGCCTGGACAATCATCTTGAGCGCCTCGGTTGCCGCGATCGACGCTACCAGGTTAACCGCGGAATTGAGAATGCCGGAAGTTTCGCAGGTCTCGACCATGCCGCGCGGCGAGTCGGGAAAGATGCAGGCCAGGCAGGCCGTCTGCTCCGGCACAACATTCAGGGTCACGGCGTAGCTTCCGACCGCGGCGGAATAAATCCACGGAAGCGAGCGGTCGACGGCATAGTCGTTGATCAGGTAACGAGTCTCGAAGTTGTCGGTGCCGTCGAGGATCAGCGACATTCCTTCAAGCAAAGCTTCAATGTTTGCCGGGACCAGATCCTCAACTTTCGGTTCGACTACGATCCGCGAATTGAACGCCGCAATCTTGCGCGCGGCGGCGATGGCTTTGGGCAGAGACTCCGCGGCGTCCTGCTCGTCGAACAGCGACTGGCGCTGCAGGTTGCTGGGCTCGACGTAGTCGCGGTCGATGATGCGCAGCGTGCCCACGCCGGCGCGGGCCAGCAGTCCCGCCAGGGCCGAGCCGGTAGCGCCGCATCCGACGATCGCCACGCGCGCCGCTGCCAGTTTCCGCTGGCCTTCCGCGCCGATGCCGCGGAACAGGATCTGCCGCGAATAGCGTTCGTCGCTGGCGGATCTGCGGCGACTTCGCGCGTTCCGGTTGCGTTTCCTGTGCCAAAGAGGTCACCAGTTTCCGGCTGCAAAACCTTTATTATAAGTGGCGGGCTCGCCGGTGGAGGATTGCCAATGCCGGACTCGCCTTCAGAGTGCGAGCCTGAATAACTGGTACAACAACTGCCGGGCGCATCCCATCGAAGTCAAAGAGCGCCCGGGCCCAAGGACACCTGTTTGCTGAAACGGTACGCGACACTTCTGACCGCGATGATCTTGCTGTGGTCCGTCGTGTTCGTGTTGGGGCGCGGGGTCGCGACAGAATCCAGCATCCCCCGCCACCTGCGAGTCAACCCCATCCGAAGCGACAGCCAGCCCCCTCGGATCCGGCAAGACAGCCGCAATCGCCCATCCGACTGCGATTGCCGAGTACGAAGGGAAAATTGTGCAGGCGATCGAGATTCCCGGCGTCGGCAGAGCGATCGCGAGCACATGCTGCAGTTGCTGCCGCAGAAAGCCGGAGAGCCGCTGGACCGCGGCCACGTCCGCGACAGCATTCGCGCCCTGTATGCCACGGGGCGCTTTGCTGACATTCAGGCGGAAGTTGCGCCGTCGGGCGAAGGCGTCACGCTGGCATTCACCACCTCAGCGAATTTTTTTGTGGGCGCGGTCGACGTGGAGGGTGCGCCGACTCGGCCCACGACGAACCAGATCGTCAACGCGTCGAAATTTCAGCTGGGGGAGCGTTTACACGCGCGAGAAACTGGACCGCGCCCTCGAAAACATCCGGCAACTCATGCAGGAGGGCGGCTACTACCGGGCGCGAGTGACCGCCGAGAGCACTGTCGGACGCGGCCACGCAGCAGGTGGACATTCTGTTCCACGTTACTCGCGGCGAGCAGGCGCACGTGGGCGAAGTGAAGGTCACCGGGACGTCGGGTCTGTCGTCCGACGAAGTGCAGAAGATCGCGCAAATGAACCCCGGGGACCGGGTTACGGCCGCCCGGGTGAGCGGCTCGCTGCAACGGCTGCGCAAGACGATTCCAGAAGCAGAACCGCGCGCTGGCGCAGGTTTCCATCGCCGACCAGCCCTACCATCCGGAAACCAATGCCGTGGATTTCACCTTTCAGATCGATCCCGGCCCGGTGGTGGTGATCTACGCCCGGGGATACCACATCAGCCGCGGCGTGTTGAAAAAAGAAATCCCGGTCTACGAAGAAAACGCCGTCGACGACGATCTGCTGAACGAAGGCAAGCGCAACCTGCTCGACTACCTGCAGACGCGCGGCCATTTCGACGCCAAGGTTGAGATCCAGAAAGAAAACGACGCCAAGACTCTGCGGGTGATCTACCAGATCGATCCCGGACCGCATCCACAAGCTCGTGCTGGTGGAGATCACCGGCAACAAGGATTTTCTGGACACGGCGAAGCTGCGTCGCTACATGCAGATTCAGCCCGCCAGCCGCTTCCTGAGCCACGGCCGTTACAGCGAGGCGCTGCTCAAGAGCGACGTCGCGACTCTGGAAGGGCTCTACCGGTCGAGCGGTTTCCGCCAGGTGCAGATCAGACCAAAGTAGACGACAACTATCAGTGGCGCGGAAAATAGGCTGGCGGTTCACATTCACATCGACGAAGGAGTGCGGACGCGCGTCGGCGAGATGCACGTCGCTGGGGAACACAGAAGGTCGCGGCCAGCGGAACTTCCCGAACTCACGCACGCAGCCCGGCCAGCCTTACTCCGAGCAGGATCTGGCGAACGATCGGGAACGAATCCTCAGTTATTACTTCGATCACGGATTTCCCAACGCCACGCTGGAAATCACGACCAAGCCTTCGGCCGACAAGCCCAATCGTGAAGACGTAACCTACACGATTCAGGAAGGGGAACGCTTCACGGTGAATCGCGTGATGGTGGCGGGAACCGAACACACCCGCGACTACGTCGTGCAGCGCGAATTGCAAGTGCATGACGGAGACCCGCTCAGCCAGCAGGATCTGCTCGACACCCAGACCCGGCTCTACGATCTCGGCATCTTCAGCCAGGTGGATACGGCGGTGCAGAATCCGGAGGGAACCGATCCGCAAAAAAATGTTCTGGTGCAGGTGCAGGAGGCCAAGCGCTACACCTTCACTTACGGGCTGGGACTGGAATTTGAGACTGGCCAGCCGGCCGGCACCACCGCACCGCAAGGCACGACAGGCGTGAGCCCAAGAGTTGAGTTTGACGTGACCCGGCTGAACGTAGGCGGCCGCAACCAGACGCTCACCTTTCAGTCCCACGTAGGACGACTCGCAGCAGCGCGGGCTGATCAGTTACGCCATTCCGAAGCTATTCGACAACGAAAAATTCAAGCTGATCTACACGGTTTTTTACGACAACAGTCTCGATGTGGCGACGTTCACCTCGCAGCGGCTGGAGGGGAAGATCGACCTGCGGCAGCAGATCGGAAACTCCGGGCATGAGCCCGGAACCCGGCAGGGCCCGAGTTCGATTACCTATCGCTTGGATTTCCGCCTGGTGAAGGCCTGCCACTTCGCCGAAGGCTTTTCTCCCGGTGAAATCACAATCCTGTCGCTTCCGGCCCGCGTGGGCGGTCCGGGTTTCACGTTCATTCACGACAAGCGCGACAATCCCTTGGAAAGCACCAAGGGAAGCTACTTCACGCTGGATGGCTTTGCTTCGTCCAAGCTACTTCGGCTCGCAGGCCGACTTCGGCCGCGCTCTGGCGCAGCACTCCACTTATTACGCGTTTGGGGGAAAAGGAAAGGCCGGACATCAGTGGGTATTTGCCCGCTCGACGAGCATCGGCCTGCAACAGCCCGTTCGGTGGGACCAGGGTTCTGCCGCCCGGATCTTGCCCGCTGAATGCAGCGGCGGAGCCGACCTGCACCGACATCACCACCATCCCCTTGCCGGAACAATTCTTTGCCGGCGGCGGCAACTCTCATCGCGGATTCGGGTTAAATCAGGCAGGACCTCGCGATCCGATCGTCAGGTTTCCCTGTCGGCGGTACGGCGCTGTTCGTCAACAACCTCGAACTGCGCTTTCCTCCGCTGACCCTGCCCTACTCTGGGAGAAGGATTCGGCTTTGCCATCTTTCACGATATGGGCAACGTTTTCACCGCGCCGCACGACATGCTGAAGGGACTGATGCGCTGGCACCAGGCCGAATCCGGCTCAGTGCTTGTCCGGTGGTACAGCGAACCCCCAGTGTTATACCCAGTTCAACAACTCCGGGTATGATTACACTTCGCATGCCGTCGGGGTGGGCGTTGCGGTATAAGACTCCGATCGGACCCTTGCGTTTTGATTTCGGGTACAATTTGAATCCAACCCGATATTTCCAGGCGATTACTGTTCGACTGCATCAGGGACAACCGCTCAGACTTTTGAGACCCAGCGCCTGCGGCATTTCAACGTATTTTTCAGCATAGGCCAGCCATTCTGATGAAAAGAGTTCGCAGCAAATAAGACGGTCTCGCGGCGGTCGCCCTGGCCTTGGCTGATGAGCGTTCTGCCGTCCAGCCGGCGGCCCGACGCCGGAGAGGTGATCGACCGCATCGTGGCCACGGTCAACGGGCACATCATTCTGCAGAGCGACTGGGACGAAGCGCTGTGCTATGAGGCGCTGCTCAACGGCCGCGCGCTCAACCAGTTTACCGACGATGACCGCCGCGCCGTTCTCGACCGCCTGATCGATCAGGAACTGCTTGGAGAGCAGATGAAGTCCGCCTCCTTCCAGCATGCTTCCGAGCCGGAGGCGGCGGCTCGAGTGGCCGAAGCGCGGAAGCAATATCCGGAAGCGGCGACGGACGAGGGCTGGCAGGCGGTGCTGACGCAGGTTTGGGCTGTCGCGAAAAAGATCTGGTCGCGCACGTGCAGCAGCAGATCGATCTCATGCGCCTGGTGGATGCCCGCCTGCGTCCCGCGGTGCAGATTGATTCCAAGAGCATCGAAGCTTATTACCGCGAGAAATTTGTTCCGCAGTTGAAGCAGTCCGGCGCCGGCGACGTTCCGCCTGGCCGAAGTTTCCGCCAAGATCCGCGAGTTGCTGACCGAGGAGAAAGTCAACGAACTGATGGTTTCCTGGCTGCAGTCCCTGCGCTCGGAAAGCAAAGTGAGCATTCCCGGCTCGTGCCGGGTCCGCCGGGAGGGAGTGCAGACGCGGTGACCGAGACCCGCCGCCAGGCCGCGCCGCTGGTGGAAATATCTGCTGATCGCCGCCGGCGTTGGCATCGTCGCCATGCTGGGCGGCCTCTGGTACACCACCACCGATTCCTTTCAGACCTATGTCCGCAGCCGCATGGTCGCCGAAATTGAGCGCATCACCGGCGGCCGCGCCGAAGTCGGCAGCTTCCACATTGTTCCCTTCCACATGCAGGTCGAAGTGCGCAACATCACCGTGCATGGGAAAGAAGCCGCGACCGACGCTCCGCTGGTTCATGTCGACAGCCTGGTCGCGCAGGTGAAAGTCATCTCGTTCCTGCGCACCGAGTTCGGCTTCCACTCGGTGATTCTGGATCATCCCGTGGTTCACATCGCGATTGGGCCGGACGGCACCACGAATATCCCCGCCCCCCAGGGTGTTCAGAAACCTTCGGAGAACACTCCGGTCGAGCAATTGTTTGCTCTGTCCATCGATCATCTTTCAGTGCGGAACGGCGAGCTGCTGTGGGCGGACCGGAAAATTCCCCTGGACTTCTGCCGTTCATGACACCGACCTGCAGATGGATTACTCGTTTCTTGCGGGGACGCTACGAAAGCCAGCTCGCCATCGGCAAAGTGGATACGTGCGTTCGCGGATTTCCGTCCATTTGCCTGGATGGCTTCCGCCGAGTTCAGCCTTGGGTCGACCTTCGTCGACGTTAAGTCGCTGAAATGGAACTCCGGCCGCTCGTCTCTGGAAGCGAGCGGGCGCATCAGCGACTTCCGCAATCCTCACCTGGAGGGAAGTTACGACGCGCACGTCGACCTCCAGGAAGCGGCTGCGATTGCCCGCCGGCACGAACTCCGCGACGGCATCGTCGAATTCAAAGGCAACGGCCAGTGGTCGCTGAGCGAGTTCTCTACGTCTGGCGCCATTGTCCTGCGCGACCTGGGCTGGCAAGACGATCAGATTGACGTCAAAAAGGCCAGCGCCACCGCCGACTACTCCGTAACCGATGAGCAGATCAAGCTCTCGAAGTTGCAGGGCAAGTTATTTGGCGGCAGTTTCACGGGCGACGCGCAAGTGGATAACTGGCTGCATGGCATTCCGCTGCCGGGCCGCCGGGCAGGGTGAAGAAAGGCACGGAAAACCTTGCAGTGATTACCGCGGCTCGGCCTGCAGCGAAGAAAGGCGAGAAAGTAAAATTGCCGGGCGTACAAAGCGGAGTCGTGCATCTTCGTCTGCGGGATGTTTCTGCCGCGGAAGTGGCCGCGGCGCTTGAGTGTCCCGGCGCATCCGCTCGGCCGGTTCCGCCCTGTAGGTGTGGCCGCCGGCACCGTGGATGCTGTCATGGAAAGGATCGTACACGGATGCCGAGGTTGGCTTTGCGTTTGAGGTGAACCCGCCCGCGCATCCGGCCGCCGGCGAATTGCCGGTGACGGCGCAAATTCAGGGCAAGTATCACGCCGGCAGCGACTCGCTGGAACTCGCGCAATTTAACCTGTCCACGCCGGCGTCGAAGATTCAGGCATCTGGAACATCTGGCGGCTTCTTCGACGATGCACTTTTCTGTTTCCACTTCGAATCTGGACGAGTGGCGGCCGCTGGTGACGGCGCTTGGGCGGCCCCGCCAACCTGCCATTCCGCGTGGATGGCAATGCCAGTCTTCAACGGCGTCGCCGGCGGTACATTCTCCTCGCCGACGCTGGCTGGAACTCTGGTCGCGGAGGATTTCGAATTCACCATGCCGGCGACGTCGCGCACGCCCGAGCAGCCCGTGCATTGGGATTCGCTTGCGGCTAGTATCCAATTCTCTTCGCATGATCTCGGCTTTCGCGGCGGCACGCTTGCGACGCGGCGACACCAGCGCCGATTTCGATATCAGCCGCCGACCTGCAGAAAGGGACAGTTCACCGAAGACGACCCCTTTCACCGCGCACGTGAACCTGCACAACGTCGACGTTGCCTCGACCGCCGCGCTCGCGGGCTTCGACTGCTCCGGTTTCGGGAACGGCGGACGTGATCTCTCCAGATCGACCGGAACGCGTGCAAATCCGCAGGCGCAGGGGCACATTCACGCGCAGAATGCCTCGGCGTATGGGGAGGCGATCGAGAAGTTCGACGCCGATCTGCACATCGCCGGCAGCGAGACCGCTCTCAACAATATTCATCTCACCCATGAGGACGCGGAGGTCTACGGCACCGCCGCCTATACGCCGGCGACGCGCGGCTTCCGGCTCGACCTGACCGGAACAAATTTCGACCTCGCGCGCATTCGCCAGATTCATCTAGATCCGTTGCCGATCGAGGGCCGCGCCGACTTTACGCTGCAGGGCTCGGGCACGCTTGACGCATCCGGTGATCAACGCCGCGGTTCACGTGCGCGACCTTACGCTCGATCACGAACTGTCCGGCGGACTCGATCTGGAGGCGACCACCAAAGACGGCGAAATGCACGTGACCGGACACTCCGAGTTTCCGCATGGCACACTCTCCATCGAGGGCAGCGTCGTGATGCACGGAGACTATCCCGCGAACATTACGGCGCAGACCGATCATCTCGACCTCGATGCCTTGTGGCGCGCTTATCTGGGACAACAGCTGACGGGCCACTCCGCGGTCAGCGGCATGATCAACATGCAGGGCCCGCTGCGCTATCCCCGGCAGTGGACGCTGAAGGCAACCGCCAACGATCTTGCAATCGAATTCGAATACGCCAAACTGCACAACCAAGGTCCGGTGAGTTTCACTTATGCCGACAAGACGGCCCACATCGATCCGGCGCACTTTGGTGGGTGAGGGAACTGATGTCACCGGACACGGGCCCATTCATTTTGCGGGCGCGCAGGAGCTCGATCTGGCTGCCGATGGCGAGATCGACCTCAAGCTTGCTCGGCAGTTTTGTGCCTGATCTCACGGCCTCCGGCCGATCGACCATCCACATGACGGTGGCGGGAACCCTGAGCGATCCCCTCCCGCAAGGCAGCATTCGAGATCAAGAGACGGAACTGCCAACTATGCCGGATTGCCCAGCGGCCTGAGCGAGATGAACGGCTCACTCACCTTTACACGGGACCGCGTTCATATCGACCAGTTGACGGCTCGCACGGGCGGCGGCACGCTCGACCTGAAAGGCGACGCCACCAACTACAACGGACAACTCAATTTCAACCTCACCGCCGTGGGGAAAGAAGTTCGACTGCGCTATCCGCCGGGCGTGAGTTCGACGGCGACGGCGGAATTGCACTGGGTCGGGAACCGCTCCGCTTCAATGGTTTCCGGGGATATTCTGGTAACCAAGCTGGCGGTGACGCCCGGCTTTGATTTCGGCTCGTACCTTGAGCGAAGCCGCACAGTCGGCCGCCATCACGCCGGCTAATTCGCCGCTCTACAACGTGAAGCTTGATGTGGCCGTCCGCACCGCGCCTGAGCTGCAGATGAAGACCGCGGTGGCTCGCTTATCCGGGGACGCCGATCTGCGCCTGCGCGGTTCCGTGGCGCGTCCCAGCGTGCTCGGCCGCGCGGATATTCTGGAAGGCGACGCGACTTTCAACGGCATCAAATTCCGGCTGGAGCGCGGCGACATTACGTTCGCCAATCCCGTGGCGATTGAACCCCAGGTCAACCTGCAGGCGACCACGCACGTTCGCAACTACGATCTCGACATCACCGTTACCGGTACACCCGATCGCCTGAACGTGAACTATCGCTCGGAGCCGCCGCTGCCCAAGTCTGACATCATCGCGCTTGCTCGCTCTGGGCCGGACCAGCGAGGAATCGGAGCAATTGCAGCAGCAGTCGGGCCAGAGCAGGCTTCACCGACGAAGCCACAAACCTGATCATCAGCCAGGCCATCAACTCGACCGTCAGCAGCCGCATGCAGAAACTCTTCGGCGTCAGCCGGATCAAGATCGATCCCCAGGGCCTGACCACAGAGACCAATCCCACGGCGCGCGGACCGCAGGTCACCATCGAGCAGCAGTTCGCCAACAACATTACTCTCACCTACAGCACGAACGTCTCGCAGAGTTCGCAGCAGATTATTCAGGGCGAGTACTACGTCAATCCGCAATATCTCGATCGTGGGCACGCGCGATCAAAACGGCGTGGTCAGCTTCGATGTCCGCATTCGACGGCGCAGGAAATAGAATTACTCCTGCGGGATCCTGATTCCCGATTCTCCGAATGAACTCCACCGCCGACGATTCTCGCATTCACACGCTTGCGCCAGCGCATGGTCGAGTCTCAACTGCGCGCCCGCGGCATCGCCGGACGAACGCGTGCTCGCAGCCATGGCGCGAGTGCCGCGCCACGAGTTCGCGCCCGAACCCTATCGCGATCAGGCGTATGAGGATCATCCTCTGCCGATTGGCGAGGGGCAGACGATCTCCCAGCCCTATATCGTCGCGCTCATGCTGGAGGCGCTGGCTCTGACACCCGCTGATCGAGTCCTTGAAGTTGGACTGGGTCAGGCTACGTGACGGCATTGCTCGCCGAACTGGTGGCACAGGTATTCTCGGTGGAGCGCCACGCCGTGCTGGCAGATGCGGCGCGAGATTTGCTCGCCCGCATGGGCTACACCAACGTGACAGTGATTGTGGGAGACGGCAGTCAAGGATTTGCCGAGGCCGCGCCTTACGACGCGATCATGGTTTCGGCGGCAGCCCTGGAAGTGCCGTCCGCGCTGGTCGCGCAACTGGCCGAAGGCGGACGCATGATCATTCCGGTGGGCGACGCGATTCTCAGCAATTGCAGTTGATCCGCATGGAAAACGGCCAGCCGCGAATCACATTGCGCGAACTCTGCCGGTTCGTGCCGCTGGTTTCCGGCGACCTGTCTAGTTTGTCTTCCGGATCGAAATCTTCTATCTGAGCGAATGTGTCATCCGGATGCGACTCGAGGATCTATGACTCGCTCACGACGCATGACACCCACAACCCAGACCCCTGCATTACAATCGACATCGTGCCCGTCCTGCGCAACCTGCGCGTCACGCTGGAGATGATCAAGTGGGAGCACTCCATCTTCGCGCTGCCGTTTGCGCTGTGCGGCGCCATGCTCGCGGCCGGAGGATTTCCTTCGCTGCACCAAATGCTGTGGATCGTCGTTGCCATGGTCGCGGCGCGCTCGGCGGCCATGGCTTTCAACCGCTGGGCCGACGCCGCCATCGATGCCGCCAATCCCGCGCACCAGCACCCGCGCTTTGCCCGCCGGACATCTTTCTCCTGCCTTTGTCGCCACGTTTGTAGTGGTTTCCAGCGCGCATCTTCATTCTTGCCGCGAGCCAACTGAATCGCCTCGCGCTGCTGCTGTCTCCCGTGGCGCTGGCGGTGCTGCTGCTTTACTCCTACACGAAGCGCGTTACGCGCTGGTCGCATCTGGTGCTGGGATTCGCGCTCGGCATTGCGCCCGCAGCGGCGTGGATTGCGGTGCGGGGCTCGCTCGATCCTCGCATCCTGCTGCTCACCGCTGCGGTGACGTTCTGGGTGGGAGGCTTCGACGTTCTTTACGCCTGCCAGGATTTCGATTTCGACCGCCAGAGCCGGGCTGCACTCGATTCCGCGATACGTCGGCATTCCCGCGGCGCTCTGGATCGCGCGCGCCTTTCACCTGATCATGGTCGGCCTGCTGGTCGCGCTGCTGATCGTGTTCGGCATGGGGAAGATCGCGGCCGTTGGGGTTCTGGCGGTGATCCTGCTGCTGCTCTACGAACATTCCCTGGTCCGGCCCAATGACCTGTCGAAACTCAATGCCGCGTTCTTCACCATGAATGGCGTAATTTCGGTGCTGTTCTTCGTATTCGTCGCGGGCGATTTGCTGCTGCGGAAATGATTTTTTGAGTCGCGATACTATGCAATCCCTAATGTCAGGAGGAGTCATTGTGAGCGCAGCCGTTTTTCAGGCGAAGGGAAGGATCTCGCGGGGTCTCGTGGCATAGATAGTCAGAGCGCACCCGATACTACAGCTCCGCCTCCCGTGCCATAATCACTTAGGGCCCAAAGTTGGAGGTCTCATGCTTCGGACTATTGTTCACGTCACCTGCGCTTCTTTCCTGCTCGCCGCATACATTTCCGCTCAGCAGCCCGCCTCCGCACCAGTCCCCGCTCCGGGCAGTCCCGCCGATCTGGTGCAGCAGGGCCAGAAACTGAGCCACGACGGCAAGCTGGATGACGCCCTCGCCCTCTACCGTCAGGCTCTCGACAAGTCACCGAACCTCTACGAGGCGCATCTCGGTGCTGGAGTGGTGCTCGATCTCGAAGGCGACTACACCGAGGCGCACGAGCATTTCAATAAAGCGATCGAAGTGGCACCAGCCGAATCCAATGGGCAGGCGCTGCGAGCGATGGCAGTGTCGTATGCATTCGAGGGCAACACGTTCAAGGCCGCGGAATACGAAACGCAGGTTTTCAATGCACGCCTGGCGAAGAGCGACTCCGTCGGCGCGGCCGAGATTTGCAATGAACTGGCGCGCATCTATCTCGATGCCAGCGACCCCGACCATGCTTACAAGTGGTACAAGATGGGCTACGACACTGCTACGCAAAAGACCGACCTGACTGACGCCGACAAGAATCTGTGGCTGTTCCGCTGGGAGAGCGCGCAGGCGCGCATCGCTGCCCGTCGCGGCAATGCCGACGAAGCCAAGCAACATATGGCCGCCGCGAAAACTGCGCTCGACAAGGCCAAGAATCCCGAGCAGATGAAGTTCTATCCCTATCTCACGGGATACGTCGCGTTCTACACGGGAGATCTACAAGATTGCGATCGCGGAGTTGCAGAAGGCCGACCAGCACGATCCGATGGTACTGGCGTTGCTCGGCGAGGCTTATGAGAAATCTGCCTATGCACCTTTAGCCAAGCCTTGCTACCAAAAAGTTCTCGAGATCAACAGCCACAATCCAGCGAACGCGTACGCGCGGCCTCTAGCCAAGAAGAAACTGAG
Source organism: uncultured Acidobacteriaceae bacterium (assembly GCA_963710885.1). Taxonomy (GTDB): domain Bacteria; phylum Acidobacteriota; class Terriglobia; order Terriglobales; family Acidobacteriaceae; genus Sulfotelmatobacter. The sequence continues at coordinate 252,964 of CAVQCF010000045.1, forward strand.
CGGCGGCACTTAAGCATTTCCCCGCTGGCCGGCGATCTGCCGCCACCTCTAGTCGCATGCGATTACTCTTGTAACCGCCGCCGCGGCAAACCGTGTTGCTCCCGGTTCGCCCTGCCCCTAAACTCTTGAGGGCGAGATATTTGTTGGAAGGCTTCGCACCTGCTCGTGGGCCAGCACCTAAATCCATCGAAGAGCGGCACCATCGACCGTAAGGCTGCGCTCCAACTCGGCCTGACCGCGGCGCTTTGCGCCCTGATCCTCACACTCGCGCTCAATCGGGATTTCTACTCCGACTCCATCACTTCGGCGTATCTGTCTCTCGCGATGGCCAGCGCCCTGATTGTGCTGGTGATGATCCGGCGATCCTGGTTTGATCTGATTTGGGTTTTGACCGGCAGCCTGTTCCTCGCCGTGCTCGATTTTCGCGTGATGGAGTTTCACCCCGTATTCATGGCCGGATTTTCGTTTGTGGGCATGGCTGCGCTCGCTGTCCTGGGCACCCACACCATCTGGGCCGAAGGCGACCAACGCAAACTTCTGCTCTACGGATTTCTGCCGGCGGTTCTTTTCGTTGCTTCGGAATATATGGCGACCAGTCTGCTCGACATTACCGAGAGGCTTCACCCGAAAACCTTCGACCTCTTCCTATACTCGTTCGACTGCAGTCTTCGCGTGCAGTTCAGTTTTCTGATGGGCCAACTGTTGTGGACGTGGCTCTGGGTACGCTTCGTTTGCCTGGTTATTTACATCGCACTGCCGTTGCCCTTGGCGCTGGTTTACGCCGGGCAGTTGCGCGAAAAGAAGGAAAAAGCTTTTGCGGTGATGCTGGCGTTTCTGGTGACCGGGCCCGTGGGAGTTCTGTTCTACAACATGCTGCCGGCTTGCGGGCCGGCACACATATTCGGAGCGGCATTTCCATTTCATCCGCCGTCCATTACAGATGTGATGCACATGAAGGTTGTGCCCGTCCTGCTCAAGGGCGCGCGCAACGCGATCCCGTCCTTGCATATGGCCTGGGTGTTGCTGGTGTGGTGGAATTCGAGAGGGCTGGCGCGCTGGATACGCGCCCTTGCCATGGTATTCGTGGTCCTGACCGTGATGGCCACCCTGGGCACCGGCGAACACTACTTTATCGACTTGGTGGTAGCGTTTCCGTTTTCTCTGATGGTGCAGGCGTTGTGCCAATACTCGCTGCCATTTCGCGGCGGCGCGCGCCGAGACGCATTCCTGTTCGGCACGTTTGTGACCCTGATCTGGCTGGCGCTGCTTAGCTTTACCAGCAGCATTTTCTGGAGTTCACCGCTGGTGCCGTGGACGATGGTCGTCGCGACCGTCGCACCTTCAATCATTTTCTGGAACCGCCTGATAGGTGCTGGGGATCTGAAAGCGCCTGTCCGCTCCCATAGCGCAGCCGCGGGCGCTACCGCCTAGAGTTCCGGAATTCGCCGGTCCTGAATGGCGGAACCGGAGAGCTGAGCGGAAGCCTCTCCGGCCCCATGCAACGCGGCTTCTATTGAGTAACCTTTAGAAGCAGCATCGTGCCGCTTTCAACCTTCACGTTGTTCTTCTCCGAACTCAGCACTGAACCCTGGGTGGTGTTCTGCCCGGCTTCGAGTTTCAGGTTCGAAATCCCAACCACGCCCTGCGTGTTCCCGTTAATCGGCGGACGCGCGTTGCCCTGCGGTTGAGTGTCGGTGCCGGTGGTCGGTACAGAGTTTGGCGCAGGGCTCGAGGCTTGTGTTTGCCCCGCACTTCCCGTTGAACCGCTCCGTCCTCCACCCATCGAGGACGTGGCTGCCCCGCCTCCGCCTGCGGGCGCGCCCTGTTCGACTCCTCCACCGCTGTTGGCATTGTTGCTAGGAGGAGCGATGACGGCCTGAATCGACATCGGCAGGTTCACGTCTCCACTCTTCAGGACGGCATGGTCAAAGGCGATTCCCACCTGAGATTCCTTCTGTTCTTTGTTGCGTGCCTGCGCCTCGGTCACGTGTCCCACAACTTTTGTGTCCTTGGGCACCACGACCTCTCCGCTGTTTGTCTTCATATCCATCGTGACTTTGGCCACAACTTCGTCGCCCGCCTTTGCCTTCTTGGCGTCGATCGTTTTTGTCAGCTGTACAGGGATGACGCTGCCCGGAGCGATTCTCAGACCGCCGGCTGCCTGTGCCTGATTCGCGCTCGGGTGAGCCGATGGTGCCGGCCTGGTCTGCGGAGTCTGCTGGTCCTGTGGTTGCGGTTGCGGTTGTGCTGGCGTAGGCGTAGCCGGTTCCGCCTGTGGCCGCGTCGCCGGAATACTCGGGTTATTTGAACTCGGTGGTGTGTCCTGGGCGAGCGCGCTTCCGCTGGCCAGCACCGCCATGAGTGCTGTTGAGATAAGAATGCTTTTCATCAACCTCTCCTTCCTCTCCTTCAGTGGTGGCGCCCACGAAGGGTAGATGCGGTTTTTCCCCGTACGGTAGGCGACAATCTTCGTCGCCACCAACCGTCGGCGCCAGGATGGCATCCGAATAGCATGCCGATTCGATTCATCCATCTTGCTCTGCTCGGTTCGATCCTGGCCTTGTGTGTGGCCTGTGCGCCGAATCAATCTCCCGACCAACTCCGCGAGAAAACGGCCGAAGCCACGTCCAATCTCAAACGCGACACCAAGGCGGTTGCCGAAGGCGTCAGAGAGGGCCTAAGCAACAAGAGATCGGTGGATCTGAACAAGGCATCAAAAGACGATCTGACGTCCTTGCCGGGTATCAGCTTCGCAAAAGGCGGACCGGATTATCGCCGAGCGCCCCTACGCCAGCGCTCATCAACTGGTGACGCGGCACGTCTTGTCGGAGGACGAGTATGCGCAGATTCAGGACCGTGTGGTCGTGAATCGCTAGATTCGCGGAGTTGGCTTCTCCTTCGTGAACCTTCGTGTCCTTTGTGGTTAGCGCATCTCGGTTCTGAATGGCAGACCGCATCGTCCGTGCGATATCATCAAATGGATGTCCGCCACGCGCCCAGAGCACAGTTTCCAGACGCACGACTTTCAGACCGACGACCGTCGGCTTGAGCCCATCCACGCTAAAGTGATTGCCGGCGAGCGACTGGATACCGACGACGCCCTCGCCCTCTACCGCACCGGCGACATTCTCGCCGTGGGCTGGATGGCGAATTTCGTCCGCGAGCGCATGCACGGCGACAAGACCTATTTCAACGTCAACCGCCACATCAATCCCACGAATGTCTGCGTAGCGGCCTGCCGCCTGTGCGCCTTTGGACGCAAGAAGGACGCGCCCGGCGCCTACACCATGGCGCTCGAAGAAGCGTTCGAGACTGCGGCTTCGGGATACACCGAGGCGGTCACCGAGTTCCACATCGTCGGCGGATTGCATCCCGACCTGCCGTTTCAATATTTTCTCGATCTCTGCTCCGGACTGAAGCAGCGCTTTCCGCAGGTGCATCTCAAGGCCTTCACCATGGTCGAGGTCGCGTATCTATCGAAGCGGGCGAAGCTCTCGATTCGCGAAACGCTGGAACAACTGAAAGCTTCGGGCGTGGATTCGCTGCCCGGAGGCGGCGCTGAGATTTTTGCCGACCGGGTGCGCCACATCATTTGCGACCACAAGATTGACGGCGGCGAGTGGCTCGAAACCGCCAAACTGGCGCACCAGATCGGACTAAAGTCGAATGCGACCATGCTCTACGGCCACGTCGAAAATGACGAAGACCGCGTCGACCATCTGATGAAGCTGCGCGCCCTGCAGGACGAAACCGGCGGCTTCCAGACGTTTATCCCGTTGGCCTTCCATCCGGAAAACACACCGCTGCAGCATCTTGCCAAAAACCACCGGCATGCTCGACATGAAGCAGATCGCCGTCAGCCGCCTGGTGCTCGACAACTTCCCGCACATCAAATCGTACTGGCAGATGGTGACCGCGAAGATCGCGCAGATTTCCCTGCGCTTCGGCGCCGACGACATGGACGGCACCGTGATTGAAGAAAAGATTTACCACGACGCGGGCGCGACCACTCCCCAAGGCATGCGCCGCGAAGAACTGGAGCGCCTGATCCGCGCTGCCGGCCGCGAGCCCATCGAGCGCGACACACTCTACCGGCCCGTCACGCGCACGGAAACGTCCGTACGGTTGCGGTGTAGCGGTTAGTGCTTGCCTACACAACTTAGAATCCCCGTGTCATCCTGAGCGCCGGCAAGCGAAGGACCTCTGCAAACTGCGCTCTGGGAGCGCGTTGGATGGCATGTCGAGACACCCTGCGACGACAAGTCCAGGGCAAATTGCCTAGGTTCTTCGCTTGGCTCAGGATGACAAAGATTAAAGATTAGATCAGTGCGCAGCGTCCGCAGTAAGCTTGTGCAGTTCCTCCGGCGACGCATTCAGCAGGTCCGCAACACCGCAACTTCCGCCGCTGATCCCCGCGTGAAGCGCGGGATCCACATCGGGCGCGAACAAGCGGAGAATGATTTGAAGGAAGTTGAGTTCCCGCTGCTTTGGCCGCGGCGAACTTCTCCGGATCGGCCCCACCCAGACTGAAATAGAAACCGGGAACTCCCTGTTCGACGAAATAGGAGAAATCTTCTGAGGGCGTAATCGGCTCCGCGGTCACCACTTTGTCTTTTCCTAGCGCGGCTTCCAGCGGCGCCCTGAGCCGCTCGGCCAGCGCGGGATTGTTGTAGACCAGGTCGGTTCCTTCGTAGCGTTCCACCAAAGGTTCTCGCGGCGCTCCAGCTGCCGCGGCTTCCGCCTTTGGCGATGCGCGTAATGGCGGCAAGAATCTGCTGTCGCACCTCCGGCTTGCGAGTACGAATCGTCAGCCCCATTTCCGCGCTGGTCAGGGATGATGTTGTTCTTGGTGCCCGCCTGAATGTACCCAACTGTCACGACCGCCATTTCGCCGGGCTTGACTTCGCGCGACACAATCGTCTGCAGCGCGAGAATGGTCCGGGCGGCGATCACGATCGGATCGATCGTCGTATGCGGCATGGCGCCATGCCCGCCCTTGCCATAAATCGTGATGCGAACCGAATCTGCAGTTCGTGTTGTAGACGCCGGGAGTGATCGAGACCATTCCCGCGGGCAACGCGTTGCCGACATGCAATGCTACGGCAACGTCGGGCTTGGGAAAGCGCGTGAACAAGCCGTCGCGGATCATTCCCTCCGCGCCGCCGATGGTTTCCTCGGCGGGCTGGCCAATCAGCATCAGCGTTCCGTGCCAGGTATTCTTGCTGCGCGCCATGATCTCGGCTGTGCCCAGAAGGGCCGCCATGTGCAGATCGTGCCCGCAGGCATGCATCACCGGAACGTCATGTCCGGCGTCATCTTTCGTGTGCACTTTGCTGGCGTAGGGCAGGCCGGTTTTTTCTTCCACCGGAAGCGCATCCAGTTCCGTGCGCAGCATAATCACGGGGCCCGGCCCGTTCTTGAGAATCGCGACCACTCCGGTCCCGCCCACGTGTTCGGTCACGTCATACCCGGCGCTGCGCAAGCGCGCGGCCAGCTTCGTCGCGGTCTGCAGTTTCATGCGCCGAAAGTTCGGGATTCTGATGCAGATCAAGATAGAGCGCGTGCGCGTCAGGATAGACGCTTTCAACTTCTTTTGGAAGACGGAGCTTGCGCGCAGGCGACAGGCAGTGAGAAGTGCCAGCAAAGGAAGTTTGGACAGGATCATCGTCCCGGGATCATATCCTGCACGTTCTCAAGGTTGCAAACCGCAGAGTTGGCTCGACCAGGTCACCGAGTATTTCCGTTTGCAACGGATTCCCGAATGCGGCCATCTTAATCTGCAAGCCGTTCAATTCTCCGCTTGCGTTTTTTCCACCGGGTGTACAATCGGCGTAAAGAAAGCACTTGGTTGCGCACTTCGTATAGCAAGGCCGAGGCGCTATGAACGTTCACGTCAGTTACCGTCTTCATAAAATTCCCGCCGTCGAAAAAGACATCCAACATCAGATCGAAAAACTGCAAAAACGCCTGCAGGTTTTCCGTCCCGAACTCATCCACTTGAAGGGCATGGTCGAGGAAATCTCGCCCCGCGAGGGCACCAGCGTTTCGCTGAACCTGCGCTTGCCGTCGGGACAAATGGCAGTGCAGGTCTCGGCTCCGACGCGCCGCAGCTGCGGTGAAGAGTGCGTTTGAGGATCTGCTGCAGCAGGTCAACAAGCACAAAGAAATTCTGCGCGCGTCGCACAAGTGGCAGCGCGGCAAACGCGGCGAACAGCGCCCGGCCCGGCGCCGTCAGTGCGCGAAGTTCCATTCGAGCAGACGCTCGCCGCCGTTTTCCCGCCAACCATTTCCGCGGACGACGTTCGCTCCTACGTGAACGTCAACCTGTCGCGCCTCGAGCGCTTTGTCGAGCGCGAAATCTATTTCCGCGAGGCGCAGGAATCGATTGCCCCCGATAGCGTCTCCAAAGAAGAAGTCATTGACGAAACCATCGCCGCCGCCCTGGGGACTGGTCAGGAGAAGCCTGAGCGACTGGCGCTCGAGCCCTGGCTCTATCGCCTGGCGCTCGCGATCGTTGGACGAACTTTCACGCACCGACGAAAGCAACGGCCACGCCATGCCGTTGGAAGACTCTGCACGCCCGCGCAACGTGAAGGGCAGCGACGAACCAGAACTGCAGTTTCACCAGCCCGACGAATCCATCACCGGCGCGACCGTCATTGCCGACGCACGCGTGGCTACGCCCGAGCAGATCATGGCCTCCGACGAGCTTCTTGCGCCTGATCGCGTCCGCCCTGCGCGATCTCGGCTCCGGACCGCGCGAGGCCTTCATTCTGCACGCCGTCGAAGGCTTCAGCGTCGATGAAATTGTGGCGATCACCGGGCGTCCCGGCCGAGCGCGTGCTCGCCTTCGTTTCTGCCGCGCGCGACCACTTACGCAAAGCGCCCGGCCTGGCCAAACAGTTTCAAGGCCGGTTCGCTCCGACCGGCGCCGCTTAAATCCAATCTCAATCTTTGGGGAGGTCATTCATGACCATTACTCGAGAACAAATCCGAGAGTTAGCTGAATTTCAGGATGCAAAATCTTGTGCTGTCAGTTTTTATTTTCAGCCGTCCGCGCCGCGCAATAAGGCGCACAAAGAAGACACGATTCTCGTCAAGGACCTGGTGCGCGAAGCCTTGCGCACCCTGGACAAGCAAGACGGAGCGGGAAAGAAAAGACAGACGGCCCGCGCCGATCTGGATCGCATCCTGCGTCTGTCGGCTGAACTGCGCAGCAACGGAACCCACGGCAAGGCCGTGTTCGCCTGCGCCGCGCAAAACCTCTGGCGCGAATATGATTTGCCCGCCAGCCTTCCGAGTACGCAACTTTTCGTTCGACCGCCATTTCCATCTCAAGCCGATTGCGCATTTGTTCGGCGCCTCTCCTCTGCTGGGCGTCGTGCTGGTCGACCGGCACCGGGCCCGCATCTTCGATCTTCGCCTGGGCGAGTTGACGCGAGCGCGAGGACTTGTTCCATCCGCTGCCTCGCCGCAAAGGCCGCAGCGACGGATATGCCGGCTATGACGGAGGCCACGCCCAGCGCCGCGTGGAAGACGAAACTCGCCAGCACTTCAAGAATGTGGCGGAGATCGTTGAAGGATTTGCTGGAGAAAGGCGTCTTCGAGAAATGGATTCTGGCTTGCCAGGATTCTCACCGCTCCGCTGCTCGAGCCGCAACTGCATTCTTACGTGAGTCAGGCCCTGATCGGCCGCTTCCATGCGGATCTGGCGCACGCCACCCGCGATGAGATCCGTGCGCCACGCACAGCAAATTGTCGACCGCTGGCAAAGCCGATCGCCGCCGCGATCTGGTCAGCCAGGCGTTGGGCCAGGCGCGCAGCAACGGGCGCGGCGTGACCGGACTGCGCCGCGTACTTGCGTTCGCTCGAACTGGGAGAAGTGCAGACCCTGCTGATCGGCGAAAATCTGCAGGCCCACGCCGTCGAGTGTTCCGGATGCGGCCACATCGATGCTCATCTGGTCAGCTACTGTCCGGCTTGCGGCCGCGCGACGCAGGAAATCGTTGACGTTGGTGAGGCGATTCTGCCCTGGGTCATTCGCCGCGATATTGAAACCTTCTACGTGAAGGACGATGCGGAGTTCGACAAGGTCGGCAATATCGCCGCGCTGCTGCGCTTACCGCTCAGAAAACGTGCAGCCGATCTCAACGCCGCTGTGGCCGAACAATTAGAGCAAAGCAGGCGCGGCCTATCCCGGCCGCCTGCGCCGATTCGCCAGTCGCTGACGATCGAGATGTCTGCTGGGAGTCGGCGTGCGCGGAAATTGTCGCCACCCGAGAATGACACTATAATTGCGGCCCAACAATGGCACTCTCCTCGGGTACGCGGCTGGGGCCCTACGAGATTCAATCGCCGCTCGGTGCGGGCGGCATGGGCGAAGTGTATCGCGCCCGCGACACGCGCCTGGATCGCACCGTCGCCATCAAGATTCTTCCCTCGCATCTCTCTTCGAATCCCGAAGCTCTGCAGCGCTTTGACCGCGAGGCCCGCGCTATCTCATCGTTGAGCCATCCCAACATCTGCCACCTCTACGATGTCGGCGCGCATGACGGGCTCAACTACCTGGTCATGGAATATCTGGAAGGTGAGACCTTAGGAGATCGCCTCCGAAAGGGAAGGCTGACGCTGGAGCAGGTGTTCCGCGTCGGGACTGAGGTTTGCCAGGGTCTGGAACAGGCACACCGCAGCGGCGTGGTCCATCGCGACCTCAAGCCGGGCAACATCATGCTGACCAAGTCGGGAGCGAAGTTGATGGACTTCGGCTTGGCCAAGGCCTCAGCAGCGCCCTTGGGGAACCTGCCTACCTCCAACTCGCTGGCCACGATGTCGCAGCCGTTGACCACCGAAGGCAGCATCGTGGGCACCATCCAGTACATGGCGCCCGAGCAACTGGAAGGCAAAGAAGCGGACAAGCGCAGCGACATTTTTGCCCTGGGCTCGGTCTTGTACGAAATGGTTACCGGCAAACGCGCGTTTGAAGGGAAGACAACGGTCAGCACCATTGCCTCGATTCTGGCGGCTGAACCGAAGCCGCTGAGCGCGATGCAGCCCCTCTCGCCGCCTGCACTGGAGCACGTGATCGCCACCTGCATCGCGAAGGATCCGGACGAACGCTGGCAAAGCTGTGCCGACGTCTCGCGGCAACTGCAGTGGGCTGCGAAAGAGCCCAAACCGGTCGAGGCTTCTCCACGCAGCAGAAAGCTCCTTTGGTTGCTGCTAGCGGCGGGCGTGATGATCGCGGCAGCATTTGTTGTAGGTACACGATGGTCGAAGAGCCCGGCGCGCCTGAGCCAGTTCGAAGTGAACCCGCCGCCCAACACCTACTTCAACTTCCGCGGCCTGTCTGGACCTCCAGTTCCTTCGCCCGATGGAAGCAAGATCGCGTTCACGGCCTTCACGCACGGCAAAACTGGAACGGCCGGTCTGTGGCTACGCTCGCTCGATTCGATAGAAGCGCGTTTCCTCCCCGGCACGGAAGGAGCCATGTATCCGTTTTGGTCGCCGGACGGAAGGTTTCTGGCGTTTTTTGCTGCGGGAAAGCTGAAGAAGCTCGATCTGTCGAGCGGAAGCGCGATTCCTATCTGCGATGCTCTCGAGGGTCGTGGCGGGACCTGGTCCACCGACGGTGTCATCCTTTTTGGCATGCGTGCCGGGGCTCTGTTCCGGGTAGACGCGTCCGGCGGCAAGCCTGTCCAACTCACTACCCTCGACGAAGCGCGGCATGAGACCAGCCATCGCTTTCCCCAGTTTCTTCCCGATCAAAAGCACTTTCTGTTCGTCGCGCAGGCTCCGCAAATCCCCACCGCGCACGTGGCGGAGGCTTCTTTGGACTCTCCCAAACTGGTCATGCTGGAAGAGGTCACCTCAAACGCGATATTTTCCAACAACTATCTGCTGTACGTTGTTGACAACAGTCTAATGGTCCGGGCCTTTGACCCCGCGACGGGGCGCTTCGCCGGCGAGCCCACAATCGTGGCCGAGCACGTGCAAAACGATCCTCAGTTCAACTTTGCGGCTTTCTCTGTATCGGGCCTCACTTTGATTTACCAACCCGGCGCGGTGGTGGCGGGAACGCGACTCCTTTCGTATGACCGCAGCGGGAAGCAGACTGTGGTGAGTGAGGAAAAAGACCTGATTCAGACTGTCATGCTTTCCCCGAAGGAAGATCAGCTGGCTGCTTCTCTGGGGCTCTCCTCCGGCCAGTTGAATGACATCTGGGTCTTCGATCTGCGCAAGAACACCAAAACCAAGCTCACCTTCGACCAGCACTCCTTCTCGCCCGTATGGTCGCCGAACGGCAAGACACTGGCCTTCGACCGCGTCGACGCCGACGGAGACACCGTCATCGCCAAAGATGTCTCCGGGGGCGGCGCCGAAGAGGTTTTGCTCAAGCTCCCAGTTCAGAGGGGCAACGTGGGCGGAGAGTCTACGCCGCAAAAACTCTACCCCATCGCGTGGACCGCAGATGGGAAATTCCTGATCTACCGTGGTCCTGGCGAAGTCAGCGCCCTTGCGCTCGACGGCTCGCGCAAGTCGACGCCTTTGTTGTCTGCGAAGATGGGAACCTACGGTGTCGCACTATCCCCGGACGGCAGATGGCTGGCCTATTCGTCGAGTGAATCGGGTCTGCCTGAAGTCTATGTTGTGCCTTTCCGGACAGCACCGGATGGGACTCCTTCGATCTCGGGCGGCAAATGGCAGTTGTCGAACGGCGGAGGGACGGCCCCGGTCTGGCGAGGAGACGAGAAAGAGCTGTTCTTTACCAACACCTCCTTGGCCACCCTGATGTCTGCCGCCGTGAGCATCACCGGCGACCACTTTGAACGAGATACTCCGCAATCTCTTTTCGACCTCGACGCCCATCCGATCTTGAACTATTACGCTGTCCTTCGGGACGGACAGAAGGTCTACATGACGAGCTATGGGCCAGGCAGCACGGCGCCCTTCACAGTCACGACGAACTGGCTGGACTTGGTAAAGAAATGAACTCGGGTGCGAGGTACACGAACGAGATCTTTCATTCGCGAATTCCTGCGTGATCCTTAGTGTCCTTCCGGGTTGAGGCTTTTCTTGCTGCGGGATCTGACCCACCGAGTGAACGCCGCACCCACCCCGTGATATGCTTCCCGGTTCGCCTGCAGCTTAGTCGTCGCCAGCGGACAGCAATCGGGAGGATTCGTGACATTCTCGCGCCGTGATTTCGTGAAGTCGTCCGTGCTCGGAACCGTTGCCGCCGGGATGGGAGGGCACGCTGCCTTTCCCGAAGCGCTCGCCCAAAGCAGCCAACAGGGCCATGCGGCTAGCGGAGATTCCCCCAAGCGCACAGTCATCATTTGCGCCCACAACGGCTATGCTTATACGGAAGCGGCGTACGCTTACCTGAAAGGCGGCGGCGATACGCTCGAGGCCGGCATCCGCGTCGTGAAAGGTCCCGAGGACGATCCCAAAGACGACTCGGTCGGCCTGGGCGGCTTGCCCAACGAAGAAGGTGTGGTTGAACTGGACTCCTGTTGCATGCATGGGCCTACACGCCGTGCAGGCTCGGTCGGTGGTGTACGGAACATCAAGAATGTCTCGATGGTCGGGCGGGCCGTGATGGAGCACACCGGCCACGTCATGCTGGTCGGGGAGGGCGCAGAAAAATTCGCCGTGGCCATGGGCTTTCCGCGCGAGAACCTGCTGACCGAGCGCTCCCGCAAGATCTGGCTGCTATGGAAAGAATTCAATTCCGACCGCGACTGGTGGGGACCGGGCATGGCCGATCCGCATTGGCATCCACCCGCGCCCCAGTCCAAACCGCAAGCCGAAGTTTGGCACGATCGCATTCAGCAACTGCAACAGCGCGCTGCCGATCTCGGCATTGAGCCCGAATTCCAACTTGCGGCCGTGCACCGCGTGCTGTTTCCGCCCACCGGCACGATCCACTGCTCGGTCCTGAACGACAAAGGAGAAATGTCAGGCATCACCACTACAAGCGGGTTGGCTTTCAAACTGCCCGGCCGTTGCGGTGATTCGCCCATCATCGGCGCGGGCTGCTATACCGATCAGGACATCGGTTCCGCGGGCGCAACCGGCGCCGGGGAAGAGAACATCAAAGTCGCCGGAGCGCACACCATCGTCGAAAATATGCGTCACGGCATGTCTCCGCAGGAAGCCGGCATGGACGCGCTCAAACGCATCGTCCGCAATTACAACGGCGACATGACCAAACTCCGCTACATGGACATGACGTACTATGTTCTGCGCAATGACGGCGCGTATGCAGGCGTGTGTTTGTGGGAAGGATATTCACCAGGCAATCCGCATAAGTTCGCGGTGCATGACGGCACGCTGCGCTCCGAGGTCGCGACTCCGCTGCTCAAGGGATACTCCCAGGAATGGCCGCCATTCCCACCCATCCCGGAGGAGTTGAAGAAGGATTCGTATTACCTGAAATAGCGAAGTCTCATCGAACCAGCTGGACGCTAGCCTGGGTTGCTGCCTGTTCGAGTTTCCAGTCCAGAGTGGCGAGGGGAAGCTGCTGGAGCCTCGCGGTGTCCAGGTATTCTGCATCATATGCGGTAAGTTGAAACTGCCGGGCAGTGGCGATGACATGGCTCATTGGGACTGGGCGCGCGCTCTCATCGATGGACTGAGCGATCACAATCTCCAGATTCTGCAAGGCCGGCGCGATGTCGGACGGGGTTAGAATGCCTCGTCTTTCCGCCATTACAATTCCATTTGCCACTTCAAGCCGCCAAATTGACGGAACCACAGCACGGTCACCTGCCATCAACCGTTGCTTGACATCCGTGGCGTAAGGCGCGATCTGGCGATCTACGAACCAGGCCAGTGGCACAGAAGCGTCAAGAACAAAACGCTTCACCGCCGTCCTTCTTCGATTAGATCTTTAACAGTCGTGCCCTTGGGCAGGGCCTTGGCCCGCATCCGGATCTGCTCGATCTGCGCAAAAGCGTCTTTCAGACTGACATCTTCGCGAGCGGGAACGATGATGGCGGCCAGCTTTCCGCGGCGCGTGATGCCGATGCGTTCGCCTTCATTTGCCCTCTCGACCAGTTCCGATAATTTCTGCTTGGCTTCAAACAGCCCGATGGTTCGCATACTCAAATCTCCTAATCATCTAGATGAATAGTCTAGATGATTGGGAGCGGGCTGTCAATCTTCAGAACCGCACCTTCACATCCGGACTCTTCTCCAGGTGAATGCTTTCCACAAACCGCACTTTCCCCGTGCGCAGCGTCATGATCACGGAAGAAGTGCGTGTTCCCTCGCCGAAGAAGCGCACGCCCTTCATCAGCGCGCCGTCAGTCACTCCCGTGGCGGCGAAAATCAACTGCTTGCCTGGAGCGAGGTCTTCCGCTTCATAGATGCGATTCTTGTCCTTGATCCCCATCCGCTCCAGACGCTCTTCGTGCTCGGGCTTCACCACCAGCCGGCCCAGCATGTAGCCATTTAGACAGCGAACCGCAGCCGCGGTGATGACGCCCTCCGGCGCCCCGCCCGATCCCATGACGGCGTGCACTCCAGTTCCAATCACGGCCGCCGCAATTCCGGCGGAAAGGTCACCGTCGCCGATCAGGCGGATGCGTGCTCCGCAAGCTCGAATATCGGCGATGAGCTTCTCGTGCCGGGGACGGTCGAGCACGATCACAACCAGGTCTTCCACATCGCGATCCAGCCGCCGGGCGATGTTCTTCAGATTGTGCGATACCGGTGCGTCGATATACACCGCGTCTTTGCACGACGGGCCGACAACGATCTTTTCCATGTAACAGTCGGGCGCGTTGAGCAAGCCTCCGCGCTCGGACGCAGCGAGCACAGTAATCGCCCCCGGCGCCCCCGTGGCACACAGATTCGTGCCTTCGAGCGGGTCGACCGCGATGTCGACTTCTGGGACCTCGGTGCCATCGGGAAACTCGGCCCCCACCTTCTCCCCGATATAGAGCATGGGCGCCTCGTCACGCTCGCCCTCACCGATCACAATCGTGCCGCGCATGGGAATGGAATCCATGGTTCGCCGCATGGCCTCGGTGGCCACCTGATCACTGACTTTGCGCTCGCCCTGTCCCATAGTGCGGGCCGACTCGATCGCGGCCACTTCCACCACGCGCAGGAAGCGCGACGCCAGGTCGCTCTCAATGTTCTCCCCGAAAACGCGGGCCTTACCTTCCGGACGAGTCTGCGTACCCATTTACGGTCTCCCGAGCGCGCTTTGATGCCGCAGTTGCGCGCCGGGTTGAGACTATATCGCAACCGCGGGAGGGATTGAAAGACGCCTTGGACCACACCCTGAATTCTCTCTACAAGATCGATCTTGCACTCGCACGCGTCGCACGCAATCTGCTCCCGAAACGAATTCCTCTTCTCGCGCACTATGGGTCAGACCCGTTTGGAGGTTTTATGTCAGCTGTAGCCGATCAGGTCCTTTCGATTCCCAAGCCCGAGGCGCCGTCCTCAAACGGGATTTGGGTGCCACTTCTGGGTGGTCTGTGGGTTCTGGTGAACGTTGCACTCGCGGCTTTGGGAATCTATATCGACTGGCCGATCCTGTGCGCTTTCCTGGCGGGATTGATGAATGGCTCGTTGCTGTCGGTGATTGTCGTGGCCACGGCCAGCGACCGATTCCAGGCGGGCACCACCGGACTGCTGGGCGGACTCAGTTTGAGCGGGCTGCGCAGCGATGGCAGCATGGTGTGGAAAATCATGCAGTCTGTCCATGGCCTTGTTGACAATGTGTTTCTTGCGATGGGCTTCGAACTGAACGAAAGAATGCATCATGCCATCGAGCAGGAAACTCTCTACATGATCTGGACCATCGTGTTTGTCGTGCTGGCCTCGCTGGTCGCGGCGTGGGTGCGATCGTCCCGGACGCAAACGGATCACGAACGCTAGCGCAGTTGCTTCGCGGCCGCCAGCATCTCGTCGGCGCGAGCTCGGACGCGGATGTCTTCGGTGAAGTTGGTCCAGCGAACAATCTTGGACGAGTCCACCAGAAACTCGGCTGGCCGTGCGATGTCGTGCCCATCCGGCCCGCCTCCCGTGTGCAGCAAGTGGTAGCGCTGAATCACCGCGGTATCGGGATCAGAAAGAATCGGGAAAGTGTATCCCGCTTTGTGAGCCAGATCGCGCGACAGTTCCGGCGCGTCGACGCTGATCGCGACCGGACGTATGCCCGCCGCTGCGAACTCCGGAAGCCGTTTCTCCACACCTCGTAACTCGAGGTTGCAGTAAGGTCACCAGTAGCCGCGGTAAAAAATCAGCAACACCGCCTTGGGAGCCTGGGCTTGCGATTGAGATGTAGAAGCGGAGCCAGTCGGAGCGAGAAGCTGATCGAGCGATACCGGCTGCCCTGAAGTATCGGAAAGAGTGAAGTCAGGGACTCTCTGCCCCACCTGTGGCGCCGCAGTAGAACCGGGCAACTCGCGGGCTTTGACGAACGCGAACGCGGAGATTCCGAGGGGAAACAGAGCAATCACCGTCAGAACGACGCTCAGCACTTTGCCGCGATAGACATGCGCCTGGCCAAACGCTCGCCCCAGTCCAGCGGCGAGAAAGACGAGCGCCAGGACGGCGAACAACAGGCTCAGCCAGGGAAGTGCTCCCTGCAAGGGAGGACTCGCAAAGAATGCGATGTTGCAGCCGATCGCTCCCAGGGCGAACAAAAATCCCCACCAGGGCGCAGTGTTTTTACGGCGTTGCGTTGCATCCGGCATGTCGGAAAAGTTTATCAGAGCCGCCGAAATTGCCCAATCGGCCGTCGAGCCGGGATCCTCATCGGGTGCTTCGCGGCATCGGAATAATTGATCCTCGGGCCAGCGTGCGCCATGATATTCTCGCAGACCTCCGCGAAATGAATCCCATGCCTGACCGCCCGCTGACTTTCCTCTGCATTACCACCTACGAGAAAGGGCAGGAGTTCATGCGCGAGTGCAGGCGCCAGGGCTGCCGCGTCATCCTACTCACCGCAGAAAAACTGCGCGACGCCGATTGGCCGCGCGAAAGCCTCGCCGACACCTTCTACCTTCCCGAGGAGATTGCCCTTGCCGACATCGTAGGCGCCGTGACTCATCTTGCCCGCAACCACAAACTCGACCGTATCGTGGCGCTCGATGAATACGACATGGAGACCGCTGCCACTCTTCGCGAGCATCTGCGCATTCCCGGCATGGGCCTCACCACCATGCGCTATTTCCGAGACAAGCTGGCCATGCGCATGCGTGCGCTGGATCGCCATGTGCGCGTGCCCGATTTCGTGCCGGTGGTGAATCATGCTGACATCCGCTACTACCTGGAGCAGGCGCCCGGTCCGTGGGTGCTCAAACCTCGGCAGGAGGCATCTGCGATCGGCATCAAGAAGATTCTCGCGGCCGAAGAGTTGTGGCCGCTGCTTGAACAGCTGCGCGACAAGCAGTCTTCCTACTTGCTGGAGAGATTTCTCCCCGGCGATGTCTTCCACGTCGACTCTGTCGTGTCCGAGAATGAAGTCGTCTTCGCCAACGTCAGCAAATACGGCAAGCCCCCCATGAACGTGGCTCAAGGCGGGGGAATCTTCACGACATTCACAGTGCCACGGGGAAGCGAAGAGGACTCGGGATTACGCGCGATCAATCGCGAACTGATCGCGGCGCTAGGCCTAGTGCGCGGAGTCGCGCACGCCGAATTCATCCGGGCACATGCCGACGGCCACTTCTATTTTCTCGAATGTGCGGCGCGCGTCGGCGGAGCCTACATCAACGAAATGGTCGAAGCTGCCACGGAAATCAACCTCTGGCGCGAGTGGGCGCGCATTGAAGTCTCCGGCGGCGATGGCAGCTACACATTGCCGCCTGTGCGGGAAGAATATTCCGGCGTGATCCTCTCGCTAGCGCGGCAGGACAATCCCGACACCTCGCCCTACAACGACCCGGAAGTGTACCTCCGTATCAAGAAGCATCACCACGCAGGGTTGGTACTCCGATCGTCCGATCCGCAGAAGATTCCGAGGTTGCTCGAAGGGTACGCGCGCCGCTTCGCAGAAGAATTTTTGGCAGTCGAGCCTCCTCGAGACAAGCCCACCGCGTAGCTCTACCGACCGCAGCGACGAAAAGAATGCCTGGCCACATTGCAGCACGCTCACGCCGCACCTGCCTCTGCTACTATTTGCCCATGAGCACAACCTCCAGCGACCATTCCGCGACGGCGGAGCGCCCAACTCCCGACCGCCCGGAACGCAAAGAGCCCACGTATCTTTTCACCGAGAAGTACGTCGCCGACAAGAGCGAGATCGCGCGCCGCTTCATCGAGACCCGCGCCCGACTCAATGCCAATGTCGATAAAGCGAACAATTTCCTGGTGAAGCGCTTCTACAACATCGATCACAACGCGTACTTGGAAGGCCCGCTCCCGGCCAAGACGAAAGAGTTGATGGGACTCGTAGCCTCGGCCTGCCTGCGCTGCGACGACTGCGTCATGTACCACGCCATCCAGGCCTACCGCCTGGGCGTGACTCGCGCCGAGCAGGAAGAATCGCTCAATGTCGCGCTCGTGGTGGGAGGCAGCATCGTCATCCCGCACCTGCGCCGCGCGTACGAATTGCTGGAAGAGATGTACGGTTGAAGATGTGGAGAATGTGTGTTGAATAGGTGAATCTGGATTGATTATGCGGGGACGGCCGCCATCGGCCGTCCGCCGCGCACGGCCCGGCGAGTTGGTCAGTGAGAGTAGGAACTGCTGTTGGTCGCGGTTCGCCCCATCCACCTTCCGATCCCGACAACCAGCAACCCCGTCAGTAGAAACGCCGCGAGCAGCAATACCGCATTGATCGACACCCGCGAATATCCCAAAGAATTCGCGTCGAGAAACGGATAGGGATACCAGCCCAACGCCGCTTCCCGCACCAACGTATAGGCAAAATAAGCAGCCGGATACGTCACCCACCAAACAGCATGCTTCCACATCAGGGAACTCTCCCGTACGAAGATCACCCAATACGCGACATACAGCAAGGGAATCACATCGTGCAGGAGCACGTCGGCGACCTTCTGCCAACCCTGCGGATTCCATATGTGACGCAGCAGCAGTGAATAGACGATTGCGACGATCGCAATGTACACCTCAGTCGCGGACTGCACCGTGACCCTCGCGAGGAAAGCGCCGGGACCGGCTTTCGGAGCCCAAGCCGAACAGCTGAGAACCACGGCCACAAGCAGGTTCGTGAGGACGGTGAAGTAGCTGAAGAAGGTGATCAGACCCGCGACCAGCGTCTCGCCATTCGAGATCGAAAGCGTAACCGTGAGATAACACTGCAGCGCGAGAGCGGTCCAGGCGAGGATTGCGGTCCCCGTGGCGTAAACGCGCACCTTCACCGCCCTGATGTCGAGCGCGACTGCACCACCGACATCACAAAACTGACTACGATAAGCGCGATCCCCACTCCCATTTTGAGCCGGTTCGGATTCGTCAGTCCCTCCCACAGCACATCCGGAGGCCAGAAGATCCGGGCCTCCTTGACCGCATCAAGGCAGGCCAGCACACCCGAGAGGAACATCCCCGCCATCGCAACCCGCCGCATCTTCTCTGGAGTCATGGAGCGTGCCCTTGTAAACGGTTCATGTGGGGACAGCCGCCCTCGGCTGTCCGCCGGGCGCAGCCCGGCGATGCTATGCCGCGATCCCATCGAGTTTCGCTCGACGGACAGCCGGTGTTCCCGCTAGAACGCGTCAATCCCCGTGATGCTCTGCCCGATGATCAGGGAATGCACGTCGTGCGTACCTTCGTAGGTCTTCACCGACTCCAGATTCATCATGTGCCGCATGACTGGATAGTCATCGGCCACGCCATTCGCGCCCAGTATGTCGCGTGACAGGCGAGCGCACTCCAGCGCCATCCACACGTTGTTACGCTTCGCCATCGAAATATGTTGCGGCTCAATCTTGCCCGCGTCCTTCAACCGGCCCACCTGCAGCACCAGCAACTGTGCCTTCGTGATTTCACTGATCATCCAGGTGAGCTTGTCTTGCACGAGTTGGTGCGAGGCGATGGGCTGATTGCGCCACTGCTTGCGCAGCAGCGAGTATTGCAACGCACAGTCGTAACATGCCATCGCGGCCCCGAGAGCTCCCCATGCGATGCCATAGCGCGCCTGGTTCAGGCACATCAGCGGAGACCGCAGCCCGCCCGTTTTCGGCAGCAGATTTGACTCCGGCACATGCACGTCCTGCAGCGACAGCCCCGACGTCACTGACGCGCGTAGCGACCATTTGCCGTGAATGTCATCGGCCTTGAATCCGGGCCGATTCGTCTCGACCAGGAAGCCGCGAATCTTGTCATTCTCGTTCTCGACCTTCGCCCAGATGATCGCGATGTCGGCGATTGTGCCCGACGTGATCCACATCTTCTCGCCATTGATTACGTATTCATTGCCGACTTTCTTGGCCCGCGTGCGCATGCCTCCGGGGTTCGAGCCGAAGTCAGGCTCCGTCAGCCCGAAGCAGCCAAGCTTCTCGCCTTTCTGCATCGGAGGCAGCCAAGTCTGCTTTTGCTCATCGCTGCCGAACTCATAAATCGGATACATGCACAGGCCCGATTGCACGCTTACAAAGCTGCGCACACCCGAGTCGCCGCGCTCCAGTTCCTGCGTCATCAAGCCGTATTCCACATTGCCCATCCCGGCGCACCCATAGCCCTTCAGCGACGCACCAAAGAAACCGAGATCGGCCATCGGCTTGACCAGTTCGCGCGGAAAGCGCCCGGCACGGTTGCATTCCTCGATGATGGGAATCAGGTTGTCTTCGATGAACTGGCGAGTGGTGTCGCGCACGAGCCGCTCGTCATCCGTCAGCAGGGAATCGTACTGAATGAAATCGACACCGCGAAATTTGATAGCAGGCATGGAAAATCTCCCTGGTTACGAACTCTGGACTGCGGCTCGGGCGCAACGGAAATCACGTTTGCCGTCCGGCAGAGCCGTCCGCACGCGAGAGGGCAAACAAATGACGGTAGCAGGGCAGAGGGACGTCGGTCAACGTGGCGAAGGATGCGACAGTGTCCTGAGTTTTCACAACAAAAGCTCAGGACACCGTCGGTGAAATGATCGGATGCGCCGGTAGCTCCATTTCTGAAAACGGCGCTCCGGCCCATCCCATTTGGATTCCTGCACGGCTTCCAGGTGCGCTTGCTACTGTATGTTCACCGTGACCGGAGTCGACGCAATGCCGTTGCACACCACCCGCAAGTCACTGAGGCCGGACTCGATGTTGCCGGGTACATCGAAATTGGTCGATGCCGGTGAGGTGTAGGCAATTCCCATCGTGCTGTGACCGTGAGTCCGCGCGTAGTACACCCGACCGTTCTCCCTGTTCGTGATTTGTACCAGGGGATAGTTCGTGGCCGCCTGGACGTCGTCACCGTATGCTGCGCCTTGCGAGAATCCGTTGAAGTTCAGGCCCGACACAACATAGGATTGCCCCGGCTTCAGATCCGTAGGCACCGAGAGAATTTGCGGGAGCCATGCACTCTTGGGATTCAAGCTGCTTTGGAATACCCAAACGTTGCCGAAGTCGGTGTACAGCACCTCACCGGTGGGCAGCAGCATCATATTCCCCCAGTAAGAGGAAATGTTTGGTGCGTCGGTGTTGCCCCCCGTGACGTCGCTAAATTTGCTTCCATTCCACGTGAAGAACTTGGACCCGGTGTTAAAGATACCCCGGCTGGCCTGGAACAGAACGTTTCCACCCGGCAGCAACGCCGCTGGTCCGTCGGCAACATCCATTCCGTCGGGGATGTCGGGTCCCGCAGTCCAGGTTTTCGTCTTGGTGCTATAGGTGGCGGTATGTCCGGCTTGTCCTGGAGCGCCGTTTGCACCCAGGTAGAAGACTGTCCCGTCGGGCCTCAGAACACCGGGCCCCAGTTCATAAGACGCCTGGTTTGCATTTGGATAGGAATCCCAGAGTTGCACGGGCGTACTCCCGGGGGTCGTCCACCTCCCGGTTGATGGATGGTAGATTTCATATCGCTTGCCATTCTTTTGGTAGCCGAACACGTAGGCGTCTACGGTCAGCACCGTGCCGTCGGGCAGAAGAGTCCAGCCCTCTTCGTCATTCACATCTTTCTTATTTGCGCCCGTGATCCTCCAGGTCAACGTGGTTGCATCCAGCAGCGCGCTCTCGGTGCTGCAGCAGTTCGCTTGCATGTAGGTGCCATCGGGCAAAACAACGCTCTGGGCATCGCCGATTGATTGCCAGCCTGCTGGCGGAGCGACCATCGTCCACTTATTGGCTTTCGGGTCATAGATCGCGCCTTGGTTAGTCCACACCGGCTGGCAGTTTCCGTTGGTCGCGTTGTACTCTCCGCCCGCCATCATGACGCGGCCATCCGGCAACACCGCGGAACCGAAATAGAGAGGAGCGTACCCCGCTGGCAGTGAGGCGATCCTTTTCCAAGTGCCGTTGATGTAGCTTCCGAATTGATCCGGAACCAGACGCCACCATTGCGGTCCGCAGGCCTCGTGCAAGATGACTGTGCCGTCTGTAAGCAAGAGAGGGTTGCCGAGTCCCAGATTCACGTCTGGTTGATTCGCGAGCGGAACCCAACGTTGTGCGCTCGAGAACTGGGCTGCGGCCAATAGCAAACAAACAACAGCGGCGAAACTTCGTAAATTTGTCATAGGAATTCTTCTCCACAGATCCTTGTCGTGTCAGGCGATTGTTTCAGGCGATTGTTTCGGACAGTAGTTTCGGGCGACGAGAGGAGAGCGTTCTGCACAGCGAAGTGGCGGCTTCGATTCCCGGTTGCGTTTGGGGGTCCCCAGAACAGAACGTTTTCTCTCGGTCTAAGGGCGGTCAGCATTGTACCCCGATTTCGTCTTTCCAGGACCAAAAACGGTCTCTATCGCCACTTCGTCGCCGTCGGGCGTCGGAAAAACTCCTCCAAAAGCGCGCTTGTGCAAATGTCGGAAAGGCCTTCGGTGTATGCTGTTTGGCGAGCTTTCCCACCTTTAAATCGATTCAATACCAGGGTCGTTGGGCGTGCGTGATGCCTCGATCGACCGAGGGGGCCGGTTGCATCTCCAGAACCGTTTTCTCGTATTTCTTGCGGTGGCTACTTCTTCGCTGGTGCTGTCAAATGCCGCCGCGGCGCAGAAAGTCACCGTCGATGCCGATCCCGCCCATGTGGCAAACACGTTCAGTCCCATCCGCTCTCTGGGCGCGGCCATCGACCGCTTGCGTACCGGCACGCCCGACCATCTGCTGAAGGATCCGCTGCTGCACGAAATCCTCGGGGCGGGATGGCAGCCTGTGACCTATCGCCAGAACACCGAGTTGATGGTTGAGGCCTGGCACTGGAATCCCGCAGGCACGTGGAGCAACGCCGACAAGCAGGAGGGTTATTTCGTCGGCAGCGCCGAGCCCGGCGCGGAAATTCATAGTTCGTGGGCATACCCGCTGCCACATCGCGGCTTCAGTCGCGGCGACGGCAACGGCTGGTCGCGCCTCACCGACGGAGATCCCAAGTCGTATTGGAAAAGCAATCCCTACCTGACCAAGGCCTTTACCGGCGAAGACGACTCGCTGCATCCGCAGTGGGTGATGATCGACCTTGGCAGCAAGATCGACGTCAACGCCATTCGGATCGCATGGGCCGATCCCTATGCGAAGCGCTACGCAGTGCAGTTCTGGACCGGCGAACTCGAGCCCTTCTACGACGGCACGACTAAAGGCACATGGCAGACCTTTCCCATGGGAACCATCACCGAAGGCAAGGGCGGAACAGTCACGCTGAAACTTGTTTCCTGGATGATTCCCGTCCGCTACCTCCGCATCTGGATGACTGAATCCTCCAACACATGTGACACTCACGGCTCCGCCGACAAGCGCAACTGCCTGGGATATGCCATCAACGAACTCTATGTCGGATCGCTCTCGGCCGACGGAGCGTTTAACGACTACGTCACTCATTTTCCCAGCCGCGATCAGACCGTCACATGGCCGTCATCGGTCGATCCGTGGACCGCTTCTACCGACCTCGACCAATCTCGCGGAGATCAAGTTGGATTTGATTTCTTCTTCAATTGCGGCGTTACCCGCGGACTTCCGACGATGGTCCCGATCGCGATGCTCTACGCCACGCCCGAGGACGCGGCCAATGAGATCGCCTATCTCTACAAGCGCCACTATCCCATTTCCTATGTCGAGATGGGCGAAGAGGCCGACGGTCAGCACATGCTCCCCGAAGACTACGGCGCGTTGTATTTACAGTTCGCGACTGCGATTCACAAACTCGTGCCCGAAGCGAAGCTCGGAGGCCCGCCCTTCGAGGGAACATTCGGCGACGTCGAAGTCTGGCCCGATGCCAACGGAAAAGTTTCCTGGATTGGCCGCTTCTTCGATTACCTTAAAGCGCACGGCCAGCTGAACGACTTCACCTTCTTTTCTTTCGAACATTACCCGTATCAGGATCGTCCCACCTATTCATGGGCCGATCTCTATCCCGAGCCCGGCTACGTCAGCCACATCGTGCAAGTCTGGAAAGACAACGGCCTGCCGTCGAATATCCCTTTCTTCATGACCGAGGGAAACATTGGAGGAGGCGCGCCTCCATCGACCGTGAAGAGCGGCCTGTGGCTCGCGGACTACGTTGGCACAATGATGAGCGAGGGCGCGGGCGCGACCTACTATTTCCATTACATGCCGTACCCGCGAGAAATGGGCGGCTTCGGGAATTTCTTGTGGATCGACCAGGACTATAAGGTGCTGGGCTATCCCCCGCAGTATCTGGCGGCACAAATCATCACGAAAGAGTGGGTTCAGCCCATCGATGCCCCGCATAAGCAATACAAAGCCGCAAGTGACGTCAACGATGCGGCCGGAAACGTGATGGTGACGGCCTATGCCGTCGAGCGTCCTGACGGCCAATGGTCAGTCATGTTGGTCAACCGCGACCAGTACAACGACCACGCCGTGAAAGTCGCATTCGCCGGCGGTAAGCACGGCCGCCATTTCTCAGGCGAGGTGGACCGCATCACCTTCGGCTCCAACGAATATCAGTGGCACCGCGAGGGCGTTGGCGGACACGCCGATCCCGACGGTCCACCCTCAAAATCGAAAGTAGATGGCGGCGCAGATGTCCTCTACCAGATTCCAAAAGCGTCGATCACAGTCCTGCGCGGACGAATTGTGGAGTGATGAGCAAGACCATCAACCAACGAGGATCATGAAGGACTTCAACCCGAGGAGTTCCTTCGTGATCCTTCGTGCCCTTTGTGGTGATGGTTCTGGCTTGCCCCTGGAGGCCTCGGTATCCAGCGCGGCACCGTCCGCCGGTATTCCTCGTACGACTCGCCGAATTGCCGTCGCAGCGTGGGCTCTTCATAGAGTATGACGAAGACATGGGCAATCAACAGCATCACTGCTGCATATTCCACCAGGTGAAGCCTGCCAAATAGCGCTGCCTGTCCCACGATCGCCAGCGCCACTCCGAGATACATCGGATTGCGCAGGTAGCGGTGCAGGGCAGTAGTCACCAGAATCTTTGTCGGAGCGATGGGCGCCGGCGTTCCCAGTCCCCGCACCGCAAACTCCCACGCGCAGCGGAAGTAGATTGCGGCTCCGACGAGCGTGATCAGAACGCCCAGCAACGTCAGCGGTCCCGCCGCGAGCGGCGGATAGCCGCCCATCAGCCAGTAAGGAATCAGAACGGCCACAGTCCCAGGCACGAAGATCGTGAACAAAATTGTTTTCAGGATTGGTCCCAGCGCACGCGTCATGAACCGTCCTCAACCGTCCCACTTCGTAGATGGTTTGGGAAGTGCGCGACTTCCAGGCGTGCCGGAAAACTCGTTCACGCCCGGAAAACACAAACCGTCCACGCCCGCAAAACCACAAACGGTCCCCGACCGTGAAACCACAAACTGTCCGCGGTCGTGGAACGATAAGCCCGTCCCCAACCGTGGAAGAGCGGCCCTTCAGGGCCGAGATGAGCGCACCCAAATCCGTCGGGCTTCAGCCCCCGGGGGGACCTATTTCCCGTCCATTACATGTTGCCTCGCAAGACAGCCGCCCTCACCTTACTGTAAAATCAATAGCGACGGAAGAGAATCGAGACGCAGCTTCAAAGAGTCTTCCAGAGTGGATCCCCGCATTTTGGGTTAAGTCTTCGGAGACATTCCATCCACAACATCCGCTGTGACGAAGAAGCGGATCGCGCTGCGCAAATATTGAAGGAATCAGGAGACCTCCAACATGGCAATAGGCGCCAAGATCGCAAAAACAGCCGACCGTAAGAAGGTCATGGACACGACCAAGAGCACCGATTGCCCGAAGTGCGGCAAAGCTACGCGCATCGTCAAGCGCGTGAAAGACCGAGAACGCGGCGTCCCGGGCGGGGTTTACATCTCATGCTCGGCGTGTGAGTTCTTCGAGAAGCTGTAGGCGGCGGCTTCGAGTTTCAGGTTCCGAGTTCCCAGAGCCGGAGGGGGAGGAGCCATCCTCCTTGCTTCGGCTTTCGTTTTGCCTCTATTTGCTTCGCGCCCTGATGTTGCGGCCGAGCAACTTTCTAAACTCCAGTAGTTGTTCGGCGGTGAAAGCGTGTTTGGGAATAGGAAGAGAGATTCGGGCTGCGGAAGGACAACGAACACGTATTTATTTTCATCCCACGCTACATAGGTCGACCATGCTACTTGCAATCGGCGTGAATGGAGTGGACATGTAACCCAGCATCGGATGCCTCGATTGTCATTAGGATCGTGGGCGGAGGGTGTGTTGCGGTATGGTCTGCGCGCTGACAGCGAGGGACCGGCCCATATCAAGGTAAGGAAGCCCGCAGAGAGAATAAGTCCTGGAATGACGCTGACGGTCGTTGCCGATTGAATGAATAACTGGAGCACGACAACAACGAACCCCAACCCAAAGAAGACGCATCCGGCACGAATCCCCCACCGCCTCCAAGGTCGCAGATTGCGCCAAACTAGTAAGTGTTGGCGGCAGCCCTCCGGCGTGAGTTGGAATGTGACTTGCACGCTCGCGGAACTACTCCAGTGCCAGCGCGATCTTCAATGCTTCGTCCATTTCGAGAAGTTTTGGGTAAGAAAGGGATCCTACAAACTGCGTGAGATCAGACTTCCGCACGCTTCTCAGGTTGTCACATAGAATCCAGCTCTCGTGTTTCAATCCTTCATTCGTGCCCACTGCCACCTGCGTTGACAGGCCGTCGCCATCGGTAAAAACCGGAGCGCAGATCACCGTAGAAAATGTGGAACCGATAAGGGATTGCCGACTTACCACCACATAGCTGCGGTGTCGTTTGGGATCTCCTTCCGGCCGGTGCACACGATAGATATCGCCTCGTCTCATAAATCGGCGGAATGTGTCCGTTTATTCTTCCGGAGCCTGATCGTCAAGACCGTCCTCGGCGTCGCGGTTCAGTCGCGCTGCGTTGCGGTTGATAATCTCCACATCGCGTGCGTCCCGTTGTGCCCGCGCTCTTTGGCGTAGGTACTGCTGCAGCACGCCTTCGATGAAAGCTGAGCGTGACTGCTTCGATCCCGCGACACGGTCAATCCCGGTCAGGACTTCTTTCGAGAGGGTGACAGAAGTCTTCTCCTTCATAATCACTAGTATACCACCAAGATACCGCCAACATCCTACCGCGTTCGTGCGACCTTGGTGCGGAATGAAACTACCCGCTAATCTGCCCCAGAATCGCCCTCGTCTCCGCCGCCGGATCGGCAGCTTCCGTGATGGGCCGCCCGACGACGATGTAGCTCGCCCCTGACGCGATGGCTTCCGCTGGAGTCACGACGCGCACCTGATCTCCCACATTCGTCCCCGCCGGACGCACGCCCGGGGTTACGATGGCGAACTTGTTTCCAAGTTCCGCTCGCAGAGTAGAGGCTTCACGAGCCGATGCGACCACGCCCTGGCATCCATTGGCCAGTGCGATCGTGGCCAGCCGCACCACGCTGTCCTCGACCGTGCCGCGAACCCCGATTTTCTCCAGGTCATTTCCGTCCATGCTGGTGAGCACGGTGACGGCGAGCACCATCAACTCTGGCCGCGTCTTCGCCGCTTCCACCGCAGCGCGCAGCATCTTGCCGCTGCCCGACGCGTGCACGGTCAGCATGCTTACGCCCAGCTTCGCCGCTTCGCCGACAGCGGCACCCACGGTGTTCGGAATGTCATGGTACTTCAGGTCGAGAAACACGCGCCGCCCTGAGGCCACGAGATCCCGCACCACTTGTGGGCCTTCGGCCGTATAGAGCTGCATGCCGACTTTGTAGGTCAGCGCGGAGTCTCCCACCGCCGCCACAATCTTCTGGGCGGCGGCGGCGGTGGAGACGTCCAAGGCAACGATGAGCCGCTGGCGCGGAGCACCATTGCGAATATCGTCGCTGCGGTCGCTTACGCCACCGCTCGGGACGCTGGGTAATGTTGTGGGCATCCCAGCCAGTTTATGATTTTTACGGGAGTTTTACTACCGGGGGATGGTTCACGGCGACCGTCTGGTAAACGGGCTTCTGGTCGCGCGGCTTACTGGGTTTGTTGACCAGATCCAGACGCACACGTTGCAGACCACGCGACTTGAATTGCAGCGCCTGGGCAGCACCGTACGACAGATCGATAATCCGGCCTGGCACGATGGGCCCGCGGTCATTCACCCGGACCACCACGGCCCGGCCGTTGCGCAGATTCGTCACCTTCACGTAGCTTCCCATGGGCAGCTTCAGGTGGGCGGCGGTCATGTCGTACATATCGTACGGTTCGCCGCTCGCCGTGGGTTTCCCCTCGAATATCTGGCCGTACCAGGACGCCGTCCCAATTTGATACGGTTTCGTCTTAACGACCTGTTGGCGGACTTCGGGTTGTTTCTGAACGGAACTAACTGGAGCCGCTGTCGCCTCCGAGATGTTCGGTCCCTGAGCCGCTCCCAGGCCGACGATCATACAAGCGATCGCCAGTCCATGAGCTATACGTCTTCGCATTCAGTTCTCCTCGCATACTCAAAAGTGCCCTTGGCCTTTAGGCTAGTGTTTCTCTGCAGTTTGTAGATGCTATCGGCGTGCCAAACTCGTGTCAAGGCGATTAGGGGGGCTGTCGATGACCTCCTAGTTATGGATGTCATACGTAACCCATTGGGAATTTAGGCACATCCGGGTAAGGCCCTTTCTTTCAGGAAGGTTACGTATTTACCAAAAGGTAAATAACTAAAGGCCAGGGGTAAGGTAGAATTTACAACCTCAATGGAATCAATGGATTACAAGTTATAAATATGCAACTTACATGGAATCATGTATTTACGGACTGTCCGCAAGGTCAGCGCCTAAAGATTTTTTTCTCTATCGCCACTCTGAAAGTAACTTCCCCGAGGTGACGATATTAAGATGCTGGGGCCCTGAATCGCATTATGATTGCACTTGTTAGATCGGAAGGCCATGTCCGAAAAGCCGCCTATCATCCTCACCATTGCGGGGTTCGATCCTTCCTCCGGAGCCGGAGTCACCGCCGACATCAAGACCATTGCCGCCCACGCCTGCTACGGGGTGGCCTGCATTACCGCCCTGACCGTCCAATCGACTGCTGGGGTAAGGCGGGTCGAGAGCGTTGATCCCGCCCTTGTCTCTGACACCCTCGAAGAGCTGGCGGCTGACATGGACATTGCCGCCGTCCACATCGGCATGCTTGGATCGGGGAAGGTGGTCAAAGCCGTGGCCGACTTCCTGTCCAGCCAGTCAGGCAGCCGTCCCGCTGGCCAGTTCCGAAAGGCCCGCCTGCCCAATATTGTGCTCGACCCCATCCTCAAGTCGTCTTCCGGGACCGATCTTCTGGACGTTCCCGGGACCATGCTCCTGATCGAAAGGCTAATTCCCTTGGCTGATGTCGTGACCCCCAATGTCGACGAAGCTGCTGTCCTCACCGGGCTCAAAGTGGAGGACCTCGATCAAATGAGGGCGGCCTCCGCCAAACTGCTTGAGATGGGCGCCTCCGCCGTTGTCATCACTGGCGGCCACCTCGAGAAAGCCATCGACCTGCTGAGCTTCACCACCAAGCGGGGGATCGAGCAGGAAGTATTCAAGGCGGAGCGCCAGCGCTCCAACTCAACCCACGGCACCGGATGCGCCTTCGCCACCGCGATGACCTGCCACCTAGCCCTGGACCGGGGATTGGCCGAGGCCGCCCTGCTCGCCAAGACGTACGTCACTGCGGCGATCTCCAACGGACATCCGCTAGGGCGCGGGACCGGTCCAGTCCATCATCTTTACAGGATGAGCCAGCAGAGACGAGCTGCCGGGTCAGGAAGCGAAACGTAGGCAGAGCCTACTCGCGTTCGGAGGGCTTTTTCAGGAGAATGCCTGCCACGAACGCAGCGGTTGCGCTCAGCAGCCATTCCGCGCGGTAAAACTGAATGGCCTGCCAGTCGACATAGGTCTTTGCGGTCAGCAGTCCGACCAGCAATGCTCCCGCAATGCAGGCCACGCCGATCACAAACGCGATCAGCGAGGCGGTGGGAAGTCCCACCCTATGCTTGATCTCGTGGAAATGCAGATATCGCAGCCAGGACGGAACGGGAATCTTGCTCCACGAGAATTCCGAGGCCATCACGCGCACTCGGGACACTGCCTGTTCCCAAACTCCGTCGATCGCGGCAGCGTCGGCGCGACCTTGCGCGCTCACCGTTTCCGGGCGCCGGCCGCCACAGGAGTGACAAAACCGCGAACCCAGCAGAAACTCGGTCCCGCACTGGGGACAGGTCTCAGCCATTGCGGGGAGGGCTTCTCGGACGACCAATTCTTCTGCCGCGACGGGCGAGGGTGGCCGCCAAAACTCTTGATGCGTTTCTTGAACTGCTTGCGACATAAAATTTCCTACAGCAAAACCCTTATGGCATTCCAACCGCCAAATCCAGCCCGACTCTAAGTCCCTGAAATTAAAATACTTGTAATTCTCCTCAACATCCTGTCACTGTCTTCGAAGGCAATAATTACGCGCGCGAGCGAGTAAAGATGCACCGGTTACGAAAGCCCCAGCACTCTTAAACGCTTCAATCACAACGCCCTGAGCCCGCCGAGCTCCATTCGGCGGACATGGGC
This sequence comes from uncultured Acidobacteriaceae bacterium, assembly GCA_963710885.1. Lineage (GTDB taxonomy): Bacteria > Acidobacteriota > Terriglobia > Terriglobales > Acidobacteriaceae > Sulfotelmatobacter. The sequence continues at coordinate 283,028 of CAVQCF010000045.1, forward strand.
CAGCCGCTGATAAAAAGCGTTCCCACAACCTGGATGGTTTGGTGACTGCGGAGATTATAGGGTCGTCCGCCACTCAAGACAGCTGGCGCGGATGGCACGTAGATGACGTTCTTGGTTCGGCTGTCCTCGGGGCTCATGTCGGAGTAGCTACGTGGGAGCAGCAGCGAGGGGCTGCTATGTAGGGACAGCCTCCCTCGGCTGTCCGTCGAGCGCAGCTCGACTCTTCCTAGACAACGCTCAACTTCGTTTAGACTAGGAGGCATTCGATCTGTGACGACGCAAACCGATTTCCCGAAGTTCACCCGGCACGCCGAAGAGTTCGTGACCTTCCTGTGCCTCCTCCTCGCCGCGTGCCTTCCCACGCTAAGCCAGTCGATCGCTGCCGCGAACGCGCCCCACGGAGCACCGCACGATCCTCAGACCGACACTGCGTTCGACCACTTCTACAACATGGATTACGACCGCGCGAGTCAGGAGTTCGAGAAGATCGTGGAGAAGCATCCCAACGATCCCTTCGCGATCAACCACCTCCTGACCTCGGTGCTGATGCACGACCTGTACGACACTGGAGCCATGAACACTGGCGACTATGCCAACGACAGTTTCATCGGCCGCACCCCTCGCCCCACCGACACGAAGATCAAGGACCAGATCAAGGAACTGGTTCGGCGCGCGGAAGCGCTCGAAGAGGACGAACTCAAGAAGAATCCAACGGATATAAACGCGCTCTATTGCCGTGGCGTTACTCGCGCGCAGTTCTCCGTTTACACCGGATTAGTCGAGCGGGCATGGTTTTCCGCGCTGCGCAATGCCGTCGGCGCGCGTCACGACCATGAACGGGTTCTGGAACTCGATCCTAACTACGTGGATGCGAAGATGGTCGTGGGGACCCACAACTACGTGATCGGCCGCCTGCCCTGGAGCGTGAAGATGGCTGCGGCCCTGGCCGGGCTGAGCGGATCCGCGGAAAAAGGTCTCGCCGATCTGCGCGACGTGGCTAAGAGCGACGGAGAAAATTCGGTCGACGCCAAAGTCGTGCTGACGCTTTTCCTGCGCCGCGAGCACCAGTACGACGAGGCGATCGGCTACATGAGCGATCTATCGGCGAGGTATCCCCGGAATCACCTGTTCCTCACTGAGGTGGCCAACCTGCAACGCGCCTCGGGTCGCCTCCAGGAGGCCGAAGCCACCTATCGCAAAGTCTGGCAGAACGGCCGGGAAGGGAAGTACGGCACTCTGCATTACGAACTGGCGGCCTGGGGCCTGGGAGAGTTGTTGCGCAGTGAGAAGAATCTCGCCGGCGCTGCCGTGGCCTATGACTTGGTCAACGAGGCGCCCAACCCGGACCCCGACATCCTGCAAAAAGCCAACCTCGCCGCTGGAGAGATGTACGACCTGCTCGACAAGCGCGAGCTGGCTATGAAGAAGTATCAGACTGTTCTGGCCGGCAACGCCAACACCGGCCCCGCCGACCAGGCCCGCCGCTACATCAAAGAAGCCTACCGGGAATAACCTCGTTTTATGTGGGGACAGCCGCCTTCGGCTGTCCCCCCCATGAAATGACTGGAACTTTCAGCCTACAATTACGTATCCTCTAGCGGAGGGCGGAGCCATGTACTGTAACTATTGCGGAAAACTGATTCAGAACGATGCGGCCGTTTGTGCCTACTGCGGCGTCCGCGTTGGCGCTTCGCTGGCCCGGACCAAGTTGGTGCGTCCGCGCCTGGGGCGCAAAGTCGCGGGAGTGTGCCTCGGCTTCGCCGAGTACTTCGACATCGACGTCACCGTGGTGCGGTTGGTCTGGCTGGTCACGGCGATCATGACTGGCGTGGGGTTCATTCCCTACTTCATCGCGTGGATCGTCATGCCAGAAGAACCGCTGCTTCTGCCAGCGCCCGTGCACACGCAGCAAGTGCCGAGCCCCTAGACGCGGGTTCGAGGAGCTAGCCGTGACGGCAGACTCTCGCTCGACTTTGCTGACCATCGCGCTGCTTGCGGCGATCGCGGTAACGTCCGCGAATCCCCAGGTCACGAACAGCCCATCACCGTCCGCCAGTAGCCCCAGCCCGAGACTCGTCAACACCTGCCTGGTTACCGACAACGTAGACCGTCTTGTCCAATTCTATGAGTCCATTTTGTCTCTCAAAGCCCAGAGGTCGGGCAAAGACTACGCCGAATTCCACACTGGGGTTGGAGTGCTGGCAATTTTCTCAGCGTCGGCTCAAGAAAAATATATTCCTGGCTCCGCCGAAGGCGAGCACAACAAGACCGCGATTCTGGAATTCAGCGTGGCCAACGTCGACAAGGAGTACGCCAGGCTTCAGGGCCTCGTGAAGACCTGGGTCAAACCGCCCACCACGCAACCGTGGGGGACCCGTTCCATTTACTTCCGAGACCCGGACGGGAATCTCGTCGATTTTTACACGCCCGCCGCACTTCGATAGCAGCGATATCGTTTAAATTGTCTGCATGGAGCGCATCCCCTCCCAGCGCATCAACAGCGGTGACGCCGAAATCGTCTACTGGTCGCTCGGCGACGGTCCGCCAGTGGTCCTGCTGCATCCTTTTCCGGTCCATCATGAATTCTGGCTGCCCGTGGCCGAGGTGCTGTCCACGCGCTATCGCATCGTCATGCCCGATCTACGCGGTCATGGCGAGTCCGGCATCGGCGAGGGCCCGGCCACCATGGAGAAGCACGCCGCCGACATTGCCCGCGTCATGGATGGCGCCAACATCGGTGCCGCCCCGCTCGTCGGAGTCTCGATCGGCGGTTACGCGATCTTCGAATTCTGGCGAAAATATCGCGGCCGCGTGGCCGCGCTCGGCTTGTGCAACACCAAAGCTCCTGCGGACACGCCTGAAGCCCGCGGCGGACGCCTGCAGGCCGCCAACGACGTTGTCGAACGCGGCACCGAACCGTTCTTCGAATCGATGGTTCCGAAGCTCCTGGCCAAGAGCACCCCCGAGGCGCGTCCGGACCTGGTCGACGGCGCGCTGCGCATGATGCGCAAAATGTCGCCTGAAGATGTGGCGCAAGTGCAGCGTGGCATGGCCGCCCGTCCCGACTCCATTGCAACCCTGAAGACCATCAATGTTCCAACCATCCTCGTCACCGGAGAGGAGGACACGATGACCGGCGTAAACGAAGCGGAGTTGATGCGACAGCACATTGCGAACAGCGAGTTATTCGTGATTCCAAAGGCGGGACACTACTCGCCGTGGGAACAACCGGCCGACGCGGCCAAGATCCTGCGCGTGTTTCTGGACGGGCTGCGCTGAACCCATCAGGTTTTCGCGGACCGCTCTATCGCACGACCGACCGAGATGAGCCACGCCACTGCGGCGGCATTCAGGACAGTTTTCCCGATCCAGTCGATGCGCAACGCTCCGCCTTCCTTGAAGACCACAAACCCTCCGAGCATGCATCCCAGGATTCCGCCGAATACAAGAACGAAACGGTGCGCGTCGCCCCATCCCGAACTTGACGTCCATGGCCGCACCAGAACTAAGGTGAGGACGCACCACGCCAGTCCCCCGACTAGCGCGAACGGGAATGGAACGGCGGGCAGCGAGCCGAAGCCCAGCAGGACATAAGCGGCCCATGGCGTCCCGAGAACGGTGACGATCAATCCCACCATCCACGGAGCAGGAGCCGTATGCCTGTTGAGGCCACTTCGCCTCGGGCTGTGCGGCACGACGTAAGCCGCGAAGATGAGCAACCCAATCGCTCCGATCGCGCCAGCGATATACAGCGTTGGCGGACTGTAAGGCGGCATGTGGAAGATCATGACGCGCGCCCGTTGTGTCCACCCGTACCAAGCCATGCGGGCTCCGATCACAAAGATCACGCTGGTGATCACAAAGCCGCGCGTGCGCAACCACAGCTGCTCACGCCGTGCAGGGAAGAGCAGTTCCGTCAGTTGCACCGGAACCAGCACCACCCAGACGCTCTCGTAGCCCAGCGCCCACAAGAAATAGATCCAGTTCACACCCCATACGCGCCCATAGGCGTGTTTCGCCAGCCCGACCAACGGAGCGATGGACGTTTGCTGGATCACCCACTCTTCCGCCACTGCCAGAGCCAGGCCCATTAAAAGCGTGCTCGGCCATCCTTTATTCCAACGCCGCACGCACTCGCGGATGAGCAGCGCCCCGCAGCCCCAGGTCAGGATCTCAGGGATGAGAACGAAGATCACACTGATTCGCGTGGCGCCGTACAGAACTTCTGAAATGACCGGAGCGAGCAGAAGCAGAGCCACAATAGGCCCGCTGCGCTGCCAGGCCGATGGTGGCAAGGCGACCGCGGTTCGGGATAAGGGAGATTCGGCAATCGGCATCGCGGGTTCCATTTGTTAAAATAATCTTACAATAAAGTATCTTACATCTAAGAGATATGGCAAGGAAAAAATCACTTACGCCCCTTCGATCGGTCACGCCTCCGCCCGCTCATCAGGACCGGATGGGGCGCGAACTCAGCAACGCCGTCATCTTCTTCCACGAAGCCATCGCCGCCCACCTGGGGATGAGCGCGGCCGAATGGAAATGCCTCGGGTTGCTCGACCAGCACGGGCCTTCGACGGCCAGCCGTCTGGCCGAGCTGTCCGGATTCACCACGGGCGCGATCACCGGCATCGTCGACCGCCTGGAGCGTGCGGGCTATGTGCGCCGCGAGGCTCATCCGAGCGACCGGCGAAGCGTGATCGTCCAACCCTTGCACGTGAAGGAGCTGAACGAACGGGTCCTGCCCATCTTTCAATCCTTGGGACGCGCTATGGCCGAGGTGAGGGGGCGCTACAGTGCAACGGAGCTATCCGCCATTGGCCGCTTCTTCGCCGATACCACCGAGACACTGCGCAATGAGACTGCGAAACTCAAACACTCCTGGCACAGGACGCCGAGGAGCGAGACCTGATTCCGTGGGCTTCGCGAATTGGACTAGAATCGTGGACGCCATGAAGAAACTCGTCATTGTGTTCGCGCTCCTTCAACTTTGTTCCGCCGCCCAACCCGCCACGCCACGGCCGCGCATTCTCGGCATCGACCATGTGTCGTTCTACACCACCGCTCCCGACGGCGTGAAGAAGCTGTACGGCGACGTTCTCGGCCTGAACTCTGCCGATCCGGTCGAACCCGGTGGCACCCTACGATACATGGTGGGCACGCAGTGGGTCGGTTACAGTCCCGCGCCCGATCCCAAGTCCACCGACCGCATGGATCACGTGGCGCTGAGAACTGACAACATCGCGGCGATGCGAAAGTATCTGATTGGGCAGGGAATCAACGTCCCGGAGATTCAGGGACGGGCCGATCACAGTCTTTTCTTCTTCGTCACCGATCCGGAAGGGCACAAGATCGAATTTGTCGAGCGCGGCAAAGGCGAAGTCTCGCCGCCGGCACCTTCCGCGGTTTCGCGCCACATGATTCACGCCGGTTTTCTGGTCTACCACCAGGGTCCCGAAGATCACTTCTATCGCGACATCCTCGGCTTCCGCCCCTACTGGCACGGCGGCATGAAGGACGACGTGACCGAGTGGCTTGCCATACAGGTTCCCGACGGCACGGACTGGATCGAGTACATGCTCCATCAGCCGGAACATGCCGACCTGCAATTGACTGGAGTCATGAACCACATCTCGCTCGGCGTCGTGGACATCAAGAAAGCCCAAGCCACGCTGGAATCACACGGCTGGAAGCCGCACGGCGACGAAAAAGCGCAGATGGGCAAGGACGGCAAGTGGCAGCTCAACCTGTACGATCCTGACCTGGTGCGCGTGGAGCTGATGGAATTCAAGCCGGTGCAGAAGCCCTGCTGCAGCGATTTCACCGGGCCGCACCCGTCGGAGTAGCTTGCCATATCGTTCTGTACGTACAAGCCAGCGTAAACGTATAATATTGTACTTGATATATGTACGTACAATAAACCTACTCAACGCGCAAAAGCCTTTTGCGCGTCGGATCGCCGGCCAGAATGCCATTTCCTGAGCCGGAAACGGCCATGGCAGCGACAATCGTTGCCGAGGCGAGGGGAGAAGGTCATCCGCGGCGCGATCATTCGTCTATGAGCCTCGTAGGCGCCCTTCTACGATTTTTCAATCACTTGCACGAAGGCTCAACAACTTACGCGGTTCCGCCCTCGCTTCCGTGACAGATTTGTTAGAATCCTCTCGCTATGACAACGATTGATGCAACGCTCGTGCCTGCGCACACCGTGGTGACTGCCAAAGGAGACGGATCTGCGGTTGACGTCAGCGGCGCCAAGAGCAGAGTGTTCCTGGTAACGCTGGCGATCACCAAGATCATCGAGCAGGAATCGCTTGACCTCAGTGTCTACGGATCCGCCGACGGCACGACGTGGAGCGCAAAGTCGATCGCCGCGTTTCCCCAGAAGTTTTATTGCGGAGAATCTCCGCTGCTGCTCGATCTGACCGCGCATCCCGACGTGAAGTTCGTGCGCGCGCACTGGGAAGTCGCCCGCTGGGGGCGTGGCACCGAAACGCCGATGTTCGAGTTCGGCGCGACCTTGAAGGAAGTACCGGCCAACATTCTCAAGGAAGCCACCGCGGAAGCGAAGGCGATGGCGTAAACGCGTAGTGGGGCTACGCGACCGTTGATTCCACTATATTGATTTCAGCATGAAAAACGGCTTCTCAGTTATTGTGCGTCCGGCGCGCAACGTGCGCGGCAGTGTGCGACTTCCCGGAGATAAGTCCATTTCCCACCGCTACGCCATGCTGGCGGGCATCGCCGAAGGACCATCGCGTCTGGAAAATTATTCGACCGGCGCTGATTGTGCGAGCACTCTGGGATGCATGCGCTCGCTGGGCGTTTCATGGGAACGAAAAGACGGTCCGGAGAACGCCATCGAAGTAAAGGGAAGCGGCCTGTCGCTGGCTGCGCCGGCGAGCGCGCTCGATTGCGGCAACTCCGGTTCGACGATGCGTATGTTGAGCGGCATTGTTGCGGGGCAGCACTTCACGAGCGAGATGATCGGCGACGAATCGCTCTCCCGCCGTCCCATGGCGCGGGTGATCACTCCGCTGACCGCGATGGGCGCGCAGATTGCATCGCACGAAAGCCAGCCGCCGTTGCGCATCACCGGCGCGACCCTGAAAGCCATTGACTATGCCATGCCCGTGGCAAGCGCGCAGGTGAAATCGTGTCTGCTGTTTGCTGGGTTGTTCGCCGACGGCGAGTCGCGCATCGTCGAACCGCTGCGCACCCGTGATCATGGCGAGGTCGCCTTGCGCGCCTTCGGGGCAAAGCTCGAGCGCAAGAGCAGCGGACAAGGAAATGAAGTGCGTATTCGCGGCGGGCAGCGCCTGCGCGGCATCGAGGCGCGCATCCCGGGCGATTTGTCGAGTGCTGCGTTCTTTCTGTGCGCAGCCGCGTTGTTTCCGGATTCGCAATTGACCGTTCCGAGCCTGCTGATGAATCCCACGCGTGCCCGCTTGCTCGACGTCCTGATGCAGTTCGGCCTACGCATTTCGGTCACGCAACTCGATGAGATTCATGGAGAACTGGTCGGATCGCTGCAGGTCGAGGGCGGCAGACTCACGCAAGCGACGATTGCAGGAGCCGACTCAGCTGCTCTCATCGACGAGATTCCCGTGCTGGCGGCGATCGCCCCCTACACCGAGAAGGGCATCGATGTGCGCGATGCCAAGGAACTGCGCGTGAAAGAATCGGACCGCATCGCCGCGGTCGCCACGAACCTGCGGCTCATGGGCGCGCAGGTGGAAGAACTCGAAGATGGGCTGAAGATTCCTGGTGGGCAGGCGCTTCACGGCGCTGAACTCGACTCCTTCGGCGATCACCGAATTGCCATGGCTTTCGCGGTCGCGGCTCTGCGGGCGGAGGGTGAAACGCTGATCCGCGGCGCAGAGTCGGCTGCGATTTCCTATCCCGCGTTCTTTCCCACTCTGGAAGAAGTCACTGAACGCTAGCGACCTGTCTTTTGGCTAAAACACAGTCGATCAGGTGTTTCCCGATCGCGCCACCAGCATGACGCTCCTTCGCTGGGATGCGCTGCTTGGACTGGGCGTTGAGGTTCTTGATGTTCGACGGGGACGCCAATCGGGCGAACGAACGGCGCATCGCGTTCGGAAAAGCTTGGAAGAGGAGGAACTGTTAGTGAGATATAAGCGAAACCTCTTATTGTCATCCAGCGGGTGCAAATCCCGCCTGATCAAAGTCGAGCAGACAGGTCAATAGTGAGTCTTGCCATGCACCGGGCGACTGGTGGGTGCGAAGCGTAGACAACAAGGTAGGCAGGCCGTGAGGATTTCAGCCCCGAAATCTTGTATCGTTGCGAGGCCGACGTGTTTGCGCCAGCGGAAGGCAGTATCTGGCGGCGACCGGTGCGAGGTCGCGCAGACTCGCCGGGGTCTCTAGCCCAAGGCATGCTCCGCAGGGATGGCCCGGGAACCGAAGAAGGTTCCTTAGAGTGCGCTAATCATTGGTAGCTTAACGCCATCCTTGATCGGGGATCGACCTTCTCATTCCATCTATGGCCGGTTTCGACAGTTGCTCCCTGTCACCAACAGCTTATCAATGTCGTCTCCTTGTTAACTGACTCGGCATGGTTATTGGCCGATGCCTCCGCCGAACCCAGCATGCACAAAACTCTCAGCCTTTGCGAAGTGTGAAACGTTTTTTCGTTTCCACACACTATTACCCATGAAGAAAGTCTCTCGGGCCATGGGGAATGATCGTTGCTTGTTTCGCGATGAGGAGAATCCATGAAAAGCAGACCTCGTTCGATTGTGCCCCTGGTTTTGTTCCTGTGTCTTGCACTCGTAACAGCCTCGGGCCAAGAGAACGCATTGGCAGCGCCGAACGTCGTTCCCGACCTCATCAACTATAGCGGCGTCTTGAAAGACGCTACCGGACGCCCTCTCACCGGCGTCACCGGGGTCACGTTCCTGCTCTACGCCGCAGAACAAGGCGGCGTCCCGCTCTGGCTCGAAACTCAGAATGTCATGCCCGAAAAATCGGGCCGCTACTCCGTCCAACTTGGAGCCACCAGCAAGAACGGCATCCCACCAGACCTGTTCATGAATGGCGAAGCCCGCTGGCTGGCCGTACAAATTGCCAACGAACCCGAGCAAACGCGCGTGCTTCTGGTGGCGGTTCCCTATGCGATGAAAGCGTTGGACGCACAAACCATCGGCGGACTGCCGGCCTCGGCCTTTGTCCTGGCCGCACCGCCCACGGCAAACTCAGCGCCGCCAGCCGCGGCCAACAGCACTTCGACAAGCGTTCCCGATGCTGTACTGCCGCCCGCCTCGTCCAATGTGACCACCACCGGCGGCATCGCGAACAAGATTCCCATGTTCACCACGGCCAGCAACGTTCAGAACTCTATCCTGACGCAATCCGGCACGACTGCCGTTAACGTCGGCGGCACGCTGAAGCTCCCCGCCGTCGGTACAGCCACAGCTGCCAAGGGCTTCAACTCGCAGCCGCAACAATTCCTAGCCTCGGTGTTCAGCTCGTCCACGACCAAACCCGTCGCTCAATCTTTCCAGTGGCAGGCCGAACCGTTCGGTAACGATACCGCCAATCCCGCCGGGACCCTCAACCTGCTCTACGGCGCCGGAACCGCCGTCCCGGCCGAAACCGGACTGAAGATCGGCAGCAACGGCCAATTCACGTTTGCCCCCGGCCAGAAATTTCCTGGCACGAGCACAATCACCAATGTCAAGGCGGGAACCAACCTGACCGGCGGCGGCACCACCGGCGTTGTGACCCTCAATCTCGACACCACAAAAGTCCCGCAGCTCGCCACCGTCAATACCTTTGCTGCCAATCAGAGGGTCAATGGGGCAATGACCGCCGCATCGTTCTCTGGTAATGGCGCGAACGTGACCAACGTCAACGCAGTCCGGCTTGGCGGCTTGGGGGCGAGCGCGTTTGCCCAGTTGGCCGCCAACAACACTTTCACGGGGCAGCAGGACGTTCAGAATTTGGTTTTTATTGGTGCATTTTCTTCTCTTCTCAACGGCGAATTGAATTCGGGTTCCACGACCATAGATTTGTCCGGTATCGGCGCACAAGGTTTTAGCTCTGCCCTGGGTTCCGGCGGTAGCGGCAGCGACGGGATACAGGCCTTTGGCGGCAGTGGTGACCCAACGACGCAGAGTGGCAATACGGGAGGCCGGGGGATTTACGCCGAAGGCGGCACTGGCGACAGCGGCGGCGTAGGAGTTTACGGCCGTGGCCTCGGTGGACTTCAAGTGGATGGTGCTGGCGGATTCTTTGAGGGAGGGAACAACTCGTTCTTCGCCGGGGATGGTATCGACGCGGTCGGAGGGAGCGGTTACGCGGGCAACTTCAGCGGCAATCTCAATGTAACCGGCGCAATCTTTGCCGGTACGAAGGATTTCAGAGTCGATCATCCACTCGACCCCGCCAACAAGTATCTGACTCATGCTTCGGTGGAGTCATCGGAGATGATGAATATCTACACCGGTAACGTCATCACCGATGCGCAGGGGGATGCGATCGTGTCGTTGCCCGACTGGTTCGAGGCCGAGAACACCGATTTCCGCTACCAGTTGACGGTAGTTGGCCAGTTTGCACAGGCTATCGTGGCCAGCGAGATCGCCAATCACCGGTTCCAGATCAAATCCAGCGTGCCGAACGTGAAGGTCTCCTGGCTGGTCACCGGTGTACGGCAGGATGCCTATGCCAAGGCACATCCGCTGATCGTCGAGCAGGAGAAGGAAGCACGGCTGCGCGGCTTCTACATTCATCCTGAGCTTCACGGAGCGCCGCCTGAGAAGCAACTCGAGTGGGCGCGCCATCCCGAGTTAATGAAACGCATCAAGGACCACCGCAACGGTAACCCTGCGGTCCGCCCGGCGGCGCGACGGCACGATGTTCAGGCATCGAAGTAGTTTCCCACCCGAAGGAACGGATTGTAAGGGTACGGCGCTCTGGTTCAAGCAGTTGCCGATCGGAACGTGGATGAGGCACTGCTGAAGAATCTGTGTCCCGCTGTGGAAGAAATTCTTCGCATGCCGTGCCCAAGTGCTCCCTGTGCGTCTCGATCCAGAGTTTGCGTTCCATGGCGAGCGACAGCAGTATCACTCTTCGGAAATCCTGCAGCGCAGGCAGAGTTCTTTAACTGGGGACTCTTGGCGAGTGCTCGGCGTCGCGGCAGTCGATCTTTACATTCCGATTCTTGCTTTCGTTTTTGGTGAGGCGCAGATGGGCGGTCCTTGCGCTGTGCTCTCAACCCATCGCCGGTCAAGCTATGGCAAGTTGCAGGGTCACGATATTACGCAACTCACGCGAGAGTTGCGCGAACACGGCATACGAGTGCAGGGTTCGACCATCATCGGACTAGAACACCACACTCCCGACAACATTGTCGGCGAAATTGAAGCCGCGGTCGACTACCAGGCCGACTTCCACCAGTTCATGCTTTACACGCCGGTTCCCGGAACGCCGCTCTATCAGGAGATGGCGGCTCAGGGCCGCATGCTCAACGATGTCGACTTCGCCGATGTTCACGGACAGTACAAATTAAACTTTCAGCACAGTTCCATCTCGCGCGAAGATTCCAAGAGGTTTCTGGATTGGGCGTTCTGGCGCGACTTCGAGCGCAATGGACCGAGTCTCTATCGCCTGTGCCAAACCATGCTCCACGGGTGGCGGCGCTATAAGAACCATCCCGATCCACGAATCCGCGAGCGGTTTGCACGGCAGGTGAAGCAACGTAGCGGCGCCTACAATGCCGCGCTTTGGGTGGTGGAACGAGAGTTCAAGAAAGTTAACGGCAGCGTGAGTAAGCAGATTCATCAGCTGCGGAGCGAAGTCGAAAAGGAATTTCCGGTCGTCGCCCGGCTCACAGCCGCGGCGTTGGGCCCGATCTTGTTATGGTCCACACGCCGGGAAGAAAAGCATCTGGCGTCAGGTCATACGTACGAACCGCCGACGTTTCTCGATCGCCGCAACTGGGTTTCGACTTCGTAAACCTCTGCTCGTGAACCTTGACGACTACATTCCACTCACGACCGAATGCACGTTGCATTCTAACGACAATGTCAGACACACTTCCTGAGTTATTAGTGATTCCAATCACATGGAGTGGTGATGCGGGTCATGGCTGGCCCAGTCCCTTAGATCGAAAATGTATACGAAGCAACGGTAATTGCCACGCTGTAAGACGCGAGGGGAGGACCTAAAATGAAGGGCACACTCGAGATTCGGGAGCCCGAGGTCAACGAGACTCCCCAGCTGGATCAGCATTTGGTGTCGTTATCTTCTTTGGAACGTCTGATGACGGCGCAGGCGCAAGTCCGGCCCATATTTTCAGACAGCCTCCTGAACTACGAGGGCCAAAAGGGCCGACAGACTTGGGCAACGCTAGGATCGTTTGCGGTGCAATGCATGATGCTCGGAGTGTTGCTCTTGCTGCCGCTCTATTTCACCCAGGAGCTTCCAAAGTCGCAACTGTTGACGTTTCTGGTAGCTCCCCCACCCCCACCCCCACCTCCACCTCTGCCAGCGGCGCAGCAGGCCGCCCCAATCATGAAACAGATTCAGAGTGACTTACTCTCTGGCGGTCAACTTCGAACGCCAAGCAGAATTCCCGCGAAAGTACAAATGATCCACGAAGAAGAGGCCCCGCCGCCAATGCCTGGCGTGGGCGGCGTGGTTGGAGGCGTACCGGGCGGAATTCCTGGTGGCCAGGTCGGCGGAGTGATCGGAGGCATCGTAAGCTCCACCTCAAACTTGTCTTATATACCTAAATTGCAGCCTGTAGTGCCGCAACGGATCCGCATCTCGCAAGGCGTCACGGCCGGTATGTTACTTCACAGAGTCGAACCACCCTACCCCGTGCTCGCCAAGGCCGCCCGAATTCAGGGAACTGTCGTGCTGACTGCCATCATCGACAAAGAAGGCAACATTCGGGACCTGCGATTAGCGAGCGGACACCCGATGCTGGTGCCCGCCGCCATTGAAGCAGTTCGACAGTGGCGTTACCGGCCCTATCTGCTGAGCGGGCAGCCGGTTGAAGTGGAGACAACCATCACGGTCAATTTCGAGCTCACTAGGTAGCGAATAGCAAAGCCTGCGTTCAAACAACCGTGAATCTCAAGTCGCTGTGCCCGATCGCACACGCCATCTCAGCTCCCCCAAACCATGGAACCGAAAGTGGAAGTTATCAGGATGCCAGCTGGAGGCCGCGTCGCTGAAGCTCCGAGTGAAGGTGGCGTCTAGGTCAAGCCGTTAAAAGGAAGCGTCAATCATGATGTGTGAGTTCTCAACGATCACCTGGTCCACGACAACAATTCACAATTCCTATTCATCTTGTTGCCATGCAAGAACACGCCCCAACTTTGGCGTGACGGTAATCATAGGAAAGAGTGATGCCCGGCATAGCGGAAATCAGTCCAAAGGACGATCCTGAAGTTGCGTGGCGAGGTGTCATATGCCTGTCCTTGAATTTAAGCAAGACCCATCCGAAATCAAGAAACAACCGGCAGCAATCTCGATAAAGAATGTGCTGTATGCGACGGACTTCTCGGACATTTCCGAGGTGTCGTTTCCGTACGCGAGGGCGATCTGCCGCCGCTTTGGTAGTACCCTGCATGTCGCCCATGTTCTCTCCGACACCAGTCTGCTGCTCATGACCGGCGGCGTCGACTATGTGACCTTCGAAACACTCTACAACGACGCACAAACCATGGCACAGGAAAAGCTCCAGCAAGTCACCAATCGCGTTGGAGATATCCCGAACCGGGGCTATGTGCGACACGGGCAGGTGTGGACAAACCTGAGCGGCATCGTCGCGGAAAACCGGATTGACGTGATCGTGGTCGGAACCCACGGACGCACGGGATTGGGAAAGCTCTTGCTCGGCTCCATCGCCGAGGATATTCTGCGGCACGCGCCCTGCCCCGTTCTTATCGTGGGACCAAAGGTCTGCGGCCGATCGAGATTACCAGACTTTGACGGCAACGGTAGAACATTGGCCCCTCTTGAACTGGAGTTGCGGCAAATACTCTACGCCACGAATTTTACTTTTGCTTCGATGACGGTTGCGCCAGTTGCGATTGCGCTGGCCCAGCAATTTGACGCGCGGCTGACGCTGTTGCACGTTCTCGAGAACTACTCCAACCTAGAGAGCCGGCCGGGGTCGATCGCTGATGGAGTCCTGCGGTTGCAGGCCCTGGCACCCAAGTATGCCGCGCTGCCGTATGCGCCGGAAATCGTGATGGAGTTTGGCTCGCCCTGGCAATGCATCGTGAATAAAGCGGCAGAGCGCGAAGCGGATCTGATTGTACTGGGGGCGCATCCCGCCAACGGCACAACTCATCTTCCCCGGTCGACCGTGCATCAGGTCGTGGCGCACGCAAGCTGCCCGGTCTTGACCGTGCCCGCTTAGAGGTTCCCATTTTTGGGCGCGGATTCCCTCGAATCGCGCGTGACTGCCGTCACTCGCGCCGGCGACGCTTATCACTGCCAACGCAATTCGCCGGGGCTGTAATGAAGCGCAGAAGCGCGGTGCAAACTAGCCCGACACTCAATTGAAATCCTGTGAGGAGACGGCAATGGTAAAAGACGACTTAGTAAAGTGTCCGCTGTGCGATGGTTTCACACATATTGCAAAACCTGAGCTTCTCGCCGCATTGCGCGATCCGAAGGTCCGGCAACAGGTCGAAAGTTACGTTGCAAACCTGTTGCAGTTTCCGTCGGGAGAACTTGCCGTCGTCGCCGCAGGCCAATCGCACGGCCCGGACTTCAACCAAGCGGTTCAGAGCTGGAACCCGAATTTGCCAGTGTGGCGGCGCAGCCCGAAGGAATAGGCCAGAGGTGCGAGGTCTGTCGCCTGCGAGGTGATGTATGACAGGAACGATTTTGGTTGCCGTTGCCGTTCTGGCAATCGCAGTTGGCCTATTTGTATTCCGTGCGATCCCAGGCATCCGCGCATATTTTGCGTACCGAGGCAAGCGCCTCATCACTTGCCCAGAGAATCTCAAAACAGAAGCCGTGGACGTAGCTGCCGGCGAGGCTGCAGTGGGCGCTTTCCTGTCCGAGCCAACTCTGCGCCTGAAGCAATGCTCGCGTTGGCCGGGGCGCCAGGATTGCGGCCAAGAGTGTTTGCAACAGATCGAACCAGATCCGGAGAACTGCCTCGTGTGGAATATCGTTGCGCACTGGTATGAAGGAAAAACCTGTGCGATTTGTCGCAAGCCTTTTGAAAAACTCCACCACCTGGATCATGCACCAGCCTTGCTCGCTCCAGACCACAAAACGGTTGAGTGGAAAGAAGTGCGCCCCGAGCAGCTTCCCACCTTGTTTTCCACCCATCGCCCAGTCTGCTGGAACTGCCATGTGAGCGAGCTGTTTCGCCGTATGTATCCTGAACTCGTCGTGGACCGGGAACCGGAACCAAAGCGTATCCGGTAACAGCCGCCGCAAAAAGATGGGCTCTCCCCGCATCCTATGAACTTCCACTTCTGCGACAACCTCGCCTACCAGATCGGCGCGCCGTTTTTGTCGCGAAACATGAAGGTTTCACCTGCCTCGCGTCACTTCCCGGGCAAAGATGGTTTCCACCCCTTCAAACTCAACTTTTGTGCCAACCACCGTGACAACGTCACCCTTGTTGAAGACCAGATCGTAGGTCTTCACAAACTTTGTCATTGCGAGGTGCACCGCAATCGTATTGCCGCCGGCTAACTTGAGAATCAGATGCGAGCCCATGCCTCCACTCACCGGGCACTGACGATTTCTAACTTCTTCCACCGCCCTTTGAATGTGGCTTCAGCCGCGCGATCGTACTTCGGAACCACAACGCCAGCACCAGACTTCTGCGCCGGGGCGGCTCCGCCTGTTATCAACATGAATGCAACAGCTGCAGACATCAGAGGGATGATTTCGCAAAGTTTTCATAAGCCCTCCTGCTTGAACGTTAGACTTCCAACTCCTTGCTAATCTGATCCTTCAACGCCGAGCCCGCTGTCATGACGATCACAGCAAGTTGTGCCGCTATCAGCTTAGTGAGCCGAGGCCACAGGTGCATGTCATCTTTGCACCGCCACGCGAGGTTTATCGGCTTCTTGGCCCGCGCTGGTCACGATTTAGGGTGACCTGAGTCACTGCGCCTATTTCCCTTAGCATTGAAACTCACAAATAGGCAGCGATGCAATGCTGAGTTCTCTTACATACGTTTTTTGCAGGCTGGTTTCAGTGTTCATTATCGCTACAAACATCACGAATACGAGATGAGCTGCTGCCTGGATCGGGTTGCAAAACGTCACAAGGGAGAAGAAACGAAATCATGAAAACCTCGAAGCTGGTGATGATGGTAGTGACGATTGCGGTGGCCCTGTTCCTCTTGATTCCCAATCTGTCATGGGCGGCCGATGACGGAGCGAGTCTCTACAAAACAAAATGTGCCGCCTGCCACGGAGCCGACGCAGCAGGCAAGCCTGCGGCGAAACTTCCGAGCCTTGTCTCCGATGACTTCAAGAAGAAATCGGATGACGACCTTGCCAAAGCCATTGCCGAGACGGCAAAGCACCCTGGCCCGGTGAAGAGTCTGGCTCCTGACCAGGCAAAGATGATCGTGACGTACGTTCGCAGCTTACAGAAGTAGTCGGTGGTAGACATTGGCTGTTCCTCTCTGCGCACTGGCGCTGTCACAAATCGACGGCGGCTCGAGAAGGCATTAGGGTGAAGATGAAAGTGTCCGGCACAATTCGGCAGACCGGAGTTAAGACCCTGCCGATGCCGTGTCAGCCGGGCATCTCGTCCCCTCTTCGCTCGGCCGGATGGAACAGTCCGCCGGGTTCAGGAGGCTCACCACTCCGAACCCGGCTTCTTTCTTGCGTGCCCTTCCAAGGCCGTGTGCAAGGTTCCCAGGTTCTTCCCGTCACGGCGCGCGCGTTACTGCGGCATTCATTCGTCCGGCTCGAGACGGAGGATTCACTCGGGAGCAGCAAGGAGCAATTTCAATGAGCAAAGCTCTGCTATACGACGCAACCATGTGCAGCGGTTGTAAACAGTGCGAGAGCGCCTGCGCGGAGCAGAACAAGCTGCCCTACAACGACGCAGTAGCGGCCGAGTCGGTGCAGTCGGAACATAAGTACACCGTCGTCATGACCAAGAACGATAAGTTCATGCGCCGTCTTTGCATGCACTGTGAGCATCCCGCTTGCGCGTCGGCTTGTCCCGTTGGCGCCTTCCATAAGACCAAGGACGGTCCTGTCGTCTATGACGTCTGGAAGTGCATTGGCTGCCGCTATTGCATGGTGGCCTGCGCCTTCACCCAACCAAAGTATGAATGGGGATCGCTGAATCCGAGGGTTCGCAAATGCATTATGTGTCCGGACCGCGTGGCCGCAGGCAAGCAGACGGCGTGTGCTGAAATCTGTCCCACCGGCGCCACTAAGTTTGGCGATCGCGACGATCTCATCAAAGAAGCCAAGGACCGGATCAGCCAAAATCCAACCACTTATCTGCCTCGCATCTACGGCCTTAATGAAGTTGGCGGAACCTGCGTCCTCATTCTTTCCAGCGTCAACGTTGAAGAGTACGGCTATCCCGCCTCAGCAAAAATTGGCGACACTCCAATGCCGGAATACACCGGGCGAGTGATGGAGAGGATTCCTGACTTTATCCCTGTCTGGTCGCTGGTCCTGGGCGGTATTTATTGGATTTCCCATCGCCGCGAAGAAGTGGCCGCTGCTGAAGCAGAAGAGGAAAAGAACGGGAGTGTGCGATGAAGATCAAGCTGACTTTCTGGAGAGTTGTATTCATTGTCATCATGGGCTTGGGCCTCTACTCCTCATTCGTTCGATATTTACGCGGCCTGGGCGCGGTTTCAAATATGACCGACCAGTTCCCCTGGGGCCTGTGGATCGGCTTCGACTGCCTGTGCGGAGTAATGCTGGCCGCTGGCGGCTTCTGCATCGTCGGCGCAGTTTACTTATTCAACGTCGAGCGCCTGCACAGCGTGATGCGCCCCGCCGCACTGACGGCATTTCTCGGATACATTCTCTTCATCGTCGGACTGCTGTTCGATCTGGGTCGTCCCTGGTACATCTGGCATCAGCTCATCTACATGAATCCGCACTCGGTCATGTTCGAGGTGGGCATGTGCGTAATGACTTACACGACTGTGCTGTTCTTCGAATTTCTTCCCAACGTGTTCGAGCGCTTCAATCTTAAAACTCCAATCAAGTGGATCACCAAAATCTATCCCATGCTGATCGTCCTGGGCATTCTCCTCTCTACCCTGCACCAGAGTTCTCTCGGATCTCTCTATCTGATCATGCCAAGCAAACTGCATCCGTTCTGGTACACGCCGGCGTTGCCGTTCTTGTTCTTTGGCTCGGCGATTGCCGTGGGTTTGGCTATGACGATCTTCGAGTCCACACAGAGTGCGAAGGCCTTCGGACGCCACTTTGAACTCCCGGTACTCGTTACGCTTGGCGACGCTTTACTGGTTGCACTCTGGGTCAATGCCCTGCTTCGCTTCGAGGACTATTTCCATCGCGGCATGCTCAGACAGATCATCAAGCCAAGCTACGAAGCGTACTTCCTGTGGCTCGAACTAACGCTGACATTCGTGATTCCTATCACCATGCTCAGCTTTAAGAAGGTCAGGCTATCCCCCCAGTTGTTGTACCTAGCCTCCATCTCAACTGTGCTCGGTTTCATCACCAACCGGCTCAATATAGCTCTCATCGGCTTCGAGACTTATGTCGGACATCACTACGTTCCGAAATGGACGGAATTCTCCATCACTCTGATGATCATCGCGATGGGCTTCGCCCTGTTCGGGCTCGCGGTTAAGTATCTGCCGATTTTTCCAGAAGAAGGGCATACAGTGAATCGGCCGCGCCGGACTGAAGCCGGGCCCATGGTTGGCACGCCGGTGTTAACCCATGCGGGCGACTGAGACAAGCCGTCACCGTCTGCCACGGCAGCGGTTTACCAACAGCATCAGTGCAAAGTTGATTGGATCTTTATTGGCGGTGATGGTCGTCATCTTCGCCTTGCTCGGATATTTGAATATCCGATTGCACCGGCAGCATCTGGAAGCGGCCACGCTGGTCAGTGCCGAGCGCGTGAGCGACGTGATCAAGCGCAGCACAACGTACTACATGCTCCGCAATGATCGCGACGGACTCTATCGCGCGATTCAAACCATGGCAGACGAGCCCGGCATGGTCAAGGTTCGCATTCTTGACCAGGAAGGACGAGTCAGCTACTCTACGGACCCGGCGGAGGTTAGCCACGTTCTCGATAAGACTGCCGAGGCTTGTTATGGCTGCCACAATCAATCGCAGCCGCTGGCGCGGCTGAATCGTCCAGACCGTTTTCGCATTTACCGCAATGCCGGCGGGCACCGCGTGCTAGGCATCATCACTCCCATCGAAAATCAATCCAGTTGCTCCAACGCGGAATGCCACGCGCATCCTGCCAGCCAGCAAGTGCTGGGCGTGCTGGATACTGATCTTTCGCTCGCGCGAGCCGACGCGCAACTTGCCGTCAGCAGCACTCGCATGCTGTCGTACACAGCAGGGGCAATGCTGATTGTCGCCGCACTGAGTTGGTTGTTTGTGTGGCGCGTAGTCGATAGACCTATCAAATCGCTGAAGAATGGTACGGAACATCTGTCGCGGGGAGAGCTCGGTTATCAGATCGCGGCCCTATCCGACGACGAAGTCGGAGACTTGGCCCACTCCTTCAACAGCATGAGCCTGCAACTGCACGCATCAAACGAGCAGATCGTGACCTGGGCAAAGACCCTTGAGGATCGTGTCGAGGAAAAAACTCGAGAACTCCGAAGGGCTCACGATCACGTTCTGCACGTGGAGAAGATGGCGTCGCTCGGCAAGATGGCGGCGGTCGTAGCGCACGAGGTAAACAATCCGCTTTCCGGCATTCTCACCTACGCCAAGCTGCTTCGAAAGTGGGTGGCATCAGGGCAGGCCGAGCATGAAAAGCGCGAGGAGGCTGTTCAGTGCCTTGACTTGATCGCCGCTGAAAGCCGGCGCTGTGGCGAACTGATCAAGAATTTGTTGAGTCTCTCGCGCAGCGCACCCATGAATGTTCAGTCAACCAACCTGCGTGAAGTGATTGACCGTTGCCTGCTCCTGGTGAGCCACCAACTCGAGCTCCTTGGAATCGAGCTGCAGCTCAAACTTGCGGAAGAGTTGCCGCGTTTCTCCTGCGACCCCTCGCAGATTGAACAGGTCCTGTTGGCGCTCATCATGAACGCAATCGATGCCATGCCTCACGGCGGCACTCTTTGGATCGAGACTCGGCAGATTAACGATGAGACTGAAATTGAAATCCAGGTGCGCGATGATGGAACCGGCATCGCTTCCGACATACTTCCACATATCTTCGAGCCGTTTGTGACGACAAAAGAAAATGGCCGCGGAGTCGGACTTGGCCTGGCAATCAGTCGCGGCATTATCGATCGGCATAACGGGAGCATTGAAGTCGCATCGGAGCTGGGCCGCGGCACCACTTTTACCGTGACGCTGCCGAGTCAAGCTCCCGGAGCGTCGCTCGCTGCCGCCGGCGGAGGGAATGCCGCGATGAAGATGAGGTGAATGAGGTGAGCACACAAGGAAAGCTGTTGATCGTGGACGACGAACTGAGTGTCCGCGACTCTCTGAGCAAGTGGTTTCGCGAAGAAGGCTACGAGGTGACAGCTGTCGAAAATGCTGCCGATGCGTTGACGCGGCTCGCGCAACAGCGCTGGGATGCCGCGCTCGTGGATATCAAAATGCGCGGGACCGACGGAATCGAACTGCAGCGCCGCATGCACGAAGTCGATCCGGACTTGGCCGTAATCATCATGACCGGCTATGCGTCGGTCGAGACCGCAGTCGCGGCCCTGAAGAATGGCGCCTATGATTACGTGACCAAGCCGCTCGATCCGGATGAGATCGCTCACCTTGTGAACAATGCCCTCGCGCACAAGCGCACGGCGCAGGAGAACGTGCTCTTGCGTGAGACTATCGCCGAAGTTGCTCGTCCGGGAGATTTAATCGGGCAAAGCGGCGCAATGCGCAAGATCTTCGACGCGATCGAGACGGTTGGCCCCACAGACGCAACGGTTTTGATTACTGGAGAGAGTGGCACGGGGAAAGAACTGGTGGCGCGTGCGATTCATCAGGCCAGCCCACGAAGGTTTCATCCCTTGGTCGTCATTCACTGCGGCGCGTTGACGGAGACACTCCTCGAAAGCGAACTCTTCGGTCATGAAAAAGGCGCCTTCACCGGAGCGCAGTACCGCAAGAAAGGCAAATTCGAAATCGCCGAGGGTGGAACGGTTTTCCTGGACGAAATTGGTGATATTACGTTGAAGACGCAAACCGATTTATTACGAGTGCTGCAGGAGCGCGAAATCACTCGCGTCGGCGGCAACCAAATCATCAAAGTGGATTTTCGCTGCGTCGCCGCCACCAACAAGAATCTGGAGAAACTGATCGAGGAGGGCAAGTTTCGCCCTGACCTTTTCTACCGTCTCAACGTATTCCGCATCGAGCTGCCGCCGTTGCGCGAGCGCCGGGAAGATATTCCAATGCTGGTCGACCACTTCGTCCGCAAGTTCTGTTTGGCCATGAACAAACGCATCGTGCGCGTCTCATCTGCGGCCATGAATCAATTGCAGCAGCAGCTCTGGACGGGAAACGTCCGCGAACTGGAGAACGCTGTGGAACGCGCCATGGTTGTCGGGCAGGAGCCTGAGCTGCGCGAAGGAGACTTCATCTTCAAGGCGCAAGTTGTTTCCACTGCGTCGAGCAAGAGCCTTGAAGATATGGAACGCGCCCACATCCTGCGCGTGGTGGAGGAATGTGGAGGCAATCAGAGCCGCGCCGCTGACATACTCGACATCGACCGGGTCACGCTCCATCACAAGCTGAAGAAATATGGATGGTCCCGCACCTCGCTAAGGCCCGATTCGCTGAAGGCCGATGAAGTTACCCGATAAAGGCACGCGATGAAGCTGCTGCAACTGTTGCCGATCGGGAATGTGGATGGCGGGCTGCTGAAGGATCTGTGTCCCGCTGTGGAAGGAATTCTTCGCGTGCCGTGCAAAGCGCTTCCTGTGCGTCTCGATCCAGAGTTTGCGTTCCATGGCGAGCGACAGCAGTATCACTCTTCGGAAATCCTGCAGCGCATGCAGAGTTTTCTAACTGGGGACTGTTGGCGAGTGCTCGGCGTCGCGGCAGTCGATCTCTACATTCCCATTCTCACTTTCGTGTTTGGCGAAGCGCAGATGGGCGGACCTTGCGCTGTGCTCTCAACCCATCGTCTGCGCCAGGAGTTTTACGGCCTTCCGCCCGACCGCGAGGTGTTGCGGCAGCGCGTGATCAAGGAAGCGGTTCATGAAGTCGGACACACTTTGCACTTGACCCACTGCGACGATTATCGATGCGTGATGGCGTCGTCTCAGGCAGTGGAATGGATCGATCTGAAATCGAGCCGGCTGTGTGGTTCGTGCCGGGACGTCGCAACACCGGCGATGCAGATTCACTCCACGCCGAACCGCTGACCTCCTCTGCATTCTTGCAATTAAAAAAGCGCCGGCCGCCCGGTGTCGTGGCTGTCGAGCCTTGGATCCGGGCGGCCGATGTTTCAGCGGTCCTCGTTTTGGCCGGCGGGGCGGGTTCGTCCCGCCGGCCGCGAGTCGCTTATGACAGGAAGAACTCTTTCGCCAGCGTGAGCCACTCCTGATCGGGGATGTGGACGGAGATATTGTCCACGGCAACTCCGCCGTCTTGGGCCATTGCACCAGCCATCGCCATTGGCATGCGGCGCTGTAGGCGGCTTGCGGACTCTTCGGTCCACCAGCGGGCCAGCGGTCCACCCAGCAGGTTGCGGAAGTTGATCTTCGCGTCGGGGGCTTGCACGGTGAGCAGCCAGCCCTCGCCGTAGGGATCGCCGAGCGCCAGTTTCGGATTCCTCACCACGTCTTCGTTGATGTCAGATACAGTGCCTTCGATGGGCGAAACCATGTCGACCGCGCTACCGTCGCGATGGATGGTGCACATCTTCTGGCCCTGGCGAATCCACTGGCCGCGTTGCGGGAGCGTGATGCTATCGAGTGTGCCGGTTAGCTTGGAGGCGAAATCATCCATGCCGACGCGCACCAGGTTGGGGCTCTCGCTCAATGCCCAAGTATGGCCGGGGTGGTAGCGGAGATTCTCCGGCACCTCGAAGCCGGCCACTAATGCCGGCTGAAGCCGTGGCGCGGCGACATGTTTGGCCGCAGAAACCTCGAGCGCCGGATGCACAACGGCCTTGCGCGTGCGGAAATAATCGATCAGTAAGAACGTTACGAATGTGAAGAGAACCAGTAGGACTGTCATAAGTCACCTCGTCGGAGGGCCGTCTTGCGAGCCACTCACACTTTTCTAAAGGCAATCGCCGTGCCAAGCGCAGGCGGCGCAAGCGGAAGCGCGCCCCAAGTGGCGATCTTCCATAAAATAAGGGGGATACCCTCGAAGAGTTTTTGTGAGGACGAATACTATGATGAGGTTGTCAACACTGCGGTGATGGAAAAAGCAACACGTGGAATCCCTTGTGGGTAGCGGGTTTGGCGTCATGCAGAGAATGCGGGTTTGCTATCAGCAGCTTAGGCATAAGCGAAGTACAGGTGAATTACGCAACACCAACGGTTGAAGAATGCAACGGTGATGAGCTTACTCGGGCGCGTACTCCATTTGGAATTCGGCGGCGGCGGAACTGGCCGGAGCGGTTACCGCGATTGCTCCGTACTCTAATCCTTTTTCGAAGGCTTTCAGGTTCAGATCAAGAAGACTCCTCGGAACGGAATCAGCGACCGCCCTGCGGACGGAGTCGGCATCGAGCAAGCCTGTGACCGCAGTGAAGAATCCTACCATCACGGAATTGAGGACCATGCGCTTACCGAGTTCTTCGGCGATGCGTGTCGCCGGCACGCTGTAGACCTGGACCTCTTTGTTCAGATCTGAGACTCGAACCATATCCTGCTCGACGATCAAGATACTGGCATCTTTCAATTCAGGAGCGAAGCGCACATACGCTTCCTGCGACATAACGACGAGGATGTCGGGCTTGGTGACGTAGGGGTATAACACGGGCGTATCGGACAGGACGAGCTGAGCGCTGCAGG
Organism: uncultured Acidobacteriaceae bacterium; assembly: GCA_963710885.1. GTDB lineage: Bacteria > Acidobacteriota > Terriglobia > Terriglobales > Acidobacteriaceae > Sulfotelmatobacter. The sequence goes on from CAVQCF010000045.1 coordinate 307,170, forward strand.
CGCCGCCACGGGCTTCCGGGCCGAAGTTCTGCGTCATGGTGGCGAAAGCGCCTTGATAGATCGAAGCGGCCTTGCCCAGCAGAATGGCCGAGAGAATCACACCCTGGCCGCCGAAACCAGCGACGCGAATTTCTGTTAGCTGCATACCGTCGCCTCTTGTTCCACGAATCTTTCGCCCAGCGATTGGCAGTATTGGGCACGCATCATAGTCTGGTAGTCGGGGCGGTCGCGGTCCACGAATTTGCCGACGGCGATTTCACCGTTCATGGTAAGGCCGACTTCATTGGTGGGCGCGCCGTGCCTGACTTTGCTTTTCTCTTTGTAGTACTTCATGGTGTCGAGGCCGTCGCCTAGCTTATTGCGGCGCTGATAAAGGGTGGGGCAGGGCGAGATCACTTCTATGAAAGAGAAACCTTTTTTCTGAAACGCCTCGCTGATGGAGCGCGCCAGTTGGCGCACGTGGAAGGTGGTCCAGCGCGCGACGTATACCGCGCCTGCGGCTTCGACCAGGTGCGGCAAATTGAATGACGGCTCGAATGTGCCGTAGGGATTGGTAGAAGTGGTCGAGTGGTACGGAGTGGTAGGCGCGCTTTGGCCGCCGGTCATGGCATAGATCAGATTGTTGACGCAGATGACTTTCAGATCAATGTTGCGGCGCGCGGCGTGAATCAGATGATTGCCGCCGATGGCTGAGAGATCCCCGTCACCAGAATAGACCACGACATTTAATTTGGGATTTGCCAGCTTGAGACCGGTGGCGAAAGGAATGGCACGGCCGTGGGTGGTATGGAAAGAATCCAAATTGACGTAGCCGGCGACGCGGCCGGTGCAGCCTATGCCGGAGACCAGAGCCAGCGATCCCAAATCGATTTTCGAATCAATCAGTGCGCGAGCGAATGAGTTCACCGTGGTACCGATGCCGCATCCCGGGCACCAGATGTGCGGCATGCGATCGGTGCGCAAGATGGGATCGACTGGATTGACGGATGAGTTGCCGATCTCGGTGATCAAACCGTCTGACATCTGCTGGCCTTCACGATTACCTTCAGTATCTCCTGCAGATCGTGAACCCCACCGCCGGCGTGCGATACGACAAATGTCTTTGCCTTGCCTGCGGCGGCTCGCTCGACTTCCCGCACCATCTGGCCGAGATTGAGTTCGGGAACCACGAATGCTTTCACCTTCGCTGCAAGTTCGCGGATCTTATTCTCGGGAAACGGCCAGGCAGTGATCAAGCGCAGCTTGCCGACGCGAAGACCTCGCTTGCGACTGGCTTCGATGGCACGTTGTGCTACGCGGGAAGTTATTCCATAAGAGACGACTACAACGTCCGCGCCGTCGAGTTGCTCTTCCTCATACAGAGCAATGCGGTCGGCAACGTTGCGAATCTTGTTTTGCAAGCGGCGCACCAGTTTGTCCTGGACCGGCGTGGTCATGTTGGGATAGCCGCGTTCGTCGTGCGTTAAGCCGGTGACGTGAAAGTTGTAACCCTCGCCAGCGTGCGCCATCTCTGGCACGCCATCGCCATTTGTGCCGTAGGCCAGATAGTCTTCGACTGACTTGCGAGTGTGGCGGCGCGGCGTGATCTCGATCTGGTCAGCGGAGGGAATCACAACCTTCTCAGTCATGTGGCCGACGACTTCGTCCATCATGAACATGACCGGCACGCGAAATTGCTCGGCCAGGTTGAAGGCAGTAATAGTGAGGTCGAAACATTCCTGTGGAGAATTGGGACAGAGAGCGATGATCTCGTAGTCGCCATGCGAGCCCCAGCGCGCCTGCATCATGTCGGCTTGCGCGGGAAGCGTGGGAAGGCCAGTGGAAGGGCCTCCGCGCTGCACGTCGACGAACACGCACGGCGTTTCAGTCATGACCGCGTAGCCAATGTGTTCCATCATCAACGAAAAGCCCGGACCGGAAGTCACGGTGAACGCTTTGGCGCCGCCCCACACGGCGCCCTGTAACGTGATCGACGCCGCTAACTCGTCTTCCATCTGGATGAACGTTCCGCCCACGGTTGGTACACGAGAGGCGAAGCGCTCTACGATCTCGGTAGAAGGGGTGATGGGATATCCGGCAGCGAATCGGGCGCCTGCGGCCAGCGCGCCTTCGCAGCAGGCGTGATCGCCATCCATAAAGTGTGTGCCGCTGAGTACCCCGCGAGGATCGGCCTTCATTTGTTACCCCCGTTATCGGGAGCCACCTTGGTGGCATAAATCGCGAAATCGGGACAGTACATGCCGCACAAATCGCAGGCGCTGCAGTTTTCTGGATGGACGACATGCGGCGGATGGTAGCCCTTGGAATTGAAAGCGGAGGAAAGCGCGAGCACGTGAGAAGGGCAAAACTCCACACAGAAGCCACACGATTTGCAGTGCTCGACGACGATGGAAACGCGGCCCTTTGCCATGGGAACTCCCCACTTGAAGTGGTTAGAACTCTCAACAAACCTGTTGGTAATTATGCGTGGCGGGGGCGGAGTTGGATGTGACGAATATCACGAATGTATGTGAGCGGCGCACGGTTCCGCGCCACACTCGGATCAAGCGGAGTTCGTGCTGTGGGCACAGGCACAATGGGTTGTGTTCCCGGTCACAGCCAAGGCGGAAACCGCGAATTGATAATGAGTTGAAATAGAAGAATGCTCATCGTTCTTGCCGCCACTGGCAGCAGCGGCTGGCTCCTGAGTTCCGAGCGTGCTTAGATTTCAGATGAAGAAACATCGGGGTTCAAAAGGAGAAATGCGATGTCGATCAAGAAAATGATTTTAGTGTTTCCTGCCCTAATCATTTTGGCCGGCACGGTTGTCCCGCAGGACCAAACGCAAGACCAAACAAAGAAAACCATTCAGCATGTCACCGTCCAGCCCACGTCGCCTGCATCCGGCAAGGAAATGTACACGTCATACTGCGCCGTTTGCCATGGAACGGACGGTAAAGGCGGAGGCCCTGCAGCGAGCGCGCTGAAGACTCCTCCTGCCGATCTCACCATGCTGAACAAGAACAACAACGGGAAGTTTCCCGCGCTTAAAGTCATATCCACGCTCAGTGGCACATCCGACCTACCCGCGCACGGATCCAAAGAGATGCCGGTGTGGGGACCGTTGTTTCGGAGTGTGAGCGGTGGACACGAGGGTGAGGTGCAGCAACGCTTGGCAAACCTTTCCCATTACGTCGAATCTCTGCAAGCGAAGTAGGCCGTCCGACGAGTGTCTGCAGACCGGCACGGAGCCGGTCGGGCATGAGCGCTGGCTCGTGCTCGCGGCTCGTCTGTCGCGGAAGCGACCGCATCGTGAGTCCTGCCAGTCCGTGTGAGCCATCGGCTTATCATCGCCACAGTTGTGTTCTAGTCCCTGCTAAGAATTCTCCATGCTTCGCGGGCGGTGACCTTTACATGCTGCACGCTCTTGACCGCCTTCATGTATTGCGCCCGCTCGAAGGCAGAGGGATTGGGACAGCGGATCTGACTCATGCTGCCCTTCATCTGCTGAACCGATTCGTATTCGTGCTTCTCCATCCACTCCAGCAGGCCCTCTTCGATCTGATTGAGGTAGCCAATGCCGTTCCGCAGCAGAGTGGAGCAGAGCATGGTGACATCGGCGCCTACCATCAGCAGCTTTACGACGTCCTCGGGGCCATGCACCCCACTAGTCGCAGCCAGACTGGCATGGATGCGACCGTAAAGAATGCCGATCCAGGTCAGCGGAAGCCGAAGAGCCTGTGGGGTGCTGAGCAACACGTTCGGTTGGATTTCCAACTCATCAAGGTTGATGTCTGGCTGATAGAAGCGATTGAACAGCACCAAACCATTCGCGCCAGCTTCGTCGAACCGCTTCGCCATGTTGGCCATATTGCTGAAAAAGGGGCTAACCTTCACGGCGACCGGAATGCGGACTGAAATCTTTACTTCTCGCAGAATGTCAACATAGGTCTTCTCTATGTCGGAACCTGCGATGTCCAAGCCTGTCGGAATGAAGTAGATATTGCACTCGATGGCGTCAGCTCCGGCTTGCTCGATCTGTTTGGCATACTTGGCCCACCCGCCAAGGGTCGCACCGTTGAGGCTCGCGACAATCGGAATCGTCGCCGCTTCCTTGGCTTTGCGGATGTGATTCAGATATCCCTCAGGGCCCAACCGGAATTCGTGAGGCTGGGGGAAGAAACTTGCTGCCTCCGCAAAACTGTTTGTCCCTTCCGCCAGATGGTGCTCAAGCTCGAAGCTTTCCTGCCGCAACTGCTCTTCGAACAGCGAGTACAGCACGACGGCGGATGCGCCAGCATCTTCCAGTCGGTGAATGCTGTCGATCTCTTGCGATAGTGGCGATGCAGAAGCTACGAGAGGTGTGCGAAGCTGCAAACCCAGATAACTGGTTCTTAGGTCAACCATGATTTCTCCGTCTCCTGTCTGCGCCTTACTCGGTCTTAGCCGGTTCTGCGCCAAACTTCCGCTGTGCCAGATACTCGTAGAGGCGAAAGCGGGTGACGACGTCGTGCTGTGCCTCATGCCAGAGCTGCTTGGCCTCTTCCGGCCTGCTCTTGGTGAGCATCTTGAAGCGCGTTTCCATCAGCATGAAATCTTGAACCTTGCGCGTCGGCGTCCGGGAATCGAGGGTCAGTGGATTTTCGCCCCGCACGGCCCGTTCCGGGTTATACCGATAAAGCAGCCATTGTCCGGAGTCGACTGCCGCCTTCTGGTTCGACATTGCAGTGGTCATGTTGATGCCATGAGCGATGCAGTGCGAATAGGCGATGATGAGACTAGGACCGCTATAAGCCTCAGCCTCCAGGAAGGCCTTCAGTGTGTGCTCGTCTTTGGCGCCCATGGCCACGCTCGCGACATAAATATTGCCGTAGCTCATGGCGATGAGTCCCAGATCTTTCTTGGGACTGGGCTTGCCGCCGGCAGCGAACTTCGCCACTGCGGCGCGCGGAGTTGATTTGGACGCTTGACCTCCGGTGTTGGAGTAGACCTCGGTATCGAGTACTAGCACGTTGACATTGCGCCCGCTGGCCAATACGTGATCGAGGCCACCGTAACCGATGTCATAGGCCCAACCGTCTCCGCCTACGATCCAAACGCTTTTCTTGACCAGCAGGTCGGCGACGGCAAGCAGTTGCTTAGCGTCCGTGGAGTTAACACCGCTCAGTTTTTCTTTCAGCAGTTCGACGCGCTGACGCTGTTCGTAGATGTCCCCTTCGTCTTTCTGTGGGGAAGCAAGGAGCGAGGCAGCGAGTTGTTCGCCGATCGTCCCCGCCACGCGACGCACTAACTCTTGCGCAAACTCGGTCTGCTTATCGATGGAGAGCCGGAAGCCCAGACCGAACTCGGCGTTGTCTTCGAAAAGAGAGTTGGACCAGGCGGGCCCGCGGCCTGCTGCGTTTTTCGTCCAGGGCGTAGTGGGCAGATTGCCGCCGTAAATCGACGAGCATCCAGTGGCGTTGGCGATGATGGCGCGGTCCCCAAACAATTGCGACATCAGCTTGAGATATGGCGTTTCGCCGCAACCGGCGCAGGCGCCCGAGAACTCGAACAGCGGCTCCTGAATTTGCTGTTGGCGGATGTTAGTGACTTTAATGTTGCGGCGGTCAAGCTCCGGGATCTTGAGGAAGAAGTCCCAGTTTTCGCGCTCGGGTACGCGCAACGGCGGTTGTGACACCATGTTGATTGCTTTGAGCCGTGTTTCGGCCTTGTTCTTGACCGGACAAACTTCAACGCAGATGCCGCAACCAGTGCAGTCTTCCGGCGCAACCTGAATCGTATATTTGAGATCTTGCCATTCCCGGTCCCGGGTCTCGGTGGACTTGAATGTTGCCGGAGCACCTTCCAGTTCTTTCGAGTCGTACACCTTGATGCGGATGACCGAATGCGGGCAAACCATCGCGCACTTGCCGCACTGAATGCAGATCTTCGAATCCCAGGAAGGGATTTCGAGCGCCAGGTTGCGCGTCTCCCATCTCGCGGTTCCGGTCGGGAAAGTGCCGTCGACTGGAAAGGCGCTGACCGGCAATTCGTCTCCATGTCCCGCATAGATCATGCCCAGAACATCGCGTTCGAATTCGGGGGCTGAAGGGGAAAATGGGGATGGCATCTCGATGGTACTCGTAACTTCGGCCGGAACCTTCACTTCAAACAGGTGGGCCAGAGTCTCGTCCACCGCCTTCATGTTCTTCTGCACGATCTCGTCGCCCTTGCGGCTGTAGGTGTCGCGAATTGATTTTCGGATCGCTTCGATGGCGTGCTCTGGTGGCAATACCTTCGAGATGGCGAAAAAGCAGACTTGCAAAATAGTATTCATGCGGCTGCCCATGCCGGTGTCGCGCGCGACCTGATAGGCATCGATCACATAAAACTTCGCGCGTTTCGAAATCAGCTGCCGCTGCACCGTACGGGGGAGATGCTCCCAGACTTCGTCGGCGCCGAATGGACTGTTCAACAGAAACGTCCCGTCGGGAACGAGGGCGCTGAGCATGTCGTAACGCTCGAGGAATATCCACTGATGACAGGCGAGGAAGTTGGCGCTTGAAATCAAATAACTGGAGCGAATGGGCTGGGCCCCGAAGCGGAGATGCGAAATAGTGACGGCGCCTGACTTCTTCGAGTCGTAAACGAAGTAGCCCTGGGCGTAGTGGTCGGTGTTCTCCCCAATGATCTTGATTGAATTTTTGTTAGCGCCCACAGTGCCGTCCGCGCCTAAACCGTAAAACATGGCGCGGACAACATTGTCCGGCTCGGTGGAGAAACTGGCATCATAGGACAGGCTAGTGTGGCTGACATCGTCCTGGATGCCGATGGTGAAATGATCTTTGGGCTGTTCTCCGTTCAGATTGTCATAGACAGCCTTGACCATTGCAGGCGTGAATTCCTTGGAAGAGAGTCCGTAGCGGCCACCCACGACTGCGGGCGGAACTCTGCGAGGGCTCAAATCCGATTTCACTCCTTCATGAAGCGCGTTCACAACGTCAAGATAGAGCGGCTCGCCAATCGCTCCCGATTCTTTGGTGCGGTCGAGGACGGCGATCTTGCGCACGCTGGCAGGCAGAGCTTCAAGGAAAGCTTGCACCGGGAAAGGGCGATACAAGCGGACTTTCAGCAGCCCCAGCTTTTCTCCGTGCGCATTCAGATGGTCGACGGTTTCGTGAGCCACTTCGGCGCCCGAACCCATCATCACGATCATGCGGTCAGCATCGGGCGCGCCCACGTAGTCGAAAAGTTGATAGGAGCGGCCCACGAGTTCGGCAAACTTGTTCATCGCGGCTCTGCACGATTTGCGGGACAAGCGTCGTAGTAAGAATTCGCCCGTTCGCGCATCTGGAAGAAGACATCAGGATTCTGCGCGGTACCACGCAGGACGGGATGATCGGGCGAAAGAGCGCGCTGGCGATGCTCGAAGATGCGATCCATATTAATGAGCGCCCGCATGTCGTCTTCGGTGAGCATCTCGATCTTGTTTACTTCATGCGAGGTGCGGAAGCCATCGAAGAAGTGCAGGAAGGGGATGCGGGACTCAAGCGTGGCGGCATGGGCGATGAGGGCCATGTCCATCGCTTCCTGCACCGAGTTCGAACAAAGCATGCAAAGCCGGTCATGCGGCAAGACATGACATCGGAATGGTCGCCGAAAATGGACAGTGCATGAGTTGCTAGGGTTCGTGCCGAAACATGGAAGGCAGTGGGCGTAAGCTCCCCGGCAATCTTATTCATGTTCGGGATCATCAGCAGCAGTCCCTGAGAGGCGGTGAATGTGGTGGCCAGCGATCCCGTCTGCAGAGCGCCATGAACCGCCCCCGCCGCGCCGCCTTCGCTTTGCATTTCCATTACGTGGGGGACTGTTCCCCAGATGTTTGGAACTCCTTCTGAGCCGACCACTCATCTGCCCATTCCCCCATGTTCGAAGAAGGGGTAATCGGATAGATGGCAATGACTTCATTCACGCGGTAGGCGACATAGGCCACCGCCTCGTTTGCATCCATGGTCTTAAACTTGCGCTTCATGATCACCCGCCTACAGGCAAATACGTATCTCGTCCGACTTGACTACACAAGCATGGATGAAGCCAGAGATGAGCGCAGCAAGGCAAGTCACAGATGCATGTGATTTGCATCACAGTAATTGAGTGTGCGGGAGGTCACAATGGCATGTGCCTGGCAGCACAGCCAAGCGATTCGTACAGATGAACAGTGGAGTGAGACGAAACCGGCTTAACTGGCTTGTGCACCGCGCAAGATGCGGCCATGCAAGCGATCCGGCCCGAAGTTGCCCTACGAGGCTGTTATAGGAGGTCGATCATGCTCTCGCCCTACGGAATGGAAATAGTAGAAAGCTGCCTTGCCTGCAAATTGCGGACTGATCGCATCTTCTGCAATCTGCCGAATTCCAGCCTGCAGGCATTTGAAAAAATCAAGTTTGCCGCGCCGTATCCACAGGGCGCAGTGCTGTTCGTGGAAGGCCAGTTGCCACGCGGTATTTTTGTGATCTGCAAAGGGAGTGCGAAGCTCTCCATAAATTCTCCCAGCGGCCGGACAATGATCGTGAAGCTGGCCGAACCAGGGGAAGTACTGGGATTGAGCGCCACTATCTCCGGCAAACCCTATGAAGTCACGGCTGAGACGATCGACCCCTGCCAGATTAATTTTGTGAAGCGCGATGACTTTCTTCTGTTTCTGAAGGACGACGTTGACGTTTGCTTCAAGGTAGCGGAACAGTTAGGCGAAAAATACCACAATGCCTGCAAGGAGGTTCGGTCCCTTGGACTATCCCACTCCGCGGCCGAGAAACTGGCTACCTTGCTTCTGGAATGGAGCTTGAAAAACGGAGAATCCGCCAAGCCAGAACCTCGGTTGAAGCTAAGACTCACGCACGAGGAGATTGCGCAGATGATCGGAACCACGCGAGAGACGGTAACCCGGTTGTTCGCGGAGCTGAAGAAGCGTCAGATTTTACAGTCGAAGGGCTCAACGCTTCTGATTCTGGACCCTTCAGCGCTGCGCAATATTGCAGAACATAACTGACATGGCCGCCCGGCAGATTGCGTAGGCTCGAAGCAAGCGATCGAAACATCCCGGAGGAAGTCTTCTGGCGCACCGAGTCCTTCCTATTCGATAGGACTTAAGCCTGCGTGATCAGGATCACAATTTCTAGTGATGCTGGTCACCGCCACATGATTGGTTCTCTTTTATCTTTGCGGCAGGAGTGGGATGTAGCGCGCTTAGTTCAGGTGGGAGGCAAAAGAGATGACTACGGTAGGCGGCGACGGGCATGCGAATCGTGGAAGCCAAAATAAGCCACGGCTGATTTTCTGGGAGTTGACGAAAGGGTGCAATCTTCGCTGCATCCACTGCCGCGCCAGCGCTACCGAGCTGAGTTCTCCTTCCGATCTATCTACTCAGGCAGCGCGCGATATCATCGACCAGATCGCCGTGGTTTCCTCCCCCATCCTCGTGCTTAGCGGCGGCGAGCCGCTTTTCCGCTCGGATATTTTCCAACTGGCGCGTTATGGAACTGACAAGGGTCTGCGCGTCGCGCTGGCCACAAATGGCACATTGATTAGCAAGCAAGTGGCGCGCAAAATCGTTGACAGTGGCGTCAAGCGCGTTGCCATCAGCCTGGACGGAGTTGATGCGCTGACGCATGACACTTTTCGCGGCATTCCAGGTGCATTCGACGCCGCCGTTACCGGCTTCCGTAATCTGAAAGATCTCGGCATGTCGGTGCAAATCAATACCACGATCGCGCGTCACAACGCTCATCAGCTTCCGCAGGTGCTCGAGCTGGCGAAGTCGATAGGAGCGGATGCGCTGCATACTTTCCTGTTAGTTCCGGTAGGCTGCGGTGTAGACATTGCTGCCGAGCAGATGGTCCCACCGGAAGAATACGAAAAGATGTTGAATTGGTTTTACGATCAATCTTTGGAAGGCGACATCGAGCTGAAGGCGACTTGCGCACCGCATTACTTCCGCGTGGTGCGCCAACGGCGCGCGGCCGAGCACCGTTCCGCAATGGCTGCCGCGCAGGCTGCACAGCCCACGATTCCGGCGGCCTCTAGTTCGCCAAGCAGGGGTCCGCTTAGCATCGGCGCGACAGAAATGACGATGCCAGGTTCAACTGGCATTGAGTTGAAGCCTAATGGCATCGGAAAAGCAGTGGGACATCCCGGAACACATCCTTCCGACATGAATGCCATGACCAAGGGATGCCTCGCCGGGACGGCGGTGTGCTTCATCTCCCACCAGGGCGAAGTCTATCCCTGCGGATATTTGCCAGCGCTGGCGGGGGACTTAAAGAAGCAATCGTTCTCGGATATCTGGCAAAACTCATTTGTGTTCCATCAGCTGCGCGAGGTAAATAATCTGAATGGGAAGTGCGGCTGCTGCGAGTTCCGCAATGTTTGTATGGGCTGCCGCGCGCGCGCATTTGCGGCCACCGGCAACTTTCTGGATGAAGAGCCGTTCTGCGTCTATCGACCCACGACGAATCCCGCTGCAAAGAACACGGGCGCGAAGAACTTGGAAGCCAGCGCGCCCGCGCTGGTAGGAATCGAGGGCTAGGGTAGCGACGTGGCAGGCCAGACGAGCCCAACCGGCGCTTTGCCCAATCGGCGACTCGGTTCGCTGATCGCTCCCCGCGAGCATGGCGCCTGGGGACTTCTGCTGGTCCCGCTGGTGACGGGAGGAGCGGTTGGACTGCTCGCTGGCGGCTATGGACTGCCTCTCGTCGCGTTCACGGTCGCGGCGCTCGCTCTTTTCTGGTTCAGAACTCCGGTGGAGAGTTGGTTTGGTACCGGGCTTCTCCGCGCTCAAACGCGGCATGAGCGCCGCAGCGTCGGCATCACTATTCTCATTCTCGCCGCTGTAGCCGCTACCGCATTGGCTTCACTTTTCTGGGATGGGCGAAACCGCGAACTGGTTTTGCTTGGACTGGGCGCGATATGTGCGTTCATTGGCCAGAATCTTTTAGGGAAACTGGGGCGGCGGACTCGAATGTTGTCTCAGGTCGTGGGCACGATTGGACTGACCGTCACAGCGCCGGCTGCGTACTACGTGGTAACCGGAGAACTGGGCCATGAGGCATGGGTCCTATGGATCGCGAACTTCCTCTTTGCCGGAAATCAGGTTCATTTTGTGCAGCTTCGAATTCATGCCGCGCGGGTCAGCGGCTGGTCAGAAAAATCGGAGCGCGGGCGCAGTTTTGTGGCGGGAGAACTATTTCTGGCATCAGCTCTGCTGTTCGCATGGCATTTCCATCTTCTGCCGGGGTTGGCCGTGGCGGCATTCTTGCCGCTGTTGGTTCGCGGCACGGCCTGGTTTTTCGAGCGCCAGCAAACTCTGGTTGTGCGCAAATTAGGCTGGACGGAACTGGCTCATGCCATCGTCTTCGGGGCGTTGCTCATCGCTGGACTCCATCTTGGGAGCTGAGGTTCTTCCCTTCTCTTCAGAATTGATTCGCTCCCGCTAGTACACATGATCGGCTGCAAGCGTAGGCGCGAAAGCGATCCGATGAGGCTCACAGCGGTCGGTGACCAGACTCACTGCCAAAGGTCCGTTCTGCGCCTCTCGCAAGGTCGGCTTCCAAGGCGGTTTTTTATGGCCGTTTCCAAATGGCAGCTCAATCATTTCGAGCGGGTCTTATTGAGTCTGGCTCTGACGCTAGCGGCGGTTATTGTTGGTGTCCGCTTTGGGCCGTGGTTGAGATGCGGGTGTCGCGCGAGTCCATTGATTTGTGTGCAGCGGTTCTTGTACTGGAAGCAGGCATAGGCCTCTGGGGTTTTGTGCTGCACGCGTCGGGAAACCAGCGGGGGCCGTCGGTTCACGCTTTTGATAATTTCATTTACGGCGCTCCGCCCATGGCGCCGCTGTTGTTCCCCAATCTCATGGTGCTGGGAGTGATCGCCCTGTGGCAGCTTCGAACCAGCGACGCTCTGGTCGGAGCTGGCCGCAGACCATGAGGCGAGCTTCCAGGTGCAATCGTGAGCCAATCACTTTGTAGCCAGTCCGGAATTGAGAACCTGCCTCCGCTGGTCCTGTGCAGTGTCGACTCTAGATTGGCGGGGCAATTTGCGCCAGTCAAGGTGTGATATGCCGCAATCAGGGCTTGCAATTTCAACTGTTTCAATAATGAGTAGGCCGACAACTGATTGACAACAATGGGCCAATTCCCGGCTGCGAGGGAGCTAGCCTTTGGCCCGCCGGGTGCATTTCCACAAGTGGGGGGTGATGGTGGAACCCAGTCTCATGGTCGTTGGCCTGAACTACCGCCAATCGTTCTCGGATATCGGGGAAAACTCATTTGTATTCCATCAGCTGCGCGACGTAAACATCCTGAATGGGAAATGCGGTTGCTGCGAGTTCCGCACTGTCTGCATGGGATGCCACGCACGCGCGTTTGCTACTACCGCTAACTATTTGGATGAACAGCCGTTCTGTGTCTACCAACCCCGCGCGAAAGGTTTGCAGGAGAAAGGCATTACGCCAGCGGAGGTTTCACGGTGAAGGCTGTGCCCTCTACCGTCGCGAGGCCCTTTCACCTCCCAGACGCAGGGACAAAGGTCCTGACCGTCGACTCGAAATGGTTGACCGTTTTCTTCCGTGACCAAGGCGTTTACCTGTTCATTGCTTTCGTAGTTGGCGCGACTTTCTGGGCAATTGGCCAGCCTATAAATCTCTTTACCGTCATCTTGTACTCGCTGTGCATCGGCAATTTCGTTTCGCCTCCGCTGCAATGGCTGCACGCCCTGTACGAAAAGCCCTCTCCCTATGATTGGCTGAACTTCCTGACTGTGCTCTGCATCTTAATGTTTCCCGTTTACGCGCTGAGCAGCGTAATTGTCTGGTGGCTGGCCCCGCCTAGTCCGCAATCACTTGGGCACTTGCTCACCACCGGCTGGAAGATGCCTTTCCTGATCACCTTCGTCTACGGCGTAATAAATTTTCTCTACAGCAAGACAAAGGCTCGGCTCGAGCGCCGCAATGTCGAACTTCAGAGCATGGTCCGGTCGGGCGCAGCCCGCCTGGAAATCCACGAAGAGGAATTGCAACGGGCCCGCGAAATCCAGCAGTCGCTTTTGCCCAAGGAGATTCCACAGCTTCCGGGAATCACCGTAGCCACGGCATGGCGCCCGGCGCGCGCGGTCGGCGGAGACTACTTCGATGTGCTCCGGCTCGAAGGCAACCGGCTGGCCATCTGCATTGCGGATGTCTCCGGCAAGGGCGTTCCCGCCGCTTTGCTCATGGCTAATGTCCAGGCTAGCCTCCGCGCCTCCGTGCGCGAACTTGACAGTCCTGCGCGAGTTTGCGCGATCGTGAACGGCATGTTGTGCGGAAGCATCGCTGAAAACAAGTTCGTCACCTTTTTTTGCGGCGTACTCGACGCCAAGTCGCGCACCTTTCGCTACTGCAATGCCGGCCATCCCTATCCTATTTTGGTTTCGGCGGGCGCGCCGCTCACCCTGGATCAAGGCGGCGCGCTGCTCGGAGTTTTCCCCTCGTGGAATTACCAGGATTCCAGCGTCGATCTGAAATCCGGAGACAGGCTGCTTCTCTTTACAGACGGCATCACCGAGGCCGAGAACGCGCAAGGCGAAGAGTTTGGAGTGGAGAGGGTCGCAGCATTCGGTAAGGAGAACGCAGCCAGCTCCGCTGCTGAACTGAACAGGCAACTGCTCGCGCAGGTCTCGGATTTTTGTGGCGCGCAATTCCAAGACGACGCCACCCTAGTGGTTCTCGCCGTAAACTGACGCCCAGGCCCTCTTTTTCGTTTTTGCGCGGAACGGTCAGCAGGACTTTAAGCAGCAGTTTCCGTCGTTCGGAAGATTCGCTTAAACCGAGCAGTTCCTGCGCAGTCCCATTTTTCGGCGGGCAAACGGCCTTCCACCGGGCCAAAAGACACGAGCTCAGCGTGATATCCCGCAATCCAGCCTCATAAATCTCCGTTCTCGTCATGTGACTCCTCCTAACTAACTGAAACTAAATGGGATCCATCGCTCGCGTACATACGCTCTCTTGGCACAGCGGATGCTTTTGAATAGGGCAGTAGGCAGGAGATGAATATTTTGGAACCCACTCTGATGGTCGTTGGCCTGAACTACCGCACAGCCCCAGTAGGTGTGCGGGAGCGTTTCTGGATCAGCGAGGACCGGTGTTACCAAGCCCTGGTGCAGTTGTCGAGCGCGGAAGGCATCGAGGAAGTCATCGTGTTGGCGACCTGTAACCGCACCGAGTTTCTGCTGTGGGTCAACGATGTCACCCTGGCCGCCAACTCGGTGATGCGGCTGCTCGGCTCCGAATATGGACTCCAGCTGTGCGAGTGGAAGCACTTCTACCGCTTACTGGATGAAGCAGCGCTCCTGCACATTTTCCGGGTCGCTTCCAGCCTCGATTCCGTGGTGGTCGGCGAACCGCAGATCGTCTCCCAAGTAAAACAGGCTTGGCAGCAGGCGCAGAAGGTTGGGACGACGGGCCGGTTCCTCGATGCGGTGATGCAAAAGGCGCTTGCGGTTTCGAAGCGCGTACGCAGTGAAACGGCCATCGGCAATGCGGCAGTTTCGATTCCTTATGCCGCCGTGGAACTCACGCGCCAGATTTTCGGAACGCTGGAAAACAAGAAAGTGCTGCTGTTAGGCGCGGGCAAGGTGAGCGAACTTTCGGCCCGGGGGTTGCTCAACCACGGCGCCAACTCTGTCTGCGTAATCAACCGCACGCTCGAGCACGCGGTTGAGTTGGCCACGAAACTCGGCGGACTGGCCGTCCCGTTGGAGAAACGATGGCAACATATGGCGGAGGCCGACATCATCATTAGCTCGACCTCCTGTCCGCACACGATTCTCAGTCGCGAGGAAGCCGAAATACTGGTTCGCGGGCGCAAGGATCAACCCCTGGTAATCGTGGATATCGCGATGCCTCGCGACATTGATTCCGCAGTGCGCGAAGTGAAGGGCGTTTTCCTTTATGACCTTGACGACCTGGAAAATGTAGTAGACCACAACGCGGGCGAGCGCGAGGCTGCCGCCACCGACGCACAGAAAATTCTGCAGGCCGAGGCAGAAGGATTCCGTCGCAAGCTCATGGCGGAGCGTGTAGTGCCAACCATCGTTGCACTGCGTCAACGGCTGGACGAGATTTGCCGGCAAGAACTGGATTCGTTTCGACAAGAGAACGGACCGTTCTCCAGGGACCAGGACGAAATGCTTAGTGCAGTGATGTCCCGTATGACGCAGAGGATAGCAGGATCCCTGGCCCGTGAACTCAAGGAACTTCCAGAGAAGGTGGAACAGGAACAGATGACCACTGCGGTGCAGCGGCTGTTCCACCTGCAAACGCCCGAACCGGCGCTTGCCGGCACCAGATCGCAATAATAAAAGGAGTAGTAAAGACCATGGCCAATCTAGAGCGAGACAGGTCCCATCGCAAGGCTCCGACTGATATTCAGACGTACGCGCTGGCCGCCTTCTGCCTCGTGCTGGGAGTGGCGCTCGGCTATCTGTTTCGTGGTTCGGCCTCACTAGGCGCGGA
Source organism: uncultured Acidobacteriaceae bacterium (assembly GCA_963710885.1). Taxonomy (GTDB): domain Bacteria; phylum Acidobacteriota; class Terriglobia; order Terriglobales; family Acidobacteriaceae; genus Sulfotelmatobacter. Next base: position 322,672 of record CAVQCF010000045.1, read on the forward strand.
TAGAGTCCAAGCATCTGCTGCGGCGGCGAGCAAGGGAGTTGAAGGCCAGTCAGGACAGGCGCAGTTCACTCCTGAACAACAGAAGGCAATGGTCGACCAGGCTGCCGCGCCGCTGCTGGCGACTCTGAAAGCCAAAGCGAATGATTTCAACACGCTGGTGCAAGTGGCGAATCTGTACTACGACGGACGGCAATATCCGGAGGCCGTCAAGTACTACCAACTCGCGGTGAAGAGCCAGCCCACAAATGCAGACCTGCTAACCGATCTGGGGACATCGATCTGGTACACGGGAGATGCCGATCGCGCGATAGCCGAGTTCGAAACGGCGTTGAAGTATCGGCCAGATCATCCCGGAACTCTGTTCAATCTGGGTGTAGTTCGGTGGCAAGGCAAGCTGGATCCCAAAGGCGCGGTCGAAGCGTGGCAGGAACTGTTGAAGCGGAATCCGAACTATCCGCAGAAACAGGAAGTCGAAGAATACATCGCGCGGGCCAAGCAACACGCCAAAGGGTAGGCCGGAAGCTCGAAGATTCTTGAAATTGAGAGGGGCTCAATGTCCGACAACAGCACAACGACCTTTTGCCACAGCAACCAATATCATGCGCAGGCGGCATGCGAGCACTGCGAGGGTATCGTCCGGCACGAGCCCTGCTGTATCACTCTTGATCCGGTCGTTTATTACGCTATGAGATCGTTGCCGACCCAAGCAAGTTGGCAGTAGGACACGCTTTGATCCTTCACTCACTGGGGGTGAGCTGGGAAGGGAGAGCGTGTCAGGGTGATTGCAAGACGAAAGAGGTCAGGCAGTCGTGTGTCCAATCTTGAGAGATCGTATGGCTCGGTAGAGTCGTGTCACGGCGCACACAGGCTTGTGCGCAAGATCACATACAGGGCGCACCGAAATGCAGATCATATTTCTGGATGTTTAACGGAGGATTGTTTCCGTTCCACTGGCAACAATCGAAGAACCCAAGTGATGAGAGATAAAGCGGTGCGCCCGCCACGAACGGCGGACGTTGGCAGTTTAATCCAAATTGATTCGGAGTCCAACATTCGTAGACTCCCAGGAGACATACGATGGCAAAGACAATGAAAGCGGCTTTCGTCGAGAAATTCGGCGAACCGTTGAAGATTCGGGAAGTTCCAGTTCCAGATCCAGGGCCGGGAGAGGTTCTGGTTGCAGTGGTCGCGAGCGGTGTATGCCACACTGACCTGCACGCGGCGGATGGCGATTGGCCGGTAAAACCCACGTTGCCATTCATACCCGGCCATGAAGGCGCAGGATTTGTGGCCAAGGTGGGAGCGGGCGTGAAACATTTGAAGGAAGGCGACCGTGTCGGGATCGCGTGGCTGCACCGCGCTTGCGGACACTGCGAATTCTGTTTGACAGGCTGGGAGACACTGTGTCCGGCACAGGAGATGTCAGGTTATTCGGTAAACGGTTCCTTTGCGGAATATGCTTTGGGTCAGGCAGATTACCTGGGCCGAATTCCCGAGAAACTATCTTTCATTGATGCCGCACCGATTCTCTGCGCCGGCGTCACCACCTACAAGGGTTTGAAACAAACGCAAGCTCGCCCCGGCGAGTGGGTAGTCATTTCGGGCGTGGGTGGACTCGGCCACGTGGCGGTCCAATATGCGAAGGCTATGGGCCTGCATGTCGCCGCTATTGATATCGGACCAGAGAAACTGGAGTTGGCGCGCAAGCTGGGCGCAGAGCTAACCGTGGACGCGAAGCTGGAAAATCCGGTCGAAGTAATCCAGAAGGTAATTGGAGGCGCTCACGGAGTGTTAGTCACGGCCGTCTCGCTTCCGGCATTCAAACAAGCGATTGGGATGCTCCGCCGCGGCGGGACTTGTGTTCTGAACGGCCTGCCTCCCGGCGAATTCCCAGTCTCGATTTTCGATTTGGTCCTGAATGGCCAGACCGTGCGAGGTTCAATTGTGGGCACGCGGAAGGACCTCGAAGAAGCGCTACAGTTTGCCGCCGAAGGCAAGGTAAGGGCGACCATCGAGAAACAGCAACTGGGGTCGATCAACAATATCTTCGATCGTCTCAAGAAGGGGAAAGTCAATGGCCGGATCGTTCTCGATATTGCCGGCGGGGCCGATGCGAAGAAGTCTGAGAGTTACGACGCCTTAACAGTCGGATCTCTCTGACACTAGGCAAGGATACTAAACAAGAGGCGGAATTGCGGATTCGCGACACGATGCGCCCGTTTCCGCCTCTACTCATTTCTTGAAGGCCGTGCCAATCGCGGTCGGAACCAGAAATGCAGTTGGCCGTTCCGCAGCTCCAGAGCACTGTTCTCAGCGATCTTTTCTCACTGATCCTCGGCCACGGCGGTCTGGGAGCCTTCTTCATCGCCGCGGATCAGGCCAAATTTCTTTAGCTTGTAACGCAGGGCATCGCGGCTGATGTCCAGGAGCTTGGCTGCGTGCGTTTGGTTTCCGTTCGCCTGGCGCATAGCCAGCTCAACCATGGCGTGCTCTACCTCTTCCAAAGATGTCCCGCCTTCCGGGATATAAAGCCGTGGCAGGGTGCGGCCGTTGGGTAAGGGCTGTCCGCCGTCGGCGGGCGAGGTTCGTTCAAAGACAGTGCGGCCGCCGGATTCGCCAACGGAGAATGGCAAATACAACGCACGGAGCAGAGCCTCGTCCTCGAGGATCATGCCGCGCTCGATGGTGTTTTTCAGTTCGCGAACGTTACCCGGCCAGTTGTGACTGAGAATGAGGCGGCGGGTGTCACCGGTGATACCACGAATCGACTTCTTGAAGCGGCGGTTGTAGCGCTCGATGAAGAAGTCGACCAACGGCATGATGTCTTCTTTTCTGTCCCGCAGCGGCGGAATGAAGATCGCAATAATTGCGAGGCGGTAATAAAGATCCTGACGAAATTGATTTTCGCGCACCGCCTTTTCGAGATCGCGGTTGGAGGCGGCGATCACGCGCACATCCACCTGCATATCCTTGATGCCTCCCACGCGGCGGATGACCTGGTCTTCGAGCACGCGCAGCAGTTTGGCTTGCAGCAGCGGAGAGAGCTCGCCGATTTCGTCGAGAAACAATGTGCCGCCGTCGGCTGCCTCGAACAGGCCCTTCTTCATCTGCTTGGCGTCGGTGAACGCGCCTTTTTCGTGGCCGAAGAGTTCGGCTTCCATCAGCGTCTCGGGAATGGCCGAACAGTTGATGGCGACAAAAGGCTTCTGCTGGCGCGAACTTTCGTAGTGGATGGCTTTGGCGATGAGATCTTTGCCGGTGCCGCTTTCGCCCTGAATCAGAATGGTGGTGGCTTCGCTCGCCGCAACCTTTCGGACGAAGTTCATGAGCTCGGTCATCTTGGAGGAGACGCTCGACGACGCTGTCATAGCCGGCTCCGCGGCGCACCTCACTCCGCAGGGTTTGGACTTCAGTGCGCAGGCTAGTGGCCTCGAGAGCATTCTTGATGGTGACGTGAAGCTCATCGAAATCGACCGGCTTGCCGACGAAGTCATAGGCCCCAAGCTTGAGCGCGGCCTTGACGTCGTCAAGTTGCGGATCGGCGGTGATCATGATGACGGCGCGGGCGTCGCCAGCTTTTCTTGAGTTGATCGAGCACCTCGATGCCGGTGAGATCGGGCATGCGCACATCGAGCAGAACCAGATCGGGCGATTCGTGCTGCGCGAGCTTGAGGCGCAGGTACGCCGGAATCTGCCTCAATCACGTGGTATCCCCACTCCTCGCATTTCTGGCGCAGCGCCCAGCGCACCAGGCGCTCGTCGTCCACAACCATGATTTTCTCGGCGGGCATCGGTGTTTAATTTACTACGAATGGGACTGAGATTGCTGCAGCGTCCGACGACGCGGCTGGAGCGAAGTTCTAGGAAGCCGCCACGTGAGCCTCGGGGACGTGGAATGGCAACAGTACCGTGAACTGGCTTCCGGTCCCCAGGATACTGCTGACTTCGATGCGGCCATGATGGTCTTCCACGATACGGTGGGCAAGAGAGAGACCAAGACCAGTGCCGTTGCCCTTGGTGGTGTAGAAAGGCCGAAAAATGTTCGGTAAATTCTGAGAGGAGATGCCACGGCCAGTGTCACTAACAACCACACTGGCGTACCCCTGTCGAGAGCCGATCTCGACGTGGATTGTGCCCGCTTTCTCCATGGCCTGGACTGCGTTTAGGAGCAGATTGAGAAGCACCTGATGGACCTGATCGCTATCGTGCTCGACTTCAGGCAGATCGGATGCCTTCTGCAGTTCGATCTTAATTGGTCTCGAGAGCACCTGCTGGCGAGCCAGCATTACGGCGTGTTCCACGGTTGTGTTGAGATTGCTCCGGCGAACCTGTGGACGACGAGGTCGCGCGGTTTCCAGCAGATCGGTCAAGGTGCGACTGATGCGGGTTATTTCCTGACGAACATCTTTCACGACGGCGCGGGCTGGACTGGTTGCGGGTAGATCGCGGCCGACGATCTCGATGACCCCTGCGATTCCGGCAAGCGGATTGCGAATCTCGTGAGCCAAGCCGGTTGCCAACTCGCCGAGGGTCGCCAGGTGCTCCGCGCGAGACATTTGCGTGCGATGCAGGCGCTCGATTTCCTCGCGACTGTCGCGCAACTGCTGCATCATGTGGTTGAAGTTGCGGCCGAGGTCTCCGATTTCGTCGTTGCGCTGTGAGAAGCTGACTGCGACGTTCAAGTCGCCTTTACTCACCAGTTCCATCTTCTCCTGCAATTCGACCATGGGCCGTTGGACCAAATAGGCAAGCACGAACATGGACACGGCGCAGATGACGACCGCTCCCGCACCAGCAACGATCAGCACTGCATGGCGGTCCGGATCTTTTAAAGACACTGTCGCCAGAGTAAAGAGCAACAGCCCTGCAAGCAGGACCAAGCCAACCGGCAAGATTGCTTTGAGCTGCCAATTGACGCGCACGGAATCCAATCGGAAGTTCTCTGACTGAGACGAATCCTCGGGCGTGGTCTGCTCGCTTCCCCCCTCCGAAAGGCGAGGCACGACAGTCGTGTGGATTGCTTCTGTCGGCCCCGGGGCCGCGGACTGACTGCGGTTAGGCATAAGCGTGCAATCCGGGTAGCAGGTAAGTAACGCCAAAGAAAGTGAACATGACTACGGCGAAACCAAGCGATGGCGAAATATGCGGCGCGACGGCCACGCCATCCGCGAGTGATGCGCATGTGCAGATAGACGGCGTATACCAACCAAGTGATTGCCGCCCAGGTTTCTTTCGGATCCCAGCTCCAATAAGAACCCCAGGTGCGATTGGCCCAATAGGCGCCTGCTGCGATCATCAGGGTGAGTAAGGGAAATGCGATGGCTATAGTTTTGTAAGTGATGCGGTCGAGTTGTTCGGCGCTCGGCAGCAGGCGCTCCAGGTCTTCACGCCGCCACAGCAGCAGGAGGTAAAGCAAGCGAGACGAAGATTCCGCCTAAGAGGCCCGAGAGGATGAAAGGGCTGGCGGCCAGGCTGGTAGGGAATAGACCATCGGCGTCGAGCGAAGCGTAACGGCCATCGCGCGCCCGAAGAACAAAGAAGACGAGCGCCAGCACTTGCAGAAGGATGCTCAGGAAGACGGCGCGATTGGCCATGTCGAGGAATGCAGCGTTCTGAGTCTTGCGCCAGACGAGATAAAGGACCAGTGGCGCAGCTACCACGGCCAACACGAGAAGCAGCATCCAGCCGAGATCGGGAATCACGACGAAAAGGCGCACGCCCTTGGACAGAAATACTTCCGACTTTTCTTCGGGGTTCCAGGCGACTACGTTGAGTCCTCCCCATTTTTCGAAGCGGGTCAGGACGCCGACATATGTGCCGACGCTGAACAGGCTGGTCGCGGCCAGAAATGTTTCGGTTTTCATCTTGTCCTGGATCAGGAACATCATGGCGAGCGCAAAACTCAGAGCACACGCCGCATAAGCGAGCATGGCCAATGTGACGTGCACGTGCAGCCAGGTGGATTGCAGCGCGGGCACCAATGGACGAACTTCAGTGCGCAGCAACTGCATCAGCACAACGCCGACAATCGCCACCGGCATGGTCACGGTGCCGATGACCTTCACTCCATATTTTTTTTCCGCGATCAGCGTCAGCACGGCGAGCGTCCACACGAACATAAGCAGCATTTCGTAGATGCTGGCGAAGGGTGGATGTCCCGCTTCATACCAGCGATGCGCCACGGCGCCAGTGTTAGCCGACTAATCCCGCCCAGGTGGCGAGCGAGGCGAAGCGAATGTAAGAGGAAGTGCCGGTGATGCCGAAGCCAAGATAAAGCGTTCCCGCACCCGAGTAGAAGATCAGGGCTGCATAGAGCAGATTGGAATCATTGAGCAAGTTGCCGCTCTTGACCACGTTCAGAAACGCCATGAACAGCAGGAAAGCAACTCCCAATCCGACGGCAACCACCAAGGTTGCGCCGTTTGCCGCAGGTTGCTGTTCGACTCGTGCACGCGCCATGGAACCATCCTCCGTTGCCGGATTATTTTCCGGTCAGTACTGCCGCGGGCGACTCGGCGCCTGCCCGCGCTGAAAGTTTGAGCTCTGATTCGATTTCTTCCACCAGATCGCGAAAACGCTGCTCGAAAGCCTCTTTATTCTTATTGGCGGTTCCGCCGATCCAAAGTTGGAGTTGGCCACGGGCGTCGCGCACGGGCACAACCCAAATGCGAACATGAACAAAATAGAAAACCACGGTGAGGCCAATTCCCATGAGTACGACGCCGGCCCAGACCTCCCATTGGCCGGGCTCGTGCGAAACTTCGAGGCCAGTGAAGTAGGCCATCTGCACATCTTTACCTTCGAACGAGTAGGGCGACGACGCGTTCTGCTCAAGGCCTGGAATCGGTGGCAACCAGACGTTCGCAGCTCGACCGGATTTCTTGGATTCCACAACCAAGCGCGCCGCGGGATTTTCCAATTGGTTGGAGCGGGTGTAAACATGACCATCGCCGACCACATAGTCGGGAATGAACTCGGCAAGGCGGACAGATGTATCGCCATCCAAGGGCACCGTTTCGTCCAAACCAAGGGTGATGTCCTTTGCCGACTGGCCATCGCGTGGAGTCGCGGTGAGCACAAGTTTGTCGATCGTTCCGGTCCTGCCGTAGCTTGCCTGATAGAAGCGTATGCCGCGATAAACCAGCGGTTCGTTGACGACGATTTGCTTGCGCAGGGTGACTGTGCCATTCTCCAAAACGGAGAGATCGGACCACCAGCGTTTCGGAGTGCCGTCGGCATAGTTCTCCTGACCGGCGCCGTCACAACGTACGGCAAAGGGCAGGTTATGTGGGCTTCCGTTCTGTGGCTTGACTTGGCTGGACTGTTGCCCGCGGGTTAGCGTAACGAAGCCACGCCAGCCGAAGAGAGCATCGATGTTGCTGCCGAGAAAGATCAGAAGAAGACTGGCATGCACGATGTAGACTGCCAACTCAGAAAAACGGTTGTGCTCGCCGAAGAGAGAGAAGCTGTTCTCGCGGACAATCCGCTCCGGCCTGTAACCGGCTTTTTGTAACGCGCGTTCTGCGTAGCTGACAGCGGCTTCTTCATCTTTATCTTTAATCGAAATCACTTTGTGGTTGGGCAGGGCGTTGCGGAAGGTCTCGTCTGGACTCTTATAAGGACGCGAGAAAAATCTCCAGGCATTGGGGAAGCGTTGAACGGAAGCGACGATGATGCTGAGGCTGACCAGGCTGAGCAGCAATACAAACCACCAGGCGTGAAAGACATCGGTCAATCCCAAACCGTCGAGCAGGACTAGCACTAGAGGCGAATAGGCTCTCTGCATCTCGTCGGGATCGGTTGCAGGACGTTGCAGGATTATGGTCCCCGCCGCCGACAATATGACGACCAGAATAAGCAGAATGACGCCGGTTTTGATGGCGGCGAGAGTTTGCCAGATTTTCCGAGGTAGGGATGCGGCCATGTCTTTCCCCTTCGTTGGATAGGAAAAGCACGTGGCGCGCCATTGGCGTGGATGTGAGGAAGTGGCTGAAACTACAAGGGATGGACCAAACAGCCGGAGATCGTGACGAATTGAGGGTGAGCCATATCACACAGGCGAAGGCTTTCGGCGGGCATTTGACGCAGACCGAAGACCGAAGATAAACCGGAAAAGACAGGTACTACACGGGAGCGAGGCGGGATGCCGGTGGGACGCCGACGCTTGCCTGAGGCGCTGCGACACGACATGTTACGGTTACATGCGTCATTTTGACCATTTCACTGTGGGATAAGCCGCGAACCGGATGAAGCCTTCAACCGTTACGATCTCTCGCCGAGTCGAGCTCGATCTTCAACTCACTTGGTTGCAATGTGTTACGGAACTGTTGAGAAATCTATCAAGGCCAGGGAAATTGAGGCGAGACACGTGCAAAAGGAACGGAGGAGGAGTAGGAGAGTGCTCCTAAAATCATTCAGATCGTGTCTCCGAGTCAATGGCACGCTCGGCGCGTTCGCATGTTTCATACTGGCTTTGATCTTTGTTGGCCGTGTGTCGGCTGCGAAACATCCGGTCCCGCTCGACCCGAAGGCTGATCCCGCTAGCTGCCTTGCCTGCCATGAAGATAAGACTAAGGGAAAGTCGGTCCATTCGGCGATCGCCATGGGCTGCACAAGTTGCCACGAGATTCGCACTACGAAAGATGTCACTCGCGTCAAGTTGATTACGACGACGACTCACGCCCTTTGTTTGACCTGCCATGCCGATAAGAATGCCGCCGACCTTAAGGGTACAATTCATCCCCCCGCGGTACGCGACTGCGTGAAGTGCCATGATCCGCACACGTCGGACAATAAATATGAGTTGCTGAAACCCACTTCGGGGGATCAGAAGGCTAATCTTTGCCTCAGTTGCCACAAAATTGGGGTCGACGTTCATGAGAAAGGCAGCCGACACGCGGCCCTCGATGTGGGCTGCGACACCTGCCACGTCACGCACAAGACGGGCGAGGCGGGCGAGGCCGAGTTCGACTTTCATCTCACCAAGGCGACCCCGGCACTCTGCATCGATTGCCACGATGTTAAGAACGCAGACCTTCAGAAGTCGCATCAAAATCAGCCATTCGAGACGGCGAACTGCGTGAGCTGTCACGATCCTCACGAGTCTGCGGCGCCGAAGCTGATGGCGAAATTTACGCATCCGCCGTTTGCCGACAAGCAGTGCGAAGTGTGCCACTCGCCGGCAAAGGACGGAAAAGTGGTGCTGACGCAACCTGATGCCAAGGCGCTGTGCGTCACCTGCCACGATGAGAAAGCCAAGCTGATCGAGACGGCTAAAGTTCCGCATCCCGGAGCGGCGGGAGATTGCACGGACTGCCATAGCCCTCACGCGAGCCGGCAACCCGGGCTACCGAAGACGAATGCGGTCGATATCTGCCTGGGCTGCCACAGCGATATCGCTGACGCAGCCAAGAAACCATACCATCATCAGCCGGCGTTCAAACAGGGCTGCGCGACATGTCACCAGCCGCACGGCGGCGAGAATGACCATCTGCTGCGGGCCGCAACCACGAATTCACTCTGCCTGGAGTGCCACGGCCCAGATCGAGAACCGAAAAAACTGGAAGCCGAGCATCTCGTAACGATTTTCAATGGAAGCGTGAAGCTTCCCGAAGACTATTTCACAAAAAACAAGGTCGTTGTGCTACCAGTGAAATTTGGCATGGGGCATCCCGTAGCAGGTCACCCGGTTTCTGACCTGAGAGATCCAGCGAATCCGGGCAAGGTGCTCACTCCAATGAACTGTCTGACCTGCCACCAGCCGCACTCCTCGCTTCATCCTGACCTGCTGGCGAAGGATGAGGCCAACAACATGGCATTCTGCTCTACGTGCCACAAGGATTTGAAAACGCGATAGCTTCCAGCGGGAGAGATGACTACGATGTCAACTTTTCGACCTAACCTGAATCGATGCACGCCAGTCGTTACCAGATCAGGATTTCTGGCGCTGCTTGTTCTTCTGAGCTTAGGGCTCGCATCGCCAGTCTCCGTCTATGCTGGCAAGAAGAAAAAGGACGCCGGCCCGCTCAAACCAGCGCCGGTGATCGACTACTCCAACATTGTGTGGCCGAACCCACCCGCCATCGCGCGCATTAAATATACTACGTGGTATGCCGCCGAGAAAATTTCGCAAGTAGAAGAGGGCAAGGACACCAAGAAGGCGAAATGGATGGACCGCCTCGCCGGCACGCAACCGGCCACCGAGAATACGAAATTGCTCTGGCAACTCGGAGAGCCTTACGGTATGGCGGTTGATTCCAAAGGCAATCTTTACGTCGCCGACCAAAAGGTGGGAGCCATTTTCATTTTCAATACCGAAACGCGGGATATGGAACTCATTAAGAACAAGACTCACGGCCACTTCGTCCGCATCATTGGGTTGGCTATGGACGACAATGACCGGCTGTTCGTCTCCGATCCGGGTCTGAACCATGTGCTGGTTTTCAATGCGGAGCACAAGCCAGAAGATGTGATCACTGAAGGTCTGGTGAGTCCGGGGGGCTTGGCCTTGGATACCGAGAATCGCCTGCTGTATGTTGCCGATGTCGAACAGGATCAGGTTCTGGTTTACGACGCTGACAGTCTGAAACTGAAACGCAGGATTGGGACCGGCGGTCAGAAGCATGCGCTCATTACGCCCGGCGACTTTGCCCGGCCGTCTGGCGTGGCGGTGGATCGCGAAGGCAATCTCTACGTGGCCGACACCCTCAACAACCGCATTGAGATCTTCGATGGCGATGGCAAATTCGTCAGCACGTTTGGCAAGGCGGGCGACGGGCCGGGATACTTCGCGAGACCGAAGGGTGTCGCCATCGACAGTGATAACCACATCTGGGTGGTCGACGGGCAGCAAGACCGAGTGCAGGTTTTCAACCAAGAAGCGCAGTTACTGATCAGTTTCGGCGGCCACGGACTTCTTCCCGGAATGTTCCAGGGCATAACCGGGATCGCCATCGATAAGAAGCATCGCGTCTTCACTTCGGAGATCTTTCCCGGCCGGGTGCAGCAATTCCTCTATGTCACCGACGCTGAGGCCGAGGAGACACGCAAGGAAAAGGAAGCGGCGCGGGAGAAGAAAATTGGAGCCGCCGACAAGCAGCCTGCCCCAGTGGCTCCCACAGCCGAGGCGGTGGTTCCGCCGGGTAAATAACAGCCGGGGCAATCGATTGCCCGGCGATTCAGTGACCGGTGGTCGGTAAGCCCAAGTTTGACGCCCTCGTTCTTGTGGTATTTCGCAACATTTCTCCGCTAGGACAGACCTTAATCCGACGCATAGTTGCTCAATCCACTGCGGAATTTGACCAACTTGGTTATGTCCCGCTGGCTCTTTTCCCCCACTTGAAACTTCTACTTAAGGCATCATGGACGACCATTAACGCGCTAGGTCATTTACGTTGCTGGAGTTACGCACAACGCGGAATCTGCAAGCCTTCGGTTTAAGAGTTGCTTAAACCAAGGATGGGGGCAGTTCTGAGAGTCGCAGCCCGGGGCCTAAAGCCTCCAGAGTTTTGTAACGCGTTGCAAGAGGCACAGGAGGTTTACCTTTTAATGAAAAAAATAATCGTAGTAGCGTTGTTCGTCCTTGCCGTGTCGGGATTGATGATGGCCCAGAATTGGTCGTCAACGGTCGACGTGCTCGGCGCACATAATAACCAGGGCCGCGGCTGCGCGGGTTGCCATGCTCCGCACAGCGGCTCGTTCGGTTCCGGTCACGGCGGCGCGGCTGACGCTGGCAGCTATGCATTGTGGGGCCAGGACGCCAGCCCGCTGTATGGCAAGACGATCGCATTCGGCGATAGCGGAAGCTACACCGAAGTCTCTGCCCAGCAGCATCACTGCTGGCAGCACTGAGGTCGGCGGCATCCTACTCTGCCTGAGCTGCCATGATGGAAACGTTACGGCTTCCAACATGATGACCGGGCAGTCCTACGAGCAATCGATCGGCCTGTTGACCAACACCGCTTATGGCACCAAGCCGATTCCAACCCTGCTTGGCAATGACGGCACCACCGCTGGCAACTACACCAACGATCACCCGGTGGGCGTAAATGCCAACATCCGCGGCGGCAATGGCCTGGTCTGGGGCACCAGTTCGTTTACCGTAACCGCTGGCTCGCCCTATGCCCAGTTCGTAGCCAACTATGGTTGGCCTGCGCTGGCGCCGGGAAAGTACTCCAACCCCTACGGCGTCAACACGGCTGGTATGCCCTACGTGGCTTGCACCACTTGCCACAACCAGCACGTCATGACGGTGTATACGTCGAGTGCAGCCAGCCCGATCGCGGGAGACGGCGGCGGCAAGTTCTATGCCACCTACTTCTTCGTCAACGGCCCCTACAATCCGAACCTACAGACGCTACGCCAAGACCTCGGCGCCTTCGACGACACAGTTCTGCCGTCAGTGCCACTTCGGCGAAGCGAACGAAGCCAACAACACCAACAACATCACGACGCAGTTCCAGTAGGACGGGTTCGAATCGAGGGGAGAGAATTTCTCTCCCCTTTTTTATGGGTTGGTGAGCGAGGAATTATGAAACACAATTTTTCAGTCTGCATCCTGCTGGTGATGGCGCTAACGGCCGAAGGGCAAGTAGCCTCTCACGCCCCAAGTGGAATGGGGAGAGTACCAGCCACTGCGCAAGCAGCGCCCCCGCAGATCAGCGACAAGCCCGTGGCGCGGGTCAATGGAACTGTTCTGACGGACCGCGATCTGCTGCGCGAGATGTTCGCGATCTTTCCCTACGCGAAGCAGCACAACGGATTTCCCAAGGCCCAGGAAGCTTCCATTCGCGAGGGTGCGCTGGAAATGATCATCTTCGAAGAACTGGTGTACGAGGAAGCCGCGCGCCGGAAGCTGACGATTTCCGTGGCCCGGCTCAACCAGGCTGAGGCAGAGTTTCGCAAGCAGTTCCAAAACCCCGACGAGTACGAGCAATACATGCAAGTGGAAATGCATGGATCGAGGCCGGCGTTTCGTAAGCAAATTATGCGCTCGCTGCTGATCGAAGAAGTGTTGAAAGCTGAATTGGAGGACAAATCTGCCGTAACGCTGGCCGAGGTCCGAGACTATTACGATAAGCACCCGTCACGCTTTCAGCGGCCCGAGTCGTTTAACATACAAAGCATTTCCATTCTCCCTCCGCAAAAAGTCAACCCGGAAGTAGTTGCCGCAAACCGTAAACGGGCACAAGATGCATGGCGCCAGGCCCAGGCGACAAAGACTTACCAGGACTTTGGTCTGCTCGCGGAAAAACTTTCCGAGGACGACTTCCGCGTAAATATGGGCGACCACAAGGCCGTGGACCGCGACAAGTTGCCACCACAAATTATGCATGCGGCGCTGGCCATGCAAGCAGGGCAAGTGAGCGGTTTGATCCAGATCGAAAACGCTTTTACCATCTTCCGATTGAACGCGTACAATCCGGCGACGAAGCAGCCCTTCCCCGAAGTGAAAGCAGACCTGCGAACCGAATTGCAGAAGAGCAAGTATGAAAAGTTACGTTCGAATTTTGCCAAGCAACTAAGGGCCAAAGCAAAGATCGAAATCGTGTAATAGAAGTGCGTCCGCCACAAGGCACAGAGACACAGAGAAAGCTTTTAGTTTTCTCTGTGTCTCTATGCCTCTTTGGTTAGCTCTCCTTTCCCTGTTGCGGGATTCAACTCGCTGAGCGTGCGATATCGCGCAGACGCTCTGATCAGACCCCTTCCGAGGCCAGAGGCGAAACAAGTAACTCCTTCATTTTCAGTCATAAGCGGATTCCTCAGAATTTGACGCAAGTGGCAAACGTTGTGCCTTCAATAACCGTATCTGGCCCGGATATCAGAGGGATACTAGGGGTGAAAAGCAAAATCACAGTCGCGCAGATCGCATCCTGCGTCGTCGGGTTCTTGCTGCTGCTAACGATATCGCCGGCTCACGCCCAGCTTCAGGTCGGGGACGATCTCGAGATGAAAGTGGGCGGCCTTTTCACCGCGGGGTATCAAGGTGTATACGGCGATTCGAGCCAGATCGAATCGAGTCACGGGTTGGATTTTGGTCTCAACGGCAATATCAACGGTTCCTATTACAATCCCAATTTTCTCTCATTCAACATAGTCCCTTACTTCAACCAGTCGCAGGCGAACTCCACCTTTCAATCGATCACGGGCGCCAGTGGCGTCAGCGCCACCGCAAACCTGTTCAACGGCAGCCACTTTCCTGGCTCCATCACATATCGCGACGACTACAATAGCACCGGAACGTTTGGACTCGTAGGCCAGCCCAATTTCACCACTCATGGCCACGGAGACGGTTTCGGTATTGCGTGGAGTGCACTGCTACCGAACTTGCCCACGCTCTCGGTCGGCTACTCGCAAGGCAGCGGGTCAGGCACGGTTTACGGCACTAATCAGGAGACCGGTACCGATACGAAGCTGTTCAATGTGAGATCTACCTACGCAATCGAAGGCTTTCACCTGAACGGGTTCTTCGATCACAACACGCTCGACGCAAAGTATCCGGCATTTCTGGCTGGAGAGCAGGAATCGGTTTCGAATACGAGTGGCCACGATTTTGGGTTTGGCGCAAACCGCAATCTGCCTATCAACGGCTCCTTTTTTGCCAACTACAATCGCTCGACCGCATCCACCGATTTCCTGGGAACGCAGGACAGCACGACCAGCTACACCACGAGCACCGAAACCTCTGGCGTCACTTTTCACCCGACGCAAAAACTGAGCGTCTTCTCCAGTGAGAGCTACACCGATAATCTTTCGGGATATTTGAACCAGACCCTTATCAACGGTGGAACCGTGCAGACCCCGATCTCGTTAGGATCAGGCTCGCGTTCTTTGCAACTCGGCGGAGGCGCTTCGTACCAGTTCACCAATTTTCTTTCCACGCAAGCGCAAGCTACTTATTACGATCAATATTATTTCGACAAGAGTTACACCGGAACCTTCATCACCGGTACTGTGAATTACGCGCGCCGAATTCTCGATATGTTCACTTTTTCCGCGGGTGTGTTGGAGGAGTCCAATGGGCAGGGCAGCAATTCGGTAGGTTTCGTCGGCAACGCAAATTATTTTCACAAGATCAAAGGCTGGGAAACTTCAGGATCGTTCAGCTATGCGCAAAACGTGCAGTCCGTGTTAGTCACGTACACTACATCTTATTATAATTACACGGCGCGGCTGCATCGCCGCTTCGGGTACGGCTTGGCGTGGATCGCGACGTATAGCGGCAACCGCAGCGGCCTGACCAATCAGGCAGGCACCGACAATCACAGCGAAGGCTATTCGACATCCATCAGTTCGCGGCGCTTCACCGTGACCGGCAACTATACGAAGGCGACCGGACAATCGATTCTTACCAATGCCGGTTTAGTGGCGCTTCCGCCTACGCCCGGCGTGGCCGCAAGCAACCTTATCCTATTCGACGGAGACAGTTACGGTGGCGGCGTTTCCGCGACGCCGCTGCGTCACCTCACGATTTCAGGAAGTTTCAGTCGGGCTATCAGCAGTACACTCAGCGATGTGAGCAACTCGCGCAATAATACAGAACTCTTCAACGCGCAACTGCAATACCATTTCCGGAGGATCGGTGTGCTGGCCGGGTTTACAAGCTTCAGCCAGGGCATCAGCGCCAGCGGCACGCTGCCCGGAACCGCGAATTCATATTTCATTGGAGTGTCGCGATGGTTCGATTTCTTCTGAGCGGACACGGTGTGGGCCAATTGGGCAGAGTAGGGATCGCTGCCGGCCTGATCGCATTGCTCACCATTACGGCATCCGCATCGAAACAGCCGAAGACGGCATCTCGCCAACCCCCTCCCCCGGAGTTGTTGCTCGACGGCGGCCGCAAGCTGACTTTTGAGCGCAGCTTTAGCCTGGAGCGCGAAGTAAAGCCGAAGCGCGGTTTCTGGACTCGGGTGGTCGATGTAATCGCGGGCGAACCTGATTTTCACTTCATGGTCAATCCCTACAGCATCGCGACCGACTCGCACGGACGCGTCATTGTCACCGACCCGGGCGCCGACGGTATTCATATCTTCGACTTCACGGAAAAGAAATACAAGTTCTTGTCGCGCAAGGACAGCGGCAAGAATCCGATGATCGCGCCGCAGTGCGTTACGGTGGATGCGCAGGACAATATTTATGTGACCGACTCGCAGGCGGGGAAGATTTTCGTGTTTGATCCCGGCGGTAAATTCCGGCGTATTATCGGCGCCCTGAAAGGCGGCGAAGGATACTTCAAGCGTCCCACGGGAATCGCGGTCGATTCCGCGGAGCAGCGCATCTACATCACCGACACCCTCCGCAACAAGATCTATGTCATGGACATGCAGGGCAGCGTAGTGGCAACCATCGGAAAAACTGGCACCGGCGAGGGCGAATTCAATTATCCGACCGAGGTGCGGCTGAGCGGCGCTGAATTGTTCGTTGTCGACGCTATGAATTTTCGCGTGCAGGTTCTGGACCGTTCCGGCAGTTTTCATTACGCAATCGGAAAGCTCGGGGATTCGGCCGGATCGATGTTCCGCCCGAAAGGAATCAGCTTCGATTCCGAAGGTCATCTCTATGTCGTAGACGGCTTGTGGGGCGTCGTGCAGGTTTTTGACCGGCAAGCCCAGCTTTTGTACTACTTCGGCAGACGAGGAACGGGATTCGGAGATTTTCAATTGCCGACCGGGCTACAGATCGATAACAACGATCGCATTTACGTCGTGGATTCCTTCAATCACCGCATCGAGGTCTTTCATTATTATGCGGCGACGAAACCGGGCGGGGGAGGAAAACCATGAGGTGGATGATCGCGTCCGTTTGCGTCTTGGTTTTCACTCAGGGCTTCGCGATCGCACAGGCGCCCGGAGACGTGATGGGCATGCACAACCTCACGCTTTCCAGCGGAGCTTCCGTCTATTCTCAGGGAAGCCTCGGTTGTACGTTCTGCCACGCTCCGCATAGCGGACTCGGTGGAGTCACTCCGCTGTGGAATCAAACGCTCTCGAAGGCAACCTATACTCCGTACACCAGCACAACCTATAACGATCAGGGAAATACTCAGCCGACGCTGGGAACGACTAGCAGCCTGTGCCTGAGTTGTCACGACGGCACAGTCGCAGTGGGACAGTCCGCAGCATATGGAACGCTGCCGGTTACGGGACAGATGAACAGCATGGATTCGTTCGGGTCGAACCTGAGCGGGACGCATCCTTTCAGCCTGGTGTTGCCGATGAAGGACGCATCGAACCTGGTCGCGTCGCTGGTTGCTCAGGGAAAGACGGTGGACCCAACCGGGGCCGTGACGCTGATCAATGGAAACATTGAGTGCACCAGTTGTCATAATCCACACGTGCAGGGCGTCGATAGGATCGCGCAAAAGTTTCTGGTTCGGGATAGTTCCGGCGGACAGATGTGTCTCGCGTGTCACGATCCGAACCGCGTGCTTCAAGGCCAGCCGAACCCGCTTGTGGGCTGGACAAACAGCATGCATCAAACCGCGACCAATCAGCCGGCAGCCAATGCGAATGTCGGTTCTTACAGCACCGTCGCCCTCAATGCCTGCACTTCGTGCCACATGGATCACAACTCAACGGCACCAGCGCGACTGCTACGGCCGGCTACGCCGCCAGCGCCCAGTGTGGATTCGGCGACTCAGGCTTGCATGACCTGTCATGAAGGCGGAACGCTTGTGTCGCCAGCGGCTCCGAACGTTATGGCTGAGGTTTCGAAGACTGGCCATCCTTTGCCTGCCGGGAACAACTTTCACGATGCTGCCGAAACCGGCTTGCTGAACAACAATCGTCATGCCACGTGTGTGGATTGTCATAGTGCGCATGGATCGAACCAAGTTGTTACGTTCTCCGCCCCTCCGACTATCCGTCCCTCGCAGACGAACGTGACCGGGATCAGCGCCAATGACGGTGTGACGGTTCTGCTTCCAGCCGTCAACCAGTATGAGAATTGCCTGCGCTGTCACGGTACGAGTGTGGGAAAGCAAAGATTGCTGATTTACGGATACGCGCCCACGAGATTAGTTTCAGCGCCGGATCCGCTAAATGTCATTCCCGAGTTCAGCGCGACCTCAACCTCGAGCCATCCCGTGACGCATGTCAGGACAAGCCCGCTGCCGCAGCCCAGTTTGCTGACCAACATGTTGAACCAAAACGGCACGCCAGGGCGTCTGATGGAAATCCAGACCTTCTGCACCGATTGCCACAACAGCGACGACAATCGGGAGTTCGGAGGAATAGGGCCGAATGGTCCGCATGGTTCGGTAAACTCGCACATCCTTGAGCACAATTATCAATTCAGCCAAGCAGCAGCGCCCGGAGGACTGGTTACCAACACATTTCCGAATCCTGACCTTAGCCTTAATGGGCCCTATGGTATGTGCGCCAAGTGCCACAACCTGAGCAACGTGGTGAGTAACGCCACCTTCCTCAAGCACAGTAACCACATATCTCAGGATGGCTTCTCGTGTTCGGTCTGCCATACCGCGCACGGCATGGGCTCGGTTTCGCCGAGTGTGTCGGGGGAACGGCTCGTGAATTTCGACGCCAACGTCGTGGGGCAAAACAATGGCGCACCGATTTCATATAACCGCAGCAGCAATACTTGCGTTTTGACCTGCCACCAGACCGCGCATAACGCCGATGGCACAACGTCGACTGCCCTAAGGGCGAGCCCGCGGATAAGAACAAAATAGCGGAGAAACGCGCGTCCAAGTGGGGAGAAAGACCCCTGTGGGCTGCATTTTTAACTGCGGGCAGCTCGAAACACGACTTGCAAATTCGTGAAATCACAGCAGATTGAGAAAAGTACCCATAGACGTCGCTTTGGCAGCTCCGATGCACTTGTAATCGTGGACCTTTGTCAGTGTTGCCCGGATCCGGAAACTAGGAGTTCATCGATGGAGCATGAACCAAACCCTGCCGACTCAAGGCCGAGTTGGCCATTATGGCGCTTGCTGGTGATGTGCGCGGTTAGTATGGTGATGGGCTTCCTGGCAGGCTATTTACTGCGAGGCTCGGCATCCGGTCCAATCCAGCCACTCGCAGCGGCTGGCAAAGTTCCTTCTTCGTCGCCCTCAGCCATGTCCCCGCCCGCCGCTCCATCGCAAACGGCGCAGCAGATGCCGCACCAAATGCCCACCTTGGATGACATGAAGCGAATGGCGGACAAGAAAGCCGCTCCGCTGCTGGAGGAATTGAAATCCGACGCAAAGAACCCGCAACTCGAAAACCAGATCGGCCTGATTTACGAGAATGCTCATCAATTCAAAGCGGCTGCCGGATACTTCGAAAAATCGTTGCAGTACGATCCGAAGAACATCGGAGTGCGGGCGGATTACGCATCATGTCTGTACTATACGGGGGACGTGGATGGAGCACTCACGCAACTCAATCAGTCGTTGGCTTACGACCCCAAGCACGCGGGTACTCTGATGAACATCGGCATCATCAAATGGAAAGGCAAGAACGACGTCGATGGCGCGATGGCCGCATGGGAAAAGCTGCTGCGATACCATCCTGACTTCCCGCAGAAAGATTTGCTCCAGCACATGATCACGCAGGCGAAACAAGCGCAAACGAAGACCCTGGGCGAAGGACAAAAGGGATAATTCCCAGCCCGTCGAGTTAGCGCGAGGTATGATGCTGCGGTTTCCTCAGTGTGGTCGTTTATGCTCTCGAGTTGAGAGCATAAACGTGAGGACGCCGGGGCTGGATGGAAACGGGCCTGACGCCGAGGTTAGGCCCACGGAATCAGGCCTGATCCAGCCCGTGCGAACTCTGCCTAGGCCAGGACTAGGCTCGCCAAAAATATGAAACCCCGAAGCATTTGCCCGGGGGTTTCATGTCGACGTGTTTTGCTTAGGCGGCCAGCGCCTCGACAAAATGCTCACAGACTGCGGTCTCGAGTTTGTAGTAGTTCACGTTGACCGGCGTGGTCAGAAACGGCTTCAGGATGTTCAGGGCATTGGGATAGATCTCCCTCTCATAGCGCTCGGCATCGACCTTGGTCGCCCACAGGCTGATGGTAATCACTTTTTCCTCTCTCATCCTCTCGTGGAAAAAGGGCAGGATCTCCAGGAAGCCGGTCTGCTTCCTGAGGATTGGAACGATTTCGTTCTTTACCACTTTCACGAACTCCTCTTTCTTTTCCGGTTTCACTTCAAAGTCAAGAATGCGTGCAAACATGGGAGTCTCCTTTTCATTTGAGATAAACAGCGTTTTCAAGGCGGGGGCGCTCGGTCTAACGAGGTTTAAGTGCTTCCCGAATCCCGGGAGCTCGGGCCGAATGAAGCTTAGCTCAATCGGCTTTGCGATTGCGGTGATGCATGCCCCCTAACGAAGTGCTTTTTATCACAACGCTAATCTTCAGGTTGTTGGTGTGGTCCTCAGCGGCATCTCCAAGCAGAGGAACTACTTCGAGCAGTTTTTGAGCCGATAGCCATCAGCCTCTTCTCAGCGACGCTGGACAGCAATCTTCCAATCAAATGTCTGGCCGCGCACCAGTCGATCCCAAGGCCCGCCTCTCCGACTGCGGATTCACTCGCTCCAGAATAAGTTCGCGAATCATGGCAATGAATTTCGGATGCACGCTCTCCGTCTTTGCCCTAGTCATCGGCAAGGCCAGCGAATTGCAGAGTTGCCGTGCTTCGACATCTAGGTCGCACAACACTTCCATGTGACCGGAAATGAAGCTGATCGGCGCCAATATCACAGCTGACGCTAAATTTCGCTCTTTCACCACGCGCAGGTACTCGAGAATGTGAGGCTGCAACCATGGCTGTCCCGCGGCACCACTGCGACTCTGGTAGACCAGCGCATCGCTCCCCTGTCCGAGAGCTCCCGAAACCAGACGCCGTACCTCCTCCAGCTGGCTAACGTGATCACAAGAGTTCGCCATCGCACTCGGGATGCTGTGTGCGATGTATATGATCTGTACGCTTCCACGGGCGGTCTTTGCTGTCGTGTGCAGCGTGTCTCGCACACGCTCCACCGTCGCTTCGATGAAGGCAGGATGATTGAAGAATGGCCGTAGCTTGTCTACTTGTGGTGCTTCCGGCCCAACTTCGATTTGCGCTAGTGCAATATCTTCCCGATACTGCCGGCACCCGGAATAAGAACTATAGGCGGAAGTCACAAAGGCCACGCCCGCCGGATGCCATCCTCCTTCATCTTCTGCAGAGTGTCTGGCAACAGCGGATGCCAGTTTCGGTTTCCCCAGTAGACCGGAATGTTAGGGCCGTTTCGCTCCAGTTCCGCTTCCAGAGCGGAGATCAGATCGCGCATTTGCTGGTTGATGGGACTCTTGCCATCGAAGTGGTAATAGTGTTCGGCCACGGCCAGCAGGCGCTCGCGTGGAACGTTCCGTTTTCGAGGAAGGGGATCACTTCTTCTTGAGATTCTGGCCCACCGAAAGCAACCACCAAAATGGCATCGAAGTTCATATCCAATCACGGGTCGAAATTTCAAGAGACAAAAGGCAAGAATTCCGAGGCTGCAGGGTTAGTCGAGGGGGTCGAGAGCGCCGTGAACCGGTTACTATTTCTCTTCGAAGCTGCCCTGCCTGCAGCGAGAGATAGCGCTCGTAGCCTACCTCATAATTTGGTGAAGCTGCGCCTCTAGCCAGTCCACGTGATCCTCTTCATCCTGGAGCAGGTTCAGCAGTAGATCGCGGCTTCCATTGTCTTTCTCCCGCATGGCAATTTGTACTGCGGCGTTATATTGCTTGACCGCCCCTAGCTCAAGTTCCAAGTCGCTCTCAACATGTGCTGGACATTCCCACCCCCGGTCAGCTTCAAAGGTTCCATAGAGGGCGTTCCATCCAGAAAGAGGATCCTCTCAATCAGCACTTCGGCGTGCTTCATCTCACCGATGGATTGTCTTCTTGATGTAGCCCGCGAGTTTGTTGTAACCCAGTTTTCGCACATTTCCGGATGGAGGAAATACTGATTGATCGCTGTAAGCTCTTCCCGCAGAGCATCATTCAGTTCTTTGATTACCTTTCATCTCCTCCCCCACTGAGCATTTGGGTGTACTCCCATTTTCGCTTGCTCGGAGCGTTTGTAAAGCGACTTTCGGGCAGAGACGCGATGATCCTTCGCCCGTTTTCAGCTCCTTTACAGTCGAAGGGGTTCCGGCTAGATTCAGGTCTAGCATTTTGCACCGGGAGTTGTGTGTTTGCCACCGTCGCCTGATCACAGCGAGCTCGCGCCCTCACCCTCAGCCAAGACTGTGGCTAACGCCTTCCTTTCTACGGACCTCCTGGAAGCCCTTCCTGATGCCGTCATCGCCGTCGATCGTGAAGGAACCATCGTTCAAGTCAATTCGCAAAGCCAAGCACTTTTTGGCTACGAGCGCGACGAGTTGATCGGCCAGAAAGTCGAGATGCTTGTACCGGAAAGCTTTCGCCAGCAACACCACCATCATCGCGACGATTTCGCGCGGGCCCCGAAAACGCGACGCATGGGAGCAGATCTGGATCTCTACGGACGGCGTCGTAATGGTTCGGAGTTCCCGGTCGAAATCAGTCTCAGTCCTATCGTCACGGACAGGGGATCGTTCGTGTTGAGCGCGATCCGCGACATCAGCGATCGCAAAAGAATCGCAGAAGAACTGCGCCGGGCGAATGAGGAACTGCATCGAAGAACGACCGAACAGCTTGGAGAATACCGATCGCAGGCTGGTCTCGATTATTGATTCATCGGAGGACGCGATCCTCAGCAAAGACCTGAACGGCACGATTACCAGTTGGAACAAGGGGGCCGAGCACATCTATGGGTATACGCCAGAAGAGGTCGTCGGAAAACATATATCTCTTCTGATTCCCAGCTGATCGTCCCGACGAAATCCCGGAGATTCTTCGGAAAATTGCGCGAGGTGAAAGGATCGAACATCACGAATCAGTGAGGGTAACGAAGGACGGCCGGCGCCTGGACGTTTCCGTTTCCGTATCCCCCTTGCGCAATGCGGCCGGCGACATCGTGGGAGCGTCAGTGATTGCGCGCGACATAACGGCCCAGAAACGCGCTGAGGGACAGCTTCGCCAATCCCAGAAGATGGAGGCCATCGGCAGGCTTGCGGGAGGAGTGGCCCACGACTTCAACAATGTCCTTGGGATCATCAACGCCTGCGCCGAATTTCTGCGCGACCGCATCGATCCCGGCAGCCGAACCCTCGCTCTACGTCGAGAACATCAAAAAAGCAATCGAGCGGGGCACCTCATTGACTAAGCAAATGCTCGCCTTCAGCCGGACGTCCGCAATGCAGCCCCGCGTCCTCGATCTGAACGAACGATTACAGGACATCAGCAAGCTCCTGCGTCCGCTGCTGGGAGATGATGTCGAGATTCTCATTGTGCCCAGATCTTCAGTCGGCGGTGATCGAGGCTGACCCTGGCCAACTCGACCAGGTCGTGGTGAACCTTGCGGTAAATGCCCGTGACGCCATGCCTCGAGGCGGCAAGTTTATTCTCGAAACCGGCATCGTTGAGTTCGGCGAGAACGTTGCCGAAAAACAGCAAGCCATACCGGCAGGAAAATACGTCATGCTCGCGGTCAGCGACACAGGCAGCGGCATGGACGAGGCTACCGTGTCGCGCATCTTCGAGCCTTTCTTTACCACCAAAGAGCTGGGCAAAGGGACTGGTTTGGGCCTGGCCACCGTATATGGCATCGTCAAGCAAAGCGCGGGACACATACTGGTCTATAGTGAACCCGGACAGGGAACAACGTTTAAGATCTATCTCCCCAGCGCGGAACACAAGATCGGGCTCGGATCCAAAGCCGAGGTGGAGACAGTAAGTCCGAAACGGAGGGAAACTACCATCCTGCTGGTGGAGGACGACGAGATCATGCGCAGCTTAACTCGAAAACTTCTCCAGGAACACGGATATACAGTCGTTGAGGCAAATGATGGCAAGTCCGCGCTCGAATGGGTGGAGTCTCATCCGCGGTGCAATCGATCTACTGCTGACCGACGTGATGATGCGACGGATGAGCGGTCCGGAATTGGCTGAGCACCTAAGCGTTTCTCATCCGAGCCTGAAAGTCGTGTACATGTCGGGTTATACAGGAGAACTGATGGCAAATCGCGAAGTACTGAAAGCCGGCGTAACGCTCCTTGAAAAGCCTTTTAGCCGAAGTGCCCTCCTCAATACGATCCACGAGAAGTTGGGGTGAAAGCCTGGGTGTCCAATCTCACCGCTCTTAGCGTCGTATAACCAATCGATTGGTGATGGGGATCACACATCAGAGCGGGAAAACACGCAGTTCGGTACTTCGCGGCCAGAAAACGAGGCATGACCTGTATTCGTCGAAAGCAAGCTAAGCCATTATTTTTGTTTAGCTTACAAGCATTTCGTTGGACTTCTGACCGGTCGTAAAGAGTGGCGCGGTACTTGCCAAAGTAAGCCTGTAATCGGAGGCACTCATGGCCACTCATATCGTAAACCGCGCCCAGAAAGTTGCATCAGCTGACAAAGCCTTTTGCGATCTCCCTCCGGCCATAGTCGATGCATTGGAGCAGGAGACAATCACCACCACCTATCCCACGGGAGCGGTTTTGTTTGCCGAGGGGCAGGCTGCGCGAGGAGTATTCATCGTCCGCCGAGGCCGGGTAAAGCTTTCCATTTGTGGCAGCGACGGCAGGACCTTGATTCTGCGAATCGTCGGGCCCGGCTGCCCATTAGGAGTGGCTGCGGTAGTATCCGGACGCCAGTATGAGGCGACGGCTGAGACCCAGGAGCCAAGCGAGATCAGCTTCCTGCGCCACAGCGATTTGCTGCGATTGATGCGTCTTCACGGCGAGCTTGCCCTATGGGTGACCCAACACATCGGCGCCGACTACGCTTCCACCTGCCGCGAAATCCGAGACCTTATCCTTTCTGACTCAGCCGGTGAAAAGCTGGCTCGACTGCTGGTGGGGTGGCTCGACCAGAACACTGAAGCCAAGAATCCCATGCAAGTGAAGTTAGCTCTCACTCATGAAGAAATTGGGCAGATGATCGGCACCTCACGGGAGACCGTTAGCCGGCTGTTCGCAGGTTTCAAGAAGCAGCATCTAATCCAGCAGAGTGGCTCGACTTTAGTGATCCCTAACCGCATTGCGTTGGAATCTCTTATTACGGCATAAATTCTTTGCACCACTCCCTAACGCTTGGCGACTAAGTTCTCGACCGGGGCGGCGGGCCCATCCGCCGCTTCATGGCGGGATTCGGTTGGCAGCTCGATCAAGTCGGCTCGTTCTAAGGCGCGGTAATATGCCGGACGGGAATGGCGGTAATGATCAGCCGGAACTTTGCCATTCAGCCAGGCGGTATCCATGGGATAGACGAGTGGATCGAAGACCACCATGTAGAAGTGCCACAGCAGGATCGAGAAAGTCGCGAGCATCGCTTCGTAATAATGGACGGCGGTGGCTGCATCCGAGATCCACTTGGGAAAATGGCGCAGGGTGAAATTGTTAAACCACAGTAAGAAGCCTGAGACCGTCATCACCAGCGTCCCCCAGAGAAACGCCCAGTATTCCACTTTTTCTGCGTAGTTGAATTTCGCGAAGCGTGGCTCAACTTTCGACAACCCGAGATTGTAGAGGAGCACCCTAAGCAGATCAGTCGCATCTTTGAATTGAGGCATCATCGCCTTCAGGAAGAGGCGGTCGCGCCGGTTTACCGTGAGGTGAATCACGTGATAGATGGTCGCCACCACCAAAACCACAGCCGCAGTACGGTGTAACGCGCCACGAAATGCGAAATGCCCTTCCCACAGCAATAGTGGGCGCGCCCACCATGCTTCCGGATACTTCAGCGCAAACCCAGTGAACACCAGGGTTGGGAAGCTGAGAATCACACCAGCGTGGGCAATGCGGAAGTTCAGATTCATCCTGGAGACTTGCGCGCCCGTTTCATTTCGCGGCTGGCGGCGAATCAGCTTAGCGAATAAGTCCAGCAGGTTGTGCAAAACCATGAAACCGAGCGTCAGTGGGATCAGTGCCAAATAAGTCCATCGGATCCACGTCACCACGGGATGCGCCGGGCCAGTAGAAATCCGCACATGCACTGGTCCAATGACGAAATGATCGCCCGCGCCGGCGTGACAGGTTCCGCAGGTCTTTGGAAGATTTGCCGCATTTACCGTGGAACGCGCATCTTTCGACGGGAAAATATTGTGCACTCCATGGCAGGAAGCGCAGTTGGCAACACTTTGCGATCCGGCCCGCATGGCAAGACCGTGGTAGCTATCGGCGAAGGATGGCACGCGATCGGCGGGCAGGTTGTAGCGCAAGGCCAAGCGTTCGTCGCTATGGCATCTGCCGCAAGTTGCCATCGAGACACGCGCCGCGTTCACCAGCGATCCCGGCTCTTTCGGCGCCAGAATGAGGTGTTCGCCATGGCAGTCGACGCACACCGGAGCGCCTAACACGCCATTTTTCACGGCTTGTCCGTGAACGCTTTCCAGATACGTCTTGGCAATATCAGTGTGGCACTGTCCACATGTTGCCGGGATATTGAAGTGATTGATTTTGGAACGGGCATCTTGCGAGGGCAAAATGCCGTGGCTCCCGTGACAATCCGAACACGTTGCGGCAGCTCCGTCTCCGTTCACCACCGCTCGTCCGTGTGCGCTTTGTCGATAGAGCTCCACAGGATGTGCGAATGGAATGTTGTGCCGCGCGAGAAACTGCTGGTTGCTGTGGCAAGACGCGCAAGTGTCCGGCAGATTTTTCTTGGCTACCAGCGAGGCTGTGTCGCTCGACGTTTGTATCTGATGCACCGGTCCGTGGCAGGAGACGCAGTTTGGTGCGTCCGGATCGTCCGCGGCGGCCGCTTTTCCGTGAATGCTTTGGCGGAATTCTTTCACTTCATCGGCATGGCATTGCGCGCACTTTGCCGGAGCGATCTTGGCCGTCTCAGCCACCTCGTGCGGTTCGCCGTGGCATGACAGGCACGCTGCTTCGCCAAGCGCGCTATGCACGCTATTCGGCACATGCGAAGCTTCGTCAGCATGGCAAGTCGAGCATTGAACCTTCGCCACTTTGGCGGGGTGCGGATAATCCTTGATGGTCGCGTGGCAATCTTTGCAGCTTAGGATTCCATGAACGCTTGCGGCATGTTTGGCGGGGTCAATCGAGATACTCTTGCCGCTGCCTGACGTCATACCCGGCTGGCCGTGGCAGGCGAGGCAGATTTCATCCTGCTTGAGTGGGTGAGATAACGTCGCTTGGGCTCGAGCCTGAACGGGCATCGATCCACAGACCAAGAAAAGACCTGATGAAAAAAGCAACAGCGAAAGGACGAATCCTAATCTGGCTAGTGCGCCTACCGTGCGTCGTATCCTTTTTCGCAAGCTGGGACTCTCAGTCGAAACCCTGCTTCATCCTCATCAATATTGAAGGATTTGACGGCTAAGCTCCGTGATTCATGTCACCGGTGCTTGTAACCTCGCCTTCGGAACCTGCTGAAGGAGTCTGAATGGGGCCTTTTAGCTCGACCCTAAGTATCCAACCTAGGTTGTAGTTGCTGCACGTCCGCAGGAAGAGCACAAGAGAAAGCGAGGCCCTTGGCGATTTACCGAGTAGAGAGAATTCGCCCCACTTTATTTCCCTTACGCGGCCGCATCATGCATCGACATCGTCGATTTTGTCCGAGGCTCACTTCATTCCCAGGTCGGTCAGGATTCTTGGGATTTTCTTCGCCCGCTGCCAGAACCTGGTGGCACGCAGAACAATCATTGGTGATGGTCTGGCCATCGGCGCTGGTGTGACTGCCGTCATGGCAGCGGAAACAGCCGGGCGAATCGTTGTGCCCAAGATTATTCGGATGAACGCCCCAGGTCACACGCATGTCGGGAAAAATGTTGCGCAGGTAGATCGCCGCCACTTCGTCGCCCGCTTGCTGCACCAGCGTGCGCCGCGTCTGATAGATCTGCGGATAATTCGTGCGATAGAAATTGTTGAGTTCGGCGCCGATGCTCTGCCGCGCAACATCGCGCGCGGGATAGTTCACCTTAAGAACCTCGACCGCCTTCTTCCTGATATAAGGAAGCTCCGGGCTGATGTGCCCGAGAGACATCTGTTTGTCCACTGCGTTTTCGGGCAAGTCGAAAGCATGCGTGGGCCGGTTGTGGCAATCCACGCAATCCATCGTGCGATGTTCTCCCTTGTCCAATTGTTGCTGGGTGGGCTTCGCGTCGGTGGAAATGAATTCGGTGGTCTTGCCCTGATCGTCGGTGTAATAGACGACGGGGATCGTCTGACGCTCGGCATCGGTTGAAATGTAGCGAATGCGCGCGTTGTCGGCGAGGTGGTGCCCGTGGATGCCGACCGAACCCTGCCAGGTGCGCCCGCCCACTTTCAGCAGTAAGACGTCGGTCTGCGGCGTATTTTTTTCGTCTTCCTTGTAGCTGGTGTTCACCAGGAACTTGTCGCCGGTAAAGCGCTGCGGCCAGTGACACTGCTCACAGGTTTCACGCGCCGGGCGGAGGTACTTTACCGGCGAAGGAATGGGGCGCGAATAGGTGTGGAAGGTTACCGCGAAAACCTGCCGCAGACCGGAAAGTTTCGATCGCACAAACCACCCCGCTCCCGGCCCGATATGGCACTCGACACAAGCCACACGCGAGTGCGGGGAATTCTGATAGGCCGCATACTCGGGGCCATCACGGTGTGGCAAGTCGTCCCGCAGAAACTCGTCGAATCCATGTACTCCACGCCGCGGTACGATGCTGTGCCGATAATGAGAAGGTTGAGCACGGTCGCAAAAGCGACCCACTCCAGCGTGCGCCGCACCACGGGCAGGCGCAGATCGATGGCGGGATAACGTGCCGGGCAGTTGCCCGCTGTCCGCGCAGACTGCGTCGCCGAAGCCAGATGCCGAGCGGAATCAGCAGCAAGCCCGAGCACAAAAATGCCCGGGAAGAATCAGGAAAACCAGAAGGCCAATATAAGGGTGCGGCGGCCCCGGCAGGAAGATGTCATAAAACCAGAAAGCGATGGTGGTCAGCGCGGTGCTTGTGCGTGATCACGGCGCCGGTAAGGGTGACGGGATTCTGCCCCAGGAAATAGATTGGCTGCGCCCAGTCTCGAATGCGTTCTCGCAGATTCATTTGGAACCTGCTACTCTCGCTTTCTGTCTCGATCGCGCATCGGCACACTTCACACCTGGCTGCGGACTCTCCGCCGCATTTCAACAACATCCTGCACACTACAAGACAGAAACTGCCGGACCTATTTTTTCAGAGTGCGGATGTAAGCCACCAGCCCTTTAATTCTTCCGGCTTCAGGGATCCATACTTCGGCATCTTATTCTTGCCGTTGGTGATGATGTCGGTGAGCTCCGCGTCCGACATTTTCTGCACCTCGGCGGTACGTGAAGTCGTGAGCGCCCATTTTCTTGCCCATGGCCGAACCCGTCCCGTCAGCACCATGGCAGCCGGCACATTTCGATTTGAAGAGTGCTGACGCGTCTTGCGCGCCCGCAGACAAAGGAATGCTCAGAACAACAGCGAGTGCTGTTGCGATTGTAAGCATCTTGGTGTTGATTCTCATTCTTCAAGCTCCATTCGAGTTTTAGTTGACCGCCATCGCAACGAGAATACCTAAATCCGTTGCAATATTGCACTGTTTACCTGAAGAGGGGCTGTGACTCGTATCACTTGTGCATGTGCCATGTACCGGAACGGGACAAACCCGAGGCAGCATTGGTGATCGGCCAGCAACTTCTGAGCCGATCCCATTATGGGGAGTTTAGAGTGACACATCCGGACTTTTCGACGGGCTTTCGTCACTTTTGGCCAAAGAATGAGTGCGTGATGAGTCTCACGACCAGGTGTGATGGCAATCACAGCGTCGCCGCAACAGTTGGAACAGACTAGTTACAAGGGTGATCTTATGTCAAAGGATGATCGCAACCTGCTGGACGTGCTGAAGTTTGAACTGGAGTTCCTTGAGCAAGGCGGTTACGGCCGGCTGCCGCGCGAATCGTGGCGGGCCCGGTTTGTGTTCGAGGATTCCCCGACGTGCATGAACTTTAACTCAAAGGACCGCGAACCATGCAACGAATGCCTCCTGATGCAATTCGTTCCTGAGAACGCGCGCAAGGAACAAACGCCTTGCATTCATATCCCGTTGTCGCCGACCGGAGAGACTCTCGAATCTTTGTACCACACAGGAACGCAGCAAGAGATCGAGGAAACGCTTGGGGCATGGTTGCGCGTGACGATCCATCGGCTTGAAGCCGAAAAGATGAAGAGAGTGGAGCCCGCCGATTCGGCTCGCTAGGAGATTGCAGGAGGCACTTATGTCAATGCTTGCGCAGATACATCATCAGAAGCAGAGTGTTGGATTCAAGCAGGTTTTAATTGCCACCGACTTCTCGGATGCGTCACGCCGAGCCCTCGCTTACGCAATTGCAATAGCGCGGCGATATAGTTCCGCGCTCTCAGTTGTGCACGCGATTCCCCCGGAGCTGCGGGAGCCCATCCCACTGGAAGCGCTGCCCCACGAATTGAACCGCCGCCGGCCGGAAGCGGAACAGGAGATGAAGAACCTCTGCGAGGAAGCTCGGATTGATGATCTCAACCATCACGTGCTGCTTGATCGAGGTCGAGTGTGGGATGTCCTTGGTTCGGTGATACAGCGCGAGAGCGTTGATCTGCTGGTGCTGGGGACCCACGGACGGGGCGGACTGAAGAAACTCGCACTGGGGTCGGTCGCGGAACAGGTCCTGCGCTTGGCTCCCTGCCCGGTGCTCACAATTGGTCCGCACGTCCCGCCTGCAAGCTTGGGCCCAGTCGAGTTCAGGAGGATCCTATTCGCAACCGATTTTGGCGCGGCCGCCAACAAAGCCTTCCCTTATGCCTTGTCGCTGGCAGAAGACTATCGGGCGAAGCTTGTCCTCTTGCACATGGTGCCCCCGATGCCGGTCGCTGATCTCGGCCCGGCGGCCTATGGGCCATCCTGCTACGCTGCTGAAGTCTATACGAATTGGCAACGAGCTACGCGAGACGAGAGCATGAGCAAACTGCGGAAATTGATCCCTCCGGGCGCGGATCTGGCGGCGGAGCCGGAGTATATTGCGGCAATGGATTTCCTTCCAGAAGGGATTCCGGAGACAGCTGCGGCATGCCGAATTGAGTTGATCGTCATGGGTGCGAACCCAACAACCTCACCACGAATGGCCGCGCATATGCCCTGGGCTCTTACCCATGAGGTCATATGCCGCGCCACGTGTCCCGTCTTGACTTGTGTGGTGTGAGAAAACAACCGCTTCACATAATTCGCTTACGGTTCGATGGCGACTTTGAGGACGCGGTCGCGGAACCAGCTAAGGACTCGGTCGTATAGAAACCTAAAGTGGAGTTCATGACAACTTGGAAGATTGTGTTAATAGCGAGTTTGATCGGAACGGCGGTCGGCTTCCGAGCCTGGAAATTTAACTTGACGAAAATTGTCTGGCCCGGGCATCCCCAGCTTGCTGGCTTTTTCCTCACTCTCATTGCCACCGTTGCGGTGCAGCTGATCTGGCCAAAGGACAAGCACAAGACATAATCCAAGTCCTGAAATGGAATACGGTGTGAAAATCTTGCTAGCCCACTACCTCTACCCGATGGCCTCGACCCCTGCGATAATGCGAAAATGGCGCGTTTTTTCTTGGAAGAACGCTGGCTCCCGAAGTCAGTACTCTGTCTGCGCGATTACAATCGCCACAAATTTCTGCTCGACCTGATCGCCGGAATCACCGTCGGCCTTGTCGCTCTTCCGCTGGCCGTGGCCTTTGCCATTGCCTCAGGACTCGCGCCGCAAGCCGGCATCTACTGCGCGATTGTCACCGGCTTCCTGATCTCCGCCCTCGGCGGGTCCAAGACTCAGATCGGCGGACCTACCGGCGCTTTCGTCGTCGTCGTCGCCGGCATCGTCACCGCTCACGGCGTCGACGGCCTATTTTTGTGCACCGTGATGGCTGGCGTCCTTCTCGTTATCATGGGCGTGGCCGGACTGGGGACCGGCGTGAAATTCATCCCGTGCCCCGTGGTCATTGGGTTCACCAACGGCATTGCCGTCCTCATCGCCAGCACGCAGATCAAAGACTTCTTCGGTTTGCATCTCGAACAAAGTCCCCGGCGTGTTCTCCCTGCGTAGCGCTCGCGCGCAATTTCCACACGATCTCTTACGTGGCTACCGCGCTCGCCGTGCTCACGCTGCTGACGCTGATTGTCTGCCGCAGCGTTTCTGCTCGTATACCAGGACCAATTGTCGCTCTGGTTCTGGGAACGCTGGCCGTATACTTCAAGCTGCCGGTCGAAACGATTGGAACCCGTTTGGCGGAATACCGAGCGGCCTGCCACACCTGGTGATCCCCAGGTTCCGAACCGACTTGCTCCACGGCCTGCTCGGCCCGGCCTTCACCGTTGCCATGCTGGGTGCGATCGAATCGCTCATGTCCGCTGTTGTGTCGGACCGAATGAGCAACGACCGCCACAATCCTTACAGCGAACCGAGTTTGTGTGGCGTGAGTAACAAAAACCGCGCGACGCTGAAGGTTTCATCGCCGCGCGGCCATTCTGCTTTCTTCACTCCCTCCAATTCACTTACGGCTCAATAGCAACTTTGAGGACGCCGTCGCGATGCTCGGCAAAGAGCCGGTAGGCATCGGTAATTTGATCGAGCTTGAAGCGGTGCGTGAGCAGTGGCGTCAGATCCAGACGTCCGTGAAGCACCATCTCCATCAAGCGTCGCATGCGTTCCTTTCCCCCTGGACAGAGTGTCGTCACGATCTTGTGATCGCCCAAACCCGCGGCGAATGGCTCCAGTGGTAAGGACAACTTTCCCGAGTACACTCCAAGACTGCTGAGTGTGCCCCCAGGCCGAAGAACCCGGAGCGCGTTCTCGAACGTGGCCTGCGTGCCCAAGGCTTCGATCGCTACATCCACGCCTCTGCCACCCGTGAGCCGAAGAACTTCTGCGACCACGTCGCACTCGGTGAAATTGAGCACGACGTCGGCACCCATCCGCTTCGCCATCGCCGCTCGCGTGGGGTCGCACTCGACTCCAATAATAAGACTCGCTCCTTTGAGCCTCGCGCCCGCCGTCGCGCAAAGTCCAATTGGTCCTTGAGCGAAGACTGCGGCAGTGTCGCCGATCTTCAACTCGGCGCTTTCAGCGGCCGAGATGCCCGTCGAGGCAATGTCGGCCAACAGAACCACCTGTTCATCCCTGAGGTCATCCGGAATCTTTGCCAAGTTCGACTGCGCGTTGGGCACGAGCAAATACTCCGCTTGTGCGCCGTGAATGGTGTTGCCAAATTTCCAGCCACCGATCGGGCCACCGCACTGTGACCACTGGCCACTCAGGCAACTACCGCACTGGCCGCACGGCGTGATGGCGCCAACCAGCACCCGTTCACCGACCTCGTAGCCGGTCACACCTTCGCCTAGCTCGTGGATCACGCCGACCGGCTCATGTCCAATGACAAGTCCCGGACGTACTTTGTATTCCCCTTTCACAATGTGAATGTCAGTTCCGCAAATCGTTGTTAGCGTTACTCGAATTACGGCTTCGCCGACGCGCGGTCTGGGAACGGGAACATTTTCGATTGCAATTTGATTTGGGCCGCGAAATACGAGCGCCCGCATCGTGCCCGTGGATCTTGATTCGCGCTCCAATAAGTAAGGTGCCAAGGTCGCCATTTGTGCCTCCTACTCCACGCGCGGCTCAGATGAGGTTTTTGCCCTCTTCAGTCCGGAGTGAAAGTCTTCTACGCAAGCAGTTTGCTCCTGTAGGGAAGAACGGTTCGGTGTCCTCAGTCACCGCTGGACGTGATGAAGATCTCACTTCCCAACGCGGCTGCTGGGGTAGCCGGGATTGTGATTGCCATCACGAACAACGGTGACTTGACGCACGGCACAGGCCCCGCTACAGATGGACAATGTCCTAGAGGTGAGGCTGAATCAGACTTCGCGCTCCGAGGTCGACTTATGACGCCGACAACGCTTTTCGTTATTGCTCTTCTCGGAATGGTGGTCTGCTTTGTCGTTTTCCGCACCGTTCCTGTAGTGCGTACTTACTTCCTGTATCGCGGCCAGTGGCTCGTCAATTGTCCCGAGAAGCGGAAGACAGAGGCGGTGGATGTTGCAGCGAGAAAGGCGGCTGCGAGTGCGTTTCTTGGCGGGCGTACTCTTCGCCTGGATCGATGCTCGCGCTGGCCCGAGGGCCAGGATTGCGGTCAGGCGTGCCTCAAGCAGATCGCAGCTGATCCGGAAAACTGCTTCCTGTCGAATATCGTGTCGAACTGGTATCTAGGGCGGAGCTGTGTCTCTTGTCATAAGCGTTTTGGTGTGCTGCATCGACTCGATCATGCGCCGGCCCTTATGCGGGAAGATCATACAACGATCGAGTGGGATCAGATCCGTCCCGAGCAACTCCCCGAGATCTTCTCCACTTCAAAGCCCGTATGCTGGAACTGCCACATTGCGGAGACGTTCCGGCGTGTGCATCCTGAGTTGGTTGTCGACCGGAACAGGATATCTGCTGCATGATGAAGCCGGATTCGCACATTCGGCGCCGCTCTCAGCGCAAATTGAATCACTGGCCCTGTGATCAAGATCACAAAAAGCTGTGACTCCAAGCACGGCCTCCGGAGGCTTCGAAGAGGAGAATCGATTACGTACAGGAGTTATGGAAGCAAGGGAACCTGAACACTTGCCGGTAGACTATGCTTGACTTCGCGGTTTCGCCGCGGCAACGTTCAAGGGGCTGAGGATTTTTTTGTGGGTCCAACTGAGGCTGATCTCGGGCAACAGACATCGAACCTAGAGAACCCCGCCGGGCCGGCGAAGATCGGCCTGGATGCGATGTTCAATCCCAATTCCGTGGCCATTCTCGGCGCGACGGCACGGCCCGGGACGGTAGGCCAAACTGTTCTCGAAAGCCTGTTGCGCGGACGCTTTCAAGGCAAAGTTTATGCCGTCAACCCGAAGCATGAGGAAGTGCTGGGGCTCAAAGCTTACAAAAGCATTCGCGACATCCCCCAATCAGTGGACCTGGCTGTAGTTGTCACTCCAGCTGCAACGGTTCCGCAACTGATTGCAGAGTGCGTCGCATCCAGTGCAAAGTCCGCGGTTGTGATTTCCGCGGGGTTCAAAGAACGGGGCGCCGAAGGGACTGCGCTCGAACATCAGATTCAAGAGCAGTTGGGTCGCGGTTCCATGCGCTTGCTCGGCCCAAACTGCCTGGGCCTTATGAACCCGACGATCGGGCTGAATGCCACGTTCGCCAAAGATGCGCCTAAGGTTGGCAACGTTGCCTTCCTAAGCCAGAGCGGAGCGCTCCTCACGGCGATTCTGGACTGGAGCCAGCGTGAAGAAGTCGGCTTCAGCGCAATCGTTTCAACCGGTTCGATGCTGGATGTTAGTTGGGGCGATTTGATCTACTACTTCGGCGATGACCCTCACACCAAGAGCATCCTGCTCTACATGGAGTCCGTCGGCGACGCACGGTCATTCTTGTCTGCGGCTCGCGAGGTCGCACTTACCAAGCCGATTATCGTGATCAAAGCAGGGCGTTCGGAAGCCGCCTCACGCGCTGCGGCTTCCCACACGGGTACCCTCACCGGCAGCGACGAAGTACTGGAGGCTGCCTTTCGCCGCTCGGGTGTTTTGCGCGTACACAGCATTGCAGATCTTTTCTACATGGCGGAAGTGCTCGGCCGCCAACCCCGCCCGAAAGGTCCGAGGCTTACTATTCTGACCAACGCTGGCGGGCCCGGCGTCCTTGCCACCGATTCGCTTGTGGCCAACGGCGGAGAATTGGCTCCGCTTTCCCCAGAGAGCATTCGCCGCCTGAATGAATTCTTGCCTGCTCACTGGAGTCACAACAATCCCATTGACATTCTCGGCGATGCTGATTCCGAGCGCTATGCTCGCGCCCTCGCAATCGCTTCTCAGGACCCAAACAGCGATGGTCTCCTCGTCATTCTCGCGCCGCAAGGGATGACCGACCCTTCGCAGATTGCCGAACGTTTGAAGCCGTACGCCAAAGAACATGGCAAGCCCGTGCTTGCGAGCTGGATGGGAGGAAATAGCGTTGCTGTCGGCGAAGCTGCTTTGAATGCGGCGGGCATTCCGACCTTTTCTTATCCCGACACCGCAGCGCGCGCCTTCACCTACATGTGGCGCTACACCTATAACCTGCGTGGACTCTACGAAACCCCCACGCTCACGGAACAATCTGAGCCCGACAGTAACCGCCACACTCAGGCCGGCCAAATCATTCAAGAGGCGCGACGACACGGCCGTATTCTGCTCACCGAAGTTGAATCGAAGCAGGTGTTATCGGTGTACGGCATCCCAACGGTTGAGACGCGGATCGCGGCTAGCGAAGATGAGGCAGTCCGGCTGGCCGCGCAGATTGGGTTTCCAGTTGTCTTGAAGATTCTTTCCGAAACCATCACCCATAAGACGGATGTTGGCGGCGTCAAGCTGAACCTGCAAGATGAAGCGGCGGTCCGCCCCGCCTATCGCGCGATCAAGGCTTCAGTGATGGAGAAAGCTGGCCCCAATCAATTCTCCGGTGTCACTGTGCAACCGATGGTGAACTTGGATGGCTACGAGCTGATTGTTGGTAGCAGCGTCGACCCGCAGTTTGGGCCCGTAATTTTGTTCGGCTCCGGCGGTCAGCTTGTGGAAGTGTATCGCGACCATGCTTTAGCGCTTCCGCCCTTGAATACAACTCTCGCTCAAAGAATGATGGAGCAAACACGAATCTTCACCGCCCTTAAGGGAGTCCGCGGACGCAAGCCGGTCAATATGGCGGCCCTGGAACAACTCCTTGTCCGCTTCAGTCAGCTCGTACTCGAACAGCGGTGGATTGCCGAAATCGAGATCAATCCTTTGTTGGCTTCACCGGAGCGCCTGCTGGCTCTCGACGCCAGAATCGTGTTGCACAGTCTCGCCGTAACCCCCGATCAGTTGCCGAAGCCCGCCATCCGTCCGTATCCCTTGAAGTATGTGACGCCCTGGACGATGAAGGATGGAAATGAAGTCACCATCCGCCCCATCCGCCCAGAAGATGAACCGTTGATGGTTAGGTTTCACGAAACGCTTTCCGATCGCAGCGTTTACTTGAGGTATTTCTGTTCTCTAAGCCTGAGCCGGCGCGTGGAGCATGAGCGATTGTTGCGCATATGTTTCGCTGATTACGATCGCGAAATGGCGCTGGTCGCCGAGCGCACCGATGCTGCTACTGGAGAGCGCAGAATCCTCGCCGTCGGGCGTCTGAACAAACTTCACGCCGGGAATCAAGCGGAAGTCGCTGTTCTGGTTTCAGATCAGTATCAGAAACTTGGCTTGGGGTATGAATTGCTCCGCTGTGTAGTCGAGATCGCCCGAGATGAAAAGTTGTGCCAGGTGTCTGCGGAAATGTTGGCGGACAACCTGGCCATGCAGGTCATCATTAAGCGCCTTGGCTTTCGTCTACACGCGAGCGAAGATCTAACTTCAGTCCGAGCCTTCCTGGACCTCTGAGCGACTTTCTCGATGGTGACCGGAGAGCACAAAAAAGTCGAACGGCATCATTAAGGTCGAACGGTGCCAGTGACGCCCGTCACAGCCGGCTGTGAGAGGTGATACAGCAGTTGTCTTGAAGGCGGAGTGTCATAAAGGAAGTCGACCAGATGTTTAAGGAGGACTCATGCTTGAAGATTTGTTTCAACCGATGCACCTGCTGGTTCTTTTCGCAATCGCTTTGCTCGTGTTTGGTCCCAAGAAGCTCCCCGGAACTTGGAAAAGGAATCGGTGAGGGCATTCGGGGGTTCAAGTCAGCCATGAAAGAGCCGGCCCCCGAATCGGGGGCTAAGACGGCAGAGGAAAAAGGCCTTGAAGTCGGACATCAAGGTTAATTCGCGAATGAACGGTGGTACTTATCTTATGGCCA
The DNA here is from genome assembly GCA_963710885.1 of uncultured Acidobacteriaceae bacterium. GTDB lineage: Bacteria > Acidobacteriota > Terriglobia > Terriglobales > Acidobacteriaceae > Sulfotelmatobacter. The sequence continues at coordinate 360,588 of CAVQCF010000045.1, forward strand.
GAGCGCCTTGCTGAGCCGTGGCGGAGACGGAATTCTCGAAGCCGCAGGTCAAGATTTTGGGGACAACGGAATCTGTCGCATCTTGCTGATCTGGAAATGGTAGGCGCGGTAGACCTAGACCTCCAACTCACGATGTCCCTTCAGAACCGTAGCACCATTCAGTCGCGCCTGCTCGCGTGAACTCCCGCCTTTACGAGCTGTTTATTGTACGTTCATCGAACCGATAAGTGGTCTGTGGTCGCTTGGAGGAAACACGCACTTTAATACGCATTTTACTGGAGATACTACGACATGCCGGCCGACCACTAATTGCCCTGGATTCCAAGGTTTGAGAGAAGAGCAGACGCCTCTAACGTGGGCGAACTATAGTCGCTATCAGACCAATGGTGGCCCCGCCCAAGACGAGCCACGCGGAATTCACGCGAAACCGAAGCAGAGCGATCAACGATGCCGCGGTTAAAACAATAGTAAGAGTGTCAACCAAGGATGCTCGCCCAAGCTCCCACGTGACAGCGGCCATCAAGGCGAGTGATCCAACGTTTACACCATCAAGGAAAGCTCCCGCAGGCTTGGACTTTCGAATACGCGGCACGAGTGGACCGCTTACTGCTACCAGTAGAAATGCGGGAAGGAAGATGCCTACCGTGGCAATAATGGCCCCGCGAATTCCTCCCAGAATGAAGCCTATAAACGTGGCGGTCGTGAAAACCGGTCCTGGCGTCACCTGCCCCACAGCAACAGCATCGACCAGCTGCGCGTCCGTCAACCAGCCTCGATGGGTGACCAGATCGGCTCGAAGGAAGGCCAAGAGCACATAACCGCTGCCGAAAACGGTTGCCCCAAGCTTCAAGAAGACCAGAAAAAGCGAAACAAGGCTGAACGATGCCGTGGTCGCTAAGATTCCGCCTCCAATCGTCAGAACAGGAAGCACCGAGAACGACACACGCGAGGTTCTTAGCGCAGGCGCGCACGCTACTCCACCGGCCAGTAGAAGCAATAGCAGTGGATGCAAACCGAGAACAGAGAGCACGAGCGCAAACACCGCTACGAGTCCAAGAAACGTTGTCTTTACCGCTGTTCGGGTAAGACTCCAGAGAGCTTGAAGAACGACCCCGATGACGACCGGCTTGATTCCATAGAGGATGCCGGCGGTCGAGGGAAGCCTGGCCAAAACGCAGGTATAGCCATCCAACACCGGCGACCATCAGTGCTGCTGGAAGAATGAAGCAGGTACCGGCGATCAGCATACCTCTCCAACCGGCGCGCAAGTAGCCGATATGAATAGCCAGTTCGCTTGAACTCGGGCCAGGGATGAGATTACTTGCGCCCAGCAGGTCGAGGAATTCCTCGCGAGAGAGCAATTGTCGCCTGCGGACGAGTTCATCCTCCATGATCGCGATGTGCGCTGCGGGTCCTCCAAAGGCTGTCGTGCCCAGCCTGAGAAAGAACAGAGCAAGCTCATCGAGAGGAACTTGTCTCTTTTCGGAAGCGGATTCTGGAGATTCAAGGCCCAGCTGTTCAGCCATGAGTTGCGCCCCGTCTTTCTGCCAACCATGCGTCAAGAGACCTCGCGCCAGCACCCACCAGCAGCAGGAAGACGAGGCCGAGCAACATGCTCACATCCGTGCGGGCCTCATGCAGCGTTCCCCAAAATCCGTTCTTCGCGAACGTGACGATTTTGGTCGAATATATGGCAACCGCGATATCAATGAGAAGTGGTATAGTCGCCAGCCGTGTAATAAGACCAATCAACAGTAGCGAGCCGCAAACAATCTCGACCACCCCCACAAACGGCGCCATGACTCCCGACGAAGGAATGCCGATTTTCACGAAGCGTCCCACTCCAAGGGAGTCAGGGAACAAAAACTTCTGTATTCCTTCGGAAAAAAAGACCCAACCCACAAGAATGCCATGAGCAAGATCGCTTTCGCCGTGCGATCCGCCCAGGTTGCATTTGGCTCACTGTCATTGCTCGTTCCCTTGCAAAACCCGAGAAGTTAGGGATGAAGTTGACCGGGTTCAAACGTAGTCGAACGGACAATATTTGGCACAATATGCGATTGTATCGTATATTTTGCACATGTGGATTCCACGCGCGGTTGAACCTCGCCTGCAACGCTCCGCCAGAACGCGGCCAGTGGTCGTGCTCACCGGGGCCAGACAGACCGGCAAAACCTCCACCTTTCTGCGCCTGTTCCCGAAACATGCTTTTGTATCCCTCGATCTCCCGGCCGAAGCTGAGCAGGCTGAAAAGGAACCCGGCACTTTTTTCCAACGTCATCAGCCACCCGTGCTCATTGATGAGGTCCAATATGCGCCGGGCCTGTTCCGGCACCTCAAAGTGGCCGTGGATGCCCACCGTACACGCAACGGACAATTCCTGCTTACTGGTTCCCAGAAGTTCACCCTGATGAAGAACGTTTCCGAATCGCTGGCAGGCAGGGCGGACATCGTGGAACTTGAAACCCTTTCCTTTGCCGAGATTCAAGCGGCATTGCCCCAAACCGGGATCGAAGCAGCCATCGTGCGCGGCGGTTTCCCGGAGCTGTACGCCAACCTAGACATTGACCCTGCAGCTTTTTACAACTCCTATCTCGCGACGTATCTCGAACGCGACGTCCGCTCCTTAACCAATGTTGGCAGTCTCCGGGACTTCGAGAGATTTCTGCGCGCCTGCGCACTGCGTTCTGCAAACCTGTTGAACAAAGCAGATCTGGCGCGCGATGTCGGTATTTCCCCTTCAACTGCGAACCATTGGCTGTCCATGCTAGAAGCTTCCGGTCAGGTCGTGTTGCTTGAGCCGTGGTTCTCGAATCGAACCAAGTCTATTGTAAAGAGCCCAAAACTCTATCTCGCTGACACTGGCTTGCTTTGCGCTCTGCTGAATATTCGGTCCAAGGAGGCTCTTCAGCAATCACCGGCGGTAGGTGCAGTCTGGGAGACGTTTGTCTTCGCCCAACTTCGGGATCGCGAACGCAGCGGAGGACGCACCGGCGGCCTCTTCTTCTGGCGCGACCGAACCCGCGAAGTGGACTTTGTGGTGGATACTGGTGGACGCTTGGAACTGTTTGAAGCGAAGTGGACGGAACTGCCGGATGCCGGCGACACGGTAAACCTCGATTTCGTGCGCAACGTGGTGGGAAAATCACGCGTAGCCGCCGCTGCTGTCGTCTGTCGCACACCAAACGGCTTTCCGCTTCCGAATGGGTTTCGGGCGCTTCCTGTGACCCAACTCAGATGAAATTTGCGTCGTCGAGAATGGCAGGATCGAAGGAATCGTTAGGGTGTTACGAGGAAAATCTGACATTCCCGGAATAGAGGAATGATGAGCCGAGGCCCGCTGAAGTCTGTGTTAAGACCGGACGAAGCCCGCTGCGGAACGCGGGCGCAGAGTCTTGACACAGACCGGGCCTCGGCTGCGCTCTGGCTATCCGGGCCAAGTCATTTCGGAATTGCAACACTACAGACCAAGACCGAAACCCTGAGTAATCTCATTCGTGTGCGTCGTTTGTGGTTCTACCTTGTGCGCCACTGGCTCTTGCTGAATTGCGGGGGAAGGGGACCCGTCGCGGCTGAGTTCCTGCCCAGCGTCGCTGCGCTGTTCGTATACATCTGCGCGTCATAGCGTCCACGCGAGACGGAGACATAGGCCATGTGGCTGTTGAGCAGATCCTTAGCGCCCACCTCGGTGTTCACGTGAATCAGGACGCGGTCGGCAGTCTGTCCCTCGCTGGAGAGTCCGTCGCATCTGGCGGGAATGGCTGAGCCGCCGGACACGTAGAAAGCCGCTGACGTGGGAAAGGTTTGCCGAAATCCTACGTCAGCACCCGCTGCTGCTACCTCGGATCACACAGGCCCGGGCGAGAGCGGGGAGTCACGCCTGAAGAACCCACTGCGGGAAATCTGCACGGTGGGGTCCGTGAGGGGGGGAGACCCTGATGAGCCATGGTGGACTTAAACGGGCACGAAGCTGGAAACGGCGGATACAGCCAAAGGAAGCCTGCAGCTCACCGGGACTCCTCTACTCGGAAGCTATCGTTTGACCCCATGTTTGTCCGGTGCCAAAATGCTTGGGCAAGTGCGTAGCGTTGCGTTTGAAGCGCCGAGGAATTTCCGCTGTGACGAGCCTGCCGAGTGAGTCATCCCAAGAAACCAACAGCCAAGCCTTGAAGAGCATTGCTAGGAAACTTGCTCCTTGGTACGGGGGCATTGTCGGAGTCTATGCTGCCATCCGCACTATCTATAGCTGGCTTGCCGGTGTGTTAAAGGTCCCGTTTGCTTATCTCATCTTCAACATCTGCAGTATGGTCGGCCTCGTCACTCTGTTGGCCCTGTTTCCCGGTGCCCTGTTTGCGGCCTTTGGCCTTTTGGTTGGTGACTTTTTGAGCGACGACAGCAGAGTCAGCAAAAGGACCGCTTGGCTATTCGGAATCCTTGCTTCCACAGGCAGCGGCTTATATCTCCTCTTTCTGCTCTCCTCGACGCGAGAGATTTTGCGGGGACGCCTACGTTCGACGCCATCGACTGCTTCAGCGCAGCCCTCGGGGGGACTGTTCTGGTTACGACCTACGTGATTTTCGGGAAGAGGCTGCTTGGTTTTCTCAAGGATCTAAAGAAGGCTTGAAGAAGCTAACCCGTGAGGACATGCAGCACTAGAAACAGAGATGTTGGACGGGCCAGCGACGACAGTCGATGACGCCGTGAGGATTACATTCTGTTAGCTGTTTCAAAATCCCCATTACAGTGCGCCGGGATAGTGCAGTGAAGCTAGTTGATGATCTAGCAGGTGAGAGTCCTGCCAGTGCAGATTACCCAGTTTGCACTGTAGTGATATCCGGCGACGGCGCGGGCGACCAAACCGTCGGAAGCCCGGATGTAAACGTCCTCGTTGGCCGGACGCAAGTCTGGTCAGCTCCGACAGGAGGGCTAAGAAAACAACAGGTTGTAGCAAAAGCGAACCGTAGGCAAGCCTCGAAAACGCACCCTCACCAGAATCGGAGTGTGAGGATAAAGGGAATGCCGAAACTTTTATCCCAGGTTGAAGGCCAGAGTTTTCGGTGAAGCACTGGGTAAGAGCAACCAAGAGTTCCCCGTGGTCTCAGAGGACGACATGTTGTGAAAGAGCATCAATGAAAGCTCAGAACTAATCGGCTGTCGTTTCTCAGCCTGAGACGGTTGCCGTAACATCCCCATTGCAGTGCGCCGTGAAAGGCGCTGGACCACAGCGGGAGATAAACCCGCCCGGGAACTGGATCGCTCCACCCGGTAGCAATCGGAGCGGCGGTGGAGATAACAAAGCCGCCGGAGCCTCCGGTGTAGAGGGTCGCGTAAGGCGACTCGGCGAGTCTGCAGGTTGTAACGCGAGTGAACGCTGAGCAGGCCTCGAAAAATGTAATGCAGGAGCCGACCCAACTGTAATGTGGGGAAGGTCGAAGCTGATGGAGCAGCAAAGAGCGAATTAGTTCCATCGGTCCTGCCGGGGTAGTGGCGACGGCATGCAGACATAGGGGACCAGAGGCAACACGGGAAGCCCCAGCGGAGATCGCAGTCGGGATCAACTGGCAACTCGCGAGAGCCAGGCCGGGCCGTCTGGGGTGACGGAGAGGCTCGCAGTACTGATGAAACCGGGTAATGCCGGTGGAGGGAAGGGGCCTCAGTTGGAAGGAAACGCAAGAAGCAACGAAGGCAGAGGGATTGACGATGAGTCCAGTAACCCCCGCAAGTGTACAGAAGTTGCAGACGGCGTTGCACGCGAAAGCGAAGGAATCGCCCAGCTTTCGTTTCTATGCCCTGTACGACAAGGTGTACCGGAAGGACGTTCTGGCCTACGCCTATGACTGCTGCAAAGCCAATGGTGGAGCAGCAGGAGTGGACGGTCAGAGGTTCGAGGACATCGAGGCGTATGGAAGAGAGCGATGGTTGGACGAACTGGCGCAAGAGCTGAAAAGCCGAACCTATCAACCACTTCCCGTGCGGCGGGTGTACATACCCAAACCGGACGGGAAACAGCGGCCGTTAGGGGTACCCGCAATCCGTGACCGGACAGCGGAGATGGCGGCAGTATTGGTTCTCGAACCTATTTTCGAGGCCGACCTGCAGCCGGAACAGTATGCCTATCGGCGAGACCGCAGCGCGTTGGACGCGGTGAGTCGAGTCCACAAGCTGATCTATGCTGGCCATCAAGAAATTGTTGACGCAGATCTCAGTAGCTATTTCGATAGTATTCCGCATTCCGAGCTTCTTCAGTCGGTAGCTCGTCGGGTGGTCGATGGAGCCATGCTGCATCTGATCAAGATGTGGTTAGACGCTCCCGTGGAAGAAACCGACGAGCGCGGAAATAAACATCGGAGTACGCGAAATCGGGACGAAGGTCGGGGTACTCCACAAGGAGCTCCGATCAGCCCGCTGCTCAGTAATTTATACATGCGTCGGTTCGTGCTCGGGTGGAAGAAACTGGGGCACGAGAAGCGCCTGAAAGCGTACATCATTAATTATGCCGATGATCTCGTGATCTGTTGTCGTGGCCGAGCCGATGAGGCACTGGTCTTGATGCGGAACATGATGTTGAAGCTGAAGTTGACGGTGAACGAAAGTAAGACGCGGGTCTGTCGACTGCCGGAAGAGAAGTTCGATTTTCTCGGGTACTCGTTTGGTCGCTGCTACTCGCCGAAGACGGGGCGGGCCTATTGGGGCACCACTCCCTCCAAGAAACGAGTGCAGCGTTTGTGTAAGGCGATCAGCGAGATGACCCGCCGGAGTCAAACCCAGCAGGATGCGGCAACGCTGGTAGCAGCGCTCAACCGGAAGATTAATGGTTGGGCTAACTACTTCTGCTTGGGTCCGGTCAGTAACGCCTACCGAGCCGTGGAGGAACATACGCGTCGGCGGCTTCGCCAGTGGCTGTGTGTCAAACACAAAGAGCGGACGAGTGGGGCTACGCGTTTTCCCCTGCTTGCTCTGCATCAAAAGTTTGGCTTGGTTCGCCTTACTGCGCGAACCGCCAGTTTTCCGTGGGCGAAAGCGTGAGACTTTCTCCGAGAGCCGGATGCGTTAACTGCGCCTGTCCGGTTCGATAAGCGGGGGTGTGGAAACGTGGCATGGTACGGCTTCCAAGGAACTCCCCCAGGTTGAATCGGATCGTTATGCAGCCTTGAGTTCGACGGGGACCAGTTCAAAGCCCAGTTGTTTGGCTTGCCGTTTGAGTTTTGCTTCCAACCTTTTCTCCCTTTGGGTGTCTCTGGCGTCCCAGATGGTCTCGTCATATTCGACTTGGTTTTTGACCATGGTGTAAAAGATCACTGCGATCTTGTGGGCGGTTGCCATCGTGGCAGCTTTGGGACCGAGCTTGGCTTTCATTCGGCGCAGGTAGTTGCCTAAGGGCGTGAGGCTGTGATGGAGGGAATAAGCAGCCATGCGGAATAAATGGCCAGCTCGGTTTTTGATCCTTCGGGCTCCACGCCATAACAGTTTCCCGCCGCTGATGTCGTTGTCCGGACAGAGTGCAAGCCAGGAAACAAAGTGGGCTGCGCTGGGCCACCGCGACATGTCGCGGCCGACCTCACTGAACAGTGGCAACGCGTTTTCCTCTAAGCCTGGAATTTGAGTGACATCGACTCCGAAGAGTTTATAGGCTTCGGTACGCAGATCGAACTCTGGATGGGGATGCCCGTTCTTCTTTCTCCGTTTGCTTCCGGCTCGATTTTGTTTCCGGTCGGGTGGTAAAGGTTTCTCCCCGGGGTCGGTGCGGGGCTCGAAGTCCCGCAGCATTTTCTCGATTTCCAGATCGCAGTTCACGATCTGCTGCTGATAGATGCGGTACAGATCTCGCGATTGACCGAGGGTAAACAGATGCTCGGGCCGCCAGTTGCCTTCCAGTGATTTTCGGATAGTCTCGGTGTCGGCTTTGATGTGTGGATCCCGCAGCTTGGCGAGCTCTGCGCCGTCCCGTTGTCCAGCCAGAATGGCGTCCACAATGGCACGGCCCGTCGACCCGGTGATGTCACTGATGACATGATGGATTTGCAGGTTCATTTGCGTCAGCGCCTTGTGCATGTGCTGCACGTGTTGACTGGCCGCTGCGACCAGTTCGGTACGGTGCCGCAGCAGGGTCCGCACGGCGCAGACGTCCTGCCCCGGCCTAAATGCAGCCCGCAGTAATCCCACCGAGTGCAAATACTGTAACCATTGGCATTCATGCCAGTCGGTGCGCCGTCCGGGTACGTTCTTCATGTGGCGGGCATTCACTAAACAGGGGCGGATGCCTCGTTGTTCGAGAATCTCGAACAGTGGAATCCAATACACCCCAGTGGATTCCAGCGCCACCGTCGTCACCCCGCACTGCTCGAGCCAATCGGTTAAGCGCTCCAGATCTTCGGTGAAGGTGGCGAACACCCGCACGGGATTCTCATCCCGCCCTGGAGGTACGGCTACAAACATTTCTCGTGAGCCAACGTCGATACCGGCCGCATTCGGCTCCAACACCGGCCGGTCTTCCAAACACATCCCTTTGTTTCGTCTCCGCCGCTTGGATTTCGCTTTCGACGGCTGCAGATTATCGCCCTGTTTCTTGGTCACTGGTTGCTCGCTTTCTGAGCTGCAAGCAACGGCCAAGCTGTGCAATCGAAGGTACTCTTCCAAACGGAATCAGTTGGTTGGCGCCAACTGTTAACCACTGCTCTGCGCACGGAACTTGGAACCACGCTAATGATCGGTGTTTAACCACACACCACTGCCTCAACGGCTTACTTCCGTTGCCTGTCGCTCCGTCTCAGGATGCATGGAATGGGCGGCCAATTCAAGTTCCTTTCCGCTTTGCCCCGACCACCGGCCGGGCCCTCCGCTAATGAGGCACCGGCAAACGAAAGGGCCGGTCTCGGCTAGGCTTCCCCTAAACCGTCGCGCCACCCCTCGACTTCACCCCCCAACCCCTAAATGAGAGCTTTTCCCGTTGTTACAACACCTACGCCCACTCGCCCCGCTGCGTCCAAATGGCGGCCGGTTGCATCTGAATAGTGATCCGGTCTGAGTCATCTCGGACGCATCGGAGGGTATCGATGTTAGACGCTACTTCCAGCCGACCGCAAGTCAATGGAATCCTTGAAACCTCGCTCTACGTCGAGCGCCCGACTCAATCGGTCGAGTTCTATCGCCGCGTTTTCGGCTTTGAGCCGATTGACAGCGATCAGAAAGAGGGGATCACCGATGAGACGCGACTGTGTGCGATGCGTGCCGGGGACCGCAGCGTACTCCTACTGTTCAAGAAAGGCGCTACAGCAGACACAAACGCAACTGGCGCGATCCACGTCGCCTTCGGCATTTCTCGGTCGGAACTACCAGCATGGGAGACATGGCTGTCGCAGCAAGGGATTACGATTGAGCTAAGGAAGACTTGGAGATATGGGGGAGAGGCGCTTTACTTCCGCGACCCCGACGGAAATTTTCTAGAAGTGGTTACACCGGGTGTATGGAGCATCTTTTGAAGTGCTCCCTCGGATAACTGGTGAAAGATCTTTAGTGCGCTCATTGCCCCGATTCCATATTGGGTCTGAGTGTCAGGCCTTTTTCGTGAGGGCCGCGCGAATCCGCCGGCCCACGATCGCATCTTCGCCGGGCTGCAACATCCAGACCCCAACCACGAGCGTGTTTGCGTCCGCCGGGATGCCCTGGTTGGGCTTTTGGCCGGTGTTCGGGTTCAGTTCAATCGAAGGCGTTCCCGTGCGCAAAGCGTCGACGATCTGGCCGTGGTGACGCCAGTGACCGCCGGATCGAAGCGTATGAGCAGATGCGGAACATGGTTGGCGATCTTGGGAACCACCGTCTCCGTGGTGACCGAAGGGATGCCCTTCACGGCACTGGCGATGAGATCGACCCGCTTCTGGTAGTCGCCTTGCATCGACTCTTCCGTGTGCGAGAGAACCCAGTCGACCGCCGCAACCATGCCCACAATCTGTTCCTTCGCCACCTTCATGCCGCGGCCGATTCCGTCTCCCGGATTGTTGTTCGCATGGGCAAGGTCCGTCAGGATCTTCCTGCCCAGCAGCAGGCCCGCGTTTTGTGGACCGCGCATTCCCTTGCCCCCGGAAAATGCCACAAGATCGAAACCCATGCCGGTGTACTTCCATAGATTCGAGATCGGAGGCATGTCCGCGGCTGCATCCAGGTGGCACGGAATCTTGTGCTCGTGCGCCACCCGCAGCCACTCTTCCCGGCCAATCTGCGCGCTGGCTGCGATCCCATCCTCTTCTTCCGCAGCGTTGAAAAAATTCGTCATCACCGCGTTGCCTGCGCCGCACGCGCGCTTATAGTCGTCGAGCGTGACCACCTCCGTCACCCGCGCCCCGCAGAGATACATGGCGCGGTCATACTCATAGCGGTGCGCCTGTTGCACGATGACCTGATTCTTCATGCCTTCAATCGCCTGCGGCATGTCCAAAATGTTGATGTTGTTTGCATACTGCAGGCAGGCGGCAGTCGCCAGGCTGATGGCTCCCGAAGCTCCCGAAGTCACGACCGCCCCCTCGCACTTGAGGCGCCGCGCGATGTACTCGCCTGCCTTCTGCTGCAGATCGTGCAGACGGACAGGATGGAGCGCAGCCTTCTGCACCGCCGCCAGAACCTCCGGGGGCATGCAGGCAGCCGTTAGCGTGGTATAGGTGCCGGCGGCGTTGATAATCGTCGGGACCCCAAGCTTCGCATAGTAGTCCTCACCATCTGACGATGCCGTCGGCGATGAAAGAGCCTTGGCGGAGGAAACCAAGGCGCTGCGCCCAGGGCCGCGGCGAGCGAACTGGCCCAGCGAAAGAAGCGGCGGCGGGAAAGAAAGCCTGCTTGAGATTCAGTCGATGCTGACATGCTGGTCGCTCCTTACTGTCCAGAACTTTGTAGACAGAAATAATGTATATCGCGTCTAGCGGCTTGCACCCAGCTTGAATAAAAGCCAAGCCGCTGACCAGAGGTCTGAAAACCACGGTCCTTGGGCGCGCGCGATTGAATCCTACGGGGATGGCACGGAACAGGTCACAAAAGCCGAAGGCATCGACCGTCCGGAAACGAATTGCTGACGGAACATGCCCATTTCACTCTTCCTATGAGAGAGGATGTGAAGCGAAAACACGTCTCCACTCCTCTCCGTGAGACCTCGATCGATGCTTGCATCTAGACTAGGCCCCTTCTTCGTGGAGAGGATAATGGTGGACGCGACTACGGCGACTGCCAAGTAGCGTCGTACGGTACGAGCAAAGAACTGTCTGTAAGTCGTGGCCAGCTAAAGCAACCGAGAACCGCGGATAAAAAGACCATTCATTCAGTGCTCAGCGGAATCGAATGTCACGCGTCCCGCCACCACGGTCATGCGGATAGCCAGTGCCCTCAAGTCATTGCTGGACACCTTGTACGGGTCCGCAGAAATTACGGTGAAATCCGCGTAGCGGCCGACCGTCAGCACTCCGGAATCTTTCTCCTTGAAAGCGGCGTACGCCGGACCCGCGGTCATCATGCGAAGCGCCTGGTCAACGTCAATGCGTTGGTCGCTATACCAGCCTCGTTCTGGTTTCCCGTCGGCACCTTGTCGCGTCACGGCACAATACAGGGTATGGAGTGGCGAGCCTGAATCGGAGGCTGGGTAGTCCGTTCCGGCGGCCAAGATCACACCCGCATTCAACAAGTCGTGCGTTCTAAGAACCCAATGGACCCTTGACGGCCCAACTCGGTCGTCAGCCCACCGGCTGTATTCACCAACGAAAACAGGCTGAATGGATGCGATGATGCCAAGGCGTGCAAAACGAGACAGGTCCTCATTCGTAACCATTGAAGCATGCTCGATTCGGAAACGGTCATTGGGAGTCACGCTGGCTTTCTCGAACGCATCGAGGGCACGCTTTACCGCGCGGTCTCCGATGGCATGGGTGTTGACCTGAAATCCCTTGTGGCGCGCCGACAGGACAATCCGTTCGAAATCCGTATCTTTCATCAATTCCAAGCCATGCTCCTGTGGCGCATCCGAGTATGGGTTGGTCATCTCGGCTCCTCTTGATCCGAGAGCACCATCAAGAAAAAGCTTGATGCTGCGGACCGCCAACATGCCGTTCCCGAGGTCTAATTCCGGGCCGTTCGCCAGGTAATACGTCATTGCCGCCTCGCCACTGGCCATTGCATAGACCCTGACCGGAAGTTCCCCCCTCTTTAGCAGGTCCTTATATATAGAAATGGTGTCAAGACCGACTCCGGCGTCGTGGACGCTGGTTAATCCCCATCGAGAGAACTGCTGAAGAGCAATGCGTATGCGATGCTCCTGTTCGGCGTGGGTGGTCTTAGGGATGACACGGCGGATCAACTCCTGAGCGCGATCGACCAGCATGCCCGTTGGCTCATGTGCAGGATCACGCCGAATCAGTCCGCCTTCTGGATCCGGCGTGTCGCGCGCAATCTTGGCCAGAGCGAGCACTTTCGAGTTTATCCACGTAGAATGCCCATCAATGCGACTGAGGGCAACCGGGTGGTCGGCGCTGACCGCGTCGAGTTCCTTCGCGGTTGGAAACGCTTCCGGATGCCAGAAACCCTCGTCCCAGCCCCCGCCAGTTATCCATGAGCCGTTAGGAGACGTGCGAGCGGCCTCTGCAACCTTCGCCAATACTTCAGCTTTCGTTAGACCGCGGAGATTCAGCTTCTCAAGCTGCTCACCGACGCCCGCCACATGGATGTGAGCATCTGCAAAGCCGGGAAGCGCGACGCCGCTAATTGTGACCTTAAGGGTGTTCTTGGTCGCAAGAGCGTCCACTTCGGAACGGGAACCAATCGCAACGATCCGCCCAGCAGAGACTGCCATTGCTTCGGCCTTTGGATGAGACCGATCCAGGGTGAGGATCTCACCGATAAAAATGGTGTCAGCAGCAGGCGATTGCGCATGGATCGTAACTGCTGCCGGGATGACCAGCAATGAGACAATCGCGACAAGGGAGAGGCCGCACGCTGCAAAGGGCCAGATCTTGCGGCTCGTCCACGCCGTACCGCGCCACGTTGCACCATTCGTGCTGCGTAATGATTTGAGCACCTGCGATACAGGGTTCGTCATATCCATCACTGGAACACGGAGCCGTTGATGTCCCACCCGACAAGTCACCTTCATGAGTTTCCGTTCTTCTCCACAAGACGATCGCAGACTCATTAAAAGCTGTATCGAAGGGCGAACTGCATGAGTCGCGGCTTCGTCAACGTACTGTTATAGGTGCCGAACACGGAGGCGGGCTGTTCCAGTTGTCCCGTATTCTGCGGTAAGGACGCGACGTCGAATCGAACTGCGTTGGTTACGTTGAACACCTCCCAGCTGAACTTCAGGCTCTGCGATTCGGTCACAGGCCATGACTTGCTGAGGCCGCTGTCGATTCCGAAGTAGCCCGGCCCGCGCAGCTCATTGCGTTGTCCCGACTCGCCGGGCAAAGAATAGCGAAAGTCACCCTGCGCCGCGACTGGGTCCCTGAATAGACCTGGATTGCCATTTTGATTCAGGAAAGTACCGGTTTGCGGTCTGGGGCCCGACAGAATTGCGGTTGATGGAAGATACCAATCGGTAGGAAAGCTGGTGAAGGTCTCAATCGTGGTGGGGAAGCCGGTGGTCCAGCGGACCAGTCCGGACCACTGCCAGCCGCCGATGATGGCGTTCAGTAAGCGGCTTGAAGAGCCGGCAAACCGCTGTCCCCGTCCGAAGGGCAACTGGTAAACCCAATTGGTATTGAACTGATGGGTGGTATCGAAGTCTGACACTCCGCGAAGTTGTGCCGGCGACCAGGAGTTGATGATTTGATCGGCCTGATAATAAGCATCGACATTGTTAATCCGCTCGGCGTTGGACCCTATATCGATTGATCTGGAGTAGGTGTAGTTGAAATCCCACTGCAGGCCGTGGCTCATCCCATGCCTTATCGTTACCTGTAGCGCGTTATAGGAACTGGTGCCAGCGCCTCGCCAGGAGTAGAGCGACGCGAACTGCGAATTGAAATATGCATAGGGACCGAGCTTGGAGCAGGCCGGGAAGCATGGGTTGGGACCAAGACCAAGCTCCCCGGGCACGTCAGCAAAGATCAGGGGTAGTGTCTCATTGTGCAGGGCACAGGCGTACGAGCTGTACATGGCTTGTGTTGCCGTCGGAGAGAAGTTGGCGGGCAACGTGGCTCCCCCCGGTGTGCAGCCACCAAAATCCACGCCGTCATAGACGCCTGCAGCACCGGGGAACATGTTTTCCCAATAGGGAATCGTCGCCAAGCTTTGTATCGGAACGTTGGCAGCGGCGGCCTTCGACAGAAGAGTTGCCGCGGCAAAGTAATCCATCCCTGATTGCTTGTCGACAATATCTTGAGGCATCGCCATGTCTTCTTCCTGCAGAAGACGGCGTCCCAGCCGCCCGATGTAAGCCACGTCAAGGACAAAGCTGCTGGGCAGTTCCCGGCTAATGGAGAAATCAAACACCTGGGAGTAGGGCGTCTTCATCTTGTCGTCCAGACCCCAGGAATTCGCGACGCCGTCGGGGAGTCCGCTGGGAGCCAGTTTCGGGAATCCCCCAGTTGGGGGCGCCGCGATAAGCGCGGGCGGGATGGTGTTGATACTACTGAATCGTGGTGAGTTATCGATCGTATATTGGCCGATCGGATTCGGAATTGTTGTGGTCAGGCCGAAGGATCCGTTGCGGTCAAAGCTGTCGACGATCCCCTGGCCGAAGTGATCGTAGTAAATGCCATAACCGCCGCGGATCGAACTCTTCCCCATCCCGCCAAACAGGCGTTGCCGCCACCCGCTGTCTGCTTTCGGAGACCAGGCAAATGCAAATCTAGGCGCAACATTTCCATAGTCCCAATTCCAATAAGGCGGCTTGCCGTTCGCCTGGCCTGAAAGGATGTAACTGATGGGAGGATTATAGGGTTGCCCCGCCAGCATGGACTTTCCCCGGTTTTGAAGAAAACTCTCCAGGCTGATCGATGGCGACACCTGTGTTCCTGTGGTTTCGTAGGGTGGCTGCAACAGCGTGTATCGGATTCCGTAGGTGAGTGTCAGTTGGGGTGTGACTCTCCAGGAATCCTGGGCATAGGTCTCGAATTCGTGCGCCCGAAAATGACGCTGTGCCGGCGCCCCATTCGGCAGAGCATTTCCTTCCTTCGTGATGTTGTAGTTGGAGAAGGAAGAGTCGAGCAGCCCAGTCAGGGCGATGACCGGCCAGTCATAGCCCGTCTGGAAATTGGAGTTGACCGCAGGAAAACCAAATGCGCCGGGATCAAGGCTGCTGCCGGTTCCCGCGATAAAAGCCGTGGGGTTCAGCCACAGGTCATAGGACCGGGCATACGAGAAAGAATTGGCGTCCGAGTTTCGGTTGTTGGTTATGGTGCGCAGGTTGCCTCCAAAACCGAGAGTGTGTTTCCCTTTGACCCACTCCAGATCATCAGTCAGGTTCTGCACTGGCACCGTGGACGTTGTCGTAAAGGTAGTGGCGTTGAGCGAGTCCGGCCCGTTGCCGAATTCGGTGAAGTTCTGCGTGAGTTGACCGATGTTGCCAACCCCCTGGCGAATGAATCCGTAGTGAACATTGTTTATCAGGGTGGGACGCAATGTGGCAGTGTAGCCGGCGATCAGCCCTTTGCTGTTGTCAAGAGAGACCGTGCTCTGGGGCTCGCTTGGGAATTGTGGTCCGAGCCCATTGTTGTCGTCCACCAAACCACCGCGCAAGAACAAGTGATGATTCTGCGTGATATTGAAATCAAACTTTGCGATGAACGTGTTCAAACTCCCAGGGGTAGAGGCGGGAAATGTGAATCCCTGAAAGTTAAGCCCATCGCCCACGGCAGAGGAGTTGGGATGGGGGTACTGCTGAAACAATGTCATCACCGCCGGATTCGCACCCGGTCCCAGAGGGCAAGTGCCATTTCCTGCGCAGTTTGGGTCCATCGTGGCAAGGTCTTGCTGCGTTAACATTTCGCTGCCACCCGGCGGGCAGGCGGGGTCGCCAGTGCAGTCGTAGTTCATGATTCCCTGACGTAAATTGTCGCTCGGCACAACGCGCGTCGTTTGAGTGTTTTCCCGAGTACGCTGGCCTTCGTACGCGAGGAAAAAGAAAACCCGATTCTTGACGATCGGGCCGCCGAAAGTCGCGCCAAAAGTGTTCCGGATCAACTGGCCGGGGACATTGGGAAGCCCGGACTGCAGTTGGCTTTGCTTGTTAAACCAGTCGTTGGCCAAACCGACATTAGTCCGATTGTATTCGTAAACTGAACCGTGAAAATTATTTGTCCCACTTTTCGTAATCAGCACAACCTGTGCGCCCGACGAGCGCCCCTCGTCAGCGTTGGCATTGCTGGTAGTCACGCGAAACTCCTGCAGGGAATCCAGCGTCGACCGAAGCGCACCCGCGAACGCATAGCCCTTGACTTGATCGTTGTCATCCACTCCGTCCAGCGTGATGTTCGTCTGGTCGCTGCGCGCTCCGCTCACCGACCCACCACGGCTATCCTGGTTCTGGTCGACATTGGTTCCCACGAAGGTTACGCCCGGCTGTAAGCTCAGAATCTGCGTGGGATCGCGGCCTTCGAAGGGCAGCGATTCGATTTGTTGCGTGCCAAAGGCATTCCCCAAGGTGGCATCTCCGCTGTTCACCTGCACTGTCTGGCTCTGTACCTCAATGACGGATGCTTCGGCCATCACCTTCATGGCGATGTTCGCCGTGGCCGGGACGTTCACCTGTAACGCCAGGTTCTGTTGTTTGATGGTGGCGAATCCGGCCATGCTCACCGTCAGCGTGTAAGTGCCGGGCGGAATCTGCAGAAACTGGTAGGCCCCAAGATTGTCGGTAGTGGTCGACTGAGAAAATCCCGTGCTTGGGTTGGACAGACTCACCCTGGCGCCAACTACGATAGCGCCCTGCTGATCGGAAACAATGCCGCGCAGGGATGAGGTGGAGGACTGCCCCCAAAACAACGCGCAGAGAGCGAGCACGACAACTGCCGAAGCCACAGTCAGCCGTTTCATAGGAGAACCCCCTTTTGGTCGAGGCCGCGAAATTGCCGCTGATTGCGTTCAGTGGGATAATCTGCGAATGCGTTGGCAAAAAGTAGTTCCCGGCCTTAACGTTTGTCAAGGTCTTTTCGTTCCAATCCTTTAAGGAAACAACTGCAGCTAGTTTTCAGGGGGACATGATGCTGAGATCCGCCTCTGTACGTCCGATCGCTGTCTTGTTTTTCGTATTCTCCGTCGGTTTCGTGATTGCTCAGACCAAGCCGCGCGCCCGCGACTTGGGAGTTCCTTTTGATGGCACACCGGGACCGCTCAACGCCATCACCGACGTCAAGGGCGTGGAAGTCGGTCACACGACACTCATTTCCGGAGAGGGGCCCCAGAAGGCGGGAGTCATCCGGACCGGAGTCACTGCAGTGCTTCCTAGAGGTAAAGACTCGAACGATCCGGTCTTCGCGGGATGGTTCACCGAAAACGGCAATGGCGAGATGACGGGAACGACCTGGGTCGAAGAATCAGGCTTCCTTGAAGGTCCCGTGATGATCACGAATACACACAGTGTTGGGACCGTACGCGATGCCGTAATTGCCTGGCGCGTGAAACGCCGTGGGCCTGACAAGGACGGCTATTCCTGGTCTTTGCCGATCGTTGCCGAAACCTGGGACGGCTACTTGAATGACATCACCGGTTTCCATGTGAGGCCAGAGGATGCCTTCAGCGCCCTTGAGAGCGCACACGCCGGACCCGTCACAGAAGGCAATGTGGGTGGTGGCACCGGAATGATATGCAACGAGTTCAAGGGAGGAATTGGTACCGCTTCTCGCGTCCTTGATTCCAAGTACGGCGGTTACACCGTCGGAGTGTTGGTGCAGTGCAACTACGGACAACGCGATCAGCTACGGATTGCAGGTGTGCCAGTCGGGCGGGAGATTTCTGGGCCGAAAGTCTGGGACGACGACGTGGGATCGATCATTGTAGTGGTTGCGACGGATGCTCCTCTGATTCCAACCCAGCTCAAACGGATCGCGAAGCGGGTAACGCTGGGATTAGGGAGAGATGGGAGCTATTCCGGCGATGGCTCGGGAGACATCTTCATCGCGTTTTCTACGGCGAATTCCGGAGCGGCCTCGTCAAGCGGTCTTCGTCAGCTCACCATGCTGCCCAACGATCAGATCAATCCTGTCTTTCTCGCCACGGTACAGGCCACCGAGGAAGCGGTGATCAATGCGTTAGTAGCGGCGGAGACCATGACAGGCGTCAACGGTCATACCGTCGTGGCCCTGCCACATGATCGGTTGCGGGCCGTCTTACAGAAATACAACCGCCTACTAAAGTGAAGGCGCTCGTTCGGTTGGTCGCGTCGAACTCAGTTTGAACCCTTTGCGAGCGGTACACTTACGGTCGTGCTCATTTTCTCACACCAAGTATGACGGTGGGGCAGAACGCACTGCATCATAGCGGGTGGCTGCATACGCGGTCCGATACGCGTGGCTTCTTGGTGTGGCGCCGTAGCGCGCTGAGATTTACGCCCACTAAACGGGGGAACAGGCTGTGCGTCGCGGAAAAGTTGACGTGCTGTGGATAAAGCCAGAAATTCAAGCCCAACGCGAAAGCCGTGTCAGATGCCGAATGAAAAGTTCGAAATGAGGTCCTAAGTTCCTGCTGTAAGAAAGTGGGGACCAGCACTGTTGGTACCTCTGCAGCACTCACGTGGCCTTCGTGAGACCTATTGTGGGGGGGCAACCTCTGCGATCAGCCCGCCGAATCGCCGCGCATCACTGATATTGAGATTGGGAACCTGCTCTTCACGGTCTTCTAGAAACGCGTGTTCGACCCTATGGCGACTGCTCGCAAGCGCAATGGATTGTCGGAGCTCGCCCGCCAGAAGATCCGCAATCAACTCCTCTGGAGGGTTAGGGGTTTCAAGGAAATGAGTTTAGCCAGATTGGACTCGGCTTCAGCCCAGCACCCAGCAATGACCTTCCCCAATTTGTTCGGCTTTATCTCCAAGAAGCCTCTCAACCCGAAGCATCCGATGTTAGCAGGAGTGTTGACCGCACGTGCCTTGGGCCCAGGTAGGGCTGGATCTTAGCGATCCCAGGTAGGGGCCTAGGTTGGGTGCCCTTTTTCGAAAGGATCAGCGGAAAGACCAAGAATTCAGGGGATTTCCATTTCGGAATACTTGTTCTGCGGCCTGCCCGATTTGTGATTGGAATCACATTGACCTGTGATTCATGGCCTGGCGAAGCCACTGCTACTCTCGCTAGTATCGGGTCCACCTTGTGCCAAAACCGGAGGTCACAAAACCTCTCGAATTCATGATTAGGAGGCGACATCGATGCGCTCCGGCGGCCCCATGTTTGTAATGTGCCTTTTGTTCCTGACGCTCTTCGTGCTGACTGCGAGCAGTTTCGCGATCCCGGCGTTTTCCCGCCAGTATGGGACGTCTTGCACGACCTGCCACATCGACTTCCCGAAGCTCAACGATTTTGGAAAAGCCTTTAAGGATGCCGGCTTCAAGTTTCCCAAGGATGACGAGAGCTTCCTCAAGGTTCCGCCTGTCATGTTAGGAGCGCCGGCGCAGAAGGAATTGTGGCCCCACACGGTGTTTCCTGGGACGATCCCCGGTCTGCCGCCGATTGGCCTGCGCTTCAGCCAGTTCTTTCAATACACTCCTGCCAGCGCCAACAACTACACCCCGGCTGGATCGACTGCATCGCCAAACGTGCCCCGCACTGATTTCGAACCGGGGCTTTTCAGCATATTCATGGCGGGCAATTTTGGCAGCGACATTGCTTTCTGGGTGGATGACGACTTGAGTGTCTCCGGCGCCAACGCCAACGGCGGTCTGGGCGACGGTTATCTGAAGTTCGTGAACCTCGGACGGTTCTTCAAACTTCCTACCGATTCGCTGAGTCTGAGAATCGGACAATTCGAACTAGACTTGCCATTCACGCAGGCCAGATCGATCAATATCAGTCCTTACGATATCTACACAGAAGCGAACATTGGATCCGGCCAACAGAATGTGAATAACGTGTTTGCCATCCAGGACGCCGCTCAGGGTTTTGAACTTAGCGGGGGGCATCAATACGGCGGATATCACTATTCCGTCGCATTCGTGAATCAGAACACCAGTGGGACCAGTTCAACGGCTCCCAATGTTTCTTCGCCGGCGGGATTCTTCTCCGACTCTAACTACAAGGACTTCTATGGACGCTTCTCCTACCGTTTCAATCTCGAAAGGGACCCAACGAGCCGGCATGACATCATGGCGGCCGGACCGACCGGCCCGCGCGACCACACCTACCTGACTTTGGGAACGTTCTATTTCAAGGGACGTTCTGTGCAGCGCTTTAACGGCGTGGATGCGTCCGACAATGCGACTGTCATCACCGCCCGCGAACCTTTCTATCGCGTCGGCGGCGACTTCAGCTTTAACTACCGCACCTTGAACGTGTACGGCCTGTACATGTACGGACACGACGACGATCTGTTATGCCAGGACTCAACGGGCACCCCGATCGCCTGCAGTTCCGGGATCGGCGCCAGCTTTACAAACGGCGGAGCCGCCAAGTTCAACGGCGGCTTTGTCGAGGCCGACTATCTGGCCTTGCCCTGGGTCATGACCATCCTGCGCTACGATCGGGTGCAGTCGACGGCAGACTTCCTGAACCAGGTCGGGTCGGTGAATTACTTCTCGCCGGCTGGCGCCACGCGCAACCGGGTAACTCCGGGAGTGCAGTTCCTGATTCATGCCAACATCAAAGCGTCGTTCGAATATGCGATCCGTCCGCAACAGGCACTTTCGTATAACTCGAACGGCCAAGCAGTGAGTCCATTCCGTACAAGCACAGCCACGGGTGCGTTGGAGTTCGTTTATTAAGGCCCCATCTTTTGGAAGCAAACGAGTTGCAGAGAATCCTCAGGAGAGAAAAATGAACCACACTTTGATAACGCTCGCAGCAGTCATCGCAATGTTCAGTGTGGCGGCCTCCGCCGGATCCATCAGCGGTAAGGTCTCTGGAGTGACTGGGGAGTCGGTCGTCTACGTCGAAGCCATTGCCGGGAAGACCTTCCCGGCTCCAACCGAGAAGCCCATGATCGACCAGAAGGGCCTGATGTTCAACCCCCACATCGTAGCGGTCGAGCAGGGCACCACGGTCGAGTTCCTTAACAGCGACACGGTCGCGCACAACGTGTTCTGGATTTCCGTGGGCGGCAACAAGAAACTCGGCCACAATCTGGGCACCTGGCCGAAGGGCGAGAAGCGCGCTTTCAAGTTCGATAACCCCGGCGCGATTCCACTACTCTGCAACGTTCACCCCGAAATGTCGGGATACGTCGTGGTATCGCCGACTCCTTATTTCGTGGTGACCGACAAATCCGGAAGCTACAAGATCGATAACGTTCCCGATGGCAGCTACACAGTGACCGCGTGGCACGAGGGCGCGAAGAATTCGTCCAAACCCGTTACTGTGGCGGGCGAGGGCAAAGCTGATTTTACCCTGACAAAGTAGGGGCTACACGGAAGACGGGGAGCGGTCGCAGTGACTCGCTCCCTAAATATTCTTCCCGGTTCGAAACACAAAGCAAATTAGTTGGCATTCAGCCGCCACCGCATTCGAGAGTGCCGCAATGCTGAAGCGATTTAAAAACAAGAAGGTCGATGGCGACTGGCTGCACACGAACTTTCCCTGCATGATGGCATGCCCGGCCCACACCAACGCTGGGCGCTACGTTGGCCTGGTCGCGGAAGGACGCTTCGAGGAAGCCTACCGCCTCGCTCGCGAACCGAATCCTCTGGCCAGCATCTGCGGCCGGGTTTGCGCGCATCCTTGCGAAACAGCCTGCCGCCGCGGAGAGATCGACCGGCCCATCTCGATTCGTGCGCTGAAACGGTTTCTGACCGAGCAGTATGGGCCTGAGTCGAAGCATCCCATCAACGTCAACGAAGGACGCGCCCAGAAAAAGCTTTCCTATAGAGTCGCCGTGGTGGGCGGGGGTCCGGTGGGACTTTCGGCAGCACACGACCTCGCTTTAATGGGATACGCAGTCACGATCTTCGAAGCCGCTCCGGTCGCGGGCGGAATGCTGTATCTGGGAATTCCGGAATACCGCCTGCCTCGTGACGTGGTCGAGGCCCAAGTTCGCGAGATTCTCGAGATGGGCGACATCACGCTCAAGTTGAATCACGCTGCGGGGCGCGACTTCGCGATTTCAGATTTGCGCCGCGAGTTCGATGCCGTGCTGCTTGCGGTGGGTGCTCATCGCAGCCGTGATCTCACTATTCCTGGAGTCGATCTGGACGGCGTCTACAAAGGAATTGATTTTCTGCTCAACGTGAACCTGGGTTACAAGTTCACCATTGGCAAGAGAGTGATTGTGATTGGCGGCGGCAACGTCGCTATGGATGTCGCCCGCTCGGCGGCGCGCGAAGTGGTCAAGCAGCATGCCGGAGGCGTAGAGGATTTGGAGCCCTCCGACGAAAACGTCTCGGCAGTTGCTGCAAAGGAAATGGTCGACATCTCGCTGTCTGCGCTGCGCATGGGCGCGCGCGAAGTGAACCTGGTCTGCCTGGAGCGTCGCGAAGAAATGCCCGCCGCCCTCGAAGAAATCGTCGAAGCCGAGGAAGAAGGCATCAGGATGCTCCCCGGGCTCGGGCCCAAGCGCATTCTCGGAAAGGACGGCAGGGTTACCGCACTCGAAACGCTAAAGACCAAGTGGGTCTTCGATCAGAACAAGCGCTTCAATCCCGCGTTCTACGAGAATAGCGAGACGCAGATCGACTGCGACACCATCATCATGGCGATCGGCCAGGCGCCGCGCCTGGATTTCCTGACGCCAGACGATAAGGTCGAAATTTCTCCTCGCGGCTTGATCGCGGTGAATCCGCAGACCCTGATGACTTCGGCTGCCGGAATTTTCGCCGGAGGCGACTGCGTGTTCGGTCCTCGCCTGATTATCGATAGCGTCGGCGACGGCAAGCGTGCCGCCGTAGGAATCGACGAATATTTGCGCGGCGGAAAGCATCCGGAGCCGATCATCGAAGTAGAACTGCTCAAGCGGCACGCATGCCACTCGATTTTCTCGACATCAACCGCCAGCCCGTACCGATGCTTCCTCTCGAACGGCGGACGGGCGTAACCGAAGTCGAAATCGGCTACGACGCGCCCGCCGCCATGGCTGAAGCGCAGCGCTGCCTGCACTGCTGGGTCAACACGATTTTCGAAGGCATGCCGGAAGACGGCAGCATGTGCATCCTGTGCGGCGGGTGCGTCGATGTTTGTCCGGAGAAATGCCTGGAACTGGTTTCGCTTGACCGCATTGCGTTCGAACCGGAAACCGTGCAACACATCCGCGACAACCAGGAATTGTTTGGCGTGGAGTTTGACGAGGTCGACGGCCGACGAACTCGGAGTTGTGACCGGAGCCGCAATGCTGAAAGACGAGACCCGGTGTATCCGCTGCGGGCTGTGCGCGATGCGCTGCCCCGTGGGCACGATCACGATGGAGTCGTACAACCTGATTCCCGCTGAGCCGACCGGCTTGATTTCCGTCGCGTCGATCGGAGCGGGTTTGCTGAAATAGGCACGAGGCAAGAATGGCAGAGGAAACCAAGAAGCTCGACGGCGTGAACCGCCGGCAATTCTTCCTGAAGCTGGGGCTCGGCTCTTTGGGCATCGCGGCCGCGGGCACGGCGGCATTCGCGTACCAGTATCTTGAGCCCAATGTGCTGTTTGAACCTTCCCCGGTGGTCAACGCGGGCAAGCCGGATCGCTATCCCCTGGGCAGCGTCACCATCGACGTAAACTCGGGCATTTACATCATTCACTCGGACGAGGGCTACTTCTCTCTGAGCGCCGTCTGCACGCATCTCGGCTGCATGACCGCCTGGAAGCCCGAACTTAATATGATTGCTTGCCCCTGTCACGGCAGCAAGTTCAACGAGGACGGCAAGAAGATTGACGGCCCTGCTCCCAAGCCGCTGCCGTGGAAACGCATTTGGATAAATGACGACGGTGACTTGCTGGTCGACCGTTCGACCGACATGCCGCCGCTGTTGCCGGACTCTTACGTGAGGGTCTGAGTTTTAGAGACAACGAGCATGGCGAAAACCATAGACCAACATTTCGATGACCTACGCGGAACACGGGTGTGGCGCTCGATTTTCCGCAGCGGTACCGGGTCCAGCACGCTGAAACGCGCGCTGGCGATTCAGCAGAACGTGTTCCTGCATCTGTTCTCGACCAAGGTGCGCACGCGCATGCTGAGCTTGAGCGCGACGTGGTATCTGGGCACGCTAACGCTCGGCACCTTCCTGATTCTGGTCGCGACCGGAATCCCGCTGATGTTCTACTACCATCCGTCGGTTCCACAGGCCTATGCCGATACGAAGGATCTGCAGTTCGTGGTCTCGTCCGGATTGTTCCTTCGCAACCTGCACCGCTGGTCGGCGCACGCCATGGTGTTTCTGGTCTTCGCGCATATGTTCAAGGTGTTCTTTCGTGGCGCCTATCGCTCGCCGCGCGAATTCAACTGGGTGATCGGCGTCATCCTTCTGCTGATGACGCTCCTGCTCAGCTATACCGGCTACCTGCTGCCCTGGGACCAACTGGCTTATTGGGCCATCACGGTTGGGTCGAACATCGCATCAGCCGTTCCGGTGATGGGCGAGAAGATTCACTTCCTGCTACTCGGCGGCAATGCGGTCAATGCCAACGCACTGCTTCGTTTCTACGTGCTGCACTGCATGATTCTCCCGCTCGCGGCAATGTTCTTTGTGGCCATCCATTTCTGGCGGATCCGCAAAGACGGCGGTCTTTACTCGCACAATAGCGAACCTGCCACGGTGCGAGCGAATGCCGCGACTGCGGCCAGCGCTGCTAATGCGAAGGAGGGGCAATAGTCATGGCCGATTCCAAAGACTTCACCGCCGGCATCGACTCCAACGCAAACAAATCGCCGCGCCGCATCGTCTTTATTACCCGCCGCACTTCGGCGCAGGTGAAGGCCGAAACCGAAGATCAACTGCAGACATTTCCGGAAGTGCTGTTCCGCTCGGCCGTCGCAATCATGACCCTCGCAGTCGTGCTGGTGTGGATCGCACTGATCTTCAACGCCCCCCTCGAAGGCCTCGCCGATCCCTCGCACACGCCGAATCCCGCGAAGGCGCCGTGGTACTTCCTCGGACTGCAGGAGATGCTGCACTACTTCCCGCCCGTGGTTGCCGGCGTGCTCGTACCAGGACTCGTGGTGATGGCGCTCATCGTCATTCCATATTTCAAGGTCAACATCGAAGCGGATGGGCTATTCCTGAAGGACCGGCAGAAGCGTTTGCGCATCTTCTATGTGGTCGCGACCGCGCTCTTGTTATTCCTACTTCTGTTCAAGGTCTACGCGGCGCTGGTGCCGACGCTGATCGTGGCTGCAATCATGCTCGTGGCGGCGCAAAGCTCTCCGCAGTCGCCTGCCGCCTTCCGCCGCTACCTGGCCGGCAGGCCCTTGTCTTACTGGGTGATGACATGGTTCTTATTCGAACTGGTCGTTCTGACCGCCATCGGAACATTTTTTCGCGGACCAGGCTGGGAATTCGTCTGGCCCTGGCAGGGCTGATCTACACATTGCTGATGCAATATTCATATTAAAGACGGACACACTCATAACGATGTCGACAAGGATGCTCATAAGGATGCGGCGCTCATGAAAGAAAAGCTTACGTCGCTCTGGCAAAGGTTATTCGGGGACAGCGTGCGCGCGTTCGGCGTGGTCAGCCTCATTTTTCTCGCGTCGCTGGCTATCGCTCCCGCCAAGAATTTCTTCAGCGAGTGGCGGCACTACCAGCACGGCTATCTGCGGATGATTCGCAACCGCAGTGACGCCAACACGCTGCAGCGCCACTTCCAAGGCGGCATCCAGCAGATCTGGCTGCCCGAGCTCGGTGTCGTCGACCGCTGTACCAGTTGCCACGTCGGCCTGAAAGAAGCCAGCCTCGCCGATGTTCCAAACCAGCCCTTCCGCACGCACCCGGCCATTCCTCACAAACTGGATCAGTTCGGATGTACCGTGTGCCATCGCGGACAAGGAGCCGCTACCACACTGAGCGAGGCGCACAACAGCACGCTGGCGTGGGAGCAGCCGATTCTTCCTGCCAAGTACATCGAGTCTTCGTGTGGCGAGTGCCACCGGGGGCCCGTGCCCGGCACGCCGCAACTGAATCAGGGACGCAATCTGCTGTCTCATGAGGGTTGTGTGCATTGCCATACCGTGAAGTTGTCGGATGGAACTGTCCTGAAGGCTACCGACGATCCGCCATCCCTTTCACACGTTGCCGACAAAACGTCACGCGAATGGATCTTTGCCTGGCTGAAAGATCCGCAGGCCTACGCGTCCACTTCGACCATGCCGAACTTCAAGCTGAGCGACGACGCCGCTCGCGACATGTCCGCCTTCCTCATCGCGAACAGCACGCCGCTCGCGGGAGACACTGCCACGCTTTCCGCGAATCCATCCTCCGATCCCGCCGCCGGCGCCAGTCTCTACGGAGAATCCTTCTGCGCCTCCTGTCACGCCGTGCAGAACGCGGCGGGAAACATGGTGGGCGGTGACATGGGCCCAGAGTTGACGAAGGTCGGAACCAAAGTTAAGCCCGAGTGGCTGCAAGCCTGGTTGAAGAATCCTCGCACCTACGACGTGGGCACGGCTATGCCGCACTACCGCTTTAACGATGGACAGATCGCCACGCTCTCCGGATTCCTGCAAGCGAAAGCGGATCCCGATTTCGTAGCCAACGTCCATCTCGAGCCCGCCACGCCCGAGCAGATCGCTCACGGCAAGCGCCTGGTCTCCGACTACGGCTGTGCCTCGTGCCACGAAATCGCCGGCATCAAGAAGCCCGAGAACTTTGCGCCCGAACTCAGCCGGATCGGCAGCAAGCCAATCACGCAACTGGTTTTTCTGCCGGGGATGCAGCACACGCTGCCCGACTACATCGCCACCAAGATCAAACAGCCGCGTAGCTTCGGACAGGGCTTGAAGATGCCGCAATACACTTTAACGCCGGCGCAGATCGATTCGCTTACCACCGCGCTGCTGTCCTTAAATGACCGCTCCAACACGCTGCCGCCGTCTCTGATCGTTGCTGGCACTCATGAGTCGGACTACCAGCCCGCCGGCAAAGCCGGAAAGCTGATGACCGATCTTGCCTGCCTCAGTTGCCATCGCATCAACGGTCATGGCCGAGAGATGGCTCCCGACCTTACCTGGGAAGGCAGTTCCGTGCAGCGCGAGTGGCTGGTACAGTTTTTCAAGAATCCCGGTACGCTGCGTCCGTCGCTGATTCGCCGCATGCCTCGCTTCAACCTGACGGATGCTGAAGCCAACGAACTCACCGATTACATCATGACCGTCTACCAGAATCCGGCAGTCGACCGCGATTCGATGCCATTGAGCGGTTACTCGCAAGGCGAAGTCGAACTCGGCAAGCAACTCTTCTACGGCAAATATTCCTGCCAGGGATGCCACATCGTCGACACCAAGACCGACAAAGGCTACATCGGCCCCACATTGACTCAGGTCGGCTCGCGCCTAACCGCAGCCTGGATCTACGAGTGGATGAAGAATCCGCAGTCGTTGCGTCCTAGCACCGTCGAACCGAACCGCGCCATGAGCGACGACGACGCGCGCGCTCTCACCGCATTCCTGATCTCGCAGAAAGGCGGCGCCAAACATGAGGTCGCCAAGAAATGACCTGCCCCCGCATTACTCCGATTCATACAGAGGCTCATGCGAAGATTCATGTGGATGCTTGTGTGGGGACAGCCGCCCCTTCGGCAAGCTCAGGGCAGGCTTTCGGCTGTCCAGCCAAGCGAAGAGCGGCGATTGTTATAGTCGCCGTAATGATGGCAGTCTTGCTGTCGACTTCCTGTTCGCGCAAGGCGGAGTCCGCGCCGCTGCCCAAGCCCACGGCTTTCGGCGCCTCGATCGTCGAATCCAGCGGCGGAAAGCAATTCGCACAAACAGGCGCGTTGTTGCCGCAACCGGTGGTTGTGCAAGTAAACGACGCGCAGGGAACTGCTGTCGCCGGAGCCTTGGTGGAGTTCGCAGCCGTCCCCGGGGTCTCTTTCGACCCCGCAAACGCTCTGACCGATTCCAGCGGCCAGGTCACGACCAGCGTTTCTCTCGGAGGCATGGCGGGCCAATACGAAGTCCGTGCCACCACAACCGACAAGTCAAACAAGAAGGTGGAATTGAAGATTGAAGAGATCGCTCTCGGCTACCAGCAGGAGCTCGGACGCCATCTCAACGATCAGTTCTGCGAACGCTGTCACAATCCAGAGTCGACGGTCGAGCGTGTCTCGAACTACGACAACCTGGAGGTCAAGCCGCACCCTTTCACCGAAGGCGATGCTCTGAACAAGATCAGCGATGCCGACCTCACCTCCATCATCAGCCACGGTGGCCCGGCACTCAACAAATCGGCGCTCATGCCGGCGTGGGGAAACACGCTCAGCAAGTCGGACATTCAGGCACTGGTATCCTATATCCGTGCAATTTCCGATCCGCCGTCTCGCGGCGCCGGGCCTGTCTATGCGAAGGACTAGCCTCCTCTTGCTGTGCCTGTGCGCCGCCATTTCGGTCGCCCGGGCACAGGTTCTTCCCGCCAACGAAATTCAGGATTCCACATTGAGCGCACTGCAGGCGCACAACATGGATGCACTGAAGCAGTTGGGTGGGGAGATTCTCAAGCTGCCCACGGATTATCCTTTTTTCCTGAGCCGCAAGCTCGATCTCGAAGAATCCAAGCAGCAGTGGGCCGACCAGCGTTCCATCCAGTTCGATCACTACCGGGACAAGATCGTGCTGAAGATCACCGGCAACTACTTCGCGGCCTATTCTGCCGAAAAGATGAATGCCGACCAGCGCGCCCGGCAGACATTTCAGCAGGTGGTTCTGCCCATTCTGCAGATTGCGGTGGGTCAGTTCGACAAGAATTCCAGCGTGCAGGCCTATGCATTCGAAATTTCTCACCATGTGATTGGCAAAGTGCGAGGAGTTGCCGTTGAACGTCCGGAGAATGTGGTCGTCATCCTCCCGCAGGCCGCGGCGATCCAAATGGTCAATGCGAAAGACGATACCACCCGTCAGGCCGCGATTATGCGCGGAGAAGTGTTCGTCAACGCCAAACCCGTTATCCTCTGGTTGAGCGCGGAGGGTCCACAACTCGCGAAAGAAGTGCCGCCCGACGATCCTTCCACGGTGGCGCAAAACGCAGCCACGGCCAACGCGGATGTGGTTCATAACGGCGAGCAGGATACAGACAGACTGCCTGGCCCGGTGCACGTTCCGATGTTGAAGCCGGTTAAGCCCGCCGATCCTCCCAAACCGCCCCGTGACACTTCGCCGCAGGCGCTCTCTTCGATGCAGTCCGGCATCAAGCCCATTCTCGACGGCATGGTAAAGGAACTCGATCCGCAAGCGCATTTTGTTGCCTACGCTTCGCCCAGCTTCATTGCATTCCGCGGCGGTATTTATCTTGAGTTGTCGATCAACACCACGCTTGCCGAACCTCCGACGGCTTCACGGTACCGCCTTGCCGCGCTGGTCTTCGACGAACACGTGGCGCACCTGATCCGTCCAGTGCTCGGCTACTTCCGGGATGATTCCCAATTCGACGGCTTGGGATTCAGCAGCGCGCTTCATCTCTCCGCCAAGGCTGGCGCTGGTGCGAGTTCTGAGGCCGTCGAGTTCTTCTTCCCCTTCACGGCTCTGCGCTGCTACGAGCGCTATGATTGCACGGGGCAGCAGTTGATCGATGCGGGAACGGTCCTGATCAACGGCGAGCGCGCGAGCCTCGACTTGCAGGTCGCCGAGGGCGGCGCCAGTCGGTGAAGCGCCAGCAAGAGGTTTTGAGCGTAATCGAAATGTTTCGCCAGTTAAGATAACCCTTGGGGGGCGGCTCGGATAACTGTCGGTTTGCCGTCCACCGGCCAGGGCACGTGCAAGATTTGCGGTCCTTTATTGAGGTCTAGCCAGCCGACCGTAAGGAGCGTGTCGCGGTTCACGCCGGTAGTCGCCGATTTTGAGGCCGAGGCGGCCACCACTCGGATGATCATCCGTTGGCTGTCGATGTCTCCAACCTTGAGATGGGCTAACTCGGAGCGTCGCATGCCCGTGCCGTAGAGCGTCATCAGCAGCGTTCGTCGAAACAGTGTCCCCGCGGCGTTGATCAAACGCGAGACTTCTTCCGGGCTGAGCACCGTTGGCAGTCGCCGGTGGTCTTTGGGATAGGGCAGGAACTCCCGAAACTGATGTCGCTTAAGCGTCTTAATGAAGAAAAACCGCAAAGCGGCCACACAGTTCACCGCAGTGCCGGGTGTTACCTTGCGCTCTTGGAGCAGGTAGGCTTGATAGCTTCGCAGCTCATTCGGCCCGAGCTGGTCCGGGGGCTTGCCAAAATGGCGTGCGAACGCAGTCACGTACTGCAAGTACTTGCGCGTGGTGATCTCAGAATAGTTGCGGCGCTGGAGTTCCTCCAGCATCATCTTGCGTAAATGGGTCACGGGAGTCTCCTTTCTCCGTGACCCACACTACGTCACCCGTGCCCGGAATCTCTCGGCTCACCCACGCGGTAGCGTCCGCCGCGCCAGCGGCTTAGTCCTTGTCGGCAACCCTTCCGTGACCGGGGTGTTTGTCCTTTTGGCGTATAGCATCTACCACCATACCGTTTGATCTGAAGAGGTCCTAATTCGTCTATGAAGAACAAATCCTCTTCCGCTCTCAGTGAGCGAAGCACTTTGAGCAATAACTCAACCTTTTCTCGGTAGCTCGGGTCTGGGCTTGTCAGAACTTTTTGCGACTGTCTCCAGGTCAGACCTGCTTGCCGCAACAGTCGGCTCACGGTACTCTTTGATGGGCGCTGGCCGTAAAGTTTCCCAAAAGCGTCTGCGAGACTTGCTTGCGTCCAATTGCTTCGGTTGATTCCGTGGGCGCTTGGTTTGTGGTGAAGGATTTCAATAAAGGCTCTCGTCACAGGCCGTAATTCGTTTGCGACCGTTGGACTTCCTCCTGCTCCTGCACTGCTTGTTTGAGGGACGCCTTTGCGAGAGTCGGCGTGGCGTTCGGGAAAGGCTCCTCGTTCGGAATTCGGAAAATGAGCGAGACCAGATCGCTGAATACCTTCTGGAGCTTGTTCTCTGCGGCCACAGTCCGTCGCGCCGATGCCAACCAGCGATGACGCAGGGATCTGACCTCTTCTTGGCTGATGCCGAGTTCACGAGCGGTTGCGGACTCGGAGACGCCGTCGCTCCAAAGCAGGATGACTCGTTCAGGTTGGACTGGTCCTTGAATACTCGTTTGGTCTTGAATGATCAGCTCCAGAATCTCTCGTTGAACTGGTGATAGTTTTATCGACGATGGAAGGGGATCAATCGGTTGGCTTCTGTGCGCCTCCGGCGGCGGGTGCGCCGGTGGTTTCACTGCGTTCGTGACCTGCTTGGGCATGATGAGTCTTAGCCCTCAGTGTAGTAGCTGGGCACGGCGCGGTCTCGCCATAATAAACAGCAGCGTCGCGGAGTCCCATAAGGTCAGAGAAGCCCTGTGCAGTATGTCTTCGCGATTTCCACCTTCATAGAACCTGACAATGCGACCGATGCAGGCCTATTCTGTCGGCTAGAACGGTGAGGGGACTTTCTCTTGCGGAACGCATACGTCAACCTGGGAATCCTGTACGCCCCGAATGGCGTAGGCCCGGCGCAACAACCCTGTCGATGTATTCGTCGTACTGAGCTAACTCGTAATCGATCTGCTTGGACACGAGTACCTCCGGCGATTCAGCCGGGGCACGCATTGGCCTCACTCGTCAAGCGGGCTGTGGTTTACTAGTCGACAATGACTCCTTCGTTGATCCTACGAGTACTGTTGCTCGGCTCCATGTTGTCCACCTTCCAGGCCAGGGTCTTTGCGCAAACTCTGGTCGACCGGCTGGGATACCCTCCCGGCACGAAACTCCTCATTGTCCATGCGGACGATTTGGGAGAAACCCACGCCGTGAATGCTGCTGCCATCAAGGCTCTGCAAGGTGGGACGATCAATTCGGCGAGCCTGATGGTGCCCTGCCCATGGTTTCCGGAGATTGCCGACTATGCTAAATCCCATCCGGACGCAGACTTTGGCCTGCATCTCACATTGACGAGCGAAAGAGTTTATTACCGCTGGGGTCCGGTCGCGCCTGCGGACAAAGTACCGAGTCTGGTGGACGAAAACGGATATTTCCATCATGACTGGGACCATAGCCAGCACATTGACGCGAAGGAGGTCGAGATCGAACTGCGCGCCCAGATCGAGCGCGCGCTGGCCATGGGCGTTCGTCCCACGCATCTCGATTCGCACCAGTACCGGCTGATCATGAATGGCAAGGAACTTTTCGATGCCATGCTGCGCGTGGCTCACGAATACAAACTGCCGGTTTTCGTTACCAGAGATTGGTTCGCGGAACACCCATATCTGCAGGCCAGCCTGGGTCCGAGCGATATAGTGTTGGACCATACAGTTACGATTGAACCGGAAATTCCGCCGGAAAAATGGGCGGAATTTTACCTCACTGCGTTGAAGAACCTGAAACCCGGCGTGACGGAGTTCGTTATCCATCCCGGTTACGACGATGACGAACTGCGCGCCGCCACCAGGGAACGCTCCACATGGGGTTCGGCCTGGAGGCAGCGTGACTACGATTTTTTCACTAGTGACCAGTTCCGGGAGATTCTGGTTCAACAGAAAATTAAGCTGATCACTTGGCGGGAACTGGCCCGCGCTGCCGAAGCAAAATGATCTCTTCCAGCAGGAAACAATGTCAGCCGGGCCTAGGCCAGGCATCCACCTCCCGCTCACGTCCGCTAGCACGCCACGAATCGCAGCTCTCTCGGTGCTCCATCTCATTTTGCCCATCTTGCATCTTGGACATGGACATATCATGTGCTAACGACAACCCACTTCGGTGCCACTTCGGTGCCATTGACCGCTTGCTGGCGCGAGTGCAGCATGACGGGCGTCGCGTTTCCCGTTCACTCTCGGTCAATACTCCCG
Source organism: uncultured Acidobacteriaceae bacterium (assembly GCA_963710885.1). Classification (GTDB taxonomy): domain Bacteria; phylum Acidobacteriota; class Terriglobia; order Terriglobales; family Acidobacteriaceae; genus Sulfotelmatobacter. The sequence goes on from CAVQCF010000045.1 coordinate 393,660, forward strand.
TGGGACGATGAGGCAACTATGAAACAAATCGCTCTCCGTTTCCTAGGCATAGCGGCGCTAGTCGCGGCAAGCCTCGGACAAACGGCCCAGACGCCTCTGCCGACCGATCCGGGGATGTACGTCGAGGCAGCTGGGGGCCTAACGAAGATCATCGGCCAGATTGCCGAGTTCAAGCGTAGCGGTAGTCGGCTCGCCTCCGGCGCGACGGTCGGGATTAAGTCGCAGAAAGAAAACATCCAACTGCTGGGCCCTCACGGGCAGACCGTTGCGTCACCGCAGCCAGTCTTTTACTTCGTTCCCGCCAAGCAGGAGGCAGACGCGGGAGTTAATGCTGGCGATTTGATTCTGATTCGCCTTGAGGAGAAACCCCAGCGCAGACAATTCGAGATAGCTGCTCACGGTGTGTGGCGCAGCAGTTCGGGCATCTCCCTCACTCATCAGGTTCAGCGCTTCCGCTCTGAGGTGAAACCCGGCATCTACAAAATCGCGCCCGCAATGTCGCTCGACAAAGGTGAGTACGGTTTGTACCTGTCACGTGGCGAAGGCATGGCCCCTTACATCTACGACTTCGGGGTGCAAGAAGCCAACGCGGTTGCGACGAGAGAAGAGACAAACGTGCGCGCTGGAAATGTGCCCGAGGTCCATGCCATTGCCGATACCAGCACAAAACTAAGTCCCCCCGCTGAGAGTCCTGGGTTCTTTGGACAAGCAACCATTGGTGCGTTCTCTGACGGCAATCCTGACGTTCGGCACGATGGCGTGACGTTGACTGCCCTGACTGCCGGCGGTCCAGCCGATCAGGCCGGAATCAAAGCCGGAGACGTGATTCTCGCGATCAACGATCACTATCTGTTCACCGTTGGAGAAATGAAAGAAGAGATCACCCACCATCAATCCGGAACGAAGATTGCGGTCCGTTAGCGAATCCTCGACTGGACGAGACCCCATCGCGCATGCGTAACCTAGCCCACGTCCACCTTCCGACGAACCGGATGAGTGCCAAAGAAGAATTAAGCCACATGCGTACCGTCGAACTCCCGGCGATCACTAAGGAGAATGCGAGTGCGGACTTCAGCGTTCTGCTAGTGGGCGGGAAAGTAGAAAAGGCGAGTTTTGTCAGTGGGTCCGAGTTGCTCCGCCAGGCGGGAGAGAGCCTCGAGAAAGCCCAGCTCGCAGAGCCATTCCCAGCAAACTCAAACGCGCATCTGCTGAGAAGAGGCATCCTATCCTGTTCTTCCTACACCGGTTGCAGTTTCGTGTTTCATCCGCTTTCAGTACCCGCGGGCGCAAATTAGGACACCGAGAAACGTGGCTTATCCTATGTTGCCAAAGGGAGTGATTCCGAATGTCTTCTCGACACCTCCGTTGGAATTGTGGAATTGTCCGCAGCAACTTCCACGTTCTAGCGTCTTCGCAGCCACTGTGCAACCGCCCCGGGGGTCGAACCGCACGCACGTGCCGATGCGAAATGACGGAATCCTGCCAGCCTTCGCCTGCTTGAAAAGCGTGATGCCATTGCCTCGTTGACATGCTCGTACCTAAGCATGCTCAGACGTCCACGAACCGGAGATTTCTTCACACCTTACAAATCTGCCAAAAACTGCGCATTAGATAAGTGAGTAGGAAAGAAACCTTCAAGCCGAGCCTCACAGATTCGTCATCGATAGGCGGTATTGAGCACCCGTGCACGGCTGAAGTCGGGGGAGCGATGAGTTCAATGTACTATTTTGCAGCTTGGACAGATTCAGGATTTCTTTTCTGTTGCTCGCATGAACACAAAACAGTAGCGGATGCCTCTTCCTGTATTGGGTGTGCTGGCGGCTATGTTGTCGGCGTCGAGAATACTGTCATGCGCGCTTTGACAAGAATAGAGGAGCATGAGTTTCAATGCGCCATTTCCAGCCATTTCACGAACAACCCGGCAGTAGAAACCATACTAGGAGCGCCCGCAGGAGCAGTGGCCAGCGATTCCGGCTACGCTGTAATGGTCGTGGTTGATCATTGGACTTGGACGACATGGATGCGTTTTGGGACTCATCCGGAAGCAGCGGCACACGCGAGAGAAGGCAACAAGGTTGTTCTTTTCCAATCCCCCGAGTGGGTGGCATTACGCCGGCAGAGCAAGCCCGCTTCTCCGATCGTGATGAAGGCGCCGCGAGAGAACCTACTTCCGCAAGGCGAAGGAGAAACGTTACTCGAATTCGTGCTCCGATTCCTGACAGTATATGGCTTCCCTCAGGAAGCTGAACCTATTTCAGACGTGAAGTACGATTTGCTGAATATCGACATGATTGGCTCAGTTTTGAACGGCCCAGATCAATCCGAAACAAGCGAGCTTGAAAGGATGTACGCCGAAGATGGCCGTGCGCTGCTGGAGACGGTCCGAAATCTATCCTGTCCCGTCCGTACGCTCCGGCTGGGCGAGCATCGAAAGAGTCATGAAACCCCGCATGCTTGCCCGACAGGATTTCAACGTCAATTGCTTCGTTTTTTAGGATCCTTTTGCTGTCTTGGAGATACACAACGCGAAAGGTGCGTCCATCGAAAATCCCAATCTGGAAGGATAATTTGGGTTTCAATGTTGACGGGTTCTTCGCCGTCGGGCACGAAACGAAAGCCATAATAAGTGTCGCTCCCCCGTTTCCTCTCCACGTGGTCGTAAGCCTTGCCGATCGCCGTAATCCGGGCTGCGAACGACGGCGCGGTCGAGTGGGACAAGCCAAACATGCACGTGACTCGTCCCAGTATCAGGCATAGCCACCAGACAAGTGGTGGGATGCATGCTCTACGTTTGGCTCCGAGTGTAAAGAAAACGGCCAATGCCACGGCGATCCCAAGCAGACACCATAGTGTGAAACTGTCGCGATCCATCCGGCTCTTTCGCTCTTTCCGCTCCCTTGATCGGCTGTTGGCCATGATAACGCACAGTTCCAGCCTCAAAAATCGCCGCCCAGGATTAGGTGCATCAGAGCACTACTTCAACTCGGCATGCCTGAACGCTGCAAGTGTTTCCTCCTCGGCTTGGGGTTGGAGGATGCTGTGTGCCGCGAAGTATTCGGCCTGTGGGTACTTGGTCCGGCGAATGCGGTCGGCGGCGCGGACGAAATCATAACGGCTGTGTCGAAATTGGACTTCGGGACCGAGCAGGACCCAATCCGCTCCCGCTTCACCAAGTGGCATTCCCACGCTGCCAGCATTTACAACCCGAGTTGTCCCAACCGTGCGATCAAATTGCATGTGGGTGTGACCGCAGACCACCGTTGAGAACCTTAGTCCCTCAAATAGTGACAAGAGGCTGTGTTCGGGGGTGAGGCGGGTGAAAATGTCGGTGTCATTACGCGGCGTCGCATGGCAGAAAAGCACATCTCCGAGTCCGGGGAGTTCAAAGTGGCATGTCGGCGGCCAGCTCGACAACAACTGCTGATGGCGGGATTCCAGTTGCTGCGCGGTCCAGCGTACGGGCTCGCGCCAATGTTCGGGGGCACTGCGGTACCATTCGGACTCGACACCAGCCATTTGCGCCAGCACCTCGCGATCACCATTGCCAGAAATGAACTGGGTGGGGATGTCAAGGTCAAACAGCGAGTCGATAGTTTCCTCGGGCAGCGGACCGGGAAGAACGTCGCCTCCAATGATAATGCGATCTACTTTAACCTCACGGATTTCTTTGAGTACCGCCTCCAGGGCTGGGAGGTTCGCATGAATGTCGTAGATGGCGGCGACGAGCATAGCGAAAGGGTCCGAGTCGATAATAAACAAACGAACGGTCCTGCTACACAGATTCTCGACTGGCGAAAAATCCCCATAACACTCAAAATCCCCAAGCCAAGGCGAACAGGCGTTAGCATTGCAGGATGAAACAGCGGGAACAATGGCGACCCGTTCTGGAAGCCGAGATGAAACGATGGTCTGCAACGGAGATCGTCGTTTGTAGGGCTTCCTATCGCAAGTTTTTTGGACGATTTTCCGGCGAGTGAGTTTTTCAACAGCCACGCCTGGTTACAACAACTTCAACAATTCGTTGTTTGCACGAGAGCAACGTCAGCTCCCACTACGGCCGAGCTTGCTTTGTGGCACGGTCAATGAGCAGGATGTATGAATTTTCGCGCAACCGGTCGAATACAATCCGCCTGCCATCGGAAGTGATATCGAAGGTCCGCATTGCGGCGGGATTGCTAAGTCGGGTCAAACGCCGTGAGCGCATCGTGCCGAGGTCAAGCAGCCAGAAATCCTGAACGGCGCTCGTACTGCCGAGCATGTAGACCAGCCCAGTGCCATCTGGCAGGAACCGCACTCGTTCACCGTCGCGCTGCAGGTTGATTTCGGGCAGCTTCGCGGGTTTTCCATCCGCATGTATTGCCAGGAGGGGCATGAGCGTAAACACCTGCGTTCCGCAATATACGATCAGGTCCCCGCGCGGAGACCACACCGGATCCAGGAACGGTCCGCTTGCGATCCGTACTGGCGAACCGCCGTCGGCGGGCAATTTGAACAAACCCGCTCCCTCGCGGTCGCTGCCAGCAGTGACAATCCATTTGCCGTCGGGAGACCAGGACGCCGTGCCGCGAACATCGACGTCGCTCGAAAGGGGGCGGAGTCGCGTTCCATCCGCGGCGATAACGTGCATCTGCCGCTTCCCGTCCCGCTTCAGAGCAAACGCAAGATTGTTCCCATCCGCCGAGACGGCTGGAGGCGACTGGAGCGCACCGTCCGAACCCTTCCAGATCTCCAGTGCTTGCCCCTCGCGATAGCTCCACAGTCCGTCAGCCCCGTCACGCGAGGACAAATAGAACAATGACGCTCCTCCGAAACGCGGCGCTTGAGCGCGCATAGTGGGTACGGGGAAGGCTTCAACCTCCTTTTCTTCGATCACGTGACTGGTAACCGGAACGCTCCACAAGTTGACCCGAGGGTTCATCACGCTCGCGGCAAGACGCCGGCCATCCGCCGCCCCTACCACAGCGGTATATTGCTCCAGCCCCGAACTCACGCGCTGCAAGGTTCGAGTTTCCACATCGAACGCCCATAACCACGGGCCAGCTCCGTTTTGGTCACGCGCCACGAACAGAACCGTTCGGTCGTCTATCGGAGCCGGGTATGCGATATCTGTATTTACATGAGTGAGCTGTTCCGGTTGACCCCCGTCCGGCGAGATGCGCCACAGGTCCATCTCACGGGTGGCTGGCCGACCGCGCGCAAAATAGATCCAACGCCCGTCCTTCGACCACACCTGATAGTGGTTGTGCAAACCGGGCTCATTTTTCAGGATTTGTCGTGCATTGGCGCCATTGTGATCCGCCACAAATGTGGGGTCGCCAGCTTCCCACGTGTGATATACCAGCCGCGTGCCGTCGGGCGACCAGGCAACTTCGGCGGTATGTTCATCCAGGAAATTGCGGGGCGCTCCGCTCACCAGTGGGAACAAACGAAGCCTCCGCCCGTGCACAGAAGCCGTGCCTTCCGTTCCTGAGCTCCACACCTCCGATCCATTTCCTGAGAATCCGATCGCGCGAAGCGGCCCGCGCACATCTCCGATTCGGCCCTGGGTAAGGTTGGCGAGGCTGCCACCTCCGGCTTGAATCAGCCAGATGTCGAACGTGCCGCTCCGGTCGGAGATGAAAGCAACGAATTTCCCGTCGGGAGAGATGGCAGGATTCGTTTCCGCTCCTTCGAAGTCAGTGAGCCGTGCGAAATGCGCATCGGCGAGCGGATTCTGCAGCGTCGGCCGGAACCAGTTGCCGAAAAACCACACGCCCAATCCCGCCAACAGGATCGCCGCAAGCGCACCTAGCATCCAGCCGTAGCGCCTCGACACAGTCCCTGCGGAGCGCAATAGAGCACTCCGGGCGCGAGCGGGCCCATCGCTTGCCGATTGCGCGGACGGTAGTACGCCGTCAGTGGAGTCCGACGGCGAAGCCGTTAGGTGACTTGAACTGGAGTCGCGCCCGAGCCGTTCGAGATCGGCGCGCATCTCAGCGGCAGTTTGGCATCGGAACTTCGGTTCCTTTTCCAGCGCCTTGTTGATGAGTTCTTGCAGCCGCGGTGGCAAATCTGGATTAAGCCGCACGGGCGGCACAGGGGTACGGTTCAGAATGCCATCGACGATCACTCCCGAGGTGTTGCCACGAAAGGGCAACGCCCCAGTTGCCATCTCGTAAAGCACGACGCCGAAAGAAAATAGGTCACTGCGATGGTCAAGCTCCTTGCCCCGCACTTGCTCTGGCGACATATAGGCAACTGTGCCCAGAGCTGCGCCGGGGCTGGTCAGGATCTCGTTCTCAATGCTTTCTGTCCGTTCCCCGCCAACCTGGGCAGAACTCAAGTTTGGATTGATCTTCGCAAGTCCAAAATCCAGGATCTTGGCATGCCCTCGCTTTGTAATAAAAATATTCGCGGGCTTGATGTCGCGATGCACGATTCCCTGGCCGTGTGCCGCATCGAGTCCCTCGGCTATTTCGGCCGCGAGAGGGAGCAGCGCCTCGGTTTCCAGCGCACGGCCCGCGATCCGATGTTTCAATGTCATTCCGTCCAGAAATTCCATGACGAGGAATAGATGGCCGTCCTGTTCACCAATTTCATGGATGGTGCAGATATTGGGATGATTCAGAGCTGAGGCGGCCCGTGCCTCGCGCTGGAAGCGGGTCAAAGCTTGGGGGTCTTTTGCCACGTCGTCGGGCAGAAACTTCAGGGCTACGAATCGGTGCAAGGTTGTGTCTTCGGCCTTGTACACCACACCCATCCCGCCACCGCCAAGCTTCTCGGTAATGCGGTAATGCGAGATTGTCCGGCCGATCACTGGCGCTGAATGTTACGTGGGCAGGAGGGGCAAGTCAATGAAAGCTGGGGAATTGAAGCCCACAAACCGCGAGGCTATTGCATGGACTGCGGACGAACTTCATCGCGCACGGCTTCGATGGCGTCACGGCGACGCGCAAGACCCTGGGCGCCCTCTACGGCATGGTGCAACAGCACGCGGCCATGCTCGCGTTTATCGAGGCGTTTTGGGGTGATGGGAGTCGTGTTCCTGCTGATGCTGGCGTTCCTGCCGCTCTTGCAGTATTCCAAGCCGGTGCGTGTGACGAAGCTGCCGGCTGAGGGGGAGAAAGCCATGCTTCATTCCGAGGCCGACCATGATTGGCCGGATGCTGTAGAGCATGAGGCCTACGACGAGCGCGACCTGGTTCTGCGCTAGATCCTGGACGTAGGCCATTTCCGCGCTTATTGCAGTAGACAGACCTTTCCTGCGCTGGCGTTGCAGTCGCACTCATCGCATGTTTGTGGCACTCTACGCCGTGAGCCTGATCGAGCAATCGCCCCGACCCGGCACACTGTCAGAACGAACAGTGGCGCGTTGAATCCTGTCGAGGCAAGTTAGCTTCGAGGGAAGAACATGTCGAATGCCCACGTGCTTGTCGCTGTCGTCTTGCTAGCTGGAAGTTGGACGCCGCAATCGCAGGATAGCTCGGTACAGGATAGCTCGGTAAAGGTTGGCGCGTCGGCTGTTTGGCAAGTACCGCAACAGTTCATCTCCGCCGCTCATTCCGCCTGCGATAAATCATCTGGTTCCCATGAAGGTGAATGTTTCATCGACGAGATGGCGAAGGCCGGAGCTTCCGCCACGGCTGTAAGCTTTTCCCGCAAACTCTACAAGCAGAGCCATGGCGAGTTCGGTATTCTTACCGGTTTCCATGATGAGGGTCTGGTCGCATTCGCATGGATCAACTATCCGCTGCGCGCCAACACGAACTATGGTCTCTTACTGGTGAATGGACACCCGCCTATCGTCAACGTGGAAGATTTGAAGCTGCTCGACCGGAAAACGATGGAACAGAGTCCTCAGTTCCAAGATCTGAAGAGCCAATTCCCGAAAGTCGATTTGTGGCCGGGGGATCGCGATGGGAAGATCTGGCCCAACTCACAAACCGGGCCAAACGGCGGAGTACAGTTTACCGTCGGCTATCCCTTGCTCAACGGCTGCCACGCCTGTGCAAGAGCGGGATTGGCGATATTCAACTGGAATTTCGATGCCCAAGGAAAGTTTCTTGGTACGGCATTCATGGGACTAACTCCACCACCGTCGCAGTGAGGGTCAATGAGTGAGAGGGATTTCTCAACACTCCCGCCCAGCGAGATCCGAGGTATTTTCGCTGATTCATGCTTTTGCGGCGCAATCGTAAGTAACTATCGCTCGCAGCTCTGGCGAAGTAAACTTTTGTCGTTCGTCGGAGCTGCTATGCGCCTGCTGCGCCTGCGAGACGTCGAGATTCGCGCCAACGACCGCCTGTTCCGGCACGCGCGTCTACGTGCTTTGATCGTCTGGCTTGCCGGATTCGCCGCCGCCACTGCCTTTTTGGTCCGCGCATACAGGGCAAAGTGGCCGCCCGGCTACTTCTTCGGGCCGTTTCTGCTGCTCTTTCTGCTTTTTGCGCTAAGAATGGTGACTGCGCGCTTCCATCCATCCAATTGGCTGGTCCGGATGAACGAGATCGGAATCTATGTGCAATATCGTTCTTATCTGAACTACCAGTTGCCCGCCGATGAACCTTCGATCGTCTTCCTTTCCTTCGGCGAGATCGCGTCGGCCCGACTCATCAAAGAGCGCGTTGAGACGCCGGATATGGGAAAGCCAGGCGCCACGCAAACACAATATCTGCGCCATGTTGAACTTGAGTTGTCCGGCGATCCCGCGGCGCTGGCAGACGCGTTGGGGACGGAGCTCGGCGAGCAGGCCCCAGCGGAAAAGCGCTGGTATGGCACGAGTTCGACTCTTTACCGGGATTATCCGGTCGCGATGTCCGGGCCGTCGAGCGTTCGCGTCCATTGGAACGTAGTGCCGGGCGCACAAAAGTTCCTTGAAGCCCTGCACTCCTACACGGTCATCGCCGATCCGGTTTCGTTAGAGCAGGACTTCACGCACCTGAAATCGCTCAGCCGTGAAGAGCAACAGGGGCAACTCCGCGAACTAGTCCCCCGCGGGCAGAACATCACGGCCATATATATCGCCCGCAAACTCTACGGCTGCAGCTTAGGAGAAGCGAAGCAGATGGTGGATTCTATGCGGGGAAATAAGGTTCCGGTGTAGCCTCTTGAATCCCGTCTCGCGCGGCAATGCGCCGCGAATGGCTCCGCGCCCGTGGGTCGGTCCCGTCGCCGTAGCCTTTTGATCGCCAGCCTGCCGCCTGTGATAGAGTATTCCCCACCCCAAAACGCTGGCCGTGGGGCTGGCCGATCCACGTAGATTCCGCAACGCCGAAGGAGTGATCCATGAAGACCCTCCGCGAACTCGTAAAAGACCGTAAAGTCTATTCCGTCGAAGCCACCCGCACCGTGCTCGAGGCTGCGCGTTTCATGATGGAGCACAACATCGGCGCCGTGCCCGTGCTGCGCAACGGAGAACTGGCAGGGATTCTTTCGGAACGCGACATCATGAACCGCGTCGTGGCCGTGGGCCGCACTCCGGGCACGACCGCGGTGTCGGAAGTCATGACCGCGAACCCGCGCGCCGTCGCCCGCCGACGAGACCATCGAGGAGTGCCTGTTCATCATGCGGGAGTTCGGATTCCGCCATCTGCCCATCGTCGACGGCAAGGATTTGAAGGGACTGGTTTCCCTGCGCGACGTCCTCATCCACCACGCCGCCGAGATGGAGCGCAGCAGCGCAAGGCGGCATCGAGGCTCCGGGCTTCCGGAGGCTCTTCGGCTCTCACCCCCGGAAGCTAAAGCCGAGGTCCGATATCACTCCCGTTGCCTTAGCATCACTTCTCCCGGCTTGGGCGGAAGTTTGAAGGGAAACTCGAAAACTTTTCCGTCGAACGGCACGCGCAGGATGAATTCTTCCTGCTTCTTCCATGCGCCGATCCACTTGCTTTCGGTGCTGAACAGCACCCACCCGCTGATTTCCGGATTGCCCGGCCCCATTCTGCGTCGCCCGCAAACTGTTCTTGCCCACAAACTCCTGCAGTTCCGCCGAGTCTTTCAGAAACGCCTGCACAGGCTTCTTTTTCTTCTTTCTTTTCCGGATGCTTCTCCACTTCCCGCGCGGTCTGGTGATCGAGTTCGTCGGCGTCGTTCTGCACTTTTGCCGAAAAGTCATCCGGATCGAGCGAAGTCTGCACGACTTTAAAGTGTTTCACGAACTCGAGGGAAATATTGTTGGCTGTCGAAGTCGAGCGACCCCTGTCCGCGGTAGCGGAGGGTGAGCAGCACGCCGAAGAACGGCTCATGCCGGCGGTGAACTTTTTCCAGTTCCTGGGCATCGACGGCCAGCGTGATGCCTGCATCGTCCGACCACAGTCCGTAGCGGTAGTCTACCGTCATCGCTGCGCGTGAAGGTACAGCCGGGACGCTCTTCATCCCAGCGAACCGCAGGAATCTTTGACTTGTCTTTGGGCGGGCCCGCGTCTCCGGCATCCGGCCGCAGCAGCAAAGCCGCGGCCAAACCCAGGGTCACCACGACAATCAGCACCCGCGGCTTACGATGCGAGGGCTGACGCATAACTCAATTCGTCGTCGGGGAGGTGACCGTCAGGGTGACGGAGGGATTCGCGCTGGTGGTGGAGTTCGTGTTGCTCGCGGCGTTGCCCTCGTGGTCGATGCCGGTTACGGTGAAGCTGTAGGTGTTGTTAGGGGTAACTCCGTTGGGAGTGGTTGTGGTCGTTGCGGTGTTGGCGCAGGCCGGCATCAGGAATAGTGCGCCGCTGATCACAAAAAGAGCCAGCAGCCCCCAGGCCTTTCTCGATTGCTTTCCGCCCAACGCTGTGCCCAGGCCCACCAGTCCCAGCATAGGGACGGTCAGCCACAGAGCGTAGAAAGTTCGGGGAGGCGCCGCGGAACCCGTGATCACAGGACCAAACGTGTTGATTGTGATGGTGGAGGTGGCTGATCCCGTTCCGGATATGATCAAGGAGGGGAGGCCGTTCGGATAGGCGAATGAGCAGATTGGGGGAATTGTTACCAGTGGAGTGATCGAACTGCAGGAAAGCGTTATGCCCTGCTTGTTCTGAGCGTCCTGCGGAGACGTGGAATATCCGTTGATCGGATTAATGGTGATGGTCCCTTGTCCCCCGTTGCCTGCGGGCACCGAACTGGGCGTCACGGCCCTGGTTACAGAGATGGTGAACTGGGGAGCGATGGCCAGCACGGTGACCGTCTGCGCCTGTGTGGTGACGGTCTGCGAGATCGAAGGTGCGGTGCCGGTGATGGTGACGGCGTAAGCAATCGTGGTCGTTTGGAGCTGGGTAGTGATGGTGGCCGAAGCGCTCGCGGGTGCCGTCACCGTCGCGGGACTCACCGAGCACGCTGGAGTATCTGTGAAGGTCGTCGGGATGACCTGGCAGCTGAGATTGACGGTGCCGGTGAATCCGCTGACTGACCCCACCGTAACGGTGGCCGACGAAGTACCCTCCGGAGGAACCGCAACCGGAGAGAACGTCGAGGCGTCCAGGGTGAAGCTCTGCGCCGAGGCCGAGATCGGCAGGCTGAATAGCGCTGCCAACAGGCAAAGAGTCGCGAGAGTGGCGCGCGCGCCGCGCTGGCTGAACGCTTGGGGTGCCGTTGAGGACGCCATTTCGGACGTTGTTTCGGAATTCGAGGTTTCGGATTTCAACATGAGCAGGGTTCGGTTCAAGTATCTTCGATTCCCAGGACAAGCCAAAGGCTGCCCGGCCGCCGACAAACTGTCCATCGCCTCAGCTGTGCGACGGAGGCACGCCAAACGGGCGCAAAAACATGCGCTTCATTTTACCGCAGACGTTTCCCCAAGAGCCATGGGACACAGTTCCCCGGAAACACCGTCACGGAATCCTCCATACTACCATCATGCGGCGGCGAGGCCGGTGTGGGTTCTCGCGCAAAGAGAAACGGCCGCCTGGCGTGTGCGGAGACGGCCGTTTCGAGTTGCTGCGTTAAGCGTTAGTTCACGGTTAGGGTGAGGTTCACAGAGTGCGTCAGCGCGGAATCGGTCCCCGTGACCGTCACCGTGTAGGTGCCCTGGGGAGTGCAACCGGGGCAGCTGCCACCGCCGCCATGCCGCTGCTGCTACCGCAAGCCGGCAGGAAGAACAGGGCAGCCATGATCAGGCCAAGCAGCAAGAAGCCCAGCAGTTTCTTTCTCCGCGATCCCGCGGTGCTGAAGCGCATGCCCACCAGTGACAACCCAACGACTGGCAGCCACATGGCATAGACGAGGCCAGTGGCCCCGTGGTTCATGGCGCCTGCTGTGCCAGTTGTGGTGACCGACAAAGTCGACGTGCCCGCTCCGCCGGTGACTGCCGTCGGAATCGAGCAGGTGGGCAGAGGTGAGCCACCGGTACCGGCGGCGACGGAACATGTGAAGTTCACTGTGCCCGAGTAGTTGTTGACCGCAGTGATCGTGATGGTCGAGGTGGAAGTTCCGCCCTGGGTGGTCGTGGGAAGCGGTGAGCCCGCGATGGTGAAGTCTGGGCCGCTTGCGGTCAACGAGTACTTCGCAACGAAGGCGTCGGTCCCGCCGCCGTTGGCTGTTTGTTTAGAACCGCGGTCGCGGGAAATTTGTCGAAGCGGTGTTGCCGGTGACGTAGATGTTGGCCCCGGCGCTGTCGACGGCGATGGCGCCGATCGGGCTAAAGCTTGGCACCGCCGGCAGTCGAGTCTTCATTCAGCGCGCCGCCCAGGTAGGTTGAAAACACAAGCCCGACCCGGAAGCATTGAGTCCGTCACAAATGCATCGTTGCCGCCGCCCAGTGTTCCCTGGGTCGCGTTCGGCCAAGGGAAAGTTCGGCGAAGCCGGTTTGTCCGGTCACATAGACATTGTTATTCCCGTCAACCGCAATGCCCGCGCCTGCATCGGCCTGGCTGCCGCCCAAGTAAGTCGAATACAGCAACGCGCTTCCGGTCGGGATTCAGTGCCGCGACGAAAGCGTCCTGAGTTCCGCCGCCGAATGTTGGTTGCACCGCAGACATGCAGTGGGAAGTCGCGTCGATTGAGTCAGTCCGGTTACATACGCATCGCCCGCGGAGTCGACGGCAATGCCGAGGCCCTGGTCGGCATTGCTGCCGCCAAGGAAGGTCGAATAGACAAAGCCGCTGCCCGTCGGCATTGATGACTGAAACGAAGGCATCGCTAGGCCGCCGTTGCAGTTCGCGGCGGTTCCGCAGGTGGTCTGGAATGCGCCTGCGTCGTCGGGAAAGCGGAGTTCTGCGTGGCGCCGGTGACGTAGGCGTTGTTCGAAGAATCCACCGCTACTGCGGATGCGAAATCGCCGGTGCCGCCGCCCAGGTACGTGGAATAGACCAGCGCGCTTCCGCGGAGTTTAATTTGGTGACGAATCCGTTGGAGTTCCCTTCGATTGTGAGTCTGGATCGTTCCAGCGGTGGTTGGAAAATTCGACGAGCCGGTGCGACCGACAACAAACGCGTCTCCTGAACCGTCCGTGGCGAGAGCGAGCCCGGTGGCGACGTCGTGCCGCTGCCGCCGAGATATGTGCTGTAGGTGAGAGAACCTCCCGAAGACGCAAGCTCAAACACGAACGCGTCGAGGCTGCCGCCTCCAAAAGCCTTCTGAGAGGCCGAAGCCGTGGTGCGGGAAGTTCGTGCTGAACCAGTTCCCCCGGCGACGAACGCATTGCCCGAACCATCCACCGCAATGGCGTTTCCGCTGTCGTCGCCGCTGCCGCCGACATATGTGGAGTAGATCGAGCGTCGGATCCGTCAGCCGAAATCTTCGTCACGAAGACGTCGAAACCTCCGACATAGTCGGCCGCAGTAGTCCCGGGAAAGTTGGTGGATTTCGTCTGGCCGGTTACATACGCGTTACCGCTGCCGTCGACGGCGATGGCGTATCCGTCGTCCTCGGCCGTGCCGCCCAAGTACGTCGCATAGCTGACCGAGGGATCAATCACCAGTTCGCGGCTGCGATCGTAGTTGCCCAACTCAAAGCTGACCTGGTTGTGGGCCTGCAGAACAAAACGCGCATCGACCGGCTGGCGGGCTCCGTCTTTCTGCTGGTAAGCGACGGGCTTGTGCAGCAGGACGTCTCCCGCGGAAGAAGCGAGCATCAGATTGCCGGAATCATCGGTGGCGACATGCTTCGCGCCGGAAACGCCGAGGCGGATCGGCGTAGTGACTCGCGCCCGGAGCGACGATGAAATCGAACTCCAGTTGCTTCTGCACGCCGTAGAAGGCCAGGTTTACTCCGGGATAAACGTCCCGGTAGGAGACGCGCGCAAATTGTGGCGACATCCGAGTGCCACTGGCTGCGATCATTGCCGATGAAGTAATTGCTGTGTCCCGGCAGTTGGTTGCCAGCGGAGATCTGCGGCTGCGCGTTCCCGCCGACCAGGTGCATGTGGATCGCAGCGGTTGCGTCTTTGGCCGCTGGCTTCGGTCGAGCTTTGGCGAATGCTTCATGGCCCGTCCCCGTGGTGGTTGCTTGTGCGCGAACTTCTTTCGCTGCACCTGCCGACGAGATTGCAGCGCGAAGACCGTGTCGTTCGCGGTGAGAAATACCGTGTAGCCGTTGCCCCGCGCCATGTATTTCACTTGCGGATCGGTCTGTCCCTGGTTGGCCTCAAAGGCAAGCGGAAGCGCGCCCAGGCTGGCCTGGACCCGGCTGCGCGGTTCAGCGCTCAAGACTGCGTGCTGTTGGCGCAACCGGCTGGGCCGCGGTGCTGCCGCGATGCGCGCGCAAACTGCGCGGAGCCATGATTCCGGCGGCTAGCACGCCAACGCGGCGATCGAACCGAGCAGAACCCAACCAGCAGGCATGAATTTCTTTGAGGCAGATGGCTTAGACACGAAGATCCTCCTGTGATGAAACCCTGAAACACCGTTCTGTGAAAATCGACTCGGACTGAGGGCGAACCCATATCCGAACCCCGCGCGTTCTGCCTTGAGTCAGCAAGGTTGCAAAATTTTGCAGCTTGATCGCGAGTATGGAATGGTCAACCGGCCTTGTCAATCAAGGGTAGATAGCAATTAAGGTACCACCGGCAAGGGCTGGCCGACGCTCCTGCGAGTCCGAGCCAAGTGCTTCTATCGCGCAGAAGACACAAGATTCTTCACGGCACCGTGACAATCACTCCCGTGCACGGCTTTCGGCCTCTGCGGCGGTAGCTGTGCAGCACCGCCGAATCGAAATAGATGGCGTCTTCCGGCTCCAGCACGAATTCTTCGCCGCCGATTTTGATGGCCAGCGACCCTTTGATCACATAGAGAAACTCGACCCCGGCGTGCTGGTGCGGCTTGAGCTTCTCGACCGGAACCTCCTGAAAATCGGCCAGAAACGCGCTCAACTTTGCGCTCGGTGGCGCGGTAATCCAGGCACTCGAAGTAGTACTGCACATCCGCGCGCGCCTGGCCGCTCCGGAAAGCGTACCCGCTCCTGCTCTCCGCACCACCCCGACCACCCGGCGCTTGCGTTCGTCGGTAAAGAAGTAGTCGAGCCCCACCCCGAACACCATGGCGATGCGCAAGAGTGTGGGCAGAGTGGGAAACAACTTTCCCCTTTCCAGCTTCGACAGCAGCGCCGCCGAGAGGCCCGTATGCTTGCCCAATTCCACCAGTCCCATGCTCTTGCGCAGGCGCATGGACCGCAGTTTTTCGCCGATCGAATACCGCCCCAGGCCCTTCGGAAATCGTGTCGGTCATGCCAGGCCATTTCTCTAACAATAAAACAATTGTTCTCTATAGTAAATTTGGCCGCACGCAAAAGTAGCCACGCCCTGGAGGGCGTGGCTCAGATAACACCGCGCTGGCGGGTTGAAATTCCTACTGCGGCTTTTTCTTGTTAAACAGCCCCATCACGCTGTTGACGGGCTTCTCTGCTCCGCCCTGCCGAGTCCTTTCAACATACCCTGTCGCAATACCCTTTACGTCCGGAACGAACTTGGGTCGGCAGTGGTTCCCGCGACGCGAGAACGGAATCCCCATGCCGCCGACGTCGGCTTTCATTTTGAAGGCGAGTTCGTTGGCTGGACTCACGGTGCCGGCGCCGGTGACCACGCCGATGGACGGGCACGTTGAGATTGATATTGTCGGCCTTCGTGCCCTCGGGAGCGACGCGCACATCGGAACTGAAATTCTGAATCGTCGTGTCGTTGCCCGTTTTCTTGCCCGACAGCGCGGAAATCGCTGAGAGTTTCGATCCGAGGTTGAAATTGGCCAGCGTGGAATTTTCCAGTTTGACGGTTCCCGACCGTAACCAACTTATCAACCGGACCGATGATCGTCATGTTGGTCGTCAGGGTCGCCGCCTTTCAGTGTTGCCTTCGGAGGTAATATGACGCCCAGCGGCCGGAAGCATGGCCTCGAGATCGTCGACCGGCATGCCCTGGCGCGTTGAGTTTCAAATTGACGGCGGTCACTTTGCCGTGCGCGTCGTAGGTGCCGGTGATGTGAGCGACCGCCTTGCCCATGGCAATCTCGCACTGCGGAATGGTGCCAGTTTCTTTGGCCAGATCGTGCATCACCGTGTAGGTCACCTGCACCGGTTTTCCCGCGGGCGATCCCTTCTGAACCACCTGTAAATTCGTGGCTGTCAGCGTGCCCTGGGTTTTGGCCTCATGCCCGTCGGAGGTGACGGTTCCATCGAAATTCGCGACCCCGGAGATCCCCGCAGCGGGATCGATGAATCCCGACGCCGCCAGATTCATTTTCTCCACCGTCACTTTGGCTTCGAGCGGAGTTTGGGCGGCGTTGTTGGCGTCGATCGGTCCGGCTTTGCCGTCCAGTTTCAGGCTGCCGTCGGCCGGAAGTTGCGCCGTCATGTTGAACGGGAACGAAGAAGTGAACGAGAAGTTAGTTACTTCGATATTAACTTTATCGTATACATGGGGCTTCTCTGTCGATCCCGCTCGCGACATGGTGAGGCGCCCGTCATTCACATTCAGCTTCGCGACCGACAGATTCGGATTCCGCTCGAGCTCGATCGAAGCGGCGCGGGTTTCGTCGCGGACGTATTGTTTCCGCCCAGGCTGGAGAAATTCCATTTCTCGCCGTTCTCCGATTTCACCAGACTGATCTCCGGCTGGTTCAGGGTCAGTTCCGTCACGTTCAGCGTCTTCGAAAAAATCAGCGGGATCATCTCCACGCCCACCTTGAGCGACTTGGCCTGCACGAACGGAGACTTGCTGAACGTGGGATCGTCCGCGATGGAAATGTCGTCCGCCGACACGCTGCCCGAGAGCAGCGAGAGCGAAAGATTTCCCACCTTGACCTGCCGGCCCAGCGCGCCTGTCAGATCCGATTCGAGCTTGGGGCGGAAGGTGTTGGCGTCGATGAAGAAGGGAATGGCGATGGCGATGAGGATCAGCACGCCAACGACGATGGCAACGATTTTCAGAATGCGTTTCATGATTCGTACCTCCTGCCAGAACGGCGAATTGCGCTCGGGTTTGGGGCGGGACGCTGCTAAGGCCGAGTGTATCACTGCGGGTCTTGTAGAATCTCAGGAGCCGGGACGGCCTCCCGCTGCTCCATCTGTGCGCGCGTTCGATGTCGCAGGGCCGCGGCTCCATTTCCTTTTTCGCTTCTGCTTTGCGTCCCATCTGAAGAAGCACTTGTCCACGAACGTAATGGACGTCGGTGCGATCGGGATCGAGTTTCACCGCGGCATCAATCTCGGCCAGTGCCGCCGCATATTTCTCCTGATGCTGATAGATCTTCGCCAGCCCGAGATGCGAATTCACCAGCCGAGGATCGCGGCGCAGCGCCTCGCGATAATTTTTTTCCGCGTTCTTGTCGTCCTGCATCAGCCAGTAAACGTCGCCGAGTTCGTCGTAGTTCAGGGCGAGGTCGGGCTCGACGGCAGCGTCTTTCAGAAACTCATCGCGGGCCCGCGCGAAATCCTGCTTCTTCAGGTAGGTCAACCCCAGATTGAAGTGCACGAAAGGAAGCTTGGGATCGGCGTCGGCGGCGGCTTGAAATTCCGTCAAGGCGGCGTCGTACTGCTCGAGATTCAGATAGTATTTTCCGACAAAGAGATGGTATTCAGGTGAGCCATCGCTAAGTTTGATCAGTTGTGTCGGTGGCGCGGTCGTCGAGTTCTTTCTGCCCGGCCCGGTGGGCCGCGTTCGAAAGCACATACAAGATAGGGCAACTGCCCGATTCCTGCGTCCAGAGCGGCTCCAGCGTGGTCGCCGCGTCGGCCCAGCGCTCGGCAAAAAAGTAACACAGTCCCAGCAAGATAGCGTGGCTGCGACGCAGTCGGGTTGATCGCGCACCACCGATTCGAACGGCGGAATTGCCTGCAGAAATTCATTCTGCCGGTAGTAGGCCAGCCCAATGTTGAGCCGGATGCCCGCCACCTGCGGCATCAGGCTGTTCTGCCTTCTGCAGCGCTTGCGAGAGCCTTGGTCCACTGCTTGCGCCGCATGTAGACCACGCCCAGGTTGGCATAGGCCCGCCGGATTGCGGATCGAGTTGCAGCACGGCGCGGAAATCGCGCTCGGCTTCGTCCAACTGGCCGTGCGTCAGGGCATCCTGCCCGCGCTGAAAAAGTTTCGCTGGATCGGCGGTCGCCGAAGCGCCGGACGACCGCGCCGCTGTGTCCGTTTCCCGCGGGCGCAGACGCGGTTTGCCGCGGCGGAATGGCCATCGCCAACTCCACCAGCAGAAGCAAAACGAAACTTACGCGATGTGATTCGTGCGCTTGACACTGATATTACTCTCTGCTGTAGTGTCCGCCAGTGTACGCTTTCAATTCAAGCGGGCAACGCAGAGTGATAATGCAAAATCGTCGAGTCTTTGCCGACGAGAGTCCGCGACCGACGGCCCACGTCGATCTGCGGCTGCGGCTCCGGCGCGAAGGTGCTGCGATGGTGACCATTCGTGACGTGGCGAAGGAAAGCGGATTTTCTTCGACCACGGTGTCGATCGTGCTGAACAACGCGCCTCTGGCGCGCTACATTCCCGCCGTCACCAAGAAGCGCATCGAGCGCGCCGCCCAGAAGCTCGGATACCGTCCTAACCAGTTCGCCCGTTCGCTGCGCAGCAAGCGCAGCCACACCGTCGGCGTCATGGTGTTCGACATGACCGATCCCTACTGCACGCTGGTGCTGCGCGGCATTGAAAACACGCTTTATCAGTCGTCGTATCTGCCGATTCTCACCGACGTGCACAACGAGCGCAGCCGCTTCGAGCGCTATCTGGAGATGCTGCTCGACCGCCGCATCGAAGCCCTGATCGTGCTCGCGAACTGGCTCTTCCTCGATATCAACCTGCTCGGCGATCTGGAGAAAAGCAGCATCCCGACCGCGATGATCGGCTGCGAACTCAAGACCGATTCGATCAGCTCCGATCATCGTCGACAACGAAGTCGGCGGCCACATGGCGCTCGAACATCTGCACTCTCTCGGCCACCGCAAAATCGCATTCATCCGCGGCCCCAAGGCGCTGACCGACAGTTCGCCACGCTGGCGCGGCATCCGCAACTGCGCCAAAGAATGCGGACTGGAACTCGATTCGCGCCTGATTATGGACCTGCCGGAGTCGCGCGATCCCATGTCGAGCTTCGAGTCGGGGCACAAGCTTACGGAAGAACTCGATCCGACAGAAGCGTCCGTTCACGGCGCTGCTGGCCTTCGATGACATGAGCGCCTTCGGCGCAATCCGCGCGCTGAATCGCGCCGGCGTGCGCGTGCCGGAGCAATGCTCGGTGATCGGGTTTGACGACGTCGCGACGTCGGCTCTGTACACGCCCTCGCTCACCACCATCCGCCAGCCCATGGAGGCAATGGGAGCCTCGGCCGTGGGGATCGTGGTCGACGGCATCAACGGAGTGCTGGAAAAGCGCGAAATCGGCGCCACGCATCGCAAGGTTGCCCCGGAATTGGTGGTGCGTGAGTCGACGCGGAGCCTGCTGTAGGCTCGGCCATTGGTCGACGTGGTTCGGCCGCGATCTGATTTCCGCATAGCACGAATCGATTTTGTAGAAATGTGTACGTTTTGGCGTACAAGGGAGTCGCTTTTTTCTTGACAGACGATGCCGTATAAAAGCACTATTCATACGTTTTAATAACCCCTCTCTGGGTCTCAATCCACTGAGGTGGAAGTGTCGGTTCTGCAAAATGAAGTTCCGAGCTCGTGAAGGCTCGGGAAAAGCCGGCAAGTCAACTGAACTTGCGCTGGGCACAAGCCCGCGCCATCGGGGAGAGCGTGACCATGAAATCGCATCGAGTGCTGTTGCGGATCGCGTTGTTGGTTGTGGTATTTTGCGCGGCCGCCTGGTCTCAGGACACGGGGTCGATTACGGGCACGGTGAAGGATGCGAGCGGCGCCGTCCGTCGGCGCAGCAACGGTCGTCATTTCCAGTCCGGACCACGGCATCAACCGGCAAACGGTCACGAACTCTTCCGGTGACTACAACGAATCCGGCGCTGCCCGGCGGAACCTACGACGTTATCGTTACCGCCAACGGGTTTAAGAAATATCACGGCGAAGGCCGTGAAGCTGGACGTTGGGGACAAGGAACGCGTCGATATTCCACTCCAAGTCGGAGCAACCACCACGGAAATCGTCGTCGAGGGCACCAACGTTGCCCAGGTCGAGACCCAGTCGTCTGATCTGTCGGGCACAGTTGACAGCAAAGAAATCTCTCAGCTCGAACTGAACGGCCGCAATTTTACGCAGCTGGTCACGCTGACTCCCGGTGTCAGCAACCAGACTGGGCAAGACGAAGGCACGGTCGGCGTCTATGGCAACGTCAGTTTCAGCATGAACGGCGGCCGCGTCGAGTATAACAACTGGGAACTGGATGGTGGCGACAACATGGACAACGGCAGCAACTCTACGTTGAACGTGTATCCCAGCATCGACGCCATTCAGGAATTTACGGTTCTCACTTCAAACTATGGCGCGCAATACGGCCGGAATGGCTCGGGCACGGTCGAAGTGGAGACCAAGTCGGGCACGAAGTCATTCCATGGCGACGCCTACGAGTACCTCCGCAACGACGCGTTCAATTCGCAAACTGCAACATGGTTTCAGAGCGGCATCGTTCCGGAATACAAGAAGAACGACTACGGCTACACGATCGGTGGACCGGTTTACATTCCGGGGGTTTACAACAAGGACAAGTCGAAGACGTTCTTCTTCTGGTCGCAGGAGTGGAGGAAAGATATCGTTCCCGGACAGACATTCAACACGCCGGTTCCCAGCATCGCGGAGCGCGGGGGAGACTTCACTGATCTTTGCACGGCTCCGGGCGGAGCTCCAGGAGTAGGCGACTGTCCGAATACTGCGTCTCCGAATGTCTCGGGTACGCCTCAGTATCTGGCCGCTCAGCCGGTCACGCAGGCGCTGTTAGGGATGATCCCCGCGCCCAACGGACCTGGGGCGTCAAATTGCATTCCAGGCGGCACGTTTCCTGACGGCAGCACGAACCCCAATCCGTGTTTCTTTACGGCCTCCCCAGCTCAGACAACAAATTGGCGTGAGGAACTGATTCGCGTTGATCACAATTTCGGCGAAAAAATACGTGCCACGGTCCGCTACATTCATGATTCCTGGCAGACCACTACGGCAGTGCCTTTGTGGACCAACCAAGGCAGTTTTCCAACGATCCAGACTGCCTTTAAGGGGCCGGGCGTCAGCTTGGTGGCTCGCCTTACGGCCACTATCTCCCCAACCCTGCTGAACGAATTTGTATTCAGCTATACCGCAGATCACATCATCC
This sequence comes from uncultured Acidobacteriaceae bacterium, assembly GCA_963710885.1. Taxonomy (GTDB): domain Bacteria; phylum Acidobacteriota; class Terriglobia; order Terriglobales; family Acidobacteriaceae; genus Sulfotelmatobacter. The sequence goes on from CAVQCF010000045.1 coordinate 415,308, forward strand.
TCAATAATCTGGGCAATTGGCAGCGGCCGTCGGGATTTAACATGACGGATCTATTCCCCGGGAACGGCAACGGTGTGTTACCGGGAATCAATCTCGTGGATCCAGCTGGCGCCTATGGCAATTTCGGTGAAGATGCTGGCTACATCCCCAACGGCATCTACAACTCAAATCCAACGTATACCTACCGCGACAACGTAACCAAGATCATAGGTCGGCACAATCTGCAGTTTGGCGCATACATCGCGGCGGCACAGAAGAATGAGTTCGGCGGCGAACTGGCGGCCGGATCTTATCCGGGTTACCTGACATTCGATCCTAGTCCGTTTCCCGCCAACACCACGGGCAACCCGTTCGCGGATTTGTTGTTGGGGAACATCTCAAGCTTCGGTCAGCAAGATCATTTACTCAAATACTACAACCGCTACAAACTATTCGAGCCGTATTTCCAGGACGACTGGCGTGTCACCGACCGCCTGACTCTGAACCTCGGACTGCGCCTCAGTTTGTATGAGACATACCGCGAGAAGCAACATCAAGCATTTAACTTCGATCCCAGTCGCTACGTGCAAGGGCAGACGTCAGTGAATCAGGACGATACTGTCAATAATCTTACTGCAAACGGTCTGGCTCCTTCCGTCACCAACTTGCCGAATGGTATCGTGCAATGCGGCGTCACATCCGGCATTCCGGACGGTTGCATGCCGGGTCACATGTTCAATCCAGCGCCTCGTATAGGCTTTGCCTGGGATCCGTTTGGCAACGGCAAGTGGGCTATCCGAGGCGGATATGGAATCTTTTTCGAGCACACCAACGGCAACGAGGGCAACACTGAGTCCCTCGAGAACTCACCGCCTCTTGCAAATACGGTTTCGCAGAGCGACATTTCCGGTTACACCAACATTGGCGGTTCAGTGGCTGGGGTCCAATTCCCGCTCGGCGTGGTTTCTATTCCCTACAAACAAGTGACCTGGCCGTACATGCAGCAGTGGCATTTCGATGTTCAACACGACCTCGGGCGCGGTACTGTTGCAACCGTCTCGTATGTCGGGAGTAAGGGCACGCATCTCACTCGGCAGAGCGATCTCAACCAGCTGTATCCCACTCCCGCGAGTCAAAATCCGTATGTGGCAGGAGAAACCTTCGGCACAAATGACTGCAATACCCCAGATGGCTTTGGAATCCCACAGGCGGGAACGACTCCCAGCGGCGCTGTAATCCCTTATTCTGTGAACGCCAGCGGCCTCCCTCAAGGCCCGGCGGTGAACGTCGGTGTGTCGGCTTGCGGTGCACTCGCTGACCCGCTCCGCCCCTATCCTGGATATGGCACGATTACCCATCTGGAGTTGGAGTCTTCCTCGAGTTACAACGCGCTACAGTCGTCGGTGCGGCGGACCGTGGGCCAGCTCAACTTGAGCGCGGCCTACACTTGGAGTCACTCAATCGATGACTCATCCGATCGCGGCGATGGCAGCTTGGTGAACGCATACAATTTCGCTGCAAACCGCGCGAGTTCCAATTTCGACCAGCGTCAAATCTTCAACTTCAGTTACATCTGGGACCTTCCGTTCTTCAGGGGAGCCGGCCTTCGCCATACTCTACTCGGTGGGTGGCAGTACTCCGGGATTCTCGGCATCTCGACGGGTACCCCTTTCAGCGTGACGAATCCCACGGACAGTGCGGGTGTGGCCGCGGGCGTTGGCTCCGGGTCGCGAGCTGACCTGGTGGGCAATCCGAACACCGGCTTCTCGCGGACCTCTTCTGCCGGGACCGGGCCCCTTTGGTACAATCCCGCTGCGTTCGCGGTCCCGACGGCCTTAACTTTCGGCGACTCAGGCAGAAATTCGTTGCGCAATCCGCGTCGCACCAATTTCGATATGGCGCTGTTCAAGCACTTCGCGATCAAGGAGAGCCTGGCCTTCGAATTTCGGGCTGAGGCTTACAACGTCTTCAATCACACGGAATGGGGAAGTATCGCCGGAGATAGTGGGTCAGCGGCAGGAGGCGGTGCTCAAAACAACTCACTCGGTGCCGGCCAGTTCCTCTACATCACCACAGTTCACAACGCACGCATTCTGCAACTTGCGTTAAAGTTCATCTTCTAACTGCTCTGGCGGCAGGAGCAGAAACCCGGCCTCGCGAGAGGCCGGGTTCTTTTTGCAGTGCTCATGTGGCAACGGCTGCCCTTCGAGTCCGCTCAGGGCAGGCTCTCGGCCGTCCGCCGGGGCGAAGCGCGGCGGCAAGGCGAGGGAAGGCTGAAGCTAGAAGGTGCTACCCACTGTCTGCCGCGTGCCAACTGCTTCCAGCGCCCGCTCCAGGTCCGCAATCAGATCGTCGGCGCTTTCAATGCCCACCGACAGCCGCACCATCTGCTCGGTCACGCCCATTTCCTCGCGCTGCTCGGCGGAGATCATGGCATGCGAGGTCAGCACCGGGATCGACACCAGCGACTCCACACCGCCCAGGCTGGTCGCCAGCGTGAACAGCCGCATCGCCTCGCTCACGCGGCGCGCGTCCTCGCCCGTGCCCTCGACTTCAAACGTCACCATGCCGCCGCCGCCGCTCATCTGCTCGCGCGCAATCGCGTGCTGCGGATGGCTCTTCAGAAACGGATAATGCACCCGCCTCACCTTCGCATGCTGCTCCAGAAACTCCGCCACCCGCAGCGCATTCTCGTTCTGCCGCGCCACCCGCACCGCCAGCGTCTTCAGCCCGCGGATCAGCATCCACGCGGCATGGGGGTCCATGCAGTTGCCCAGCGTCGTCCGCGTCTCCCAAATCTGATCCATCAGTTCCTGCCGCCCGCACACCACGCCGCAAGTCAGGTCCGCGTGCCCGCTCAAATATTTCGTGCCCGAGTGCATCACCAGATCGATGCCATACTCCGCCGGATGCTGGTTGATGGGCGTGCCAAACGTGCTGTCGATCATGCTGATCAGCCTGTGCTGCCGGGCCAGCGCCGCAGCTTTCTTGAAGTCGACCACGCGCAACGCCGGATTGGTCGGCGACTCCAGATAGAGCATCCGCGTATTTGGCCGAATCGCCCGCGCAGCCTGCTCAAAATCATTGGTGTCGACGAAGGTCGTTTCAATGCCCACCCGCGGCAGCCACTGCGAAAAGAACTTCATCACCCCGCCATAGATGTCGCGCTGCGCGACGATGTGGTCTCCGGCCTTCAGCAGCGCCAGAATCGTAGTCGTGATCGCGCCCATGCCGGAGGCGAAGGTCCGCGCCGCCTCCGACGCCTTCGATCGCCGCCACGGCCTGCTCGGCCACCGTGTTCGTCGGATTTCCCCAGCGCGTGTAGTAGCGGTCGGTGGTGGTCACGCGCTGCTGCTCGTCGTTGTCGGTGACTTCGAACGTCGACGTCTGATAAATCGGCGTGCCCACCGGACCATTCTTCTTTTCCAGATCAGCTGCCCCGCGCACAGCGGCGGTCTCAGGACGGCGGGTGCTTACGTTTCATGGTTGCCTCACGTCCTCCAGAGTAATTGCGTGCGATTCAGGCTCGGGCAAGCGAAAGCGCTGCAGTTGACGCGCTGAACCATCTGTACTGCCCCATCTGCGCTCGAAATTTCAGCCATTTCATAACTGCCCAACGTTTCATGCCCAATCTATGGACTTCGGACTGAAGAATCCGTGTAGCCCTGGTAGCCGCGTCCAGTCAGGGACTTGGCCTGGCCACCGCCGAAGCCTTCGCCGCCGAAGGCTGCCGCGTCGCCATGTGCGCGCGCAATCAGCAGACGCTGCAGGCCGCCGCCGAAAAAATCCGAAAGCAGCACAACGCGGAAGTCTTCGCCGAAGCCTTCGACGTGGCTGATCCCGCCGCGGTCGCCAGTTTCGTCGCCGCCGTCGCCGCCAAGTTCGGCAGTGTCGACATCTGCGTCACCAACGCCGGAGGCCCTCCCGCCAAAGGATTCCTCGCCGCCACGCTCGAAGACTGGCAACGCGCCATCGATCTGAATTTCCTCAGCACGGTCTATTTCGCCCGCGAAGTCATCCCCCACATGCAGCGCAAGCACTGGGGACGCATCATCACCATCACCTCGATCACGACCAAGCAGCCAGTCGCCGACCTCGTGCTCTCGAACGCAGTCCGCGCGGCAGTCGTCGGACTGGTAAAGAGTCTGGCCAACGAATTCGGCAAAGACGGAATCCTGGTCAACAACGTCGGCCCCGGATTCACCGCGACCGATCGCCTGAAAGAATTGGCCAAAGCGCGCTCGTCCGCGACCGGAAAAACCGAGCAGGAAATCCTCGAAGCCTGGGCCGCCGACGCTCCGCTGAAACGCCTGGGCGAGCCGCGTGAGTTGGCCGACACCGTCGTCTGGCTGGCCTCGGACCGCGCCTCCTACGTCACCGGCCAGACCGTCCTGGTCGACGGCGGCATGTATAAAGGATTGTGAGAAAGAGTGGTTCGTAGTCACGAGTCACGAGCTTCGAGCCGTGACCATAGACGGTCGCATGAGCTTACGGCTCGTGAGCCGACTCGGAGCACGGAGACCCATGCGATCCATAGCCTCAAGAATGTCCGTCATGAGCGGCGAAGGCGCACTCTCCGTCTTCGCCCGCGCCAAAGAACTCGAAGCCCAGGGCCGCTCCATCATTCACCTGGAACTCGGCGAGCCCGACTTCCATCCCGGCAAGTCGGTGATCGAATCGGCAGCCAAAGCGCTGGCCGACGGCAAAGACCGCTACTGCGCCGTCGCCGGGATCCCCGCGCTGCGGGAAGAATCGCCGCGTATCTGGCGCGCACCCGCAGCATTCAAGTTTCATCCGCGAACATCGTGCTTGCGCCCGGGATGCAAGATCGCCCTCTTCCTCGCGATGATGGCCCTGCTCGAACCCGGCGACGAAGTCCTCTATCCCGATCCCGGATTTCCCGGCTATCCCTCGATCACGCTGGGGCTGGGCGCGGTGCCCGTGCCGTTCACGCTCTCCGCGCGCAACAATTTTCAGCCCGACCCGGCAGAATCGAATCGAAGATCACGCCCGCACGCGCATGCTGCTCACCAACTCTCCCGGCAATCCCACCGGAACCGTCTACACCGACGCCGTGCAGCGCGCCCTGGCCGAACTCGCGGTCAAACACGACTTGTGGGTGCTCTCCGACGAGATCTATGCGCGCATCATTTATGGCGGCGAATATCTTTCCATGCTGCGCTATCCCGGCATGCAGGAGCGCACGCTGATCATCGACGGATTCTCGAAGAGCTTCGCCATGACCGGATGGCGCCTGGGCTACACCGTCGCTCCGCCCGAAGTCGTTGCCCGCGCTCGCTGATGATGGCGGTGAACACCTACACCTGCGTCGCCGAATTCACGCAGTACGCCGCCATCGACGCGCTCCGCGACCGCGAAGGGAACACCGCGCACATGGTCGGCGAATTCGCCCGCCGCCGCGAACAATTCGTGCGCGATCTGAATCGCGTCCCCGGTTTCCGCTGCCTCGCGCCCGAGGGCGCGTTCTACGCCTGGGTCGACATCACCGGCACCGGCATGACTGCCGAAGAGTTGTGCCGCATAATGCTGGAAGATCCCGACGCCGGCGTCGCCGCCATTCCCGGCGCAGCCTTCGGCCCGCCGGCAAAGACTTCATCCGTTTCTCTTTCGCTTCCTCGATGGCGACTCTGCACGAGGCGGTCGAGCGATCGTGAAGTGTCGCCGGCGTGGCAGGGAACTGCGCGCTGTATCGCTGAGTCGGCCTGAGCGTGCTGCAACGCTAGTTCAGTGAGGTGTTGCTTTTGGCTGGCGCAGTGCTTCAGCGCTGCGATAACATCGAACCATTGACATGTAGGCTTTAAGCCCCTGAGGAACCTGCAATGCGATTTGCAATTCGAGGATTGGTTCTCGTCGCTGTCGTCGCCGTCTCGTCATTCTCGCCGCCGCCCAGGCCCGCCCCTTCCCCGGCCCCGACGTCCAGCAGATCTACCAGCGCCTGCTGCCGCAGATCGAAAAAATTCCCGCCTTCGATCACCACGCCCACCCCGGCTTCGCCGACGATCCCGACGTCGACGCCATGGCCGCGCCGCCCGAACGCCAGCGAAGCCCTGCGCACGCGCGACGACAATCCGGAACTCGCGGTCGCCGCCAAAGCTCTGTTCGGCTATCCCTACACCGATCTTTCTCCCGAGCACGCGAAATGGCTGCTCGACAAAAAGACCGAACTGAAAAAGCAACTCGCCGGCACCGCCTACTTCAACTCGATTCTCGACAAGCTCAACATTGAGAGTTCCGTGGCCAACCGCGCCATGATGCCCGACTACCTCGACCCAAACGTTTTCCCTGGGTCTTCTTCGCCGATTCGTTCATGTGGCCGTTCAACAACGAGCGCGAGACCGCGCGCAATCCCGACGAAGGCGTCTACATTCCGCTGCAGGAAAAAATGCTGCACCGCTGGATGCAGCAGGAAAATGTCAGCCAAACTTCCCGCCAGCTTCGCCGACTATCTGAAGTTCATCAGCCAGGTGCTCGAAGACAATTCCAAACGCGGCGGCATCGCCATGAAGTTTGAAGTCGCCTACTTCCGCCCCACAACTTTCGGCGATCCCTCGCGCGCCCAGGCCGAAGAATTTACCAGCGCTACGTCACGCGGCGGAATTCCCAGCGAAAAGGAATACCGCACGTTCCAGGATTACATTTTCCGCTATCTCGTCACCGAAGGCGGACGCCTGCACCTGCCCGTGCACATCCACACTGCCGTCGGCATCGGCGACTATTTCAACCTGTCGCAGAGCAACATCATGAATCTGGAAAGCGTGTTGCGCGACCCGCGCTATGCCTCCACCACATTCGTGATGATTCACGGCGGCTACCCGCTGGAGCGCGAAGCCATCTGGCTGGCCGCCATGAAGAACGTTTATCTCGATTCTTCCTTCGGCGAACTCGCGCAGTATCCCTCGGCCTTCAAAGACACGCTGAAGATGTGGCTGGAAACTTTTCCCGACAAGATCACTTTCGGCACCGACTGTTTCCCTTACAATCAAGTGCTGGGGGCGGAAGAGAGCTACTGGCTGGGCGTGCAGTCGTCGCGCACCGCGCTGGCCGCGGCCTTGGCCGAGATGGTTTCGGAAAACGAAATCACCGAAGCCCGGGCGCTGGAACTGGCCCACGCCTACCTGCACGACACCGCCGTGAAGCTGTACGAAGGCCGAGTGCACTAGACATCTGAAGAGCGATTTCCGGGAGAGCGACGATGGCCAAGGGATACTGGATCACGATCTATCACGCGGTTTCCGACGCCGCCGCACTCTCGGAGTACGCAAAGCATGCGGGTCCGGCGATCGAGGCCGCCGGAGGCCGCATCCTGGCACGAGGAGTGCCGGCCAAGACGTACGAAGCGGGAGAGGCCCAGCGGGTGGTGATCATTGAGTTTGACAGCGTGGAAAAAGCGATCGCGGCCTACGAGAGCGCCGCCTATCAGGCTGCCTTCCGGCTTTTGGGAAATGGCGCGAAGCGCGAAATACGAATTGTGGAGGGCGCCTGAATTGATCAAGAAGAGCAAGTCGAAAAAGAAACTCGCGGGGACATCAAGGGGCAAGTCCGGTTCGCGATCTCGAACCAAGCCGGGCACTGGCCTGAATAACACCGTGTCCCGGCGCGCTGCGCGCCCGCCGGTGCTCCAGTACATTCCGTGGACACCGTTCCGCTCGAAGATCTGAACCCGCTGCTGCAGCGCCAGTTCGTCGTCGGCCAGGAAATCATGCTGGCGCGCGTGCTGCTGAAGAAAGGATGCATCGTCCCCGAGCACAGCCACCACAACGAGCAACTCACCTACATCCTCGAAGGCGCGCTCAAGTTCTGGATCGACGGCAAAGAGATCGTCGTCCACGCCGGCGAAACGCTCTGCATTCCGGCGAATATGCCGCACAAGGCCGAGGCGCTCGAAGATACCGTCGATCTCGATGTGTTCAATCCGCCCCGCGCCGATTGGATCAACAAGACCGACCAATATCTCCGGGGAAAGAAATAATTCCGGGGCCATGCCTTCTACCTCCACTTCCACGCCGGGCGTGCGTCAAACGGACTTCCGCTTCCGCTGCATCGCCTGCGGCGATCTGAGCGACCATGCTCGTCAGGATTTCCGCTGCGCTCATTGCGGCGATCTGCTGGAGATTACCTATCCGCAGTGGAAGGAATCCGCAGGCGCATGGGCGGAACTGAAATCGACTTGGCGGCAGCGCAGACTTTCTCAGTCGGCCATCGATCTGAGCGGCGTCTGGCGTTTCCGCGATGTGCTACCTCGCGCTGGAACGTGATGAGCAAGCCATCACGCTGCGCGAAGGCAACACTCCGCTGTACGAACTTCCGCAGTGCGCGCGCATCACTGGCGTGCCGCGCCTGTTCGCCAAACATCAGGGATTGAATCCCACCGGATCTTTCAAAGACGCTGGCATGACCGTGGCCGCGACCTTTGCCCGCCTGGCCGGATTCCGTTGGGTCGCCTGCGCTTCCACCGGCAACACGTCGGCATCCATGGCCGCTTATGCCGCTCGCGGAGGCATGCGCAGCCTGGTGCTGGTTCCGGAAGGAAAGATTTCCTGGAGCAAGCTTTCGCAGGCGCTCGACTACGGAGCCGTTACCTGCCAGTTGCGGACCGACTTCGACGGCTGCCTGCGCCTGCTGCAGGAACTGGTTCTGCGCGCGCCCGTGTACCAACTGAATTCGATCAATCCGTTTCGTCTCGAAGGCCAGAAGACACTCGCGTTCGAACTGCTGGAGCAACTCGACTGGCAGCCGCCCGACCACATCATTGTCCCGGGCGGCAACCTGGGGAACAGTTCCGCGATCGGTAAGGCGCTGGTGGAAATGCGCGATCTGGGGCTGATTTCGCGCCTGCCCAAGTTGTCGGTGATTCAGGCCGAAGGCGCGAATGCGCTGGTACGAACCTTGCGCGAGGCTGGCGGCAAGAAGCTGGTCAGCGTGCAGGCTGAGACCCGCGCCACTGCGATTCGCATCGGCAATCCGGCGTCGTGGAAGAAAGCGGTTCACGTTCTTGAAGCCACCGGCGGAGCCTGCGAGCAAGTCACCGAAATTGAGATCGCGCAGGCCAAAGCTGAGATCGGCGCCGAAGGCATCGGATGCGAGCCTGCGTCGGCCGTGACACTCGCTGGATTGAAGAAATTGGTGAAGCAGGACTTTGTGAAGCGGGAGGAAAGCGTGGTGCTGGTGCTGACCGGAAACCTGCTGAAGGATCCCGACTTCACCATCGAATTTCATCGCGGCGAATTGTTTAAGGGTGCTCCGGACGAAGGCGCCAGCGGCGCATTGAACCCATTGCGCCGTCCGCCGATGGTTCTGGACGCCACGCTGGATGCGGTAAGACGAACTCTGGAGCAAGCTGAAAAGTAGTGCCGGGGCTCTTTCCTCGCCGCCACTGCGAGGGCGGGACGGCCCGTCGGCAGGCTCAGGGTGCGCTCTCGCGACAGCCGGCAGGATGCCGGCGCTACCGTTAAACGAAGCTAAAAACATGTTTCCAAGACCCCGAACTCGAAACGCTCGCGGCTACGGTTGGCCCTGCCGGCCACGTCCGCCAACCTCGGGCCGGCCTTTGACGCGGCCGCGCTCGCCATGGATTTCTACATCAAGCTTGACGCGCGAGCCGCCAAGGAATTCTCCATCGCCGCCACCGGCCGCGACCGCGAGATCTGCGGCAAGCTCGAAGACCACCTCATCCTCAACACCTATCGCGAGGTGCTGCAAGCCGCGGGCCGCGACGCCACGCCTCTGGCGCTGCGCATCACGAACGAAATTCCCATCGGCAAAGGTTGTGGCTCATCGGCCGCGGCCCGACTGGCCGGCATCGCGCTCGCCGTGCACTTCGGCCGCCTGCGCTGGACTGACGCGCAAATCGTCGGCGAAGCTTCTCGCCGCGAGCATCACCCCGACAACGCCTCCGCCTGCTGGATGGGCGGCCTTACCGTTGCGCGCATGTCTGGAGACTCGGAAGCTCAGGTGGCTTCCGTCCGTCCGAAAGGGAAGTGGCCTCTGCTGCTGGCCGTACCTGAGCAAAGTCTTTCGACGGAAGAAGCCCGTCGCGTTCTTCCCGCAGAGTATTCACGCGCCGACGCGGTCACGAACGTGCAGAATTCCATGCTGCTGCTTGCGGCTTTTACGCAGGGACGCCCCGATCTTCTCTCCGCGGCACTCGAAGACCGCATCCACCAGCCTTATCGCGCGGCACTCTGCCCGTTGCTGCCGTGTCTGCAGGAATTGAAGGGAAAGGAAGGCATTCTGGGGGCGGCTCTCAGCGGTGCGGGCCCTTCGGTGCTGATCTTTCTCGATCCGCGCGCATCGCTGAAAAAGGCGCACAAACTGGTTGCCGCTCATCTGTCGCAATGTCGCCTCACCGCCGAATTGCTTTCCACCTCGATCACTCTGCGCGGAGCGCGCGCTTCGTTTAAGTAGTAATCATCTGCCTTCTACACGAAACACTGTAGCCAGAATGCGCCCTTTACCTGTTCTTCTGCGAGCGATACCTTAAAGAGTTCCATGGCGAAACTAATTTCTGCGCATCGTGTTTTTGTCATCGGCAGAATCGGATACACCGGCATCTGAAGTAGGCGGGATTTTCCGGTTTAGCTTGGGGTGCGCAGAAATGAAGTCCAAAATGCACGAGGTTGTGTTGGGGGAAGACGAGATGTCCGGGAACGAGCACGTCCGTGTCGAGATTCAGACGTTTCTTCAGGCAGTCAATTCTTATCCTGACCGATTCGCCAGGAACCCAAATATCACTTTCGAGGAGCACTGCAGCAGCTTGATTCCCGCTGCCAAGATTGAGCCGCCCCGCCGGAACTGACGGAAAGCTATAGTTTGGACGTGAAAAGGGCACGGCTTTCGGCCGTGCCCTAAAAAACGTTTGCATTGGTTCGCGAGCTTGAGTGCGAGTGCCGCGCGATCCGTATTAACGGCTGGCCGGCGGCACAATCCCGTTCATGCGCAGATACACCACCATCTGACCGTAGTGGTCGAATCCATGAGTCGAAATGACGGTCGCCAATCCTAGGCGCGACACTTTACCTTCTCCAAACGGACTCCTCACGGTGCCGACAAGATTATTTTCGTTCACTGTGGCGAGCGCCTTGTGGACGTATGCAAAGGATTCCTTCAGGAACTTGAGGATATCCGCTTTGCTGGTGATGGAGGTCGGTCCGGATTCTCCGCCAGTGTCCACCGGAGGCTTCTGCTCCAGAAGCGCGGCGCCGAGAATGTAGTTCACCGCCGCCACGTGCTTGATCTGCTCGGCATAAGTCCGCGCGCCTTTGAATTCTCCGTTGGTGGGAGCGAATCCGAACTTATCTTCGGGCATGGCCTCTGCCGCGGGTACGAACTCATGCTCCATATTCAGGACAGTGTGATCCAAAACCTCGGTTACCGTCCGGTGGTCATCTTTTGGCTTGGCCATCTGTGCCGCTGCCGTCATGGTCAAAACCAGCAAACCGCACACAACCAATCCCAGTCGCTTCATCATTCGGGGCCCCTTATTCTTTTTGTTTTTGGATTGTCTTAGTCTCGCACTTAGTCGCTCACTACCGCCGGAGCCATTTTCAGCTCCGACGCTGTCAAACGATGCCGCCGGATCGTCGTCAGCCCCGCGATCATCGCCAAGGCCGACCAAGCCAGCGCTTCGGGCACGCCCTGTCGCGCGGCCAGCCATCCCCAAACCGCGCTGCCCACGGCCATCCCACCCTGCAGCACCAGCAGATACATCGAGAGTGCCCGCGCCCGCATCCACGACGGACACATGGTCTGTGCCACGACGTTGAAGCAGGCCAGAATGCCGATCCAGGCCGCGCCCGCCGTAAACAATACCAGACAGAGCCACTCAAAGATATGGACTTGGCCGGCGAGGAAAGTCATGGCGGCGAACACAACGGTCGCGCCTGCCACCAGCCCGTCCACCGAGTACTGCAGGCGCAGCCGAGGCAGCAGGGCCGCGCCCGCCAGAGCGCCCAGGCCGAAGCAGGTCAGGAGGAATCCGTACCCTTGTGCGCCATGGGGTTGGCAGACCACCGGAAGCAGGGCTAGCAGGGAAGTTGCTCCAAAGCTGAACGCACCGGTGCGAATCAGCACGGACCGAACCTCGGGAGCTCCGCGCACATAGCGAAAGCCCTCGGCGATGGCATGCCATACGCGCTGCCTGGGCAGAGGCTCGTGTGAGGCCTGCTTCCACTTGCATAAGAAGTAAATCACGCCAAAGAATGACGCCGCATTGACCAGAAACGACCATCCTGAACCCGCGGCCGCTACGACGATTCCGCCCAGCGCCGGGCCCACCGCTCGCGCGACGTTGAATCCCGCGGAATTCAGCGCCACGGCCGAAGCGTGCCGCGCCGGAGAAACCACGTCGGGCGTAATCGCCTGCCACGCCGGATCGTTCATCACCGCGCCGAGACCCAGCAGAAACGTGAAAGCCAGCAGCATCCACGGATCGACAGCATGCAGCAGAGTTAACACGCCTAGCGCAGCCGAGGCTACGACCATCCATCCTTGCGTGAATAATAGGAGCCGGCGGCGGTCGACCATGTCGGCCAGCGCTCCGGCCGGTAGGACGACCAGAAACACCGGGACCGCCGCGGCTGCCTGTACGAGGCCGACCATCAGCGGAGAGGTGGTGAGTTGCGTCATCAGCCAGCCCGCGCCCACGTTCTGCATCCAGGTTCCGGTATAAGAAATGACAGCTGCGATCCACAGCGACCGGAAGAGAGGCTCGCCCAAGGGTGACCAAGCCGCGTCGGGGCGCCGCATTCCCGTGCCGTGAATCGGAACTGAAATCTGATCAGCCAAGCAGTCCTCGGAGTTCTTTCTGTCCTCTGTGGTTAATGCTCTGTGGTTAATGTTGCGGTCGCGAATTGATAGCCGCAGCAAACGGCCACTGCGACTCCTTCCATGCCCGTATCAGGTAAATGATTACACCCGTCAGCAGAATGATGGCGGCGTACCGCATTTCCTTCTGCCAGTTCTCCCGCTTAAACAATATGAAGAGGAAGCCCGCCATTGCCAGTAACGCCGGTAGCGGGTACAGCCACATTCGAAATGGACGGCGCATCTCCGGCCTCGTAATTCGCAGCACAATCACTCCTACCGCTTGCACCAGAAATTGCAGGATCAGCCGGATCACAACCAGCGCCGCGATGGCATCCTTCAAGCGCAGAAAACAGAAGGCCGCCGTTACGACTCCCAGAGCCAGCAGGGAAATATGGGGGAAACGGTGTACGGGATGGACCTTGGCGAAGGCCTTGAAATAGTTGCCGTCCTTCGCCGCCGCATAAGGAACCCGGGAATATCCCAGCATCAAGGAAAAGACCGAGGCAAAGGCGGTGACGATCACCATGCCCGTGACCAGGCGCGCCGCCCATGCGCCGTAGACCCTCTGCATAAACAGTGAAACAACATACAGGCCGGTGTTGTTTTGTCCTGCCTGCATCATCTCCCGCCAGGGCACGACGGCGAGGACGCAGACGTTCATCATGAGATATAGACAGGCGACCAGCAGAATAGAAAGCAACAGCGCCCGAGGAATATTCTTTTCCGGGTCTTTGATCTCGTCCCCGAGAAAACTGACGTTGTAATAGCCCCAATAATCGTAGGTCGCGATGAGCATGGCCCCGCCCAGCCCGGTCAGAAAGTGATGGGAGATCGTGAACGCGCCGGGGGGGAAATCAAAGGCGCGTGCGGCGTTGAAGTGGGTCAGTCCGGCGAAGATGATCCAGCCGATCGTTCCCATTACGCCAAACCAGAGTATTTTCGATAGCCGGCCGATGGCCGTAATGTTGCGGTAGAGCAACAGCACTGTGAAGAAACAGATCGACACCGCAACGGCGGTTCCCGGCGTGACGATCGTACTAGCCTGCAGGATTCCCACCCATGGAATATGTGCTGCCGCCTCATGGTGCGCGAGCACCGTATCCAGCGGCGGCCAGTAGTAGGCGGCGTATCCCGCCAGTCCGATGCATCCGGTGGCGATCGACAGAGGCGCGGAAAATGAGACCTGCCAGATGAAGAGGAACGAGATCAGCCGTCCCCATTTCTGCGGACCGTACATCTCGCGTAAGTAACGATACGATCCGCCTGACGCTGGCAGCGCAGCGCCCAATTCCGCGGAGACGAGTCCATCACAGACGGCCAACAGCGCGCCTGCGACCCAACCCAGCAGCGCCTGCGGTCCGCCCATGGCGCTCACCACGAGCGGCATGGTGATGAATGGTCCCACGCCGATCATGTCGATCATGTTCAGCGCGGTAGCGCTCCACAAGCCCATGCCGCGGATGAGACTCGGAGAACCCGAACTGCTCTGAGTAGGAGATGACATTCTCGAAGAGTCGAAGCACCGCTAAGGAAGAAGCAGGACCCTCCCGCTGACCAGGCGCTGTTCAAAGGCGGCATGCGCATGGGCAGCCTCCGCTAGTGGGTAGGTTTGATCAATCTTGATGGAAACGCTTCCGTTCTTTACCCAGTCAACGAATAGCTCCAGGTAGTGAGCATATTCCTTGATATGCGGCAGGCCGTTGGTGCGGGTAACGAACAGCGACCCCTTTTCCTGCAGCGTCATCAGGTCGAAAGGCGGCACGTATCCACTGGATTGCCCGTAGATCACCAGGTATCCGCCCGGCGCCAGGCTGTCGAGGTTTGCCGTGAATGTGTCTTTGCCGACTCCATCGTAGACGACGCTCACACCTCGGCCATCGGTAATTCCGCGTGCTTCCTTTGCGATGTCAGCTTGTGTGGAAATGATGACTGCGTCTGCGCCCGCGTCCCTCGCGAATTTTGCCTTGTTCGCAGCGGAAGTAACTCCAATCACGCGTCCGCCCCGAATCTTCACCATCTGGCACAGCAAGAGGCCAATGCCTCCAGCCGCAGCCTGAATGAGGCACCAGTCGCCGGATTTGACCGGATAGGTGAAATGAGTGAACGCGTACGCGAGGAAGCCCTGGTTCATTCCGGCCGCTGCCTGCTCAAAGCTGATTCCTTCCGGAATTCGTATCAGTCGCACTGCCGGAACGAGGGCATGACTAGCATAAGATTCCCCGACGAAGCTGACTCGGTCGCCCACCGCGACATTGCTGACTTCGGGCCCAAGCGCTTCTACGACTCCAACGCCCTGACTGCCCAAAGTAGTGGGAAGATCCGGTCCGCCCGCGCGGTGATAGAACGCCTGCCCCACTAACTCGCCTCGCCGCTTCTGTACATCGAGAAAGTTCACGCTCGCGGCGTGGATGCGAACCACCGCCTGCCCAGCACGGGCCAGTGGCGCAGGGAGTTCTTCTAACTCCATGACCTCCGGCCCGCCGTACGCATGAATTCGAATTGCCCGCATGACCGCCGCCTCCGTCCCGCCAGCTGCGGGCTACCTGTCTGTGGCGTCCATTGATTCACCCGCCAAGTAAGGACTACTACCGCTTCTCATGCCCCGCACTCAACAGGTTCACATAAAGCCGCACCGCGCCCGGCACGCCTGCGGGCAACTGCCGGAAGAACGCGTAGGCAGCATAGATGTACGTGCCCTTGCCATACTGCGCTCGCAGCAGCCCGCCCTTCTGCGGGTCTTCTCCGGGGTCGTGGCACGAGAGCAGAGGCGTGAAGTGGTCGTCCCACTTGTCCATGAAGTAGAGGCCACGCTCCTGTACCCAGCCGTCGAAATCGTTCGCGGTGATCGTGTTGGGATAATGAAAAACGGAATCGTTGGGCGCCAGGATCTCGACCGGAGCCTCCTCCACCGAAACCCGCGCCCGGCTCAGTTCCGCGGAGTAGGGCGTGAACTTGCCGGAGTTGAAGTCGCCCGTGCCTGTGTTGTACTGCACCACCAACGTGCCTCCCGCGGAAACGAAATCTAGCAGCTGTTTGTTATTGGTGACCACTTCTTTCTGCGTGTCGTAGGCGCGAATGCCCAGCACGATGGTTCCGTACGTGCTGAGATCTTCGGTTGCGATCTTCTCTGCGGGGATCAGCGTGACGTCCATCCCCACCTGCTTCAGTACGGTTGGAATGTCATCGCCAGCGCCCATGATGTATCCGACTTTCAGATCATGGGGCGCGTGCACGTCGACGATGCTCACCCGCTGGCGCGCCGGCTGGTAGTAGTAGAAGCTGCCCAGATCTTCACGCGCGACCAGCGTGTAACCCTCACTGTATTTCTCGCCTTCGGATTCCAGCACGGCACGCACGGTTGTCCGCCCTTCCTGCAATCCCGCGGTGAATACTTTGAACTGGAAGTCTTGTTTCTCGCCGCGTTTTTTCAATTCGACCGCAAACTGTGCCGGCTCTGATCGCCAGCCGCTGGGCAACTCGAGCCGCAAGAACGCCTTTTACATCGCGCGACAGGTTGCTGGTGACGCCCACCGCAACGGTGGAGGTCGATCCATTGTGCGTCGAAATCACCTGCGTCCCCGGCTCCAGCATCACCGAAAATGCCGGAACCACCGCCAGCGGACGTGCGCGCTGTTTCCCGGCATCATCGATGAATGGCGTGACTACTACCGTGTTGATTCCATTTCTTGTCGGCGCAGTTCCGCCGACGGAATACTCCACCCGCGCCCGCAGCGCCGGAGGCGGGAAGGGAAGCGTCACATACTTTTCGTCATCGATGTGATTCACCGCCTCGGTATCCGGATCATCCCGATGCCAGTACGGCCGCGTGTACTTCGCATTTTTCGGCACTCGCAGCCGGAAGTTCGCATGCAGATCTTCTCCCGGCTTTTATGGTCTCCGGCTTCGTCTTCCCGCTGATCGTGTTCCATCCCTCCGGAACTTCCAGCTTGATGTGATCGATCAGCAGGGGAATTTTCGATCCGTTGTGAAACGTCACCGCCACCGAGAAATTCCTGCCCCGGCGAAACCGTAGTCAGCGCATCCGCTTCTTTCGGAGCGAGAGACTGCGGGCGTTGCCCTCCGACGAAACATCCGCCGTCAGGCTCACGCCCCAGCGCCAGATTCAGCGCCGTCTCCGCCTGCTGCTGTTTCTCCGCAATCCGCGTCAGCAAATCGAGCTTCGTGGCCGCGCTCAAGCGCTTCCCCGCATGTCATTCGTTACTCGATTCACATCGGCGACAACTTTCATCAGCGGCGCCGTTGCCGCCGAAGCATCGTTGCCTTTCGCTGAAGCTGCCGCTTGCTCCACCTGCTTCGCGATCTCCGTCAACTCCTGGCGCAGGCGGAACCTTCTTCTCTTCCGCTCCCAGCCCGACCGCTAGTCCAGACCAGTCGTATCGATCCCGTCAAAGAAACTCTTCTCGTGCCCATCCTTGCCCACGGTCGACGGCATCACCGAATCCACCAGCCGGTAAAACGTGAACCGGTCTCCCGGATCAATCGTCCAGTTCGCCGCGCCTTGCGACATCTGGTGCCGCAGTCCCTGCATGGCGAACTGCACATACCCCATGCCCAGGTCCGCGTTCTTCTCGCCCGTATTCAACTTCAAAGTCCATTTGTCGTCTTGACAAGTCATCGCGCCAAAGCCGCACACGTTGCCGATATAGAACTTCTTCGCCTGCCACGGTGCAAGCCCTGCGCAATCTGCTCGGGAAAGCGCTTGGGATCGGCCGCGGCGCGGAACGCCTCTTTCGCCAGAATGCTCGACGCCTGATGATGCCCGTGCCCATCGCGCTCCGTGCCGGAAAACCGCGCCACCAGCACATCCGGACGAAACGTCCGAATCACCCGCACCATATCGGCCAGCGCCGTATCGTGCCCGCCCCACTTCTGAAACGTCTCTTCGGCGATTTCGAAAATCCAAAATCCGCCACGCGCGAAAACCGTTCCTGCACGCCGTAATACTGATCCGACGCCAGCAACTCCTCGGCGCGCAGGACGCCCAGCACGTCCGACAAATTGCTGCCAATCTTGTTCTGTCCGCCCTCGCCGCGATTCAGCGTCATCAGCAGCGTGCTCACGCCGCGCCCGCGCGCCTCGAGCGTTAGCATCCCGCCGTCTTCATCATCCGGATGCGCCACCACCTGCATCAGCCGCGCCGTCGTTCCCAACCGCAAAAGATCCAGCCGCAGCCCGGCCATTCCCTCATCCTGCGGAATCTCTGCCGGAACGCCCTGATACAGCAGTCCGGGAGGATCGGCCAGAACCTCCAGGTTCGGGGAAGAATCGCTCGATGAACTCGACGCGGCAGGCTTCGGGGCCTGCGATACCGGCTTTTCCGCAGTGGGACTCTGCGCTGTAGCGACAAGAGAAAGAATCGCCAGGACGCAAAGGAACTTCACGCCAAGAAAATGCAGGCTCTGAAAAAGAGAGGAGCGCGGCGCCGATTGGGCCGCAGCAGGCTAGGGGGTCCGGAATGTCTCACGTTACAAGGATGGGGCCTACCCCCGCTTTGACGCAAATTCTTTCCAATCTTGATCCAGATTAGACGCCAGCCGCGGCCAACCGTGAGCCAGACGCCGTGGCGGTTTCCGGAAGCCGAAAGCCGAAAGCCGGAAGCCGCTCTTACACGTCACACAACTCCGCCGCCTTCCGCAGCGATTCCAGCGGATCCCCCGTCGGAACAAACTCATGCGCCACATAGCCCTTGAACCCCGCATCGGCAATCGCCCGCATGACTCCGTCCCATTGAACTTCCTGCGTGCCATCCAGTTCATGCCGCCCCGGCACGCCGCCCGTATGGAAATGCCCAATCCACTGCATGTTCGCGCGGATCGTCGCGATCAGATCGCCTTCCATAATCTGCATGTGGTAAATGTCGTACAGCAACTTCACATTCGGCGAATTCACTTCCCGCACCACGCCCACTCCCCAGGCCGTGTGATCGCACATGTAATCGTGATGATCGCGCTTGCTGTTGAGTAGCTCCAGGCAGATCGTCACGCCATGATCTTCCGCAATCTTCTTCACCCGATTCAGCCCCGACAATCGTGTTCCGCGCGCCTTCCTCATCCGCCATCCCGCCGCGATTCCCCGAAAACGTAATCACATTCGGCACGCCCGCCTTCGCCGCCAGCGGAATATTCGTCCGAAACGCCTGCTCAATCGCCGCATGATTCTCCACGCGGTTGAGCGCCTTCCCAATATCGCCGCCCCCCGCGTATCCCATGGTGCAAACCAGCCCATAGCGCCGCGGGATTTCATATTCGTCCGGCTGCAGCAGATCAACGCCCCGCAGCCCAATCTTCGCCGCATACTCCGCCAATTGATCAACCGGAATGTGGGGATAACACCACTGGCAAACCGACTGATGAATGCGTCCCTTGCGAGTCGACTGTATCGCGCACCGAGCCTGCTGCAAACGGGAAGCACCCCCGCCGCCGCCCCCACAACCGAAGACTTCAGCAGCGCCCGCCGCGTAAATTTCCTCATAAGATGAGCAGAAGGTTCTTCCGAGAACTTAGAACTGGAGCCGACAACTGAGCTCAGACGCATTCATCCGGTGGGCGCTCGCTTTGCCCGCGAGGCGGACGAAGCTTCCGCCTCTACTAAGTTGCGCCCTTCCTTGAACACCGCCTGGCAATTACTCGACGCCGTCAGCACTTCGTTGAACGCCGTCTCCTTGCGCAAGTCCTTCAGCAGCGGATCATCCAGCAACGCCGAGTACGCACAATAATTCTGCTGCACCGCGGCCTTCAGCAAGCGCAACGCCGGCTCATTCTGTCCGCAATCGGCCATCAGCGCCCCCACGTGATACCACGCCTCGGCGTCGGGTTCCATCATCACCGACGATTCGTGCTCGCGCACAATCCTGGCCAGGTCCGCCGGGTTCTGCGCCGCCGTGCACGCCTCCATCAACTCCCGGTGATAAGTCGCGCCTTTCCCACATTTTTCGCCGCGCGTCGCGCGCCTCCGCCAGTATTGCCCTCCGCCAGGTACACATACGGAGTCACCCACGCCGCCCACTCCGATCCCGCATCCAGATGCACGAAATCCATCGCCGGATCCGTCTTGCCCATCTCCAGGAACGACCACGCGCACGACCGGAACGCAAAATTTCCCGGATCGAGTTGCCGCGCCGTGTTGCACTCCTGCGTCGATTGCTCCAGCATTCCCGCATAGCGCAGCACATAACTCAAAGCGAAGTGCGCGTCCGCGCTCTGCGGACGCCGCCGCACCAAATCCGTCGCCGCATCGTAGGCGCGTCCCAGTTCGCCGCGCTCCACCGCGTTCGTAATCAGATTGCTCGCCGCCATCATGCGATTCGGGTCGAGCGCCAAGGCCCGCTCATACGCCGCATTCGACCGCTGGAACATTTTCCTCGCCGCCTCCGCCATAGATCGAGTCGTAGTAATATCTCTGCCCCAGCGCTTCCCACGCCGGCGCGTAGCTCGGGATCGATCCCCACCGCCCACTCCAGCATCTTGATCGCTTCCTTGTTCGGCGCCGGATCATGCGGCACGGCCACACTGCGCAAATAAAAGTCATACGCCTGCTGGTTCTTCGGCCGCGACGCCGCCGCATCCACCGCTGCCGACGCGCCGCCCAGAATCGGCAGCAGCCCATGCTGCACCTGGTTCGTCAGTTGCTCCTGCAGTCCAATCAGGTCGTCGGCCTTCGCCGTCGACCGTGCCCTGCCACAGCAGTCGGTCGGTCGGCACGTCGATCGCTTCCAGGGTCACCGTCAACTGGTCGCCCTGCTTCATGAAGTGCCCTTGCAGCAGCCGCCCCACCCGCAGTTCCTGTCCCACATTTTTCGGATCCAGATCCGGCGACACATACTTGCGCGTGACCGACGAAGGCCGCACCTCCAGCGACCGCGAATAGGTCAGCACGCTCGACAGTTCATCCGCCAGCGCAAAGCGCAAGTAGTCGACGTTGAAATCCCCGTTAATGTTCTGCAGCGGCAGCACTGCAATCGCATTCTGCTGCTCCGCGTTCGCCACTTCCCGGTGCTTGTACCACCACGCTCCCACCGACGCCAGCACAGCCAGCAGCAGCCCCGCCATCGCCGAGCAGCAGATACGTCTGCAGGCGCGAATTCCTGCCAAAGGTTCTCGACGCCGCCCGCAGCTTCGGTACGGTGGCGCTTCCACTCTTGATCGTTCCCGACTCCGTCTCCCGCTTCAGCAGCGCCAGGTCTGACCGCATCTCCGCCGCGCTCTGGTAGCGGTGCGTGCCGGTCTTTCTCCATCGCCTTGCCGATGATCCCTTCCAGCTCGATCGGAATCTTCGGATTCAAATCCCGCGGCGGGACTGGCTTCGAATGCAGCACCGCATCCAGCGTGACCAGCGAATTATTCCCCGTGAACGGTTTCTTTCCCGTGGCCATCTCATACAGCACCACGCCAAACGAAAACAGGTCGCTGCGTGCGTCAATGGTCTCGCTGCGCGCCTGCTCCGGCGACATATAAACCGCCGTCCCAGGAATCACTCCCACCGCGGTCAGCGAGATTGATCCGCGGCGGCGTCGTCTTCACCTGGGTTGTGCACCAGTTTCGCCAGTCCGAAGTCGAGCACCTTCACCTGCCCGCTCGGCGTCAGGAAAATGTTGGCCGGCTTGATGTCGCGATGCACGATCCCCTTGGCGTGCGACGCCACCAGCGCGTCCGCCACCTGCACGCCCACGTCGAGCACTTCCTCCATCGCCATCGGCGTGCCCGGAGATGTGCTGCTTCAGGCTCTCGCCCGTCGAGCTTCTCCATCACGATGAAGGGATGCCCGTTGTTGTCTTCAATGCCGTGGATCGTGCAGATATTAGGGTGGTTAAGTTGCGATGCCGCCCGCGCCTCGCGCGTAAAACGCTCCAGCGACTTGGGGTCGCCGGCCAGATTTTCGGGAATAAACTTCAGCGCGACATGCCGCCCCAGCTTCAGGTCCTCGGCCTCATACACAACGCCCATACCCCCGCCCCCAAGCTTGCCAAGGATGCGGTAATGGGAGACCTGCTGGCCGATCATGAGAGCGCGCGACCTGCTCGGCGGTAATGTTAGGCCCCCAGCCGAATCCGGTCAACTCCCTTATTTCCCGAGGCCTACAGCGGGAATCGCAGGATGGTCGCGAGTTTTCAAGTCGCAACGGAGGGGGCAATGAAAGCGACGGCGATAATTCAACAAATGGGCGGGACTTCCGGGACGAGAGCGATACGGGCAAGGCGCCGCGACCTGCAGTGGTGACGTTAACCCTCTGCATGTCGTTCCGGTATTAGCCGCTGGAGGGATTCAGCCCCGAAAACATTCCCGCATCTCCCGTTTGGGACCGCGCCACGATGAATTCCCATTTCGTCCTCATCTATATCCTTACGATGAGATGTCCGTCCACCCATGCGAGGTTTACGAGAATATGATGAAGACAGGACGGAACTGCGGATGATTTGCTCGTAGGAGGCAATCTTCATGAACGCGGCGGCAAGAACTCCCAACCCATGGCAAACGACGCCAGCAGACCAGCACGAGGCCATCCGCCGGCGCGCCGAAGAAATCTACATTCGCAACGGCAGAGTCCCGGGCCGCGACCTGGAAAACTGGGCGCAGGCCGAGCAGGAGATCGCCCGCGAATCGTCCCAGGCCCGGCGGACCGCGATCATCGTGAAAGTTAACGGCATGGAGTACGTCGGCGAGTACAACCCAGCCTTGTCCGATGGGTATCTCCCGGGCGAATTCGGACCCGGCGCCTCGGTCCCCGTTCGTTTCCATGGCGACAAGATGCTGGTGAAACGTCCCAACGGAACGATCCTGGAGACTACCATCGTCAAGAAAAACGGCTGAGTCATTCCAGGACGATTCCATGGGATGCTGAATAGGACCTTTACCGCTAAGGATACGAAGGATCACGAAGGAAACCCCTAGGGATAAGGGCTCGGCTCGACATCGTGCCATTGGCGATAAAGACCATCAACCGAGTGCTAGCCGATCGTCTTGGTACTATTGGGGAGAATGCTGAACCTGCTGAGCCTGTTGGCTCCCGCGCCAAGACGACGGAGCACGCAGAGTTTTGCCACGACCCTGCGGCACTTGGGCGCGCTCGGACTTTTCTTTCTGGCAATCCTCGACAGTTCTCCGATTCCGACCTTCGGCGGCCCCGATATTCTCACGGCGATCCTGTCAGCGAGTCATCGCAATCCGTGGTATGAGTACGCGGCCATGGCAACTTCGGGATCGGTTATCGGTGCGTATATCACGTTCAGTCTCGCCCGCCATGCGGGATCGGCATTCCTGGACAAAAAATTCAAGAAAGGCAAAGTCTCAAAGTTCCTGAACTTATTTAAGAAGTGGGGCACAGGAACGCTCGCTGCCTCGGCCGCCATCCCTATTCCAACCCCAACCAGCATGTTTTTCGCGGCCGCTGGGGCCTCCGATTATCCGTTGGGGAAGTTTCTCGCGGTGGTGGCGATCTCTCGGGCAGTGCGCTATTCGGCCATCGCTCTGGTCGCAGACTTGTACGGGCGCCACTTTATCCGAGTACTACGTCATCCCACACAGTATTGGGGATGGCTGTTTCTGTTTGTGGCGATCACGATTGCGTTAATTGTCGGTGGGATTCTGCTCAACCGCCGATTAGAGGCGGCCACCGCACAGTGAGTCAGCCCTGTTCCCCCCGCTACAACTTGGGCTACGTCTGGACTTCTTCGATCCGTCTTGCGGCGCCGGAAAAATGCTGTCGGTATATAGAGAATTACTTGCGCAAGAGACCCGTTGAGGGTCAGCTATAATGGCGGAAGGACTTTACCATTCCTCACGTAACCATCAAGACGGGCCTCAAAGCGCCGGACGGGCGCGAAGAGCTTCTCACCGAATATCTGTGCGACCAGCCGGGCTGTCCTAACATTGCCACCCATCTGCTCGGGTGCGCAATGGAAGTCGGCGCCATGGCAGCTGTGTGCGGCGAACACGCCCCTAAACCCTAGATCCTGACTCGCCTTCTACGCATCCGCTAGCTCACTCCTCGCTCCCAAGCCCAAGACCAAGCCAAAGTTAATCAGCAGGCGAATTTACCAGACTGTACTTTTTGACAGTTCCATCGCGAAAGCGTGGCTTCTAGGGTCAGATGTGTCGAGACGAGTACGCCCTTTTGTCTTCAATCCGCGAATTTTTCAAATTTCCAGAGGAAGGATGTCTCCCTATGCCTGATTTTGACAAAGCTTCACGCTCCGTTCTTCCCATCCCCGATGTGCAGCCATTTAGTTTGACGACCTACGATGCCAGGGATCCCGACACGAAGTACCCACCGATCCGAGACTTGCGGCCCCCCAAAGGCGCTCCCAATGTCTTGATCATCCTCATTGACGACGCTGGCTTTGGATCTTCCAGTGCTTTTGGAGGCCCTTGCCAGACTCCCAATGCGGTGCAGTTGGCAGCGAACGGCTTGAAGTTCAATCGCTTTCACACGACAGCTTTGTGCTCGCCCACGCGGCAAGCGCTTTTGACGGGGCGTAACCACCACTCCGCCGGCATGGGAGGCATCACCGAAATTGCCACGGCCGCACCGGGCTATTGCTCAGTCCTGCCGAATACGATGTCCCCGTTGGCGCGAACGCTCAAACTTAACGGCTACTCCACCGCGCAGTTCGGCAAGTGTCACGAAGTGCCGGTTTGGCAAACGAGTCCGAACGGACCGTTCGACGCCTGGCCAACGGGTGGCGGCGGCTTCGAATACTTCTACGGCTTCATCGGCGGCGAGGCGAATCAGTGGTATCCGTCGCTCTTCGAGGGTACGACACCGGTTGAGAACAAGAAGACTCCGGAAGAGGGCTATCACCTTGTCGAGGACATGACGGACAAAGCCCGCAAATGGATCGGTCAGCAGAAGGCGTTGACCCCGGACAAGCCTTTCTTCGTCTATTTCGCACCCGGCGCCACTCATGCCCCGCACCACGTTCCCAAGGAATGGGCCGACAAGTACAAGGGCAAGTTCGACCAGGGCTGGGACAAGCTGCGCGAAGAGACATTCGCCCGGCAGAAGAAACTCGGAGTCATCCCGCCGGACTGCGAGCTGACCAAGCGTCACTCAGAGATCCCTGCTTGGGACGATATGCCCGAAGCCTTCAAACCCGTGCTTCGGCGCGAGATGGAGGTTTATGCCGGCTTCATGGAATACACCGATTACCATGTGGGCCGACTTCTGGACGCTCTGAAGAATCTCGATATCCTCGATGACACGCTCGTGTACTACATTATCGGGGATAACGGCGCTTCCGCCGAGGGGTCGATCAACGGCTGCTTCAACGAGATGAGCTACTTCAACGGCTTGCAGTCCCTCGAGACCCCTGAGTACCTGGGGCAACGCCTGGACAAACTCGGCGGACCGGAATCCTACAATCACTACGCCGTGGGTTGGGCGCACGCAATGGACACTCCCTACCAGTGGACCAAGCAGGTTGCTTCTCACTTTGGCGGAACTCGGAACGGAACCATCGTGCACTGGCCGAAAGGGATCAAGGGTAAGGGCGAGATCCGTTCGCAGTTCTCGCATGTAATCGATGTTGCCCCCACGGTCCTGGAAGCGGCGGGACTCCCCCAGCCACTGTCAGTGAACGGCGTGCAACAACACCCAATCGAGGGCGTCAGTATGGTGTACAGCTTCAACAATGCCAAGGCGCCCGACCAACACGAAACGCAGTATTTCGAGATGTTCGGAAATCGCGGCATCTATCACAAAGGCTGGACCGCTGTGACGCACCACCAAACTCCCTGGACGGCCATGAGCGTCAAGCCGCCGGCCTTTGACGACGATGTCTGGGAACTATACGACACGACCAAAGATTGGAGCCAGGCTCGTGACATCTCCAAACAGAATCTGGAGAAACTGCATGAGTTGCAGCGCCTGTGGCTGATCGAAGCAACCAAATATAACGTGTTGCCTCTCGACGACCGGCTGGTTGAAAAGATGAATCCCGACACCGCCGGCCGGCCAAAGCTGATTAAAGGAAACACGCAGCTTCTTTTCCAGGGGATGGGGCGGCTTTCTGAGAACTGCGTACTCAACCTCAAGAACAAGTCGCACTCAGTCACCGCCGAAATCGTGGTGCCGGAGAAGGGCGCGGAGGGGGTCATCATCTCTCAGGGCGCGAACATCGGCGGCTGGAGCCTGTACGCCAAGGACGGCAAACTCAAGTACTGCTACAACTGGGGTGGCTTCAAGAACTTCATGGTGGAAGGAAGCGCGATTCCACCGGGAGAGCACCAGGTGCGTATGGAGTTTGCGTACGCGGGTGGCGGCCTCGGCAAGGGCGGGAAGGTCAGCCTGTACCTCGACGGCAAACCAGTTGGCGAGGGAGCGGTTGCAGCAACGCTGGCCATGGTCTTCTCTGCCGACGATGGCTGCGACGTGGGCGAGGACAGCGGCGCCGCTGTTTCCCCGGACTACGGTCCGGTGGGCAATGCCTTCAACGGCACTGTGAAAGGCGTCCAACTCTCGATCGCCGACGACAAGGGCGAGCACATGGTTTCGCCGGAAGACGCTGTCCGGGTGGCTATGGCGCGGCAGTGAACGATGTTGTTGTGCGTTCCTTTTGGGCCCCGTCCAGATTTCTCTGGGCGGGGTGTTTTCTTGATCAACCTTAGCGGGTTTCGCGGAATAGGCTTTCTGCGCAACCCGCTAATGAGCCGTCGCGAGCCGCCCATACGTGGGCTTCATCGCCATGTACTTCGTGTTGGTCAACAGGTGCGTTTTCATCTGGCTGTCGAGGGTGAACATTTGATACTCCCCAGTCCACAGTTCGCACTTGGGCCGCTCTTCGCCCACGGCGATGTATTGCGCACCCACGCGATTCAACGAGGTGAATGCGATCGTCTGTCCGTCGAGTGACCAGGCGGGGAAACAGAAATCCTGGCGCTTGGAGAACACGAGCCGCTGTTGTCCGGAACCATCCGGCGCCATTGTGAAAAGTGCAGGATGCTCGCCTTCACGATCGGAAACGAACACAATGTCCTGACCGCTCGGCGACCAGGCAGGAGCGGATTCTTCGGCTCTATTGTTGGTCAGCCGCCGGACGTTCGATCCGTCCGAGTTCATGGCGTAAATCTGAAACTTGCCATCGTGGTTGGAAGCAAAGACCATCTGCTTGTCGTCGGGGGACCATGAAGGCGAAAGCCCATGCTCAGCGATCCGCTTCATGTTTGTGCCATCCGGATTCATGACCCACACCGCCGGATTGCGGCTCGGGTGCGGCAGCGCGAAGCTGTGGAACGCGATCTTCTTCCCGTCATGCGACCACACAGGCCCACAGGAGTCGCCAGTTGTAATCCTGGTGATACGTTTTTCGCTCGAACCGGCCGCGTCGGCGACATAGATCTGCGAGTACTGATCGTCGCGAAGGGAACAGTAGGCGATCTTTGTGCCGTCGGGAGAAACCGACGGGTCGTAGCCGTTAATGTGTAAGTCCGTGATCCCGCTGCCGTCGGAATTCATGGTGGCCAGCAGGTTCATCTTCGCGTCTGAGGCGGCGTGATAGAGCATCCCGGGATCATCGACCGAATTCAACTTTACTCCACCCTTTGAGTCGGATGCCCGCGTGTCACCCGACAACCTCACTCCAGAAGAAGCGGTGGTGATCACCGGATCGGGCCGGACAAAGACGATCCTCTCCGAAGCTTTGCCCCCGCTTTGCGAAAAACCAGGGGCCGCCGTCAACAGAGAAACGCAGAACATCACAGGGAATCTCTTCATTGATCCACCATCCACGCAGAAAGAAGCAAGCAATGATACAGCTATTCGTCCAGATACAGCCCCGCTGAAGCTCCGACCCACGCCATGTTCTTGTTGTGATCCACGCCCATCATCAATCCGCGTCCGGTACGGATGATCGTCATCACCGGGGTCAATTCATCGAGCCAGATGTACATGACCCGAACTTCCGCTTTAGTCCCGCCGAACGGAGTCGCAATCACCGGTTCGAAATTCATGCGCTCCTGCAAAATGTAGTACGGTCGCCTCTCGGCAGGAATCGCCGCGATCTCTTCTTTCGTCGGGGCAATGATCACTCCCAGCCCCGCAAAGGAATACAGCGGTTTCAAAGCAAAATTCTCCAGATCTGCTGGGATTTCGTCGAGTCGATCCAGAAACCACGTCTTCGGTACAGATGGATGCATCAGGTAGGGAATCGAGAACTTGCTGATCCGGAAGTACCAGTTGGGATGCCCCGCCCACTCCACATCAAGATCGTCGCGCCAGTCGAACGCAAGTTTCACGTGCTTGCGCTCAAGTTCGTCAACAATCGCGCGGTTGTAAATCCGCTCGATAGGGATTCGCTTCCCGCCGCGCTCATAATACAGACGCGAACCATCTTTCTTGATGTCCACCATGTCGACGGTCTTCACGCCGAGCATTTTCTCGGTCAGCAGAAAATCCGGCAAAGTCTTCTGGTGCGCAGGATCGATCTCCATCAAGATCACATTTTCCGGATCGTGTGACCCAACAATCGCGCGCCGAAGAAACTCGCGATAAGAGGAAGGCTCAAGCCCGCTCAAAAGATACTTGAGGCGCCGGTCGAGTCCATACACCTCGATGTAAGCGTCAGCCAGGGAAGGCTGATACGCGTAGAGGGAAGGGAAGGCCTGCAGTTCGACCAGTTTCGGCTGCAACTCTCCGTGCGCATCGCGCACCAAGCCAAAATCCACCTGCACGAACATAGGATGGGGAGCTTCGTTTGCAACCTTGAACTCTGGCGGAACGGCCTCGTCGGACTTCGCGCGATAGGCAGGGTTGTCAACCAACTGCCGAATCAGTTCCTGCCCGTCCGACGCCATCTGATTAAGGAGCGGCTTGGGGAAAAAGCAGGGCGTCTCCGAAAGCCGGAACTGCACATGCGTTCCGCAAGCCTCGTCCACTCGGCGCAAGAAGGCTTGATACTTCTCGGGAGTAAAACTGTCGTTGAATTGCGGACGCAAAGAAGAAATCATGCTCTTAGCGATGTCATCCTGAGCGGAGAAAAGCGCTCACAAGAGTGAACCCTTTTCGAAGTCGAAGGATCCCTATCAATTTGCATCGCCGCGCCTCAGAAAGAAGCTTCTACAAGGTGCTACGCCTCCACTAAGAACTTCCCGTCTCGCATGATCTGTTCGTTGTCGACCCAGATGTTGAACTTACGTCCGACGACGTCGATATGCGTGGTCGAATCCCAGTCCGCGCCGGTATGCGCGCCATACGGATTGCCAAAGGCAATGTGCACGCCGGGATATTTCTCGTCCTGCAGAATTTGCCCAATCACTTCTTTCAAGTCGATGTTGGTGCCGATGGCAAATTCGCCAACGCGGTCGCTGTTCTCGTCGGTGTGAGTGTACTTCCAGAAATCGCTTTCCAGTTCGCGATTCTCTGAGTGAGCTTCGGTCAGGCGGTTGCCTTTGATGTGCACTGTCAGAGGATTCTGTTTCAAATCTCCAAACTTGGCGCAGAGATAATCGCCGACTACGCCATCAATCACAAACGTCCCATTGACCTCGCCCGGGGTGGTGAATATTTCGCCGCCGGGCAGGTTGCCCCATTTGTCGGTGCTGATAATCCCACTGGTCTTCAGCCACTTGTAATTCGGATTCAAATCCGCGGTCAGATCCGTTCCGGCCGCAGTCGTAGCTCGAATCTCCGACGCTCTGCGCACCATCTCGACGACCTTTTGGCTGAGCCGGTCCACGCGGGCAAAATCTGCCCGCATGCCTTCCAGCATGATCTGCCGGTTGATGTTCACCATGTGTGCGTGGCGAATCTTGTGCCGGTTTACGACGTCGGTCATCTGAATGCGCGAGCGCAACTCGCGGGTCTGTGCCTGCACGGCAAAAATCGAAACCTGGCTGCTCTCGAGGTCGTCGAGAATCTGCCGCGGCAAATCGGTCAGCGGACGCTCCGCCAACTCTTCCAGCACCCAGCCGCGATAAGGCGCGCCGATCTTCGCGAGTTCGCGCGCGATCGCGGCCGCAATCTCAATCGTCGCTTCGTCGGTGATTACACATACCTGCTCGCTGGGCTGCACCCGCAGGCAAATGTTGACTGCGTTGAAAGCCCCAGGCGTGTACTCGGGGTCGAAAGGAATGTTAAGGGTGCCCCAACCTTGTCGCGCTTTTTGCGACAGAGTTGGGATCTTGATTGAATCTGAAGTATGTTCCACAGGAAAACTCATTACCCTACTTTTCGTGCGGCAGTCGGTTCTTCTTCCAGTCCGGCTTCCGTCTCCTCGATGATGTAATCCACTACTTTCTTCAAATCCCCAGTCTCCTGGAACACGCGCAGCTGCCGGTCAGCGCCGCTGCCTTTTTCCAGAATGGTGTGGACGTAATTCAATTCTTCGCGCGAATCGAGTTCGTCCACCACGTCGTCGACGAACTCCAGATATTCGTGGACCAAGTCCCGCGCCGGCACTTCTGACTGCTTGCCGAAATCAACGAGTTTGCCGTCGAGCCCGTAGCGTGCCGCACGCCATTTGTTCTCCATGATGAGCGCGCGGCGGTAAAGCCGGAATCCCTGATTCGCCGTATACAGCTTGTAGAGCTTAGCGACCGTCGCCTGGATCAACGCAGCCAGCGCGATGGTTTCGTCGGCACGCATGGGAATGTCGCAGACGCGGAATTCGATGGTATTGAAGAATGGATGCGGCCGAATATCCCACCAGATCTTTTTCGCGTTATCGATGCAGTTGGTCTTGATCAGCAGCTTGATGAAATTCTCATATTCGCCCCAACTCGGGAAGTAATCGGGAATGTTCGTCCGCGGAAACTTGTCGAATACTTTGCAACGGTACGATTTCAGGCCGGTATTCATTCCCAGCCAGAACGGCGAGTTGGTCGACAGCGCAAGAATGTGCGGCAGAAAATACCGCGCGTGATTCATCATGTGGATCGCCGTCTCGCGATCCTCGATTCCGATGTGCACGTGCAGCCCGAAAATCAGGTTGGCCCGCGCCACCAGTTGCATGTCCTCGACAATATTCTTGTAGCGCTCGTCCGGGTGGATCTCTTGATCCCGCCAGTCAGAAAAGGGATGGGTAGCGGCCGATGCCAGCCGCAATCCATTTTCTTTGGCCAGCCGCACCATGTTGCTGCGCAGCTTCTTGACCTCGGCCTTGGCTTCTTTAATATTGGCGCAGACCGACGTTCCCACTTCCACGACCGACTGGTGCATCTCGGCCTTCACGCGCTCCTGGAGAATCATCTTGCCCTTCTCCAGGATTTCGGCATGAATATGCGAGCGCAGATCCCGGGTCTCGGGATCGACAGTCTGATATTCCTCTTCAATTCCGATGGTGAAAGTAGGCTGCATAAAAAACTTCAACTAATCACAGATCACTCTTGCCGCCATAGCAGCGCCAAAACGTCTTAACAGTATAACAATGCTCGAATCACGCTTCGGACACTGCGGTAACTCAGTCCCACTCCTTGTTTTCTTTGACCCTCGCCCTCACAATCTTCTTGAGCAACGCGTCCGGCAGAGGCTTATCCAACGCGAACTGAATCGTGCCCTTAGATGTGCGGTAGCTGCTCAGTTCCTTCTGAAACTGGTCGAGTACACCCGAGCCAGTGGGAAACAGGCTGCAATGGTTCTTGAATGCCGCATAGCCTACGAGCATCCCGTTAAACTTGAACATCGGGATGCCGTAACTGATGACTTCGGTAGTTTCTCTCGGCACTACCGATCGAATCACCGCACGGATATGTTTGAGCGAGCTCTGCGCGGGTTCCGGGACCGCCGCCAGATATTCATCCACGTTCTTCGCAGGTTTACCTTTTTTCATCAGTTGGTCATCCTGATCGGTGCTGCCGATCGGCCTTCTCGAGCGGCGGTCCGTGCGCTGTTATTTTGTCGGCTTGCGCTTACGCGCGGCCACCCACTCCGGCTCACCCTTACGCTCAGGCTTTTGGGGCGCCGCACCGGCCAGGAACTCTGACCAGCGTAGCCCCTTTACTGGACTTTCCCCTCTCACGGCCATCTTCACCGCCATCTCTGCGACCGCATTCACAATCCAGTTAAAATTCTCCGGCCCGACGGAAGTAATCTCCGCATCCGGCGCCGGATTCAGGAAGTCAATTGCGTACGGCACCCCACCTTCCACCGCAAACTCCACCGTATTCAAGTCATATCCCAGTGCACGGCACAGCGACAGAGCGTCTGTCTCAATGCGCTCGCGTAACGCCGGAGTCGACGGCGGCGGATTCCCCTTCACATAGCGCTCGTGATGCGGTGCCCTGGGGTCGTACTTCATAATGTGCACTTTCTCCTGGCCCACTACGTAGCAGCGGTAATATTCGTCAAACTCCACTCCGTGCTGCAGAGTCATACACAGTCGACCAGTCTGGTTGTAATGATGAAAAAACTCCTCCGGCGAGTGGACCTTATACACGTGCTTCCACCCGCCGCCGGAATAGGGCTTCAGGAAGGCAGGGAAGCCAACGTAATCAAACAGCTCCTGCCAGTTCAGCGGGAAAATCAGATTTCGCATCGACTGGTCGGTCGTGCCCTCGGGATGCTTGTTGTGCGGAAGGATCACCGTCGGCGGAATGGCCACGCCCATCTTGTGCGCCAGCGCGTAGTTGAAGAACTTGTCGTCCGCTGTCCACCAGAACGGATTGTTTACCACAATTGTCCCGTGCAGGGCTGCATTCTTCAGGTAGGCACGGTAGAACTCGATGTCCTGCGAAATGCGGTCGATGATGACGTCATATTTCTTCGTCTCATCCATCCGGATCCCGCCCATCTTCACAAACTCCGCCTCAACGCCGTCGACCTTCATCGAGTTGATCTTCTCGACCAGGGCCGGCGGAAACGTATTTTCCATCCCAAACAAAATCCCAATCTTCTTCACGACACAATCTCCATTCTTAGTCTTGTCATCCTGAGTGAAGTAAATGCTTCACGAAGTGAGGCATTTACCCAGTCGAAGGATCCCTGCACTCACACCGATGCGAGCAGCTTCGCAGCGTGTACATCTCGCTTATACACGGTAAAAAAATAGACCGCGGCCCCGAACCACGCAGTGGTGAAAAAGAGAATGAACCAGAAAGTCTTTACTCCAATCGGCGAGTGGTCGTTACGGGCGCAGTAGACGGTCATTCCAATCCAGATCACCAAGGAGGCTGGCGCTCCGAGAACTCCCAACACACCGCCCAGTATCCGCAGTAGGAGCTCCCCCTTGCGCATCGCTGCAATTTCCGGGAACCACGGCGTCAACATGAAGAGCATGAAGAGACCTATGCAAACAACCGCGCACACTGAATAGAGGAGCAAAGCCGAAGCTTTCTCGGATCTCAACCAAGCAACCATGTACCGCTCCTAAAAGTACTTTGCCGCCATCCTTAACCAGAGCGGCCAATCGTGCTTCGAGTTATCGTTCCAAACGTCCAGCCAGTGCGGGATCGCCTTCACATCCAATATTGCCGAGAATTTTACGTTCTGATCCAGACACATGTCCCAATCTGCCGATCCCAGCACGATCTTCATTTGTCGGTAGCGGCTCAAAAACCAGTCATCCGTCATATTCGGAATAAAATCCGGGGGATTATTGAAGTAGCAGTCGTTGTCGTAATAGCCATCGAGAAACTGGTGGATATCGAACGCCCCGCTCATGCTCACGCAATGTGTAGCCACGTCCGGATGTTTCAAGGCGAAATTCACCGCATGGTAGCCGCCAAAGCTGCAGCCTGTCACCGCCAGTTTCCCCGCCTGATTCTTCCAGCGGATGAAGGGTAAGAACTCATGCAGGATATAGCGCTCATACTGCAAATGCCGTAGCACCCGCACCCGCGGATGCACGCCCTTGTTGTACCAACTCTCAGTGTCGACGCCGTCGGAGCAAAAGACCTGCAGTTCGCCGCGTTCGATCTTCGGCGCCAGCACGCCAATCATTCCGCGGTCTTCATACTCGAAGAATTTTCCCATCGAGGTCGGGAAGACGAGTAGCGGCATCCCGGAATGCCCGAAGACCAGCGCTTCCATATCGCGGTGCAGTTCCTGGCTGTAAGCTTTGTGATATTCGCGATTCATCGTGAGCGGAGACTATCTCTGCCGCCGCAGAAACGTTGCCCGCAACGTCTCTTACCGCAGCCGAAGTATCTTACTCGATGAACGGCGGAAAACCCTAGAGGCGGAAAGATGGATAGTGACTGAACGAGGAGGTCTAACCACGAAGGCCATGAAGTCACACGCAGGAGGAAACCTTCAGGATTCTGTTCCTTCGTGCCCTCAATGGTTGATGGTTTTGTCTGGTGTTCGTCTACTGCTGTCCCTCCGGCGCTTTCGACATGTGTACTGCGATAATCTGCCACGCCTCCGCGTGCTTCTGGAACACCGTCGTCATACGGATTTCCTGTGCCTTCTGTGGAGCCTGCATCTCGACGTCTCCCATTAGCACAGCGGTGTCCCCGAAAATTCGCACGGTGGAATCTTTCAGCGTGCATTTCGGCATGTGGTTTGCTTGCATTCCGTCTGAGGGTACGACATCGTTCTTGCTCAGCACTCCTCCGCCGAATGAGGTCCCCATGAAATCATCGGAAAACATTTTCCGCAGTGCCGGCAAGTCCGGAACCGACGCAGCATCCAGCCACGCTTGTTCCATTTTCCGGAAGTCCTCTTCGCCCGGGTTCGCCGTAGTCGTCCGAGCACTCAGTCGTCCGAACGCCACGAGCGAAATACAGAGCACTAGACCCAACGCAGCCAGCCACGTCTTCATATGCAACTCCTGGAGATTGATTTTTGAGCGGAGGCCGAACTTAGGAGCCGTAGACACCAGTTCGATGGGGAAAGTTCCCGAAAGGGTTGCAGGGAACCCACGCCAACGAAATAAACAGTCGCAGCGCAAAAAAAGGCCGACTCAATTGAGCCGGCCAGGATTCGACGGATTGAATCAATGATCAGAAAATCAGTTTCATCCCAAACAGCAACCGCCGCCGGCCAATGCCATCGGTAATGATGTTTCCGGCAAATGTCAGTCCCCCGTTGCTGTTGTAATCGGTGTTTTGGAAACTGCCGCGGGTGACATCATCCAGAATGGGATCAGGCACGCCGCGGAACTGCGTATTCATCACGTTGAAGGCCTGGGCCTGAAACTGCGCCGTCAGCTTCTCAGTGATCTTGGTGTTCTTGAAGAACGCCAGGTTAGCCGTGCTGATGTCCTGTCCCCGAAGGGTGTTGCGCCCCACTCCGGCAAACGGCGTGCCGTAGACGATGGCGGCTGATGGATTGTTCTGGATCCAATGCACTGCGTTCGGGGTCGTCGGCAGCTGGGTTACGAAGTCAATCAGGCTGCACGACGAGGCAAGGGTGCCTGTGCAATTGTACTGGCCGACAGTCGCGAGCGGCGCCGCGGCGTTCGAAACGATAGGACGGCAAGCATCATAATTTCCGCCAAAGTTTCCCGTGGGATCGCACAAGCTGCCGGACACATATTTCTGGATCGTCGTGTATGGCTGCCCGCTGGTATAGCGGTAGGTGGTATTCACCTGCCATCCGCCCAGCACATGACCCAGCAGTCCGCGCTGTGCCTTATAGAAGGGCAAGTCGTAGACGACGGCGACACCCACTACATGCGGGAAATCAATGCCGGAATTGGCTCGTTCCGCCGCGCTCGTGTCGAACGGATTCTGTGCATACCCCAGCGTATTGCCACCGCCGAGCGTGCTGAAGACTTCGCTCGAGTTGTCGATCGTCTTGCTGAACGTGTACGCGCCGGTTGCGGTCAGTCCATGCCAGCCCGCGATCCGCAACTCGCTTTGCAGCCCGTTGTAGTTCGAGGATGCGGTATTGGCGTACTGGATGACGTTGGTAAAGTTGCAGTTCACATTTCCTGCCAGCGCTCCTGGAGCCCCGGCGGTGGTGCAGGGCGTCAATCCGGCAGGAATTACGTTTTGAAACCCTGCGCTGATGAGCGGCCCCAGCGCGGGATTTCCATTGAGTTCCTGGAACTGTCCCACGGCGTGGTTGCCGACGTAGCGGACCTCGGCCACGATGCGCGGCGTGAACGAATGCTGGATGCCGAGGTTCCACTGTTCCGTGTACGGATTGCGGAAATTCTGTGGCACCTGGACTTGACTCGCGAGTCCCGGGTCTCCGCCCGCTGCGAGCGGCCCCAGGAATGGAATAACCTGCGTCCCGAAGAAGCCGTCAGTCGGAAGACCAGTCGTTGGTCCTCCAATAATTGGTCCCAGCGTCGCGGAATTCACTTTCGGCGCCCCCGTTGCTACGTTCAGGAACATGTTGTAAAAAGCGGGGTCATAGGCGATGCGGAATCCGCCCCGAATCACGGTTTTGTCGACACCGAGTAGTCCAGTGAGGATGTGCGGCGTATACGCGAATCCGATCACGGGAGCGAAATTCTTCAACGCCTGCGGAACGGTCGGTACCGTGGTCTGACTGAGCGGCAGACTGGTCGACCACAACGGATTCGATCCAGTTTGCTGCTTGACGCTCTGATCATGCAGCAGATTGATAGCCTGCTGATACCAATCCCAGCGCATGCCCAGGTTCAGAGTGAGGTTGCTCTTGATTCTCCAGTCGTCTTGCACATAGAGGCCGAGGTCCCACTCGCTGAAGGGCAGGATCGGGCTTCCCAAAGCGATCTGGGTGCCAAACGGATTGTTGGCGACCATGTCGCTGTAGGAGGGGAAAAGAAAGACCCCGTTGTCGCCCGGCAGAAACACGTTGGGTGAGCGCTGCTGATCGATTTCGCCGCCGAATTTGATCGAATGCTTTCCCTTTAGCATCGATGCGTTGTCCTGCAGTTGGTACACGTTGATGATGCGTCCTTGTGGGAATGCAGAATTGACGCCGAAGGTTACGCTATCTTGCGGCGCGGAGCCGAACAGCACCATATCGGCGGGACAATTTGTCGGGGTGTTCGAATTGCAGCCCGAAAACGATTGCTCCTGGAAGAAACTGCTGGCCCGCGAGAAGCTGAAGCGGACCTGATTGACAAAAACGTTGCTGAAGTTTCGTACCCAGTCCAGGCCAATCTGTTGGCTCAAGCCGGGTACGCTCTGCCAGTCTCCCACTTGGATTCCGTTGCCGAAATTGACGCCGCCGCTGAAGGTTTTCTGATACACGTACCGTCCGAAGAAGTTGTCCTTGTTCGACAGCTTGAAGTCGAGGCGCCCTGTAGCTTCGTAATCGTTAAACGGACCGGGAACGAAGCGCGTCATCGAGCCGAATTCGATCGGCGTACAGCCGTTCACGCCTGCTGTGGCGCACGGAAAGGCAAATCCCGTGGAAGGATCGATCTGGTCGGTGATCAGCACATTCTGAATGTTAGTAAACACGGGATTGCCGGTCTTGACGGCGTTGGGACCGATTGTGCTTTCGATTAGACCGATCGGGCTGCTGGGAAACGCAGCCGCCAGCTGGGTGTCTCCGTTGGGCGTGGGCACCAGGCCGTTGGCGGTTGAAGCGGGCGAGCCGGCGAAGCGCTGCCGCTCAAAATTGGCCGAGCCGAAGAACCAGATCTTGTCTTTCTTGACCGGGCCGCCTACCGTTCCACCGAAACGATTGTCTACGAACCCGGGAACCGTGGGCACTATGCAGCCATCCGCCGCCGTTTGGTTCGGCATACAGAAGCCGAGCAAGGGATTCTTTTCGTTGTTCTCCAGCGAGTCGAAAGTGGAGCCCTGCCAGAATTCGTAGGCAGTACCGTGAAACTGGTTGGTTCCTGCTTTGGTGATGTAATTGATGACCGCCCCGGTGTTGCGGCCGAATTGGGCGTCGTAGTTGGTCACGACCTGCAGTTCCGAAATCGCATCCTGATTGCCAAAGAAAATGGATGGTCCGGCAATGGAGTTGTCATTGTTGCTCTGGCCATCGATCTGGAAATTATTGGCGCGTGCGCGCAATCCGTTCACCGACATTTCTGCGCCGTTGTTGTTGCTGAAACTGGCGTCACCGACGGTGACGACGCCCGGGATGAACATGGCCAAGGAATCAAATGTATTTCCCATCGGAAGGCTGGCAACTTTTTCTGTGCTGAAGGTTTCCGAGATTTGATCCGTTGTGGATTCAATCAGCGGTGCTGTGCCTTCCACCGTCACCGATTCGGTCGACGAGCCGACCAGCAGCTTTACGGTTCCTAGACTCGAGTCTTTGCCCACGGCAACGACTAGATTCTTCGATTCGTAGAGTCGGAAGCTCGGCGCTTGAATCTTTAGGTCGTATGCTCCAGGCGGCAAATCGCGCAGCGCAATGATTCCGGCTGAAGTGGTTTGCGTTGTGAAGATGCGGTTCGTGGCCACATGCGTCACTGTGACGTTGGCGTTGGGCAGCACCGCGCCCTGTGCATCCTCCACCACCCCCGAAATTGTTCCGGTAACGATTCCTTGTGCGAGCGAAAACGTGGCACTTAAAATCAAACCAACAAGTGCCGCAGCCAAAGAAAACTTGCTCCCAAAGGCGGATTTCATTCCATTCTCCTTCGTACCGGCAGGGAGTTGTTGAATTGTGTCTTGCGCTGTTTTGTGTTCAGCCGCATTCCCCACAGAAATTCGGTACGGAAGAAGAAGGGGCAAATCCATTTCCATAACATGCGATCTGTAAGTTCCGCGTGCGTCGGGGCTTCGAGAAATGTCTTGAGTTATGTGAAGCCGTCAGCCGATGATTTCCCGGAGTGCATTTATTAAAAGCAGTAGATTGGCCATGCGGCGTCGACGGGAAGGGGGTTACTCTCCGGTTGAAAATCGTGTAGACCGCACAACACTTCTCAACACACGTTGTCCAGCGTCTGTACGGTTGCCTGTTGCAGTGAGGTTCGAGAAAGGGACCCGCCCCTTGCGGAGCGGGCCTGCGATGGGGGAGGACCAACAGCGGTCTAGGATCCGTTCGAACACATCGACAACGACGTATTGTGTTGGAAGCTCAGCCATCCATTACGGAGGTGCTGGCGGGTGCTCCGAAATAGGGCAGCATCACGAGATCCTGCACGTTGTAAGTGAACCCGGGCAGAGCATAGGGGAAGCCTCCAAAAATTGGCGTCTCCCTCCTCCGGATCGCCGACTTCTAGGATTCCGCACGGCGTGTTATTTCCGTTGAAGTTGACGGTAAGCGGATCCTCCGCCCTCTCGCCTACTTCGTGCGACAGTGCAGACACATCCTGCGAGAATGCGCCCGCATGATCAACGTAGGTAGCTTCCGCATAAGACTGCGGATTGCTGGTGCTGCCCTCAGAGCTGTTGATAGCCGTCGATGCAGCAGCTCCCGCCCTGGGTCAGGTAGGTGTCATAGAGGAGGAAGATAGGTAATTGATTGGGCTGAATTCCGAACTTGCTGATCAAGGCCGGAATCTGCGAGTCAAACCAGTTGATATCGACTTCGGCCGCCGTAAAGCCGAACGGGCTTCCTGTCTTCCCAAAGGTTCGCGTCGGGCTCAAAGTCTGCTCCGCCAGTACGGTCGGGCTCAGCAACAGGTGTGAGTTTGAGTTCGACTTCACCGTTCCCCAGAAGTTCGCCCGCTGAAACGCGTCGATGTACTGGGTCGTCCCCACGTCGACTCTGCCTTGAGTATAGATCGTGGTGGAGTCAAAGATGGGTGAATCGACGGTGTTGGTCGTTACCGTGTTGCCGTTCGAGAGCACGTGCGAGGGGTCGAAAGTTGCCTTTTTCCCGTTGCGGGCTGTGATCACGACCTTGACCGGGATGATATAGGTCGTGATAGTTGCGGTGGCGTTGCTGGAGGGCGCTGCGCCTACCATGTTGTACGTGTAGTTCGTTCCACCGAAGGTGAACGACCCATTCCAGCTCTGTAGCGGCACCGCCGGAGTGGCGACGTCGGGGCGCAAGTGAGCAGGCATCACTGCGTACCGCGCGCGCGGCGTCTCCACTTGAGCGTCTTGGGCTAGGGCGTTTACGGCAAGTCCCAGGCAGGGCAACGCACACAGGACAGCAATTGAACTCAGGCAAGTATTACTTCTTCTGTTCATAGGCGATCTTGTCTCCTTGAAGTTTTCTTTCTGGCGACAAAGTGACGATCGAACCCGAACCGGACCTGCGGTCGTTCAACATCGATTTCCGCAAGTTCTTGATTCTGAAGCAGCACATTTTCTATCTCTGAGTAAACCTTGAGTCAATGTGCAAGTGTTTTAAGCCTCTGTTTTTTTCTGTTTTTGTAAATCGCAAGGGCATTTTCGTATTTCGTAAAAAGGCCCAGGCATAACCGGGTCTTCCCTTGCTTCCATCGGGGAGCTCAAAGAAAAACTCGCCCTTGCGGGACGGGCTGATTTCTGAGTAAAGAAATATGATTAACTGCGGTGTTCAGACGTGAAAATGCTCGCGGTCCGGCGGACGCGAATGTTCGAGGAGAAACTACCGAGGTTTCATGTACCAGAAGATCGCCAGCCCCACGAGGAGCACGGTGATGATCCACAGAACGATGTCTTTACTGCGGTTCTTTTCTTCTGCCATAGACGAAGTACAGCATACCTCATGATTTGGTTCAAGTGCCGTGCTGATTTCCCTTGGCGACCCACGCATCAAGGTTTTGCCGACGCCGCGGTCGCGCCGACCCGCTTGTAGCCCGTCAGTTTTAAAACCTCCCGCAAGTGGATCGCCTGCACGCCAAAGTGCAACGTGTCATCCACGCGTGCATACGCGGGAAACCAGTATCCATCCACCAGTTGCCGGTAGCCGACAAATGTCGGCCGAATATCCATCGGCTGATTCTTCTTCCGGCTGATCGCGTCCGGCACGCTCTTACCGCAGAGCTTCACGATTTGAAAATCGCGAGTGTCGACCCACGCCCGTCCTTGAAAATATCGCTTCCCCTTCTCTTCTTTTTTCGGCTCGACGTGAAACACGTACGTATCCAGATCGTCCACATGCTGCTGCCCAGCGTAGGTGAGGTTAT
The DNA here is from genome assembly GCA_963710885.1 of uncultured Acidobacteriaceae bacterium. Taxonomy (GTDB): domain Bacteria; phylum Acidobacteriota; class Terriglobia; order Terriglobales; family Acidobacteriaceae; genus Sulfotelmatobacter. The sequence continues at coordinate 455,968 of CAVQCF010000045.1, forward strand.
ATTGCGCCACCTCGTCGGCAGGGAGGATCCAGGGCATGAAGATGCGAATGTCGTCAAAATCAGTTTGGGTCAATTGAACTTGTCGCAGCGTCGACTGCTCGCCAAACGTTACTTTTTCCAGACGCCTGCCCTTGTCATCGTAAGAAACCGCAGTGATTTCGTGAAACTGCCCGTCGACCGACGATTTGTCGCTCAAGGTTTGCACCAGCACGTCCTGGGTATAGGTGTAGTGCGTCCGCGCCTCTTTCACCTTCGTTTCCTCGGCCGAAAATTTCTGGATCAGTTCCGCCACCGTCATATTCTTCGGCGGATTCGTGTCCAACACGCCATTCCCGTCGGCGCAGTCCGTCTGCGCCCGCGCAGCCACCACCCACACCCCCATCAGGACGATCAACAGTGCCGCTGATTGCCGCGTTCGCTTCTGCTCCGCCCGCATCTCCATGCGCCTCACCCTCTCAAGTTGTCAGGAAACATACACTGCAAGAGCACGCTGCGCAACGCAGGAATCTGGAGGCAAGGGTCTGCCGCGTGCCGCCGTTCGTTACTTCCCGTGTCCAGCGCGGCTTTTGGCCCCGGGGAACGCCCTTCCTTAATTGTGCAAAGTCTTGCATCGGCTCCCGTACATGGCTTGTAAGTCTAAAAACAATAAGCCCTTTAGGTTGGAATCGGGGTTGCACCTTACTGCTGTGAATTGGGGACCCGATACCTATGAAAATCACACTCTTCGTGCTCTTCTTTTTATGTACCGCTGCCGCCTTCGGACAAACCGGAGCCTCTGTGCTTTCCAACCAGCCACAGATTCTGATGCTTCCCGAGCATCCTCTGCACGCTGATTTCACCGCCTTGGCGGCTGAGCGATCTCTGGTTGGCGGCGGGCCGACAACCTACTCTTACGCCCACGGAGAAGTTCCTCTCTGGGAGTTTGGCTCTCCCTATCCCGAGCCCGCTCCTCTCGGCGATGTGGCCCGCGCCTACCGCAAAGTAAAAGTGGCCGCCAAGAAAGCCGAGAAAGTTTTCGAGAAGCAAGGCTCGTAGGTTCTTTTTTGACCGCCGGGCCACCGCCTGGCGACTGCGTGGCGCGGACGGATACCCCCGTCCGCGAAACTCGCATCGTTCCTTTCAAGCCGTCCATAAAACGATTCCTTCCCGCCCGGCATCAGACAATTAGCACTACACAAGCTAAACTCAAAGATTGGTCGAACCCGGCTCGTTGTCCGACGGGATTCACGGAAGTGTACACTGCCCATTGGGGAGGAAACGTATTGATGAAGCCCGGCACGGCGGATCGAGTCCGCACGATTGCACTTTTCCTATTTGTAGTTCTCTTGGCCACGGTCCCGGCCTATTGTCAACGAGGGACCCTCGACCTGAATGTCGGTCAGACCTCAGACCGGTTCGGCTCCCTACCGTCCAACTCCAGCGCCGTCATCGACATTAACGGCGAGGTGACGGTCATCCCGGCTTCCGCAAAAACTGGACGCCCGAGTGTGGTGGCTGGAGGTGAGTTCCGAGCTCCTTCGGATACTTCGAATCACACCAAGGAATATGCCGTGTACGGTGGGGTCGCCTGGGGCTTCCGGAATCTGTCGATAGGCGTGAACGGCGAGGTCCGCAAGATTCTCATCCCGCCGGCGACGCTGGATAATCAGATCCTGAACCGTTACAACATGAACCTGTTCGAGCTGCCCATCGTCATCAAGTACCGGTTCGGCAATGGCAAGCGCGCGTTCGTGGAGGTACAAGGGTGGCCGGAATTTACCCCACACTACAAAACGTCGGCACCCGTCCAAACCCCGAAACCGAACTTCGACCACGGCTACACGCTGCGCGGAAGCGTCGGGTGCAACTTCGGCAAGTGGTGGTATGTCCAGGGTACCTACGAATCCCGCTACTTCAGTTTCTGGAACAATGGCGGTAATCCCAGTGGCCTCTACAACTGGAAGAGCAACATGATTACCGGAGGCGCCGGCGTCAGGTTCTAAAGCGGAGCTGTTAGGTTTCAGCTTTCAGCAACAAGAAACAATGCGGCCGAGTCCCAGCTTTCGCGATTCTTCGAAAGCTGGGCAGCCCTCGGCGGTGATGTTAGGGTTGGCACAAGAGTGCACGCGCCCTAACTTCGGTGCCATGCCAATGGCACGTTCTGGCGTTGTCCCACGACTTAGGTTTGGTTACCCTTAGTTACCATGGAGCTATACTTTCTTCCCCCTATGCGTTCTTAATGGTCCTCGAAAAGGTTCCGACATTTCTGATCACCGGCGCGCTGGTGATTATCTTTGTGTGCCTGAAACGGCACGCGCGCAGCGCCCGCCTGACCCTTTGGACGGTAAGCTGGACTCTGGTGTTCACACATTTCCTCGCGCAATTGCTCGAGCCGGAGCATGGTCCTGCCAATTCGTTTCTCCTGGCGATCGATTGCGGATCGCTGCAAGCCGCTGTAGTGGCTTTTTTTGTTTCGGTCTCTTCGACGGCTGAAGACCACGCGAAGCGGATACTCCTGCTAGTGATGCTAGGCGCGCCTTCCGTAGCCTACGCGGTTTGCGCCGCCTACGAGGTGCAGGTGCGCTGGCCTTACACCTTGTGCCTGATAGCCTGTTTCGGAGGAGCCGCGTATTTCTTGCTTAAGGCGGGTCGGCGGCTGTCGTCGTCGTTGGCGGCCGCAACGTTCTTGTGCTCGCTTGCCGGCGTTTGGGCCATTGGAGCCGCGATGCTCGGCTCTTTTCAAGAAGGTGCGATTACTCTGATTGCCATCGGATTTGGCTTGTCGGGCGTGTTCATTTGCCAGAACGACCGCCGTCTGTCGCCCGCCATTCTGACAATCGCTGGTGGATTTGTCAGCTGGGGAGCGGCATTTCCGATCCGTTGGTTGCTCGATCGCCTCGCTCCGCACCTGATTGTTCCAGGCGAACTGTGGAACACTCCCAAGATCTTCGTTGCTTTTGGAATGATTCTGGCAGTCGTCGAAGACAAGTCAGAGTCGATCGCCGGTATGCAACATAAGGCAGACCGGCTCGACCGCCGGTTGGAACGCTTTTCGGCGATCACCTCCCGGCTCCTGAGTGGGGCCGAGTTGGATACGATTTGTCCCGAAATTGCCTCTGCCATCACTGACGTCAGCACGTTCAGTGTAGCGGCGATCCAACTGGAGGATGCGAACGGCAGGTTGCAGGTGGCCGGCTCCAGCGGATTGCCGACTGAGAGTGTGCGGAATCTGCAGGCTCAAATGCGGGACTGGACGCTCAATTCCATTAAGAATTTGTGCGCGAAGGCACACCGCATGGGCAAGAATTCCTACGCACTGCTGCGGTACGAAGCAATCCTGTTTGGGCTGCGCGAGAACCCGAATGCTCCGTGGAGGAATGGCGAAGAACTTTTGATTCCGCTGTGCTCGGATGGTGGCGAATTTCTGGGCTGCATTCAATTGGCTGCGCCACGAGATACCAGGACGATCCACGCGCTCGAATTGTCGCACATCGAACGTCTCGCAACCGACATTGCGCTCGCCGTCGAACTGCGGTCCTTGCATGCGCAACTGGTTTGTTCGGAGAAGCTGGCTGCCCTGGGCCAACTGTTGGCGGGCGTTGCCCACGAACTCAACAATCCCCTCACCGCGATCATGGGATATGGCGAGCTGATCAACGACGCCGTCGCGGCGCCGCAAGCGCGCGATCAACTCGCAAATCTAGTGAGTGAAGCCCGCCGAATGAATCGGATTATCGACAACCTCCTTCGATTTTCGCGACAAGGCGCGCGTGACAATCAGGCAGTACTGTTCGCTCCAGTCGTGCAACAGGTGCTGACGCTCAGTGAATACTACACGCGCAGCCGCAACGTCCGAGTGCAACTCGACATTGCAGCGGACCTGCCCCTACTTGCAGTCAGCGAGGACGAACTCAAACAGATTCTCCTCAACCTGCTCAACAACGCAAGCGACGCTCTGGAGGGAACGGCCGGAGCTCAGCGGATCAGTATTCGCGCCTACCAGGGCGGTCCCTGGGTAGTGGTCGAAGTGGAGGATACAGGCCCGGGGTTTGGCAATCCGCACCGCGCGTTGGATCCGTTCTATACGACGAAACCGCCGGGCAAAGGAACGGGACTTGGGTTGAGCGTCTGTTACGGAATCATCAAGAAGCGTGGCGGAGATCTCACGATAGAAAACGTGCAGCCGCACGGCGCGCGTGTAGCGATCAAGTTGCCGGCCGCGGAAGTTCGGGCATTTCCGACCTTGGCCGCTGCGGCCCGCCCCTAAGCTCGTTTCGTAAGTCGCGAATCGGTGTTTCAAGGCGAGCGGTCGACGTTTGAGGCCCGCCTAGAACTCCGCTTTGGTCCACCCGCCAGAAACCCAGCACTGCTGAGCGCCCGAATTATGTCCCAAGCTTGAGCCATGCTCGATGCTTGGGGATTCCGTTTGAATTTGGAGAGGAGGCTCCCGCCCGCGTCCGAACGCAATTGCGTGAGCGGGTGTATTCTGAACCTCGCCATGAAGAGGAACGCTTTCGCTTCCGCGATTGCTCTCGGCGTGCTCGCAGTGACAGGTGTTGCGTTTGCGCAAGCGGTCGCGACCTCCAATTCTGCGCAATATTACCTTGTCCTGTTGAATCGTCCTGCGAACGCACCACAACTGAGTAAGGAAGCTGGCGAAAAGCTGCAGGAAGAGCACATGGCCAACATCCGCAAGATGGTGGCGGAACACAAGATGTTGGTTGCCGGGCCGTTCATGGACGACACGGTGCTCCGGGGCATCTTCGTATTTCAGGCGGATTCAGCGAAGCAGGTGCAGGAGTGGGCGAACGCCGATCCCGCGGTCAAAGCAGGCCGCTTAGCGGCCGAGGTGCACGGGCCCTGGCTCATCGATCCGGGTGCAATTCACAATCCGTCTGAGCCTCCGGGAATGGAGACCTACACGCTGGTTCTTATGAAGAGCGGCGAGCACTGGAACCGCACGGCGCCTGAGGTGCTGGATACGAGGAAACAACACGCCGCGTTCGTCCGACAGATGACGGATCAGGGAAACCTGGCGGTGGCCGGGCTGTTCCCACGCAGCGATCCGGGCGAATTGCGCGGAGTCGAGATCTTCCGGGTTGGGCCAGAGCAGACTGCCAAACTGCTGCAAGATGATCCAAGCGTAAAAGACGGTCTGCTCAGAACAGAAATCCACCCCTGGGCTACCGGCAAGGGCGTGCTGGCGTCAGGACAGCCGCTGCAGTGACCAGCCCAACTACCTTCTGAGGACGAAGGCGAAGCCCGTCGAGAATAAGTATCGACACTGCTTGAAATCGACATCCTCTTGTAAGCATCAGCGAAGCGAACGCGCACCAGCCAGAAAATCATCAACATCAGCGGCAGGAAACTCAGAAAAAGGAGTACGCCTGTCTTGCGTAGTAGATCTGGGAAGAGTTGTTGCCGTGCCATGAAGATGGACCCCGCGGCGATAAACAGTGCAAAGCACATGCGCCAGAGATGCCGCGCGATCCGTCGTTTGCCAGCAATACCGTGGCGCATCAGCATGCGAATGTCCCCAGCGGTTGCGAGCGCGGCCACGGAGCCCAAGAAGAAGTAAGGCCCAGGGGGATATTCATACTTCAGCCCCGTTGGACCCGTCGCCGCTTCGAGTCCCAATGTCACTTCGACAGCGGCGAGGATTACGACCACCAGAAGCGCCGTCCAGTCAAACATATCCGTTGTCGCCTCACGGCGCCGAGCGGTCATCCACGCGGTTGCGACCAAGTAGAAGGTGAGAGTGCCTCCCAGAATATTGCCCGGTTGGGACCTCAGAAATGCAAGGTAGACTCCGCTCGCCGACAAGCTGAGCATTGCGATTACGAATACGTTTCCCGCGCGAGCATGCTGCCGAGATCCCTTCCGCAGAAATGCTGCCACAAATCCAGACAGCATACCCAACGTGCCAGAGGTGATGTGAAGAAGTAGAACGGGCGAGTACGACATTGTTACTCTCCTTCGCGCGAATCAAATCGGTTCGCGATTGCGCCGCAGGCGCACGGCTGCGGCGAGGAATATTGCAGTGACGAGCAGCCCCATCCACATGCCAGGGCTGCGCAGAAGTTGTGCCGGGCCGGGAAGTGCCAGCATGGCCGACATACTCATCGCCTTGGAGCCGGTATCCTCTCCGCCGGCGCCGAAGCGGGAACCCACGAGGTTGGCGAAATGCGAAGTGTTGAAGGCAATCTTCTCGAGAATACCGATCGCGAACAGCGGTAAGGTGGCCCACAGGAACGGGGCTCGTCTTGCCCACGCCGACACCAGCAAAAGCCAGCCATAAATTGGCGCGTACCAGAACCCATGAACGCCCAGAAGGTGATTGAGCAGGATCATCGACATCTGGAAAAACGACAGCCCGTTCCAGAACGTTGAAACACCCACGCCGCTCCCCAGCAGTACTGCGCTGCTAATGAGCAGCATGATCATTTCTGTAACCAAGGTGATCGCGAAGGTGAGCAGCGGGAGAATCACCAGCGGAATGCTCGCCTTCGCGAGCACAGTGGTCAGATCGGAAACCGGTAGCGATTTCCAGAAAAGGATGCTGCGATCGCGACGTTCGCCGTACAGCGCGTCGAGACAGTAGAAGATCGCGACGATGAGTGTCGTCCCCATGAGCAGCAGCGCTACCAATCCGAACGGCTCCTCGCTCAACGCGTGCTGCTCCATCGGGCTAAGCGCCCCCGCGCCACGCATCTTGCTGGGCAGATGCGTTACGCTGATCAGGAAGCCGAACAGAAACAGCACCGCGACGGCCAGCGGCGCGATGTAGATCGAACGGCTCTCCCACAATTCGCGGCGCACGGACCAGTACAGGCGCCGCGTCGCCGAAATGAACGTGGAGGCCATTTCCTGTGATTCGGGAAGAGACTGGGACACAGCCTTCGATTGCGTATTCATTGCGCGACTCCTTGGGGCTGGCCAGCGCGATTGCCCACCACGGCAACAAATACGTCGGCGATGCTAGGCGTGCGCACTTCGCCAAGCGTGGTGAGTTGCTGACGATCGACCTTGTCGAAGAGCAAGAGGCTGCGGCCGAGCGCCGGGCGCTCGTACATCGGCTTGAACGCGCGGGCCGCAGTCAACTGCTCGGGATTCACCATCACTTCCAGGTATCGCGACTCGAATTCTTCCATACCGCAATTGAAAACGACTCGCCCGCGATCGATGAACATCACATCGGTGAGCACGTTCTGAATCTCCTCCACCTGATGCGTCGTGACGAGGATCGTGCGGCTGCGGTCGTAGTAGTCGTTCAGAAGGGAATCGTAGAACTGCTTGCGATAGAGAATGTCCAGTCCAAGCGTTGGCTCGTCGAGGACAAGCAGTCTCGCGTCAATCGCCATGACCAGGGCGAGGTGCAACTGCGCCACCATGCCCTTCGATAATTCCCGGACCTTGCTGGCGTGCCGCATCGTGGTCTTCGCAAGAAATCCTTCCGCCTTCGCGCGATCGAACCGCGGATGGATGCCGGAAACGTAGTCGAGCACCTGCGAAACTCGAATCCACCGGGGCAGGACCGCAACGTCCGCAATGAAGCAGACATCGCGCATGAGTTGGTCGCGCTCGCTCCACGGATCGCGCCCCAACACCCTGAGTTCTCCCTGATAAGGCGTGAGGCCAAGAATCGCGTTGAGCGCAGTTGTCTTGCCCGCGCCGTTGGGCCCGATCAGTCCGAGAATGCGGCCTTCTTCTACACGCAAATCGACGCCGTCGAGCGCAACGGTAGTGCCGAATGACTTGCGCAGTCCGCGTGCTTCAATGCATGCCATAATTTCGGCGCTCCTTCTCTTCAGTCTCTGCTTTTTATTCTTGGGTCTTTGCCTTCATGGCACCTGGCTTGCACTCTCGGAATCCGGCCGGCCTTTGCCGCCGCCATCCAGCAATTCTTCCGCTTTCAATCCAAGCCTTTGAATCGTCGCCTGAACCCTGGGCCACTCTTCCGCGAGAAACTTCTGGCGCTCGCCCTGCAGCAGCAGATGGCGCGCGCCCGCATTAATGAACATGCCGCGACCTCGCCTGCTCTCGACTAGTTGCTCGTCGACCAGTTGTTGATAACCCTTCAGGACCGTGAGGTGGTTCACGCGATATTCGGCCGCAACCGTACGCACCGAGGGCAAAGGGTCGCCATCCTTGAGCACGCCGTCGAGGATCATCGCGACCACGCGGTCGCGAAGCTGGCGGTAAATCGGCTGACTGTCGTTCCACTCACGGTCCATCATGGGTTCCCAATCACCTTACTGAACATACGCTCCCGTCATTTCGCCCGCTGTAACTCCATGTGCGCCCGGACCGGCTTGTCCCCAGGCTCCATGTAAGTCCAATCCTCGGTGTGATGATTGGCGTCGACCTCGGTAAAGTCGGCATGGTGCATGTGTCCATATTGCAAGCTGCCGGAGACATCGAGGAAATCGAAGTCCACCGTTTTTCCATCGGGCAAAATCTTGCCCGCCATCCGCGGCCGATTGCCAGCATCACAATAGTGCGTCAGGACCAGCTTCTCTCCGTCCAGATAGAGCATCGTGACCGGGTGGTCCGGCCGGCCCATGCCCGTCATTTCATGCACGACGGCGTTGCCCATAGACGTGACCCTAAGCGAGACCTGAATTGCCTTGCCGTCGATGTCAGGGTGCGGTGGGGTGGTAGTCACGTGGCCTTCCCACGAGCCCTCCAGCGTTTTGATTTTGTCGAACGACCTTTGCGCGTCGGACTGCGCCACGGCCATGGCACAGAGAGACAGTAAAACCACGGGCACCAGCAACCGAATGGATTTCATCTGCATTCTCCTCAATGCTTCTCTCGGCGGCAGACTCTGGGTTCGCTAAGAACTAAGGTTCAAGGCGAATCACTTCTGTTCGCCATAGTGATATAGTTAACTATATCACTATACTTAATGCAAGCATTTTCTGAGATTTCTTTGTTCGCGGCCAGGGCGGACGTTCGCGATTTGCGAAAAAGGGGCGAGAGGAACGATGGAAATCCCGAGTGCCGAAAATTATGGAGGGCATCCCAAGATAAAGACCCGATAGTTGCCCATGGCTGTGGTTCGCGGGGGGGAGCGCGGCCAGATAAACCTTCCCTCGCTTCGCTCGGGGAAGGGACGAATGCGTTCGTCCCACACTTCCTCAGGTGGCATTCGTCGACTAGGGCCGTGTACCGACAAGTTGCATGTACTGACTCAGCGTTACGAAGCGGTAGCCGCGCGCCTTAAGGTTTGCGATCAATTCCGGCATGACCGCCGCAGTCGTGGACAACTCGTGAAAGGCGAGAATGTGCGTGTACACTCCATGCTTTTCCCGCTGTTCCACCTGCCTCAAGACTGCCTCTACCAGGGAAGGCTTGGGGCACTCGACTGCATTTCTGGTGCACAAATAATCGAGTGAGTTCACGTCGCGCAATGCAATGGGGTTCTCTTGCGAGATGGTCAGCAGGTGATAACCCTGCCGCTCAAGTTCGCGGCGGGCATCGTCCGGAACGATCCAGTCTGGGGGACGGAGGTAGCGCGGCTGTGTGCCGGTGACCGCCTTGATCGCCTCCGCACCACGATTGACGTCACCGATGACCCATTGCTCTCCGCGTTTCCGCTCTGCGCCGCGCAGTTCGATATGGCTATATGTGTGGTCTTCGAGTTCGTGGCCGTGCCGCACCAATTGCTCGGCGGCGTCAATGCATGTGATTCCGATGTTCTCCTCGTAACGCCGTTCTCCCCAGGTCTTCGGGGTGAGCCGCCATCCCACGACAAAGAACGTCGCCTTGACGCCATTCTGGTCGAGCACGTTCACCAAGGCTGGACCGGGATGTTCGCCTTTGGTGCCAAACAAAACGTAGGGCCGCGGGCCGTCGTCGAAGGTAAGTGCAATGAGCTTATCGGCTGAAAAGGCAACTCCGGCATTCAGGAACACGAGCGCAAATATAGAGAAGATTTTGTAGGATGACACTCCGTCTCCAAGGATGACTCTTGCCATCGCTTCCTTAATTATTGGCTCCGATCCTCCCCGCGGCTAATTACCTTTGTGGATGGCCTGTCGCCACAACCGAGCCGGGCGGGCAGCCCGAGGAATGTCGTAGACTGTGGCTATGCCTGTGACGGTGGAAATGCACAACACCGCCGACGCCGAGTCGCGGCGGGATGTAATCGCGATGATCGAGCACGTCCTGTCGGACCGGGCAGGAGACTGGCGGGTTGTCATCCTTGGCTCGCAAGCCAATGATTGCTGGGACATGAAGATTACCGGTCCCAACGCGTTCGAGCGCTCCTATACGCTTGAGGGCACGCTCGGACAGCATGACCCGAGCACAGTGGCCGCTATTATCGCGAGGATGTTGCCGAGTAGAGGCTGATCTGACGAGCGACGATCGCCGTCGTCGGACGCACATTGTTGCTTGCGAAGGAACAGATTAAGTAAACAGCAGGCGTTGGCAACAGTGTCGCGCTCGGAGCCATCATTGAATAGCCAGTTCCCTTTACTTTCAACGACTTAGCTCCGTATAATCCCGCACATCACCGCTAAACCCCAAATTTGCACCATTCGTTGGGATATGGATGCGCCATTCCCAAGCGTTCCAATAGGATAGGTGCAGTCAAATACCCAGGGAAAAGTGTAGTCAGGGACCCAGGTCGGTTCGACCGGGAGCCATTCTCGGGGAGAGCCACAGGTTTTGGATGATACTTCTCAGGTTCATCCAAGGCGAGGCAAAAGCAGTCGCAGACTCGCAGGTTGTGGGATAGCTCTAACTGGTAGGTGTTAGGCGCCATCCGAGTGAAACGAAAGCCAGAGGCCGAAGAGGTTTTGGCCAAAAGCTAGAAGCCAGGAGCTAGAAGCTACCATGCGCAAGCCGATCAAGTACGTTGAAAAAGCAGTCGTCATCGCCGCCAAGGGAACCTGGGCGGTATTCGAGCGCTTGAACCGAATCAAGCCGAATCCGTCGCCCACGCCGAAGTGGTCGGAAAAGCCGCTGCTCAAGTCGTACGAAAAGTCGAAGCCTCCGCTGGGCTGGCCGCGGACGACCGATTCGCTGTGCCCGAAGTGCGTGCCGGAGATCCGGCAGCAGATTCTCGACGGGCACCTGCCGCATGAAGTGCTTGATGAACGAGAAGGTCGGCGAGATCAAGGCGCAGATCGTCGAGCGCGACGGCAAGATTCTGATGGTGAAAGATTGCCCGACTCACGGCCACTTCGAAGACGTGATGTCGATCGACACCGAGTTCTCGAAGCATCTGGAGGAAGTGTTCCCCGGCCGCGACATCACGGCGCACAACGACGAGAAGCTGCATCATCACGGATCGTCCACGGTGAAGTACGGCCGCGGATCGGTGCTGACGATCGATCTGACCAACCGCTGCAACATGATGTGCGATCCCTGCTTCATGGACGCGAACCAGGTCGGATTCGTCCACGAACTGACCTGGGAAGAAATCAAGACCATGCTCGACAACGCCATCACCATCAAGCCGCGCCGGCAGATGAGTGTGCAGTTCTCCGGCGGCGAGCCCACGTTGTCGCCCTACTTCCTCGACGCGGTTCGCTACGCCCGCAAAGTCGGATACAACTCCGTGCAGGCCGCGACCAACGGAATCGAATTCGCGAAGAGCTTCGAATTCTGCCAGCAGGCAGTCGAAGCCGGCATGCGCTACGCCTACCTGCAGTTCGACGGCATCGGCAACGCAGCCAACGCGCATCGCCTGGTCGGCAACCTGTTCGACGTGAAGTTGAAGGCGATCGAAAACCTGCACAAGGCCGGCGTTGAGATCGTTCCGGTCGTGACGATCGTGAACGGCATCAACAACGAGCAGGTGGGACGAATCATCAAGTTCGCGCTCGACAATCCGAAGACGATCAGCTTCCTCAGCTTCCAGCCGGTCAGCTTCACCGGCCGCGACGAAGCCGTGACCGACGATCGCCGCGCGGCGCAGCGCTACACGCTTTCGCACCTGGCGCACGACGTGAAGAATCAGACCGGACTCGGCGAGCCGACGCGCGACTGGTTCCCGATTTCATTCATGGGAACATTCAGCGACTGGGCCGATCTGATGCACGTCAACGACGTGAAGAACGATTGGGGCCAACTGTCATGCGGTTGCCATCCGAATTGCGGGACTGGCATGGCTGTGATGATTGACAAGGAAACTAAGGAGGCTGTGCCGGTCACGGCGTTCTTGAAGGGCGATCAGCTCGCGAAGGATATTGCCAAGGTGAATGATGCGGCGCGCGGAAAGTTTCTGACGGTGGTCGGAATGGCGCTGTGTCTGATGAAGAACTACGATCCGTTCCAGTCGCCGACGCACTTCAAGTTGATGGACCTGCTGAAGAAGTTCGACAAGAACTTCAACGCCACTGGCAAGAACTACGGCAAGGTTGGTCCGGACCGCACGGTGGAAGACGTGATGAAGCGGCGGCAGGACCGGTGGAACTTCCTGTTCATCGCGGGAATGTGGTTCCAGGATCTGTTCAATTACGACTTCCGGCGGACGGAGCAGTGCATTATTCCGTACGCGACGCAGGAAGGCGAGATTTCGTTCTGCGCTTACAACACGGGCGTGGGATGGCGGAACATCATCGAGAAGATGCACATGACGGCCACGCTCACCAAGTGGTACGAGGAGCACGGGCGGCATGAGATTTTCGCCGGCGGCAAGAAAGTGGACATGGAAGACGCCACGCACTACGCTGCTGCTGCGCGACGAAATGGTTACGACCGAACTGCAGCACGATCTCGACAGCAAGGGCATCGCGAAGAACGCGCGCGAAGAGAAGGTGCGGGCGCGGGATGCGAAGCAGAAGGCGACTGCCGATGCGAAGGCTGAGGCGCGCGGGCCGCAGATCAACGATGAGGCTTACAACGCGCGCATGGCTGCGATGTATCGCGAAGTCGTGTTGAAAGAGAAGCCGGTCGTCGCCGAGAACGGATTCATTCCGCTGGGCGCGCTGACGAAACCGAATGGGAATGGCAACGGCGCACGCGGCGGAAGCTGCTAAGCCGGAGATTGCCGAGCCGGTGGCGGGGGACTAGCTCCTAAGCTTCTGGCTAAAAATCAGACGGGCCGCCTATGGGCGGCCCGTTTTCTTGTGTGCCGAGCATGTTCGACAGCTTGGGGGTGATTGTGTCAAGAAGACGAGTGATCGTCATGCTGTACGAGAGATGAAGGTAGGTCCTTCGGAGCCGCTTTGTAGGAGGAGGCTTCAAACTGCCATAAGCTGCTTCGGTCCAAAGACCGCGGTGGTGAACGTTATGGTTAAAAGGCGTGGCAGAAGATCACGTCATGTGTGGATAAGAGAGATGAGTGCAAACGATCCGCTGATGAAGCATCGAAAAGCTGCAGAGACGACACCCAAAACCGGGGTCTTCACCTTGTCCCGGGAACAAGCATGAAAGGTACCTACTTACTGGCCATGCGGGGTCCGGTGTATAGGAGGCATGACTCTTATCTGGGCTTTCGTACGGAACTTGAGAACCGGGTCGGTGATGCAAAGGGAAAAGGCACAAGTGGAGACCCACGAGGCCGAAAGTACCGATGCACTGACCAGGGGCGCACTGCTTCGTAGTAGCGAGGAAGCGGGGTAATGCCCGTGGAGCAAAGGGAGCAGGCCACTCACATCGGGATGGAGTCAACGGGAAACCGGAGGAACTCCTTGTCTTGATGGAAGGCGGCAGCCTTCTTTGGGTGGCACGAGCCGGATGAATCGAGAGATTCACGTCCGGATCTGTGGGAGGCTCGGGGTGAAATTCCCCGGGCCTACCCGGCAAGTCCTCTACCCAGTCTGATGGAGACGAAGGGTTAGCAAAGCGCAAGGGGGAGCAGCCGACAAGAGTGCGAGTCTAGCGAGGTGAAAGTCCTCGCGCCGTCAATTGCCTGGTTTGGACGGCTAGTATCTCCGATGCATGCGAAGGTAACGACGCGTGTTCTGCTCGGAGTTAAACGTCACAGACTGCCCTGCTGGAAACAGTGGAGGTGGTGAGCGACCAAGGTGGCTAGCAAACGAAGAGGCCTGAACATAAAGAAATGGCTGCAACCGCGAAAATTCGCTCCGCTGAGAAGTCGCTTTAGCGGGTACTTACGGTACGCCGACCCGGAACCCTTGCGGGGGAAGGCCAATGTTGCAGGGGAAGTAACAGGCAAGTGCAACCTGCAAACCGTCGTGGTAAGGGCCCAAGCATCTTCGGAAGGACTCGCAGAGATAACGTCGGGAAGGTCCCGGTGGCAGCAGGGGCTGGTAGCAACCTGCGAAGACTCCACAAACGAGGCCAAGGCCGAAGTAGTGGAGAGACACTTGGGATTGGCGCATGAGTCCGTAGGAGCGATGACCGAGGAGTAATGTCCTCGCAGGAGACGAGGTAGTCTCCCCGATGAAGAGTAGCTTCGACATTGGGCAAAGGGACTCTGGACACTTGGTGGTTTCATCGGCAGCGCGGCGGCCAGACACAGAGCTGGCGATAAGCTGACGCATGAGGTGGAACGATGCTATGGGCAAACCACGGAAGTGGGGCGCATGCGAACCAGCGCTTAAACCTCTCCAAGCTGGGAAGGCCCATGGAAGAAAGGCCAAGGTTCCGAACCGTACCTGGGAAATCCGGCCGTACGGGATTATAGGGGGGCCTCCGGAAACGCAGCCATGGTGGAAATGAGAACCCAATTCGCAATCGAAAGAGCGGACTTGGTAACCCTCCACCTACAGCCGGCGCGCCGGAGTTCGATCCCAACTGAAACAACACTCGCCGCGAGGCGGGGCCGGAAAGAAGCGTGGAGCAAAGACGCGAGCCGATGAACAAGAACCGGATAGGAGGCCTACGGTGGCGGGCGAGCGGGCACAGGACTGCGAAGCCTAAATCCATCAAGCGCACTGGTGGTAAATCCGGCGGTTGCGGTGCGCCGTGAAAAGCGCTGGTCCACAGCGGGATGAAAGGCCCGCCCGGGAACTGGATCGCTCCACCCGGTAGCAATCGGAGCGGCGGTGGAGACAACAAAGCCGTCGGAGCCTCCGGTGTAGAGGGTCGCGTAAGGCGACTTGGCGAGTCTGTAGGTCGTAACGTGAGTGAACGCTGAGCAGGCCACGAAAAGATTAATGCAGGAGCCGACCCGTTCGCAACCTGGGGAAGGCCGAAGTCGATGGAGCAGTACTGAGCGAATCGGTTCCATCGGACCTGCCGGGGTAGTGGCGACGGCATGCAGACACAGTGGATCAGAGGCAACACGGGAAGCCCCAGCGGTGATCGCAGTCGGGATCAACTGGCAACTCGCGAGAGCCAGGCCGGGCCGGCTGGGGTGACGGAGAGGCTCGTAGTACTGATGAAACCGGGTAATGCCGGTGGAGGGAAGGGGCCTCAGTTGGAAGGAAACGCAAGAAGCAACGAAGACAGAGGGATTGACGATGAGTCCAGTAACCCCCGCAAGTGTACAGAAGTTGCAGACGGCGTTGCACGCGAAAGCGAAGGAATCGCCCAGCTTTCGTTTCTATGCTCTGTACGACAAGGTGTACCGAAAGGACATTCTGGCCTACGCCTATGACTGCTGCAAAGCCAATGGTGGAGCAGCAGGAGTGGACGGTCAGAGGTTCGAGGACATCGAGGCGTACGGAGTAGAGCGATGGTTGGACGAACTGGCGCAAGAGCTGAAGAGTCGAACCTATCAACCACTGCCCGTGCGGCGGGTATTCATACCGAAGCCGGACGGGAAGCAGCGGCCGTTAGGAGTGCCCGCTATCCGGGATCGGACGGCGGAAATGGCGGCAGTTTTGGTTCTCGAACCTATTTTCGAGGCCGACCTGCAGCCGGAACAGTACGCCTATCGGCGAGACCGCAGCGCGTTGGACGCGGTGAGTCGAGTCCACAAGCTGATCTATGCTGGCCATCAAGAAATTGTTGACGCAGATCTCAGTAGCTATTTCGATAGTATTCCGCATTCCGAGCTTCTTCAGTCGGTAGCTCGTCGGGTGGTCGATGGAGCCATGCTGCATCTGATCAAGATGTGGTTAGACGCTCCCGTGGAAGAAACCGACGAGCGCGGAAATAAACATCGGAGTACGCGAAATCGGGAGGAAGGTCGGGGTACTCCACAAGGAGCTCCGATCAGCCCGCTGCTCAGTAATTTATACATGCGTCGGTTCGTGCTCGGGTGGAAGAAACTGGGGCACGAGAAGCGCCTGAAAGCGTACATCATTAATTATGCCGATGATCTCGTGATCTGTTGTCGTGGCCGAGCCGATGAGGCACTGGTCTTGATGCGGAACATGATGTTGAAGCTGAAGTTGACGGTGAACGAAAGTAAGACGCGGGTCTGTCGATTGCCGGAGGAGAAGTTCGATTTTCTCGGGTACTCGTTTGGTCGATGCTACTCGCCGAAGACGGGGCGGGCCTATTGGGGCACCACTCCGTCCAAGAAACGAGTGCAACGTTTGTGTAAGGCGATCAGCGAAATGACCCGCCGGAGTCAAACCCAGCAGAGCGCGGCAACGCTCGTAGCAGCGCTCAACCGGAAGATCAATGGTTGGGCTAACTACTTCTGCTTAGGTCCGGTTAGTAACGCCTACCGAGCCGTGGAGCAACATACGTGCCGGCGGCTACGCCAGTGGCTGTGTGTCAAACACAAAGAGCGGGCCGGGGGAAATACACGGTTTCCCCAAAAGGCCCTGCATCAGAAGTTTGGCTTGGTTCGACTTACCACGCGGACCGCCAGCTTTCCGTGGGCGAAAGCGTGACACTTTCTCCGAGAGCCGGATGCGGTAACTCCGCCTGTCCGGTTCGATAAGCGGGGGTGTGGAAACGTGGCATGGTGGGGATAATGAGGCACCGGCAAACGAAAGGGCCGGTCTCGGCTAGGTCGCACCTAAACCGTCGCGCCACCCCTCGACTTCACCCTCGAAAGCGGTCGAACTTACCGCGGGAGATCTGCGGCATGTCACAGAACGTGACTGAGAGTGGAGCGATTCATTCTGACCGTGCCGTAGAAGTCAGCAGAGGGCAAAGTAAGTCATGCAGTCGGCGAGGATATTGAGGCACTCCAGAAGCCTAAAGGCGGAGAAACGGAATTCCGAGTTCGATCGAGTTGACCTCGAACAGTCCGAGGAAGTGTTCATAGAGCGGAGGCAGGGGAAGCTTCGGAACCAAGTCGAGGCGCCCTGCGATGCGGTTGGTGTTGGGTACGACTTGGTTATAGGTTGCGGCGAACTGCGGGCCTCCGGCGCGCGGACTGGCGTAGGTGTAGACGGCGGTTTTCTTGAACAGCGTGTTGGCCGCAATGTCGAGCGCGAGCAGCGTGGCTCCGAGACTGCGTCCGCAGATGGAGAGCGAGGCGACAGGCCTCGGGAAATTCAGGCCGGCCAATGACTGCGTGACACGCGGACATTTGGGGTCGAGCGTGGTCGTCATCGACATGTATACGGCGGTGAAGCCGTCCTCAGTATGTCCGGCGCCCGGCAGGAACGGACAAGTGACGAGAAGGAATTCGCCGTCGTGAACCCATTCCTGAATACCTTCCATGCCGCGGATGGCGATAACGACATCGCCCGCAGTGGCGGCCTAGAGGACGAGGCTGATGGATACGCGGGCTTGTCCGCGGCTGGGATACATGTTGGTGGCGAGGTCGTGGGCAAAGATGGAACTGACGACCTGATAGTTCAACGCACCGAGGTTAATGGTCTGGTCATGGTTCGTGAGGTCTGCGGGGTCGATGGCGTAGGCCGCATTTACCAATCGTCCATAGAGGATCGTTTGGTTAAGGTCCCTGGATGTATATCTTGAGTTCCTTTCTTAGGAATTCGCGAGGTCCTGCTTTTCGGTGCCAGGCAACGAAGCCGGACGTGTGTGAGAGTTGCCTCCCATGAGCAAGTTGCTGCGGCGGACAAGGCATCCGTCGGGCAGCCTCGCTTATTCAGTTGAATGGGGAAAGCAACGGACGACGGCCAGGAAATCCCGGTTCTTCTTCGGGAGGTCTGCGCCCGATGATCAGCAACACGTAGAACACGGCTGGGAGCCCGTCAACAAGAGATCACGTCGGCTCGCACAGCGGCTTAGGCCGCGCGAGTTTCTTCGCTTCGCCTGAAGGACGAGTCGGCTAAAGAATTACGCCCGGGAAATAGTGTGATGGAGGCGGTATACTCTCGGACCTATGCGAAAACTTGTCTTCCAGCTTCTACTGCTGTGCGGGATTTGCGTTGGGTTAGTTCCGGCGAGCCTGCATGCTCAAATGCTGCTGGTCGTGAATCAGGGCGATACGAACGTGAGCGTTGTCGATTCTGCAACTGCGAAAGAAGTGGCGACCATTGCAGAGAAGACTGTCGGGGTGCATGGTCATGAGGTCGCCGTTTCGGCGGATGGGCACACGGCCTTTGTCCCGATCTACGGCAGTTCCGGGGTAGGAAAGCCGGGGATCGACGGGCACGAGATGCTGGTGATTGATTTGCCCTCGCGCGAGATCGTAGGAGACATCGATTTTGGGCACGGAGTGCGGCCACATTGTGCGGTGTTGGATCGGGCGAGTGGATTGCTCTACGTGACAACGGAATTGGATAAGACCGTGACGATCCTTGATCCGAAGACGAAAAAGATTTTGGGCGCAGTGCCGACCGGGCAGGAAGAGTCGCACATGTTGGCCTTGTCGCATGATGGGAAGCGCGGTTATACGGCGAATGTTGGGCCGGGCAGCGTGTCGGTGCTCGATATGGTTGGGCGAAAGACGGTGGCGGTGATTCCGGTATCGGGGCAGGTGCAGCGGATTGCAATCTCAGCGGACGACAAGCTGGTGTTTACGTCCGATCAAACAAAACCACAGTTGGCGGTGATCGATACCGCGACCCAGAAAGTGAAGACATGGGTAGCGCTGCCGGGCACGGGTTATGGCGCGGCCACAACTTCAGACGGTCGTTGGTTGCTGATCGCGGTTCCGTCCACGAATCAGGTGGCGGTTGTTGATTTGGGAAGCATGCAGGTGGTTCGTCGCATTGATGTGCCGAGCACCCCGCAGGAAATACTAATTCGTCCCGATGGTAAGATTGCCTACGTATCGTGCAACACCAGTGGGAAGGTCGCGGCGATCGATCTGGCGGAGTGGACTGTGCAGAAGGTGATTGTTGCGGGGAAGTTTGCGGATGGTCTTGGCTGGGCGAAGTAACTGCGGATTATCAGTTTCCCCGCCGTGTTGTCTGCAATTTTTCCAGATCGAAATCCCCAATTCTCGCAAAGGACGCGAGATATGGGGCACCCCGTTTTTCCAAGACGACAAGCCGATGACAAAGTGGAGGGCGTGGATCGGAGTGTCGGTCCCACGCGACCCGTCCCACATGATCCGGTCGCACAAAACTACTGGGGGAATCCTAATTTGCGGACTAGATCTGTGTATCGCGGATCGGAGTGCAGGGGGGGCGAGAGTGAAGTCGGTGCGAAGGGTGGGGATCCAGAGGTTGTGCGCTTGGGAGGCGGTGTTGAGCCGCTCGAAGGCGTGATCTTTGTCGCCGAGTTCCGCGTATAACTGCGCGATCCAGAATGCTCCGAGGTAGTTGGTCTTTGCGTCGCGTTGCGCGATGGAGACTTTGATCGCGCTGCGGAGAGCGGCTGGCCATCCACCTGAGCGGAAGCCTTCGTCGAGGGCAGCGGCAAAGGCCGCGAGACTCTTGTCATTCATCTGCTGGCCGGCTATCTGAAATTCCTGAGTGGCCTGCGAGTATTTGCGCTCGCCCCAGTACGACCACGCTAGGCGGTAATGGTCTGCACCGAAGGATGGATTATCGGCGATCGCTTTCTGGCAGATCCCAATGGCCTTCTCGAATTGATGGTCGTAATTGAAAACCTCGCATTGCACGGCCGCGATGATGGGTGAGAGCGGATCGAGTTGATGGGCACGGTTGGCCTCGTCAATTGCTTCCCGCGAGCGGCCACCGATGTAAGCGAGCACTTCGGCGAACCACTGATGAGCGGTCGCGTCGCTGGGATCGATGGCGAAAGCTTTGCGGAACTCGGCCTCACCTTGGGAAAAATCCCAGTAGTAGAGCATCTTCATGAGACCGATGTCGGCGTGGGGACGGGCCAGCGTGGGGTCGAGTTCGAGAGCCTTTTGTGCGGCCGCGATTGATTTGGGAACGACGTCATTGGGATCGCCGCCGAAATAGCCGAGCACTGAGTAGACATCCGCGAGTCCCGCATAAGCGAGGGCATAGGCGGGATCTTTGTCGATGGCTTGATTGAAATACGAGACGGCGGCGTTGAGATCGGTGTAGGTGCGCTTGTTCCAGGAATAGCGACCTTTTACGTAGAGCTGGTAGGCGTCAGGGTTCAGTGTGCCCTGGTGGGTGACCTGCTGTTTTTCTTCGTGGCTGAGTCGGGAACGCAGCTTGTCGGCGATATCGCCTGCGATCTGTTGTTGCAGAGAGATAATGTCCGACGCTCTACGTTCGTATTGGCCGCCCCAGATTTCAGTGTTGTCCTCGACGTTGGTGAGGTCGGCGGTGATTTGAACAGTGTCGTCGTGCTGGGCTACGCGGCCGGTGAGCAGGGCGTCGACGGTCAAGTCCTTGCCGATCTTCTGGGGGTCAACTTCTTTGCCTTTGTAGCGGAAGACGGAATCGCGAGATTTCACTTTCAGATCGGGAAGATGCGCGAGGCTAGAGATTAAGGACTCCGTGAGCCCGCCGCTTAGAAATTCCGCGTCGGGATTCCCGCTGGCGTTGGCGAAAGGAAGCACTGCGATGGATCCGATTTGTGGAGCGCGTTCTCTCTCGCGCCAGAACCATGTGCCGATCGCTGCGGCCAGGACGAGGGCGGCAGTGAGGGCGGTGCGAGACTTGCGGATGGGCCTGTGGGGATTGGTTGCGGGCTGCCCGGCGACCGACTGCGTGGACCCGGTATCGCGCTTGAGGCGCTGCAAATCCGTGCGCATCTCGGAGGCGTGCTGGTAGCGCAGAGCACGATCTTTTTCCAGAGCCTTGTTAATGATTTCTTCCAGCTTGGTGGAACGTCTGGATTCCGGCGGACGGCGGGTGCAGGCGTACGGTTCAGGATGGATTCGAAAATTGTTGCGGTGCTTTCGCCACGGAAGGGGAGTTGCCCTGTGGCCATTTCGTAGAGAACCGAGCCGAAGGAGAAAAGGTCGGTGCGCGCATCGAGTTCCTTGGCGCGGGCCTGCTCGGGGGACATGTAGGCAATCGTGCCGAGGGTGGAGCCGGGACTGGTCAGATGCTGATCGTCGACGGTCGCGGCCGCCGAGTTCGTCGAGCGAGTCTGGGTGGAAGAACTGGCGGTGGGAGCGACTTTTGCCAGACCGAAGTCGAGAATCTTGGCGTGTCCGCGCTTGGTCACGAAGATGTTGGCCGGCTTAATGTCGCGATGGACGATGCCCTGGGAATGTGCGGCGTCGAGGCCGCCGGCGATCTCAATGCCTAGCGAGAGGACGGTATCGATGTCCAGAGGTTACCCCCGATGAGGTGTTTCAGGGTGACGCCGTCCATGAACTCCATGGCAATGAACGACTGGTCGCCGTGCTTGCCGATTTCATAGATGGTGCAGATGTTGGGATGATTGAGCGCGGAGGCGGCGCGGGCCTCACGACGAAAGCGTTCGAGGGCCAGCGGGTCGCGACAAAGTTCGTTAGGCAGGAACTTGAGGGCGACGAAGCGTCCGAGCTCGGTGTCTTCAGCTTTATAGACCACGCCCATGCCGCCATCGCCCAGCTTTTCGAGGATGCGGTAGTGCGAGATGGTCTGATCGATCAAATCGAGGTCCTGCTTTTCGTGGCTTCATCTTACGGAGGTGGAGTGGGGCCGTCAACGAATCGGGGGGATAGGAGGTAGGAGAAAAAAAGTCCGTCCTCCGTAGTAACGAGTGAGTGAACACCCTTACACCCCTCCCCTGGTTCCCACAGCCCCGGCCCGCGCGCGCGTCGAGGCGGGGAAATCGAAGGAAAGCATGGGATGGGCGGCGGCGCAGGGCACAAGGCGAGCACGCTGCAGTGGGGTCAAAACGTGTAATGGCCTGATAACGTCAAGCCGCCACGATGACCTAAAATGATTGCAGCAAATCGTTGTTTTCCAGAGTACCGCTGACAACCGTGTGCGCGTCCGTCTCAATAGCTAGCATTTCGTTCCCGCCGTCCACAACCACGAGTTTGAAGTGCATTTCGGAGCGCCCCTTCGGCGTTATGGTAGCCGTGCCCCTGCAGTCCGTGTTCACTGAGTAAGAACCCGTGACGGGTTCCTCTGCGAATGTGAAAAGCATGCCATCCTCGCTACCAGCAACGTGTCCGCTTATCACTCCGTCTCCAGAAGCATTGACGCTTAACTTCAACTCACCGATGAAAGCTACCGGTCCTGTGACGGGCGCGCCTGCGACGAAGACGCCGGTTGCTTGAAACCCAAAACTACCCTCAACTCCGGCATTGGTGCAGGTCGGGGAGCCCTGCTTCACGCCGAATCCCTCTTGGGTCGCGCCTGGAAACTGCGTGACGAGGAAGAACCCTGTTGACGTCACCACAAAGGAGAAATTGGCCTTCATTGTTGCGAGGTCCCACGTACCCTTGCCGGTGCAGTTCGAGGCGACAGCGTACGTTCCGGGGACAGACTCGGTGGTAATCACGCCGTTATGGGATGCTGTGGTCACTGAGGTAAACGTGGCTGTCGTTGAGTCAAACGTGAACTGGGCCAGGCTTCTGGTAGGGAGGCCAGTGACTGCTGTGCCGCCGTGCAGTAACCCGTAGGTACCACTCAGAGAGGCGGTTGAACAAGTCACAGCCCAGACAGCGGAACTGAGCGCAAAGCTGGCAAGAACAGTCGTTAAAACGATGCGAAACATTTTGTGAGTCATACTGCCTCCTGTTTGTAGGCGTTCGAAGGGGGCCGATTCAGTCGGGCCGCTGGGAGAAGGACGGCAGATTGGGCGCGCCCCTGAAATGAGGGAGTCTACGCTGAAAACCGCCACTGTCACGGCAAATCAGGCATGGAAAATCAGGCATGAAAATGCGCCAAATTCGGCCTCCAGCGCAGAAACCGCCCCGCCAACTGGCGTAATATCTCTATTGCACTGGAGCAGCCGACAAGGCTGCGAATCTGGTGGGGTGTAAGTCCCCACACCACCAATTGCCTGGGCGGGTGGTTAGCATCTCCGATGCATGCGGAGGCAACAAAGCATGTTCTGCTCGGAGGTAAAAGCCTCGGCTGCCCTGCGACGATAAGTCGCAGCGGTGGGAACGATCTGGGAGGCGAGCAAACTTGGGGGCCTGAACATAAAGGAATGGCTGCAGCCCCGAAAAAGAGATCCGTCATGAAATCGTTTTGACGGGGAAAAGCGGGAAGCCGACCTCGATAGTGTACGGGGGAAGGCCGATGACGCGGAGGAAGAAACAGGCAAATGCACTCCGCGAAACCGCCGTGGCAGGGGCCCAGGCACCCAGGGAAGGATTCGCAGAGATAACGTCGGGATGGTCCCGCCGGCAGCAGGGGCTGGTAGCAACCTGCAGAGACTCCTCGAACGAGGCTTAGGCCGAAGGAGAGGAGAGCCGAACGGGATCGACGAATGAGTCTGTAAGAGCGATGACCGGGGAGTAATGTCCCCGCAGGAGGCGGTACACGTCTCCCGGAGGGCGGTAACGCCGCACATCCGGCAAAGGGACTCTGGGCACTTGGTGGTTCCAGTTTCAGCGCGGTGGTCGGACTCAGAGCCGACCGGAGCCGTACGCATGAGAGGAACCTAAGCTGTGAGCAAACCAATTGGCGTCGGGGCGTATGCGTACCAGCGCTTGAACCTCGTGGCAAATGGGAAGGCTCACCGACGAGAGACCAAGGCTTCAAACCGGACCTGGGAAATTCGGCCGTCCGGCAGCGTGTCCAGGAAAAGGCTAGTGTGCTCAGTGGGAGACAGACCCACCAGGGTAATAGTCAGAAGCCCTGTAGCTTGAATAGCAGAGAGGAGAGAAATCGAATTTCTGATGCCTATCGACAAAGCCATCTTTAGGATGGTGAGCAAGTCATCGGGCCGTAACGAAAGTGAACGCAGATTTGGCCTCGAAAGGCCGGAGACCCAGAGAAAGCCGAGCTCTCTGCCGTAGAGCGAAGGCCGCATGGGACGACGCAAACTGACCGAAGCGCCGGACCACTCTGGCGGGGTTAAAGCGACAGCACGATGACAAGGGTACACCAAGCAACTGGAGAGACCCTCCTCGCCCCGTTCCAGAAATGGGCGGAAGCAGGAAGCCGTATAACCGGGAACACCGGGAAAGCGGTGGAAGACGAGAGGGAGTCGGAGGGGTCAACAGTAGCGGAGAAGCGGAGTAATGTCCGTGGAGCGAAGAGACCCTGCTGTTTGCAAGGTTCGAACAAAAACGGGAGGCAAGGGTGAATGATAAAAACACCCATTAGTTTGCAGGACCTGAGGAAGAACCTATACATCAAAGCGAAGACGGAACCAACCTGGCGTTTTTGGGGATTGTACGCCCATGTCTGCAAAAGGGAGACTCTTCAGGAAGCCTACGAGATGGCCAAGAAGAACGACGGGGCTCCGGGAATAGATGGAGTCACGTTCGAGGCCATTGAGGAAAGCGGAAAGGACAGTTTTCTCGAACGGATTAGGGAGGACCTAATCACCGGCACGTATCAACCCATACCAGTTCGGAAGAAGGAGATACCAAAAGATGGAGGAACCAAAGTACGAATACTCTCCATTCCTTCGATCCGAGATCGCGTGGTCCAGGGGGCCCTCAAGCTCATCCTGGAGCCGATTTTCGAAGCTGATTTCCAACCGGGATCGTACGGCTACCGACCGAAGCGGACCGCTCATGAAGCGATCAACCGCGTGGCCCAAGGGATCGTGGAGGCGAAGACCAAAATCATCGATTTGGATCTGCGAGCCTACTTTGACACGGTCCAGCATTTTCTACTGCTGGACAAGGTGGCGAAGCGAGTCCGAGATGATGAGGTGATGCGACTCTTGAAAATGATTCTCAAGGCAACGGGGAAGAAGGGGGTTCCACAAGGCGGGGTGATTTCACCCGTGCTCAGTAACCTCTACCTCAATGAGGTAGACCGGATGCTGGAACGGGCAAGGAAAGCGACCCGCTATAAACAGTACACGGCCATCCAATATGCACGATTTGCGGATGACCTGGTGATACTGGTGGATGCTCATCCGCGGCATGACTGGCTGGTGGCGGCGGTGACCAAGCGATTGCGGGAGGAGATAGGAAAACTCAGGGTCGAGATCAACGAAGAAAAGAGCCGAATCGTGAACCTAAGGAAAGGCGAAAGCTTTGGTTTCCTGGGCTTCGATTTTCGCCTCGTTCGCAGCTTGAAAGGAGCGTGGCGACCGCAGTACACGCCTAA
This sequence comes from uncultured Acidobacteriaceae bacterium, assembly GCA_963710885.1. Lineage (GTDB taxonomy): Bacteria > Acidobacteriota > Terriglobia > Terriglobales > Acidobacteriaceae > Sulfotelmatobacter. The sequence continues at coordinate 481,257 of CAVQCF010000045.1, forward strand.
GCTGAAAAAGCGAACGGCGATACTGGCGAAACTCGGGGAAATCTTCCGGCGGAACAAGAGCCAACCTGTAGGGAAGGTGATCGATCAGATCAACCCGATCCTGCGGGGCTGGGTGAACTACTTTGCGGTAGGACACTCCAGTCGGTGCTTTGCGTTTATCGAGGACTGGGTAGAAAAGAAAATCCGGCGGCACATGATGCGCGCAAAGAAACGCAAGGGATTCGGCTGGAAACGATGGAGTAAGGAGTGGCTCTATCAAGTGCTCGGGCTGTTCAAAGACTACCGAGTGCGAGGTTACGCGCCAAACCCGAAAGTCGCCCCGGCACGATAGGTCTCATAACCCTTGATGCGAAACAACCAGGAAAGCCGAGTGACCGAAATGGGCACGCTCGGTTTGACGCGGCGGGGTCTGGAAACCGGTCTACGGTTCGGCTAGTGAGCCCACTCCCAGAGGAAACGGGGAGCCCCAGGTAGGCGGAACCTAAGGGACACGGCGCCAGACCTCGACCCTACTTATAGGGGGGCCTCGGAAAACGTGGCCATGGCGGAATTGTGAACCCACCTCGCAACCGAAAGGGTGAGAGTGGTAACCCTCCGCCTACAGCAAACGCGTCCGAGTTCTATCCCAACCATCGTCCGAACGATCCGATGTGAAGTGAATCGAAAGGAGTCGAAATTTGAGTGTTAAGGCCTGCTTACAACAGTTCGCAGTTGCGCGTACTTTCTAGCCTCCTACTTTGCAGCGATGTGAGTGAATTTCACTTGTCTGAATAGACGACCATCCCGCTTCGGATTGTGTAGCGGACTTTGGAAAATGCAGCCGCATCTTGCTCCGGATCCGCCCGTAAAACAACAAGGTCACCATCCATGCCTTTGGCGATGCGTCCACTATGGGCCTCGTCGCCGAACCTCTGGGCCGGATTCGTGGTGAGCGAAGCAAGGATCTGCTTAAAACTCATGCCAGCCCGAGACATCCAAACGAATTCTTCCGAAGTATCGAACCGTTCGATATAGCCAACGTCAGTGCCGAATAGGACTTGTCCTCCTGCTTCAGAAAAGGCCTTTAGTTGCTGAGCTGCCTTGCTCATCCCCTTCTTGAGCTCATCAGGATCGCTGCCCTTGTATTCGATTTCCCACAACGTGAGCGTCGGAGTGAGGGCCATGTGGGCTGCCGCCAGTCGTTCGGCAAAAGACGGAGTCCAGAGATCAACGGCCGGAGTGGTATGGGCAAGAATATCGACACCGCTCTGAAGCGCCACCTCGATTCCTTGATCGTTCGATACGTGGGCAAATACAGGTTTACCCGCACGGTGGGCCTCGGCGACGATCTCGCGAGCCAAGTCCAAAGACATCGTCAAGATGCCATCCTGCTCGATAGAATTTGCAAAAATCTTGATGCCATCGGCGTCAAGATGGATTTGCTGGCGCACTCGCTCTGTCGCTTGCGTTGTCGATCCGACCTCGGGAATATCGATGTGATTGGATTCGAGGAATTGCCTGACATAAATAGGCGTTTTTATCCAGAACGGCTCGCCAACAGTCAGAATCCTCGGCCCTCTCACTTCTCCGCTTTCTATACGCCGGCGGATGAGAGTCGTGTTCTCCAGCACAGAGGCAATGTCAAAGACCGTAGTAAAACCCCAGCGCGTTAGCATCGCCTGGAGTTGTGAAGTGATCTGCTCCGACGAGAGTTTTTCAGCGTGGAGCAGGCCAGGAATAAGGATGTGGACATGGCTGTTCCAAAAACCGGCGGTCACAACCAGACCTTTGCACTCAACAACAGTCGCCTCGCGTGGGACTTTGATTTTGGCGCTTGGTCCGACGCCAACAATACGGCCCTCATGTACAAGGATTGCCCCATCTTCGATTGGTGGTTGAGTTGGGGAAGGGTAGATCCTTGCGTGTACCAAAGCAAGATCAGAGCAGCAACCGGGCAGGCTCGGAAGCAGTATCAAGCCAAGAAAACCGGCAAGGACGCTACGGACAGGCATGCCAGCAATATACGAGCCACAAATCGGCGAAGGCAAGGGATGTAGGTCAGCTCACGAGCGAAGCATAGTGTAGTTGACGAAAAATCCCCATTTCACTCAAATGCTCGCGGTTTCGATCTCAGCGAAAAATGATGCCCGACCGCTTCAGCAGAGGATTTTGGAGCCTGGAGCGCTTGAAGTGCGGAAAATCCGCCCGTCCAGACTTGAGTCGTCAGCAATCGAGTAGTTTAAAGTCCCGTGACGCGGTACAGGACGACCCCATGCGATGGAACGATAGCACTGATGGTGCTGCTTGTTTTCTTCGTCTCGCCGGTCCACAGGTCCCTCACGGAATAGCCGCTTTCGTTTTCGGGGAGGCCCACGGTGGATGTTGGAACCGAGACTTCCTCTGCCTTCTTGCCGGTGTTGAACAAACCGACGATCGCGTCTCCGTTCGGCTCCTTCTTGGCGAACACCTGCTGGTTGCCGGTATTGAGCACCCTTTTTGCGGCGACCGAATCCTGGTCGACAGCAAGGACTGCGGAGTTCTCTAGGTACTTCTGCAGATCCGTTGGATCGAGGTGAGTAAGATCGATGCCGAGGATGAAGGGTGCCGCTCCAAGCGCCCACAGGCTGATCTGAGTCTGGCGCTCGACCGGGGTCAGCCCGTCGTTGATGCCATTTCCTACCTCGATGGAGTCATAGTCGTTGAAAGCGCCTGGACCAGCGTAAGGCTGCCACTCCGCCACGTAGTTGAAGCGTTTGGCAACGTCGGCCCAGCTGGTCAGCGGGTAGCTGCTACCGCCCTTTTCGCAGCGATAGCATTCAACGTCGGGCGCGAATTCCCATTGATTGGCATACTTCATCAAGGTTGGGGCGATAGCAATTGTAAAGTCCCCCTGCGTGACGTCCAAGATCATGGGCCGCCCGCTTTGCCGTATAGCATTCGACCATGCCTTAACGTCAGCGGCGTTGCTGTCTTTCATGCCGTCAATTTTGATGTAATCGATACCCCACGCCGCGAGCATATCTGCCCATGAATTCGTATACTCCTGCGCGCCAGGCTTGTTGTAGTCAATACGGATCATGCCCTTGCAGTTGTAGTTGTTCTCCGCTACAGACGGGTCTGCAATCTGGGCGGTCGTGTACGATGTGTCCTTAATCGGCGTCTTCCGGCTGACTGCCTGCTTCGAAATACCCGGCGTTACATAGATTCCGAACTTCATCCCGAGACTGTGGATGTAGTCAGCCACTACCTTGATGCCATCGGTGTCTCCCTGAGCCGGGAATTTCGATGAGTCTGTAATCCAGCGGCCATAAGGGTCGACGTTCGGACCTTGCGGTCCCGGACACTGATACCAAAAGTCGTCGAGGTTTACGTATTCGTACCCGATTTTCTGCAATCCAGAATTATGCAGGGCGAGCGCCTGCGCTTTCATTTGGTCTGCCGTGGGATCCTTGCGGATGAAGCTCCAGCTACTCCAGCCGAGAACCGGCGTGCGCTCGAGGCCATTATCCTCTGCGCTGGCGTTGTGCAGGGTCCCGCCTGCCAACAGCGCGATCAACAGTGCTGCCCTTAAGCTGTGTGTCCGTTCCCTCAAAAGAATCATCCGTTTTCTCTATCACAAGCGGCGGGACAAAAACAACTAAACGTGTGCAACCGGTGCACATATATATGCGTGATTGCTCCTGCGGCTGTCGAGCACACTGGTCAATTGACGTTAAATCTCGATATCGCTCATTGACCTTCCGACCGGGGTTTTGAGCGCTTCTATGGCCGGTTACGACAACTGACCCGCACCGCATCTACCGCTTGGATGAACCAGAGCGACACATTTTCTGACGTGGAGTACAATTCTCTCCCAGCCATGTCCGACGTCGATATCAAATCCTTCCGATCTGTATTTCACGGTCAGATTTTCGAGCCAGCGGATGTCGGCTACGACGAGGCCCGTCAGATCTGGAATGCAAGCGTCAGCAAACATCCTGGGGTGATCGCTCGGTGCTCCGGCCTTGCAGACGTGATTGCCGCGATCAATTTCGGACGCGCGAACAATCTGCCGACGGCTATTCGTGGTGGCGGGCACAACGTAGGCGGTCGTGCGCTCTGCGACGACGGTTTGGTGATCGACCTCTCCCGAATGAGATCCGTTTTCGTGGATCATGCGACCCGCAGAGTTCGAGTCCAAGGGGGAGCGACTCTTGGGGACATTGATAGAGAAACGCATGTCTTCGGGCTTGCTGTCCCCTGTGGCATCGTGTCCAAGACTGGTATTGGTGGCCTGACTCTCGGAGGTGGTGTTGGCTGGCTGATTCGCAAATACGGGATGTCGATCGACAATTTGTTGTCTGCGCAGGTGGTCACAGCCGACGGCAAAGTGCTCACTGCCAGCGCTTCTGAAAACGACAATCTCTTTTGGGCGCTCCGCGGCGGAGGTGGAAATTTCGGCGTGGTCACTTCTTTCGAATTCCAGGCCCATCCGGTTGCGACCGTCCTGGGCGGCCTTCTCCTCTATCCTCGGGCGATGGCAATTGACGTGATCCGCCACTTCCGTGATTGCATGGCGTCTGCTCCGGACGAACTCACGGCCTACGCCGCTCTCCTTCACGGTCCGGATGGTTCTCCGTTGGTTGGAGTGATCCCTTGCTATTGCGGCGATGTTGCCGATGGGGAACGCGTCCTGCAATCTCTGCGCAAGTTCGGTAGCCCCATTCTTGATGGCATCCAGGCCATGCCCTTTCCCGCCATGCAGTCGCTGCTTGGCCCATCGTTCCCGGACGGGAATCACAATTATTGGAAGTCCACGCTGCAACGGGAATTGTCAGACGATGCGATCTCTGCGATTGTCGAGCACGCCAACCGTCTGAGTTCCCCTCTTTCCTTTGTTGTTGTCGAATATTATGGCGGCGCCGCAGGCCGGGTTTCGAGCGAAGCCACTGCGTTCCCGCATCGCCATCTGCCGTGGGATATCTTGTTTCTTGCGCAGTGGACCGATCCGGCGCAGACGAACATGCACCACGACTGGGCCCGATCTGGCGAGGAAATATTACGGCCTTTCTCGGAGAACGCACATCTGCTTTCCGCGCTCGACGTCGAGGCAGAAGACGTCGTTAAGACAGCATTCGGTACGAATTTGCCACGCCTGGCTGCAATCAAAAAGAAATACGATCCCACCAATTTCTTCCGTGTGAATCAAAATATAGCCCCGGTGACTGAATCAGCAGCGTGAGTAGTCGCAATTTCCGTTTTGTCTCCCAACTAACCAGATTGCGAGCGTTGGGGAATCATCGGCGACTCCGAGCCATCGTCAGTTGGCGTAATATCCCCATAGCACTCAGAACCCCTCAATGAGCGTTATGGCCAGTTACGTAAACTGACCGCAGCCCTGTAGGCCCGGGAGGCCATGATTGCGGGAACAACGATGCTCAGGAAGTTGTCGCCCTGCTTGATGTTGGCCGCGTCCCCGGTCAGGCCCATGAAGCCTCCCGTGATGGCGGTGTGCATATCGTTGTACTGGTTAGGGGTGATCCAATTGTAGTCGGCTGCCGTGTTGATAGCCAAATCAACGAACAACTGCTGCAGCGGAGAATACTGGTGCGACAACGGATTGGCCGGTGTGGGATCGTCGCCACCATTGGAGTCCGTAAAGAACGCCTGGGGGTTATGCTTCACGGCGTAGTTAAACTGCGCCGAGCCATTGAACTGATTGACACCAGAGGCAAAGATTCCAGAGAAGCTGGTGATCGGAACAGTCCACTGATTCCTGGGCAGCACAACATTGGTAAGCTGGCCGTTAACCGAGGTCAGATCAGTGTCTTCTTGATATGACTTCCAAGTCTCTCCAGCCTGTGTCAGCAGGCGTACAAGGTGCAGTTGATTGTCCTGATTGTTGACTTGGTTCGTGGTGCCATTGGGGACAAAGGGATCGGCGTCATTGCCGATCGTGAAATTGGTTACCCGCCTCCGCCCAAAGATAGTTCGGCTCGGAAGGATGAATGTGCGGGTTGTTCCCGCTGGCCGTGGCCAGGACATTGTAGTAATTAGTGGCATAGGCCACCTGCTGGCTGATGTTGACGTGGTGGCCATTGATGGTGGCATCCGCTGTGCCGTTAACCAAACTGTTGATGAAGGGAGCGTTGGGGTTCTGGAAAATCTGCTGGATGGGGCCAGAAAACTGGTTGGCCGGTTGCGTCCAGTTATGATTTTCCATGGCAATAACAAAAGCCTTCTTGATTTGGCTGTTGTCTCTAACTTGTGCGCTCGCGCTCCACTGGCTCCCCAAGGCCAGTAGGACTAGCGAACCTAGGATGGTGAAGCGTCTTCCGAACGACATCTACTACCTCCAGGCGTAGGATTTTTGCAAGTGCTTTTGACGGTCTCAAATTACCGTCTCAGGCCTGCGACTCTAGCCAAGCAGGTCTGTTTTAGAAGAGATGAATCGAATGTCGCTTTTTTGTAAAAATGAGTCCATACATCAGCAATGATTGTGGAAATTCAGCCGAGATCTTTAATGCTGGCACGTTGGTGCGGTTGATCATGAAGATGGCACAGCCTGAGACCGGTCAAACGCCACGCCAGTCCTTCGCACTCGAAAACGCAAGAAGTGTCGCAGTTCAAGGTAGGTATAATCCGAGGCCGATGCCCTCCTACAAAGAGCTTGAGCACCTCTCCATTCCTAAGCAGGCCCAGCTCCTCCTATGCAGCGCATCGAGGTTCGCCCAGGCAGGGTCGTTCAACATCTACAACGTCAATAGGCCGCCGTGGGGTCTGGCCTCAGACTTTCCTGAAGGGGAGCGCCAAGCCGTGACAGAGCTGCTGCTTGGGGCGCCGCTGAAATTCCTGGAAAGCCAGGGCCTCATTCGCTTCACGGAGCACTCTAACTACGTCATCACTCCGTCCGGGCAGAAGGCGGCGCAGAACCCCGCGCCTGCGTTCTTCGCGGTTCAGGAGATCATGGCGGCGCTGCCCCTGCTCCACCCGGACTTCCATGGCTACGCCCATTTCTTCTACGACAACAAACTGAAGGAGGCAGTCGCCGCTGCGTTCGAGCGCTATGAGAACAAGCTGAATGAGACCAGGAGCGGCTCAATCAGTCCGACAGTAAGAGCTGCGTCCGGTCATGCGTCGGTATAGGCTGTTTGCCGAAAACGAGCTTGTCCGTCCCTACCCCGCCCTGGGCACCAAGGAAGCGTATGAAAAGGGCCTGACTGGAATTCTCAGTGGGGCGCTGGAGTGGATAAGAAACCCGTACACGCACCAGAAGCACGAGCTGCCTTACCTGACGCCGTCTGAGGCTCTGGAGCTGCTGTTCGTGGCGAGCTACCTGATGCGGATGCTTGAGCTGTCCAAGCCGTAGCCCATTGCCGCCCGTTCAAGTCGTGAAGGACTTCGGAACCGTATATCGATGGCCATCGATATACATCTAAGCCCTTGGAAAATATACTGGCGGAGAGGGAGGACTCGGAGCCTTCAAGTCGGACTCAAGGGCTCTCATTCGGCAGTTATTGTGCTTCGCTTTGTGCTCCATTTTTCGCGTCTCTCGTCACGGTTGAGAGAGCAATTCCGCATACGCCTCTGGCGATCTGAGGCTCACTACCTAACCATATCGCGCCAGTCCCGCCATCTGCGGTCGAGCTATTGAGCCCCTTGAGCGTCAAATCCTTCGAGATAATTACCTGTTCGGTGTACTGAGAGGCACATATCATAATCGTCGATCCCCGGCGCCACGTTTGGCGAGTTTAAGGCCGCACTGATCGTAGAAAAGCTGCCGGATTTGCAGGTGCCGACGTAGTAGGTGCTTGCCGTTGCTGGATAAGCGCAAACAACTAGCACTGACAACAACCAAACTGTCTTGGGTGACATAAGATCCCTCCTTTGGCGAAGCGGGCCCTGGGACGGTATTTCGATTTCTACTGTGAACATCGAAAAATGCCACGAAAACACGACACGGACAATCCAACAAACTCAGGTCAACGCCCCGTTTGGGCAGGATCTCTACACTTTTTTCCAATTGAGGGTGAGGCGCGGTCTTGTTTTGCCGCGCCTTGCCGGCGATCAGGCGTCATTGCGGGCGCGATTCCTTCAGCCACCTCGGGAGAACTGCCGCGCTCGATTCGTGCGAGACACTAGCGTTCGCGCAAGAAGTCAGGTCGATCTCGGAGAACACGCCGAAATAGGTGTTGCTCCCGGAGAATCCAGCCGGGGCATTTCCATATCCATAATTCGAATCCATAATCGTGTTCGCATGCACCTGGCTGGAACTGATGTTGTGGCAGCCGAGATCGATTCCCGTTCCTCCGCCTTGGTTGGGATACGTCACCGTCTTGATTGTGTTGCTCTGGACTGCCGAAACACTCAGACTAGGGGCCTCGATACTTATCCCGGCAAGTATGGTGCCGTAGATTTTGTTTGATTTCACCGATACGCCATCAACGCCTAAGTCGATTCCAATTTCGCTGCCCAGGATCGTATTGCCCGAAACCGATCCCTCAGGCGTCACAATATAGATTCCGTAGAGGCCGCCGCTTACGACATTGCCGCTTACCGTGGCATTTGTACCCTCTTCCACCACGACGTCATACGTGCTCTGGGAGGCCGAAGAAACGAAATTGTTTTCGATTGCCGCCGTAAGATTCGGGGTGTCCGTCGTGCCGATGGCAAAGATGGCGCCCTGAGAAAAATCGTACAGGCTGCAGTTTTCCACCGTGACCGACGGATCGGAACTGCCACCCGACAGAAAGATTCCCCAACCAACCGTGTTTTGCCCATTCTGGTTAAATGTGATCACGTGATTGATCGTTCCCGAGGTCTGCTCGTAGAGGATCCCGATCACAAAAGCTCCGCTTCCGCTTTGCCCATTGGCAATGCCGTTCACGTTCAGGTTTGCCAGATTTACGCTGCCGCCCGCGTTCTTGACATAAATCTGAGCCGCTGCGGGAGTGAGTACAGTATCCCCGGTGTAAACGCTTGCGTTGACTTTGAGTCCGCCCCCCGGAGTCAGGATTCGCACTGCGTTTTCATTGGCGTGCGAGATACCTTCGAGCGTGACCGGTTTGGTAATGGTGATCTGCTCGTTGTACTGTCCGGGGCAGACCTCGACCGTGTTGGGAGCTGGAGAGGCATCGAGAGCAGACTGGATGGTGGAGAAGTGGGTGCCACTCTTGCAGGTTCCTACGATATAGGTGACGCTGGCGGCGCTCAGTTGCTGAGTTCCGAATGCCAATGCCAGAGCCATAACCGAAAGCCAGATCGTGAGGATTCGCTTTGGCGCGTGCCGGGTGGAAGTGAACCGGGCAGCCGGCGTAGCGGTTAGATTCATAAGGTTTTTCATGACTTATCTCCTTAGCGTACTGATCGTTCTGTCCTTCTGTTTCTAACAGCGCAAAATCGCCGGCAAAACCTATCATCGGTGCTCAGAATATTTCTGCGGCGAAGCGGGCCGCGGGGCGGCATTTCTACTTCTACTGTGAATATCGAAGACGCCATAGAAAAACCCAACACGGACAATCGGCCTTAGATCGGCCTATAGGTGCTCACGACGGTATGGCTTGAATTGTGGCCGCCCGCGGGGACGCTCCAGATTTGGACGATCGAGCCATCGCCGTGGAACGGTTGCGGCGCAATACTCGCAAATGCGGCGCACGGATTCGGCCCCCCGGGAGCGTTTTGAGTGTATGCCTGCTGGCCAAAAATGGGGTTGAACGTGTTGTTTGTACTGCTCAAGCCACGGCCCTGACCGGCGTGCGACTTCAATCCATATGCTGTTTGCAACGTGTAGTCGAAATCATTCCCCGTTCGGTCGCCGTCGGCATTCACGTCCACGTAGCGAAGGATGAAGGCACCCCGGTTCTCGTTGCTCAAATTCTTGAGCGCCATCGAGATCTTGACGGCCCCCGGTCCGGTTGCGGTTGCGGGCACATTCGTGATCGTCTGTGTCAACTGCCAGATGCCATCATTGGTTTGGCGAGTGATGGTCACGACGTTTCCGCTGTGGGTGAAGGTTGGCGACAGCCAGTTGGGGCTGGCGGCATACGCAAAGTCGTAGTAAGAAGCACTGTCACGACTATCACAGATTGCGTAACCCTCGCCGACCCCGTTGACAGCGATTAACTCGCCGCCCGCAACGCTGAATTGAGCAATGTTTCCGTTTACGGTTACACAGAATTGGGTAGCATTGGTGCTGGTCCCGCTTGAAAATGTGACGTTACAGGCTGTGGTCGCGGCCGGCGATGATACCTCTGCGACCGGGTTCTGCTGGTTCTGGTTCTGCGCCAGAGCTAAAGAAGAGAGGGTGAGTACAGCCGCGAACAACACAGATAGTTTGAGCGTTGATGCTTTAAGCATTTTCGTACTCCTTTGCGGAAACTGCTAATTTAGAAACTTGAATACCTCGCCGATCGTTACTATTTCCCCGCGTTCGACCGACCTCGATATCGCAGCATGTCTCGCGAGGAGTCGCGCGGCGAGAACCGCGTCTGTCCTCTATCTCTAACAGCGCAAAGTCGTCGACAAAACCTATCATCGGTTCTGAGAAATATTTCTGGCGTGCAGGGAACACCCCTAAGTGGCCGAATTTTCAACCATTTCCAGTTGACATCCGAAACCGCCGTGACTACTCTAAGTTCCCAAGCGCTTCCCGTCCCAAAGCCGGCTTCGTGGAGCACGAATCAGCAGGAGAGATCACGCGGTTATTACAGGGCTGGCGGGGTGGCGACCGCAAAGCTCTGGACGCCCTGTTGCCCGTCGTCTACAAAGAATTGCAGCGGCTGGCCCACTTTCAACTGCGCAAGGAACGACCCGACCACACTTTGCAGAGCGCCGCCCTGGTGAATGAAGCGTATCTCCGCCTGGTGGGGCTGAATGCTCCGCAGTGGGAGGGCCGCTCCCACTTCTTTGCCATCGCAGCGCAGCAGATGCGGCAGATTCTCGTCGACTATGCCCGACGCCACCGTGCGGGGAAACGCGGAGGGGCTGCCGGCGCACTATCTCTCGACGATACCGGACTCCTCGAACAGGGGAAGGGCAGAGATCTTGACCTTATCGCCCTCGATGATGCGCTCAAGGAGCTCGCGAAAATCGATCCGCGCAAGGCGCAGGTCGTGGAGTTGCGCTTCTTTGGCGGATTGAACTTCGACGAGACGGCGGAGGTGCTCAAAGTCTCGGCGGTCACAGTAGCGCGCGACTGGAGCACTGCACGGGCCTGGCTGCACCGCGAAATGAGCCGCGGAAATTCCGATGGACGCTGAACGCTGGAAACGAGTGGACGATCTGCTGCAAGCGGCGCTGCAAGTGCCGGCCGGGCAGCAGGAGGAATTCCTGCGCCAGCAGTGCGGGGACAATTTCGAACTGCTGGAGGAAGTCCGGTCGCTGCTGACAGCCCATCGAGAGGCTGGCAGTTTCTTGGAACCACCTGCGATCGATGATGCCAACGCCATCACGCAGACTGCGGCACTCGACGCGGCCTGGCCTGCACGGCCTCCCCTCACGGGCCAGATCGTCTCTCACTATCGGGTTCTGCGCCGATTGGGCAGCGGAGGGATGGGTGTCATCTATCAAGCAGAGGACATCAAGTTGGAGCGGCGCGTCGCCATGAAGTTTCTGCCTGGCGAGGTGGCCAGCGACCGGGTGGCGTTCGAGCGCCTGCAACGAGAGGCACGCGCGGCCTCAGCTCTCGATCATCCCAATATCTGCTCGATCTACGAACTCGGCGAGCACGAGGGCCAGCCCTTCATCGTGATGCAGTTGCTGGAAGGACAGACGCTACGGGAGTGGATCGAAGACGCTCCGAAGCAAGACACGCGCTCGCGATTAGGCCAGACGCTGGATTTAGCAATTCAGATGGCCGACGGACTGGAAGCCGCACATCAGAAGGGCATCATTCACCGCGATATCAAGCCGGCTAACGTATTTATTACCGCGCGTGGGGAGGCCAAGATTCTGGACTTCGGTCTGGCCAAAGTAGTGGAACATGCAACTCCAACTGCTTTGGGTGAGACCACAGTGACCGAGACCGCGACGGCTGTCGCAAATCCTACCAAACTGCACTTGACCCGGACCGGGGCGACGATGGGCACCGCCTACTACATGTCGCCAGAGCAAGTCCGCGCCGAGAAGCTGGACTCACGTACAGATCTGTTCTCGCTGGGCTTAGTGTTGTACGAGATGGTGACCGGGCAGCGTGCTTTTACGGGCGAAACCGGAACGGCGGTTCATGACGCGATTTTGCACGCGGAGCCGAAGCCCGTTCGGCAATTGAACCCGGCAGTCTCGGCCGATCTGGAGAAGATCGTCAGCAAAGCCCTCGAAAAGGATCGCAGACTTCGATACCAAAGCGCGGCGGAAATGCGCGCGGCACTGCGAACTTTGAGCTCCGCTAATGTACTGAAGCGTCAACCGCCCTGGCTTTGGGTGTCCGCTGCCATATCTGCCGCTGTCTTGATCCTGCTCACGATCAACATTGGTCCGGTTCGAACGTGGCGCTGGGGGAAGGCCACGGAGACAACCACTCCGGCCTCTATCAAGCCGCGACGATCGGTTGCTGTGCTCGGCTTCAAGAATCTCTCCCGCAAGCCGGAGGACCAATGGATTTCGACCGCTCTTACTGAGATGGTGAGTGCCGAACTCGCCGCCGGGCAACAGATTCGAGCAATCCCAGCCGAAAATGTCGCCGCAATGAAGATCGATCTCTCCCTCCCCGAGGCCGACAGCTACAGCGCTGGAACCCTGAAGAGAATTCGTCAGAACCTTGGGACCGACCTGGTGGTATTCGGTTCGTATCTGGCGATGCGGAGCGGTTCTCGCAGAAAACTTCGCATCGATCTCCAATCGCAAGACGCAATCGGGGGCGAAATTGTGGCGGTAATTTCACAAGACGGAGCCGAGTCTGACCTGTCTGATCTCGCTTCGCATGGCGGCGCAAGCTTGCGAGAGAAGCTTGGCATCGATGCTGTCTCTGAGGCGGAGGCGAAACAGGTCAGGGCGACCCTTCCGGAGAGTTCAGAAGCTTCGCGGTTCTACTCCGAAGGGTTGGCGAAGCTTCGACTCTTTGACGGGCTGGGAGCCCGCGGACTGCTGGAAAGAGCTGTTGCGGCTGAACCTCAGTATGCTCTGGCCCACTCTGCCCTGGCTGAAGCGTTGTCCTTTCTAGGATACGACGCTCGAGCAGGGCAGGAAGCGAAGACCGCATTCGATCTGTCGCAGAACTTGCCGCGCGAATCTCGCCTCGCCATCGAGGCTCGCTATCTGGAGCTGCGGCACGACTTTCCTGGTGCGATCCAAAACTATGAGACCCTGTATAATTTTTTCCCTGACAACCTTGACTACGGTCTTCAACTCGCAGAGTCGCAAGTGGGAGGAGATCGCGGGAAAGACGGCGTGTCTACCATCTCGCGGCTGCGAACCCTTCCACAGCCGGCAAGTAATGATCCTCGCATTGATCTGCAGGAAGGTAGAGTTGTGCAGAAGTTGAGTGACTTTAAGCGCGAGCAGCAGGTCGCGGCTGCAGCGGTCGAAAAGGGGCAGGCACAGGGAGCAACTCAGGTGGTGGCGTCGGCCCTTTTGTTAGAGGCATGGGCGTGGGAACATCTGGGCGACACGGACAAATCTATTGCGATGCTTTCGCAAGCTCGCGAACTCTCATTGGGCAAGAACTCAATCAAGGCGGCTCAGGCGGAACTTCAAATCGGCCACAGTCTCTACGACAAGAGCGACTTCGCCGGCGCGCGTCAGTCCTATGAGCAGGCGCTGCGGGAGTTCCGGGAAACTGGGGCGCAATTAGGCGCGGGACAGAGTCTCGAGGGTATAGGCAATGTGCTATATGACTCGGGCAAGACAAGCGAGGCAAAGAAGTACTATGAAGCGGTGCTTGGCATTAATCGGGAGATCGGGAACCAGTCCGGCATTGCAGGCTGCCTCATCTCGCTAGCCAATGTGATGCAGGACCTGGGCGACCTTTCGGGCGCGGCCCGATCGTTCGGTGAGGCAGCGCAGGTATTTCACGAGAACGGAAACAAACGTCAAGAGGCAACGTCGAACGGCAATCTGGGCCTGGTCCTTATCGAGCAGGGAAATCTCGCCGAAGCGAGGAACAGAACCGAAGTGGCCTTGGCCTTACAAAAGCAAATCGGATACAAAAGAGGTCAGGGGTTCTCATACTTCGGTATGGCGGAAGTATTCCGCCTGCAGGATCATCTCGATGAAGCGCGTAAAGCTGAGCAGCACGCGATCGAGCTGCGCAACGAAAACAAGGACGAAAGCAACGCAGCCACAAGTCGGGCGCGGCTGGCGCTCATCGCACTAGAGCAAGGTCAGGCCAAGGAAGCTGAATCGCTGGCGCGCATCGCCGCAGATGCATTTGCGCGGCTCAAACTGCACGACGGCGAGGCACTATCCAATGCGGTTCTGAGTGCTGCACTCTTAGCGCAAGGCGAGAATCGGGAGGCTCAGTCTACCGCTGACCTTGCTGTAAGCCTCGCTCAAAAGGGCACTGACCTGCCCACCCGGTTTGAAGCTGCGATTGCGGTTGCAGACGCCAGCATGAGCCTTGGCAGGCTCGCCGAGGCGACCAACGCTCTCAGCGATGTTCACACAAAGAGCCAGCCACTACGGGTTTGCCGTATACGATATGGAGGCGCGCCTACGATTGGCAGAGCTCGAACGAAAGTCGGTGACGGCGTACCAGGCACGACTAGAACAACTACAAAAAGAAGCTGAGGAGCGGGGGCTGCTCCTCATCGCACGCAAGGCGAAGGCCGCTCTCAATGTTTCGACTCGCCATTCTTGATGTATAGGAAATACAAAAATCGAGTATGTCTGGTGAGGACGATTTGCTACCGGAGGAAGCGCGGAAAAAGAGCCGGGGAAGATCAATCAGAACAACGTCAGAGCCGTCGCATCGACTCGATTGAGCAAGCCATCCGAGATTCCGGTGAGGTCAGTAAACCGCTTAACGATGTGGGCTATCGCGTCGGCTACTCGGTCGCCGAGGACAACCTCCGCCTCGGTCGAAGCGTGATAGCAGATTCCGTGAATCCGCTTCAGGTTACCCGGGATGCTAGGATCGGTGTCGCGGATCGAGTCGCGGCGAACGTCATGGAAGTGGAGATCACCTGCTCTGATCCTAAACAACATCAACGACGGGTAGAAACAAGGATTGCCGACATCGATGGACTGAGACCGCCGAAGTGGCAGGAGGTTGTGGAGCGGGAATACCAACCCTGGAATCGCGAACACATCGTAATCGATACGGCAGGCCGGAGCGTGGCAGAAAGCGTCAAGGAACTTCGCGAAGCCTTAGCGAAATGACTCATCGCCATCCCTACCGATCACACCCAACGAGGTCGATGAGTGTAACCGGGATTTTACGACAGTAAGCGCCGAGCTAGTCTGTTGGCCAACAAAAAACAGGCCCATCTGCGGCTTTGATTTGTGGAGAATCGGTCAGCACAACAGAGACCGGATACACTATCGCTGATTCCCAGTCAGCCCGCTCATACCTGCTACAAACTGGTATGTCCGTTTGTGTGATGCCGAATTGTGCCTGGACTTTGTTCCAGCATTCCCACTGTTCCGCTTTTAAGTTGCAACCGGCACGTACAACTCGGAAATAGGTCAGCCGGGGATTTTGGCCAGCCTCGCTGGTGACGCGGAAAACGTCTTTGAGGTGCAGTGTTTTCTGATAGTAGTCAAGCAACGAAGAATCCTCAAAGAGCTTTCGGCCGGTTCCGCTATCGAAGGCCGCGAATGGCATTCCTCCGTCTTCACTATCAGAAGCATCAAAGAAAACAACCGTGCCGTTTACACCCCGAAAATATCCGCTCCACTCCGTGGTGTAGACCTTTTCGTGCTCCTCGTGCCTCCGAGCGCACGCGGCTTGAGCAGCGGGAACAATCGACAACCACTCCGCACCCTTCTCGCCTTGGTCGTATTCTTTAACGGTGAAAGCGGGATAGTAATAGCACGTCAGTTTGTTTCTGACGTCTTGAGAGGCCCTGTAGAAGGGGGATAGGCCAAAGTCTACAACTGTCTTTTTCAGTGGCTTATCGAAGCCCTCATCGAGATTGGTGCGGTCAACCTGCGCGTACAGAAAACCCGCCACAAGGCTCAGTGTCAAGACGCACACGAATACACCGTGAGTTTTCCTCACCTGCATGCTTAGACACCACCGCGGGGAGGTCAGTTCCCCTTCTCAACTGTTGCTATCAGGCCTTAGCACTCAGAATGCAGATCAGGCTGCACTGTCTCTGAGAAACTGGGCGAAAGAACGGATTGATTTGATCTTCTCTTCCCGCAATCCGCGCAGATCTTCCTCAGCGAGTCGATTTTCGTACAGGAGTCTCCCCAACACATCTTTAAGTCGCGAACCACGAGTGTCGTATTTGCGGTCGATGGCTTTACGGCGTTCGGTCAGGTAACGTTCCAAGCCCCATAGATCATCCGGTTCGTTGATCTGGCTGGCCATCTGTTTTGTTTCCCGCATCTCTTCGTGAAGCTCCCGCCTCAGAGCAGCGTCGAAGGCTTTGCGGGCGATGGCCTTTTCTGACCTCCCAACCATTCACCGGGTTCTGAATTAAGCTCGCGATAGCGCAATGCTGGCGACATAGCAGGCCAAAGAAATGCTGGTGCCTGTGAAGGGGGCACTAAACCAATAGACCTTGCTGAGCACAACAAAGCCACCAAGTACTACCAGCCCGACAACGAGTAGGAACGGTGACCGAAAGAGGAGTTGGCCTTGAGCCAATGCGAGAAAACCGAAAATCAACCCGAACAAAATGAGTCCCATGCTGTGGCTGGCATTGAAGCCCACCCAACACCGCCACATTGTTGTTTCCTTCGTAATGACAGGTGAAATCTGGCTCATGCTGATTTGGAGCGCGGGGTCACGGGGCGTGAGCATTGACCCCGAGAATGTATAGACGAGGTGTACGACTCCGAGCGTGAAAACAATGCTCGCACTGAGAACCATGAGAATTCTTGCGGCCAAGATACTCCCCCAAACGTGCCGATCTTCGTTCCGACGAATGTAGCACCTTATGAATGTCAATTGGCGAAAACATCCCGATTACATTCAAATTTCCCGCAGAAATCCGGTCTTACCTTCAGTGGCGGGATGAGGACCGCTCCTTTGTGGCGACTCTGACTCGGTGTGTGGCAGGGCACACATTCCTTCCGCGCCGCGTGGGTCGTTGGGCTGTTGTTCGCGCTGCTCCTGATCGTGGCATTGCTGGGAGCGATAGCGGGCTGACTCTGCAGTCGTTGGCGCAAAATCTCTATTACGATCATCTTCCGACCAGTTTCGAACGGTTCAGATGTGAACTGAATCGAAAGAAGTCGAAATTTGAGCGCTATGGCCTGCTTACAGCAGTTACCGGCTGCGCGCTGTGGATCGCGGCCCGATCGAGCTCGGTCGTACAATTGCAACGCTGGCAATTTGGAGCAAGCGAGGATGATGGCGGAGTCGCAGCCGCAAATGGCGGGTGGCACGGTAGAGAGCCGTGACGAAAGGCACCTGTTTCCGATGCTAGGCGCGACCACGATTGTACTCCTGATTGCCGCGTGCAAGCTGGTGGTGCATTTGTACGCGGGACACAGGTATGGGTACTTGGGTGACGAGTTGTACTACCTGGCCTGCAGCCGTCATCTCGCTTGGGGCTATGTCGATCAGCCGCCGCTGATCGCGATGATTGCCTGGGCGGTGCGGAATACGCTGGGTCAGTCGCTGCTCGCGATTCGATTTTTGCCAGCGCTCGCGGGGGCGGTGGAGGTTGTGCTAACCGCGCTGATTGCGCGCGAACTCGGTGGGAGGCGCTTCGCGCAGGTACTTGCGGCGATTACCACGCTGATTGCGCCCGGCATTCTCGGGTTGGACAGCATCTTCACGATGAATGCGTTCGAGCCACTGTTCTGGATGACCTGCGCGTATCTCGTGATTCGCATCATCAAAACCGGAAATGAGAGGCTGTGGATTTGGTTCGGCGTGGTCGCGGGCATCGGTCTCGAGAACAAGCACTCGATGATGATCTTCGGCGCTGGGATTGTCTTCGGACTACTGCTTACGAACCAACGTAAGCTGCTCGCGAATCGGTGGTTATGGATTGGCGGGGTGGTCGCGTTTGTGATTTTTGCGCCGAATCTCTGGTGGAATGTTCGGCACCACTTTCCATTTCTCGAATTGCAGGCCAACATTCGACGCAGCGGGCGGAACGTGCCGTTGGGCTTCTTCAGCTTCTTCGGTCAGGAAATCGGGGCCATGAACGTGCTGGCAGCCCCCGTATGGCTGGCAGGCCTGTGGTTTTTCTTGTTCGCAGAGCAAGGGAAGAGATTTCGCGCGCTGGGCTGGGCCTGGGTGTTCACAGCGGGCGTGATCGTTACGATGAGTCCGCGCGTGTATTACCTCTTTCCCGCCTTTCCGCTGGTGTTCGCCGCCGGCAGCGTCCTGTGGGAAATGTGGCTCGAGGCGCGGCAGCGAAGGTGGATGCGAGTGGCCTACCCGGCACTGATGAGCGCGGCGTGCGCGATCGCTGCGCCGGTCGTCACGCCGGTGCTGCCGGTCGAAACGTACATTCGCTACACGCGCGCGTTGCACCTCTCGCCGCCTGCAAGTGAGACGCACAAGCTGGGCCCCTTGCCGCAGAATTATGCGAGCCAGTTTGGCTGGCCGGAAATGGTCGCGACGGTGGCGCGTGTTTACAACAGTTTGCCGCCGGATGTTCGAGCGAAGACGGCGATCTTTGTCCAGAACTTTGGCCAAGCCGGCGCGATCGATCTCTTCGGGCCGAAATATGGATTGCCGTGGGCGATCAGCGGTCACCAAAGCTATTTCCTGTGGGGACCGCGCGATTACACCGGCGAAAGTATGATCGTCATGGATGATAGCCAAGAGCGCCTCGAGCAACTGTTTGTAAGCGTGCAGAAGGTCGCGAGCGTGTACCACCCATACTCGATGCCGTACGAGCATTGCGACGTGTTCTATTGCCGAGGGCTCAAGCAGCCGTTTAAGGAATTGTGGCCGCAGCTGAAGCACTGGGACTGAAGAGCCCTCAATCGGGAAGGCATCAAAGCGTTAAATCCTGGGGGTGCGGCGTTGGCTTCCGACCCTTGAGCGTAGACCAGGCAAAGTCGAACTGTCGTAACATCCCTATTACAGTGCGCCGTGAAAGGCGCTGGACCACAGCGGGAGATAAACCCGCCCGGGAACTGGATCGCTCCACCCGGTAGCAATCGGAGCGGCGGTGGAGATAACAAAGCCGCCGGAGCCTCCGGTGTAGAGGGTCGCGTAAGGCGACTCGGCGAGTCTGCAGGTTGTAACGCGAGTGAACGCTGAGCAGGCCTCGAAAAATGTAATGCAGGAGCCGACCCAACTGTAATGTGGGGAAGGTCGAAGCTGATGGAGCAGCAAAGAGCGAATTAGTTCCATCGGTCCTGCCGGGGTAGTGGCGACGGCATGCAGACATAGGGGACCAGAGGCAACACGGGAAGCCCCAGCGGAGATCGCAGTCGGGATCAACTGGCAACTCGCGAGAGCCAGGCCGGGCCGTCTGGGGTGACGGAGAGGCTCGCAGTACTGATGAAACCGGGTAATGCCGGTGGAGGGAAGGGGCCTCAGTTGGAAGGAAACGCAAGAAGCAACGAAGGCAGAGGGATTGACGATGAGTCCAGTAACCCCCGCAAGTGTACAGAAGTTGCAGACGGCGTTGC
This sequence comes from uncultured Acidobacteriaceae bacterium, assembly GCA_963710885.1. GTDB lineage: Bacteria > Acidobacteriota > Terriglobia > Terriglobales > Acidobacteriaceae > Sulfotelmatobacter. Next base: position 500,922 of record CAVQCF010000045.1, read on the forward strand.
ACGCGAAAGCGAAGGAATCGCCCAGCTTTCGTTTCTATGCCCTGTACGACAAGGTGTACCGGAAGGACGTTCTGGCCTACGCCTATGACTGCTGCAAAGCCAATGGTGGAGCAGCAGGAGTGGACGGTCAGAGGTTCGAGGACATCGAGGCGTATGGAAGAGAGCGATGGTTGGACGAACTGGCGCAAGAGCTGAAAAGCCGAACCTATCAACCACTTCCCGTGCGGCGGGTGTACATACCCAAACCGGACGGGAAACAGCGGCCGTTAGGGGTACCGATGATGGCTTCATAATGCACTCCCTCCAATCGCGTTTAGGATACCTTGGGAATCCTGCTTGAGTTGCGCACCCAATCGCGCAGTTTGTGTTCATCCAGCGGTTTGAGTGTAATCCAATACGGCATTCCATCATTGAGCCGACGTGCTGTGATGATCTTGTGTTCGATCCAGTAGTAGATCACGCCGGTGCTGACACCGAACTGTTGGGCTACTTGTTGAACGGTCAATTCCTCCGGCTTCTTGAGTGTTGCCGGCGGGATCTGATAGCGCCAACGGATCCACTGAATAATTTTCGCGCTATACGGCCTGCCCTTGGCGCTGCTATGACCTTCTCGATTGAGCTGAGCAGCGATCTGCGCATCGGGCAAGCTTTGAGCCAGCTCGTGGACTCGCTCCACCACGGCGACAGGGTAGCGCACGCGGTCGGCAACATTGGGGGGTAGCTGCACCGAGCGGTCGGTGCAGGCTCCGCCCTGCCAGCGGATGTGAACCATGAGCTGCTTGGGCAGGGCAGATTTTTCTACTGTGATGTCTTTGATCAAGAGTCGCAACATTCGCTTTCGATCTTTGGTCTGGGTAGTGGGAGCATGCCATAGACGCGGCAAATCTCGAGCGAGAGCCATTACTTTTTCCTTCTGCTCGGGTGTGGCGACGCGAGCTTTTTGCTGCTGCAGCTCTGCGGCTTGCTTCTTGAGGTCCTCCAGCTGAAGCAGCGCATCATTCCAGCGGCGCTCCAGCGTGCCAGCCACCAGACGATTCGAGGGGTCCACTTCCTGGTACCTTCGTTCGGCCAGCGCGGCTTGGTACTCAGCACGTTCCAGGCGCATCTGCCATTGACGCATGATGGACAGGTCGCGCGTTTCCAGTTCTTGCAAAGCCGCCAGGGCGAGCTCCAGTTCTACCGGCTGCAGCGCCTGGAATACCTCCTCCACAATCGTCGTATCGAGCACATCACAACGGAAGTTCATGCAGTCCTTGGTGGCCAGCGCTTGGTGATGTAACCAGTTGCACTGATATGTGGGATAAATGCCGCCGTTGCCTCGATAACGAACGGTCAGAGCCCGGCCACAGTGACCGCAAAGCAACAGCCCTTGCAGCAAAGCCAAGCCTTCACGTGCTGACCCGCTCAGCACCGTGCCCTCGCCATTCGTACGGTTGTTCTGCAAACGCTCCAAGTTGGCAAAAAACTCCTCCTCCGTCACGTAACCTTCGTGATGCTCCGGCAAACGCACTCGCCAGTCTGGCATGGCCACCGCCCGCATCTGCTTCCGAACTTCACCTTGGGGGCTGATCTGCACGCGATACTGATAACGACCGAAAACATACATTCCCGTATAAGACGGGTTCTTGAGTATACTCAGCACACGGCTGTGGGTCAGACGACCCCAGATCAGCTGGCCATTCCAGGCTCCACCATAGGCCCGTTTGGGAAAGCGTAATCCGCGTGCGGCGAACTGTTGCACGACGGCAAAGGCACTACCCGTCTCCCGGAATAAGCGAAATACTAAGGCCACGGCGCCGCGCACTTCTTCATCGGGATCCAGGATAATGCGGTCTTGGTCGTCGTAGCGAAGTCCGACAGGAAGGGGAACCCGCAGTTCCCCTTTCTTGGCCTTGTTGAGCTTACCGCCCTGCAGGCGCGTGCGCAAAAAATGCAGTTCCGCCTGGGCCATGGTGCCCTTCAATCCCAAAAGAAGTCCGTCATTAAAATCCGACGGATCGTAACAACCATCTTCATCAATGACTAGAGTCTGCGTGAGGGCACACAACTCCAGGAGTCGATGCCAGTCCAGGTCCGAGCGCGAGAGGCGAGAGGCTTCCAAGGCAAATACCGCACCCACCTGTCCCATGGAGACATCCGCCACCAAGGTCTTGAAGTCCTCCCGTCCGGACATGTGCGCTCCCGACTTGCCTAGGTCGCGGTCGAGGGTGCGGATCGAAGCATCGCTCCAGCCTAGTTCCTGCGCCTTTTCGCGCAACGCATACTGACGTTCCGTGCTCTCCTGATGGTGAAGCACTTGGCCCGGCGTTGACTGGCGAAGGTAAACATAGGCGAACTTGCTGCGGTGATGCTCCGCGATTTTGGGGTGGTTCATGCGCGCCCTCCGCTGTTGCTGGGCCAGCTAATTCGGCGTCGAGCCAGGCGGAGAGCATGTTCGCAAGAAGCAGGCTGCCAAGTTTGACGTCGAAAGCCGAGGTTGAGACAAGAGCGTGACTCATGCAGATTCCTCAGAGTGCCTCGCGACGGGACAACAGCTCGCGATTGATGGCGCAAATCTCGTCCACCGTCTGACGGAGGCGATGGTAGTTGGCTACATACTCGGTGGTCTGGCGGTAATAGTTCTGGGGGATGTAATCCATTTGCGGTCGTTGCCCGTAGCGACTGACCGAGAGGTAGTACTTCGGGCCATGACCGGGGCCGCGGGCGCACTTGCATCCCGGCTTCCCGCAGGGCTTGTAGCGCTCGATGAGAGAACCACGGAGCACGCGGTCGAGCGGTGGCAGCTGGCGCAATAGCTGGCGACGGCGTCGGCGCAAGGCAGTAGAAGTCTGTTTGCGCAGCTTGGGGTGCATAAGAGTCAGACCATATATATAACTGGTCTGACAACTCAGGTTGTAAGTCAGATATCCTCACTTGTCAATCCCTTGTCGTTGACACTCTTGAGCCACAGTCAGGAGTTGTAATAGTTCGACTAACTCCAGGAGGGAGCCGATATCCAATCGTGACGGTGAAATCTGAAGCGACTCGTAGAGGCTCGGATCAGCCCAGTTGGTCCACTCCCGCGCAATGCTGAAGGTGCCGTGCGCTAGTCCGCGCAAAATGAGAGTGTCGACACCCGCTACGCGCCGTTTCTTAACTACTGGGAAACTTTGCCCCCGAAGTGGGTGGAAGGGATGCCGGATCTCGACCCACCCCAAAGGTTCACTGTGCTCATGTGCAGTTCGCGCTGACCGTCCCCGCAATCCGTGACCGGACAGCGGAGATGGCGGCAGTATTGGTTCTCGAACCTATTTTCGAGGCCGACCTGCAGCCGGAACAGTATGCCTATCGGCGAGACCGCAGCGCGTTGGACGCGGTGAGTCGAGTCCACAAGCTGATCTATGCTGGCCATCAAGAAATTGTTGACGCAGATCTCAGTAGCTATTTCGATAGTATTCCGCATTCCGAGCTTCTTCAGTCGGTAGCTCGTCGGGTGGTCGATGGAGCCATGCTGCATCTGATCAAGATGTGGTTAGACGCTCCCGTGGAAGAAACCGACGAGCGCGGAAATAAACATCGGAGTACGCGAAATCGGGACGAAGGTCGGGGTACTCCACAAGGAGCTCCGATCAGCCCGCTGCTCAGTAATTTATACATGCGTCGGTTCGTGCTCGGGTGGAAGAAACTGGGGCACGAGAAGCGCCTGAAAGCGTACATCATTAATTATGCCGATGATCTCGTGATCTGTTGTCGTGGCCGAGCCGATGAGGCACTGGTCTTGATGCGGAACATGATGTTGAAGCTGAAGTTGACGGTGAACGAAAGTAAGACGCGGGTCTGTCGACTGCCGGAAGAGAAGTTCGATTTTCTCGGGTACTCGTTTGGTCGCTGCTACTCGCCGAAGACGGGGCGGGCCTATTGGGGCACCACTCCCTCCAAGAAACGAGTGCAGCGTTTGTGTAAGGCGATCAGCGAGATGACCCGCCGGAGTCAAACCCAGCAGGATGCGGCAACGCTGGTAGCAGCGCTCAACCGGAAGATTAATGGTTGGGCTAACTACTTCTGCTTGGGTCCGGTCAGTAACGCCTACCGAGCCGTGGAGGAACATACGCGTCGGCGGCTTCGCCAGTGGCTGTGTGTCAAACACCAAGAGCGGACGAGTGGGGCTACGCGTTTTCCCCTGCTTGCTCTGCATCAAAAGTTTGGCTTGGTTCGCCTTACTGCGCGAACCGCCAGTTTTCCGTGGGCGAAAGCGTGAGACTTTCTCCGAGAGCCGGATGCGTTAACTGCGCCTGTCCGGTTCGATAAGCGGGGGTGTGGAAACGTGGCATGGTAAGGCTTCCAAGGAACTCCCCCAGGTTGAATCGGATCGTTATGCAGCCTTGAGTTCGACGGGGACCAGTTCAAAGCCCAGTTGTTTGGCTTGCCGTTTGAGTTTTGCTTCCAACCTTTTCTCCCTTTGGGTGTCTCTGGCGTCCCAGATGGTCTCGTCATATTCGACTTGGTTTTTGACCATGGTGTAAAAGATCACTGCGATCTTGTGGGCGGTTGCCATCGTGGCAGCTTTGGGACCGAGCTTGGCTTTCATTCGGCGCAGGTAGTTGCCTAAGGGCGTGAGGCTGTGATGGAGGGAATAAGCAGCCATGCGGAATAAATGGCCAGCTCGGTTTTTGATCCTTCGGGCTCCACGCCATAACAGTTTCCCGCCGCTGATGTCGTTGTCCGGACAGAGTGCAAGCCAGGAAACAAAGTGGGCTGCGCTGGGCCACCGCGACATGTCGCGGCCGACCTCACTGAACAGTGGCAACGCGTTTTCCTCTAAGCCTGGAATTTGAGTGACATCGACTCCGAAGAGTTTATAGGCTTCGGTACGCAGATCGAACTCTGGATGGGGATGCCCGTTCTTCTTTCTCCGTTTGCTTCCGGCTCGATTTTGTTTCCGGTCGGGTGGTAAAGGTTTCTCCCCGGGGTCGGTGCGGGGCTCGAAGTCCCGCAGCATTTTCTCGATTTCCAGATCGCAGTTCACGATCTGCTGCTGATAGATGCGGTACAGATCTCGCGATTGACCGAGGGTAAACAGATGCTCGGGCCGCCAGTTGCCTTCCAGTGATTTTCGGATAGTCTCGGTGTCGGCTTTGATGTGTGGATCCCGCAGCTTGGCGAGCTCTGCGCCGTCCCGTTGTCCAGCCAGAATGGCGTCCACAATGGCACGGCCCGTCGACCCGGTGATGTCACTGATGACATGATGGATTTGCAGGTTCATTTGCGTCAGCGCCTTGTGCATGTGCTGCACGTGTTGACTGGCCGCTGCGACCAGTTCGGTACGGTGCCGCAGCAGGGTCCGCACGGCGCAGACGTCCTGCCCCGGCCTAAATGCAGCCCGCAGTAATCCCACCGAGTGCAAATACTGTAACCATTGGCATTCATGCCAGTCGGTGCGCCGTCCGGGTACGTTCTTCATGTGGCGGGCATTCACTAAACAGGGGCGGATGCCTCGTTGTTCGAGAATCTCGAACAGTGGAATCCAATACACCCCAGTGGATTCCAGCGCCACCGTCGTCACCCCGCACTGCTCGAGCCAATCGGTTAAGCGCTCCAGATCTTCGGTGAAGGTGGCGAACACCCGCACGGGATTCTCATCCCGCCCTGGAGGTACGGCTACAAACATTTCTCGTGAGCCAACGTCGATACCGGCCGCATTCGGCTCCAACACCGGCCGGTCTTCCAAACACATCCCTTTGTTTCGTCTCCGCCGCTTGGATTTCGCTTTCGACGGCTGCAGATTATCGCCCTGTTTCTTGGTCACTGGTTGCTCGCTTTCTGAGCTGCAAGCAACGGCCAAGCTGTGCAATCGAAGGTACTCTTCCAAACGGAATCAGTTGGTTGGCGCCAACTGTTAACCACTGCTCTGCGCACGGAACTTGGAACCACGCTAATGATCGGTGTTTAACCACACACCACTGCCTCAACGGCTTACTTCCGTTGCCTGTCGCTCCGTCTCAGGATGCATGGAATGGGCGGCCAATTCAAGTTCCTTTCCGCTTTGCCCCGACCACCGGCCGGGCCCTCCGCTAATGAGGCACCGGCAAACGAAAGGGCCGGTCTCGGCTAGGCTTCCCCTAAACCGTCGCGCCACCCCTCGACTTCACCTCGTTGTCATGGAAAAAGGCGAACAAAAGGAGCAAGCTTGTGCTAAGGCCTGATTTCGACAGGCAGGACGCCAGCGAGCTGCCAGCCATACTTCATGAATTGCCGAGATGACAACTTCCGGGTGCTCGGTTGGCATTTCGTGGCTGCTGTCAACAACGATCTGCTTGCCATGGGTCGAGAGACTAGCCAACTCCGGCTGTAACTGGTGGACCCAAAGATCGTCCTGAGCCTGTGCGTCTTTGGGCGGGATCTCCGGAGGGATATCGTCCTGTCTCGTCGCGGTAAGCACAATCAGCGCGCGATTTTCAAGGTTTCCTGCGCTTCGCACCTGTGAGTTCTGAGCATGATGATGCTGGCTATGATGATCCACCAGATGACGAGGATGGGAGCCGTTGCCGTCGTACCCCACCCGACGGCGCTGTAAAACTGAGCCGCGTCGTAACCGAAGAACATGGCTGGAACAAATGCGAGATTGATTAAAGCGATGACGAAGGCCAACCAGGCAAGCCACGCTGGCATGAGTCGGCCCCGCAATATCGCGAACCCCGAAGCGGACCAATTGACTGGCCTTGACCTCGCTCACTTTTACCTTGAACGCTTGTACATCCAACGTGCCAGCGTTGGCCGGCAAGTTTCTGGCCGGGCTACACTGGAGGAGGCAGCGTGCCGCTAGTTGCTCCTCCAAAATGATCTCTTTCTCAAACATTAACAAGCAGTATGGCAAGCAGTTGCTCTTCGTGGATGCTTCGTTTCAGTTGAACCCCGGCGAAAAAGTCGGACTGGTCGGTCCCAATGGGTCGGGCAAGACAACGCTCTTCCGGATGGTGGTCGGCGAGGAAACTCCCGACGAGGGCGCGGTCTCAGTCCCCAAGAAGTTGACGATCGGCTACTTTCGCCAGGACGTCGAGGAAATGCAGGGCCGTTCGGCGGCTACATCCACCCAACCTCGCTGCACTCGTTGACTTGCCCGGCTTCTAGTCCTAACATCTCAGCCCAATGATCGGTGAGACCATCTCGCATTACCGGATCGTCGAGAAACTAGGCGGCGGCGGGATGGGCGTGGTGTACAAGGCCGAAGACATCGATCTGGGGCGCTTCGTCGCTCTGAAATTTCTTCCCGACAACGTTTCCCAAAGCCAGCAAGCCCTCGACCGCTTCCGCAGGGAAGCCCGTGCCGCTTCCGCTCTGAACCATCCCAACATCTGCACCATCTATGAAATCGGCCGTCACGAAGACCGGCAGTTCATCGCAATGGAGTTTTTGCAAGGTGTAACCCTGAAGCATCGCATTGCCGGACGCCCGCTGGAAATGGAAGCTTTGCTGCCTCTGGCCATTGAAATCGCTGACGGACTCGATGCGGCCCACGCCGCCGGCATCATTCATCGCGACATCAAGCCCGCTAACATCTTCGTCACCAAACGCGGACTCGCCAAGATTCTCGATTTCGGACTGGCGAAAGTGACGGCACCCAACACTTCATCGAGTGGGAACACCGAAACCGAGGTTTCGTCCGATCAGTTGACCAATGTTGGTGCCATGCTGGGCACGGTCGCCTATATGTCGCCGGAGCAGGTGCGTGCCAAGGAACTTGACGGGCGCACCGATCTTTTCTCGTTCGGCGCCGCCCTCTACGAGATGGCGACGGGCAAGCTGCCATTCGATGGTTCGAGTTCAGGCGAAATCTGCGGAGCAATCCTGCATCAGGAGCCCGGGTCGATTTCGTCGTTGAATCCCAATGCCGCAGCCGGGCTGGAACCGATTATTCGCAAGGCGCTGGAGAAAGACCGCAATCTGCGTTACCAGAACGCAGCCGATATGCGAACCGATCTTCAGCGGTGGAAGCGCGACCTCGAAACCGGCCGGGCGGCCGCCATGACTTCCGGAACTGTCCCGGCAGTACTAGCCCGACCCGCCGCAACCTCAAGCTCGCAGTCCGGCTCAGCTCCCGCCATCGCAACTGCTGCCCCGCCCAGCCGCGACCGCGCAATCATCGTCGCGCTTGTCATCGTCGCCGCGCTGATCGCTGGATTCCTATACTGGCGTTCTCATCGCAAAGTCCAGCTCACCGAGAAAGACACCGTCGTGCTTGCGGACTTCGCCAACAGTACGGGCGATCCGGTCTTCGACGACACGCTCAAGACCGCGCTCAGCGTTTCCCTGAACCAGTCGCCGTTCCTGAATGTGCTTTCCGAGAACAAGGTCGCGGCAACCTTGAAGCTGATGGAAAAGCCGCCTGATACCAAGCTTACGCCCGACGTGGCTCGCGAACTTTGCCAGCGCGCGGGCAGCAAGGCATATATTGCCGGATCGATTGCCGGCCTGGGCAGCCAGTATGCGCTGGACTTGAAAGTGGTGAATTGCCAAACCGGAGATGTGCTCGCACAGGAAGAGTCCACGGCCTTGAGTAAGGAAAGGGTGCTGGATACGCTTGGGAGGGCGGCGTCGAAACTGCGGGGGGAATTGGGAGAGGCGCTGGCGACGGTACAAAAGTTCGACGCGCCGCTGGAGCAAGATACCACGTCTTCTCTTGAAGCCTTGCAGGACTACACGCTTGGTCAGAAGGCTTTTCGCGAGAAAAGCTCAGGCGCCGCGCTGGTTTACCATCACCGAGCCATCGAACTCGACCCCGGCTTTGCGATGGGCTACCTGGAAACAGGCAACGATTACTACGGCCTGACCGAGCAGGGCCGGGCCATCGAGTATTACATCAGGGCATTCCAGTTGCGGAATCATGCCAGCGAGCGCGAGCGTCTGCACATCACGGCTTTTTACTACGAAAGCGTGACCGGCGATTTGGAGAAAGCGGCACAAACCTATCAGGAGTGGATTGCTAACTATCCCCGCGACTACAGAGCCCATCTCGATCTGGGCAGTGTGTACAGCGAGCAGGGACAGTACGAGAAGGCGGTGGTGGAGAAACGTGAAGGCCTTCACCTTGAACCGGGAAGTGGCATCACATACTCCAACCTTGCGAACAGCCTATTGGCCTTGCACCGGTTCGATGAGGTCCGGCAGACCGCACTACAAGCGCAGGCGCGGAACCTGGTTCGTCCTACCCTTCGAGTCGCTCTATATGCTCTGGCTTTTCTGTGCGAAGATCCTTCAGGGGTGGCGGAACAGCAGCAGTGGTTTGCTGGCAAACAGGAAGAACACTTCGGGCTTTCACTCGCCTCCGACACTGAAGCGTACCAGGGTCATCTCGCAAAGGCGCGCGAGCTGACAAAGAAATCCGTAGATTCCGCGATTCGCGCCGACAACAAAGAAAACGGAGCGATCTGGATGGAGAATTCGGCTCTCCGTGAGGCGGCGATTGGCAACCCTGCCAAAGCCACGCAAGCAGCGGCAGAGGGATTGAGGCTGGTGCCAACAAGTCAGGTTGTTGAGGTCGAAGCCGCGCTTGCCTTCGCCATGGCAGGCGATGTCACGCGAGCCGAATCCATGGCGCAAGATTTGAACAAACGGCATCCGGTCGATACGCAAATGCAGTCTCTTTGGTTACCGGCGATCCAGGCGCAACTCGCACTCAACCGTAAGAACACGGCCACCGCGATCACAAGCCTGCGGTCCGCCCTGCCGCCCATCGAATATGGGCAGATTGAGTTTGTCCTCAATCTCTCCTGCCTCTACCCTACCTACATTCGCGGCGAGGCGTATCTAGCAGCGGGACAGGGCCGGGAAGCCGCGGCCGAGTTCCGGAAGATTCTCGACCACGGCGGCATCGTGTGGAACTGCTGGACGGGAGCGCTAGCACATCTGGGCGTCGCGCGCGCCAATGGGCTTCAAGCGAGAACAGCGCAAGGCGCGGATGCTGACGCCGCTCGCGTCCGTGCCCTAGCCGCCTACAAAGACTTCCTTAACCTATGGAAAGACGCCGACCACAATATCCCCATCCTGAAGCAGGCCAAAGCCGAATACGCAGAGCTTCGGTAGTCGTTTTCGGTCAACTGTTGCTACCAGATGGGAGGAGAAGGTCGATTCCCCGATCACGGATGGCCTTAAGCTAGCGGTGATCCCATCTGGTTGCTTCAACTGACGCGAGAGCGATAATCTCCGTTGTCAGTGAGGCGCGCCAAATGGAGAAGGGCTTGGAGTGGACATCGCAAGAAAGTAGCGTAAGCACGCGAGGAGACATCATCCGCTGGTGGGAAGCGCGGCGTTATTACTTCAACGGTTTCGTCTTAGCTGTCGGCTTCGTATCTTGGCTTCTTGTCATGATTGCCGGCTCTGCCGCGGTCAAGCCCGGAGAGGATTTTGAGGAACCGATCGGGATGCTTTTCGGCCCCGTCATTTTTGTTGTGATGGCGAATGTTTGCTACACGCTCGGATGGGTTGTAGACACGATCTTTTACAACGGACGCCTACGGACGCGGCTCTACAAGTCGGGACTGATTCTCGCAGTGGTTCTCGCCGCATTTCCCGGAGTTTGGGCTGTAATCGCATGGCTCATCACCGTGTACACCGGGCGAAAGCTCGATTGATGGTTGGCGAAACTCGCGATTACTATCAAAACCCTCAATGAGCGTTGTGGCCTGGCGTCAACAGCGACCCCAAAAACATTGCAAAACAATTCGCACGATTGGGATTATTCCCCGATCTACTTAGCGAATGAGAACTAGGTCCATTAGGGAACCTCTGAAGAACTCCCCGATCCACAGGGGAAGCGGGTAGGGTGTAAGTCGAGGTGAAAAGGCGGATGCGACAGCAAACTTTGGCGGCGCAGAAGGGTTTCGAGAAGTACGGACGGAAGACGAGGCGGGAGCGATTTCTCGAAGAGATGGAACAGATCGTGCCGTGGGCGGAGTTACAGGCGCTGGTGGAACCGCACTATCCAAAGGGAGAGAAGGGACGGCCTGTGATGGGCCTGAGCATCATGTTGCGGGTGTACTTTCTGCAGCAGTGGTTCAACTTGAGCGATCCCGGCGCGGAGGATGCGCTGTATGAATCGCCGGTGCTACGGCACTTTGTGGGCATCGATCTGGGGCGGGCGCCGGTGCCGGACGAGAGCACCATCCTTCAGTTCCGTCACCTGTTGGAGAAACACGAACTGGGCGGGGCGATGCTGAACGCGGTGAACCAATATCTGGAGAGCCGCGGCATCCGCATCACCACGGGGACGATCGTGGACGCGACCATTATTCACGCGCCCTCGTCGACCAAGAACCGGAGCGGAGAGCGCGATCCGGAGATGCATCAGACGCGCAAGGGGAAGCAGTGGTACTTCGGGCTGAAGGCACACATCGGAGTGGACTCCAAGCAAGGCCATGTGCATTCGGTGTGCACGTCGGCGGCTTCGGTGGCAGACAAGCACATGCTGCCCGATCTGTTGCACGGGGAAGAGCGCAAGGTGTGGGGCGACGGCGGATATCAGGGACAGGGAGAAACCATCCGGCAGGCGGCTCCGCGAGCGCAAGATATGACCAGCCGGAGAGTGCAATTCAAGAACTTTGTCGACGAGTTACAGAAGGCCAAGAACCGGGTGAAGGCCAGAGTGCGAGCGAAGGTGGAACATCCGTTCCGGATTTTGAAGCGCATCTTCGGCTTCGAGAAGGTGAGATACCGTGGGATTAAGAAGAACCATCATCGACTGTGCGCCAGCTTTGCGCTCGTGAACCTGTACCTGCACCGCAGAAGACTGGCAGTCGCGAGGGCGTAGTGTCTCTGGACCTCGCGTAAATAGCGGGTTCGGTAAGGCCGTAAGCAATACGGGGGCAGTTCGTGACCTGTGCAGACCCTGAAATTCCTCCTGCCTCCAAAATCGATGGTTGCTCAGAGCTTCCTTAGACGGGGACTCGTGCTTTGTTGCGGATGGCTCCTCATCTTCGTTACGGCAGCCGCGATTCTGCCGCCATGCGGACCAGGCGACTAACTAAAAAACTCTCGCACGCAGGCCCCATTAGCGCATCCTTGGGGATCCGTTCCTATCTTTCCTTTGAATCTCGCCGTGTCTTGTCGCGCCACGCGCGGGCGGTCGGGCCCCTGGGTCAAAACCGGGGGGGACGGGGGAGGGGGTCGACAATTTTTCCCTCACCGTATAACCCCGTCAACGAATCGGGTCCGACATTCGACTCCCCGTAAGCGACGCAGCTTTTATCCACCTCCTCGCCAACCTATCGTTCATTACGGCATTATGTCGGCTTTTGTCGTTGATTGACGCCCTTCGCCGCTTGCCTCCCGGCAGAAAAGGAATTCTAGTTCCGTAGCAGTAATGGTGTTTCGTTGGGCCCTCAGCGACGTTCATTCCTTCGGTTTCAAAAACTTTCAGTCAGGAGAATCTTCATGAAACGCAACCTTGTACGAGCAACGCTTTTGATGACTTCAGTCGCGGCGGCTTGGGCAGGCATGGGCCTTCCAGCCATAGCCCAATCTTTGCCGGGCATCGGCACGGTGATGACCTACAACGTGAACGAAGGAACCGATTTTCTACAGGTGGTGGGAGCCCAAACTCTGCCACAATTCCTGCTCGGTGTCGGTCAGGTGCTTACGCAGGTCCAAGGGACCAATCCTCCAGAACGGATGCAGGCGGTTGCTCGACATATCCTGGCTGCACAACCGGAATTGGTAAGCCTGCAGGAAGTAAACCAGTGGTCCACAGGATCGTTTGATCCGATTGCCGGCACCTGTGGAACCATGACTATGCAATATGACATGTTGCAAGAACTTCTCAGTGCGCTGACCGCGCAGGGAGGGCACTACGAAGTGGCCGTGCAGGTCACCCAAAATGCGTTTCCGCCTACCCCTGGACTGATTCCGCCCGCAACCTACATTTGCGTTGCCGTAACCGACTATAACGTTATCCTGGCGCGCACCGATCTGCCCTCTTGGGTGTTCCATTGGAGCAACCCGGAGTCAGGACAGTTCGAAAATCAGCTGGTTCTGCCAACTCCCGTTGGGCCATTTCCGTACCCTAGGGCTTGGGCTTCCGTCGATGGGCGGTTTTTCGGGCACCCTTTCCACTACATCGACACTCATCTCGAGTCCTTCGACGCGAATGTCCGGGAATTGCAGGGTGATGAATTGCGTGCAGGTCCGGCAAACAACTCCTTACCGGTAATTATCGCGATGGATTCAAACGCGCAAGCCTTCCCCTTGCCCCAAGACCCAACCTATCTGGATTTCTTGTCGGCTGGCTATAACGACGTTTGGTCCACGATCTTTCCAGGACGCGCAGGATTAACTTGCTGTCAGGATGAAGCAGACAACAATCCCGTCTCGCAACTCTATCAGCGAATAGACCTGGTGTTAACACTCGGCAGAGTAACTCCGTGGGCAGCCGTTTTGATCGGGGCTGATGCGCGAAGCCGCCTGCCCGATGGGCTCTGGCCGTCAGATCATGCCGGGTTGGTCTCGGGTGTCATTGTGAAGTAGCAACTAGGCAGCCTTCCCCAACGGCGGCGCTGCCGGACGGAGATCCCTCTTCTGCCTTGCCTCTTAGTGGGATGGCTGGGATCCTGCAGCGCCGATGGTTGTTCTTGAGAAACACCATGAAACGCAAGGCACTTGCGATTCAGTCAACTCTGGAGATGCCAGAAAATCGGGCTAAGTACTGCCAAGTTTCTGGGTATTCGCTCTCTTCGCATGCAAGGAATCGGGGCCTCAACCATGGCCCGTTTTGGCAGTGTGGCTGTTTGACCAAATTCAGACTGAAAAACGGAGGTCGTTTATGAAAAAGCGCTTAAATGTTCGTGTGCTGGTCGTGTTGGTGTTCACACTCGCACGTATGGTGCACGCTCAGACCAATGTCAACGTCGACTGCTCAGGCTCCAATGCTCAAGCCTTTCACAGCATCAACGCTGCCCTCAGCACTCTAAATCTCGCCGGCCCTAACACCATAACCGTGAGCGGAAGTTGTCATGAGAACGTTGCTCTCGTGCAGCGGGACCGACTCACGATTCAGGCCGCAGCCGGACACGTACGGAAGAGGGCGTTATAGAGACGAACTTGAGCGGAGGAGGCTTCTACGCCCCTCTTAACTTTCAACGGCAATGGCGGAGGTTCCCTGATTTGCGATGCCTTGTCGGTTGCCTATGGTGACGCCGCCAGCATTCATGGAGTGGACTGCAAGAACATCACCAGTAGCGCCTGCCTGCGGCCGAGTGTCCGCATTCCGAAAACGCACTAGCTCAGCCCCCGATCTGGGGTGACACGATATGGGGTTGGGTAAGGAGTTGGCAAAACGATGCCGCACGGGGAGACTTTGTGTCACCCCGTGCGTTCTTGCCTGAATTTGCGAGCTTCCGGAGAACCATCCCGAAACACGGCGCATGGCCATCATGCAATCCTGTTCGGTGACGAAGGCACGAAATGTACAAATTCGTGACATTGCTCTGACAATTTCCCGCATGCATGACCCTACATTCATTGAGCTGGCTGGTCAGAGAATTGTGATTTGTGTGCTAGGAAATCTTCCACCTTCACTCCCCTGCCTTTGACCTGGCATGCAAAGGAGATTCACATGCAGCGTCGCACGATTGCCTTCGCACTTGCCCTGGGGTTCGCGCTGATGTTGGTTTCGAGCGCGGCCCTGGCGCAGTATCAACTCACAAATCTATCTTCGAATCAGGTCAAGCAGGCTCGTCACGACGATCCGTTGCTGGTGAATGGCTGGGGGCTGGTGCACGCACTCGGGTCGCCATGGTGGGTGAGTGACAACGGCTCGGGCTGGTCGACCTTGTACGATCAGGGCGGAAATCAAGTGAAGCAGCTGAAGGTACTAATACCGACTGCGGGAAATGGTCCGAGTTCGCCGAGTGGGTTAAACGGCCCAGGCTCGCCGACGGGGATTGTATGGAACGGATCGTTGGAGTTCAAGGTAGGGGGAAGGCCGGCAGTCTTTCTGTTTGCGACGCTGGACGGAACCATTAGCGGATGGGCGCCGCAGACGAATTTCAACCGAGCGGTTATAGGGGTGGATACTACAGCCAACAAGAATCCGCATCCGGCGGTGTACACCGGCTTGGCAATCACGAACAATGCTTCGGGGAACCGCTTGTACGCTGCCGATATGGCGAACAACAAAGTGGATGTGTATGACGGCACGTTCACTCCGGTGAAACTGGCGGCAGGCGCGTTCACCGATTCGTCGATTCCGGCGGGCTTTGCGCCTTTCGGTATTCAGGACCTCAACGGACTGGTCTACGTGACGTTCGCCAGCACGACGGGCGGCAGCGGCGGTTTTGTGGAACGGTTTACGGAGGACGGTACGCCGGTGACACCGGGAAGGCCATTGATCCAGGGGGCACCGCTGAACCAGCCTTGGGGACTCACGCTGGCGTCCAGGAGGTTTGGAGCGCTGAGCAATACTCTACTGGTTTCGAACAACACCAACAATGGGACAATCAACGCCTTCGACATTGGTAACGGGAATTTCGTGGGTACGGTGAGGGACGCACAGGGCAAAGTGATCTCGATTGATCAGTTGTGGGGAATCGGATTCGGCGACGGGGCCGGCAAGAACGGAGGAATCAACCAGCTGTTCTTTACGGCGGGGCCCAGTAATAACGTTGCAGGGACGTTTGGGATGATTACCGTTGTTCAGTGAGGTGATGCTCAGTGAGGTGACGAGGTGAGGTAGCCGATGGTTCGGCCCAGCTGTTCGGGGGGCTTTCACCCGGAGAGGCTGATTCGGGCCCGGTATAGGCAGCAGGCCGCCTGCGAAGGCGGCCTGTTTTATCTTCTTGGCGAATTTTCTAGCGCGCTACTGTGGAGAAGAAGATGGCGGATCGGTTGGAGTCTTCACAGTCGTTTTCTGGGCGTTACTCTTAACGTCGAGAGGCTTGTCCGCGTAGTCCTTGTGCGGTTCATACCTGGAGTTGGTTTCCGCCGTTTCCGAATGGTCGATGGGCTTCATGGCGACCACCTGGTAGCGTCGCTTCTTGTGATCACCGTCGGGGATGCGCATTTCCATAACATCTTTGGAAATCTTAAACTCGCCCTCTTTGCCTACGGGCAGGATGACGGGATGCTTGTGATCCAGCGGTCGCACATGGTACTCCATGTCATCGGTGCGAAGCATGTACTGAGGGCATAGTTTCTCGTCGGAATCGACGTGTGTGGCGCCGATCGAAGCCCACACGCTTCCTAACCCGGTAATGCCGCGCTCTTTCGCGCCGCACGGAACCGCTTCCATTTTCTCAATCATGGCGCGAGCCTCATGCTTCTTAGCGCGCGCCCACGAGGGAACGGCAAGGGTCAACGCGCACATTGATAACAGCAAAAATTGTCCCTTCATCTTCATCCCGTGCCTCCTGGCAAATCAGATTGGTGACGGTTTCGCGGTACGCAGGAGGCAGGCAGAACGCCTCCCGCGTGCGCGAATTGCAAGCTGGTTCATTTCACCTTCGGCTCAGCCATGGCGTTCGGCATTCCTTTGGATGGCGATTCAAACTGCTGGGCCGATTTCATGAACGACTGCGGATTCTCGCCCAATTCTTCGTGCACCTTGGGATTGGCCCGCAGATATGTTTTCAATGCAGGATGGTTTTCCAGGTATTCCTGGTTCGTCGCGAGCCCCGGATTCTTGGAAAGTTCGCCGGCGATGTTGCTGTGACCCTGCAAGAATTCGTGGAAGCTGGAAAGCTCACCGCTGGTTACATCGTGGTCGCGGTGCATGCCGTTATCCTCGGCGCGGTCAAAGCGTTGTTCCTGCCGCATAAATCCGGATGGGTTCTCTTTGTACTCTTCGCGCACGCCGGGGTGGTTTGCCAGGAACTCCTTGAGAGCGGGATGGCCCTCGACGAACTCCTTGTTGTCGACCAGCGCCGGGTTCTTCCGTAGCTGTTCGGCGATTTCCGGATGGCTGTCCATGAAGCGATCCATGTTGCCCAGTTCGCCGCGCGTCACGTCGCGATCGCGCCGGTCTTCCCTCTGATCGAAGCGCTCCTCACGATGCATGAACGCGTTGGGGTTTTCTTTCATTTCCTCGCGCACGCCGGGATGACTTGCCAGGAACTCCTGCAGTGCAGGATGGTTCGCCACGAACTCCTTGTTATCGACCAGCGCAGGGTTCTTCCGTAGCTGTTCGGCGATTTCCGGATGGCTGTCCATGAAGCGATCCATGTTGCCCAGTTCACCGCGCGTGATGTCGCGATCGCCGTTGCGATCTTCGCGCCGATCGAAGCGTTGCTCCTGATGCATCACCGCGTTCGGATTCTGATTGAGATCCTCGCGCACTTCAGGATGCTGCTGCAGATAGGTTTGCAGGTCAGGGTGGCTGGCAACGAACTGATCGTTATTTACCAGAGACGGATCTTTTCTCAGTTGTTCCGAGATTTCCGAATGTTTGTCGAGAAATTGATCGAAAGCCGCTAACTGCTGCCGTGTGAGATCGGCGTCGCGGTCTTGCGGCATCGTATTTTGGGATTGGGCCCTCGCAGGCAGCACTGAGATCAATGCACTCAGCGCCAGGGTTGCAAACCAACACCGAATTGCCGGACCTTTGTAGTTCATAAACAAATAGGCCTCCTCAAATGGAAAAATTGGTGCGTGCGAGCGGGCAAAGGATATAAATGCACGGGGGTGGCCACTGGCCCGGCCGGGCCCAAGACCACTCTTTCCAGAGGCTTGCAGCCCGCATCGGGAAGGTCCCGGGCGGATTCTCAGGGATGGAAATTCGACACGAATCGGGAAAATCGTCCTACAGCGCGCACCCTAGGGATCGGCAGACGCGACCGGAGGAATGTGTTAACTTAAATGATTGTGGGGCGCCTAGCTCAGTTGGTAGAGCAAATGCCCTTTTAAGGCGTCAATCTAAGTCCAACCATCTCTGTATTCAATCATTTAGCTAGGTGCACAAGTGCCTAAATCGGGGCATTTATGTCTCATTTGGCATGAGCTGTGCACCGAGTTGTGCACCACTAAAATAGCGAACCTGGGACGAATATAAAGCGAAAACAGCAGTGAAACCCCAGCAAATCGGAGCATAGCGAGCAATGCCCCTGTTTTGCATTGCTCGGGATCACTTTTTTTGTTTTCCACAGAGACGAACTGCGCTGGGCTTATTAAATTTAGGGACTTAGGAAGAGGACCAACTTAACAAGGGCGTAGCGTTTTCATCTGGCCCGATGCCCATTCAGAATTTTAGGGCGAAGCACCGCCCAAAAAATTCAAAAGGTTGGCTCTCCAATGCGAATCACGAACACCAGCGCCAGTCCCACGCCCGCTCAACCCACCACGTCTAACGCGCATGCCGCACAACCCGCGACGCCCAAAGCGAACATTAGTACGTCAACCACGTCCCAATGGGAAATCCTCTACCCCAAGGAATTGGCAGACCGGTGGAAGTTGCCAGAGACGTGGATACGAGAACGTACTCGCTCACGCGAGTCTGATCCTATCCCCCACATCGGCTTTGGGCGCTACGTTCGCTTCGAGTTCGGCAGCCCCGAGCTGAATGAATGGCTGGACCGCCACCGGCGTGGTGCCGGTGCAGGTTCTCGTCCCCGCAAAAAACCAGAGGCAGCAAAGCCATCTGCCAAGTCAGACAAAGACGTGGCATGACGGTTCGCTGACCGGCGCACCATCCTCACCAACCAATTTCAAGGGAGCACATCATGAGTCCACGCGCTCGTTCAAAATTCGTCGTCATCGATCCACCCAAGCGCTCACCAGCACGCCAGCGCGAACGTCCCGCGAAGCCGCAGTCGTTCACGGTCAATCACGTCTCACTTGGATCTGGTCAGGTTGTCGGCTTTCATCTCGGCGTGTCCGGCGTGTCATTGGTCGATGTCATCTTCGGCGATGGCGCTCGGCGCGTTCTGCAACTTCGCCAGGAATTTTTCGTCGAACCGATCCAACACCATCCTCGCGGTAGCTCCGCACTTCCCGCAGCCGAGGCCGAAGTCGGAGCCGGTGAAGAAGAAAGTCCGCGCCGAGGCGGATGAGGAGACCACGCCGGAGCTCGGAGAGGAGCGCATCGAGGACGAGGATGAGATTGCCGAAGGCGACGGCGACGCCGAGGAAGAGCCAATGGAGGTTGCATGATCGCGCGCAAGTGCATCAACGGTCACATCCAGCTTGTATTCGACGGCGACGCGACCTACTGCGACAACGCGCAAGTGAACGACTTCGTTATCGCGTTGCTCGGCGACGTGGACGGTGCGGTGAGTGCATCATCGCGCGCCTGGACACCTTGTTAAACAAAGTCCGGCGCACGTTCACGGCGGTAGCGTAACCGCAACCGCTTCGGCGTAGAGACCCGAGGCAACAACGAAGACCGCCCAAAGGGAGGGGCCGAGCATGACTGAACGTGAATTCTGCTTCGAAGTTCTATGCGAGCCGTTGTGGCTTGAGAAGTTAAACCCTTCCAGATTTGGGGATCGTCCGAAGCTGACTTCGGCGTTCCGGAAGCTCATCAAGCGGGCGGGCGATGATCTCGATCACCTTAGCGCAGTGGTGGATATTTTCGCGCCACCCGAAAGGACCACGGGAATGTTCCGGCCTGACCCTGGACCCTCTATTTATTTTTCTCCGTGCCTGGACAAATGCTCGCAAGCATTCGTTGATTACACGGTTGCACATGAGTTCGCTCACGCCATCGCATACGTGACTGGAGCAGAGCAGGCGGCTATGGAATGCGTTTGTGGCGCGGGCGACGATTGCAGCTGCGACGACTGTAAATGTAAGGGCTGCCAGAACTTCGAGCTGAGTATCGCCCCTGACGCCGAGAAGAGCCGAGAGGAATACGTTAATTCGCGGCGGAGTATTTGGCAGATGATCTGGTGCTGCAGTGGGGCTACAAGCTGCCCGCGTGGAAGGCCAAGCTGCGCGCCGGTGAACAAGGAACGGAGCGCGTGCGGGACGATGGCGATCAGTTGGCACTGCGTTTAGCGGGATCGTAGCGGACGCGGCATGGCCGCAGAGAGGAGCAACGAAGATGATCTCATACGAGATCCAGCCGAAGCTCGCCGGGTGAAATCATCGCCAGGTAAGCGTCGCGCGGCACGAGGGCGATCTGTTCCTTTAGTGCGATGAATGCTTGCGGTCAAGCGGCGATGGACAGGGGAGGCGACTGATCTCGACCGGCGTGCCGGACGCGATCCACGCCAGACGCACTTCTTCTTTTACATGCAGCCGGATCCGCCTGCCGGTGCGCCCGACCCAGGCAAGAAGCGGCCCGGCTCGGCCAGCGGCGATGACAATCGTCCGTATTTTTCGGCCCGAGTGAAAATGCGCGTAGGGAAGGGGGTGCGACCCTTACCACCACTGCGCCAGACTCAACCCAGAGATTCAAGGAGCAGCTCAGCCGACTACCCGGTTGTTCTCTCACAAAATCGAGCCGCTCCTCGCCTGTGTCCCAACCTCAGTCATTCGATCTCGGATTGGAGTTTCACGATGGTACGCGAGCCGGATTCACCAAGCCTACACACCTCATCCGAGGCACTGGCAGCGCTGACGGGACTGGTTGGGGTGTCGGCGGACGGATTCCGCAGTCCTGATCAGCACCATTCGTAGGACATTAGGCTGACCTGCCCGATTCAGCTCGGCGGAATACAAGCTACCTACTAAGCAGTAAGCAGCTGCGTAAACTCAAATCGTGGCCTCAGATGTTTAGGCATCTGAGGCCTCTATCCGCTGCCGCTATCGGGAATGATCGTGAGTGTAATGGGGAATTTGCAACAGTTGCAAACGCGAATACCCCGAATCCGGCGGTTCGTCACAAAGGACGGTTTCTCGCGTACAAGCTAAGATGCAATCCTAAGATCTAACTCGAAACCGTCATTAGCTCTTCTGCTGCCGCAACCCCGCCTTACGCATAGCTTCCTTCGACAGGGAGGTGAAGAAGTTTAACGACTGACGCTTAGGACTCGACGACAATGCATTGGTGCCGTCAGCCATAGCTGCGAAGGCCTCCCGATATTGATCGGCACTATACTGCGCTACGTTGGCCAATTGAACGCCATATGACCTGCCCTGGTGCCAGGCATCAAGACCTGCGCCTAGGAATACGAAGGTCCAGTTGCCCTCCTTCTCCTTCTGCTCGATCAGACTCCTCACGGCATCGTGAGTCCATTCCCGCGAAGAGTTTTCTTCGCCGTCGGTCATGATCACCGTAACCACCTTATCGACCTTTGGCTGATCGGCCTCGACCTTGCGCACTGTGATACCAATGGCGTCATTCAACGCTGTGTTCCCTTCTGGTCGATACGACTTGCTATCGAGTTTCTTTACCTCAGATAACGGAATCGCCACGTGTCGATAGGCAACCTGAGTATCAAAAAGCGTGAGCGAGAAAAGATAGTTCACTTGACCTTCTTCGCCGAGTCCGGCGATGTAGGCATTGAATCCCCCAATCACGTCGGTGGTCTTGCTTGCCATGGACCCGGACTTATCAAGAATCACGTTTACGAGCACGTCCTGTTTTCTTTCGCGGTGGTTCTGCGACACTGGGTGCCTCCGGTTTGGCGGCGGTCGTTGACGGAATGTAGCGGGTCACCACTTTCTGCTCAAAACCGAACACGCCGGACACGGTATCACTCGGGATCTTGCGGCCGCTGTACAGGTCCCCCAGATACTGCTTCGAGATGCCGAGATGGGCGGCGAATTCGGTGTTGGTTTTTTCTCCCTGGATTTTCTTCATCAAGGCCAGGAGTTCCTCGACGGTCAGCGCCTTGTACGCCATAACAGCGTACACGGTACGCCAGATCAGCGTACATGTCAAGTTCGAAAGGTCTCTTACCTGCAGTGGCAACGCACATCTTGGGATGCGCGGCACCGTTGTTATGTCGAGCGGTTTGACAGGAGGCGAGTCGAGACTCGATCCCAGTTTCAAGATCGAACAACGTCGCGTGATCTTGTTGCGATAGGTTGACTGACGAAACCAGGCCATATCGCTCAACACTACTGTCCGGCTAAATTTCGGGCGGTCGGCCTTAACCTATTGAAGATAAGCCGATAACGCGTGGCTGAAGCAGGAACGATTTGAATTGGAAAGGGGCTGGATTGACCTCTTTCCGCCGGTCGACGGGGTGAAACAATGACGGGTGAACTCTGGACGCAGCCGTCAACAGGATGTTCATCCATTTGACGAACATTCGGGACGGCGATTAAAGCATTTTGGCAGTGCCGATACAGGGCAGTATTCTGGGCAGAGTTATGCGTCCTTGTGACTGCTCACTTCGTAATATTGCAAAGACTTCGTTGGACAACCGGAGGCTACTTCTGGCTTCCAATAGTGGTTGGCCTTCCTGAGATTTTTGTTGTTGTCATGCTCCTGAGCATGACCCTCCGAGCGAAGCCGACACCGCCTCAAAAATACCGCCAAGGTTAGTGGATTTCGCTGAGCAGGACATGGTTGACGCTATCAGGCCATCACACTCAAAGTGCCCGAAAGGGGTCCAACCCGAGCCGTGAGACAATTCCCCCGCATGCCCCGAAAGCAGAAAATCAATCTCGAAAAGGTTATGGCGTTCCAGAACACTGTCTGCACGAAGTGCGGCTGCTCGATCACGCCTGCCAGGATCCGCCGCGTAGATTTTCAGAGGGTCGAGTGTCGTCAGTGCGGGGAGCGGTTCATCCCTGAGAAGCATGGGAAATCAGGTCAATGACCGTAATGGCTGGTTACATCAACTATCCCCAACGCTAAATACACGTACAAGGTAAAACCGCGAACTCAATTTGAACTCCGAAATAACAAAATAGGAAGGCTGCAAACCTCCGGCATCTGTTGGGAATCGTGTAATCACTCCAGTATAGAGTGATGAAACCTTGGCTGTTCCTCCCCCTGTTGGTTTCATTTAGCGTTCAATGCCTGGCCAACGCCAAAATCACCACTACCAGTGTGCCTAACGGCACGGTTAATACTGCTTACTCTGCGGCGATCCAGGTCGCCAACGGTTGCACTCCGTATAAATGGACTATCGTCTCCGGCACTCTTCCTCCCGGCATTACCGCGACGGTGTCTGCGAACACCACCTCCTATAACCTCACCGGCACACCGACTCAAGCGGTTACCGATCCCTTCACCCTAAGAGTCACCGCCTGCCGCGGACGGGCCACGCAGGCGTCCTACAAGATCGTCATCCAGTCCTCGGCCAACCACATCATCAACCTCAACTGGAATCCGTCGACCACGAGCGACGCCGTCGGTTACAACGTCTATCGCAGCCCCGACGCCACCACCTGGGCCAAAATAAACGTCAGTCTGATTGGGCCGACGCTCTACACCGATTCCACGGTGGCCAATGGCTCCACATATTACTACTCAGCGACCGCTGTCGATGTAAACGGCAAGGAAAGCGTCAAGACGCCCCCCGTCAAAGCGGTTGTTCCCTAATTTTTACGCGAGACGCTGTGTCCAAGGTTTCGTGGTGGGCCACTCGCGGGCCGTTTCGCGTGCTTAAGCGGGTCCGCGTGAACCAAATTCTCAGTTGACATTATATCGCCCTTACGCTCATTTACCCGCAGGGAAGTTTTGAGGCAATGAAGATCAGGGGCTGTTGCAAGACTATGCAACCGGTCGCAAGAACATTCTCACGCAGATTCTCACGCAGATTCTCCTTGACAATTCTGCATCTGGGGCGCAGTGTCAACGCATTTGCCGAGTTTCTCCTCCCGATTCCGAACCCCAAGGGAAATCCTGGAATTTTGATCAAGCACATAGAGGAGGAAGTATATGAGGATACAGTCCTGTGCAAAAGTCGCGGGAGCCGTCGTAACGTTTGTTGCGATCGTCCTTGCGGTAATGTCGATCAAGGCGCCCCGCGCTCACGCGGACGATGACGATACCGAGTCCAGAATCAAGATTGGTTTCGAGATAGCGCCCGTCCCCTTGAATCTGGCTGATAAAGACCGGGCTTTGGTGGGGCTGGGCAGCTATCTGGTCAACGCTGTGGGCGACTGCAATGGTTGCCACACCGCGGGCGGGCCTCCAAACTTTAACTATGCGCAAGGCGGAAACCCTTACTTTAACCAGCCGCTGGTGGTCGATCCGACCGTCTACCTGAGTGGTGGCATGAATTTTGGTCCAGTCGGGACTCCAACCGGGCCTAACGGCTACGCAGGTCCAGCCATGATTACCCGAAACTTGACGCCGGACAAGAATGGGCGGCCGGAAGGCGGACACACGCTTTCACAGTTTAAGCGAATGATGAGGCATGGCACCGATTTCGACCACATCCATCCAGCCTGTACGGCGGCACAGCTGGCGGAGATTGAGGCAGGTGCCACGCCAGTTTGCATTCCCACTTCACCCGGCAATACAGTCGACGGTAATCTCCTGCAAGTCATGCCATGGCCGACGTTTTCGCACATGAGCGACCGCGACATCAAGGCCATCTACGAATATCTACGCGCCATCCCCTGCATCGACAACACAACGAGCCCGCCACCGGACGGCTTCCCCGATGAGTTACGCAACGACTGCGGGACCGGCGGAGCGGCGGCCAATGATGCTGTAAAAGATTCCAGGATTCAGCAGGCTCCGCGATCGCGGCCCCGCTAATTCTCGCCTGCAAAGGTTGCCACACCGAAAACGAATATTCTCGACAAAGCAAGCCGCCCGATGTCTGGGCGGCTCTTTTTTTTTTGCATCATTTTTGACGTGGCTCGACGTAACTATTGTTAACAGGCTTCTCTTACAATGCCGGCGTTGTCAAGTACTTTCACTTTGTTTTCCACACTCCTGCATCCACTCAGAGATGAGCGCCATTTCGCTCTCGTAGAAATAAGTGCCATACCAACCAAGGCTCGCTCGTAATCGGTTCAGGTCAGAACTCGGTCCGACCCATGCATCTCTTCGGTCACAACTTCGATCATGATTCCTACTTCGAACTCCTCCCTAAAGAGGAGCGGGCTGCCCAATCCATTGCTCGGTGTTCTACTGCACACCATGACCTGATCCGAGCTGGCCCGCGTGCGAACCGAACTTTCTTGATTGCTCGTAATCCCATCCCTTGCGCCACATCCAGTAGAGAGCAATAGCCAGTCTCCGCGCCATCGCCACCTTGGCGATTTTCCTTCCGCGCCTCATCGTCAAATGGGCATACTTATTGCGCCATTCCGGAAGGCTGCGGGCTGTAACTTGGGCCGCTTCCACCAGCAAGAAGCGCAATATCTCACTCCCTTGCTTCGTGATATGCCCCAGTCGTCGTCGATTTCCGCTTGAGTCCTCCAAGGCACTAACCCCAAATACGCCGCGATCTGCTTCCCGCACTGAAATCGCTCCGGCCTGCCGATGATTAATACGAAGGCTAAGGCCGTCGGTGCACCCACTCCAGGATGCGTCCGCAAGCGCCCTGCCTTCGGACATTTCTCTACTTCCTGCTCGATCGCTTGCGTCAGATCGCTAATGGTCGGGTTCAGCCGATCCAGCAGCTGCAGCAGATCTTCCCGTCGCCGACTCGCCCAGGGGGCTAAGCGAAACGCCTCCAGTTGCTCTCGTCCCTGCTGCCGCCACAATTTCTTTTTGCAGCGTAGCCCCTCGTTCAGAGCCACCGCTTGCAGTGGATTCATGATCCGAGTCCGCATCTGCACCATGCGATGCCGATGCCACAACAGCTGCCGCAGATCCCGATTCTCCCCACTCGGTACCCAGATCTTGGGAAAACGATTCTCCATCCCGCACCGCTGTCATGGCCGCTGTCGCTGGCGCATGAGTTCGATCCCATCACCGCCATCGCCAGAGCTGCTTCCATATCGTGACCAGCGTCTGAATCTTCTTCGGGCTGGGCAGCTCGTGGATCAGGCGGCAGTCCTGATGTGCCCGCTCGTAGAAATCACGAACCGAGGGCAAGCTGAGATGGGCCAAGTTGTGCCGCAGCTCGTCCAGATTCTCCTTACTCAGGATCTTCAGTTCTCGCGGATCGGGACGACGAGCCATGCGGAGAGATCATACATCGATGGGCGAATGAAAGGCGAAACAGGTTTGGTCAGGTATTCGCGGTATTGTCCCTGACGCGTCGTCTGTTTACTGTTCAGTTGGACCGCTCCTAGGGCGGTCATGGGTTAGCGTCGCTCTCAGGCTCGACGTTTTCGACCCTCACGACCGCCAAATTCGTTTTCTGGGTAGGGGCGGTCATGGGCGAGCGTAGGATACACATCCCGTCCAATGCTCTGTCTACAGACCCTCACGACCGTCCCTTTTTTCGTGCGCCCGGGAGGACATTTCTCCCTTCAAACGAGTACCGTGTCTGGTCATGGCTGACTCCAACAATCCGCCAGCGAACCTCAGTGACATCATTGACTACATCGAGAAGATCCGGGAGGAATTGCTTACTATCCAGAGGTCATTGGAGAAGCTGGAGCCTGTCGAATCTACTGCGTCCCGACAGCGGCACGTCTGAAAGTAGCCCACCGCCTTCTCGGCCATCTTCGAAACATTGCCTTCGTACCGGAGCATGACTAAGCGGCGCTGCTTTTCGTGGAGTGCGTTCACGATGTCGGAAACTTGCCGTTGGGAATGCGATGTGGGGAACCACACAGGTGGGATTTGAATTGCTTTGCTACTTCGTCGTACTGTTCCCCGTGCGGAAAGCAAAAGGTGAGTAGGCAGTCTCGGCACCCAAGGAAACGGCCCACGGGGGACATCAGAACACCGACGCGGTGACGCGAAGGCTGCGGAGAACTGTAGGCGGACATGCCCCCCCAAAGAACCAAAGACGGTTGCCAGCGACTTCCGGTCGCCATGCTAACTGGGACTCCGAATGGTGTCTGTCCGCTAGCGTACTTACGTTACCAGTGCAGCCTGCTGTTACGAATTTCGGAACCGGGACGACTTCATAGCCTGGGTACGCTATGGGACCGACGCTCGTGATCCCGTCGCGGTTGTATCGTCGCCGAATATCCTCCCTCCACTGCCAGCCCGCGTCGTACAGGATGGTTTCTTGCGGCGCGGGCGTATCGCACGGCCGCTACTCAATCCCACCGGCACAGGGATGACAAATACAGGATTCGCCGTATTGTCCTTGGACGCTTCGCCCACTTACTTTCAGCACCACAACGTTACTGGGATGGGCGGTCATGGCCCAGCGTCCTATCGCGAATCCGACGTTTCCACGACCGCCATTCGTTCCACCGCCCGGCTTTAGATCCCTCTTCATGGCCGATTGGTTCTGTGATGATCTGCCTAGGGACTGTGGACAAGCTGGTAGAGGCGGTATCGTGAGTAATATCCAGGAATTGCAAGACATAATTCGTCGTCTACACGGTTCTGATTCAGAACACATAGCGAGCATCCCCGTGGTTGAAAAGTTCCAAGGCAAGACGATCTGGGATGGAGTCGTGGAAGTCTTCGACCTAA
The DNA here is from genome assembly GCA_963710885.1 of uncultured Acidobacteriaceae bacterium. Taxonomy (GTDB): domain Bacteria; phylum Acidobacteriota; class Terriglobia; order Terriglobales; family Acidobacteriaceae; genus Sulfotelmatobacter. The sequence continues at coordinate 528,283 of CAVQCF010000045.1, forward strand.
AGCAACACCCTACGGCATTCCGCTCTCTACGCATGGGCGCATGAAACTGATGACGCGGAGTATCCCAGACGGCATGTAACAGTGCTGCACCAGCACCCCATCAAGTCAGCGCATGATGCCGTGAGGATGGCTGTTACACAGGAGCTGAAGAACCTCGGCACAGCAGTCCGCCGGTGAGCTGCTCTCGCGGCGTTGTTGAGTGATGGAGGCCCTATGCCCTGCGATTTATGCTCCTCTACGCATGTGGCGGAATTCACCGTTGAGATGATGATCCATTTGTACAGGTCTGCAGAAGATCCCGGCGTTCTCTTGCTCCCAAAGGTGTTGATCTGTTTGGACTGCGGCGCATCGACGTTCATCACGCCAGGCACCGAATTGCGAGCACTACGGGAAAACGTTAAAGGCTCAGCGGCTTAGGCGCTCCTGACAGTCCGAGCCTGCATGGCAAACTCTTGACGCGGCAATCGACCGCTGACAAAGCTCATGCCCCCAAGCACCGCGTTCACTGCGGTGAGTAGATCGCTCACGATCCTCATCTTCCAGACGTAGCCAGCCCCCAGGTTGAGTGCTTCTGGTACCACGTCAGAGGCGGGCTCCTGGGTTACGAAGATTATCTTGGACTTTGGCGAAGTTGTGCGGATCTGTCGAGCGGCTTCGAATCCATTCAGCATCGGCAGGCCGACATCCAGCAGGATCAAGTCCGGCTGTAATTCTTCGGCTTTGCGCACGGCTTCGAGACCATCAGACACTGCGCCGATGATCTGTAAGTCGGGAATCTTACCCAGCATCGAGCAAATGAGTTGGCGGAAGGATTTGAAGTCCTCTACTACGAGAACCCGGACTGCTGGCGCACAATGGCAGTCTTCGGCCATCAGAACACTCTAGCGCGGCCTGCGGTGCGGAGGGCATCGGGTAATCCCTGTATGCTCAGGGGCGGCGCTCGGGCTGTAGCGCTTCCACATCCAACGTGTCTTCCTAGCGTGCAGATTGGCTACGCGGCTACGATGTGGTTTCTGATGGCGTACCTGACCAGTTCAGCGTTGCTCGTCGCGCCCAGGATCTTCATGATGCGCCTCTTGTGATAGACCACCGTCCGGTAACTCATGTTCAGGATGCAGCCGATTTCCTTCGCGGCCTTGCCTTCGGCCAGTAACTGCAGAACCTCACGTTGACGATCTGTGAGTTGTGCATCTACATCGACCAGTTGCTTGTGCTCCCAGCGTATGCCATCGATGGCCTCGCGCGACATAGCTTTGGACAGGTAGGTCTTTCCTCTCAAGACCTCATGGACCGCCAGCACCATCTCTTCCGCGTCACATGTTTTTAGCAGGTAGCCCGAGGCTCCACGCGCGAAGGCTTCGGCGGCTACTTCCGGGTCAGGATTCATGGTTAGGTAGACCAACTTAACGGTGGACAGTGTTTTCTTGATTTGCCCTCCGGCATCCAAGCCATTCAGCAGGGGCATCCAAACGTCGATCAGGATCAGGTCGGGTTTCAATTCAGCGGCTGCACGCACCAAGGAATGACCGTCGCCAACGGTTCCCACGACATCGAAGTCATTTGCCAGGAGTCGCTGGAATAGTTCGGCCACAAGCTTGTGGTCATCGGCAATGAGAATGCGCGAGCGGCCAGCCATCGTTCCTCAGGATCAATCCGCCCCAAGTCGCTACAGTTCAACATCGTTGGCAGACCCGTAGGAACTGTCACAGTTAACAGTCTGCAACTGTACGCCAGCGAACCGACATCCGTGATCCATCGGAGTAAGATCCTGGGCGAAATCCTCCCCCAACGCTCACCCGCGTCGTACAGGATTGTTCCTTGCGGCGCGGGCGTCTTACGCCGATCACTGGCACCTTCGTTGAACAACTCGGCACGTTCGTGGCGTTGACCGCATGAGTGGACGCGTGGGATGCTGGACGCGCTAGATCGATGGGTCCCGGCATTCTTCTTCGGGGGAGGGAGGGAGTCGGGACCTTTTGATTTCATCCGATTCGCCCGCGTCTGTTCCGCGATCCTGCCCGTTTGCGCCTCCGTCTCATCCAGTCCGTTCCCATCTTCGTTGATCGCGCACAGGTTGGCCGTAATGGCATTGGTCATGCGTTCCAGTTCTTCGGAGTGGACGCAAAGTTTCTACCGATGGTGTTGCAAACGTTGCAAAGCGCCTAACGTTTCACTTTAAGTCCGGAGCTTTTCACTTGACACGGGGGGTTTATAGTGCAAATTATCTACGCCGATTTGCCCAGCCAAGCTGACCGGCCAAGCTGACCGGCGATGAAAAATCATATCGGAGTGGGGAATATGAAGATCAAACCGATCCAGTCACGCCATCGCTTAGCTGAGCTGTAGCTCGCTAGGAATATCAGAAGAAATAAATAGAGCAAAAGGGGCTCGGAAAACTGCGCTCCAAAATCGGCAAAACCGTGAGGCTTTTGAATAGAGGCGGAGGTCTTATCGGGAGACAAAAGTGAGAGACGAAATTGAGGAGAACAATATGTCGAATACTCACATCACCATTGTTCCTGACCAGCAGGCTTTGCTAAACGTCGAGCGCGACCATCCGAACGCGTCCAATGCTGAGAAGTTTCGGCTGGCCCAGGTAGACACGCTGATTCGACAGTGCGGCGGGCATATGCGGAAGAGAGGCGAACACGGAAAGAGGAAAGGCGACGGATCGCAAAAGCTAAACGCAAGGAGACTGAAAATGTCGGACCACACCATGGAGGAACCTGACCACCATCGCGGAGGAGTATGGCGAATGACGAAGAGGAAGGACACTCTCGACTCACGGCAGGCCGTCATCCAGGTTGGGGACGGGCGCGGATTCATTGTAGAGCCCGTCGCGTCTGACCCTGGTCCCATCAACCGCCGGGTGGTGGTAACGGGCGCGCACTGCTTGCCTCATCTTCCACCTGCCCACACGTTTTCGTACCTGGAGGAAAAAACCTACCAGAAATTACTCGGCCTACTCGATCAAGAACCAACCGTATGGGCCGAATTCCTGTTCGTCGATCCCGTGGCAGACATCGCGGGCTCGGTCGTCCGGACGATCAGGAACTCTACGAGCAGGCGGAGGCCTATGACGAACTGATTGAGCACGCGGCGGCTCTTCGCATCGCGCCAAGTGCATCGGGGAAGGCATCGTTCCTGACGCTGGAAGGTTCGTGGTCGCCATGCACCGTGGAGAGGCAGCAGTACGGAGACCTGTGGATCAAGAATGCCATCGGTGGATTCAGGCCGGGAATGTCCGGGTCGCCCATCGTCGATAGCCGTGGCCGCGCTGTCAGAGTAGTAGTCATCGGAACACTCCCCATTCCTGGTGGCGAACCTTGCCCCGATGATGGTAAGCCGAGTCCGTCACTCATGGATCACCTGCCCATGTGGTTATTGCGCCACCTTGGTTGTTCACTCACGAAACCAATGAGGAACCGGAGGTAAAAAAAGATGAAGTCAGGAACGGCATTGACGAAGGAAGAAATCCTCGCGGTAATGCTCGAAAGCGAAGATGTGCGGCGCGCGCGATCACGCGGCGATGCTACTGGCCTATCAGCACGCGCTTCGCGCTGATGAACTCGTCGGGGTCAAGCTCGCCGATGAGATCGCAGTCGGCGCTGGACTCCCGAAGCAGAAAGCGGTAGCGCACATGCTCCGGTTGAGCAGTCGGGCGCTGGCGGCGTGAAGGGAAGCGAAGTAGGAAATGTTGTTGACTACCATACCGTTAAGCAAGTAGAGTAAACGACCGTATGGTAAGAAAAAATGCTGCCGCAGTCGCTCTGGGAAGACTAGGCGGCAAGGCGCGTGCTAAGAGTTTGAGTGCAAGCCAGCGATCAGAAATCGCGAAGGTCGCTGCACTGGCGCGCTCCAAGAAGCTAACAGCCGCAGAAAGGCGACGGATTGCCATGCTAGGGGTGAAGGCTCGGCTGGCCAAGAGGAAGGCGACATCGTGAAACAGGCCGGATACGTATATCGTAAAGGTGACAACTGGCTCATGCGGTACCGCGACAATTTCAACGACAACGGGACCGTGGTACGCAAGCAAGCTTGCAGGGTTCTGGCACCCGTCGCCCCAGAGCACGCGCGCCTTCGTAAGCCTCCGGAGAGCATCCTTGCATTGGCTGAGGAATGGCTGCGTCCGCTGAATACTGGCCAAGTGAAACCAGACCACAATATGAACCGCGCGGATTTCGTGGAGAAAGTGTACCTGGTGAATAAGGCCGAAGAACTGGCGGCTTCGACGATAGATGGGTATAGGGGACGAGGGGAACCGCAGCTCGCGCCCAGGTGCGGTCACATACGACTTCGCGAATTTGAAACTCCAGATGCCCAGAGGGTACTGGTGGACATCGCGGCGCTGCAACCCAAAGATGCCCCAGGAGACGATCAAGCATTTCCGGTCCCTGTTGTCTGGCATCTTCCGCCACGCGATCCAGCAAGGCTACCTCAAGGGAGCAAACCCGATCCGCGAGGCCACTGCTCCGCGCGCGCCAGAAGGTGAGGAGACGTACGCTTACTCTTTGGCCGAAGAACTGGCGATGCTGAAAATACTTCCGGATCCAGCACGCACCATCATCGCAACCGCCGCCTTCGTCGGGCTCAGTAAGAGTGAACTTCGCGGACTGGAGTGGCCAGACTATACGGGCGACGAGATTCGCGTCATGCGTGGGGTGGTGAACTCTGTCGTAGGCAGGACGAAGACGAAGAAGCGAAAGGCTCCGGTGCCGGTGATCCAGCCGATGCAGAGCCTCATGGATCAGTACCGCGCCAGTCGTGGGAACCCAACAACCGGGCCGATTTTTGCTAGTATTGAAGGGAAGATGCCACTATTCATGGAGAACGTGAAGAACCGCGTGATCCTGCCGATACTGAACGCCTGTGTCCATTGCGGTTGGGAACCTCGGATGATCTATCGCAACGCGGAAGACACGATGGACGCCGTGAGTAAGAAACATCCGAAAAGCGATCACGAGTACGAGCGCGATTCGCAGCGTCCTCGGTGGCACGGGTGGCACGCATTCAGGCGCGGGCTCGCGACGAACTTGCACGACCTGGGTGTGGACGACAAAACGATCCAGGCAATCTTGCGGCACGCGAATGTCGCGATCACGCAGGCCAGCTACATTAAGACGCTGGATTCACAGAGTATCGCGGCGATGCGGCAACTTGAAACGTTGGTCAACGCGAAGCTGGTTTTGACAGCGTGATTGATTTCGGTTTTCATTTTTCCTGAGTTGTGCACCAGTTGTGCACCGGATAGGGTGGTTTAAGAGAGCAAGCTGTTTAAAGTAAACGAGTTGGGCGCGTAGCTCAGTTGGTAGAGCAATGCCCTTTTAAGGCATGGGTCGCAGGTTCGAGTCCTGCCGCGCTCACCATATAACCCTCTGGTACGGCTGTGTTTGCAGCCTCCCCGACTGCCGCTTCTGAAGTTGCTTTTTCAAAACTGTGCCCGGAATTGTGCCCACCTAGGCGTGACAGCGCTCCGAGAACCGCATGTTCTGACGGATGTACGTACCGGCTCGAAATCGTCACAGAGCTGTGTCCAGCAACACGTGCCAACGTCCAAGCGTCGCACCCAGATTCTCCGAGTCGCGTCAAGAATGTGTGGCGAAGGCTATAGAGCACGAAGGGCTGCACTCTGGATAGCTGGACAGCCTTGAGGTGCTGCTTCTTGAGGCTTGAGTGGTCAACGTGTTAGCGCCAATTTAAGAGTGAGCCATTCTGGCCGGTTTTGAGGGAGCCACTGCGCCTGGCGATTGACCGGGTGCCACACTTGTGCGGCCGCCGCTTCTTCGAAACCTGAGCAGCCGAAATTTGCGAGCTCCGTGTCCGGCACCACCTCATTTCACACATGCTCCTCCCGCGCCATCCACTCCTGCTCGTACTACGGAATTCCCGTGGCGTCGACGTTCGTCTCGACCGATTGAGAGGCAGGTAACAATCTCTCCGCGCTGCGAACCGCCGCTGCCGAACGCTTGCAAGGCCCTTTGGCCTGAGCGTTGGAGTGATTGGAAGTTCTCACAGCCGGTGACCCAACACTCTCAAAACGATTTACCTGACGAATGCGATACCCGTTCGGCATTTCCCTCCCACCTGAGCAAGGTAGACTTTGGCACTTTCGTAAGGGAATGTGTGGAGAACGCCACAACCAAGACTCGCTGGCTCCCGAACAAACCGTGGAACTGCGGAACAGCCAGATAACGAGAATCATCAGACAAATGAAACTTGGATTACAACGGTCAATGTGGGGACCGCCAGTCACACAAAGCATCCCAGCGGTAGGACTGCTCATTCCCATCTCGATGGCGGGATCGACCTGCGCCATACGCTGTCCATTTGGCGATTGACGCGATAGGACCGCCGCCAGATGGGAAGATTGTAGGGCCACTGCTCTGCTGTCATTGTGGTTCGCTTGACCTTTGGTTCCACCCGCCTCCCAAGTATTTCGCAAATCACGGGCATGTGACAATTGGTCTTCCGCTGGACGTTATTGTCGCGATCAGGCAGGTACACTCAGAATCCCTGCTCCGGGCATTTTGAGTGGCGATTTTGCGCCAACTGACTTTGCATAATCTCTTGGAATGAGCGAAGGGTTCAGAGCGTTACCGACACATTGCTCCATCCCGATACGCACGGCCTCGTCACTCCCCGTTTCGACCTTGTACATCTTGCTAGTCAACCTTCGCTGGAAGGGGCGAATCGTGAGGCCGGGGCTACAATCCTGAGAAAAGTTGCGGAGTGGCAGCAAGCGAAATCGTCCTCGCATGGCCGAAGCTTCAAATAGAGGTCATTGAGTGTAATCGCGATTTTTCGTCAACTACTGGCGGCGAGTGTCGATTGAGGTCGTGGTTAAGTCTCACTCTACCCATCGATAAAAACTTGCTCTGGGTGCACCCGCAGCGCATAATTGCAGTGTCATGGATCGTCTCTTGGGAGAATTTGTCGCAACGATGATTGGAGGGACGGTTACCATCTTTGCGGTGGCGGCAGCGCTTCTCTACCGATTTCGCAAACGTCAACTGAGGCGGGTCAACCAGCAGCTAGACGAGATTCTCGCAGACAGCCCCATCGCTAAGGATGGCCATTTCACTAAGAGCCTGAGAACGCCGTTTCAATGAGCGATATGGGGATTTTGCGACAGTTGTGGCGTTTTCCACCTTTCCTATCGGCCAAAGCTCTTCACGCAGAACCATTTCTCGCCAGCAGATGAGCTTCTAAATCGAGCGCAGGGCGTCCATTGGGTCCGCGGAATCAGCACGCATCGCGGGTAGCGACGACGCAAGAATCGCCACCAACATCATCAGCGCCACACCCGCTATATAGATGAATGGATCTGTCGCGCTGACTTCAAATAGGAATGAGCTGACCAGGCGCGACACTGCCAGTGAACCGAGTACTCCCAGGATGCACCCAGCGAACGCCAGTTTTGCTGCGGAGAACAGCACCAGTCGCGCAATGCCGCCCGAAACCTGCGGCCCGGATACATTTCCCCGCCATCGTTGATGTAACCGCCATAGCGCTCAGAATCCCAGTTTCAGGCATTTTGAGTGTAATGGGGATTTTTCGCCAATCGAGACGATGACCCGTGTTCACCGCCTGTCAGTCTCTCCCGGACGCTGTAAAATTTCGGCGGCGCGAGAACGACTTGCCGTTGCTCGACCAACTGGCGAGATTTTATTCGGCAAAACAAGACTTTACCTTGCTTTACGAACCTTTACTCCCACGAGTCTCCTGGTGTTGTTCGCATGTAGAACACGGAGGTTAACGTGATCAAACGACTACACCCCATTGTTTTCACCTTTCTTCTTGCGGCACCGTTACTGCTCGCGCAAGGCTCCGAACCGAGTAATTCTCAACCTGTCAACATTGGTGGGGCCTGGCAGATTTCATGGCAGGGCCGGAGTGGTGCCCAGCAAGCCACAATGCAGATCCAGCAGGATGGGTCCAAACTGAGCGGCACGTTTCAGGACTCGAGTGGGTCTTTCCCGCTGACTGGAAACGTTGCTGGAAACAACGTGTCTTTCACCGCGCAAATACAAGGACGCCCGATGACCCTAGTTTTTACGGGCAACATCGATGGCGACAAAATGAGCGGTACCTTTCAGCCTCAGGGTGGAGGCGGACGTGGAGGACGCGGAAGTGGACAGGGGAGTTATTCCTGGACCGGCGTTCGCCAACAGAGCAGTTCTGGTCGCCAGAGTGGGCCTGAACAAAGTCAGGATGGAGATGACGAATGCGGACTTTGAAATTGCAGTCCGTCTTCTGCGCAGCCGATCATATCAGCCAGCTAAATCGTGGACCGAACTGATCCGGGAAGATGACTTGTGAGGTCGATCCCGGGCTGCCCATCCCAAAATTGTCCGGTTCGTGAGTATCCTGTCGAAAACCGGGGGTGTCCGGGCGTCACCCTTTCCGTAACTGGAGTGGTTGGAAAGGGAGCAATATTCGGCGAACTCAAGATCTTCAGTACTTTAATCCTTCCCCCGAACAACCAATCGCCTTTCGACTGCGTTCTCACTCTGTGGGGTAAACTTGCGAGCGTAACCGGGCCATGGCTCACTGCATTGTCATCCCGGGAAGGAAAATGGCTGTGAAGATGTGGCCGCTAATCCCTACGCTTGCCATTCTCGCTTTGGGTTTCCTGACTGCCTTGGGCGCCCCCGGAGTCTGGGCACAAGCCGCGCCGACCGGGAAGAGTGACCAACCCGTTTCCGCGCCGCCAGCACAGACGCAACCGGCAATCACATTGTCTGTTCAGGTCAAGGTGGTCAACGTCCTTGCCACAGTACGGGATAAGCACGGCAAAATCGTCAACAATCTGACGAAAGACGATTTCATGCTCACCGAAGACGGTCACCCTCAGACCATTCACTATTTCACACGCGAGACAGACCTGCCGCTCACTCTCGGGCTCCTAGTCGATACCAGCATGAGCCAGCGCCGCGTTCTCGACCAGGAGCGAAGCGCGAGTCATTCCTTTCTGGACCAGATGGTGCGTGTAGAAAAGGACAAAGCTTTCATCATCCACTTCGATCATGAGGTGGAACTTCTGCAGGACCTTACCTCTTCTCACGAAAAGTTGGAAGCTGCTCTGGGGTCCCTGACGACACCGCAGTTTGCGCGTACGAGCAACGATCGTTCAGATCAGGGTAGCGGCCCAGGGCGCGGATCAGGCGGGCATCACATGGGTGGCGGCGGGACTCTCCTGTACGATGCCGTCTACCTCGCGTCCGACGAATTGATGAAGAAGCAGCAGGGTCGCAAGGCCCTGATCGTGCTCTCCGATGGGGTTGACCGGGGGAGCAAGGAGACCTTGGAAACTGCCGTGGCAACCGCGCAACGGGCAGACACCGCCGTGTATTCGATCCTTTATAAAGACGACGAAGGCTATGGGAGGGGTGGCTTTGGCATGGGTGGCCCCATGGGCGGCGGTATGGGCCGGCACGGCAGATTTCCAGAACAGCCGCGCCCCGACGGCAAGAAGATTCTGGCGCGCATCTCGAAGGAAACGGGTGGACGCCTGTTCGAGGTCTCGAAGAAACAATCCGTGGATGAGATTTACTCACTGATCGAAGAAGAGTTGAGAAATCAGTATAGCCTGGGATACACGCCCGAGCGAGGAGGTGCACCCGAAGGTGGCTACCACAAGATCCAGGTCACGACGAAACAAAAGGATCTTACGGTGCAATCCCGAGAAGGCTATTTTGCCACCCAATGATCCTTCTTGACATAGGTGTCGGACAGGTCAATGCATTATGCGGGGTGTTATACAGCGACGTCAAAAGTGCTACGCGTTACCAAGTAGTAATAGCGAGAAGGGGGTCTGGCGCGCGGAGCGAGCGGGGGCGCCATGCTCAATGAGCGTTGTGGCCTGTTAACGTCAGTTGAACTTACTTTTTCGTTCGCCCGTCGTTCGGGAGGAATCTCAAGCGACTGTGAGCGCTGACTTCCTCGAAGCCGACTTCCGTCTCGCCTCACTCTGCGTGGTTAGGTTTCCAGTTTGGCCTCAGTCTGACCAGTCGTCGCCTTTTCTTTTTCTAGGGGCCACGAATCGAGGTAGGATTGCAGAACTCCACCCGGGGGCACGAGTGGTGGCAAATCATCTCGACAACAGTGGGTCGCAACTCAGTTCTGATCTTGCGGTCGTGCGCGCATGGCCCGCTCCCTGGGCATTTAGCGTGTTGATTCTCCCGCTAGGAATGTACATCGGTTTTATCTGGACCGCACTGCCGTTTCTATTGAGCAAGTCTGGCGCAACGGTCGAGCAGATTTCGCGAATGGCGGCAATTCTACAGATTCCACCAATGCTGATGTTCCTCTGGACGCCGGCCGTCGACGTCAGGTTGCGCCGCCGTACGTGGCTGGTGCTGGCCGCACTTAGCGGCGCGACGTGTGTCGGCGTTGCATGCCCACTCATAGGCCCTTTCCATTTCAATCCGCTGGCTGTTCTGCTGTTCCTTGCAGGCTGCATGCTTGCTCTGGTTTACGCCGCCTGTGGCGGATTGATCGCAACCGCGCTTTCTCCCTTCGCGCAAGGTAGGGCAGCAGCCTGGCTTTCAGGAGGAAATTTTGGCGGCGGCGTCATCGGTGCTGCCTTTGTGTTGTGGTTGGCGCAACGAGCTTCGCTGCCGGTCATCGGGATTGCCATGGCCTGTCTCATGTTTCTGCCGGCATTGCCCGCCTTCACTATTTCCGAACCGCCGCCCGCAGCGTCCTACTGGTTTCGCGGCCGGTTTGCAGAAATGCGACGGGAAAGCCTCGCCGTGCTCCGGTCGCCACGCAGACGCTGGAGTTTGTTACTTTTACTTGCGCCGGGATGCACTTGCGCCGCGCAGCCTCTGCTTCCTGCCTTTGCCTCGCATTTCGGAGTCGATGCCAACGGCGTGCTCTGGATCAATGGCGTCGCTGGCGGAACTGTTCTCGCTGCTGGATCCTTGCTGGGGATCCTGGTTCCCGGCGACTGGGACCGCCGTCTGACCTATGCTGGAGCGGGTCTCACGAACGCAATCGGCGCCATGGTCCTCCTCGCGCCCAACCGCCCATCCTTCTATTTTGTTGGGACTTTGATCTACCTGCTGACGGCTGGTTTCTGCCAGGCGCGGGCCGTCGCCCTCATAATGGACGTCGTGGGTCGGGACATCAGCGATGCGAGTACTTGGTTCAGCGCACTCACCGCCATCACTAATATCCCCATCGCATTCATGATCTGGCTGGAAGGCCGAATGTTCCACTATTTCGGCGTCCATGGCCTGCTCTGGACGGATGCTGGGGGAAATCTGCTCGTCTTCGCGATCGTGGCTGCGGTCGTTCTGACCTACTCTTCATCACGCCCGTCAATCCCGGTTGCACCACGTGGGGGCGAGCAGTCCCATTAAGAAAATCTGTCACCGGCAGGTGGGCCCGTGGCGGGGTCACCAGAAAAGTCTCGGAATTGTTCTTCTGTAAGCTCGTCACGCACAAGCGCTTTGATCAACTCGCGCTGAACGTTCTCGGTCGATGCTTGGCACTAACATCGCCATAGCAGTGCGCCGTGAAAGGCGCTGGACCACAGCGGGAGATAAACCCGCCCGGGAACTGCAAACCGAGCTCGAAGACCTCGATCTTCCCAATCCCGTCATTCGCAGTCACTATGCCCATGGATTCGCCAAGCAATACGTCCGCGATGACCGCTTGCTACGAACCGAGCCGGCCACTAATGACGTCACCGACTATGATGTCAAAAAGAACGTCGAGAACCTGCCGCAGTTACGCCAGCGCATGTCCGAGATCATTGACCACTACCACGACGCCCAGCAAGACATCCTGGAAACTTTCATCGATCGCGGCCAACTCCAAAAACTGGCTGAGCCCACCACCCTGAGCAACCGAAAGCGCATCCCCGGCCTTAAGCTCGATCACCCTCGGCAACTGGCGGTGATGCATGCTCTGGTCCGCTATGCCAACATCGCCGCCGGCTCCACCTTCACCACCGCCGATCTCTACCCGCCGGTGTTGGACGCTCTCGGACTTCCCCAGTCCCAATACTCTTTGGCATCGCTGCGCTACGACCTCTCCAAACTGCGCGCCAAGCACCTGCTAGACAAACTGCCCCACTCTCGTCGCTACCGCCTCGCCAACAAGGGCTATTCCATCTGCGTGCTCTTCCTCAAGCTATTCGAGCGCATCTATGCTCCACTCACTGCCGGTCTCCTCCAGCCTTTCCCCGGCGATCGCAACCTCGCCGAGGACAAACGCTGTCAACTGGACCGCCTCTATCAACGCGTCACTGACGATCTCAACGCCCTCTTATCTGCAGTCGGCCTCAAGATCGCTGCTTAACGCATACAACGAGAACAAAATTCTCGTTTCGAGGTGCATAATCGACTAAGGGCGTGCGGCTGTGATGGAGGGAATAAGCAGCCATGCGGAATAAATGGCCAGCTCGGTTTTTGATCCTTCGGGCTCCACACCATAACAGTTTCCCGCCGCTGATGTCGTTGTCCGGACAGAGTGCAAGCCAGGAAACAAAGTGGGCTGCGCTGGGCCACCGCGACATGTCGCGGCCGACCTCACTGAACAGTGGCAACGCGTTTTCCTCTAAGCCTGGAATTTGAGTGACATCGACTCCGAAGAGTTTATAGGCTTCGGTACGCAGATCGAAGTCTGGATGGGGATGCCCGTTCTTCTTTCTCCGTTTGCTTCCGGCTCGAGTTTGTTTCCGGTCGGGTGGTAAAGGTTTCTCCCCGGGGTCGGTGCGGGGCTCGAAGTCCCGCAGCATTTTCTCGATTTCCAGATCGCAGTTTACGATCTGTTGCTGATAGATGCGGTACAGATCTCGCGATTGACCGAGGGTAAACAGATGCTCAGGGCGCCCGTTGCCTTCCAGTGATTTTCGGATGGTCTCGATGTCGGCTTTGACGTGTGGATCCCGCAGCTTGGCGAGCTCTGCGCCGTCCCGTTGTCCAGCCAGAATGGCGTCCACAATGGCACGGCCCGTCGCCCCAGTAATGTCACTGATGACATGGTGGATTTGCAGGTTCATTTGCGTCAGCGCCTTGTGCATATGCTGCACGTGTTGACTGGCCGCTGCGACCAATTCGGTACGGTGCCGCAGCAGGTTCCGCACGGCGCAGACGTCCTGCCCCGGCCTAAATGCAGCTCGCAGTAATCCCACCGAGTGCAAATACTGTAACCATTGGCATTCATGCCAGTCGGTGCGCCGTCCGGGTACGTTCTTCATGTGGCGGGCATTCACTAAACAGGGGCGGATGCCTCGTTGTTCGAGAATCTCGAACAGTGGAATCCAATACACCCCAGTGGATTCCAGCGCCACCGTCGTCACCCCACACTGCTCGAGCCAATCGGTTAAGCGCTCCAGATCTTCGGTGAAGGTGGCGAACACCCGCACGGGATTCTCATCCCGCCCTGGAGGTACGGCCACAAACATTTCGCGTGCGCCAACGTCGATACCGGCCGCATTCGGCTCCAACACCGGCCAGTCTTCCAAACACATCCCTTTGTTTCGTCTCCGCCGCTTGGATTTCGCTTTCGACGGCTGCAGATTACTGCCCTGTGTCTTGGTCACTGGTTGCTCACTTTCTGAGCTGCAAGCAACGGCCAAGCTGTGCAATCGAAGGTACTCTTCCAACCGGAATCAGTTGGGTCACCCCAACTGTTAACCACTGCTCTGCGCACGGAGCTTGGAGCCACGCTATTGATCGGTGTTTAACCACACACCACTGCCTCAACGGCTTACTTCCGTTGCCTGTCGCTCCGTCTCAGGATGCATGGAATGGGCGGCCACGATCAAGTTCCTTTCCGCTTTGCCCCGACCACCGGCCGGGCCCTTCGCTATTGAGGCACCGGCAAACGAAAGAGCCGGACTCGGCTAGGCCGCACCTAAACCGTCGCGCCACCCCTCGACTTCACCTCTAATTTCGACTTCTTTCGATTCGCTTTCCATTTGAAGCGATTGAAAGCAGTTGGAAGATGAGTGAAATCGCGATGTTACTCCAACCATGCACGGGTGAGTACCGTTGATACGATAGGGCGCTAGAATTGACGCGAATGAAGCGAATCGCCCGCACGTCGCTCGCTGGCCTGTTCTTCATTGTCGTGTGCTTGGCCATTACCGGCGCACTCTACGAGATGGTCGGCAGATGGCGTGACACGCGACGTTTCTCTGAGCGTGGCCACCTCGTTGAAGTTGGTTCGATCCGCATGAACATCGACTGCGGCGGACAGGGTTCGCCGACGGTGATACTTGAGAGCGGTTCAGGCGGCCCGTCCGTTGACTGGCTAATGGTGCAACCGGAGGTCTCAAAGTTCGCCCGCGTGTGTTCCTACGACCGCGCCGGATATGGTTGGAGCGACCCCGGTCCGGAACCGCGGAGCAGCTTGCAGATTGCGAACGAACTGAAACAGTTGCTGCAAGCATCCGGTGAAAGAGGTCCGTACGTTCTTGTCGGGCACTCTATGGGAGGATATGACATCAGGGTTTACACCAGTCACTTTCCCCATGATGTTGTGGGAATGGTGCTCATTGACGCCTCCCACGAAGATCAAGACGTGAGAGCACCGGAGTCTATCCGCAAATGGTCACAGGAACACCATAAACATCCCGACTGGGAAAAGCTGAAATATTTCTTTCAGCTGCATCTTGGCTGGGCTCGCCTGACAGCGGATCGCAACGCACCTGATTTCTGGCCGAATGCATTCCGGGAGGAAGAAAATTTCCTGATGCTTCCGACCAAACATCAATTTGCTGTGATCGATGAGGATCAGGTGTTCTCTACTCTGAGCGCGGCACAAGTGCGAAGAGCCGGAAACCTTGGGGATCGCCCGCTGATTGTGCTTATCGCGACGAGACAGGACGATATCCCTCCAGAGATCCCGCCTAGGGACGCACAGGCGGAGGACGATCTTTGGGTCCATCAGTTACAGCCGGAGTTGGCTCGGCTCTCGACCCGTGGCAAGCAGATCGTTATTGACAGCAGCCACGAAATGCCAACCGAGCATCCGGAAATTGTCATTTCGGCGATTCATGAAGTATGGCTGGCAGCTCGCTAGCGTCCTGCCTGTCGAAATCAGGCCACACTCACAACCCTTGCTCACGGCATTTTGAGTGCAATAGAGATGTTTCGCCAGTTGACTTTTGGAACGAGCGGTTTTGGGTGTATGAAGTTGAGAGCGGATGGTTTCACTAGAGGCGAGGGATGCAATGATCGGAACTCTTCTAGTCGTTTTTGGCGCCCTGGGAATCTGGGGAGCGTTCTTTGCGAAGGAGTTCTGGGCCGTAGATGGACTTGGCCTACATGAGTTTAAGCGGAAGCAGAAGCTTCCAACTTGGCTAGGGCGTCTTGTGTGCGCCGTCGCTGGTCTCGGTCTCATCGCCGTCGGAATCAAGATGCTGGTTTGGGGCTAGGTTCATCAGGAGAGCAACGCCCCTCAGTTGCGGCGTCAATGCGTAATCGCGATTTATCGCCAACCAGCGACTCTCGGCGTTTCACCTTGCACCTTGCCAGCGTTCTCAGGCTAATGGGATACTTCTAGCAACATCAGGAGGCTGGTTATGAGAACCGCCTTGGTGAGTATCGTCGTACTTTTCCTCTCAACTTCTGTCGTGGCTCAATCCGTCTGCCGGCCATCCACAAGTCAAGTTATCGAGCACAAGTTGGGGTTTACGATTCACAACGTCACGTTGCCCTCTGCTCACGGCGTATTGAAGGCCACGGCAGCCATACCTGACTCCCGCACGCCGAGCCATGCAACTGTGTTTTCGTTTTCGACATTAGTAGGTTCGGAACCTCAGGAGTCTGTGGACATGACGCCGCTCGCCATTGAACTCACCAAACAGGGTTGGTCGACCATGGTCATTGAACGCACACTTACCTGGCCCGATGTCGACAGCAGCGTGGGAACCATGCGGGCAGATGTGATCTGCGCCGAACAGTGGTTGTCAAAACATGCAACGGTCACGCCTAGTGGGTGGATTTTTGTCGGCCCAGACTCCGATGCTCCCGATCCGGCTGTAGGAGATAAACCGAGGATGAAGGGCTGGCTCGGGTTTATAGTCGCGGACAAGCCCGGCGATGCGAGCACCGAGCGCCTATTTCATAGCACCTCGGAGGTTCGGAACTTTATACTTTCGCAGCACTTCTTGGACGAGTAAGCGTCGCTGTTCCGCCGCTCACATGCGTTAACTGTCGAGCACAGGCCGTTACAGTGCGCCGGGATAGTGCAGTGAAGCTAGTTGATGATCTAGCAGGTGAGAGTCCTGCCAGTGCAGATTACCCAGTTGGCACTGTAGTGATATCCGGCGACGGTGCGGGCGACCAAACCGTCGGAAGCCCGGATGTAAACGTCCTCGTTGGCCGGACGCAAGTCTGGTCAGCTCCGACAGGAGGGCTAGCAAAACAACAGGTCGTAGCAAACGCGAACCGTAGTCAAGCCTCGAAAACGCACCCTCACCAGGATCGGAGTGTGAGGATAAAGGGAATGCCGAAACTTTTTTATCCCAAGTTGAAGGCCAGAGTTTTCGGTGAAGCACTGGGTAAGAGCAACCGAAGAGTTCCCCGTGGTCTCAGAGGACGACATGTTGTGAAAGAGCATCAATGAAAGCTCAGAACCAGTCGTGGGTTGCCTAGGCCTATGCGAATAGGCACAGCGATGGCATCTCGTATAAGCCGCGAGCCGGTGAAGTCGGGATGTGCCCGCGAGTGGGGCGGATGGGGCCGACTAAGTGATGATGGACCGGGACAGCATAACCCGGACCGGAGCGAGGGCCCCTGGGGTAGAGCGGTTGGGACCGCTCGCACGGAGGTGCCTTACCCGCACACCGTCCCTGACACAGCGCAGGGAGTACACGGTGAAAGCAGGGGGCACGAAGGACAATGGCAAACCCGGTTCTGGGGGAAGGCCTCGTCTGATATTCCGGCCTTGAAGCCGTACCGGGGAAAACCCGCCGTACGGAATTTTAGGGGAGGCGATGGAAACGTCGGCATCATTCGAAGCCCGATCAGCGCCATTGCCTTACCCGACAACCGGCATGAAGCAGAGGATGAAAGTTCCTCACGAGAAAGGAGTAGCGATCTGCTCGGCCTCGAGTCTTGCGCTGGGTATCGCGAGGTACGCAGCGAAGCGTAGACAGAGGATAGGCGGGGTGGGTATTCAGCTCCGTAAACTGACAATCCGGACGCCGACGCCCTTGTAATGTGCGGAAGGCAACATGAACAGGCGCGATAGCGCGAGCTCCTGTTTGGTCCGGCGTAGTCGAAGACCCCAGGCACGCCTAGAAACTTCATGCACGAGAACCGGGAGACCTCGGAGACACCTGTGGTCCAACCAGACCGCAGGTCGGCGGGCGAAGGCCAGAGCCACAAGGCCCGCGCGTACGTCTACGAGGAGTCACACAGCGGAATAGTACCTATGAACCATTCGAACAAAGACGGGAAATTGTCGGCGGAGAGTGGGGAGGAAAGGCCGCTGATCAAGGAGAACGCTGGTCAACCTAACACGTACCCGACGCAGAGCGGGAAGGGCGTGTCCCAAGGGCTGGCTGGCGTGCGGAAAGCAGCAAGGGAAAATAAGGAGATGAAGTTCACCGCCTTGCTCCACCACCTGACCGTTGATCTGCTGCGGGAAAGCTTTTACTCACTGAAGAGGAAGGCCGCACCTGGAGTGGACGGGGTTACCTGGCAGGAGTATGAAGACGGGCTCGAGGATCGACTGATCGATCTTCATGGCCGAGTTCATCGCGGAGCCTATCGAGCGACGCCCTCGAGAAGAGTGTACATAGAGAAAGCAGATGGACGGCAACGTCCACTTGCGGTCCCGGCTATCGAAGACAAACTTGTCCAACAGGCCGTGGTTACCATCCTCAACCAGATCTATGAAGAGGAGTTTCTCGGCTTTTCGTATGGGTTTCGCCCGGGGCGCAGCCAGCATCAAGCACTGGATGCGTTGTCGTACGCGCTCCTGAAGAAGAAGGTGAACTACGTTCTGGATGCCGATATCCGAGGATTTTTCGATAACCTCGACAAGAGTTGGCTGATCCAGTTCGTGGAGCATCGCGTCGCTGACCCCCGCATCCTGCGGCTGATCCAGAAATGGCTCAACGCTGGGGTGATAGAGGAAGGCGAATGGTCGAACACGAAGACAGGTAGTCCGCAAGGTTCGGTAATTTCACCGCTTCTCGCGAATATCTACCTACACTACGCGTTCGATCTATGGGTGGACGTCTGGCGCAAGAAGTGGGCGCAAGGCGAAGTGGTGGTTGTCCGCTACGCGGACGACAGTGTGCCACGAGCACGAAAAGTCGCAAGGCTGAGTAGTGCGTAACTGCTTAACTCGATGAGGGTAGGCCCCTCGGAACCGGTCTGCAGGGAGCAGGTTCCAAACCACCTTCGGCGGCTGTGGACAAAAGCCATGGTCGTGAGCACAGAAGGAAAAGGCCTGGCAAGGACCAGGTCAGGTGACAGGCAAGAAGAGGACCGCAAGGGAACCACTATGGAAGTGTCGAAAGCGTAGGGACGATGTCAAAACCGTGGGGGTGTCGTTATCACGGGACAAAGCTCCGACGAAACCTGTTTACGGGCGGAGCGGCATCCGGCATGAGAGGTGGCCTGAGCTTGCCAAGAGGCGGTTGAGCGGAACGTGGGAACCTGAGACTCCGATGCGAACGGAGAAGTCACAAGTGGCAGAACCACAAGGACGAGAGTACGGATGCGGAGACTCAGGGGCGGAACAGCGCGTAGTAGCCGAGAAGTCCTCGATAAAGGGATGGAGCGAAGGCGCTGTATCAAGGAGCCTGATTCAATGAGCCAACCAGCAATGGGAGGAGCCCGATGAGTGAGGCAAAGCCGTTTTGTATTTCGAAGAAGGAGGTTTGGGAAGCGTACAAACGGGTCCAAGCAAATAAGGGAGCAGCAGGGGTTGATGATCAATCGATCGAAGATTTTGAGAAGAAGCTGAAGAGAGAATCTTTACAAGATCTGGAATCGGATGTCATCGGGCAGTTACTTTCCGCCACCGGTGAGGACGGTGAAGATACCAAAGAAAAACGGTGGGGAAAGAAAACTGGGTATTCCCACAGTAGCCGATCGCATTGCGCAACAGGTAGTCAAGGCAAGACTGGAACCGGAAGTAGAGCCGCTGTTTCATGCCGATTCCTACGGATATCGACCGGGGAAGTCGGCATTGGACGCAGTGGGTCAAGCGCGAGAAAGATGCTGGCGTTATGACTGGGTTCTCGATCTGGATATCAGGAGCTTCTTTGACAGCCTTTCACAAGACCTACTACTCCGGGCAGTTAAGAAGCATGCCAAGGAGCGGTGGATCGTTCTCTACATCGAGCGTTGGCTGAAAGCGCCAATGCAAGAAGAGGATGGGCGGTTGGTTCCGCGTGAGAAGGGCACTCCTCAAGGTGGAGTAGCCAGCCCACTGCTGGCGAATCTGTTTTTGCATTATGCGTTAGATCGATGGCTGGCGGTGCACTATCCTCAGGTGCCATTTGAGAGGTACGCCGATGATGTCATCGCGCACTGCAGGACGGAGAAGCGAAGCCCAGGATATGAAGAAGGCCATCGCTGAACGTTTGCAGGACTTGCGGACTGGAACTCCATCCGGAGAAGACGAAGATCGTCTATTGCAAGGATGATTTTCGGAAGAAGAACGTACCCAAACGAAACGTTTGATTTTCTGGGCTACAGCTTTCAGCCTAGGAGATCAAAGAATCGCAAGGGGAAGTTCTTCATCAATTTCAGCCCCGCAGTCTCGAACAAAGCAGCGAAGGCAATTCGCGACACTTTTCGGCGCTGGAACCTGCCTAACCGCAGCGACAAGGCGATTGAAGATCTGTCGCGGATGTTCAATCCGATTATCCGAGGCTGGCTCCAGTATTACGGGCGATATTATCGCTCGGCGCTTTATCCGACGATGCGCGAACTGAACCAAGATCTTGGTCCTGTGGGCCAAGCGTAAATACAAAAAGCTGCGCCACCATCACCGACGGGCAGCAGGCTGGATCGCGCGCATTTCGCGACGCGCTCCGGAGTTGTTTGCTCACTGGCAGATGGGGGTGCGGCGTGGCTCCCTGGTGGGAGCTGTATGAGCTGAGAGGTTCATGTACAGTTCTGAGAGAGCCTCGGGGTGAATCACATCGGGGTGGAGTCAACGGGAAACCGGAGGAACTCCTTGCCTTGATGGAAGGCGGCAGCCTTCTTTGGGTGGCACGAGCCGGATGAATCGAGAGATTCACGTCCGGATCTGTGGGAGGCTCGGAGTGAAATTCCCCGGGCCTACCCGGCAACTCCCCGGGGCTACTCACCTCATCTTAGGATTCCAACACCAAGCCGAAGCCGATCGCTTTCTGGAAAACTTTCGGGAACGACTCGGTAGGTTTGGATTGGAATTACACCCAGACAAGACGCGCCGGATTGAGTTCGGGCGATTTGCCGAACAAAACCGGAAACGCAGAGGAGAAGGTAAGCCGGAAACGTTCGACTTCCTAGGCTTCAAGCACATCAGCGGGAAGAATAGGTTAGGGCGATTTACGGTGAGGCGTAAGACGATCCGCAAACGCATGGGAGTGAAGCTGCGGGAAGTTAAGCAGCAGCTCCGCGAGCGCATGCACGATCCCGTGCGTCAAACCGGCCAATGGCTCAAGTCGGTCGTACAAGGCTACTTCCACTACTATGCGGTACCGGGAAACATCGACAGTCTCAGCGTATTCCGGGATCGGTTAACTGGGCATTGGTGGCAGACACTTCGCCGCCGAAGTCAGAAACGCCGGCTCTCCTGGACACGTATGCTCGCTCTGGCTGACCGATGGCTCCCTCGACCGCGCGTGCTCCATCCTTATCCCGCACATCGCTTCGCCGCCAGCCATCCACGATAAGAACCGGATGCGCTAATAAGCGCCCGTCCGGGTCCGTGCGGGGGGTACCGCGCACAGCGGTATCCCTACCGCGATCTCAAAATCCCCTCATTCCTTCAGCCTCACCGCATACGTCTGTTGCAGTTCTTCTGTTCGCGCTCTCGTCATTGCATCCATACAGGCAACATAAACGACCGGCGCGGCACTCCCGCCTTGATATAGGGCACGCTCGGCCGAGCAGTTTGCCTCGCGATACTCGGTCCATAATCGTTGCGCCTTGGCCAGACGGTCGGCATCATCGCCGTGAAGCTTGTTCAACACTTTCTTGTAGAGAGCAGTGAGCTGCTCGTCCGACGAGGCTTTTGCTTTGGAGAAGCACTGCGCCATGTCGAGTGTCGTTACGGCGTTTGGACAAGGCGTATCCTTCTCGTTCATGTGCTGTGCGTGACAATGAATGGGGAGGACAATCGCGAGAAGTGGAAGAAGCAATCTGCATTTGCTAATTCGATTCATCGCGACAATGATAACTGTTGTTAACAGGCCATTACAGTGCGCCGTGAAAAGCGCTGGTCCACAGCGGGATGAAAGGCCCGCCCGGGAACTGGATCGCTCCACCCGGTAGCAATCGGAGCGGCGGTGGAGATAACAAAGCCGTCGGAGCCTCCGGTGTAGAGGGTCGCGTAAGGCGATTCGGCGAGTCTGTAGGTCGTAACGTGAGTGAACGCTGAGCAGGCCACGAAACTGATAATGCAGGAGCCGACCCAACTGTAATGTGGGGAAGGCCGAAGTCGATGGAGCGGTACTGAGCGAATCGGTTCCATCGGACCTGCCGGGGTAGTGGCGACGGCATGCAGACATAGGGGACCAGAGGCAACACGGGAAGCCCCAGCGGTGATCGCGGTCACGATCAACTGGCAACTCGCGAGAGCCAGGCCGGGCCGTATGGGGTGACGGAGAGGCTCGCAGTACTGATGAAACCGGGTAATGCCGGTGGAGGGAAGGGGCCTCAGTTAAAGTCGGACGCAACAAGCAACAACGGACATGGGGATTGACGATAAGTCTAGCCACCCCGAGTTGTGTTCAGAAGTTGCAGACGGCGTCACACGGAACATCGTGTGTCTTTTCCGAGAGCCGGATGCGGTAACTCCGCCTGTCCGGTTCGATAAGCGGGGGTGTGGAAACGTGGCATGGTGAGGATATTGAGGCACCGGCAAACGAAAGCGCCGGACTCGGCTAGGCCGCACCTAAACCGTCGCGCCACCCCTCGACTTCACCAAGTGAGCCAGAGGAAAAAGATTTTCCTCACGGTTGAAGAGTGATATGGCGATTTTGTTCGCCAAATTGTTTCCTACACACTCAAATTCCTGCTCGTCAGTCAGACCGATTGATCCATCTCTTTCCGAGCCATGGAATGACCAAGAGGAACGTGACCGCCGCCACCAAGGCTCTCAAATGGTGGCCCTCAGCCCACTGAAAGACTCCTATCAACACCGCCGCGAAGGCGCAATCGCGCAGAAGTCTGTCAACGCGATCAGCTTTAGATTCAGCCCGATGTTCCATACGAAACGAATATCGCCCGATTGCGATCGCGACTGCAATCGCCAGTCCCGCCGCGAAGAAATCTGAATACCAAACGCTTAGTCCAGAAAACCAAGCCTCTAGCCAATGTCGGCGAATCAGAATCGCGAATAGTTCGGCTGCGGGCCGCAGCAGCGAGAAGGAAAGAACGAGGGCTGCAACACCCGCTATCCGTTCCATTACAGAGCGGAATTCGCTTTCTCCTTCCTCTCATGTCCGCACCGCCATCGGCCCATCTTGCGATGTGCTTTCCCTTGTGGGGAGCGATACGGATTTATCCTGTTCCGTTGGAGTGACGCGATAGGTTAGCTCCGCTCTTTACGCCGACAGTGTGATATGACCATGACGGAGTAAACCACTGCGCTCCGTACCCACTGCGAGAAGAACCACGCAGCATCTTAGGTTCTCTTAGGGTGACGACACGCCTGCGAGCATTTGTGTATTCTGGCCTTGCTATCAAGCCTAGGCCCTCTCCACATTGTGCTAGTAGATACACCGTCGCCTCGCGGTTCCGATGTTACCCTCACGGGTATGGGTACATTGTCCGAGGGCTTCGAACGGTTTGTTGCCGCCCCGCTCCTACCTCGTAGGCTACGTCCGATGGTACGCACGGTCTGATAGTGTTTGCTTTTCCTCCTTCAGACAATCATTCCAACAGCTTTCAGTTCGCAGATGGTTGTCCCTACCGTGCTCGCCAACTTAGGACAGGTTACCAACCCAGGAAGCGGCAACAAAGACCTACGCATTGTGTAATATCGTCGTACGATACAATGAAAGCGGGTGAGCGAAGAATCGAATCGTAAATGACACTTAAACAAGACTCCCGGGAGGACATTCCTGAAAGATGATCGAAAGTAGCCAGAGGACGAGCGGGAATTGGTGGAGAACCCCTCTGTTACATCGCTGGGGCAAGCTGCAAAATAATGAGGATCATGTAGTTCTGGTTCTGACGCTGGTCATAGGAGCGTTGACAGGCCTGGCGGTCGTCGCATTCATCCTGCTGACGGAACGAGATGGGGATGCGGCTGTATCCGTCGGGGGCGCTCCGTGGCGACGTCTGCTGTTCCCGTTCGTGGGCTCGCTGGGCATTGGTTACTTGCTGTATCGCTATTTTCCCAATGCGCGAGGCAGCGGCGTGCCGCAGACCAAGGCTGCGCTTTTTGCGCGCGATGGGCGCATCACGCTGCGCACCGTTCTCGGCAAGTTTTTTTGCACATCGGCAACGCTCGCCAGCGGAATCCCGCTGGGACGCGAAGGGCCTTCCGTTCAAGTCGGCGCGGGCATTGCCTCGGTGCTCGGACGGTTCCTCGGACTGCGCCCTGAAAAGGTAAAGGCGCTGATGCCGGTGGGTGCGGCGGCGGCCATCGCAGCTGCGTTTAATACGCCTCTGGCGGCCGTGCTGTTTTCGCTCGAAGAGATCATGGGGGATCTTCACGCGCCGGTGATGGGCTCGGTGGTGCTGGCGTCGGCGACATCCTGGGTGGTGCTTCGTCTTCTCCTCGGCAACAATCCCCTCTTCAAGGTTCCGCAATACCAACTGGTCCATCCGGCGGAGTTTGCGGTTTATGCGGTGCTCGGCGTGGCCGGCGGTGTGGTTTCAGCGGCCTTCACGAAGCTTCTGCTGGGAATGCGGGCACGCTTTCTGCGGTTCCCGCAGAAGACGGTCTGGTTTCAACCTGTGGCGGGCGGGTTGCTGGTGGGTCTGATGGGCTGGTTTGTGCCGCAGGTTCTGGGCGTCGGTTATGGATATGTCGGCGACGCTTTGAACGGAAACATGGCGTTCAAATTGATGGCGCTGCTGGTGGTTCTGAAACTTATCACCGTGACCACCAGTTATGCTTCGGGCAACGCGGGCGGTATCTTCGGCCCCGCCCTGTTCATCGGCGCTATGTTGGGAGGTACCGTGGGGACGGTGGCCCATCATTTGTTTCCTGCTTACACCGCGACGCCCGGCGCCTACGCGCTGGTCGGGATGGGCGCGGCCTTTGCTGGGATCGTGCGCGCTCCGATGACCTCAGTGCTGATGATCTTCGAGATGACCCAGGACTATGCGGTCATCGTGCCGCTGATGATTGCGAATCTGGTGAGTTTTTTCATTTCTTCGCGATTGCAGCAGGAGCCCATCTACGAAGCCCTGGCGATGCAGGATGGCATGCACCTGCCTACGGCCGAGTCGCGCCAGCGGCATGGTCAGCGCAAGTAAGCCGAATCATGCGGGCTGCGAGCCGTCGCTGCCTGCCGAGATCACGGTTCGGGAAGCCCTGGAACAGGTCCGCTCCAGTGAAGTTCCGCACGTGGCTGGTGGCGGATCGACGAGGGGTGGTCGGCGTTATCAACTTTCGACGCTGGAGCGGGAACTGGCGGAAGGCGCGGACAAGAAGCTCGGTGATCTGGTGGATGGGCTTGTTTTTCCGCACGTCCACTCCGACCAGGGGCTTGATTTAGCGCTTGAGCGCATGGGAACAAACCAGATCGAAATTCTGCCGGTGGTGAGCCGCGCCGATGTGCACAAGCTGGAAGGAGTCGTGACCCTGCGCGATGTCTTGGATGCATACGGTGTCAGCGCACCGATCGGGCTTGAGCTTACGGGCCTTCAAAGCTAAGGCTCACCGAGTCAACGAGCTAAGAAGCCCTCTTAAAATTTGACCGTTTCTTTGCAATGGCTGTACCACTCAGATGAAGCAGTTCTCGACTGAGCACTCGTGTATTGCTTACCTGAGCCTTGAGGATTATTTCTGAGTAAATTGGTAAGTTGACGAAACCAGGCCTTATCACAAGCTTGCGCTTTTACTTCGCCTTTCTCGGTCTTAATGAGCGCTATCGGGATATATCGCCAGTTGAGACGATTGCCTACTGGTCGGCGGCTCGGATAGCCTCCGGTTTGCCGACATTACCAGGGGTTCTCGCGCTGTGGGTCGAATCGAAATGCTTGACGCGGCCAATCTACCGGGGGGGA
>CAVQCF010000046.1:0-55527 GCA_963710885.1 uncultured Acidobacteriaceae bacterium
TGGAAACGTACTCATGGCGCGTGAGGCGCGAATCATCAGCGTAGGGACCAAACGCTGAGTTGGTTGTCGGACGCAGCTGCGAACAGGTAATGATCGCCCACGAAGGTGCCTCCTACAATGGTAATTCCCGGCTTCTGAAAATCGGCGAGAACGGCTCCCGTGTCCAGGTCCCACAGTATCAGATGATCGACATTGAAAAAGGAATCGGCAGAACCGTAGATCACCGCCACTTGTTTTTCGTCTGCAGAGACGTCGAGGGAGATGATCAATCCGGGTTGCTTGGTGAGGGTCCGCAGGACCTTACCCGTCTCCGGGTCGATGATGGAGACCGTCTTGTCTACTCCACCGGCAATGACTGATTTGTTGTCTCGAGAAAATGCTACCGCAAGTGGCTCCAGCACAAACTCTGTCCCTGTGCTCCGCGGCTTTCCGCTGGCAGCATCTAAGACCCGGACGTGGCCGTCACCATCAGCAGTGGCAACCCAACTGCCATCACCTGAAAACGAGAGCGACGTCGATCCTCCAAACGGAGGCGATATATCGGCCAGCATCCTCGAATTTTCCACGTCCCAGGCCTGAGTAACCCTGCCCGAGAGAGCGAGGCGCCGATTGTCCGGCGAAATTGCCAGTGCGAACACATCTGGCACAACGAACTCATGCTCCATCTTCCACAAATCCACGTCGAAAATCCTGAGCACAGCCTTGTCGTTCCGCACCACCTGATAGGCGACCGCAAGGTACCGCCCATCCGGCGAAAACTCCACGTCGGTGGGCGGGTGACCGCCGTCAGCCAGGCGCTGCAAGAGTTCTCCCGACCCTGTAGACCAGACGCGCACAACATTGTCGCTGTCAATGGTCGCAACCAGGGCCCCCGTGCGGGACATGGTTCCGTATTGAATCGTGACGCCCGCCGGCAGATTGATGATCTTCACTTGCCGGCCCGGTTGCGCCGAAGCGGCAACGGGCAGACAGCATACGAGCGTCAAAGCCGCGACTTTCATGTTCATTACTGGCGCTCCAGGCAAAGCTCAAATCGAACTTTGGCATGCACTTCGTTCGGTTCACCGGTCAACACTACGGGACGGATAAGCTCCGGCGTCTGGAGCAAAGGATCGCGGGCGTAGTTCCTCTGAGGATCGCCCTCGAAGGCGGGATCGGTGGCGAAGTAGAGCTGCGTGACCAGCGGCTTGTGCCCCGGCGCCATCACGACGTAGTGGACGTGCTGTCAGACGCGGCTTTTATCGGGATAGTGGCCCGGAATCACGGACTCAAAACTGTACACCCCGGTCGTATCGACTGTCTGCTTGCCACGATAGCGATAACCGTCAACGTCGTACAGGCCGTGGTGGTTGGTCTGCCAGATCTCAATGGTTGCACCGGGCACGATATCGCCGCGTGTGTCCACCACCTGTCCCGAAAGAGTGAGCGGCAAGCCGGGATCTCCGGGCGCACGCAGGATGTTGTTGACGGGCGTGAGCCGCTTGTAAAACGGTCCCAGCGGATTTTGTGAAGTCGGCTTCGGAACCGGCTTTTCACCTTCCTGGAAGGCAAAGAGCATCGAGTCAGCAGAAAAGTCAGACGCAATGAAAATGGACCCCAAGGTAAGGCACTTTTGAAGAACTTCACGACGCGCTAACATAGAACCTCCTCCATACGTTCACTTAAGACATGTCTGAGCGGACCCGGCCGGGGTCCGGATACAGCCAGACTGGGATTCAACAGGAACTCCCAAAAGACGGCATCAGCGCCTTACGGTGGCTTTCCATCTACGGGGAAACAGTCGCGCTCTGCACCTCAAGTCCGGACCTCAAAGCAGGAAACAATCCGGAGTCAATCGTTTTCGCCTGAAGCGCCTTCCACACGCAGCAGACCAGAATCGACTTCAGATGTCGAGGCACGCCGGGTAACGGCGAGGTAATTCCTGGGTAATCGCACCAACACCACGCAATCGGTCGTTTACAAGCCACTGACGAACGACATCGAATCCGATTGGAAGGACCGAACGCGCGTGGTACCATCCGCCGCAAGGGACAGATCACTCGTGACAAAGCGGTGGACTCTCGCTCAAACGCGGTTCGCTTTGGATCTTTCGAACTCGATCTCCGCACCGGTGAATTGCGTAAGGAGTCCGGCGCCAGAATCCGGCTAGAAGGGCAACCGATCCAAATTCTTCTCCTATTGCTGGACCGTCCTGGGGAGTTGGTGACGCAAGAAGAGGTCCGAAAGAAGCTGTGGCCCGATGGAACCGTTGTCGAGTATGAGCACAGTATCAAAACCGCGCTTCGGAAGCTCCGTCAAGCTTTGGGCGATAGCGCGGATGCGTCTCAATATATCGAGACACTACCCCGAAGAGGGTATCGATTTATCGGTTCCGTCGAAGGCGTTTCGCCGACCGAGCCAACGGTCGAGAATAATAGAGCGAGTTCACGGGTTCCACCCAAGGGCTGGAGAACCAGCAGGAGAGCGAAGGCCGGGCTGTGGGGCGCCGCGGCGGTAACGTTTTTGGCCGGGCTGACATTGGGCGGATACCGCGTTCTCCATCACACCCGCGCCCTAACCGCAAAGGACACGCTTGTTGTTTCCGATTTCGTCAACGCTACGGGAGACCCCGTTTTTGACGGAGCCCTTCGGCAGGGCCTGACAGTCCAATTGGAACAATCGCCTTTTCTCAGCCTCGTGTCCGAAGCGCGGCTTCAGAGGACACTCCCACTGATGGGGCAGCCGTCCGATACTCAATTAACTCCGAAGATCGCGCGCGATCTCTGCCAGAGGGTCCGCAGCGTGGCCGTCATCAATGGATCGATTGCCAGCCTTGGCCGGCAGTATGTTCTGGATCTAAAAGCCGTCGAGTGCAGGACTGGCGATGCTCTTGCCGAGGAGCAGGTAACAGCAGACTCCAAGGAACAAGTCCTGAAGTCGCTGGCTGAGGCAGCCACCAAGTTACGCAGAAACCTGGGTGAGTCTTTGAGTTCCGTGCAGAGGTTCGATACGCCGATCGAACAGGCGACGACTCCTTCGCTCGCGGCGCTCCAAGCCTACAGTCTGGGAATGAAACTCCTGATAGGCAAGAGTGATTTCAATGCAGCATTGCCGTTGTTCCAGCGTGCGATCGATCTGGACCCGAACTTCGCAGCCGCCTATTCCGGCCTGGTGTTGACCTACCTCAATCTGCTGGAGACCGACTTGGCCTCGAAAGCTGCGGAGAAAGCTTACGAGTTGCGATCCGGAGTGAGCGAAGCGGAGAAGTTCTTGATCGAAGCTAATTACTACCAGTTCGTCAGCGGAGATCTGGAGAAGGCGCGCCAAACTTGCCAGGTGTGGTCACAGACCTACCCACGGGACCACTCCCCGCGGGGTTTCAGAGTCGGGATCTACGCTGGATTGGGTCAATATGACCGGGCACTCGAGGAAGCGCACGCGAATCTTGGTCTTGATCCGACAAGCGCCTTAGGATATGGGGGCTTGGCCTTGTCTTCCCTTAACTTGGGCCGATTTAACGAGGCCCGGGCGACTGCCGCTGAGGCGCTCGCAAAAAACCTCGACTCGCCTTTCCTGCGCGACAGTCTCTATGAGCTGGCATTCCTCGAGAACAATTTGTCGGAAATGGCGCAACAAGTGGCCTGGGCTTCTGGCAAGCCAGGAGCTGAAGACTTGACTCTGGCCATGGAATCCCACATTGCAGTCTTTACCGGCCAGGTGGGCAAAGCTAGGGATTTTTTCCGCAGAGCGGTCGCTTCAGCGGAGCGAGCGGACGAGAAAGAGACCGGAGCTCTCTACCAAGCCGATGCTGCCCAGTGGGAAGCGTTATTTGGCTTCGCGGCAGAAGCACGCGAGCATTCCCACGCCGCACTTTCCGGCTGGAGGGGACGCGATGTGGAGTACGGTGCAGCTTTGGGATTGGCTCTGGCCAACAGTGCGCGCGGCGAGCAGATAGGGATCGCAAACCTGGCAGACGATCTGGCGAAGCGCTTCCCCGACGATACACTGGTGAGGTTTAACTACCTGCCCACCCTTCGTGCGCAGATCGCTCTCAATCGCGACCAACCTTCACAAGCTATCGAAGTACTCCAAGCGTCAGTTCCTTACGAGTTGGGGACACTGGAGGCATATGGCTTCCCTCAGGCCCTATTACCTGTTTATGTCCGCGGCGAAGCCTATCTGGCCACGCATCGAGGTCCCGAAGCCGCCGTGGAGTTTCAGAAGGTCCTCAATCATCGCGGAATTGTGTTTAACGAACCCATCGGCGCATTGGCGCACCTGCAATTGGGCAGGGCTTACGTGCTGTCGGGTGATGACACCAAGGCAAGATCGGCTTATCAAGATTTCCTTTCGCTCTGGAAAGACGCCGACCCCGACGTCCCCATCCTGAAAGAAGCGAGGGCAGAGTACGCGAAGCTGAAGTAAGCGGGTTACGCCCCTTCAAGACCACTTCTGCGAGATCAAACTGTATCAATACTGGTAAACGCGCTTGTGCCACAAATGCATAGTCCCCGGTTGGTCGGCAAACCTTCACCTTACCGGAATACGGAAGGCTTGCCCGTCATCAGCTCCGCAGACTCATTCAGAATCGGTGGCTGCCGGACATGAAAAGATTCGCAACACTGGCTGCATATTTTCGCGCAGCCTAAATGAGACTTAGTCGTCGGTTCCGATCTTCTCCTCCCTCTTTAATGTCCGGTCAAAGAATTCGGCAGTGGCAGAGTAGGCGCGCACCCAGTCCCTCCATCTCAAAAAACCGTGGATCTCATCTGGCAGGATCAGTTGTTCGAAGGGCACATGCTGCGCGCGCAAGCGCTGTACTAGGTCCACAGTCTGGCTGAACGGAACGTTGCGATCATCATCGCCATGGATGAGCAACACCGGCGACTTCCATGTGCCCACGTAAGCAGCAGGCGAGGAATCCCACGCCAGCTTGATCGCGGCATCCGCGTCCGGCGGGCGCAGCGACAGATTGACGGGCAACTCCGTCTGAAAGATGCTGAAGTCGTGTACTCCATGAAAATCTACTCCCGCTTTAAACAGATCCGAATTCCGCGCCAGACCCATCGCCGTCAGAAAGCCGCCGTAGGAACCGCCCCACAGGCCGATTTTTCCTGTGTCAACCGCGGGGAGAGTTTGCAGATAGCGGCCCGCGGCGGCTACGTCTTTATACTCGGCTGCTCCGCGCCAGCTGGTGTTGGGCGCTTCGCGAAACTCGCGGCCGTACATAACGCCGAGCCGGTAATTCACCGACAATACAGCGTATCCACGACTGGCCAGGTATTGATTCTCGGCGTATGCATTGTGGTAGTAATCCATGTAGTGGAACCCCAGCATCATCTGGCGGATGGGTCCCCCGTGCATGAAGACCAGCCCAGGGATTTTTCCCTGCGCATTGCGCGGTAGGAAAAGCTGGCCGTGCAGCGTAACTCCGTCGTCGCTCTGAAAAATTACCTGCTTCGGCGTCACCAGCGATGACGAAGGAAAGTCACTCGGCAGAGCCTGTGCCGCGATCATAGTCCGGCCCTTCGCGGTTACTTCATACGGCATGGCCGGTGAGGTTGCCGTGGAGCCTAGGCAGAGAATGCTCTTGCCGTCGCCGGTCTGAACTGGTGACCACTCCATGGTCTCGCCGCCCGTCAGCGCCTGTTGCGGTGTAGCCCCCGATACCGGCACGCGCCACAAGTGTCGCCGGTCTGTATCGTCTTGGTTCGAGGAGTAAATCACCCACGCCTTGTCCGCGGTGAACGCAACGTCCTCCACATCGAAATCGCCGGGTGTGAGGAGCGTGGCCGAGCCGCCTGCGGAGGCGATCGAATACAAGTGATTGCGCCCATCCTGCTCCGAGGCAAAAACCACTCGTCCATCGGCAGCAACGTTGAGCGTGCCATCTTCGGTGAGGCTGGGCAGAGAATCCTCCAGCTTGCTCCCGCTCCGCCACAGCACACGACCCGCGCCAGTCACAGCATCCGCAATCCGCAGCGACCAGGGCTCTGCACGCACTGGAATCAGCGGCCGCTTCTGCTCATCTCCGGCGGTGCGCACAAAGACAACCCACTTGCTATCAGGCGACCAGCGTGGCATTGAGTCCTTATCCACACTGGGTGCCACATATCGGATGGAGCCGCCGTTGAAGTCATAAATGGCAACGAAGCTATGACCTTCGCGCTGACTGACGAAAGCAATGTGCTTGCCATCAGGCGACCACGTGGGCTCAACCTCCACTCCGCGCACGGAAGCCAGTTCCTTGGCTTGTTGCTTGCCATCGACGCTAGCCAACCACAATTTCTTTTTCGCGGACCACAGCGCCCATGCGCCGTCTGGTGAAATCCGAATATTTTCACATTCTTCGTCGGGGCAACCCATATCGCCCAACAACCGCGGCGCTGCCCTTTTATCTTTGGCATTGACGTCCATGGCAAAGACCTGCTGCCTGACCCCCTTCGCCCAGCTCTCGGGATTGGCGCTCTCCTGAGCCTCGTTCAACTCGCTGCCCAACGCATAAACCACCGTCTTGCCGTTGGGTGTAAGGCGCAGGCTGGCGATGGGCTGACCGTCGTCGGTACTGTAATGAGTCACTGGGCGCGCCGTGTGAACGAACTCCGGGCCGTCAGCCACCCAGACATTGCGCACTCCTTTTGCATTGAACACCCACGCGATACGGCTGCCTTGTGCAGCAGTGACCAGTTCGCTCGGAAAAGGCGAACTCATCACCTGCTCCAAAGAGAACGGAGATTGTCCCCATGCAGTCGGAGTGCAGACCAGGATCAGACTAAGAGCGATCTGCACCTGAAGTTTGGTAAGTGGCATAGGCCGCTAGGGTAAGCGAAGAGCTGCATGCTTGCCAACAGCAGTTGCGGAATAGCGACGCTGGATGAGCCCGCTAACTTCACACGTCGCCAGCCCACGACGATTCTGGGTGAACGGTCGGCAAACCTTACCTTACCGGATTATGGAAGAGTTGCCCGCGATTCGCCCCAAATAGGACTGGCCCGCGATTGACGGCGCGAGCAGGGAGAGATATACGAAGAATGTGCTTCAAATGTGGGGTATCCCGACACCGGCTCATCAGCTCCGGCGTGGGAGTAGCTTTCGTAAGAGGAGGTCATCGTGAAACGCGAACGCATGCTGCAAGTCGCCTTGGGACTCGTGGGCCTCGTTTATGTCGCCATTGATTTATCCGCTCTACACCGACCTAGCGCACTCCAAGTGGCTTCTGGAAATGAAAGACGCATGCGAGCCGATGTTTCTTAGTTGGTTTATCGCGCTCGGCCCCTTTCTGCTGCTGGCTGCCAGAAAGCCGTCGTTGCACCGCTCGCTGATTACCTTCGCCGCGTGCCAGGGCTTGGCCCATGCTTCGGTAATGACCTGCAAGAGCATCATTGACCGTCGCGGAAGTCTGCAACATGTGCAGCAATAACGCTGTGTCGCCGCCGGGAAAAGCCTTTCGCTTTCCGTAATCCCGGTATCCCTCTCGCTGAACCTTGGGGATCGCATTCAGGTCGAAAAACAGGCGCTTTTCATTCATGCCGCCTTGAGGGAAATTCGCTGGGCCACCGTAGGTAAAGAACATGGCGCCGAACTTACCACTGTCGGGCGGCAAAACATTCGGATAAGTTTCAAAGTCGAAGATGAAATCCTCGTTGTTGCCTGCCCAAACGACTCCATTTGCGGCCACGCCGGAAACGATCGTGCAAGGCTGCTTGAGCAGTTCAGGTTCGATGATCTCTTCGAAGAGCAGCTCCATCTGGCAGATCGCGGCGGCGCTCTAGCTGTGGTTACAGCGCAAGGCGTCGTGCGGCCGCAGCAACGGAATTTTCAGGTTTCCACGAATTTCAATCTGGCTACGCAACTTAATGCGCCCGAAGGGCAAGCGTGCTGGCGATTCCCGATCGCAAAGCGCATTCTGGGATCGCAGGGCGTCAGCTTTGAATCCATTCGGAGCACGCTGGATGCAACTCAACAACCACGGGGCACCAGTACGATTTATAGCAACATCATGAATTTGACCACCGGGGAAATGTACCTGTATTACGCCGGTGATTTCGAGAGCGCCAAACACTTCAACTGGACTGATCTAATGACCCTGACGCCAAGATCCGTCCTGATGCGCAGGCTCTTCCCGGACGCGCCGATCGTTCAAATGTACGAAATCGATAAGGCGCAGGGGCCCGACGCTGCCCTCAAACTGTTTAGCCAGTTGCGGCCCGGGATTGCTGAGCGCCGCCGTGGTGAAGTACTGCGCCATCTGTTTCTGAATGCACCGCTCAAGACGTATCAGTATCCGGATGCGCGAGCTTACTTCAACGGATGGGTTAGTGAAACGGGAGGAACTGACCCGAATCGGCCCGGCTATCGAGGATTGGTCGCGCTTGCCAACGGAGATGTAAATGCGGCGAAGTCCGCCTTCGAAGAACAGGCGCAATCTTCTGGGAATGACGGTTGGGATGAGCGAGCTCGGAGGTATCTGAGGCGCTTAAGTGGCGCTCCGTCCCCCGAAAGCACCGTGACGCTGCAGCTCAGCGGTTTTCGTGATGCACGATTCGTAGCTGCCGAAGGCATTACGGAGGCCGCAACGTATTCATTTCTGGTTCGGACTTCGACAGGATGGAGTGGTGACTTTCGTGTGCCCCCGGGCAAGCTGCGGTATGCATTTATCGTGGATGGGAAGCGCATTTTGGATCCTGCTAACCCCCGGCAAGAGGATAAATGGGATCAGGACGGAACTAGACGTTTCAGTGTGCAGGTGATCGGGATATCATCCGCTAGCCACCTGCACTAGACCGGACACCGCCGCTAAGAAAGCACGCTCGACTGTAGACGCGACGTCGGTTCCGGCCAGATCGCCGGTAAACCTTACCTTGGGATTTGCCCGTCATGCGTCCGAATCTGCCCTGTGCCAAAACCAGTGAAGTACAATTTGACTTCGCGTCTCAAAAGTCCGGGCACCAGGGCGCGGTTCCAAATGCTTAAACGACGCCGTAGAATTAGTGCCAATTCCACGGAGAGCGAAAAACCATGCGCCAGTACCATCACATCGGAATTCCCACTACTGAAGTGAAGCCTGGCGAGACCCACTTGAAACACCTGAAACTGTTTGTCGTCAGCCACGGGAAAAGCGAATTTGGCGTGGAGTGGATGCGTTTCGAAGCGGACGCGGCGGTCCCTGATCTCGTCCGGCGAGTTCCGCACGTCGCGTTTGAAGTGGCTGATCTCGCCTCCGAGCTGGCTGGCCGCGAAATCCTGATTCCTCCCAACAGCCCATCCGACGGCGTCCGCGTCGCGTTCATCGTCGAAAACGGCGCGCCCATTGAACTGCTCGAATTCACCGACCCCAACCATCCTGCCCGCCGCCAGCAGAGCAAGATGCTGATGTAAACACCCTCCATCCAAAGCATCTTTTAAAGTGAAGGCGAGCACTTGACACCTTTCAAGAGTGGCCAGCTAACGAGCTGAGTTCATCAAGCAAGCCTTTCCCAACCCCCACCTCCAAGCCAGCCTGACTCCCGTTTGTCGGCTATCCACCCGCCCGATTCGCAGCCTCTTTTCATTTGTCGGGCTCCTTTTCTGCACGTTCGCGATAGACGACGTGGCCTAGCCGGTCGCATTCATTCTCTTCGGTGAGGGAGATTGTAGTCGGCTTTTCTCCCGCCGGAACTGATTCGCAGCGCAGATGATCCTCGAATCCGGGGGCCGAGAATATGGCGACTATGCTGGCGGGTTCGGTGCCGGTGTTCTTCAGGCCGACCCACGTATGCTGCGGAATGACCACCATTCCTCCCGCATGCAGATCGCGCTCCTGATCTCCAACATGAGCGTGGATGGTGCCTTTCTCGATAAGCACGATCTCATCCTGCTCAAGATGCTTATGGGTTGGTATGGCTGCGCGGGGGGGCATGTCTTCTCCGCCAACGAGCACCAGATGCTCGGAGCCATTGGCTTTGGGAGTGACCTTGAGAATGAATCCCCCCGGGGTCAGCCTCTCCCGGCTCGGGCCGCCAGAGACGCGTCTCGCCTTCATTTTTCTCCAGCAGCAGTGGGGTTGCTCCAGCCTGCACTGGTTGCGATTTCTCGGGCTTGGTGGCCGCGACGCGAGTCTCCTTCCCGCTCACGAACACCTTCATGGAATTCTGGCTCTCGCCCGACTCATCGGAGTATTCGTAGGAATCCGTTGAAACAACCTTCATGGTGTACCGGGTGTGATACACCTTCCCGCCAAAGACGCTGTCCCCAAGCCAAGTCCATACGTCGCCGCTCACCGTACCAGTCTTGTCTTCTGTTCCTCCTGAACTGTCGACTGCGTGGTATCGGTATGTCTTGGAAGTCGGATCGTAATAGACGAAGGAGGTGTCCGAGTATTTCCTCCCGGGTCTGTAGAGTCCTGTCTCGCAGATCACGGCGAAGCCGTCTGCCGTCCATCTGCAATCGTCAGTGCCACTGAATTTCATCGCTGGCGAGTTCGGCCCCATAAACCCTGCTTTCAGTTCATCTTCGATCGTAAACTTGCCGACCATTACTGCCAGCTTCTTCGCTTCTGGGCTAGGCGTTGTCTGAGATTGGGCGCAAGCCACAATTGCGCTCGAAGCGCATGCCAGCACAAATGAGACAAAACCTTTGGGGGACACTCATTTGGATTTTCCTTTCAGATGAGCCACGGATGCTAGCACAAAATGCCGGAGGCGACTCTCACCTTTCCCGACAAGAACTGGTCAGCTGCTATCTATGGACTTGCATCTAAGTGCCCGTTGGTCGGCAAACCTTACCTTACCGGATTAAGGAAGGGTTGCTCGTGATCCGCCCAGAATCGTTGGCAGCGCTCATGGAACTGTCGTTTGCGACAGTCATGACTGAACAGTGAGCGACGTGCAGATACCGTTTCTGCCCACCGCTGCTCTTGCAGCTTCGCGTCCTCCGCTTTGGCTTCTTCCAGAAACGGGAATGTCCAGGTCGGTGCAGGAGGAAGCCGTACTCCAACGTCGACTGCTGTTGATTGGTGCAAAACGGCAGCATCAACGGTCAGCTTTCTCCAAGAGCGCAGCTCTTGCACCCTCAGTAGGTATAGCTGATTGCCGCTAACCAGTTTTACGAAATCGGGATCCGGTAAATATTTCTCCGAATGTTCGTTATTGTGTATGAGTATTTCTCCGGCCCAAGCACCG
This sequence comes from uncultured Acidobacteriaceae bacterium, assembly GCA_963710885.1. Taxonomy (GTDB): domain Bacteria; phylum Acidobacteriota; class Terriglobia; order Terriglobales; family Acidobacteriaceae; genus Sulfotelmatobacter. The sequence continues at coordinate 11,139 of CAVQCF010000046.1, forward strand.
AATCCACTCCTCTTGGCAGTACGGTGACCCGATTCGTTTTCCTTGAATCTTCAGGACCGCTCAGTCCGTCGGGCGGCAACTCCGGCAGCCCGTTTTCGCCGCTCACAGGCAACAAGTAAGTTTCCAAGGAATGAGGTAAAAATTGGAATTGCAAGGCCAAGTATTTCCCATCCACGCTCCAGCCCCTGTAACACAATGCGCACACGATTACCGGTTTTCCCCCTTCTTTCGGATAGGCCAGGGTTCGATAGGGGTGATCCTTATCCGCGTCGTCCTTCAGCAGGACCACGATCCATCGCCCGTCCGGCGAGACCGCACTTAGATCCAGAATCGCGTCCTCAAGCAACTTCTTCCTGCCCGATCCGTCCCGATGCCGGGTGTAAATGTAATTCCTTCCACCCTCGCTCGCCCGGTAGACCAGGTCACCATTCGGCAGAAACATCGGTTCGTCCTCGTTCTCCACGGACGGTAGTTGCAGAGGCGACGTCCGGTGATCGGTTGATGCGATCCAGATATGGGAAATTCCCTTTTCGTCCCTCTTCAAAAAGGCCACCCAATTTCCGTCCTCTGTAACATCATAGCTCGCGTAGTAGTCCACAAAACTTGCGTCTATCCCATATCCAGGTACGACCCGGTCGCTCTTCCCGGTGGCTAGCTCCGTGCTCCATAATTCCGCTGCGTCGCTCTGGCCAGCCCTCTTCAAGTAAAACAACTTCGTTCCATCCCTTGAGAATATCGTCGAGAACGCATCTCCCTCGGACGACATCTGGTGCTCCCCCTTTGCATCGTGAATCCAGATCGTCCAATATTGTGTCCCCACCGACGTGAGAAACGACTTGCCATCCCGCGCCATCGCGATCCCTTCTTCTTCCGTTGGCCCGGATGTCACCTGCTCCGGCTCTCCTCCGGGGAAACGTTGTCTCCAGATGTGAAACCGCCCGCCCTGGTTCGTGCTCAAGTAAATCCAGTTTCCATCCGGCGACCAGGCTCCTGTCGAACAGGTCGCGCCTGCCGGCCCAACCAACTGCTCCCTGCCGCTGCCATCAAATGGCACAACGCGGCACCGCACACGGTTCGCCGTCTCGTCCATTTGACTTGCTACCAACACCCACTTACCGTCCGGCGACAGGTAAGAGTGGTGTGCCATGCTTCGGTCCCCGGCAGGCAGATAGACCCCCCGGCTTTGTCCTCGCCCCTCATCCGTCGTCACCACTCCCATATGCAACCCGCCGTTGATCTCCGAAAACAGAAGCCGCTTTCCGCCCTCAATCCAAGTTAGTGACGACGCGTTGCGCAGAATCAGGCGAGGTTCTCCTCCCAGTACTGGTACTTCCCACGTATCCCACGGGTTCGCCGTCCCATACACGATCCGGGTCCCGTCCGGCGAAAATGTGGGACTCAGTTTCACCAACTTGTCGTGCGTCAGTTGGACCGGCTCACCTGACGGCAGCATCTTCACATAAACGTCACCCGGCGTCAGAAACGTGCCCTTCCCCCGGATGAACGTAAGCAATCGTCCGTCCGGTGACAGTTCTGGGTACACCGCCGCATCCGTAAAGAACGTCAGTTGCTCCCATTTGCTGCTATCACTCTTCGCCACGGTTCGCGTGGCTCGCACATACAAATACGTTGCGAGAGCCGAAGCGAACAGCACAACTCCGAAGAATGCGAGCGCGAGCATTTTCTTGTGTTTTCTTGCTTCACCCAACAGGATCGCAGCACTTGATGACGGGGCGGATGGCGAAGACTTCGCTGAGGCCGAGGTGCTGTCGGGGCCAGCGGCACGGGAACGCCCGGAATCTGTGTCCCGCTTCAAGCGCTTCAGCTCTGAACGCAGTTCGGCAGCGCTCTGATAGCGGAGGTCGCGGTCCTTTTCCAACGCACGATTGATAATGTCGTCGAGTTTCGTAGGAATTTCGTGATTGATACGCGCTGGTGGTAGCGGAGTCATGTTAAAAATTGCATTGAAGATGGCCCCCGATGTCCGTCCCTGAAACGGGAGAGTTCCCGTTGCCATCTCGTAAAGAACAACGCCAAAAGAAAACAGGTCAGTGCGAAGATCCAACTCTTTGCCGAGCGATTGCTCCGGCGACATGTAGGCAACAGTTCCCACCGCCGTGCCGGGACTGGTAAGCTGCTCTTCCAGCGTCACCGATTGCGCGCCCGCTTTTCCGAGATCGGTGGGGGTGGGTGTAACTTTGGCCAGTCCAAAATCGAGGATCTTGGCGTGCCCTCGTTTCGTGAGAAAGATATTGGCCGGTTTTATGTCGCGGTGCACGATGCCTGCGGCATGAGCGGCATCCATCGCATCGGCAATCTCGATGGCCAGAGAAAGAATCAGCTCAGTTTCCAATGGACGACCCGCGATCTTATGTTTCAGCGTCATGCCATCCAGAAACTCCATGACGATGAACGAATGGCCCTCGTGCTTGCCTATTTCGTGAATCGTGCAGATATTGGGATGGTTCAAAGCAGAAGCGGCACGCGCCTCGCGGCGAAGGCGTTCTAACGCTTGCGGATCTTGCGCGAGGCCTTCGGGCAAGAATTTCAGGGCAACGAAGCGGCGAAGCTCTGTGTCTTCCGCCTTGTAGACGACACCCATCCCGCCGCCCCCGAGCTTTTCGACAATGCGGTAATGGGAGACAGTCTGGCCGATGACGGAACTGGAGCTGTCGTGTGTCTCCTGGTCCTGTCCTAGAGCCAGTGCTCGCGCGGCTATCTCGATGGCCGGACTCTCTAGAAAAGCTCCGGCTTCTTGCTGCGCAACCAACAAGGAACGAACTTCTTGCTCCAGTTTCGTGTCACCGCCGCAGGCGCGCCGCAGAAAGGCATCGCGCTTCCGTGGCGGATGCTCCAGCACGGCTTGCAGAATGCTATCGACTTGTTTCCATCGATCGCGGTCCATCGTTCTTCCCGCCGGTCAGTTCCAGGTAGAGCCAAGCCTTGGCCGTGCTCCAGTCCCTCATTACCGTGACGGACGATACCTTGAGCACTTCGGCTGTCTCCTCTACGCTGAGTCCTCCAAAGAAGCGCATCTCGACGACCTGCGCTTTGCGGGCATCGAGCCGCGCCAGCGCATCCAAGGCGTCATCGAGCGCCACCAGGTCCGCCGCCCGGTCGCCACCAACGATGGCCGTCTCGTCCAGCGAAACATGCTGCACGCCGCCCCCTCGCTTCAAGTTATGACGCCGCGCATGTTCCACTAGAATTCGGCGCATCAGCTGCGCGGACACAGCGAAAAAGTGGGCCCGGTTCTGCCACTGCATGCCCTTGTAGTCCACCAGGCGCATGTAGGCCTCATTCACCAAAGCCGTCGTTTGCAGGCTGTGACCGGGGCGCTCGCCTCGCATGTGGCGCCTCGCGAGGCGCCGGAGTTCCTCATAGACGATGGGGGTCAGCCGGTCCAGTGCCGCTCGGTCTCCGTCGCTCCAGGCTCGGAGCAACCCGCTCACCTCCCCATGATCGGGAGCCTGCGCCGCTTTGTTTGCGGGCTGCTCTGAGTTCCCCATAGCCCCCCACACGGGGAATCATACCCCGCCAAGCCAGTACTTCAAAGAAAAGGGATCTCCGGATGATAGTTCCGCGCGACAGATTGCGCCTACTTAGACAAGAGCGAAATGAGCTCAAAAATCAGCCGCATACAACGCGGACAAAACTTAGGAGGCCACATGAAATCCCAATCTATGCTGTCGCTTTCGGCGTGGTTCCTCGCGGTGCTGGTGGTTCCGCTGACCGCTGCCGCGCAGGACACCGAGCAACATACCGTCCCAGCCGCCACCCAGTACACCGTGACCGACCTCGGCACGTTGTCTGGCGGCACTTTCAGCCAACCATTCTTTATTAACAGGTATGGTCTAGTGAGTGGCTCGTCGAGCCTCGCGGATGGCACACAGCACGCCGTTCTCTGGCTAGACGGACTGACGGGGGATATCGGTGCGCCCGGACTCGGGGGACCGAACAGCATCGCGTTTGGCGACAACGAACGATTCCAGGCCGCCGGTGAGGCTGAAACCTCTACTCCCGATCCCAACGGTGAAGATTTTTGCGGATTCGGTACCCACCTCACCTGTTTACCTTTCCTGTGGGAGGACGGGAAAATGGTTCAGCTCCCCACGCTCGGTGGCAACAACGGCGAAGCTACCGCGATCAACAATCGAGGTAAAGTGGCCGGATTTGCGGAGAACTCGACACAGGACCCAGGATGCCCGGCTCCCCAAGTGCTCCAGTTTAAGCCTGTCGTCTGGGAAAACGGAGTGATTCACAAACTGCCTACGCTCGGCGGTGACCCAGACGGAGTCGCTTTCATGATCAACGACAACGGCCAGGCTGTGGGCGCATCGGGCAATTGTGCGACTTTCAACCCGATTGACCTCTACAACCTCGTGCCGGTTCATGCCTTGCTCTGGGAAAAAGGCAAAGCGACTGACCTGGGCAATCTCGGCGGCACATCGGGACAGGCGGGCGGGAACATCGCTTTGGACATTAATAGCCAAGGCCAGGTGGTCGGTAGCTCGGACCTGCTGGGCGACACAACGTTTCATGCGTTTCTCTGGACCAGGAGAACTGGGATGCAGGATTTGGGCACACTCTCCGGGGACGTAGCGAGCCTCAGCATCAGCATTAACGATGCCGGCTCAGTAATCGGCGCGTCCGTGGACGCGAGGGGAAACCCTCGGGCGTTTCTGTGGGAGAAAGGCGTGATGACCGACCTCAACACCCTGATTGCGGGTGATTCGCCCCTATATCTACTAACTGGTTGCTCCATCAATTCGCGCCGGGAGATCACTGGTTTGGGTCTGACCAGCACCGGAGAAATTCACACCTATCTGGCGACCCCGACCCACCGTGACGCGAACAGTGAGAGCAGTTCACAAGGCGTGATCAGCCAGAGGATTCTGAGCGACGATGCACGCAAGCTGCTTCAGCCACAACCGCGCTTCGGCCGGTCGAGAGCCAGGCTCATGGGGGCGCAATGATCACAGGAAAGATACTCATGGCTAATGTCGTATAAGCCCAGGAAGTCTAGCAACGTGAACCGAGACTAAGAGAGCAGGGAAATTGCCTGCTCTCTCTTTCTTCTGTTCCTCCACGCCGAAATCGAAAACTGATTACCGGAAGCGGCAGCCGAGGTCCTGAGTGGTTAGTCAGCTAACCTTCCAGAACCATCCTCTCCTCAGCTCAAGGATTAGGCTCGATGCCAATGCGATCATTGACGGCTGAGCGAATCCGCTGCTTGCAGCCAAGGTAGCGTTCGGTCGTCTGCACCGAAACGTGCCCCAAGAGAAATTGGATCTGCTCCAACTCGCCTCCTGATGCATGGCAAAGCCGAGCCCAGGTCCGTCGCAGATCGTGCGGCGCCAACTTCGACACTCCGATGCTTCTGGCGGATTCCTTCACAATGTGCCAAACCGCCTTTACCGTCATCCCATCGCCCCATGCCCTGCCTACTTTGTTGACCCGGCGGAACAGTCTCCCTCGATCAATAGCCGCTGCGGCCACCCAATCGTTCCACTCGCTTCTCACCCAATCGGGAACTGGAACCGTTCGAACGTGGCCTCCCTTGCCGACCAGATCAACAATTGCCCAATGCTTTTCACGCTGCTGAAGATGATCCAAGGTCAAGGCCACAGCTTCATGCCTCCTGAAGCCACACGCGAGTGGCAATGCGAGCAAGGCCCGGTCACGTTTTCCTTTCAGTCGCTGGCGATCAGGGGCTTGCCAAAGTGCATTGCCTTGCTCTGCCGTTAACCAGTTTCCGGGGCGAATGCCCAGCTTCTTCACCCCTTTGACGCGACGAATACCGGCTGCCAAATCGGCGCTGAGAAGACCGCAGTCGGCAGCTTCGTATGCCAGGCGACGCACGGCGCCGAGACGTAGGTTGATTGTGCCCGGGGCGAGTTGACGGGATTCGAGATGAGAGCGATGCCGCAAGACCACGATCCTGTTGAACGCCAAGCGGGGCTCAGAGCAATACCAGTCAACGAACTCATCGATGGCGTGACGATAACCTCGCTTTGCGCCTGCTGAGTTGAGGCTGTTCAACACCGCGGACTTGGCGTGTTCCAGGTCGGGCAAACGTGAGGATGGATTTGGTGCTACTGCGTCTCCTTCTGGAACTTGGTTTCTGCTTCATAATCGATGGCCTCCCTGCCACCGGTCAATGATCAGAGTAGTGCGGCGACTGTAAGGTCAGAGTCGCCCGTCACCGGCAAGAATATTTCTAACAGTGCGGTTTTCTAGAAAGATAGGAGGGGACGCGTCACCATAGCCAAGCTCGGCATTTACCATCACTACTGGCAGTCTTCGATAGGAAGGAATATGGTTTTGCGGGCGGCCAGCTCTCTTTTCATCCTTCGGGCGATGTTGCTCGTCCCCCCCCGCTTTTTCTTGCGATACCGTCGCCGCGGATGCTGCGAACATCATCCCATTTGCAGCCTACAGTAATACGTTTGGCTCACGGTGCGAGTCAACGGATCGGGCCGCTGCAGTTCACGCTGGACAGCGGCGCAAGCGCTTCCGTGCTAAGCCAGAGAGTCGCCGATGAACTGGGCCTTAGCGTGAAAGCCCAGCATCGTGAGTCGAATCTGGGAAGAAGGAAGGGCAGGAATATCAGCTCAGCGTCCAACGCGACGGACAAAAACTGGAGCTGAAGCTCAGGCTCAGGAAACTCATATGAAAACGATGCTCGCCATGAACGCATAGTGTCTCTTGGGTGACCAATTCCTCTTTGGTCGGCAATGCGGAAGTAAGTTCTGGATTCTAAAAATTACCGGTCCAAACTGTTTTGACATTGATTCGCGCGTAAGCGCCTTAGGATAAAGCAGTTTGGCCGGTAATTTTCGGCTTTACTGGTCCAATCTGTGCACGCGCACCTAACCTGCAGCCTAGAAACGAGTTAAGCCTGCGCGGGCATCATGATTGGCCAGTAAAGCTCGTCACCCGCTCAGGTATCTTGATGGACATTTTTGCTTCCTTATTAAGGATGAACGGAACTGATCGCTCTGCCAAGAGACACGCCCTCGAGCCACTGCTTTCACGCGTTTAAATTGCAACATGCTACTGCTCCTCTTGGTTCCCCAATGGGCGCTGGTGTATACTTCCTGTTGGAAACCCAATAGACAGGCATGCAAGAAAAGACTGACGTTCAGCAAGGCACATTAGCGTTAATGGTGTTGAAGACGCTCAACGTGCTTGGACCTCTACATGGCTACGGAATCGCAAAACGAATCGAGCAAATCAGCGATGACCTGCTCAGCGTTAATCAGGGCACGGTTTATCCAGTCTTGCTGAAGCTTGAGCAGGAAGGTTCGATCGTTTCGTGGTGGGGGAGTTCTGAGAACAGCCGTCGGGCTCGCTTCTATCGATTGACGCGCAGTGGTCACAAGCAATTGCGCGCCGAAAGCGAGAATTGGGAAAAAACAACAACTATCATTGCACGCTTCTTTGCCGCTAAGCGGGAGGATTTGACGTGAGGTCTCTGAATCGCTTTTTCTCGCGTATTCGGAATTTCGTAACTAGGAGAAGGAGCGAGGAGCGTTTGCGCGAAGAGCTGGAACAGCATGTTGCTCTACAGACCGAAGAAAATGTTCGATTTGGTATGTCGCCCGTGGAAGGCCGTCGCCAGGCGCTGTTGAAGCTCGGAGCCATCGAGGCAGTTCGAGAGCAGTATTACGAAGAGAAAAGTCTGCCTCTGCTCGAATGTTTGCAGCAGGATTGTCGCTTCGCCTTACGTCAGTTGCGAAAGTCCCCGGGCTTCACGGCTATTGCAGTGCTGACGCTGGCACTTGGAATCGGCGCAAACACCGCGGTATTTTCCATCCTGTATTCAGCACTGCTGCAGCCGCTTCCTTATCGCGACGCTTCGCGACTGATGGTATTGAACGAGACCACGCCCAACGTTGGCGTGGTCAGCGTTTCATATCCGAACTTTCTCGATTGGCGAGCGCAGAGCAATAGCTTCTCCCAAATGGCAGCGCTGGACGCGGTCAGTTTCAATCTTTCCGGCATCACTGAACCGGAATCCGTCAGCGGCCTCGCCGTTTCGCCGAACTTTCTCGCGATGACGGGCGTGCACCCTGTAATTGGCCGCGACTTTGAAGCAGCAGAAGAAAACCAAGGCACAGCACCGGTTGCAATTCTTAGCTACTCGCTTTGGCAGCGCCGCTTTGCCGGCGACGCGAGCGTTATGGGCCGCACCATCGTGCTCGATGGACGGGACTTCACGATTGTCGGCGTCCTGCCATCAGCCTTTGTAGCGCCCAGCAAGACCGATGTCCTGATTCCGATTGGAGTATGGATTACAAACAATTCGGAAGAAGCTCACGAGCGCGGCGATCGTGGCGACATGCCCGTCATCGGAAGGCTCGCGCCCGGCATCACCAGCAAGCAGGCGACCTCGGAACTGGAAGGCATTGAGTCGCGGCTTGCCGAAGAATATCCAAAAGCGAATGCCGGCTATGGAGTCGCGGTGCAACCGATCCGCGACGCTCTTGTCGGCCAGACGCGGCCCGCCTTACTTGTGCTGTTTGGCGCAGTGATTTTCGTGTTGCTGATCGCGTGTGCAAACGTTGCCAATCTGTTTCTTGTACGCGGCACCGGACGCACCAAGGAGATGGCACTTCGCATGGCTCTGGGCGCCAGCACCTCACGTATCTTTGCGCAGATGCTTACGGAGAGCCTGGTCTTATCGCTGCTCGGCGGACTCTTCGGACTGGGGGTTGCTTTCGCCGGTGTCCGCGGCATCGGGAGATTGATTCCGGTGGGCTCGCTGCCCGGCAGCGCCGTGGCTCTGAATATTCCAGTCCTTCTCTTTACCGCCGCAATTGTATTGCTGGCAGCTTTTGTCTTCGGCATAATTCCGGCCCCGCATTGGAACCGCACCGATGTGCAATCGGAACTAAAGGAGGGCAGCCGAAGTTCGAGCGCCGGCACAGCCCACAGCCGTGTACGAGGCGCCTTGGCGATTGCCGAAGCGGCGCTCGCGTTGGTCTTGCTCGTCGGCGCGGGGCTAATGATGAAGAGCCTCTATCGCCTGCTTCAGGTTGACCCCGGATTCCGCACCAACCAGGTGCTAACCATGACGATGTCGCTGCGCCCTGACCAATACTCCAAAGACCCGGCTGTACGAAATTTCTGGCAACAGGTGCTGCAGCGCGTGCGTGGGTTGCCGGGCATAGAAAGCGCGGCGGTGGCCACCAACACTCCGATGACTGACAACCACAACCGCAGCGACATCACGATCGAAGGTATGGCCCAAGCCATGCCAGGCCATTATCCGCATCCTGATGCTCACGTCATCAGCCCAAGCTATCTGCAGACGCTCGGCGTCTCATTGTTGCGCGGGCGCAGCTTCACTGAAGCCGACAAAGAAGACGCGCCTCTGGTAGCAATGATCAATCAAAGACTGGCGAACCAGTTTTTCCCGAATGAGGATCCAATCGGCAAGCGCTTCATGTTTGGACATCCCAATACAGAACGGCAGCCCAAATGGCTCACCATCGTTGGGGTACTCGGCGATACCAAGCTATACGGCTTGGCAAACTTATCGCGCCTGGAAGTGTATCTACCGTTCCGCCAGGCCCCGTCCGGACAGATGGACCTGTTAGTCAAATCGCGCATCGATCCGGCGGCACTGACCTCAGCAGTGCGCTCGGCTGTGTACTCGGTCGATAAAGACCAATCCATAGCTTCCGTCGCCACCATGAAACAGCTTGTCGACAATTCCCTCGCAACGCGGCGCATGACGCTCGTTCTGCTTGGGCTGTTCAGTGCGCTGGCGCTCATGCTCGGTGCCATCGGGATCTACGGGGTAATTTCATATTCGGTGGCCCAGCGCACTCGCGAAATCGGCCTTCGCATGGCGCTGGGCGCGCCTCGGGGTGAAGTGTTTCGCATGGTTATCGGCCAGGGTGTAAAGCTCGCGGGCACAGGCATTGCCATTGGCATCCTTGCCGCGCTCGGGCTGGCTCGGCTGATGTCGAGCCTGCTGTATCAGGTAAGCACTGCCGACTTTGAGACCTTCACGTGCGTGGCCGGTTTGCTCCTGCTGGTCGCATTTGCTGCGTCTTATGTTCCCGCACGGCGCGCAATATCAGTTGAGCCGATGGTAGCCTTGCGATACGAATAGCCGCGCCTCTCAGGGACTAGGGGACTAATTGAAGATCGGTTTTCGAAGGTCGAAATTGTCGAAACTGAAACCCGCTGATAACTTCCGGATTGTGGGCTACTCGGAAGTTGGCCAGAAACGGGCTTCGAGGACGTTCGGCGTCACACTTCCCCCACGCCGACTTCAGCGCTTTCGATGCCGCCGAAAACAACGGCAAGGCAGACGAAACTAATATGCACCTCTCAGGCATTGAGCGAAAGCAGTTGATGTGATCGGCAGAAGAGAAAGGTGAGGTAAACGATTATGACTGCGGGACTTAAAACATCTGGCCGAGAGGGAGGGATTCGAACCCTCGGTACAGGTGTTAGCCCGTACAACGGTTTAGCAAAGCATCGGGCTTCTTCTCTCTGACGTGTATTCAAGTACTTGGCACCCTCTGAGTACTTCTGAGTCGTGCAAAATACATCTCACAATCACCTTAACTGACACCCAATGTGTCACCTTTACTTGTGGCACGGTGGCCGTCTCGGGCTCCTAGATGCGATTGCAAAACTTGAAAATCGCATCAGTGATTCCGCCCCACTCAAGCGGAGTATGAAACCTTCATCAGCGGCGGACCTCGCAACAGAACGGCGTCCCTCCTACATTCCCTGTCTACAACTACACGAGTTTCTAAGACTCGTTAATCCAGCACGACGCAGACCCACTCTCTACCCAGCGAAAGGGTAGAGAGTGGGTCTTTAATTTATTGCGCTCATTCTGGATGAATTCTGAGAGTCATGCCAGGTCGATCGCGAGGGTCCTGAACTCGACCTTAACCTAATACACTGCCAGCTGGTTTTCGGGTCGCTCTCCAAAATTGATCGAAACTCGAAGTTTCTATCATGCAGCGATTATGCGTAGGCCGTTTCTCCACCGTGCTAAAAGGTGAGAAAGCGGAGGCATAAGGGCAGCGGGACGGGCCGAAGCCTGGGGCCTTGCTCGAACGACTAGCCCCACCAACCCCTGATACTGAGAAGCTCGAGAACTGAACTCTGGTGGCACATATTCGTTGAAGGCGCAAATCCGCCGCTAGTGGCCTTCGCCGTTATATACTTTTCCAGATTCTTTCCGAAACGCAAGGGCGGCGTTTCACTCCCTCCGACGGGCCGACACATGCGAGATTTGAACTCGAGTTTCGATCCAAAGGATCCCGAAAAAACCAAGCGACATGGGCTTGCGGGGGTCCGTGGGAAGGGTGACAGTTCAGGTTCCAATGCCCCCCCCGACTCGGACGCTCCTACGGCGATCGATTTTGTTAAGCCGTCCTCGGATCCCGAGGCGATATTCGTGGATCCGGACGCCACGATGATCGAGGGCATGCTGCCTCCGCTTCCCGCTTCTTCAAGGAGATCCACTCGAGTCCCGACCCCGCCCCCTTTGCTTGAGTCTGGCGAGGTTCTAGGCGGTCGCTATGAGATCCAGACCCTTCTTGGGGAGGGCGGAATGGGGGCTGTCTATAAAGCTCGTGACCGGGAGCTGGACCGCCCCGTAGCGCTCAAAGTGATTCGCCCGGAGCTGGCCTCAAGTCCTTCGATGCTGGCCCGCTTCAAACAAGAGCTTCTGCTTTCACGGCAAGTGACGCACAAAAATGTCATCCGCATTTTCGATTTGGGTGATGCCGATGGCGTCAAGTTCATCACGATGGAGTTCGTCGAAGGGGAAGACCTGCGCGCGCTCATCCAGCAAAAGAAGAAATTTTCCCCGGAAGATGCGGTGGAGATCATGCGCCAGATCTGCCAGGCCCTGGAGGCTGCTCATGGAGTGGGGGTGATTCACCGCGACCTGAAACCGCAAAATGTCATGAGCGATCACAACGGGCGAATTCTGGTGATGGATTTCGGCCTGGCGCGCACCATGGAAGGCGATGGCATGACCCAGGTCGGAGCCCTGGTCGGGACCATGGAGTATATGTCGCCCGAGCAGGCGCTGGCGAAAGAACTCGACCAGCGCTCGGATCTGTTCACCGCCGGCTTGATTCTTTATGAATTGCTGACCGGCAAAATGCCGTTCAAGGCGGAAAGTGCCCTGGCGAGCTTGATCAAGCGAACTCAGGAACGAGCCGTTCCCGTTTCCGATCACGACGGAACGATTCCAGGGGCGTTGAGCGGTGTCGTCAGCAAATGCCTGGAGCGGGACCCGAATTTGCGCTACCAGAGCGCCACCGAGCTGCTGCGTGATCTTGATGCCTGGCAGGGTAAGCGCGCGGCGGCGACTCTGGGATTTCATCCTGCCGTAAAGCCATGGGGACAGACAATTCCCTGGCCGCTCCTGACTGGCATCGCGACCGTCTTCGTCTTGGCAATTGTCGGATACGTTTTTCGCGCAAGTGTGTTCTCGCCGCCGGCGGCGCCGTCCGGCCCTGTTCAATCGCTAGCGATCTTACCCTTTCGCAATGCCTCGGGAGACTCCAGCCTGGATTGGCTGGGTTCGAGCTTTGCCGACATGCTCAGCACCGACATTGGGCAATCGGCGCAGCTCCGCACGGTCAGCCCGAGTAATCTGCACCAGATACTCACGGACCTCCGCATTTCTTCCGCCACCGAGCTCGATCCCTCCGCCATCCACCGCGTCGCCGATTTCAGCAACGCCCAGCGCGTGATTTGGGGACAATACGCCAAATTCGGGGACCAGATCCGCATCGATGCCACACTGCAGGACTTCAAGAACGATAGCAGCATTCCACTCAAAATCGACATCCCGAACGAAAAAGAGATTCCCGGCGCAATCGATAAACTGGCAGAGTCAATCCGGGAAAAGCTCGCGCTCCCCAGCAATGTTCTGAAGGAATTGAAGGCCAGCTCATTCCAACCGGAGTCAGCTTCGATTGAAGCTCTCCGTGCCTATAACCTGGGCGTCGGTTTTCAGCGAGACGGAAGAAACCTGGAGGCACAGCAGCAACTCGAAACAGCGGCTCAGGCTGATCCGAATTTCGCGCTCGCCTTTTCCCGTCTCGCGCAGGCCTACAGCAAGCTGGGCTATGACGATCAGGCAGAACAAACGGCGCAAAAGGCAGTCACGCTTAGCCAGAACTTGCCTGAAGCGGAGAAGTACTTGATCGCTGCGATTCGTTCCCTAGTCGTCAAAAACTACGCAGATGCGATAAAGGCATTCGAAACTCTCGCCAAGTCTTCCCCGGATAACTACGACGTGCAAGTTGCCCTGGCCAGTCTCTACCAGGATTCCGGCGATCTCGTGAAAGCCCGCGAATATTACCAGAAGATATTGTCCGCCAATCCCAAGGACGTAGCGGCCACTCTTGATCTCGGCCGCATCGAGATCAAGAGCGGCAACCCGCAGACTAGCTTCGATCCGCTAAACCGTGCCTACAGCCTCTCCGTTCAGGTGGGCAATGCGGAGCAGAAGGCGACCAGTCTTCATCTCATGGCTGTCGCTTACCGGATGTTGAACAAGACGGATGAAGTTGTTCGCAATGAAACTGAGGCGCTAGCGATCTGGCGCCAGATTGGCCAAAAACGCGGCTTGGCCTTCAGCCTCAACGAAATGGCCAAAGCCAAGGCCGCGCTTGGCAAGAACAAAGACGCGATCGCCGACTTCCAGGAGGCGCTTCAGATTCGGCGCGAGATTGGCGATAAGCGCGGCTTGGGCGATACCCTGATTGAGATGGGCAACTTCGCCGACGATGCCGGCGACCACGATCAGGCCCTTAAGATGGAAAAGGAAGCGCTCGAGATGGAGCGCGAGGTCGGCAATGAGAGCCTGCAGGCGATCTGCCTGAACAACATTGGCACGTCCTATTCGGAAAAGGGCCAATACGAAGACGCGCTTACGTACTACCAGCAAGCCCTCCAGCTGCGCGAGAAATCGAAGGCTCCCCAGGATATCGTCGAGGCGGTGCATAACCTCGGCGACACTTCCGTAGACATGGGGCAGTATGACAAGGCAGTTGCATATTATTTGCGAGCCCTGGATTTACGTCGCAGCATGGACGACCAGCGCGGCGCCGCTATCGAATCCAACAGCCTGGGCATTTTGTTTGATTATCAGGGGCGCTTCGGTGCGGCGATCCATTCCGAGCAGGACGCCCTCAAAACCTTCCACGACATGAAAGATCGAAGCATCTGGATGGCCCGGATCCTGAATGCTACCGCGGAAGCACTCATACTGGCGGGACGCGGCGATGAAGCCAAAAGCGATCTGGACGAATCGCTCAAGCTGTCCCGCGAATTGAAGAATGACAGCGTGATGGCACAAACACTCGGAGTCCTCGGGGACGCCTCCTTCTACAAGGGAGATTTCAAGTCCGCTCAAGCGGACTACGCGGCATCGCTGCAGGCAGCCAAGCGCAGCAAAGAACCGGATACGGTCCTGATCGCGAATTCCGAGCTGGCCAAGGTTTTGGTCGAAGAAAAACGCTCCCCGGAAGCGATCGCCGCTCTGAAGCCGCTGCTCCAGCATGCGGATGATCTTGGGCTGAGGTATGTCTCGGTCGAGTCCTCAATCGCCATGGCCGAAGCATTGATTCAGGGTCATGACATAACTGGGGCTCGTGACGAACTAAAACGCGCAACGCTTCGGGCTGACCAGCTCGGCATGCAGCCATTAAGCGCCCGCGCCCGTTATCTGCTCGCTGTCACGGAACGGGATCACGGCAGCCAGTCCGAAGCGAAACAGGACTACCGCGAGGTGGTTCGCTTGTTGGATAGCATGAAAAAAGATCCCGGAGCGCAGCAGTTGCTCGATCGCTCCGATTTCAAAGCGATGTACGAGCAGTCCACCCACGGGTCAGTACAATAAGGGTAAAAGCCGGAACTAGAACGGGCTGCCGTTGTTAAGCGGCGGCCCGTCGCATCATTTACAGTCATTGTCGTTACTTCTACGAATGGCCCTTCACTCACCAGATAGTTTGCGCGGTGGCCGAGGGATTCGTATTCGTATCGGTATTGACGGCGCTTACTGTCGCGGTATTGATGGTGCAAGGTTTCTTGCCGCAGTTGGTTGTGGGCTCAGCGGTTACTTGCACCTTAATCGATACGAGCCCGCCATTCAGCGAGCTCAGAGATAATGGCGCGAGCATTCCCACATTGCAAGTCACATTGTTCGCAGCCGCTGAGCACGCGATCGGCGTGGTTGTGCAAGACAGCTTTTTGTTGACGATGCCGCAGGCCACATTTGATCCCGAACCGCTTAGGAACTTGGTGTTGCTCGGGAGTGGATCGGTCACGATGACTCCATCCGCGTTGGCTGGACCGGCATCCGCAACCCCGATCAAGTAGGTTATGGTGCCGCCATTGCCCACAGGACCCGGAGGAGCAAGGTTCGCGATCTGCAGGTTCGTGGGCGCTACGACCGTGTAGCTCACCGTTTTCGTATTGGTGTTCAACCCGGTATCCATGGCGTTGACCTGGAAGTTAAAGGTGCCGGCTGTTGAGGTATTAACGCTACCCGTGCATGCCAATCCGTTGGTTGTTGACGTGCAGCCGGATTGCGTCCCCGTTGACTGGGTGCAGCTGGCAACAGTTAGATACGGGCCAACCGGATTGCTGGTCGGCTGGTAGTTGGCACTGCAACTGTAGTTCGCCACGACTGGAGCATTCAGGGCATAGACAGTATTGGTCGGAGACGTAATCGCAATCGGCGGTGGGACCTGATCAGGCTGGTTGTAGGTGGCTACCCAGCAGGAGCCGGTGCCTCCGCTGCTGCCCTTCGTTTTCGTATCGATCGCGAAACTGAGGATCTGGTCACTCTGGAACAGCGAGCCGGAAGCTGGCGGCGTGCAGGGATGAGCATTCACGCCTCCAAAGCCCTTGAGCCACCCCGGGAAGGGATCGAGAGGGTTGAACATGTTTACACCTGACGCTGTCGAGAGAGTGAAATCCGTCTCCAGTTGCGAGGTGAATGGATTGCATTGTTGGTTGGGCAGATTCGGACAGGTCACTTCAAACATGACTGCCGAATCAGGGTCGGGCGCGAACCGGTATAGACAAAGCAGTGCGCCCCAGGATAAGTCTGCTGCACCAGAGCGTCGCAGGCAGCTGCGGTGGTGAGAATCGGCGTCACCGTGGTGGTCGTTGCCATTGATCCGCTACTAAGTGTGACGATGTAATTGTAGGCGCTGTTCTGGTACTCGTAGGTTGTAGGCGTGTTTGGTTGAGCCGTCTGCGTCTGCCCCTGCGGCGTGAATGTCCAACTCAGGATGTCCTGGTTGTCGTCAAGCCCTCCGGTCGCCCCGGTGAATCCGACGTAGGCGGCGCCGGAACTGAGACCGATGCTGGTCATGTCAAAGGGCACTCCGGTGGGAAACAAATCGGTGCCGTCCAGAATCACGTCCAGGCACGGTCCGGCAACACTGTTCACGACACAGGAAGTCTGAGCCGGGGTAGGCTGCAGCAGATACGTAATCGTTGCGGTATGAACATTTCCATCCGAAAAGTCAGCTGCGGGAAAGGCGTAAACACCGAGTTGGCAGGCGGCCGTAATAGAGTTCGCGGCCATTCCGGGGCAGCTTTGAATCGTGACGTTATTCACGCCCGGGTCGTTGGTTTGTGTGCCCCCTCCTACTCCCTGAGAATAGCTGTCGAATCTAATGGCTATGCTGTTGGGAATGCCGGTTTGAGGTCCCTGAACAGGGGTACATCCGCCATTGGAAGGCGGGAAGTCGCCCGCGAATCCTTCCCCGCAGCCTTCGGGTCCTAAGGCGCTCAGGCCGGAATTCTGGATTACAAATGCGACGCCGTCAGCGCCGCCAGCCGGATTCAGTTGGAAGGTGAAGCTGGTGGTAAAGGGATTCGCCACCGGCTGCGGTGTTTGGTACCACGCCGATCCAGCCCAGTACAGAGCACTCGGCGTGAGTCGCAGCACACTTACCACACTGGGCGGAGCGGGCGTGATGGGCGGCTGGAACGACGGGAAGGCGTTGCTCGAGGTCGCGTAATTGATGCCATTCAGGGTCAGACAACTCTGGTTCGACGAGAAATCCGGAGAATAGGCGGGAGAGGTTGGACAGTTCTGGCCAAAAGCTGTGGAAGATCCCGCAATTCCCAAGGCCACGGTAACGGCTACCGCCGCAAATATCACTTTGCCCACTCGCATGACTTCTCCTAATTAACGAAAGTTGTTTTCCAGAATGTCGTGATCGCAATCAACTCAAGCGTCTGCGCCCAAATTCCGGCACACACTATTGGCCGATCGGGACAGACACACCCGAATATTCATGAGTACCGCAGCTTGCCGTTCGCCCCCAAACCGTGGGGGTCGAAATTACCTGGGAACGTCCAATGGAAGTCGGCCAAACTGAGGATCGGGGGAAAGAGTCGTAGCAGCGTATTCACTCGCGCTCAAATAGTCAACCGCTATTTCGCGGTTGCCTTTGGGATCGGATTGCTGATCATCCCCCCCCTCGCAGTGGAAATCCGCGCGGGAACCTACTACTCCGTGCAAGTGAGTTAGACCTGATCGGGCAATAGCCACGAGTATATCGGTTCGGCGAGCTCTTGTCGCACACACAGGAATTACGAACAAAAGCAGCTTATTCTCCATACCGTCTCGCTGGTGATCCACGAACCCCAACATAATGGTTGCGGGGTCTTCTTCTTGGATCGCATCATCACGCGAACGTCCAGAACCTGATCGGAACCTGCACCGTTTGAACGTTGACCCCTGTCTGACTCTGAGCGGACGCCTGTCGAGCGCGGCAGGCGGCTGGAGATCATGCGGAGATGTAAAATCTGGCCGAATCGGGTGCCATCTGAAATCAGGCAGCTACGGGTCGGAGGCTTCGGGGATTTCTTCTCCAGACAGCCAGCCTTCACCAGAAGTTAGCCGGGAAAAATCCAGAAATCGCCAAAGTACGGATAGTTTGCCATCGAGGTCCCTCCTCAGATCGAACCCAATTCATTTCACGCGTTTGCGCTGAATCCGGTAGTGGGCTACTTTTAACGCGGGGCTAATTTGAGGTCAGTTCCGTATTTGAAGTGACTTTCAACGCTTTCACGACTGAATGGGAGTTCTGGCTTGGGCAAAATGACGGAGCAAACGACCTCATGGCCGGCAATCTGCGCAGTCAGAAATGCCTTACCGTGCGGCAGGTCATCATAGGTAAATTTCACGAACTGCCCGGCTCGATTCACCTGTATCCATTCATCTTTCATTTCTGATTAGGCCGCTCTTCCGCCCTCCGCTGCTCATAGGCTTCCCAGAGGGCAACCAAGTCCTCTACGCTCCAGAGCCGATCTGTCACGCCAGCGGCCATGGCTGGGGACATTCGCAGTGTACGGTGAATCTTGATGAAGTTGTAGGCAAAAATAATTCAGCGCAACGGCAGCGACATGATTCTCCAGTTTCTGCGAGAAACCATTGCTCAGGCGAGTGTAGCGCCGTAGCGTCGTGCGAACTGTCCAGTTCTGGCGCTCTACGAACGAAGTCGCAATGTGCCTAGGATCAGGATTGCCGCTCACGTCTTTAGTGGAACAGCCAATCTGCGTTTTCCGAGATGTTCGTGGCGTACCTGCTGGCACGGAACATCCGCTACGAAGAAGACTTGATTGACCAGCTTTTCAACTCCAGCGAAAAGAGATTAGCTCGGATTCTGCTGTTGCTGGCTCACTTCGGCAAGGAAGGCCTGCACGAGACTCCAATCCCCAATATCAGCCAAGAGATCCTCGCAGAGATGACTGGCACGACTCGCTCGCGGGTTAGCTTTTCATGAACCGGTTTAGGACCTTGGGGTTCATTGACTATCACGGGCGAGATGACTTCCAGGTTCATAGTTCTTCTCCACGATTAGCTGTCCTTTCGTGCGCAGAATACTCGTATGGGCGCGGATTTAGGAGGAAGAGGAAATGGAGCGTCCATACGAGAGTCTAGCGAAGAAGGATTCGAAGTCCGACGCCGAACTCATTGCGTTCTTGGCGGTCACGAGAATTTCACATCAGCCTCCGATAGGTGCCATCCTATCTCTGCCGGCGAGCCAACTGACGCCGGAGCAAGTGTACGACTCCCTCTTACGCGAAGCGTACATGTTCTTGGAGTGGTATCAAGATCACGTCGAGAGAAGGTCCCGCAAGCGGTCTGTCTTGAAGGGACTGACAGAAAGACATGGCGGCCAAAGGGCGACTGAATCTCCACTTGGGGGTGCTGAATGAGCGACGAGTGGATTAAAACGCTTGCAGATCGGAGAAGAGTGAAATTCGCCAACCAAGAACTGGCCGAGCGAGCGTTTCTTACCGCTCAGATCGAAGGCAACGAAGTCGTGTATTCCATCATATTGACCAACGCAAAAAACCCGCTCAGTCATGAAGAAGTTGAAGCTCATTTCGAGGGCGAGTTTTCAAAGCGGTCGCCGAAATCGAATTAAACCTAATTCTATTTTTGATTTGTCAAGGAAGAAGTGTTTACCGACTGCTAAACATCCTTGATACCATTTGAGGCCTCATCCTCAGAAACGGCAGGTTCGGCAAGTTCCATCTTCTCCAGTGACCGTTGAAGCATGAGCAGCTCTTCTCGCATCTGCTCGATGCGATCGATGATCTTTCCAAACTTCAAAGGCGGGTCGTTGGCTTTAGCCATGATACGCAGAACGCTACGCTTCTCGGGCGGAACAGTCGGCCCTCTGGCGTACACAACCTTCCCCTCTTTCCGATGTTCAAATTTCGGAGCAATGCCGGGCGGCAGACGCTAGAATGGCTGTCTAGTTGGCCTGTAACGACTCATCGTTGTCGCAACATGAATGGTCCGCCGCCGCCGAACAGCAGGAAGGGAATCGGTTGCGACGAGAACTGCCTGCGAAACGGCACCACGACCCATTTCCGACTTGACAAGGCTCCGATTCGGTATAGTGTGGTAACTAGAGCGAATAACGCTTTCTCCTCTTTCAGATCCCCTGAACTAAGGCAGCCCATCTGAAGTTCTCTCCTCTTAGTCGCACAAAACCCAGGAGGCTGACATGTTTGCTCGTCACGTTACCATGCACCTGAAACCCAATAACCGTGCGGAGTTTACCCAGACGATCGAGAACGAGGTTCTTCCCGTGCTTCGGAAACAGCACGGCTTCCAAGACGAAATCGTATTCGTGGCCCCCGGATCCGGAACGTATGGAATTGCTATCAGTCTTTGGGACAAGAAAGAGGACGCTGACGCCTATCTCAGCGGCAGCTATCCAGAAGTGCTGAAGGCTCTGGCGAAAGTGGTCGAAGGTACTCCGGAGGTCCGAAACTTTGAGGTGGCCCACTCAACCCTGCAAAAGAAACCCGCCGCTCTCGTAGCGGCCTGAAGCAAACAAGCAGGCAGGCTTTCGCGTTCGTTGGGGGGGCGCCCCGATCCCCGCCCCCTTTCGAAAGAGACAACAAGAAGAGTCGCAGTTCAGATCTTTTTTCTGGTGACGCCCCAGAGCAGCCAGTAGCGATTGGCCGGAGGAATCTGCGAATCGATTCAAGCCAGAGGCCGCTCATTTTCCATTTGTGAGCGATCAAGCTCAGACAGCCCCCTGGGGAGAAGGCTATGTTGGAACATTACCTGTGCTCCGTCACCGAATCGTTCCGAGGAGGGTTGGACTATCGAAGACGAACAGTGCCAGAAGATCGGCGGAGGGTATAAGGCACTGAAGTTCAGATTTTTACTGTTTCTCTGAATGGAGCCAACATTTTATTTACGCCGATCCAGAGTCCAACGTCATGGGTAACAGAAAAACAAAAGAGCAGCGGGATAAAGCGACACTCGCCGAAGTCATCAAGGAAATGGCGAAGCCGAGGGTGGCTATGTCTGCGCGAGAGCATTGCCGCATTGTTCGCAAGGAAGTTCTAGTCGTGGAGAACAATGTTGAGAAGTGAACTATGAACCTTCAAATCATCACCAGCGTGATAGTCAATGAACCCCAATTTCCTAAACCGGTTCATGAAAAAGCTCACCCGCGAGCGAGTCGTGCCTATCATCTCCGCGAGGGTCTCCTGACTGATATTGGCGATTAGAGTCTCGGGCGCGCCTTCCTTGCCGAAGTGAGCCAGCAACAGCATGGACGTGTTGATTTAACAAGGAGCCTTTTCGCCTGCGCCCTTAAATTTGCGCTTCCAGCGGGACGATAATGGCTATCTCCAGTTTTTGGCAAGTGGACATTGCAATCCACTACTTTCTGGGTCATTGTTTGCGAAACCAACCAAACTTGTGATTTCGCCGAGAAGGGGTAATCCATGACCAGCCTATATCGAAGCTCAGCCATTTGCATTTTCTGTGTTGCATCGGCGGCATTGTTGGCGTCGGCACAGAGTTACACTCAGATCGACTTTCCCGGTGCACTTGCGACCACCCTGAACGGAGGACCCAATCCGGAAGGAACAAGCGTGGGGTCCTACTCCGTGGACGGCGTCCATTTTCATGGCTTCACGTTCGTTTCGCCCAATACGTTCACACCCTTCGACCCTCCTGCGTCCACCTCTACCACTCCAAATTTCATCGATCCGCAGGGAGAGATTGTGGGCTCTTACGTCGACGCAGCCAGCGTCAGTCATGGGTTCACTTTGAAAGGCACAACGTACACTGCGGTCGACTTTCCCGGGGCACTGTTTACCGTTCTCGCTGGTCTCAACCCCTCGGGTGAAATGGTGGGATTCTACTCGAACGCGAGCGCAAACCCGCTCTGCAATGGCGGAACCACCGGAGCATGTCACAGTTTCCAAGTGTCCAAGCGGGGCATTTTCACGAGCTTCGACCCACCGGGAGCGACCAGCAGCCAAGCCAGCACGGTGAACCCCTCCGGTGCAATAGTCGGAACCTACACTGACAGCGCCGGTGTAGGGCACGGATACCTGCTCGATAAGAAGGGGAACTATACCACGATTGACTTCCCGGGCGCGGTGTCCACCTTTGTTGGCGGCAACAATCCCCAGGACGACATGGTGGGAGAGTACGGCGACACAACAGGTAACGGTCATTCCTTCCTGTTGAGCAACGGTACATTCACATCCTTCGACCCGCCCGGCACCGTCGCGTTCAGCGATGCATCGGGTATTAATCCCGCGGGCACCATCGTCGGAATCTTCTTCGATGCGGCAGTTCTCGAACACGGGTACATCCGAACATCGAAATAATCGCCCCCAGCGTTTTGTGCCCCCGGCCTCACTCGCCGGGGCTTTTGCCGAGTTCCTTGACAGTTCGTGAGTTCTAGGAACCCGTGGATATTGAAATCAGGCGTGTCTGTTGAAAAATTCCTCTTTTGTTGAAACAGCGGAAATTTTAAAAGGGCGCTCACTCTGCTGACAGACGCGCCGAACTAGCTTCCCGACGATGAGTGAAATGGCGATCTTACGACAATTTAAGGATGAATCGGTGGTATGAAAACCTTCGTGTTTTTGGGCGGATGTTGTCGATTTTGTTGCAGTTAGGAAGAACGCATCGGTAGTCTGCCAACCTCTGTGACTGTCAGGAATCTCCATAGCCTCGGCAGCATGGGACTGTGAAGTCTGGCCTATTCGCGCTCCTCCTGCTCCTGCTCGGCACGCGATGCTTTGGCACCGTTACCATCGCGACCACTTCACTGCCCAATGGCACCGTCGGTACAGCATATTCGGCGGTCGTCAAGGCGAGCGACGGCTGCACTCCCTACAAATGGGCGATTGCATCGGGAGCGCTGCCCGCCGGTGTCACCGCGAAAGCGTCCAGCACCACGACGTCGCTGAATCTCACTGGAACGCCGAAGACCGCAGCCACCTACTCTTTCACCGTGAAGGTCACGGGCTGCGGTGGAGGCACTTCGCAGAGGGCGTACAAAGCTGTCATCCAGGCGGCGACATCCGGCGGCCTTGCCATCACGACCACTGCACTGCCCAATGGCACCGTTGGCACAGCATATTCGGCGGTCGTCAAGGCGAGCGACGGCTGCACTCCCTACAAATGGGCGATTGCGGGAGCGCTGCCCGCCGGTGTCACCGCGAGAGCGTCCAGCACCACGACGTCGCTGAATCTCACTGGAACGCCGAAGACCGCAGCCACCTACTCTTTCACCGTGAAGGTCACGGGCTGCGGTGGAGGCACTTCGCAGAGGGCGTACAAAGTTGTCATCCAGGCGGCGACATCCGGCGGCCTTGCCATCACGACCACCGCACTGCCCAATGGCACCGTTGGCACAGCATATTCGGCGGTCGTCAAGGCGAGCGACGGCTGCACTCCCTACAAATGGGCGATTGCGGGAGCGCTGCCCGCCGGTGTCACCGCGAAAGCGTCCAGCACCACGACGTCGCTGAATCTCACTGGAACGCCGAAGACCGCAGCCACCTACTCTTTCACCGTGAAGGTCACGGGCTGCGGTGGAGGCACTTCGCAGAGGGCGTACAAAGTTGTCATCCAGGCGGCGACATCCGGCGGCCTTGCCATCACGACCACTGCACTGCCCAATGGCACCGTCGGTACAGCATATTCGGCGGTCGTCAAGGCGAGCGACGGCTGCACTCCCTACAAATGGGCGATTACATCGGGAGCCCTGCCCGCCGGTGTCACCGCGAAAGCGTCCAGCACCACGACGTCGCTGAATCTCACTGGAACGCCGAAGACCGCAGCCACCTACTCTTTCACCGTGAAGGTCACGGGCTGCGGTGGAGGCACTTCGCAGAGGGGGTACAAAGTTGTCATCCAGGCGAGCGCCAACCATGTCGTGGACCTGAGTTGGAAGGCTTCTACGTCGAGCGACGTTGCCGGCTACAACCTTTATCGTAGTCCGGACGGAGCGACCTGGAAAAAGGTCAATGTAAGCCTCATTGCGTCAGGCCTGTATTCGGATTCCACCGTGGCCAATGGCAGCACATATTACTACGCGGCGACAGCAGTCGATATTTACGGGCATGAAAGCCGCAAGACAGCGCCAATCAAAGTTATTATTCCCTAGCCTTTAAGTGAGGAATCGCGGTTGGGGAGCTAAGCAACTGTCGTTAACAGGCCACTCAAATTTCGATTGCTTTCGGTTCAA
This sequence comes from uncultured Acidobacteriaceae bacterium, assembly GCA_963710885.1. Taxonomy (GTDB): domain Bacteria; phylum Acidobacteriota; class Terriglobia; order Terriglobales; family Acidobacteriaceae; genus Sulfotelmatobacter. The sequence goes on from CAVQCF010000046.1 coordinate 35,195, forward strand.
AATCCGAATTCCGCTGCGCATGCGTGCGCATCACAATGGGGATTCGCCCCCAAGTCCAGCCATTCGCAGCAATTTCTTCCACACCTTCAAACACAATCCCAGCGGTCCCCACATGGTTTCCTTCAGGACCGCCACCTTGCGAAGGTGTTTGGAAATACGCCAGTTGCACGTCGTCCCGGCAGGAAAGGATCCCACATCGCCCGGTGGGTGCCATCGTACTCATTGAGACCGCCCGTGGGGGCCTCGACTTTGATCCGAGGCAAAAGAAAAACGCCCCAGACTCAAAGAGTCATGGGGCGTCAGTCGAGCAGCCCCCCCGAGGCCACTCAATTTGTACATAGTCGAGAAATCCCTCGAATTGCCGTGCTAATTGATTGTCCTCACCTTTCTTGTCGCACTCGTCAACACGGACCTGCTCGTCGTCGGTCATGACCTGCTCCTGCCCGGTCAGGACGAGGTGCCGCAGTGTTCTCGGTGGAAGGTACGGTCGCCGGGGTAGAAAAAGATCTTCTAGAAATCGACTACGCCCGTTGCGATGGACACACGCATTATGGCTTGACCAAAGGAATCTGGGACGCCAATTGCAGTTCGACCATGTAGCCGAGACGCCGGTCGATTTGGTAGAACATTGCAGTTTTCTTTGGGGGGATCACCTTCTGGAATTCTGGCATCCACTTCAAGCGAAGTTGAGCCATATCCTCCTCGGTTGCAATCCAACCCTTGATAAGACTGAGGGCTTGCTCGTCGGTCACCGTATTGAAGTTTTGCGCGTATTCCTTAATCAGGGCGTAGCGGGTGTCATAGATCTTCGAATGGTCGACGACGTAGCGGTCGTACACTGGCCAGAACTTGACGGCTTCGGCTTCGGTCAGCGGCAGATTAGCCGCAACTATCTTCTTTCTTTGGGAGCGAATGTCCTGGCGCATCAGTTGGAGTGTGTCGTCGGCCACCTGATCGGCGGATACTTTGGGCGCGGCCTCTTGGGCATAGGTAAGGCTGGTGAGAATTGCCGCAACGAACGATAAGGACAGCACTGCGAAGACATTCTTCGCCAACGTGAGTTCTCCTAGTTTAGATTGGGCTAAACCAAACTAGAGGAATTGCCAGCCCTTCGCCACTAGGGAAATCCCTAGGATGCCAGCACAGGAGCCCGGTTTCGTCCATCGGCTTCGTACTGGGTCGGCGCGTCGCCCTCAAGTTCTTGCCCGATGACCTTGCTAATGATGAGCAGGCCCTCAGCCGCTTCCAACGGGAAGCCAAAGCAGCATCCTCGCTGAACCACCCGAACATCTGTACGATCTACCGCCCCCAACCTTTGTGCGAGTTGGCATAGAACCAGCAGAAAGTCACGTGAGCATACGCAGAATTGGGGTCAAGTGACAAGGCCTTGTGAAGCTCATCCTCAGCTTCGCGAAAGTCTTTGCTTGCGTTTGTGAAGGGCAGAACAGCTATGGCATGGATCGACGCCCCGCCTGATGTGCTGGAGTGCAGATTGCGCCATGCATTGCCCCAGATTCCGCAAAAACCGTATCACTGGTATCAGTGGAAACAGGCCGGAATGGTGAACCCGCCGGGACTCGAGACCCAGACCAGTCGTCTCAATTCTGAAGCGGGCTGAGACGATACCAATTTCCCACAAGCCCGTTCTGGATAACTTCCGGATAGCCACTCGGGAGGTGAAGCGAAATTCGCAAACAACAAGCGCGTTTTCGGTACCGATCTGGATGGTCAGATCGCACTCGCGTTAGGAAGAACGCCTCATCAGAAGCAGTTTGGCGGCAACCAGTTATTGAAGCTTTGCGTATTCGGCTTTGGCTTGGTTGAGAACGGGGATGTTTGGGTCAGCGTCTTTCCAGAGGGCAAGGAAGTCTTTATAGGCCGCTTGAGCCCTGTCTCTGTCTCCGATAAGAACGTCGGCGCGCGCAAGTTGCAGATGCGCCAGCGCGCCAATGGGGTCACTGAGCACGATGCCGCGATGATCGAGGATTTTCTGAAATTCGATAGCGGCTTCCCGACCCTGGCCTGCCGCAAGATACGCTTCGCCGCGCACATAAGCAGGGTAGAGAGTGCCCGCGCCAATTAGTATTTCAGAGCCAGCAGAACGTACTCCGCCCTCATAAGGGATTGCGGTCTGAAGGAGATCAATCGCCTTAGTCGGTGCGTTGTGGTTCAGAGTGAGAAGGGCAAGAAGAGTTGGCGTATAAGCGAAGTTGACCTTCGTATCTTCAGGGAAGCGGACTGAGAGGTCCTCCGCCAGGTTTTGAGATCGCGAGGACTCGCCCGAGATGGCCAGCGCAGCGGCGGCCCCATATTCCACGTCGCGACTATGGGACAGTTCCAGCGCAGCCATAGCTCCCTGCCTTGCCGCTGACGCATTTCCAAACAAAGCTTCTCGCATTGCAGCATCTATTTCGTAGAGGGCCTCTGTTTCCCGTAGGCCCGCTTCGCGAGCAAAACCCTCCGCATGACTTGACATGGTTCTCGCGCCTTGCAGGCGACCCGCATAGGCTAGGGCAAAGCCTTCCGAATTGACCATCCATTCTTCTGCTGCCGGTCTTCTTCGTGCTTCAGCGACTTCCCGCCCCATCGCGGCTTTTTCCCCTTTGAGGAAGGCGATCATGTATCGCAGGATGACGAAGTCGGGGAACTCCAGCTTGCGCGCGGAGACTTGGCGAAGCGTGTTCTCCGCTTCATCCACCCGGTTGAGGGCAAGATAGCTCAGGGTTCGGAAGGCTCGACATACGGGGGCATTCGGCACGCTCTGCCTGCTGTCGTTCTTATGGCGATCTTCGCGGAGTGTGCAATCACTTTCGGACTCGGCTCAAAGTCCAAGCCCCTCCAAGTCACAGTGGCCTTGTTAGTCGTTGCGGCAGCAGCATCGGCCCTGCCGGTGATGCGTCCCTGGGAGTATTTCAACGAGTTGATTGGAGGCGCGAAAAACGGCTATCTATATTTCAACGATGAAGGTGTGGACCTTTGGCAGCGCAGCAACGAATTGGCTGGGTACTACCACCTTGTCCTCCAACCGGCCGGCGAAATACCGGTCGCGGTATACCCCATCTTCCCGATTGAGATGAAAGCGCGGGGACTTAATTGGCCCGAGCGGAAAGGCGACCTGCTCCAATACCTGAAGGGGTCGCCAACTGTTTTGGTCGATGCCAAAGGGCTATCCAGGACGTCGTACTGGGACCATGAGTTCCTCGCCAGGAGGACTCCCACCGCCCGTTTTGGCAACCTCTTGATCTTTCGCGGCCCGTGTGAAGGTTGCGAGGCACTCATGTCCCAAGGTCTGTTCTATGGCTCCATTGGGAAAATGGCTTCCTCTGAGGAATCTGTGGGTGAGTCAGGAGAGTAGCGTGCGGCGCAACCGTGGTTGGGGCCTTGATTTACTTTGATGGGGTGATGCAGCGAGGACAGCAGCAGTAGCCGTGCGGTGGGAATGTGGGAAGCGCGGGGTTTGCGCTTTCCAAGAAAGAGGGAAATCCCGGTTTTGGGGATTTTCCTCTTTCGTCATTTCCACCGCCTCCTGGCGGGTACGAGCTTCTGACTCTCTTCCAGGAATCTGCGGAACTTGCTGCAGGTGGATTCAAAAGACCGCTGCTGCTCCTCGGAGTCGTTGTGATACAGAATCGGGCCTCCGTCCTGGATCACCTGAAAAACCAGAGTCTCGATGGGTACCTTTCTCAGAGATGGGGTTTCATGCAGATCGCGGATCATCTCTCCGCCCAGAACCCAGAGGTTGTCCACGTGTTTCCGAATGGTTTTCTTGGACAGTCCGAGCTCGATCAGATGTTCCAAGAAGGGCCGGAAGTAGGCCACCATTTTCTCTCCCGGAACCAGGTCTTTGGGCAGGCCCATCCAGCTTCTGGGCCACTCGGCAAGATCTTTACAATAGTCGTCGAGGCCGGGCGCGGCGGATTGTTGTAGGGCAGATGCGGTTGTCATGGCACCCACTTCGACATGCAGATTATCACGCTTCTGAACCAGTGTTATCGCTTCTCCGGTTTCGTCTACCACCACGCACGGTTCAGCGAAGATGGCAAGCGCCTTGAAATCGGGGTGCGGCCGCGGGTGGGGTCCAAAGCCATCTGTTCCGGTTGCCGCCGGCCGGCCGCCGGCTACGATCACCTCGCCGAGCGTCCTTTTGAGTTCATCCCCGTTTGGGGTTTCTTGGTGTTTCTCCTCTACCGCATGCGCCGGGTCCACTGCAAAACCTGCGGCATCGTAGTCGAGCAAGTCCCCTGGGCCGATGGCAAGCATTCCCTCACCAACGCCTACATGATCTTTTTGGCACGCTGGGCGCGCAAACTGTCCTGGAAGGAAACCGCCGATTCGTTCCGCACCTCGTGGGACAAGGTTTGCCACGCCGTGCAGTATGTCGTGGACTGGGGCTTGGCACATCGCACCTTGGGTCCGATCTCCGCCATTGGCGTAGACGAGATCCAGTATGCCAAAGGCCACAAGTACCTCACCTTGGTCTACCAAATCGACTCCGGCGCAACCCGCTTGCTCTGGATCGGCCAGGAGCGAACCGTCGAAACCTTCCAGGGATTCTTTGCCATGCTCGGAACAGAACTCAGCTCCCATATCCAATACGTTTGCTCCGATATGTGGAAGCCCTATCTCCGCGTGGTTCGCGACCAATGCTCGCAAGCACTCCACATCCTCGACCGTTTTCACATCGTCGCCAAGATGAATGAAGCCCTCGACGACGTGCGCGCCGCCGAGTCCCGCAAGATGGCCCAAGACGGCTACGAACCTCTCCTCCACAAGTCCCGCTGGTGCATCCTCAAGCGCAAAGCCAATCTCACTTCGCAACAGAAGTTCCGGCTACGCGATCTACTCCGCTACAACCTGCAAACCGTTCGTGCCTATTTGCTCAAAGAAGACTTCCAGCGCTTTTGGGATTACAACTCCCCGACCTGGGCGGGCAGGTATCTCGACTTCTGGTGCCAGCAAACCATGCGCTCCCGCATTGGCCCCATGAAGAAAATTGCCAAAACCTTACGGGTTCATCGGGAACTCATCCTCAACTACTTCAAGGCTAAAAAGCAGTTCTCCAGCGGCGTAGTTGAGGGCCTCAACAATAAAGTTAAAGTCACTATGAGAAAATCCTACGGGTTCCGCACCTTTCGCATCACCGAACTTGCGCTCTATCATGCTCTTGGCAAGTTGCCAGAGCCGACACTAACCCACGAATTCTTCTGACGAATCGGAAAATGTATGCGCAAAAGCCAGACTTGGTGGCAGCAGAACAGATGCTCAAGATGTCGATCGCGTTGAACGCGACGGGCGCAGCTCCGCAATTCGCAACGATGACCCCTTGGCTCTTGACGCGTCCCTCCCAGTTCCGCGTTCAGCCTCCGAATGCCCTCACCAGTCCCGAGTACGCGGCCGACTACAACGAGATCAAGACCATGGGTGCTTTCTCAGGCTCGCTCCGCACCGATGATCAGTCTGAGCTCGTTTTGTTTTGGGCTGGAAACACGCCTCTCGACTGGAACCGGGTTGCGGTGGATCTTTCGGTAAGCCGAGGCTTCAGTTTGGGGCAGAACGCGCACTTGTTCGCCCTGCTGAATCTGGCTATGGCGGATGCGGGGATCGCATGTTGGGACTCCAAGTACCGATACGTATTCTGGCGTCCGGTCACGGCGATCCATCTCGGAGACACGGACGGTAACCCGAGCACGGATCCCGATCCGGACTGGGCCCCTGGCTAGACGCATTGCCGTCTGGAACCCCGGCGCATCCCGAATACCCATCCGCCCACTCCAGCCTCAGCGGTGCGGCGGCATATGTACTGGCCGCAACGTTCGGCGAGCACACAGCTTTCTCGATCACATCCGAAATCCGGCCGGGCACACGATCATTTCCAAGCTTCTCGGCAGCGACAGCCGAGGTCGCCGATGCCAGAGTGTTCGGCGGTATTCACTTCAGAACATCCTGCGTGCGCGGTAATGCACTTGGACGAACCGTAGGCGCATATGTTTCCAGCCGTGTAATGCACCGTCTCGACTGATTGACCGAAGAGGAAGGGCTGGCCAAGTTGGCCCGCCCTTCACTTCCCGGAGCAAAAGAATTAGCGCAATCGTTCCGCACGGTTCGCAACAATACGATCAAAATTGCCGAGGAGATCCCGGAAGAAAAGTACAGCGTCCGTCCTGCGACGGGATGCCGCTCGGTAGGGGAAACGCTGGTCCACATTGCTGTGATGATGCGCGTGCCGGAGCAGATCCATGCGGTCGAGCACCGCAGCACGCTAGTTGGCTTCGATTTCTTTGGGCTGAGGGACAAGCTTCAAGCAGAAGTAAGGGCGCCGCGCACAAAGGCGCAGATACTGGAACTTTTGCGCGCCGAAGGCGATAAGTATGCCAAGGTTCTGGAAGGCGCTTCGGAGGCTTTTTTGGGTGAGCAGGTCGAGTACCCGGAAGGGACGGAGCCACGAACGAAATCGCGGTTCGAAATGCTCATCGCGCCCAAGGAGCACGAGATGCCCACCGGGGGCAGTTGATGGTAGTCGAGCGGATGCTCGGCATAACGCCGCACCTCACGCGTCAGATGGAAGAGCGCATCGCATCGATGCGAAACGCGGCGATGCAGTCGGCTCCGGTGGACCGATAGCCGCCCCTTGAAATGCCGATCACCTCAAGGCCGGGTTCCGACTGGTCCACAAGCCACTGCACGTTTTGACCGCTGGTCAATGAGCGCAATGAGGATGTTTCCCGCAGGATCAGAACGTGAGTGATCTCTTCCACGGCTTTTGTACCGTGTAACACGGCGTGGCGGTAATATTGTTCTTGCTGACGGAAAGCAACTTCCTTCGAACCAGCCAGTTCACGGCAATCTGCGCAGAACTCTTCGACACGCCAACCGACTCCGCCAATTCCAGATAGCTCACCTGCACCGGCCCATCTCTTCGAGACTGTTCGGCAGCGAGCCAGAGGTACAAGAGAAAACTTGTGGGTTTCCGGTCATGACCAACCAAGTCGCGCATCAGCACGTCGATCACGTAATCATCGAAAGAGAGCATCGCTATACCAATCATCAATATAGCATCGGATGCCACATTGCAACGCCGAATTTAGATACGTTATGCTCCGCCGATCGAAAGGAGAGCAACGATGATCCGAGGCATCACATTCGTTGGTATTCCGGTTCGCAACCAGGATCGAGCGCTGAAGTTTTACACCGAAAACTTGGGATTCAAGATCGTTACGGACCAACCCTTCACTCCGACCCAAAGATGGATCGAATTGAGTATTCCAGGCTCAGAAACCGGGTTGGCGCTCTACACCCCGGAAGGCCATGAAAATCGCATCGGTCAATTCCAGTCCATCGCATTCTGGTGTGATGATGTCTTCGCCACCGCGAAGGTTTTGAAAACCAAAGGTGCGACATTCGCACAGGAGCCGAAGACTGAAGTGTGGGGATCGACAGCGATCTTGCAAGACCCGGACGGGAACCAGTTCGCACTGTCGAGCAAAGGGAAGCAGAAGTGACAGAGTTCGGAAGGTGTGAGCACAGTTCAGCGAAAGCGTCCTGCGAGAGGAATTGCCACCACGGGAGCGAGAACGGCGATGAAGGACATGCCGACAACTGAGCGTCGCCCCATGGCTTGAATCAGACACCATGCCACGAAGGCGAGTTCCCGAAAGATAACTGTCGAAACCAGGCCAATTACACTCATGTGCGTCGCCGAGGTGAGTGTTCAGGCATGAAAGCTTAATGCAGCATAAGCGCAATGCGGCCCGAGAGGGCACTCCGGGCAATTCGGATTGGTACGCTTGCAGAGTTGCTGCCCATGACGTTTCAGCAGCAGGTAGGCGCGGGCGCGGGCATCAAACGTCTCGGGCAATTGAGTGGCGATGACCCTTTGCTCCTCGCGGTAGGTCACGGAGTAGTTCTTGCTCGTCGCCTTTTCGCGAATGCGGAGCAAAACTCCCACGCAGTTGGAAGGGACAGCGGCAATCGGTGAGATTCTTGCGAACAAGAGAATGCGGTCGGCGCCGGGGTCGGCAATTCCGTGAAAACTCTTGAGGAGCTTGCGAGCCTTGGGGACGGGGCCGGCCAGCGCAGCACGCAGATCGCCTCCGAACTCATTCTCCACGCGAAAGGCAAGTTCTTGGAGGCGCTGTGCGCGTAGCTCAGGAAACATGCCTCCCGGCTTGATCGTCGCCGCGAGTATCGCCGGCTTTGTCTTCAGCAATCTGCCGGGATCGATTCCCACGTCGCGAGTCAGGCAATTCCAGCCTTTGGCACAAGCCACGTCACTGGCGGGATAGCCGCAATACCACCAGACGAGAAATTCGTACGGATCTACAGGAAAGGATGGCTCCTGAGGGCCGTAGAACTTCTCTAGACGATTCAGGATTTGGCTGAGAGTGAGTCGTAATTCTGGCACTGAGGTGGGAATGTTACTGTTGGGGACGCAGCCCGGTCAATTGTTGTAACCGGGGCACTCATTGAGGGGTTTTGAGCGCAATCGCGATGTTTCGCCAATTGAGGAGATTCCCTCAGGCCTGGCCGTCTCGGATTACTTCCGGTTTGCCGTTCTTAACCGGCCCATGTCTCTGCATCGCATGTCAGAGGTTCGGTCCGGAGTGTTCTTAGATAGCGAGTAGGAATATTCTCCTTCAGTTGGTCTGTTCACTTCAGGCGGAGGGATTGCCGGTCCGACTGAGCAGCCGATCGGGAATTGATGCGTGCCAGGGTTTGTTTAACGGTCGAGTTCGAGCTCTGACGACCTGTACCCATAACGCACGGCAGTCGCGGTGAACAAGCCACTTGTAATTCACGCCGAAGCGGGGTGTGGTCTGCTCAGCAGAAAGACGGCACGATCGGCACCGAACGGCACAATATTTTACACACAACAAGAATGGGAAGAGATTGGCCGGTTAAGCCGACCATTCTCCAATAATCCGATCGTTTCTGACCATTACTAGCTGCTATCCCATCGTTCTCAATTGACTCGCCTACGGCTCCCCCGTAGCATTGCTGCCATTCCGGTATTCCTTTCGGCGCCATGATCGACCAGACCATCTCCCACTACCGTATTGTCGAGAAAATCGGTGGCGGCGGCATGGGTGTTGTCTTCAAGGCCCACGACATTAAGCTCGGTCGCTTTGTCGCGCTCAAATTCCTACCCGATGATGTAGCCAAAGATCCGCAGGCACTAGCCCGCTTTCAACTGGAAGCCAAAGCCGCATCCGCGCTCAATCACCCAAACATCTGCACCGTCCATGAGATTGATGAGCAGGATGGCAAAGCTTTCATTGTGATGGAGTATCTAGACGGTGTGACCCTCAAGCATCGCATCGGCAACCGTCCCATGGACACGCCAGAGATTCTCTCCCTGTCCATCGAGATCGCTGACGCCTTGGATGCGGCCCATAGCGATGGCATCATCCACCGCGATATCAAGCCCGCCAATATTTTCGTCACCAAGCGCGAGCACGCCAAGATTCTCGACTTCGGCCTGGCGAAGGTGATCCAAAGCGGAGCGAGCCGTCACGATGCCGAGACCGTCGGCTCCGAAGCCCGGCACCTTACCAGCCCCGAGACCATGCTGGGCACGGTGGCCTACATGTCGCCGGAGCAGATCAGGGCCCAGGAACTGGACGCGCGCACCGATCTGTTCTCGTTCGGCGCGGTGCTGTATGAAATGGCCAGCGGCAGGATGCCTTTTGAAGGATCAAGTTCAGGAGAGATTTGCGGAGCGATTCTGCATCAAGAGCCTCCCTCTGAAATAAGCCAACAGATTTCTCCGGCTCTAGGTTTCGTGATCCGAAAGGCGCTGGAGAAAGATCGCAACCTGCGCTATCAGAGTGCAGCCGAGTTGCGCGCCGACTTGCAGCGGCTAAAACGCGACACCGAAACGGGCCGCCTTGCAGCCGGTTTGGACGATGCGGGGAAGAGCGCTCTCGACCGTTCAGGACCAGCCTCAAAGCCCGCCCCAAAAATAGCAACGGCAGCCTACTTCGCAGTCGCCATCGCCATCGCGCTAATTGCAGGCGGCCTGTATTACCGCTCTCACCGTCCACAAGCTCTCACCGACAAAGACACCGTCGTGCTCGCCGATTTCGCCAATACCACGGGCGATGCCGTTTTCGATGGCACCTTACGGCAAGGGCTCGCGACACAACTGGAGCAGTCGCCGTTTCTCAGCCTGGTTTCGGACGAGCGCATCGCACAAACACTGACACTGATGAACCAGCCGAAACAGGCGCGGCTGACTCCAGAACTGGCGCGCGATGTTTGCCAGCGCACGGCCAGCGCGGCCACGATTGAGGGATCTATCTCGAGTTTAGGCAGCCAGTATGTTCTGGGCCTGAAAGCTGTGAACTGCCGCACCGGCGACCTGCTCTCCGAAGAACAAGTGACGGCGAACGGAAAGGAACAGGTCCTCGACGCTCTTGGGACCGCATCAACGAAACTGCGGGCAAGATTGGGAGAATCGCTAGCCTCGGTGCAGAAATATGATGTCCCGCCAGACAGCGCGACCACTTCGTCACTCGAAGCGCTGCAGGCCTATACCCTCGGCAATCGGACCACCAACGTGACCAACGACTACGCGGCGGCTATCCCTCTTTATCAAAGGGCCATTTCGTTGGATCCAAATTTCGCGATGGCTTATTTGCGGCTGGGCCAGGCTTATCAACCCTTGAGTGAACTTGCCCGCTGTGCCGAAAATACTCGCAAGGCTTACGAATTGCGGGGGCGGGCCAGCGAGAGCGAACGGCTTGCCATCTCCTCATTCTACGAGATGGTCGTCACGGGAAATCTTGAGGCTGCCCGCACCTCGTATCAGGCATGGGCGCAAAGCTATCCCCGTGACGACGAGCCGCCAACCAATTGTGGACCATTTATGCCTTGACCGGAAATTACGAGAAGGCCCATGCCGCGGGGCTGCAGGCTTGGAAGATCAACTCGAACAGCGGCAATAACTCGGTAAACCTCGCCTACAGTTATCAGTGGATCAACCAACTTGATCAGGCCAAGACCACAGCACAAGACTCGCGCGCTCACAACGTCGATTCGCCCTGGTTTCCTCTGCTTCTTTACAACGTCGATTTTCTTCAACACGATGCCGCCGGGATGGAACGGCAGGTCGTCGACGCCACGGGAAAACCGGGAGTCGATGATCAAATTCTCTTCCTGGAATCTGAGACGGCCGCATATAACGGGGAGTTCGCCAAGAGCCGCGAACTGACACGCCGCGCCGCCGATTCTGCTGAAAGAACGAACGAAAACGAAACCGCGGCGGAATATCTGGGGCACTCCGCAGTGCGGGAAGCGCTCGTAGGTAATATGGATGCGGCGAAACAGGACGCCAAGGTCTCCATGTTGCGATCCGATAGCAGGCAGGGTAACGCGTTCTCGGCGATTGCGTTGGCGCTGGCAGGCGATTCCGCGCAGGCGGCACGGCTATCCGATGATCTCCGCAAAAACTTTCCCGAGGATACGATTGTGCAATATGACGACCTGCCAATGATTCGGGCCGCAACCGCGCTTCACAGTGGTGACGCATCACGAGCGGTCGAAGCGTTAGCAGAAGCTGAGCCTTACGAGTTGGGACAGACGAACTATTCCTTCACCTTTGCGTTGTACCCGGTTTACTTACGAGGCAAAGCATACCTGGCGGCGAAGCAGGGTGTAGCCGCACAGGTCGAGTTTCAAAAAATTCTGGACCATTACAGCGTAGTCGGAAACCAGCCGATCGGCGCGCTCGCGCATCTCGGCCTTGCCCGCTCCTATACCTTGCAAGGTGACATTCCTAAAGCCCGCGCCGCTTACAGCGACTTCCTAAGCCTGTGGAAGAACGCCGATCCTGATGTTCCCCTCCTGAAAGAAGCGAAGGCGGAATTCGCGAAGCTTCAGTAGCCGTGCCGTACTCGCTTTGCACAGCTCGATCGGCGCTTGCCACTGATCGCGGTCGGATAACGGGCTAACGGAAGTCAACTGTCGCTATCAGGCCATTACACTCATTAAGGGGTTTTTGAGCGTAATCAGCGATGTCACAACACCTATCCGAGTCCACTGCCGATTGCGAAGAGCGGCAAATGTGCTGTCGATGATCGCCTTCTCTGGCTATGGTTTCATCAGGTGGTCGTAAATCAGTTGATAGGGATCTGGTCGCACTCCCAGATCCCCCCGGAACGGACGATCAAGGGCGAAGGTCATGAAGATGACCAGGCCGATGAACATTGCCAGAAGCACCACCAAGATCTGGTGCAGCCACACATCGTCGACTTGGAAAAAGAAAGAGGCCGTCAGGCTGATGACCGCGCCCGCAAGGACCACGGTCCACATCACACCCGGCAAACCGATGCTCACGGCATCGAGCCGCAACCGGCGGACCTGGATCATGTTGTTATAGGCCCGGAGTGCCTCAGCGTGGAGGATCTTCTGGCCCTCGGTCGCAGGCTCGAAACCTGCCAGCATGCTCTGAAAGCGGTTCATCCGCTCAATGCCAGCGCTCGGAACCTGGCCGTGCTGCTGCAAAGGCCAGGCTTCGTGGATGGTGTAGTCGACGTAGTCACGCAGTTCCTTTTGTAGTTGGGAGCGAATCGGTTCGGGATAAGAGCTTACATCCCGGTACAGCCCGGCCAAGGCGGTCGCCTCCTGCGAAATGATCTTCGACACGTCGGTGTAGGTCTCGAAAACGTTCACCGCGATTAACGCGAGCGCCAGTCCGTAGAAGACCATCACGCTATGCACCATGGCCCCGCTAAAGTGGGCGTCCTCGTGATGAACTCGCAGACGTGGTAATACATAGCGGCGAACCAAAAGCAGTCCACCGATCGCAAACAGGCACAGCGACCCGACGATGGCCGGTCCAGTAATTAGCAGCGGGAGATCGAAGATGAATTCAAGCATGGTGCAGGCTTTCAGGAATGCGCTCTCACTTGATTACGGGCGGGTGGGTTCGGCAACTGTCAATAATGCCAGCGTTTCTGCTTTCACATCAGACAGATGCAGTTGGTATCACGGGAAAGTGGCGGGTCGTTGTTCACCATGCCATTGCACTCAAAACTTCGGTCATCCTGTCGATGAGCGTAATGGCGAGTAGAGTCGAGAAGGCGCAGTAACGTTAGTCTCCCGGTGGTTAGTCGACGTGGCTTTCGCCGCGCCACCTCAGTCCGGTTTGGCTTGGTCCTGTTTCCTGTTGCCGGGTAGGCCCGGGGAATTTCGCCCCGAGCCTCCCACAGATCCGGACGTGAACCTCTCGATTCATCCGGCTCGTGCCACCCCGAGGAAGCCCTGCCGGGCTTCGCCAAGACAAGGAGTTCCTCCGGTTACCCGTTGACTCCATCCTGACGTGGGTGGCCTGCCGCCTTCGCTCCACGGGAATTACCCCGCTTCTCCGCTGTCGGGTCGGAGGAGGCGCGCGCTGACGCGCTGGCCTCCGTCCGCCGCTCAAACTGCACGTACACTTTTCGCGTATGCAGCTTTCACGAAGACTCAATCGTGCCGAGATGCCAACGAAGGAATTAACCCGATTAAGTTAACAAGCCCGTGCTCGCGGTACAGCGTCTTCTTGGGCAGCCGTTTCCAGCCGCCGTTTCTCCAACGCTTATACCGATGCGACCAGATCCGTCGCACGATCCAGCCGTCGAGTCGGTGGAAGAGCTTACGAACGTGGGCACGTTTGTAATACTCGCCCCATCCCCGCAAGAGCGGGTTGAGTTCCGCGATCAGCTCCTTGGTCTTCAGAGGTGTCCTCCGTTTGGTTCGCTGCCTTACCCGATCCATGAAACGACGAATCGACTTCTCCTTGGGGTACGCATAAAGCGCGCCCCGTCGGACCTGAGTACGAATCTTGCTTTCGGGTAGATCCAGTTTCCTCTGCCCGCGCTTGATTTTGTAGCCAAGGAACTCGAAGCCGTTCCGGACATGAACAATCCGCGTCTTCTGCGGATGTAACTCCACGCCCAGTTGCTTCAGGATTCGGCCCGCAGCCTCCATTGCGGCTCGTGCCTCTGCTGCCGATTTACAGGTGATCACCCAATCATCGGCGTACCTCGTCAACTGATATCCTCTCAGTCGCATCTCCCGATCGAACGGCGTCAGAAGTATGTTACTAAGCGTGGGCGAAGTCACGCCCCTTACACAAAAGGTAATTTCCAGTTTGAACGGGTAATAACGGGTTGGCGAACCAGGTACCTAATGCTTGATCTCCGTCGCAATGAGTAATATGTGTATGGCAGATGATACATTTATGGAAGATGGCGCGTGCTACCAAAGCGGAAAAGGCTCAGCATTTGAACGCTGCGCATGCTCTTCTGCGACGTCAACCGCTGCGCGCCGACGCGGTTCGCCAGCTGACACGCGAGTTCCATCTATCCGAGCGACAAGCCTATCGCTACCTCGAGAAAGCATCTCAGCTCAATCGCCCTGTCGAAATCCCCGAGACCACAATACCGGTCACTTTGAAGCTTCCGCCACGAACCGTAGAACTTCTTCGGAAATACGCGAAAAGCAGCGGTCTCACTATAGGGGCAACCGTAACCGCCGCCTTGCATGCCTTTCTGCGTACTCTCAAAAGGCATGGCTGAGCCGCATCCACGAGGCGACCCATTTCGAATCCATATCGCCTATTCATTTGATCGCTTGCTCGAGGCGAAGCTCACGCAGGCTTACGAGATTCTGGTCCCATGTCTGGAACGCGCCGTCGGCGTACGCGGGAAGGAGTTGAATAATGAGAATGGCCGCAATCTATGCCCGGGTTTCGTCGGAACAGCAACGCGAGGAGAATACGATCGCAAGCCAGACGGCAGCGCTGATCGAGTTCGCCAACCAGCACGAACTGGAGGTGCCCAAAGAGTGGGTCTTCGAAGATGAAGGCTATAGCGGAGCCACGTTGGAGCGCCCGGGCTTGGAACGCGTGCGCGATCTCACTGCCGAAGGACAGATCCAAGTTGTGCTCGCGTACTCGCCGGACCGCTTGAGCCGAAAGTATGCTTACCAGATTCTGCTGATCGAAGAGTTTGCCCGCCACGGAGTGGAAACGTTGTTCGTAAAGTCTCCGCAAGGCAACAGTCCGGAAGATCAACTCCTGGTGCAATTCCAAGGCATGATCGCGGAATACGAACGAACACAGATCCTGGAGCGCTCGCGGCGTGGCAAGCGGCACCGTGCCCATACAGGGGAGGTAAGCGTCATGAGCGGCGCTCCTTATGGCTACCGTTATATCCGCAAGACAGAAGAGGCGCTCGCCGCCTACATTATCAATGAAGCCGAGGCCAGTGTAGTGCGGCGCGTCTATGAGATGTATACCGTCGAGGGACTCAGCATCGCGGAGATCACGCGGCGGCTCAACCGCGAGGGCATTCCGCCGCGCAGGGCAGGCCGCTGGGAACGCTCGGTGATCTGGAGCATGTTGCGGAACCCCGCCTATCGGGGAGTCGCCTGCTTCGGCAAGACCCGCCTCTCTCCACGTACGCAAATGCGTTTACAGCGACGGCGGGGTATAACTACGCCCAGCAATACCGCCGGCCACCAACGCCCTCGCGAAGAGTGGATTGAGATCCCCGTGCCAGCCCTGGTGACCGAGGAAAGCTTCGCCCGTGCCCAAGAACTGCTGTACCAAAACAAGATACGATCGCGTCGGCGAACCATTTCCCCCAGTGTGGTGCAGGGGCTCGTCGGTTGTGCGAAGTGTGGCTACGCGTTGTCGCGAACCTCGACGCAAACCAGCGCACGGAAAATTCATTACTACAAGTGCATTGGCTCGGATAGCTGGCGGAAACTGGGCGGCCCTGTTTGCGACAATAATCGCTTCATTCGCCAGGAACTCCTCGATCAGATCGTCTGGGCCGAGGTAGTCCGCCTGCTCGAAGACCCAGTTTTGATCCAGCAGGAACTTGATCGCCGGCTAGCCGCGGCACGCACTTCTGATCCAACCCGGAAACGGGAGCAGAGTTTGCAGAGGGAGTTGAGCCAGGTGGACAAAGGCATCGAACGACTGCTCACCGCCTATCAGGAAGAGCTCTTGTCGCTTGAGCAGTTGCGTGAACGCATGCCTATGCTGCGGCAGCGGCAACGGGCTCTCCAGGCTGAGCTGCAGGCGATCACCGACCAGGCGAATGATCGCGCCGCATTCCTGCGTTTAGCAGAAACTCTCATAGCATTCCTTACTCGCCTGCGTAGTGCTGCCGACAGTCTTAGTGTCATGGAACGCCAAAAAATCGTGCGCCTGCTGATTAAAGAAATTTTGGTCGGCGAGGATACCATCACCATTCGTCACAGCATTCCGATTCCTTCAGGTCCGCCACAAAACGGGGACTCCGAACCCTTAAACAGTCAAAATTACCTTTTGTGTAAGGGGCGTGACCACACCCCCTTGCGGAGTGCCACGCTCACTGGGAAAGAGCTCCCCTTTACCGTAGCTTCCCGCCTTAAGCATTGCCTTGATGAGGCGAAGCACTCGGCCGTCCGCTACCCGTTGGACTACCAGCGTGAGAAGTTTTTCATGATCCACGGATCCGAAGGAACGTACGACACACTACCCATCATCAGAACCTTCCCGAAAAGAGTCACGATTGTCCGTGCTCGCCATCCGTTCGAAGGTCAATCGCTCAGCGTTCTCGGGGCGGTCCGTCGGCACGGTCGATTGCTTCTCCTTCTGATCTTGCCGGACGGCAGTAAATCTCTGATCCCTGCCGATTGGACCGACCTGGCCTCGCCCATGCAGACCTCTCTCTGCGCTCGCCGCGACAGCAACCCTTGGCTCTCTAGAAGACTTGCTTCACGCACGCGCCGTCGTCGATGCTCTCCTCGGCCGCCTCGCTCCGGTAACTGGCGAGGATGGCGAATTCCGCGGCCACTAAGGAGAGCGCCTTGCGAGAAAAAATCCGAAACCTCTTCGATCTTCTGCTCGACGAAACCTACCCTTGGGAAACCCTGCGAGGAACACAAAAACTTCGCCGATCCAAATCCTGGCACGGCTCATCGTCCAAGCCGCTCAGGCAACCAGGAGAAGGAGGAAGAATCATGAATGATGCCAGCAAAGTAAAACCCAGCCATCATCCAACGCGCGGCCTTCGTCTACATTCGCCAATCCAGCCCTGCGCAGGTCGAGTACAACCGCGAGTCCACCGCTCGCCAATATGCTTTGGTCGAGAAAGCCTGCCAGTTGGGTTGGGCCAAAGAACAAGTGATCGTCATCGACGAAGACTTGGGCGTGTCCGGCTCCGGATTCGCCGAGCGCTCCGGGTTCGCCCGCCTGACCGCGGAAGTAGCCCTCGGCCACGTCGGCATCGTGTTCGGCCTCGAAGTCTCCCGCGTGGCGCGCAACAATGCCGACTGGTACCGCCTGTTCGATCTCTGCAGCATCACCGACACTCTGGTCGGAGACAGCGACGG
The DNA here is from genome assembly GCA_963710885.1 of uncultured Acidobacteriaceae bacterium. Classification (GTDB taxonomy): domain Bacteria; phylum Acidobacteriota; class Terriglobia; order Terriglobales; family Acidobacteriaceae; genus Sulfotelmatobacter. The sequence goes on from CAVQCF010000046.1 coordinate 52,559, forward strand.
CCTCTATCATCCGGCGCTTTTTAATGATCGGCTGGTGCTCGGATTAAAAGGCATCATGGCGGAAGCAGAACTGCACATTCTTCGCGCACGACTCGAGGGTGGAATTCGCAATAAGGCCGCACGCGGGGAACTGCGCCGAGGCTTGCCCGTGGGCTTCGTGTGGGGAGAACAGGACGGCGAAGTGCGCTTTCATCCCGACGAATCCGTGGTCCAGCACCGTTCGCACGGTCTTTGCGAAATTCACCGAACTAGGATCGGTCCGCAAGGTTTGGCTGTGGTTCCGCTCCGAAGGTCTTTCCTTCCCACTGCGTCAGCATATGAAAAGCGAGATCCGTTGGGTCGGCCCCGAGCTACACACCATCCATCACGTACTCACCAATCCGGTGTATGCTGGCGCGTACACGTACGGGAAGTCTCATCGAGAACGCTACGTCGATGACCAAGGAAGGCTGCGCAAGCGAACTCGTCTTCTGCCCATGGCCGAGTGGCCGGTGCTTCTTCCCGAACATCATCCCGGCTACATCGACTGGGCCACCTTCCAGGCCAACCAAGCACGCATCGATGCCAACGTGCATCCCCAGCCCCACCAAGCCGGAGGTGCGGTGAGAGAAGGGGCCGCATTGCTGCAAGGCCTGGCTACTTGTGGGAAGTGTGGCCGCCGGCTCCACACTCACTACACGGGCAGAAACGCGTCGCCCGGATACCATTGCGCGGGCAAGGATATCGTTCGCGGACGCGGCGTGTACTGTCTCAATGTCGGCGGCGTTCAAATCGATCAAGCCGTTGTCGATGCTTTTCTCAAGGCTCTGACGCCCGCGGCTCTGGAAGCAACGCAGCTGCGCCATCCAGCAACTCGAAGCGAACCACGATGCGGCGCTCGCTCAGTGGCGTCTGGCGGTGGAACGTGCTCGCTACGAAGCCGAACGAGCCGAGCGTCAATATCGTGCCGTTGAGCCCGAAAACAGACTCGTGGCACGTGGACTGGAAACGGAATGGGAAAAACGCTTGCGCGATCTCGCCGCTGCCGAAGCGGAACTCGAGCGGAGGGAACAACAACGCCCGCGCATGCTGAGCGAGGAAGAGAAAAAGAAGATTCTCTCTCTCGGCTCCGATCTGCGAAAAGTCTGGACGGCGCCTACCACCACGGATCGCGATCGCAAAGAGCTTTTGCGCGCCCTTCTGGAAGAAGTGATTGTGACTGTGGATCGCGCCGAACGCCTTGCGCATCTGACTCTGCGCTGGCGAGGCGGCGCGCTCACCGAATTCGATCTCTCCTTGCCGCGCATGAAGCCTCGTGGTCTTCACACCGACGAAGATACGATCTCTCTGCTTCGTCGTCTGGCCGTTCATTACCCGGATGATGTCATCGCCGGCATTCTCAATCGTCAGGGACGCAAAACTGCGAGCGGTGAACGCTTCACGGCGAATCATGTTGGCAGCCTGCGTCGCTATCGCAACATTCCACGCTACGAACTGCCGGCGGAGCCGCCCGCTGGGCAAGTTGTGCCGATTCGCCAGGCAGCGCAGATCCTGGGCATCAACACTTCCACGATTCATCGTTGGCTGAATGATGGTTTCATCGCTGGAGAACAGATAACGCCTGGAGCGCCGTGGCAGATTCGAATCACCGATGAGTTGCGTGCACGCTTTGTGGAGCAAGCTCCGCCGGGTTATCTGCCCATGCTGGAAGCCACGATGAAACTGGGTGTCTCGCGCCAAACCGTGTTGCAACGTGTAAAGCGTGGCGAACTCGAAGCTTTATTAGTCACGCGCGGACGTCGTAAAGGCTTACGAATCAAAGTAGTGGACGATCAACCAGGCCTATTTCATGAATAAGGGGGCATTGTGGAGATGGATCGAAAAAGTCTCGGAGGTCCGCATCCACGATCCACTCCGACCCGCCTTGAATCTCTTTCCACACTTTGCGCAGCGCATCCTTCGTCGATCGCCCTCGCCGATATCCGAAGCTGGCATCATCGAATATCGGCTCGAAGATAGGCTCCAACCGATTGAGTAGCGCTTGCTGACACACGCGATCATAGATCGCGGGTATGCCGAGCATGCGATACTCGCCCGGTTTGTCCCTCTTCGGGATGGGGTGTTGTCGCACCGGCTGTGGTTGATAGGTGTCCTCTTTCAGTTCTCGCTGCAACCGATCCAACTGCTGGTCTAGTTGCTCTTCGAAAGCCTCCAGAGTCTGCCCATCCACACCCCCACTTCCCCGGTTCGCTTTCACCTTCTCCCAGGCCATCGCCAGGTTCTTCCGCTTGTACACCTTGTCAATTAATGAATGGACCTTCTTGGCACCCGTCAGGTTGATCCAGTCCACCAGTCTCCTCAGACGAGAGCGTACGGGTTTTTCACTTAAGGAACTGTTCCTACCTCCCTCATCTTTACTCATCTGGTTTCCTTTCTCTTCCTGACCATCTTCGCCGGCTGCCTTCCCCGACCCAACTCTGTCGCCGGTTGCCCGGTCACGTGGCTTTCACCACGCTTCAGGTACCATTCAGCCGTCCGACTACTGACCAAGCCTCGCTCGCCACTTCGCTTTCGCTTATAGGTCTGCTTACTCCGGTGCCACCCGGAGACTTGGCCAGTCCTCCTGAGGTCGCGCGCTGTTCTTCCGTACCGTGCCGTCCGCAAACACCTTGGTGTGGGTGGGCGAATGAGAACGCCTTCGCCTCCATAGTGCAGGCTCGACCTATCCCACCTTTGGCCGACCGGTTCATCATTGGGTCTCCCCATCGATTACGGCCCGGTACTTCTCCTCAAGCCCTTCGGATTCCATCTTGTGTTGGTCTACTTGATGGACACCCTGCCTTCCGGAGTACAGCAAGCGGTGGCTCCAGGTCAGTCTTGGCTGTATCCAGCTTTCGCTTTCGTGCCCGTTTAGACGTCTCCATACCTTCCACTTTCTCCGGCCAGCGAGGCATTACCCCCGCTTTTGGATATGGCTCCCCTCATTTGAG